>NZ_JAFM01000001.1:577500-4333578 GCF_000526135.1 Hyphomicrobium sp. 802
GGACGTGGTACGCTGCGATATGCTTCGGGAAGGCGCGAACAGCCGTTGATCCGAAGATTTCCGAATGGGGAAACCCACCTTCGACATCTTGAAATTCGCACCCATGCAAATGGGTTCGGATTTCAGGGTGTCACAAGAAGGTATTTAGCCCTGAATACATAGGGGTTAAAAGCAAACCCAGGGAACTGAAACATCTCAGTACCTGGAGGAAAGGACATCAACCGAGACTCCGCGAGTAGTGGCGAGCGAAAGCGGACTAGGCCAGTGATAAAGCAATGACAACTGGAACCATCTGGAAAGTTGGGCCTCAGCGGGTGACAGCCCCGTACAGGTAATGCAGAGCTTTATCCTCGAGTAGAACGGGACACGTGCAATCCTGTTTGAACATGGGGGGATCACCCTCCAAGCCTAAGTACTCCTTACCGACCGATAGTGCACCAGTACCGTGAGGGAAAGGTGAAAAGCACCCCGACGAGGGGAGTGAAATAGTACCTGAAACCGGATGCCTACAAACAGTCGGAGCCCGCAAGGGTGACGACGTACCTTTTGTATAATGGGTCTGCGACTTAGTCTGACGAGCAAGCTTAAGGCGATAGCTGTAGGCGTAGCGAAAGCGAGTCTGAACAGGGCGTTCAGTTCGTCGGATTAGACCCGAAACCTGTCGATCTATCCATGGTCAGGTTGAAAGTGGGGTAACACCCACTGGAGGACCGAACCGGTGTCTGTTGAAAAAGCCTCGGATGAACTGTGGATAGGGGTGAAAGGCCAATCAAGGCAGGAAATAGCTGGTTCTCCGCGAAATCTATTTAGGTAGAGCCTCGGACGAATACTCGAGGGGGTAGAGCACTACATGGGCTAGGGGCCCCTACAGGGTTACCAAACCTAAGTAAACTCCGAATACCTCGAAGTACTATCCGGGAGACACACGGCGGGTGCTAACGTCCGTCGTGAAGAGGGAAACAACCCTGATCGCCGTCTAAGGTCCCCAAATCACTGCTAAGTGTGAAAGGATGTGCGAACCCCATAACAACCAGGATGTTGGCTTAGAAGCAGCCATCATTTAAAGAAAGCGTAACAGCTCACTGGTCTAAACAAGGGTTCATGCGCCGAAAATGTAACGGGGCTAAAGCAGTGTACCGAAGACGCGGGTGTACAGCAATGTACGCGGTAGCGGAGCGTTCCGTAAGCCTGTGAAGGGAGACCCGTGAGGGCTCCTGGAGGTATCGGAAGTGCGAATGCAGACATGAGTAACGAAAGAAGTGTGAGAAACACTTCCTCCGAAAGTCCAAGGGTTCCTGCGTAAAGTTAATCTGCGCAGGGTTAGCCGGCCCCTAAGGCGAGGGCGAAAGCCGTAGTCGATGGGAACCACGTTAATATTCGTGGGCCAGTGGGTGTGTGACGGATGCAGCAAGTTGTTGAGGCTTATTGGATTGCCGAGGCAGCGAATGTGTCCCTGGAAATAGCCCCCACATAGACCGTACCCGAAACCGACACAGGTGGACTGGTAGAGAATACCAAGGAGCTTGAGCGAAGTGTGCTGAAGGAACTCGGCAAATTACCTGCGTAACTTCGGGAGAAGCAGGCTATCTCTTCGGGCAACCGGAGGGGTAGGGCACAAACTAGGGGGTGGCGACTGTTTACCTAAAACACAGGGCTATGCTAAGTCCAACGACGACGTATATGGCCTGACGCCTGCCCGGTGCTGGAAGGTTAAGAGGAGAGGTTCACGCCTTGAATCGAAGCCCCAGTAAACGGCGGCCGTAACTATAACGGTCCTAAGGTAGCGAAATTCCTTGTCGGGTAAGTTCCGACCTGCACGAATGGCGTAACGACTTCCCCACTGTCTCCAGCACACACTCAGTGAAATTGAATTCCCCGTGAAGATGCGGGGTTCCTGCGGTTAGACGGAAAGACCCCGTGCACCTTTACTGCAACTTTGCACTGGCAATCGTGGCTGCTTGTGTAGGATAGGTGGTAGGCTATGAAACCTGGGCGCTAGCTCGGGTGGAGCCGAAATGTGAAATACCACCCTAGTGATTATGGTTGTCTAACCGCGGTCCGTTATCCGGATCCGGGACAGCGCATGGTGGGCAGTTTGACTGGGGCGGTCGCCTCCTAAATCGTAACGGAGGCGTGCGAAGGTGGGCTCAGGTTGGTCGGAAATCAACCGTCGAGTGCAATGGCATAAGCCCGCCTGACTGCGAGACTGACAAGTCGAGCAGAGTCGAAAGACGGCCATAGTGATCCGGTGGTTCTTTGTGAGAGGGCCATCGCTCAACGGATAAAAGGTACGCCGGGGATAACAGGCTGATGACGCCCAAGAGTCCATATCGACGGCGTCGTTTGGCACCTCGATGTCGGCTCATCACATCCTGGGGCTGGAGCAGGTCCCAAGGGTATGGCTGTTCGCCATTTAAAGTGGTACGTGAGCTGGGTTCAGAACGTCGCGAGACAGTTCGGTCCCTATCTGCCGTAGGTGTAGGAGAATTGAGAGGATCTGACCTTAGTACGAGAGGACCGGGTTGGACACACCTCTGGTGGACCTGTTGTCGTGCCAACGGCACAGCAGGGTAGCTATGTGTGGAAGGGATAACCGCTGAAGGCATCTAAGCGGGAAACCCACCTCAAAACGAGTTCTCCCTCGAGAGTCGTGGAAGACCACCACGTTGATAGGCCGGGTGTGGAAGCGCTGCAAGGCGTGTAGCTTACCGGTACTAATAACTCGATTGGCTTGATTGCTCTCATTTAGCAATGCTCATCGTTTGCCTGAAATCGCAATGCGAAATTCGGCAATGGCGCGCTCTCACGAGCGCCGAACGATGAGCGTAGGGCTCAGAAAATAGACCAGAAAACAGAAGTCATATGACGTCTCCGCTGACCTGGTGATTATGGCGGGGTGGCTGCACCCGATCCCATTCCGAACTCGGCCGTGAAACGCCCCTGCGCCGATGGTACTTCGTCTTAAGACGCGGGAGAGTAGGTCGTTGCCAGGTCTGCCGAGACGTCATGTGAATTCTTGAAAAACGAAGTCAATCAGTGCCCTCTATCGAATTTAAGAACGCGCCGCTGTGCCTTGTGCCAGCGGCGCGTTTTTGCGTTTGAGCTACACAAACTAATTCACGCCCAATCCGGCGAATATGCTTTTGAGCAATTCGACTTTTGCTTTTCCGCTGCGGGTACTCCGACTAAAATTCGCGTCGCAAGAATGAAATATGCGGTGTCTCGGGGCGCCTGCGAAATTCGGGGCGTCACGCGATATGCTGCAATACATCTGGTCGAAGCTTTATGCGCAGTGGCTCCGATCTCAGCTTGTCAGACGTTTGCCGAAAATCGAGCTGAAGCACGGGACCGGTACGAACCTGATCCTCGGGATTGCGCGCAACTACAGCATTTCCGACTTGCGGCCGTTTGTCCGTTCGGCGCGGAAATTTCACGACTGCCGAATTCTTCTCGTCATCAACAACGATCCAGAGCTCGGCAAAGCGCTCGAAGCCGAAGGCGTCGATTGCGTCCTTGAAGACGTTTCATCAAGTCTCGGGCGGCCGCATATGAATTTTGCGCGCGTGACCGATTATGTCGCGGTGCTGCAAGCGCTCTCGGGGCAGGTCGAACGCGTGTTTTTGGCCGACACGCGCGACGTCGTTTTTCAAAGCGATATTTTCGAAGCGCTGCCTGATGCCCCGATGATTTTTTTTGAAGAGGGCAAAGGTTTTTCTCTCGAATCCGCCGGCTGGAACGGCAATGCGATCCGGCGAACTTTTGGGCTGCCGGTCTACGATCAAATCAAGCATCACGAAGTGATCTGCAGCGGCACCGTTCTGGGACGGCACGGCGTCACGCTGATGTATTGCTGGGAGAAGCTTTTACTCGGGCAAATGGTTCGCCGGCGTCATCACATGCGCTCGGGCGTCGATCAGGCGACGACGAACGTCATCGCACGTGTCAATCTCGTGCCGTCGTCGGTCGTGATGCCATACGACGGAGCGGTCGCGACGCTATCCGGACACAACACGAATTTTCTATCGGTCAAAGACGGACTGCTGGTGACAGCGCAAGGCGGTGTGCCGGCCGCGATCCATCAATACGATCGCAATCCTGCGGTCCGCGATTTTGTCTATGCGACGTATGACGGTCCAAAGAGCGGCAAAGCAGGCGATAAATCGAAGGATTCGACGCTGCGGAAAAAGCTTCGCGTCGCGTTCGGTCTGCAGGGACCGTAATTGCGTGCGGTTTTGCGCTCATTCGATCGCATTTTCTTTGCCGCCGCGGATCGCGACTTTGACACCGCATTTCTCCATCGGGAGCGCGGTCGATGTCCAGCGATCCTTCGTCACCGTTACGACATAGCGGCGGCAGTCGCGTCCCGCGCCCTGGACGAAATGCACGGTGAAGACCGCTAGTCCGGCTTTGCGTTTGTGCGGCCAGACGAACTCGCCGTTGTTCGGCACTGTCTTGATCGCTTTGCCGATCGCGTAAGCCGCGTTGCGATAATCCGTCGACGTCAGACGTGCGAGAACTGCGCGCGATAGATCAGGGTGCAAGCCGGCGGCTTCGGCCTTTTTGCGTAACGGATCGTGCGATGGCCGCGGCGGGGCATAGGCATCAGATACATGCGGTTTTTCTGGTGTTTTTGCATCCGCCTCGTCGTTCGTATCGCCTGGCGCAGTGGCGACGGTGACTTCAGGCAGAGGCTGACTCGGCGGCGGGATCGCTGCCGGCGGCGGAACGGGAGTAGGCGGGGCAAGTGGCGTCGAGCCTGGCGTGTCGGCGGATGCGATCTCTTTCGTCGGCAATGGCGCCGAGGTCGCTTGTTTTGACGTCGCCAACGACGATGCGATGCGTTCAAATTTCGAAGTCCATTCTTGTCGCGTCTCAGCATCGGTGGCGAAGGCGCACCCGACGGTGGCGGCGATAAGAAGGAAAAGATACGTATAGGGAACGATTTCCAGGCGTCGTGACGGTTGCGGGCAAACCGGCTCACCGGCGTAGAAGTCTTGCGACGCGAAATCGGCATCGCTTTCGGAGATCATGAACGAGGGAAATTCGTCAGCGGAATAAGACGCGCGGGCATACATTGGTCGATCCTCAAATCTTCCAGCGAATATCGGTTCCCGCGCTGCATATGCATCGCACTGTCCTGGCCAAAAAATGGCAAGACGAAAAATGATGGAATTTCGGCGTTTTCTTCAGTCCGTCCAACCGGTTCTGCCCAAGGCGAGATCAATGTTCTTGACTCTTCTAGTGGCGTTCGCTCAGTTGACGGTGGACCTGATCTCGGGACCTTGAATCCTGACCTATTAGGAGCAGAGATGAGTATTTCACGTTTCGCACGTGCCGTGCATCATTCGTCATTTTCTTCCATTCTTCTTGGTTCTGTTCTCGCCGTCGGCGGTGTCGTGATGGGCGCCGTCGCTGCCCAGGCGGAGGATACGCACGAGGTCGAGATCTCAATCAAAGATCATAAGTTCGAGCCGGATGCGCTGAAGCTGCCGATCGGCAAGCCGATCAAGATCACGGTGAAGAACCTCGACGCGACGCCGGAAGAATTCGAAAGCCACGACCTCGGCTTCGAGAAGATCATTGCCGGCAACAGCTCGGCGGTCATTCGCGTGAAGCCGCTAAAGCCTGGCACCTACATGTTCTTCGGTGAATTTCACCAGGATAGCGCGCTCGGTCACGTCGTTGCGGAGTAGGCGGCGATGCTTGCGGCTCTCATCATTGTCTTTCGCGAAGTTCTCGAAGCGGGCCTGATCATCGGCGTGGTGCTCGCGGCATCGCGCGGCGTTCATAGCCGTAACGGTGCGGTATCGCTCGGAGTCCTCGCAGGGATCGCAGGCTCAATCATCGTTGCGATGTTTGCCTCGCGGATCTCAGATGCTTTCGACGGTCGCGGTCAGGAAATTTTTGTTGCGGCGATCCTGCTGTTTGCGGTCGTCATGCTTGGGTGGCACGTGGCCTGGATGGCGCATCATGCTCGCGAGATGACGCAGCAGTTGCGGCAGCTGGGCAGCGATGTTTCTGCCGGACGGCAATCGTTGTTTGCGCTCGGCGCGGCCGTTGCCGTGGCGGTCATGCGTGAAGGCAGCGAGGTCGTGTTGTTCATGACTGGCATCGTCATGCAGGGCAAGGATAGCGGTTTCGAACTTCTGATCGGATCGGGGATCGGGCTGCTGCTTGGCGCTGTCGTGTCGATGGTGCTTTATTTTGGGCTCGCGGCCATTCCGATCCGGCAGATGTTTGCGGTTACCGGCGTTCTCATCACATTGCTGGCTGCCGGGCTTGCAGCCTCCGCGGTCAAGCAGCTGTCGAATGCAGGCCTGTTGAATGCGTTCGATTCTACGGTCTGGGACAGCTCGTCCATTCTGTCGGAAAACAGTTGGCCGGGGCGGGTCTTGAGCATTCTGGTTGGTTACATGGACCGGCCGACGGGAATGCAGCTCATCGCGTATGTCGCAACGGCGGCTGCAATTTTCTCTTTGAGCTACATCTGGCGAGCGCCGGCGAAACCGGTCAGTCAGAGCGCATAGAAAAAAGGCGCCCCTCGGGGCGCCTTTTTTATTTCATCGGCTCAAAGACCAAGATCCGACAATCCCGGATGATCGTCGGGGCGGCGTCCGAGCGGCCAGTGGAATTTCCTCTCGCTCTCGGAAATGCGCAGGTCGTTGATGCACGCATAACGATGGTGCATCAGGCCGTCGGGGCCGAATTCCCAGTTTTCGTTGCCGTAGGCGCGGTACCACTGGTTGCTATCGTCGCGATATTCATAAGCAAAGCGTACGGCGATGCGATCCCCGGTAAATGCCCAGAGTTCCTTGATGAGGCGATAATCGAGTTCGCGGTTCCACTTCCGCGTCAGGAATTCGATGATCTGCTGACGGCCGACCGGAAACTCGGCGCGGTTTCGCCAAACGCTATCGACCGAATAGGCCAGCGCGACCTTCTGCGGATCGCGGCTATTCCAGCCGTCTTCGGCGCCGCGGACTTTCTGAATGGCGGTTTCGCGCGTGAAGGGCGGGAACGGCGGTCTGCTTTCAGACATTTTCGTCTCCTTCAAATTTGACAGTGGAGGGATTGCTTGACCCTGGACGCGAACGTCACGAGTCTCGGCGGCAGATCGAAACCGCTCGACGACACCTGCGGGAGGGAGCAGCTACCATGTACGACATCGCCAATCTTTCGAATCTGCCTCATTTAAGAAATCTATCGTCGACGACGATGTCGGCGTTCGAAAACTTCGATCGCGCTGCCATGGCGGCGGGTGCCATTCCACGACGCTATAAGGAATTGATCGCGCTTGGCGTCGCCATCGCAACTCAGTGTCCGTACAGCCTCGAAGTCCATCGCACCAACGCAGAGAATGCCGGTGTGACGGAAGCAGAAATTGCGGAAGTCATTTATATCGCGGCGACGATGCGGGCAACGGCCGCTATCGCGCACGGGACGCATCTTGTCGGGCCGCGCAAAGCAACGCGCTAATGTCTGCGCCGCTAATGAAGTCTGTTGTCTGGCCTACAATACGCTGATCATTTTTATCATAATGATCGCCAGGCTGACGGCTGCGATCCAAAGTGCGATGTCGGCTGTCCGGCTGCGTCGCGAGCGCGATGCGATTTTATCGATGGTTTCATCGTCGAGGCGAAGTCCCGCATTGGCCATTTGGGACATGCCGTTGATTGCCTGCGCAACATTTTGCAGAAGCGCCGGAGTCTTCATCAAGACATCGCCGATTGTTTCAACGCCACGGCCCGCTTCGCGCAAGCGGCCGAGAGGCGAGAGATTGGATTCCATCCATTCCTTCGCCACCGGTTCGGCGGCGACCCAGACGTTCAACGTCGGATCGAGATCGCGCGCGACGCCTTCGACGATGACCATGCTTTTTTGCAGCAGGATCAGCTCTGGACGTGTCTGCATGTCGAAGACTTCGGTATAAGCGAAGAGCTGGCCCAAAAGGTCGGCCATCGAAATTTCTTCTGCCGTGCGGCCTTGGATCGGTTCGCCGATGGCGCGCATCGCCTGGGCGAATTCTTCGACGCTGTGATGCGGGGGCACGTAGCCCGCTTCGAAGTGGATGGCGGCGGCGCGGTAGTAATCGCGCGTGATGAGGCCGTGCAGGATTTCTGCGAGGAAGCGGCGCTCGGGCAGGCCCAAGCGGCCCATGATGCCGAAGTCGACGGCGACGATCTTGCCGTTGGCATCGACGAACAAATTCCCCTGATGCATATCGGCGTGAAAGAACCCGTCGCGCATGGCGTGACGAAGAAATGAGCGCAGCACGGTCATGCCGAGAGCGGCAGTGTCGAAGCCCTTGGCCTTGAGAACGTCGCGTTGTGCGATCGGCGTGCCGTCGATCCATTCGATCGTCAGAACGCGTTTGGCCGTGCGTTTCCAGTCGATATCGGGAACGCGGAAGCCTTCGTCCTCTTTGATGTTTGACGCCATCTCGGAGATGGCTGCGGCTTCGAGGCGCAAATCCATCTCGAGGTCGGTCGTGTGCTTCAGATTATCGACGACGGCAACCGGTTTCAGGCGGCGCGCCGGCGGATACATGCGTTCGATCATCCGCGCGGCGAAATAATAGCTGTCGAGGTCGCGATAGAAACGCTTCTCAATGTTCGGCCGCAGAATCTTGACGGCAACGGCCTTCTTCACGCCGTTGTCGAGCACGTAGGCTTTGTGGACCTGGGCGATTGAAGCGGCAGCGACGGGCGGTCCGAATTCGATGAAATGATCTTCGAGCTTGCCGCCGAGCGCGCGTTCAACGGCTTCGCGGGCTTCCGCCATCGAGAACGGTTCGGCTTTGTCTTGAAGCTGGCGCAGATCATCGGAAAGCTCAGGTCCGATGACGTCGGCGCGGGTGGCAAGAAACTGACCGAGCTTCACATAGCTCGGACCGAGCTTCGCCAATGCCGTTGCGACGCGGGCGGATTGCGGCTCGCCTTTGCGGAAGGCCGATGCAACAAGCGTCACCGGCAATGTGGCGATGCGCGCAAGTTTCAGAGGCAGCGGTACCGGCATGCCCTTCGGAACGAAGCGGACGCCATATTGCGCTAGCACAAAACCGGCGCGCGCGAGTCGTAGGGAGTTAAGAAGCGCTCCGGGCATGGTGGTGATTTCGTCGTCCTGAATTCTCTGGGGGCGCAGGCCGTGGTTTCGCTCGGCCTCGGCACATTGCGCCGCAACCTCGTTGGGTCAAGTGTAGCCGCTCGGAGGGGTAAAAACGGTTAAGCCGGGACGGTATTCGTAGCTGCCTCAGCCAGGGCCATTGCGGCTTGGACGCCATACAACTTACGGACAAAAAAAAATAGCGCCCGGCGGATTGCCGCGGGCGCTACTTTCGAGCAAATGCTCAGCTCGACCTATAGCTTGCAGAACGTTGCGCGGCCGTGACAGGTGACCATGCTGCCGTTCGGGCTGCAGCGATATTTTTTGTTGACGACCTTGTAGCCGGCGACCTGGCCGTTCGCCAGGAAACCCGGCCAGAGACCCCAGCTGACGTTCTGGACCATCGTCTCCATCGCGAACCATTTCGCCGAATCGGCCGACGTTGACGTGGCGACCGCACCCTTCGTCATGCAGCCAGCATTGGCGACGCCGGCGCCGAGCGAAACAAGCGCCGCAGCTGCGACGCCGATCAATAGCTTCGATTTCATGAGTCCCACCTCCTCGAATAGAAGAAAGTCATTCCTTCGTCCCCGAGAGGGAAAGCTATGAATCGCTGCCGCCAGCGTCAATTGAACTTACGCTGAAGGGCAAAAAACGTAGTTCACGCTGTGGCCGATCAGATCTTCCAGCCGCCGTGAATCGCCGCGATGCCGCCGGTCAGATTGCGATAGGCGACGCGCGAGAAACCAGCGTTACGAATCATGTCGGCGAAGGCTTCCTGCTTGGGGAAGCGGCGGATGCTTTCGACGAGATAGCGATATGATTCCGAATCGCCCGCAGCCAGCTGACCGAGACGCGGAATGACCTCGAACGAGTGGAAGTCGTAGGCGCGATCGAGCAGCGGCACGCGGCATTCGGAAAATTCCAGACACAGGAAGCGTCCGCCGGGCTTCAGCACGCGGTAGGCTTCGGCAAGCGCCTTGTCGATGTGGGTCACATTGCGAATGCCGAACGCAATCGTATAGGCGTCCAAGCTCGCGTTCTCGAAAGGCAGCTCTTCGGCGTTGCCTTCGACACAGGTGATGCGGTTCTCAAGTCCTGCATCGGCGATGCGGCGGCGGCCGACGTCGAGCATCTCAGGGCTGATGTCGCAAATGACGGCGGTGGCGTTCGGCCCTGAATCTTTGGCGTAGCGGATGGAAATGTCGCCGGTGCCGCCGGCAACGTCCAAAAGCTTGAACGGCGTGGCACTGCGCGGCGCGTTGAGCATCGTGATGAGTTCGCGCTTCCAGAGGCGATGCAGGCCACCGGACATCAAGTCGTTCATCAGGTCGTAGCGATCGGCGACCGACGCGAAGACCTTGTTGACGAGCCCCTGGCGTTCGGTCTCGGGTACGGTGCGGAAGCCGAACGACGCGGTGCTCTGGCTTGCGGTTTCTGAGTTTTGATCCATATCCGGGACCATAGCCGCTCACGAGCGGCAGCGCTATCGTCGGCGCGTCTCATCGTCAATTTCAGGTGACATTCCTCCTATGCCCGAACTCCCCGAGGTCGAAACCGTGCGGCGGGGGCTGGCGCCGGTGCTGGTCGGCAGCCGGGTCGCGCGGATTGACGCGCGGCGGCCGGATTTGCGTTTTCCGCTGCCGGAACGGTTCGGCGAGCGGCTGGCGGGGCAAGACATCGTCGGGCTGGAGCGGCGCGCGAAATATCTGATTGCGACGCTTTCGAGCGGCGAGGATCTCGTCATGCATCTGGGCATGACCGGACGGTTTTCCGTCATCCATAAGGACTTCATCGACCGGCCGGGGGACTACATCCACGATACGGGGCCTGATCCGGCGCACGATCATGTTGTGCTGCATCTCTCTGACGGGACGCAGGTGATCTACAACGATCCCAGGCGGTTCGGATTCATGGTCATGATGCCGCATGCGGAGCGGCCGGAGCATGCGCTGTTTCGCAAGCTCGGGGCGGAGCCATTGAGCGCCGAACTGACAGCCGAATATCTGGCGCGACGCGCGCTGGGCAAGAAGGTCAACCTCAAAGCGTTTCTGATGGACCAGCACATCGTGGCGGGGCTCGGCAACATCTACGTGTCTGAGGCGCTGTTTCAGGCGGGGCTATCGCCCGATCGTGTTGCGGCAACGTTGGCGAACCGTCGCGGAGGCATCGAGAAGGCCGAGAAGCTCGTCGTTGCGATCAAGGATGTTCTGCAACGGGCCATTGCAGCGGGCGGTTCGACGCTGCGCGATTACCGCAGTGCCGACGGCAAGAAGGGAGCATTCCAGGAACGGTTTGCCGTTTACGACCGGGAAGGCGGCATGTGTCCCACTCCTGGATGCGGCGGCGAAATCCGCCGCGCGGTGCATGCCGGGCGCGCGACGTTTTATTGCCGGCGGTGTCAGCGCTGAAGTGGTGTCAGCTTGCCGTTGAGGTGGCGGAGCGCTCGCACAGTGCGGCGTTCGTCTTGATCAGGATGACACTGATGCACATCACGGCAAAGCCGCCGCCGAGGAAAAGCTGGTTCGCGGCCCAGTCGCCTTTATGCGTTATGGCGAGTTTGCCGGCAGCGATCAGCCAGACAAGGCCGATGGCAATCAAGATCGCCTGATAGCCTGCGATTTTCGCCATGCGGTCGAGCGACGATGTCTGTGCGAGCGGGTCGTTTGGGTTTGAAAGCCGCTTCAGGTAATAGCCGTAGGCGGCTGCAAACAGCATGCAGGCCGTACCGTATTCCCAGCCGTGCTGCCAACGTACGTGCGTACCCAGATAGATGGCGTAGAACGCCACGCCGCACCAAAGGAATGCCAATGCAATCAGAAAGACGTTCGCGCGCATTGCTTCGCGCTGCGTGGCCATGGCCGATCCGTTTTCGGGGCGTTGCCAATGCGGGGCGTTGGTTCGCAGTGCGGCCATGATCATGACAGCCGAGAAAACAGCGGCGGCGACTGCCGAGTCCGCGATCTTCATCAGACGGCAGGCGAGATACATGGCGATGAGAGCTGCGGCGAGTGTCACTGCCAACCAAGGCAGCGATGGGCGCAAGGTCATGATGTCGGAAGCTCCCCCTTTTGGACGGCGCGGTGGCCTGCTCTCGAACCTACATGCGTGAGCGCAGGGCGTCCAAGCTGATAGCTGCAATGGCGAGCGCACCAAAGAAGAAGATGTTGCATCCCGCCCAATCGGCGTGGGTCGCGGCGCGCGGAAACTTGTGATCGACGAATAGGCTGATGACACCGGCCGCCATGCCGATCACCTGAAACTGAAGAAGAAGCCGTCCCATCTTCACCAGCATGGCGTCGTCGCGTCCTGCGGAACGGTCGCGATCGAGAAGGACGGCGAAGCCGATGGTGGCGACGGCAGCGAACAGAAAGCCGATGAAAAACTGCCACCACTCGGCCCAGTGCTTATCCATAACGAAGAGGTACGTGATCAGGATCGCGAGTGCGGCCCAAGCCCAGACCAGAGCCAGATATCGCGCCGTCGAACTGGCGATGGCGCTCATCGGCGCGCCGATGTTCCTCAGCTTCTGGTGATCGCGGATGGCAATCAGGGCGAAGGCAATGCAGATGACCGCGACCGTCGCCAGCTGCAGGGCGGGCTGTTCTGCGGCGGCGGCCAGGACAGTCGCGCAAACAGTAGCCGCGAGAGAAAACAGCCAACCGGTCATGGACAACATTCTCTGGCGGCCTCCCAATTCTGGATCAAAAGCATGTAAGTCGGGATGGACTTAGCGCAAATGGCGGCGCAAAGCGCTGCGACCGGCCGTCGGCGGCGGCTTTTGTGACGGATTCGTTCTTTTCCGGGTGGGCTTCATTGACCGGCGGCCGTTAGGCGGGTATATCCCCCGCAAACCGTGCCTGGAGCGAAAATCCCGGGCCGACGATCAATATCTTCAACCCATTGCCGCGCTTAGCATTTTGCGAATGCGACGGCGCATTCGCAGCAAACGTAAGGACACCCAATGGCAAATACGTCGTCGGCTAAGAAAGCCACGCGCCAGATGATCCGCCGCACCGAAATCAACAAGTCGCGCCGTTCGCGCGTCAAGTCCGAGGTTCGCTCGGTCGAGGAAGCTATCAAGTCGGGCGACCAAGCCAAGGCACTCGCTGCGCTTTCGGCCGCTGAACCGCTTCTCGTGCGCACCGCTCAGAAGGGCGTCATGCACAAGAAGACCGCAGCCCGGAAGGTTTCCAGGCTCGCTCAGCGTGTCAAGGCCATGAGCGCATAACGCACTTGTGAATAAGGGGAGCCAATTTTTCTCCCTGTTGCATATTCGCTACGGTAAAGAGCGGGCCCGCCAACGGGCCCGCTGTTTTTTTATCGTCATTAATCGCCCGGAATCCGGCCCATTGGACGGGATGTTCTGATGCCGGATAAGTTGGGCGCTCCTTCGAGGCAGAGTCGGACGGCAAGAGAAAATGACGTCTGGGTGACGGTCGTGGCGGCGATGCAACCCAGAGTGTGTCGGTGGAAAAAATGCGAATAGAGTCAGATGGTTTATGCACAGAGGTTGCGATGTGACTCGCGTTTTCACCAGTACCTGTGGACAACTTTTGGTACGCCTCAATCGCCCCAATGGCTGCGCTGGGGTGCTTGTCGAAAAGAGGGTTAAGGGATAGTAAATTTCTAGTGGATGGCAGCGGGGTAAAGCGGTCGTTCGCACTGGTAAGTTCGGCGAGCGTAGCATTCGGGTCTTTGAAGCTTTGATGACCCGGACTGTATCGCCAAAATAGATAAAGACCTGCGTTTCAACTTGGGCGTTGCTTTGGCTAGCTCAAGAATAGCTGGGTATTCTCTGGTTGTGTCTGGGGATATTCTCGCGGGTCTTTATCAGTACTTGTGTAAGGCGTGAGGGGAATTCGTGGAAAAAGTTGAGGCTTCTGGCGTCGAGGACGTGTCCGTTCTCGAAACTTGGAAGCGTCTCGAAGGCGATCCGAAGACTGTTCTTGTTGATGTTCGGACGCGTGCCGAATGGGCGTTTGTGGGTGTGCCCGACCTTTCGAAGATCAACAAGGACGTCATGCTGATCGAATGGCAGACGTTCCCCGACAGCCGGATCGCTCCGGACTTTATCGAACGATTGACGGCGGCGTTGGCCGCCAAGGGAGTCGAAAAGAATACTGAGATCTTTTTTATCTGCCGTTCGGGCGGGCGCAGCCGGATGGCTGCCGAGGCAATCGCCGGAGCGGGATATTCGAGGTGTCGAAACGTCATGGAGGGCTTTGAGGGACCGTTAGACGCTGCCCAACACCGGAGCCAAATCGCAGGCTGGAAATTCGCCGGTCTCAACTGGCTGCAAGGGTAGCAAGACGTCACACGGAAGGCACGGCACCGGAAGGCAGAGGGTAATGCCGGACGGTGATGAGGGGGGACGCTTTCAGGCGTCCCGCGTTATCAGCGGGAGTACATCACTATGCAGGCAGCACAAAAGGCAGAGTCTCAAGGTAATGAGCACAGCGCCGAGACGCCGACGGTTGCGGTAGAGGGCCGTGGTCACAAGGTCCGCGCCATGCTCAAGGTTCAGCTCGGAGATGAGGTCTATTCGAGCTGGTTCAAGAGCCTGGAATTCGAAAGCTTCGATGGACGGATCGTCAAGGTTTCGGTGCCGGTCAAGTTTGTGCGCAACTGGATTCAAGAACACTATTCCGAGCACTTGCTGCGCTGCTCGCGCGTTGAATTCGCAACGGCCGAGCGCGTCGAAGTCGTTTGGCGGCAGCCCGGTGCGGTTCCGCAGCGGTCGGCGGATGCTCGTATCGGAGACGCCGCGCACACCAGCGCTGCCATTCCAGCACCCATCGCGCACGTCGAGACGCCGCGTCCGGCAGCACCGCTGCGGGCTCCGGTTCTGCCCGTCCAGCGGACGTCTGCGGGCGGCCTTGAAGGTTCGCCGCTCGATCCGCGCTATACATTTGAAAGCTTCGTCGTCGGGGCGTCGAACCGGATGGCGCATGCGGGCGCCACGCAGGTTGCGGAAACGGTCCTAACGGGTGCGCCCGGCTACAATCCTCTTTACATCCATTCGGCGGTCGGCCTCGGCAAGAGCCACCTTCTTCATGCCATCGCTTGGGAAGTGAAGAAGCGTGCGCCGAATGCACAGGTGCTGTATCTTACGGCCGAACGCTTCCGCTATCAGTTCGTCGAAGCGCTGCGGTCGTCTGATCCGCTGGCGTTCAAGGAGCGCTTCCGCAACATCAACATGTTGCTGATCGACGACCTCGAATTCCTGCAAGGCGAGCGGACCGAGCAAGAGTTCGATCACATCATCAATGCACTGCTCGACGGCGGTAAGCAGGTCGTCGTTGCTTCGGCGCGGGCGCCGAACCAGATCGAACGCCTGAACGAGCGGATGCGGTCGCGGCTGCAACGCGGTCTCGTCACCGAGCTTCAGTCCCTCGATCATGAGCTTCGCCTCAAGGTGCTGGACAAGCGTCTGGCCGAGAAGAAGGCGGCCGATCCGTCCTTCTCGCTGTCGCGCGATGTCGTCGATCTCCTGGCGCTGCGCCTGACGGAGAACGGCCGCGAGCTCGAAGGGGCGGTCACGCGCCTTTACGCGACGTGGCAGTATATGCGCACGCCGATCACGCTCGACATTGCTGAGACGGTCATCCGTGATCTCGTGCAGAACCTTGAGCCGCGCCGGATCAAGATCGAGGATATCCTGCGGATTATTTCCCGGCATTACGGCGTGTCGAAGGGCGATCTGCTGTCGCAGCGCCGTCATCGTTCCGTCGTTTGGCCGCGCCAGATCGGCATGTACCTGGCCAAACATCTGACAGCGCGTTCGCTGCCGGAAATCGGACGGCGGTTCGGCGGCCGCGACCACACCACCGTTTTGCACGCGATCCGCAAGATCGAGGGCGAAATCAGCAAGAATCCGAACCTCGGAGATGAGCTTGAGGAGCTGAAACGGCTTCTCAACCACTGACCGCAACTTCACCCCTTGCGGCCTGATGCGACGCGGGGCCGGCATTTCATCCCCCTGGAGTGCCGGCCTTGCCGCGTGTGGGATAAGCCCGTAATTGGCGGTATCACGCAGATTGTGCGCTGACCCATACATCTTACTTGAAAAACTAGCTTCTTTCGGGTCTGATCCGGCTCCACGGGCGATTCCGCCCAGCGGCGCGGTCCGCGCCAAAATCGTTCTTTTGCGTGAGATGCTGCGGCGGGCTTCGACCGCGCTTCCATGCACACTTCCATAGCTGAGGATAAATATGCGTCTCGAGATCGAACGTGGGGAACTCTTGAAGGCGCTCAGCCACGTCACAAGCGTCGTCGAACGGCGGACGACGATCCCGATCTTGTCGAACATCATGCTTAAGGCCGCAGGCGATGCGTTGATGTTCAAGGCGACGGATCTCGAACGCGAGGTGAGCGAGAGCGTCGGTGCCAAGGTTTCGGCGCCCGGCACGCTGACGGTTCCGGCGCATGTGCTGCACGACATCGTGCGCAAGTTGCCGGACGGTGCCGAGATCGAGATCAAGCGCGACGGCGATAAAGAACGTCTGACGATCACGTCGGGGCATTCGCGCTTCAGCCTGCAGACGCTGTCGGCCGACGATTTCCCGGATCTCGCGGTTGGCGAGATCGGGCACGAGTTCACGATGGAAGCCGGCGACTTGAAGCGGCTCATCGACAAGACGAAATTCGCAATTTCGACGGAAGAAACGCGCTACTATCTCAATGGCATCTATCTGCATCCGGCTGAGACGGACGGCACGAAGACGCTGCGTGCTGTCGCGACCGACGGTCATCGCCTGGCGCAGGTGGAACTGCCGCTGCCGAAGGGCGCGGAGGGCATGCCGGGCGTCATCATTCCGCGCAAAACGGTGCACGAGTTGACGCGGCTGCTCGAAGATTCGAGCGCGAAAGTGAAGGTCGGCGTGTCGCAGACGAAGGTGCGGTTCGAGATTGGCTCGGTCGTGCTGACGTCGAAGCTGATCGACGGTACGTTCCCCGATTACGGCCGCGTCATTCCGCACAACAACGACAAGGAAATGAAGGTCCCGAACGCGTCGTTCAAGAGCGCCGTCGATCGCGTGTCGACGATTGCAAGCGAGCGCGGGCGTGCGGTGAAGCTCAATGTCGGCAAGGACAAGCTGATCCTGACGGTGAACAATCCGGAAGGCGGCAGCGCGACGGAAGAAATTCCGGTCGGCTACAGCGCTGGGCCGCTGGAGATCGGTTTCAACGCTCGCTATCTGCTCGACATCGCCGATCAGCTCGAAGGCGAGGATGCGCGGTTCCTGCTCGCCGATCCCGGTTCGCCGACGATGGTGCGCGACAGCAGCGACGCCAGCGCGCTCTACGTGCTGATGCCGATGCGGGTTTAATCAGCGGCGTGAGTTCGTCTCCCCTTGACTAGGAGAGGGTGCGGCCAGCTTCCCCTCCCCTCGACGGGGAGGGGGCAGGGGTGGGGTGGCGATTTGGTCAATGAGCGCGCCCGCGAGCTTCGCAACAATGCCACTGCCGCCGAGCGCCGACTTTGGTATCGGCTGCGAGTTTTAAACAGTGAAGGCCAAAAGTTTTCGGAGGCAAGTGCCTGTCGACAAATTCATCGTTGATTTTGCCTGCTTATCCCATCGGCTTATCATTGAGGTCGATGGCGCGACACACTCGACGGATGAAGAACTCGCGAACGACTTGGGCCGCCAACGCTATCTTGAGAGCCAAGGCTTCATGGTGCTTCGGTTTCAGAACGCCGACATTGCCGAAAACATAGACGGTGTGATGGATGTCGTTGTCGATGTTTTGCGAACGCGCGCCCATGATTTGACCCCCACCCCTAACCCCTCCCCGCAAGGGGGAGGGGAATGACACTCTGGGTCGAGCGGCTGCAGCTCACGAATTTTCGCAGCTACACGTCGGCGAGTGTGACGACGGATGCCGGGCCGCAGGTGATTGTCGGCGCGAACGGGTCAGGCAAGACCAATCTTCTCGAAGCATTATCGCTGTTGTCTCCGGGCCAAGGATTGAGGCGGGTGCCGTTCGTCGATCTGGCGCGGGCGTCGGGTGACGGGGGTTTTGCGGTTGCGGCGCGAGCGCATACGCTTGCCGGGCCTGCCGATCTCGGCACGGGTTTAGTGCCCGGTGCAAATTCGCGTGGCGAGCGCACGGGCCGCATCGTGCGGATCGACGGCGTGGCGCAGTCGGGCTCGGGTATTCTCGCCGATTACCTCGAAATCGTGTGGGTGACGCCGGCGATGGACGGGCTGTTCACGGGCGCGGCATCCGAGCGGCGGCGGTTTCTCGACCGGTTGATCCTGTGTTTTGATCATGGATACCGAACGATCGCAGGGCGCTTCGAGCGCGCCATGACGAGCCGCAACCGGCTGCTCGCAGATGGCGTGCGCGACAACGCCCAGCTTTCGGGTTTCGAGCAAGTGATGGCCGAGACGGGCATTGCGGTTGCAGCGGCGCGGCTCGAAGCGGTCGCTGCCATGCGCACCATCGTCGAGAAGCGGCGGGCGCGTGATCCGAACTCGGCGTTTCCCTGGTCGGCATTCCGGCTCGAAGGGACAATCGAAGACGACCTGAGCGGTATGTCGGCGGTCGAAGCGGAAGATTTGTATGCCAAGACATTGCGCGACACGCGCGAACGCGACCGTGGCGCTGGCCGGACGCTCGATGGGCCGCACCGGTCGGATCTTATCGTCGAGCATGGGCCGAAAGCACTCGAAGCGCGGCATTCCTCGACGGGCGAGCAGAAAGCGCTGCTGCTCGGCCTCGTTCTGGCGCACGCTGAGCTTTTGACGGAGCGACAGGAAGGCGCTGCGCCGATCCTGCTGCTCGATGAAATCACGGCACACTTGGACGTTCACCGCAGGGCTGCGCTTTTCGATGAAATCCTGCGGCTCGGCGCGCAAGCCTGGATGACGGGCACGGACGCGGATGCCTTTTCAGCGCTTGCCGAAAAGGCCCGATTCTGGGGTGTGAACGAGGGAAAAATCGAAGCCCTTCCGTAACGACTTCAACAGGGACAAACGGCCACATCCAAAATGCTGAAAAACAAAGGTTTTTTGGCCTCAAATTCTGTCGATTTCGTGCGGATTTTCGAGGCGATTTGTGCTATACAAAACGATCGAATATCCGCCTGCTGAGAAAGCCAAAAAATGAACGCGCAACCGCTCAAGAAAACCCCTGAGTCTGACGACTACGGCGAAGACAGCATCAAGATGCTGAAGGGGCTCGACGCGGTTAGAAAACGCCCCGGCATGTACATCGGCGACACCGATGACGGTTCGGGTCTGCATCACATGATTTACGAAGTGGTCGACAACGGGATCGACGAGGTTCTCGCCGGTCATGCGAAGTCGTGCATGGTGACGCTGAATCCCGACGGCTCGTGCACGGTGCGCGACGATGGCCGCGGTATTCCGACCGGCATCAAGCGCGACGACGATCACGATCCGAAGCGCTCGGCGACGGAAATCGTTTTCACCGAGCTGCATGCGGGCGGCAAGTTCGACCAGAACTCCTACAAGGTGTCGGGTGGTCTGCACGGCGTCGGCGTGTCGGTCGTAAACGCGCTGTCGACGTGGCTCAAGTGTCGCGTCTGGCGCGACGGCAAAGAGCACTTCATCGAATTTCACAACGGCAACGCTGTTGCGCCGCTGAAGGTCGTCGGCGATGCGGGCGAGGAGCGCGGCACGGAAGTCTCGTTCCTGCCGAGCACCGAGACGTTCCACAACGTGACGGAATTCGATTTTGCGACGCTGGAGCATCGCCTGCGCGAACTGGCGTTTCTCAACTCCGGCGCGAAGATCGTGTTGACCGACGCGCGCCACGCCGACGTGAAGCGTGAGGAATTCATGTACGACGGCGGCACGGCTGCGTTCGTGCGCTATCTCGACCGCTCGAAGACGTCGGCGCTCAGTGAGCCAATCCTGATTAATGCCGAGAAAGACGGGATCACCGTTGAGGCGGCGCTGTGGTGGAATGACAGCTATCACGAGACCGTGCTCTGCTTCACGAACAACATCCCGCAGCGCGACGGCGGCACGCATCTCGCCGGTTTCCGCGGCGCGCTGACGCGTATCGTCAACAAATACGCGGAAGAGTCGGGCATTGCGAAGAAAGAGAAGGTCAACCTCTCGGGCGACGATGCGCGAGAGGGCTTGACGTGCGTGCTCTCGGTCAAGGTGCCGGATCCGAAGTTTTCTTCGCAGACGAAAGACAAGCTCGTCTCATCGGAGGTTCGTCCGGTCGTTGAGGCGGCGGTTGGCGATCAGCTCGGCGCGTGGTTCGAAGAGCATCCGAAAGAAGCTAAGGTTATCGTCGGTAAGATCGTCGAAGCAGCGTTGGCGCGCGAGGCGGCGCGCAAAGCGCGTGATCTCACCCGCCGCAAGGGCGCGCTCGATGGCCTGCGTTTGCCGGGCGGTTTGGCGGAATGCCAGGATCGCGACGCGTCCAAGACCGAGCTTTTCATCGTCGAGGGTGACTCGGCCGGTGGCTCTGCGAAGCAAGGACGCAAGCGCGAGTTTCAGGCCGTGCTGCCGATCCGAGGTAAAATCCTGAACGTCGAGCGCGCGCGCACTGACAAGATGCTGTCGTCGGAGCAGGTGACGAACATCATCGGCGCGCTGGGCACCGGCATCGGACGCGACGAGTTCAAGCTCGACAAGCTGCGTTATCACAAGGTCATCATCATGACCGACGCCGACGTCGACGGCGCGCACATCCGAACGCTGCTGTTGACGTTCTTCTATCGGCAGATGCCGGAACTTGTCGACAAGGGGCATGTCTACATCGCGCAGCCGCCGCTCTACAAAGTGGCGAGGGGCAAGTCGCATTCGTATCTCAAGGATCAACGCGCGCTGGAAGATTACCTGATCGATCAGGGCCTTGCCGACGCGGTTCTCGTCACGGGCGATGGCGCGGAGCGCGCAGGCCGCGATCTACGCGATATCGTCGAGCAGGCGCGGCAGATTGCGGGCGGCATCAATGGGCTGCATCATCGCTACAACCGCGACGTGGCCGAGCAGGGCGCCATCGGCGGCGCGTTCGATGCCTCGATCCTGAATACGCCGTCGGCCGAAAAGGCAAACGCCATCGCCGAACATGTCGCGAAGCGGCTCGATGCGATTTCGGAAGAGATGGAAACCGGCTGGGAAGGCCGCTACGGCAACGACGGCTATGTCTTTAAGCGCGAAGTGCGCGGCGTGACGGAAGTGCACTTCCTCGACCGGGCGTTGCTCGGCTCGCTCGATGCGCGGCGCATTAACGAACGGCACGCGCATCTCGTCGAAGTTTACGAGACGCCCGCGAAGCTCAAGCGCAAGGACAAGACGGACATCATCACCGGGCCGCGCTCGCTGCTCGAAGCCGTTTACGAGACAGGCCGCAAGGGGCTCGATCTGCAGCGCTACAAAGGTCTGGGCGAGATGAATCCGGAGCAACTCTGGGAGACGACTCTCGACCCGGACGTCCGCACGCTCTTGCAGGTGAAGGTCGGCGATCTGGCAGAAGCCGACGAAATTTTCGCCAAGCTGATGGGCGATGTCGTCGAGCCGCGCCGCGACTTCATCCAGGAAAATGCGCTCAACGTTTCGAACCTTGATGTGTGAGTGGAGGTATCGCTCACTCGCATCGGCGGGGACACTCGGATTTTTGCTCCTGGTTTTGATCTGCAGTTTTTCCGCGTCGGCGGAGACTTATGGGCCTTTTTTCTACCGTATCGGGGTTGCGGAAAGTTACGTGGGTTTTGAAACGTCACTTTCCCTGAACGGTTCGAAACTGGTCGTCGAAAACTGCATTCAAGTCGTTTTTCCAGGAAAGCGGCAGTGTTCTTCTCAAACCTTTCAAGAGGGCGAGTTTTCATTGACCGACGATTTCGTCGAATATGTCAGCGGCAATATCGAGAAAGTTGATCGCAAATCTCGCCTGTTTACGATCGAAGACAGTCGGGATCACCACGCAATCGTTCGAAACGTCACCGAACGCTTCGAGGGGTGGGAGACTACGCCCGCGAACTGGCTCAATCGGTGACGGGTTAGATCGTTCATTCTGCGCGGGTGCTTGATGGATCCTCGGGACAAGCCCGAGGATGACATACGACTAGACCCTTTTGCGGCCGGGAAGGGCGTGGGTTTCGGTGCCTGCTTTCTTGGCGGCGCCTTGGAGTTCGGCGCGGAACTCGTCGCGTTTTTCGTGGATCGATGCGATGACGAGTCCGGTCGGAATGCCGAGGCCGACGAGCGCCGATTCCGATAGCTGAAGACTTGCTTCGATCGTCTCGGGCACGGCGTCGTTGACGCCGATGTCGTAGAGGTGGCGAGCGTGGCTTGCATCCTTGGCGCGCGAGACGATGAGCAGGTTCGGGTGACGCGTTCGCAGCGCCTTCACGATGGCGTCGATCTCGGGCTGCGTGTGGATGGTGATAATCGCGGCCTTGGCGGTGTCGAGACCGCAATGTTCAAGAAATTCGACGTTGCGGACGTCGCCGAAATAGACCGGCTTGCCTTCGCGCCGGGCGTTGGCAACGAGGCTCGGGGCGCGGTCGACGGCGATATAGCGAATTTTGTGCTCGGCCAGCAGGTCGCCGATCAGTTGACCGACGCGGCCGTAGCCGACGACGAGCGCTTTGATGTTACCTTCGCCGGCGGGCGTTACGGTGAGCGCCGGATCGACGGCCGCAGGAGGGGCGTTGCGTTTCGCCAGCCAGCGGCCGAGCTTGGCGCAAGCCGGGATTAACGCCATCGTCAGCGAGACGGATGTTAGCAGGATGCTCGTCAATTCGCGGCTGACGAGGTGCGATTCCAAGGCGAGCGTCAGTATGACGAACGCGAATTCGCCGCCGGGCGCCAGCAGTGCCGCTGTTTCGAGGGCTGCGCCGCGGGCAACGCCAAAGAGGCGCGAGAGGCCGTAGATGATTACGGCTTGCAGGGTGAGTAGCCCGACTGTCGCTGCAAAAATAGCTCCGGGCGCCGCAACCATGGCTTTTAGATCGAGTTGCGAGCCGACCGAAAAGAAGAAGACGCCGAGCAGAAGCGATTTGATCGGCTCGACCGTCGTCTGCACGGCGCGGCGATATTCGGTTTCGGCTAACAGCAAACCGGCGACGAATGCGCCGAGTGCGAGAGACAAGCCTGCCGCGGCGGTGACGAATGCGGTGCTGACGGCAACGAAGAGCGTGGTGGCGATGAACAGGTCTTCGTTGTGTGTCTGCGCGACGACGCGGAATAGCGGCTGAAGAACGTAGCGGCCGACGCCGACGATCGCGACGAGCGCTGCTGCAGCCTGCACGACGGCCATTAGGATGCCGGCGAGAAGCGAGCCTTTGTTGCCGGGCTCCAATATGCTGATCAAGATCAGGATCGGAACGACGGCGAGGTCTTGGAACAACAGGATCGAGAAGCTCGTTCGGCCGACGGAGGTTGCGAGCCGCTTCTGGTTCGCCAGCATTTCGATGACGATCGCGGTCGACGACAGGCACAGCGCGGCGCCGATGACGAGGGCGATGACCGGCGGCTGACCCAACAGGTAGGCGACCAGTCCGATTAGGGCCGCCGAAACAACGACTTGCGATGCGCCGAGGCCGAAGACCAAGCGACGCATCGTTGAAAGGCGTTCAAACGACAGCTCAAGGCCGATGATGAAGAGCAGAAAGACGACGCCCCACTCGGCAAATTTTGCAAGTCGTTCGGGATCGGTGATCGTCAGCCAATCGAGATGCGGAATGTAGGGCGTCAGGGCGCCGAGGCCGCCGGGACTGAGGAACGCGCCTGAGAGGAGGAAAGCGAGAACGGTACTGACGCCATAGCGATGCAATAGCGGCACGACGACACCAGCCGTGCCCAAAACCAAAAGCGCATCTTTGTAGTTCGCCAGATTTCCCGCAGCCGACATCACCTCTCCTTAACAGTTGGTAAGAGTATGACGGCCCGGAACGCCACGCGCCACTGGGCATTTCGCTCGCTCGTCCGTATGCAGAAATTTTGCGTGCCTACAACTTGGCCGTCCGCGTTCGGATGTTTAAGCGCTGAGCGCTCGCGATGCGCGAACTTAACGCGGCTTTAGCCAACCTTCTGTAACAGTTTCACAGACGATCTGCGTCGGACTGGTGCCACCGACGCAGTGCAGGGGAGGGGGCTCCGCCTTCAAAGGAATTGACGGTGTTGCGTGCCATCGCAGCAGCTCTGGGTTTTGTGTTGTGGCTGGTCCGCAGGATTCTGTTCGGACCGCGGCGCAAGCCAGCTGCGGCGCCCGAGCCGACGCTTCCGGCGTCGTTTCAGTCCGTTGCGACGCGGGCGTTCGGTGCGGGTGGGGCCGACAAGCCTGTTCAGGCTGTGCAAGCGGCTTCGCGACCGAAACAGAAACGCGCGCCTCGGCTGACGCTGAAATATCGCGTCGCAATCGGCGGTGCGGTTCTGGGCACCGGTCTGTTGATGCTGACCTTCGCATTCATGATGGTCTATTACACCGTTGTTTTTCCGGACCCGCTGGCGCTGCGTGCCTCCGGCCATGCACCGCTCATCCGGATCCTGGCGCGCGACGGAACGGTGCTCGCCGTGCGTGGTGCGCCGCATGAATACATCCCGCTCGAAAAAATGGCCAAAGCGTTGCCTGCGGCAGTCGTTGCAACAGAAGACCGGCGCTTTTTCGATCATTACGGTGTCGATCCGGCTGGCATGCTGCGGGCGATGTTTGCGAACTTGCGCGCCGGGCGGTTCGCGCAAGGCGGTTCGACGCTGACGCAGCAGCTCGCGAAGAATTTGTTTCTGACGCAAGACCGAACGCTGTCACGCAAGATCGCCGAGCTTGGGCTGGCGCTGTGGCTCGAGGTTCGTTTGACGAAGCCGGAGATTTTGGAACTCTACTTGAACCAAGTCTATTTCGGTAGCGGCGCATATGGCGTGGAGGCGGCAAGCGAGCGGTATTTCAATAAACCTGCGAGCGAACTGACGATCCCGGAAGCGGCGATGATTGCCGGGCTTCTGAAGGCGCCTTCGAAATATTCGCCGTCGGCGAGCCCTGGCGCTGCCCGCGCGCGGGCGCGCGTTGTCATTACCAAGATGTTTGATGCCGGCTTCATCTCCGAAGCGCAGGAGACGCAGGCGCTGGCGCAGACGCTGGTGTTCAACGAACAGAAGATCGAGCAGACGGCGGCAGACGCGGGCTATGTCGTCGATTGGGTTCTCGATCAGTTGCCGGCTGCGGTCAGCGAGGACGAACAGGCCGATCTCATCGTCGAGACGACCGTTGATAAAAATCTTCAGCGGCGCGCGCAAGAGACCGTCGCGGATACGCTGGCACGGAAAGGCGAGGCCTACGGTGCGAGCCAAGCGGCGATGACGCTGCTCGACGGCAGCGGCGGTGTGCGTGTGATGGTCGGTGGCCGTGATTATGCCGGCAGCCAGTTCAATCGCGTCATCAGGGGCAAGCGACAGCCGGGGTCGGCGTTCAAGCCGTTCATCTATCTCGCCGCGTTGAACAAGGGCATGTCGCCCGACACGATCGTCAATGATGCGCCGATCACGATCGGCGGGTGGTCGCCGAAGAACGACGACGGGAAGTACGCAGGGCCGGTTCCGATCCGGCGCGCGATTGCGCAGTCGATCAACACCGTTGCGGTGCGCCTCAATCAGGCGATCGGGCGCGGCACGGCCGTCGATCTGGCGCAGCGGCTCGGCATCAAGTCCGAGCTGCATGATGGTCCGTCGCTCGCGCTCGGGACGTCGGAAGTGACGCTGCTTGAAATGGCGGGTGCTTATGCGGCGTTCTCGAATGGCGGATACGTGGTCACGCCGCACGTCATCACGCGGATCACGACGAGCCGCGGCCGTGTGCTCTACGAATACGAGCCGCCGCAGAACGCGCGCATCCCAGAGGCGGACCGCATCGGCGCGCTGAACGACATCCTGAATGCGGCCGTCGATTACGGCACCGGACGGCGCGCCGCACTTCCCGATCGGCCTGCGGCGGGCAAGACCGGCACGACGCAGGATTTCCGCGATGCCTGGTTCATGGGATACACGGCACAGTTTGCGGCAGGCGTCTGGGTTGGCAATGATAACGGCAAGTCGATGAACCGCGCGACGGGCGGCAGTCTGCCCGCCGAGATCTGGCGGCAGGTGATGCGCGTTGCCGACGAAGGCTTGCCGCCGCTGTTGTTGCCGGGAACCGTTGTCGCGAACCCCCAGGTCGAAGCGGCGACATGGGGCGGCCTTGCGAACCGGCTGCCGCGTGTGGTCGAAGCGCCAGAAATTCTGCCATGGCAGCGTCGTCCGGGCGCTTTGGTACAGCAGCCCTATTCGGCGACTTCGGTGTCGCTCGCCGCGCCGAATGCATCGCATCCGGCCAACAGCATCGGCGAAGACTTCATCGAGAAAGCTCTGGCGTCATCGCCGGCGAATGGCAGCAGTCATGCCGCGCAAGTCGCTGCGCCGGACTCATCGACGCCGCAAAGCGGCGCCTTTCCATTCAGCAATTGGTGGTGACGCCGGGATGCCCTGTCAGTGTCCGCGACAGTGGGCAGGGCCGTAGCGGTGAAGATCGGGACCGAGCACCTGCAACCATTGCTTGGCGCTTTCGAAATCCGGACAGATCTTTTTGACGAGCGCCCAGAAGCGTGGGCCGTGATTCATCTCGATGAGATGGGCCACCTCGTGCGCGGCGACGTAATCGAGCACGAATGGAGGCGCGAGGATCAGGCGCCACGAGAACGACAACGCGCCGGTCGTCGAGCACGAACCCCAGCGGCTCGTTTGATCGCGGATCGCAATGCGCTTGGCCTGGAGCGATAGCGGACGCGTGTGTTTTTCGACGCTCGCTGCGAGATCGCGTTTGGCTTCCTCAAAAAGCCAGCGCGTCAAACGGTTGGGCGCCAAGTCTTCGTCGCCAGGAACGACAATCGATGGATGCGCGCCACGCTTGTCGATGGCGATGATGCGTGAGCGCTTTTGGCCTGAGAAGGTAATCGTGTGCGGAACGCCGCGCAGCGGCATGGCGGCGGCGTGCTCGAACGGCACATGGTTCGGCAAGCTGTCGAGGCGGGCGCGAACCCAATCGATGTGGCGATTGAGGAAGGTGCCCGCTTCGTCGAGATCGCATTGCAGTGGCAGCGTGACGATCACGGCGCGGCGCGTGCGACTTACGCGGAGCGTAAGACGCCGGGCGCCGGGATGACGACGCACTTCCAACTGCGCACCGATGTCTTCGAGGCGGACGGATCGTGTTTTGGAACTCAAGTCGATGGCGCGCCGTCCGTTCATGATCCTCATGCGCTCTGCCCCCTAAAGCCGACGCGCATCCAAGTGATGCAACGAAGTGCCGATCGCGAATGGTTGATCAATACAGCACGATGATGACCTATCAAGGTTCTCGTCGTCGCTCCAGATGCAATGTCACAGGGATGTTCCAGCATGTGAAAGTGTGGCCCGCGGGTCTCAGGAACGAATCGCCGCTTGCTCACTGCGGAAGTGCCCTGTCCAACGAAGCAACGAGCTGATCGACATCGTTCGTATGCGGGATCGGCGCGAGCAGTTTTCCATCTTTCCCCATCAAATAAAAGATCGCGGAGTGATCGATGGTGTAGCTCTTGGGATCCTTTTCATCGGCGACTTTCTGATAATAGACGCGATAAGCCTTCGCAGTCGCTGCGATTTCGCTTTCTGTCCCGGTGAGACCAACAAGACGCGGACTGAACGCCTTAACGTATGTCGCCATCTTCTCGGGCGTATCCTGAGCAGGGTCCAGTGTGATGAAGATCGGCACGATGTCGTCGGCGCGCTTGCCGAGCTTGTCGAGTGCGGCGGACATCACTTGCAGGCCTGCGGGGCAGATGTCCGGGCAGTTTGTGTAACCGAAGAACACCAGCATGTAGCGGCCGAGGTAGTCCTTGTCGGTTACGCGCTTGCCGGTGTTGTCGATCAAGCTGAACGGTCCGCCGACGGAGGGGCGCCCGGAGACGGTCGACTGACCTTCGATCGTCGAACTCGGACTTCTGAGTGCAATAAATCCGAGCGCCGTGCCGGTCAGCAAGCCGGCAAAGGCGAGAGCTATCGTCGTGCGATTCATAATCTTGATGTCTCCAACTCGCATTGGCTAGAAATGTTATCAGGCGCCGAAGTCGCCGCATCGATGGGGCGGCCCTTCGCTCGCAACCCGCAAGCAAAGGTCTCGACATGCCCGTTGCGATTACAGCCCTCTACTCCGGCATCCTGGCTCTCATTATCGTTGCAATGGGGATCAACGTTACGGTGCACCGTTTCCGATACGGCGTGATGCTCGGTGATGGTGGACAGAACGTGTTGAAGCGCATGGTCCGCATACACGGCAACACCGTCGAAAACATTCCCCTCTGTGCGCTGCTCATGGCTCTCTATGAACTCAACGGCGGCGACAAGATAGTGCTGCATGCGGCAGGCATCGCTCTCATCGCGGGTCGGATGCTTTTCGCGGGACCTTTATGGTTTCACGATGGGCCAAGCCCCATCCGGGCGAGTGGGGTAACCCTGACATGGGCTACAACCGCGCTTCTAGCAATGCTAAATATTCTGCAGTTGCGTTCATAGCGCGAGCGCATACGTGACGACCGTGCGACGTGAAGTCACGACATTCAACATTGGATCATTGCGTTTATGAGCACGTCAATGGATGGCCCTCCGGCGGGGCAGCTTCTGAAAGGCATCGTCAACGAGCGCGAGAGTCAATTGCGGCTCGTCACCAGCGTTCGCCTGAGATGGGTGGCGGTGCTTGGGCAGCTCGGCGCGATCTCCGCCGTGACACTGCTTTACGGTTTTCCTTTGAATATCGGCAGTTGTCTCGTGCTGATTGCGGCGTCGGCATGGCTCAACGTGTTCCTGTCCATTCGCTATCCGGCGCGCCATCGTTTGACGACACACTTCGCCTTTGCGCTGCTCGTTTACGATGTGTTGCAGCTCGCAGGGCTTTTGTATCTGACGGGCGGGATCCAGAATCCCTTCGCGGTTTTGCTGGTTGCGCCGATCACGGTCGCATCGGCGACGCTGCCGCCACGTTACACGCTTTTTCTCGGCGCGATGGTGATCGCCGCCGGAACGCTGCTCATCAGCCATCACTATCCGTTGCCGTGGTACCAGGGCATGCGGTTCGATCTGCCACGAGATTATAAGGTCGGTGCGTTGATCGCGCTGATCTCGACGATGGGCTTCATGGCCTTTTTCACGTGGCGATTGAACAAGGAATCGCGACAGATGTCGGCGGCGCTTGCCGCAACCGACATGGTTCTCGCGAGCGAACAGCGCCTGCACGCGCTCGATGGCCTGGCGGCTGCGGCGGCCCATGAACTCGGTACGCCGCTGTCGACGATCGTTCTGGTTTCGAAGGAGCTCGAATACGAGCTCGGCAAGGACAGCCCATATCGCGAAGATCTTCAGCTCTTGCACAGCCAGGCGCGGCGGTGCCGTGAAATTCTGCAGAAGCTAACGCGCAAGCCCGACGAGCAGGATCCGATGCATGCGAGCCTGACCGTTGTCGAGCTTCTCGAAGAAGCTTCGGCGGCGCATCGGTCCGCGGGCAAGCGCATCATCATCTCGGCCAATCCGCTGCCCGGACTCGACGACGAAGTGCGGATCGAACCTGTCGCGCACCGGCGACCGGGTGTGATCTACGGCCTCGGCAACCTCATTGAGAACGCCGTGAGCTTTGCGCAGTCGGAGGTGCAACTATCGGCGCGCTGGAACGGCTCGCACGTTTACTTCACGATCACGGACGATGGTCCGGGCTTCGCGCCGGAAATGATGGACTCGATCGGCGAGCCCTACGTCACTTCTCGACGTTATGAGGATAAAGGCGAGCACGGCCATTCAGGCCTCGGGCTCGGGCTTTTCATCGCCAAGACCTTGCTGGAGCGGTCGGGGGCAACGGTGACGTTTTCAAACCTGTCGCCTCCGCGCCGGGGGGCTAACATCCAGATTTCTTGGCCAAGAACGGCGTTCGAGCTGCCGCCGGGGGCCTTCAATTGGCCGGGACGGCGTGGTATGCCTCTAAATGCGGCCTAGACTGGCAATTTGCCGCTAAAGCCCTGTCTTTTATTGCCCGCGAAGTAACCTTTCGGGTTGCTTTTTGCTTGCTTAAGGGACGTTAGCCCTTTAGGCCGCATAAGAAATATGGCCTGTCATGAAAAAAGCTAACGGATAAACCGTGATGCGGGAGGCTCCCTTGGTTACCGAAGACCTGTCTTTTAAGCAGGATGAATTGCCGGCCGACCGTTCGTTGGTCATCGTCGATGACGACCGGTCCTTCTTGCAACGTCTGGCGCGCGCAATGGAGCTTCGCGGCTTCGAAGTCCGCTTTGGCCACTCGGTTGCGGAAGGCGTCGATCTGATCCGCGAGAAGGCTCCGGCTTTCGCCGTTGTCGATATGCGTCTTGAGGATGGTTCGGGCCTCGACGTCATTGCCGAACTGGCGAAGGCTCGTCCCGATTCGCGCGCTATCGTGCTGACGGGTTACGGCAACATCGCGACAGCTGTTTCGGCTGTGAAACTCGGCGCTGTCGATTATCTCGCGAAGCCTGCCGATGCCGACGACGTGACGGACGCGCTTCTGGCGCCGACGGACGCGAAGGCGCCGCCGCCGGAAAACCCGATGTCGGCCGATCGCGTGCGCTGGGAACACATTCAGCGCGTCTATGAGCTTTGCAATCGCAATGTCTCGGAGACGGCACGCCGGCTCAACATGCATCGCCGCACGCTGCAGCGGATTTTGGCGAAGCGCGCGCCGAAGTAAGCGCGCCGCTTTCGCAACTGCTACCTCACACGACTTATTCGATCGCGAGGCCGGGGTCGATCTGCGCCAGCAGACGCATCGACGCCGTGCGCGCGATCGCTATCGTTAACGCCTTCCGCCGCGCGGCCGTCAGCGGATGCGGTGGCGGCGGACGCACCAAATCTCCAGCATAGGCGTCAGCGAGAATAAGCCCGGTATCGGGCGGCAGGATCTCCGATGGAAAATCGGGCGCCACCGCAAAGAGCAGCGCATCGCAGTACTCACGGTACTCCGGCCATTTCTGATCGGCGCGGAAGTCGGCAATGCTCGACTTGATCTCTACGATCCAGATCTCGCCGTTGCGTCCGATAGCGAGAACGTCGGCGCGACGGCCGTTACCGAGTGTGATCTCGTGCAAACTTTCGAAGTTGAGCGTGCGCAGCAGGCGCTGCGTGCCGCGCAGGATTGCACGTGCCCGCTCGTAGTTGCGCACGACCTCGGTCGCCGCGCTGTCCGTATTCGGGACAGGCTGAAAAGGATTCGTTGAGGAAGAGGAACCGTCGGTCATGGTCCCGCCATTATGACCGTGCGACTGTTGCAGACAAGCTGGCAGCGGGGACGGCCTCTTGGTCGTCCAAAACGTCGTTCGAGGGGATAGGGTCCCCGGGGGGAGAGCGTGCGAATGGTCTTCTGGCGCAACAGATCGGAGAAGAAGGCCGAGGCGCCGGTCACAGTCGAAGCGGAAACGCCGCCACCGATCACTACCGTCAAGCAGGCAGCAGCTGAGCAGCCTGCGGCGGAGGTCGCGGTGGACACAGTTGATACCATCGAGGCCGAAGCATCAACCAATGTGGTGACGCTCGTGACCAGTCGGCTTGCTGATCGCCTCGCGGATGTTGCGCCTACTGGCGAGCGTGGCGCGGCAAAGGATCAGCGCTCCGTCACGGAGACGCCCGCGCGCGATCTGGCGCAGATCAAGCCGGTCGAGCAGACGCATTTCTTCGGACAGAAACGAGCCATCGGCAAAATTCGCGCGGCGCTCGGCGCCGGTCGCGGCGAACATCTGCTCATCCTGGGCGAGCCGGGCACCGGCCGATTGGAACTCGCGGAAGCGCTCGGCACCGAAGTGGATCGTGCGCCTGCCGCCGACTGGATCTTCGTGGTGGATCCCAACGCGCCGTCGCGAGCTAAAGGGTTCGAGTTGCCGCCGGGCGAAGGCGCGCGGTTCCGACGCGATACGAGAATTACGCTCGACAAAGCGTGCGCGGCGTTTGGACGTTATCTAAAAAGCGAAGAGCACCGCATCAGTCTCGATCTCCTCGAAGAAGACATGCGCTATCGCAGCGAGCGCGCGGTCGAATCCATTCGTCGCCGGGCTGAAGCGCAGAACATTGCGGTCGTGAAATCTCTCGACGGCTACGTGCTGGCGCCGATGCATGAAGGGCGCGTCGTGCGCTCGGATGTTTTTCGGGCGCTGCCGGAAGCTTTGAAACGCAACGTCGAAGCGAAGATCACGGTGCTCGAAGACGAGTTGCAGTCGATCGTCGCGACGTTGCCGGACGCCGAATTCGAAGCCAGCGAGAAGCATGACGTGCTCATTCGTCAAGCGGCGCTCAGGACATTGCGTCCGGGCTTGGCTGCCGTTCGGCGCGCTTATGCCGATGGGCTTTCCATCGGTGCGGCGCTCGATGCTATCGAAGAGGCGTTTCTTTCGGCGGCCACACGCCATGCAGGGACCGAGACTTTCGCGCCGGTCATTTTTCTCGATTCCGAGGACGTGCAACTCGTCGATCCGACAGTGCCGAGTAAAGTCGTCATTGCGCGGCAGGCGTCGGCAACCGATCTGCTCGGCGAGGTCAGCCGCGATGCGCTGGGGTTTCCTGTTCTTCTTCCCGGCCACTTGATGCGCGCCGGGTCGGGAATCGTCATCGTTGAGGCGTGGCGGCTCGCGGCCGATCCGGCGGCTTGGCTGGTGCTCAGTGCTGCAATCCGCAGCAAGCAAATTTCTCCACTCAGTGCGCCGGGCGTCGGCGTAAAGATTGATCCGATGCCGTTTGCTGCGACCGTCGTGCTGGTCTCGGATGCGCAGTCGTGGTCGAAGCTCGAAGCCATTGAGCCCGGTATTGCGCGATATTTTCCGCACGTCGCAAAGCTCGCAGACACGGTGCCGATGTCGGAGCTCAGCGAGGACGAGTTCGCGAAAGGCGCGGCGCGGCTGGCGGTCGATCATGGTCTTCGCCCGATCAACGCCGGTGTAGCGCCGCTTATCTATAAGGACGCTGTTCGTCGCGGTGGCGGGCGTGTGTCGCTTGCCGGCATTCAGCTTCTGCATCTGCTGCAAGAAGCCGATGCCATCGCCGCAGATCACTCGGCGTCGCAAATTCGCGTGGCCGATCTCAACGCAGCGCTCGCCCGCCGCGCCGATGGCGATACGCCGTGATCGCCCACGTCGCCGAAGCATCGGAACTGAGCGGGCGGGTCGTGCTCTGGCTCGATCCGGAAGCCGAATATCCGGCGTCTCGGCTTGAGGCTCCGGTGCGCCTCGCGGCAGCTTATGGCGCCGAGATTGAAACAGTCGTCATTGCGGATGCCAGCAGCGGCTTGACCGAGGATGTGCCGATCCGCGTTATCGCGCCTTCCGGTGCCTCAGGTCGCCGCGATTTCTCCGAGCATGATCACCGCTTCGAGCTTCTGGTGACGCGGTGCCGCCGGGCGGTTGACAATGTGGGCGCGGCGCACGGCGTTCGGGTGCGGCATGCCTTGGCCAGCGGCGATGCCGTCGACCGGATTTCCGAAATGTGCGTTGAACGCGGCCCTTGGAATATCGTTGCGCTGGGGCGGATGCCGGTGTCGGGCAGCGATAACGTCATCGGGACGCTGCTTGCGAACGTCAGCGGTGCGACCGGCTTTCTGCTCTGCGGACCGCAGCGAACGAAACAGCCGCGCGTGGTCGTAATCGTCGAAGATGCCGAACGTTTGACGTCGATGCTGCGGGCGGCCGAGCGGCTGTCGGGTCCGCGCGGGCCGGTGCATGTCGTCATCGGCGCCGATACGGCCGAGTCTTATGCCGAGATCGAAGCGCAGTCGCGGCTGATCGCGCTCGAATTCCATGTGCCTGTCGTGTTCGAAGAGGTCGGGCCGACGTTCGGCGTGCCGGAAGCGCTGACGGAAGTCGTTGCGCGGCTGCGGCCGAGCCTCGTCATCGCCGTGTTCGGCGGGGCGGCCATTGCGGACGGACGCGAGCTGTCGCGTGCGTCCGTCGTCGCGCGCGCGCCGATCCTGCTGGTGCGATAGATAGCATTCGAATTGTCCTCCACGAGGAAACGTCTCGCTCGATCACGTCATTGACGCCTTGGAGGCGGCCTTCCTGGAGCACACACTCAAGGATCTTACCCGCAGTTCTGGATGGCCGGGTCAAGTCCGGCTAAGGTGTGAAAAAGGTGTGCACGGCAGCGCGAGAAAGGAAATTCAAATGACCGGCGATACGATAGCTGGCGCGTCGGAACCACTTTCAAGGCTGCTCGGACGCTGGATCTGCATGGATGAATGGTCCACGTGGGTCGCGATCGAAATTGAGTGGGTGCCTGGTCAGCGAATTAGTGTAAGGGCGACTGATACCAATGACTCAGAAAACGCCGAAATATATGACGTGAAGTTCGAAGGCGAAGTTTTGGAATTCGCGGCGCATTGGTCAACCGGATATTTTACAAAATATAAAGTCCGCGCGTTGGGTCATCACATGGAAGTCACTGCTACTTACACGCGCGTGGATCATTTTAAAAAAGCATAAGTCTCATCTGCGTTCGGGCCGAGCTAGTTAGGTTTAGTCGCCTGCTTTTTCGACTTGCGGATGGAAGAACTCCGGGCCGGAGCCGATGATCTGCGGGTCGTGCTTGCCGATGGCGTCGAGATCGCGGTCTTCGTAGTCGATCGCCAGCAGCACATGACGGATGGTTTCGAGGCGGGCGCGGCGCTGGTCGTTGGCGCGAACGACGACCCAGGGTGCAATCGCGGTGTGGGTGAAGCGGAACATCTCGACCTCGGCGCGAGTGTAATCGTCATAGCGGTTGAGCGAGGCCATATCGACCGGCGACAGCTTCCACTGTTTCAGCGGATCTTGCGCGCGGTCGTGGAAGCGCTCGATCTGCATTTCGCGGCCGATGGTGAGATAAAACTTGAAGAGCTTGATGCCGTCGCGGACGAGCAGGCCTTCGAATTCGGGCGCCTCGCGCAGGAAAACGGCGAGTTGGTCTTCGGTGCAGAAGCCCATCACGCGCTCGACGCCGGCGCGATTGTACCAGGAGCGGTCGAATAGCACGACTTCGCCCGCAGTCGGCAGATGCACGGCATAGCGTTGGAAGTAGAGTTGTCCGCGTTCGGTTTCGGTGGGCTTGGGCAGAGCGACGGTGCGCGTGTTGCGCGGGTTCATGTGCTCGTTGAATGCTTTGATGCACGAGCCTTTGCCGGAGCCGTCGCGGCCTTCGTAGAGGCACAGAATGCGATTGCCGACCTTGAGATTGTACCTTTGCAGCTTCATCAGCTCGATCTGGAGCGCAAGAAGCCGCTCTTCGTAGTCCTCGCGCTTCATGCGCTTGTCATAGGGATAGCCGCCGGAACGCATGGCGGCGTCTTCGATTTCCTTCGGAAGTTTTGGATCAGCGAGAGAGAAACCCTTCGGCAACGGCGACGTGTGCTCGAACGTCTCGTCCATGCCGCCGTTATGGATCGACATAGCGGTAGCAGCCTCGTCTGGCAGCGGCTCGTCTTCCAGCCTTTCGTGTTTTTTGTCTTTGCGCTTGCTCTTCGACATTTACCATCTCCGGCCCATAACGATGGTGAGCCTAGCATGCCGCTTCAAGGCGGTGTCGCTTGGCACTTTCGATGGTCAATCGCGTTCTAAAATGGGAAAGCCAGCAGTCACCCCCGCGACTGCTGGCTTTCCGCTTCTTCCGCCAAGCCTGCCCCCCAGCCGGCCGGCGGGCAATCCCGTCAGGATCTCTGTTTTGGATCGGAACCAGCGATGGCAGGCGCCGGAAGGCTGACCGCAACAGGCGCTTCGATCTCGGTGCGTTCGCGGCGACGCGGAGCGACCGGCTGGAACGCGCGGCGGGCATGCACCTCGCAATAGGGCAGCGCGGGAACCTTCGGTTTGCCGCAGAAATGGAAATCGGCAGATTGAGGATCGCCGATCGGCCAGCGGCAGCTGCACTCGCTCAGCGTCTGAATGGTTTTGCGCTCGGCGACCGGAATCTCGATCTCCTCTGCAGGCGCCACGTAAGTTTCGGCGTCTACATAGAGCGCGCGCACGGCCGGATTGCCGACTTGCGCAAAGCGCGGTTTGTTGACGGGCCGTTTCACATTCGCCAAGCGGGTGCGCGGGCGGTGCGACTTCATCCGCGAGGTGGTGGCGCGGCCGGAAAGGCCCAGGCGATGGACTTTGCCGATGACAGCGTTGCGCGTTACGCTGCCGAGGCGTCCGGCGATCTGGCTGGCGCTCAGTCCTTCAGACCAGAGTCTTTTTAAAAGGTCCACGCGCTCATCAGTCCACATAGCGTCGATTGCTCCCTCTCGAGCCGCATCAGCGGCGGAACACCCCCCGGTGCCCGCGATTACCCCGGCCGAAATCGAGCCCATGCCAAGCGCGCGTAAACGAACGCGACGCGCGGCGAAGGACGACGGTCCCAAACCGGTTACAAACGCAAAAACTTGAGAAGACGCAGAACAGAAACGCGCGAGAGACGCGGGCGGCCGCCAACTGGCAGATTGCCCAAAGCGCGGTCAGAGCCGATACACAACCGAGGATTTAGCGACTGGCGCCGCCATATCTCGTGGCCTGACTAGGAGAGATTACAACATGCTGAATCCCGCCTACAAGCCGGAGCTTTCACATTAGGGGTATTGACAGGGAAAAGTTGCGAGGAGGCCACAGACGATTCGCAGCAGGGGATATGTCAGATTTCCGTGCATGGCTGGGGGCGATTCAACCATAAGCATCTGGCGTTGAACTTTGGGTTCGGGATCGCGGGCGGCGCGGCAGAGCTTTTATTGACAGCGAAGCCGTCAGGAGGTATCAGGGGTTGTGATCGAGCCGCCGAATTTGGCGGCTTTTTGATTTTCTGCTCAGGGTTATCCACGCGCCATGGGAAGTTCCTCTGCTGCGTTGGGGAAAGCTCCCCGTAGCGCTTCAGACACAGCTGTTTCCAGCGGCCCATCGTCCGCTGTGATGGGTACATATGCCCGCCAGGACGTCGTCTTCGTCCGTGGCGAGGGCTGCTGGCTGACATCCGATACCGGAGAGCGCTATCTCGATTTCGGCTCCGGCGTTGCCGTCAACGCGCTGGGGCATGCGCATCCGCAACTCGTCGCGGCGCTGAAAGCCCAGGCGGAAAAGCTCTGGCATACGTCGAACCTTTATCGCGTCGAAGGCCAGGAGACGGTCGCCGAGAAGCTGACGCGGCTGACGTTCGCCGAAACGGTTTTCTTCTGCAATTCCGGGGCGGAAGCGTGCGAAGGCGCGATCAAGGTGGCGCGCCGCTATCATTATGTTTCCGGCCAGCCCGAACGGCAGCGGATCATTGCGTTCCGCGGCGCCTTCCATGGGCGGACGCTGGCGACGCTGGCTGCCGCGGGCAATGAGAAATATCTCGAAGGTTTCGGGCCGACGGTCGAGGGCTTCGACCATGTCGACCTCGGCGATGTCGCGGCCGTCGAAGCGGCGATCGGGCCGGAAACCGCCGCGATCATGCTGGAGCCGATCCAGGGTGAGGGCGGCGTTCGCACGGCGACGCCGGAATTTTTGAAAGCCGTTCGCGAGCTTTGCGACAAGCACGGTGTGCTGCTCGTGCTGGACGAAGTCCAGACCGGCATGGGCCGTACGGGCAAGCTCTTCGCGCACGAATGGGCAGGCATTACGCCGGACGTGATGGCGGTCGCCAAAGGCTTCGGCGGCGGCTTTCCCGTCGGCGCGGTGCTGGCGACGGCAGAAGCAGCGAAGGGCATGACGCCCGGCACACACGGCTCGACGTTCGGCGGCAACCCGCTCGGCATGGTGGTCGCCTCGACCGTCATCGACATTGTCTCCGAGCCGGATTTTCTCGAAGCCGTGCGTGATAAGACGCTGCGGCTGAAACAGGGTCTTGAAGGGCTCAAGGATCAGCACGCCGATCTTATCGAAGAGGTGCGTGGCGCCGGCCTGCTCATGGGGCTGAAGCTCAAGTCGCACGTCACGCCGCCGCAAGTGGTGAAAGCCGCCAACGCTGAAAAACTGCTGCTCGTCGGCGCGGGCGACAACTGCGTGCGCGTGCTGCCGCCTCTCATCGCGACCGATCAGGATATTTCCGATGGGTTGCTCGCTCTTTCCCGCGCGCTTGGCCGCGTGGCTGGTGAAACGTCCTGATGTCCGGCTTGGTAGAAGAGCTGGAGAAAGCTCCCGAATTCATGACCTCCAAACAGTCTCCTCGGCACTTCCTCGATATCTCAGATCTCGACGGCAAGACGCTGCGCAAGATCATCGACGCAGCGCACGCGATGAAGAAAGCGGGCAAGCGCGTTCCGAAGGAGCTGCGGCCGAAGGGCATCGAGGATCTCGTGCTGGCGATGATCTTCGAGAAGCCGTCGACGCGAACACGCGTTTCGTTCGATGTCGCCATGCGCCAGCTCGGCGGTGGCGGACTGGTTCTCAATCACACCGATTTGCAGCTTGGGCGTGGGGAGTCGGTAGCTGACACGGCGCGGGTGTTGTCGCGGTATGTCGACGGCATCATGATCCGCGCCAACGCGCACGCGACGCTGGCGGAGCTTGCGAAATACGCGACGATCCCGGTCATCAACGGTCTGACGGAAAAGAGCCATCCGTGTCAGGTGATGGCCGATATCCAGACGTTCGAGGAGCACTTGGGGCCGATCAAGGGTAAGACGGTCGCCTGGGTCGGTGACGGCAACAACGTTGCCGTGTCGTGGATGCATGCGGCGGTCCGCTTCGGCTTCAAGCTGCGGCTGGCGTGCCCGAAAGCGCTGTTCCCTGAAGATGAGGCCGTCGAGTGGGTCACACGCGAGAAGGGTGACGTCGAGATCGGGACGGACCCGGATCGTGCTGTGAAAGGCGTCGATTGCGTCGTGACTGATACCTGGGTTTCGATGGGTCAGTCGGATGCGGCGAAGCGCAAGAAGATGCTGGCGCCCTACGCGGTCGATGAAAAGCTGATGAGCAAGGCGGCGAAGAACGCGATCTTCATGCATTGCCTGCCCGCCTATCGGGGCCATGAGGTTTCGGAAGCTGTGCTCGAGGGTCCGCAGTCGGTGATTTTCGACGAAGCTGAAAACCGTCTGCATGCTCAGAAGGCCATTCTGGCGTGGTGCTTCGGCGCCTGATGGAGGGTTCTGCCGATGCCGGTTGATGCACCGCCAGCGCCGCCTTCCATTCCGGCAGATGATGTCGTCGTCGCGTTTCGTACGCAGAATTCAAATATTCGCGGGCGGCTCGTCCGGCTCGGTGCGACGCTCGATGCGATCGTCACGCCGCACGCGATGCCCGATCTTCCAGGGCGCGCTCTGTCGGAAGCGCTGGCGCTTGCGGCTTTGTGCGGATCTGCGCTGCCGCAAGGCGGCAATCTCAATCTGATGATGCGCTCAGACGGGGCGGTGTCCATTCTCGTTGCGGATTACGCAGCGAGCGGGAAGCTGCGTGGCTATGCGCGGTACGATGCCGAGAAACTTAAGGCCTTCACGCAAGGTGCGACGCGATCCGATATCGCGGCGGCGTTCGGGGACGGGCATCTGGCGATCACGCTCGATTCCGGGCCAGGTGAAGAGCGCTATCAGGGCGTGCTGGCGTTCGAGCATGCGCCGCTGTCGGGTACGGTCGCGGCCTACTTTCAGCAGCGCGAAAATCTGCCGACATTCATTCGCTCGGCTGTCGCAGAGCAGTACGTCGGATCGCGACAGGAGCCACATCCTCAGTCCCGCTGGCATCGGCGGGCAGGCGGCTTGATGGTGCAGAGCCTCGGCGCATCGGACGAGAGCGAGGGCCTGAGCGACGACGACTGGAAGCGCGTCGAAATGCTGGCGGCGACGGTTGAAGATCATGAGCTGCTCGATCCTGGGCTTTCGGTCGAGCGACTGTTGTTGCGGCTGTTCCACGAAGAAGCCGTGGCGGTTGAGCGTGTCATTCCGCTTTCGGCGTTCTGCCGGTGTAGCCGGGAAAAGGTCGAGAACGTGCTCTCGGCGTTCGGTGCGGCCGAGCTGTCGGACATGCTGGATGACAACGGCAAGATCGTCGTGACGTGCGAATTCTGCACGAAGCGATACGTCTTTTCGCCGGACGAGCTACGGGAGAGCGGGGGCTAGCTCGTCGCCCCGCCGCGCTCCGCGCTGGCGTTATTGCCCCGGAAGAGCGCCGTTTGCTGCCTGACCGACCTGGCCGCCCTGCTCACGCGGGTCGCTGTTTTGCGGCTTCGTTCCAGACAGGTCGTACTCCGTCTTCGAACGGGCGCTGGCGATCTGGTTGGCGTCGAGCTTACAGGTTCCGGACTTGTCCATCAGCACAAACGCCGGGTTCGGCTTGTCGACGAATTCCTGGCGCGAGACTTTGCCGTCGCCGTTGGCGTCGAAGTATTTGAGGTCGGCCGTTACGAACATCTTGTCGACGTTCGTCAGGTTCTGCCATTCGGTGGCGTCGAGAAAATCATCGTGGTTGGCGTCGGCGCCGTTGAATAGATCCTCGGCGTAGGACTTCCACTCGTCGCAGGTGACAACGCTATCGTGGTTCTGGTCCCAGCTTCCGGCCGCCTGAAGGTAAGCGCGGTCGATTTCGGAAATCGTGTTGCCGCTGCCGAACGGGTTGATCGAGCCGACGCTCGGGAGTGAGGCCGTAGAACAGCCGCCCAAGGCGATCGCCGCTGAAATCGCGCACGCGGATGCGGTAAGCAGATAGATGCGTTTCGACATGGGCGCGTCTCTTAAATTGCGATGCTCGGCGGCTAGGCTGGATTGGTACGCCGAACAGTGGGTCGGAAGCACGGCGGTAGCGGAAAAAAGTCGTGTGTTTGCTCAACTTGTCGCATGAGCTGTCGCAAGCGTGCCACACATCTTGGCGGATCGTAAGTCTTTGCAGACGCTTGTAATTTTCGGTTTATGCCGGAATTGGAGCGAAAAAACACGGTTCGAGGGCGATCACGTCTCGGCCCAGTCGCCGAGGCGGTCGAGAAAATCCATGCATTTCGCAATCTGGCTTTCGGCGATCCACTCGTCGGCGGTGTGGGCCTGCGCGATGTCGCCCGGGCCGCAGACGACGGCGGGAGCGCCTGCCTCCTGAAAGAGACCGGCCTCGGTGCCGTAGGAGACGCCGTAGGTTTCGTTTTGGCCGGTGAGCTTCAATGCGAGCGCGACGACCTCGGATTTTCGCTCGGCGCCGAACGGGGGAACGGCGTTGACACGTTCGATACGGATGTCGGCTTCCGGTGCGATTTCGTGCATTTCGGGAAGACAGCGCTTTTCCGCGAAACGGCGCAGGCGCGTTTCGATCTCGTCCGGGTCGAGGCCCGGCAGCGCACGAATGTCGAAAACGAACGTGCAACCGACCGGCACGATATTCGTTGCGGTGCCGCCGTCGATCTTGGTGACTTGAAGCGTCGAATAGGGCGGCTCAAAGCGGATGTCGATCACGCGCTGCTTCAGCTCTTGCTCCATGCGCTCGAGCTCGCCGATGAGGCGTGTGGCGTAGGTGACGGCATTGACGCCGAGATGCGCCATGCTCGAATGCGCAGCGCGGCCTTTGACGTCGACCTGCCAGCGCACCGGCCCTTTGTGCGCATCGACGACCTGCATGCTCGTCGGTTCGCCGACGATGACCATGCGAGGCTTGGGAAGATCCTTGCCGAGTTCGGCGATCATCGGGCGGACGCCGATGCAACCGATTTCCTCGTCGTAAGAAAACGCCAAGTGGATCGGCTTTTTGAGCTTGCGCGCCTTGTAGCTCGGAACGGCGGCAAGTGCGGAAGCTATAAAGCCCTTCATATCGGCGGAGCCGCGGCCGTAGAGCTTGCCGCCTTCGGATCGCAACGTGAACGGATCGCTGGTCCAGGTCTGGCCATCGACCGGCACGACGTCGGTGTGGCCCGACAGCGCAACGCCGCCTTCGTCGTCTGGTCCAATGGTCGCGTAGAGCGATGATTTCTGCCCGTCGTCGCTGACGATGCGGCGCGAGGCGACGCCGTGGCCTGCTAGATAATCTTCGACGAAAGCGATCAGCCCGAGATTGTTCTTCGAACTCGTCGTATCGAAGGCCACGAGGCGCGCGAGCAATTCGACGGGTGTGAAGCTTTTGCCTTTTGCTGCGCTCATCGGCTGATGGCCGGTCAGTTCATGCTGCGTCGCGTGTAGGGGCTATCGAGCGAGAACGCCGGAATGGCCACTTCGAAAAGCTGGCCAGCCTCGTCGGTCATCTGATAGCTGCCGACCATGATGCCTTGCGGCGTCTTGAGCGGGCAACCCGACGTGTAGTGAAATGCCTTGCCTGGCTCGATGACCGGCGTCTGGCCGACGACGCCAGCGCCGCGCACTTCCTCGGTGCGGCCGTGCGCGTCGGTGATCCGCCACATGCGCGAGCGAAGCTGCACGGTCTCGTTGCCGTCATTGGAGATTTCGACGGCGTAGGACCAGACGAAATGGCTGTCCTCGGGAGAGGACTGCTCTTCCATGTACTTCGGCTCGACGCGGATGCGGATGCCGCGCGTCGTCGATTCGTAGGCGTGAAAGTCGTCAGCGGCCTGCCGTTTTGTCGGCGTTGTCGGCGTACTTTTACTCATGGCTCCCATCACCCCGTCATCGTCTTCATCGCGTTGGCGAGATCGTCCGCCAAATCTTCAGCGGCTTCAAGCCCGATCGAAAGACGGATCATACCATCACTAATGCCGAGTTCCGAGCGCTGGTCGGGCGTCAGGCGGAAATGCGTCGTTGTGGCCGGGTGCGTAACGAGGCTCTTGGCATCGCCGAGATTGTTGGAAATACGGATGATGCGGAGCGCGTTAAGGCACCGGAATGCACCGGCTTTGCCGCCTTCGACCTCGAAGGCGACCATCTGGCCGCCGCCCGGCATCTGCTTGGCTGCAAGCGCCGCCTGCGGATGGTCGGCGCGGCCAGGGTAAATCACACGCGTCACGCCTTTGAGGCCGGTCAGCACATCGGCGATCTTGGCTGCCGTTTCGCATTGGGCTTTCACGCGGATCGGCAGTGTTTCAAGGCCTTTCAGCATGACCCAGGCGTTGAACGGGCTCATCGACGGGCCGGTCTGGCGCAGCCATTCCTGGACATACTTGCCGACGAAGTCGGTCTTGCCGAGCACGGCGCCGCCGAGGCAGCGGCCCTGGCCGTCGATGTGCTTCGTCGTGGAGTAGACGACGATATCGGCGCCGAGCGCCAGCGGCCGTTGCAGCATCGGGGTTGCAAAAACATTGTCCACGATCGTGAAGATGCCGTTGTCGTGGGCGATTTTGCAGACGCCGGCGATATCGACGAGTTCGAGCGTCGGGTTCGACGGCGTCTCGAAGAAGAACATCTTGGTATTCGGGCGAATGGCTGCCTTCCACGCGTCGAGGTCCTTGCCGTCGATCAGCGTCGCCTCGATGCCGAAGCGCGGACACAGCGTTTCGACGATGTAACGGCACGATCCGAACAGCGCGCGGGCGGCGACGATGTGATCGCCGGTTTTGACGTAAGACAGGATCGCGGCGGTGACGGCGGCCATGCCGGTCGCGGTGGCGCGGCATTCCTCGGCGCCTTCGAAGATCTTCAGGCGATCTTCGAACATCGAAATCGTCGGATTGCCGAAGCGCGTGTATTGATAGCCTGGATCTTCCTGCTTGAAGCGGGCTTCCGCCTGCTCGGCGCTGTCGTAGACGAAGCCCTGCGTCAGAAACAGACCTTCGGACGTCTCGCCCCAGTGCGAGCGGGTGATGCCCGCATGCACGAGCGCCGTCTCAGGCCGCCAGGCCGGATTGTTGTTCGGGAACTTCTCGTCATTCGCCATGGGCTTGGCCTTTCGCGCAATAAAAATCCCGGTTCCGAGCTGCCGGCTGATAAAAGCCGGGCGCGGGAAACCGGGTGCGCGCACGGCCTCTTTAGCGATTTGTTTAACGTGGCTGCAAGCCGGCCGGCCAAAGGACCACGAAATCGGCGTCGGGCTTACCGCTCGTGGCTGGTTGCGTCAAGAGGTGGACTTGAGGGGCCAGCAAAGCGTGTATGGTGAAGATTGCTGCCCTTGGCGAAGACTTGCGGCTGCTCTAGACGGGGTGCGAAGGGGCTGAGCCGAAACGAATGACCAAAGCAGAAAAATCCACGTCAGTGCATAAACGGCGCGAGCGCGCGGTCGGTATTCTGCCGTCGCAGGCGATTTCACACATGATCGCGGACGGGGAGATCGTGCTGGCGGAGCCGCCCGCGGAAGGTCAGGTACAGCCTGCAAGTCTCGATCTGCGGCTTGGCGCGGTTGCCTATCGCGTGCGTGCGAGCTTTCTGCCGCGTCCGGGCGGCAAGGTGCAGGGCAAGCTCGATGAATTGGCGTTGCATACGATTAGCCTCAGTCAGGGTGCGGTTCTCGAAACGGGCTGCGTCTATATCGTGCCGTTGCTCGAAACGCTGGCGCTTCCGGCGGATATCGAAGCCTCGGCAAACCCGAAAAGCTCAACCGGACGACTTGACGTGTTTACGCGCGTCATCGCGGATGGCGTCGGCGCGTTCGATCAGATTCCGCGCGGGTATCACGGGCCGCTTTATGCCGAGATCTGTCCGCAGACGTTTCCCATCGTGGTGCGTAAGGGATCGCGGCTGTCGCAAATTCGGTTCCGCAACGGGCCCGCCGCCGACAGCGACGAGGTACTGCGCGAGCTTCACGCCAAGGAACGATTGGTTTCGGCGCAGGACGCGGATATTGCAGGCGGCATCGCGCTGACCGTCGATCTTTCAGGTCACGGAGACGGTTTGGTCGGGTTTCGCGCGCGGCGGCATACGGGTGTCGTCGATGTCGATCGCGTCGGCGCCTATCCGATCGAAGATTATTGGGATCCGATCCACGTCAAGGATAAGCACCGGCTGATCCTCGATCCGGATCAGTTCTATATTCTGGCTTCGAAAGAAGCCGTGCATGTGCCGCCGACACACGCGGCCGAGATGGTGCCGTTCAACCCGCTGGTCGGCGAGTTTCGCGTGCATTATGCGGGTTTCATGGACCCAGGCTTCGGGCATGCCGCGGCGGGTGGCAACGGATCACGCGTCGTGCTGGAAGTTCGCTCGCACAAAGTGCCGTTCATTCTCGAAGACGGGCAAATCATTGGCAGGCTGATCTACGAGCGCATGATCGAGACGCCCGCGACGCTCTACGGTCAGGGCCTCAAATCGAACTATCAAGGCCAGGGCCTGAAGCTCTCGAAGCATTTTAAGTAGGTTCTTTGATTGCGATTGGCGACTTGGCTTCGCCAAGCCGGCCGCCAATCGCGGGCTCTTTATTGACGCGGATGCGTCGGCAAAAGCGCTTACATCTCGATGATCGGTTTGAAGCCGCCGTAGATCAGGCGTTTGCCGTCGAAGGGGGTGACTTTCATCAGGGTGGCGAAGCGTGGATCGCTCATTACCTTCTTGTTCACGGCGTCGCGGTGCGCGCGCGAATTGAAGACGATCCAGGAAAAGACGACGACCTCGCCGTCCTTCAGTTTGACGGCCTTCGTAAACGATGTGTGCTTGCCGGGCGGGACGTCATCGCCGACGCATTCGACGTAGGCGAGCGCGCCGTGCTCGCGCCAAACCTTGCCGGCTCGTTTCGACAGCTTGCGGTAATCTTTCAATCTCTCGAATGGGACCGGGACGACAAAACCGTCGACGTAGCTCATCTTTCTCTCCCTAGCGGACCGTAATGTCCGCCCTGGAGATAGGCATGACGGCGCGTCCGCCAAAGAGCTGCTGTCAGACGACGCGCCGTTTTAGCGTTTCTTCGATTTCTCGCTGGCTTTGAGGATCGACGCGATGACGCCCGGAAAACGCTTGTCGAGCTCTGCGCAACGCAGCGAATTGACGACTTCGGTGCCGCGACGTTCAGAACGGATCAGGCCCGCCTCGCGCAGCACCTGGAAATGATGCGACTGCGTCGATTTCGGCAGATCGGCCGGCGCGGCCTTGGAACAGTTCATGGCACAACCGCCGGTCGCCAGCGTTTTCACGATCTCAAGGCGTGTCGGATCGGCGAGCGCATAGAGCACGCTCTCAAGCGTCACGTCTTCAACGGCGGGATGAACAAAGGGCCTCTGCATAAGCAAAAAGATAACCACGAGAATGTGAGATTTCAATAGTTCGAAAATCTTGAACTACCGAATATAGGGATTATCTGATGCCTCGTCCGGGGTGCCGGCCGGATGGGCCGGCCAACCTTAGAAGGACAGATCGTTTGAGAAAAAACGCGAGATGAACATGTCCAAATCTCTTGCCGGAAAGATCGCAGTCGTCACTGGCGCCAGCCGTGGCATCGGGCGCAGCATTGCCGAAACGCTCGCGGCGGAAGGCGCGCTGGTCGCCGTCCATTATGGAAAAAGCAAAGCCGGGGCCGATGAAGTCGTCGCAAAGATCAAGGCCAGCGGCGGGGATGCCTTCGCAGTCGGCGCCGATCTGACGAAGAAGGGCGCGGCCCAGGCGTTGTTCGCTGGCGTCGATCAGGAGTTGAAGCAGCGCACGGGCGACACGAAGTTCGATATTCTCGTCAATAATGCGGGCATCGCGCCGTTCGTCGGTTTCAACGAGACGACCGAAGACGTTTTCGATGAGATCTACAACGTCAACGTCAAATCTCTGTTCTTTATCACGCAAGAAGCGGTCAAACGCCTCAAAGACAACGGGCGCATCATCTCGACATCCTCCGGTGTCGTCCGCACGCCGCTTCCGGCCGTTGCAGCCTATTCGATGCTCAAAGCTCCTCTCGATAATCTGGCGAAATCCTTGGCGGTGGAACTCGGACCGCGAGGCATTACCGTCAATACCGTGGCACCGGGCGTCATCAATACGGATATGGCCGCCGACTTTGTCAGCAATCCCGAGGGGCAGGCATTTGCGATCGGGAAGCAGGCACTGAAACGTATCGGTCAGCCCGAAGACGTCGCCGATGTCGTCGCCTTTCTGGCCAGTTCGAAGTCGCGTTGGATTACCGGTCAGACGGTCGATGTCACCGGCGGAAGCGTGCTGACCTTCTGATCTTTCGTCCCTACTTTCCCCTGTCGTTCTTCCCTTTAGACGCCAAAATCCCGCATTTTGGCGTTTTTTTTGCGTCTAAGCGTTATGTCGCGCTTGCTTTCGGGCAACAAATGCTGCTCTTTTCGCCGACCTCATTCGAAAAAGGCCCTAAAACAGCGTGTTTTTGGACTTTGTCGATGTAGTGTTCGAACTGAAAACGATTCGTATTCGCATCAAGAGGGATGACAATGGCAAAGGCAGCAGCGCCAGCAAAGAAAGCACCAGCCAAAGCGCCAGCTAAGGCTAAGATCGATACCGTCACGTTGAAGCACATGGCCGCGACGCTCGCGGAAACGCATGAGATTCCGAAGAAGCAGTCGGTTGCACTGCTCGAAGATCTCGTTGCTCAGATCGCGAAGAACCTCAAGAAGGGCGCGCGCATCCGTATCGGTGGCCTCGGCGTTCTTCAGGTCCGCAAGCGCCCGGCACGCATGGGCCGCAACCCGGCAACGGGCGAAGCCATCAAGATCAAGGCTTCGAAGAAGATCGCTTTCCGCGCCGCGAAAGAGCTGAAAGAGTCGATCTAAGACTCGGCCTCAGCGGGGTTGAATTCGAAAAGGCCGCCGGAGCCACGGCGGCCTTTTTTGTTGGCGCCGACGACTCCGCTTCGCGGAGCCGGCCGTCGGCGCGGGCATGTTGAAACAGTCGACGGCGGTCGGGCGACATGCGTTCCGCGCGCCGGCCGCCCGAAACGGAAGTTTTGTTGGCGCTCCCATTGCGGCGAGCCGGCCGCACGCTCGGGCTTGGAGCGGCAGTGGCGGACCAATTCATTCCGTCATCCCGGCGCAGGCCGGGATCCAGTCAACTCGCAACACTGGTCATTTTGAAACTTGTCTGGGTGCCGACCTCCGTCGGCATGACGGTGGTTTTGGCGCGGATCGCGTCTCACTCAACGGCCGACGACTGTTTCAACAAACTCGCGCTGGTGGCCGGCTCCGCGAAGGGGAGCCGAGGGCGCAGAGAAAAGCTTCAGCCGTTGCGGAAATAATTCGTGATGAAGCGTTCGTAGATCGTCGTCAGGGTTTCGAGATCGGAGATGCTCGTGTGCTCGTCGACCTGATGGATCGTGGCGTTGACGAGGCCGAACTCGACCACAGGGCAAATATCTCTGATGAAACGCGCATCCGACGTGCCGCCGCCGGTCGTCAGCGCGGGCGTCCGGCCGGTGACGGATTTGACCGCGTCTTTCAGTGTGGAAACAAGCGGGCCGGGCTTCGTCAGGAAGACGTCGCCGGTACCGGAAAATTCAAGATCGTATTTGGCGTCGACTTCTTTTGCGGCGGCGGCGACCGTCTTGCTGACCCAGTCTTCGATCTTGGGGCGCGTCCAGGCGTCGTTATAGCGAATATTCGCGCGCGCCACTGCGCGGCCGGGGATGACGTTCGTCGCTGTGTTCGGCACGGAGACGACCGTCACCTGCAAGTCCGACGGTTGGAAGTTTTCGGTGCCGTCGTCGAGTTTCGTGGTCGACAGCCGGTCGATGATGCGCGCGAGCTTCGGCACCGGATTGTCCGCGAGCTGCGGATAGGCCGAGTGGCCCTGCTTGCCGTGCACGATAAGATCGATTGTCAGCGAGCCCCGCCGCCCGATGCGGATTTCATCACCTAAAGCTTTCGGGTTCGACGGTTCGCCGACGAGACAGGCATCGACGACTTCGTCACGCGCTTTCAGCCAGTCGAGAATTTTCATCGTGCCGTTGATCGACGGGCCTTCTTCGTCGCCCGTGATGATGAACGACAATGAGCCGCGCGGCAGGCCATTGTAGTGATGAATGTACTTCATGGCGGCGGCGAGGAACGCGGCGACGCAGCCTTTCATATCGACAGCGCCGCGACCGTAGAGAATACCGTCGCGCACTTCTCCGGCAAATGGGGGGACCGTCCAGGCCGCTTCGTTGCCGACGGGAACGACGTCGGTATGGCCAGCAAACGAAAGATGCGGTCTGCCGGTACCCAGGCGCGCATAGAGGTTATCGACGTCGGGCGTGCCGGGTTCCGAGAACACGAGACGATGGCACGTGAAACCGGCCGGTTCGAGCACGTTTTGCAGCAGCGTCAGAGCGCCGGCTTCGTCGGGCGTGACGCTTTCGCAGCGAATGAGAGCCTGCGCGAGCGCTACGGGATCTGTCGGAACGAGGGTCATGATAAGCCGGGATTTCTAGAGGTCTGTTCGATCGATGGCAATGGTACGTCGCGGCCGTAGAGCGTTTCGATGATCGTAATTTTTTGCCAAATTTTATTCGACAGTTCCGATGTCAGCCGTTCCAGATCGCCTACCGTATCGACGATGACGGAGTCACTCAGCCGTTCGGCATAGAGAGCGGAGCATTTCGCTGTCAGCGACAGCATCTCAGAACAATAGTCCAGATAGCGGACGAGTTCGATGGGTGTCAGGTTGCGGGCCGGTGACTGCTCGGTTCTTATCGCGCCCATGGCGCTGGGGTCTTTGGTCAATTGGTGCATATCGATGACGTGCACGATGGAGCGAAGCTCGTGCAGCGCACTCAAGGCACGGGCGCGCTTCCAGCGGGTTTCGAGCGTCGAGACGAAGAAGGCGCCGCCGCCCAAGAGCACAACGAGATTGAACAGGGCGTCCAGACCCTGCACCGCTTCTGAGAGTTCGTCGGTGCCTTTGAGGGAAGAAATCTGCGATGTGAAGTAAAGCAACGTCGCCAGCGCTCCGCCGATCATGACAATCAAAAGCAGGCGCAGCACCCAGTTCGGACGCGAGACGTATTCGATGCGTTGCGATGTTTGTTTCGCAACGTCGATCAGGCTGTCGCAAACGCGCGACAGGCCCGATCCGGGAAATCGAGACGAGATGCGCAGCTCGAGCCTTTCGAGCGTTTCCACGATTTTCGCGGGGTCGAGGGCTCGGTAGCTGCGCGGCGCCACGATCAATCCCGCAAGAGTTCGTTGATGCTGGTCTTCGAGCGGGTCTTGGCATCGACGCGCTTGACGATGACGGCGCAGTAGAGGTTCGGGCCCGGCTCGCCGTTGGGCAGCTGCTTGCCCGGCATCGTTCCCGAGACGACTACGGAATAGGGCGGCACCTTGCCGAAGAATTTTTCCCCCGTGGCGCGGTCGATGATCGTCGTCGAAGCGCCGAGGTAGACGCCCATCGACAACACGGAGCCTTCGCCGACTTCGACGCCTTCGGCCACTTCGGCGCGGGCGCCGATGAAGCAGTTGTCTTCAATCACGACCGGACCGGCCTGGAGCGGTTCGAGCACGCCGCCGATGCCGGCGCCGCCTGAAATGTGGCAGTTCTTACCGATCTGCGCGCAGCTTCCGACCGTCGCCCAGGTGTCGACCATGGTGCCGCTGTCAACGTAGGCGCCGAGATTGATGAAGGCGGGCAGCACGACTGCGCCGGGGGCGATGTAGGCCGAGCGGCGGACGACTGCGCCGGGCAGGACGCGGAAACCGCCCTTGCGGAAATCAGCTTCGGTCCAGCCTGCGAACTTCGGAGGCACCTTGTCCCAGAAGTAGCTCCCGGCCGGGCCGCCCGAGATCATCTCCATGTCATTGAGGCGGAAGGACAAAAGAACGGCCTTCTTCAGCCACTGGTTGACGGTCCAAGCGCCGTTCACCTTCTCGGCGACGCGGACCTGGCCGTTGTCCAAGAGGTTCAGGGCCGTTTCGACGGCGTCGCGGACTTCGCCTTTGGTGTCGAACGAAATGCCGTCACGGGCCTCCCATGCCGCTTCAATGGTGGATTTCAGCGCATCGTTCGTCATGGGAAGTCTTCTCCAAGGGCTGGGTATCGTCATACGAGACGCGCCTTGTCGCCTCTTGGACGTGGGGTGTCAATTTCTGCTTGACCCTCGGCTTGTCTATTCCTGGTTGACCCGAGAGGCCGCCCACGGAGCATCCGCATAAAGGATGCTGGAAATCGGTTGCGTTCGGGCTTCGGTGTGATTCCGCCCGCATATCGAATCTGGCATGGTTCGCCCTCGTCGGACCGCGCCACTGCGGCCGCTGCAACAAGAAAGCGATGTCCATGGCGAAATCGGAAAGCACGAGCAAGAAAGTCGCGTCGGCTGCTTCGAAGGTCCTGAAGAGCAAGACGGCGACGAAGGCGGAAAAGGCGGTTGCGGCTTCGGCCCTGACGCAGAAGGGCAGCACGGAAACGACCAGCGCGAAAGTGGCTTCGTCTGCGGCCAAGATTTTGAAGAGCAAGACGGCCAGCAAGGAAGCCAAGTCGGCGGCGGCTTCGGCTCTGACGCAGAAGGTCAAGGCGGCGAAGAAGAAGTAATCTTCAAGAAACTGGCATCGTCCTCGGGCTTGTCCCGAGGATTGATTGAGCAATTGCCCGGGCGGGAACATGAATCCTCGGCATAAAGCCGAGGATGACGATTGCTTTCGGTAAGGCTGCTATTTGCAAGAGTGGTGGGATGAGCCCGAGGCTGTGCGGGCTTAATTGATCGCGGTTTCGATGAGCTTTTTGGCGTCAGCGGAATCCCATTTCGCCGAGCCTGCCAGTCGACCGACTTCCAAGCCGTCCTTGTTGATCAGGATCGTCGTCGGCATGCCGATCAGCTTCAGGGCCATGCCCTGTTTCGCCGTCGGATCGGCGTAGAGGTGCACGTCGGTGGCTTTCAGCTCGTCGAGAAATTTGCGGGAGGCTTCGTAGCCGCCGCGGTCGAGGCTGAGCGTGACGACCTCGAATTTGTCGCTGCCCATTTCCTTTTGCAGCTTGTTCAGCGCGGGCATTTCTTCGCGGCAAGGCCCGCACCACGTCGCCCACAGGTTCAACAGGATCGTCTTGCCCTTGAAGCTCGACAGGTGAACTTCTTTCCCGGCGGCGTCCTCGAAGGTGATGTCGGGGAGCGCTTCGGGCGGCTTCTTCGTCACAAATGCCGCCATCTCGCCGAGCTTGAAGGACGAGTTGCCCGACGCACCGACGGCCGGAGCGGATGAATCCTGGGCTGCGGCACTAGAAATCTCCGTCGCTTTGTTGTCGAACCAGCCCCCGATGACGTATACGGCGCCGAACCCGGCAAGCGCCGACAGCGCCACGATCCAAAGTGCTTTCTGCGGCCGTGCCTTACTGTTCGCTGCCATCTGCTAACCTTGTTCGTTTCTCTGATACGGAGCCGTTCGTGACCGACAAGCCCGCCAATGCCATGTGGGGTGGCCGTTTTGCAATGTCTCCCGCGGAGATCATGCAGGAGATAAATGCCTCGATCGGCTTCGACAAGGCGCTTGCCCCGCAAGACATTCGCGGCTCGAAGGCGCATGCGGAGATGTTAGCCGAAGCGGGCATCATCACGAAGGCCGACGCGCGCGAGATTGCAAAGGGTCTGGACAAGATCAAGGCGGAGATCGACGCTGGGACGTTCACGTTTTCGCGTGCGCTCGAAGACGTGCACATGAACGTCGAGAGCCGTCTTAAGGATCTTATCGGTGCAGCGGCGGGGCGGTTGCACACGGCGCGCTCGCGCAACGACCAGGTTGCGACCGATTTCCGGCTCTTTGTGCGCGATGCGATTGACGGCATCGACGTGGCGCTTGCCGCGGTCCAGCAGGCGCTGGCGGAGAAGGCGGAAGCGCATGCGGCGACCGTCATGCCCGGCTTCACGCATCTGCAACCCGCGCAGCCTGTGACGTTCGGTCATCATCTGCTGGCCTACGTCGAAATGATCGCGCGCGATCGCGGTCGCTTTGCCGATGCGCGCAAACGTCTCAATGAAAGTCCGCTTGGGTCTGCGGCGCTGGCGGGAACGTCATTCCCCATCGACCGTGAAAAGACAGCCGAGTCGCTGGGCTTCGACCGGCCGATGGCGAACTCGCTCGACGGCGTGTCGGACCGCGATTTCGCGATGGAGACGCTGGCGGCCGCCACCATTACAGCGGTGCATTTCTCGCGGCTTGCAGAAGAAATCGTGATCTGGATGACGCCGCAGTTCGGCTTCGTGAAGCTTTCCGACCGCTTCACGACGGGCTCGTCGATCATGCCGCAGAAGCGCAATCCGGATGCGGCCGAGCTGGCGCGCGCCAAGGTTGGGCGCATCGCGTCGGCGTTCCAGGGTCTCGTCATCGTGATGAAGGGGCTGCCGCTCGCCTATTCGAAGGACATGCAGGAAGACAAGGAGACGACGTTCGACGCGCTGTCGAGCCTGCGTCTCGTGATGGCGGCGATGGCGGGCATGATCTCCGACCTCGAACCCAATGCGGACGCCATGCGGGCCGCTGCAGGGCGCGGTTATTCGACGGCGACCGATCTTGCCGACTGGCTCGTTCGCGAACTCAAGATGCCGTTCCGCGAGGCGCACCACGTCACGGGCTCGATCGTCAAGGTCGCCGAGACGAAAGGCATTGATCTCGAACAGCTTTCACTCGAAGAGATGCAAAAGGTCGAGCCGCGCATCACAAAAGCCGTATTCTCGGTGCTGTCTGTGGAAAACTCGGTGAAAAGCCGGACCAGTTATGGGGGAACCGCGCCACAGAACGTCGCCAAAATGGCGCGCCAGTGGCTTCGGCGGTTGGAAAAGGCCCGGCAGAAGGGCTAAGTACCAGGAAGGGTTGCCCGCAGGCTTCGCGGGTTGAGGGGTTCTGGAGTGAATTTGGGCATGGCCGCGCTTTTGCGCTGCATGAGGACCTGGGGGACCATGGTGCTGCTTGGCGCTGTGGCCGCAGGTTTTGCGGGCTGCGGCGTTAAGGGGCCGCTGGAGCCGCCGCCGGGCGCTAAGGCGTCGGGCGAGGCCAAATCGGCGGATGCCGCCGACCCCGGCAAGAATTCGGACGCGCCGCCGAAACCGCACGAGAACTTCATCCTCGATCCGCTGCTGCGATAGGCGCTTTTTTAGCGCCGTCTTGACCTTTCCTGCATTTTCCGGTGAAGCGGACGTTTCTCATCCGCTAGAAGCGCTTCCATGCATCATTTTCAATACAAGTCCGGCCTCCTTCACGCGGAGGATGTGAGCCTCGCACGCATCGCCGACGAGGTTGGCACGCCCTTCTACTGCTATTCGACGGCGACGCTGGTGCGCCATTACGAAGTTTTGTCGAAAGCGTTCAAAGGGCAGAACGCGCTGATCTGTTTTGCGGTCAAAGCCAATTCCAACCAGGCCGTGCTGAAGACGATGGCACGGCTCGGTGCGGGCATGGACGTCGTGTCGGAAGGCGAGCTTCGTCGCGCACGCGCCGCGGGCGTTCCGGCGTCGAAGATCATTTTCGCGGGCGTTGGAAAGACGCGGGGCGAGATGGCCTATGCGCTGGAAGAAGGCATTCTCGGCTTCAACGTCGAGAGCGAGCCGGAACTCAAGGCGCTGAGCGAGGTCGCGAACGCGATGGGCCGGACGGCATCGATCGCCATTCGCGTCAATCCGGACGTCGATGCCAAGACGCACGCGAAAATTTCGACGGGCAAGGCCGAGAACAAATTCGGCGTGCCCTATGCCGATGCGCGGCGGCTTTATGCCGAGGCGGCAAAGCTTCCGGGCATCAAGATTTCCGGCATTCATATGCACATCGGCAGCCAGATCACCGATCTTGCGCCGTTCCGCGATGCGTTCCGGCTGATGGCCGATCTGGCGCGCGATCTCAAGGGCGATGGCTTGGGCCTGGAGCATCTCGATATCGGCGGCGGCCTTGGCGTGCCCTATCGCGGCGCCAATGACATTCCGCCGACGCCCGATGAATATGCGGCCGTCGTCAAGGAGACGCTTGGGCCGCTCGGCCTCAAGATCGTGATGGAGCCGGGGCGCATGATCGTCGGTAACGCCGGCGTGCTGGTGACGAAAGTCACCTACGTCAAGGAAGGCACCGACAAGACGTTCACGATCATCGATGCGGCGATGAACGATCTGATCCGACCTACGCTTTACGAAGCCTATCACGACATCTGGCCGGTCGTCGAAGCGCGCAGCGAACTCGCGCCGATCCAGCAGGACATCGTCGGGCCGGTTTGCGAGACAGGCGATTTTCTGGCCGAAGATCGCGCGTTGCCTCCGCTAGAGGCGGGCGACCTGATTTCGGTGATGACGGCGGGGGCCTATGGCGCGGTGATGTCATCGACCTACAACAGCCGCTTGCTCATTCCGGAAGTGCTGGTCGATGGCGACAAGTATGCGGTCGTCCGGCCGCGCCCGAGCTACGACGATCTGATCGGCGCGGATCACCTGCCACCATGGCTTACCTCGCCTGAACGGTAAGCCGGGATCAGTTACTCTCGAAATTGAATTGGTGTGGATGGCCGGTGCTGCAGCCGGGACACCTGCGAAGAACGGGTGGATGCTTTCTAAAAGCGCTCGCCCCTTCCAAGACGCGCTGGCAGCTTTCCAAAGGCGGTTCGGTGTCGACGGAAACGCCTGAAAAGCCGATGACCTCCCCGGCGAGATCAACGACCCGCGTGCAAATCACGCGAAGGTGCCGGTCCCCGTGGACGTAGTTTTCTGCGATCGGTTCGTCGCTGAGCAGAGACTGATTGAGGATGCGTTTCACCGTTGCCAAGGTCGGTCCGCTCATGACGTCGGAAACGGTCTTCCCCTCCAGTTCGGCGCCCGTCATGTTATGGATGCTTGCGAACCTGTCGTTTACGCGCACATGCCGGTGGTTCAGGTCGAGGAAACACAATCCGACGGGTGCTTGCTTGTAGAGTGTGGCGAGCTGGTGCAATTGCTGAAACGGCGAAACGTCAAGTGGAGGGGCCGTGTGTTCGACAGCACCAAACATTTCGAGCGTGCGTCTCGCTTCATCTTTCGTCTGCGGTTTGCCGTAGAGCCACCCCTGTCCGAGGTCGCAGCCCAAGTCTCGCAATACCGCTTCCTCTTGGCGAGTTTCGACCCCTTCCGCCACGACGGTGATGCCGAGGCTCTGGCCGAGCCCAATAATGGCCGCTGCGATGCGACGTTTGCTGCTGTCCCGGTCTAATGCTCGGACGAAGCAAGCGTCTATCTTCAACTTGCGAAAAGGGAAGGCCTCAAGCCGCGCGAGGCTCGAATACCCGGTGCCGAAATCATCGAGTGCAACTTTGACCCCCATGTCGTCGAGCTCGCGCAAGCGCGCGTAGGCTCCTTCCACGTCGGAGATGAGCGAACTTTCCGTGATTTCGATTTGGAAGCGCTCTAGGGGAAAGCCGGTGGCACGAACGGTTTCCGAAAGCTCCAACGGCAACGCTTCGCCGATCAACTGTTTAGGTGAAATGTTGAAGGCCAGGAAGAACGGACCAGGCCATGTTGCGGCGACAGGACACGCGGTCCGCACAAGATGGTTAAACAGACGGTCGATCAGATCGCGCTGTTCCAGCACTGGGATGAAGTCGACGGGGCTAATCTCGCCAACCAGGGGATCCGTCCAACGGGCAAGGACTTCGAACCCCCTTAAGTGACCGGACCGGATGTCGACTATCGGTTGAAACGCAGGCCAAATGTGCTCATTCTCGATAGCAGTTGTCAGGCACGTGCGAACGGCCGTCCCTGCTTTGCTAATGAATTGAATGAGCACAATATCTCCTATTGATCCGGCAACTGAACGTCAGTGAGCGTCTGGCTGAAATCTGGATACGCACTTTAGAAAAGCCGTCAATCTGTGGTTGCCGATTGTCGCAGATTTTTGGGGAGGCGTATTGACACGCCTCGCACAACCATCGGTGGAGCTTCGCTATGCGAAGATGTGGCGCGGAAGCGACCGGGCGAAAGATGCCGAACTGGAGAGGCAGAACCTGCTATCGGACGTTCAAGTTGCATTTTCTTAACGTGCCAAGACTGGCCCTCGTGATAGCTTGAGTTAATGCCAGAGCCCCAAAGCAGGGACCCCGGTCCCGAAATGTCGCGTTCTTTCGCGCGTAAAGTTCGTCTCAGCGCGCTGGCGTTGTTCTTCGAACGCCTTTGGCCACGCCTATGGCTTGTGTTCGGCATTGCGATGCTGTTCGCGATGCTGTCGTTCCTGGGTTTGTGGCCGAACCTCGATCCTCTGCCGCACAAGATTTTGCTGGGCGCTTTCGCGGTCGCTGCAGTCGCCGCGGTCATCTACGCGGTGCGCATTCCGTGGCCGACGCGCGATGAAGCGATCCGGCGCATCGAGCGCCGTTCAGGCGTGCCGCATCGGCCCGCGACCTCTTACGAAGATACGCTGACCTCGGGCGCCGAAAACGCCGACACCTCGGCGCTGTGGCAGGCGCACCGGCAGCGGCTGGCGAAAGCCATTCAGCGGCTGAAGGTCGGCAATCCTGCGCCGCGCACGGACCGGTTCGATCCGTGGGCCGTCCGCGGGCTGTTGCTGCTGCTGCTCATCCCCGTCGCGGTGATGGCGACCGGCAACCTCGGAGACCGCTTGGCGGCTGCGTTCCGCTTCGGCGCGAGCGAGCATGGGCCGCCCGCGCGCCTCGATGCCTGGGTGACCCCGCCGCCCTACACCGGCTTACCGCCGGTGTTGCTGGCCGATGGTTCAAAGCAGGCCGATGAGCAAACGCCGGAGCAGGGCAAGTTTTTCGAGGTGCCCGATCATAGTCTGCTGACGCTGAGAGGCGTCGGCTTCGATTCCAACGGCGTCTCGCTCGAAGTGCTCGCGGATGGCGCGACCGAGCCGCTCACCGTCAAGCCCGAGAAGCCGAAGGCCGACGCGCCCAAGAACAGCGACATGGCCAACGTCGCCGAGGTTCGTTACGAGATTCGCAAGTCGGCGCGGGTGCGGGCGCTTGCGGGGTCGCAAGAGCTTGGGCTGTGGACGTTCGACGTCATCGTCGATGCGCCGCCGAAGATCGCGATGACGAAGCCGATTAGCGGTACGCCGCGCGGCTCGATGCGCGTGACCTACAAGGCGGACGACGATTACGGCATTCAAAGTGCCGAAGTGAAGGTGCAAAAAATTCCGCCCAAGCCCGTCGATCCGTCGAAGGCGTGGGCGCAGCCGCCCGCGCTCACCGGGCCGCGACTGCCGCTCGAACGGCCGCCGGTGCTGAGCCTGCGCATTCCTCGTCCGGGCGCCAAGACAGTCGATACGTCGACGCTGCTCGACGTGGCTGAGAACCCGCTTGCAGGGCAACGCGTCAAGCTGTGGCTGGAAGCGACGGATGTCGGCGGTCAAATCGGGCGCAGCAAGACGATCGAAGTCGTGCTGCCGTCGCGCCGTTTCAAAAATCCGCTGGCGCGCGCCGTCGTGGAGCAGCGCGGCAAACTCATGGACGATTCGCGCAACCGGCCGATGGTCGTGCGTGCGCTCGATGCGCTGACGATGGAGCCTGAAGGGTTCATCACGGATAATGGCGTCTATCTGGGACTCAGGTCGGTCTTTCATCGGCTCGACCGCGAGGACTCGCGCGAGGCGATCAATTCGTCGGTCTCGGAGCTTTGGCAGATCGCGCTGAAGATCGAAGACGGTGATCTTTCGCAGGCCGAGCGGGCGTTGAAAGACGCGCAGGATCGCTTGTCGGATGCCATCGAGAAAGGCGACGACAAGGAAATTCAAGACGCGATGGCGGAGCTGCGAAAGCGGCTCAACGACTATCTCAACGAGATGCAGAAGCAGGCGGAAAAGGACAATCCGTCTCAAGGCAATCCGCCAGACGATCAGAGCCAGCAACTCGGCCAGCAAGATCTCGATCAGATGATGAAGGATCTTGAAAAGAGCGCGCGGGAAGGTTCACGCGAAGACGCCGAGCGGATGCTCTCGGAGCTGCGCGAACTGATGGATCGGCTGCAGGCGGCCAACACGCCGGAAGCACGCGCGCAGCAACAGCGCGCCGAGCAGATGATGAAGAAGCTCAATCAGCTGAGCGATCTCACCGGCAAGCAGCAGCAGCTGATGGACGATACGTTCAGCGAGCGTCGCCGCCAGGAAGGGCAGGGCGGCTCGCAGGAAGACCAGCAGGGTCAGGACGGTCAACCGCGGACCGGCTCCAAGGGCAAGCAGGGCCAGGGCCAGCAGCGCGGCGACAACGGCATGCAAGGCGATCAAGAAGGCGGCGCCGACCAGGGGCAAGGTCCGCAGGGCCAGCAGGGACAGTCTGGCGGGCAGCAACAGCGGCGCGGCAAGGGCAGCTTGCAGGACCGGCAGGCGCAACTGCGCAACGAACTCGATCAGCTCAAGAAGGATCTTGAGCAGATGGGCGCCGGCGACCCCGACAAGCTTGGCAATGCGCAGGATGCGATGGGCAAGGCTCAGGATGCCTTAAAGCAGGGCGATCTCGACGAAGCCGCGAACCAGCAAGGCCAAGCGCTCGACCAGATGCGCCAGAGCGCGCAGCAGATGGCTGAGCAGATGCAGAAGAATGCGCAGCAGCGGCTGGGCCGAGGCGGTTCCTCACCGCGCGATCCGTTTGGACGGCCGCAGCGGGCGCAAGGTCCGGACTTCGGCAATTCGGTGAAGGTGCCGGATGCGATCGACGCCCAGCGGGCGCGTGAGATCCTCGAAGAGCTGCGCAAGCGCGCCGGTCAGAATACGCGTCCCGAGGATGAGCTCGAATACATCGACCGGTTGCTAAAGCGGTTTTAATATCGGGCGCGGAGGTTGCTCGGCACGTCCGCTCCCGAATAATGCTTAGGTTAGAGTTTGGTTAGCGAGTTCTTAACGCGGTCTATGTCAAAAGGCATATGACTGTTTTTTGTCCGTCGGTCACGAAGCGCCCAGCTAGCTTTTTTGAGCCGATAATGAATCCGATTTCCTCTGCCAGCGCCTTCACCGCGCTCTCCATTCTCCAGATGCGCGAAGAGGCCAGTACGCAGTCCTCGTTGACACCTCTGCCTCCTCCATCGCTGATCGCCAAGGCCGCGTTGAAGAGCCTGTCGCACAAAGAGGCCTCTGCGGATGTCTTCAAATTTCTCGGTTCAGCTCATTTCACGACAAACTCGGCCGAAATTTTTGACGGCTTGGTGCAAGCGTTCTTGGACCCGGGGCTGCAAGATGAGTTCAGTGAAAAGATCCACAAAGAAATCGCCAACGGGCGCGCACAAGGTATCTTTGATATGGATCCCGACAACGCTCGGAACAATGCGTTGTTTGACGTGATTATTGCGCACCGCAAAGATTTTCCGCCTGAGGAGTTTTCTATAACCTTTACGACAGAGAGCGGGGCATGGGGATCGACAACCATTCCGTCGCTCAAAGACATGCCTGCTTATTTCGCCGAACAGCAAGTTGCGTACCCGACAATCGGGGCGCGGAATGCTACGCCCGACAAAGACAGTGCGAAATTGGATGCGCTTCAGCAAGCGGTGAACAATCTTGTTCTGAATGGTGCGCAAACGTTCGACAAAGGATCCGTCGACGCGCAAGCTGCCTATGCGATCCTGACGCAGAAGCTCTTTTCGGACGACGAAGACCATAAGCGGCGCGTCAGTCGTTCGCCCATGGCCGACGGGCAGGGCAACTATCTCCAAGCCTGAACATTGACGAAAAGCTCCCCACGCCGACTTCCATTCTGTCAGGATCGCGGTTCGTCATCGAAGGGGCGGCGGTCGGGATAAAGCAGGGCTTCGATCCGTTCGATCAGGTGTTCGATCACGCGCATCATTGTATCCTCCGTTCTTGAATTCACTAAGAGAACGGTGCGCTTCCTCCGCGCGCACGACAAACGGCGTTACTTTACAGAACGTGTAAGTTTTTGTTACATCAGCCATGGCCCGACGATTGCCGCCGCTCAATGCACTGAAAGCGTTCGAGGCCGCCGCGCGGCTGTCGAGCTTTTCGCGTGCGGCCGATGAACTCAATGTTACGCATGCTGCCATAAGCCGGCATGTGCGCGCGCTCGAGGCCGAGTTCCGCACGCCACTGTTCGAACGCACGGGACGCGGCGTGGAGCTGACGGAAGTCGGCCGGTCGCTGGCGCTCGAACTTACAAAAGGGTTCGATCTTCTTGCTTCGGCGGTTAGTCAGTTCGCGCGGCCGTCGCGGCGGCGCAAGCGTTTGATGGTCACATCAGATCCGGCTTTCGCCGCGCTCTGGTTGGTGCCGCGGCTCGGCGCCTTTACGGCGCAGAACCCGAATATCGACATCGTTCTTGATGCAACGCCCCGTCTCGTCAATTTCTCCAAAGAGGACGTCGACCTCGGTATCCGCTGGGGCGGCGGTGCCTGGGAAGGACTGGAAAGCAAGTCACTCGCGCTCTCGGAACTGACGCTGGTCTGCAGTCCTCAATTCTTGCGCGACAATCCATTGTTTGTTGCCTCCGATCTGGACGGCAGTCTTCTCATTCAGGAGACGGCGAAGGAATGCTGGGACGCGTGGCTTTCGGCGGCAGGCGTCGCGGACGAGGTAACGCCGTCCGGGCCGACACTTAATGGCGACCTCGTCATTGCTGCAGCCGAAGCCGGACAGGGTTTGGCGCTCGCCGATCAAATCCAGGCGGGTGATGCGCTCATCGCCGGCCGGCTTGTTCGGCCGCTCGATATCAGGGCGACGCGGTTCGGCTATTATCTCGTGCGCCGATCCGGTGCGAAGATTTCGGATGCGGCGATGGCATTCGAAACTTGGCTCGCCGCCGAACTCAAGACGTTCCAGGCGGCTCTCAAATCAATGCAGACAGTAACTTCAATCAAAAGCCGTAAGACCGGGAAAGCCAAAGCTGCTCCCCGGTCCCGCAGCGTCCGCGTGTCTTAGGGCGTTGCCGGTTTCGGCACGAAGCGCGTGAGGAAACCACCGATCACCTGATGGCTCGTCAGTTTGGCGCCCGCCCAGCCGTCTTTCGTCGGCTCGCCCGACCACCAGCGCGAGAACTGGCGCCACATGTCGATCGGGAACCAGGTGCCGTCGCGGCCCGTTAGCGGTCCCCAATAATCGGCGCTCGTGAATTTGTATTCGATGAAGACGGAGCCGGTCTTGAGCCGCAGCTCGATGCCGAACAGCGCCTGGGCGACGGGGCCGGTGTACTGGTATTCGTAGGTCCGTGATGGCGCATTCTTCGGATAGATTTCCGAATGCGGGAACGACAGACCTGCGCCCGCACCGAAGTAGGGCGAGAAGATACCGAGCGACGGCAGACGCATCAGGCCGTTGAGCGTCAGCATGTTGTGGCCGTGCGTCCATTCGAGTTTCTTGAAGTAATCGCCAACGCGCCCTTTTGGCGGCACCGGCTTGCCGTCAAAGGTGCCTTCCATATCGAACTGCTGGTCGTCGAACGGCGCGTGGACTTTCGAGTGCGTGAAGTCGAGCATCGTGCCGAAACGGCCGCTGAACCAGCGCTGGATGCGCACGCCGTAGTAAAGCGGGTTTTCGAACGGCAGTGTGAACCAGTCGATCTTCTTGATCGTCAGGTCGGAGTTGCCGGGTCTCACGTAATGAAAATCGCTCGGATAGTGATAGGGCGCGCCGAGGTAGGCGCCGAAGTCGCTTTCGCGGCCGGGATGCTGGGCGGTCGAGACCGGCGGGTTGGTCGCGGCGGCACGCGTGTCGGAATCGTTCGGGAGCGCTGCTGCCATCACGAGCAGTCCCATCGCTGCGGCGGCTGCCGTCAGCTCGATGGCTCGGACGATTGTGGACGTCGAAGGCCGGCGAACCGCTCCGGGTGCTGGCCACAAGGGTGCCAAAAGGCGTTCGCGTGCGAGCATTGAAAATCCCCCCGTTGCCCGTGCCCCTGATGCGCCGGTCTTATCGGTTGCCCGACGTTTGTTGCTGGTAGGCTTTATGCGCCTCCGCCGGGCGCTTGCAAGGCATCGAGCATACGATTCACTGCGGCAATCTGCGGCGCGTCACGAGTTAAATACTGCGGCCCGGTATAACCCCACCAATCCCAACAGCCTTGGGGGTTGGCGGCCGAATCCGCCACCTGTGGAAAAAGCACGATGAAGCGGTTGGTGTCGGCCCATCGCGCGAAGCCCGATTCCTTGATGAACGTGTCGCCGACCGCCTCGCGATTCTGGGCGCAGCCGTGAAAGGCGATGTGGACGCGGCAGCCGGGCGTCTCGGTGCAGGACTTCGGCACGTAGACGACGCCGGTTTCCGCAAGCTCGGCGCTGTTGTCGTCACTTACGAATGGACGCTGATCGAAATCAAAGAAGTTGCCGGAGAGCGTCGTCGCGCGGGGCTGGAGATCGCCGTAGATGAATTTCAACAGCGCGCCAGCCTGATCATAACCGCAGTTGACGACGTAGGGTTCGCCGGAAACGCTACAGGCGCTGCCTTCATCGTCGGTGACGAACGCGTGACCCGCAGGCAGGTCGGAGACAAGGTCGATGTTGGCTTTCGGCACGCCGAGCTTTTCGTAGAATTCCGCCGCGTGCTTGACGATCGCGGGGGCGACGGTGCGATCGGATGTGCCGGTGAAGAGATAGATGCGGTCGCGGACGACGTCTGCGATCGGATCGATCTCGCCTTTGGCGGCGCGTTCTTCGGCTTTCTTCGCGAGGTCTTCGGGATCGGAGACGCCCCAGATGCCGAGCAGGTTCAGCATGCAGCCGTTGACGGCCTTGCTGAGATTCAAGATTGCGGTGCCGGTGCCTGGCATGGTGTTGGCAAAGATGCTCTCGGAACAGCCGTAAGGGCCGCCCGCGATGATGGCGGCGCCGACGACGCGCTTGGCGTGCGCCATCTGGAATTGACCCGCCATATAGGCGCCCGATGAGATGCCCGAGACGGATGTTTCATCAACCTTGGCGCCAAGTGCGGGCAGCGGCCGCGCCGAGGACGCATCGTGCTGGGCGTCGTTGCAGCCGCCGTTTGCAATCGCGACTGCGATCAGGGTGAAGGCGAGCGCGAAGCTGCGGAAAAAGGAATGGCAACACATCATAGGGAGTTTGAAATCCGGAATGCGCGAGGCGTCAAAAATGGAATACGCAGCGCACTCTGCACCATCGGCGTTGCGGTTCCAAATGGGACTTTTGGTTTCCTGTACGCCACCGAATTTGTGTTTGAAGTCTGACTTGGCTCGGTGCTCACTCAGGGGAGCGGATTTAGTTTGCTTAATATTGTCACCCTCGGCTCCAGGCGGAGGATCCATTTTGCAGTTCGTGCCGATGCTTGATGGATCCTCGGGACATGCCCGAGAATGACATCATGGCTTACCGCACGCGGATCGAAGAGCGGTCGGTGCGGCCGTTTGCGTCGATGACGGTCAGCTTGGCGAAGCCTTCGGTGGGTTGCCATGTGGCTTCGCGCGTGTGGGTGTCGGACGGAATGGGCTTGCCGTCGATGAGCCACGTCAGTGGCAGCGCGCCGCCGTCGGCTTTCAAGATCAGCGGATCGCCGTCGAGATCGGATTCGGCGATTTCCGATTGATCGGGCGGGAAAGAGATCAGCACCGGCGGTTCAAGAAACTTTCCGGCGACCGGATCGTCGCCGGGATCGCGCCAGCGTTTCAGCGGGGCGGGAAGCTCGGCGTTCGTCGCGCGGATGGCGTTCGCAGGCGCTCCGCGCAACGGCGTGCGACCTCCGGGAACGCGCTCGAACGCGTCAAATAACATCGGCGCGGCGGCGCTGCGGCCGACGAGGCCGGGAATGCTCGAATTGTCCGGCCGCCCGACCCAGGCTGCGATCACGTACTTGCCGTCGTAGCCGATTGCCCAGGCGTCACGATAACCGTAGGATGTGCCGGTCTTGTAGGCGAAGCGTCCGCCCTTGGCGTTGAGCGGGGGCGGCGCGTCCTTCAGAATATCGGTGACGTACCAGGCGGCGAGCGGCGACATCAGGCGGTGCGCATTGACGAGCGGCTTCAGATGCGACGTCGCCCAGACCTTGCCGCGCTCGCTCCAGCGGTGGGTCAGCATGATGCTGTCACCGCCGCGCGCGAGGGCCGCGTAGAGTTGCGTCATGTCTTCGAGCGTCAGGCCGGTGCCGCCGAGCGCCATCGCCAGCGTCGGCTCGGATTTATCCGGGAAGCGGGCTTCGACGCCGGCACGCCGGAAGCGGCCGACGAGCTTGCCCGGTCCAACGCGCGCGAGAACGCGGACGGCCGGGACGTTGAACGATTGCTCAAGCGCTTCGCGGATCGAAACCGTGCCGTGATAGCCCTCGTCGAAATTCTTCGGTGCGTAGGTGCCGAAGCGGACGGGCCGGTCTTCGATTAGCGTTTCGGGATGCGCGAGGCCTGCCTCGAAGGCGAGGCCGTAGATAAAGGGCTTCAGCGTCGAGCCGGGGGAGCGTACGGCGGTTGCCATATCGACGGCGCCGTGGCGATCCTTATCGAAATAATCGGCAGAGCCGACTTCGGCGAGGATTTCGCCGGTCTGGTGGTTGGCGACGATGATGGCGGTCGAGACGTTGTCGCCGATCAATCGGGCATGATCCTGCGCGAGTTGTTCAAGGCTTGCCTGCAGATTGCGGTCGAGCGTCAGTTTGATGACGCTTTCGGTCGGATGCGCGGCGACTTCGCTTTCCGACAGATGCGGCGCAAGCAGAGGGAACGCGTAACGCACTGACGGAATGCGTTCGGCCTTGGCGCGCTCGGCTTCTGCGGCAGTGATGACGTGGGCGGCAACGGCGCGATTCAGCACGCGATTGCGGGCGTGCAGCGCGGCTTTCGGGTTGCGGTCGAGACGGCGGACCTCGGGCGATTGTGGCAACGCGACGAGCAGGGCGCATTCGCCCAACGATAAATGTTTCGGCTCCTTGCCGAAGTAAGCGAGCGAGGCTGCGCGAACGCCTTCAAGGTTGCCGCCGAAGGGAGCGAGGCGAAGATAGAGTTTTAGGATTTCGCGTTTCGACAGCGCCCGTTCGAGTTCGACGGCGCGGGCCATCTGACGAAGCTTGCCGCTGGCGGTGCGTTCGTGGCGGCCGTCGAGCAGGCGCGCGACCTGCATCGTCAGCGTCGAGCCGCCCGAGACAATGCGGCCATGACGCAGCATCTGCAGCGCCGCTCGGACGACGGCTTTGCTGTCAATGCCGTGGTGGGAATAGAAGCGTTTGTCTTCGAAAGCGAAGAGCATTTTCAGGTAGTGCGGATCGACGTCTTTCGGGTCGAGCGGCAGTCGCCACATGCCATCCGTCGTCGTGAAGGCGCGCAACAGGCGGTCGTCGCGATCGACGACGGTGGTCGAGACGGCCTTGGCGTTTTCGAGCGGCAGCGGTCCGGCGTCGGCGAAGGCTTTGAGATAGAGGGTAGTAGCACTACCCGCCAAAACTGTGATTGCCAGCACTGCACATAGTGCGACACGTCGAATAGTAAAAAGCTTTCGCGGGTGAACGCCCCCACCCCTAACCGCTGCCTGCGAGGGGGAGGGGGATTCAAGGAAGAGATGCTGCTCACTTCTCCATTCCCCTTGACTGGGAGGGGATGGGGTGAGCTTGGAGACGCGCGTAAAGCGCCGGAGGAGGGTGGCTGACGCTGGGGGCACCGACGGCTCGTCACCCCCTCTCCGGCGTTTCGCCGTGGGGGAAATCGTATTGTCCCGAAGTCCCTCACCTGCCCTTCGGGCATCCTCTCCCGTTCCGGGAGAGGAAAGGTCACTTCCTTCTCCCAGGAGGGGACGAAGCCGTTTCGCGTTTTGAAGAAGTCCCAGCCGCACGACGCGTTACTCCTTCAGCGAGACGGTCAGCGTGCCGGCTGCGGAGCGGGCATAACGCTCGGGCCGGTACATGTCTTCGACGGTTGCCGCGGGATAGACGAACGTGCCGGGCGTCACAGCGCGGACGATGTAGGCAAGCATCGCCGTTGTGGGTGCAGGCTTTACTTGTGACGTGCCATCTGGCTGCGTGATCGTGTTGTCACCGGAGTCGCCGTTCTCTGTATCCGACGATGACGCCACGCTTCCGAAGTTGAAGGCCGCAACGAAACGATCGTCGCGGAACTCAGTATGCTCGGGCGCGGCCGTCGATTTCAGCCACGAGAGGTTCGCGATTGCGCCGCTTTCGACGAGATGCGGGTTTTCGATCTCGAAGCCCGCGGGCAAGCGATCGACGACCATGACACGGCCGGCCGGATCATCCGAAGTGACCTTCACGACCATGACGAAGCGGTCGTTCTGCTTCACGTTCGCCTTGCCGCCGGTCAGGCTTGCGAGATCGATCTTCTTGCCATCGACCGTGTAGGCCTCGCGTTCGATCTTGAAGCCTTTCGAAACCGGCGGTTCGGGCGTGAGTGCTGCACCGAGAACCGAGATCACAGCATCGACGGCGGTGTCGCCGTTGTTGGTGATCGTCAGCGCGCCGTTCTTCAACTCGGCGGGCATCAGACCTTTCAGCAGCGGGCCGTTCACCGGTTTACCGTCGACGGCGAGCGTCGTTGCCTTCACTTCATCGTTCAAAGCCTTCGCGGCAAGCAGCATCCAGGCTTGTTCCTGCGTGGATGTGTACGTGCGCGTCTCGTAGGCCTTGGCGATCACGGTCGCGAGCTTCGGCTGCTCTTCCCGCGCGATGCCGGTTTCAGCGGCGAGCGTGACGAGAGCTGCGCCGTCACGCAGCGTCGAGCCGTAGTCGCTGCGATAGCCGCTATCGGGCGTATCGGGCATTGCGGCGAGGGCTGCGGAGAACGTGCGCTCGGCGCGTTCCTTGTCGCCCATCATCGCGAGTGCGGCGCCGATTTGCGCTTTGGCCAGCGGCGTCGAGAAGCGGTCAATGCGTTCATCGGCGTAGTAGCGAAGATCGCCGATCGGCGCGCGGCCGTTGCGGGCGAGAACATAGAGCGCATAGGCCCGGTCTTCGCCGCCCTTCTCGAAGTCGGACGCATAAGCGATGAAGTTTTGCAGCCGGTCGAGCGCGCGATTGAAGTTCTCGCGCGGCACGTCGTAGTTCGCTTCCTTCGCGCGCGTCAGGAAGTCGGTAACGTAGGCCGTCAACCACAGGTCGGTGCTGTATGGACCCCAGACGCCGAACGCGCCGGTCGAGTCCTGCATTTCGAAGACGCGGCCGATGGCTTTCTGCACGCGCTCCTTCAGCTCTTTGTCCTGTGCGATCCCAATTTGAGCCGCGACCGCATTGGCGACGACGAGCGGCATCGCACGCGACACCGTCTGCTCGGCGCAGCCGTAGGGGTAGCGGTCGAGCTGGGCGAGAAGCGTCGGCACGTCGAGACGCGCGGCCGGTCCGACCGACATGTTGATCCGCGTGCGCGACGGGATCAGGTCGTAAGCGATGTCGGACGAGACGACGAGCTTGCCGCCGGGCTTCAACGACGAAATCGTCGTGCGCTTGATGTCGCCTGCGGGCGGGAAGACATTGAACGTCATCTCCCGCTTGACGGCGATATCGTTCGGGCCGGTGACGACAGCCTTCAGCGTAATCTCACCAAGCTCGGTCGGCTTGAAGACAACGCGCTGCATGATGCGTTCGCCCTGCTTCAGGTCGGCCGTCTTGTCGGCAACGGGAGAGAGCGTTTCGTTGCGGTCGTCGCCGGTTTTCTGGGACAGCGTGAGTTTGTACGGCGCGGCCGGCCCATCGACGTTGTGGATCGAGAAGCCGAGATCGACCTCGTCGCCAAGCGTCATGAAGCGCGGCACGGCGGCGGTCAGCGCGACCGCGTCGCGGACGATCAAATCGCCCGAGCCATGGCCGACCTTATTTTTGCTCCAGGCAACCGCCATGAAGCGGACGGTGCCGTTGAAGTCCGGCAGATCGAACGACACGCTCGCAGTGCCGTCGTCCTTCACCTGTATGATGCCGGAATAGAGCGACACGACCGTTTCGACCGTCGGATTGCCTTGCAGCGCCGCGGTGCCATCGCCGCCTGAGCGGAGCTTGCCGCGGTCAGCGCGCATGCCGTCGATCAGCTTGCCGTAGAAGTCGCGGATTTCGAATGACAGCTTCTGCTGCTGACCGAACCACTTCTCCGGGGCGGGCGTTTCGAAGCGCGTGAGATTTAGAATGCCGAGATCGACAGCCGCAACGACGACGCGGGCGTCTTCGCCGGGTGCCAGGCCTTCGACCTTCAGCGGCACGTCGACGTGCGCGCCGGACTTCACCTTGTCAGGGAGCGTCACGGCAACTTTCAGCTGCTTGCTCGACTGGTCGATCGGTAGCCAGCGGATGCCGATGGCGCGGCCCGGCATGCGCTTTGCCGCTTCGTCCATCGGTCGGTAGAGAATCGCGGTGGCGTAGGCGCCCGGTCCCCAGTTGCTATCGACGGGAATGTCGACTTCGCCGCCGCCCTTGGCGATATCGACCTCTTTCATCAGGTCGAGGCCGGTGCCGAGCACGGCGACGAGCGCCTTGCCACCGAGCTTCGAGGCGATGCGAAGTTTTGCCGTGTCGCCGGCTTTGTAACTGTCTTTATCGAGCGCGACGTCGAGCTGCTCGGGTGAATCGACTGTATCGCCCGATGTGTACCAGCCGGCGTTGAAGATGAGGCTCGAGGCTGGGCCATCGGCATCGTTTGACGCAACGTCGAGACGGTAACGGCCCCACTGGATCGGCTGCGAGATCTTTGCAGCACCGTCTGCGGTTACAGCGAGCGGTCCGCTGCCGATCTTGCGCTTCACGGTGACGGCGTCATAGGTCCACGTGCCGTCGCGGCGATACCACTGCCACGTCGTATCGAGACGCGTCAGCGTCCAGGTGAGATTGCTCGATGCTTCGGCTTTGCCGTCGGAGCCGAGCAGCACGACGTTGAATTCGGCGGGCTGATCCTCGGGCGCTGTCAAGTTGTCGAACAGCGGCTTGATGCCGACGCGTTCGAGTTTCAGATCGACGGGCAGCGTGATGTTGCGCTCGATGGTGCGGCCGCCGTCTTCGCGCAGCTTCACGGAGATCGAAGCTTCCAGCGGCTTCGGCGTTTTCGGCATCTGCGGCAGGGTGATCGGGATCGACGCCTTGCCGTTCTGATCCATTGCGAGGTTCGACGGCAGCGCCTGACGTACCGGCGTTACGAACTCGTCAGCTTGGCCGAAGATATAGCCGGTATAACCGGGAACGTCCCTGGTCGATGCCTTGACGACGACTTCGCCTTCGAGGCCGAGACCAGCGGCGGGCGGGCCGTAGAGATAGCGGCCATCGGCGTCAATCGTCTGGTTTTCGTCCGGCGCGAGTGCCTTGATTTTCGATGAGAGCGTCATGTCGAGGCGTTCGGGGACGAAATCTTCGACGAGGAATGACCGCTCCGCGATCGGCTCTGATTTCGGATCGGTGTAGAGCTTCGCACGCCAGGTGCCGGTCATTGCTGTCTTGGCGAGATGCACGACGTGCGCGCGGCCGCCGAGACCCTGATCGTTCATCAGGAAGCGCGTCTGCTCGACGCCATCGGGGCGGAAGACCATCAGCGTCGCCGGGACGGATGACGATTTGCCGAACTGGTCGCGCACGAGCGCCGTGACGTTCACGTCCTCGCCGCCGCGATAGACGCCGCGCTCGGTATAGACGTAGGCATCGACAGGACCGGACGGATCGCGGCCCTGCACGCCGCGGTCGGAGAGATCGAAGGCGTTGAGTGTCAGATCGAGGAACGCGTATTCGCCTTCGCCTTTCTGCGCGACGAGGATTGCGGGCGCCGAGCCGCCTTCGCCTTTGGTGATCGCGGCGTCGAACTTGGCGTAGCCATGCTCGTCGGTCGTGGCGGTGGCGAGCACTTCGTTGTTTTTGGCAATCAGCTTCACAGACGTGCCGCCGACAGCGATGGCATCGCTCAGCGAGCGGACGAACGCGTGCACGCCGTCATTGCCGCTAAATGCGGTGAGGCCCAGGTCGGAGACAATGAACCACTGCGTCGCGCGCTCGTAACTTTCCTGCTTCTGCTTTTCGGAGGGCTTGGCGACCATGACGTAGACGCCGGGTTCGAGCTTGCCGGTGGCGTCGGTGACGGGCACGGCCGTCGTCACGTCCTCGTTGAGCTTGGAGGTAATATCCATCTGGCCTTCGTAGACCTTGATGCCCGAACGATCGCGAATGTTATCGACGTCATAGCTCGAAAGCTGACGCGCCATGTCGCCGTTTTGCAGTGTCGTCGCGAGGTTGCGGTCGCCGATGCGATAAACTTCAACGTCGATCTTGCTGGTGTTCGTCGTTGTGACCGGAATGCCCTGCTGGCCGCGCGAGGGTAGCACATAGGCTTTGCCGCCGAAGCGGACGTACGGCGTGCGGTCGGGAATGTAGACGGCGATATCGGAGGTTTTCAGCAGTTTCTCGCCGATGTCGGACGGCAATCCGGCACGGATCTGAACCTGATAGCGTTCGCCGTACTTCAGGCCTTCGAGGCAAAGCTGCTTGCCGTCCTGCACGAGGTTTTGCGGGTCTTTGCCGCCGACGGAAATGAATTTCGCAACGTCGGTCTGCGTGCGCGACAGGTCTTCGGAGAACTGCAGGCAGAGGCGCGGCGGCGTCGCGTCGTTGTCGGTCTTGTAGTCGGTCATGCGGAAGCCGTACTGGCCGCGCAGCTTGTCATACATTTCGCGGGTGGTCTGGTCGTCGGCGAGCGCGAGGCTGAGGCTCAGCGCGTCGATCGCGGGACGCCAATAGGAGCGGGCCTCGAGCGTGCGCCCGAGGACGTAAAGCGCGTGGGCTTTCTCGTTCTTATCGGTTGCGCGCTGGTAGCCGGTGTAAGCCGCGCCCGAGGCATAGATCGCAAGATCGTAGCGTTCGCTCGTATTGTTGGGATCAGGCGGAATGGCGAGCAGGGCTTCGGCGAGGCGCGTCCAGGCAGTAGAGTCCTGAGCGTTTGCCGAGACGACATTGGCGAGCGCGCGAGAGGCGGCTCGCGGATCACTCGCAAAGTCTTTTTCGGCCTGAGCTTTCAGCGCGGCGGGCGTTTTGCCGTCCGGTTTCCAGTTGGCCTTGAGATAGGCCTCATAGCGTTTGGCATCGGCGGCGATGCCCTGATGCAGGAACGGTTTGGGATCGGCGCTGGCGGTTGCGAAGGTCGCCAGCATGAGCGTGAAAACCGCCGCAAGGCGCGCGAGGAAAATCATGGGGGTGGCATCCTGTGTGAAAGCCTCGACGTCCGAGTGCGCGAGCACGCGGTCTCGCGCGCTCAACGAAGCTCTGGTGGAGTATCGCCAGTTGGCGTTTCAAGCAAAAGACCAACAAGGTCCAAAGGCCGAAGCGCGGCGATAATTAGGAATTTCCGGTGCTTGCGCGTTCTTGCGGCCTTTTTCTAACGTTGGCTCAGGCAAGCAATTTACCACCGCGCCGAGAGGCGGGGATAAGTTTCATTTTGGGGAATTTTTGAAAGGTGTTCGCCTTCTCCCTTCGGGGGCGAAGTCGAAGGCGTAAAAACGCAAATGCCACCTTCGGCATGAAGCCGAAGATGGCATTGAAGATCTACCGTGTCGCCGACGGCCGCTTAGTTAATGACGCGGGCGCAGTGGGAGCACGTTGGCGTCGTCCGACTGGGCGGCGATGATTTCCGGCGAGAGCGCTTCGGTGCGCGGCAGTTTCCGCGGACGGGCACGCTTCCAGAGCTTCTCGAACGAGGCGAGCGCGAAGACGGCGTTCGTTACGTCGTTGCCGTGGTAAAGCTCGAAGGCATCGCGCTTGGTTGGATCGCGGCGGAGGCAATCGCCGATCCAGACGCGCGTCGATCCGACGGTCAGCTGTTCGTGGGCCGGTGCGAAGCTCGCCTCGCCAAGGACGCGATATTCCACATCTGTGACGTCGAGGATTGACGGCGACGACGGTTCTTCGACGGTGGTATCGCCGACGACAAGGAGAATGCGTGCGCCTGCGATCAGGCCATCGGACCACGCGGCATGAAGCGCACGCGCAGCCGGGCTATCCGGGTTACGGACAAAGAGCGTCAGGCAAATTTCACGTGCCGGATCTTCACCGCGGGCGGTGAAGGCCTCGCCGATGAAGTCCTTGAGCCGAGCTTCCTTATCCGTTCGAGACATCATCATTGGCCGCGAAGGTGAAGCGATGCGCATTTATTCTTTCCCATTTCGAGCCGGTCATGTTCGGTGATCGAACTGCCCCCCGCAGGGCATCCGGTGACCCCATTAAGCCAAGAAGAATGTTAAACAAGCGTTGCGGCTCGGTTCCTTTTAAGGCGAACATCGTTATCCCGTTTTCTATCCAACGCTTTTTCATTCGGCGGCGGGTGGGGCGATGCGGCGAATAAAGGCGCGGTCGTCGTCCGAGAGCTGATCTTCCGCATGAAATGCGACGATCCGGCCGTGATTCTGAGGGGTGGGGCCGACAGGCTGCTCGTCGTCCGCATCGGCCGATATGACGTGCCTTTGCGCATCGAAGGCACGCATCGCGGCTTTTAACGAATCCGGCATAACGGCTTCGCTAACGGGAACGGAAAATGTTGCGGTTTCGCGCTGGAGGGTGACGCTGGCGCGCGGTTCGACGGACCGAGGAATTGTCACGACGGTCGCGGGGCGGGGTTCGGGCAGCGGCGGTGGCTCGCTTGGCGTGGCGCGGCTGGTGTTGCTGTTGGCGGCTTTGACGGTGACATCGGCTTCCGGCTCGGGCTTGGCGACGGGGCGTCTGACGCGCGGCGCTTGCGGCGGCGAGAATTCCGGTTCCGGGCGGTAGATACCGGCATAGGGGCCGAAGCGCGCTGCGTGCTCCGGGTCGATGGCGCCGTTGGGTCTGGCGCCGCGAATGTCGGCGTCGAATTTTGGACGTGGCGCTGGTTCGTCCGGTTCGAACGCGTCCGTTTCAATTTGCTGGGCGGCGTTCGGCGTGTGCTTTGTTTCCGGCGATGGCGTTGACGGCACGGGCGATGACGGCGCGGCATCATGCTCGTCGAAGTCGTTGCGGCGCAACTCGTTGCGTTCGGCGCGGCGGGCGGCACCCATGACGGCGCCGAGGATGATGTCCGACCAGGCGCCGTTCGTGAACTTATAGACGCGGAACGAGTCCGAGTTCGCAAATTTCGAGCCCTGGCGCGCAAGCCGCTTCTGGACGCTGCCGGTCGTCGGCAGCAGCGTGCGCTTAAAAATCTTTTCGCGTTCGAAGCTCGCAAACAAGTTGGCCAGAAGCTGGGCTTCGACGCGCAGGTTCTCGCGTTCGGCCGGATTGAGACGCGGCGGCGCATCGAGCGGCACGGCAACGTAGTAATCGCCATTCATGTCGAAGACGACATGGCGGAACAGCTCGAAGTTTTCGCGGATCTGCTTGTCGCGGTGAATGTCGTTGAAGCGCGACAGGATTTCGATCACCGGTCCGCGCTCGGCGGCTTGCATCTTCGGCACGAGACCGTCGAGACGGCCGCCGGGGCGCTTGCCCATCGAGACGAGGAAGAGGCAGAGATCGACGAACAGCGCGACTGCAAGCGGAACATAGTCGCGCTTCGACAGGCCGGCCGCCCGATCGTCGGCGTTGCGCATTTCGGCAGGGTTCTCGACCGATTGGATCGCCTTCTTCTGCAGTTCGCGCAGTTGGTCGGCGGACGGCGGCATCTTGAACGACAACAGGCCGTAGAAGGTCGTCGTCAGCCGGCGGAAAGCTTCGATGGTTGCTTCCGAGCCTTCGACGGTCGCGATCTCGGGCTTCTGCAACTCCGGCAACTGGTCGATGGCTTTGACAACGCCGTGCAGCGCCATCTGCAATTGCGGATCGGGGCAGGTGACGGTGCCGTTCCGGCCGTCGCTGAAGGTCGTGCGCTCGGCGCGGTCGGCGAGATCGGAACGGATCTGGCGAAGCTGCGGATCGGTGCGGAAGGCGTTGAAGCCTGTTGCCGTCAGGTCAAGCTTGCGTCCAAGCGCGCGCATGAATTCATTTCGCGTTCCGGTCTTGGGATCGAACGTGGACGAGTCCGCTGAGACGATCTTCGTCAAGTCGCCGTTCAGGGCTTCCATGTCGGTCTTCACCGCGCCGATCCTGCCCTTCACGAAGTCCGATGCGAAGGAGAAACGCTGAGCATCGTCTTCGCGCATCTTCCGGCGCGGTCCGTCGCCCGGCTTCGAATTTGGACATGAGGTGCCTTTCGTCTGTTCGAGCTGTGCTTTTTCGGTCGAGACCTGGGTGAGCTGGGTCAGCGTCGCCTGCAATTGTTCGAGCCGCGTCTCGGCGCCGTGCAGCGCGTTCTGGACTTCGGAGACGGCGCTTTCGGCCGAGCGCGTTGCCTCACCGCGGCTTTCGAGAACCTTCCAGTAAAACCCAAAACCGAACCCGATCGAGATCAGCGACAGGAAGATGTAGCCGCCGGCATAGGATAGTTTCGTGACGAAAGGATGCGGGCGAAAGAGCTGGTCGAGCAGCCAGACGATCATCGTCATCAGCATCGCGACCGAGAAGCCGACGATGACGCGATGGACGATTGGCAGATCGCCCATGTTGGCTTCGATCAGTTCGAGCATGCCGACGTAGGTTGCGACCCAGGACAGCGCGCCGAGTCCGACGATGAGGATGGCGCGCTTCCAGTCGCGGGGAGGCTTTTGCGGCGTGTCAGCCTCGGCGCGTGCGTCTGCATAGAGGCGCAGTGAGCCTGCCTCGCCTCCGCGTTCCGCGCCTTTCCGGTTCATGACTGCCAACCCTACCCAAGAGAGGCGTCGAGACTCCGCGGCCAGTCGGCGTTTTTGATGGTTAAACTGCGGCTGAGCAATGTCGGACTGTCGACGAATGTTTAGCGGCGCGATGAATGAAAGTCCGTCATCCCCGACCTTGATTCGCTTTGCTCACTCGGTCGAGGATGACGAAAGTCTTCCCCTCTCCGCATTGAATTGCAGGAATGGGGAGAGGGAGACGAGGTCAGCGGGCGGCGTCGGCGAATTCTTTTGCGGACATGCGCGTTGCAGCGACGGGCACCGTGCGGCGCCGAGGAAGGAAGTCGCGGCGCGGATGCGATTTGGCGTCGTCTTCGAGATCGCGCAGCAAGACGTCGAGCAGGGGTGCTGCGATCTGGGCGGCGTGCAAATGGCGGGCCCAGGGGCGCGATGCGTTTCCGGTCCCGACGAGGACGACATATGAATAAGCGGCGCCGTTCGTGAATTGCAGGCCGCCTGACGCCCAGGTGTCGACCGTCGCGTCGGGATCGAGTGTGACGGAGGTTCCGGTTTTCGCGAAGTGCACACGCAGATCGCCACGGCGTCGTGCGCACCATTGGCTGAGACTTCGGAGCGTGCCGTAAGATTGCCCGCCGGTCTGATAGCAAAGCGGGGCTTCGAGAAGTGCGCGGATCAAGCCGGTCGCCCTCGGGCGGATCAACGCTTTCGGGATGATCGCAGGACTCGCCGCGGCCGCTATTCCGGCGCCGCCTTGGCCTTTCTGCGTGTAGTCGTATGCAGCAATCAGCGTCGGCGGATGGATCGGCTGCGTGCTGCGGCCGATGAGAGACGCAAGAATGAGGCTCGACATGAAGTGGACGCGGCGCGGGGCGGCTGCAACCTGTCCGAGGACGACGGCCGTCGATGGTGGCGTGCCGCCGAGCGCGGCGGCGGGTGGCATCGTGAAACCAAAGCCGTCGATCAGCCGTTTGATCGGCGTTTGCCCGAGTTGCGCGCCGCGAGTGATCAGCGGCGCATTAAGCGAGCATGCAAACGCGACGATCGCTTTGCGGCTGCCGGTGCTGCCGCCCTTGGCGCATGTGTCGAGCTCTTGGGCGGGCGCCTGAGAGTCGGTGTAGAGACTGCCGGGTCCATCGCGGCCCTGGTTGGCGAGCGCGACGGCCAGGATCATCTTGCCGGTCGAAGCGACCTGCCGGCTTTCGAGTGATGGATCGTAAAAGCCGGTATCGGAGCGGCGGGCTGGGAGCGAGCCGAAGTAGGCCGCGGTCTCGCCGGATTCGTAATAGCGCACGATATTGCCGTTGCCGTCAGCCGCGACGACGACGACGTCCGGAAGCGTCTTGTCCGCAGTGACCTTTTGGGGATCGAGCGTGAAGGCCGGGTCGATGCGGGAGGCCCATTTCGTGTCCAGGGCGCTCAGTTCCGCATCGATCTTGTCGCGGAAAGCGAGGTTGTCGCCGATGTCGAAAGTCGTCGTTACGCCGCGGATGTGGTCGCGCCAGGCGAAGCCGTAACGCTGCTTCATTTCTTCGCGGATGCCGAAGCGTGCGGCGGGCAGCAGCAGGTTGGCGCGGATCATCGGGTTGGCTTCGGCGCGTTTCATTTCATGCGGCGCGAAGCGTTCGAGGGCAGCTTCGAGTTTTGGTTTGACTTTCGGATCGGGTGGCCCGCCCGCCAGGGCCATCAGCTCGAAGACGACTTTGCGCTGTTCGGCTTCGTCGGTGATGAGCTTTTCGGCGCAGGTGCGGGCGCGCACCTCTGTGATGTAGCGCCAGCGGTCGAGGCGGACGGCATTCAGGCGGTCGCTGCCTTCGAGCAGAATGATCGGCTTGTTGACGGCTGAGGCGAGCACGAACTGCTCGGCGGTCGAGAGGTCTTTTGCTTCCTTGCCGAACACGACCTGGCTCGTGACTTCGACGCCGTGAAGAGGTTGGCCGCCGGTTCGCTGGGCGAGCCAGATGTGGTTCGCGGCCCATTGCTTCAACAGCGTGTCGTCACCACCGCGCGTGAGGTCGCGGTAGATGACGGGTGCGAGCCACCATTCGCCGAACTTGCGTTTGAGCTTGTCGATGCCGCTTTCGTCGGCGCTCGGCGGAGTTTTGTAGATGACGCGCGCGAACTGCATAGGCAGCGTCGAGCCGCCAACGCCGAGAGAAGGGCGACCAGACGCGATCGTTCGCGTGACGGCGGTCACCGGAATTTTCAGGACGCCGAGAAGGTCGATGCCGAACGGATTGAGCGGACCGCCGAGATAACGATCTTCGTGGTATGAGAGGCAGCGCCAGTATTGCTCCGGCACAGTGCGCACAGGGATCGATTTGTGATCGGGGTTTGCGACGTAATCGCCGAGCGCGATGGCGCTGTCGGTGTAGTTCACATCTCGCAGGCTATCGAGGCGGGGATCAAAGGTGCCGACGAAGTTGCCCTTTGGGTCATAGATCGCTGTCGCGAGCCAGCGCTCGGCGTCGTAGCCGAGTTTGTCGTGCATAGATACGTCTCCGAGGTAGCCTCGGATGGGCGCTGCGATATAGACTAGGATCAGCGCGAAGAAGACGTAGACGATCGCGGCTGTGAAGACGTGACGGAGCGGCCCGAGCTTCGGGTTGAACGCCACCGCCATCATCAGCCAACGCGCAATCCAACGCGGTGCCCAGAGGCAGAAGTCCGCGAGGGCGGTCAGATGCCGCAGAAGACGTAACATCGGTGTCGCAAAGCCGCGCTAATGCCGTCGCCGAGGACGGGCGGCGGCTCAGTACGGATTGTTAGTTGACCTTTGCGGCGTCAACTCAACGGACTCTGGGCGGTTTCGGCGCCCGGAGACGGCAAATATATGGCCTGCGCCGGCAGCCGACTGCTGCAAGCGAGTGATATGACTTGTTGATCGGCAAGCCTGACGGCTCGCCGGATCAGAAGTTGTTCATAAGAATGAAAAGGCCGACGCCAACGGCCGGACCGATGAGGGCCGCAACGACCATCATCACGAATGGTTTCGCCACCATAACTCTTTACCCCGCACTCGAACTTTTAAGTTCTCTCCACTGTTACGCGCGGCCCTAAGCGATGATCCAACCGGTTTGCCCCCTCGGTTGCCGCATCTCATTCCACTGAAAGGAGCCGCCCCCGATCAGCGCTGCCGGGCATAAACCCCTACTTCCCAGCCTTGTCAGAATACAGCCTTGCAAAAAAACTTGACAGAGCCTGCCTCGATTTTGCAGTCGCCGTAGTAGATCAGAGATCACATGGCGATTGATGCTTAACCCATAGGTCAGCGCATCGTTTTCTAATCGGTGATAATTTTATTTTATGCTGATATATCAGCGTCTTGCCGAGTCATCATGCGGTCATGTTCGCACTCGCGGCGGCAAACTCTGGCCGCGCAACATCACACGCCGTGTCATGTTTTGAAACGCGAATTGAACTTATCTAACGTCAAACAGGCGTAGCTGCCGCTCGTCCGTACCGCGGGTTTCGGCGGCCAATTGCTCGATCCGGTCGAAGGGCACCTGTTCGGCGCCGATCAGCGAACGCTGGGCCTTTATCGGCCGCACAAGGCCTTCCTGAACGAGGTGGAATTCACCAACGGTTTGGCCCGGCAGCGCCAGGGCTGGGTCGAGGCCCGATTCCGACTGGAAGGCGGCCTTGAGCTTGCGAAGGGCGGTGTCTTCGCGAACGCGGCCGATGAACCAGCTCGTGATCTGGTCGCGGCTCTTATAATCGAGGTCGCCCGGCGACTGGGTGGCGAGCATCAAACCAAGACCGGCGGAACGGGCGCGTTTCAGCAAGCTTTGCAGAGGCTCTGCGGTCGCAGGCTTTGCGTTGGCGGGAATGTAAAGGTCGGCTTCGTCGAACATGACGACGGCCTGCAGTTCGTCGTTCGGGTTGCGTTGACAGAAGCGCAGCGCTTCCGACAGGAACTGCGAGACCCAGAACAGGATGTTTTCGTTGTCGCCAAGGAAGCCGGTGTAAATGACGGACAGGCGCGTGCGATTCGGGCGCTGATAACGGCCGAGGCCGAGCAGGCTTTCCATGCGCAGGCTTTCGCCGCCGCCTTCAAACAGCGCGGCGTTGCGCAGGCGCAGCGAGTCCAACTGAGCGACGAGATCGCGGCGCAGCTTGCCCGACGGGTCCATGCGCTGGGTCTGGTCGGTCAGCTCCGGATGCTCATCTTCGAGAAGATGGATCAGGTCGGCGAGCGTCACTTCGTTGGTCGACAGCGAACCTAATATGCGCAGCGCCACGGCGAGCACGCCGGACTGCTTCTGGTGGGTCGCGGAATTCTTCAGATGCAGCATTTCGCCGAGAGCGGCGGCCGACAGGTTCGCCAGCAACTGCTGCTCGTGATCGGGCAGCTCGTTGATACCGTTTGGAAGCAGTGTAATCGAGATTGGCCGGCCGGATGCGCGGCCCGGTGTGTAAACGGCGACGTCAATCGCGTCGGCGAGTTTCTCGCGCTCCGAGCGACGGTCGGGCGTTTCGTTTTCGCTCGAACGCCAGACTTCGGGGTTGGCGTAGCTCGCAAGGTCGCCTTTGCGGTCGATCAGGACCGCGGGAATGCCGCGAAGCAAAAGCTGCTCGATGATTGAGAGCGCCAGGGTCGTTTTACCGGAGCCGGAGCCACCGAGGAACGCTGCGTGGCGCTTTAGAACGCTCTTGTTGAGTGTTACGGGACGCGGCCCACGCATGCCGTTTTCGCGCCCTGCGAGAATGCTCGCGCCGTAGCTGCCGTCTTCGTCGAGGATGACAGACATCGGAAGGTCGTCATCGTTGGCGGGAAGGCCAGAGTCGTTGCCGTTCGGGTTCGCGCCACGCGCCTGTTCGTTGGATAGCATGTCGAAGCCGTCGAGCGACGATTGCGGGTCGTCCATCTCTTTGGCGACGAGGCGTGGTACGGGACGGCCGAGCAGATCGAGACGCAAAAGGTGCGTGATCGAGATCAGGCTGGACAATGGCTTTGCGCCTTCCAGCCATTGCGTCATGCTCGCATCGCCGCGATGATGCGCGGTGAACTCCCGTACCGTCATCATGCGTTCCCACTCGGGGATCGGCACGAGAAGCTGACGGCCGCCATTTTCGCGGAATTTCCTGAGCGCCTGGGCCGTCTGGTTTTTCGAGTTCGGGGGGAAGTCGCTCGCGCGGAGCATGAAGCAGGGCTTGCCCTGCATCGATGTCAGCACTTTGTCGAGCTGGCGCTTCAAGGCGCCCCCCTGAGTCTTCCCGTTGCAGATAAAAATGCGCACGTCGTTGGCAAATCCGGTGCGGTGACGCACGGTGAGATCTAGCGCAGGCAGCTCGTCGCCGAGTTCCAGCCTCTTAGTCGTGATCTCGATCGCCCTATTCCATTCTTCGCGTGCGAGCTGCAGAGCGCCGGACAATATATCGACGAGTTCGCCCTCATCGGCGGGCATTTCGGCTTCGCTCTCGTTGGCGAAGCGTTCCCACATTTCGCGGAATTGGACGGCCGACAATGAGCCCGGCGCATCGGGTTCGTCGTTGAAGCCGATTGCCTGGCCAAGCGCTTGCGCCAGTGTCGAGATGAAGGACGGACGCTCAGGCTCCGGCTCGCGGTCATCGCCTTCGGTCGAGGTCGCTTCGCGCAGGCGCGATTGGGCGTGCTCCAACAGGCGACGCGTCGACAGGCCGCCGAACTCTTCGAAGAACTGCGGGCCGAAGAATTGCGAGGCATCGGGGAAGCTCAAGCCGTCGCCGTTGACCTCGGAATGATAGGCAAGACGCTTCGATATTATGAGGCGCGCTTCTTCCGGCGTCCGGCTTTCGCGCAGCAGGACGGGACCGGATTTCTCGATGCGGTCGATGTAGGACTGCGCGACGAGGCTGCGCACCTGGCCGTAGAAATCTTCAAGGCACGAAATGATGATGATCGCATTCGTCAGCCGGTTGGCGATCTGGATGAGATCGCGCACGGCGCGCTGAAAACGATCTTCGGCGTTGTCGAAGAAGCGCAGGTCTTCGACCTGATCGATGCAGAAGACGAGCGCGGCGCGATCAACCGTCCAGACGAGTGCGCCGAGCGCCTTGATGATCTCGAAAGCGCGATCTTCGCCGTCGTTCGGGTCGAGCGCGCTGACGGCTTCGTGCGCAATCGCCGTCAGATTACGGCCGTTGAGATATTGGCGGACGCGCTGGTCGATGCGCGGATCGCGGCGCTGCAGATAGAGAAGCGCGCGCACGATGTTGATGTCGAGTTCCTGGGTTTGGAACTTTTCGCAGGCGACGATCTGGTCGGCGAGACGCAGAATGAGCTGTGCGAGTTGCTTGTCGTCGAGCGTGTCGTCGCGGAGCTTGTCGAGGTCTTCGGAAGAGATCACCTCGGAATCGAGCACCATCCGGTTCGTTAGCCGCGACAGTGCGGATTCGCCGAAGCGATCCGGATCGTAGGGTTTTTCCAGCGAGTGCACGAGGCGCCGCAGATAGAAATCGGCGTAGTTCTGCACGTCGGGCGTCATCTGCGCGTAGCCGAAATAACTTTGGCCCGTGCGATGCGAGTCCGTTCTGAGCGCGCGCAGAAGATGGGTTTTTCCGGCGCCCGACTGGCCGTGAAACAGCAGGATGCGATCCTGCATGTGATAGCCGCGGCCCGAGGTGACGGCCGTCAGCAGATCGTTGAATTTCTGGCGCGCCTTGGCGTGAATTTCCGGCACGTCGACCGGGTCAGCGCGCCAAAGATCATCTTCCCAGGTGATCGAATGCTCGAACGCCTCGCTCAGCTTGTCAGGCGCGAGCGAGGGGGCGAACGTCGACTGTTTGAGGGAAGCGCCTTCAACACCCATTGATCTAATCGAAATGCCTTCAATCTTGAACGCGCACAAAGTGCCAGACGGTGTTCTTGTAGAGGATCTTGGAATCCTCGAGCGATTTGAGATCGCGACCGTCTTTGAGATCAGCGGTCGCTAGTTCAAGCCGGCCAGAGCGATGGGCTTCCGCGAGCATTCCTTTGAACGCAATCTCGGATAAACCCCAGTCGGGTCGTGCGTTGCGAATCGCCTTCCATACCAAAGAGATAAACGCCTTCCGGTTGCCTGGCCAGCCCTCCGCGACAGGACGTGCCGCATCAACAACAGCCTGACAAAATTCCTGCATGTCGGGTGGCGAGACAACTCGCGGTGCAGGCGGCGGCTGGGTTTCGTCGAGCGGCAAACGATCGTTGGCGGGGAGCGGAGGTGGTGTGCGCGCGAGAGGACGTTTCGGCGGTTCTGCACGCTGTTGCGGACGCGACGTCTCAACGCGGGCATTTTCCTCCTTCGGTGCGAGAAGGGTGCGAAGCAGCGCAAGTTCGAGGGCCGCAAGGCTGCCTTCGCGGGCGCTGACAATTTCACATGCAAGCTGGATGACGAGCTTGCCGTCGGTCGAGATTTCGCGTGGTGAGCGGAAGAGTTGACCGGCGAGCAGGCGTCCGGCTTTGGCGGGCAGGCCCGCGCTCTTGCCGAAGCCGGTCTTGATCTTGTTTCCGAAGGCGCGTTCGAGCGCGATGATCGCCAATTCGGAGCGGAGATCGGCAGGCGAGAGAACGCGCCCCGTCGTCTTGCCGAAGTGCCGTTGCACGATGAGCGCGGCGAGGCCCTCGGGCCGGGCCAAGCCCTTGCGGATCGATGGCGTGTCGCTGGCGGAGAGCGCGGCGAGGATGAGCGACGTCTTGGCGTCGCTCCAGGTCGCCGGGAAGGTGCGGGATGCGGCAAAGCTCGCCTCTGCAACCTGGCGTCCCTTGTCGGTGGCGGTCAGCCGGCCGCCCTTCGCCTCCGAGACGAGCTGAGCGCCGGCGAGCGTGCTGAGAGCCAGTTCGGCGGAGCGGCGGAATTCCAGGCCGGAAATCTTCGACGCCAGCAATGGCGCAACGTCTCGTTGCAGATCGGCGCGCGTTGCACTGCCGACCGCGATGCGCAGTAGCAAGAGATCTCGGACCGTGAGGAGCGGCGATGGCTCGTCGTCGGTCTTCAGCTCCGAATGTTCGATGGCTGCAGTCATCGAAAGGTCTCTCCTGGCGCGAATCAAATGCGCTGTCGCGACAACTTTGATGATTGGTCCAGCACTTCCAAGAGCCGGCCGACAAAGACCCACAGCGAGGGAAGGTCGGCGCAAATGCTCACAAACGCTTGCTGCGCCAGCCTTTCGCCGTGCGGCGGTCAAAATCGCGACACCTTGTTGGCGCGATCATTGAGGCGGGGCGGGACAGAGTTTCGTTGAGGGTTCCGGTGTCATGATTGGCTCTCAGGCGTCGCGGCGGCGCGCCAAATGCTGCGAGTCGCATTTCGTTAGCGTTAACGCCCAGTTAACGGATTTCCGGCAATGCTGACGTCAGCCGCCCGTTTCGTGCCGGGAGTTGCCAGAATGTATCGCGTTGCGCTCACCGCCGGGCTCGTAACCGCACTCGCCGGTTGTAGCCTCGGCTCGTCTTCTATCTCGTCAGGATTTACGGAACCCGAAACGACGTCTTCGGTGTCGCCGTCGTCGTATCTGTCGGCGCCCAAGAGCGTCGGACTTGGCGGCGAGCCTTCGACGTCGCGCGGCACGCAGGTCGCGACGCTGGATAAGGCGCCGGCTGGAACCTACGAACGGGCGGAGCCGGGCGTTCTCTCCAATCGCGACTATTCGCACACCGCGCTCAACGCCGAGATGGCGCGCGACGTCATTAATGCCTATCGCAAGAAGTACGGGCTGAAGCCGTTAAAGCTCAATGCGGAACTCACCGAGGCGGCGAAAGCGCATTCGCGCGATCTCGCAAAGTGGGATCGCATTTCGCATTATGGGTCTGACGGCTCCAATCCGTGGGACCGCGTGAAGCGCACGGGCTATAAAGCGCGCTTGACGGCGGAGAACGTCGGCACGGGCCAGATCAACTTCAACGAAGTGATGAAGGGTTGGGAAGAAAGCCCCGGCCACAACAAGAACCTGCTGACGCCGGATGCAACCGGCATGGGTATTGCGCTGGTGCAGGATCCGCATACCGAGTTCAAGTCGTTCTGGACCCTCGTTATCGCCGCGCCGATGTAGGAGTTTTTATTTTGGCGTCGGCGACACGCGTTCCGCGCGCCGGCCGCCGACGCAGAAAATTAAGTTACATCTCGTCGAGACGTTCGCGTTCACGCGTACGGACGAGTTCGGCGACGCCGGTCCAGGCCCATGCGCGTCCCACATCGCCTTTCTGGCCGTGATACAGTGCGAAGAATTCGGCTATCCCCGCCGCATACAATCCGTGTTTGCCTTCGAGGACCTCGGCCATCGCTCCTAGGTCCTGGGGCGGCGGCGTGAAATCCATTTCTTTGTTCATGGTCGCCCGGGCAGGCCAAGTCATCGCAAATTCCTATTCAAGTCGTAGTTGGAAAACTGACGACTCGGGAAAAGCAAGTTTGGAGCCATGTTGCGCGCGGATGCTTTCCGTACGTCCTAAAGGTAGGTTAAACTGAACAGCTTTTGATTGATTTCGGGCGCGTAGACCGAAAAGCTAGGGCGAAAGTCGTATGAATAACGTTTCCGAGGCGTCGGCGCTGGTCGCAGTTGCGATCGCTGTTTTCGTTACCGCTTCGCCCATAATGGCCCGCGAGTGTCCTGTTTTGCGCGGGTGTGCCGGAATGGAACTCGCGCAAGACGCTGCGCCAGACGATGGCGCACCGGACGCCAATTCGGCGCAGCCACCGTCGCAAGCTTCACCTGACGAGGGTTCTTCGGGAGACGATAGCGCCAAGTCGCCGGATGACGATGGAGGGAATGGCGACGACGGCGACAATTCCGATCAGGCGTCGCCGCCGGATTCGGCTCAGCCTCCCGGATGCCCCTTCGACGACAGGCCGCTGGAGCTACTGGTCTAGAGTCAGCGAGCGCTATTGCGGTTAATCGGCCGTCGCGGCAGCGGCGCTCGGCGCATCGCCGCTCGCTGCGGGAGCGCTCGGTGTTGGACCAACCGGTCCCTTCAACGCCGCAGGTTCGGCATTCGCAGCGGCAGCGGCCTTTTCGGCGGCTTTCTTCTTGGCGGCCGCAAGCTTGCGCTTCGACTTGTGCTTGCGTCCGGCGGTATGGCTGCCTTGGGGGTGACAGCCCCATGCCGCGACCGAATCGCGGACGGATTGCACCGTCTTATAGTTCGGGTCCATCGGGTAGTTGTCGATGGTCGAGGTATTGAAGAGCTGCTTCCAGTCGTAGTTCTGGAAACCGTATTCGAGCATGGCCGCGGCGCGGATGGCGCGCTCGTTGCCGGAGGATTCGCCAAGAATGACGGCCATCAGCCGGTGGTCGTCGCGCGTTGCGGATGCGACGACATTGTAGCCGGAATCGCAGGTGAAGCCGGTTTTCAGCCCGTCGGCGCCGGGGAATGTTTTCAGAAGTGCGTTATGGCTGCCGAGACGGCGCTTGCCGATGTGCATGGCAGGCATTGCCCAGTAGCTGGCGTACTGAGGGTACTCGCTGGTCACGGCGCGCGCGATCTTCGCGATATCCCGAGCGCTGGTCAGCTGACCGGGATCAGGCAAGCCATTGGTGTTGACGTAGCTCGTGTGCGTCATGCCGAGGCGTTTCGCCGTCGCGTTCATGCGGTCGATGAATTTCGCTTCGCTGCCTGAGATCGCTTCCGCCAGCATCACCGTTACGTCATTGGCAGACTTGATGATCACGGCCTGCAATGCCTGCTTGACGGTTAAGGTCTGGCCGACTTGCAGGCCGACTTTGCTGGGCGGTTGAAGCGTTGCGGGCAATGAGCAGGGAATTTTGTCGTCGAGATGAATCTCGCCGTTCTTGACTGCTTCGAACGCGACGTAGGCCGTCATCAGTTTTGTGAGAGACGCGGGATGCCAGATGTCGTCGATATCTTCGGCGTAAAGGATCTTTCCCGTCGAAGGCTCGAACAGCAGAGCGGGGCCGGCTGCGGCGGGTGAAGCCGCCAGCCACATCAGCACTGCTGCTACGATGGCCGTCGTCAGTGAGCGCATACGGTCCTCAATATTTCTCAGGCTGGGCTAACATATTCGCACGAACGGGCCAACCGACGGCCCGGACGGCGCGAAGCTTATGACAAGTTGTGTTGCTTATGCGGCGCTACTTTAGGGAAAGCTTGCTCTGTGATCGAGATTCAGCAATTCACGGCCCCCAAGTCTAATATGCCCTTTTGTGGGATACCAGCACGGCATCGGCGCGTTCCCCACCTCGTGGGACATACCCCGGCTTTTTTCGTTGGCTGTGAGGCGTGATGACACGCTTGGTCTCAATTTGAATTTGCCGGGCTTGATCGGCGAGATCGCGGTGCATCGCAATGGCATGCGCGGAAAATGCGGGGGTGATGTTCGGCACATGGCAATTTCCAATTCCAGGCAACAGTCTGTGCCCGACACCGGCGCGCGCGAGCGGATCGCGATTTTTTCGGCGCTGGCGCTGGTGTTATTGCTCGCATCTCTCGATCAGACCATCGTTTCGACGGCGCTGCCGACGATCGTGCGTGAGATCGGCGGGCTGTCGCATCTGTCGTGGATCGTCACGGCCTATCTGCTGGCGACGACCATCGTCGTCCCGCTCTACGGCAAGCTCGGCGACCTGTTCGGACGGCGGATCGTGCTGCAGGTCGCGATCTTGATCTTCCTCGTCGGTTCGGCGTTGTGCGGTGTGGCGCAGAACCTGCCGGAGCTGATCGCATTCCGCATCGTGCAGGGCCTCGGCGGCGGTGGATTGATCGTGACGGCGATGGCGGTCATCGGCGACGTCGTGCCGCCGCGCGAGCGTGGGCGCTATCAAGGATTTTTCGGCGGTGTGTTCGGGTTGTCGACTGTGCTCGGTCCACTGATTGGCGGGTTCATCGTCGGCAACGCGTCGTGGCGCTGGATCTTTCTGATCAACTTGCCATTCGGCGTCCTGGCGCTCGCCGTGATCAATAGGACCTTCCGGCCGCATCGGAAGCCGTCGCAGATCCAGATCGATTATCCCGGCGCCATGCTGCTGGCCTTGACGTTGACGTCGATCGTTATCGTCACGAGCCTCGGGGCGACGCTGGCATCGGAAGCGCCGGTCAGTCTCGTGGCGTTTTCGCTTCTCGGTGTCGTGTCGCTGGCGTCATTCATTTACATCGAGACGCGGGTTGCGGACCCGCTGTTGCCGTTGACGCTGTTCGCCAATCGCGCTTTCGTTGTCGCCGCGGCGATCGGGTTTATTGTCGGACTGGCGCTGTTTGGTTCGATTACGCTGCTGCCGCTCTACCTGCAGATCGTCAAAGGGCTCGATCCGACGAGCGCGGGCTTGCATCTGACGCCGATGATGCTTGGCGTGTTCGTCAGCTCGATCACGAGCGGTCAGATCATCAGCCGGATCGGCCGCTACAAGATGTTTCCGATCATGGGAACCGGCGTGATGACGGTAGCGCTGGTGCTGCTATCGTCCATTACGGTCGATACCTCAGCGTCGACGGCGTCAGTCTACATGGTGCTGCTCGGCCTCGGGCTCGGCATGGTCATGCAGATCCTGGTGATGGCGGTGCAGAATGCGGTCGCCTATGAGCAGCTCGGCGTCGCGACGTCGGGCACGACATTGTTCCGGTCGATTGGCGGCTCGGTCGGTGCGGCGCTGTTTGGAGCGATCTTCGGCTTTGCGTTGAACCGGGAAATTGCAGCCCACGCGCCGCAGCTTGCCGATACGATGAGCGATCCGACTGCAATCGGTACGCTCTCCGCCGAATTGAAGGCGACATACAACGAATTGTTCGTCGCGGCGCTGCATCCGGTTTTTCGGACGGCCGCTGCAACGGCGTTCGTTGCGTTTCTGCTGTCGTTCCTGATCAAGGAAGTGCCGCTCAGGGCGACGCTCGCAGTGGAGCCGCAGAACGATCCGCTGCAAATGCCGCGCGATGCGACGTCGCTTGAAGAGCTGGCGCGGATCGTCGAGCGCATTACGGCGAAAGAAAACCGTTGGCGCTACTATGAGCAGGCAGCGAAGCGGTTCGATGTCGCGCTGCAGCCGGATGAATTCTGGCTTCTGGCGCGGCTTGGCGAAATCGGCGGCCGGGCAGACAAGGCCGAGCTTCGCCAGCGGCTCGGGCCGAAGGAAACGCGGCAGCCGCGGGTTTTTCACCGTCTCGAAGATGCCGGCATGGCGCGCGAGGCGCCGGGCGGCTTTGTGGAGTTGACGGAGAAAGGTCAGCAGCTTTACGCGCGGCTGCTGCGTCAGCGGCAGGATAATTTGGAGAAGATGCTCGCGGACTGGGATAGCAACGAGCGTCCGGAAGTGCGCGCTTTGATGAAAGAGCTGGCGACGTCATTCGCCAGCTCTCCGCCTGTGAAGCCGGGCGTTATGCCTTCGGCTTAGAGAGTGCGCTGAGCTCGGCGAATTCCGCGTCGCTCAGTTTGATGTTGGCGCCGATCATGTTTTCCTCAAGGTGCTTGACCTTCGAGGTGCCGGGGATCGGAAGCATGACAGGGCTGCGCTTCAGCAGCCACGCGAGTGCGATCTGGCTCGGACCGGCGTCGTGATTTTTCGCGATTGCTTCGAGGCGTGAGCCTGGCTTAGCAAGATCGCCGGCCGCAAGCGGAAACCAAGGGATGAAGCCGATGCCATGCTTTTCGCAAAAGTCCAGCACGTCTTCGCTGGCGCGGTCGGCGAGGTTATAGCGGTTCTGCACCGTCGCGACTTTGAAGAATTTCTGCGCCGCTTCGATCTCTTTCACGCCGACCTCACTCAAGCCGACATGCCAGATCAGACCTTCAGCCTGCATCGCTTTGATCGCATCGAATTGTTCGGCCTGCGGCACCTTCGGGTCGATGCGATGCAGTTGCCAGAGGTCGAGGCGTTCGACGCCCAACCGGCGAAGGCTGAGAACGGCCTGCTGGCGAAGGTATTCGGGGCGGCCAAGCGGGACCCAGACGTTGGGACCTGTGCGGGCGAGGCCAGCCTTGGTCGCGATCTTGATGCCCTTGTAGGGATAGAGCGCTTCGCGGATCAGGCGCTCGCTGACTTCGGGGCCGTAGCTGTCGGCGGTGTCGATGAAATCGATATCGAGTTCGGGCAGCTTGCGAAGCGTGCGCAGGCATTCGTCCTTGTCGGCGGGTTCACCCCAAATGCCATTGCCGGTGATGCGCATTGCGCCGAAGCCTAGGCGGTTGACCGGCATGTCGCCGCCGATCTTGAAGACTCCGGAGTGGTTTTTGACGATTGTGCTCGATGACATTGCTGCCTGCCTTTCGTTTCGAAGTGAGCGGTTCAGGTCGGAGGGTTGCGCCTGTTTCGGGGCGCATGAGAATTGGTTGGCAAGGGCATTCGACACAACGCATGAACAAAGCGTCGCGATAACCGGTCGAATTCTATCGAGCCAATGATCGCGGCGCCTGTTTACCTCAACGCGAGTCCCTCGGTGTTGGCAGCACCTCCGAGCACGCGGTCTGAACGCGGATGTCATTACCGATGAAGCGGCAAACTTCTTCCTTGCGCGATGGATTGTTTCGAATGGCGCTGGCCGAGGCTTTGAAACCGTATTCGCGGGCCACCTGAGCAAGGTAGCCGTCGCGGCAATAGGGCGTCGAGATCGGTTGGCCGTTCACGATCTGATAGTCTTCCCGACATTCGATGGCGCTAGCGCTTGTCGCGGCTGCGATCATGAATGAGCCTGTGAGAAAGACGAACTGTGCGGCATTGGACTTCAACATGGAAGTTTCTCCAATCGGCGCACGTGCATGCGGGCACGCAGCGGGTTTCCAGGGCGGAACGCTGGGCCGCCGGTCACGTTCCGCCCGTCATATGGGGAGCCGGTAGGGAAGGCTCAATACGGTCCGTGGGAAGCAATATTCGCAATTACGTTATTGAGTGCGCCGATGCGCCGCTGGTAGGCGGCGTCGAGGCAGCCAATGTCTTTGCCGCAAGCGTCTCGCGAGGCGAGCCAGTTGCGCTGGGCATCCTGGATGTCGCCACGCTGGCCCATGGCGACGAGCGATGTCGCGACCGAAAACAGCGTCGCCATGCGGGCTTCGCTTTGGCCGAGCGGATAAGAGCTGCAGATTGTTTTTTCTGCGGGGGAGCTGGCTTTGTGACAGTTGAGAGGGGCGTAGTCACCGGCCCAAGCCGCGCCTGAGGCGCTCGCGAGCGCTATCGCCGTCACCATCGTAAGTATGGCGCGTCTCGGCATCATTCTTTGCTCCGTTGGGAATTACTAGAACATCGACGAGAGCGACTGCTGCAAGGAATTGAAGCCCTTGCTGATCGTCGTTTCGACGTCCTCATATTTGGCAGGACGGCGCCGCGCTGTCTTGGTTTTTTTCGTCTTTACCGATGTTGCCCTGCGAGGCTCGGGCTGCGGCGTCATCTCAGACGGTTGCGGATCGACGGATTGCGCGGCCGGAAGCGGGCTGTCGCCTTCGAAATGGAGTGTGGACGGCGGAGCGGACGTATCATCGGTCGGCGATACATCGTTGCTAGCGGTCACTTCCGGCGCGGCAGCGCGAGGCGTGCTGGATGATGCTGGCTTATCTTCCGATGCGGCCATGGTTGTCGGCGTCAGCATTCCCGCCGGTGCCAAGGCGCGGCCGAGCAGAGAGGGTGCGGGCGTGGCGTGACGATCGTCCGCGGCGCCATTAGCTGCGCGCATCTTTGAGCCCTGCAGCACGGCGTTGGCCTCAGCAGCAGATGCCTGCAACGCCGAACCCAGAGTACCAGTTTCGATCGTGCGTTCGGGGCGGCAGATCGCAGCCGCGTTGGAGTCGATCAAAGCGGCGAGTGCTGCGTCCGGTGCGCCGACCGGCAGTTCGGCGTTCACGGTTTTGAGGAAGCCGCGCATGGCGTCTTTCGACGCATCGCTCCAGACGCCACTGATCGGGCCGTCATAGCATTCGGCATGGGCCAGGGCTTTCTGGAGTTTGCGAATGAGGGCGGCGCGATCGACGGCGGGAGCCGGAAGGCCGACCGGGCGCGGCAACGACATCGCGGCTTCGCGGATAAGGTTCGGCGATTGTGACGGCTGGGCGCGGACGAGAGGGCTGTCGGCGACGGCATCAGCGTCGGCCGGGGCCGAGACGCTATCAGGCGCGGTTGCGAGATAGAGGGCAAAGCCCACCCCCACCGTCATGGCGAGGAGGAAAAAGCCGCCGAGAGCCGTAAACAGGCTGGCCAGTATGGTCCGAACGCTACCCACTATTACGATACTCTGCTTACAGACGCTGACATATCGACGTGTCCGGCCCGACTATGACGATGAGGTCATCGGCTGGCGCGGTAGATGATAAAGCCGCAATCGAGCAGGACGCGCGCAGTTGCGGTGACTGGAATGGATTTTTTCTAGGGCTTGGAACGGCGGCCGCATAGTGCCGGAGCGCACTTTGTTGCGCAAAATGCTGGCGTTCAGCACGCCTACCGGGGTAGCGCTGCAAGCTTGCAACAGGGGGCTTGACGGCAGGGTGGGGTTGGAGGGCCTAATCGCGTCCGAATTTGACGTTCTCCTGTGGCCGACGCATATCGTCCGCTTGTCATTTTAAATTGCATATATCATGTATCTGCGCGTTGCCGCGGGCGGCTCGAACACGGAAGGGCGGCCCAGCAAAATTTGGATCGGAAGGGGAACGCAGTTTGGCAGATCGAAAGACAAGTCCGCGGATCGTCGTGACCGGTTTGGGCGTCGTCTCGCCTCTTGGAGCGACCGTCGAGACGACGTGGCAGCGTCTCATCGCCGGCCAATCCGGAATCCGGCGGCTCGACGATGCCATCGTTCCCGATGTCGATTGCAAGGTTGCGGGCGTCGTTCCTGACATCAGCGAAGATCCCACCGGTTTCGACGTCGCCAAGGCCGTGCCGGTGAAAGACCGGAGAAAGATGGATCGCTTCATTCAATTCGCCGTTGAAGCCTCGCGCCAGGCGTTGGCGCAGGCGGGGTGGGCGCCGGACAATGATACATCGCGCGAGCGGACGGCGACGGTGATCGGCTCGGGCATCGGCGGGTTTCTCACCATCACGGATGCGGTTCATACGGTCGATCAACGGGGCGCAAAAAAGCTTTCGCCGTTCACGGTTCCGGCGTTTCTCGTCAACCTCGCGGCTGGCAACGTTTCGATCATGTTCGGTTTCAAGGGGCCGCTGGGCGCGCCTGTCACGGCATGTGCTGCGGGAGTGCAGGCGATCGGCGACGGCATGCGCATGATCCGTAGCGGCGAAGCCGATATCGCGCTGTGCGGTGGCGCGGAAGCATGCATCAATCGTGTGGCGCTCGGCGCGTTTGCAGCGGCGCGGGCGTTATCGACCGGCTTCAACGATACGCCTGAGAAAGCCTCGCGGCCGTTCGATGCGGCGCGCGACGGTTTCGTCATGGGCGAAGGCGCAGGTATGCTCGTGATCGAGACGGAAGAGCACGCACTGGCGCGCGGGGCCAAGCCGCTCGTGGAACTGGTGGGTTATGGGACAAGCGCCGATGCCTATCATTTGACGTCCGGACCGCCGGACGGAAACGGCGCACTGCGCGCCATGCGGGCGGCACTGGCGATGGCGGGTATCGCGCCGGGCGACATCGGGTATCTCAATGCGCATGCGACGTCGACGCAGGTGGGAGACGGCGGGGAGCTCGCAGCTATGCGTGCGCTTTTTGGAAATGGTCCCGGCGCAGCGATTTCATCAACGAAGTCAGCCACGGGGCACTTACTCGGGGCAGCGGGCGGACTTGAAGCGGTCTTCTCGGTTCTGGCCCTACGTGACGGCGTCTTGCCGCCGACGCTCAACCTTGCCGACCCGGATCCGGAAGCGCAAGGTCTCGACCTGATCGGACCGGAAGCGCGCAAGAGCGAGGTTGAATACGTGCTCTCGAACGGCTTCGGGTTCGGCGGCGTCAACGCTTCGGTGATCTTCCGGCGCTGGGCGACGTGACGTCATCCGGCGTCTTAACGGCCGGCGATCTGGTCGGCCATGGCCGCGATCGTACGGTCGTAGACGTCGGCTTTGTTCCACTCGGCGATGACGCCATAGTTCGGCGATCCGGGTTGCCAGCCTGCGCCGCGCTGCCAGCCGTGCCCGGCGAGGAAGTTCGCGGTCGAGGCCAGAACGTCCGGCACGCTGTGGATCAGATCCTTGCGGCCGTCGCCGTCGAAATCGACGGCATAGCGGATGTAGGGCGTGGGCAGGAATTGCGTCTGGCCGATTTCGCCCGCCCAGCCGCCGCGCAATTGCGATGGTGTCAGGTCACCTTCTTCAACGATCCGCAGGGCGTCGAGCAACTGGCCGGTGAAGAATTCGGTGCGGCGGCAATCATAGGCAAGCGTTGCGAGCGAACGGATGATCGAATAGCGGGCGCCAAGGTTGGCACCGTAGTTCGTTTCCAGTCCCCAGATCGCAACGATAACGGGCGCAGGCACGCCGAACCGTTTTTCGATGCGGTCGAAGAGGGCGCGATGGCGCTGCATCAGCGCGCGGCCGTGCCGGATCATCGCGTTGCTGACGCGGCGGGCGTAGAATTGTTTGAAGCTCAGTTTGAAAGAGTGCTGCGAGTGGTCCAGGTGGATTACGGTCGGATCGTACGTCACGCCCGATAACGCCGACACCACTGTGCTGGATTTAATGCCCTGCGCTGCGGCTTGCTGGCGGAATTTTTGTAGCCACGCGTTGAAACCACCGGGGCCGTTGCCGCACTGGGCGAGTGCCTGTCCCGCGGTTCCAGACAGCACGAGGCAGGCGAGGGCCGCGGCCCGGAGTTTGGACAGCGGCGATGCGACGGGGGCGGATGACATGCGGTTCTTCCGGAATTGTCGAGTGCAAATAAGATCTTATTGAGAATGTCGGCCGTCGGCCATCTCCCTTACTGTCATAGATCGCGCGCATCGCCAAATGCTTATCTCGGCGCACTGACGTTGGGCGGACAATGCCGACGGGTTGTTCCGCAAGGAACAGCCGGGGGCGGCACATCATGCGAACCATCGCGCTTTATCGCGATCGCGGATGATGTGTGATGACGGTAGATCTTTTTTCACTCGCCGACCTGGGTGCCCTTATGATCGGACTGGTCGTCGTCGGGGCGCTCATCTTCGGCGTTTCTACGAGTGCTGAGGACCCTTCAAGATTTTCCGGGTTCTTGCGCCATAAGCGCGTCAAAACGGACGCGCCGCGGCGAAGGAAAAAATAACGTCCTCATGGGACGCGGAGCGCGTTCGGACGACCGCGCTGAGGTGATTGCGAAGGGGCGCCCGCTTGCCGCCGCCTTCGCCTGTCGATGTCGAAATCTTAGAGTTTGCAGAATGTCGCTTGGGCATGGCAGGTCCACGCCAAGCCGTCTTGCGAGCAATGGTATTTGCGCGGGCTGAACGTGTAACCCGGTGTTCCGGCACCCGTCATCCAAACTGCCCAGACTCCCCAGTCTGTCGCCTGAAGAAGGGCTTCATCAGCCTGGAACTTGGCCGTGTCTTCGGTGAGCGCCTCGCCCATCGAATATTTTTTAAAGCATGAGTGCGAATGAGCGCTGGCCGGAGCGGCGGAGAACGTCGCAGCGGCGAGAGCGGCAAATGTCAAAACAGTGATCTTGCGCATCGTCTTCACTCCTGGATGTGAATAGCAAGCGGAGAAGGTGCCACAGGGCAAGAAACGGTGTTCATGACAAATAATGAACAGCCGTCGATTTCGGTGGAATCGCGGCTCATTTGCATCACTTGCGGTCATTTGGATTTTTTCGCGCCGGTCGGTGGACTCGCCAGAAACCTCCAGGCGTCACCGCGCTGGTGCTCATCATCTAAAGCGTATTGCGAAACGGGGATTGGGATACTTTATCTCGCTTCGCACTCGTGAAGGATGGGTGTCGTAGGTCTTTAACGCTCGCGGCCCATTGGGGGTATTCCAATGCGCGACCATGCGTAGCTTACAATTAAAGAGGCTCAGCACGATGTTTCGGAAAACCACGATTTTTTGCGCGGCCCTTGTCGCATGCATCTCGATGCCGATTGTGCTCTCGGCAGAGGAGGCAACCTGCCCCAAGCCGACGACGGACCCGCTCGTCAAATTATTGTCGCCGCCACCCTGTGATAGCTGCGCACAGACGAAAGTGGAACTCGAAGAACTGCAGACATTGCAGCAAAATCGAACGGAGGCGCAGGCAGACCATGCACACGCCGATTATAAAATTTCGCTCGCGCGTTTTATCGAGGGCGCCGATATCAAGTTCGATGGTGCGGCAATTGAGGCGTGCCATCCGATCTTTGATCGGCTGATGGAGCGGACGAAATCGGCGGCTGAGCATGCCAAGAATTCATTCTGCCGGACGCGGCCGTTCAATCTTCCAAACAACGATCTGAAGCCGCTAGAGGCCGGCAACAAGTATAGCCCATCCTATCCGTCGGGGCACACGACGGCCGGTACGGCGCTCGGCGCAGTCCTCGCATATATGGTGCCGGAGAAGCGTGCCGTCTTTCTGGCGCGGGCTGCGGATTACGGTCACAGCCGGATGATTGCAGGCGTGCATTATCGCAGCGACGTCGAAGCTGGAAAGCTGCTCGGCATGGCCGTGGCGGAAGAAGAGTTTTCCGACGATGCGCAGTTCCGGACCATGTTGCCCGAAGCGACGAAATGCGTTCGCGGCGCACTAGGCCTTGCAGCCGAGGTGCCCGCCGCTCCGGCACAAGCGTCCGTCGAAACGCCCGCTGCGAAACCGTAAAACACGCGCGCTTATCGTCTCGCTGATTTTGTATCGTCTCGATGCGCCTGCTGGCTCAGCGGGCGGCTTTTTTTGTCTGAAGCCCCACGCCTGCGCTTGTGGCTTCACAACAACATGCAGTCGCAGATGCGGAGGGCGCGACGGCGCGCGCGCTTGCATGTTTGGTCTCGCGCTTTTCTATATCGTATATTATAACATATAATACGAAAGATCTGGTATGGCTATTTCGAGAGTGCGCGGGCTTATGCTCGCTCTGTGTTTGGGTGTGAGCGTCATCCATGCTTCGAGCGCATCGGCGCAGACGACGGGGGGAACGGCGTCGCCTGCGCCGGGCACGACGGACAATGCGACGGAAGCGCAGCTTCCTGCCGTCGTCGTGGCTGAGCCGCACGCCAAGGCGGCGACTAAAAAAGTCAAGACGGCTCGGCGCGCCAAAACAACGCCATCGCATGCAAACTCGCAACCATCGGCACCGAGCCAAGAGCCGTCCGTTGCCGGAGCGCAAAGCACTGAGAATCCGCTCGCGTTTCAGAACAATGCCTTCAACGCGGCGCGCAACGAGATCTTCACGCAGATCGGAACGAACCAGTATTCGTTCGGTGAGGATGCGCTTCGCGCGTTGCCGCAAGGTACGGAAACGCCCGTGAGCAAGGCGCTTCTGCAGGCGCCAGGCGTCAGTCAGGACTCAGCGGCGAGCGGGCAGCTCCATGTGCGCAACGACCACGCCAATGTGCAATACCGGATCAACGGCATTCTGCTTCCCGATGGCGTTTCTGGTTTCAGCGATGTGCTGGAAACGAGCTTCATCAGCAATCTATCGCTGGTGACCGGTGCTTTGCCGGCGCAGTACGGATTGCATACGACGGGGCTGGTCGACATCACGACACGGTCGGGTGCGCAGGCGCCGGGCGGCACGATCGGTTTTTATGGCGGCAGCCGCGGCACCTTTACGCCCAGTCTCGAATATGGCGGCAGCACTGGAGCGGTCGATTACTTTTTCACCGGCCGCTATCTGATGAACGATGAGGGGATTGAAAACCCGACGTCGAGCCGGGACGCCATTCACGATCATACCGATCAAGAGAAGGGGTTCGGCTATGTTTCTGCGGTGCTCGATGACACGACGCGGCTGAGCTGGATATCCGGCGTGTCGGTGCAGAATTTTCAGATTCCGAATACACTTGGACTGCCGACGGATACGCCATTTGCAGGTAATGGCGGTCTTCCGAATTATTTCAACTCAGCGCTGCTCAACGAAAACCAGTTCGAGCAGAACTACTATGATGTGATCGCGCTGCAGAAGAAGATCGAGAACGGCGATTATCAAATCGCGTACTTCTCACGTTACAGCGATCTCCATTTCAAGCCGGACGATACGGGTGACTTGTTCTTCAACGGCATCGCGTCGGATGTCCAGCGGCGCAGTTTCCTCAACGGCGTGCAAGCCGACGGCTCTTATCGGCTGAATGCGTACAACACGTTGCGGGCCGGGTTCACCGTCAGCGCCGAGCAGACGAAAGCGATCAGCAATTCATCCGTGATCGCCGACGATGGCTCTGTCGAGAATGGGCTACTCGATGAGACGTCGAAACTTGGCTGGTTGATCGGTATCTATGCTCAAGACGAAATTCGTTTGACCGACAAATTGACGCTCAATGCCGGTCTGCGTTTCGACCAGATGTACGAATACGTGGATGCCAATCAGTGGAGCCCGCGGGTCAGTCTGGAATACCGTCCGTTTCAAGGAACGACACTGCATGCGGGATATGCCCGATATTTCACCCCACCCCCGCAAGTGGCGTCCGGGCCGACAAACATTGCGCTCTTCGATGGGACTGTCGCGGCAAGCAGTTGTCCGGCAGGCGGATGCGGGCTCGTGCAGCCTGAGCGGTCGCACTACTTCGACGCGGGCATTACGCAGACGATTTTTCCCGGGCTCGAAGTCGGCGTCGATGCCTACTACAAGCTAGCGCATGATCTTCTCGACGACGGGCAGTTCGGCGCTGCTCTCGTGCTCAATGCCTTCAACTACGAAAAGGCCGTCAATAAGGGCATCGAAATTACGACCAAATACAGTTGGGGTAATTTCAGCGCTTACGGCAACGTTGCAATCGGCCAGCAGAAGGGCAAGAACATCATCTCCAACCAGTTCCTGATCGATCCGGATGATCTGGCGTTCATTGCCGACCATTACATCTTCACCGACCATTCGCAGACGATTACGGCGTCGGCCGGGTTTTCATATCTTTGGGATGGGACGCGGCTCAGTATCGACATGATCTACGGCAGTGGGCTGCGTACCGATACGGAGGACGTTCCGAACGGTGCGAGCGTTCCGGCCTACACGCAAGTCAATCTCGGGATCTCGCACGAGTTCGCGAACTTGTTCGGGCGTCCGACGACAGTGCGCTTCGATGTCGTCAACCTGTTCGATGAGGTCTACACAATCCGCGATGGCGAAGGTATCGGCGTGTTCGCGCCGCAGTACGGTCCGCGGCGCGGATATTTCGTCGGCGTCTCGCAGAAGTTCTAGAACGAAAAAAGCTCGCCCCGTCGGGGCGAGCTTCTTATGCCGGCATGTCGATCCGCAGCTACGGATTGGTCGGCGGAGTTGTCGTGCTGTTGCTGTTGTTTGACGGTGCGGGCGCATTCGCTGCCGGACCGTTCTTGCTGCCTTCGTCACCCTTTACGCCGGTTGCATCCTGCGAGGGAAGCGTCGACTTGTCGATGTTGGTGTTGTCGCCGCCGACGCCCGTGTTGCCCGACGAGGCACCCGTCGAAGAGCTGCTGTTTCCAGGCTGCGCTGCCGGGCCGTTCTTGCTGCCGGCTGCGCCTTCAACGCCTGGAGCTGAGCTTTGCGGCGACATCGTCGCGTTGGAATTCTCTGCGGTCGATGAGGTAGCGGGCTGCGTCGCGGTCGTATCGGCGACTTTCTGGCTTTGGTTATAGAAGTACCAACCGCCAAAGACGATCGCAGCAAGGAAGACGATACCGACGATCAATGATCCCGTCGAATTGCCGACGTCGTCTTGACCTAAATTGCGTTCACGTCCGGATTGCGGATCTTCGTATGTCATGTTTTTTCCTCCGAATACCTGTCGAAAGAACGACTGGGCGGCCTATCTGGTTCCTGTTTGCGCTGCGGAATTGAGTACTGTTACGCCTGCAGACGTTTCGGTGTGAGCGGGCGGTTATTCTTGCTGGCTTTTTTCGAAATTTTGTTGGTTATCGTGCGTCATGCTCAACACCGGTCAATCGCGACATATGCCGATGATCAGCGTTTATTGCGCAGCGCGAAGAGTTCGTTATGGCAGATCATCCGTGGACATCAAAATTTCCGGGTCTCAACTCCCTTGAACCGGAGATCACGAATTTACTTCTTCGCACCAGCATGGTCGTGGATTTGCCGGCTGGGACGCGGATCTTCGGGCCGGGACAATCGCCGGAAAATTATCTGCTGCTGCTCGAAGGGACGGTTCGCGTGCAGCAGGTCTCTGAGAACGGTCGCGAGATTGTGCTCTATCGGGTCGCCGCCGGGCAAAGCTGTGCGCTGACCACGGCCTGCCTGATGGGATATGAGGACTATCAGGCTGAGGGCGTGGCTGAGACAGCGGTGACGGCCGTCGCCATTCCGAGAGCGACGTTTGACGAAGCCATTGCGCGCTCTGCCGCTTTCCGGAAGTTCGTGTTCACAGCTTTCAGCGTCAACGTCACGACGCTCTTCAAGCTCATCGAGGAGGTGGCGTTCTCACGGATCGACGAACGGCTGGCGCAACGCTTGCTGCAACTTGCGGACGCCGCTGGGCATATCGAAATCACGCATCAGCAACTCGCGGCCGAGCTTGGGTCGGCACGTGAGGTGATCGGGCGGCAATTGAACGAATTTCAGCGCCGCGGGTGGGTCACCACATCCAGAGGTAGCATTGACTTGGCCAATCCGGGGGCCCTGCGTCAGCTCGCCACTATGCGTTAGTATTTTGCTATGTGACTTGATCACATACGGAGAATTTTTTTATCATTAGACCAGTCTCTGGAATTTCATTTCGGAGGCTACTATGAGCCAAAATGTCGGGATGTTCGATCGGATGCTCCGGATTGTCGTCGGTCTGATCCTTTTGAGCCTTGTGTTCGTCGGACCGAAAACGCTTTGGGGCCTTGTAGGGCTGGTGCCGTTTTTGACCGGTCTCGCACGGTTCTGTCCGGCCTATCAGCTTGCCGGCGTCAGCACCTGCGGATGCTGCGCCAAGCCAGCCGGCAAGAACGAATAACAAAGCGCCGTGAGAGGCGTTCGAGGAGCACAGCGATGGATCAAATCCCCCACCCCGTCGATCTCTCGGTCAAGCCGGAGGTCACCGCCTTTTTCGACGAGGCGACCAACACGGTGAGCTATGTCGTCAAAGATCCTAAGTCGAATGCCTGCGCGATCTTCGACAGCGTCATGGATATCGACTACGCGGCGGGCCGCATCAGCTATCAGTCGGCCGATAAGATCATTCGCTTCGTGCAGGATCATAATCTGAAGGTCGAATGGCTGATCGAGACGCATGCGCATGCCGATCACCTGTCGGCAGCGCCGTACATTCAAGGCAAGGTTGGCGGTAAGCTCGGGATCGGCGCCAACATCAAGATCGTGCAGGAAGTGTTTGGTAAAATCTTCAATGACGGCACCGAGTTCCGGCGTGATGGTAGCCAGTTCGATCGCCTTTTCGAAGACGGTGATACCTATACGATCGGCGGAATGGCGGCGTTCGCGATGCTGACGCCGGGACATACGCCTGCGTGCATGACGCATGTCGTGGGCGACGCTGCATTCGTTGGCGACACGCTTTTCATGCCGGACGGCGGCACGGCACGCGCTGATTTTCCTGGTGGCGATGCGCGGGTGCTTTACCGCTCGATCAAACGCGTTCTGGCTCTGCCGCCGGAAGAGCGCCTGTTTATGTGTCATGACTACGGCCCCAATGGCCGCGACATCAAATGGGAAACGACGGTCGCGGAAGAGCGTGCGCACAATATTCATGTCCGCGATGGTGTCAGCGAGGACGAATTCGTCCAGATGCGAACGGCGCGCGATGAAACTCTGGCGCTGCCCAAGCTGATCATTCCGTCCATTCAGGTCAACATTCGCGGCGGCAATCTTCCCGATGCCGATGCCAACGGCAAACGGCAGCTCAAGGTGCCGATCAACGAACTCTAATCCGCCGCCTTTTTCGATTTTCGCCATAGGACCTCGTGATGACCCCTAAAAAGCTTACCGACGATCTCTCGGTTTCGCCTCAGATTTTGCCCGGAGATGTCGCCGAGCTGGCGGCCATGGGATTCAAGTCGATCATTGATAATCGGCCTGATGGCGAAGGGTCGGATCAGCCCTCATTTGCCGAAATCGAGCGGGCTGCGAAAGCAAGTGGACTGACGGCGCGATATGTGCCGGTCGAAAGCGGCAAGGTCAGCGATGCCGATGCCGTGGAGTTCGGCGCAGCCCTTGCGCATATGCCCAAACCCATTCTCGCTTACTGCCGGACCGGCACGCGCAGCACCACACTTTGGGCGCTCGCCGAGGCTGGTCGCATGCCGATGGCCGACATTCTGTCGAAGGCCAGTGCGGCAGGTTACGACATGTCGGGCGTTGCCAGTCGCATCGCGACTGGAGGCCGGATCGCGTCGAATGGCCCGGTTGAAAAATACGATATCGTCATTGTCGGCGGTGGCGCTGCAGGGGCTGCAGTTGCGGGAAGTTTATTCGCGCGTAAGGGCAATCTGAAAATCGCGATCATCGATCCGGCCGACGTTCACTATTATCAGCCGGGCTGGACGCTCGTTGGTGGCGGCGTGTTTACGCCACAGCAAACCGTGCGGATGATGGGTTCGGTGCTGCCGCGAAAGGCGACGTGGATCAAGGCCGCGGTTGCCGGCTTCGATCCAGACAACAACAACGTCGTGCTCGAAGGCTGCCGTTCCATTCGCTATGGCCATCTCATCGTTTGTCCGGGACTGAAGCTCAACTGGGGCGGTATCGAGGGATTGACCGAGACGCTCGGCAAGAATGGCGTAACGTCGAACTATCGCTACGACCTTGCTCCTTATACGTGGGAGCTGGTCAAAGGGCTGAAGGCGGGGCGGGCGATCTTCACGCAGCCGCCAATGCCGATCAAATGCGCCGGCGCGCCGCAGAAGGCGATGTATCTGTCGGCTGATCATTGGCTGCGGACGGGATGCCTCAACAAGATCAACATCGAATTCGATAACGCCGGTGCGGTGCTGTTCGGCGTGCCCGACTATGTGCCCGCCTTGATGAACTATATCGAGCGCTACCATGTACAGCTCAACTTCGGGCACAATCTGGTTTCGGTCGACGGCCCGGCGAAGCGCGCGCGTTTTGCCAAAGCGTTGCCGGACGGTACGAAAGAGATCGTCGAAAAGTCATTCGACATGATGCACGTTTGTCCGCCGCAGATTGCGCCGGACTTCATTCGTGCAAGCGTCCTGGCCGATGCCGCCGGATGGGTCGATGTCGATCAGTCGACGCTGCGCCACAAGAAATACAAGAACATCTTCGGTCTCGGCGACGTGACCAATACGCCGAATGCGAAAACCGCCGCTGCCGCACGCAAGCAGGCGCCCGTCGTTGCCGAAAATGTTCTTTACGACATGGGCTATCGGCAAAATCAGTTCGCCTACGATGGTTACGGCTCCTGTCCGCTGACGGTGGAGCGCGGAAAGATCGTGCTTGCCGAGTTCACTTATGGCGGCAAGCTCTCGCCGACGTTCCCGCTGGCGCTGCTCGATGGTCGCAAACCATCGCGTGCGGCTTGGCTTCTCAAGGAACGTATTCTCCCGCCGATCTACTGGCAGGCCATGCTGAAGGGACGCGAGTGGATGGCCAAGCCCAAAGTCATGGCTTAACGGGAAGGCCGTGATTCTATGGAACACAATCTTCTAGCCGTCTTCTCCGGCTCGCTGGTCGGATTCGTTTTGGGATTGATCGGCGGTGGCGGATCGGTTCTTGCCGTTCCCCTGCTCGTTTATGTTGTTGGCGTGCAGTCTCCGCACGTGGCGATCGGGACGAGCGCGGTTGCCGTCGCGTTAAGCGCCGTCGCGAGCCTTGTCGATCACGCGCGGCACGATCACGTCAAATGGCGCTGTGCGATCGTGTTCGCCGCGGCCGGTATCGTCGGAGCGGCGCTCGGGTCGGAACTCGGAAAGCAGGTCGACGGTCAAAAGCTTCTGCTGTTTTTCGGCATTCTCATGCTTGTCATTGCCGGGATGATGTTCATGAAGAAACATTCCGGCAGCAACGAAACAGTCGAATTGACCGTTGAGAGCGCGCCGAAACTGTTGCCCTATCTTCTAGGTTATGGCGTCCTGGTCGGCGCCGTTTCGGGGTTCTTTGGGATTGGCGGCGGTTTCCTTATTGTTCCAGGGCTCATGGCTGCCACGAACATGCCGATGATTTTCGCTATCGGGTCATCGCTGTTCTGCGTCGCAGCTTTCGGTTTCACGACGGCCGGCAATTATGCGTTGTCGGGATTTGTCGATTGGCAGCTCGTCGGACTTTTCATTTCCGGCGGTGTCATTGGTGGCCTTATCGGACGGCAAGCCAGCTCGGCGCTGGCGAAAGAGAAGCGTCTGCTGTCGCAAAGTTTCGCCGCGATCGTGGCCGTGGTCGGCGTCTACGTCGTTGCCCGCGGCATTCCTGCGATCACCGGTTGAGCGCGTAAGCGCTCAGTTCCCTCTTGCCGAAGCTCGGTCCGCCGGTTGATGATATCGGCCGGTGATCGGGGGCTGGTAGGGAGTAGGGTGCGGATGGCCGAGCAGAAAACGGTGGCGTTCTTTCCAGAGGCCGCCTACGGGCCGGCGCTTAATTCGGTCGGTATTGCTCAGGCCATCGAGGCGCGCGGCCATAAAGCGGTTTTTCTATCGGACCCCGGTTTCGTCGACGTTTATCGCTCGTATGGTTTTGAAGCCCATCCTGTCAATCTGTCGGAGCCGATGCCGCCCGAAGAGATGGCCAAGTTCTGGGTCGATTTTATCAACGGGCATATCCCGAATTTCCGCAAATCGCCGTACGATCAGATCGACAACTATGTGAAGGATTGTTGGACCGCGATCGTCGATAGTGCGAAATGGGCGCAGAAAGATCTGCCGGGCGTGTTGAGCGCGCTAAGCCCGGATCTCATCGCCGTCGATAACGTGATCCTGTTTCCCGCGATCAAGCAGTTCGGCAAGCCGTGGGTGCGGATCATCTCGTGCTCGGAAAACGAGATCGAGGATCCGGCCATTCCTCCGCATCTTTCCGGATGTGCGCAGAACGATACCGAAGGCCATCAGCGGTATCGCGATCACTTCAACGACGTGATCAAACCCATTCATGACGATTTCAATGCATTTCTGGCGGAGTGTAATGAGGCGCCATATCCCATCGGCCAGTTCTTCGAGGCCTCGCCTTACATGAACCTGCTGCTTTATCCGGAAGCCGCAAAGTTCCGCCGCAGCGAGCCTCTGATGCCATCGCAGTTTCAGTATCTCGAAGGCTGTGTGCGTAAGGAGAAGCCCTACGAGGTTCCGGAGTTTGCAGCGAACAACGACAAGCCGCTCATTTATGTTTCGTTCGGCAGTCTCGGATCGGGCGATACCGAACTTCTGAAGCGGATTATCGAGGTGATGGGCACGCTGCCGTACCGCGCGCTCGTCAACGTCGGTGATTACATGGACCAATATGAGTCCGTGCCCCCGAACGTTGTCATGGATAAATGGTTTCCGCAGCCGTCGGTCATTCCGCAGGTCGATGCCGTTATTCATCACGGTGGCAACAACTCGTTCACAGAGTGCCTCTATTTCGGCAAGCCCGCTATCATCATGCCCTATGTTTGGGACGGGCACGATAACGCCATGCGCGTCGAGGAGACGGGGCACGGGTTCAAGATGCCACGTTACGATTGGAGCGACGAAGAACTGGCGACCAAGCTTGACGCCTGCCTGCACGATCCGGCAATGCAGGCAAAGCTTGCCAAGACAAGCGCTCAGATGCTCGCACAAAACGGCCCGGAGAAAGCCGCGACGATCATCGAGGCATTGCTTCAAAGCGGCCGCTACGACGGTTGAACGATCCATCCAGCAAGGACAAATCCGTGACGACACCGATTATACGCAACCCAGAAGACGTTACCGATCTTGCGGATTGGGGTGTCATCCCGACGATGCTCGAAGGGCAATCGCAGACATCGGGCAAGCTGCTGCATAAGAACGCGAACGGCGAGTCGGAGTGCGGAATCTGGGTGTGCACGCCGGGTAAGTGGGAATGCCATGTGACGCGCGATGAGTTCTGCCATTTCCTCTCGGGCCGGTGCACGTACGTTCGCGACGATGGCGAAGTGATCGAGATTTTGCCGGGAACGGCTGCATTTTTTCCGCAGGACTGGAAGGGCGTCTGCACCGTCCACGAGACCGTCCGCAAAGTCTATATGATCCGTTGACGCCGCAAGTCATGAAGACTTCACCGCTTCGCCTTTTCCATCGGGCGGAGTTCCGTAGAGGGCTGCGATGACGCGCGGCGCCAGAAGTCCCTGCACGACGATGGTGAAAATCACGACGGCGTAGCAAGCAGCGATCAGGTCATCGGTGTAGGGGCCTTGCGGCGCGATTTGAACCAGCGCGACCGAAATCGCGCCGCGTAGTCCAATCCAGGTCAAAAGGAATGGGGTTTTTAGCGGCTCTTTCGTATTCCGTCGCAGGAGCCACGGCGGAAGTCCGACGCTCAAGAAGCGGGAGAGAAACGCAAGCGGGATCGCCGTTGCCGCCGAGACGATGGCGAATTGTGATACGGTCATCGCTAGAATCTCAAAGCCGAGCAGGACAAACAAGAGCACGTTGAGAACGCTATCGACCAGAGACCAGAAAACGCGGATTTTCCGCTGTCTTTCATCGTCGTCGATTTTCGACATCGGCCGGTTGGCGAGAACGATACCGCATATGACGACGGCAAGCGGGCCGGATAATCCCATGCTCGTTGCCAGCCGATAAGTTCCAAGTGCCAATGCGAGAGAGGCGATTATCGCGATCTCGTCGTCCTTGATGACGGTCATCAGCCACGAAACGAGAAATCCGGTCACTAAACCGAGCAAGATGCCGCCGCCGCCTTCGACCAGCATCGCCGACAGAAACCGGCCGTGACCGAAGACGTTTCGGTCGCCCGCGATCACGGCCAGCGCCGACAGAAACAATACGATCGCCGTCCCGTCATTGAAGAGGCTTTCGCCCACGATGGTCGATTTCAAAGACGGCGGGAGCGGCGCGGACTTGAGCAGTCCTTCGACCGCGATTGCATCGGTCGGCGCCAGGATCGCTCCAAGCAGGAAGCACCAGGCAAGGGGAATTGCCATGCCCCAAAGATGCAACACGCCCCAGAACGAGAACGTGAAAATCGCCGTCGAGAGCATCACGCCCAACGTCGCGAGGCTGAATACAGCAACGGCGTTAATGCGCAGATCGCGAAGGTTCGCATGCAAGCTCGACGCGAAAAGCAGTAACGCGAGAAGTCCATCGAGCAAGACGCGCGGCAGGTGCGCGCCGCCGATGCGTTCTTCGATCAGCGCGGCGATGTGGAAATTTTCGATCGTGTGGCTGGCAAGCAGGACGAGAAGCGAAAGCAGCAATGAACCAAGCAATTGCGCGATCACGCTCGGGATGCGGAAATAGCGCTCGTTAATGATACCGACGACGGTGGCGAGGATGAGAATAATGGCGCCGATATCGAATGCGGACACAGATTTTCACCTTGCTGAGCGGTAAGCCGTGCTCGAATGCCAGTTGACGGGAAGGACCGTGATCGGGAGTCTATCGCGGCGGATGCGCTGTCATAATTTGCCGCGCATCTATTGCAAGATGAAGCGTCTTCGGCTTGCGGACCTCGGCGTCGGCTGAAATATTCCGTCAGTCCGAATCGCTTTTCTCCAGGTGAGCCCTTTGACAGGATCGAAACCGGTTTCTACGCGCCGCGTGCTGCTGGCCAGTCTCGCCGGGACGGCGATCGAGTTTTTCGACTTTTATATCTATGCTACGGCGGCGGTGCTGGTTTTTCCGCACCTCTTCTTTCCGAACGCCGATCCGACGACCGCGACCTTGCAATCGTTCGCGACGTTTTCCATTGCGTTCTTCGCGCGCCCGATCGGCGCCATGCTGTTTGGGCATTTCGGCGATCGCATCGGACGCAAGGCGACGCTCGTTGCGGCGCTTCTCACCATGGGTCTTTCGACCGTCGCCGTGGGCTTGCTGCCGACCTATGCGCAAGCCGGTATCTGGGCACCGTTGTTGCTTGCCGCGTGCCGCCTCTTTCAGGGGCTCGGGCTTGGCGGTGAATGGGGCGGTGCGGTGCTGCTCGCCACCGAGAATGCGCCGGACTCGAAGAAGGCGTGGTTCGGCATGTTTCCGCAGCTCGGCGCGCCGATCGGCTTTCTCTGCTCGACCGGCATCTTTCTGCTGATCACCGAAACGCTGACGGAAGAGCAATTCAAGGCGTTCGGCTGGCGCATCCCCTTTATCGCGAGTGCCGTGCTGGTTTTTGTCGGGCTTTATGTCCGGCTGCGCATTTCCGAGACGCCGGCTTTCCAGCGCGCAATCGAGAAAGACGAGCGCGTGCGTGTGCCGCTGGCTACGGTGCTGACACAGCATTTCTGGCTTTTGATTCTGGGGACGTTCGGTGCGTTGGCGACCTTCGTGCTGTTCTATCTGATGACCGTCTTCGCCTTGAGCTGGGGGATCAGCGCGCTTCACTTCACGCGCGACGAATTCATGCCCATTCAGATGCTCGGCGTGATTTTCTTTGCCGTGACCATTCCGCTTTCGGCATGGCTTGCAGATCGCTTTGGCCGCCGCACAGTGCTGCTCTGGACAACGGCGCTGATCGGCGTATTCGGATTATCGTTCGAGACGCTGTTCGGATCGGGGCAGACCTTCAGCGTGATCATGTTCATGATTATCGGCCTGGCATTGATGGGATTCACGTATGGGCCGCTGGGGACGGCGCTGTCGGAGCCGTTTCCAGTGGGCGTTCGCTATACCGGCTCGTCTTTGGCCTTCAATCTGGCGGGCATCTTCGGTGCGTCGCTGGCGCCCTATATCGCGACGACGCTGGCTACGAAGTACGGGATTCATGCCGTCGGCCTTTATCTGACCGCAGCCGCGACGCTGACGTTCCTGGCTCTCTTGGGTCTCGGGAGGGTTAGCGGCGCCCACGAGGCGGTGACGCTACGGCGTGAACAGACGACGTAGCCATTTTGCCTAGGGGCTCTGGCTGAGTATGACGTCGCGCATTTCGATGCACAGTAGCGCGTTCGAAACGTGGACTTATGTAGCTGAAATTGCATGCTCTTTTTATCTGCGCTCATCTGCGTCGGAGATTTGCAATTGCCCTTTGGTCCAGGTTAAAGGCATAGATGCGTGGCTCTGGCGGATGCGCCCTGCCTTCGGGCAGTTTGGGGGCATCGTCGTCGCGTCATCGTTGTGATTTACACGTACTAACCGACCGAAATCCCGGCGCGAGATTGATGGACGAAGTCGTCGATAGAGCAAATGGTGTCGGAACGAAGGGCTTTGCTCCCAGACCGGTGCTGACCCCTGCTGATCGGGTGCGTGCCTGGTTCGATCTTGTTTTTGTCGATCACGGTCTGCTGCGGCTCTGCTATTGCAACCGGCATAAGGTCGATCAGCGCTTGTGGCGCTCTGCACAGCCGACTCCCGGGGACTTACGGCGGGAAAAACGGCGCGGCATTCGCACGGTGCTGTGTGTGCGCGGAGGATTCCCTTTCCGGCCATGGCCCCTTGAGCAAGAAGCCTGTGAGCGGTTCGGTCTCGAACTTCATAAGGTCGGCATTCGTGGCCGAGAGGCGCCTTACAGGAACGACCTGCTCGCGCTGATAGATCTGTTTTCATCAATCGAGTATCCGGCGTTGGTTCACTGCAAATCGGGCGCGGATCGGAGTGGTTTCGTCGCGGCCGTTTATCTCATGGCGATCGAGGGTCGCCGCGCCGATGACGCGATGCGTCAGCTGTCGCTTCGCTTCGGCCATTTGCGCACTTCGCGCGCCGGCATTCTCGGAGAGGTCATCAAGGCCTATCGCGCCGAGGGCGAGGCGCGAGGGCTTGATTTTCGACAGTGGGTCGCAACCTGCTACGATCGCGACGCCGTTACCGCACGTTTTCAACCTCGACCTTTTCCGACAGCAATTGTCGATCAGCTGTTGCGGCGCGAGGGGTAGGCTTTCCAGGCCAGCGGTGCCCGACTGCGGGCTTCCAATCACTTAAGGAATTCAGCACCGCGAAATATCACCGCGCGCAGGGGTGCCTAGCTGCGTGCAAGCAAAAAATGGTGCCCCAGGAGGGACTCGAACCCCCACACCCTTGCGGATAGCAGATTTTGAGTCTGCCGCGTCTACCGTTCCGCCACTGAGGCAAGCCGCCCCGGAAAGGGGGCGAAGCGGCGACTTATAACGGCCGTTGTCGCCACGTCAACGCAGGGAAAGCGGTTATCTGAGGGTATGCGTCACCCGGCCCGTGGCGTGGTGGTGCTCGACGACGTGGATTTTGTCGCCGATCTTGAGGCCACGGGATTTATAGGCGAGCACGCGGACGAGCTGGCCGTCGTCCAGGCGGACGATGACATTTTCGCCGTCGGCCGAATCTTGCTTGGAAACCAGCGGCTCCAGGTCCGTGACGGTGCCGCCGATATCCTTGTTGTCGACCTTGAGATCCAGCTCTTCGTAGCTGAATGCCAAGCCGATCGCCGCGATGATGGCGAGGCCGATGCCGGCCATTTTGGCGCGGTCGATCCAGAGTGCTCGTTCAAGCCGCTTTCGAGTTTCTTCGCGCAAGGGCCCCTCCCTTAATCGCGCTGCGTGTACCAGACCTGTCCCCAGGGTGTCATCCACTCCGTGATGGATATGTTCGCGCCGACTTGAACGCTTTGGGGATTTTGAGTTGCGACGTCGATCAGGCGGCCGTCCGGCAGTCGCACTTTGAACCGGGGCGGGGTGGCCGGAAACCATTTCGGCACCGGATTCCCTCGGTTGATGGCGAGGACTGTGCCGGTGAGCGCCCCCTTCTCTCGCGAAAACAGATCACGGGCGAGGCCCCAGGCAACGCCTGCGGCGAGCAAGATGAGGAAAAGGACGACCCAGGTTTTCATCGATTCTTTTCAGGGGCCGCGGCGTTCCGCGTTCGGCGCGCCGGCCGCCGCGGCGGGCGACCGGACTGGGGAAAGGACAATGAGCCTCCCGTCGTTTCAGGCCGCCTTGGCGTAGCGATCCACGAGCTTCACGATATCGGCCATGATGTCGTTCAGCTGGAAGTCCTTGGGCGTATAGACGGCAGCGACCCCAAAGGCCTTTAGCGTCTTCTCGTCTTCCGGCGGGATGATGCCGCCGACAACGACCGGGACGTCTTCCAAGCCCTCCTTACGCATGCGATCCATCACGTCTTTGACGAGCGGGACGTGCGAGCCGGAGAGGATCGACAGGCCGACGACGTGAACCGACTCGTCGACTGCCGCGCGAACAATCTGGCTTGGGGTGAGGCGGATACCCTCGTAGACGACTTCCATGCCGACGTCGCGGGCGCGGACGGCGATCTGCTCGGCGCCGTTCGAGTGGCCGTCGAGGCCGGGCTTGCCGACGAGGAACTTCAGGCGGCGGCCCAGCTTCTCGGAGGCTGCATCAACCGATTTTCGCACCTCTTCCAAGGCGGCGCTATCGCGCGCGACGGCAGCTTGCGAGACGCCGGTTGGAGCGCGGTACTCGCCAAATATTTTGCGCAACAGGCCTCCCCATTCGCCCGTCGTCACGCCAGCCTTGGCGGCGGCGATCGAGGGCTCCATGATGTTGCGCCCCTCTTTCGCGGCGGCTTCGAGATCTGCGAGCGCTTTGGCCACGGCCTTGTCGTCGCGCGACGCACGCCAAGCCTTCAGGCGTTCGACCTGATCGATCTCGACGGCTGGGTCGACGACGAGGATCGCTCCCTCACCTGCGCCAAGCGGAGAAGGTTCTGTCTCGGTCCACTTGTTGACGCCGACCAAGACCTGTTCGCCTGACTCGATGGCGGACAGCCGAGCGGTGTTGCTCTCGACGAGATTGCGCTTCATGTAATCGATGGAGGCGATGGCGCCGCCCATGCGTTCAATCGTCTGGAGTTCGTTCTTCGCTTCTTCTTTCAAGGCATCGACTTTGCGCTTGATCTCAGCCGAGCCGTCGAAGATGTCGCCGAATTCCAGCAGGTCGGTCTCGTAGGCGAGGACTTGCTGCATGCGCAGTGACCACTGCTGATCCCACGGCCGCGGAAGGCCGAGCGCCTCGTTCCATGCCGGAAGCTGAAGGGCGCGGCAGCGCGCGTTCTTGGAGAGCGTAACGCCGAGTGCAGCGATCAAAATGCGGTAGACGTTGTTTTCGGCTTGGGGCTCAGTCAGGCCCAATGAGTTCACCTGCACGCCATAACGGAACATGCGGTTCTTGGGGTCCGTGACGCCGTAGCGGTCTCGCGTGATTTCATCCCAAAGTTCGTTAAACGCCCGCATTTTGCAGACTTCGGTAATGAACTTGAGGCCGGCATTCACGAAGAAGGAGACGCGTCCGACAACGGTGCCGAAGTCTTTCTCGGGCACCTCGCCGGAAGCCTTCACGGTGTCGAGAACAGCGATGCCGGTCGCCAACGCGTAGGCGAGTTCCTGCACCGGCGTGGCTCCCGCTTCCTGCAGATGGTAGGAGCAGACGTTCGTCGGATTCCACTTCGGCACGTGCTGGTAGGAGTAGACGATCGTGTCCTTGATGAGACGCAGCGACGGCTCCGGCGGGAAGACGTAGGTGCCGCGCGACAGGTATTCCTTGATGATGTCGTTCTGAATGGTGCCCTGCAGCTTCCTGCGGTCGGCACCCTGCTCGTCGGCTGTGGCGATGTAGAGCGACAGCAGCCAAGCCGCCGTGGCGTTGATCGTCATCGAGGTGTTCATCTGCTCGATGGGGATATCGGCGAACAGAGTGCGCATATCGCCCAGATGCGAGACCGGGACGCCGACCTTGCCGACTTCGCCACGGGCAAGCTCATGGTCGGAATCGTAGCCGGTCTGTGTCGGGAGATCGAAAGCAATCGAGAGGCCCGTCTGGCCCTTTGCCAAGTTTTTCTTATAGAGCGCGTTCGACTTCGCAGCGGTCGAGTGTCCGGCGTAGGTCCGGAACAGCCACGGCTTGTCGCGCACGATTTTATCCGACATCGAAAGGGTGCCCCTTAGGCTCGGGTCAAAGACACTGGAAAAGACCTAAAGTAACCGATTGCGGCGATACAGCAAAATCGGCAGTTCGCCGCGTTTTCGGGCGCGGCGGTTTTGTCGGCGGCGATGCAATCAGCCTAGCGGCGGATGCGCGGCGGCCTGGATGGGATGGCGACGAGCTTCGTCCGGCTCACGCGGTATTCGGTGAAAAGCGCCCAAAGCCAGTTGCCCATGAGAATAAGAAACAATGCGGCCAGCGTCCCGATCGCCACCGAGATCGCAGTGTTGACGGTCTTATCGTACGAAAGGGTAATCAACTGTTGGGCCAGAAGGGTAGGGGCGAGGATGCCTCCAGCCGCTAGAATGGGGGTGGAGAGCCAAGCCAGCGTTGGCGAGCCGACAATCTCGTGAATAAACAGACAGACGGCGCCCGCAAATGCGAGGGAAATATAGACAGTGAAGGAATCGACGTCCTGGAGCTGCCACCAAAAGTCTTGCATTGCGTGCGTCCTAGAGGCCCATATAGGGCGGAATAGGCAGCTAAAATATCGCTCTCCCGTTAAAGAGGAATTGAGCGAATATTAACTGCGGACTAACCCTCTTCATTGCAGCGCAAAAACGTGCTTCATACTGCGATCCCCGCGCGGAGAGCAGGGGGCAAACGCGAAGAAGACGAGCCATAACGGCCCTCGTCGCGGGGACAAGGTCGGGAGACGCAACACCAATGTCGAGCCAGAACTTGGCAGCCAAAAGCGAAGTATCCGATGCTTCGGTGACGGCAGGAATCAAGAAAGACCTTTATGAAATCGGGGAAATTCCCCCGCTCGGACATGTTCCCAAAAACATGTACGCCTGGACTATCCGCAAGGAGCGTCAGGGTGAGCCCGACAAGGCGATGCAGGTTGAGGTGGTTCCCACGTGGGAACTCGATAGCCACGACGTGCTCGTCCTCGTTATGGCGGCCGGCGTCAACTACAACGGCGTGTGGGCATCGCTCGGCGTGCCGATCTCGATGTTCGACGTCCACAAACAGCCTTACCACATCGCTGGATCGGATGCTTCGGGCATCGTTTGGGCCGTTGGCTCGAAGGTGAAGCGCTGGAAGGTCGGCGACGAGGTTGTGGTTCACTGCAACCAAGACGACGGCGACGATGAAGAATGCAACGGCGGCGATCCGATGTTTTCGACGTCGCAGCGCATCTGGGGTTACGAGACGCCAGACGGTTCGTTTGCGCAATTTTGCCGCGTGCAGGACCGCCAGCTTCTCGAACGTCCGAAGCATCTGACGTGGGAAGAAAGCGCCTGCTACACGCTGACGCTCGCAACCGCTTACCGCATGCTGTTCGGCCATCGTCCGCATGTCCTGCGGCCTGGCCATAACGTGCTGGTGTGGGGTGCTGCCGGTGGTCTTGGCGCATTCGCCGTGCAGCTGTGCGCGACGTCGGGCGCCAACGCCATCGGCGTCGTGTCGGATGACGACAAGCGCGACTTCGTCATGCAGCTCGGCGCGAAGGGCGTCATCAACCGCAAGGACTTCAAGTGCTGGGGACAGCTGCCGAAAGTGAACTCGCCTGAGTATCACGAGTGGCTGAAGGAGATGCGCAAGTTCGGCAAAGCGATCTGGGACATCACGGGCAAAGGTGTCAACGTCGACTGCGTGTTTGAGCATCCCGGCGAGACGACGATTCCGGTCTCGGTGCAGGTCGTGAAGCGCGGCGGCATGGTCGTGATTTGCGCCGGCACCACCGGCTATAATCTGACGATGGACGCGCGCTATCTCTGGATGCACCAGAAGCGCGTGCAAGGTTCGCACTTCGCCAACCTGATGCAGGCAAGCCAGGCCAACCGTCTCGTCATCGAGCGGCGTATCGACCCGTGTATGTCGGAAGTGTTCTCGTGGGAGCAGATCCCCAAGGCGCACATGCGCATGATGAGGAACGAGCACAAGCCGGGCAACATGGCGGTGCTTGTCCAGGCGCCGACGACGGGTCTTCGCACGCTTGAAGATGTCATCGAGGCCGGCCCGAAGTCAGCCTAAGTTACGCAGGAATTCAAGATCGAAGGCCCCTTACCGGACTTGCCGGTGAGGGGCCTTTTGCATTTGTGCCCTATCAGGATTTTTGTTGCGCTGGCGCTGGCGCTGGCGCTTGTCGCGAGGCGTCGGCGCGGAAGGCGGCGCGCTCGGCAGCTTCCCGGCGCATGCGTTTCATTTCCATGATTCCGCGGTTGAATTCGGCACCGAGCAGGATCGTGATGGCCGTGAACTGGAAAAAGATCAGCGCGATCATGAGCTGGGAAAGACCGGCGTAGAACAGAGAGTAGTTCGTGATTTCGAGATAGTTCGACCACAGGCCCGCCAGCGCCAGCCAGAGAACGATCGTCAGCGCGATGCCGGGCCAGACATCGGCCATCCGCCGTTGCCCCGCAGCCAGCAGCAAATGCAACGCAAAGAGCTGCGCAGCCATCACGGCACCTGAAAGGCCGTAGCGAATGACAGGTCCGATGTCGCTCGAATCGACAAGAATTCGGACCCAGTTGTCGGGCAGGTGCGACGCGATCGCGGGGCCGAAGACGCTTGGGCCGACGACGACCGCCCAAGTAAGTACTAGCGTCGAGATGCCGTTAACGAAAACGAACAGCATGCTGATGAGCAGGCATAACGGATAGGGGCGTTTTTCGCGGACTCTGTAGGCGCCGTTTAAAGCCGCGCGCAGCGTTTCGACGGCGCTTGTTGCGAAAAACAGCGCCAGGAAACCGCTGACGGTCGCGAGGTCGATACGCCGCGTCCCCATCACCGCCTCGATCTGGGGGGCGATGCCCTGGGCGACGGGCGCGGGCAGAATTGCAAACAGCTGATTGATCGCGTCCTGTGCCAGCTCACGGCCGCCGAAATAGCCTGATAAGGCGCCGAGAAAGATGCAGAACGGAAAGATCGAGACGACGAACGAGAACGCGACTGCGCCGGCCATCGCGAAGCCCGAATGCTCGTAAACCCGATAAAGGGCTTCGACCAATCTGCGCATGCGCTTCATATGGTGTCTCTTCTCCCGGGACGCCTTGATTTTGTGGCGCGGAACCTAGTGTTTCGGCCAACTCCGGTCCACAGGTCAATTTCCGGCTGTGAGTGCGGGTCTAGCGAGACGTCGGCAATTTGGACACAGTCCAAAGGACGGGTTCGATATCGTAAACACGGAAAGGCCGGTGCGGTTCGTAATGCTTTCGGGAGGTGGGCCGCGACGCATTTTCGCGCGGATAGGTCGCGAGAGCATTTGTTGCGGTCGATGACCAGTTGACTAATCATTCCCGAGCGGTGAATTGGTCGCGCAGCGCATCAGATTTGGCCCGGCGTCGCCCCGGGCATATAGGTATTCCTCAGGAGAAACGTATGTCCGTGACGCCCATGAAGGCTGGAGAAAATCTTCTCGCCGCCGGTCCCGTCAAGCTTATTGAGCGGAGCGGCGAAGCCGTGGCGTCTGCGGACAAGATCCTGCAGGCCGCCAAAGCCGGTGTCAGGATAAAAATTCAGGAAGAGGGCGGCGTTGATCAGGCGCAACATGCCGCGCACGGTCTGGCGTGGCTGGCGACGACGGTCGAAGGTCTGCGCCAGATGCACGACTGGGCGGCCCGCCTCCAGGACGAGGGCCGGTTCGGCGAGTTCGAGCAACTGTTGCTGATCGCGGCTTTCGGCGAATACGCGGCGCAGATCGCAAACGGCATCCCGATGAGCCAGCTCGAAATCGCCCGCGCTGACGCGCTGGGCGTGCCGAAGGCAGAGCTTCGCCGTTATGAGGATTCGGTTGAGGATCTCGTCGCGGAAGGTGGCGCAGAAAGCGTGAAAGCTCGCCTTGCCGAGCTGATCGCGGCGCAGCCCGAAGCGATGACCTTCGGCGATACGGGTCTCGATGAGACGCACGCGCAGATCCAAGATCTGATGCGCAAGTTCAGTCTTGAGGAAGTCATTCCGCACGCACACGAGTGGCACCTCAAGAACGAATACATTCCGCTCGAAGTGATCGCGAAGCTGGCGGAGCTTGGCGTTTTCGGTCTGGCGCTGCCGGAAGAATTTGGCGGCATGGCACTCGGCAAGGAATCGATGTGCGTTGCCTCGGAAGAGCTGTCGCGCGGCTACATCGGCGTCGGTTCACTCGGTACGCGCGCAGAAATCGCCGGCGAGCTTATCCTGCACAACGGAACGCCGGAGCAGAAAGAGAAGTATCTGCCGAAGATCGCGTCCGGCGAAATGCTGCCGACGGCCGTTTTCACCGAACCGAACACCGGCTCGGACCTCGCGTCGCTCAAGACGCGCGCGGTGAAGGACGGCGACGTCTACAAGATTACAGGCCAGAAGACGTGGATCACGCATCCGGTCCGCGCCGACATCATGACCGTGTTGACGCGCACCAATCCGAACGAGCCGGGCTACAAGGGCCTTTCGATGTTCCTCGCCGAGAAGCCGCGCGGCTCGGATGACGAGCCGTTCCCGGCCAAGGGCATGACGGGTGGCGAGATCGAAGTCCTCGGCTATCGCGGCATGAAGGAATATGACATCTCCTTCGACAGCTTCGAAGTTCCGGCGGAAAATCTGCTTGGTGGCGTCGAGGGGCAGGGTTTCAAGCAGCTCATGAACACGTTCGAGGGTGCGCGTATCCAGACGGCGGCGCGTGCGGTCGGCGTGGCGCAGTGCGCGATGGATCTCGGCCTCAAGTATGCGCTCGAACGCGTGCAGTTCGGCAAACCGATCTATTCGTTTCCGCGCGTGCGCAACAAGGTCGTGATGATGGCGGTCGAGACGATGATCGCGCGGCAGCTCACCTATTTCTCGGCGCGCCAGAAAGATGCCGGCCGGCGCTGCGATCTTGAAGCGGGCATGGCGAAACTGCTCGGCGCTCGTGTCGCCTGGGCTAACGCCGACAACGCGCTGCAGATTCACGGCGGCAACGGTTTCGCGCTCGAATATCCGATCAGCCGCGTGCTTTGTGATGCGCGCATCCTGAACATCTTCGAAGGTGCGGCCGAAATTCAGGCGCAGGTCATCGCACGGCGTCTGCTCGAAGGCGCGAACTGAGCGGGGCAACGAGGGAAGACGTCGGGATGCGGTACGTCATAACGATCCTCGCTGGTGTGCTGTCTCTCGCGGTGGCCGCAGCGGCCATCGCGCAAGAGGACGGTGATGGACCGCTTACCGCGAGCTGGGTTGCGACTGAACTCAACGGCAAACCAGTCGATGGCCCGACGCTTGCCTATACGACGGACCGGGTGTCGGGCACGGGCGGCTGCAATCGCTTCAATGGTCCGATCAGCATCGAGGACGACGCCATTCAGATCGGACCACTGGCCGCGACGAAGATGATGTGCGAAGGCAAATCGGAAATCGAGGCGCAGTATTTTTCGGCGCTCGAAGCCGCTCGATCGTTCACCGTGCACGGCGACACCCTCACGCTCAAATCGGATGATGGCCGCGACCTCGTGAAGTTCAAGAGGTGATTCGCGGTTCCGGAGCTCTCGCGTTCTGGCAACCCTCAAAACATATGCGGCATAACTCGCGTCTCGGGGAAAGACGCGGCGCTTCGGCTCGTGCTAAGGCAAACCTCCAGATGGCCGCAATCACTGGAGCCCAATGACACGGTCTATTCTCATCACCGGATGCTCTTCGGGCATCGGCCTTGATGCGGCCAGAACCATGCGCGAGCGCGGATGGCGCGTTATAGCGACGGCGCGAAAGCCTGACGATCTTGCGCGCTTGAAAAACTTCCTGAACGTCGAAGTGCTGCCGCTCGAACTTGCCGACTCGCAGTCGATCGCGACGTGCGCCATTCGTGCATTGGAGATGACGCGCGGCAAGATCGATGCGCTGTTCAACAATGCCGCCTTCGGTCAGCCCGGTGCGGTGGAGGATCTGACGCCGAAGCTTCTACGTGAGCAGTTCGAGGTGAACGTCGTCGGTACGCATGATTTGACGCGGCGTCTCATTCCGGCGATGCGCAAGAACGGCGCGGGGCGCATCGTCAATTGCTCGTCGGTGCTCGGCATGATCGTCGCGCCTTATCGTGGCGCCTATTGCGCGTCGAAGTTTGCGCTCGAAGCGCTGACGACGTCCTTGCGGCTTGAACTCGAGGGTTCAGGCATTCATGTGTCGCTGATCGAGCCGGGGCCGATCCGGACGCGCTTTGTCGAGCATTCGGTGGACCGATTGCTGGCGACGGTTGATATCGACAATTCTCCCCATCGCGACGTTTATCGTGCGCGGCTCGAAGCCATGCAGGCAGGCGGACAGCAAACGTTCAAGCTCGAACCGGAAGCAGTGACGAAGAAGCTGATTCATGCGGTCGAAAGTTCCAGGCCGCGGCGGCATTACTATGTGACTACACCAACTTACTTGGCGGCGGCGATGCGCCGGTTTCTACCGCAGTTTGCGATTGATTATTTCGCGCGGCGGTTTTGATTTTGGGCCGGTAGGAAAGCTTCGAGCCTAGCCTGCCAGAGCTTCAGCTTTTCTTCGAAGGGAATGGTGTAGAGCGGGCTCGATGACGGCAATTCGATTGCGGTGAAGCGGTCTTGCCGAACGAGGCCCGGCTTTACGACGTAGCGACGAAAAAGATCGCGGGCTTTCTGGCCGTTGAACGCAACCGTGGTTATTGCTGGATACACGGCAAAGAAATCGCCGAAGGCATTCACCGTCGGGTTGCGAATGGCCGCATCCGAGCTGCCGATGCGTTCAGCGCCTTCGAGCACATCCCAGAGCGCCCATTTATTAACGTGAAGCAGCGCCGTTTTTTCAGGATAAGTCGTGGGCAGCGGTTGACCTGAGAGCGCTGCGATCAGCGCCCAGAAATGGTTGCGCGAGAAGCCGTAGTATTGCTGCAGGCGAAGGGATTCTTCGCCAGGCAGCGTGCCGAGGATGAGAAGGCGTGCGCCGTCGGGGACGATGGGTGGAAAGCTGTATTTGGTCGGGGACGGCGTTGCGTCGGCCATTGTCGTCATGCGCGATGATAAGGATGACCCGCGAGGATCGTGGCGGCACGATAAAGCTGCTCAGCCAATACAACACGCGCAAGGCCGTGGGGAAGCGTCAACGCGCCGAGGGAGAGTTTCAGGGTGGCTGCACTTAAGACAGCTTCGCCGTGGCCGTCGGGACCGCCAATGAGGTAGACGCAGGACTTCGCACCGCCGTCGCGCGTCTCACGCAGGAAGGCAGCGAAGGCTTCGCTGGTAAGCGATTTGCCGATCGGCTCAAGGGCGACCGCAATATCGCCCGGTCCGACGTCACGCAACAATCTCGCAGCCTCGTCACGCTTGCGCTCGGCGACGTCGGCGGCGCGGCTTTCGGGATATTCGCGAATGTCGATTGGGCCGAGGCCAAGCGGCTTACCGGCGCCGTTCAGCCGTTTGGCATAGCGCTCGACGATGGCGCGCTCTTCGGCGTCTTTCAATTTGCCGACCGCGGAAATGGCGATGCGCATCAAGGGAGGCTCCGCGGCCGAAGGGTTCAGCCGCGTTTCAACAAAATGCTTCTCGGGTCTCGCGCCTAGTGCTGCGAGCTATCGCCACGCGATGCGTCCGGCGGGATCTCCGCCTGCCACATCTTTTCGAGGTTGTAGAATTCGCGGACCTCGGGGCGGAAGACGTGGACGATGATATCGCCCGTGTCGATCAGCACCCAATCGCAGGCGTTCAGGCCTTCGACGCGAACCCGGGCTTCGCCGCGCGCCTTCAGCTTCTCGCGCAGCTGCTCGGCAATGGCGCCGACGTGCCGGTCGTTACGGCCGGACGCGACGACCATGAAGTCGCCGAGCGCTGACTTGCCTTCGAGGGGGATGGAAACGATTTCTTCTGCCTTAGCCTCGTCAAGCCAATTGACGATGTCATCAAGCAGGGCTGCCGTGTCCGGCGCCTTGGCGGCGGACGGGGCAATTGAGGAGCTCTTGCGAGCGGCCTCGGTTGTGGGTCGGATCAAGCGGCGAGCGTCCTTTGCTGGTTGGTCCCGCATGTCACTACGGCCCGGACAATCCGGACAGCACCGATATTAAAGGGCGTCGGCCTGAGCCGCAATTGGAAATGCGCTCTAGGCCGTCTTAAAAGTGTCATAAAAGTCATAGGCTTAGGCGTTCTCACGCGCAGAGTGGGGCGCTGCTCTGCGCAGGGCGGTGGAGGAAAGCCCGGAAAGCCGGATGGTCAGCAGCATCCAGGCGGGGGGCTGGCGGTCGGCCAGAGAGGCGGCTTCGGACTCCGGAAGCCGGTAGCGTTTCAGCCACTGGGCGGCGGGGGAGGCGAGGCCGGCGTGTCGCCATCCGGGCCGGTCGACGACGGCAATCGGCATGGTCTGGGCGATCTCGCGCCAATGCTGCCATCGGTGGAACGAGGCGAGGTTATCGGCGCCCATGACCCAGACGAAGCGAACGGCCGGGAAGCGGTGACGGAGGAACGACAGGGTGCCCGCCGTGTAGCGGGTGCCGAGTTCGCGCTCGAAACCGGTGATCTTCATGCGCGGGCCCTGAGCGAAGACCTCGACGAGTTCCATGCGGCTGTCGAGTCCCGACAGGCCGTCGTCGGATTTGAGCGGATTGCCGGGTGTGATCAGCCACCACAACTGGTCGAGGCCAAGCCGTTTCACGGCGGCCTCCGCAGCGATGCGGTGACCGTCGTGGGGAGGATTGAACGTCCCTCCCATGATCCCGATGCGCTGCCCGGGAAGGCAGAGAGGGGTGTGGACGCGAAGGGAGCCAAAGCTTTGCGGCGGAATCTTTCGCGTCAACTCAGACGTGCCTCATTCCACATACGTCACTTCGGCCGGATCTGGCCGGTGCCGCGCACCTTGTACTTGAAGCTCGTCAGCTGTTCGACGCCGACCGGGCCGCGCGCGTGCATCTTGCCGGTCGCGATGCCGATCTCGCCGCCAAAGCCGAACTCGCCGCCATCAGCGAACTGGGTCGAGGCATTGACCAGAACTATTGCTGAGTCGACCTCGTTGAGGAACCGTTCGGCGGCGGCAGCATCTTCGGTGATGATGGCGTCGGTATGCTGCGAGCTATAGCGTGCGATATGGTCGATGGCGCCTTCGACCCCGTCGACCAGCTTCACGGCGATGATCGCATCCAGAAACTCTTTGCCGAAGTCGTCAGGCGCAACGGGCTTTACGCGCGCGTCGGTTTTCTGGATTGCAGCGTCGCCGCGGACTTCGCAGCCCGCTTCCAGCAACGCCTTCACCAGCGGCGTGACGATATCGGACGTCGCGTTCTTGTCGATCAGCAGACACTCGGTCGCGCCGCAGACGCCGGTGCGGCGCATCTTGGCGTTGACGACGAGCGGCACCGCAATGTCCATGTTCGCGGCCTTGTCGACGTAGGTGTGGCAGATGCCTTCGAGATGCGCGAAGACCGGTACCCGCGCTTCCGTCTGCACGCGCTCGACGAGGCTTTTGCCGCCGCGGGGTACGATGACGTCAACGGCGCCGTCGAGGCCGCGCAGCATCATGCCGACGGCTTCGCGGTCGGTCGTCGGCACGAGCTGAATCGCAGCTTCGGGCAGTCCGGCCGCGCGCAGGCCTTCGACGAGGCACGCGTGAATGGCGATACTCGAATGGTGGCTGTCTGAACCGCCGCGCAGAATAGACGCATTGCCCGCCTTGAGCGAAAGCGCACCGGCGTCAGCCGTTACATTGGGGCGGCTCTCGTAAATGATGCCGATGGTGCCCAGCGGCACACGCACGCGCTGGAACTTGAGGCCATTCGGCCGGGTCCATTCCGCCAGAACGGTGCCGACGGGATCGGGCAACTCCGCGATCTCTTCCATACCCTTGGCGACGCCTTCGATGCGCTTCTCGTTGAGTTCGAGGCGGTCGATGTAGGATGCGAGGCGGTTGGCGGCTTTCGCGGCTTCGACATCCTTGGCATTGGCCTCAAGGATTTTCGGAACGGCAGCGCGCAGCGCCTTGGCTGCGGCCTTCAGCGCCGTGTTCTTTTCTTCTGGCGTGGCGATGGCGAGGCGGCGGCTCGCAGCTTTCGCAGCTTCGCCGATGCCGCGCATGATCGTCGCGGTTTCGTTCTCGATGCGCTCCGGTTTGTTCATCGCTCAAGTCCTCGTCAGCGCCATGTCATCCCGATGGATGAGAGTGGTGCGCCCTTCGTAACCCAGGATCGTGGCAATCTCGCTCGAATGCTTGCCCATGATACGCCGGGCATCGGCCGCCGCATAGGCGATCAGGCCGCGCCCAAGCTCACGGCCATCGGCAGACCGTATAATAACGGCATCGCCTCTGTCGAACGAGCCGTCGATGCGCGTTACGCCAGCAGGTAAGAGGCTTTTGCCTGTCAGCAAGGCTTTCTCGGCGCCGAGATCCAGGAAAATCTGGCCGTTGGGCACGAGCTGGCCGGAAATCCAGCGCTTGCGGGCGGTTACGGGATCGGATTTGGCGATGAACCACGTCACGCGCGCGCCTTCGGAAATGGCGCGCAGCGGATGGTGAATCTTGCCTGTCGTGATGACCATATTGGTGCCGGCGGCGAGCGCGATCTTGCCGGCCGTGATCTTGGTCTTCATGCCGCCTTTCGACAGCTCGGTCCCGGCGTCGCCCGCCATCGCTTCGATCTCGGGCGTAATCTCGGTGACGAGCGGAATGTGCTTGGCGTCTGAATCTTCATTCGGCGGCGCGGTGTAGAGGCCGTCGATATCCGACAGCAGCACCAAGCAATCAGCGGACACCATCGATGCGACGCGGGCCGACAGACGGTCATTGTCGCCGTAGCGGATTTCCGTGGTGGCGACGGTGTCGTTCTCGTTGACGACGGGAATGGCCTTGAGGTTCAGCAGGACTTCAATGGTGTTGCGGGCATTCAAATAGCGTCGGCGCTCTTCGGTGTCGCCGAGCGTCAGCAGCACTTGCGCGGCGGTCAGGCCGCGGGCTCCGGCAAGCTCGCGATAGGCGTGGGCGAGGCTGATCTGGCCGACGGCGGCAGCCGCCTGGCTCTGTTCGAGCGCCAACGGGCCTTTCGGCAGACCCAATGCATGGCGGCCGAGTGCGATCGAGCCCGACGAGACTAGGATGACTTCCTTGCCTGCGCGCGAAAGGGCGGCGACGTCATCCATCAACGAATTGAGCCATTCGGCTTTCAGGCCGCCGGTTGTCCGGTCCGTCAACAGCGCCGAGCCGATCTTGACGACAATGCGCTGCGCCTCGGCCCATTCGGGCCGTGCGGTCGGCGTCGTAGCGTTGGAAGCGGTCATGCCGGCCATTGTCATCTCGGAAGCGGTGTCAAAGTAGGTAAGCTTGGGCGTGCCTTATCTGCAAATGTCGTCATTCCGGCAAGGGGAAGGGCTCGCATATCGGCAATGCCGGGCGGAATTTTACCAAATATGCCGCGAAAACGTCGCTAAACGCCTCTTTACGGCACGAAGGAGAGAAACAGGAACGTCCCAAAGATCACAAGGTGAAGAAAACCGAACAGGACGTTGGTGCGGCCGGTTCCAAACGTCAGGATGCTGGCCGCCAGCGTCATGACGATGAGCGCCAAATCCCCCGGTTCGAGACCGAGGACCAGGGGCGTGTGCAGAAAGAGGTTGGCGGCCGCAATAGCCGGTATGGTCAGGCCGATGGTCGCCAGCGACGAACCGAGCGCCAGGTTCAGGCTTTTCTGAAGCTGATTATTTCGGGCGGACTTCACAGCTGCAATCGATTCCGGCATGAGCACAATCAGTGCGATGATGACGCCGCTGATGCTCGATGGTGCGTCGAGCTTCGAGACGCCGACGTTGATGATGATCGCTACGAGCTTTGCCAAGAGAACGACGGCTGCCAATGCAACACAGAGAAAGAACGCCGAGAGCGCGAGCTTGCCCTCCGCCGGCCCCGGCGACTCCGTTGCGGTATGGGGGTGCTCGCCGACGAAATAGCCACGATGCAGAACGGTCTGCGTATATAGGAACACCAGATAGAGCGCGATCGTCACGATGCTGATGTAGCTAAGTTGGCTTTCCGAATAGAGCCCTCCTGGAACCGTCGTCGTGTAGTTCGGCAGGATGAGCGTGAGCGTCGCCAGAACGATCAGCATGGCGAGGTAGATCTTCGCCGACGTCACGTCGAAGGTCTGTTCTCGGAAGCGAAGACCTCCAACGACGATGCAAAGCCCGACGAGACCGGTCGTGACGATCATGATGACGGCGAAGACGGTTTCTCGCACGAGCGTCGGCGTCGCCTTGCCGGTGAGCATCAAGGAGATGATCAGCGCCAGCTCGATGATCGTGACGGCGACGGTCAGGACGAGTGTGCCGACTGGCTCACCCATAATGTGGGCGACTTCCTCCGCGTGGTAGACGGCCGCAAACACAACGCCGATGAGCATCGGGACGAGGAGGATTGTGTTGACGATACCGAGAGTGTGCGTCGAGAAATCCTCGCCATAGCTCGTAGCAGTGGCTTCGATGAAAAGTAGAAGCCCAAGCACGGGCACGACCCATGTCCAGACCGGTGTGCGCGCGGAGTGGGTCATTTCGAGACTTCCTGATGTTGGGAATTGCTGGGTGCGAGGCAGCTATTGTGAGCGAGTTGGCAGCGGGCGGCAAGGCGATCGTTTTGTCTCAAGGGCTGCGTTGTAGCCTCTGCGATGCCTGAGAACGCCGCAGAATGTCATTCTCCGAACAGTCTGAGGATCTACTCATCAGCGAGTGATCTGCGCGATGGATCCTCGGCCTGAAGCCGAGGATGACAACATGGCGACTAGGGTTGCCAGGGACCGGCCTCGTCGCCGTCAGCTTCATCGTCTGTCTCATTTGCGCGCGTGATCTCGCGGACGAGCGCATAGAGAGCATCTTTGACACCTTGGCCGGAGACCGCCGACAGCATCAACGGCGTCTTGCGGGCGGCCTTCTTCAAAATCTCGCGGCGTTCTGCGAGTGTGGCTTCGTCAAGCGCATCGCACTTCGACAGCGCGACGATCTCTTTCTTTTTCTCGATGCCCTCGCCGTAGGCCTTAAGCTCGCGGCGGACGGTTTTGTAGTCGGCCGCAACGTCTTCGGAGGTCGCATCGACCAAATGGAGAAGCACGCGGCAACGCTCGATGTGTCCAAGGAAGCGATCGCCCAATCCGGCGCCATCGTGGGCGCCTTCGATCAAGCCTGGAATGTCGGCGAGCACGAAATCGGTATCGCCCGCACGGACGACGCCGAGGTTGGGATGCAGCGTCGTGAACGGATAGTCGGCGATCTTCGGCTTGGCCGCCGAGACGGCCGCGAGAAATGTCGATTTGCCAGCATTCGGCAGGCCCACGAGACCGGCGTCGGCGATGAGCTTCAGCTTGAGCCAGATCGTCAGCTCTTCGCCCGGCTGGCCGGGATTGGCGTGGCGCGGCGCCTGGTTCGTCGCGCTTTTGAAGTGCGCGTTCCCGAAGCCGCCGTTGCCACCCTTCGCCAGGCGTACGCGCTCGCCCGGATGGGTGAGATCGGCAAGGAGCGTTTCGCCGTCCTCAGCGAAAACCTGCGTGCCGGGGGGCACCTTGACGATCATGTCCTTGCCGTTTGGTCCGGCGCGGTTCTGACCCATGCCGGGCGTGCCGTTCTGGGCGAAAAAATGCTGCTGATAGCGGTAGTCGATCAGCGTGTTGAGGTTCTGCACGCATTCGACCCAGACGTCGCCGCCCTTGCCGCCGTCACCGCCGTTCGGCCCACCGAACTCGATGAATTTCTCGCGACGGAAGGCGATGCAGCCGTTTCCGCCTGCGCCCGATCGAATGTAGATTTTTGCCTGATCCAGAAATTTCATGATGCGCGCGCTCGAATGGCCATGGTCCACGGACGACGGCGTTCATACGTCAGCGCCGGAAGTTCACATTGGCGCGCCTCGCACCAGCCCGTGGAGGTACCGGTGTGGCGGAAGCCGAGTTTGCGAATGACGCGCGCCGACGCATCGTTGCCCGTCAGATGTTTGCAGATGAAGCGGCGAACGCCGGATTTCGCGAAGCCATGCGCCATCACGGCGCGTGCAGCTTCGGTGGCGTATCCTTGGCCCCAGTAGGGCTTGCCGATCCAGTAGCCGAGCTCAGCGTCGCCGTTGTCGTCGAGCGTGAAGCCGCAGATGCCGATCAGCTCACCGTTGAGGTCGATGCCGAACACTTCTTCATGCTCGGCGACGCCATCGACCCAGTGATTGGCGGCTTCCTCGGAATAGGGAAACGGAATGCGCCCTGTCATGCTTGCGACGTCCCAGTCACCGGCCAGCACGGCGATGCGGGCGGCATCACCATGGACAACAGTCCGGAGAGTGAGACGGGCGGTTTTCATGACGTCCGATCAAAGGCAAAGGGGCCTTGGGCTTGTGGGCAATCCGTCGACGATATGAGGGGAGCTCTGAAAAGGCAAAAGGGGATGGCAGAGCCATCCCCGTAGTCCGTACAACCGAGCTTTTCGATCGAAAGCGGATTACTCCGCGGCGATCGCTTTGACCGGCTTCACCGAAATATAGGTGCGGCCGTTGCGCTTGGTGGCGAATTCGACGGTGCCTTCCTCGACGGCAAAGATCGTGTGATCGGTGCCCATGCCGACACCCGAACCCGGATGCCACTGCGTGCCACGCTGGCGGCAGAGGATGTTACCCGGAATCACGTATTCGCCGCCGTAGCGTTTGATGCCAAGGCGTTTGCTTTCTGAATCGCGGCCGTTACGTGTCGAACCGCCTGCTTTCTTTTGTGCCATTTCAAAATCCTCGAATGGAGCGGCGGTTCGTTACGCGCCTGCGATGTCGGTGATGCGCACGACAGAAAGGTCCTGACGGTGGCCCTTCTTGCGGCGAGAGTTCTTGCGGCGGCGCTTCTTGAAGGCGATCAGCTTTGGCCCGCGCGACTGCTTCACGAGTTCGGCGACCACTTTGGCGCCCGATACGAACGGCGCGCCGATGGTGACATCGGCACCCGAGCCGACCATCAAAACTTCACCGAATTCAACGGTAGCGCCGGCATCGCCAGCTACACGCTCGATCGTGACGACGTCGTCTTTGGAAACGCGGTATTGCTTGCCGCCTGTCTTGATGACAGCGTACATGGCTCTTGTCCTTTCGGCCTTTCAGGCCTGTTGCCGCGCCCTATGGCGTCACCGAAAACGGTGAACTTTCAACATGTTGCTAGCTAGAGCCAGCAAGGAGCCTCGGGCAGCGCGTTCAACGCGGGCAGTTTTCCTGGCCCACGGGTGGCGGGCTTTATTGTCGATGTGAGGGCTATTGTCAACGGCCGTGCGGCGTTTCAGCCGGCCAATTTCTTTTTGATAACGCATCGTAAATGCCGCTGGGGTCGCCCATTTTAGGGAGCTCCTGGGATTGTCACCAGAGGCGAATGATGGCCGTTCCTGCTTCCTCGGCGCACCCGCGATCGCAGAGCGATATCCTGCCGGCGATACCTGTGATCGAAACCGGGCCGGATTTTCCGCTGGTAACGCTGCGTGCCTCTGTAGAAAAGACGCATGCGCTGCTCGATGTGGCGACGCGGCGTTATCCGAAGCGATTATTGGCGGGCCTTGACGGTGTGTCGCGGGCGTGGCTCGTTCGCACGAACAATGTGCATTTGTCCGAGATCGACGCCATTGCCGAAGCGCTGGGCCGACCAGGCGCCTATTTCTTTTCGATCAACTATGAGTGGGGCTGCACCTGCCGAGCGGCGTCGTCGGCGGATGGCCATTCGGCGCGTTTGATCCGGGTGCTCGATTGGCAGACGCCGGGGCTTGGCGCGAACCTCGTTTGCGCAAAAGTCGTGGGTTCGTCCGCTGGGCCGTTCGCCGTTCTCACCTGGCCGGGATACACGGGCGTGCTGCAGGTGATGGCGCCGGGCCGGTTCTCGGCGGCGCTGAACCAGGCGCCGATGCATGATCCGACGGGGCTTTTTTACGTCGATTGGGCCGTCAATCGACGTCGCGTGTGGAAAATGCCCTTTCCAACGCCTGCGCACCTGCTGCGCCGGGTTGCGGAAGAGGCACGAGATTTCGCCGAGGCGCGCCGGATGCTGACGGATGCGCTGATTTCTACGCCCGGCATCTTCACGCTTGCGGGGCTGGCGCCCGACGAGACCGTCGTCATCGAACGGACGGAGCATGAGGCGCGTGTGCGTAAAGGTGTCGATGCGGTCGCTGCCAACCATTGGAGCGAGGCGGGCTGGAGGGGACGGCCGCGCGGGGACAGCAGCTTTGAGCGGTGCCGGGCCATTAGGAGCGTTCCGCCGACATTCGATGACGGCTTCGCGTGGCTTGCCTCGCCGGTGCTCAACGCTAAGACGCGGTTGGCGATGGTTGCTGATGCCAAGACCGGCCGCCTCCTGGCGCGTGGCTACGAGGCGGATGGCCCTGCGACGCAATCCCTCGACCTTGAATGGCATGCGGCGGTCTGAGCCGCTTGCGTCCGGAAGCGAGCGCCGCTAAAAGCCCCACTTCGCCGTCAGGCGCCACGGCTTCCGGAGAGGTGGCAGAGTGGTCGATCGCGCCGCACTCGAAATGCGGAGTACTCGCAAGGGTACCGGGGGTTCGAATCCCTCCCTCTCCGCCATAAGTTATTGATTTTGCAGAGAAAATTCGTTTTCCGAGGCGAGTTTGAACTTCGTCCGTAGTTCCGCGGGGTTATGTGCGGGGCTGCAAGCGTCTCGTGTCAGAGACCGCTTTGGTGCGGGCTCTTTGGTCCTTCATTGCCGGAAGTCTCTAACGGCACTTTGGGTGGTCCGAAAGTCCGCGGAGCATTCGCGTGTGTATGGCAGCGACGTGAGAGAAGAAGTGCGCCACTTGCTGGAGCATCGGTCGCGACGATGACGTTGGGCTCAGCCCTTGGGAGAGACCCAGCGACGTTTCTGATCGTCCCACGATGTAGGCGGAGGTTCCTGTGTCACCAGCATCTTGGCTGTCAGCTCCGGAGGCTGACGTCCCTGCAGGATCATTTTTGTGATCTCTGGTGCGAGGAAGCTCAGGCGCACGACGCGCGTGAAGTAGGTCGCGCCGACACCTACTTCTGCAGCAAGCACGATCATAGTCTGATCATGGCTGGCGCGATCCAGTATCCGGCGACAGCGGTGTGCCTGCGCTATGAGCCGGATGAGACTGCGATCAGCATTGCGGCGAATGGGCCCAGTTGGGCCTTGGATGAGCAGCTTGGTCTCCATGCCGGTGCGCTTGAGACGCGCTGGGAGTGACAAGATTCTCGTCGGTCCATCGAGACTCTGCGGCAGACGGCGGATGTCGAGATCCGGAGCGGTGATGTGTCGGACGGCTTCGAGCCGAACAGTCAGTGCAACCTCCTTCGGAGCAATGACGATGCGCTCAATTAAGGCATGCGCGATGGCACGTCGATGCGATGGCGATCGGCTTGGCCAGCGATTAGCAAATGCCGTGGCCTGCGTGATCAGGGCTTTCCGCTGCGCGACGGATGAAGGCCCGGCGATCTCGTGAATGAGTTCTTCGTCTCGCATCAATCGTATGATCTCGTCATCGACGATCGTTTCGAGATCGGATGCCGGAACGCGGCAGGCTTCATCGGATGCCTGCGGCCGACCGCGTTTGATCAGCGATTGGCTGATGTAATAGCGATAGCGTGTGCCTTTCTTGTTGGCGTGTGTTGGTGACATGCGCTCGCCGCCTGCATCATAGACGAGGCCAGCAAGCAAGCTCGGATTGGTTGCTGTTGATCGCGTTACGCGCTCGACGCGGTTCTCGGCGAGCGCGGCTTGGACCATATCCCACAGAGCTTCGTCGACGATTGCGTCGTGCAGACCGGGATAGGCCTTGTCTTTGTGGACAATCTCGCCGCGGTAGATGCGGTTTTTGAGCATCAGGTAGAGTGCGCCGCGGGCCAGCTGCTTTCCGCCCCGAGGCTTGCCAAAGCGATCGACGCTGCTCTTGCTGAGGATGCCGGCTGCGTCGAGATCTTCCTTGAGGGCGTGTACGGACTTCAAGGCGGCGTAGCGGCGAAAGATGTCGCGGACACGCTCGGCTTCCGGCTCGTTGATGACGAGCTTCCTGTCAAGGACGTCGTAGCCGAGGGGTGGATTGCCTCCCATCCACATGCCCTTCTGCTTCGACGCCGCGATCTTGTCGCGGATGCGCTCGCTTGTGACCTCACGCTCAAACTGGGCGAATGAGAGTAGCATGTTGAGCGTCAAGCGGCCCATCGAGGTGGTCGTGTTGAACTGTTGCGTCACGGAGACGAATGACACGCCCTTGGCATCGAAGGCATCAACGATCTTGGCGAAGTCGTGCAGCGAGCGTGTCAGCCGGTCGACTTTGTAGACGACGACTGTGTCGATGCGGCCAGCCGCAATATCGGCGAGCAGGCGCTGGAGCGCCGGTCTCTCCATGGTGCCGCCCGATATGCCGCCGTCATCGTACATCGCCGGTAGCGCGATCCAGCCAGTGGCCTTCTGGCTCCGGATATAGGCGTCGCACGCCTCACGCTGAGCATCGAGCGAGTTGAACTCTTGCTCGAGGCCTTCCTCGGAGGATTTGCGGGTGTAAATGGCGCAGCGGATCACCGCTGCGCTATTCGATCGGTTGGACCCGAGCTTCCTACTCATCCATCACGCCTCCGGTGAGTCTTCCGGATGTGATTTCTTGACCGGGCCTGCTAAGCCGAAGAAGCGCGGTCCCGACCAATGGGTCCCGGTGATCTCCTTTGCAATGAGTGAAAGCGAGCGCCAATTCTGTCCGCGCCACTGAAAGCCGTCCTCGGTGACGACCACCTCGTGGGTTTCCCCATGCCAGTCTCGGACCAGTCGAGCCCCGGTCCTCAGCTCCAATTGCTTCGGTCTGCTGATATCGGATTTGGTATCCAGTTCGTCGGCAAGCGCATCGAGTTGGCGCTTGGTCGTTGCACCAAGTCCTCCGAAGGCTCGCTCCTGGATCTTCCAGGCAACACCGAGTTCGATCACGGTGCGGTTCACGAACTTCGGCGGGTACGTCTTATAGTATTGCCGCCATGCAAGGCGAAGCTCTCGATGGCTGAGCGAGGCAAGTGCGGCAACCTCCGCCGCGATCGCAGCGCTGGTTTGATCTGATGTGGTCGCCATAATTTCAACCTTTCTGCAGCCGATAGGCTCGGCGGCCGGAGATTGTGTCGAGATTGAAAGCGAAGCCGCGCGCCTTGAGCCGGCTCAGCGCTCCGAGCACCGAGTGTCGTTGCCATCCGGTTGCTTCAACGAGTTCATCGGCCGTTGCGCCGCGCTTGGTGGCGAGACGCTCGACGATCACTCCAAGCTTGCCGCCGGGATGCAGCATGGGCGCAGCCGGTGCAGTCTCTGGCGCCAGTGCGACCGCCGGTTTCCGTGCTGCATTCGAGTTTGCATTGGCAGTTTTGGCCATCGGGTGATCCTCACGTGCGGCCACGCCCAATGCGTGGCCTTGCACCACCCGAAGCCCCGGAGTTTCTCTCCGAGGCGGCCGCCTTGCCGCTCGCGACGACGAGGTACGACGACAGTACCGCTCCAATCAGCGGGGAAGTCCAGTCGAGAAGAGGCGTGTGCAGACAATATCTCTGGCCCCAAACACCTTGAGAATAGTGCGATATTTCAGGAGATTTCCCTGGCGATACCGAAGGTTCGAATCCTGCTCGCTCCGCCATAAATTCTTGAATATAAATAGGAAAATTCGTATCTCCGCCGTGGTCGCGTATTCCTGCGCACTGTCCGGGACTTAACGCGTGCTGACCGCCGACTCGTGACCGAGAGACGGATTTCGGACCGCAATTACGAGGCCGTCGTGCCGAAAGTCTCCTATCGGCTTTCAGGTGGTACCACTGTGTCGGGTGGAATTGGTTCGACACCAGAGAGGTGAAGTCGCTTGCTCACGAGACGGTGGGCGAGTTCAAGCCGAATTCGAAGGCGAAGGACCGCGGTCGGTAAAGGTCAGTGCACCGTTCCGCCCACGGCGACGCCCCGCCCATCCTCGCGTCGGATCGCCTGTGTCGCTCGGGCGTTTCCACAGCCTAGCGTAGTCGCGCTCCACGCGCAGCGGCCATCCGGCCTCGCGGGCGAACCACTCCCTGAGGTATGCGGAGTGACGTCGTACGAGACGGAGAGCCTCTCTTGCTTCGGCGGTTGTGGGCGTCAGTAACGGGCGCATCAGGAGCGCGCGAACGGCCTCCCTGCGCTCGGCGTATTCCTGCGTCTCCTGCTGGCGCAGAATCTCGGGTCCACCAGGGCGGCCGGTCTGTACGGGCACTTCATTCCGCGTGGAGGAGGCGGCGCTCATGCGGTATCCGTCGGCGTGATGGTGATGCGGTGGTCGCGGCCGCAAAACAGGCCGTCTTCGGTGACGATTTCGGCTTCCGTGTCCGCGTCGAGCGGCTCAAGCCGGATGAGATAGAGGCCGTCGTTGGATTGGATCTCGGTGACGCCATCGTCGCCGGCGGCCTTGGTCGCGATGGCCTCCCCCAAGAGATCGAGGAAAAATCGGAACTCGTGCGAGTTTAAACGCCAGAGCTCCGAGAGGAGCAGCGGGCACCCGGTTGCGAATTTTTGTCTGGCTGCCTCGATCTGCGCATGCTCTTCACCGACCTGCGCTTCGAGCTTCTTGCGTCCGGCGCTTCGATCATGGACGTGCGGTAGCCGTCCGCGGGGCATGCTGTAGCCAGTCTCGCGGAGCCGGAGAGGAACGACGATGGACGGTGCCCTATGCCACGGAATGACACCGGTAACGTTAGCAGCGGCGGTATTTTCGGCGTAATGACGCGCCGGGTTGAGCGCAAACGCGGCTCGTGCAAGTCGGTGGGCGTCTTCGTCGCCGTCGCAGTCGAGGAACCAATGAGCGAGGCTTTTGAAGTCGGCCGAGCGGTCGCTGCGGCCACTTCGGCGTTCGTTGATCGCGATGATCGCTGCTAGCAGTTGCGGAATCGCGGCCCGGGCCCGACTTCTGAGCTGTTCGCTCTGGGACCGCTCGCCGTTCGACCCGCCGACGAACCACATGCGCAGGCCCTGCCACCGCTCGTACCACATCTTCAGTTCAGCTTCGTAGGCCACCTGCTCTTCGCCCGGAGGGGCGTTGCGTGCCTGACGACGGGCCACGGACTGGAGCATCGCGTCGATACGTAGTTGAAGGGCATTTATGTCCTCCGAAATCGCACCGCTTCGGCTGACCAAGTCGCCAACGAACTGGCGGATGTACTCGATGAGACGCTGCTTGTAGTTCAGGACGGCGTCCACGTCGCCGTCCTGCAAATCGACGCCGCGGAGGACGCCGGCCATGAAGGCTCGCGCGGTCTCGGCCATGTTGTTGAACACCGTCATCAGACCGTTGAGGGTCTCGTAAATCTTGGCGACGTCAGGGTCGTTGCTTCGGCCGAGGTGGATCAGCGTAAGGAGGCTCTTGCCGATGTCTTCAAGCGCGACCGTCTGCAGTTCGCCGCGGCGCTGCATTTCCTTGGCGAAGGCGCTCAGCGCCATCTCGACGGAGACGCCGCCCTTCGAAAGCCGGTAGAGCATGCGGCGGCGATAGAACCCGCTCAACGAGGTGACGCGCGAGTTGTCGGCCTGGCAGTCGAGATTTCCCCATTCGGTTAGCCTGTCGAGGATGGCGTCCAGTTCGGAGGCGGTCGGCGGCTCACCCGGCCACTTTGCCTGTGCGAGGATTTCGGAAGGTCGCACGTAAAGCAGCAGTTGACGTTCAGCTGCGGCACACACATCCAGGACGCACCGGTACAGCGCCGCATTATCGGCGGTGACATGACGGAAGAGGTCCTGATGCGTGGCGACCTCGAATTGACCGCTCATCCATGCCCCGAAACCACATGAAATATCCCGCAATCGTGGCCCGGGACTCAGCGTCCGTCAAAGCAAATCAGGTGCGACGACTGCAAACGCGGTCGGCAGTATGCCTCACTTAGCTGATTCGATGGGGCGTTTGGCGTCCGTCGCATCACCGGACACCTCGACGGATGGACCGGTATTGATCGATCGTCGGCCCCTCATCAAGGCAGCGCGCTCTTCCTTTGCAGCGCAGATCCCATCGAGCGGGTGCGGGCGCTGACAGTTTAGCGCACGCTATAGGCGGCGGCCTTGATGTTGACTTCTCTGCCGAGGGTCCGTGTCGACGCGCAGGCCTTCCCGACATTGCGACGCGCACCTACAATCACAATTTTCAGCTCAATCTGATCAGGTGCAGCGCCCCCAACACTTCTTTGGCATACAGCTCAATTTGCTCGGCCATCATTGGCATGTCGGAACCGGGCCCGTTTTTCTCTGAAGCGTGGCCGCAGATATTGTCGATCTCAGTTATGGAACCGTCATTTTGGTAGCTTCGCCTTTCTATTCCCACCTACGACGGATATCCGTGCGATTGCATTCGGGGCACTGAACCGACGCCGTCGGCCGGCGTTCCATCGCCGCTCTGCGTTTCTCTTCATACGTAAGAACTTCAATTTCAAAACGTTTGCCGCAATTATTGTAACGGAAGCGAATGATTTCACCCATTGGAAATGCCCGCCTGCTCCAAGAACTCCTCCCACAGATTTGCCGCTGCCTCGGTTGGCGACAATTTTGCATTGTCGTCGTGGCGCATCATGCCATTTTGTTTGAGATAAAGTTCGTACTCGTCTGCTTCAATTTGGAACCAACCATTTGACGTGTTTGGGTCGGCCCGCTCTTGGAACGAGTAGGAAATGTCGCCAAAGGAATGTCGTCCGCTTCTGGCGTGGATGGTGATGTGGGCAACGCCACGAGTGCGTGCGCGATTGACCACTGTGCAAGTGAAAGACGCATCGCCAAGCAGCGAGAACTTCGACTTGATGTCTTCCACTTCGCCTATTTCGGCTGCTGCCTGCTGGAAATAATCACGGATCGCCTGATAGGCCTTCTCTCGGAATTCAAGCTTGTCGACCTCATCGAAGTCTCGCTTCACGCGGTACTTTGACGTGGGTGTAGACTTGTTACCGCTAACGTCTTGAGATTGATCGGGACGTGTCGACGGGCCCTCAGCGATGACCCGGCGGATTTGGCCAACGACATCGAGCCAAGCGTTATTTTCATTTGTCCAATCGGCAACCGGCTTGCCGTCCTTGGGCAGCGCTTTTAGCCGTCCAAGAGGCGATGCCTTCCAGTCACAGGGTTGCACGATGATCGGGAGAACCCTCATCGATCCCTGTTCGTGGCGCTCAAGGGCTCGCTTGAGTTCTCGTTCGTAACAATAATGGGAGCTTAGAAAATCGGCACTCACGATGGCAATAAACACCTGGCATTCTTCCAGATGTTCCGAAATTTCCCTATCAATATCCCCGCCGTGCAGGATCTTCTGATCGAACCATTCCCTGACAGATCCCTCGCGCTTCAAAACGGAAAGATGTTTGGTGAAGCGTTCCAGCGCGTGTTCATCCATATGGGAATACGAAATGAAAACTTTCAGCCCTTTTGCCACTTCACGCCCCCTCATTACTCTAACCAGTTACCAATCGCCGGCTTGCGTGATCCGTACCGATTTCCACGTGCTGCCTGGTTGTGTCGTTGACGGCAGGGGATGAAGGCTTACGGCCACTTCGGAGCGACGACGCTGGATAACCGCGATCTAGAACAGCTTGTTGAAATCGATGTTGTAACCGGCGTGCTTCAGTTCTTTCGCCAAATCGACTTTCCATTGGCTGCCGTAATCGAGCCAAACGACGCCATGAATATCGGACGGCTTCTCAATGTTGTCTTTTACGATAACGCAGACACGCTTTCGTCCAAGCTTACCGATGAAGTACCCAAGCTCTAGAACGACGTTTTGACGAGCGCGCTGCAAAACATTGGAGTCATCTCGAGATCCGCCAAAGTCATCCGGCGTGAAGAGGATAACTGCGTAGCCAACGTCACTTTCGCGCTCGAACTTTTCAATGATCGTACCACCGCCGTTCGGCTGCTCGTGCAAAATGATTGGTTGAAGACCGAGGCTGATGATGATCCGTGCGACCTCCTGCTTTAGCTCGCCGTCATGGCCGTGTACGATAAAAACCCTGTCGTTAGTCGCCGGATCAAATGCTGAGCCTTCGGATTTCGCTTCAGGGATGGGCCCAGCGTCTGTAATGCGCTCTTTTAGTGTCTCCACTGCTCCTTTTAATGTCGCAAGGGACTCAATGCGCCCCTCAATAATATATCCCCTTCTGTCGCGTCGGCCACTGCGATCTCCGAACGCAATCGATACCGGACCATGATCGAAGGTGGCTGCCGAAGCGTACCGCCAGCGATCATCTCCATTTTCGCCGAACACTCGCGTAAGAGACTCCTCGATTTTACATTCAAGCGATCGTATCTCGCCTTCGGAAGCTTTGAGTGGGTCCAGCGCTTCAATATCGGCGATGCGTCGCGCGAGGATCTCCACGCCTTTATTCATTTCCGCGACCGTCATTGGCAGACGGGGAGGGAGCGTCGATTGCGATTTGCGAGTTACCATTCGAAAAGCCAATTGATCCAAAATAGAACCCGTTGGTCTATAACGTCGGCATTCTCCAAAAACAACGCAAGGCAGGTATCCGTCCCCAGGCTGTTCAACGTTCGCGCTTGGCGGATACGCAGCATCTCGGCGAGTGCTTGTGTATGTGGTGAGACGGATATTAAATTCACGCGATTCTGATTCGGGGATATTTAATGGTTGAAGTTGTCCAGGCCGATACTGCTACCGCCATCGGTGATACGGCGGCTTTTGAGAGATTGTTGGAACTCTATCGTAACGGCAAACCCCTGCGCGGCGTGCTCTCAGAGGTTCTTGATTCTTGCGCGACAGATTTGGAACGCTTTAGGATTGCGAGCGCCGGTGAGCCAGATTTCGATGACAGGGTTGTCGAAAGCATCGGCGCGCTGCTGCCCAGCCGCAATCGTCTCATCGAGCTTTTTGGCGCCGTTGCCCGCTACGACGACACGCCGGAAGCGCGAGAACTGGTGCAGCGTTTCTTGGAGAAGCTGCTGCCTTACATGAATGCGTCCCCCAGAGCGACGTCATATAACGAGTTAGACTTCGATAATTTTCGCTTCTTCGCGCACGAAACTTTTTTGTCGCTAATCGCGGTGCTTCTGCAAAAGGAGAAGTTCGACTTTGCCGCGTATCTTCTGAACGCCCGCTACTATTCAGAGACACGCGGAGGGATTATCGCTGAGAGCTTTTCGGCTGCTTTCTGCGATCCGGCAAGGGCATTATTGGTCCGCGATAGCCGTCTCAAGTTAGGCAGGGCTTCCTTACAGGCGGACATCCTGATTGAGCGCGCAAAGGGCTCGTTAGAACCGAAGCATCTCATTCAAGCTGATCTGACTTTGTTTATACGCGGTTGTTTTGATCGTCTGCGATCGGGGCAGCAGTGGATGGCACTTTTAAGTCCATTCATGTCGCGATACCAAACGTCGTGCGAAATCTACGCCCGGTCGGAGTCCAAAAATTATTTCGAGCGAGTGAAAAGCCTCTTCGCGATCAAGGATAAAAGCGAGTTCCAAGCAGTGTTTGATGGTATTACCGAGAGAAGATTGGCAGGACTTGGCAATGGCTATTACTTCGCATCTTCGCGAGAATTGATCGGCTTCGATAAGATCTGTACTCGACCATAAGGCGAGTTATCGAGCTGAGCGAAGCGCCTTCCTGCCTGGGACATAAATGGCCAACCCTCAAAGTAAATCAGGAAAATTCGATATTGGCTTGGGTTTAGGGATTCGAGCCTCGACCGGCAGAGTTCATGAGCGGTCCAGCGACCCCGCCTGGTTAAAGTCAGCAAGGGACCGGACGCAGACATCTATAAGATGTCACCAGGGAATGCATTTTGAGCGCAGCGCTTCCCGTTTATTCTTTCGCCGAACCGTTCAGCATTGCGTAATGGTCAGTGTGCGCCCGCTTATTGCGAAAGGGGGAAGCCATTGAACACGATCGAGCTGGAGAAGCTGGCTGCTGTCTTGGAGGAAAGCAAAGACTATCGTGTTCTTAGGAGGCTCAAGAGCGTCGATTCATACAACGAGGTCGATGGCACTCCAACAAAGGTAGGACTCGTCATCGACGTCGAGACAACCGGCTTGAATGCTGCAGTCGACGAGATCATCGAGCTCGGCATGGTCAAGTTTGAATTTTCTGCGGATGGTCGCGTGTTTCGTATCATTGACCGCTTCAGCCAGCTTCGCGAGCCAAGGATTCCGATACCGCCGGAGGTCGTCACTTTAACCGGGATAACTTCTGATACAGTCGCAGGACATGCCATAAGCGAGGACACGATTGCGGCGTTCACGGCCGATGCCGTACTGGTCATCGCGCACAACGCTGCCTTCGATCGACAGTTCTGCGAGCAAGCATGGTCAAGCTTTGCCTCCAAGCATTGGGCCTGCTCAAGCTCCGAGATCGGATGGCGCAGCCATGGACGCCACGGTACAAGATTGGCTTATCTGCTCGGTGAACTTGGATATTTTAGCGACTCTCACCGCGCGCTGAATGATTGTGAGGCGCTTCTTGCCGTTCTTAACGGGAGCTCTCCTGTCGGCGGCACGTATCTCGCCGAGCTTCTTGCAAATGCCCGACGCTCGACTATACGCATAGCCGCGGAAGGGGCGCCCTTTGAATATAAAGATGCTTTGAAGGCCCGCGGCTATCGTTGGTTTGAGGCGAACGAGGAGCGGGTAAAATCCTGGCGGAAAGACGTCTACGAAGAAGATTTGACTGCTGAGCTGGATTTCCTGAGGAGCAACGTATTCGGCGGGAAGCAAGTCGAGCTTCCATTGCAAAAGTTTACGGCAATCGATCGATATAGCCTTCGCGCGCAATAGGCGCGGGCGGCGCTCCAGGGAGGATCACATGGTCATGAAAGCGCATGGCTATGTCGTAGGCGCCAGTGCTCAGTGGTGGGACAAGTTTCCGCCTGATGGCGACGAACTGCAGAAGATAATCGGCGAATCCCGCAAGGTGATCGAGCCGTGGCTGTCTGCTGTGTTCCAAGCCGAACATTTCAATCTCCTTGTAGGAAGCGGACTTACAACAGCCGTCAGCTTCGCCGCTGGCTCCACCGCAACAAACATGGGTAAGATCAAGTTCGGCACGAAGCACGATGTCGCAATCGACAAACATGCCGAGGCCTCGGCAAAGTCGATGCATCGCGGTGCAGCCAACATCGAGGACCAGCTTCGGAGCGCGCTCGCGGTTCTCGAAGGTCTCGAGGTGCTCGATCCTAATGAGGCTGCCGAGGTCCGGAAAGCCATCGACGCCAAGCTCTCCGAGTTCCTTGAATCGCTGCTGATCACGGAACAGGGCATTGCGCACGGCAAGGACAAGGAGAAGACAAATGTCGCGGCCTCTTTGCTCGTCTCCTTCCTGCTCAGCTTTGCGAGTCGCGCTGCATCCAGAGAGCGCCTTCACGTTTTCACGACCAATTACGACCGGCTTTTGGAGCACGGCTGCGATCTTGCAGGGCTTCGCACCATCGATCGCTTCGTGGGTAGTCTCAACCCCGTCTTCAGAGCATCACGCGTCGAAGTCGATGTGCACTACAATCCACCAGGAATACGCGGGGAACCCCGATACCTTGAAGGCGTGATCAGATTCTCAAAGATACATGGCTCGCTAGACTGGCATTTTAACGACGAGAGCCATCAGATTGTCCGCAAAGGCATTCCGTTCGGGGCAGGGGCGAAGCATTCGGAGGTGCCTAAGAACCCCCTCCAAACGGTGATGATCTATCCCAACCCAGCAAAGGATGTCGAGACAACTGAATTCCCGTATGCCGATCTCTTTCGGGATTTCGCGGCGGCCATCTGCCGCCCGAACTCAGTGGTGGTCAGCTACGGCTACGGATTTGGCGACGATCACGTCAACCGCGTTCTCGCGGACATGCTCACGATACCTTCGACGCATTTGGTGATCATCTCCTACGGCATCGACGAGCGCCTGGAAGCCTTCCTCGGCAAGGCCGGGCGAGCCGCTCAGACAACGCTACTCGTTGGCCCGCATTTCGCCGACCTTGCAAATCTTGTTGAGCATTATCTACCGAAGCCGTCGATGGACTACATAACGGGCCGCATGACGGAGCTTCTGAAGAGCCGGCCAGACGCCAAGCAGCCCTCCGAATAGCATTCGTGCCGCACAGCGTTGTCTGAGAGATTGCAATGACCACGCCGATTGAACGCCTTGCCGGACTTGTCATTGGAAGCGTCGAGTCGGTAGCACCGGATGAAATCCGTGTGCTCATCGACCTCGACGCGCCTCACGCCACGGCTTTGAACACGGGTGTGCCTTCGGCATTCCCAAGGCTGAATGGCTACGTCCTCATCCCGAACGAGACTGGAGCCACCGTTGGATACATCTCTTGGATTGGCATCGAGAGATCACCCTATCCGAAGAGGTCGGGACTTAAAGACTTCGGCCTTATCGACTTGCCCTTCCCATTGCGGAAGATGACTATCAATCCGCTTGGGACACTGACGACACGAAGGACGGACAAGTCTTCGGCTCCTCTGTTTGAGCTCCATCGAGGCGTTGCCGCCTTCCCGTCTGTCGGCGATCAGGTTCTCATCCCATCGCACGAACAGGTTCAGGCGATCGTGGGCGCCAACGAGCCCGACCGCAGGGTTCAGCTCGGAACATCTCCGATGGCCGGCCACGCGCCCGTGCTCGTTGATCCCGACAAGATATTTGGGCGACACCTCGCCGTTCTCGGTAACACCGGGAGTGGCAAATCCTGCACTGTGGCCGGCCTCATTCGCTGGTCTCTCGGCGCTGCCGATCGCGAACTCAAGGATAACCAACGGCCCAATGCTCGGTTCATCGTCCTCGATCCGAACGGCGAGTACGCCCGCGCATTTGAGGATCTGGGCGATCGCGCACGCGTCTACCGACCGGGTGATACTGACAATCCCTTCGTGCTTCCGGCTTGGCTTTGGAATAGTCACGAATGGGCAGCCGTCACGAACGCGCAGCCAGGGACACAAAGGCCGCTGCTCACGCAAGCTCTCCGAAATCTCAGGGCGGGGAGGGTGGTGCGAGAGCCAGCGCACACAAAGATTGTTCGCCAGGTTCGACTCTATCGCTCCAAGCTGAACGCATATCGCGCCGATGGTAGCGGTGCCAGCTTCACAGGCTTCCCAGGGGCCAAGAACGCGGGGCAAACCCTGCAAAACCTCTCCTCCGTCCTGCAGTCTTATATTGGTCTCGTCCCAGCGGGCCCCCAACAGCAGGGACTCCAAGCACTCGTCAACGCCGCCAACCAGACGGTCACGAGACGCATTTGGGCCAATGGAAACGGCTTTAACGACTTCGCAGTGATCGACTTCGAACCGATTGTTCTGTTATGCGACGACGCAGAGCAACGATTTCCCGCAGTCGCAGAAGAGAGTACGTCCGGCGAAGACCTCCCTTTGCCTTTCGACATCACTCAGCTCGCGGACACCATCGACGATCTTTCCGCTGACAACACCGGCAACGCAAGCATCGCGAACTTCGTATCATTTCTAACGCTCCGCATTCGCTCGCTGCTCGCCGACCAGAACCTAAGGAGCGTGGTCGCACCCGAGGAAGAGGTGGACCTGGAGAGTTGGCTGGACGACTACATCGGAGCGGATGATGCCTCTAACGGCCAGATCGCCGTGATCGACTTGTCTCTCGTTCCTTCGTCGGTGACGCACATAGTCATCGCTGTATTGGGCCGCCTCATCTTCGAAGCGCTGCAGCGCTATCGCGGCCAGCATGAGGACGGAAAGGCGCTTCCCACCGTGCTCGTTCTCGAGGAAGCTCATACCTTCGTTCGCCGCGGCAGTCGCGACGATCAAGACAATATGTCTGCATCCGTTCTGTGTCGCGAAGCATTTGAGAGAATTGCGCGTGAGGGACGCAAGTTCGGATTGGGCCTGGTTTTGTCCTCTCAGCGCCCGTCGGAGCTTTCGCCTACTATTCTTGCGCAATGCAACACCTTCTTGCTGCACCGGATCGTGAACGATAGCGATCAGGATCTTGTAAGGCGACTTGTGCCGGACAACGTTGGCGGCCTGCTGCGTGAGCTGCCGAGCCTGCCTTCCCGACAAGCCATCCTACTTGGATGGGCGACACCTATTCCAGTCCTTGTCGAGATTTCAGAGCTGCCGGCGACTCAGCGTCCACTTTCCGATGATCCCGATTTTTGGGATGTTTGGTCTCGAAAGGCCGTGCGCTCAATCGATTGGGAAGAGATGACGTCAGACTGGATCGGCGATGGCGACGGTGACTAAGCGTTTGCGCAAGACATGGGCATTTCAAGATGGAGAGCGCAGTGGGTACCTCGGCATCGAAGGGCCGGTTGACCTCCACAAGCGGATCTCGTCGGCGATTGTCGAGGCGGCGCTACGGATAGGTCCACTTCCGTTTTTGGGATGTAGCAGAACAAATATCTTCGAGTGGGCCCGCGGGGGTTCGAGGTTTTCTCACCTGCGAAACAGCACCATCATCGCTTTGGATTCCAGCTCTCGATCACCGTGCGCGATACTATCGATGCTGGCATTCTCGCTTGGTAGTGCAATCCCCGCTTTCCGCAATTCATCTATGATCTCAGCTGCCGGGCGGCCGGTGAGGGCGGCAACATTTGCGATGGGCGCCTGAGTGATGGCCTTCATCGCGAGCACCGGCGGCGGTCCGCCTTCGCTGCGCGAACCGGACAGCGAGAAGAATGAACCGGCCAAGACGACCACGAATGCCCCAATGATCGCGCGGGCGATCCCGCTCGAAAGAAAGTAGCGGGTAAAAGGCTTCCAGTTGACAAAGACGTGCAGGGCAACGCCCGTAATGAAGGCCCATCCAAGCCATTCATGCCCGAGCTTATTGAGGCCGCTGTCGAGATGGAAGAACATCAACACGCCCGTGATGCTCATAAAGGCGAAGGCGCCGATGGTGAGTGGCGTCGCCCATTCGCGTAACGTTTTCATTCAAGCCCCGTGCTTAGGAGATTTTGACCGCGAGTTCCGTGCCCCGCTTGATTGGCAGGGTCATTGATATGAATCCATTTGCCGGGTCGCGAATGAACTCGAGGAAATCCGGCTCGGCGTTGTCGTTGAGAACATAGCCGCCAACCCTGATCTGCGGTGCCAGGATTTCGATCACCTCGCGAGCGAGCGATGGGCCTGTTGGTGCGGGCCAGCCGTCAATCAAGGCAAAGTCTACCGGACCACCGATGTCGCGAAGTGTCTGCCGCGCGTCTCCAACACGGATATCGACGAACTCCTTCAGGCCGGCCGCATCCAGATTGCGGTAGGCGGTCTCGGCTTTGGCTGGAACGAGCTCGGAGCCGATCACCTTGCCGCCGCCGTTGTCACGGATAGCAGCGGCGAAATAGATCGCCGACATGCCGACCGATGTCGCAAAGTCCACGACACGGCGCGCGCCCATCTGTCGGCAGAGCAAGTAGATAAGATCACCCTGGTCGGGGTGAATGGAGAAACCGTAGTCGGCGAAGTCTTCCGCTTTATGTCCTTGCTGTCCCCTTGGTCCTCCGCGCTGAGGAAAACGTCGGTTGCTATTCATCGTCTCGATGACGGAGCGGACTTTCGGATCGCGGATTGGCCCGAAGGGATTGATGACGGGGACGGGCGGACGGCCTTGCGCACTTGTTTCCTCCTTCTTCGCGCCGATCGCGCGCCACTCGATGGTCAGGGGTTCGCGGAAGGCGAAGCGAACAAGGTGCCGTTCGATGACATCCCGAAGTTCGGACATCCGACTCGCATCCGGTGCCGAGAGCAAAATCCGTAAGACGACCTCATCCGAAGCATTGAGCGCGCATCTGCCCATTGGGAAATCGATCTCTCCTGCGCGCGCATCGAACTTGACGGGGAGCTTGTGGGCGAAATGCTTGCAGAGCTGCTGCAGATAGCGTGAGGCGTTCGGCGTTGCGATCTCCGCAACGCTCTGGTTGTTCAATGGGGCTTGGTCATTCATCAGGTGCGCTCCACAGCTTGCGCTGCTGCATCGAGCGCGGCGGCAATGGCATCGGCTGCAGTTTGATCGATGGCTCCGCGCCTCATCCGAAGCCGCATCGCAAGCTTCAGGTTCTCCATCGCGCGAATGACCGGAGCTGGAGCCGAGAACGGACCCTCTGAAGCCGCCTCGCCCGCGCGAGCGCCCAGCTCGTCGATCGCAGCGCGATTTGCTTTGAGAAACGCTTCGCCTTCCGGGGTGATGCGGTAGCGCTTACGGCCGCCATCTTCTGCTTCCACATGGGCGTAACCCATGTCGTCGAGCCACGACAGCGTCGGGTAAACCACACCCGGGCTCGGGCTATAGCTGCCGCCGAACTGCTCTTCGACGGCTTTGATGAGTTCGTAACCGTGGCTGGGCTGCTTCGCGATGCTCGCGAGGAGCAAGAGCCGAAGCTCTCCGTAGTCCAGCATCCGGCCGCCGTGTCGACCACCGCGATGGCGAGGATGTCTGCCGTGGTGCTCACGATGATGGTGTGGATGATCGCTCGATGGATTGTCGAAGGATCCGAAATGACGGCCTCTGCCGTCTCTGTGTTTGTCTTTCATGCGAGTTGATATAAATCTCGATATATCTAATTTCAAGACCTATCGAGATGTGTATCTCAGCTGCAAGTTAAGTGGCTGAAATTGAATATTATTTATTACCGTAAGCGGGAGAGACGGGCGCCTCCAGAAAGCCCAGCTGACTAAGTTGATCGGACCAAAGTTGATTGAGGGTGCCCATTTGCTTCAGCTTGTTGGCGGTCAATTCCGGCGGCTGGGAGCCTTCAAGAATAGCTGTGGTGATAAGCGGCGCGAGAAAGCTCAAACGGAAAACTCTAGTGAAGTAGGACCGCGTGATGCCGGCAACTTCGGCCAGTTCCGCGAGAGACATGTCTGTATTTTGCGCGACCATATCGTGAAAGTTCTGAGCCTGTCCTAAGAGCCGCACGAGACTGCGATCCGGATCGCGACGCTCCTCGGCTCCTTCAATCAATAGCCGCGTCTCCATACCGGTTCGTCGCACGCGCGCGGGAGAGAACGGTGACCGGACTTGCCGACGCCTCGAGTGGTCGCGAGAGGTCGAGATCCGGGGCCGTGATTTGCAGTAGCATAGAGGATCGGATCGCGACTTCTACGCTATCCGGCATCACGTCGATCCGTGCGACTAGGGCGTGGATCACAACGCGCTTCTGCGCGAAAGGCAGGGTCGTCCAACGCCGATCGAGGTCGGCCGCATGCTCGATCAATGCTTTCCGTGCCGCGACGGTTGAAGACCCGGCGGCATCAACGAGTACTGCCTGATCCCTCAGAAGGCTTTGAATCCGCTTTTCAACCAGAGCTTCAAGATCGGCCGCCGGGACGCGAGCGCCCGTGTTGGTTGCCTTGGGCGTCCGCGTTTGATGAGTGACTGGCGGATATAGTAGCGATAGCGAACGCCCTTCTTGTTGGCATGCGTCGGTACCATCCGCTCGCCATCGCTGTCATAGGCGAGGCCAGCGAGCAGGCTCGGCGCTGTCGCCGTTGACTGTGTCGCCCTCTCGATGCGGTTGTTGGCCAGCGCATCTTGCACTTCGTTCCAGAGATCTTCTTCGATGATGGCTTCATGCAGGCCAGGATGTACGGCTCCTTTGTGAACGATCTGGCCCCGGTAGATCCAGTTCTGCAGCATCAGATAGAGGGCGCCGCGCGCCATTTGCAGGCCGCCGCGTCGGGTGCCGTTGGCGCAGATACGGGTTTTGCTGACGATACCTGAGGCGTCGAGGTCGTCTTTGAGGACACGCACCGACCTCAGGGCCGCATAGCGCCGGAAGATATGGCGCACTGTTTCGGCCTCTTCCGAATTGATGACAAGCTTGCGATCTTTCGCGTCGTAGCCGAGCGGTGTCATGCCACCCATCCACATGCCTTTGGCCTTGGATGCAGCGATCTTGTCGCGGATACGTTCTCCCGTCACCTCGCGCTCGAACTGCGCAAACGAGAGCAGCATGTTTAGGGTCAATCGACCCATCGATGTGCTCGTATTGAACTGCTGAGTTACTGATACGAACGATACGTTCTTGGCGTCGAAGGCGTCGACAATCTTGGCAAAGTCAGCAAGCGAGCGTGTCACGATCGACTTTATAGACGACGACTGTATCGACCCGACCAGCTTCGATATCTAACAACAGGCGGCGCAGTGCCGGCCGTTCCATGTTACCGGGTGAAGGTACCCTTATTTTATTGGCGGCCTTCCTGCTTGAGATAGACTGCGACTTAGACTCGGTTCCGATAGCAAGCGATGACATTATTAAGGACTCCGCGGTTTACGGCGCTAGAATTGGCGCTCGCACCACCTAAAACCCCGCAGATTGCGAGGTTGACCTCCGCACCTCCACGGCGGGTATCAATACGCGACAGCAATGCGTGCTTTCGGAACGAAATCCAGTCGTTCTAGACCGAGAAATTGAAATGTCGTGGCCGGTCCGTCTTATCGTATTTAATACGGTTAAACTGATAAAAGACGTTTCAACTGGATTTAGATGCCAGCAATTCAATCAGGTTGCCGTGCATGTACGTTCGCCTCATCTTGGTGGGCGCAGAGCCTGCACGGATGTTGGACTTCTGTCGGGTTTGTCCGCAACACGGAAGTTTCGTCCGCTCCTTCTGGGTTAAGGGCGATCCTTCAAATATTGCTATGCCGATGCTGACTCCGAAAGCGATATACACCAGTGATCTGCGAGCTTCACCGCTGACCTTCAACGATATCTTTGACCTTGAAGGTAACGACTTGGGGCGCATCCATATCGCCGTTTGAAGGCCCTATTGAATGTCGATAAATCGGAAAATCCCCACCTCTGTGCCAATTCTCCAATAGATTCGCTGAGCCCAGTCGGAGACGACAACTCCTTAGCGATGTGATTCAAACGTTCCGCCATGACGTAGGAACTGAATGTCGAACCGGATCGGGAGAACAGTTTGTGCACGTAACGATCAGAAACACCGTACTCGTTGGCAACGTAACGCGCCGAAAGCCCTGGATTCGAGAGGTTCCGATCAATGAAGGTCAGAAGAGCTTGATACTTGTAATATCGTCGTGATTTGGCTTCCTCTTCGTCAGAGGAAGGTACCAAGCCGCCGGTCACCACAGGCAACAGGCTGACACATGCCTCATACATGGCCCTTAATTCAGCGGCCGAAGAACCCGCCATATGCTGCGAGAGATAGGTCAGGCAGCTTGGGAGGGGACCACGCAATCGCGCTCCTCCCAAAACGAGGGCATCCGTGATGCTGGCAATATGTGAAATTCCGGCCAAATCGCCATTGGGCACAAAAAACGCGATACTATCATGCTCTTTGTCCTGAGCGGACCCGACAGACATCTTCGCAGGCTGAGCAGTATCGAAAATGACCAGATCGCCGCTTCCGGCAACATGGCGCTGATCGCCCTGCTCAACATAAAGACTTCCCGCCAGCATGTAGACGATCATTAGCCCCTGTGATGACGAACGGGATATGTCTTGGCGAGATCGAACGGCGACATGTTGCGTCGCCTTGACACGTTTGATCCACGCGCTTCCCAAATCCATGCGCTCGACCCGCGCCGCAAACTCTGCTTCGCGATTTGTCTCCAACTCCCACGGAACGTGTGCGCTGGCGATGGCTTGGCGGAACACGCCAAATGCACCATCGACCATCGGGTGTTCTTCGGTATCGAACACTCGTACTCGAGCATCGAGGTGGTCAGAAAACTTCGAGTCCGTTAGTGCCATTACATCTCTCGTATTGGCTCCGTTCGGTCTACGCACGAACCGTTCGTTGAGCGCCCAGTTTAAAGAAAATCAGCGCAGATCAAATAAGTTCTTCTTCTTTTTAATCCAGTCGGCGCTCTGGCAAAAGGTCACTGCAATCTCTTGTCAGCGCATTGGTGAGAACCCCAGTGGTGACCTGAAGGAGTTGCCCACATTTTCGGGCATCGATGGGGACGTATCGAATGACTAAGTATCGCTTTGGCAGATTTGCGCTCGTAGGCGCGCTGTTTTGCGTGATTATCGCAGCGGACACGTCGAGTGCACGTGCGGTTGAGGGTGGCCAGTACGGTGCGCCGCTCGGCGGAACAGATATCCGTCAGGCTTATTTACCTCCCACACCCGGGCTGTACGGCGGTATCGTTGGCATCGATATAGCGGCGCCGACCTACGCTGGTGATCATGGCGAGTCTACGAGACGGCCTGCCTTTTTATATTCCGAGATTGGCGGGATTGGCCTTATGTATGTCTATCCCATAAAGCCATTCGATTTTACGATCGCATCATCAATTCAAATTCAGTACGCGGGTTCGGTTCAGGAACTGACCATTAATGGCCGCCACCTGAAGGGATTCGCAGCGGATTTTGGCGATAGCTACTCGGATTTGATTTACGCAAGCCGATATCTCGGTCTTTTTGGAGCGACCCCGGGAAACAATCCGAAGTATCGCTATGGCCTCACTGCCGCCTTCGGCGTCGGTGCTGAGTTACCTATCGGGGCCTATACGAAGTCGGACTTCGTCAACATTGGCAAGAACACATTCATTATAGCGCCGAACGCCGCGCTCACTTACCTGACGGGTCCGAATTTATCGTTCTTCGATGGTACGGAGATCAGCGCTCGCTTTTTCTATGATACGAGCTGGGAGAATTCGGCAACGCACTATTCTGGCGGAAACCTGATCGATCTCGATTATTCAATTTCACAGCGGTGGGGTAATTTCCAATTCGGCGTTGCTGGCGTCTTCGCCCAGCAATTGACAGCCGACTATACTACCGCGGGTTTGGTTTCACCGAACGGAAATAAGTATACGAAAATCGATCTTGGACCGGTTTTCGCTTGGGACTCTCCTGAACTCGGAACGACCTTCAAATTGAAGGCGCTGTTTCCCATCGAGCATGCAAACAGCTACGACGTGAACACCGTAGTTCTGTCCGCATCGAAAAAGTTGTGGTGACTTTCGGCAGGTTCTCTCCGTGTTTGTCATGGGTGAGATATCGCCGGCTAGCTATTCGCTAGATCAGATCTCTCGTCCTGGGCGCAGCTACTGCTGGCCCAGGCACATGTTTTAACCAGCACTATCGAGGAGAGCCGATGGCTTCAGCCATAGAGGCAATGGCCAGTGTTCGCGAAAGCGGAAGTGACTGTGCGATCAGTTTTCGAGGGGTCAAAAAGACCTTTCTAGCGAGCTCCGGGAGTCGGGTCGAAGCGCTGGCACCAACGGACATCGATATCGCGAAGGGCTCATTTGTTGCGATTGTTGGGCGATCTGGCTGTGGCAAGTCCACGCTACTGCGCCTAGTCGCGGGTCTTGACCACTCGACGTCAGGGATCGTGAGAATTTACGGGGAGGTTCTTTCCGCACCGGCACGGAATGCCCGTTATGTCTTTCAGAACTATAGAGAGTCCCTTTTTCCATGGCTCACGGTGGGCGAGAACGTACGTTTCGGTTTGCGGCACTCCTATCGTCCCCTGACGGGGCGCAGGGTGGGAGAAGAGCGCGAACTAGATCGCTATGTTGAAGAACTACTCGCCGAAGTATCACTCAACGGAATTTCAAGCCGCTATCCTTCCGAGCTCTCCGGAGGCATGCAGCAGCGCGTCGCCATTGCGCGCGCATTAGCGTCGCGGCCCGATATTCTTCTGCTCGACGAGCCGTTCAGTGCCGTCGATGCGTTGAGTCGTGCGACGCTTCAGGATCTTGTCTTGAAGGTCTGGCGTGATCACGCGCTCACCGTCGTATTGGTTACTCACGATATCGACGAAGCCCTCTATCTCGCAGACCGGGTCATCGTCCTGGGGGAACATGGCGCGGGTATTCAGAAGGACATCCAGGTGCCGCTTGTACGTCCTCGCGGCCAGGCATTTACGAAAGAAGATCCGATATTCCTAGCGCTTCGTCGCGAGGTGCTGGCGCTCGTCATGGAGAAAGCCGCGTGACAGTTGTTGCTCCATCGACACACGAATATTCGTCGAAGTCGCGAGCCTTTGAGCGCGCCAATTCTGCCGATATATCCGACGAAATGTCTCATGCACCCGCATCTGTGGCGAGTGCGCAACCGCCTCCGAGCAATCGAGCCATTAACGCTCTCCGATTTTTCCTGCACAGCCGTGCTCTCGGTGGACGGTCCTGCTGCTCTTGATCTGCGCCTGGCAGTTAGCGTCCTTGGTCAAGTACAATCCAACCGTCTCGTCCCCGTTGATGGTTATGTCGACGCTTGTAGAGCAACTGGCGGGCGGAGCGCTGCTTTGGGCGTTACTAGATACGCTTCGTCTTCTGGCGATCGGCTTCGCCATCGCCGCACCGCTCGGGATTGGCCTGGGATTCTTGATGGGCCGGGTGCGGGTAGCCTGGGCGTTACTTGAGCCTATCGTGGAGATTGCCCGTCTGCATCCCACGACCGCAATCATTCCCGTGATCATCTTGTTCCTCGGAATTGGCGACGCAATGAAGATTACCGTCTTCATTCTGACCGCGATCTTTCCGATGGTCACATCCGCATATGCGGGAGCTCAGAGCCTATCGCCGACGCTCAGGGAGACAGCGGAAACATTTCAGCTCAATTGGTGGCGGACCCAGTGGGAAGTGGCCTTGCCGGCCGCTACGCCTTATCTCCTACTCGGTATGCGTCAAGCGCTTGGTGCGTCCCTGGTGATGGCGGTCGTCGTCGGCATGCTCGCGGGCAATAACGGCATTGGCTTCTACATCCTGGAATCCCAGCAATCCTTCAACATCAATGAGCTCCTTGCCGGAGTCGTGACGGTCGCGGCCGTTGGCTACGCGATCAACTTTGTCTTTCTGATCCTCGAACATCGCCTCACCCGCTGGCGTCGGACAGACGCGGCACAGCCTCGATAAGGAGTCACTCAAGGTGGAAATCGGTCTCTATAGTTTCGGCGACACATATCCAAATCCGCATACGGGTTTGCGCCAGTCTGCCTTGGACAATCTCAGAGAGCTTCTCGAACGCATTCGTCTTGCCGACCGTCTGGGTCTGGACTACTTCGGCCTCGGAGAACATCACAGGCCAGACTTCTCGGTGAGCGCCTGTTCCACGGTGCTTGCCGCAGCCGCGGCGACAACAACGTCCATCAAGCTGGGAAGCGCAGTTATTGTCCTGCCAACGGACGATCCTGTGCGCCTTTATGAGCAGTTTGCCACCTTGGATCTGCTCTCATCGGGACGTACCGAACTCGGCGTCGGCTCCGGTGGGTTCCTTGAGTCTTACAAACTCCACGGATTGAATTTCGAGGACCGATACGCGATTTTTGACGAGAAAATCGAGCTTCTCGCAGCTATCGACGCATCTGAAACCGTTAGCTTCTCCGGCGAGACACGCTCACCACTTATTGACGCGGTGGTATGGCCACGCCCCTACAAGGGGCACTTGAGCATCTGGCAGGCAACGGCGGTGGATGAGCCTGCGCTTGCACGCGCGGCTCGGCTGGGCCTCTCTGTTCAGATCATGGCGCAGTCTGCCCAGCTCGGCGAACTGGGGCGCCTTGTCGATGTCTATCGCGCTTCTAGCGCACGAGCAGGATGGAGCGCAGAGCGACGGCGAGTCACGCTCGGAGCCTATGCCTATATTGACGATAGCGAGAGGAAAGCCATCGATACGTTCTTTCCGCACTATCAGGCTTACGTCGCAAACATGCGGGTTAACCGGGACAAGCCGGCGCCAACGAGAGAGCAATACGAAGAGACGGTCGCAGATCTGAACTCAAATATCATTGTCGGAGATGCCGAAAGCGTCGCGCGAAAGCTTGCGCACCAACACAGGGTTGTTGGTCATGATCGGCATATCTTTCAGATCGATTGGCGCGCAGTCCCGCACGTCGACCAAATCCGCGCCATTGAAATTCTTGCCCATGAAATCGCACCGGCTGTCCGTGCGCGGCAGTCCGATCTGGTTGCTGCCCCGCATTGACTCTGACCTCAACCCCAACCCAACACAGAAAGCAGTACGAAATGTTCTCCAGTAATCGACCCGTTTTGTGGTTTTTCGCATCTGCGCTTGCCGCTCTTTTATGGGGTCCGGGCGCCTCCGCCGCCTTTGAAGCAGCTGCTGCGGCGACGCCGGCCAAGGTGCGCGTCGCGCTGACCCCGGGGATTTCGTGCATCGCCATCGCAAAACAGGAGGGCTTCTTTTCCCGTCAGGGACTCGACGTCGAATTCATCGGACTCGCCACGGGAAGTGAGACTATTGCCGCCGTCCAAGGCGGAAGCGCCGATCTAGCCTATGCGGACACCTTCGCAGGAGTGAACGCTATCCATAACGGCTTCAAAATCGTCTTGACCGCTGGTGCCAACGTTACGAGCCCGGCAGTCAATTATCTCGTGCGGTCCGATAGCGATATCCATGGGCCGGGCGACCTTACCGGGCGGACGCTGGGCATCGGGGGGGTGCCTTTTTTTCGCGTGTTCGCTCATGAGTTTCTCAAGAGCTACAAGGTCAATCCAGCCGACGTGAAATTCACTATCGTCAAACAGTGGACGGCACTTCCTGAAGCTCTTGCTAATGGCTCGATCGATGCAATCCAATCGTTTGGGTACGAGGTTAGCTATCTCAACAGCGGCCAGGGCAACGGTTACAATTTCCGAACCATCGCTGATCCCAGCACATCCAAATACCAGAATGCGCACGCGGTTCAGGCTGGGTGGTGGACCTCGGCCGCCTGGGCGGCAGACAATAAGGATGCCCTGCATCGTTTTGCTGATGCGTTCCGTCAGTTTGCCGGCTGGTTCAACCGGCTCGATGCCAACAGACGAAGCGTGTTGGCACTCAAGTTCAATCACATCGATTACGTGGCGCTTGCTGGCGGCGATGCAGTGAAGTTGACGAACTTGGCACTTCTCTCGATGCCTATTTATGTCGAAGGTCCCATCGACGTTTCGGCCACGCAACAGTGGATCGATACCGGGGTCTCGGTCGCGCCGGGGCAAGTTTCGGCGGGCGTCAACATTTCCGAACATCTTTGGCCCACGGCGAATTGAGGCCGTCGTGTCTACTGTGCGCCAATACCCATCCTGCAAGGCACGCCTCTCCAGCGTGACGCCGGTGACCTTTGCGGCATCTGCTGCTTCTTCATCAGATCTAGAGGTCCCCGTCGCGAGCTTCGTAACCTAAAGAGAGTGATCATCATGTCATCTTCAAAGAGACAGCTAAAAATTGGCTATTCGATCTGGCCCACCGGTCATCACCGTACCGCGTGGCGTCTTCCGGAGGCCGTAAATACTGGCACCGCTGATCCCGATTTTTTTGCCGAGACGATTCTGACTGCCGAACGCGGTCTGTTCGATTATTTCTTCATTGGAAACTCGGTCAAGAGTGATCCCGAATCTTCTCGAGCGAGCGGGAACGAGGTCTTTAAAATAGAGGGTTACACGCTCGGCGGCTACGCTGCAGCGATAACGCGCAAAATCGGCATCGTTGTCACGATCAACGTAACCTATTCCGATCCTTACAATACCGCTCGGGCAATGGCTTCGCTCGATCATTTAAGCCGCGGTCGGGCCGGTCTCAACGTGGTGACGGGAATATCAGGTTCGAACGCCTCGGGCAATTTCTCCCGGGAAACGCACCCAGACACAGCTGACAAATACGCTTGGGCCGACGAGTTCCTCGACGTGTTTAATGCGCTCGTCGGTAGCTGGGAAGACGACTGGCTGGTCGACGATCGACGGAATGGCGTGTTCCTCGATCCATCCAAAGGACACCGGATCAATCATACGGGCCGTTTCTTCAAGATCGCCGGACCACTCAACGTTCCGCGGCCGCCGCAGGGCCGGATTCCGATTATTCATGCAGGGACAAGCGAGCAGTCGTTTGAGCTCGGAGCAAAATATGCGGACATCAGATTTAGTCCTTACCGGAGCTGCGAATGGAACCGCGCTTATTACGATAACATCAAGGGCCGCTTGGCCACTTACGGCCGTAACAGAGACGACCAATTCATTCTGCCTGGTTTCACGTTTTTTGTAGGCGAGACCACACGTGAGGCACGTGAGAAATATCGTCAGGTGCAGAATTTCACGCTCAACGAATATGCGCCGCGTGCGGTCTCGGATTTCCTTGGAATCCATGTTGGAAACGTGCGCGACAGTGACAAAGTGCTCGACGTCATAGACCTTGAAAAGCTCCGGCAGGACGCGGTTGCGGCACGCGAGCGGGCAGGGGGCAGCATCGAGTCTCAGGGCGCCAGCCAAGCCATCGAGCGGTTCACAGGTAACAAACTTTGGGCCCTGGAATTGGCGCTCGATGCCTTTGGCGATCCCGAAGCCGTCACCTTCCGTGACCTCCACAACTACGTCGCGAACTTTCCGGGCAATCAAGCCCCCGTCGTTGGGTGCGGGAAGGACGTTGCCAACTGGATCGAGGAGCGTTTTGAGAACCGAGAATTTGACGGCGTAAAAGTCTTCCCTCCATATTCGCGCCGCCCCCTTGAGGCGTTTGTTGATCTGGTTGTGCCGGAACTCCAAAGGCGCGGGATCTTCCGGACGGAATATGCAACCTCAACCTTGCTCGGTCATCTGGGCCTCGGCGGCGTGAAGCGTCAGAAGGTGGCTGCGTGATGGCGCACGCCTCGGATAGGGCCGTATCCTCGAGGATAATATCGGCTGCTGTTCTTCTTTCGCTTCTCGACGGTCCACGCCACATCGTCCTGCTCGATGTCCGGGCGCTTAAAGGAGAACCGAGCCTACGGCCGGACTACGAGAGCGCTCATATCCCCGGCGCGCACTTTGTCGAGCTGTCTGAACAATTGCAGGCGCCAGGGGGAGGAATGCGAGGTGCGCGGCCGCTGCCAGATCTCGTCAAGCTCCAATCCGACATCCAGCGTTGGGGAATTCGACGTGACTCGGTCGTGGTTGTTTACGGCAGCGGTACGGCAGGGGCGGCCGCCCGCGCTTGGTTTGTCTTGACATGGGCTGGCGTGCCCGACGTGCGCTATCTCGACGGTGGACTCGCCGCCTGGATCGCTGCCGGCGGGAAGACCACCAGTAACCTCCCGGCTGATGGCGGTGGCACGTTCCACATCCGCGAAGCGTGGCAGCTCCCGACGGCAAGTGCTGACGAGATCGCGATCTTGCTGGACAGCGGGGTCCCAGTTTTTGATGCGCGGGGCTCTGCAATGTTTGCAGGAGACGGCTCTCCCCGGAGCGGCCATATCCCTGGGGCGGTGAATGTTCCTTCGTCCGAGCTTCTCGATAAAGAGGGATTTCTGCGCCCGAAGGATGAACTTCGCGCTCTGTTCGCAGCGCACGGCGCGCGCGTCGGTGACAAAGTCGGTGTCTATTGCGGCGGTGGAGTGGCTGGCGCGCTCGAAACTCTTGTCCTTCGCGAGATCGGCGTCGATGCTTGGCTTTTCGTTGGGTCTTTTTCAGCATGGGCTGCTGATCCTCTCCGAATAGTCGCGAGCCGTATCGCCGATCGCATAGAGAAGTGAATTCAACCGACCAGACGCACTGCGGGCGACTGCTCGCGAATCGGGATGGGCCTCCTAGGCGATCACACGCCGGTGGGATTAGGGACAACACTATGGATAAACTCAGCAACGTCGCAGACGATCATTTACTCATTCCGCGCCGAGATCAGCTCGAGGCAAAAAAGTGCTCGGAGCACCGACCACGCATTCTGCTTCTTTACGGATCGTTGCGTGAGAAATCATATAGCAGGTCGCTGACTTCCGAAGCCGCTCGCCTGCTCAACAGGCTCGGCGCGGAGGCGAGAATATATGATCCTACCGGATTGCCGCTTCCAGGAGCGGTAGCCGATGAGCATCTGAAAGTACAGGAACTGCGCCATCTGACTTGGTGGTCGGAGGGTCAGGTATGGTGCTCGCCCGAGAACCACGGCGCTATGAGCGGCGTCCTCAAATCCCAGATCGACTGGATACCATTATCGATCGATGGCATGTACCCGACGCAAGGAAAGACCCTGGCGGTGATGCAGGTCAATGGCGGCGGCCAATCTTATAATGCCGTCAACCAGATGCGGGTGCTGGGTCGTTGGATGCGGATGATCGCTATCCCGAACCAGGCGTCTGTCCCGAAGGCCGCCGACGAATTCGATGATAGTGGTCGCATGAAGCCGTCGGCTTGCTACGACCGCTTGGTCGATGTCATGGAAGAGCTTGTCAAATTCACATTGTTGCTCCGGGATAGCACCGTCCACCTTGCTGACCGCTACAGCGAGCGGCTGGAAAGCGCAGAAAAGCTGTTCAAAGCCCGAGGTTGATGCCTGCTTCGCACCGTGTTCGGTGTTTGGCTACGGGAACCCCTTCCTGCGAGTGTCCATTGGCACTTACTAACCTCGCGCGCTCTGTAAATGTCGCGAAGGAATTGTCTGACATTCTCAAATGACTGGACTGGAACCTGACGATGATCATTGCACACTATGCCCACCGGTTGCCCGCCGATTACGACGTCAGTATTTTGCGCAAAAGAGCTCGGGACCGGGGTCCTTTTTGGAATGACTTCCAGCAGCTTTACTTCAAAGCTTTTCTGCTGCGTGAAAGAGGGCATTTCGGGGCGCGGGCGAATTGCTACTCGACGCTCTATCTCTGGCAACACGACGAAGCGCTTCGCGACTTTCTGGCGGCCGGTCACTATCAGACGGTCACCGACAGTTTTGGCCGCGCCGAAATCCATACTCCTCTCGTCCTCGACGCTCGCAAGGGTCGCGCCGAGTCGGCGCAATTTGCCTCAATGAAAGAGTTCGATATTCCTCTCGATGGTGAACTGACAGATGCCCTTGCCGCCGAGATCAGGCGAAACAGCGAGGCCGCAGCGGAGCCAGGTGCAGTGGCGGCTGTGATTGCTGTGGACACGAAGAACTGGAAGTTTACTCGCATTCTGCTGTCGGTTGATGAGCCGACGACCAAAGAGTGCGGAATAGTGCACCAAGTACTGCACTTGGCCCAGCCGTTGTTGAAAACTTTGAAACCAGGCGTGCGCGACCAGGGGTCATAATACGCGTGTAATCTTTCCTGCACCCGCATGGACCTTCAATCAAATGCGACGTCCAGCGTAGTTCACAGTGATCAAATGGCGTGGCCGTTTGTTCAGACGAAATCCGTACCGGCTGCGACGTAGGCTGCATGCCGGAACAGCTCGTTCGGCGGTGCAAAGCCGGATCCAACTTAGTCGCTTAAAAACCCCTCAAGGGGATGAGCGGTTTACCGGGGATGTAAGGCTCGATCCCGCTAAACGAGAAGCGATCCAAAAATGACTTCGGTGAACGCCTTCAGCGGCGCGTCACTCTTTTCCACCCGCATCCGCAACATCGCGCCTTCCCAGCTGTTCAGAATAAACTCCGCAAGCAACGGCGCGGGCATACGATTACAGATGGCACCTGTAGTTTGCGCCTCGGCGATGCACGTTTCGATAAGATCGCTCCATGTCTTGAAATGAACCGCCAAGCGGTCGCGAATTGGGACGCTTTGATCTGCGACCTCAAGACTGAGGTTTCCCATCAAGCAGCCGCGCACATAGCCGGCAGCTTGGAAACCGCGGGTTCTTTCATCAAAATAGGTGCGCAATCGCTCCAGTGGCGGGAGGCTGGGATTGCCAAGAAGAGCGCGGAGCCCGGCGAGGCCGCTCCCGAAGTAGTAATCGACAACCTCTTTTCCGAAGACTTCCTTGCTCTCGAAGTGATTGTAGAACGAGCCCTTGGGCACTTCTGCGGCGTCAACGACGTCCTTGATTCCGGTTGCCGTGTACCCGGCCGCGTGAAACATCTTAACCCCGACGCGGATTAAGTTGTCCCGCGTCTCTAGCTTTGGTTTTGGTCCGCGGCGAGTAGCCGCCGGTTGCGATCCTGTCTTCATGGCGGAACGACCCAATATACCTCAATCAAGTGGAGGACGCGTTCGAAACGTGTAGTGCGCCCTCAAGGTTGGACACGATTTCTGCGACCATCGATAGGGTAATCGTCCATGACGCCCTTCCCGATGAAGCTTCACACGCGACATCTGCGATTTTCATGAGTTACCGAGACACAAGCTATTTCGCCCTACAAAGATGCAACCCATAGCAGCGCCATATTTTCGCAGGCTATCAAAGGTGAGGGACGATCCGACGCTTCCAGAATCACGCCTTAGAACATGGTGTTTGAATGGGGTATGGTCTCAGGGATTGCCTGCAACACGTCCCAGTGCTCAACGAGCTTGCCATTCTCTAAGCGAAAGATATCCATGACGGCTTCGCCGCGGGTAGCGGGCTCTCTCACCATGTGCACGTGCAGGATGACGTAGTCGCCCTCGGCGAACACACGAACAATCGTGCTGTGCGAGTTCGGAAATTTCTGTTTGAACCCCGTGAAGAACTGACGAAATCCCTCTTTGCCGTCAGGAATGCGGGCGTTGTGCTGTGTATATGTTGGTCCCATCAACGCGATGGCTGCGTCGATGTCCTTGTCGTTTAGCGCCTTGTTATAGAAGTCGACCACGATCGCTTTGTTTTTCTCGAGCTGCGTGAGTTCTCCAGCCTGCACGCCTGTGGCAGCCAGTAGCAACACTACGCCGACAACAAGGCTTTTGATCGGAGACATGAGCTTCCTCCAGTTGATATTTGCAAAACTTTGACCGGTCGTATTTAATTCCACTTGCGAGAGCGTGGTTGTCAAGATGCAGCTAGCGCGATCTGATGCTATAACTAATAATGTTGTTATTTTTCATAAACTTAATATACGTCCATAGATTATGACGAGTTAGCATAAAGCTATCCTTGACTAATTAAAACAGACCGGTCATCTTTTATTATTATGGGTCGGCCTTGGGCCGCTCCAGTTGCCGTTCGTTCGGCCTCGCTTCGGCGCAATGGGCGTCGTCATCGCTGCAAAGGGTTATTTCGATGTCCCTCTCTCGACTCTTCTCACCGCTTCGTCTTGGTCGCTACGACTTAGCCCATCGCGTGATCATGGCGCCGTTGACGCGCATGCGTGCCGGGGGCGGTAATGTCCCTAACGATCTTGCCCGTGAATACTACGGCCAGCGTGCATCTTCCGGTGGGTTGATCATCGCCGAGGCGACGCAGATCTCGTCCTCAGCCCAGGGCTATCCGGCGACGCCTGGCATCCATTCCGCTGCGCAGGTGGAAGGCTGGAAGAAGGTCACGGACGCCGTCCACGCCAAGGGGGGATTCATCTTCCTACAGCTCTGGCATACGGGGCGCTCGTCCCATTCGAGCTTTCAGCCCAATGGCGCACTCCCGGTCGCGCCTTCGCCGATCGCGATCAAAAGTGGGACCGCGCTGACCGCTGATTGGAAGCCAGTGCCCTACGAGACGCCGCGCGCGTTAGAACTCGATGAGATTCCTATCATCATCGAAAGCTATCGTCAGGGCGCGCGCAATGCACTTGTCGCCGGGTTCGACGGCGTGGAACTGCACGGCGCCAACGGATACTTGATCGAGCAGTTCCTGCACACCCGTTCGAACCAGCGCACCGACATCTACGGTGGATCGATCGAAAATCGCGCCCGGCTTCTCCTTGAGGTGACGGCGGCACTGGTCGACGTGTGGGGCGCTGATCGTGTCGGTGTTCGCATGTCGCCGTTCGGAACCTATAATGACGTGGGTGATGCCGATCCGATTGCGCTCTACCGTCATGTCCTTACCCGTCTCGCGGAACTCGACGTCGCATATGCGCACCTGATCGAAGCGCGTGACGGCACTTCGATGGAGATCGAGGCCCCCCAGGATGTCGACCAGCTCCGCCCTTTTTGGCCGAAGACATTGATCCTTGCAGGCGGCTTTACCGGAGAATCCGCAGAGGCCGCCATTCGTTCGGGCCGCGCCGACGCCGTCGCGTTCGGAAGGTGGTTCATCGCCAATCCAGATCTGCCGCTGCGGCTCAGGCTTGGAGCACCTCTCAATCCCTATGACCGCTCGACTTTCTACGGCGGCGCCGCGGCCGGCTACGTCGATTATCCGGCAATGAAGAACACGCAGTTTGCGGTTTGACACCGCTCGGAAACGAACGAATCTCGCTATTGGAGCCTCTCCTATGAACATCGCGCTTTTGGCCGCAACAGGCCGAGCTGGCAGAACCATTCTCAACGAGCTCGTCGGCCGCGGGCATCAGGTCACTGCAGTCGTCCGCAACCTCGATAAACTGCCCAAGCCACTACCTAGGGGCGTCACGCCCGTTGTTGACGATTTAACCCGTGTCGATCGCATCGCGGAGATCATCGCTGGTGCGGATGCTGTTGTCAGCGCCTATGGCCCGCCGAGCGGTGATCCCCGCTACACCTCAGATGAAAGCTACACTGACGAGTTGGTCAGCGTTACGAAGCGGCTGATTGCAGCAGTCCATAAAGCGGGCGTTGCCCGCCTGATTGTAGTGGGCGGCGCCGGTTCGCTCACGTTCTCGCCTGGCGTGACGGTGGTCGATTCCGGCTACTGGCCGCCGCCTTACGTCCCGATCGCCCGTTCGCACATGAAGGCTCTCGCGGCGTTGAGGGCCTCTGACATCAACTGGACCTACTTCAGCCCCCCGATGTTGATTGAGCCCGGGGAGCGGACCGGAAAGTTCCGACTCGGCGAGGACGACCTCATCAAGGATGAGCAAGGGACAAGCCGAGTGTCCTTCGAGGATTACGCCGTTGCACTCGTCAACGAACTCGAAAAGCCCGTGCATGAGCGGGCGCGCTTCACCATCGGCTACTAAGAAACACGGTGCAAGGCGCCGTGCCCATCGACGGCATGAGCGAAGCCACGTTCCGCAGGGAATGCCAGGGTCGGCGCCGCAAAAGCCACCGTCATGATACGGTAATGCAACCTAGCCAGCAGATTTCTGACTCTTACATATAGGCTTCGCAGGCTTCCCGTTGAGCGTCGAGCGAGTTGAAGTCTTGCTCGAAACCCTCTTCGGAGGATTTAAGTCGCAAACAATTGTGCGTAGATGGTTGCGAACCAAGCGGCCGCCATGAACGAACATCCCTTTTTCAGCTTGCTGGCCAGGTTACTGCAGGGTTGCGCCGGTGCATGATCGATCCATATCGTTCTTCCCGTGCGTGGCCGCCGCTCTCAATCGTTCGTCACTCCGAAATGAGATGAGATTTCTTGAGCAGCTCTCCGACTTCGGTGGAATCGATCTTCTTCAAGAGCCACCTGCGCAGAAAGCCTGGGACGGGGACGTCAATACCCTTGCCGTCCCGCAGCGGCCCGATTGCAGCAAGTAGCGTGCGAACGTCATAGGTGGAGTTGAAAACTTCCGGCACACCACGCTCAACGTTAAGCAGCGTGTAGACCGCCTCCATCGGCGTCCGCACCGAATACTCGGTCGTGAAGATGCAGTCTCGCTGCTTCGACTCGGCGAACTGGCCGATGAAAGCAAAATTGATCGCGCCTTCCGGAACGACGTCCGGCCGATCCCCGGCTTTGCGTGGCATGAAGAAGGCTGTGATGTAGGGCATCATCACCGGCACTGTCTTTGCGCCGGTCGCGGCGAGTTCCGGAATATCCTCTGTGGGTACGCCGAGGTGATAGAGCCACTCTTGAGTGATTTCCTCACCCGTGCAGTCCTGCATGGGTTTCTTCACATAGTCGCCCGGCTTATCGACGAACAGGGCGTAGAACCAGGCCACGATCTGATCTTTTGGCTGCTGCTTGAAATGCGGTTGACGGCTTACCGTCCAACTCAAGAGCCAGCTCGAATCCTTAACGGTGACGATGCCGGCCGTTACGACCTTGCCGCTGAAAGGATCGCGCTTGGCGATCTTTTGGATGTAGCGTGGTATCCGTTCATCGAGCGTGGTGATAGTCGCCGATTCCCATTTCGTCTGAGGAATGTGGGCCCCAAACACGTCCGGGCGGCCGAAGGCTGGATCCTTTGCCGCAATGCGCCGCCACAGATCCCATGCGGGCGCCGGACCGTCCTTGATTTTAGCAGGCGTGTGGTGGTCGCCGTTGTCGGAATTCTCCGTCAGCGATCCGATGGTGATGAATACAAGATCGTCGGATCCGAGATCGACGCCCCCGACGACGCCGCTTTCGATCCAATGGATTCGGGTGGCCTGCTTACGTCCCGGTTGGATATCGAAATCGACGTCGGTCACCTCGATACCGTACCGAAAGCGGACGCCATGGTCTTGCAGCCATTTTACAAGCGGCAGAACCATCGATTCATATTGATTGTAGCGATTGAACTTAAGCGATGAGAAGTCCGCGAGGTGGGCGACGTGATGAATGAAGCGATGGAGATAGAGCTTCATTTCCAGCGCAGAATGCCATTCCTCGAAGGCGAACATTGTGCGCCAATAAAGCCAGAAGTTGCTCTCGAGGAAATCCTCGCCGAAAACCTCGTTGATGCGCTTGTTTTCCATCTCCTCGCGTGTCGCCAGGAAAATGGAGATCAAGTCTTTGCGGGCCTGCCTGTTGAGCGTCAGGAGAGCCTTGTCGGGCACATCCTGTCCCTGGTGCTGCGTGACACGCTGCAGCGAGTAGTTCGGATCGTCGTTGTTGAGGCGGTAGAACTCGTCAAGAACGCTCGCGTCTTCGATTTCCAGGGAGGGGATCGAGCGGTAGAGGTCCCATAGACATTCGAAGTGCTCCTCCATTTCACGCCCGCCGCGGATCACAAAACCCTTTTCAGGAACTTTCAGACCGTCGAGCGCACCACCTGGGATTTCCAATTCTTCCAGGATGGTGATCCTGTCGCCCGGTATTCCGCCATCACGAATGAGGAAGGCTGCACCCGCAAGCCCGGCGAGACCTGAACCAACAAACCACGCCGTCTTTTTATCGGCTCCCTCGGGCTTCCGGGGGCGAACAAAGGCTTCATAGTTTCCGCTGCTGTAGTGCATGGCGACTCCTTACTATGTTGCCGGGTTCAGCTGGCGGACGGCTACCACAAAAGTTGCAAAGATACCTTGACCAGTATTGCATATCTTCGTAGCGTTTTTGTACTTTACAGTACAGTCTAATTTGTTGCACCTTTAGTGGACATGCGAATGACGCAAAGGATGTCAAGAAAAGCGATGGCATACACGGGCAAGCGCTCCGCGGTAGTCGCAGCAGCGGGAGAGCTATTCGTTGTTCGCGGTTACGACGGAACCAGCATGGAAATGATCGCCGATGTGGCGAATGTGTCGCGCCAGACCGTCTACAATCAATTCGAAAGCAAAGAAGCCCTGTTTCGCGCCATTATCGATGATGTCGTGGACGAATTCATGGCGCCATTGGTGAGCGCAAGTCCGCGTGCGGGGGTTCGCGAGACACTTGTTTCATTCGCTGAACATACACTCGGTTTATTGGTTCGACCCAAGTTCATAGGTTTATATAGATTGGCGGTTGCCGAAACAAATCGCTTTCCCGATTTGGGTCGTACCATCTTTGAAGCCGGCGCACTGCGCGCGCAAGAAACAATCTCGCGTTACCTCCAGGAGCAAGCGCGAACCGGCAAGCTAAAACTTGCAGATCCCTTTGCAGCAGCCGGTCAGTTCATGGCGCTCACCGGCCGCGACACCGAGATCAGAGCGCTTTTCGGCGTTGAATCTAAACTCTCCGTCCAAGAGATCCGACGGCGCGCGAAGGCAGGCGTCGATGCATTTTTGAAAGCCTATGAGGCACGCGATGAAGTCACGTCCCTTGTGAGCTCAAAGACGCAAAGGAAGACGTTGCGGCGGGCCTAGACGAACCGAACAACGTCAGAGAACGTATTCACCGCGCGGTGACAATCAGTCCGATCAGCCAGAATTCAACTGTGACTTCCCCCAAGGACGACCAATGATCTTTGATGCCTCTCAGCTTTACCGCGTCCTATTCCGGCTAGCACCTGCGGCCGTTGCGCTCGCTTTGGCAACGCCTATCTCCGCCCAAATGCCCGGTGGTCCGCCGGTCGTCGGTTACGTAGTCGCCGAAAAAAGGCCGGTCACGCAAATCCAGGAGTTCATCGGACGCGTTGAGGCCGTCAACAAGGTGAGTGTCATTGCACGCGTCTCGGCGGAGCTTGAAGAAGCGCCGTTTAAAGAGGGCGCAGAAGTCAAGAAGGGCGACATTCTCTACGAACTCGAAAAACCTCCCTATGAGGCAGCTGTCGAAAGCGCAAAGGCATCGGTCGATCAATTCAGCGCGCTGCTTCGCAACGCAACACTGACGACGGAGCGCTACAAAAAACTTCTATCAGGTCCCGCAGGTCAACAATCGAGCGTCGATAGCGCACTCGCACAACAGCAGGCCTATGAAGCACAGATGCTCGGCGCCCAAGCGCAACAAAAAACGGCGGAGATCAATCTCGGCTATACAACCATTAGATCGCCGATCGACGGCAAGGTGGGGCGCATTGCCATTACGGTCGGAAATATCGTGGGCCCGACTTCCGGCACACTGACAACCATCGTCAGCCAAGATCCCATGTACGTCACATTTCCTGTCCCATCGCCGACCTTGCTCGAACTCGGACGAATGTATGCGCCCAAAGGAGGCTTCAACGCAGTCGTCCTTCGCGTACGACTGCCCGACGGCACTCTCTATTCAGAAAAAGGGAAGCTGGATTACGTCGATCCTTCTGTCGCGGCCAATACCGACACGGTCACGGTGCGAGGTGCTATCCCCAATCCACTTCGCAAGACCGGAGAGGAATCACTTCGCCCACTGATTGACGGAGAATTTGTCACCGCCCTCGTCGAAGGTGTAGAGCCGGTAGTTGCCTTGGCGATTCCCAGGTCGGCAGTGCTATCCGATCAGCAGGGTGACTACGTCTATGTTATCAACTCCGATGATGTCGTCAGTCAGCGACGAATTCAACTCGGTCAGTCGACGGCAGCCGTCGCGATGGTCTCTACTGGACTGAGCGAAGGTGAAAAGATCGTGACCGAGGGCATTCAGCGCGTTCGACCGAACCTCAAAGTCGCTCCGCAGCCTGCCGGTCCCGACCCCATCAAAGCGAACGGTCAATAAGCCATGTTTTCAGCAATATTCGTCGACCGGCCGCGGCTGGCGATTGTCATCGCAATTGTCATAACGATCGCGGGTGCTCTTGCCATATCGCGTATACCCGTCGCTCAGTTTCCAAACCTCGTGCCACCTCAGGTGCAGGTATCAACGACCTACCCCGGTGCGTCTGCGAGCGTTGTCGAAACAGCTGTCGCCCAGCCGCTCGAATCCCAGATCGTCGGCGTCGATAAGATGCTGTATATGAAGTCCAACAGCGGCAACGATGGCAGCTATAACCTGACGGTATCGTTTGCGCTCGGGACCGATCCAGACATCGATACAGTGAACGTCAACAATCGCGTTCAGGCTGCTCTCTCCCGCTTGCCACAAGAGGTCCAAAAGCAGGGGATCACCGCTCAAAAGCAATCATCTGCCATTCTTCAATTCATTTTTCTCTACTCCGAGAGCGGCAAACAAGATCCGCTCTTCATCACCAACTACGCGACCATCAATGTTCTAGATCGACTGAAGCGTGTTGAAGGCGTCGGGCAAGCAAACCTCTTCAGCGCCCAGAACTACTCCATGCGCATTTGGTTCGACACACAACGCCTCACGAACCTTGGACTACAGCCATCTGACATTGTCGCAGCGATTGACGCCCAGAATGTCCAGGCGCCAGTCGGACGTATCGGCGCCCAACCTGCATCAAACGACCAGCAGTTCCAGATGAACGTGCAGACCCAGGGGCGCCTCGAGACGCCGGAGCAATTCGGCAACATTGTCGTGCGCGCAAATCCGGACGGTTCTGTTTTGCGCGTTCGAGATGTTGCCCGAACGGAATTAGGCGCGCAGAACCTCGACGTAGGCTCGCGCTTGAATGGCAAGCCTGCCGTGGCGATCGCGATTTATCTGTCTCCCGGCGCCAACGCCGTTCAAACCGCCGCTCGTGTCACGGCGGCGCTCGACGATATGTCGAAACGCTTTCCTGAAGGTCTGAAGACCCGAGTGGTCTACGACACGTCCGAGTTCGTAAGCGACACGATCGGCGAAGTCATCCGTACGATCGGTGAAGCCTTCGTCTTGGTCATTCTCGTCGTTTATCTTTTCCTCGGGAGCGCACGCGCGACCGTCATCCCGGCGATTGCCGTGCCTGTCAGTCTGATAGGCGCATTCGCCGTGATGCTGGCGCTCGGTTATTCCGCCAACACCGTTTCGCTTCTCGCGATGGTGCTCGCTATTGGCATTGTTGTCGATGACGCGATCGTTGTCGTTGAGAACGTCGAGCGCGTCATGGAGGAGGAGCCAGATCTTTCTCCCGCGGACGCAACCAAGAAAGCAATGAGCCAGATCACAGCGCCGGTGATTGCCATCACGCTCGTTCTGCTTTCGGTGTTTGTTCCTATCGCCTTCATCCCAGGCTTGACAGGAGAGCTCTTCAGGCAGTTCGCCGTTACGATCTCCGCGGCCATGATCATATCGGCGCTGAACGCATTGACCCTTTCGCCGGCACTTTGTGCCGTCGTTTTGCGTCGCTCCGAGAAGCGTGGGCCTATGGGTTACGTGATGCGCGGAATCGACCATGTGCGCGATGGCTATACGGCTATCGTTCGCCGCCTCGTGCGCGTGTCGGTTTTGAGTATCGCGGCTGTCGCCGCTGCTGCGGTCGCGGTATTTTTCATAGCGAAGGTGACGCCGACGGGGTTCGTCCCTGAAGAGGATCAGGGTGCGTTCTTCATCATGATTCAGCTGCCGGATGGCGCCTCAGTCAATCGGACTACGCAAGTCGTCGAGCAGACGGAAAACATCCTGAAGCGGTATCCTCAGATTCAAGATAGTCTCGCGATTGTCGGCTTCTCCCTGCTCGACAGCGGAGCGCAGCCGAACTCCGCATTTATGGTCGCCCGCTTGAAACCCTTCGCTGACCGCAAGACGGCAAAGGATTCTGCGCAGGCATTGATCGGTGAAGTGACGATGGCCGCGCAGCAAATCAGCAGCGCTCAAATCTTTGCTTTCAACGTACCGCCCATCATCGGTTTGTCAACCAGCGGCGGTTTTGAATATCAACTTGAAAATCTCGAAGGCGCCGATCCCGCGACTATGGGCAGCGTCATGCAAGGCCTGATCTCGGCGGCGAACCAAGATCCGCGATTGCAGCGCGTATTCTCGACATTCACCGCTTCCAATCCTTCGATCTATTTAAACATCGATCGCGACAAGGCGCAGGCTCTCGGCCTAGAGATAAGTGATATATTCTCGGCCCTGCAATCGACACTGGGGGGCACCTATATCAACGACTTCAATCTCTTCGGACGTGTGTGGCAGGTCAATCTACAAGGAGAGACTGTGGACCGCGGCAACATCGGTTCGATCTGGAAGATCTTCGTTCGCAACAAGACCGGTCAGATGGTTCCGCTGCGCTCAGTCGCGAACGTTTCTACGATCCTCGGACCACAGACGATCGGGCGCTATAACAACTATCGGTCAACCACGATTAACGGTTCTCCAGCGACGGGCATAGCTTCGGGTACCGCGCTTGAGGCGATGACGGAGGTCTCTGCCAACGCCCTTCCGCCGGGTTATAGTTTCGAATGGACCGGAACCGCGTATCAGGAACATGAAGCTCAGGGACAAACGGCGATCGTTTTGGCACTCGCTGTGCTCTTCGCCTTTCTCTTCCTGGTTGCGCTCTATGAAAGTTGGATGATTCCGGTGCCTGTCCTGCTATCGGTCACCGTAGGTGTGCTCGGCGCCTTTCTGGGCATCAAGATTGCGGGTCTGTCCCTCGACGTCTACGCGCAGATTGGCCTCGTCGTTCTCATAGCGCTTGCCGCGAAAAACGGAATTCTCATCGTCGAGTTCGCAAAAGAGCGCCGGGAGCATGGCGATTCAATTCCGGACGCCGCAGTGCTAGGCGCTCAGATGCGGTTTCGCGCCGTGATGATGACGTCAATCGCCTTCATCCTAGGCCTCTATCCCCTCGTTATCGCGACGGGCGCGGCCATGATCAGCCGGCGCGACGTCGGAACGCCTGTATTCGCGGGGATGCTTGGAGCGAGCGTTGTCGGCATCTTTCTCATTCCGATGCTCTACGTATTCTTCCAGTCAATCCGCGAGCGCGTCAAACAAAGGAAGACCGCGGAGCCGGAGAAAGAAGCGAAGTCCTTACAGAAGTGATGGGATCGATTTGTAGCCGTGGATGCAATCAGTATGATACCCGACGTCTGCGTCCTCCGCTCCAACCCATAAGTTGAGAGGATTCATGAGTTGGGATGCGGCGTTGCCTGAACGAAATCCGAAATTCGCTCAGCAACGGGACCTCCGACTGTCGCCGGTTTTTCACGTTCTCGATTCAGAGGTTGAATGGCATCCACTCTGCTCCAGGGCCATGGCCTAATTTTCATTAGCCGCTGTGCTGAACACTGGTGGGAAAATAGAAATCGGAGTGCGAGGTGCAGCCTCGCTTGCTCTCGGCCCCATGGCGCTCGTCGATCGCTACGAATGCGTACTTTGCGGCAGGGCCGTCAGCGAGTTAGCGTGGGTTCCGCTTATTGGAGGTCGCTTGAAATGTCATTCAGTCTCGATATGTCCACGTCGCAACCTGCGAGATGGATTCAAAGATTGCGTCTGCTCCATGATTAAGAGGATCTGCGCGCAAGAGACGCTGCTCCACCCATGAGATCCAGTCCGCGATGCTATGGCCAGCGATTTCATGCTGTTGATCAATATCCAAGGATTTGAGCGCGTTCAAGAACTGACGAGCGGTTTCGGCTTCGCGACGCTGCATCGCCAGTTCAACGAATCGCCGCCAACGATTGTCGTCTAGTTTTTTTTGTTGCTGCTCTTCGTAACGCTTCTGCTCGGCGATCCGTCTTTGACGCTCTTCCTCTTCTCTCTGCTTGCGTCGTTCAACAAGGAGGGGTCCGGCCGCCACCAAGGTCGCGATGACATCGGGCAGCAAAGACTCCATAGTTTTCTTATCGGTCTCGAGCCATTCCCGTCTTAGATTTCCTGGCAGATAAGTCTTAATCGAAAAGGCTAGCTTGCCTGTCGGTTGTAGTTCGCGTCTCCAGTCGCTGTCGCCAGGGATTCGCCAGCGTTGCTCGCTCTCATTGAGGGGACGGCGGGTCTGCTTTTGCTTTTCTCGAATCTGAAACTCGATCTTTTCGTCGTTCACCTCGAAGAAGAGCTGGCGCCTGTCATCTTGTTGCACGCGGGCGCCTTGCTTCTCCATGCCTTTGAACAGAGCATCGAGAATGCGATGGCGTCGGCGGTCTGACTCACTCCAATCGGTAGGTTTCAATAAATTTTTTCGCCAAGGATCGCGCTCCAGCCGTGCCTCGCGCCTTTTGCGATCGTGCTCAGCTAACCATCGCGCGATTATAGGATGTGGCCGGAGCAAGCGATCGGATACCGCAATGGCCGTGGCCTCGGCGCGAGCCGTTTCGGATTTGATTTGAACTTCGTCTGGAAGTTTCTGTGGCTGTGAAGGCTGCGGAGTTGGAGTGATCGTGACGCTCTGGGGCGTATCTTTGTCACCGGGCGGCAAGCGAAATGCGATGACCTTCTGGCCGGCAGCCTTCCTTGCCCAGTACCCTCTCTTCGGGTACGGCACCTTCAGTCGATTGCAAATTTTGGCCAGGCCGTTCCCGCTAATTCCATACTCCAGCGCCAGGCGGCTCATCGGTGTTTGCCAAACTTGGCGATAGAGTTCTTCGCGACTTACTTCGCGTGGGTCTTTCCGAGCGTGGTTCTCAGTCATGGGTGCGCAACTCGTCGACGCTAGAGTCTGTTGGCATTTGTTGTCGTGACTTACTGGTCGCCGCTTCCAGCCTATTGATCCCTCATTCTCTGTCGGCATACGATAATTGCCCCGCCGATTCATCCTCACATCGCAACTGTTTCGGCGGCAGCGACGGACATCTTATCCGCTCATGAGCTGTATCGGAGCGCAACGGCGAGCAAAGAATAGACGACAGAGGCCAAATCACTTAAGGAAGTCGGTGGGGACGGCATATTTGGTTGCGATTGACACGAGGTAACCTATGCCCTGCTTTAACAGCGAGTTCCTCAACATTCTCCAAGAGGCTTACAATCGGGCCGTTGCGGCACTTTCGCCCGCTGATGAAATTATTGGAGAGCACGTTTGCGAAGTCATCGCCCAGGCAGTGATGTCATCTGCAAAAGAAGGCAATACCGACGTGGATCAGCTCATTGGATGCGCGACGGATGCCGGACGTAGACTGCTGCAGGTAGAACGCTTCCTACCGACGGCGGCCTGACGTTAGTCTGAGTGCACAGCCAAATAGTAGAACGTGATCCCTCGGTGGCAGCGCGAGACGTCTCCTATGGGCCAAACTCGTTTGTCGGCGGCCCTTGAAAAAGCAGACGGAGAGCGGAACGAGTGCCGCGTTGCGTATTACAGCGGAACACTGCATGGCAAAGCATCCATATCGCGGTCGAGCCAAGCATGGCATGGCCGGAGAAGCACACGGTTTGCCGCGGCGAAGTCGAGGAAGGTAGTATGCTACGCGCGCCTAGAGTGTCGCTTCTGGCTAGCTTGGTTGCTGCAGTCGCAATAATCGCAACGCCGGCCGATCGAGCGTTTGCCGAGGAGACGACTGTCGCCGTTGGTCCGCAGTATGGCACGACCCATGTTTATGTCAGCCCGGAGGATGTCGATCGCTTAGCCAAGAGTTTCGTTGCGACCTTCGGCGGAAGTAGCACCAGGCCGATCGTGGCCACCGTTACGCCAACCCCAAGCGGCACGATTTCCGTCATTTTACGAACGCCGGTTGGACTCATCTCGTTGTTTGGGTTCAAGACGCCGATACCCTTTCCGTTCGGAGCGGAGCGAACAGGCTATCTCGTGACGGATATTGACCGGGCCGTCGAGGCGGCGCGCAAGGCTGGAGCAGCGGTTCTTGTCGCGCCGTTCTCCGATGCCATCGGACGCGATACCATCATTCAATGGCCCGGTGGTGTGAACATGCAACTCTATTGGCATACAATAAAGCCTTCTTCGCCTCCGCTAGAGAAGGTCCCCGAGAACAGGGTCTACATTTCGCCGGACCAAGTTGATGCTTTCATCAAGGGCTTTACGGAGTTCTCTGGTGGGAAAGTGATCTCGGACGACGTTCGGGCACCTGGCGCAGAGATCGGGCGACCCAACGACACCTACCGACGCGTTCGTATTGAATCACTCTTTGGAAACGCGATGATCTTCGTCACCGACGGGCATTTGCCGTTTCCTTATGGCCGTGAACTTACAGGGTATGAAGTGGCCGATCTTGCTGCGACACTCGATAAGGTCAAGGCGGCCGGAGTAACCGTGTTGGTTGAGCCCCAAGTATTTCCTGATCGCACCTCGGCGATGGTCGAGTTCCCAGGTGGATACGTCGCGGAAGTCCATTCGATGGCGAAACAGTAGAGTACGTCCCGTCATCGAGAAGCGGGCTGTAGGTCATTGATCAGCAGGCGAGGTAACTATGCGTCTTGAACCCGTCTTTCTCTTTGATCTCGATGGCACGCTGGTCGATAGTGTCTATCAACATGTGCTCGCATGGAAAGAAGCCCTCGATGCCGAAGGCATCGAGCTTTCGGTTTGGCGCATTCACCGCAAGATCGGCATGAGTGGAGGTCTCTTCACCAATCAGCTACTGCGTGAAACTGGCCTAGAAATCAGCGAAGAGCGCGTAGATCGTTTGCGCCGAGCCCACGCCGCCGCTTATCGGCGCTATAGCGACAGTGTCCGGCCACTACCCGGTGCGCGTGAATTGCTGGCTTGGCTTACTGACGCCAGTATTCCCTGGGCGATTGCTACGAGCGGACGCATGGAAACTGCCGCCCACAATCTCGCTGTTCTTGGCGTCGACCCAGAGCACACTCCGGTCGTCACCCGCGATTTGGTCAAATACGCCAAACCCGACCCGGATCTTTTCGTGGCGGCAGCCGAGCGTCTGGGCGCACCGATCGAGACGGCGATCGTTGTCGGTGACAGCATCTGGGATATGTTAGCTGCTGCACGCTGCAAAGCGCTGGGGGTTGGGCTTTTGAGTGGCGGATATGGACCTGACGAACTTCGCGACGCCGGGGCCATCCGAGTCTACGAAGATCCTGCCGATCTTCTCCGTCATGTTGATGAAGTTGGAGGTCGTCGGTAAGCACTCTTCGTCGCTGAAGGCTCGGGCGGCTGATCCGCTTGGCACTTAAATTCTTTGTGCGAGAAGGAAGCATTCGGGATGACGGGCAAGAATTGGGACAGAGTTCCGATCGACGCACAGAGCATCGACGCACCTCTGTCGCGCGCGGCCGTCTTTCTTGTCGTCACGGTTGCCAGCGAGCCGACCGCGCTTGCTTGGGTCTGTTCCGCGCTCGATGGGCTTGACGATCTCGTCAACACTGTGGGCTTCCGCGATCTGTCTGCCCGCCTGTCGTGCATCGTCGGAATCGGGAGCGATCTCTGGGATCGTCTCCACGTCGAGAAGCGACCGCAAGAGCTCAAGGTCTTTGCACCGATCAAGGGCCCGGTCCATACGGCGCCGTCTACACCGGGCGATCTTCTCTTCCATATCCGCGCTGAGCGTCCCGATTTCTGCTTCGAGTTTGAGCGCCTTTTGCTCGACAGTCTTGGCGACGGCGTCACGGTGGTCGATGAGGTTGCAGGCTTTCGCTATTTCGATGCGCGAGATCTTCTCGGATTTGTTGACGGCACGGCGAATCCGACCGGCCTCGATTTGCCGACTTCGGCGCTCGTTGGTGATGAGGATGGAGACTTCGCAGGAGGCAGCTATGTCGTCATTCAGAAATATCTGCATGACCTTGGCGCGTGGACGAAGGTGCCAACGCCTCTCCAAGAGGAGATCATCGGTCGCACGAAGATCGACAATATCGAAATCAATGATGACGACGCGCTCCGTAAATCGCACAAGTCACTCGCGACCATCGTCGATGCCAGCGGCCACGAGTATGACATCCTGCGGGACAACATGCCTTTTGGCCGCCCGGGACAACGGGAGTTCGGCACCTATTTCATTGGCTATTCCCGGTATCTTTGGGTCATCGAGAAGATGCTGCAACGCATGTTTGTTGGCGATACGCCCGGCGCTTACGATCGGCTGCTGGATTTCTCGACCCCACTCACGGGTGCGACGTTCTTCGCTCCAGCTCGACCGGCGTTGGAAGCTCTCGTCCAAGCGGCCCAGAAAAAGCTTGCGACAGCTCAAACGTCGTAACAACCGATCGAAGGGAAGCAATCTCATCCCAACTTTTCTTTATGGCGGGTTGCCGTTGTTGGGCCGATGACCGCCCCGGAACCGGGGCGGGTGCCCCAACGTGCTACTCCTCTTTCCATTTGCCATCGCACTGATGACCGCTTTTCCTGGACAGCGACATGGTCGCAAAATCTCGATTGCAAATATTCTCCATGCCTCGGCCCGCGGCAACAATGCATCGCGGGAGAAGTCCGCTTATCAATGCTGACCTGACACCTAAGGGTAATACTAGGGAAACCCCTAATTCTCCGAGGACTCTGATGGGTGCGGCCGGGCGGTTCAATGTGACGATTAAGTTCCGCGCTGAGCAAATCAGTTGGATCTTCATCACTCCCCAAAAACCCGGATGATTTGCCGGGCAATGTCTCCGTGCTCCTCCTCGAGCGCGAAGTGGCCGGCATGGTAATGGCGAACTTCGGCGTGGAGCACGAGGTCGTCGATCGCGTCGGCGCCGCGCGGAACGAAAATGGGGTCGCCGTCGCCCCAGACGACCAGCGTCTTCGGCTGGTGCGTTCGCAGATAGTCTTGCCATTTCGGATAGAGCGCCAAGTTGGACGAGATATCGAGCTGCAGGTCCGTCATGATCCTCCGGCTTTCCGCATTGTTCAACGCGAACGCGTCGTTCGTCCAGGCATCGGGATTGAGCGTGGCCGGATCGTGTGCACCGTGTTTGTGGAGGAACAGGTCCGTCGCGAAGACGACGCGGCTTTCGGCGGCAGCCCGTTTCTCTGGCGTTTCGGGGCCGGTGCTGTCTTGAATTGCTTTCAATCGAGACGGCTCCCAGCCGTCCAGCGAAATCGGACTATTCTGGATGACGATGCCGCGCACCCATTCGGGATGCCTGGTCGCGAGACGAAGTCCGACCGGGCCGCCGAAGTCCTGCATGTAGAGGATCGCGCTCGATACGTTCATTTCTTGCACGAATTGCTCGATGACGTCGGCGACGGAATCGAACGAGGCCTTGAATTTCTCCGCAGGGGGCGCCTCGCTGTTGCCCATCCCAGGATAGTCCGGGGCAAGCACGTGAAAATGCTCATCGAGCTCGGGGATCAGATCGCGAAACATTTGCGATGATGAAGGAAATCCGTGCAGCAAAAGGATCGTCGGCTTCTGCGGGTCACCGGCCTCCCGGTAGAATATTTTGATGCTGTGAACGTCGATGAACTTATAGTTCACCTCCACGGCGGTGGCGTTGCTGGAGAGGCCGGCGCCGAGCGCCAGCGCCAACCCGAATGCTCTCGATTTCACCCATTGATCCAGCATGACGGTAAGCTTTCAGAATGATACGCAGTGTCAGGTGCGAAGAAACGCCAGCAGATCGGCGTTCAGACGGTCCTTGTCGACATGCAGCAGGCCATGCGAGCCACCATCGTAGACGACGAGCTTCGCTTGCGGGATGAGCGCGGCGGTCAGCTTCGCCGAGATTTCCAGCGGCACGATTTGATCGTCGCTGCCGTGCACGACCAGCGTAGGGACAGTGATCTTTTTCAGGTCTTCGCGGAAGTCGGTCTCCGAGAAGGCGCCGAGTGCATGATAGGCCGCGAGCACGCCGGTCGCCTGTCCCTGCCGCCAGTAGTCGCGCCGCAAGCCCTCCGAGACTTTCGCTCCTGGACGATTGAAGCTGTAGTACGGCACGGTGACATCGAGATTCCATTGCGACCTGTCTGCCTGGACGGACGCGCGAAAGCCGTCGAACACCTCCTTCGGCGCACCGTTCGGATTGGTCGCGGTCTTGAGCAAGAACGGCGTTACCGAGGAGACGAAGGCGACCTTGGCAACGCGGCTCTGGCCGTGGCGGCCGACGTAACGCGCGACTTCGCCGCCGCCCATCGAATGACCAACGAACGTCGCATCGCGGAGATCGAGCGCGTCGACTAGTTGCGCCAGATCGTCGGCAAACGTGTCGTAGTCGTAGCCCTTGGCTGGCTGGCTCGAGCGTCCGAAGCCGCGGCGATCGTGGGCGATGACGCGATAGCCGTTCTCGAGCAGGAAGAACATCTGGTCCTCCCAGGCGTCGGACGAGAGCGGGTAGCCGTGGCTGAAGACGATGGCCGGGCCCGAGCCCCAGTCTTTGAAGTAAAGACTGGTGCCATCCTTCGTAATCAAGCGGTCCCCTGTCGGCGTATCGGCCTTTACCGGTGCGGATGGTGTTGGGTTCTCTGCGCCGGCGTCGGCAACGGCGAAACCGAAGCTGGCGGCGGCTACTCTCCTCAAGAGGTTGGGTCGGGAAGTGCCATCGGGTGTTGCGATCGTGGACATTATGAACTCCTATAAGGAAGCCGCTGGCGGCGGTGGGTGAATGGATCGTCGGGCGAAGAGCACGTCGGCCCGGCAGTCAGAACAGGTCCCGCGACCCAGATCGCGGAAGGCCCATGCAGTTCAAATTTCAGCTGATGGGACGCCGGTCGCCGAGGCCGCCGCGGCGTTCGAGCATTGCACCGAGACGCAGGATGGTCGCCTCGTCGAGCCATTTGGCCACGAGCTGGATGCCGATGGGGAGGTTCTCGGAGCTGAAGCCGTAGGGAACAGAGAGCGCCGGCAGTCCGGTCAGATTGAACGGCGCGGTCGCCGCCATGACGTGGGTCCAGGGCACCGTGACGCCATTGACGGCGACTTCCTTTGCGCCGTGCGGCGTGGCGGTCATCGGATTCACCGGCGTCAGCAGCACATCGTACTTTTGGAAGAAGCCGGCGAAGGCGGACCTCAGCGTCTCGGCCTCAGCGTGGGCCGCTGCGAAATCGACGAAACTGGGATCCGATAGTGCAATAGCGCCAGCACCGACCGCATGCAGTTCGCTCTCGCGGCCTGCAGCAAGGACTTTGATGGACGGCACGATCTCACCGTAGACAAGCGTGGCGAGCGCGCCAAAGGCGTTGCCGATGTATGGCAATGTCACCTCTTCGACCTCGCATCCTAGGTTGGCAAGTTGCGCAGCAGCTGCGATGACGGCGGCGGTGATCTCGGGATCGACAGGGCCGAAAGCTGTATCCGAGACCCAGCCGACGCGAATGGGCTGACCGGCGAGCCTGCCGCTGTCGGGCTCGGCATCTCGAGCATGAATGGCATAGCCATCTATGCCGTCCGGACCTTTGAGGATCGCGTGGCCGACCGCGACATCACCGACCGTCCGGGCCATGGCACCGACATGCCACCAGTGCGAAAGGACGCGCGGATAGTGCCCCGTATAAGGAACACGACCGTGTGTGGCCTTCAGCGCAGCGATGCCGGTGAAGGCGGCGGGGCCGCGCAGCGAAATCATGACGTCGCTGCCGATTCCGATCGGTGACATGCCGGCTGCGAGCGCCGCCGACTCGCCACCGGACGATCCGCCGGGCGTGCGCTCGAGATTCCACGGATTGTTGGTGCGGCCGGTCACGAGATTGTCGCTTTCGGTCCAAAAGGAGAATTCTGGCAGGTTGGACTTCATGAGCGGAATGCCCCCGGCGGCTTTGAAGCGTGCAACCGCGGTTGCGTCCGTGTCCGGGATATTGCCCGCGAACAGTTTAGAGCCTCGCTGGGTAAGAACGCCGGCGGTGTCCAGCGAGTCCTTGATCGAGTAGGGAACGCCGTGCAGAGGACCCAAGGCGGCGCCATCCGCGACGGCCTTGTCGGCAATATCCGCGCCTTTGAGCGCGTCTTCTGCCATCAGCGTAACGACGGCGTTGATCGGCGGGTTTACCGCCGCGATGCGGTCGAGATGCGCCTGGACGACCTCGCGCGACGATAGCTGCCTGGTTCGGATGAGCGCCGCGAGTGTCCCGGCGTCCTGATAGTAGACGGGGCTCGTATCGCTAATGTTCGCGTCCTTCATGGCCGTTCTCCCTCCAGCAATCGCCTACCTGACGTCAGGTAGATAACTGGCCCGCCTCAACTGGGCCTTTTCATTCGGCCTGTCAAGGCCTATCTGTCGTCAGGTAGATTTGGAGACATCACGATGACGTCAGGCGACACGAGAGAACGGATCATGACGGCGGCACGCCTGACGGTGCAGGATCGCGGCTATAGCGGGCTGAGCTTCCGCGAGTTGGCGAAGGATGTCGGTATCAAGAGCGCGAGCATCCATCATTACTTTCCGACCAAGGGCGAGCTTGGGGGCGCGTTGGCTGAGCGTTATCGCGTGGACTTCAAAGAGTACCTGGACGGACTGCTGGCAGAAGGTCTCGATCAAACGACCTGCTTCCGAAAATACACCGATGTCTTCGGTGCGACCGTGCGTAATGAAAATCGCATGTGCTTGGCAGGCATCATGGCCGCGGAGCACAAGGAATTGCCGGAGGAAGTCCAGGCGGCGGTCGTCAAGTTCGGCGAGATGAACGTCGATTGGATCGCCAAGGTGCTGTCGCTCGGCTCGAAAGACGAAGATGGATCTATTCCGCGGCGCGCGCTCGCAATATTCGCCGCCGTTCAGGGCGCGCAGCTCATCGCCCGAAGTCGCGGTGACGCGGCCGTTTACGATGCCGTGATCACGACCTATCGCGAGAGCGGCCTTTTGCCTTGAAACCGCTTCTGTCTCGTTGTTCTGCCGCAAGATCCCTAAAGCGGATTCTCGGCGGGGGCGAACAGCGCTCCGTCGTGTCAATCTCACGACAGCTTTCGATTGATGTGCGGACCTTTTTCGTAGTCAGTTCTCCGGCGCATTTGAGATGGCGAGATGGAGGAGGTGCTCGTGAGCGCAGATGAAGCCGTCCGCGCAGTCTAACTCATAAAATTTTCGGGATGACAACGACGACGGCGCCCCAGCAAAATGCGCGATAGGAAAAGGACTTCTGTTCAGAACCTAAGAGCGAGCGGTGCTCTGGTGCCGTCATTTCAATTTAGGACGACCCTGTTGAGCTTGGCGTGCTATGGGAGGCGATGCGCTATTCCATACGCCGCTCGACGAAAGACAACTCCGTACATCTCGTTTTCGAGGAGGGCAGCTTCGATGATTTGCCGGAGCATGTTCGGAAACAAGGGCCCTGGCAGCACCTCAAGAGTGGTGAGTTTCAAGACCTGCGCCCAGACTATTTAAAAGCAATTACAGCGCACAGGTACGTCATCGTCGAGCAATCCACGTCAGTGTTTTCCGCCGAGACTTAGCAGCCGATCTGCTTCTTTGCTTGCCCTTCCAGGGGGAAGACAGCTGTTGATAAGGCGTGGAAGGAGCGACAGGTGCAAGCGCAGTAAGCACCTTTTCGTGAGTGCATTCCAAAGATCAGAATTCGCAATTGCTGTCAAACGGGCTAGACAAATGCGCATCTACTGCGAATATAATTTTTTGTTCTGTGAATATTTAAAAGTATAGTTGCGATACCTCTATGAATTTATATTTTGATATTATTCGGAAAAACTTAATTTGAACACTATCATGGCCCATGTTTCTCTTTGAATGGTTGAGAGTTATTTCGCTTTTATCATTCTTATTCTGTGAATTTGTTTAGGAGATTTGATATGTCTGAGAACACCGCCAGTGCAAAGGCTCCCATCGGAATGCGCTCCGAGATCGCGGCGAAGTGGTCGAAGTTCAGTGCGTCCGATGTGACAGCCCTCAAAACCAAGGACGACCTCGTGGCTCAGGTGCAGTCCAAGTACCAACTGGACAAAGCCCAGGCCCAAAAGGACGTCGATGCGTTTGCCAACGGCCGACAGCTTTAGTTTCTGCGTAGCTGTCTACACGTCGCTCCTAGCAACATCGCTAGGGGCGGCGAAGCTATTTGGATCGATACCCCAATGAGGTCGGCATGCACGAGCGAACCACACGTAAGTCCGTGACGTTTTCCAATCCTTTTGAACTCGCTGGTGTCGATGAAAAATTCGATGCCGGAACTTACCTTGTCGAAACGCACGAAGAGATGATCGAAGGGCTATCATTCGTAGCGTACAGGCGTGTCGCAACAACCATCGAGGCACCATTCAAGGGATTTGGTCAGGCCGCGCGACAGGTGACAACGATCGATCCCAAAGACCTTGAAGCGGCGATGAATCGGGACGCGATAGAAAACCTTGCCGCGCCTCTAGCATTTGAGACGACGCAATCGGGTGTGCGCGAACCGACATGATAAGCGGAAAGATATCGATCGTGATGTCCGCGTCTACTCTGCCGTGTAATCGCGCAACCGTAGACGGGACTACGATGAAATTTCCTATCGGCAGCTACGACAATGCAAACATAGACATCTTGCAAGCGGCTTTGAATTCCGCGTGTGAAGAGCTTGGTGTCAGCGGCGATACCAAGAAATGCGAAGCCGTTGCGTTGCTCATTTTAGGGTACGCCAGGACCGGCCAAACCGATGTAAACAAGCTAACGGCATACGCGATCGAGCGATTTGAATGCGCGCTGTGAAAATGCATCACAAGGCGAGGCGATGAGCGGCACGTACATACGCACCTCCCGCGCCTGCCAGCCTAACATCCATTCTTGCGACGCGATCTTTTCTAATGGGGAAATAGAATGTCGAATAACGTTGACTTGATGCCAAACCAGTTCCGACTCCTAATGGAGTTGGCGTTGTTCGGCGGTATGCAAATCGTCAGGCATGGTCGCGGCCGCGCGCAGTATGACGCGCTTGAGGCGATGAGCTATCTCAAATGCACTGAGCTCAGCACAATCGAGACGAGATATGACATCACATCGTCTGGACGAGACATTCTCACAGAACATGAAAGTCACGCAATCGGCCCACGAAACACGCTGTAGCTGCGGAGGCGCACCGGTGGGATCGGGCGGCACTCTCTAAACCGGTTGGGACTAGGAAAGCTGGATCCAGGCTTGATACGTGTGCCGCGAGCGTCGAATGACGTGGAGATCCAGTGATAACCAATCTTCGTGCATCCATTTGTTAATAGCTTAGGAACATCGTCGCAATTCCTGTGTGACCGCCCAATTCGATGCGCGTTCATATCCACGTTAGCGTCTGCGGGCCGAGGTTTTTTCATGGGCTTTATGTTGGCTTTTTGGCAATCGCCGTGGGTCTTATCCTTGTGAAAGTTTTTCGGGATCGGACAGAACACGAAGCAAATTTGCTCAAGCGTACATCACAGCGATCATCGCCAAGAATTGTGCGCGTGCCTGCCTTAACTGCGGAAGAAGCTGGGCGGGCGAAAATAAAGCGCACAGGATTCGGCCGGCGGTAATCTCTCCGGTCCGTGTTTACGGTTTCATTCGCCGCGGATCACGGATCAGCTTTCGACCGGACAATTCTACACGCGCTCGCGTGTGAGGTAGCTCGCAAGTCGCGTAGATTCTATGTCGCCTCGCTCTAAAGCGTCGCGCACAGCGCAGCCGGGCTCACGGTCATGCCTGCAATTGCGAAATCGACACCCACTCGCCAGGGCTTCGATATCGTCGAAGTCCTCTTTCACGTTGTCTTCTTTTTTCCAGAGCTCCAGTCCTCGCATTCCGGGCATGTCGACGATGGCGCCACCTTGGGAACGCACGAATAACTGGCGATGCGTGGTCGTGTGCCGGCCTCGGCTATCGTGAGCACGAACCTCCTGCGTCTCCTGTTCGGCATATTCGGTCAGCCTGTTTGTCAGCGTCGACTTGTCGACGCCGGACGAGCCAATGAGGGCGACGGTCCGGTTGCCATCGAAGTAGCGCCCGATATCGAGCATCCCACCGCCGGAGCGGGCATTGATTGCATGAACAGGAACACCAGGAGCGAATGCCGTGAGCTGATCGATCACATTGGGCAGATCGTCGGCGAGATCTGTCTTGTTGAGAATGATTACGGGAACCGCATCGCTATCGCGTACCAACGCTAGCAGGCGTCCGATGCGCGGCAGATTGAAATCGCCGTCCGGAGCGGTGACGATGAACACGACGTCGACGTTCGCGACCAAAAGCTGCGGACGTTGTTCGCCCGATGCTTTGCGAACCAAAGCGCTGGTACGATGAAGAACTTCCTCGATCGTGGCGGCGCCGTTGCCGGGTGTTGGTTGCAGCGCTACGAAGTCACCTACACCTGCGAGATCGGAGCGCTGAGCTGCGGCGTTGCGCAGACGACCGGTCATTGTGGCAGACAGCTCTACAGAGTTCGTCGCGACCCTGAAATGACTGCGATGTTCGCTGACGACGCGCCCTGGTATCAGCCCATTTGCGTCGTGTGCGGCGAATTCCGCCTGCCGCTGGCCGCTCCACCCGAATGCGTCCAGTGACATGCCTTGTTCCTTGGCTAGCGAAGGCTAACTGACCAAAACATCATTAGCACCCAAGCGAATAGAGTGCTAAGGATTGATCCCGTGCATTTGAGGGGCGCCCAATGAACGCTCCAAGACCGCACATCACCCAAAAATCAGAGATTTGAGGAATTTATGAAATTCCGGCCCTTGCACGACCGCGTCGTTGTTAAACGGCTCGAAGAGGACAGCAAGAGCGCAGGTGGCATCATCATTCCCGATACCGCCAAGGAAAAGCCAGCGCGCGGCGAGGTCTTAGCCGTCGGCCCCGGTATTCGCGACGAGGGCGGAAAAATCAACGCGCCAGACGTCAAGTCCGGCGACATCGTGCTGTTCGGCAAGTGGTCGGGTGCCGAAGTTAAGATCGACGGCGCCGACCTCCTTATCATGAAAGAGAGCGACATCCTCGGCGTGATCGAGAGCAGCACCAAGGTCAAGGCTGCAGCTTAGACCTACCGACGCCCATTCCCAATTTCAGGAGTTGCTCACCATGGCCTCTAAAGACATCAAATTCGGTCAAGACGCGCGCGATCGCATGCTGCGCGGCGTCGATATTCTTGCCAATGCAGTGAAGGTTACGCTCGGACCTAAGGGCCGTAACGTCGTGCTCGACAAGTCCTACGGCGCGCCGCGTATCACCAAGGATGGTGTGACGGTTGCCAAGGAAATCGAGCTCACCGACAAGTTCGAGAATATGGGCGCACAGATGCTCAAGGAGGTTGCCTCGAAGACCTCCGATATCGCGGGCGACGGCACGACAACCGCAACTGTGCTTGCTCAGGCGATCATCAGAGAGGGTGCCAAGTCGGTTGCGGCTGGAGCCAATCCGATGGACCTGCGGCGCGGCATCGATCAGGCGGTTGCTGCCGTCGTCGAAGAGCTGAAGTCAAAGGCAAAGAAAGTCACGTCGAATGAAGAGATTGCCCAGGTCGGCACGATCTCGTCAAACGGCGATAAGGAAATCGGCGCTAAGCTTGCGGAAGCGATGAAACGCGTCGGCAACGAAGGCGTCATCACGGTTGAAGAGAGCAAGAGCTTCGAAACTGAACTCGACGTGGTCGAAGGCATGCAGTTCGATCGCGGTTATCTCTCGCCGTACTTCGTTACCAACGCTGAGAAGATGACGGTTGAACTTGAAGACCTCTACATCCTCATCCATGAGAAGAAGCTCGGTGGCCTTCAGGCCCTGCTGCCGCTGCTTGAGGGCGTCGTGCGGGCCAGCAAACCGCTTCTCATTATTGCCGAGGACGTGGAAGGCGAAGCGCTGGCGACCCTTGTCGTCAACAAGCTGCGCGGCGGCCTCAAAGTTGCTGCCGTCAAGGCTCCGGGCTTCGGCGACCGACGCAAAGCCATGCTTGAAGACATCGCCGTTGTTACCGGCGGTAGCGTGGTGGCAGAGGATCTTGGCATCAAGCTCGAGAACGTAACGCTCGACATGCTTGGCCGCGCCAAGAAGGTCACGATTGACAAGGAAGACACCACGATCATCGATGGCGCCGGAAAGAAGCCGGATATTGAGACACGCGTAAATCAGATCAAGGCACAGATCGAAGATACGACATCAGACTACGACAAGGAAAAGCTGCAGGAGCGCTTGGCGAAACTTGCCGGCGGCGTCGCAGTGCTCAAAGTCGGCGGCGGTAGTGAGGTTGAGGTCAAAGAGCGCAAGGATCGCGTTGACGACGCGCTTCACGCGACCCGAGCGGCGGTCGAAGAAGGCATCGTTCCGGGCGGTGGTGTCGCGTTGCTCAGGGCTATCCAGGCACTCGAGGGGCTCAAGTCTTCTAACCAGGATCAGAAGGCCGGGATCTCCATTGTACGCAGGGCCCTGCAGGCTCCGGCACGTCAGATCTTCACCAATGCGGGCGAAGACGGCTCGGTGATCGTCGGCAAGATTCTCGACAATGCTTCGTATGCGTTCGGGTTCAATGCTCAGTCTGGCGCTTATGGCGATCTTGTCGCTCAAGGCGTGATTGATCCCGCGAAGGTCGTGCGCTGCGCGCTGCAGGATGCGGCTTCCGTCGCTGGTCTTCTCATCACGACCGAAGCGATGATCGCCGATTTGCCGGACAAGGACGCCGATCATGCTTCCGCTCCGACGGGCGGCGGCGCGATGGGATTCTAATCCCCACTGAGGGTCACAGCTGCTGAGTTCGATCGTCGAGATCGACGACATAGGCGAGACGAAAGATAAAAAATGATCCACTGGAAGCCGATCGGAGAATACGTCGAGCCCAATTGGGTGAAACTGGGGACCGCATTGCCGCCCATGCTATTCTGGCGTCCGAAGCACGGGCCGACACTTGGGTTCATTCGCGACGGTGAACTCTTCGACGCGAAGTGGATCTACGTCTGTAACTCAGACAAGGTCTCGGATTTCTCCGCGGTCAATGCACCGGGCGATAACGTTATCGACTTGGATTCTCATCGACCGGAGGCATAGCTGCCGCGCCATTCAAGATGAAATGAAGAAAGAAGTAGCTATGTAAGCCGCAATCGCGCAAAGTGACCGCATCGTCGGCATGCATTCATTGGCCGCCGATGGCTGAGAGAGGATCGCGCTCCCGCCCCTTGGAGGTAGCATGATCCCTCGGCCCCCATTCCGTTCCGATGAATTCGCGCTGTGCTATCGCGCCTATACCGCGGCATTAGTCGACATTCAAAAGCAGACCGTCGGTTTCAGCAGAGTTGGACCGGCCGATAGCACCTGCCTCATGGTCGCTCTTCGCATTATCGAGGCCTCGGCAAATGGAGTGCGCGATCTCCCCGGTCTCAAACGGCGTGCGCTGTTCGATATGATCGTGCCGAATTGAGCAGTGTAACATCAGAGAATTACCGTAAGTCTTCTTCCGGCATCGGGAAAAGCTTGAAGCTTCGGATCGGTTACGAGCTGCAATACCTTTTTCCCCAACCGACTCCGGCCATTCTGATTCTCAACACCCACTTCACGCGCGTCTCTGACCTTTCCACGCCGGACCACATCACAATCAGTCCGTCCGTACCGATCTCCGGCTACCGCGACGGCTTTGGCAATTGGTGCAGCAGGATCGTCGCCCCCGCAGGACGCGTGCGGATCGCGACGGACGCGGTCGTGAGCGATTCAGGCTTGCCCGATGTGGTGGTTTTGGATGCACGGCAGGTACCGGTCGAAGAGCTTCCGGAAGAGACGCTCGTTTTTCTTCTCGCCAGCCGTTTCTGCGACAGCGATAGGCTGTTGGATTTGGCCTGGACTCTGTTTGGGCACGCGAGACCAGGATGGGGACGCGTCCAGGCGATTTGTGATTTCGTGCATCAGCGCATCGCCTTCGGTTATCAGCATGCGCGCGTGACGCGGACCGCGTCCGAAGCCTACGACGAAGGCCGCGGGGTCTGTCGCGACTATGCCCACCTCGCCGTTGCTTTCTGCCGGGCATTGAACATTCCGGCCCGCTATTGCACCGGCTACCTCGGCGATGTCGGCACGGAGCCCCCTTATCCGCCTGGAGATTTCGCGGCTTGGTTCGAGGCCTTTATCGGCAATCAATGGTACACCTTCGATCCACGGAACAATACTCCGCGGATCGGTAGGGTCTTGGTCGCGCGTGGACGGGACGCGGCGGACGTCGCGATGACGACGACGTTCGGTCCCAATACGCTCGAAGGCTTCCGTGTGTGGACAGATGAAATTACCGACAGCTAGCTGCTATCGGGATCAGTGGACGACATCACCAGCTCGCCGCCAAAAGCCGCGCGTTGATCGTAGCTTCCCAGTAGAAATTAAACCTGCCGATCTCAAACGGGTCCGGCGCCAAAATTCGGAGACTGACAGTGACAAACCCCAGAGTGCCGATCTCTAAATTCAAAGTAGGACAGACAGTCGACTTCTCGCCTTCATTGCGAGGATTGGCCGCCTCGGCAAGGCTCTACAAAGTCGTGCGCGTGTTGCCCACGGAGGGTCGCGAACGTCTCTACCGCATCAAGACGATCGCCGAGGCTTTCGAACGTGTCGCCCGCGAGAGCGAATTGGCGGCGGCGTCTGCCGTGTGAACCCCGCGTGATGATCAGTTGCAGCGTGCAGAGCAGAACGAAGCGATCTTCAAGTTTTCTTCTGAAATCATTGTGCAGAAGAATAGAGACAATCGAGTCATTCTAAGCTGATGCTTGAAACCGCCTCGTTGCCCTTCAGTGCGTGTCGTTACCATTCTTGCCCCGTTGGGCCGTTTGGGCCATATCGCAAAGGGCATCAAAGTCGTTTTTTGTAGCGAGCTGCTCGACGCGTACGCTGTATTCGATCATGATCAACGCGTCACCGTCACTGACGACTTCTACGTTGGTGTTTCCATAGAATACGCCATCGTTGTTGGTAAAGATCTCGCCGGGGTAGACTTCGTGTTGGATCGCGTAAAAATCCTCGTACCGCCCAACGACCAAAATCGGGAGGTATTCGGGTTTGAGAAACGCACCTTCACCAGGTTCGAAAGAGGGCATGGCAACCTCCTGTTTGATGTAAGATAAGGTCGCGCTCACGCTATCAACAGATCGTCTTTGTCTTGCATGCCGCTATCGTCATCACAAAGTCGGCATGCAAACCTCCTTCTCGTTAAGTGGACACGATTCGACTTAAGCTCGACTTTACGTTACAAGTGACTACCGGCGGCCACTGTAAGGGCGTCATCGGCTGAGAGTGCATATTCGAATTGCTCCCGCCCCAAGCGAACGGGAGCAAATTATGTCTTCGCCACTTTTTCCAAGCGTTTATGACCTACCCGACGCGGCGCATACGCAGCTTGCAGAGGCTTACGAAATTGCGTGCGATGAACTCGTTGATGACTACGAGTTCACCTCTATCAAGCTTTCTCTGGCGATGGACGCGATCACCGACGCTCTTCTCTCTGCCTTTCGATCCGGAATGCGGGATAATCGTCTGCTAGGCGGCTATGCGGCGTTCGCTGCACTGAGGTTTCCTCAACCTCTCCCAACGGCCTGAGCCGATCGATCCGCCGTAAGATAAAAAGGCGATGAAACGTACCAGCGTTCAAAATTCGAAGGCAACTTGTGCAGTATCGGGGTGTTGATTTCGATGTGAAGCCCATGGGACCAACGCAATCACATTGGCGCTGGATAGTCTATCGGCGCCTTCCGCTCGGTCGAATGGCGTTGGGTTTGGTCATTGGAACCAGCGAAGATGCCACTGCCGCTTGCAAGAATGAAATTGACGAAGGGTTCGATAGGAAAGCACGGCGCATTTAGGGCCTACGCCTAGGAGATCGCTTAAGCGCTAGCATCCTGGGTTCGCGGATCGATGCGACTACGACCTGGTTGGACCATCCGGGCTGTTAGAAGAAAAACCCAAAGAGGGTCTAGGGAGCCAACGATGAGGAAGCTGTGGATTCACGCATTCGCTGCGCAGGTGGGAAGATATCTTCGAGACTGCCCGCCGCCCCCCAATCCTAAATTTTCAGAACGTCTGGTCCGTTTGCTTTGGGCACTTGAGCGCATTGAGCAGAGACGGTGGCGACGAGAGGCGTCGGCACATGTACGTAACGGTCACCGCGCGCTTCACTAAGTGGTAGTCTTGTCACATTGGGGAAGTCAAAATCAGTTCCGCGAGGAATGTCGTCGCTGCAGTATGTTCACGGAGCCCATCCTTGTTGATGGCAAAAACACGAATGGGACCGGTCCCTTCGATGGAGCGCTTTGATCGACAGCGCGGTTTCTCAAAAGGTTCACGCGCCATTGTTTGAACAAAAGGGAGACCAATGCATTGGCGACAATATCGCTAGTGCTTTGCTGCGGCATGGGCAACGTCCATGAGCTAGAAGCCCGGGATTGGTCGCTTGGCGATGTCTCACCTACCGAAAAAAGCATAATCCAGGAGGCACGGAAGAAGATGTGAATTGGATTGTGAGCTTACGATAGGCACGTCACAGTACGCATATATCGACGTGCATGGTTGCATCCCTCGTTTAGAATCGAGCCCTCATCTTGAAGTCCACAGCATACGGTCGTGAAGAGCGCGTTGCAGACGGCGTAGTGCACCTCCTCGGCGTCTCTGTTGGCATCATCGCCGTTATCGTGATGATGGTATCGGCTGTGATGCTTAGCCGGCCGCCGATTGCGGTAAGCCTTGGCATCTACGGCGCCGGCATGCTGGCCATGCTCGGTTGCTCGGCGGCGTATAATATGAACCAACTGCCGAAATGGGATGGGATACTGCGGCGGCTCGATCACGCAATCATTTTTCTGAAGATCGCTGGCACCTATACGCCCTTCGCGGTGATTATGGGCGGCATCGCTGGTTATCTTCTGCTCGGATTCGTATGGACGACTGCCATTATAGCTGCGGTAGGAAAGCTCTTCCGGGTGCACTGGAAGGGGCTCGATATCGCCATCTATCTAGCCTTGGGCTGGGTCGGAGTACTCGCTTACCTCCCTCTCTCCAGAGTCGTGCCGGTGCCGGCGATCGCGCTTCTCGCAATCGGTGGCGTTCTCTATTCCGTTGGCGTGGTCTTTCACCTTTGGCGGGGCCTCAAGTACCAAAACGCCATTTGGCACGCCTTCGTGCTCGCCGCGACGGGCTGCCATTTTGGAGCTGTAACGACTGCGGCCTTCGCGTGAGCGTTTCGCGGGAGCTTCACCAGTTGCAAGACTGTGTCGGGCGAAGAAGCATTTTTTGCTATTTAGCGCGGCCCCCCGGGGAACAGTCGTCATGTTTTTGTACCTGGGTGGCTTGAGACCTAAAGGGCGGACATGCTTCGATATCGATTGATCAGTGCGGCTACCGGGCGATCGATAGCAACTCTCCCTGTAAGTCCCCGTTATAGTAGAACTTCGGACGTGGTCATCTGACGAAGGGCTTTTCGGCTAAGTAATCCCTTAAACGTCGGCTTTCTCTGCAGAGCGTAGAATCAATGGCCGCGTCGAGACTTCGTTTCCGCACTGAAGCTTCGAAGTCGATGTGTTGAACCAGAGCCGAGATATAGTTCGAGTAGGATAGGGAACCTCACTCGACGACTATTAGTTGGCTCGACGGTTGGCTGCGTCGCCAAACCCGTTCTTCATCTAGCCTTGCAAATTGGAGTGGGCTGCTGAGGTGGCGGCGGATGATCCTTCTCAAATTGCGTGAGGATCGGTTCGAGGGTTTCTTTTGCCCAGAATTTTGGGACGCCTATGTCGTTGAGGCAGGAAGTATTCCAGTAAAGTCGGGCACGCGATAGCGATTGGCCGGCTGCAACCGCCTCAGCCACAGCATCGATGTCGGCGGCCTCCGGGTAGATGTACAACGTTGTCGGGTCGTCGCTGACCATCGAAATGATTTTTTGGGCATCCGCTGGCGACCAGCTGGTGCAGCCATCACTGCGGCCGGCCGTGTAATCTGTCAGCTTGCCGAACGGAACATAGCCATCGCGATCCGCGTGGGGGCTCTGGGCCTCCTTCCGGAGGCAAACCTTCTTCAACGAAACGGCCGCATGTCCTCCAATCTCGCGCTCTTTGGCATTTGCAGTTTCCCCGTCGCCTTCGAATAGTATAAACGAGCGATTGAGAACTTCATCTCGCTGTGACGAGATTTGATAATACCCTTTGAACGACGTCTTCGTCCGGTCCGTGATATAGTTGCCGCCGGCCGTCAGCTTGGAATCCATGGCATTGCCGAAATTCTTCGCGCATTGTCGGCCATTCTCAAAATCTGCAATGCCTTCTAGATTGCGACCGCCGCCGTGCCCTGCTGAAATCGCCTGATAGGAATGGCTGGCCTCGCAAATAATGTAAAATCGGCGTCCGACCTGGCCGCCGCCGAGATCGTGGGGACGCGTTGCATCCATGGCGAAGTAGCAAGGATTTTTGATCCTGCCTTCGCTTAGCTTTCGGAAGTAAAGCGCACGTGCTCGCTCGAGGACAACTTCTGCGATCTGGCCTTCACCGTCGCCGATATGCGACCTTAGCCATTTCGGGAGACTTGGTTGTTCCTCGGACGCAAAGGCGCGTTGCGGCATCGGCGCGGTGAAGACGATAAGAAAGAGACCGACGCTTTGAACGAGAACGGCTGCGAGCAAACTTAAGCGCAATGAGCTATTTCTCCGATCTCACGTCTCGGAGCGTGTGAGATTGACGCTTTTTCGTCGCAGAACTTCAACCGAGAGATGCGCTTCGATGTCATTGTCAAGGACGTTCAGCAAGTGGACGAGCCTATCAACGGTGAACCTTCCAAGTTTACCATTCCGAATGCGCGAAAACTCAGTCTGAGAGACGCCCGTCGCGTGCTCGGCGGCAACGGCCGTGCCCCACTTCTCATCGATCGCTTTGACAATCCATGCAGCAAGGAGAGCGCGGGCCGATTCAATGTCGGTCTGCCATCCATTGCAGGCTCTGGCGCTATCCCGCTGCCGCACAAGCAAATGTTTTCGCCTTGATGCCGTGCGTTCGCCCCGGATGATCATCTTTAACCCCACTACATCATCTGGATATTATAACATTGTTTAATATGGCTTGTGAACTCCATCGTCGCTTGGCGGAGCAGACGATCGCCCTTTGTGGCGGCATGTCGGTCATGGTTGTGCGGGCAGCTCTTCCGGTGATGGTCCAGAAGGATCGGTACTGACGTCCGGCAGTGCGTTCGCCGGTGGAGGCGTCATGAGTTTTTCATCATGAAGCGACGGCAGCATCGGGCGCACGGCAAAAGCAGCGCCGCCATAAAGGAGGCCGATGGCCAGAAACCAGCTGCCGACGATCCGCGCGCCAATCGGAAACCAGTCCTGGTAGAACGATCGCACGCAAAGTGACGTTGTCACGATCACCCAGAGGCCAAGGCCGACGCCAGCCAAAGAGACGTTCCAGTTATCGATCGTCGGATCCGTCAAACTGATCATCTGGGCGAGCATGGCGCCGACGATCAATGCGGCAACCGGGGCAAACCAATGTCTGATGAAACTTGGTACGATGAGGAGAAGACCTGCCGCTATGAGCGAAATCGGCCCAGCCAAAAACAAATGATCCGCAGCGTTTGGAACGAACGCCATCGCTGTCGTGAAGAGAGAATGGCAGCGAAATCCGAGGAGTGCTCCAGCAAGAAAAAGACCAATGTTGATAGCTAACTGAGTACGGCTGAGCAGCGCAATCGCGGCGCCGAAGCCTATGAGCGGCAAAGCCTTCTCAACGGAAAGAGCGCGTTCCAAGACCCACCAGGATAGGAGCGTGCGCGACCCAGGAGACTGGAGTTCTAAAAGCGCGAGGGCTAGGGCTCCCAGAAGAGCAAGCTTCGGGCCTGCCCATTTGGTGAGAAAAAGTTTCATCACGCGATGAGGAAGTAGACGCCGCCCAACGCGATCAGCGCCCCGAGGGCGCGAGCGATGCGACCCTGATAGGGCTTATGCAAAGCGAGTCCTACACCAATGCCGAAAAGATGGATGAGGCCGGTCGCAATAACAAAGCCAATTGCGAAGTCGGCCGGATCTTCAGCCTTGGGCAACTCGGAGCCATGTGCGTAGCCGTGACATATGGCAAAGATCGCGATGAGGAGGAGCGCGATCCACTCGGGCGGCTTCCAGGCAAGGGCAATCGCGACGCCTAGTGCGATGATCGATGCGGCAATACCTGTCTCGATACCTATAAGCGGCACACCGGCAATGCCCATGATGCCACCAAGAACCATGATGAGGGGAAACGCAACGGGGAGAGACCAGATTGATCGTCCGCCCATTTGCGCACCCCAGAGGCCGACGGCAAACATTGCGAGAAAATGGTCGGGCCCAGTCAGCGGATGCGTGAAACCACTTTGAAAGCCGACCGCGCCACCTTGAATAATGTGAGCCTCGGCAGTGCATGAAAGGGCTAGTAGAGCGAGTGCTGAGACGAACAATCGGGCTGCTTTGGACCCCGCAATATTATTTGCCATCACTGCTTCTGAACCCTCTCATCCGTCGTGGTGCGCTTCACGGCAGAATGAAATAATATAACTTATTAAAAATCAAGCTGACAGGCTTTGATGGCGCTTTTGACGATGTCACAGCAAAGTGTAAGGTATTGCGGGTCTAAGCTTGGCCTTGCTCCCCAGCCAAAGGCTCGGCTCAATCATGACGGCATGGACTTTGCGCTTTATACTTTCGGCGAAGAGCGGGGTCTCGCGCCGATTGTGATAGCCGCCCGCCTGCGTCCGCGCCTTGAACCTCGAACGAGATGTTGTGTTTCTGCATAAGCGCCATAAATGAACTCTTCTGTCGGATGCGCAATTACGCTGTTAGCGACCTCACAGCTATTGGCATTTATCGACTTGATGGTCAGGTCCCGGATGACCTGAACGTTGGTTCGGCTGTTGCGAGAAAATGCGTCCGAGATCGACGCCACGTGGCAATGAGCGGGCTCCCTGATCTCGCCGACGTATTGTTGGACCGTCAGCGTCTCGCCGATCTGCTTGACATTGGCCGACGTTTCTCGTCCGCATGAGCTGCGGCGCCTGATAGTTTCACCCTGAGGCCGGGAGATCCCCCCGGCCTCACCATTTCAAGCTCTTTCTAGCAACCGTGACGCCAGAGGCAGCGGCCAAAGCCCGGACCTCCCCAGCCCCAGCGACCGGCGCAGATGTCTCGCCACCGGTAGCAATAGCCACCGCCGTAAACGGCAAAGACTGGGCCACCATAGTAGAGCCGCGGAGGGCCGTACCAACGACGCCAGCCGTGATGCCAGCCATGATAATAGGCTTTCTGCACGATGGGCTGGTGCGCTGGCGGAGGTGGTAGCGCTGGCGCGGCCACGGCCAAGCTCGAAGTCAAAAGGATCGCAAGTGCAGCGAATGAGAGAACGATCTTTTTCATGGCTCTTCTCCTGAGATTGATCCACTTACAGACATCGCTTCAACACGCCCCATGGGACGCCCGACATGCCCCGCAATGCGGCCTCATGCCTGTGACGACCGGATTGCAGCACATTAGAAGCGTGCCGTATCGATGACGCCCATCGAGGCCATGCCTTTGACCGCCGGATACCTCGCCGCTGCGGCGCCTCGCTCGGATTGCTCGTGGGCGCGCGCCCGCAGATGCAAGCGGTCAGCGAGTTCCACCGCAAGGTTGCAAGCCGCGGCCATTTGTGCGGCCGGTCTTTGCATTTCATGCGGGGCGTCGGCCAAGATGTAGGGAATGTCAAAGGACTTCAGTTCGGCGCAAAGATCGAATGCCTCGTTGTGCAGCCCCTTGTCGATCACCGCGGCATCGAACCTTTCATGTTCGATGAGGGAGAACGCCGAAATGATATTGGTCGCCGTGATGGCTTTGGCGCCGCGTTCGGCGAGCGCCATCTCAAGCGCAAATGGCACCAAGAGCGAGCCTTTGACGATGAGAACTTTTTTGCCAGAAAGTCTGTTGTGCATGGTTTCCTCTCGTTCTGATTAGGACGATGAAGATCTCATGAAAGCTGGCGACGCCGTTCACGGTGCTTAGTGCGGTCCGCGAAACGTCGTCGATCCGCCACGAAAAAGGCCGTGGGACGGATGATGCGATAGTCGAACCCGTGGGCTTCCGCGAAGCCGACGGCAGCCACGAGCGATTTGAAGAAGCGAAACTCCCCGGGCAGATCGAAGCCGACGAGCCAAGCGCTCGATCGCTCGAGCTCGAGTCCCCAACCTTTACCCAGCGGATAAATACGACAGGACGGGCGGCCGGAGAGGCCGTCGTGTCGCCCAGAGATGAGAGCGCCGCTTCCGTTCGCCGCCGGACGCGCGCCGTACTCAGCCGCACCCGGACGGCCTAAAAAGGAGACCACGTGCATTGTTGCCTCCGAAGCTCATACTTGCAACTACGCGGCCCTCTGAAGACGCGACACCGCGCCGGGTGCATCGTCCTTTCCCGCAATCGGGATGGACCGCGGCTTCATGGCTTCGGGGAGTTCGCGCTTCAGCGAGATGATGAGAAGACCGTTCTCGAGCGCGGCGCCGGTGACCTCGACATAGGTCGCAAGGTCAAACTCACGAACGAACGGCCGCGCGGCAAGTCCCCGGTAGAGGAAGGTCTTTGCTTCCTCCTTTTTGGCTTGGCCCTTGATGATCAGACGGCTCTCGGCCTGAACAATCTCCAGATCGTCACGCGCAAATCCCGCTACCGCCATCACGATGCGGAAGTCATCAGGACCACTCTTTTCGATGTTATAGGGGGGATACCCGTTGGCCTCGCGCTCGGCCGCGTGAGCCAAGAGATCGGGGAGCTGATCAAAACCAATGCTCGAACGGAACATCGGGGTAAAGTCGAATGTCGCCATAGCTATCCTCCTTTGCGAAGCGACAACCAAAGCAAGGGAACGTGCTCAAAGGCCCTGTTCCAATGGGCGATCTAATTTAGGACCGGCGGCGTTCAAGATCACCGAAACATTTTTTTTGATCCTGTTTATAGTCCGAGTCATCGGCGCGCCCGGTTAACTTTCAGTGCGAGTCGATCGAGGCCGGATCGCCTCCTAGCAACAGATCGTCAATGTCTTTGTGCCGGGGTATGACTTCGACCAACCGATTTAGCGCATTCTCGACGTCTCGCGCTTGCGATGCGAATTTTTGCAAGCGATGAGGACCCGTGACGCTGATATAGGGGACGTAGAGCGCCTGAAACTCGGTGCAGAGATCGAAGGCTTCATTCTGTAGTTCCCCATCGATAATGGCGCCATCAAAGTGCAGATGATTGAGAACCGAGAACGCAAACTCGACGTCCGCGACGACCACGTTGGCACCACGGCTTTCCAATTCCGATTGGAGTTCGCCCGTAGCGAGCCGCGGCCCTTTGACAATAAGAATGGCCTTGCTCAAGAACGTATTCGCCATCACACCCCGCCACGTCAGGCCCGTATTCAAAATCAAGTTCAAAAAGGGGGTTTGCCGACGCACAGCAAACCCCTTTGCTAGTGCTTAGGTGAAGATGACGGTCGCCAAAAATACCATCGTCGCGAACAGCGCGCTTAAGATAGCCGCTCGCTCAGCCATATTCGGAAACATCCCTGACCTCCAAAGCAAGTGCCTTAAGCGGCTTTGACTTCGATGCGCTTTACCGCGCTCTGCGCCTCGGCTGGCTTCGGCACCCGAATCGTCAGCACGCCTTTTTGGTAAGTCGCATTGACATCTTCGTCCTTCACCTCGAAGGGAAGCCGCAGCGAGCGCGAGAAGGAACCGAAGCGGCGCTCGGCGTAATAAGAGCCGCCGTTGCGTTGCTCTTGCTCGGTCTTTTTCTCGCCTTTGATGGTCAGAAGATCACCGGTCAGCGTCACCTCGAAGTCTTTCTCATCAAGGCCGGGCAATTCGGCAGTGATGACGACCTCCTTCTCGGTCTCCGTCGCATCGACTGTCGGGGTGATCGATCCGCTCCACGACCGCAGGGCAGATGGACCGAAGCCCGTAAAGAAGTCGTCGAACATCCTGTCCACGTCGCGACGAAACGCTGTGAACGGATCATAAGCATCATCCCTGACTGCGGGTTCGGATCTTTCGCGCCAGGGCACCAGAGATCCAAGTTTCATCTTAGGAACCTCCTTCCAGCGATTGGCATGAACTGCAGCGCTTTATAAGTTTTCGAACTCGGCGATGCGACGCGTAACTGCGGTCACCTCGCCCGTCATGCGAATTAGAATGGCGCTTGCGTTCGTCAAGATATGCCCCCCGCGGCTCGACAAATTTTTTGCAGTCGGCCCTTGACAGTGCCAATCGACTTCATAGAATTTTTCGCGCGCGGGTGCTCCCGAAGGAGGCCTGTCGCGTCAAAAATTCTTCATGGTTAGGGCAAAAAAGGAGGTTAGACTCATGTCGTTTCGCCCCCTGCATGACCGTGTCGTGGTCCGCCGCATCGATGCCGACGAGAAGACGGCAGGCGGCATCATCATCCCGGATACGGCCAAGGAAAAGCCGCAGCAAGGCGAGGTTGTCGCCGTCGGTCCTGGTGCGCGTGATGAGACCGGCAAGATCAACCCGCTCGATGTCAAGGCTGGCGATCGCGTGCTGTTCGGCAAATGGTCGGGCAGCGAAGTCAAGATCGACGGCGAAGAGCTGTTGATCATGAAAGAAAGCGACATCCTCGGCATTCTCGACGGGTCGACAAAGAACCTGCGCGCCGCGGCTTAGGTCGTTTCGTAAAAGCCTTCTTCAACTTCAATTCGGCTGGTGCCTGAGGTGCCCGGCACAGTGCCGTGTTGCGCTCTTCCCAGCCTATGTCATGGAGACTGAGATGTCCGCCAAGGAAGTTAAATTCTCAAGCGACGCGCGCGAGCGGATGCTCCGCGGCGTCGATATCCTTGCCGATGCCGTCAAGGTGACGCTCGGACCCAAAGGCCGCAACGTTGTCATCGAGAAAAGTTTCGGCGCCCCGCGTGTCACCAAGGACGGTGTGACTGTCGCCAAAGAAATCGAGCTCAGCGACAAGTTCGAGAACATGGGTGCGCAGATGCTGCGCGAGGTCGCGTCGAAGACAGCAGATCTCGCCGGTGATGGCACAACAACGGCGACCGTGCTCGCGCAAGCGATCGTGCGTGAAGGGGCGAAGTCTGTCGCCGCCGGCGCCAATCCAATGGACCTGAAACGGGGTATTGATCTCGCCGTTGACGCCGTCGTGCGGGAACTCAAAGCGAATTCGAAAAAGGTGACGGCGAACGAGGAGATTGCCCAGGTTGGCACCATCTCGGCCAACGGCGATCGGGAAGTCGGTCGCATGATTGCGGAAGCCATGAAGAAAGTCGGCAACGAGGGTGTCATCACGGTAGAGGAAGCCAAAGGCCTCGAGACCGAGCTTGAGGTCGTCGAAGGCATGCAGTTCGATCGCGGCTACACGTCTCCCTACTTCGTTACCAATTCCGAGAAGATGACGGTGGAGCTCGAAGACCCCTATGTCCTGATTCACGAAAAGAAACTTTCGGGGCTTCAGCCATTGCTTCCTGTGCTCGAAGGCGTTGTGCAATCCGGCAAGCCGCTCCTCATCATCGCTGAGGATGTCGAGGGCGAGGCTCTCGCGACGCTTGTGGTCAATAAATTGCGCGGTGGCCTCAAGGTTGCTGCCGTCAAGGCTCCGGGCTTTGGCGATCGCCGCAAAGCGATGCTGGAAGACATCGCTGTTCTCACGGGCGGCACCGTGATCTCGGAAGATCTCGGCATCAAGCTCGAGAACGTCACGCTCAACATGCTCGGCCGTGCCAAGAAGGTTGCGATCGACAAGGACAACACGACGATCGTCGATGGCGCCGGCAGTAAGTCCGAGATCGATGCGCGCGTGAAGCAGATCAAGCAGCAGATCGAGGAGACGACCTCCGACTATGACCGCGAGAAACTGCAGGAGCGGTTGGCCAAACTCGCGGGCGGCGTCGCTGTCATCAAGGTCGGCGGCGCGACGGAAGTCGAAGTCAAGGAGCGTAAGGACCGTGTCGATGATGCGCTGCATGCGACACGTGCTGCTGTTGAGGAAGGGGTTCTTCCGGGCGGGGGCGTCGCCCTTCTGCGCGCCATAAAAACGCTCGACACCCTGACCGTCGACAACGAAGATCAACGCGTTGGCGTCAATATCGTGCGCCGCGCATTGCAGGCGCCGGTACGCCAGATCGCAGCCAATGCCGGCGAGGATGGCTCGGTCATCGCGGGGAAGATCGTCGACAACTCGACCTACGCCTGGGGCTACGATGCTCAGGCCGGCGAATACGGCGATCTTCTCGCCAAGGGTGTGATTGATCCGACGAAAGTCGTTCGGACTGCGTTGCAGGATGCAGCCTCAGTGGCGAGCCTGCTGATCACCACCGAAGCCATGATCGCCGAAAAGCCTAAGGCACCCGCAGCTGCAGCGCCTGCGGCGGCCGGGATGGACTTCTAGGGAGGAATGGGAGACCGACGCCACGGCGCGGTCTCCTTCTAAGTTCAGTCTTTGCCGTCGCGATTTCAAGGGTGGCCGGTGCTACTCAGTCAGGGTATCCCAAGTTGGGCGTGCGAATTTTCAAATGCTGGATGAGACGCGAAAAAATTGGAGCCATCTCGGACTTTACCAGCGCTTTGAGCAGGTCGTTGTCACCGCATTAGGCGTACTCATATCCATCGTTATCCTGGCCGCGATGGTCAACCTGCTGCGTTCGGTATGGGTGCTTATTGCGGAGGGCGTTATCGACCCGGCGCGACCGGAGGTGTTCCAATCGCTCTTCGGTATGATCATGATTGTGCTCATAGCGTTGGAGTTCAATCATACGGTCCTCGGCATTCTCGAACGCGGTCTGAGCGTTGTGCAGGTTCGAGCCGTGGTCCTCATCGCGCTGATGGCTGTGTTGCGGAAGTTTATCGTCATCGAGGTGGCGGAAGCGGACGCGTTTCTGCTGCTTGCGCTGTCTGCTGCGGTTGTCGCGCTCGGCGGAGTATATTGGGCCGTGCGGGAACAGGATCAGCGCTCGGCGGATCGAAACCCGCCGTAGTAGAGCTTTCAGGTGGCTGTGATTCCGCCCTCGTAAACCTAGCGTATCAGAACTTGCGGGTGCAATATCAAGGGTCTTGTTTGCTCTGTCCGAGGAGGCGGCTGATTTCAGCATCCAGGTTGCCGGTCAACCAGAGCCGATACACCCGTAAGTCGGCTCCAAGGGACCAAATAGGATTTTCGAAAGCGGCTGGCGTGTTCTTCTCGAAGGTGAGTTACCAATCCAAGCGCTACCATAGGAGCCTACGACTCCAGCGGCGAGGTACTTTATACCTAACGTCGAGGTCTGGTTCACGACTTCCTTACTCGATTGCCACGCACGCTTGTCACTCCGCGGGTTCTTCCTTCTGCATTCGACGTTCTGCTAACTCTCGGAGCGTCTCCCCGGTGTCGCGCAGAATTCCTTGCTCGCCTGTGACTTCATGATAGCGGCGAAGGATGACGTCTACATAGCTCGGATCGAGCTCGAGACCCCGGCAGCAGCGCCCAGTCTTTTCAGCGGCGATGAGCGTCGAACCGGAGCCTTGGAACGGGTCCAGAACAATGTCGTCACGGTTAGTCATGTCGAGCAGTGCGTCTTCGAGCATGGCGACCGGCTTGACTGTCGGATGCTCCTGCAAGCCGCGACGGGCGTCGGAGCCCATGCTGGATGCTCCGGGATAGGTCCAAGTGTTCGAGCGCCAGCGTCCGTGCTTGCCAAGCTCGATGTTGTTGACGTGCGGTGCAGCGCCGATCTTGAACAGCGGCAGAAGCTCGTGCTGCGAACGGTACTGGCTGCCCATACCGGCATTAGTCTTGACCCAGACGATGAGGTTGACTGCAGTCAAGCCGAGCGCTGTCGCCGCTGCGTGCACTGTCGGATAGCCGCGCCAGTCGATGAAGGTGCCGAACAGTGCTCCATCGTGGAGATGCGACCGGCAAGCCGCCATCCAGGCGTCATTGAACACGTGGAACTCTCGGTCCGACATCTCGCCGCTCGCCATGACGAACTCGCGGTGCGCGCCCCGTGTGACGTTGCCCGCGATTTTAACGTTGTAGGGCTCGTCGGTCAGCAGGAGCTGGGCTTGGTCTTCGTGCATCAGGCGTTCGAGGACGCGGGGATCGGTAGCATCGCCGCAGATGATCTCGTGCCGACCGAGGATGAAGTGATCACCGATACGCGCGACCGGCAAAACGTCAGGCTCCGGTGCCAGCGGCCCTTGTTCCACCGCGGCGACCTCATCATCAAGGAGGATCTGATCAATCTCCGGCAGCGAGAAGCCGGTGATCTCGATCGGCGCGTCTTCAAGGACGAGCTCCTGGAGCTCGATCCGGAGGCTGTCGAAGTTCCAGTCTCCTTTCTCCTGCAGGCGGTTCATCGCGATCCGCAGGAGCCGGCGCTCGGACGCAGAAAGATGACCGACGACAATGCAGGGCACACGCGGCAGGCCGAGCAGCTTGGCGGCTTCGAGGCGCACAGCACCGTCGACAAGGTTGTCCTCGTGGTCGATCAGGACCGGTACGCTGAAGCCGAGGTGCGACACGGCGGCAGCCGTCTCGCGAATGTGAGCAGGGTCCAGATCACGCACGTTGCGTGCGGGAACGAAGACCTCGGCCGGTGCGCGATCGACGAGCTGTAGCTTCGGTAGCAAGTCGTTGCGAACAGCGCCCGCCTGAGCGCCGGGGGCGCTCAGGCGGGCGAGTTGTTCGCGGCGTTGACGGCTCTTGGCCTTGAGGGGCTCGAGAACTCCGGAGCGGTTTCGAGTTGAATTTGAACGCATGACAAAGCCTTTGAGGGTTGAAGCAGAAGAGGTTTCCGAGGTGGATGGTCAGTTAGCTGAGCCAGCGCTTGCTATAGTGCATGCCGTAGCGGAGCGAGGTCTGCTGCGGCGGCGGGTCCGGCGGAAACCGACGGCGTCGGTGCTGGCCGGCGCACATGCACACTGTCTGCAGCTTGAGCAGGAGCTGCGAGAGGGCGTCCGGCCAGTCATCGCTGGGGCCATACGGGAACGATCCGATGAGCCTCAGGAACTGACGTGCCCATTCGGTGTGAGCCGGTAAAAAGACCCGTCCGCCTTCGATCATCGGCGAGACGATCTCCATGCGCCGGAGCTTCGGGAGGCCGTTGTGAGTCTCGATCGTGCCGACGTGATGGATGCCCCGCTCGCGCAGAAGACCCCAGATGCCTTTGCCGGCGCCGATCGCCTCGATCAAGAACAGGTCAGGTTTCCAGGTCTTATCGAGTTCCTCGATCCAGCGAAGAAGCTTCGGGTAGTCGTATTGAACCTGCTCGCCGTGGACGAGATAGATGTCGTCTCCCACGACGTCGCAGATTAAGGCCGCACTGAAGTCGCCGCCGTTCTCGGTGAACGCCGGGTCGATGCTAATGATGCGGTAGTCGTACTTCGGGAGTTCCGTGTAGGTCCGGAACCAGAGCGGGTCGATCGGGCAGCCGCCGGTCTTGACGGGAGCCTGCATGTACTGCGCCTGGAAATGCACCTCGCCTTGTCCGCTTCGCAGTTCATCGAGGACCTCCTCGGAGAGCCGTTCGGGCTCAAGGAGCTCGCCTTCCCGGAATCGGTAGACCTCGTCGTCGTCGAGATGAAAGGTCATATCGGCCGGGGCTACGGCAGGAATGTTCAGATGAACCGTATCCTTCCGGAGCCTCAGCAGGAACGCCGTAAAATCATCGACGTGGAGCCGCTGCATGACGACGATAAGGATGCCCTTGGCGGGGTTGCGCCAGCGGTTGGCGATCGCACTGGCGTAGAGTTCCTCAAGGTTCCGCCGTTCGGTTTCAGAGTGGGCGAGGCTGGCCTTCTGCGGGTCGTCGATAATAATGACGTCGAAGCCGTGCCCGGTGATCCCGCCCTGGACGGAGAGTGCTCTGACCTCGCCGCCTGCCGTCGTCTCAAACAGCGTCTCGGTGTCTTTGTCCTTGCGAATGCGCGTCGTCGGAGCCAAAGCCACATACCAGTTGCTCCGAAGAAGCTGGCGGATCTTGCGCAGCTGCGTCGAGGCGAGGGCTTCGTCGTAGCAAATGATGGCGATCCTGAGCGACGGATCGTGCATCAGCAGCCACGCGACATACGAGATGCTGACGAGGTGCGTCTTCAAGGTTTTCGGCGGCTGATTGATGATCAGCCGCCGACACAAGCCACGAAAGCACTGCATCAGTTGATGTGCGATCGCCTTCTGATGCCAGTTCCTGGAGAGGTTCGTCTGCGGCTCCAGGATCGTCATGGCCCGCACGGCGAAATAGAAGAGCGACGTGCGGTAGATAGCTGCGAGGGTGAGTACGTTATTCATCGTTCGTCTCCTTGTATTGTCGGATGATGTCTGCCCGGAAGAGGCCGAGGATTTCCGCGTCCGCGGCGGCGCCAATTGGGTCCTCGGCGTCCTCTGTTGCAGGGTTGGCCTCGGCCTTATTCGCCAGCTGAATGAGCTGGGCGCGTGCCTTGGCGTCGCCGTTCAGGGCGTCGGCAGCGATCTTCTTGATCAGCGCCGTTTGCCTTGAAACGTGTCGGCGCCGGCCGCCTTCGGTCACGGCGATGTGCCGACTGAGCTCTTCGATCAGTTCGGCTCCCAATGACTTTGGGCGCTGCTTCTTGCTGCGTTTTTTCTTCGAGCCCGCAGGGTTGCCGCTCTGGCCTTTGCGAAACCGATGCGCGGCCGGTGGCTTGCGGTAGCCCACCTCGTACGGCGCATCGTCGTCTTCTTCCGGGCGTCGAGGTCGTTCATCTCGATCGCCGGCGCTCGTTCTTCGAGTCACTTCCATGGTCTCCACAATGAAGGCACGGCTTTCCCCCTCGGAGCGACGCGCAGCGCCGCCCCGCCAGAACCCGGCCGGGTTAACGATCATTCGAAGATGAGCGCGGAACGAGTTAGCTGCTCCGCGCCGCGGATGGATTGCGGCGCTCATCTGCAGCTAAGGTTCGGTTCTAAGGGGCCGAAAGGCAATACAGATTGTCGAAGCTGGTCTCTCTGGGAGTCCAGTAATTTAAATTTATACTATGACAATTCAGATGCCTTGGCGCCGAACCGCCCTTTCAACCCTTCTATCAAGACGTCGGCGAAGCGGAGCACGCTTTTAGGAGCCGATGTCGAGCTCTCAAGCTGCTCGGCGCGCTCCTTGGCGGCTTTGATGAGTAGTACCTTGCGGGCTTTGATCTGAGGATATTCAGCAGAAGGAAGGTTATCGATCAGGTTCGATTGGTCCTTCAACCACTCCGCTGTTTCACTTTCGCCCAGGCTCGTCCGTTGGACGGCCATGAAGCCAATTAGATTGGCTATCACGAGGTCAAGCGCCTTCGCCTTGTCGTTCTCCGGCACGCCAGCAAGCTCCAGCGCATGCAATATGCGCTCCGGAAGATGGGGGTTCAGAAAGTAATTTTCAGAGAGTTCGCTCCCGAGGGCGAGCGCGAGGCGTCCGCGTCCCTTGAAAGCGTCGAATGTGCCGGTGAACAGAGCTCGGAGATAGGACTCCCAGGTTTCGTTGGGATGGAGCGGGCGAGCAACGTCTGCGAGGACCAACCGGAACATTTCGGTGGCGATCTCACCCCCGCCACGGAACTTTACATAGATTGCCGCTGTTGCGACACCAAGCTCCTTAGCAAGTGGCTGGATCTTCAATGGGCGGCCTTGCTCTACGAACTTAAGCGCCTCTTCGATAATCTTAGCGCGAGTCAGATTCGCTCTTTGACCTCGGGTCCGCTTGGGCGGAAGAGGTGGGGCCGAAGTCGGCTTCTTCAGTCTTAGCTTTTTTCCCATGACCATCGAATTTTCGATTGAACAAAATTATTATTTGATACGTTTATATATATTGTCATAGTGACAATTATCAATCGGCTTGTCTGCGACTGAGGAAGGCGTGTGAAACCAGCGTTTTAAGTTCGCTGCTGACGCGGCTGTTTTCCCTGCAGCAGGTGAGACGAAATCGCTGCGCTCCCGATGCCTAACAGGCAGCTCAAGCCGCTGAAAATAAATAATTTTCTCTATGTGGATCGCAGAAAAGGGGTGAAATTCGCTGCGTTATATCGATATGCAGGGAATTTTCCCGTCGGAGACGGGTTCGGGGATGACTTCATCCACCGCCATAAATTATTGAATACAAATAGGAAAATTCGTCTCCCCGCCGTGGTCGCGTATTGCTGCGCACTATCCGGGACTTAGCGCGTGCTGACCGCCGACTCGTGACCGAGAGACAGATTTCGGACCGGAATTGCGAGGCCGTCGTGCCGAAAGTAGCATCGAAGGCATCGACAATCTTGGCGAAGTCGGCAAGCGAGCGCGTCAGACGATCGACCTTATAGACGACGACTGTATCGACCCGACCAGCTTCAAGGGAATGCATAATTGGGGGCTCCGGGTTTTGCGGCGCCAGAATTGGCGCTTGCACCACCCAAAGCCCCGTCGATTGCGGGAGGTGCCTGTCTCTCGCCGAGTCCGCGGCCAGGTCATCTATACGCGACAGCAATGCGTGCTTTCGGGGAGAAGTCCAGTCGCTGTTGAATCGACGAGAAAGGGCGAATTCTTGGTTAAAGGGAGTGGGTAGCTCAGTGCTAAATCTGAGAACAGATTTCTGAAAGTGGCGAGCGAGCGATAGTTACGTTGTTTTCCTTCAGCCGGCGATTTCTCGCTCAGTCTGAATATCCTTCAGAGCGCCGACTAACACGTTGATTTCATCGCATGTATTATAGAAAGCAAACGACGGACGAACGGTTGTTTCTTGTCCGAAGCGCCGCAGAATGGGCTGCGCGCAATGATGTCCGGAGCGCACAGCTATTCCGTATTTATTGAGCCGCGCGCCAATCTCTTCGCTCGGGACACCTTTCAGCGTCAGCGAAATCACGCTCGCCTTTTCCGGCGCCGTGCCGATGATGCGCAGGCCTGGAATCTCTTTTAAGCGATCGGTCGCGTAAACGAGCAACTGGTGTTCGTATTCGGCAATGTTGTGAAGACCGATCCTTTCAACATAATCAATCGCCGCTCCGAGCCCGACAGCATCGGCAATATTGCCCGTTCCGGCTTCGAACCTTTGCGGCGATTTGTGAAACTCAGTCCGCTCGAATGTGACGTCGCGGATCATGTTGCCGCCACTCTGGTAAGGCGGCAGCGCATCCATCAGTTCTTTCTTGCCGTAGACGGCGCCGATACCCGTAGGCGCAAACAATTTATGACCCGAGAAGACGAAGAAATCCGCGTCGAGATCCTGGACGTCGACCTTCATATGCGACACGGATTGTGCTCCGTCGATGAGCACGCGCGCACCAACGCGATGAGCCATGTCGACGATCGTCTTTGCCGGCGTGATAGTTCCGAGCGCGTTCGATACTTGAGTGAATGCGACGAGTTTGGTGCGGGCGTTTAGCAGCTTGCCGAATTCGTCCAAAAGCAGTGCGCCACAATCGTCAACGGGAGCAACGCGAAGCTTCGCTCCCTTCTCCAGGCAGAGCTGCTGCCAGGGGACGATGTTGGCATGATGTTCGAGATGGGTGACGACGATTTCGTCGCCGGGTCCGACGTTTTGACGCCCAAACGTTGCCGCCACGAGGTTGATGGCTTCCGTTGCGCCGCGCGTGAAAATGATGTCTTCCGCCGAGCCTGCATTGAGGAAGCGAGCGACTTTGTTGCGGGCACCTTCATAGGCGTCCGTGGCGCGCGCTGCTAGCTCGTGCGCGGCGCGATGGATGTTCGAGTTCTCGTGCTCGTAGAAATATTTGAGACGCTCGATAACGGAGCGCGGCTTCTGCGTCGTTGCGGCGTTGTCGAACCAGATCAACGGTCGGCCGTTGACCGTTTCATTGAGGATGGGGAAGTCCCGGCGGACGCCTTGGACGTCGAAACCACGACCGCTGCTAAGCGCCGTCGGCTGCGAGGCGGCGCCGCGATTTACGGTCTCGCCTGGAACTGCGCCGGAATTGAGAAAATATAAGTTCGAACCGGCAGCCCCCAACAACGCGCTTATTGGGTCGGCTGCGAGAGGCGCAAGCAACGTCTTAAGTTCGGCTTCGAACGGAATGGTGACGCTGCCGTAATCGAACGTTTGGCCGCCGGAGTTCGGTGCTTGGACGCCCGTATGATCATTCAAAATCTGCGGCGGTGGAGTTGCTGCAGGCGGCTGAGGAGGCGACGCGCGGTCAACACCGGGAAGAGCTTCAGCTGAGCGCGTGTTTTCTGATCGTGCTGGAATACCCTTCGAGGCGCCATATCCGGAAATAGACGGTCCTGCATCGATGCTTGCGGGCAGAGATCCCTCTGGTGTGCCGAGCAAAGCGTCACCGCTCTTGAGGGTGAGAGTTGAAATGTCCCGATCCGGCGAACCAAATGGAGTGTCCAAGGTTGGAGCGGCGATTCCGGGAGAGTCTGAGCCGGTCGGCAGCGAAATCTCAGATACCTGGCCGCCGTGAATGTATGGCGATGCGCCAACGCCGGGAAGCGAAGGGCCAGACGGGCTGCTCGCCAGTGATGGGACGCCGCCGTCGATCAGTCCGATCAACACGCCCTGATCAAGTGACGGGCCTTGGCCTGAGGAAAATCCTGAAGCGGAATTGAGCGAGAGTTCGGGAGTAGGCGTCCGCGGAAGTCCCGCCGCTATATGTGGTGCAGCGCTTCCGCCGATGTCAGTCGGCGACCCACCGAACCCGCCTTGCGACGGACCTGCTGGATAGGGGACAGCCTGTCCAGGCAGCGCTGCAAACAGTTCATTTGCTAGTTTTGTGAGCGTACCGACGTCCGGCAAGCCCGCCGGCGTCTGAACGCCCGAACCTCGCCCGAGCGCTTCAGCCGCAAGGCCATCGAGGGTCGTGCTACGTCCAAGATCAGCTATAGGCATGATACTTCGTCACATCCACATTCTCGAGCACACCGACGGCGTCATCCGTGAGGATCGCGAGCGAGCAATAGAGTGAGACGAGATACGATGCGATGGCTTGGTCGTTGATGCCCATGAAGCGGACCGAAAGTCCCTTCGACAGCTCGCCAGGAAGGCCGGGTTGGAATAATCCGACGACACCCTGCTTTGCTTCGCCTGTGCGAATAAGAAGAATATTTGTCTTGCCCGCTTTCACTTCGAGCTTGTCGGAGGGAACGAGCGGAATTCCACGCCAAGTCAGGAACGGCGACCCAAACAGCGTGATAGTGGGCGGGGGAACGCCGCGGCGTGTGCACTCGCGTCCGAACGCAGCGATGGCCTGTGGGTGCGCTAGGAAGAACGCCGGTTCCTTCCAGACCTTGGCAATGAGTTCATCGAGATCATCAGGTGTTGGTGCGCCGGTGCGGGTTTTGATTTTCTGAGAGGGAGCCGCATTCGGAATGATGCCGTATTCTTTGTTGTTGAGCAGCTCGCTTTCCTGCCGCTCTTTTACGGTCTCAATCGTGAGACGAAGCTGCTCTTTGATCTGATTGTGCGGAATGCTGTAGAGGTCTGAGACGCGCGTATGAATGTCGAGAACGGTCTGCACCGCGCTCAAAAGATATTCCCGCGGATTATCGATGTAGTCGACGAAGGTTTGCGGCAAGATGCGTTCGTCGCGTAGCGAGCACGCGACTTCGACGCTGTCAGCATCTTTGACCTTGTTGACACGATAGATGCCGGCCTCGACGGGAACCCAGCTCAGGAAATGCACGAGCCACCGCGGTGTGATGCTCGACATTTGCGGAACGGTTTTCGTCGCGTTGGCCAATTGCCTAGCGGCGATATCGCCCAGAGCCGTTTGAACTTCATCTGCCATAGCGTACCTGCTGTCTGCCAAATTGGAGAACACAAATTCTAGATACATGCTTATTCGTCGAACAAATAAGCAGTCAACGACGTTATATTGGAATTATATACCGGCGCCTTGATCGAAGGTCTCGCTGCGAACGTGCGCTTGCACGACTGCACTTAATGGCGGGACACTTCGCGTGAGCCAAACATTGCCGCCGATCGATGATCCTCGCCCAATGGTGATGCGGCCGAGAATTGTCGCCCCGGCGTAAATCACAACATCGTCTTCAACGATCGGATGGCGCGGCTCTCCTTTGACAAGCGCGCCTTGCTCGTCAACGGAGAACCGCTTTGCCCCCAGCGTCACCGCCTGATAGATCCGCACACGTTCGCCGATAATGACTGTCTCTCCAATCACAACACCTGTCCCGTGATCGATGAAAAAGCTTCCGCCGATCTCAGCGCCCGGATGAATGTCAATTCCAGTCTGCGAATGCGCGAGCTCAGCGATGATGCGCGCGACGACAGGCGCGCCCAAAGAATGCAACGTGTGCGCGATGCGGTGATAGATGATCGCTTTTACACCGGGAAAGCTCAGAAGCACTTCCTCTGTACTTCGTGCGGAGGGATCACCATCGTACGCAGCGCGGATATCGGTCTCTAAAAGCGTATATATGTCCGGCAGTTCGCTGGCGAAGTCCGCAACTATCCCATCAGCCGACCGGGGACTTTTTCCGTCCGAACGTCGTGAAGGATCGACGAACCCGTGCTCGCGCCTGATCTGCTCCACCAAAAGAAGCAGGGCCTCGTTGAGCGTGCTGCCGACGAAGAATGCCAAACCCTCTTCGCTATGGTCGACGGCTCCGGCGTGTCTCGGAAAGAGCGATGCGTAAAGCCTATCGACAACTTTTTGGAGCAGCTCAGGCGACGGAATCGGTGTGCGCCGATTGGCTGCGGATGCGACCCGTAGGCTTCTGCGCCGGGCCTCTCGCAGCCCGGCAACAATCGCCTCGATATCCCATGGCAGAACACTTGGTCCGTCGAGAGCGCTGTGGCCCGCAACATCGATCGTGGAATTATTCGTCACGTTCACATTCATTGCGTTTATATGGACACTTGCCGACTAGTTCTGCTTGGCCGTGATCTGGTCGTAGATGCCGCCGTCCGAAAAGTGGACTTTCTGAACTTCCGCCCATGGCCCGATCTTGTCTTCGACTTTGAACGTTCGGATTTCGGGAAAGTGCGCTGTTTTTAAAACTTCCGCGTTTTGCGGCCGAAAGTGATGCTTGGCGATGATCTGCTGCGCTTCATCGGAATAGAGAAAATCAAGGTATGCTTTGGCGACTTTCTCGGTTTTGCGCTTATCGACGACCTGCTGCACGATGGCGACAGGCGGAGCTGCTTCGATGCTTAGCGAGGGATAAACGACTTCAAAATCGCTTCCGTCGACTTCCGCTTTGATGAGTGCGGCCTCATTCTCAAACGATACGAGCACATCACCGATGCCGCGTTGCGTGAACGTTGTCGTTGCGCCGCGACCGCCGCCGTCAAAGACGGGGACGTTGGCAAAGAGCTTGGCGACGAAGTCGCGAGCCTTTTCGTCAGAGCCGAATTTCTCTTTCGCGTACCCCCAGGCGGCCAAGTAGGTATAGCGACCGTTACCCGACGTCTTAGGATTGGGCATAACGACGGACACTCCGGATTTGATCAAATCATCCCAGTCTTTGATGGCTTTGGGATTGCCTTTTCTCACAAGAAAGACGCTTGTCGTGGTGTAAGGAGCGGCATCATGCGGGAACTGCCTACGCCAGTCCGTACTGATGACGCCTTTCTTCGCAAGGAAGTCCAGATCGGTTGGCTGATTGAGCGTGACGACGTCGGCTTCAAGACCTTCGGCAACGGCTCGAGCCTGCTTGGTTGAGCCGCCGTGTGATTGCTTGACCGACACATCCTCTTCGGTCTTCTGCTTCCACTCCGCGGCAAACGCCGGGTCAATGTCTTTATAAAGCTCGCGGGAAACGTCATAAGAAGCGTTCAATATCGTTGTTTCGGCCGACGAGGAAGCTGAAGCGGCCGAAAGGAGAGCAAATGCGAGGCTGAGGCCGGTGACGATACGTCGGCTGATCATAAGAGTTTTCCCGATTTTAGAAGCGCGTCTGTGTTTGTTGTTCCAAAGCCGACAGCGCAAGCAAACGAATAAAAAATCACAAGCTTAGATTGCCGAAATGCAAAACGGCGCGGCGGAGTTTGGAACGCTTAAGCAGGAACGTTCATAAGCAAAGAAGAATTTGTTTATTCCCGACTCTGCAAACGCGGATAGCTTGCAAGGATCTCAGACGTTCACCAGTCGCGACGCCAGAGGTCACTCAGAAAATGAATTTCCAACAACTTAGAATTATCCGTGAGACGGTGCGGCACAGATTCAACCTGACCGAGGCGGCAAACGTCCTGTTCACCTCACAGTCCGGCGTCAGCAAGCACATACGTGATCTCGAACAGGAACTTGGCGTCGAGATTTTTGTGCGCCACGGAAAGCGACTTCTTGGCTTGACAGATCCCGGAAAGGAGGTCGTCAAAATTGTTGAGCGCATTCTCGTCGACGCCGAGAACCTGTCGCGCGTGGTCGCTGATTTCTCGGATGGCGACGAAGGAATTCTGCGCGTGGCGACAACGCATACGCAAGCCCGCTATACGTTGCCGGCCGTCATTGCGAGATTCAAAGAGACGTTTCCGGACGTTCGGCTTAACCTGCAACAGGCAAACCCAAAGGATCTGCCGACCATTCTGCATGAAGGCGATGCCGATATAGCAATCGCGACGGATACTCTTGATGATCACCCCGGTATCATCGCCTTCCCATATCACACATGGGACCATGCTGTTGTGGTTCCGCGCGGACATGCGTTGACTAAAGAAAGAGCTCTGACATTGGCTGCAATCGCCGCATGGCCCATCATTACGTACGACGACGGGCTGACGGGGCGGAGGCGGATCGATCAGGCCTTCGAAGCGGCCGGTTTAACCCCCGACATTTCGATAACGGCTCTCGACGCTGACGTGATCAAGGCCTATGCAGAACTTGGAATGGGCGTTGGTATCATCGCGTCCGTCGCTTATGATCGCGAACACGATCGCAAGCTGGTGAGGATAGACGCACCGAACTTGTTTCTACCAAGCACGTCAAGCATCGCTGTGCGTCGTGGGCGGCTTCTCCGGCGTTATGCCTATCGATTTATCGAGCATTGCAATCCAAGGCTCACCGAGCAGGCCATACGAATAGCCGACAGCGATCAGCCACAAGACTTGTAATTGGATGAGTTCAGCCCGACCTCGCGCGAGTGCCCTGATCGACTGCACGCGTATCCAAGGGGTCGGTCAGTCTTGCCGCGAGTTGCGCACATTGCTCGCGAATATCCGGGATGCCGGTGATTTCCCAGAAGGCTCCGCGCGTCAGGGGGCCGAGGGCGAATATGTCAGAAGCGGCATCGCCACGAAGGTCAATCAGCGCTGCGGCGCCGTCGACGTCGAATCCGAGGCCGAGACGATCGGGGCGCGCGAGGCCCTGATCGAGAAGGCTGCGAATAAGCGGATTTTTTATTCTCGAGACATCAACGCTGAAGCCCGTGCAGTCTGTGATGCCTTCGACTTCAATGGCCTCAACGGCATGCGTTCCGCGTCGGCGAAAGAAAACTTTGAAAGAGCCGTTTTCGTTATCCTGCGGCGTGACCGAAATGATCTTGGCCGGAATAATGATAAGTCTTCCGCGCGCTATGAGATCATCAATGGCCGCTGCGACCTTAGGCGCCATACGATGCCGCCGCACATCCCACCAGGGCCGCGCATGTCTCACAAACCGCGCCTTATCCTCTAAGGATAAGCTCTGCCATATTTTCTGTACGTACGGGCGAAGACCATCGAGAACGGCGCGCCAATCGGAGCCAGTTTTCGCCGCTTGTTCTGAGCGCGTTCGAAACCAGTGAAATATTTTCGAGAGGCGCCGCCCGTACGGGACGTCCGCGTCGGCAATTGCGGCCGGTTCAACCGGCCGATGGGCATGGGGAAGCAGGCCTCGTCGCGAGATCGCGTAAATCTTGCCCTGGTATCCCGCTGCGATCAGTGACTGCACTTGATCGACGGTCGAAAGCCCCGTCCCAAGAAGGAGGATGCTTTCAACTTTCTTTAGGGATGCACCATCGACGCTTAGCCACGGAATGAGATCGCCCGGCAACCCGGATATCGTCGGCGCCTCGTAACCGGTTGCGATGACCGCCACGTCCCCCTTGACGCGCCGATAATTATCAAGCGTTACGACGATGCCGCTCGCGGATCTGGATAGCGCAACGGCTTCGCCTTGGATGTTCGTACATCGCTGTGCGGTCGCACTGAGCCGCTGCAATTCGCTGCTCAAGTAGTTGCCGAATGCCAGACGCGACGCAAACCGAAAGTTTTCGCCGCCTATGGCGCGGGCGTCCTGGCTGTTTTTGTCCAGCCAGTGAACGAAGTGATCCGGCATGTCGGGATAGGCGCTCATATTCGAGGCGCGGACATTGAGGAGATGAATGGGATCTACGGACCCGTAGGCTATCCCTTTGCCCGGTGACGCCGTCCGTTCTATCAACGTGATTGTCGTATTTGTGTTGGTGCGCAGAATTTGAATTGCTAGTAGCGTCCCGCTTGCGCCGCCGCCAAGGATCAGGACATTCCGCGCTTTCGCCAAGCTCATTGCTCCACTTCGCAGCGCTAAACTTCTCGCAATATTCGCTCTTGCAGCGCCACAAGCTCTACATCTGTTCGCTGTCGCGGCCGTTCGGCCTTTACATCGACATCGAACGTCACGCGGCCTTCGCGCATGACGACGACCCTATCTGCCAGCGCGACAGCTTCGGCGACGTCATGTGTGATCAACACAGTTGTGAAGCGGTCGCGAAGCCAAAGTTTTTCAAGAAGCGTATGCATGTCGGCGCGGGTCAATGCGTCAAGCGCACCGAACGGCTCGTCCAGCAATAAGACATTGGGCTCGCCGACGAGCACGCGCGCAAGGGCAACTCTCTGGCGCTGGCCGCCTGAAAGAACTGCCGGCCATTCATTGTTGCGCTCAGCGAGGCCTACGTCGCGGAGAGCGTTCATCGCAGCATCGCGCCAACCCGGCGCCCGAGCGATTCCGACATTGCTGAGAACCGTCTGCCACGGCAGCAAGCGCGCATCTTGAAACAGCAGCTTTACCGATTTCTGCAATCCTTGAACGACGGATCCATCAATCGAAATGTTGCCGTTCGTCGGCTTATCAAGGCCAACGATCAGACGCATGAGACTCGATTTTCCGACGCCCGATCTGCCGACCACTGCTAGGAATTGCCCAGCGGGAATAGCGAGATTTAAGCCCCTTAGAACGTGGCGGTCACCGTATGAGAGGTGCAGATCGTTGAGATCAACGCGCTTCCCCCGATGCCTTCCGGCATCGAAGGCTGCCGGTTCTCGCGCACCGTTTTGCGCTTTGGACATCGGTGAGGAAAACACGCCATCGGCGTTATTCAATCGCTTCAGCATCATCAAGGAACCTGTTTCAACACCACGTTTGGCTAATTGGAAGAGGCGCCATAGTGGTAGGCCGGATGCCACGCGAGTACACGTCGCTCGATGAGTTTCGTTGCGGTATCGGCGGCTTTGCCGAGTAGCGCATAGACGAGAATGCCGAGTACGACGACGTCGGTTTGCAGAAACTCGCGGGCGTTCATTGTCATGTATCCTATGCCGGACGATGCAGAGATCGTTTCGGCCACGATAAGGGTTAGCCACATGATGCCGAGAGCGTAGCGAAGTCCGACGAGCACAGACGGCATCGCGCCGGGAAGCAGAACGCGCCAGAATATTGCAAACGATCCCAGCCCGTTCACCTCTGCCATCTCGATCAAGCCGCGATCCGCCGTGCGAATGCCGTGATAAGTATTGAGGTAGATGGGGAAGAGCGTGCCGATTGCGACCAGGAAGATCTTGGCCGTCTCGTCAATTCCGAACCAGAGAATGACCATAGGAATGATGGCGAGGTGCGGAACATTCCGAAGCATCTGAAGTCCGGAATCGAGAAGGAGTTCCGCTCGTCGGGATACTCCGGTAAGGACGCCGAGTGCGAACCCGAGGCTGCCGCCGATAGCTAGCCCTATAATTGCGCGCTCGAAGCTGATCAGGGCATTGCTGCCGAGTTCGCCGCTTTTCGCGCTTTCCCAGAAGGCAATCGCGACATTGCTTGGAGCGGGCAATGTTCGGGCTTCGATGAAGCCGGTTCGCGCGCCCACCTCCCACAAGATCAGCAGGGCGACCGGAAGCAGCCAGGGCACGAGGCGCTCTGTCGTTGCGCGCCAGTGGCCAGACCTTGTCACGATTGGCCCCGTTGACGTTCTGCTGGAGCAAAGTCGTTGGCAATCGTTTCTCCGATTGGGCCACGCCGTGTGCGAATGCCCGGCGTCGTTTCCGCGAGCGGCAGGAGCGGGAACACCAACTCGGCGAACCGGTACGCTTCTTCCAGGTGCGGATAGCCGGAGAAGATGAATGTATCGATCCCGATGCGCATGTATTCCTTGATGCGCTCTGCAACTGTTTGCGGGTCGCCAACGAGAGCCGTTCCTGCGCCGCCACGTACGAGCCCGACACCGGCCCAAAGATTGGGGCTGACTTCCAGTTTCTCCCGGCTTCCGCCATGCAGCGCGAGCATGCGCTTCTGGCCGACGGAATCCATCCGTTCGAATGTCTTTTGCGCGGATGCCAGCGTCTGATCGTCAAGATATTTCAAAAGATCATTAGCGGCACGCCATGCTTCATCGTTTGTTTCGCGGACGATGACGTGCAGGCGAATACCGAAGGAAAAGCTGCGGCCTTTGGCATTGGCCACTTTCTGTGCCGCAACGATCTTCTTCGCAACCTCGGACGGAGGCTCGCCCCAAGTCAGATATTTATCTATTGTCTCGGCCGCTACCGCGATCCCGGCATCAGACGAGCCACCGAAGTAAAGCGGCGGGTGCGGCTTCTGCAGTGGCGGAAACAGAAGTCTTCCGTCTTCGATTTTGATATGTCGGCCTTCGTAGTCGACGCGACCGCCAGAGAGAAGCGCTTTGTAGGTATCAAGAAATTCCTTGGTGACCGCATAGCGTTCGTCGTGGTCAAGGAATATGCCGTCGCCTTTGTTCTCGACGGGATCACCGCCAGTGACGACGTTGATCAGAAGCCGGCCATCGGAGATTCTGTCGAGCGTTGCCGTCATTCGTGCGGCGACGGCGGGCGACAAAAGCCCCGGCCGCACAGCGACGAGAAAGCGAAGATCACGTGTCTGAGGAAGAAGCGCCGAGGCAATGACCCATGAATCTTCGCAGCTTCGACCCGTCGGCAAAAGCACACCGTAATACCCCAGCTTGTCGGAAGCTTCAGCGATCTGGCGAAGATAGCTGAGATCGACGTCACGGCCGCCGACAGACGATCCTAGGTATCGGCCGTCGCCATGCGTCGGAAGGAACCAAAGTATATTTGCGTTGTCGGCAGGTGCGATCGTCACAAGTAAGAAACCCTGAAGACATTTCCAAAACCAACCGCGGCGATCAATGCTGAAGGCGCCGGAAAGCTTTCGCTTTGCCTTGCGCACCGAGCGTTGATCGCCGCTATCTGGCATATTGGATGGACGGCTGCTCGAAACCAAACAAGAAAATGCGATTAGCTTTTCTGTTTTTCGTATTGGTCCTCGGTCGGGAGGGCATGACTACTATTGCAAGATTCAATGCGCAGTGGTGCACGCACACATTTTCGAGGAATCGCTATATGGATCGTCGTCGGCTTTTGCAGGTTGCATTCGCGCTTGGCATAACGTCGAGCTTTTACGCTCTTAACGCGACAGCGGCGGACAGACCGACGACCGTGCGCATCGGCTATCAGAAATCCTCAACACTGATCACAGTGCTAAGGGCGAACGGGGAGCTCGAAAAAAGCCTCGCTAGACTAGGTGTCAAGGTGAAGTGGTCGGAATTCTCCAGCGGTCTTCCACTATTAGAAGCTCTCAATGTCGGGGCCATAGATCTTTCGGGAGACGTTGCCGATACTGTGCCGATCTTTGCACAGGCAGCCGGTGCGAAGTTGACGTACTATGCCAGTGAAGGACCATCGCCGGCGGCGCAGGCGCTCATCGTAGCGGCCAACTCACCAATCCATTCAGTAGCCGATCTGAGGGGAAAGAAAGTCGCCGTCACGAAAGCTTCGGGAAGTCATTATTTTTTGATTGCGGCGCTCGCAAAGGCCGGACTGAAGCTCAAGGACATCCAACCTGCCTATCTCACGCCCGCCGACGGCCGGGCGGCCTTTGAGAAAGGTGCGGTCGACGCCTGGGTCACCTGGGACCCTTACGTCGCGGCAGTTGAGAAGCAGGCCGATGCTCGAGTACTTGCCAACGGCGAGGGTATCGCAAGCTATCAACGCTATTATCTCGCGTCGTCAAGCTTCGCGGCGGCAAGGTCCGACGTTCTCAAGCTTGTCTACTCAAAACTCAAAGAAACAGGCGAATGGGTAAAGCAGAATCCTGAAGCTGCCGCCCAAATTCTTGCGCCGGCATGGGGGCTCGATTCAGCTGTCATTTCGGTAGCAAATAGCCGCCGGAGCTACGAGATTCGTTCTGTCTCGTCCGACAATCTTACCGAAGAACAGAAAATAGCTGACACATTCTTTGCAGAACGGGCTCTTCCAAAGCGGATTAATTCCAGCGAAGCGCAGGTCTGGTCGCTCGATAAGCAGGCATCCGCTCAATAATTAGAAATTCAGCAAAAGAAGCCCGGCAAAAGGCTGGGCTCTTTTGTTCCGCGGCTCGCTCTTTGACGTCACGATTGATGGTCTCCGCCGTGCCAATGCGCATCATGGTGTACGTGTGTGGGGAGATAAGCGCCAGGTTTGAAGAGCGCATCGTAGTATTCAGTATCGATGTGATGGGCCTGCAGATACATCAGGGTATAGACCGATGGTATCGTGGCCGGAAACTTTCCAAACGTATCGTACATATACTGTGCCTGTAAGGCGATGAGACGCTTGAAGCGTTCGTCGTGAAGTTGTGCGCTTGCGCGTACGGTCGGGCTATCCTTCCAAGGTCCCGGCGTTTCGGGATTGAAGGGACCGCCAGGGCCAAATTTGCGCAGGACGAGCGCGTCGACCGCTTCGCTTAGATCTTTGTAGTGCGGTGGTGCGAATGCGGTAAAGACGCCTTCGAGACCCGTGGGATTAGGCTGCGGCCATCGCGGATCGGTATCGTAGCGAAAGCCAAGACCTGGAACTTGAGGATCGCCGCTGGCACCAAGCACGGTGAGGCGGTCGATCCCATCGTAGATCCATCCGCCAAGACCAAGCGCCTGCAATAATAGCTGGCCTGCAAAAGGACCGATCGCGAGTTCAGCTGAGAGCTCCGCCAACGAATATTGGTCGAGGAATGAAAGGGGATAGGGATTATCGACATCGACGATATCTCTGAACTTCTCGATCCCTGGGATCTTTCGTTTGTTGATGTCATCGTAGATCGTGAAACCGTTCTGCGCATAAAACGCGATGTTTAGCAGAACATGCTGTGCGAGATCTCCAACGGGAAAGATCAGCAGTGAGCCCGGCGCATTGCCGACCCACGTGTTATGCCCTTCCATATACGGCTCGCGGTTCGGGATATAAATCCGTTTGTCTGATAGCTGGCGGATTTGAGACTTGTGCGCTGCAAGCAGACGTTCAAGCTCGACGCTGCCATCAGCGTCGCGCTCGACCGGCACCGGCGTATCTCGCGTTTCGAAAATGTAGGTGCCGCTGTCGTCGGTGAAGAAAACTTCGGTGGTGTGAAACCCAGCAGCCGAAGGGAACGTTCTTCCGCCGGCAGCGCCGGGATAATTCGACAGATGCGGTGCGTAACGATCGTGTCTCGTGACGCTCTCATGCCAGCCGGTTTTTCCTGCAACTGTCGTAACGAGCAATAGTCGTTCAAGCTCCGATAACGGCTCGGGCTTGAAGCGAGACTTAAATTTGAGCGTCCCATCGGGAATTTCCGCGCCACGAAAAAATCGACGTGAGCGGCGCTGAAAGATGGCGGCCGTCAAGGGATAGCGGACGAGTTCTTTTAGCGCCTCGTGTTCGCCTGGAGTTAGTGAAAGGTGACCGCTGCCAGCGCTGCTTTCCGCTTGTTCGATGCTTGAGTCAGACATGCGACGAAATCCTGATACTGGGTAACGGTAGCTGCCGCGCTATTGATTACACGAGAAAAACGATCTCGCTACGCATTTCCGAATGCGCATGGTCATTTCAGCGAGGCCGTTTTTTCCGCGTCGGACGGCGTCGGTTTCCAAATCGGGAAAGTCAGTCGCGCCCAAACGTGGGTGTCATTTTTTGAATAATTTGTTGCTCCGCCTTGGTCGACCGCACGTGTCGCCTCCAACAAAAGTTTGGCTCCGCCAAAATCATAGCCGACCATTCCGCCGATGCCGACGATGTGCCCTTGGCCGACGGCGGCATTTGTAACGGTCTCTTCCAAATCCCACGCGCCGTAGCCGACGGCGCCGAACTGCCACTTGCCAAACGCGTGTGCCACTGTCCAATCGACGTTGAAGTAATTGGGTTGTCTGCGGTTGACCTCGTCGGGCGTGGTAACGCCATAGATCGTATTCGCCGAAATGATCCAGCCGTCTTTAAGGTAGCTGAAGGCAACACGGGTTTCGGCGGCCCATCCGCTCGTTTTATTTGGGGTCGTGAAAGCGACGTCACTATCGAAGGGAAAATAGATGCCTTCACCTAGTGAAACAAAATAGCCTTGTCCTAAATTCCACGACAGACTTATGGGAATGAGTAGTGGACTGAACAGGCCGGTCTTGGTCGACGACGTCACTTTATTTTGTACCTGCAGAGCCTCGGGGATCACTATCGCAGAGTACGAGGCGCCGAGAAAATTCCAGCCCGAAGACCAAGTGAATGCTGGAACATCCGCTGTTATGCTTTTGTCGGGGCCGTCGCCATAGTGTGTGAGATTCGAAACGTAGATCCCGGGAGAGAACGAAGCTCCCAGCGGCAGGCCCATCGTGACACCGGGCGGTGTCCAGGAAACTGCAGCGGCTGGTGCAACCGAGCCGGAAAGAACCGCGAGGCCAAGTATCCCCGATAATAGTCTGTTGTTCGTCATCGTTGTCCCCTTGAAAAGTTTTTCAAATGCCCCCCACGGGCGGATTGCGGTGCGTTATTGTTCGATTGGATGATGGTGCGCGTGTAGTTCATGGCTGATAGTCGGAGTGCGCGTAGAAGTAGGTGAGCGCCGCTTCGGCTACGTCCTGGTCTTGAATGGCAGTGCCTGAGCTGACGCCAATTCCGCCGACGATCTCGCCGCTCACAAAAACTGGCAGGCCGCCGCCGATGATGGAGAAGTGGCCGCCATTAGTGATGTGAATGCCGAATGTAGGTTGGCCAGGGACACAAAGTTGGTTGTAGACGTGCGTTCCCTTGCGGGCGACGGCAGCCGTGAAAGCTTTGTCAACTGCGATCGATATGCTGCTGATTTTGCCGCCATCCATCCGCTTGAAATCGATGAGGTGGCCGGAATCATCTGCGACCGCGATACACATCGGGACCTTGATGTCATTAGAAGCCGCTATCGCGCCATGGATAAGAATAGCGGCGTCGGCAAGCGAAAGCCGTCGAACTTCAAGCATGCGCATAACCCTTGAGAGAAGCGATATGAGACGAAAGGAACGCGTGAAGTTCCTCTAAATGCACGCCGTCGATGGCGTCGTAGGGCGGAAATGGTCGCCCAATCCGAACGCCGAGATAGTTCTCCGACGCTTTCATGACAGCAGCGAGCCCGTAGGACATCCATCTTGAAGGATACGTCGCGAAGACCTGCTGCAATTCTGTTGCGCGAGAGAGATCGCCACGGTGGTAAGCATTGATGAGAAGATGCGCGATCTCGGAGGCAGGCGGAGGTAACGTGACGCCCGCTCCGCCGAGCTGAAGTGTGATCAGCAGCATCTGCATCGTTGTGAAATAGTGGGCGAGGCCTGCGTGCTCGATTTCGGCAATCAGCCGAGAGACGCGTGCAAGATCGCGGGAGCTTTCCTTGATGAGTTTGATATGCTCGAGTTTAGCGAGTTCAACGGTCGCCGGAATCGAGACGTCCGCGCCTGGCCCAGCATTCAGGTAGAGAATGAAGGGGAGGGAAGTCTCGCGACCTACCGACTCAAAATAGCGCACGAGTTCCGATGTCGCCGCCGCGCCGCCTGTTGGTTTTTGTGGCGCAAGCAATTGCACAGCTTTCGCCCCGTGTTTCTCTGCGAAATGCGCAAGCTCGACCGCAATTTTAAAAGATGGATGCGAAATGCCGACGGCGACTGGAACACGATCGTCGACAGCGTCGATCGTGGCTCGAATAAGGTCGAGACGCTCATCAAAAGGCAAGAATTGATACTCTTGCGCTTCGACGCCCGCCGCAATGATCAGTGCTGGCTGACTGTGTTCGACAACGGCATCGACGCCGTTTTTTAGGGCGGCGTAGTCAACTTTCCAATCGGCAGTAAACGGCGTCAGCGGAGGAACGAGTATTCCTGGACGGCGAATATCCAATTTCTGCATTTCGATATGTGTTCCCAAACTTCTCGCTGCGCATGAATTTCTGCAGCTCCCAAGATCGCGATTAACATCGTGCTATCTTTTATTCAATAGACTCTACAGATTTAGTAGACTAATGAGATGCGACGCTTTCGTTGAGTTCTGATGAAGTAGTCGGCTCGTCCGTTAAGTTGCGCAAATGTGATGCCGCGAGCTCATACGGTCGCTTTGCCGAGATCAGATTCAACGGCTGCAAAAAAAGAAACGAAACGCGTCGCTTCCGGGGATGCTTCGCGCCAATGCATCAAGCGGTGAAACTCCGCAAAGCAAATCTCGAGAGGAAAACCATCGTCACATGGCTATCAGTGATTCACCCGTCCTTTATCAGCGTAGGATTCAGCGCAACGGCTTCGCAGGTGCGTCGCTTGGCTGGATGTTCGACGGCTACGAGACGTTCGCGACGGTTCTAGTTGCGCCGGCAATCGTCAATCAGTTGATCGGACCTGGCACAGCGCAAGCACACCCAATATATGTCGGGGGTATCCTGGCGACCACGCTGGTTGCGTGGGGTTTTGGTGGTTTGTTGTCAGGAATATTGGCTGACTACATCGGCAGACGGCGCGTGCTGATGTATTCGATTCTTTGGTATTCGATTTTTGCTGGCGCTGCCGCGTTTTCACAGAATTACGCCGTGTTTCTTGTCCTTCGTTTTCTCACCGGCGTAGGAATGGGCGCCGAATGGGGGGCGGGTAGCTCGCTCGTCTCCGAGATCTGGGACGATAAACATCGCGGCAAGGGCATCGCTTTGCTGCAAGGAAGCTTCGGCGTTGGCTTTCTTGTCGCCGCCGGCGCGTGGCAAGCGGTGAATCAGGGATCGCCGGATGATTGGCGGTGGATGTATATTCTCGGCGCCGCGCCCGCCCTCGTGTCTTTGTTTGTCAGACGGCGCGTTAAGGATCCCGACATTTGGGTCGCGGCCGACAGAAAACGACGTGATGTTCGAACGCGTATTCGAAATGGCGAGCTGGTTGGCGCTGGCGATCGTCAACTTACGAAATCCACGCTTGCCCAACTGTTTCAATCGCCCGAGTTACGTCGTCGCCTCATTTTACTTTTCTTGGCGGCGCTAAGCACGACAATGGGCTGGTGGGCCGTTTCAAGCTGGATTCCGCTTTTCTCCGCTCAGCAGCTCGCTGGCAAAGTTCCAAACGTTTCGACCGCGATCACCACCGTTGTCGTCGCTTACAATGTCGTTGGCCTTGCAGGTTACTTCTTGATGGGTGTGCTGGCCGATTGGCTCGGTCGCAAACCGGCGATGATGATATATTTTGCCGGCTCACTCGTTGTGGTGCCACTGCTCTTCCTCACTCCGGCTTCTCCGCAACTTTTCGTTGTTTTAGCGGCAATCAACGGCTTTTTCACGATGGGCCAGTGGACTTGGGTGGCTCTATACCCGGCCGAACTCTTCCCCACGCAGGTACGGGCCACGGCAATCACGTTCGTATTCAACACGACGCGCTTTGTCGTTGCCGCGGGCACGTTGCTCAGCGCCGCTGCGATCCATTTCTTCGGAAGTATAAGCGTCGCGGCGACCGTCTTAGGTTCCGGCTACATCGTCGGATTGCTGGTCACGCCGTGGATCGGACCTGAGACCAAAGGCCTTCCTCTCCCTGGCTCCGAAGTTCCCGACGACAAGACATGGATTCCACTCGAAACCGCAGCAGCAGGTCACAAATGACGTCGCATACGTTGGAAAAAATCCGGTTGCATCAGGCCAAGTCGCCTTTGTCCTTTCCCGACAGTCCGCTGTCGCGGATAGCCAAGCAACCGATGATGATCGGTCTTTTTCTACCCACTCAGACCGGAGGGTTTTCGCAATCGAAGCTGCCGCGCGGAACGGACTGGAATTTTGAATACAACAAGCATCTGACATTGACCGCGGAGAGTTACGGCTTCGATTTTGTCTTCGGTCTTCAACAGTGGGTGCAGAAAGGCGGCTTCGGCGGAGAAATAAAGTATCGAGAGAATTTTCTCGATCCTTTCATCTCCACGGTTGCAATTGGCGCGTTGACGAAAAGCATTGTGACGATTTCAACCGTCCACATTCTTTATGGCAGCCTACACCCGCTCTATCTCGCGAGGTTCGCCGCCACTGCCGATCACATCACTGGAGGCAGATTCGGCCTCAACATTGTCACAGGCTACGACGCCAAAGAGCCGCTCATGTTCGGCATGACGCGGGTTGAGCACGACAAACGCTATCAGCAGGCCGACGAGTTCACCTCGATCATGGAAGACTTATGGGTGGGAGGCGAAAATCTCACCTTTGATGGCGACTACTATCACCTCGAGGGGGCATACATCTCGCCGCGGCCGCGCTTTGGACGCCCCATACTTGTTTCCGCAAGCGCGTCTCAGGCCGGATTTGATTATGCGGCTCGCCATGCAGATATCGTCTTCACGTCAAGCCCCGCTGGGGCCGTGTTTGAGAATGCCATCGTCGCGCTTCCGGAGCATGTGGCGCAAATCAAGCGGGCGTATGAAAAAACCGGCCGCACAGCCAAGGTTATCATCTTCCCGCTCATCGTCTGCAAGAAGACGCGTGACGAGGCATATGCATACCGCGATGCGATCGTCGCCGGCGCAGATCTTGAGTCGATTGCCGCCTACACCAATCGTCATACGAAGGGTGATGCACACGGCTGGCCCAAGCACGTACCTGCCGATCGCGTACTCGGCGGACATATTCAGATCGTCGGTGATCCAACCGACGTTGCCGACGCCATCGGCGAACTTCATGAAGCAGGATTAGACGGCGTCCAGATTGGTTTCTACGACTACGGTCCGGACCTGGACTTCTTCGCCAAAGCTGTTCTTCCGCTTCTCGAGGAGCGCGGTTTGAGAAAGCCACGAGCATGAGTTCTGATATCATTCTAAATGCGACGATCATGGGTGTCGGTATGCACCTGGGAGCGTGGCGACATCGATCCGAAAACCCGTCAGACTATCTCAATATCGACTACTATCGTCAGGTCGCACAGCTTGCCGAGTACGGCAAGATCCACGCGCTTTTCCTGGCGGATACGCTCGCGGTCAGCGAAGAGAACTTCGAGCGGCCTAATCTCGGGGCGATGGATCCCACGGCGGTCCTCGGCGCTCTTGCCGCAGTGACAAGCCGAATTGGCCTCGTCGCTACCGCTTCGACGTCGTTCAATGAACCATTCAATCTCGCACGTCGCATCGCATCTCTCGATCATCTCAGTCGGGGGCGTGCGGCGTGGAACATTGTCACAACGTTCATACCCGACGTCGCAGCGAACTTCGGTAAAGGGCCACTGCCGTCGCACGCGGAACGCTACGCGAAGGCAGAGGAATTTGTAGATGTCGTCAATGCGCTATGGGATTCGTGGGATGATAGTGCACTCATCGGCAACAAAGATTCCGGCCTATTCGCCGATCGAAATCGGGTGCACGCGTTGAACCACATTGGGCGGTTTTTCTCGGTGCGAGGCCCGAGCACGTTGCCGCGGTCACCTCAAGGCCGACCCGTCCTTTATCAGGCGGGTTCATCTGACGAGGGGCGAGCTTTGGCCGCCCGCGTCGCCGATGTTGTTTTCGCCGTACAGAATACATTGCCGGACGCGATTGCGTTTCGAAAAGATCTTCGCCAACGAGCTGCTCTGCTAGGGCGCGATCCCAACGGCATAAAAATTTTGCCGGGGCTGGTAGCGATCATCGGCGGTACCGAGCGCGAGGCACAACAACGCAAAAGAGAGCTTGATGAACTCGCTGGCGACGCAGAGCTCAGGAAACTTGCGTCGCGCGTCGGCTTGCCGGTGTCGGAGCTTGAGTTGGACAAGCCGCTACCCGTCGAACGGATAAAGGCCAATGATAAATTCAATGCATCGCGAGGATTCCAAGCCGCCGCCATTCAGCTCGGTGCGTCCGAAAACCTTACTGTGCGCGACATCCTATATCGCAACGGGGGCGGTCATCCGCAGGTTGTCGGGACGCCAGAGCAGGTCACCGATTTTATTGAAAATTGGCATCGCGTCGGCGCCGCGGACGGCTTCAACCTGATGATCGACGAATTGCCTTCTGGGCTTCGCGCTTTCGTCGATGAGGTCGTTCCGTTGCTGCAACGACGCAACGTTTTTCAACTTGACTATCGCAGCGATACGCTTCGCTCAAACCTTGGGCTAAGGGATTTCCATGATACGTTACAAGACCGCCAACTGCGTCGCTCGTATTACGCTTGATACACCAGAGACGGGGAATAAGTTCACCTATCAGCTAATGCTCGATTTCATCGCGGCTTTGACATCTGCCGAGAACAGCGGCGCCGCGATTTTACTTCTCGATGCGACCGGACCCGACTTTACGCTCGGGCGCGATCAAAGCGAAAAGCTTGAAAATGTGAGCCGCCGAGATAGCCTGAAGCTTATCCTTCAAGCCAACAGCCGGTTACAGTCATTTCCAGGGGTGAGCATTGCGCTTATTCAGGGCCGTGCGATGGGGTTCGGTAGCGGGTTGGCACTTCATGCGGATATATCCGTGGGCTCGGATGATGCGGTGCTTGGATTTAACGAGATCAAGCATGGTCTCGCGCCGCTGGTGGTATTGACCTATTTGTCCGAATACGTCGGCCCGAAGGTCGCGAAGGAGCTGATTTACACAGGACGTGATGTTTCTGCAGACGAGGCGGTTCGGCTTGGACTTCTCAACCGGGTCGTCCCAGCAGCCGATCTCAAAGCTGCAGGCGAGCGTCTCATCGCGGAGCTAGGACAGTTCCACGCCGGTGCTATCCGGTTGATCCATGACTTCACCGAGGACCTTCCGGATATCACGACTGAGAATCCGGCAGTCGTCGGCATTGATCGTCTTGTCGCGTGGATAGAAGCTGGCAAACCCTAGCGGGTTGTTCGTTTCGCTTTGCGTTGCTGCCGCGGCAGGTCGCGAAGTTCCGCCAGCGTTTGGTTGTCGAGAACGCTGGCGATAGCGTTTCGGACATTTAGCATGGTGAGACGAATGGCGCAGGTATCGTCATCAACGCAGTCTTCACACTTCTGGAAAAAATTGTGCGAGGCGCAGGCTATGGGCGCCAATGGGCCATCGAGAACGCGGATCACCTGCCCAATATGAATTTCCTCTGGCAGGCGAGCTAAAAAATAGCCGCCACCCTTTCCCTTCTTGCTGTGGACCACAGCCGCCTTCTTGAGATCGCTCAAAATCGCCTCAAGGAACTTTTTGGGAATCTGGTTGGTCTCGGCGATGGTGGTGATCAATGCGACTTCCCCCGGCTTGAGACGCGCCAAATAGACCAAGGCCTTGAGCCCGTATTTTCCTTTTTTTGTCAGCATGAGTTGGATGATGTCTGCGTCGGATATGAGCAGCTCAAGAGCACAAATTTGATGAATAGCATAGAAGAAAAAAAGATAAGCGTTCCGCGCCTTCGGTCATCTTATCGCGGGTTAAGAACGGCCTGCTTTTGAAAAGTCGGATAATTCACGGAAGAGATAAGCGCGCATGACTATTCGCGAACAGGAATTTCACTCAGCAGCCTCGGAAATATCTAAGGTCGTCACCGTCACCGTCACCGTAAGTTGGAATAGCCCATCGAAAACACGAGTTCTAACAGATGCCATTGTCGCATCTCTGCAGTCTCGCCCAAAGTGGCGTCAAAGTCGAACGTTAGTGCGCAGTTCAGCGACATCTCGTATCCTATAACTGCAGCGGGCCTATGATGGACGCCAGGTGGAGTATTTCGGATCGGTCGTGATGTGCTCTTTGAGAATGATCCAGCGGCCGTCGCGACGTTCCATCGGGAATGTGCAAAATTGCCTAAGCTTCGCCTGGGAACCGTCGGTAAGAAAGCCGCCGCCGCGCAGAATGAAAGAAGCAACAGCGATATCGCCATCAGTCCATATCTGGATGCTGTCTTCCTCGGCTTTGATTGCCCATGACGCATCGTAGCGTTGACAAGACTGCCCCATACGGAGCGGTAATCCTTATGCCCATGGAGCAGGGATAGCTCGCCGCCGTAGTCGTCAATAACCATGGCATCCTCATCGAGAAGGTTCTCGAACTTTTCGATGCTCCACGGATACTCGCCGAACGTCCATGCATCTATGGTGGCGCGAACCCCAGCCACATCCTTGTTCGACATGGACTTCCTTCTCGTTTGCTCAATGTCAGTGCGAGCTCGGTCTGAAAGATTGTTCGCGTCTATAGCAAAGACGCGCGGAATACCCCGGTATGGGTAGCCGACAAGCTCTTTTACCGCGTGCTAGTTGGCTGATTTGAACGGCCTAGCTTCCTCCGACCAGGCGCTCAAAGGCATTGGTTGAAGGCGAGAGAAAATCGGCGAAATCCACTTCGTGAGCGTCAAATTTGGCTGTTGCTAGCCCACGACCTCGATCGTGACAAACTAGCTACGATCACCCGGACGATCTCACTTGACCAAGTGATACCTGCTGCGAGCGCCATCATCGAAGGCACGGTGCGAACGCGGGTGGTCGTCGAGATCAGATGAAATGGCGCCCGCCCCCTGGCGACAAGAACTGTACTGGGCGGATGGAACTGACCCTTCTCGCCGGTTAACGATTTCGACGATCCCTCTCCTAATCCAAGGCGGTTCACCCCTTCTGCTGCCCCGGTGCAAAGCTCCGGGTAGGCGGTCCCGCCGTGGAATGGATGGCGGAGCCGCATAGGATGGTACTTTCGAACTCTCGATCAAGAAACGCGCATGATCTAGCATTCATCGTACAGACTAAGTCGCCTACTTCTCTCCTAGAAAAGGAGACTTGTATGCTCACACCCCAGCAGCCCATTGGCTCAGGATTTAGTCGCGCCTCCACGACCGTCGACATCATCAAGGGAGTCGATCTGGTCGGAAAGGTAGGAATCATCACGGGCGGCTACTCAGGCCTTGGCCTTGAAGCCGCGCGCACCCTTGTCTCAGCCGGTGCGCGGATCATCGTGCCGGCGCGTGATGCCGAACGCGCACGCAAAGTCACCGCGGAAGCGGGCGGCGGCATGGAGGTTCAATCGATGGACCTCACCGATCCCGGCTCGATCGATAACTTCGCGCGTGACTTCGTTGAAACCGGCCTGCCGCTTCACTTCCTGATCAACAACGCCGGCATCATGGCGCTGCCCGAACTGAAGCGCGATGCGCAAGGCAACGAGCTACAGTTTGCCACCAATCATCTCGGTCATTTTCGGCTTACCCTCCGGCTCTGGCCAGCGCTCAAGCGAGCCGGTGGTGCGCGGGTTGTGTCGGTATCGTCGGCGGGACACCGCTTCTCGCCGGTCATTTTCGACGACATTAACTTCGAGCGCCGCAGCTATGACCCTTTCAAAGCGTATGGTCAGTCGAAGACAGCAAACATCCTCTTCGCGGTCGGCCTTGACCGACGGGGCAAGAACGCGGGCATTCGCGCGTTTGCGCTGCATCCCGGCGGGATCGCAGGAACGAATCTCGGCGCGCACATCGGGTTGGAAATGCTGAAAAAGACCGGGTTCATCGACAAGAATGATCGACCGGTCGTCGATCTGTCCCGTGACCTTAAATCGGTGCCGCAGGGAGCGGCCACGCACGTCTGGTGCGCGGTCAGTCAGCAGCTCGACGGCAAAGGCGGGGTATTCTGCGCCGATTCCGATATCACGCCCATATTGCCGGAAGGCGGTTCGTCTGATCTGACTGAAGATCGTGCCAATCGCGGCACCGGCGTCCAAGCCTATGCGGTCAACCCGGATGCGGCCGAGGAGCTTTGGCGCAAAAGTGAGGAGATCACCAAGATTTCCATCCAAAGCTAACCGCCGGGATTGCGGCTGAGCTGGCTTGGTGTGTTGGAAGCAGCGCGAGCTGAGCTGCTTCCAACAAGTGATAGAGCTAGTGAGCAATCCAAGCGCGTATATTTAGACAAATCGGCTAAGCTTATTTGGATGCCAATCCTATTCGGGTTCGAATACCCGCCGTTTCACGGCACGGCGACGCTCCGAATAGGTTTGCATAGCTTCCTTCCGGAAGCGGCCCGGAGAAAGGCCGGTCGCCCTGCTGAAAGCGTTGCTGAACGCGCTCTCGGAACCATAACCGAGAGACCATGCGATGGTGGCAACCGAATGGTCGGTTTCACTTAGCTCTCTTTCCGCCAACCGCATGCGCCAGTTGAGCACATAGGTCAAAGGGGGCACTCCGACGACCTCCCGAAACCTGACCGCGAACGATGTTCGAGACATTCCAGACAGTTTCGCCAATTCCTCCAGATTCCACGAGTGTGAAGGTTCGGCATGGATAGCACGTAGCGCAATCGAGATGCGCTTGTCCTCGAGGGCGGTCAGCCAGTCGGCACCCCCGAATTTCGCGGTTCCGATATGGAGCCGCAGTGCTTCAACGAACAGCAGTTTTGCGAGGTGCGTGATCGCAGTCGTCGAACCGGCGCGCTTGCACAGGGTCTCCTCGGCCAATTCCGTCAGAAGCCAGCGCAGTTTGGCAGCCTCCGCGTCTTGACCGGTTACATGGATCACAGGAGGGAGGCTTTCGCGAAGAAAGCCACATCGTTGCTCATCGACCTCCAGTAGGCCTCCGATCATCATGAAATCGGAGCCTTCGCCGGCTCGCAAGTTCCCGTCGGCATCATGGTCGAGAGGAGCATCGCTGGCATGTCCAAGCCCCTCTGAGGTGCTGGCCAGGATAATCGATGGCGCCCCATTGGTGATCACGACATCACCTGCCTCGAAGCGAGCCGGCTCCGCAGCATTGGCTTCCGTCGCAAGCCAGCAATGTCCTCTCACCACGGCAAGGAATTTCACCGCCTCGGAGCGTCGGAACTTTCGTGACCAGTCTCCGCCTGCAAGGAGCGTCCCCGTAAGGACGCATCGAGCATCAGCGAGATCAAGGACATCCGAGAGGGGATCTAAGTGCATTTTCGCACTATCGCGCAGAAATACCGCACTATCAATCATTCATCATTCGAAGAGGGTGGTCTAGGTCTGCGAAAATCTTATTATGGATGGAGTCCTCACATGCCATTGGACCACTTTATTACCCTTGGGCGCTCGGGCTTACGCGTAAGCCCGCTATGCCTGGGCACCATGACTTTTGGCGAAGACTTCGGCTGGGGAGCCAGCGAGGAGGAGTCACATGCGATGCTCTCCGAGTACCGCAACCGTGGCGGCAACTTCATCGATACTGCCAATATCTACACTGCCGGACACTCCGAGGAGATCGTCGGAAATCATCTGAGGCAGAACTGCCTTCGCCGTGACGGGATCGTGCTCAGCACCAAGTTCTACTGCAACCTGTTTCCTGGCGATCCCAACGGTGGCGGAGCAGGGCGAAAGGCATTGATCCAGCAATGCGAAGCTTCGTTGAAGCGGCTCCAGACCGACTACATCGACATCTATTGGCTGCACAATTGGGATCAGACGGCGCCGATCGAGGAGACGCTGCGAGGCCTCGACGATCTCGTCGCGGCCGGCAAAATCCGCTACGTCGGCTTCTCCGATATCCCCGCCTGGAAGACGGCCCAAGCCCAGACGATCGCCCATTTTCGAGGATGGACACCGATCATCGCGCTGCAGCTCGAATATTCGCTACTGGAACGGACCAGCGAAGGCGAACTGTTCCCGATGGCGCAGGGGATGGGAATGGGCGTCATGCCCTGGTCCCCGCTCAAGAGCGGTTTCCTGAGTGGAAAGTTCAGGCGCGGCGGTCAAGGCAATGTCGACACCAAGCGCACAGGCATGGTGGGCATTCCGAGCGAGGCAGACTACGACATCATCGAAGCGGTCGCCGACGTCGCCTCGGAGCTTGGCGTCAGCTCCGCATCGGTAGCACTGTCCTGGGTCAGGTCACGCGCGGGCGTCAGTTCTACTCTTATCGGCGCCAGACGCGTGGACCAGCTCAAAGCCAATCTCGATTCCCTGGATGTGGAGCTGTCGGCCGAATATTGCGCCAAACTCGACGCGGTCTCCAAGCCAAGGCTGAACTTCCCAGCCGACAACAATGCGACCTATGCCCCCGTACTCGGGTTCCCGGGAACCACGATCGACGGACGAACGGTGCGCTCGCCGTCAAGTCTGCACGAGTAATCTACTCGATAATTGTTAGCCAGAGACAGGTCGATACCCACGGCGCGCAGAGGCGCCTGACTACGGAAAAAAATAAGATCCTGGCGCTCGATCCAAATTGTTGGCGCTTACCACGAAGTAAAAAACGGAGTGCGCTTGAATGCGGCAGCTCACAAATGAGCTGAAGCTTTAGTCGCACGAAGTTGAAAAAATATAATCATCACGGAGAAGAAATGTTGAGGAGCGAGTTTATCTCGAACGCCCGGCGCAAGTCAGTGCACACTCTTCTTATTTGCTCGCTATTAGCTGCTGGTGGCGCCGTAAGCCCTTCGCATGCGCATAATTCCGACAGTGGAGGTCCGGTCGTCAATACTGTCCCTTGGGGATAGAAGACAAAAAGATTCTCTATTCCTGATTGCGTCGGAAGCGGTCGAGGATGACGGCGAGAATGATAACGATTCCAACTGTGAGCGTCTGATAGAAATCCGAGATGCCGATCATGTTCATGGCGTTCGACAGCATGCCGAGAATTAAAACGCCGTAGAATACCTGCAGTATGCTGCCGCTGCCGCCTGTCAAAGCAACGCCGCCGAGCACGACTGCCGCGAGTGATTGAAGCGTCAGCGTTGGGGCTGCGACGGGCTGTGCCGCGCCGACCCATGCGGTCATCACCAGGGCGCCGATGCCCGATGTCAGACCGGTGATGGTGTAGACGAGCATCGTATAGAAGGGAACATCGATCCCGGATTTTTCCGTCGCGGATCGGCTTGAGCCGATGGCATAGACATACCGTCCGAAAATTGTGCGACGAAGCAGGAAACCGCCGGCGATCATCGTCACACTGCTGATGATGACTGTAGACGGGATGCCAAGCACTCGCCCAAAGCCAATAGTATCCGTCAATGCATCAGGCACATTGTAGATGGGAACGCCATTCGAAAGGATGAGCGCGATCGCCTGCGCGATCGACATCATTCCGAGCGTGACAATCAGCGGTGTCGTTTTGAAATAAGCGATGATAAAACCGCTGGTCAGGCCGGCAAGTCCGCCGGTCAGAAGCATCACCGCAATGCAGCCGCCAATCCCGACGTGCGGTAATGCCGTGATGCCAGCCACGCCGGCCAGCGACATGACTGCGGCGATGGAAAGGTCGAGACCTCCGCTGATAATGGCGAAGGCTTGGCCGGTCGATGCGATCGCCAACGGAGCGACCTGGCGCGCGAGATTTTCGAAATTGCTCCAACTAAAGAAGCGCGGTTCGATGAGGCCGGCCGTAACGGCAAGCAGGACGATAAAGATAGGAAGCGCCAGATCTCTTATCTTGATGGCAGACAGTCCTGGAATTTGGTTGAGGCGCGCCGTCATCATCGATGCATTCGGTTGCGCGATTTTCATGGCTCATCCGGTCCTATCTCAAATGGTGTACGGCTACGTCGGATCGCGCGTCTCCAAGCACGTCGCCTATAATGGCTGCTTCGTCCGCCGAGGTGGGTGCAACGTATTCGTGAACGACCAAACCGTCGAACATCGTGAAAATAACGTCGCAAAGTCTGATGGTTTCGCCGAGGTCACTTGATGCAACCAGAATTGACAGGCCTTCGCGCACACGTTGGCGAAGAAGTTCATGAATGTCGCTCTTCGCGGAGACGTCGATGCCCGCCGTCGGATCTTCAAGAATGAGAAGCTTTTTCGCGTGGTTCAGACACCGGCCGAGCAGCACCTTTTGCTGGTTCCCGCCGCTCAAGCTGGTGATTGCAGCGTCGTCGTCGCCGAAACGTACGCCAAGTTTTCTGAGCTGATGTTGAGCCGCGGCGCGCTCTGCCTTTATCGAAATAACTCCGGCCCTGCTGAAGCTGCGCAGTTGGGTAAGTGTGAGATTCTCGCGCATGGCGCGCGTGGACAGCACGCCATTGCTAGCGCGCCCCGAAGGTAAATATCCGACACCGGCTGCAGCTGCTTCGGCGGCCGAGCGTGGCGCATATTCGCGGCCTTCCAGGCTTGCTTTCGGACCGGAAAACTTCTGAAGACCTGCGAGGCTTGCAACGATTGTTTCGCGTCCGCAGCCGACAACGCCATAGAGCCCTACGATCTCCCCGCGGGCGATGCGGATTTCGGGAGCGCAGCCCTGACGATTGGGCAAGTCGCGCAGAAGCAGCAATTCATCCTTGGGGCGTTTGTGTCGCGTCGGAGTGCTGAGCGGACGGTCCTGCTTTCCCGAAAGCTTCTGCAACACGTAAGCGGCATCGACGCGGTCATCGACTGCAAAAGAGTCGACTAAGGCGCCATCTTTCATAACGCTTACCCGGTCTCCGGCCTCGATAACCTCATCGATATGGTGCGTGACGAGCACGATTGTCATGCCGGATGTCTTTGCCCGTTCCAAGATTTCGAAGAGCTTTCGCTTCTCGACAGCCCCGAGCATTGCTGTCGGCTCATCCAAGATGAGAACGCGTGGGCGCAGCGCGAGCGCCTTGGCGATCTCGATCAACTGTTGCATGGCAATCGGGAGATGCTTGGTTGGTATATCTAGGTCAATGCTCAATCCGAGACCAGTAAGAAGCTCCCGGCAGCGGTGGCTTTCCTTCGCCGTTCTTAGAAGCGAGAATGGATGAGAGCCGCGCTCGTTGCCCAAACATATGTTCTCTCGAACGGTCAGATCCGGCGCGAGCGAGAGTTCTTGGAAGACAAGCACCACTCCACTTTTTCGGGCGTCGGCAATGGATCGAAAGCGTGTTGCCGTGCCATCGAGAAGGATGAAGCCGTCATCGGCGCGATAGAGGCCACCTACGATCTTTCCGACGGTTGATTTTCCTGCTCCGTTTTCACCGAGCAGGCAGTGAATCTCGCCCGGAAGAAACCTCAATGATACGTCGCGTAGTGCTTGCGTCGCACCAAATCGCTTCGAGACATTGCGAATTTCAACGGCCGGTGCGAGAGCGTTTGGCGCGCTTTCTAGCACTCTGTCGCAATCGGATGCTGATTGGTTTGGCATCGAGGCTACTTCACTGCATAGCCTGGACCGACCACGCTTTGGGCGGAAGTTCGTACATATCGAAAGGATAGCTATCTGCGTTCTCTTGCGTGATCATCGTAATGGGGACCATCAATGCAGGATAAGGCGTTCCGGCTTTTGTCAGGTTGGGCGTCGGGAGACCTTCGTTCTCGCGGATCGCATATTGAACGATGAGGCGCCCCATGATGATTCCGGCCTCCGAGCATATGGCGAGAAGGCGTCCGTCCTTCAGCATTGGAATGGCTTCACGTACGACCGAACTCGAAACGACCTTCGTGGTTTTGCCGAGCTGCCTGGCGGCCTGGACGGCACCCATGCCCAAAGAAATTTCCGGCGTGTAGATGAAGTTTGCGTCCGGATTCTTCAAAAGAAGGTCGGCCGCCTGCGAGAGGCCCTGCTCGATTCCGAGACCGCCGCCTACGGCGCCATCAATGACTTTAAGGCCGGTGCATTTCTTGGCTTCCTCTTCGAAGCCGACGTGCCTGAGATGCGCCCATTCGGCGCCAGCCGGACCTGGGATCGCGATGACGGATGCGTCGGCCGCTCCTTTTGTTTTGCAAATGACATCTTCGAGTGCAGACCCAATCGCTTTGTCGTCTTGGCCTACTCCGAAGGCCACCGCAGAGCTGTTCACGGGAATGCCTGCGGCAACGACTTTGACGCCGGAAGACTTCAGATTCCGAAGGATTGCATTGTAGCCATCGAAGGCGGCGGCGCCGATCACGACGACGTCGGCGCCGAGAGACTTCAAGGTTTCAAGCTGAGCGAACTGTTCTTTGACGTTTCCATAGCCTCCGGCGACCGAGACTTGCAGCACCTTGACGTTCGAGCGTTTGGCTTCGTCGACGATGCCGTAGGCGATGCCTTTCCAGAAGTCGTCGTGCAGATGGACCAAGGTAACGCCGATTTTTAGCGGCTTCTTAGCGACGATGGGAGCAACGATGTTGCGGAGGCGGTCTGGTTCGCCGGCATGCGATCCCGTTGCCGCGACGAGCGATAGCCCGAGGGCCATAGTTGAGATCAGTATTTGCCGAGCCGTGAGTGGGATGAGACCGCGAACAGGCAAAGCGCTTCTCCTGATGAGATGACCCAAAACTGCGTTTCATTTCTCCGGTAATGCTAATCGGCTCGATGTCCTCAACATCACAAGACGAAGCCGCGCAGCTTAGCTTCGCTCACGAGTTCCGAGACCACGCTGACTGCGAGGCTAAGGCGGCTTTTCGTTGCGGGAATGAGGCCAATTGGCGCGCGAATGCGCGCCAGGCTCTCGGGGCTCACGCCAGCATTATGAAGCTCTGCAATCCGTTTTGCGGCGACTGCATTGCTTCCAAGCACGCCGACGTAAAAGCAGGCGGAGTGCAGGAGCGTTTGGATGACTGGGATTTCCCAGTGGTGATCGTGGAATATCAATATCGCGGCTGACCAGGCGTCGACATTCGTGTCGATGGCATGGGAGGGATCAGACATTTGGCGTGCCGGAAGGCCAAAGCTCTGGATATCGCGGTAGGTGGACTGATCGGGCGTCGCGATGTCGAGAATGAAGCCGATGGAGGAGAGCAGATGCGCAATCGCCGCCATGCTCGGCCCGGCGCCGATCAGATGCACCTTGACGGTCGGGATAACAGTGCGGCGAAAGAACGGGCCATCCCTTTGGCTTGCTATTTCCAGAGCGCCGGGAAGCCGATCGACTTGGCTTTCGCCTGTTTCCAGATTGGTTACATGGGACACGAACTCGCGATTTCGATTGGCTTCCATCAGGCGTTCGATAATCCGATCGTCGGGTGCCTGATCTATGAATACATCGATGCCGCTTCCGCACGGAAGCTGCACGTCGAAATACGGAGAGCCTCTTCCATATCTTACGAGCTTGTTTTGGCCGTCGCGGATGCATAGCTGCGCTTCCATCGCGACGGCGCTTTCGAGGCAACCGCCGGAGAGATAGCCGACATAATGGCCCTCTGACGAGACCGCCATCATGGAGCCCAGAGCACGTGGTGAACCGCCCTCGATGTTGACCAGTGTAACGAGCGCGCACTTGAGGCCCATACGCCGCCAAGCAAGAAAGCTTGGCAGTACATCTTCGCCCGTGACGAGATTGCGCTCAATCGCCTGCGTCTGAAACTGCGGATTCATGGGTTTCACGAAAGCAGACACCGCGTGCCTCGGAGCGAAGATCAAAATGACGAAAACTGGCGGAGGACTCGCAAAGAGCTGTCCTGACCTAAGAAACCCCCGGTACTACGCGGCCTGAGCAAGAGGCGGATCGTAGGCGATGTAACCCATGCCGCAGATCCACTCCATCACAGGTTCGTAACCGACGATGTGTGCCGGTGCGCCGCCCATGGCGCCCATGACTGCAACCCAATTGAGGATCTCGTGGCCGCCGTGGCCGCCGCCTTCCTCCACTTCCTCGTAGGTCATGCCCCGAAGCTTCTCGGCGTCGCCCTTTGCGAATGCTTCGATGATCTCACGATCCCAATGCGCATTGACCAGAGGGTGCTGAATGCGCAGCGGCCACTGCATTTTTGAAGCCATTTCGATTTCATAGCTTGCAAGATCTGAATAAAGGCTTGGATCTTCGAGCGCGACCTGGCGGCCCTCCGTCTGGTAGCGCTTCATGCGCATCAGGAACTCGTCGTCTTCTGGGGCGCCCTCTGTCCATACGGGCGGCCAATGTGACAGTCCGCCTGTCGCCAGAAACGCGACACGTAAATCGCTTGGCAAGCCATCGACGATTTTACGGACTGCGACGCCGAAATCGTAGGCTCGATTCATCGTCGGCAACGGCGGCGAGAAGACGTTGATGTAAAGCGGCAGCACAGGGACGTCGAAGTTCGGTGTCAAGAATTTGAGGGGGACGAGAAGGTTGTTGCCATACTCGATCTCACCCATGCGCGCGACGTCGAAGCCCAGACCGACAAGACCGCGCAGCATGGCTTCACCGAGTTCCGGCTGCCCATCGATGACGGCCTTCTTATCGAACTTCAGTGCTTCCATCATGTAGTCGGCAGGGCCGCTATGTGTCTGCGCGATCCCGACTGCGAACGTCGGCATCAGGTTACGGAAGTGGTTCTCGAAATGATCGTCCAGGAAGGCGATGATGACGTCGGGCTTGGCCTCCTGGAGTCGGCGCGCGCATTCGGCATGTGCCGCGGCGACGCTATCTTTCATTTCTTGGCTTGGCGCATCAGGCCACCCAAGTACGCCTGGGGCATGCGACATGCTCAGCGCTGTTACGACTTTTGCCATAGGAGACTCCTATCTTTCGTCCTTCAATAAAGCCACGTTCGTCGGGCGGCCCCAGCCGTTGGGTTTAGAGGTAGCTCCTGCCACTTCGAGGCGGAGGGATTTATCGGATGGTGGAATTCTTCACCTCCCGGCCACGTCGGTGCCCAAAATTTTCACCCATCAAGTTGATCAAGCTCGACAATTCTGCAGCCGAGCTGCCGGCAACGAAATCGTCGATCATCGGCAGCGCCGCCTGCATGCCCTTGGTAAGCGGCTCGAATCCGGGCGTAGATTTGTGCGGGTTTGCCCATATGACCCGGTGGCTCAGCGCCTGCAGCCGTAGCATTTGCTCGCGAAGCAGATCGGCGCCGCCACGTTCCCATCCGTCTGAAGCGATTACGACGATCGCGCCGCGCGCCATGCCGCGCTGACCCCAGATGTCGAGAAACGCGCGTAGCTGATCGCCGAGCCGCGTTCCTCCTGACCAGTCAGGAACGGCACGGGAAGCCGCAAGCATCGCGGCCTCGGAATCTTTCGTATCAAGGTGTTTCGTGATGCGTGTGAGCCGTGTCCCTACCGTGAAAACTTCCGTTCTCCGTCGTGCGCACGAATAGGCTGCATAGCCGAAGCGCAGCAGACCGGGCGCAAACGGCGTCATGGAGCCGCTGACATCGAGGAGAAGGATGCGCTTGCGCGGACGAGAGCGCGGCAGGCTCATGAACAGGCGATCGGGCTCGCCGGCACGGGCGTACGCCGCCTTCACCGTTCGTCGGATATCGATAGGTCCACGGTTCGAACTTTTTCGCCGTCGTCCCCGTTGCATCGCCACGTTTGAACGCAATTGGGCAATGAGTTGGAAGATCAATTCCCGTTCTTCTGCCGAGAGCGCCGAAAGTTTCCGCGTGCGCAGAACTTCGACGGCGCTAGCAGCGCCCATCTCGATCTCGCGATCATCATCTTCTTCTTCATCCAAGGTTTTCTTCATGAACCCGGCCGAGCCTGGGATCATCGGCGCGGCATCAGGATCAGGCAGGATCTCTGTTGCGAGCGTATCGTGGCCAAAAAAGTAGCGGGCGAAACACGCGTCGTATCGTGCCACATCTCCCGGCGAACCGCAGAGCGTCGTGCGACCGCATAGGAACAATGCGTAAAGACCGCCATCCTTGATGGCCGTGGTTGCTTCGAACAGCATTTCGATGCGGCTCGCATTGATGTAAAGGCCGGCGTCCCGCAGCGTGTTGATGAAACCGAGAACCGATTCCTGCGCAGCGTGCATCTGGTCAGGCCCCTTGCGGCACCAATAGACTGTATTTGCCTGCGATCACGCGCGCCTGGTCCTCATGGTATTTGAGAACCGTGCCGAGCGTCAGTGCAGCTTCTCGGGGCGTCATTTCGGTCGCGCCGAGCGCAAGAAGCGACCGCGCCCAGTCGAGACTTTCGGCGATACCGGGAGCCTTGAGCATGCCGGCTCCTCTGAGACGCGCGACCGCCGCCAGAATCTGATCCGCGAGGCGAGTTGGGATCGCTGGAAAGCACCGTTCGATAATGGCGCGTTCGCGGGCTATGTTCGGATGCTCGATCCACTGATAAAGGCAGCGGCGCTTCAATGCGTCGTGAACATCGCGCGTTCGGTTCGAGGTGACAATCACGAACGGGGGGATAGCGGCCTTGATCGTCCCGAGTTGGGGAACGGTGATCGCGTATTCCGACAGTGCTTCGAGAAGGAACGCTTCGAACTCATCGTCGGCGCGGTCGACCTCGTCAATGAGAAGTACGCTCGGCGTCGTCTCGAAAGCCTTGAGGATAGCCCGCGGCTGCAGGAATTTCCGGTCGTAAAGCTCGCTTTCGAGGCCGTCCGCATCCTGTCGTCCGACGGTCTCTGCAACCCGCATGTGCAGGAGCTGACGTGAGAAATCCCAGGCGTAGAGCGCGTCGGATTCGTCGAGACCTTCGTAACATTGCAGCCGGAAGAGCGGCCAACCGAAAGCTTCCGAAACGGCGTGCGCAAGCGCGGTCTTGCCAACGCCCGGCTCGCCTTCGCAGAAGAGCGGGCGATGGAGTTGCAGCGCAAGGAAGACGGACGCACTGACGGTTTCCTCGGCGAAATATCCGACCGCTTCAAGTTCGGAACCGAGAGCTTCGTAGTCGGCCGGGATTTGACGTGACGTCATGACCATCACGCCGTCTCGAGCGCGGACGTCGTCTCTGCTTCACCTCTCATAACGCGGGCGGCCTCCATCGCCGCGTCGACGATGTGCTGATAGCCAGTGCAGCGGCAGAGATTTCCGGAAATCGCAACACGAACCTCGGTGCGGGTCGGATTCGGATTTTCTTCCAAGAAATTTTTCAGAACCATCAGCATGCCAGGCGTGCAAAAACCGCACTGCAGCGCGTGGCATCTATGGAAAGCAGCCTGCAGAGGATGGAGGTCGACGGCATGCGAGCTCATTGCATCGAGCGGCTTATACACGCTCGCGAGCGTTTGCGTCGTGATGTGGGTTACGGGCGCGACGCGCTGCTGTGACAGAGATTCCACCGTATAGACGGTCGCTCCCTCGGCCTGCAGTGCCAACAGGTTGCAGGATTTGACCGTTGAGCCGTTGAGATCCACCGCGCAGCAGCCACAACGCGCTTCGTAGCACCCCGCATGTGTGCCGGTCAGGTGTCCGACATCGCGGATGAAATCGATCAGGAGCGTTCGTTCGTCGACATCACCCATTACAGGCTTTCCGTTGATGGTCATGGTTATCTTGGTCATGCTGGAAGGGCTCCCGTAGACAGGCGGGTCAATACTCTTGTCGCGAGCGAAATAGTCAGTTCGGCTTGATACTTTTGAGCACGTGTAACGGCTTTATCCGGTGGCAGCACTTCCGCCGAGACGCGCTGGGCAATTTCGGCCAGCGACAGGGCTGCGAGGTTCTGACCTTTCAGCGTTTCGGTAACGCCAGTGGCGATGCTCGGAGCCTTTGCAACGCCACCGACGACCAGGCGCAGACGCTCGATTGTACCGTCGGCTGCGAGCGCAATGGCACCCGCGACCGTTACGATCGCCGCGTCAAATGTCCGGAACCGGAATTTCTCGAACGCGACTGCGCTCCAATAAGGGAGTGGAGGAACCGTAATTCCGGTCAGGATCTCATCCGGCGCGATGTTGGTCCCGCCCGATGCGTTGAAGAAGGCATCGGCGCTAAGCATGCGGACGCCTTGCACCGAAGTGAGCTTAAACATTGCTTCGATGCCGCTCAGCAATGTCGGGACGTCGAAGCGAATTCCAGCTTCGCAGACAGCGCCGCCGATCGTCCCCATGTTGCGGACGGATCGATCCGCAAGATTCCCGGCGACAGAAGAAATTTCACTTTGCCAGCCTGGGAGCGTCATTTTTGCGAGCTTAGCGTAAGTCGTGCACGGACCGATGTCGCGCGAGCCGTCTTCCAGTTCGGTAGCGCCAGACAGTCCGGGGACGTCAGCTATGGAGATGACGCTGCTCGGCCGCTTCTGACGCTCTTTGAGAGCCAGGAGGAGGCTTTGTCCGCCAGCGATGATCTTTGCATCCGATCCTGCCTGCGCGAGAACGCCAATGGCATCGTCGAGCGTGGCAGGCCGATAAAAATTGAATGGGGTCAAAAGAAGAGCTCCAATTCGCCTTTGGGTTTCGGCCACGACATCGCATCGCGCGGACCTTCGTAGTCCGGCATGTCGTCGGGGTAGCGGAAGTCTGTTTTGCCGCTCCGTTCCTTCTCGCGAAGGGCAAGAAGCACGCGATCCGGTGTAATCGGAAGTTCCGTGAAGCGGACGCCGATTGCGTTGGCGATGGCATTGCCGATAACGGCAGGGACGGGGCCTGTGCCGGATTCGCCTGCACCTTTTTGGCCGCCAGGAATCGTTTTCGATGGCGCCGGTATTTCGAAAAGCTTCGTCAGTTCCGGCATATCGGCAGCTTGCGGCGCCTGATATTCGGCGAACGTTGCGTTCACCATGTGGCCCATCTGATCGTAGACGTAGTCTTCGCCAAGAGCCATGCCGATGCCCATCAGGAAGCCGCCCTGATGCTGGCCTTCGACGATGAGGGGATTGATCACCGTCCCAGTGTCGTGCGCCATGACGTAGTCGAGAACATCGATGTGTCCAGTCTCCGGACATACGCGGATGTGCGCGGCATGCGCTGCGCCTGCGTATGTCACGGAGAAATTGCCGGAACCGTCTGGAGCCTCACGATCGGTCGGCGTGTCGTAAGTCGCGACGGCTTCAAGCGTCGGTTCGAAGCCTGGCGGCAACTGGTGCGTACGATAGGCCGAGAAGCTCGCTAGGTTTTCGAGATAAAGGCCGCTCTCGCTCAAGCCGCGGACATAAACGCGATCCTGTCCGGTTTCGAGATCCTGCGGATCGGCTTCCAAGACGTGCGCAGCGATGGCGACGATCTTTTCGCGCAGCCGCTCGGCCGCTGTGCGGCATGCCGTACCGAGAACGGCCGCGGCGCGACTTGCGTATGTGCCCAAGCCGAACGGTGCGTTGGCGGTGTCCGGCGGCGCAAGGAAGATTTTCTCGAAGCCGACGCCGAGGACGTCGCTGACGATCTGTCCGAGAAACGTCGCGTGGCCTTGGCCGTGCGTGACGTCGCTCGAAAAGATCGTGACCGTACCGTCGGTTTCGAGACGGAGGCGAATGGCAGACAGGTCCGTGTCGAAGGAGGGGTGGCGGCAGCTCGTGTATTTCATCGAGATCGCCATGCCGACGCCTTCGTATGGCTTCGGGTTAGCGCGCTTTTCCTTCCATCCAATCTCGGCCGCAGCAAGCTGCAAGCATTCGTCGATCGACGTCGTATCCACTTCTTGGCCGATGGGCGTGCGCACAGGGCATTGCTCGCCCCTGATCGTGTTGATTGCGCGGACATCGAGCGGATCGAGACCCAGAGCATTGGCGGCCATATCGACGAGCTGTTCTTTGGCCCAGATGATCTGCGGAATTCCAAAGCCGCGCAACGCGCCACCAGGAGCTGTATTGGTGTGGACGATTTCTCCGTCGATATGAAGGTTGGGGATCGGATAGGGCAGCAGACCAACATTTGTGCCGATATGCACGACCTGATTGCCCCAGAACGACAGCGCGCCGGAATTCTGGATGATGTAGTCGCGATAGCCGATGATTTCTCCCGTCTTCCTGAAGAACATCTCGGCGTGCCTGATCTGGGAATTGCGCGCCGTTCCAACGCGAAAGACATCGGCGCGCGACAGCACGAGATGGACCGGGCGCCCGAGCCGCATCGAGAAGATGCACGCAATGACCTCATGCGGAAACATCTGCACTTTGGAGCCGAAGCCCGCTCCGACTTCGGGCGCAACAACACGCACTTTGTTGCGCGGAAGCTGTAAGACGTCGGCGATGCTGTCGCGGAGCATGAAGATCGACTGCGTCGAAGAATAGAGCGTCAACATTCCGGTGAAGGAATCGAAGCTCGCGACGCAGCCGTGTGGATCAAGCGCAGCACCTGCCTGTCTATTTGACGAGAAGCGTTGACGGACGACAAGATCGGCTTCGTCCTCAGCTGCTGAAATATCGCCAATGCGGACACGGTAGCGATCGAAAATGTTGCCTTCGCCGAACTCGTAGTTGATGCCCTCCTGAATGAGCGGAGCGTCATCGGCGAGCGCGCTCTCGGCGTCGACCATGACCGGAAGGTCGTCGTACTCGACGCTGATCTTTTCGAGCGCATCGAGCGCCTGATATTTCGTATCTGCGACGACTGCCGCGATTTCCTGACCTTCGAACAGGACCTTGTCGGTCGCGAACGGAAAATGATCGCCGACGAGCAGGTCCTGCATCAGGTCGCCCCAGGGCTTGACCTTTCCGACAAGCTCCGGTCCGGCCAAGACGCCGTGAACGCCGGGCATCGTTGCCGCGGCAGATGAATTGACCTTGATCCGGGCGTGCGCATGCGTGCTGCGAAGGATCTTAGCGTAAAGCATTCCAGGAAAGCGCAGATCGTCAATGAAACGTGCTGTACCTGTTAGCAGCGCTAAGTCTTCAGTCCGGGGCACGGATGTACCGACGAGCCGGTCCGATTTGTCCAATAGAGTCGCTTCGACTTTTTTGTCCATGAGCGTCACCACGTCAGGTAGGATATTGCGGCGAGCATGCGCCGACGCTCCGTTTCGTTACCGCGCACTTTAATGCGTCCGGCGATCAGCTCGATCGCGGCGGTCGATTCGTCGTAGTAGATGCGCTGCATAGTCTCGGAGAGCATGATGGTGAGGATCCGGGGATTTTCCGCTAGGCCCGGTGTAACGCTCAGAACGCGGCCTTCGTCAATCATCACCGTGAAATCCTTTTGTAGATCCGGCATGCGGACGATCATGGGCCAGTCCCGCCAAGACTTGACCGAAATGACGGTGTCCTTGTTCGGGTTCCATTTCCGCATGTAGTACTGGTCCATCACCTCGCGCATGTAGTCCGCCGTCACATCGGTCGGCTTCGGCAGGTATTCGTAGGCGGCGGATGCTTCCATGGGCGTATCCTCGAGTTGGATCAGAAGGACGGGTGGCAGGGCCACCCGTCGGATATTCGTTAGAGACGTGCGGCACTTGTCCGTTGTCTAAGGACCTGATCGCGATAGAAGCCGCCGCGTTTCGTCCTCGGGACGATGAAGTGATCGTAAGCCATGAAGGCGAGCACCGTTCCGTACCAAGCCAAGCCTGCCTTCCAGTTCGTCATAAAGATCGCGAAGGCGATGATTCCCGAAAGCACGAGAAGGAAGATTGCAACTGGCATGCCGAACGGCACTTTCAGCGGACGATCCATATTTTTGCGCTGGCGCATGCAGATGAAGAACAGCGCGATGATGAAATAGAGGCTCGCTGACCAATTCGAGAGCATCTCGATGATGAAAAGCGTGTCAGTGATATAGGCGCCGACGAGTGCAAGAACCGCGAGGATAAGGATCGCAACCCACGGCACTGCCTTGGAGGAGTATTGTCCGACCGGACGGGGCAGGGCGCCCTGCTGCGAATAGAGCGCCAGCACCTTGCCTTCTGCCATGAAGTAGACGCTCAGGGTCGTATATGTCGCGATGAGCATACTGGCGAGGGCGAGATAGAAGACCGGTCCGTCGCCGAGCTTTTCATGGATGAGGCCGACGGTTGGAACCGGCATTGCAACTAGTGCCGCCACCGGTGCGGCTGCCAGAATGCCGAGTGCTAAAGGAATTTGGCGAACCCAAAGCTGCCAGGCTGCAGACAGAAGCCCCACGTCACGCGAGACGGTGAAGTCGCTCCATTCATCGACGAGCACCTGCTGCACTTCGAGAACAGCAGCCATGATGCCGATCCAGAAGCCGGCAACCGTGAAGGGCGTCAGCCAGTCGACCGTTGTGCCTGCGGGAAGGCCCCAGTTGGCGGCGAAATCGACTTTATTCGCGAGCAGGTACCAGACGCAGACTGCAGCGATGCCGTCACCGATCAAGGTGAGAACGACGAGAAGCGACTGGACTTTACCGGTTACCTGATTGCCCAAGAGGTTCAGGCCAACGACGGGTCCGATGACGACAAATGGCCAGATCCACGTCGCAACGGTTGGAAAAAGACCTTGGAATAGGCCCGAGGCCACTTGCAGCTCAAGCCACATGAAGACGCCGTAAACAGGGGCGTATCCGACGAAGTAGGTCGTTCCGAGAGAGAAGAGACCGGCTTCGCGTCCATACGATTGGATCGAACCCGGTTCTGGAACAGCCGTGATCATCTCACGGTAGAGCCACCAGGCGCAGTGGATCACCACGACGCCAATTGCAAAGCCGATAATACTCCATTTCAGTCCGTAGAGGCTTGCGATGTAAACGATCCATGCAAAGCCTGCAGTGAAAAGCATCTCGCCCGTACCGATGGCCGAGACGTCGAACCAGTTTAGAGCTTTCTCATTCACAAGTTTTATGTCGTCGCTGGATTCATCGAATTCCGAGCGGGTCGTGTCAGCGGCCATCGTGACCTCCTGGCAAATGGAAATTCGCGTCGTGTGTCGCGGTGTCTTTCACGCTTGCGGTCACATTACGAGGCATTCGCGGACTGCTGGCCGAGTTTCCGGATAGCGGAATTCGCCGTGTGCGGCGGTTGCTCGCCGCGGTATGCCACAGCGAAATGAGGATGCGGTGGCGTCACTATTGGCGAGCAAGCGATGGGCGTTTGCGAAGGGCCGCATCCAAGGAGATGGCCGCAAATGGCAAAGACAGTTGAAATCGCCGGCGCCGGGTTAGCTGGTCTATGCGCCGCCGCCCGGTTCTCTCAGCTCGGATGGAAGGTGACACTTCACGAGCGCGCCAAAGACCTTCGCATGTTCGGTGCCGGGATCTGGTTATGGGAAAGCGGCCTCAAAACGCTCTCGATTCTGGGCGCATATGATCAAGCCGTGGCAAGGGCGCGCCGCATCTACGAATGGCGCATCGTCGATTCGCGAGGCCGTACGCTGATGTCCCGCCCGATGCCGGATCATGACCGTATGTTGCTTCCTCCGCGCGCCGATCTCTATCAAGCTCTCATTGATCGTTGCGTGGCTAATGGTGTTGAAATCATAACTTCTTCGATCGTCACGGAAGTTCGTCCGGAAGGTGCTCTGGTGACGGAAGCCGGCGAGCGGCAGGCCGATCTCGTCTTAATCGCAAACGGCGCGTATTCCGTGCTCAGAGAGCAAATTCTCGGCACTGCATGGATGGATTTTGGTGTCGAAGCCGGAATACGTATGATGATTGGCAACCGTCCGGATGATCCGACGGATGTCATCACCGAATATTGGAACGGCCCGTGGCGGCTTCTCTATAACCCTTGCACCGAGGGCGAGAACTATATCTTCCTGAGCGCACCCGTGGACGATGAGCGCGCCCGCGTTCTGCCGGTCGATCGTGCGCTTTGGGCCGAGAAATTTCCCGCCGCGGCCGGCCTCGTTGAGCGTTTTTCAGAAGCCAGCCGCTGGGATCGCCTCGTCAATGTGCGTTGCCGGCGGTGGTCGCAAGGAAAGGTCGCGATTATCGGCGACGCCGCTCATGCTATGCCTCCCAATCTCGGACAGGCTGCGAATACGGCCTTCACGAACGTCATGGCATTGGCGCTCGCGGCCGATAAGGCGAACGATATGCCGTCAGCGCTTGTCGCCTGGGAGCGACATCAGCGCGCACTAACCAATCATGTTCAATGGTGGTCCTATCTCTACGGTTATGTGCTTAACCGATGGCCGAGGAGCTTCGAATCGTTGCGATCGGACGTTCTGAGCGCGATGTCGAAAACGGAATGGTTTGACGAAGCCTTGAACCGCGGTGCGCGCCACATGCCGTTGGCTTGAGGCGCGTCGCCAGCACGTGAAGAGAAGAAAAATCAGGAAGCGCGCCGGTAACAACCGGCGCGTTTTACTGTATTGCGGATCTTTCCGATGCCGGAGATTTCGCATTCCACGACATCGCCATCGCGCAGGAAGCGTGGCGGCGTGAAGCCGATGCCGACGCCCTCGGGCGTGCCCGTCGCGATAATGTCACCTGGCGAAAGTGTCATGACTTTCGAGATCGTTTCAATCAACACCGGAATATCGAAGATCAGATCCCGCGTACTCGCGTTCTGGCGAACCTCACCATTCACACGGCAAATGACGCGCATGTCGCGATAATCAACTTCATCGGCGGTGATGATCCAGGGTCCCATTGGACAGAACCCGTCGGGGCTTTTTCCGAGAAACCATTGCTTGTGGCGCTGTTGAAGATCGCGGGCCGTGACGTCATTGACGATCGTGTAGCCAAATACGTGCGCCATGGCTTCATCGCGAGGTATCGCGCGGCCGCCTTTGCCAATAACGACTGCAAGTTCGCATTCATAGTCGACGGCTTGATCTAGCCCTGGAACTAAAGGGATGTCGCTCGCCGGCCCGCTGATGGTCGTCGATGGCTTCGTGAAGATGATCGGAAATTCCGGCACTGCGTCGGCCGATGAGGTGCTGCTCGAGTCAAAGCCGCTCTTGGCAAACTCGTTGGCATGAGCGCGATAGTTCTTACCCACGCACATGATATTATGCGGAGGGTTCAAGATCGGGGCCACGAGGTCGCCAAAATCAAGCGGTCTGCCCGGAGGCAAATTCGCTATTGGCTCCGCTTCCATAAGAAGCGGAATGGCCGCCGCAAAATCGCTCATAGCGCCCGCAGGCATCCCTTTGAGCACCTCGCCGAGTGGATAGTACGTCTCGGCGGTGGCATCCAAAAGAACTATGACGTCATTCGATTGGCGTTTGATCGTCGCAAATTTCATTTTTCTCTGAAGACCTTATCGCGTCTGATTGAGGCGGGCGGCTCTTGTTGGTTCAAAGCGCGGCAATCGCCGAGACTTCGATCCTGAACTCGGCGTGGACGAGCCGATTGATCATCAGCAGTGTGTTTGGCGGGTAGGCGCCGTTTGCGAAAAACTTCGGAAATTCGCGAAGGCGATAGGCCATGAATTTCGGAATTTCGTTTGGATCGACCATGTAGGTCGTGAACTGCACGACGTTGGACCAATCCGCATCGCAGCTTTGCAGGGCGGCAAAAAGGTTCGCAAAGATCTGTACGCACTGACCATCGAAATCTTCAGGTGGCACCGCTATGCCATCGGTGGAAATGCCAACTTGGCCGGCGATAAAGATGTACTCCGATGCCTTCACCCGCGTGATCTGCGAGTACTGTCCGAGGGGTTTTCCGAGCGTCGGAGGAGTGAAGATTTTGATGTCAGCCATAACGTGTCCTGTGCGCGTGAAGCTATGAACCGCCAACTTAAGTGGCAGCACGGGCATCGATTTGCCTACTGCACAGGCATGCACTGATCTCACCTCGCGGTGGGAACGCTTTCTGCATCCCGGAAATTACCAATGTGCGACTTGATCGCCCCGTCGTTCAATTGACATCATTCCAAATCCACGACATCCTTTTCAAAAATTCAAAGCAGACTGTACGCAGCTAGGTGAGAGGAAGTCGTCGGTATTAGTCCTGGTAGGCAAAGATATGGGGCCTGACGAACTCGAAGACACAGAGCAGCCATTGAGCGCTCGCCCGACTAAGGCGAGGCGCGCTGACGGCGATCTTGTTCAATCGTTGAACCGAGCCATAGCCATTCTCGAAATTTTGTCGGAAGGAGGCTGTCGGCTGAAGGATGTTTCGGCGCGCGCCAACCTCCCACCCTCGACCACTCATCGTTTGCTCACAACGCTTGAGCAGAAACGTCTCGTTCGTTTCGATCGAGAGGAAAACCTTTGGGACATCGGCAGCAATTGTTTCGCCATTGGAGCGGGCTTTTTGCGCCGAAAGCACTTCATGTCCATTGCTGTTCCGAGGATTGAATGCCTGGCGCTGCAAACAGGCGCTACGGTCAGTCTCGGGGTTCTTGAAAGCGGCAGCATTCTTCTTGTGAAGCAGGCGAAGCGCCTGCAGACCACGCCGGCGGTTCCTCCAGGAAGCAGCTTACCTGTCCACGCAACGGCGATGGGAAAGGTTCTGCTCGCAAGTTCATCGGACCTGCGTCCGTCGGCGAGCTTCGGTTTCGGCAATCTGGCGCGATTGACCGACCGTACGATTTGCGATCCGTCCGTTCTCGCAAAAGAGCTTCACACCGTTCGGGCAGGCGGCATCGCGATCGACGATGAAGAGAGCATGATGGGGCGGCGCTGCATCGCCGCCCCAATCCACAATGAACTGGGCGACTGCGTCGCGGCTGTATCGGTCACAGACACAAGCTCGCAGCTGACCGACGAGGCTGTTCGGAATCTGAGTGCGCAGGTTGCGGCTGCTGCTGCGGAAATTACGCGCAGTTCCGGCGGGTATCTCCGTCGAAAGAACAGCTTCTAATATCGCCGAAAATTTGGATGCGAAAAAGCTATCGTACTGCATTCGTGCGCGTGCGACGCTCTTTCACTGAATTTTCCGCAATCTGGGAAAGATGCCACTCCCTAGCGACACGAGGATTTAATGGAAGCTCCAGAGGAATGCGGAGCTGATGTCTCGTGCTATTTTGCCAAGGAATTAAATTCGAGTTCGAAGGTGTTCCCGTTCACGTTGTCACCGGTGGTAGTGGTTTCCCGTTACTACTGATCCATGGCTCAGGCCCAGGAGCTTCGACCTATGCGAATTGGCGTCTCGTACTCGAGCCGCTGATGCGGCGATATCAAATATTTGGAATGGACCTCATCGGATTCGGTGCCTCCGGGCGACGGGCTGCTCCTCCTTATTTCGATATCGATTTCTGGATTCGACAATGCAGAGCGATGATTGATCGCATGCCGGGGGAAAAGATCGGCGTCGTAGGGCATTCGTTATCTGGCGCACTCGCATTGAAGCTCGCTGCCGAGGAACCTCGCATTTCGAAAGTCCTCACAACCGGATCGATGGGAGCCGCATTTGCGATCAACGAAGGCACGATCCGCTGTTGGAGCTTCCCAAATGATCGCGCCGAACTCGTCGCTTTAGCAGAAACGCTAATCTATGACCGGAAGCACATCACTGAAGCCTATATAGATAATAGGATTGAGACGCTGTGGAAGGACAAAGCTTATCGGGACTATTTTATGGCTATGTTTGCAGGCGATCGACAGCGCTTTGTCAACGAGACGCTGCTGTCGTCGAATGAGCTTCGACGGATCAAAATTCCGGTTTCTATGCTGCATGGGAGAAATGACATAGCATTTCCACCTGACGTTACGATGCGGATCGCGGACGCTTTGCCGCAAGCGGATGTGGCATTGCTTGCTCATTGCTCGCACTCCATTGCATTAGAGTTCCCTGAGAAGCTCCTCTCTGCCTGTCACACACTATTCGGAGAATAGGCGCAGAGCGTCGGATTGTTGCAAGATGAGTTCCGTCCGCGTGCTGGGGTGATTCAAATGGCGGCCTGATCGCAATTCTACAGTCTTTCAAACGCTAAACGGTCTCAAAGCATTCGACGGACAGGCCTCACGCCTGAGCACGTTGGCAGGTGGCCAAGGAGGCCACCCTCGGTCGAGCGCACATCTTTCTTGATGCGCTAGGGCGCGGCATGACGTTTCATCAGGCCCTTCTATTTGCTGCGCAAGTAGGGTCCGTCATGTGCCGGCGGATTGAGGCACTGCAAACTCAAGCTTGCGAATTGAGTAATCCAAGCAGCAGGATGTTCATTCTAAGCCAGGGTACCGATAGGCGTGCATCCAAGGCGGCTTCGTAGAGGAAGCGGCCGAGGAGGAGCGAAGGGATAGCGCGCCGCACATGGCCGAAATGTCCCAATAGCTGCCGTCGCGTTCTGCTCGATCGACGCGGGGAACGCCGCCGACCATGTCCGGTGTCGGAGGTAGAGCGTCAGTCGCTCAAGTATCGATATAGTAGCTTCGGATGTCATTCAATAATTGCGTGATCTTTGGCCGCGCTGACGAGCTCGGCAACAACGCTCACGGCAAAGCTAAGCTTGCTCTTCGCACCCTTTATCAAGCCGACCGGCGCACGCAGTCTTGCTAGCTGATACGGAGCTATTCCCCTTTGGCTGAGTTCTGCAACGCGCCTTTCTGCGACTGCCTTGCTGCCCAGAACGCCTATGTAGAAGCAGTCAGAATCAAGCAATCTCTCAAGGAGAGGAATCTCCCAATCGTGCTCGTGGAAAGCGAGAATGGCTGCCGACCAACGATCGCCCTGCAGGCGTTCGATGGCTTTATCGGTGAGGGCATGGCAGTTGAGGCCGATTGAATGGATATCTTCGCGCGTTGCTGCATCGGGGCACGCGATCTCCGTGCCGAAACCTATCGCCGCCAGGAGGTGTGCAACGGCTGCAAGGGATGGGCCTGATCCTACGAGGTGAACTCTCAGCGCGGGTCTGACCACGCGGCGAAAGATATCGCAGTCGAGACGAGTTCGTTCGTCGCAGTCTTCCGTGACTTGGACGTCGTTAGAGCCCGTCACCAAGTTGGTTGTGTGAATAACAGCTTGGCGTTGATGTGAGAGCATGTGAAGGCGGGTCAGAAGGCCGATATCGATCCCCTGATCTATGAACACGTCAATCCCGCTTCCGCATGGAATTTCGATATCGAAATATGGAGAATCCTTGCTGTAGCGGATCAGGCGATTAGTTCCGCGCGCGATGCACATCCGAGCTTCTTCGACGACAGCTTTCTCCAGGCATCCGCCGGAGAGGTAGCCTGCCGAATGCCCGTCGGAAGAGACCGCCATGACGGAGCCGACGGCTCTAGGTGAGCTGCCGACGATATTCACGAGCGTGATGACGGCAAATTTAAGCCCTGTTCGATGCCAAGCCATAATGCTTGGCAAAATATCCTCTGCCGCGGCTAGGTTGCGGATCGTCGGAGCGAACAAATGGGGTTCGAATTTGTTCAACGCGACAACTCGTTATCAGTCCTCACTGTCTCGCAACTTCTGCGGACGCTCGTTGTCCATTGATGGATGCAAGAACTTTTACGATCTCGGTCATGCTGACCGTGCCGATCGGCTGGTTGGCTTCATCTATGACAACGGCATCCTGGTTCGCCGCAAGCACGACGCCTGCGGCGTTTGCCGCGAGCATTGTTCCGGGAATGCTCGGACCCCCGGCGGCGAACGACTGCGACGGCGACATGATCGATTTGACGGTGATGACGCGCCCGCGATTTACGTTGCGCGTAAAGTTCGCCACGTATTCGTTGCTCGGATTGAGAACGATTTCCTCCGGCGTTCCGATCTGCATAACCTTTCCGTCACGCATGATCGCGACGCGGGTCGCAAGTCGAATGGCTTCGTCAAAATCGTGGGTAATAAAGACCACGGTCTTCTGCATGATCTTTTGAAGTCTCAGAACTTCGTCCTGAAGCTCATGACGGATCAGCGGATCCAGAGCGGAGAATGGTTCGTCGAGAAGCCATAACTCAGGATCGACTGCAAGACTGCGCGCAATGCCGACGCGTTGTTGTTGGCCGCCCGATAACTCGTCGGGATAGGCCTTTTCTTTGCCGCTAAGGCCGACAAGCTTAACGAGTTCCCGTGCGCGCTTGGCTGTAAACGCTTGCGGCGCACCTTGGATCTCAAGCGGGAAGGCGACGTTTTCCAAAACTGTCTTGTGCGGAAGAAGCGCATAGTTCTGGAACACCATGCCCATCTGATGCCGGCGCATTTCGCTCAAGCGGTCCTCGGATGCCGTCACAAGATTTTCGCCACGGAATTCGACGCTGCCGTACGTCGGTGGCGCCAGCTGGCAAATCGCGCGGAGCAGAGTGGACTTTCCCGATCCCGACAGCCCCATGATCACGAACGTCTCGCCGACTTCGATATCGAAGCTGACGTCGCGCACGGCTGCGAACAGACCCATCTGCGTCATCGTATCGACGGACGGGGGAGAGGGATATTTGCCAAGAAGGCCCGGCAGGTTCGCGCCGAAGATTTTCCAAACGTTGCGCATGCTGAGTGCCGGCACGCGCTTGGGCTTTTCGACAGTTACAGATTTCGACTGCATCACAGGGGGTCCTTCATTCCGCGATGTCTTTGCGCAAATCCTCTGAGCAGGCGATCGGCGACAACGCCGATGGCTGCGATGCCGAAGCCAGCTGTCAGCGCTTGGCCGGGATTGGCATGTGAAATGGCGAGGATGGTTTCGTGTCCGAGATCGGTCGTGCCAATCAAGGCGGTGACAACGACTGTCGCGAGAGCCATCAGCATCGATTGGCTGACGCCCAGAAGGAATTGCGGGAGGGCCGCTGGCAGTTCGATCGTCCAAAGCAGCTGCCACGGACTACAACCAACCTGACGTCCGACTTCGCGCAACTCCGAGGGGACGCTGCGGAAAGCCGCTTCGGTGTACCGTATGATCGGACAGATCGCGAAGCAGACGATCGCAAAGATCGACGGCACATCACCCGATCCGAACAGCATGACCGCCGGGATCAGATAGATGAAGGGCGGCATTGTCTGCATCGTGTCGACGATGGGCAGGACGGCTTTTGCGGCACGCGCCGAGCGTCCCGCTATGACGCCGAGAGGCGCGCCGATCAGAATCGACAACAGGACTCCGGCTGCGCACAGATAGAAGGTCTGAATCGCTCGGTCCCAAAGGCCGCTGACCGCTAGGAAAGCCGTTAACGATCCAAGAAATGCTGCTTGCCGCCACCCTCCGGTGCGCCATGCTCCTGCGATGACAAGAAGAACAACGAAGCTCCACGGCAGCGACAGCAGCGCCGCACGTACAGGCATTAGGATATCGAGAAGCAGAAACGTCTTGAGTGCGTCGAGCGGGCCGTAAATCAATCCGACGACGTTATCGACGATATTATCGACGTAGCGCGCCGTCGAGATCGTCCAGCTTTCGGGATAGTGCGCGAGCGGCGGGTAGACGAATGATATTAGTGTCGGAACAAGCAGGCACAGACCGATAACGATCCAGAATGATCGCCGCGATGTTTCCTCGCGCCGATGCTTGCGATTGCTGATGGCTTGGAGATAGCGATCGATGAGGATGGCCATGAGTGTGATGCCGGTACCCGCAACGAGACCGGCACCGAGCGCTAGGCGTTGAAGCGCGAGAAGGACATCGTTACCGATACCGCCTGCTCCGATCAGTGCAGCAAGAATGACCGTCGAGAACGATAGCATGACGACCTGATTGACGCCGAGTTGCAACCTCGGCCACGCTGTCGGCACCAGGACTTTCCATAGAAACTGCGAGCGGCTGCAGCCGAGCGAACGGCCGAGTTCGCCAACGCGCGCTTCCGCTTCCTCTAAGCCGAGCGCGGTGCTACGCACCATCGGAGGCGCCCCAAAGATGACGATCGCGATGATCGCCGGTGCACCACCGAGGCCGAAGAAAATGATGAGCGGCACGAGATAGGAGAAAATCGGGATCGTCTGCGCCTGATCGAGCAGGAACAGGATGGTCGCACGGCGCGACGGATGTCGATAAAGATAAAGGCCGCCGAGAAATCCGAGGGCGATGCCAAGCGGGACAGCGACGATCATCTGGCTGAGCGTCACCATCATGCTGTCCCACAGCCCGAATAGAAGCAGGAACGCGCACGTGATCGCGGCGAGGGCAGCAAGTCCGAACCCGCGAGCGTGATAACAAACGACAGTCGCGGCGAATGTTACGCCAAGCCAGGAAAGCGGTGGCAGGATTTGGACGGCTTGATCGCCGTATCCACGGCTCACGCCGGTCTGCAGCACTGCCTGAAGCAGAGAAATCGGGGCATTGAGAAGCGGAACCGACCATCTGAAGATGGATTGAACGGAAATTCCGAGCGCAATCGGAGCAGAGAGTGCGTTGAAGACCGCATTGATCATCCGGTCGAACGGAATGATCCACGCTTCAGGCCAGGAAGCGAGCGCTGTAAAAGCCCAAGACAAGGGAATAGCCGCAAACGCAGCGACAATAACGATCTTGGACACGAGTGAGAGATACGCGCGCAATTTTGCGCGCGTATCCGTGCCCATTCCTACCCCCGTCAGAATGGTCACTGCGTCCACTTCGACCACCGGTCCTTGTTCGCGGCGATCCAGCCATCGACGACAGTATCAAGAGGTTTGCCTTCGTTGGCGATCTCGCCGGTCAGGTGACCGTATTCATCGTTGGTCATCGTGAACGACTTCATCAGAGCATAGGCTTTTGGCCATTTCTTCTCAGCATCTGCGTTTGCAAACTTGACGATAGGAGCGGCTTTCTTCTCGCAGCCAAACCCCTTCTTGGGGCAATCATCGGTGTAGGGCGGCAGATCGACAAACTCGCCCTTGTACGCAAGCGGCGCCCAATGCGGCGTGTAGAGCCAAGCGAGAATTGGTTGCTTGCGCTGGTATGCGGCTTTCACTTGCGCGAGCAGAGCTGCCTCGGAACCGGCGTGAACGATCTGAAAATTCAGGCCGAGTGTTTTGATCCGTTCATCATCGTTTCCGCCCCAATCTTCCGGGTTGAGAAGCAGGCGGCCTTTGTCACCGGTCTCAGGCGTTGCGAAAAGCTTGGCGCACGCGTTGAGCGCCTTCCAGTCTGGTAGGCCAGGGCATTTGGCTTTGACATATTCGGGGTACCAATAGCGATCCCAGCCAACGAGTCCCGTCGGGCCGATTTCGACTGTTTTCCCGGTTTTAAGGGATGCTTCGGCCATGTCGGCCTCGGACGACATCCAGATTTCGGTGACGAACGTAACGTCGCCCGTTTGCAGTCCGGTGAAAACCGCAGTCGCGTCTACCGGAACGACCTTAACGTTGTAGCCCATCTTTTCGAGCAGCTTCTTCACGATGTTGCTCGTGATCGTGCTCCCGGTCCAATCCTGCTGACCAATGACGATCGGGTCGGTGGATTCGGGACCGGCGTTGGCGATTGAACTTCCGGCGAAGCAGCTTGCCACCATGGCGATGGCCGCCACGCCCCCGCGCATGCGGCGAACGACATCTAAGAACGACATTTTCCGTGTGTCTCCTGTTTAGTTGCGAAGATCTCAGGCGTGCCCCATCGTTCCCGCTCAGGTCATATTCCTGAGCGGGCGGTTTTCGTTTCTCAGCTGTGCGTGCGTTTTAGAGCACGGCGCAGACGGACTTCACTTCAGTGAATGTGCGGATGGCTTCGGAGCCTTCTTCGCGGCCCCAACCGGACTGCTTGAAGCCGCCGAAAGGAAGCGCCGGGTCGTAGAAATTGTGCGCATTGATCCACACGCTACCGGCCTTGATCCGTTTCGCCATCTTGTGCGCGACAGAGATGTCTCGCGTCCAAACGCTGGCGGCGAGGCCATAGATCGTGTTGTTCGCCTTAGCCGCAATCGCGTCGAGCTCATCATCGCTGAACGACTGAGCGCACAGCACCGGCCCGAAAATTTCCTCGCGCACGACCGACATGCTGTCCGTCGTGTTGGCGAGGATTGTCGGCTGCATGAAGAAGCCGGCGCTGCCGATGCGTTCTCCGCCTGTTACGACCTCGGCGCCTTCCTGCTTGCCTTGATCGAGGAAGCCCATGACCTTCTGAAGCTGCGCCGAAGAGATCATCGGGCCCATCGTCGTGTCGGGCTCAAGCCCGTGGCCGATCTTCAGTTTTTTGCTTTCCTCGGCGATGCCTTCGAGCACGCGATCGTGGATCGACTTGTGCACATAAAGCCTAGTGCCCGCCGTACAGACCTGGCCCTGATGGAAGAAGATCGCGCTGGCCAGACCCGGAATGGCCTTATCGAGATCGGCATCCGGAAAGACGACCATAGGCGACTTGCCGCCGAGTTCTAGCGTTACACGTTTGAGGTTGCCCGTTGCGGCTTGCGCGATTTTTCTGCCCGTCGCGACGGAGCCAGTGAAGGCGACCTTGTCGACACCTTCATGTTCGACAAGCGCGGAGCCTGCAGGCGAACCATATCCGGTCACAACGTTGATGACGCCGGGCGGGAAGCCGACCTCTTCCGCGATCTCGGCGAACCGCAGTGTGCTCAGAGGCGTCAGCTCAGATGGCTTGACGACGCACGTGCAGCCGACAGCAAGAAGCGGCGCGAGCTTATAGGCGGTCAGAACCAGCGGGAAGTTCCACGGCGTGATCGCAGCAACTACACCGACTGGCTCACGCTGCGTGAAGGCGTGATACTCGCCTGGAGCCGAGAGCGAAACAGTCTCGCCTGAGGCCTTTCCTGCCCACCCTGCCATATAGTGATAGATATTGGCGGTCAGGCCGACGTCGACATATTTCGCATAGGCGAGCGGCTTGCCGCAGTCGATGGCTTCGATTTCCGCCAATTCATCGCCAAGCTCTTCAAGCCTGCGCGCGAGCTTGCTGATCAGCTTACCGCGTTCGAGACCGGGCATATTGGCCCACACGCCGCTTTCGAAAGCCTTCCGAGCGGCTGCGACGGCCTTATCAATATCGGCGGCAACCGCGGCCGTCGCGCTGCTGATAACGTTTCCCGTTCCGGGATCGACGACGTCGATCCTTTCGCCCGAAACGCCTTCCGTCCACGCGCCGTCGATATAGAGTTTGTGCTTGCGCGCGAAGAACTCTTGGGTCTTGGCCGACGGAGTGGGTATCGTGACATTGATATTCATGGCGGCGTTCCTTTGAGTGCCTCTCAGGCTGCGGCGGCGGATTTTGAGCTGGAGAAATTGTATGCGGCAGCGATGATCTCGGCTGCGCGTTCGCCGATGATGACCGTCGGCGCCATGGTGTTTCCTGTCGAGATTGCCGGCATGATCGACGCATCGGCAATGCGCAGACCTTCGATGCCGTAGACTTTGAGATTGCCGTCAACGACCGACATCGCATCCCGTCCCATCTTTGCCGTGCAGCTCTCGTGGAAGTAGGTGCCGGCGGCATTGCGGACGAAGTTCTCCATGTCTGCGCCCTTGAGATCGCCCGGCATGCATTCGCGCTTGCGGTACGGCGCGCAGAATTCCGAATTGCCGATATCGCGGCACATCTCAACGCAGCGAACCATCGCCTTCATATCGGTATCTGTGCTGAGGAAGTTCGCGAAGATGAGAGGTGCGTCGAACGGATTGGAACTTGCGAGCTTGATCTCGCCGCGGCTGTCGGGACGCGCCAGGCCAGGAGCAAGCGTCCATGCCGATGCCGGTCCGATGGGCAAGTCGAAATCCTTCGCCGTCACTTCGCTGCCGAACGGCGTCTCTTCCAGAACCGGCATGAGGTCCGGTGTCTTGAGACCCGAATGCGATTTCGCATAAAAGACGAATTCAGCAGCGTTGTTCCGCGGCGGCTCGGGCACGATGTATTCCCAGCAGCAACCTGCAAGCAGGATGTGATCCTGGAAATTCTTGCCGACGCCCGGTAGGTGCTGACGAACGTCGATGTTGTGCCGTTTCAGTTCGGCTTCATCACCGATGCCGGAGAGCATCAGTATTTTAGGCGTGTTGATCGCGCCAAGCGACAGCACGACTTCTTTGTCTGCCGAAACCGTGAAGCTCTGTCCGCGACGGACGAAATTCACGCCCGTAACGCGTTTTCCGATGAACGTCAGGCCCGTGATTTCCGCGCACATCAGGATGTGAAGATTGGGGCGATCCATATACGGGTGAAGGTAGGTCGCCGACATCGAAACACGCTGATTGCCGTTTTGAACAAGGACGTTCGGCAGGCCGCAACCGCCGTCACCTTCCATCGCTTCGCCGTTGATGTCTTCGACGAAGGGAATACCGATTGCCTCGGCGCCTTTGATAAGACCTGCAACCAACGGAATGGGATCTTCAGGTTGGAGAATGTTGAGCAGGCCATCGGTACCGCGGCGCTTCGCGTCAGCGGGGCCATTCCATTTTTCAATACGGCGGTAGATCGCCAGGATGGATTCATAATTCCAGTCTTGGTCGCCCGCTTCTTCCGCCCAGAATTCAAAGTCGTGCTTGTGCCCGCGCGCCCAGACCGATCCATTGATCGACGAGCCGCCGCCCAACAGCTTGCCCATCGGAAGCAACGGGGTGCGCCCGTTGACAGTCGGCGAGGGTTGCGCCTTGAAGCCCCAATCGCGTTCGGTGCCGATGTTCCACATCCATTGCGTAGAATCGATGACCGACGGCACCCGATCGCTGCCGCCCGCTTCAAGCAGCAGGACATTGACGTTCGGATTTTCAGCGAGACGCCGTGCGACAACGCACCCAGCCGATCCGCCGCCGCAGACGATAAAGTCGTAAGACGATCTGATCGTCTCCGTCATGATCTCGCGGTCGGGAGAAAGTGCGGAAAGGGGTGAGGATGTCATGACAGGAGTTCCCGTTGGTGAGTTGGTCAGATTTTCGATATCGTTTCGGCGTCGCATGCGGGCGCCGTAATTTTCTTGTGGGCTGGGCGCTGTTTGAGCGCGTGGGAAGAGGTGATGCCGATGTCACATCGCTTCCGGACATATCCGGCGAAGTGAGCGATACGCAGCCCGTTTCGGCGATCAGACAAGCTTTCGTCTCTCTTTCTCAAGACCAGGAATTTAGAGAGTGTACGCTATTTCTCTTGTTCTATATCTGACGCTAAAACTTCGTGCAATATAGGGCCCTGCTCAAATAAAATGCATTTGTGCAAGTAAATATTGCAAATGGTAGGGTAAATGACGGATTCGTAAGATGCCGTGGGTCACAACATATCCGTAAACAGAACAAGCGTAGGCACTATACTGGCGCGATCTGCTGCGACGGAATGGGAAGACGCTACGTTATGAACGGAACTCTAATGCGTCGAAACTGCTCGGGCGGCGCCGATGGCTTCGGGCAAATCGCTCCATGCGGCTTTCGATGGCGCAAAACGGGCACGCAAATATGCCAATAGCTCGGCAAGCTGCTCATCGTCGAGCACGGTTTTGAAGGAGGGCATGGACATGATCTCCGTGCCCTTGCGTCCGACTTTTTGAGCGAGAATCTCGGGCGCATCGACGCCATTCAATATCGCCTGCAGGACGTTGTTCGGCTTGTCGGTGTGCAGGTTGCTATTGAGAAACAACGGCGCGAGGATCTCATCCTGCGTGTGGCAGGAGGCGCAGGCGCCCTTGAAAAGACGCTCGCCGCGTGGAGCGATAAGCGCGGCCTGAGCTTCGGCAGCAGAGCTAGCCGACGCTGCCGCTGCGATCTGGGCAGAGGCATCGGCATTTCCAGCCTCGGGCTTTTGCATGCTTGCGAGATAATGCGCCATCGCTCGTATGTCCTGGTCGGGAAGGGGGACAAGCGATGCGACGACGGGAGCCATCGGTCCGGCAGCGCTGCCATGGTGGGGCGTGTGGCCGGAGCGCAGATAGTCGTAGAACGCTGCTTCCGTCCAGCGAACGGGTGAGCGCGCCTCGCCATTGAGCGCGGGTGCTTCCCAGCCATCGGCAAAGCCGCCTGATAAATGCGCTTTGCCGCCTGTTTCGGCCCCAAGAATATTTCGGGGCGAGTGGCACGCTGAGCAATGGCCGAGCGTTTCGACAAGATACGCGCCGCGATTCCACTCTGTCGTTTCTGTGGAATCATAGGGGAAGGGCTTCGCATTTAGGAACAGCGCGTTCCATCCCGCCATTAGCCCTCGCACATTAAATGGAAAGCGGAGCTTTGTTTCGGGAGCTTTCGTTGAAACCGGGGCTTGCGTCATCAAGTAGGCGTAGAGCGCCTGCAGATCCGCCTCGCTGGTGCCTGCGAAGGACGTGTACGGGTGCGCCGGATAGAGATGATGGCCGTCGCGGCTGATGCCATCGCGCATCGCCCGTTCGAATGCCGGATAGGACCAGCTTCCGACGCCGTTTTTCTCATCCGGTGTGATGTTGGTCGCATAGATTGCGCCGAATGGCGTGTCGAGCCGGCGGCCGCCCGCGAATGCTTCGCCGTTGGGCCCGACATGACAAACGTTGCAAGCGCCTGCGGCTGCGGCGAGCCGCCCGCGCTCGATCGTTGCGGCGCTGTACGTTGTCAAATCGGGGCGAGGAATAGGGTCGATTGCCGGACGCCAGGGCGAGCCAATAGTAAGCAGACCCGCCGCGGCTGCTACGAAACTCGACAGTCCGATGTTTCGCAGCCACTTGAGCTTCTTTTTCGGTTGCGGCTCGGCGCGGAGCGGGGTTCCGCCGAGTGCCGCCAAGACCCGTTCCGGAGTAAGCGGCAGCTCGCGAAAGCGAACCCCTGTTGCATCGAAGACGGCATTGCAGATCGCCGCCGCGCTAGGGACGGACGCAGATTCTCCGACGCCAAGCGGCGGTTCCTCTGGCCGCGGGATCATCAGGACATCGATTTCCGGCACTTCAGGGAACGTGATGAGTGGATACCCACCCCACTCCTGGCTTTTGACGGCGGTCGATGAAAATTCGACCTGCTCCTTCAGCACACGACTGGTCGACTGAATGATGTTGCCGTGAATTTGGTGGCGTACACCGGCGGGATTGATCATCATCCCGGAGTCTTGACCGCATATCACGCGTGTTACGGCGATCTCGCCGGTCTTGCGGTTGACGGCGACGTCGGCGACCCAGGCCGCCCATGCGGCTGCAGTGCCCGGAAATTTGCCATGGACGTAGACGGCATAAGCAAAGCCGCGGCCGTAAAGTAAATCGCCTTCTCCACCGAGCGTCTGCGGCTTCGTGTGCGGAACCCATTTCGCGCGTTCCGCTACGGCACGAACGAGGTCGATTGCACGAGGGTCCGTGAGATAGCGCAAACGATATTCGATCGGATCGACAGCCGCCGAAGTCGCAAGCTCGTCGATGAAGGACTCGTGCGCAAACGAATTCGGTAGCGCAGAAACGCCGCGAAACCATGACGCGCGCGCGATGGGCGGCATGTCGTGAACGGTGACGCGCAGGTTGCTGTAAGCGTAGGGCGGGATCGCCGTTCGATCGCCCATCTGCACCGTATCGGCGACCGCCGCGACCTTGCCCGTCAACAGCAGCGATAGCGTCGGGGAAAGATTGGAGGGATAGCGCGTTTCGAAGTCGTAGGCGGCCGGACCGCCTTCGAGATCAAGGCCGCCCCTGACGTCGATGACCTGCGCGGCGCCTTTCGGCTCCCATGCGTGTTCTTGCTCGCGTGTCAGCTGTACGCGAACCGGTTTGCCAACCGCACGCGATAACAGGGCCGCATCGGCCGTGACGTCGTCGGCGCAATTGCGGCCGTAGCAACCGGCGGCCTCTAGGCGCTCGACCGTGATGCGATCTTCGGGCATGTCGAGCAGAAGGCTCAGATCCCGCCGCATTGGAAAAGGGTTCTGCGTCCCAGACCAGACGGTCAACGCATCATCGCGATAATCGGCGACGGCGCAGGAAGGGCCGATAGAACCGTGCATCTGATAGGGCCAGACGTAGGTCCGATTCATCGGTTCCGTCGCGCCTTCGAGGGCTTGATCGACATTGCCGCGATCCGCCAATTTGCGCGGCGTTGCGGGATTTGCGCGAAGCGCATTCTCGGGAAAGTTTAAATCCGGCTGGCCGGGCGGCGAATGCCACACGGTTTTGAGCTGAGCGGCAGCCAACGCCGCGTTCTCTTCGCGTGTCGCGACGATGCCGACGAAATCTCCGATGATGATGACCGAGACGATGCCCGGAATATGAGCGATCGAATTTCTATCGACGGAAATCAGGCTTCGCCCGACATGCTCTCCATGGTCAAACCCGCCGTAAGGCGGACGCACGACGCGGCCGTGGAGCATGCCGGCGACGCGGACGTCGTGGACGTAGGTCCATCGACCCGTTGCCTTGGCTGGGATATCGACGCGCGCTTGCGATGCGCCGACAATGCGATATTGCGAGACGGGTTTCAGAGGTGCATCGGGATCGATATTTAATCGGATGCGCTGACCGGCGATGAGTTCACCGAACGTCGCGCTCTCATTGCTGCCTGTCGTGCTTCGTATCACGCCTTCTTCGACAACGAGGTCGCTGGGTTCGGCGCGAAGATGGCGAGCGGCGGCCTGCAGAAGGTGATGTTTTGCAGTCGCTGCTGCCCGACGGAGCGGATTAGCTGCAACCTGGATTGTCTCGCTGGCTATTGTCGCACCCTGGTCGGGGGTGACGGACGTGGTGCCGAGCACCATCGAGACGTGCTCGAACCGAACGTCGAGTTCTTCCGCAATGATCTGTGCGAGCGATGTTCTTATGCCCGTACCGAGATCGACGTGACCGTTAAACCCGGTAACGCGGCCCATCGCATCGATGGCGATAAAAAGCTCGAGCGGTCCATCCGGCTGCTTGGTGGCAACGACCGTCAACATGTCGCCCTGATCGAGATAGGCCACCGACGTGCTTTCAATGTTGCCCGGCATTGCCACTCTCGTTTTTGTCGTTATCAGCGGTTTGGTGGATGTCGTGCTGTTCGCTTGGCGATCTTGGCTGCTGTTTGCGCTTGGCGGCTGCGTGCCGGACCGCTGCCAGAATTTCGACGTGCGTACCGCAACGGCACAGATTGTGTTTCAGGGCCGTGCGGATATCCTGATCACTGGGATCGTCGTTTCTCTGCAGAAGAGCGACGGACGAGATGATCATCCCGTTAAGGCAATACCCGCACTGCGCTGCCGACTGCTCAATAAAAGCCTGTTGCACGGGGTGAAGTGCATCATTCTCGCCGAGACCTTCCAGCGTAACGATTCGTCGCGCGCCAACCGATCCTAGCGCGATCGTGCACGATCGCACGGCGCGTCCTTCGATCAATACGCTGCACGCGCCGCATTCACCCAGCCCGCACCCGTACTTGGGGCCGTTGAGCTCGAGGTCGTTCCTTAGGATGTAGAGCAGCGGCGTTTGAGGGTCCGCGCAGACGGTGACCTGCTTGTTATTGACGTGAAGCTCGACGGCGCCAGCCTTAGTCGTGCACAAATTCGTGCATCTCCGTTGCGCTCAGACGACCATGCTTCGATGCGCAAGGTCTCAACCTCTTTGATGCCTCGGATAGCATCGAATATCCAAGCGACGCAATAACAAGCGTATACGCTTTTAATGCCGAGATGCCATTAATGGCGCCCGTCGGCAAAAGTGTCTATAAAAGGCTATTTTGCTAAGTTTATGTGCACTAATGCTAATAGTTAGTCACACAAAGCGCTTGCCAACAATAGTGTGTACGCTTAAATGGCGTCATCGAGACGCCCTGTAGGCGCTTGCACATCCTCTTACTCTGCAATGATTGATATGCCAAAGCACAAGAAGACGATCGCGATTATCGGTGCCGGACTCGGAGGTGCTGCAGCTGCCGCGCTGCTTCAGCATGCCGGTTTCGAGGTGCAGCTCTATGAGCAGGCGTTCGGCTTTTCCCGCCTCGGTGCGGGTATCCACATGGGACCGAACGTTCTCAAGATTTTCCGGCGCATCGGCATCGACCAAAAACTCGCCGAGATCAGCAGCAAGCCGAAATTCTGGTTCAGCCGCGACGGTATAACCGGCAAATACCTATCGCGCATTCCGCTTGAGGGTTACGGCGCGACCTATTGCACTGTTCATCGCGGCGATCTTCATAAGTTGCAGATTGCAGCACTTCAGCCTGGAACGTTGCATTTCGATAAGCGCCTCAAGCAGATCGATGATGGCGGGAACGACGTTTATCTCGAGTTCGAGGATGGCACCTCCGCGCGTGCGGATATCGTCATTGGCGCCGACGGGATTAACTCGCGTGTCCGCGAAATTCTACTTGGCGTCGAAAAACCGAATTATAGCGGCTGGGTCGGTCACCGGGCTGTTATCCCCGCGGACAAACTGAAAAAGTACAATCTCGATTTCGAGGAATGCGTGAAGTGGTGGGGCCCGGACCGTCACATGATGGTCTATTTCACGACCGGCGATCGCAGCGAATACTACTACGTGACGGGCGTTCCGCACGACGCCTGGGATTTTAAAGACCCGTTTGTCCAAAGCAGCCGGGAAGAGATGGCGGATGCCTTCAAAGGCTATCATCCCGTTATCGAGGCACTCATCGACGCGACGGACGAAGTTACGAAGTGGCCGCTTTTTAATCGCAATCCGCTACCGCTCTGGAGCAAGGGAAGGCTGGTTCTGCTCGGCGATGCGTGCCACCCGATGAAGCCGCACATGGCGCAAGGTGCCGCCATGGCGATCGAAGACGGAGCGATGCTTGCACGTTGTCTCGGCGAGACGGGCATCGAGAACTATTCGAGCGCATTCAAGCTTTATGAATCCAATCGTCGAGACCGCGCAACGCGTGTCCAGACAGTATCGAACGCCAACACGTTCCTGCTTACGCAGGAAGACCCGGCCTGGGTCTATGGCTACGATCTTTATGCCGAGCCCTTGAAGAGCGAGGCAATTGCGTGATGGCCGGTCCGCTCCACGGCGCGAACGTCTTCGCAAACGGCATTCGTCAGCATTACTTGCGTTACGGCGGCAAGGGGCGCGCGGTCATTCTCATTCCCGGCATTACGAGCCCGGCGATTACATGGGGGTTCGTTGCCGAACGCTTGGCGAAAGATCATGACGTCTACGTTATAGATGCGCGCGGCCGCGGGCTGTCGTCGACCGGGCCGGATCTCGACTACGGCCTTGATGCGATGGCCGCAGACGTTGTCGAACTCGCAAAGGTCTTGAAGCTAGAGAAGCCGGCACTCCTCGGTCATTCCATGGGTGCCCGTGTTGCGGTTCGTGCGGTTGCCGGTGATAAATCCGCCTTTTCACGCGCCGTTTTGGTCGATCCGCCGGTGTCGGGTCCAGGCCGACGGCCCTATCCGAGCAAGCTTGAGTGGTACGTCGATTCCATTCGTCTCGCCGTGAAGGGCATCGACGCCGAGGGCATGCGTGCTTTCTGCCCGACGTGGACGGACGAACAGCGCGCGCTCCGCGCCGAGTGGCTTCATACCTGCTTCGAGCCTGCGATTGTTACGGCATTCGAGGACTTCCACAAAGACGACATCTTTCCCAGCGTTCCGAGTCTTTCGCTGCCCGCAATGCTCATGGTCGCCGGTCGCGGCGGAGTGATTACCCAGCAGGATGTCGATGAGTTCAGGGCGCTGAAACCGGATATCGAAGTCGTCCGCGTGGAGAACGCCGGTCACATGATTCCATGGGATGACTTCGACGGTTTCTTCGACGCGCTTGGAAATTTCCTCGTTCGATAACTCGACAGCCGAAGAACGAGAAGAAGCTAAAAAATTGGAATAAAGGAACGCAAGCCTTGAATTATCGCATCGGTCAGATCGTGCCGAGTTCGAATACGACGATGGAGACGGAAATTCCGGCGATGCTCCTGGCGCGGCAGGCCATTCGTCCTGAGCGCTTTACCTTCCATTCCAGCCGTATGCGCATGCGCACGGTGAAGAAGGAAGAGCTGAAGGCCATGGATTCCGAGTCGGATCGTTGTGCTGTCGAGCTTTCCGATGCTCGTGTCGATGTCCTGGGTTACGCCTGCCTCGTCGCGATCATGGCGCAGGGCTCAGGATACCATCGTGTTTCCGAGCTGAGGCTGCGCAGTCGTGCCTCTGAGAACGGTGCTGATGTTTCTGTCGTGACCAGTGCCGGTGCGCTTATCACAGGCCTGAAGGCGATGAGGGCAAAGCGCCTCGCGATCGTCGCGCCGTATGTGAAATCCCTCACCGAACTTGTCGTCAATTACATTCGCGACGAGGGCTTCGATGTTCAGGATTGGCGCGCTCTCGAAATTCCGGACAACCTCGAAGTCGGTCGTCATAACCCCGATAAATTGCCGGATATCGTTCGCACGCTCGATCTTGGCGGCGTGGATGCCATCGTGCTGTCGGCGTGTGTGCAGATGCCGTCTCTTTCCGCCATCGCCAAGGTGGAAGCGATCACCGGCAAGCCAGTCATCACCGCGGCGGTTGCTACAACTTATTGCATGCTGAAGGCGCTCAAGATCGAGCCTGTCGTACCAGGTGCCGGCGCATTGCTGTCTGGAGCATACTGATGGGTGGGGCTCCGCAAACCGCAGCAGCAAACTATCAAGGCGTCTGGGGTGAACGTATCGGTTTTGGTGATCGTCCGGCGCTGCTCGTCGTCGATTTTCTCAAGGCCTATACGCGGAAAGAGTCGCCGCTTTTCGCGCCGGGCGTGGTCGATGCCGTCGCGAATACGCCGGAGCTTCTCGCCGCTGCGCGGCAGGCCGGGATTCTTGTCGTCCACACCCGCATTCTGTATTCCGCGCCGGACTGCGCCGACGGCGGCATCTGGGTGAAAAAGGCCCCGGTGATGAAGGCGATGGTTGAAGGCAATGTCCTGGCGGAATTCTGCGAGGGTGTTGAGCCGGAAAAAGATGAGCCGGTCATCGTCAAGCAATACGCGAGCTCTTTCTTCGGCACGAGCCTCGCATCACTTCTTCATACGCAAAAGGTCGACACCGTCGTCATTGCGGGCTGCTCGACGAGCGGCTGTGTTCGCGCCACGGCCGTCGATGCAGTTCAATACGGTTTCCGCACGATAGTCGTCCGCGATTGCGTGGGCGATCGTCATCCTGAACCGCATGCTGCCAATCTCTTCGATATCGACAGCAAGTACGGGGACGTCGTCAGCAAGGCTGACGCGATCGCGGCGATCAAGGCCGCGCAGACAACTCGCTAATATCGATCACAAGTAACCGCAGAGCGCTGAAGGGAGATAAGTCGATGGACCGGAATGTCTTGACGGAAATGTGCCTCGAGCAGCTGACGCTCAGCGGCGTGCATGAAGGTGAGAAAGTCATCGTTTTGTCCCAAGGCGAGGAACGCCTGGATTACGCCGATGCGTTTCTGGCTGCGGGTCAGCGGCTCGGTTGCCAGATGTATCATATGCGTCTCCCCGCTCCGATGCCTGAGACCGGGGCTTGGGCCGTCGGTAAGACTGGGCTTGCCGCCATGCCCGACGCGGTCGAGGCATTGAAGCAGGCCGACATGGTCGTCGATCTGATTTTCTTGTTGTTCAGCGATGAACAGATGGCGATTCAGGCCTCGGGCACGCGCGTGTTGACGGCTGTCGAACCCGCCCCGTTGCTCGCGCGCCTAATGCCGACGAAGCAACTGCGCGAACGCGTCGAAGTCGGAGCCGAACTCCTGGCCAAAGCCAAGACGATGCGGATTACGAGCAAGCACGGCACCGACGTCGTCTATAAGCTCGGCGTATATCCGACGATGAGCGAATATGGCTACACCGATCAACCCGGCCGGTGGGATCACTGGCCGGCGGCTTTCGTCTTTACCGGTGGCGCGGACGATGGCGTTGACGGCACGATCGTTTTGGCGCCGGGCGACGTCCTTCTTCCTTTTAACACGTATGTTCGTGAGCCCGTGACCTACACGATCGAAAAGGGCTTTATTCAGGATATTCGCGGTGGTCTCGACGCTGAGCTGATCAAATCCTATATGGCGACATTCAACGACCCGCGCGGATTCGGTATGTCTCATGTCGGCTGGGGCTTGGATCATCGCGCGCACTGGCATGGATTGACGCAATTCCCTGGCGGTATGGGTATGGAGCTGCGGTCGTTCTACGGAAACGTTATGTTCTCGACCGGCCCGAATAACGAACTCGGCGGCCCGAACAATACCGCGTGCCACCTCGACATCCCGATGCGGAACTGCAGCCTCTTCCTTGACGACCAGCCGATGGTCCTCGACGGCCAGATTGCCGTGAAAGAGATGCTGCACGTTTTCGGCTAGACAGTGAGCGGTGCATGCAGCGCCGCGGCCATCGCCGTCATCGTGGATGTGCCATCAGCTCCTTGTTTGCATCGCTTCAGTTGCGACGTTCTGCAAAGAGCGCTATCGCAAAGGAGAAAACGAGCGGGAGGCTGTGAGTGACGAAAGAGAAGCCTGGCACGCAACGGCGAATGCCGGGAACGTATAAGGTCACCGAGCAGGTGGGGCACCTGATGCGCAAAGCGTATCAGCGTCACCTTGCGATTTTTCAGGAGAACGCCAGCGATCCCGATTTGACGGCCGTGCAATTCACGACGCTCTGTGCGCTTCGGGACAACGGCCCAAGTTCTCAAGCCGAACTCGTTAAAGTGACAGCCATTGATCAGGCAACCATCCGCGGCATCATCGAACGGCTAAAAACACGCGGCCTCATAAAGGTGACGAAAGATGCACAGGACGGCCGCAAGGTCATAATGTCGTTGCTGCCCGCGGGGGAGACCGTTTTGGATGACATGTATCCAAGGGCGTTTCACATCAGCGAATTGACAGTGGCGAACCTTAATCCGGCGGAGCGCATGGCGTTCACATATCTTCTTCAAAAAATCATCGATGGATGAGCCTTACCCGGGATGCTTGCGACTAAACTTCGGCTGCCGGCGCTGAGGGCAAGCTTTGCTGGCCGTAAAGGTCGCGACCGAAAACGGACATCTTTCCGTTCAGACGGCGTCGTCGATCTATGCTAACTGCTAATGTCTGGAATAAGCTCAATCGACATTCGCGATGCTGAACTGCTCGATTTAATGCGCCGACTGCTAATGGCCTGAAGCGTCATTTAGCCGTCGTCCGCTTTCTCGGGAGGCTGTGTGAGAACGAAGATGCGGCCCCCCGCTGGCCCGGCCGCGGCCTGCGGGCAGAGCCTCAGATGGCTCTGAGCAGCTTCGGTACTCCAAGGATCGCCATCACGCGCTTCAGATTGTAGGCCAGGACGTGCAGCGCCATCTCGGTGGCGACATGCTTGAGTGTCTTCATCTTGAAGTGAGTGGCGCCCATCCACGCCTTGATCGTCCCGAACGGGTGCTCGACGGTCTGGCATCGTAACGACATCTTATTGGGATCATCGTCGAGGCGCTCCTGGACGCGTTCAAGGATGCCCTCGTGCTCCCAGCGACGGACGCGGCGTTGCTTACTGGTGGTGCACCGGCCTTTGATGGCGCAGCTTCCGCAAGCATCCGTCCAGTAAGAATGCAGCGTCTTGCCGGCCTCTGCATTCGTGAAGCGGTATGTCAGTCGCCCGCCGGCCGGACAGACGTAGGCATTATCGTCCGCGATGTAAGTGAAGTCGGCGCGATCGAAGCGGCCATGGGCTGCAGCGTTTGACGTATGTGGCTTGGGCAACGTGACCGGGATACCGGCTTCCTCGCACGCGACGATTTCCTCGCCCTTATAATAGCCCTTGTCGGCAATCGCCTCGATGTCGGGGCGGGACATCTTTTCACGCGCTGCACGCGCCATCATCGCCAGAGCGTCGCGATCGTAGCCGAGGTTCGTCACTTCATGCGCGACGATAAGGTGATGCTTCGTCTCGACGGCAGTTTGTACATTGTAGCCAATCACGCGGGGCTTTCTGCTCGTCGTCGCCATCGCACGCGCATCGGGATCGGTCAGCGAGACCTGCGTCTCGCCGCTGATGTCCATGCGCTGTTCGATCGCCTTCAAGGCATTGGCCTCTCGCCGGCAGTAGGCCAACTTCTTGACTGCGCGAGCGAGGCGCGCCTCGGGAACCGACATTCCGGTCTTGCTCGCCACTTCGTCAGCACGGTCAAGCTCGACGAGATATTTTTCAATGGCCGCATCGATCTCGCCAAGGCGCCGCTTGAGTTTCTCACGCGTGAAGCTTTTAGTCTTCGCATTGACGGCTTTGAACTTACTGCCATCGATCGCGACGATGCTGGCGTCCAGAAGATCGAGGCCGCGACAAAGAGCGACGAACTGTTGGCATACCTTGCGGATGGCCGGACCGTTCTCACGGCGGAAGTCGGCGATGGTCTTGAAGTCGGGAGCCAGGCGACCCGTGAGCCAGATCAGTTCTAGGTTCCTCCGACACTCGCGCTCAAGACCACGCGAGGACTGCACTTGGTTGAGATAGCCGTAGATGTAGATCTTGAGGATCGTTGCCGGATGGTAGCTCGGACGGCCCGTCTCTTGAGGAACCACCCCGTCGAAGCCAAGCGTACCGAGCTTAAGCGCATCGACGAAGGCGTCGACTACGCGCACAGGGTTATCTTCGTCGATGTAATCATCAATCGTGTCGGGAAGAAGCGTCGCCTGCGTCCGATCCGCGCCCTCGATGAACCGCCTCATTTGATCCCTCCTCAAGCTCGCGGGAGTCGTACATCTGTTCGTCTGAATGGGCGCGTTTTCACACAGCCTCTCGGCAAAGCCGCTGTCCGTCACCGGAGCATGCTGCATTCGCTCAGGTCAGCTTCTGGGGTAAAGCCGATATCGCGTCAGTGCCCAATGGCGGCATTAGTGCTTCTTCATCCTCGAACTACCCCTCGCGCTCCTCGGGACAGGTGTGGTTTGAAGTCGTTGACGATTTAAGCGTCAAGCATCTCGGTTCTGGTAAGGATAACTCGCCATTGATATTGGCGACTATAGGGTTGGGTTATTTTCCTTCGAGGCAGAAGTCGAGGTCCGTTTTTTGCCTAACGTCGAGGTTTAGTTTACGTCGCCCTGACCGGACGATAGCGTGCGCTTATCACTCTGCAGGCCTTGTTTCCTGCATCCGCCGTTCCGCCAGCTCCAAGGCCGTCTCCCCGGTCTCGCGCAGAATTCTTTGCTCACCGGTGACTTCGTGGTAACGACGCAGGATGACATCGACGTAGAGCGGATCGAGCTCGAGGCCATAGCAACAGCGACCGGTCTTTTCGGCGGCGATCAGCGTCGAACCTGAGCCCAGGAACGGGTCAAGCACGATATCATCGCGGTTGGTCATGTCGAGCAATGCGTCTTCGAGCATCGCAACTGGCTTAACGGTCGGATGGTCCTGCAGTCCGCGGCGCGCATCGGAGCCCATGCTGGATGCGCCGGGATAGGTCCAGGTATTCGAGCGCCAGCGGCCGTGCTTACGGAGTTCGATGTTATAGATGTGTGGCGCGGTGCCGATTTAGGAATTCCGTTCGGAAGCGATCACCCATTCACCTACCATGAGGGCAAGAGAATTCTGAGTTTGGCTATGAGTGAGTTGCGACAACGGGGTGATCTCCAGGGGGAACTCGGCATGAACCCGTCAACGCCCGGACGACCATCATGGGAAGGAGCGAAAACTGGGTATGGGATTTTCTTACTCTCGGCACCGCGAATGAAAATGATGCCTTTACGAATAATCCTCATCTCACACTGGGCATCTTGCCAGATACTATTGACGCGATGGTCACTGTTCCGAATGCGGTGAACCGCGCTATGAGAAGTAGGTTGATCGATTTGGGAGAGTCAGGTTTTCGACAGCTCACGAGCCAGATCGTTGCAAACCTGAAGCCTTTGCTCAATGAGCATCCCGGAGCGACCCCGCGCTTCCGCGGCGTTCAGCGACGGCATCCTTCGCAAAGGTCCACGCCCTTCATCGATGCTTTGATAGAGTTTGATCTGCGAACTGCAGTTGATAGCGATGATGCCCCCAAAAGCCAGCCGCGCTGGCTGGCCGCCGGCTACAATTCCTTTGTCAACAAGGAAGGTTCAAATTACCAGATCCAGATGGGTGTACTTTTCCCCTATGAGTATTGTCCCGAGCTAAGCGAACCTGGGGCGATCGAAATGATCGCTAAGGCGTGGCTCTACTGCAAGCCATTGGTCGATTTGGCCCGATAGAGCAGTCAGCAAGCTTGTGCGTTTCACAACTGTCGCGCTTTGACAAGGATAAGCGCGTGCCTGCGTGAATAGCAATGTCATCGGGATACCGATAATGGCGGGCGAACAACATGCAACGGCGACCGCTAACCTATCGAGAATTGGGCTTTGAGACCGGCGATCAAGCTGTCGGCGAAGCGCTGTGCCTTAGCCGGTGTCGGCTTATGAACGGATAGCACATTGACCGCACCACCAAGCTTGATCTTCAAGGCCTTGATCTGAGGAAACTCGGCCGCGGGCAGCGCATCGATGGTACTCGACAGGCTCAAGGACCATTCTGCGGGCGACAGGGACGTTGGGTACGCGCACTCGATCGCGATCATACCGACCAAGCTGCCCATGACTAGATTGAGCGCTATGACCTTTTCGTTCTCGGGGAGACCGGCGAGGCTGAGGGCATAGAGGACACGCTCGACGAGGAGGGGATTCAGATAGTAGTTTGCCGCTATCTCGCGCCCGAACAGCAGAGCGACTTTCCGGTGCTTATAGAAGGCGGAGAACACGGCATCGAATAGGTCCCGAAGGTACCCCTCGCAGGTCTCGTTCGGTTTGGGGGGCGTGCCACATCCGCGAGTACGGTCCGGATCGCTTCGGTATGGATCTCGGCGAGCCTACCCGGAAAATGCGCATATATGGCGGACGGGGCGACGCCGAGTCCCTTGGCAATCCCGGCTATGCCAAGGTCAGGATTGTCATCAAGGAGTGAAAGAGCTTTAGCCGCGCGCTGCGCTCGGGGTGATCTCTGGCGAAAACGCTCTTGGCGATCCCTTCAGGCTGTGCAAGGACCCGGCCGGCGCTGCAACGCGATGCGAGGTTGCGGCTCAGCCCGGCGTGATCGCCGTGGCGCCGAAGGCGTTTACGAGGATGTTGAAGACGAAGATCGAGAGTGCGGCTTTGGCTTTCACCACCTGAGGCCCCCTGGTTAGGACGCCGAGGATGTCCGCTTGCAGGCACTTGTCCACTGCAAGCGTCGCCGGCGACCTGCGGCGCGTCAGTCGCGCGATACGGATAGTCCCGCCAAAAGCGGCGCGTACGCGGCGAGCCTGCGGGATACGAACTCGGTGAAGAGCCGCACGCGCTTCGTCTTGCGTGTCTCCCCTTGCGTGAGAAGCCAGAGCGTTCCGTACATGTGCAGGTCGGTACCCGGCACCCTCACCAGTAGAGGGTCAACGTCTCCGACGAAGCAAGGCAGTGTCGTGATCCCGAGCCCTTGCCGTGCCGCCATGAGCTGCGCCTCGGCGTCGGTGACCCTGAACGGAACCCCCGTGGTGCGAACCTCGCCCTCGCCGGCCCAGTCCGGAATTCCATGAACGCTTATGACGATCCACCGCATGGGATCGGGCGCGCCCGCACGCCACGCGGCTAGGCGACCGCGGGACATGTAGACGGCGCCGAACACCTCCGGTCCCTTCAGACCGTGAAGATTGAGCGGCAGGGTTTTGCGGTCGTAGACGACCCTGATCGCGACGTCGGCCTCTCGGTTGGTCAGATTCGCCAGCTCGCCGGACGACAAGATTTCCATTTCGATGTCCGGATGCAGACGCGCGAAATCGGCGAAGTCCGGCATGAGCAGGTGTGTCGCGAGGGGTGGCGCCAGCGTCACCCGCAGAAGGCCGCGCACGCTCTGGTCGCGCCCGAAGATACGCGTTTCTAGTTGGTGCGATGATTCTTCCATCTGTTTTGCGAGCTCGAGGACCTCCTCGCCCGCGGTCGTTGGGCGGTATCCCGAAGGCAGCTTTTCGAACATGTGCGCCCCAAGACGTTCCTCGAGCTGGGCGATGCGTCGTAGCACGGTCGAGTGATTCACTCCGAGGCGCTCGGCGGCAGCCCGCACCGAGCCTTCGCGCGCGACGGCAAGAAAGTAGCGAACATCGTCCCAGTCGATCATGGTGCATTCTGGCACCGGATGGCGCCCCTTCCAAGCTTATAGCAAACCGTTCGACCGGCTGGTGGGATATGGCCGCTACGGATGATTGTCATAGCCTATGCCGCGAAATGCGGCCCGATTTTCCACCGCGGAGACGTGTGGTCCCCGTCGGCGCCCGCCGTCAACCCGGATCGATTCTGCACCACCGATGTGCGTGCTTCCGCACTCCATGCCCGACGCCAGACAACGTATGTCGAGGTCCTCCGGGGCCTCCCCGGACACGCGAAAAACACAGCTTCGAAGGAGACGTCGTGGGAAAGCTTGAGGGTAAGGTTGCAGTTATTACGGGTGGCAACAGCGGGATTGGCTTCGCTACGGCGAAGCGCTTCGTCGAAGAAGGCGCGCACGTCGTCATCACTGGCCGACGGGACAAAGAGTTAAAAGAGGCCGCATCCTTTATCGGGGGAAACGTCACGACGGTCGCGGGCGACGTAACGCGCCTGGAGGATTTGGACCGGCTCTATGCCGTTGTGAAAGAGAAACACGGTCATATCGACGTGCTATTCGTAAATGCAGGCTGGGGCGAAGTCGCTCCGCTCGCGGCGGCTACCGAAGCTCATTTTGACAAAATCTTCGACTTAAACGCGAAGGGACAGTTCTTCACAGTGCAGAAAGCCCTTCCCCTCTTCAAAGATGGTGGCTCGATTATCCTGAACTCTTCAGTCGCGAACGTGCTGGGAGTGCCAGCGTTTACCGTCTATGCCGCGGCCAAGGCAGCTGTGCGTAGCTTCGCACGTGGCTGGACCATGGAGCTGAAAGACCGCAAAATTCGTGTGAATGCTGTAAGCCCAGGGCCAATCGAGACTCCAGCACTTGAGAAAGCTGGCCTCACTCCTGAACAAGCCCAGCAAGCTGCCGAGCAATTCGTCTCGCAGGTTCCACTCGGTCGCAGAGGTAAGCCTGAGGAAATCGCGGCCGCCGTAGTGTTCCTCGCCTCCGATGAAAGTTCTTACATTGCCGGCGTGGATCTAGCCGTCGATGGGGGCATGGCGCAGGTCTAATCACGGTGTGGTCCTGCGATTGGCCTTCCAGCCCGCCAGTCGTGGGACCACCTTTAATTTTAACATAAGATCAGAGAAGCATTATGAGTTACGCAATTATCGGCTTCGGCAAGATTGGTCACGCTCTTGCCAAGGCATTTGCCCGTAACGGCATTGAAGTGTCTGTTGCAACCACGCGAGACCCGGCAAGCTTTGCGTCCGATGCGGCCATGATCGGACCCACAATCATTCCCCAGAAATTGGCGGATGCTGTCAAGGCGGACGTTATCTTTTTAGCTGTCCGTTTCGAGTCACACCCAGAGGTCGCGAAGGTGCTGTCCAACTGGAGAGGAAAGACTATCGTTGATACGATGAACTCGCAGCTACCCCTCGAAGAAATGGACGGCCTCCTGTCTTCCGCTTTCGTCGCAAAGTCGTTCACCGGGGCCAAGCTCGTGAAAGGGTTCAATCACCTCATTGCAAGCACGCTGGCTACCGATCCGACCATCGAAGGTGGCCACCGGGTCGTCTTTCTGTCGAGCGACGACGAGGACGCGATCGCTCCCGTGGCGGATTTGGCCAAACAACTCGGGTTCGCACCCGTTAAACTGGGCAAGCTCAACGAGGGTGGCGCGCTGGTGCACGCACGCGGCCGCACTTGGGGCCAGCTGATCTTCCAGGACCTGTTCAAGAAGGAACCGTGACCGATTTCGACCATGTGATCTGGCCCGGGCGGGATGATCCGAAGACCTCGGGCATCTCTCGTCGGCCGCAATGAAATGTCCGCCTCCCACCCCGAACCGAATTTCGGAAGGTCGGCTTAACGGACAGCGGCCGTGGCGGCACCATCTCCCTAATCAGGGTTTTTGCACGGCCTGCCTCGAAACGCCCCGCCATTTCCCTGCTGGTGCAGTCGTTGTCCCTGCGGCAGCAGATACGAATTCGCCGCGCGCCGACATCTTGTGATGTCCGCTAACCTGCAGTGAATATTGAGATTTCTCGCGCTTCGCGTCCGTGCAAGGGCGGCGAAATACGCGAAATTCGCTGCTTTTGTTGTGTGAGCAGGGAATGAGTGGTTATGGAGACGGGTTCGCGTCAGACTGCAAGCACCGCCATAAATCACTGAATGCAAATAGAAAAATTCGTATCTCTACGGTCGTCGCAAATTCCTGGGCGCCGTCCGAGACTTAGCGCATGCGGGCCGTCAACGTGTGACCGCGAGACGGGTTTCGGGCCGGAATTGTGAGGCCGTCGTGCCGAAAGTCTCTTGTCGGCTGTCAGGTGGTACCGCTGAGTGTCGAAAAGGAGTGGGTCTTAGATGCCAGAATCCACAGGCTCAGCGTAGCCGATTTCCCCACTCTGAGGGTGGGACGTCTCCGTTTTGGAGCAGATCATTTTCTCGTTCGCCCGGCGCACCGGTCCGACAAGCCGGTCAAGAAACACGCAGTGTGCATATCGAATCATATCGAGACCACTGCTTAACTCGGGATAATTTGAATTCGACATTCTCCTTTTCTCGATCGAACGGTTGCGTCCTTACAACCTCCATCAGGAAAAAGATGCAATTTCTGCCAGATCATTTGACCGCTTTCAGGAAGGAAGATTTCCTCCGACGAGGGGTGAATCGGTGGGGAAAAGCCGACTCTAAGAGATCGCACCGGGGGAAATTGGAATGCTGCCGATCTATCGTCTGGCCGCGCTCGCAGCTGCTGTTCTGTTGACGGGGGGCGTCGACAGTGTCTTCGCGCAGCAGACCGGCGGCAGCACGGATATTGCCCCAACCACACCCCCCGCCACGACGACGCAAGCGCCCACCACGCAGCCCCCACCCGCCGCGAGCGGGGCCACGACCACGCCTCCGGCCGCGAATACGCAGCTGCTTCCGGAAGTGGAGGTCATCCAGCAGCAGGCAAAAGCTCCCCCACCGCGAAAGGTCCGGCAGACTGCGAAGCTGAAGAAAGCTCCCGTTGCCCTGGCCCCGGTGACGCCGCCGACGGCACCGGTTGAAAAGGACTTCTCGGTCGCCGAGCCCACGCAGGTGAAGATGTCGCCCGTGGGCGGCAGCGAACTTCCGATCGCGAAGGTTCCGGGGTCGGTCGGTACGGTTTCATCCTCCGACGTGACGCGCAGCGGCGCGATGGCAGTGCAGGACGTGCTCCAATCGCGCATCCCCGGCGTCATCGTGAATGACTTGCAGGGCAATGAGTTCCAGACGAATGTCCAATTCCACGGCTTCGATGCGTCGCCTCTTGACGGCGTTCCCCAGGGCTTAGCCGTCTACGAGAACGGCGTCCGCATCAACGAAGCCTTTGGCGACGTCGTCAACTGGGACTTCCTGCCCTCGATAGCCATCTCTGATATCGCCGTGATGAGCAACAATCCGGCGTTCGGCCTCAATGCGCTCGGTGGCTCGATCAGCATATCGATGAAGGATGGATTTAATTTCCAGGGCGTCGAGACCGACATCCGCGGCGGTTCGTTCGGACGCATACAAGGGTCGGTACAGGCAGGGCAGCAAGTCGGCAATTACGCAGCCTATATCGCGGTCGAAGATATTCACGACGGCGGTTGGCGGCAGTTCTCGCCATCCGATATTCGCCGCACGTTCGCCGATATCGGGTTCAAGAACCATGACGCCGAGTTCCATGCCAACTTCACTGGCGCCGATAACTTCGTCGGGGCCGTTACGGCCTCTCCGGTCCAGCTGCTGGATGAAAGCTACAGCGCCGTCTACACAAATCCGCAAACGACCCAGAACGACATGGCAATGGGATCCGTCAATGGCTCTGTCAATGTCACGGATACATTTAAGGTCTCGGGCGTCAGCTACTATCGCCGGTTTAATCAACATCACGTCGATGCCAACGGCTCCGAAGCGGCGCCCTGCGCGGGCGATACAAGTGTGCTCTGCTTTGACAATCTCGACGGCACGACCGTTCAGCTCGTCGATCAAAATGGCAACTCGGTATTAACGCCGCCTGGCGGCGACAATTACGTCGGCGAAATCGATCGTACCTCGCAGCAGGCCGAAAGTTACGGGGCGTCATTGCAGGGCGTGCAGAAGGCGAAGATCTTCGGCCATACGAACCAATTCTTGTTAGGCGGCAGCATCGATCATGGCCGCGTCGGCTATCAGACCAACGCCGAGATCGGAAGCATCGGTCCCAATTTCACGATAACCGGCGACGGTCAGATCGTCGCCAACTCGGATATCGCTCCGGTCGATATCACGACGACCAACACCTATTACGGCGTCTTCTTTTCCGACACCTTTGATGTAACTGACCGGCTCTCGCTGACGGCCGGCGGCCGTTTCAATTACGCCGATATCCGTCTCAAGGACAACACGGGGCTAGCTCCCGATCTCAATGGCAACAATGTCTATCAGCGTTTCAATCCGATGGCTGGAGGCACCTATCAACTTCTTCCGGGGCTCTCGCTCTACAGCGGATATTCAGAAGCCAACCGCGCGCCGGTCGCGGCTGAGCTTGCCTGCGCAGATCCCAACAATCCCTGTCTCATTTCGAGCTTCCTGACCTCAGACCCTCCATTGAAGCAGGTCGTCTCTCGCACCGCAGAGGCGGGCCTCCGCGGTGAGATCACCAGCTTCGGCGATCATCAAAAGGTCACTTGGACACTTGGCTTCTTTCACGCCATGAATAGCGACGACATTATAAATGTGGCGTCGTCGATCGCCGGCCGAAGCTACTTTCAGAACGCGGGCAACACGCTTCGAGAAGGGCTCGATGCCAGCATCGATTACCGCAACGATCGTCTGTATCTCTTCGCCAATTATAACTTCACCGATGCACGCTTCGAGAGCACATTCGACGTTAATTCGCCGAATAACCCTCAAAACCCATCGAACGGCAATGATTTTATCACCACCGTGCATCCGGGTGATCGCATGCCGGGTATTCCGCAGCACAGGTTCAAGGCGGGTTTCGACTACTGGCTGACGCACCAATGGAAGTTCGGCGGCGATTTGACCGCCGCTTCCGATCAGATTTTCTTCGGCGACGAGGCGAACCTGAATAAGCCGTTAGCCGGATATGGCGTCGTCAATCTTCATACATCCTACGACGTCACTCAAAACGTGCAGCTCTACGCGATCGTGAATAACATTTTCGATCATCAATACGGAACGTATGGCAACTACTTCACGCTTGACGACGCAACCGCAGCATCGCTCGGAACCATAGATTTCACGGATCCGCGCACGATCGTCCCGGCGACACCGCTTGCGGCTTACGGTGGAATGAAGGTCAGATTCTAAGTAATCGTACTCGGGTCACTGGCTTTCGGGTATGTTCCTGTTCCATGATTTGTCTCATTTCTCGATAGACAAACGAACATGGTCCGCGGCAACACCTACGCCTTACTCGACGGCCGGATTCGGGCTAAAACTTCCGTAGCTTGGTTAGTGGTCAACGCTTTTGACCCAAATCGGACACGCATGGATGGTCATGGCGTGTGTGTGGAGAGTCGCATTGCGGAAAATATCTGTGACAGCAACAGTCCTTTACTTGGCAACTGCCAAGCACTCGACTAGCGTTAAACGTGATTTGTCCGCACCGGGGGGTTGCAATGCAGGTTTTCAAGTCAGGCTTCGTGGCCGCGATTATGGTGTGCGCGCTTTCGGCGACGGCTCATGCGGCCGAATGTACGAGGGTCGCCGCCATTGGCGATAACTTCACCCACGATTTGGCGGTGCTGTTCTCCCACAACGCACTTAAGAATACGATCGCCGGGAAAGGGCTTATACCGAAGGGGCCAGTGAAAACCACCTGCAAATCAGGGGCGATGATTGAGTGTTACTCCTCGCAGATGGCCTGTAAGGGCGGGACGCCTGCGGCCTGCTTAGGCCCCTGGCTTTGCTTCTGAACCAGGCACTAGACGTACCCTCAGTTTGATCTGTTCTTGCGGCTCGAACCTCGCAGTTATGCCGAGCACTATCCGAAAAGATGCATCGGGCGCTTTTTGCCCGTAACGGCGCCGCCCGAGTGAAGCTAACGGGATCGCTTCACCTCCGGGAAAGCAGAGCCAGGAGGCGTCGGCGTCTCGGCGGAGCCGACGGTCGGTCCCAATAGCTGTCGCGTGGAGTAGCAGCGATCGGCGATGCGGGAGCCCCGCCGATCATGTCCGCTGTGAGACGAGATAGGTCGAATCTTCGGATGCTCGATCACGTGTTCAAGCCCTGAGTGGACTTGTTCACGTTCGGAAATCGCTATGAGGTCGGGCGATGCTTCTTCTGCTGCTTCTTCCCATGAGCGTATTTTGACACAGGCTTATATTCGCCGCTTGATTTTGATGAACCTGGGCGAGGCCCGGTGCCCTTGGGATGAGTTTTCTGCGCGTCACGCTTTCGATGAGGATGCGCGCCGGCTTTTTCTTTGCTTCGATCCCGCCATGGCGTCTTCGCGTGCCGACCCGTTTGGAGATCAGACAAGGTTGCGGCTTTGGCCTCGTCGTCTTTCTGCTGCCGGGCAGCGAGGGTCGGATTGCCGTGCGTACCAGCGTCGTCACCCATGGAGGCGCCAATGCGCGAAATCCGCCCCTCGTTAGGCTTCATGGAGCGCGCGGTATCCGCGAACGTGTCTGCGGATTCGGCGGCGATCTGGAAGCGCGTGTCGCGGTCGAAGATCTTGATGGAACCGATTTCGGCTTTCGTCACATTGCCGGCGCGGCAGAGAAGCGGCAGCAGCCAGCGGGGCTCGGCGTTACGCTCGCGGCCGATATCGATGCGGAACCAGACCATCTCACGGCCCTGATCACGAACGGCGTGCGTGGAGCGGCCGTCTCTCGGGCGCGCGCTCGCACGCTCGTCTCGGCCTTGCGGCCCTTGGCTGCGTACTTGTCTATGCTCGACCCGCTCCCGAGGTGCTCGCGCATGATCATCGCGCCGCCGCGGCGAGCCCGTATCCTCAGTAAGATCTTCCGGCGCGGGCAGCTGGGCTCGGTGGATCCGGACCAACGCGAGAGCAATCTCTTCTGCCGTGCGGCTGGACTGAAGGGATTGCGCAAGCTTCAGGTCCTCGTCCGTCGCGGGAGCGGTGAAGATAGAGCTGGCCAGAAAGCGCTCCTGATCGCGTGCGCGGATCTCGTCAGCGGTCGGTGCCGGGCCCCACGTGACCTTAAGCTTCGCACCGGCCAGCAACGCATCGGCCTTACGCCGGCGGTTGAAGGGGACAATCAACACACACAGGCCCTTGTTGCCGGCCCGCCCCGTGCGACCCGAGCGGTGAAGGAGTGTCTCTGCATCATTGGGCAGATCGGCGTGAATGACGAGCGAGAGAGCCGGCAAGTCGAGTCCGCGCGCCGCCACATCCGTCGCGACGAGAACGCGCGCGCGGCCATCACGAAGTGCTTGAAGTGCATGCGTGCGCTCGTTCTGCGTCAACTCTCCGGAGAGGGCCACCGCAGAGAAGCCTCGTTCCAAGAGACGCGCGTGCGTCCGCTTTACGGCTTCGCGCGTCGAACAGAACACAATCGCGGCGCCGGCCTCGTGAAACCGAAGCACGTTGACGATGGCGTTTTCAGTATCGCTCGGAACGACGCGAATGGCGCGATAGTCGATGTCGGCATGCTGCTCGTTGCGCTTCACCGTTTCGATGCGAACAGCGTCGCGCTGGTAGCGGCGCGCCAGTGCTTCGATCTCGCGCGGCATGGTGGCCGAGAACAGGAGCGTCTGGCGGCCTTCAGGGGTCGCGTCGAGAATGAATTCCAGATCCTCGCGAAATCCGAGATCGAGCATCTCATCGGCCTCGTCGAGCACAACGGCTGCGAGTTTTGTCAGGTCAAGCCGCCGTCGTTCCAAATGGTCCCGCAGACGTCCGGGCGTGCCGACAACGATATGAGCGCCGAAGCCGAGTTGGCGGGCCTCCGCGCGTGCGTCCATGCCCCCGACGCAGGTCACAACACGCGCCCCGGTGTCTGCATAGAGCCAGTCGAGTTCGCGCTGCACTTGCATCGCAAGCTCACGCGTGGGTGCGATGATCAGCGCCAGCGGTTCAGCGGCTTGCGAGAAACGTTCCGCTTCTCCAAGAAGCGTCGATGCCATCGCAAGTCCGAAGGCGACCGTTTTCCCGGAGCCGGTTTGAGCCGAGACCAGCAAATCACGCCCTACCGTGTTGGCTTCGAGAACCGCTAATTGCACGGCAGTAGGCGCAGAGTAGCCGCGCGCAGAAAGAGCGCGCCCGAGTGCGGGATGAACCGACGGGAAGGTCATGATTGTGAAGACTTTTCGAATGGAGAAGGCCCACCCGGCTCTATTCGAGTGGCAGGCGCACTTCGTCAAGATTATCGTTATTTAGCGTGCGTAGCTGGTATTCGGCGTAAACGCCAGCGGGCAGGTTGGCGCGCTTCGAATGTTGGTTAGCCTGCCGCAAACCCTGCCACGTAAGACTTTCGGCCGGAAGGTCTCAATAGCTGACATTTGGTTGATGCTTGACGAGGTGGCATACACACGATGACGGATGTCTGCTTTAGAGAGCAAAACGGAAGTACTTCAGGCCGCGCCGACGCTCGCTCGTGACCCTAAGCAGAAATCGCTTTGGGTTAAATTCGAAGGATTTTCTTCCCTTTTATTGCAGTTTCTGACGTTCGTGCCGGCGATCGCGCTTTGCCGCCATTTGACTTGGAGGAAGCGCCTGACAAAGCCTCTATGATACGGCAGTCTTTAACGCGCGCGGCGTGGCATGTAGAAATTACAGTTCTAAGTTCGCGACGCACAGCTTGCAGGCGCTTTATCTTGCCGTCGATATGCGCGACCTGACGACGAGCAATCGCATCAACGCGTTGGCAGGGAGCATCCGGACGATCTGCTAGCGTGAGGAGTTCGCGCACTTCATCCATGTCAAAACCGAGATCGCGGGCATGACGGATGAAAGCCAGCCGCGCGACCGCACGGTCATCGTATCGCCGTTGCCCTCCGCTCGTGCGGTCCGGCGTTACCAATAGCCCGATTTGCTCATAAAAGCGGATGGTCGGTACTTTAACGCCGGTCAGTTCCGCGAGCCCGCCAATTCCGATTTCGCCCATGCCCACATACCTCTTGAACCTCTAGCCACTAGAGATCCTATACTACATCCTGGATGTTGCAAATTGCGGCATGAGAAGATGACCGATTGCGTTAAGAGCGGGTGTGGCTGCTCCCAAAATCTGGCCTTCAACGGTCTAGCTCCCGGCTATCAGCGCCGCCTTTGGGCGGTGATCGCAATCAACGCGGTCATGTTTGCCGTCGAGATGGGAGCCGGAGCGATGTCGGGTTCCCAGGCGTTGAAAACAGACGCTCTCGATTTCTTCGGCGACACGCTGACCTACGGTCTCAGTCTCGCCGTCATCGGCCTGCCATTGCGCGTGCGGGCCACAACCGCAGTGGTTAAAGGGATTACTCTCGGGCTCATGGGGCTTTGGATTTTCGGCTCGACAGTTTGGCACGCCTTTGCGCCGGGCGTTCCTGTCGCCGAGATCATGGGATCAATCGGCTTTCTCGCACTCGCAGCCAACTTGGCGAGCGTCTTGATTCTCCTCAAGTACAAGGACGGTGACGCCAACGTACGCTCTGTGTGGCTGTGCTCACGAAACGACGCCGTCGGCAACGTGGCCGTCATCTTGTCAGCATACGTCGTATGGGGCACAGCGAGCGGCTGGCCGGATATACTCGTGGCGGCAATCCTTGCGTCCATATTCTTGCATTCGGCGACCAAGATATTGGGACAGGCGCTCGATGAATGGCGAAGGCAGTCCGATGGCCCCGCTGAAATGATCGCTGTGGTTGGCCGAACCTGAGGAGGAGTATTTAAAATGAGTTTCCGCAAACATCTTATCGCAGGAGCGCTGCTGGCGATGCTGGCGGCACCTTCAATCGCATTCGCGCAAAGTTCGAGCCAGCAGCCCCCTACGACGGGCTACGGAATGATGGGTCACGGGATGATGGGCTACGGCAACGGGATGATGGGGCCAGGAATGATGGGACAGGGCTACGGCATGATGGGTCCAGGCATGATGGGCTATGGCGGCATGGGTCCGGGAATGATGGGTTATGGTATGATGGGCCCCGGCATGATGATGGGCTATGGTCCAATGATGCAAGGGCAGCTCGCCTACCTTAAAGCCGAGCTCGGCATAACGGACGCTCAGAAGGCTGCTTGGCAGGATTATGTTGACGCGGTGCAAGCACGAGTCGCCGCCATGCAGGGAATGCACGCAACGATGATGCAGGCTTGGCAGTCCGGTACCGCGACGGATCGCCTGGACGCACATATCCAGGCGATGCAGAGCATGCTGGACAGCATGAAGGCGATGAAGCCGGCGACCGAAGCCCTCTACAAGACATTAGCCGACGATCAGAAAAAGAAGGCCGACCTGCTGCTTGGTAATGGCTGTTGCATGATGTGAGGTCGCGTGTCGTGCAGACTTTTGGTGCATTCGTAGCGCCATCCGTGTTGGCGCAAATCGGTCCTGTGCAAGGTCCCATGCATGGGTGGTCATTTGGCTGGTGGCCGATGGGCGGTATCTTTTGGATTGCGTTTCTGGTGATTGCCTTTTTTGGCGTCGCCGCGATCATTCGGATGCTGTCCGGCGACGGAAGTCCCCGGCGACACTCGTCATCGGCTCTGGCAATTCTTGAGGAGCGGTATGCGCGAGGAGAGATCGACCGCGAGGAGTACGAACAACGCCGCCGCCATCATGGTGGCTAGGGGTAGTCGTGCTGCTCTTCTGAGCATCCTTGCGGCAGCGAGTTACTACGTCGCTTGGCCCGTTCAGGCCTTCGACACCACGCTTCATGATATTGTCACGGCCTTGCACAACGCGGATCCGTCGCATCCGCTTAACCTTTCGGGCAGAAATCTCCGCTTTTTTGATCTGAGCGGACTTGACTTCAAGCACGCCGATCTCGCCGGGGCAAATCTGCTTGGTGCTGACCTCACGGACGCAAATCTGTCCCATGTCAACTTGAGCGGCGCGAGCCTCGATCGGGCAATCATTGTTCGCACCAATTTCATGGATGCAGATCTATCAGGTGCCAGTCTTTTCACGCCCGTCGCTTACTTGTCGCTCGAAAAGGCCAGGGCGGAAGCCCCGAACTTCACGGGCGCAAACTTCTCCGGAGCGCGGATAGTCGCGCACTTCAGTCAAACAAGCTTTCGGGGGGCGAACTTTACCAACGCGCAGATGCAATGGAAACGAAGGGACCAGCTCAAGACACCTGAGCGCACGCAAATATCGTGGTCCGACCTTAGCGGGGCGACGTTCACCGCAGCGAACCTCGAAAATATCATGATCACGTCGTGCAACCTCAGCAATGCCGACTTTTCAAGGGCCAGCTTGGCGCATGCTGACTTGTCGGATTCGAACATGACTAGAGCCAAATTGGATCGAGCCGATATTGACGGCACCTTGTTTAACGGAGTGGAAGGGCTGGCGAGTGTTCACCGCTAAGTGTCGAGCTGCGGTGCGGGACTTCCGGATTTGGCCCTTAGCCGACAAAGTCATGACGTCTGCATTTAGGGTAAGCAGCAGACGTTCGCGGATGACTGGCAAACGACCAGGTCGGACGTTCTGCCGATATCCGCTATCTCGGGAGGCTGTGTGAAAACGCGCCCATTCAGACGAACAGATGTACGACTCCCGCGAGCTTGAGGAGGGATCAAATGAGGCGGTTCATCGAGGGCGCGGATCGGACGCAGGCGACGCTTCTTCCCGACACGATTGATGATTACATCGACGAAGATAACCCTGTGCGCGTAGTCGACGCCTTCGTCGATGCGCTTAAGCTCGGTACGCTTGGCTTCGACGGGGTGGTTCCTCAAGAGACGGGCCGTCCGAGCTACCATCCGGCAACGATCCTCAAGATCTACATCTACGGCTATCTCAACCAAGTGCAGTCCTCGCGTGGTCTTGAGCGCGAGTGTCGGAGGAACCTAGAACTGATCTGGCTCACGGGTCGCCTGGCTCCCGACTTCAAGACCATCGCCGACTTCCGCCGTGAGAACGGTCCGGCCATCCGCAAGGTATGCCAACAGTTCGTCGCTCTTTGTCGCGGCCTCGATCTTCTGGACGCCAGCATCGTCGCGATCGATGGCAGTAAGTTCAAAGCCGTCAATGCGAAGACTAAAAGCTTCACGCGTGAGAAACTCAAGCGGCGCCTTGGCGAGATCGATGCGGCCATTGAAAAATATCTCGTCGAGCTTGACCGTGCTGACGAAGTGGCGAGCAAGACCGGAATGTCGGTTCCCGAGGCGCGCCTCGCTCGCGCAGTCAAGAAGTTGGCCTACTGCCGGCGAGAGGCCAATGCCTTGAAGGCGATCGAACAGCGCATGGACATCAGCGGCGAGACGCAGGTCTCGCTGACCGATCCCGATGCGCGTGCGATGGCGACGACGAGCAGAAAGCCCCGCGTGATTGGCTACAATGTACAAACTGCCGTCGAGACGAAGCATCACCTTATCGTCGCGCATGAAGTGACGAACCTCGGCTACGATCGCGACGCTCTGGCGATGATGGCGCGTGCAGCGCGTGAAAAGATGTCCCGCCCCGACATCGAGGCGATTGCCGACAAGGGCTATTATAAGGGCGAGGAAATCGTCGCGTGCGAGGAAGCCGGTATCCCGGTCACGTTGCCCAAGCCACATACGTCAAACGCTGCAGCCCATGGCCGCTTCGATCGCGCCGACTTCACTTACATCGCGGACGATAATGCCTACGTCTGTCCGGCCGGCGGGCGACTGACATACCGCTTCACGAATGCAGAGGCCGGCAAGACGCTGCATTCTTACTGGACGGATGCTTGCGGAAGCTGCGCCATCAAAGGCCGGTGCACCACCAGTAAGCAACGCCGCGTCCGTCGCTGGGAGCACGAGGGCATCCTTGAACGCGTCCAGGAGCGCCTCGACGATGATCCCAATAAGATGTCGTTACGATGCCAGACCGTCGAGCACCCGTTCGGGACGATCAAGGCGTGGATGGGCGCCACTCACTTCAAGATGAAGACACTCAAGCATGTCGCCACCGAGATGGCGCTGCACGTCCTGGCCTACAATCTGAAGCGCGTGATGGCGATCCTTGGAGTACCGAAGCTGCTCAGAGCCATCTGAGGCTCTGCCCGCAGGCCGCGGCCGGGCCAGCGGGGGGCCGCATCTTCGTTCTCACACAGCCTCTCGGCAAAGCTGACTTACGAGGCGCCCCCGAGGTTTCGTACAAATTTCACATGAGCCGTTTTGCAGCTATCTTCGAGCCGAGTGCGGCTTCGCAGAGAAAGCGGACTTGAGTGTTTAACGGCTGGCTCTCGTGCTCTCCTGTCCGCTCCACTCACCGAAGGAGACGTGAGTTACTGAAAAAGCGTCTCCGGCCGATTATCATCCTTTGACTTGAGGAAGCCCCGGAGAATCGGCGCTTATCTATGGTCACTTCGGAGTGATCGGTGCGCCGCCCGGTCCAGGCGTCCCAAACACGCTCACACTGTCGATGGCCTTGCGCTGCAGCCGCGTCCAATCAGCGAGTTGTCCGCAAAGCGAGGGGCGCGGGGATGGCGCGTCCTTTGCACAGCGGAGCGAGACGAAATTCTGCAAGCCCATTGCAAGCTGCAGGGAATAATCGCTCGAATAGAGCTGAGTATCACTGAAGACCGCGCCGCCCGGGACGTTGCCGAAGTACATCATGCGAAGGCCCTGCGCCGTTTCGGGATGCTTTTCCGCGTCGAGCCCGAGGACAGCTCCATTAGGCGCAAATTCCGCGAGGATAGGCACCATCGGAAAGCCGGCTGTCTGATGGCAGCCCATGCACGAACTTTTCGGATTATCTACGGGGCCGGCGAGGCGGCCGCCGAAGCCCAGATGATTGAAGCTCAGTGGTGGAGTGGCCAGGTCCTTGACGGCTTGACGATTGATCCACTGTTCGGTGAGTGGTTTATAATCGCACGGCCCGTTCCGACCTTTGCAAGTTTCGGCGTAGGTCACCTTAGGGTTGTTTCCCCACTGTAGGCCGAGCGGCGTCATGCGTGCCCAAGGTGTTTCGCCTTTGGCGTTCCCGTCATAGCCATAAGTCCCCAGCAACCAGCCCGTAGGGCTGCGCTCGTCGCGCACTTGCAGATCGATCTGAATGAGGCGCACCTTGCCAATACGACGCTCGTACCGTGACAACGGCCCCTCGTTGCGAAAGCGCGGGCTCTTGTTGACGAAGATATCGGCATCCCACTCCAGTGCGCCTTTCACCGTCGGCAATTCCGCTTCGGTCACCGTCGAAAACAGAAGTTTGATGACAAACGCGCCGTCCGGCATGCTGTTCAAACCTGTTGGATCAGGATTGAGCGCGCCAGGCTTCGGGTCATCGGGATCGCAGTAGACTTGGCCTAACGCGAAGGCGTATCGATCGTTGACGTAAGCCTGAGCCCAGGTGTCGACGAACTCAAGCTGCCGCTCACCGAACGTGTTGCCGGCAGAGTCGAATTCATGGGTCAAACCGTGCACGAATTCGCGGCCGTCGGTCCCCGGCCAGTCGGAAGCGACTTCGGTATTCCAGTCCATCCAAGGCGAGCCGTACCATTTACGGATTTTATTGTCTTCGACGTAGAAGTCGACCGCGACGTTGCCTTCCAGCCCGTAGTCCAGGAGCGCGCGCAGATAAGCCTCTGGATCTACCGGACCGCCGTCTCTAAATGGAATTTTTAGCCACGGATATTCTTCCTTCACCGGAAGCTCCGAGGGATAATCTTGGCTGAGCTTGTAAACGCGACCCTTGTAGCTCGACGGAGGATCGCCGCCGTTGCCCTGAAGGTAATAGTCCTTGAACGTGCCCCGACGACAATTCTTCTGCGCGAGCGAATTGCGCAGCGAGTCGCTGGTCGCAGAAGCAGGCGTGGACAACACTCCCTCGCTCGCGCACGTCAATGCGAGCATGGCGCTTATTGCCGACAATCGAGCGAGCATTTGCATTACCAAAACAATCCTTATGCGATTCAAGGCGTACGCTGATCATCAGGCGGCGCGACTGCGAACCGTAATGGATGTTTTTCTAAAATATACTCCAAGCCGTCAGGTAGCTTGGGAACGGGGTTAGAAAAGTGTAAAGGCTATACCTGCCGCACGAATCCCAACTGCAACGGTTCCCCGCCACATCGATCCGGCATTTTTCTAGGGGTGATGATAGGTCGTAGCAGGTGAAGAGACGACAGCATCTCGCTCTTTCAGAAGGTGATAGATATCTTCAACCCGAACGGACCAGCGATTTTGGTAGCCAGAATTAGCGCAAAGGACTCTGGCGTCCGGACGCGAACAGTAACACTGACAGGATTTTCCGTCCGCTTCTGTAGTCAGCGCTACAAGAGCGTAGTCGGTTTTTATTTTACTTTCTCCGCCGCGCTATGGACCAGCGCGTGGTCTGTCGGCAGAGACGAATGATGAACAAAACATGTGCGGCTGGCTCTTGTAAGTGTATGGAACTCGCCGGGCCCGGTGCAGGCCTACATCCGCGTTGTTTCGAACAAATCTGGCTGTTCGATGGAGCGCCACAGGAAACGCTTTGTACTGTGGCCGACGAGCTCGTCCGAAGGAAACTCGATGCCGGTGAGGATCTCTTCCATCAAGGCGAAAGCGCCGACAGCATTCACCTCATCAAAATGGGCTCGGTGAAACTCACGAAGATAAGCGCGGATGGACGTATTATTACCTTAGACATTCGCAAAGCGGGTGCTTTGATTGGTGAAAGCGCACTGCTGGAGGAGGGCGTTTATCCGGTTGGTGCTACTTGCCTCGAAACCACGGTGACCTGCGGGATAGACAAGAAGACATTTGAAGGATTGGTAACAAATCATCCCGATATTGGCCTCGTCGTCATCCGCAATCTATCACGGCGAATTCAACAACTTTCGAGCCGGGTTGGCGCGTTGTCCGAACCCAATCTCGAGGACCGGCTTTACGAGGTGTTGGTCAACGTCGCCCTGGAAGTTGGCGCGCGTGGTGCTGGTGGCTGGACAATCGCATTTCCCTTAACGCATGAAGAAATCAGTTTTCTGGTGGGAGCACACCGTGTCAGCGTCACTCGTGCGTTGTCTCGGCTAAGGGACACCGGAAGAGTTCGCATGTCGGGCAAACAGCTGTTCATCAGCGATAAGGTGATTTAAGCGGGCCGACATCAAACGTTGCAGTAATTTATAAATCGCCCTGCAACCACTCGGCAGATTAGTGCTCATTGAAGAACGCCCGAGGCGACATTCGCATTTCAAAAGATAAATTCCGGTCCTCGTAGCGCCTGCTACGACATTATCCGCGTACTCCTTGCAGAGTGACTGCCATCAGCACGGATCAGCCGTCGATGGTCATTTCCCCAATTGCGGCGGGTGATTGAAAAAAGTTACTGAGCGAGGATGAGATGACGGATAAGACGCTTTATGAACGACTTGGGGGAGCATATGCCATTGCAACGGCGGCCGATTACCTGATCGATCGCTTGCACACCAACGCTACGATCAACAACCTCAATCCGAAGGTCAAAGACTTCCACAGCGCGCAATACAAAGCTGGCTATAAGTTCATGGTCACCGCGTGGTGTATTGAGGCGACCGGCGGACCCAAGTGCTATCCGGGAAGGGACATGTTCGAGTCTCACAAGCATCTGAGCTTGACGGACTATGAGTTCGACGTCACTGCGCACGAAATCCGTAACACGCTCTACCAGCTTGGCGTTCCGCCGCAGGAGATCAGTGAGTTTATGGATATCATTGAGAGGTATCGCGGTAAGGTCCTCTCTCGAGTCTGACAGGGGACGATAACACCATCGGTTTCGCCATGTTGGATCGGTGTGATTAGGAAATCAAACTTCGCGGCCCCGTTTGTGCAACCTAGCGGTCTCTTATTTGCAGGCTTCTGAAACGCGAACAGGGCCACATAGGTATGGAGCAGCAGCCCCGTTTCTTCTTAAGTTTAATACCATTTAAGTGAGGAGAGACTTCGCAATCGAGGCCCCCAGCGTATATTTGGGATCGACCATGTTGCCAACGCGAAGCTTGCCCACCTGCGTCAGAAGCATGTATGCCTCAATGGCATCGAAGCCGTAATCCTCCGCCATCCAGTACACGAGCTCTCGATAAGCGATGCGAGCAGCATCCTCCATTGGTTTCGCCGATCCGATCGTCATAATGCGCTCAGCCGTTTCGAGACGTGGCCAGCGGAATTTCCAATTTTTGATGAGATCGATTTGAATCGTGGTGGTCGTTGGATGTTCCAATGCGAAACCGCAAAGTTCTCCATCGCCCTGAATGGCATGGCAGTCCCCGAGGTAAAGCAAAGCCCCATCTTTCTGAACGGGCAGATAAATGATGGAGCCCGGAGCGACGTCCGGCAGATCCATGTTGCCACCATAGTAATCGGGAACAAGCGATGAAATGGCTTCAATTTCGGGCGATGTGCCGATCGTCCCGATAAAGGGCTGATAAGGTAGTGTCAGCTTATCGCTCCATCGCACTCCTTTAATTGGGTCGACCTCGATCTTTTTCACGATCTCCGGCAGATAGGGCTGCAAATTTGCCGTATCGCCCGTGCCCACGAGCGCACCAAACTCCGGCATGATGCAGGTTGTGCCTACTGGCTGGGGTCCGCGAGGTACGATTTCTTCGATGTATACGGCGAGGCAGTCCCCTTTCTCAGCACCGTTTACATAGATCGGACCATTCTGCGGATTGAGAAACGGGAAATTGAGAATTTGGCTTGGCTTGTCGTCGGTGGACTTAATCTGTCCTTCCATCGCGTCGTGCGTTTCCGCAGAAACGACCGCGCCCGGATCAACTTTCAAAACGGGAGACGCATAGGGACCGTAGACATAGTGATACGTCCCTTGAGAATCTTCTGTAATGGCATGGCTGGCGCCGCGCATTCCCTTTGCGACACCGCGCTTCGCCATGATGGAATTTTTTAGCCAAGTCATCGTATTTTTACTCCCCAGTGTCTTTGCGCCGTCGCATCAGTCCGTGTGGAATTATCCAAATAGAAAGCTGAAGACCGCGGCGACGATCGTGTCCGCCGATCAAAAGCTCAGGGTTCCTGAATAAGCAGCCACGGCTGAGGAACGCTTTGGATTGACGATCAAATCCGAAGCCCCCCGTGTTTGCCTTCTGCACACATTGCGGTAGAATACAGACCGTTCTGCACACCAATACATAACGGTCTGCATGCAAAGTCTAGGGGGAGCTTTTCGGCCCTTTCAGTCAACATTGACGCAGTCGGGTGCCATCACTTACCGCCGAACCACTCAATGGTTTGAGGGCAGAGTCGGCGTAGGAATGCTGTACATGTTGCCGGCATAATTGCGCCGGCTTGGGCAGCGGTCTCGCCCCTAAGCGGCAGAGCGGGATAGGCACGATCGAGATAGAGCATAAGCGACTATGATCTCGTATGTCTGAATTTGGTCCAACGGCGTTATCTCAATGGTCTCATTAGGACAGGCGGTGAATTTCCTCATAAGTTCACACCTTCTGATGCTCCTGTCGTCGCGATGCAGAGCAGGGGGATATCATGTCATCGGACGGTTGCGTTGGCTCAAGGCGCCTCGTCCCTGTCTCGAAAGCATACGCCACCTGAATGACTCGACATATTGCCGACGAGGGTCTCACTGCGATTGGAAACCTTAGCCCGCGCCGCAAATCGCAATTGCTTCATCTCTGTCGAGGATCGTCTCAGCGCAGCACCGAGGCTGCATCCAAACGGCGCTTGCATCTCCACCATCGAAGGCCGTGACTCCAGAAAGCCACGGGGTGACGGTATCGGGATTTTTCTTGAGCCACGCGCGCGCCGTAGCTTTCGGATCGGCGCCGCTTTTGAAGACGGGTTCCATCATCGCGCCTTTCATGGCGAGCGAGAACTTCAGGTTCGTGAGAAGCTTACCCAAGTTCGGGCACGCATTGACATAACCAGAGCGAACGACCGTGTTGACCACGGCTGCACCGAAACCCGAGTCGCCCATGCCATCGAGGTAGTGAATTGAAGCGCAAGTCTGGCCGCCCGATAAGCAGGCGTCCGCTCAATAGTTAGAAATTCGGCAAAAGAAGCTCGATAAAAGGCCGGGCTCTTTTGCTCCGCGGTTCGATCTTTTTAGACGTCACACCTGCGGATCTCCGCCGTGCCAATGCGCATCATGGCGTGCGTGCGTAGGGAAGGGCATCGCGTCAACATCACATAGAGATCGCGGTAGCTCAGAACGCCGGCAAGATCATTCCCTGGCGCCGGCAGGACGAATGGCGATGAGCCCGTCGCAATGACAAGTTTATCATAGGACTCGATAATGCCGTGATCCGAGGTAACGGTCTTCGTCACGGCATAACGATCCTGCGCGGCTTCGAGCAAATGCTCGAGCATCCGCCCCGGCGCCATGCCGTTGCCGATGATGATGAGTTTTTCGATCGTCGGATCTTTCTCACAAACTCAGCCGCCTACGCCGCCGCCTTGTAAGGCTCGGCGCTGAGCGTGCGCATGAGATTCGAAAGGATCGCTACGTTTTCGTCCGAAAGAGGCTTCAACGGGCTCCTCGGCTTGCCTGCATCGAGACCTTTGATCTTGAGGCCCGCTTTGATCGTCGGCGGCAACCCTCCGTTGCCGACAATAAACTCAAGCAACGGCAACTGGTCGTAAAACACCTTGCGCGCGCCCAGGAGATCGCCCGCCTCTATCGCACTGAAAAGTTCGATATTGAGCTTTGGAATGAGATTGGGTGCCGCGGTACACCAACCGGTAGCTCCGGCAACGAAAGCTTCGAACGCAAGCGGATTACTACCATTGTAAAATGGGATCTGACCGTCGGAGAGCTTGTAGAGCTGATGCATCCGTTGGATGTCGCCGGTGCTTTCTTTGACCATCGTGATATTGTCGATCTCCTTCACCATTTTCGCGATAAAGTGCGGCCGCATATCGATGCCGCTGGTCGCTGGATTGTTGTAAAGCATGATCGGTATGTTGATGCTCTGCGCAATCGCGGCGTAATGCGCGAAGATCTCTTGCTCGTTGAGCTTCCAATAGGAAATCGGAAGCACCATCACCGCGTCGGCGCCCGCTTGCTCGGCAAATTTCGCCCGGCGGACGGCGTTGCGCGTCGTAAGATCGGAAATGCCGACAACAACCGGAACTCTCTTTCCCACCTGATTGATCGCCGTCTCAGCCGTCTCGTCCCATTCACCGTCGTTGAGATAGGCACTTTCGCCGGTGCTCCCCAATGGCGCAATCGCGTGCACGCCATCGGCGATCATCATGTCGATCGATGCCTTGAGCGCCGCAACGTCGATGCCTTCATTGCTCGTGAAAGGCGTAATCGGATAAGCGATGATGCCCTTAAATTTCGGTGTCATGATGAACCTCTTTTTGACGGTGATTTAGGCTGCGTCTCGGATGGCGTCCGCGTGACTCTTGAGGGCGCGGCGGACGTAATAGTTGAAAGCGACGGAATAGCGCTTGGGCGTCGAAATCCAGTCATGCGCCTCGCGGGCCAAAAGCTCGGGGACAGGCTTGATGTCCGAGACGGGCATTGCAGTCAGCTGAAGCTTTGCTGCTCGCTCCATCAGCAACGCGAGCACACAAGCTTCCTCGGCCGTGGAGCCGGTAACGAGCATTCCGTGGTGAGAAAGCAAGATGGCGCGCTTTTCCCCCAACGCTCCCGATATGATGATCCCTTCTTCATTGCCGACAGGGATGCCCGGCCACTTCTCGAGGAACGCGCAGTCCTCATAGAGTGGACACGTATCCATGTGCGAAATAACCAGAGGAATTTCGAGCATGGAAAGCGCGGAGCAATAGAACGGGTGCGTGTGGATGATGCAGTTGACGCGCGGATGCTCGCGATAAATCCAGGTATGGAACCGATTGGCTGGATTTGGCATCCCTCGACCGTCGACGGTCTCGAGATTCTCATTGACCCGAAGAAGATTGTCTTCGGTGATCTCGTCGAAACCGTGCCCGAAGGGCTGTGTGTAATAGGTGCCGGGCTCCTCGGCTCGCGCAGTGATCTGGCCAGCAAGGCCTGAATCGTGGCCGCCGTCAAAAAGAATGCGGCAGGTAAGCGCGAGCTTCTGCCTCGTCGAGTAATCGCCGTCGGCCAGTTCGGTGCCCATTCTTTGGTGGGCTATCGAGACCAACTCGCTTTTTGAAAGTGTAAGTGTATCGGACATTTATTTCTCTCCTTCGATCGCGCGGTAAAGTGAGAGAGGCCGGCTGCTCGGCCTCTCCCGTTGGCGTCAGGGAGCATTGAGGGCCGGGCCGCTGCCAGGAATGAAGCGGTCGTGACTGCTCTTGAGGTCGCTGATGATATCTGCAGCGGCCGAGGGTTTGCGGCGGTGGAAGGCTAGGATCCAGACGAGGCCGATCGCGAGATAGGCGAGGAAGAGATAGGGGAAGCTGTCTACGGGCGCGGCCGGCACAGGATAGACACTTCCGACAGTCGGGATCGCGAGCAGCAGCAACGCGACTATGCAAACCGCCACATCTTTCGTTTGAAGTTGGCCGATGGCTTTCAGATAGACGGGTGCAGCGATCGTTATCAGCGCGTACGGGACGAGGAAACCAAACGCTGCGCAGGTGCCCGCATAGTTAAAGAGATCAAGCATCGCGATTCCGCCGGCCGTCGCCGCGACGGGGATGAGGAAGGCTATCGCAGCGAGCACGGTTACGGCCACATGCGGTGTTTCATTCGTTTTGTGCGACGTCGCGGTAACGGGCGGAAGGATGCCGTGACGGCCCATTGTGTAGAGGATGCGTGACCCGGCATTGAGGCAGGATAGTGCGAGCGCGAAGAAGCTGATCATCGCGCCCAGAGAAAGCGGAACTTGTAGAATGCCGACGTGTGCGAGATTGGCGAGAACGTTCAGGGGCGCATCGAGTTTATCAAGAGGCGTCGAGTATCCACGCGTTCCAAGCACCATGACATAGGTCACGAAGACAAAGAAGGCGCCGGAAATCAGCAAGCTCATGACGACCGCGCGCGGGATCGTTTTCAGCGGATCTTTGGCTTCATCGCCAAAAGCCGTTGCACACTCGAAGCCGACAAGGCTGAAGATCGCCACTACCACGCCGAGGCCCATGCTAGATGCTGGGAAGGTCGACGTCGCGAACTGAGCGCTGTCGATTGCAAAGTGATGCTGGAAGAGGACAATGAAGCAGAGCAAGCCGATCAGGGCCATCGAGGCGCCTTCGCAGACAAGCATCATGATCGCCGAAAGCTGCACGTTCTTCCATGCCAGGAACCAGGCGGTGGCGACGCAAACGGCGGAAAGCAGCAGTGGTGGCGCACTGATTCCAGCCATCGCCAGAAGTTTGCCCGAGAAGATCGTGAAGCCTGTCACACCTGCGGTGGTGATGCCCATGTACGCCCAGAGCAGCGACCATCCCCCGACGGCGCCAGCATTAAGGCCAAGGCCGCGGCAGATGTAAGCGTACATCGAACCAGAGCCTGTCGATCGGCGCGCGAACTGATTGAGATTGAAGGCGACGAACAGCAGCATGACCGTGCCAAGAGCATAGGACAGCCAACTCCAGTCGCCGGTGTTCGAGTACATGACGGGAATGATTAGCGCTGCCGTCATGGTGGGTGAAATCAAGGCCACAGCTTGGGCCAATAGTTCCGTGAAGCTGAGGCAGTTCGACTTCAGCTGGTTGGTGGTTTGCATCCCATATCTCCTGTTGAGCGCGAGGGGCATCGTTCGGTGCCGCGCGTTTTCTCGCGGCCCGTAATTCGGCTCTTTCCTGCTGCATCTGCGAAAAGGATATGCTAGCAACTGGCCCTATCAACACAGCCAGATCTTAAAAAGCGAGTGGACCAGAATGTTGCGCCCCTGGCACCTCTCTCTAGCTCTCACGCGGGGAAAGAAATCCGTCTCTCAACAGATTGTTCACGCAGTCATCGAGGACGTGAGACGCGGAAGGCTCGCGCCGGGGTTCCCATTGCCAGGAAGCCGTGAACTCGGTGAGACGCTGGGTATCAATCGAAAAACTGTGATGGACGCCTACGCCGAGCTAGAGGCGCAAGGCTGGGTTTCGACGCAAACGCGTCGTGGAACATTCGTCGCGGAAAATCTTCCGCAACTGGAAAATGTCAGCGTTGACAAGCGGTCGCGCTCCAGAACCATTCCGCTGGAGCCATCTTTCAAGCTCTCGCGGCCTGAGGTCACGCTTGCTGCCGATCTGCCGCCATCGAAATGGCTAAGCTTCAATGACGGCGCACCCGAAATACGTCACGTGCCAATCGAGGCCGTAGCGCGCGCCTACAGAAACGGCTTGCGCTCGACACTGCAACTCCGCCGGTTGGGCTATGGCGATCCGCGCGGATCGGAGGGCCTTAGATCTGCGCTCGCGGCGATGTTGACGGCGGACCGGGGCTTGGCTGCCGGCGCCGACAACATCTGTCTGACGCGAGGAAGTCAGATGGGCATTTTTCTCGCAGCGCAGACGCTCATTAACCCTGGAGATACGGTCGTCGTTGAGACGTTGAGCTATCCGCCCGCTCGAGAAGCGTTTCGGCGCGTGGGCGCGGAAATCGCGACGGTTCATGTTGATGACGATGGCATCAATGTCGAGGATCTTGAGCGGGTGTGCCGCAGGAAGCGTGTGCGCGCGGTCTACGTGACGCCGCACCACCACTTTCCAACGACCGTTTGCATGACGCCCGAGCGGCGGATGCGGCTTATTCTGTTGGCGGCTCAGTTCGGCTTCGCGATCATCGAAGATGACTATGAGCATGAATTTCATTTCAGCCATCAACCGATGCTGCCGCTGGCAAGCTTCGATACCGCCGGGCATGTCATTTATGTCGGCTCGCTTTCGAAGCTCCTGAGCCCAAGTTTGCGGCTCGGATACGTTTGTGCGCCGAAGTCACTTATCGATCGGATGGCAGGAGAAGTCATGATGATCGACCGGCAGGGCGATCCGGCGATGGAGGCAGCAATCACGGAGCTGATCGAAGCGGGCGAAATCCATCGCCACACGCGCAAAATGCTTCGCCATTATATCGAGCGGCGGGCGAAGTTTGCTGACGGGCTGAATGCGGTACTTCGAGGGCGAGCAAGATTTAACGTGCCTGACGGTGGTCTCGCCTTTTGGGTTCGCTTTGATGGCATTGACTTGAAGCGTCTGGTCGCGAGGTGCCGGGAGAAGCAGCTCCATATTCAAATGCCGGATGCATTCTCGTCCTCCGGACAAGCGGTCGGCGCGCTTCGGTTGGGTTTTGCGAGCCTCGACGTCAAGGAACTGGCCGCCGCGACAGCGCGATTGGGTGCGGCACTCGCCGAAACGAAACGTTAATTGGGAAATTGTGATGGCGCGCCGCACGAGCATAGAGGTCAGCATAGGTTTCTCCAGCCACTGCGGTGCCCGCCTCGATAATCAGGATTTTGCCGCTGCCGATCTCGGTTCTGAGGAGGAGCGTGCACTTCAGGGCGTGCTCGTGGCTCTCGCCGATGGCGTCGGCGGCAGCAAAGGCGGCCGTATCGCAGCCGAACTTGCAGTCCAAAATTTCTTCGATGGGTATCGTTCGCAAAATCCTCTGGGCAGTGTGGCTTCGGCGGCGACAAAGACCATGGATGGCTTCAATCGATGGCTGAACGCTCAGGCTCGAACACCCACTATGAAGGGCGCCGCAACGACCTTCACGGGCGTCGTCCTTCGCGGTCGAGAGGCACTTGTTTTGCATATCGGCGATAGTCGGGCTTGGCATTTGCGTGGTGCTGCGTTGGCGCTCTTGACCGAAGATCATGTTTCGATCAGTAGCGATGATAGGGCAGTTCTGTTGCGCGCGCTGGGGCTTGAACCGGTGTTGCGGCTAGACTTCATTCGGCAGTCACTTGACGATCATGATCGGCTCCTCCTCACGAGCGACGGCGTACACGGGGTCCTCACGCAGCAAGAGATCTCTCGATTGCTTTGCGCTCGAAAAAGTTCCCAGGCTGACGCGGACGCGATCACAGCCGCAGCGCTCGCTGCCGGATCGCAGGACAATGTGACCGCATTGGTCGTCGATTTCATTGCGCTGCCATCGGTTGATTTTGATGCATTGGCGGCGGAAATGGATAGCCTCGCGATTCTGCCGCCTCCGGAAGAAGGAGAAACAATCGACGGCTACCGTCTCGAACATCTCCTCTCCGACGCGGCATACGCTCGTATCTTCGTCGCTAGAGATCGGGAAAATCGGATCGTCCTGAAATTTCCAAAAACGATGTTACTGTCGGAGGATGGTGCAAGGCTTGCCTTCCTGCGCGAGGGCTTTCTTGGGCGGCAAGTCGAAAGTCCCTATGTGGGACGGACTCTAGCTTTGCCCGAAGGCAGTCAAAGCCGGCTCTATATTGCGATGCCCTTCTATGCGGGCGAAAGCCTCGAGACTAAAATTTCCGAAGAACAGGTGCCCCTCCGCGATGCGGTTGCGATCGCACTAAAATTATCCCGCGGCGTTGCCTCGCTTCACCGCCGTGGCATCGCACATCGCGATATCAAGCCTGGAAACGTCATTTTGACGAGTGACGGAGGGCTCAAACTCATCGACCTCGGCATCGCACGCGTACCAAATTTTAAAGAGCTTCCCGAGAAGGAAGTGCCCGGAACCGCAAGTTATATGGCTCCCGAACTCTTCAAAGGAGAGCTTGGCGATGCCATCTCCGACCAATTTTCTTTGGGCGTCACGATCTATCGCCTCTTCACGGGGCATTATCCGTATGGAGAGACTGCACCATTTACTACGCCTCTTTTTGGTCCACCCATTCCCGCTTCCCAGTACCGTCCTGAGATGCCGGCGCGATTGGAGGCCGCAATCATGAAAGCCATTTCCCTGCGCCGAGACGACCGCTTTGCAGACGTGGAAGAGTTGATCTACCAGCTTGAAACAGGGATGCTGAATGTATTGCCGCCACGAAATGCGGTGCCGCTGTTGAGGCGCAATCCGGTTCTTTTTTGGAAGTGCATTTCCGCATTGCTTATCGCTGTCGTGATCGTCGAGTTCCTCCTTATGAGATAAGGTGAGGTGCGCTTGGCCCCACCATGGGGATGTCTGATCGACCCCGGATGATTTTCCTCGGGACGAATGACCATCGACGATGGACGCTCAAAAAGCTTCCCTATCTGACGCTAAGCCGATCTAGCGACCTCGGACGAGCGCTATATTGGTCCCGTTCAAGTTCGTATGGTTCAGTATCCCTTCGATGACCAGTGCGCGAACGGTTTGAATGTGGGTCACTGTAATCTGCCTTGCTAGAGCCTTATCGTTTTTGACCAGGGCATCGATGAGGCTTTTGTGCTCGCTTCGCATCTCCTTCGGTCGCTCCCGCATGACGAAGCCGAGGTGAAGCAGGCGCGTCATTTCCTCCATCGTTTGCGACAGCGCCGCGGTCATACGAGAATTGCCGCAGCAGCGCGCAATCTCCATGTGAAAATTGTAGTTCGCAGTCATGAAAGCGCTTTCGCTCGCTCTATCGCCGGGAGTGTAGCCGCGAGTGCATTCCGCATTTAGCTTACGCAGTCGTTGCGCATCGACGTTGCCGCAAGCCCTTTCCATGATTTCAGGCTCGAGAAGAAGGCGAAAATCAAAGATCTCCTTGACCGACTGCAAGGTGACCGGCGCGATGACATGTCCGCTTCGCGGGACGGCAATGACGTAGCCGTCTTGGGTAAGTTTCGAGAGCGCATGACGGATCGGCGCTTTGCCGAGATTATAAATCGCAGAAAGTTTAGCTTCGCTGATTTCTTCGCCGGGCGCGAGTTCGCACCAGACAATATCTCTCTTGATCTGATCGAAGGCCCGCTCGCTGAGGCTCCGACGGCGTGGGTCCGTTTTCATTGATCGGTTCTGAACGTTTCCAGGATTTCTTCTCGCGGATTGATTCCCGTGCTTACTGAATAATTAAGCTGACATAACAGATCAGGTCCATTGAAATATCGTGCTGGCTCCGGCGCGTGTCCGCGATTGACATGTCAGAATGACGAAGATAACATTGCATATTCAGATTGCTTTGAGGTCTTGATGCCCCATCTTGAATCCGACGTTCTCGTCATAGGTGCAGGTGCTGCGGGCATGACCGCGGCGATGGCGGCAGCGCGAGGCGGCGCATCCGTACTTCTCGTCGACAAAAGTTTAATCGGGCGAGGCGGCGCGACGATCATGGCTCAAATGACCGTGGCCGCAGCATTGGGCGAACAAGAGCCGGACGACTGGAAGAAGCATCTCGAAGATACGTTGAAAGCCGGGCGTGGTGTGTGCAACGAGGTGCTTTCGGAGATCTTGTGCCGCGAGGCGCCAGATCGGATCCGTGAGCTCGACGGCTGGAATGTTGGTTGGGCGCGCGATGCCGACGGTCGCATCGCCGGTGTCATGGCGCCGGGACACAGCGTACGTCGCTGCGTTTACGTCGACTTTCTCAATACCGGCCCTGCGATAGCCCAGACGCTTCGCACCCAAGTCTCGCGAGTGAAGGCGGTCAAGCGCGTTAGTGGACTGTCAATTCGAGATCTCGTTGTGAGCGACGGACGCGTCATCGGTGCAGTCGGTGTGCATGCCGACGATGGGGCGATCGTTACGATCGCGGCGAAGGCAACTGTCATGGCAGCGGGAGGCCTGACAAAGCTTTTCCAGCGCAACAGCGCCTCAGCAAATATGGGCGGCGACGCATACGCGATCGCGCTAAGGGCAGGCGCAGAGCTGATCGATATGGAGTTCCCGCAATTTTTCCCGATAGGCCACCTGGCGCCAAGGCTCGTCGGAATGGACCCGATCATGTGGGATCCCTTCCGCTACAAGCTCGGAGGACGACTGCTCAACGGTCGAATGGAGGAGTTCCTGGAGACCTACGGAGTAGTCGATCGTGGCAACTATACGTCGCCGCGTGATATCACCGCCTACGCCATCGTGAAAGAAAACGAGGCGGGACGAGGCTCTCCTGCGGGCGGCGCCTACCTCAGTTTCATGCACGTTCCAGAAGAAAAATTGCGCGCGGCGTTCGGTCCAGCGATCGAATTGCTTGCAAAGAACGGCATTGATCTCACAAAGCAGCCTATCGAAGTAGCTCCTATCGCTCATTATCACATGGGCGGCATTCGAGTGAATGAGAAGATGGAGACAGGCTGTCTCGGACTTTACGGCGCCGGCGAAGCCGTTGGTGGACCGAATGGCGCAAATAGGCTGTCCGGCAATGCCCTGCCGGAGGCACTGGTTTTCGGCGAAAGAGCCGGACGGTTTGCAGCCCAGTTCGTCGAAGGCGCGAGCGTCGTTTGGTCAGAAGAAGCCGCGCAGCCGATCATTTCCTTGATCGAGTCCGTGAACGAGCGCGCCAACAACACGGCGAAGACAATAAAGGCAGGTACTTCCGCGCTGTGGAGCGAACTCCAGGAGTTGATGTGGAAGAAGGTCGGCCTCATGCGCACCGAAGCCTCGCTCTCCGAGGCATTGCAGCGGCTGTCCGAAATGCGCGCCGGTCTTGGTGACATCACCCTCAGCTCGGGGATGGTGTTCAACACCACCGTCGAAGAATGGTTCGAGCTGCGTAATTCTCTCCAGATCGCCGAGGCAATCACGCTTGCTGCGCTCAACCGCAAGGAAAGTCGCGGTGCGCATCAGCGTCTCGATTATCCCGAGACGAAAGATGACTACAAGCGCAATCAGGTTTTGCGCATCGAGGAGGGGGTCGTCAGCTCTCGCTGGGTTCCTTTAACGCAGCAGGTTCTCGCGACCACATTGTGAGCAAGTCAGTCTGATGACAACCAACGTCACCATATCGATCACGCGCGGCACTGAAGAAAACGGCCAATATCAGCAGGATTTTACTGTCCCCTTCATCGAAGGAATGTCGGTGCTCGATGCGCTTCTCTGGATTCGAGCGAATGAGGATCCGACGCTCGCGGTGCGTTACAGCTGCATCAACGCAAACGCCTGCAAGGAATGCTCGGTGATGATCAACGGTCAGGTCGAATACGCATGCACCGCGAAGCTTCCGATAAAGGGCGTCAAGGTCGAGCCGCTGGAAAACAAAACGGTGATCCGAGATCTCGTAACAGACATCCTGCCGTCGAAAGAACATCTGTCGACCTTGATGAAGCAGCGCTGAACAATGCGCCAATATCACGTCGGGATTATCTCATGACTTTCGTCGTTACGGAATCGTGCATCAGATGCAAGTTTCAGGATTGCCTGCAATCGTGTCCGGCCACTTGCTTTTACGAAGGCAAGAACATGCTCGTGATCAATCCTGCGGAATGCATAGATTGCGGAGCCTGTGAGCCGGAGTGTCCCGCTGAAGCAATCGTGCGCGATACCGCTCCGGGTGCGGAAAAATGGGTCGAATTCAATCGGAAGTACGCTGCTCTTTGGCCGAACATACGTAAGCCGACTGTTGTGCCCGACGACGCTGAGGATTGGATCGAGGTCGAGAACAAGTTGGAGACGGAATTCGATCCGGATCCCGCGGCCCCTTAAACACGCGATGCAACTTCTATCCAGGATTGAGACATGAAAAGCGTATGGCTACACGAGCTGCGATGGCCGGACATAGAGGCTTATCTTGAAGATCAGGATGTAGCGTTGGTTCCGATTGGCGCCACGGAGCAGCACGGTAGGCATACGCCGCTCTTGGTCGACACCGCTTGGGCCAGCGATGTGTCCGAAGCTGTTGCGAAGAAGGAAGGTGTCCTCGTTGCGCCGCCGATGCATTTTGGCTGGTCTCCGCATCATCTCGCATATCCCGGTGGAATCACGCTGCGTCCTGAAACGCTGATGCAGGTTGCAATAGACATCGCTGAAAGCCTGATCTCTCACGGCTTCCGAAAGATCATTTTCGTCAACGGCAACCGCGTTGCGAATCTCCCACCGCTTCAGGTCGCGATGGCCAAGTTACGCTTCAAGACTGGCGCTTTCGTCGCGATCATCGATACGCATCTCATAGCCCGTAAGGAAGTATGTGAGGCGGCGGGGAACGCGCGCGATGCTTCGCATCACGCGGGAAATGTCGAAACCTCATTCATGATGCATGCCCATCCCGATCTGGTGAAGACCGATGAGATTATAGCGCTGCCAGATCATCCTCTCGCGGCCTTCGCCAGCAATACGCCGATGGATCCGCCGCTCGATCAAAATGTGGCGTTTGTCCAGCCGACCGCCGAGGAATTCTACAATCGGACTGGCGGGCAAGGGACATATTCAAATCCAGCCTCGGCGACAGCCGCAATCGGAAAGGCCGTGCTTGACGTGACCATCGCTAGGGCAGCGGAATTTGTTGCGCACGTCAAGACGCTGGACGTCCGCTGTGAGCGCTGTCCCATCCCGATCTAACTTCCAGACCCATATTAGTTTGCGGATTCGCGAGAGAGATTTGATGCTCCAACAGAATGCGGCTTCTGGATTGAAGATTGCCATTGTCGGCGCGGGGCCTGCAGGATTTTACGCGGCGGAGGCGCTTGCCGCGGCATGTCCCGATTGCGAGATCACTTTGATCGAGCGGCTGCCGACGCCCTATGGGCTAATCCGGTCCGGTGTCGCACCAGACCATCAGACGACAAAGTCCATTCAAAACACGTTCGAGCGAATTGCGCGGCTGGATAACATACGTTTCGTCGGAAATGTCGAGATTGGCGGTGACGTTTCGCTCGACGAGTTGCGTCGTTTCTACGACGGAGTGGTCCTTGCGTGCGGCGCGCCCCTCGATGCACCGCTCGGCATTCCTGGCGACAATCTTCCGGAGGTGTACGGTGCCGCGCAATTCGTGGGTTGGTATAATGGCCATCCGGATTTCGCCGAACTCAATCCCCGTCTCGACGGCGGTGGCGTGGTTGTCATCGGTAACGGCAACGTTGCGATCGATATTGCTCGCGTTCTGTCGAAGTCGCCCGACGAACTGGCAAACAGTGACATCGCACATCATGCCCTTCAGCGACTCTCTGTAGCAGACTTGTCTGACGTTCACATTGTTGGGCGAAGAGGCCCTGTCGAGGCCAAGTTCACAACAGCCGAGCTGCAAGAACTGGGAGAACTTCAAACGACTGTAGCGCTCGCGGACGCCGCTGAACTTCCGGAAACGATCGGCGAAGAGTTTTCGCTGCGGGATCGCAGGTTAAAGAACAAGAACCTCGAATGCTTCAAGGCTTTCGCGCAGGCCGATCCAATGTCGCGCGCGCGCAGATTACGATTTCAGTTCAACGCCCGCCCAGTTCAAGTGCTCGGCGACGACCGTGTCGAGGCAGTGCGTTTCGAGCGCACGCGCGTTGTCGGCGAAGCAGTCGAAGGCACCGGCGAGATCTTCGAGATACCCTGCAGCCTTGTCGTCTATGCAATTGGATACAGGCCGTCCCCGATGCTCGGTGTGAATCTCCGTGGGACAGACAATCGCCTGCAGAGTGATGCCGGAAGAGTTGCGCCGGGGCTCTATGTCGTTGGCTGGCTAAAGCGCGGTCCTTCCGGAAAGATAGGTACCAATCGTATCGATGGCGAAGAGATCGCAAAAAAGATCATCGCTGAAGTCGATGCTTCCGGCCGGACGGGGTTTTCGGGACTCGAAAAGCTATTCCAAGAGAGAAGCTTGCGATGGACCGACTTCGATGACTGGAAGGCCATCGAAGCCGCCGAGGTAGCTGCGGCACTGATGGGCGCACCGCGACGTAAGTTCGTCCGGGTGGATCACATGCTCGAAGTTTGTCGCAAGATACCGGCGACGCCCGCCTAGAAACGCAGCAATGCGAACTACCGAATTGGCTCTCTCGTTGCGCAGTTCAGTTGGTTGCCGAGAGCCGTCCGAGGGAACCACATGAGACACACAGCGGGCATTCCTAATTCTACAGATGATTTTTTTTCGTCCTTCAAAAAAGATCTGGCCCGCCCGGATAGGCTAAATTTCCTTGCGTCAGAATTGATCGGCAGGGATGCGGAAATTCTGGGTCCATTCGGAGCAAAACCGCTCATCTATGCTGACTACGTTGCATCTGGTCGGGCCCTCGCATTGGTTGAGCGTTTCGTAATTGATAAGATACTTCCCTTTTACGCCAACAGTCACACTGAGGCCTCGTTCTGTGGAGGGTTGATGACTCGATTTCGCAGAGCGGCGCGAGCGGCGATCGCTGAATGCTGTAATGCTGACAGCCGTTACGCCGTCATTTTTGCTGGTTCAGGCGCCACAGCTGGATTGAACCGTCTCGTGAGTTTGTTTGGGATACGTGAGCACGTGACGCATGGTGTCGTGCCGCGCGTGATTATTGGCCCTTACGAGCACCATTCGAATATTCTGCCTTGGCGAGAAAGCGGCGCTGAGATTGTCGAGATCGCGGAGGCAGCGACGGGTGGGCCAGATTGGGATCAACTCCATGCAGCGCTGATTGTCGCGGACGATCGCCCAGTCCTTTGTGCGTTTTCCGCGGCGTCCAACGTCACCGGGATCGTGTCCGACGTAGCCGGAATTACGCGAATGGCAAAAGCCAAGAATGCAAAAATTGTGTGGGACTACGCTGGTGCAGGACCATATTTGCCGATCAACATGCAGCCAGCCAATGACGCTGCAATCGATGCCGTCGTCATCTCTCCTCATAAATTCATCGGGGGACCAGCGGCATCAGGCATCCTGATTGTCCGCAAGGACGGGGTGGTGACCGAGAAGCCTACGTGGCCGGGCGGTGGCACGGTCAAGTTCGTGACGCCGACTGCTCAGGACTACAGCGATAGTCTCGAAGTGCGCGAGGAAAGCGGAACGCCGAACGTTGTGGGGGATATTCGTGCGGCCCTGGCTTTTCTCGTAAAGGAAGCTATCGGCATCGACACAATGACCAAGCGGAACGCGGATTTGCGTGCGCGGGCCTTAGCAGCCTGGGGCGTAAGCGAGCGCATCGAGCTTCTCGGCCATCGACAAGCTGAAAGTCTGCCAATTTTCTCGTTCCGGATCAGAGACGGCAAAGGCGGCTACATCCATCAACAACTGATCACGCGCATGCTGAGCGACCGGTTCGGCATCCAGGCGCGAGGTGGATGCGCATGCGCTGGACCATATGTTCACCGATTGCTGAGGATTGACGAGGACGAGTCCGCAGATCTGCGGCGCGCAATTGCTGAAGGAGATGAAATTCGCAAGCCGGGCTTTGTCCGTCTTAACTTTAGCGTCCTGCTTTCCGACGATAAGGCGGACTACATCCTGAACTCCGTCACCCAACTAGCGCAAGACGCTACAGCTTATGCCCAACACTACGACGTAGATCCTCGCCGCGCGATTTTTCATCCCAAGTCTGAACTCTCTCAATCTGATCACGCTCTCTCAAAAACGATTTGAGTTCGCGGATGATAAGATGACCGTAAGTCGACGATAAACACGAGCGCTCAGTAACCGAAGTTTTCTGCAATCAAACTCTTAGGAAGAAAGATCATGGAATTAAATGGCACTCGCGCCATTCCCGCAAATCGGGATCTTGTCTGGGTATGTCTCAACGATCCTGAAGTTTTGCGCGTCTGTATTCCTGGATGTGAAGAACTCTCGGGAAACGCCGAGGAAGGGTTTGAAGCGATCGTAAAGCAGAAAATCGGACCGGTGCAGGCTACCTTTCGCGCGAATGTTCGCTTGTCCGACGTCAACCCGCCGGAAGGCTATGTCATCAGCGGCGAAGGCAAGGGTGGCATGGCCGGTTTCGCGAATGGCAACGCCAGAGTGTCGCTTGTTGACGTCGGCGAAACGACGGAACTCAGTTTCACCGTGAATGCGCAGGTCGGCGGAAAGATTGCGCAGCTCGGAAGTCGTCTGATCGATGGATTTGCTCGCAAGCTGTCTGATCAGTTCTTCGACAGTTTTCAGGTTCAGGTCGAAAATCGGGTTCATGCCTGATGCCGGTTCGTGGTTTTGTCACGCCAGCCGCTGGTCCTCTCCCCGTCCTGAGGGAGTTGCTTTTGATTACGTGTTAAGCTTCGCATGCCCAGCACTTGTTCATTCGGCCCACTCCCTTTGCAAATTTTGCGTATAAAGACAGAATTTTATCGATGCCTGGCATTTGTTTTTGACATGTTAGAATTGGCTTCTTAGCATGACAGTTATCCGGTGAGCTGCGCGACAAGGAGCCGTTTCATGTTTGACATTCCGCCAAGCGGCAACTTGAAAACAATCCCGGTTGGTAACGCCGCATCGCGTGGTTCTCATATCATTTCCTTCAGGCGGGCGGGATGACGGTAGTCTCCGCAAGCGCCAGCCAGTCCGATGGACTCGGCAGCTCCGCCGCCCGTCTGGAGCACGGACCTCTTATTCGAGGGAAGGGGCGCTTCATCGATGACATCTCAATCGAAGGCCAGACCTACGCGGCGTTCCTGCGCAGTCCAATAGCGCACGGTCGGATCGTCGGGATTGATGTAAGCACGGCGAAAGCTTTGCCTGGCGTTCGCAGTGTTTTGCTTTACTCCGATCTTCGTGCAGTTATGACCTGCGATCGAATACCTGTTTCCATGCCGTCCGGCGCTATCCGCTTCGACGTCGACCCTTACGTCTTGAGCAAGGACGAAGTCTGTCATGTTGGAGAGCCGATTGCGCTCGTACTCGCTGAGAGCCGTCATATCGCCGAAGACGCACTCGCGCTCATTGATGTCGACCTTGAACCTCTCGACGTAATCGTTGATCCGCGCGAGGGGCTTGCAGAAGATGCGCCCAAGGCTCGACAAGACTGCCCGGACAATCTGGTGGCGCAGATGCAGGCGGAATATGGAGACATCGAGACTGCCTTCGCCGGTGCTGTGCACGTGGTCAAAGATAAATTCCACCTACATAAAGGCGGTGGCCATTCGATCGAGCCTCGCGGTGTGATTGCCCAGTGGGACCCCGCCGCTCGGCACCTGACGGTGTGGGACAGCACCCAGATGCCGCATCGCGCTAAGCGCATCTTGATCTCGGTTCTGGGCCTCGGCGAATCCGATGTGCGTGTCATCGCGCCCGACGTGGGAGGTGGCTTCGGTCCAAAATTCGTTTTCCATCCCGAAGAACTGGCCGTAGCGGCCGCTTCATTGCTGACGGGAATGCCGGTCAAGTGGATCGAGGATCGCTTCGAGAATTTCGTTGCTACGGTTCAGGAGCGGGATCAGTTCTGGACCGTCGAGATGGCGGCGGACGCGGACGGAAAGCTGCGTGGGATTCGCGGGACCTTGATCCACGATCACGGTGCTTACTCGCCATATGGGGCTTCTCTGCCTCAAAACTCAGCGACCAACTTGCTCGGTCCATACGTTCTTCCGGCCTATAAACTCGATATCTCGCTGTGCTTGACCAACCTCATTCCTTCCACTCCCACGCGCGGAGCCGGCCGCCCTCAGGGAACGTTCGTGATGGAGCGTCTTCTTGACCGGCTCGCGGAGCGTACGGGGCTCGCTCGGGAAGAGGTGCGCCGAAGAAATCTCATCCGTCCCGAACAGCTACCCTATCCGACAGGTCTGTTCACGCGCGACGGCGGCGAGATGACCTATGACAGCGGCGATTATGTTGAATCGCAACGTCTCGCATTGGAACTGTCCGATTGGGAAGGCTTCGAAGCTCGCCGTCAGAAAGCACGATGTGATGGACGTTTCCTTGGCATCGGCCTCGCCAATTATGTTGAAGGATCCGGCCGCGGTCCCTTTGAGAGCGCTTCGGTCAGTATCGGCCCATCAGGTACCGTGCTCGTAACGACAGGCGCATGCGCGCAGGGGCAAGGCACAGTTACTATGCTCGCGCAACTTGCGGCCGCGGAACTTGGTACCCAACCCGAACTTATCCGCGTCATTGCAGGCGACACCGCGGCCAGTCCGCTTGGTCTCGGCGCCTTTGCAAGCCGTCAAGCAGTCACGGCTGGGAATGCCGTGTTCCTTGCCGCCGGACAAGTCAGAGCAAAAATTTTTCGTGTTGCGTCCGCTTGGCTCAATGCGTCGTCTGATGAATTGACGTTGCAGGACGGGGTGGTGTTCGTCACTGCTGATCCTGATCGTTCATGTCGAGTAGCGCAAATAGCTGGAGCACTCGCGGGAAGTCCGGGCTATTCACTTCCGGCTGGACTCGAGCCGGGGCTGTCGGCCGCTGTGGATTTCAAACCGCCCGCTCTGACCTATTGCAACGGCACACACGTCGCCGAAGTTGAAGTCGATCCGGAAACCGGCATCGTTACAATACAGCGTTATCTCGTCGTGCATGATTGCGGCCGGCTCATTCATCCGCGCATGGTTGAAGGGCAGATTTGTGGTGGCGTCGTTCATGGCATTAGCAGCGCATTGTATGAGTGGATGCGTTATGATTGCGACGGACAGCCTCTGACCTGCACCTATGCTGACTATCTGTTGTGTACCGCCGACGTTGCGCCACGTATCGAAATTCATCATATGGAATCGCCGACTTCTCTGAACCCGCTCGGCATAAAGGGGGCAGGAGAAAGTGGTACGATTGCTGCTCCCGCTGTGATCGCATCGGCGATCGAAGACGCGTTACGGCCGTTCTGCGTTACCATACGTGACCTGCCCATCACGACGACACGGCTGCACGACCTTTTGCATGGTGGGGCAGCATGAAGGCGTCGCAATTTGTATATCACGCGCCGCGTGAGCGCGTGGAACTTTTGAAGCTGCTCAACGAACTTGAGGATGCTCGAGTTATCGCCGGCGGCCAGTCGTTGATGCCGATGATGAACCTGCGTCTTGCTGCGCCAAGCAATCTGATTGACTTGAACAGCGTCGCCGATCTCAGCGGAATCTCGATCGAAGGAGACAGGCTCGTTATCGGCGCGATGACACGCCAGCGCAGTGCAGAACGGTCCCCTCTCGTCTCGCAATACTGTCCGTTGCTGGTGGAGGCGCTCAAGCATGTTGGCTTTCAACAAACGCGCAATCGCGGCACTGTGGGCGGAAGTGTCGCGCACATGGATCCAACGGCCGAGATCGTTGTCGCATGTTATGCACTTGGGGCCGATGTCGTGCTGGAAAGCGTCCGGGGGGAGCGCCGCTGCGCGATAGCGGATTTCCCTACGGGGTATCTGACAACTCAGATCGAACCTGATGAAGTTCTCGTGCGGATCGAGATACCTCTCTGGGCGCCGGGACATGGTGCCGCTTTCCAAGAAGTGACAAGACGCGGTGAGAGCTTTTCCGTGGTTTCTGTTGCGGCGCTGGTGGATGTCACTCCCGACGGATTCATTACACGCACGGCTCTTGCAGTTGGCGGTTTAGGGGCAACCCCTATTTGTCTGGATGAGATGCATGCCCTTGTCGGCCAGCATGCCAGCGTCGCTTCGATAGAGAGTTTATCGATGATTGCTGCAGCGCTGCCGGCTGAAGGCGATATGGTCGTCTCTTCCAAATACAAGCAGTATCTCGCAGGCGTGCTTACGAGACGCGTGATACGGAGCGCGATATCCAGGGCTTGGGGGCGCGATCTCCATGGTTGACCATCTCGATGTCGTTGTCACCGTCAACGGCAAAGTCCACCGGACCAAGGTTGAGCCACGGCTCAATTTGGCAGATTTTCTGCGTCATAAGCTGAATCTCACGGGAACACATGTCGGCTGCGAGCACGGAGTGTGCGGGGCTTGCACCGTTTTGGTCGATGGAGCCTCCGTACGTTCGTGCTTGATGCTGGCAGTGCAGGCATCGGGTTCGGAGATACGCACGATTGAGGGGCTGGCCTCTGCCGACGGCACGCTTGATCCGCTTCAGGCTGCATTGTCCGAGCATTTTGGGTTGCAGTGCGGCTATTGCACGCCGGGCATTTTGATGACCCTGGTCGAACTGCGCCAGGAGCTCGCAGGGCAAACGATCAGCGAAGAAGAAGTGCGCCACAAGCTTTCTGGAAACCTGTGCCGCTGCACGGGCTATCAGGGAATAGTAGACGCTGCGCTTGCCGGGTTGAACGGCCCTGACGCCCTTAAGAGCGAACAATGAAGATTGCAGTACCAGACTTGGTATCTAATTCCTACTTTCCGGTTCTTGCAGCTGTGGAGTTGGGTTGCTTTCGCGCCGAAGGAATCGATGCTGAAATCGAGGTAATCTTTCCGCCGAACCGTACCTATCGGGCACTTCGCGAAGGCGCTGTCGATCTCGTAGCGGGGTCTGCCCACGCCGCCGTTAGCGCGTTTCCAGATTGGGAAGGTGTGCGCCTCCTCTGTGCGCAATCAAGTTCGATGTACTGGTTCCTCGTGATGCATAACGATTTCGCCGCTAAACGCGGTGACTTATCCGTCATCAAGGGCCGTCGGATCGGCGCTGCGCCATGGGTTGAGATGGGATTGCGCGGCATCCTTGAAGTGGCAGGATACGATGCGGAACGGGATGGCATAACGGTCGGGCCGGTTCCGAAATCGTCCGAAGCAGGATTGAATTTCGGGCTGTCGGCTTTTCGTGCGCTTGAAAGCCGTCAGGTTGATGGCTTCTGGGCGAACGGATTGGCAGCCGAGCTGTCAGAGCAGCACGGTGTCGGGACTATCGTGCTTGACGCGCGACGCGGCGATGGCCCGGCGGGAAGTACGGAGTTCACCTTCGCGGGCGTAGCAGCGACGAGCCGCACGATCGGTGCCAATCCAGATCTCGGCGGGGCCGTTACGCGTGCGATCCGGCGCGCGCACGCGTTGCTTAAAGAGGATGTCAGTCGCGCGGCTGCAGTGGGCTCGAAGCTCTTTCCGGCCGAAGAAGCTGCCCTGATCGGCACTTTGGTTGCGCGCGATCTGCCCTGGTACGACACGACGATCACCCCCCACCAATTTGCTGCCATGAATGAGTTTCTCCGCAGGCAGGCGGCGATTGCAAATATCGCACGCTTTGAAGACGTCGTCATTGTCGAAGACCGACGGGGAGACGTTCAGTGACGGATAACACGAGAGCCTACACGTCAGGTGAGAACCCTGCATCCGGGAGGGCGAAACTTCGGCTCTGGACCGACCGCGCGACGCTCTTCATCTTGGGAATATTGGCCTGGCAGGCGCTGTCTTCGTTTTTTCTGAATCCGTTTTGGGTATCAAGTCCCGAGCTAGTGGCCATACGTCTGAAGGATATCACGCTCAGCGGCGAGATCTTTCGGCATGCCAGCGCTACCGTCCTTCAGGCCGTCCTCGGTCTTCTTCTCGGCGCGGTCGTTGGTTCGCTGCTCGGCCTGTTTCTTTATCTTCGCCCACGGCTCGCGGCGGCGGCTGATCCCTACATCATGGGCTTCTACAGTATGCCGCGCATCGCGCTCGGACCGCTGTTCGTCCTCTACTTCGGAATCGGAATGACATCGAAAGTCATGATGGCTTTCTCATTCGTTGTTTTCATTTTTCTGCTGAATGTCATGCAAGGTCTGCAGGCTGTCGACAAGGACCACATCGACATGCTCCGTTCCATGCGTGCGACTCCGCTTTATATCGCTCGCCGTGTCCAGATTCCTTCGATGCTTCCCTGGCTGTTCAGCGCCGCGCGAATAAGCGTCGGCCTGGCCCTCATCGGCTCTGTGTTGGGAGAGTTGCTCGGAGCCAATCGCGGTCTCGGCTGGTACGTCGAGAACGCCGCGGGCCGTCTCGATACGACCGGACTTTTTGCCGGACTGGCAGCGCTGATGATCGTCGCAGTCATTCTCAACTACATCGTCAACCTGCTCGAACGCGTTATGGTCCGGGCTCGATGACGAGCTCATTCCTTTTATTCGAAGCAAGAAGGGGAAGTCACGGAATGATGAAGTATCTGATGGCTGCTTTAGGGATGCTCATGGCATTCTCGCCTGCACCAAGTTATGCGGAAAAGGTCAAGATTGTCGCCGGTCTGGCTGCGATCGATCAGGCTCTTGCGCCACTCTATGCTGCGCAATCGAAGGGCTATTTCGATCAGGCGAACCTCTCGGTGGACATTGTCGATTTCAAGGGTGGAGCCCCGGCTGTGAATGCCTTGGTCGGAGGAAGCATTCAGCTGTGCATTTGCGCTGCGGATCACGTCATTCGCCTGACCAATAAAGGCATGCCGACAACGATCCTTGCCGGACTCGATGGATTTCATTCGTACGCGCTAATGGCCCTGGCTTCATCGCCTTACAAAGACCTCGCCAGTCTGAAAGGGAAGCGCATCGCCATCACGTCGCCGGGCAGTCTGACAGACAACACCCTTCGTTACATGATTAAGAAACTCGGGATGAATCCCGACACCGACTACGAGATCATTGCCACGGGTGGCGGAGCTGCCATGCAGGCTGCCATCGATACCAAACAGGTCGAGGCGGGAATGTTGATCAATACCGACGTTCTCCGAATGATGAACGACACGCCAGGTAAATATAAAGCCGTCCATGATTTCCGTAAGATGCCCTATGCCTCGTTCGACGTTCTCGCGCTGAAATCTTGGGTCGCGAGCAATCCGGCGGAAGCGAAAGCCCTGGCGATGAGCATTTCCAAGGCGATTCACGATCTTCGTACCGATCCGGAGTTCGCCAAACAGACCATCGCGAAAATCTTTCCGAACTTCAGCCCGGCCCTTGTGGCTATCGTTGCCAAAAGCATGACCGAACGTTTGCCTGAGGGTGGCGTAGTCAGCAAGGACTCGTTCGAAAATATGAGCAACATCTCGCTGTCGGAAAGCAAATCGATGAAGCCGGTGCCCTTTTCTGAAGGCTTTGATCCGTCTTTGCTGAAACCATGACCATAATCGATATTCACAGAACGAGAGCTAGGGCAGTCTCCGTGAACTCCAATACGTCTTCGGTTCGAGCGCGTATTCAGATGAAGGGCGCGTCCAAAGCGTACCCACGTCCGGGAGGCGCGCCCAATCTCGTTCTCGACAATATCAACTTCACGGTGGACGATGGCGAGTTTCTCGCCATCGTCGGGCCGAGCGGCTGCGGAAAATCCACTGTCTTGCGGCTGATTTCAGGCTTGTCGCCAGCGACGGGTGGGCGCGTTCTCGTCAGCGGCGAGGAAGTGACGGAGCCACCCGCTGATATTGGCTTCATGTTTCAACGCGACACCCTTTTGCCCTGGGCGACCGTATCGCAAAACATTCGGATAGCGCTGGAGTTGAATGGCACCCCAACTTCCGCGCAAGATGCTCGCATCCAGGAATTGCTCGCACTTCTTGGACTCAAAAAACACGGCGATTATTTGCCGAGTGCGATTTCCGGCGGGATGCGCCAGCGCGCGGCACTTGGTCGACTGCTGGCTTATGCGCCAAAGATTTATCTGATGGACGAACCTTTTGGCGCGCTCGACGCAATGACCAAGATGATGCTGGGACGCGAGCTGTTGCGGGTATGGAGTCAAGACCAGAAATCAGTGGTCTTCGTCACGCACGACATTGAAGAGGCGGTTGGCTTGTCTGATCGCGTGATCGTCATGGAAGGGCCTCCAGGCCGGATCAAAAGCGAATACAAGGTGCACCTGCCGCGTCCGCGCGATTTTAGAGAAGTGCGTTTGCTGCCCGAGTTTCGCGATTTGTGCGAGCGCATCTGGTGGGACATCGGACATCACGACGGCTGACGTTTCCCGCTTTTAGAATCTTCGCCTTAAGGCTCCATAAGATTTCTGGCGGGTTGGGCACTGGCCCGATTTTGGTTGACAGGAGCTTCTTGGACTTCGCCTGACTGTTGAGAGACCAAAGTCTTTGGTCTACCAAATCCGACTTCCGTATTTCGTTCAGGTAAGATTGAAATCAACCGATGATGGCCTTCACTTCCAAAAATGCTTCCAGACCGAAAACACCCGCTTCTCGTCCATTGCCTGATTGTTTGTAGCCTCCAAAAGGTGCAGTCGCGTTGCTCGGCGCGCCGTTCACAAAAATACGGCCGGCTTTGAGTTTTTCTCCGACGCGCTTGGCATTCTCAACACTGCTAGAAAAGACATATCCGGCAAGTCCGAAAGACGTATTGTTCGCAATTTGGATCGCATCTTCTTCATCGTGATAGGACAGGATGCTTAGCACAGGTCCGAAGATTTCTTCGGCGGCGATTTTCATCTTCGGCGTTACATTCTTGAAGATGGTCGGCTGCACGAAATAGCCTCTGTCTATTCCGCTGCTGAATCCTGGTCCCCCGCAGACGAGCCTCGCCCCTTCTGCGAGTCCGGCTCCGATCATCGAGTTGACCTTCAGAAATTGGGCACGATTTGCAAGGGGTCCAAGCGTGGTGGTCGGATCAAAAGGATCTCCGATTTTGAACGCCTCCGCGGTTCTCTTCGCAATCTCCGCGGCGCGTTCGACTTGGTCAGCATGGATTAGGAGCCGGGTGGGCGCGATGCAGCTTTGGCCGCAATTAATGAAAGCCCGTCTGACCGCATCCGGAATCGCAGTTTTTAAGTCGGCATCGGGCAGTATGATATTTGCGGATTTTCCGCCGAGCTCCTGGTGTACTGCCTTAACGGTCTCCGCTGCATCTCGCGCAATCGCGATACCAGTTTGGACAGATCCGGTAAACGAAACGAGGGCGATGTCGGGATGTGTTGCGATGGAGCGGCCAACTGTCGGGCCATCGCCATAGATCATATTGAAGACGCCAGGCGGCAGTCTGGCCGCATCGATGATCTCAGCAAATATGCGCGCTGCAACGGGCGAATATTCGCTTGGCTTTAATACGATCGTGCACCCGGCCGCCAACGCCCCGCAAACTTTCGATGCGATCAGTGCGACAGGCCAATTCCAGGCGGTTATCAGACCCACGACGCCGAACGGCTCTCTACGAACCACGTCATTGGCGATCTTGAATTCAAAAGGATATGATTTGAGAACTTCGCGAGTCGCGAGAAAATGGTTGAGAGCCATTTCGACCTGCACGTTCATCGAGAATGAAATGGGTGATCCTATCTCGAGCGTAATCGCTTCTGCGAGATCCTTTTTGCGCGCTTCGTATGCCGAGATAATCTTGTCGAAATAGGTGAGGCGTAGTTCTCGTGATGATGTCTCATAAGCGGCCAACGCGCGTTTTGCCGCCGCCACAGCCGCATCCACGTCCTGCTGGCAACCGAGTACGACGCGTCCGAATTTTTCCGTCGTCGCGGGATTGATCAAATCCATGAAGCTGCGGGTCGCCGGCTTGATCCATTGACCATCTATATAGAAGCGAGAGCAGTCGATCATTTTGGTAGGGTCCTAGATACGGAATAAAGCTATGTTATATAGATTTGTGTTGTATGTTTTTACGTAAGCATGCTCGCTGCGGCGTTTGCGGTACCAATGCGAGGCGATGGAAGTCCTAAGTCTTCTTGAGTGCTTTCTTGGGCTTCGGCCGAGGCGACTTGCTCTCTTCGCCGAAGAACGCCGCTTTTGCCGCGAGAGCGGCATTCACCACATGCCTAACGGCGGCTTGCCGTGCTTTATGTGGGCTACCATGCTCGATCTCCTCAAGGATGGCAGTCATTTCAGCGAGAGAGTGCCGTGACCGACCCGGCTGGGACATCGACCGCGCGCGCAGAAAATTAATACGAGCGTTCAGCCCAGCGAGGACTTCTCCTATGACTGGGTTGCCGCAAGATCGAATAATCGTTGCATAGAATTCTTTGGTGGACTCCAGCAGTTGTGTGATGTCTTTCTTCGGAATAGCACGCTGGAAGTTTTGCAGTGATCGCCGCATCGCGTTGATGTTTTCAACTGTCGCCCGCGATGTAAAATTCGAGATAGCTTCAGCTTCAATGAGCGCTCGCAACTCATAGATGTTTTGAGCCTCACTCCAGCCGATTGCCGCGACCGCAGGTCCGCGATTCGGTGTTATCGTGACCAACTTTTCAGCGGCCAGTTGAGTCAAAGCTTCGCGCAGGGATGGGCGACTGACGCCCATCCGCTTTGCGAGAGTGGCTTCCACCAAGCGTTCTCCTGGTTTCAGGATCCCTTTGAGGATTGCATTGCGAATAGTGTCAGCCGCCAATTGCCGAACCAGTGTCGGCGACTGAACGAGTTGCAAGCTGTCCGCCTCGACGTCGCTCATGCTTTGCCCTGAAACCTGTTTCCCAGTCGATCAAAAACCAGATAGTGACCTTTGAACCATGGCTCGGCTGCAAGCTTTGCCCGCCAAGGCGTCGCACGCGCCCGTGCCCTGGCATCCGATTCCAGCACGGCTCGATCTGATAAGTAGTGCAGTGCAAGCCTCGTGAAGCTGTTGGGTTCGCCATCGTAGATATCAAATCTGCGTACGCCGAGCCAACGCGGATCTTCCATCAGAATGGGAAGGTGATCTTCCTCGTTCCAAGCATCAAATTCGTCTTGACGATCCTTCGGAACCTCAAAAAAAACCGGATAGATCACCGGCGCGTCGATGAAATTATTCTGATTTGCGCGTTCAGATATCTGTGTGCCGAGATAACGCGTGAAGCCGCTTACGCTACCCAGCATCTCTTTCGTTAAAGGGGATGGATTGCCCTTGATGGCTTGGTAGGCGTCGCTTCGCAATACATCGGCATCCACCATTTCATAGATCGCGAGATAGTTCCGCTCGCTCCTCATCTGATACCGCTGCGCACTGACAAAACCTGCCGTCTCCATCCGGATAGGAATGTGATGCTCATTATACCAAGCGTTGAAACGATCCTCCATGTCAGCGGGCGGTGTCATTTCAGAAAAGAGGATCGTCGGCAATTTGGCGGACATAGCGCACTCCTAATAGTTCTTGACAGGCGGATGCCTTGACTGGAAATTCCGCCGAACCGACAAGATTGTCAAACAATCTTTCAATCAGACGATCCAGAAGGAATCCAGAGAGATGCAGATGAACGTGCGCCGTATCAGCACGATCGTGGAGGACAAGTTCGAGGAAGCAGGGTATGTGGCGGATCCCCTCCTCCGGCGTGCCGCTATCGTGGCGGTCGTGCAGAATCCTTACGTGCATGGCTATGTCGAAGACTTGAAGCCGCTCGTAGACGCCAGCCCCAATGTCGGCGCGCAAATGGCACAGCGCCTCAGGGCGATCTTCGGAGACCTTGAGATCCAAGCCTATGGCAAGGGCGGGGTGGTTGGCCTCGCGGGCGAGCAGGAGCATGCCAACGCGCTTCTAACCACGGCCTTCGCCACGCCGTTCCGTGACGAAATCCCTGGGTCCGCCGCCTGGATATCGTCATTTACGAAAGTCGGCGCGCCGGGTTCTTCAATCGACATCCCGATGAATGCGGTCACGGACGTTTATGTACGTTCCCATTACAATGGGTTCACCGTTGTTCTGCCGGATTCGCCGATGCCTGACGAGATCGCGCTCATTTTCTGCGTTGCAAATCGTGGCAGACTCAACGCGCGCGTCGGGGGTATGAGTTTCGATGAGAGTCGGATTTCAGTCACAAGCGCGCAGCCTGCCTGATAGCTAGGCAAAAGCGTGATGCAATTTAAGCCCGCCGGCAGATTTCGGCGGGCTTTTTTCTTTTTCCATGCGGCGTTATCGCCTCCGGTCTGGGTGCGACGGATCGGCGATGCAGGGAATGCATCCTCGCGATTGACATCGAACTTTTTGCGTACAATAAAAAGCTACAGATTGTAGCTATAGGCAGTCGCCTTTTCGCGTATGCCATGCAGGGAGCTCATGAATATGTCCATCGAAATCGCAGCGCGATCGGCGAGCGGCGAAATGTCGGAAACAGCCAGCTGCTCGCCTTCGTTGCGGACCGGTGCCGACTACCTTCGGTCTCTGGACGACGGACGGGCGGTCTACGTCGACGGAGAGAAAGTCAAGGATGTTACGAAGCATCCGGCTTTTGCGGAAGCTGCCAAGTCGTGTGCCCGCCTTTACGACATTGCCGCCGATCCGGCGATGCGCGACCGCATGACATATACTTCGCCTTCGTCGGGAAAACCTGTGTTGCGGGCATTTCAAATTCCGAGATCGCATGAAGATCTGCGTTTGAAGCGACTAGCTTCCGAGACATGGTCTGAAGCGACATTCGGAATGATCGGAAGAACGCCTGACCATGTTGCTGGTTTCTTCTGCGGTTATGCTGCGGTACCTGAGGTGTTCGCGGCAGGTGGGCAGCAATATGCAGACAATGTCGTTCGATTTTACGAGCATATTCGCGAGAACCATCTTTGGACTACCTACGCAATCGTGCCTCCACAGATTGATCGCTCGAAGCCCGCGCACAAACAAAGCGATCCGACTCTCTACGCCGGGGTCGTGAAGGAAACCGACGGTGGGATTGTCGTCTCGGGCGCTCAGCAGCTGGCGACCGCCGGCGTCTTCTCCGACTATCTTTATCTGAGCTGCATTCATCCGTTGCAGCCGGGCGATGAGAATTATGCAATTGGCGTCGCTATTCCGATGAATGCGCCGGGCTTGAAACTTTATCCGCGACGGCCGTTCGCCATGCAGGCGGGCAACTCGTTCGATTACCCTTTGACGTCGCGTTTCGATGAAAGCGACTGTTTTGTCGTTCTCGACAACGTCACTGTCCCTTGGGAGGACGTCTTCATCTATCGCAATCCCGCTGTTTGCAGGGACCAATGGTGGAAGACGCCGTCGCATTCCTACGGCAACCTGCAGGCGCAAGCCCGATATGCGACGAAGCTCCGGTTCATGATGGGGCTCGCGAAGCGTATGAACGAGATGACCGGCAACGATGCCGTGCCGCCCGTTCAGGTTCAAATGGGTGAACTTGCGGCACTCGTGCAGATCGTCGAAACCGCGCTCGAAGCGCAAGAAACGTCAGCCACCATCGATGCCAACGGCGTGGTGTGGCCTTCCAAACCAGCACTCTATTCGGTGATGGCGCTTCAGTCGGAAATCAATCCTCGGATGATCGACATCGTTCGCGAGTTGACAGGCGCTGCGATGATCAGCTTGCCGTCGTCGGTCAAGGATATCGAAAGCGCGGTAACTGGGCCTGATGTTGAGCGATACATGCAGTCCGGAGTTTCCAACGCAAAGGAGCGCATCGCGCTTATGCGACTGGCTTGGGATTTTATTGGGTCGGAATTTGGGAACCGTCACCAGCAATATGAAAAATTTTACGGCGGTGCTTCGTTCCTGGTGAAGCAGAATATGTATCGCTCCTACGATTTTGCCCGTGCTGCGAGCCTCGTTGATAAGGCTCTCGCACTACCGGAGTGATGGCCACGCTGCCGGGGCCGATGCGATCGGCTCGGCGCGGCCGTGTAGGGGGGAGGCTTCGGATCGAGGATTGCGCGTTCGGCGTATTCTCGATCCGAAGTCTGATAAGACTTCAACGGCTCAGTATGAAGGTACGCGATGGACAGCTGGTCTGCCCCCTTTTCGCCGCGCGATCTGAGAGATGCGTTCGGCTTATTTCCGACTGGGGTTGCGGTTATCACCGCAAATTCGGCCAATAGCGAGCGGCTCGGGCTGACGGTCAGCTCATTCAATTCTGTTTCGGTCGATCCACCGCTCGTTCAATTCAGCATTGCGAAAACCGCCAAGTCGCTTCCTGCCTGGGAGGCCGTGTCCGATTTTGCGGTGAATATTCTCGCAGAACACCAGAGCGAAATCTCGACGCGCTTCGCAAAGGCGCTGTCGGACAAGTGGGAAGGCGTTCATTCCGTTGCTGCAACTATGATCGACGCGCACCTTATCCACGACGTGTTGGCTGCGATGGAATGCAAGGTGTGGGCGCGGTACGACGGCGGCGATCACATCATCCTGCTCGGCGAGGTCGTGCATTTTCTGAAAACGAAGAAAGAGCGCCCACGACCGTTGGTTTTCGCCAACGGGCGGTACCGCAAGCTCGATTCCGGCGAGGTGATCGAGACACCGTACGACGTCTCGCATCTGCTTCACGGCTGGTAGCCGACAGTCATCTTACGTCGCTTCCATTTCCAACGTATATATTCGCCCTCCAGTAGCAGCGAGCGATTAGACTGCGCCTGGGATACCGCTTGGTGTTTTTCGGCGGTTCTGAATGATGAGTAACGAAAAGCCAAATTTGCATGAAAAAACGCGGTCGAAGACGACCGCGTTTTTTGTTTACATCAATGCAGTTTTCATTCGAACGGATTGCTTTTTTTCAACCTTTCCGCAGCTTCCTTCACGATCGAAAGATCGAACAGATCTTCCTTCGAGACTTTATTCTTCAGCAGGCTAAACGGCTTTTCCGCCCAGAAGTCCTGCATAGCCATGATCGAGTCCACGTTAGGAAGGCCATCTTCGTTGATGTAGGTCCAATGCGGCGCGATGGCCGTGACCATTTCCGGCTTGTTGAGGACGGTGTTCTTGGCGAGGATTTCGATAATATCCCGGTGTGCGGAAGGCGCCTTCGCAGCGGCGTCGAATTCCTTGATCCCTTCCAGATAGGCCATGGCGAAGCGGATCATGACGTCGCGGTTCTTAGCGATGAAATCCTTCCGCGCCGCATAGGTCGCAATCTGGACACCTGGCTCGATATCGTATCCCGTCGCGACGATCGGACCCCAACCGGATTTCTTCGCGAAGAGGCTGAACTGATAAGAAATGGCTGCAACGTCGATATTCTTCTGGCCCAGCATTTTCATCAAGTCGGGCTGACCGATATTGACGACCCAGGAGACGTCCGAGACGGGGTTGAGACCGGCCTTCTGAAGGGCCTTCGCCATCAAATACTGGTTGATGCTGCCGACGGAATTGACGCCGACCCGGGCACCCTTCAGCAGACGGAAATCAGCGATCGACTTTACTCCTTTCGCGGCCATGTCATTCGTGATGCTGATCGTCGTGTAGGCTTGGTCCTTGCTGTCGTTGCCACGGTCGAGAATTATGACGAGCGGCGCGCCTTTTGAAACGGCGTTGAAAAGACCTGCCGAGGCGGGCATCGTGCTGACGTCGATTTCGCCAGCGATCATTGCCGGGATGGCAAGCGCACCATCTGCAAATTTGCGGGTCTCGATATCGATGCCGACCTTCTTGAAATACCCTTTGTCGCGCGCAATGAAGAATGCCCCTCCTGAGACGAACGGGCCCTCCGCGACTCGAACCACGTCACCGGCAAAAGAGGGAGCGCCCGGTGTCACGAGTAGAGACAGGGCAAGCGCCCATGCTTTGGCTTTCATCTAATTCTGTCCTTCAATCACTGTAGCTGCCCGGACACTGTTTCTTACGAAAGCATCTCACTCTCGCTTCCGCATTTCCGAGAGAATTCAACTCCGTCGAGGGAGCATTTGGTAAATTGCAAATTACATACATTTTGTACGTTTGTTTTGGATGTAATACAAGAATAGAAACTAGGCGGCGAAGTTCGAATTACAGGCAGAATTTGCTGAATATTTGTGCGTGGATGTGGTCGTCTGCACGAGTGGACGAGGGAAGCGCTCCTTGACCTTATATATTATATATGTACATTTGTTATGTACGTATTATTTTGGGAAGCGCTTTGGCGCGGGGAACTTCGATGTACGCCGACCTTCGTGAATTCATTGGCCTCGTCGAGGCTGTCGGCGCTTTGCGTCACGTTAATGGGGCAAATGCGAAATTCGAACTGGGCGCAATCACTGAGGTTGCCGCAGGCTCACCCGAATGCCCCGCGCTTTTGTTTGATAATATCTCAGGATTTCGCCCAGGATTTCGTGTTTTTTCAAATGCGACAACAAGTCCGCAGCGGGCTGCTATCGCGTTAGGATTGGATTCGGATCATTCGCCAATCGAACTTTTGAAACTGTGGAAGGACAGGCGCACAAAACTCGCGGCGATCCAACCAGCGCTCGTCGATAACGCTCAATTCTTCGAGAACGAGTTTCATGGCGACGACGTGGATCTTTATCGTTTCCCGGTTCCCACATGGCATGAGTACGATGGCGGACCGTATATCGGATCTGGAAGTCTTGTCGTGACCGGCGATCCCGACAGTGATTGGGTCAACGCTTCGATTTATCGCGTGCAGGTTCATGAGAAGAACTTGGTTACAGTCCAGTTCGATCATCAGGGGCGGCATGGGGCGATCATCGCAAGGAAATATTGGAACGCTGGCAAGCCTTGCCCTATCGTCATCGTCAACGGCCAGGATCCGGCTCTCTTTGTCGCGGGATTTGAATATTTGCCCGAAGGGCATTCCGAGTATGCTTTCGCCGGTGCAATCAAAGGGCGCCCCATCGACATCGTCAAGGGTCCGACGACTGGGTTGCCTATTCCGTCGCGTGCGGAAATCATCATGGAAGGCGTTCTTCTTCCGCCAAGTGAAATGACTTTGCCGGAAGGGCCGTTCGGGGAGTTTACCGGCTACTACGCGGCCGATACACGGCCTGCCGCGGTGATGCGGGTGGATTCGCTGTATCACCGTAACGATCCCATCCTCTTCGGGTCGCCGCCGCTGAAGCCACCGCGCTTTCACTTTGGCCTGCCGTTTCGAGCTGTTGGAATCTGGAGCAATCTCGAAGCGTGTGGCGTGACCGATGTTGTCGGAACGTGGCAGCACGTCTCGCAGCTGATGACGGTGATCGCTTTGAAGCAGCGCTATGCGGGACACGCCAAGCGCGCGGGACTGATAGCAGCCGGCAACAGCTATATGGGACGCATCGTCGTTACGGTCGATGAAGATATCGATCCTTCGAATTTGGCCGACGTGATGTGGGCGGTGACGACGCGATGCGAACCATCTGAGGCGGTCGATATTGTTCGCGACGCATGGAGTTCGTCGCTCGATCCGAGAATTCCTCCATCGGCGCGACAAGCCGGAATGACATCGCATTCGAAAATGATCATCGATGCTTGCAAGCCGTTCGGTTGGCGGGATGCATTTCCAAAATCATCAGCGCTTTCACCCGAACGGGCCGCCGAAGTCGCAGCAAAATGGAGGGACGCGCTTTCGAAGAAAGCGTGACGGGGAAGACGTATGAACATTTACGCGCAAGACGTTCGGAAGGCTTTCTCGGCTCGGGACGGATCCACTTTCATCGCTCTTGAGAACTTTTCTCATTGCTTCAAGTCTGGGCAGTTCACCTGCATTCTCGGACCGAGCGGGTGCGGTAAGAGCACCATGGCCCAGATCGTCGGAGGTATCGAACCAGCGGATGGAGGTACCGTCCAGATTGAACGCTCGGACGGCGCGCCTGCCGGTATGAAGCTCGGTTCGGCTTCCGTTATGGTTTGGCAGAACCAGAATCTTTTTCCATGGCGGACAATTCTCGAGAATGTCGCGTTCGGCCCTGAGATGGCCGGCGTGCCGCGAGCCGAACGAGAAGGTAAGGCGTTGGGGCTGATCAATTCGGTGGGGCTGCGCGGCTTCGAAAGGCATTATCCGCGGCAGCTTTCTGGCGGCATGCGCCAGCGTGCGGCTCTTGCCCGGGCATTGATGATGGATCGCCCGATTCTTCTTATGGACGAGCCATTCGGGGCTTTGGACGCTCAAACAAAAATCGTGATGCAAGAAGAGCTTCTCAGGATTTTCGAAGAGACGCGCAAGACCGTAATTTTCGTCACGCACTCGATCGACGAAGCAATTCTGCTTGGCGACGAAGTTATCGTCATGACCGCGCGCCCAGGTAAAATCAAAGAAGTCATTCCAATCGATCTTCCACGACCGCGATCGTTCGATCTGGTCAACACGCAGGAATTCGGACGGCTATTCGACCGGGCGTTTCATCTGATCCGCGACGAGGTTACCAAAGCTATGGCCGAAATGAACCAAGTGAGCCGCTCATGACACGAACTATGACACGCACCTGGTTAGAGCGGATCTTGCCTGCGCTTAGCGTAATCGGATTTTTGGTTGCTTGGCAGATTTTTGTCGATGTAAGGCACATTCCCTCGATTTACTTGCCGTCGCCCCTCGCGGTCGCCAAAGCGCTGGTAGTGATGGCTAAGGACGGCTCGCTCGTCGCCAATCTCAGCATGACGCTTCTCAGAATTTTTTCGGGCTTTTTGATCGCCGCCTTGTCGGGCATCGTCGTCGGGCTTCTGATGGGAATGTCGCGCCTGTTCGAGCGCGTGGTCGATCCTTGGATCGCAGCGCTCTATCCGCTGCCAAAGATTTCACTCTTCCCGCTTCTGGTGATTTGGCTCGGCACGGGAGAATCCTATAAAATTATTATCAGCGCGATCACGGCGTTCTTTCCGATTGCGATGAGCACGTACGCCGGTGTGCGGCAGGTTGATTCCGGGCTGATAAAGGCTGCCAAGGATCTAGGCGCAAGCTGGAGCCAGGTTCAGCTCCATGTCGTTTTGCCGGCGTCCATTCCCAGCATTTTTTCCGGGCTTCAACTCGGCATGGGAGTTGCGATCATCCTCGTGGTCGCGGCCGAAATGATCGGAAGCTCTGGAGAGGGAGGAATGGGTTATCTTCTCATTAATGCGGGGCAGGTTTTGGATACCGAACGCGTCTTCGCGTCTCTTGTTGTTTTGACGATCATGGGCGCGTGCATCATCAAAGGCCAGCAATGGCTCGAACGTAAGCTCGCGCCGTGGGCGACTTTGTGAGAAATATCGGGGCTGTGCGCAGCTCCATTTGGCTGGCGTAAATGTCGAAGAAAAAGCTTATCGTAGGGATCAGTGGCGCGTCAGGTGCCATCTACGGGGTCCGTCTACTCGATGCGTTGGGCGCTCTTGGAATCGAGACGCATCTGGTGATGTCCAAGTCGGCTAAGATGACCTTGGCTTCCGAAACCGATCTTAAGGTTTCGGATGTTAATGCAAAGGCGAGCGTTGTCTACCAGATCGACGACGTCGGTGCGGCGATTGCCAGCGGCTCTTTCATCACCGCCGGAATGATCGTGGCGCCATGCTCGATCCGGACGTTGAGCGAGATCGCGTGGGGGACCACGTCGAATTTGCTGACCCGAGCTGCCGACGTCACGCTTAAAGACAGGCGGCGCTTGGTCTTAATGGTGCGCGAAACGCCGCTGCATCTCGGGCATATTCGATCAATGGCACAGGCGACAGAGGCCGGAGCTATTATCGCGCCGCCGGTTCCGGCCTTCTACGCCAGGCCGCAATCTATCGATGACATGATTGATCATTCGATTGGGCGCATGCTCGATTTATTCGAGATCGAAAATCATCTTGCACTGCGCTGGCCTGAACCGGGAGAGGACAGATAGGTCGGCGGCCTTTTCATGGAAGAAATGGCGTCCGGAAAAACTGCGAGACACGCCAGAGCCTTTTGTCTGATCTCTTCTTCTACGGAATATTTGTGGAAGTAAAAATCGCAAACAAGTTTGAGTGTGTCGTTAATTGTCGTCTCTTCGGAGTTTTGCGTCTTCTGGAAGAGACAACGACTTAAGAGCACCATCTGTTCACGTTCAGCCAGAAGCTCTGCTTCCAAAATTTTCTCTCTCAATGCTTTCAGCTGAGAGCCTCCGAACTGAGAGATGGCAGCTTTAAGCTCGGTCCGCATGGCGCGCAGCGGAAGGACGTATTCTTTCCGAAGTGGCTCGACCAAGTGGTCCATTTCTCCAATGGTCTGCAGGTCGAGCGCGGTATTTTGCGTGATCGTGGCGTATAGGGCGGCAAGAAGAACCGGGATGTCTACGCGGCCATCATTCTGCAAAGCTAAGCAGCTATCTCGAACCCCAGGCTTTGCATACAGAGCAACAACAAAATCCCATTGCGCGGCTTCCAGCTCATCAGCCTCACCACCAGCGGGCATCGAATGTGCTTCCTAACTCTGCTTTTGACGACGTGAGGTGCTGGCGGACGAGGTCTTCTTCGCCGCCTCAGCGATGCGAATTTCGACCAGAGCATATTCGGAATTTCTGAGCAGATTTTCGGCGAAGGTCTTAACTGTTTCGATCTCCGACCTCTCGATCCCGGCAAACAGGAAGTCGTTAATGTGGCGGACGAACGGAGCAATCTCCTGGATGGCGCGCTCCCCTTCAGGAGAAAGAGTGATCAACACGCTACGTCCATCGCGCCCATTCGGACGTTTCGTGAGAAAACCTTTACGGGTCAGCCGGCCGACCTCGGTCGTTACGTGTGTTGCAGCCAGACCAATATAACCCGCCAAATTTGCGATCGGTATGCCTTCGTCGCCCTGCCGGTAGGCGACGCCCATCAGGACCGTAAATTGGCTGCTTGTCAGATCAAGCTGCTTGCCGAAGGCTTCGCGACACGTCGTGAGGCGGCCTAAAGCCTGCACCAGACGATAGATGACATCGCGGAGCCAATCGTCGGAACCGGCTTTGAGGAGGTCCTTCCGGGATATCGTCAGCGGCGAAACGAATCTGCTTCGGGTTACGATTTGAGACTGTGAAATTCTCGGTTTGGATGCCATCGATTATGGGTTCAACGCTGAATGAAATTCGGCTGCGATACCTCCTGATGGAGGTCGCCCCAGGAAGGAAGCACGAATCTTTGTCCCGATAGATACTACAGCATGAACATACCACATAGTGATATTAAGGACATAGCTCGACAATCCCCAAGGGTTTGCGTTCGCTAGGGCAATGCGACCTCGCGAATGCCGAAGGGAGATGCAGACCCGTGCCCGGGCAATCAATGGTCAGAGCTGAAATCCTGGACGACGCGTGAGCGCGCTATCTTAGCTGTCCGAACAGTCTCGGGCGTATTGCGGCTACGTCCAACAAACCGGGGAATGCCGTTCGTGATGACGGCGCCGATGCCCGGAATATCGCCGTTCCTCAGTGCGGCCAACGCGTCATCCTGCGATCCGCCACGACACGCATCGATGAGGACGATGTCGGCGTCGCGACCCGTTTGGAGAGTGCCTGCATTCAGTCGGTACACACGTGCATTGTTTCCCGTTGCCATTGCGATGGCGATCTCGGGGGCAACACCGCCGAGAGATGCGAGATGGCTCATCGTATAGAGAATACCCAGGGGCATGATGCCGCTACCCGTAGGGGTGTCGGTTGCTATCAAAAGGCGTTTGTCTTGGTCAGCATCTCGCAGAAGCTTAGCCACCAGTAGGGTCGTTCGCAGGTTGCCTGCCGTGCAAACCTGCAAAGCGATATCGGTTTCATTCACTAGCCGTTCGAAGTCGGCATCGGGTATCGCGATCGGGCCGCCATTGACGTGGTATGATACGTGCGGATTGATCTTGATGACGTGATCTCCCCAAATCCCACTCGAACCCGGGATAGATGATCCGCCAGTGTGAACCATTGTAATCATACCGTGACGCTTCGCCATTTCGACGAACGGTGCGTACTCATAGGGTGAGGAAAATGCGCCAAAACCTGCCTTCGCAAGCCATACCCCATTGGCGGCGAGGTCAGCGAAGTCGTCGTCGGTCAAACCTGGTTCGATGATGACGGATCCGGCGTGGACGTGCATGCCGCCGGGTCGATAGCTTTGGAACGATTTGCGAGCGGCGATAGCAAGGGCTTTGACGCCAGCTGGATCCTTTGGACGCCCCGGCACGTGAACTTCGGACGCGCTGATCGAAGTCGTGATCCCGCCGTGAATGTAGCTCTCCAGAAAGCCGACGGTTTTCTGGCGGGGCGTATAATCGCCGAAAGTTATGTGGACGTGAGAATCGATCAGGCCCGGCATGGCCATCATTCCCGCAGCGTCGATGCAGACGTCGAAGTCATCCTCCGAGAAGTCGCCGCCGACCGCAACGATCTTGCCGTTATCCGTCAGCACGGTATTTCCCTCAGCAATGGGTGAGGCGAGGTCGCCGCTCAGAATTTTCGAAATATTGAAGATTGCAACGCGCATGTTGGGTCTTTCTGTCGTTCCGGTTGCGCTTCGCGCTTTCGCTGTCGAGGAACACCGGATTGTTTTCATCGTGGAAGACGTTTCGGGTGGAAGTGTCAGAGGAGCCGAGACGCCTACGCCGACGCATGAAAGCGCCGGCGTCGACTGAGGTCTAAGGGTGTCTAAAGGGTCTTTGGGCGACCTACCCGCGATATTCCGCTGCGGCTATTTCAGAGAAGCGGTCGCCGCGGGTTCAGGCTGCCAGATCGGAAACGAAATACGTCCGAAAACGTGGTTATCGTTCTTTTGGTAGTTGGTGAAGCCAGCCTGATCAACTGCATGCGTCGCTTCGATGAGCAGCTTCGGACCGCCGAAGTCGTAGCCAATAAGACCGCCGACGCCGATGGACCGGCCGGCGCCCAAGAACGCGTTGGCTTCCGTCTTCTCGATGTCCCATGCGCCGTAACCGACAACACCAACCTGCCATTTGCCGATCTTGCGGGCGACGCTCCAGTCGATATTGAAGTAATTCGGTTGTTTAGAGCCGGCAGAATCTTCCGTCACGGTCCCGAGGATCGTATTTGCCGACATGATCCAATCTTTGCTGAGATAGCTCAGCGCGAAGCGCGTCTCGACGCCGGTGCCGCTGGTCTTGCCATCAGTCGAAAAGGCGACATCGCTTTCGATGGGCAGATAGACGCCCTCGCTCCAAGAAAAGAAGAAACCCTGGCCGAGGTTCCATGACAACTGGGCCGGAATGAGTAATACGTTGAACAATCCGTTTTTGTGCATCGACTTCGGGATCGTAAAATCCAGTTCCAATGCTTCGAGGACGAGCGAGGCAGAATACTTAGCGCCGAAGATTTCTTTTCCGGACGACCACGTGATCGACGGGACGTCGGCGGTGATGGATTTGCCGTCTCCCTGACCGTAGTGGGTAAGGTTGGAGACATAAATTCCCGGCGGCAGCGCGGCGCCGAGCGGCATACCCATGGTAACACCGGGAGGTGTCCAGGAGGCGGCAAAGGTAGGGGCTACAGAAGCCGAGAGGGCGGCGAGGGCCAGAATGCCGGATTTAAGTTTGTTACTCGTGCTGGTCATCGTGATCTCCATTGAAATCGAGCGCCAAGAATTTCGACATGCGCCATCTGGCGCGGAGGCGATCCGTCGCGGCGGGCATGTGCCCGGTGAGGTGAGAGGAGGAAGCGGCGGCGCGTTTCTAAGAGCCTGCCGTGGCGAGTGTGCCAGGAACGCTGGCGGACCTGATCTCAGCTTTTCATATTTCTATCTCCCGTCGCCTCCACACCTTGGCGGTCCGGGGGAAAAACCGCCGAATATAATCTGGGCTGCTCGTGTGTGTGCCTTCGCGGTAGTCAACGTCGGCAGACGACCGTCGCGAAATGCTTTGATGCAAACGGGGGGTGAGCATCGCTGCGATCGACGGATCGTCGGTGGTGTTTGAGGTCGCGGTAACCACTGCAAGGATGTTCTCAAGCACTAGGAAGACTCCCTTCGAGCGAGTCGACAGTGCCAGCGCGGCTATTCTTGAACATGAGGGGCAGCATCGAGACGGAGCCGAGTATGGCTGCGCCGACAATCACGAGCAGCCCCGCGTCGTAGTCGCCCGTTTTTGCGATGATGAGGCCCATCGCGAGGGGGGCGAATGCCCCGATAAGGTTGCCAACGCCATTGTAGACACCGACGCCCGCTCCGACGGCACGTGCGGGTAGAATTTCCAGTCCCAAGGCGAACAGCGATGGCAGAGCGCTACCCCAGAAGAAGGCGCTTACTGCGATCATGAAGGCGGCCGTGTAGTTGTCCTCGATCGTTGAGACGAGATACATCGAAATGCCAGCGCCAAATAGCGATAGGAAGCAGACGGTAGCGCGGCGGCCGATGCGATCGGAGAGAATGGCGGACAGAACTTCGCCTGCGAACATGAAGATGAATGGCAACGAAGAGTAGATACCGGCTTGCTTCAAATCAAAGTGCCGGACTTTGATCAGATAACTCGGTAGCCAGCCATTGAGGCCCCAGAGATAGACGAGCGCCGAGGAGTTGAAGATGACGAGCATCCAAAAGCGCCAATCGTAGAAGAAGAGGCGAACCTGATCGAGATAGCTCGTCGTCTCTGCGATCTTTACAACCGGTGCTACGGGCGTGTCCGGTCTGTCGCGGACAAGCAGCAACACGAGCGGCAAGACGATAAGAAGGTTGAGGGCCGCGAGGACGTAGAATGATGTGCGCCAGCCATAGTTTGCCGCGAGATAGATCGTGATTGGAAAGCCGATGGCGGAACCTAGCGGGCTCCCCATCATCCATATCGAATTCGCACGCGCCTGCTCTCGCGCCGGAAACCAACGCTTGATGAGTGTGTTGATCAGAGCGAATTGGGGGCCTTCGGTAATGCCTAAGATGATGCGATAGACGAGCATCGAAGCGAAGCTTCCCGCGGAGCCCATCAAGAGCATCGAGACGCCCCAAAGCGCGCTACCCCAGGCCAGTCCACGCCGAGGACCGTAGAGGTCTCCCACGAAGCTGAGGAAGAGGCCGGAAAGTCCGTATGCGAATACGAAGGATGTCATCAGCAATCCGAGGAGCGCGGGATTGTAGCCAATGCCCATATCGTTCTGGAAGCTAACGTTGGTAAATAAGACCGCGATGCTAATCCGGTCGAAGAATGCCGAGATCACGGCAAGGAAGAGCACGAAGGAAATTGCCCACCGTATGCGTTGAGGCTTCGAAACGGAGGTAGATTCCGTGTTCCCCGTTGTCGACGCCATCCTCGATTTCCCTTCGTTAACCTGCCGAAAACTTCGCGTTCTCGCCGATTTGCCAGCGCAATATAGCTACATAATGTATGAAACTAATTAATCTTCAAGATTAAAATATATTCGCTCCGTGGTCGTTTTTCTTGCATGGGAGGTTTTTGAAGAGTTCGCTTATTTCTGCGGTTTTCAGGCCATAAGTCCTGCTAACCGACATGGTCAGGCGTCGCGAAAACAGCGTTTTGGCTTGATCGACGAACTTTTAATCAGTGGCTTCCGAATTTAATCTCGACCTAGAAGTGGTCAAAGCTCGCGTTTGACGCCGCTCCGCCCGAGTCGCTCCGCACCGCGAGTGCTGTAAACTTCGGTGACGTCTGTGGGCATGTTTCCGGCGGTCTGTAAGTTTTGAAGAAATCGATGGGACAACGAAGCGATAGTTGCCCTTTCCGTTTTGCCGACAGACCTTAGTAGCTATCACGACAGATAGTCGGGAGCTGTCCGCTTCTTCCTCTCCCGAAGATTTTAGGAAGTGCCACTCCGAGGATTCGGAGACCTCCGCTGCGGTGCCAGGAGCGCCGTCTGGCACGGTGGCTGTCTGCTCATCGGATGAACCAGGAGCTAATCCGGATGGCGCTGCCGTCGGGCGCACCCCGGATCAGTCGACAGAAAGTGGTTCGCCGACTAGGCCTCGGGGCATCCCTGTTATTCTGTGTTACGAGGTATAGGTATTACGATCGCCTATCGGTCAAAAATACCCGCGAATTTAGGGTCAAAGCCGCGACAGCAGATTGCTTAGCCAACCTATTTCCACCAATCTCCCTGATATTTTACTGTTTGCAGGGATTTCTCTGTCAGAGACGAGTTCGCGTCAGACCGTCCGCACCGCCAGTTTTGACTACCCTTGCGAACGACTGATGCTTGTGCCGCAGATTTCCCTCTTTAATCGATTGGGTATGGGCTGGGGCCGGTGGAAATTGCTTTCCGCTGCATCTGGAATCTTGAGATCACGTTTCCGCCGCGCCTCGAATTTGTCGAAGTCTGCTTTCGCGATTTGCAATGCCTATCCATTAGCGTGTTATGCGGTATGCGCCGTGATCGTGTAGCCAAATGGATCGCGGAACGCGAAATACCTTCCGAATGGGCCGTCCTTCGGCGAGAAGATGATGGGTGTTCCTGCTGCCTCTAATTCTTCGTGCAGCGCGTCGGCATCATCGCAGGCGAACCATAGCGCAATGCCCCAGCCCAATTTTCCTTGAGCGGCTTCCAGATCCATCAGCGGCTTTCGGACCGCAAACGGAACAGGCTTGCTGTTGAAGACGACCGCTTCGGGCGTCTCTTGCAACAGGGGCAGGCCCAACTTGTCGCCATAGAAGGCTCGGGCAGCTTGAAGGTCTTCGGTTTGGATGGCGATAAAATCGGGTCCAGTCAGTCTGCTCATCGTTGCCTCCTTGGCGTGCGGTGATAATATCAGTCACCTGATATAATATAAGGCGGCTGATATTGCAATGAACAAGGACATGACCCCGCTGCTGGGTTACCGGCTGAAGCTTGCTCAGCATGCGCTGCATCGCCGTTTGGAGGAGGCTTTAAAGCCCCTTGGGCTCAATCCTGCGCAATATGCGGTGCTCGCCCAATTGAATGCGAGGCCGGACCAGACCAACGCTGATCTTGCAGAGCGCGCATTCATAACGCCGCAATCGATGCAGGGCGTTTTGGCGAAGCTGGAAGGATGGAAGCTCGTGGAGCGCCGACAGGACGCTCATCATGGTCGCCGGCAGCTTGCGCGTTTAACGCCCAAAGGGCGTCTGAAGGCCGAGGCGGCAAATGCTGAGGTGATGCGGATTGAGGAGGTTCTTGAGGCTGCAGTCTCTCCAGATACCGTGACGGATGCCGTAGATCTGATGAACCGGCTTCACAATGCCATGTGCAAATAGGACTGTTGGAGGTATGGCGCTTCAGGGCTTATCCACTATTGCTGCTGATAACTTTGGCGTTTGCTGTAGCTCATCATTTAGCGCATCATCTTAGATTGACATCATGACCGTCACCGACATTGCGACGCGTACCTACAATCACAATTTTCGGCTCGATTCGATCATCCGCAGTTTGCTCGATACCGATTTCTACAAATTGCTGATGCTGCAAATGATCCGCAAGGTCCACCCGGACGTGCGGGTGACTTTCTCGCTCATAAACCGCTCGAAGGATGTGCGTCTTGCCGACATCATCGATGAGGGCGAGTTGCGTGCTCAGCTCGATCATGCGCGTGCTCTACGTTTTACCAAGAAGGAGCTGATCTGGCTCGCCGGTAACAGCTTTTACGGCGAAACGCAGATGTTCGGTGCCGACTTTATCGCATGGCTCGCCGATTTTCAGTTGCCGGATTATGAGCTTCGCAAAGTCGATGGTCAGTATGAACTCGATTTCGCGGGGCCTTGGACCCATACGACCATGTGGGAAATTCCGGCGTTGGCGATCGTCAACGAACTCAGGTCGCGCGCCGCGATGCGCGCCAAGGGTCGCTTTGCGCTCGACGTGCTCTACGCGCGCGCCAAGGCGAAGCTCTGGCAGAAGGTGGAGCGGCTGCGCGCTCTGCCGGACGTTGTCGTTTCCGACTTCGGCACGCGGCGTCGGCACGGATTTCTATGGCAACGTTGGTGCGTCGAAGCACTGAAAGAAGGGCTGGACGGACACTTTATCGGAACGTCGAATGTGCTGCTCGCAATGGACGCCGATTTAGAAGCTATCGGCACCAACGCTCACGAATTGCCGATGGTGGAAGCCGCTCTTGCCGATAGTGACGAGGATTTGGCGAAGGCGCCCTATCGTGTCTTGGAGCAATGGCGGCAGGAATACCGCGGAAATCTGCTGATCGCGTTGCCCGATACTTTCGGGACCAAAGCCTTTCTGGCGCGCGCGCCCGATTGGCTTGCAGGATGGACTGGCTTTCGCCCGGACAGCGCGCCTCCGATCGAGGGTGGAGAACAGATTATCGCTTGGTGGAAGGCGCACGGTGTCGATCCGCGCGGAAAACTACTAATCTTCTCCGACGGTATGGATATCGACAGTATCGAAGACACGTATCGTCATTTTCACGGGCGGGTGCGAACCAGCTTTGGCTGGGGCACCAATCTCACCAATGATTTTCGCGGCTGCGATCCGGACGGCGCTCCTGGTCTTGATGCGATCTCGCTTGTCTGCAAGGTCACGCGCGTCAATGGCAAACCGGCGGTCAAGCTGTCTGACAATTCCGCGAAAGCCACAGGGGAGTCTGCGGAAATGAAACGCTACGAGCGTGTCTTTGGAGTGGAGGGTCGTGCCCGTCATGCGGTGCGCGTGTGACGTCTGACGTTGCGGTTAAGGGGAAGCGTTCGCGTGCGGAGGAACGCACGTCATGGCATATCGGAGCGGCCCCGTTGAGCGGGAGTGTTAATTAGGCATCGTCGCTTGCGACCTTTAAGTCCGGGCCGAGCTAAGCCCAATTGACAGCCCGGCGAACTTATTTCTTTAATGTTGGCGTGACGGTTGGCCCTCGGCGAAAGCTGAGTGGTCATGAAAAGGGAACGCGGTGCGGCGCTTCTTGCGCCAATGCCGAGACTGCCCTCGCAACTGTAAGCGGCGAGTCGGCTCCGACTAAAAGCCACTGAAGATCTCGCAATAGAGATATTCGGGAAGGCCGGAGAAGACGCCTGAGCCGCAAGTCAGGAGACCTGCCGGCACAAGCTGCCCATCTCCCGTGCGCAGGGCGCGGTAGAGCGGAAACCCGTAGCGGCGGCTGTATGTCAACCGGTGGGCAACCACTTCGGTCGTGCAGGTCGTTATGCTGAGCGGATAAGAACTTTCAAGTGTGCAGATATTCATGGGACGCAGCTTTCAAGAGCCGCGTCGCAGCGTCTGCGCGCTCGTATCCCGCACATCTGCAGATCGAATTGGAAACTCACCCCGATTCAGCGCCTCGGGGGTCTCATGCTGCGCGTGTCAAGACGGCGAAAAATGCGGATAGCATTAGCCTTTGCAACAGTTGGAATTTCAGCTCAGGAAGCGAGCGCGCAAGTTCCAGCTTCGCCGAATACCAAGTTGCCGGCGGTCAACGTCATGGCAGACGACGACAGCGATGCGCCGTCCAAAAAGGTCAAGGCGCCGGCAGCGGCCCAACAGATTTCAACGCCGGCCGCTTCGAATTCCAGCGATTCTTCGGCGACCGTCGATTCCTCTGACATCGCGGTGTCTCCAACGGGTACGCCCGAGTCCGTCGATCAGATCGGAAGTTCTGTCACCGTTATCACCGCAAAAGAAATCGCGGCTCAACAGCGCCGCACGCTGCCTGACGTTTTGAAGATGGTTCCCGGCCTCAACATTGTGCAGACCGGCGGTCCTGGCGGTCAGACGTCGGTATTCATGCGCGGAACGAACTCCAATCACACGAAGATTCTGATCGACGGCATCGACGTCAGCGATCCGACCACACCCAATCGTACGTTCGATCTGGGCCAGATGCTCGCCATGGATATCGAACGCGTCGAAGTTTTGCGTGGTCCGCAGAGTGGTCTTTACGGCGCCGATGCGCTCGGTGGCGTGATCCTGATTTACACGAAGAGGGGCTATGGTCCGCCGAAGGCGACTGCCATGGTCGAGGGTGGCTCATTTGGAACGTTCAATCAGGCTGCGAGCATCAGCGGCGGCACGAACAAGTACAACTACTACTTCAATGTCTCGCATTTTCGCGCCGACGACATCCCCGTGACACCCGAGAATTTACTTCTTCCGGGAGAGCAGCGTCATTCGAACCGATACGATAACCGGACCTACTCATCGAAAGTCGGTGTCGATATCACCAAGGATGTGACGGTCAATCTCGTCGCCCGATACACCGACGGCACGCTGCATTACACGGGTGACGCTTACGATCCGTTCACAAACACATCTTATCCGGCGCCATATCAATCGGGTTCCGACGTCGATGATTTTTACTCGCGCAGCGAAGTAGTCTGGCGCACGTTCAGCAATCTGACGAACTATTTCGGCATCAATTATTCCAACTCTCAGACCGATAATATCGACCACGTCAACCTCACTGGCAACAGCTACTATCAAGGCGACCGGGTTAAGTACGATTGGCGCAATGTTTGGAACCTCGCGCCGGGCTATACGCTGGTTACAGGCGCCGAACATCAGATCGAGCAATTTGATGGCCGCCAGATCAATGAGGTCTTTTCCGGTGGCGGTTCTTTCTATGAGGGCCAGCACACATTCGCAGAGGAGTGGAACAACGGTGTCTATACGGAGCTTCAGGCTGAGGTCATTCGCAATCTCTTCGTCGCGGCGAACGTGCGCTACGATGATAACGAGAACTTCGGCGGTCATACGACTTGGCGCGTTGCGCCCGCGTATGTAATCGAGAGCACGGGAACCAAGATCAAAGGCAGCATTGGCACGGGCTTCAAAGCCCCAAGCCTCAGCCAGCGGTTTCAGGATTATCCCGCTTACTTTTTCTATGGAAACCCTGATCTCAAACCGGAGGAAAATACCGGTTACGATGTCGGCTTCGAGCAAGCAATTTTCGGTGGCCGTGCACAGTTTGGCGCCACCTACTTCCGGAACGATATTACCGATCTGATCGAGAGCACTTACGATCCAACGACCTTCGTTTCAACGTATGCCAATGTCGGTAAGGCGAAAACGGATGGCGTCGAAGCGTTTATTTCAGCGGATTTGACGAAGGATCTTCGTATCCGTGCGGATTATACCTACACGCAGGCAACCAACGAAGATACGGGCGGATGGCTTCTGCGCCGCCCGCACAACAAGGCGAGCGTCACTCTCGGGTGGACGCCGACGGAGAAGCTGCTCCTGACGGGTGCGGTGCTCTACTACGGTGACTCGCTCGACATCAATCGCGCGACATTCGAGAACGAGTTCTTGCCGAGCTTCACGGTGGTCAACGTCGCGGCCGACTACAAGCTGACCGACAATATGAGCATCTACGGCCGCATCGATAACCTTTTCGACGAGCACTACGAGATTCCTGACGGCTTCCTGGCGACCGGCATCGGCGCCTATGGCGGCATCAGGTTTACGAACTAAGGGCTTCTCTGGCGGGCGACGGCTATGGTATTTACGGATAGCCTCCCGTCCCGGCGCTTTCGTCCGCCAGGGAACGATTTCAGAAGGACATGACAATGAAATTTGGTTCCCGATTTGACGATCAAACGTTTTCCTCCTCGCTTGCCATGAGTGCCATTTGGGTGGCCCTCATCGCAGCTTTGAGCGTTGGCGGCAGCTTCGTGTTCGCCTGCGCAGCGCCGCTCGCCGCTATTGCAGCGCTGGCGGCGACACGAATGGATGCTCGCACGGGATTGGCGCTCGTCGTCACGGCGTGGCTCACCAACCAGATCGTCGGTTATGCGTTCCTGAGCTATCCGCACACGTTCGAGTCGTATGCCTGGGGCGCGGCGATCGGCGTCGCAACGATCGCTGCATTCGCTGCTGCTCGGCTTGCAACTGGGATGACCCGCGCTTGGCCGGTGCTTCTGACCGTCTCGTTCTTGCTGGCTTTCGCGGCCTATGAGCTGGCGCTCTACGTCGCAGGCATCCCGCTTGGAAGTTCGGATGATGCCTTCTCGGTCGCAACCGTCGCCAGAGTGTTTGAAGTCAACGCCGTTTCGTTTGCTGGGTTGTTGATTCTGTCCGTCATCGCGAGCCGTTTCGCTCGCCCGTTGGTTTCTGCGCAGGAAGCTCCGCGCACGGCGTGAACCATCTCGACTTCTGTTGACCGCGGGACGACGATGCCGTCATCCCGCGGTCAGCTTATAGGGCGAATTCGCCGGCGTGGCCGGTAACGGGGCTCACGCGCGGCGAAGTGCAGGAGTGTCAGAGGCCCCGGGGTCTCCGCATTCTTGTCACGTCAAGGGGTGACGAAAACGATCGGGCAATTGACGTTTGCGACCCCTGGGCCGAGCAACTTGGCGTTCTGCGCGGTATCCAGATTGCTGACTTTCGACCAATCGGCATTGTCGTAGACGTTGACCGACCACAGCGGCGAATAACCTTCTTCGCCCGGAAGCGTGGCTGGGACGTTGTGGGTTTGCGGGGAGTTGGGTTCGCTGCGGAAACCCGAACCTGGACCGCCCTTCGGCTCATTGGGATTGACATTGAAAGTTACGTAGATCGGCGAAATGGGGACGTCCGCCCCAGCCACAGAAAGCGGCGCTTCGTTGAAAGCGAAATACTTCGCAACTTTGCCCTTGTACCAGGCGCGCTGCAGTTCGGCGCTCTCACTGTTCAGACGTTGTCGCGCAACCGATTTGTCGGGAACCACAGGCATGTTGAGCAGGGTGTCGGTTTTCTCGATCGCGTAACCGGACTGGCGCAATTGAGTTTTATCGGTGATTGAGTTCACCACATAATCGGATGGAACCGAGACTTTGTAGACTTGGCGGAAATCGTTATAGCCCTTTTCTCCCGGCAGATTGTCGATGATGTCGAGCTGACCTGAGATCGGGCTTTTCTCACCCTTGCGATAGAAGACATAAACGGGAGCAGGGGTCAGATTCTGGACATCGAAATTGTAATAGCGCACCGGCTTGCCCGTGGTCGGTGACAGCCCGGTGGTAATGAAAGGGCCTTTGTCGAAATCGACGGGCTTATTGGGGCCTGGGATGCCATTGGTTGAGGTGCGCAATTGTAAATGCGCCGCCTTGGCGCTGAAGCGATCTACGGCGACGATCTGTGCCTTATCGGGATTCTTGGCGTGAGGCTTTGCCTGCGCGACGCTGCTTCCTGCGGCGATCAAGACGCCGGTTAATATGATTGCGATGCGGGGGGTCATCGGATGCTCCGGGTTGAATTTTTGGAAAGTTGAGCGAACATGAGAGATCGCGGCAAGCATGACTGCGTTGCTATCGAGCACTACGTGTGTTGCGATCGGTTCGTTACTTTCCGCCCGGAGGGTGCCGCCGCTTCTTAGGGCGCGGCCCGGTCGACATGTTTCGCCAGGAATTGGAGTATCAGACGAGCGATGTCGTCATTTTTCTCGTCCAGCGCGAAGTGTCCTGCATCAAGCAAATGTATTTCGGCATCGGGTAGGTCGCGCTTGAATGCTTCGGCACCCGGCGCAATGAACGAGGGATCATTCCGTCCCCACACCACCAGCGTCGGCGGCTTGTGCGCCCGCAGCCACGCTTGCCATTCCGGATAGGATGCGACGTTCGTGCGATAATCGTAGAGAAGCGCGGATTGTATGGCGTGCTGTCCGGGTTTTGAGAGATGAGCGTACTCGTCCGTCCACGTATCCGGATTGTAACGCTCCGAATGCGATGTACCCAAGGTGTGGCGTTGCTCGGTCGCTGTCCGCGAAACAAATGCTTCAAATACTTCGGGGTGGGCCTTCGGATCGGACCAGTACTTCGCGATAGCCGCCCACTTCGTTCCCAGACCTTCCTTGTAGACGTTCGCGTTCTGGATGATGAGCGACTGAACGCGCTCCGGATGCGCGAGCATGATGCGGAATCCGACAGGTCCACCGTAATCGTGCAGATAGAACGAGCACGTCTTGATATCGAGTTGGTCGAGAAGAACGTTCATCGTCTTCGCGAGATGATCGAATGTGTAAGCATAGGATGATGGCGAGGGCGCATCGCTCTGGCCGAATCCTGGAAAGTCCGGTGCGATCACATGATAGCGCGTCGCGAGCAGAGGAATGAGCGTGTCGAACTCGCGAGAGGAGGACGGAAATCCATGCAGCAGAACAATCGCCGGTGCGTTCTTCGGGCCGGCCTCGCGATAAAAAATGCCGACGCCGTCGACCGCAACGCGGTGATAAGTCGTCGAAGCGGACGTCGATTCCAAGGGAGCCCCCTGCGCGGCATGGGCCGCCAAGAAAGAGCCTGCGAGAGCGAGGATAATAGAAGCTTTCACGGTTCGTGTCCTCGTTTCATGAAGGAGGCGGATTGGCTGGACCGGTAGCTTGGCGGGCACATGCGAAGGGTTGGGATCACTGGGAACATACAGAAGCGTTACGTTGCCGCTTCGATTCGCGTTACGCACATCGCACGCAACTCCGCGATCGCAAGGTTTTGGCTGCTGATAGGTCGATGTCGACGACGTTTCCGCTGTTGCGTCGTCAGCCGGTTTCCTCGCTATCGCCATAGAATTCGGCGCGCATTTTTTCGAACGTGCGGCGCGTCTGCGGTTTGATGAAGAGCGATATGACCTCCGGGTGCTTGGCGCGAATTCGCTCTTCGAGACGGACGACAGCGGCTTCGATTTGCGGCGTGCGAAGTTCATCGGAGAATTCTAGGCTCAGTGCGACCAGAATCTGATCGGGCGCCAAATGCAGCGCGAAGACGTTATTGGCGCCGTCAACGCTCTGTTCACTGATCGCGAGGGAGAGGATCGAACTGATCACTTCATCGCTGGCGCGTTCGCCGATTAGGAGCGCCTTGTTCTCGCGTGCAAGGACGGTGGCGGCGATGGCGAGAACGATGCCGATGAGAATCGACGCTGCGCCATCGACCCAGGAAATATCCCAATGCTGTGCGGCGAAGTTTCCGGCCGCCGCAATTGCAATACCGATGAGCGCTGCAGTGTCTTCGAACAGCACCATGAACGAGGGCGGATCTTTGCTGTCGCGCACCGTTTCCCAGTATCCGCGCCGGCCCTTCAGCTTACCGAAGCGCTTCAGCGCAATCCACCAAGACGTACCCTCGAAGACCGCAGACATCGCCAATACGATATAGTTGACGCCTGGATTGGTGATGGGATTCGGCTCGATGATATGATCGATGCCTTCGTAGATGGACACGCCGGCGCCGATCGCGAACAGCAGTAACGAGACGATGAAGCTCCAGAAATACAGCTCGCGGCCATACCCCAGAGGATGTGTGTCGTCGGGGCGGCGGCTGGAGCGGAAATAGCCATAAAGCAGCAGAGCTTCGTTGCCGGTGTCGACCAGCGAATGCACCGCCTCGCTCAGCATCGACGAGCTTCCGGTCACCGCCGCGGCGACAAATTTAGTGGCGGCGACGAGCAGATTGCCGATGAGGGCGGCGTAGACGACTCTTTTGGAAAGTGCGGTTTCGCTCATCTGCCGTATGATTGCCGGGGCTTTGCCGCGATTGCAATTCCATATCGCACGGCGAGCGCGAGATCACGTCTCCACTTTCTCGGCAGGCGCACTTTCGAGGGCGGCCGCGACGGCATCATCGACGCGTTCGAGCCAGACAAACTCCAGGCGGTTGCGTGCATCCTCGGGGATGTCGTCGTAGTCGCGGCGGTTACGGGCGGGCAGCATCACGCGGGTTATGCCGGCCGCGGCTGCTGCAACAACTTTCTCCTTGATGCCGCCGACCGGCAACACGAGGCCGCGCAGCGAGATTTCGCCGGTCATTGCGGTGTCGCTGCGGATGGTGCGGTTCGTCAGCAGCGAGACGAGCGCCATAAACATCGCGACGCCCGCGCTCGGGCCGTCCTTTGGCGTAGCACCGGCGGGGACGTGCACGTGGATATCGTTTCGTTCGAAAATGGCGGGATCGATACCGAGCGAGGTCGCGCGGCTCTTGACGAGAGTCATCGCCGCCTGGGCGCTTTCACGCATGACGTCTCCGAGCTGGCCGGTCAGGATCAGGCCGCCTTTGCCGGGTGCGCGGGTCGCTTCGATGAAGAGGATGTCGCCGCCGACGGGTGTCCAGGCTAGGCCTGTCGCGACGCCCGGAACGCTGGTGCGCATGGCGACTTCGTTCTCGAAGCGTGGCTGTCCAAGCGTCGCGCTGACGTCCGCGACGCCGATATGGACATGCTGGGTGCTGCCTTCCGCGATCTGCACGGCGGCGTGGCGGAAGACCTGACCGATGTCGCGTTCGAGATTGCGGACGCCGGCCTCACGGGTGTAACCCCGAATGATCGCGGCGATTGCTTCGTCGTCAATATCGGCTTGCTCCGGCTTCAGGCCGTTGGCCTCGAGCTGGCGTTTGACGAGATAGCGGCGCGCGATCTGCAACTTTTCCGTTTCCGTATAGCCCGCAAGGCTGATGATCTCCATGCGGTCGCGCAGCGGGCCAGGAATTGTGTCCAGCATGTTCGCTGTCGCGATAAAAACGACGCGACTCAAGTCGAACGGCACGCCGAGATAGTTGTCGCGGAAGGTGCTGTTCTGTTCAGGATCGAGAACTTCCAGCATCGCGGCCGACGGATCGCCCTGGATGCCGCGGCCCATCTTGTCGATTTCATCGAGCATCATGACGCAATTGCGCGCCCCGGCTTTCTTGATGCCTTGAATGATGTTGCCCGGCAGCGCGCCGACATACGTGCGGCGATGGCCGCGGATTTCGGCTTCATCGTGAACGCCGCCGAGGCTTACGCGTACGAACGGACGGCCCATAGCGCGCGCGATCGACTGGCCGAGCGACGTCTTGCCGACGCCTGGAGGACCAACGAAGCACAGGATCGGAGCCTTGCCCTGAGGGGCCAGCTTGCGCACCGCGAGGTATTCGATGATGCGCGTCTTGATCTTTTCGAGGCCGAAGTGATCCTGATCGAGGATGCGCCGGGCTTCGGCGATGTCGATCGGCTTTGCTTCCGGCAAGCTCCACGGCAATTCGATCAGCCAGTCGAGATAGGTGCGGATCATGCCTGCTTCGCCTGCCGCTTCCGGCATGCGCTGATAACGGGCGAGTTCCTTCTTGGCCTGGCTCTCGACTTCGGGAGGCATTTTCGCTTTGGCGATGGCCTCCGTCAGCTCGGCGACCTCCTGCGATTTGCCGTCGCCTTCGCCAAGCTGGCGCTGAATGGCGGCCATCTGTTCGCGCAGCACGGCTTCGCGCTGACGCTCGTCGAAGGCGGCCTTGGTCTGTCGGCCGATTTCCTGGGTGAGACGCATGACTTCGATGCGCTCGGCAAGGAGCGCCGACACGCGGTCTATGCGCGTCGAGAGGTCGACGGTTTCGAGGATCGACTGCTTCTGCTCGGACGGGATATCCATGTAGCCTGCCGCGAGATCGGCGAGGGTGGCTGGAGATGTCGCGTTCTGGATCGTCGTGATCAGTTCCGGCGGAGCTTGCGGCAGAAGCTGAACGGCTTCGAGCGCCTGGGCCTGCAGATTGCGGAAGCGCGCTTCAATTTCCGTCGAGCGCGTTTCGGGCTCGGGAATATTGACGACGCGAGCCACTGGGAACGGGGTGCCGGGAAGGAAATCCAGAATGCGAATGCGCTGCACGCCCTGGACGACGATGTGATGCGTTCCGTCGGGTGCCGCGATGTAGCGGATGATGTTGGCAAGTGTGCCGACGCGGTGCAGATCGTCGGGGCCGGGATCGTCATTTTCCGGATCGCGTTGCAGGACGATGCCGATCTGGCGTTCCTCACGCACGGCCTGCTGAACTGCGGAAATGGATTTCGCGCGGCCGACGGTGATCGGCAGAATGAGGCCGGGAAAAAGCACAAGCTTGCGAACCGGCACGAGGATCAGTGCGTCCGACGGCAGTGCAATGTTCGGCGTAGCGCCCTGACTCGAAGGCGCAGAGCCTTCCGACGTTGGTGGGTTCGTCTCACCGAGTGTCTTCATCTGGAATTCCTCAACCGGCCTTTGTCAGCGAAAAGACAAGGCAGCCATTTTGTACGAACTGCCGCACGGCGTAGCGGCCCGCCGGCAATTGAAGGCGGCGCTCGAAGCGGCCCTGCGGCAGCTCGAGGCGGTGGATGATTGCGTCGCGAAGCTCGCGCGGCAGGACACGGCGCCCCGAGACGACAAGAACGCCGTTGTCAATGGCGGCTGTGACGTTGTCGGGATCGACGCCCGGCAACGCCACGAACACCAGGATTTCGGTTTCGGTCTCCAGAACGTCAATAGGCGGTTCCCACGAAGGTTCGTTCGCTGGCCCCGAAGGCTGCAGCCGGAAAAACTGGCGATGCATGCGTTCGGCGCGGGCGAGGGATTCGACGGCCTCGGACAACATCCAGCTCATCGGGTCTTTGTTCGACATAGATACTTTTTCCCTTGGGGATCGGTCCGTCGACGTTTTCGCTCGTTGGAGGGGAATCTAGCGTGCTATCCGCGATCTGTCGCTATCCGCGCCGCCGTTAATCGGGCGTTTTAGCAATGCCGCGAAGCAAGCCGCTATAGGAGGCTCGACCCATCGTGGTTAGCTGACGCGGGGCGGTTCCTGGTGGTCTTCCCAGAAGAATTTGCGTGCCAACGCCAGCACCTCACCGTCCGTCGGATGGCCGAGCGTTTCGACGCCTTGGATCTTTGCCTTCAGCGCAGGTGCGTGCTGTGCGATATGGTTTACAAGGACGTTCTTTTCGTTGGCCGGGCCGGTGACGAGAATGGCTCCGGCATCTGCGAGCGCATTCGTGACATTTTGCAGAAATTCCTGATCTTCGCTCGCGTGGCCGCTGCCGATGGAATTCGCCTTGTGATGGATGTGGCGGACAGGATCCTTGGGATGGACAACGATGGTATCGGCCTCTGAAGCGCTGAAGTGGAAAACGCGGGCTTCGTGGTGATCGATCCAAACGACAGCGTGGAAATGGCCTGACATGAATTCTCCCATTGGGCTGGCCTGAAGGGCGGAGTGCCTGACTACGATCGCCTGTCCTGCGCGGCGGTCGTTTGCGCTTTGTCAAAATCCTTAAGGCGCCGTCGCGTCAACAGGTTTTGTTGCGTGTTTGGCCGTGCTCTTTTTCTTTGAGGTTTTCTTGGCTTTAACGGCTGTCCCGGCGCTGCTCGCCGTCTTTGCGGACTTGGTTTTGGCATGAGCGGTCTTGGCGGTCTTTTTGGAGTGCGAAGCCTTTTTGGCGGCGGTCGTCGCGGCAGTTTTCGCCTTCGCGGTTGCGGTGGGCTTTGCAGGTTTAGCCGAGGTGGCCTTCGCCTTTTTGCCAGAGATCGGTTTTTTAGCGGTCGTCTTGGCTGCCTTCGTCGATTTCGCCGATTTGGTTTTCTTCCCGGAGTGGTGGGTTTTGACCGACGTCACGGCTGGCTCAGTTGCGCTCTTTGGTTTCGCGGCGCTCTCTGCGTCCGTCTTCTTGGCAAGTTTTTTCTCGCCGGTCGTCTTATGCGATTTCACGGTCTGAGGGGCTGTCGCCTTGGCCGCCGCGGCCTTGGGGTCTTCCATCGCATCGTTTGCAGCCTGGCCGACCCTGGTCTTTTTGGTTGGCCCAGTCTTCGCTGTTCCGGTCTTCTCGACCGCAGTCTTCGCAGCGTTGTGGCGTTCAACGTCCTGCTTGGTGATCTCGCCGTCCTGAACCAGGGCTACAAGGCATGGTGTCGAGAGGTCTTCGCCGACCTTGCGCATGCATTGGCGAAGCTCTTCACTGCCGACCATGTATTGGCTGCAATGTTGAAAATAGTCGTTTCGGCAGGCACTTTTGACGCGATCGCTAACGGCATAGGCGGCGGAATTCGAAAGTAGCGACATAGCCAATACGGCGCTGCCGCAGATGCCGCTGCGTAGCGATTTCCAACGCCAACCAACGCTCAGTCCATCCGTCATTGCGACCCTGTCCCGAAGATTTGCGAACCAAATCCGGTGCAACCGCACATGCCAGCGACATTAAGGGCTTTCTGGCGGCCAGCAAACGCGAAGGTTCATCGCGGCAAAAATATGGTTATCTTGAAATGGGTTGCAAGATGCCGCGGAGACAACGCGGGTTCATCGCAGGTTCATAGCGCGAAGTGCCACATTAGGCTCTATCCGTGCAAAATGCGTGGCGTGGAAACCAATGTCGTGGCATTGGCAATTCGGGTTAAGAAAGTTGAGGGGCAAGTTGTTGGGAAGGACGCAATGAAGAAAAGTAAAATCGCGCTGAACCTTGTAATTGCCGCAGGTGCGGTCGGCCTCGTGAGCACATCGGCCCTGGCCTATTCACAGAAGGTCAAGGATGCCTGTTCGGCAGACTATGGAAGCCTCTGCGCGAAGTACAAGCAGGGAAGCGCAGAGCTTCGCCGTTGCTTCGAGAGCAATCGCCGCGTGCTCTCCACCGAATGCGTGCAGGCGCTGGTCGATGCGGGCGAAGTTCCGGCGCGCTATCTCAAGCAACGAAAGTAGCGGTATCAGGCGCGTATCCGCGTTTAGAGCGAATCGACAATCCACAACATAAATCCTGCATGCTCTGCGCTTGTCTTCGCGCAGAGCATGGTTCGGTGTAGCCTTTTTGGGGAAGCGACCATGGAGGCGGGAATGGGATTGCTGGATCTGCTCAGGCTGCAAAAGGCTGAGGCCGAAGAGCGGCTTCACAGTGAAGACCTGACGAGCGAAATGCGTGAGGTCGATCAGGTTTATCTTGCCGAGCTTGAGCGTTTGATCGCTGCGGGCTGACGGCGCGCACAAGCGTGCCTCGGCCTTGCACGTTTCTTGGGCAATGGCCACTTTCTCCATTCTTCGACGAACAATCGGAATGGAGATATTCGATGCGATATACTTGGTTGGCAGCGGCTCTCGGGCTTTGGATGGCCAACGCTCCGGGCGCCAGGGCGGATGACATCGGCTGCATCAGCACGACGTTCCGGCTGATCGGTGCCAACGACAAGGTCTGCATCAGCGCTTTTGACGATCCTAAAGTTCCTGGCGTAGCCTGCCACATCAGTCAGGCTAGGACGGGCGGTCTCAAGGGCACGTTCGGAATCGCTGAAGATCCGTCGAGATTTTCTATTGCTTGTCGCCAAGTCGGTCCGATCACCGTCGACATTGCGAAGCTCGCCGACGAAGAGAAAGTCTATTCGGAAAGCACGTCGCTGTTCTTCAAGCACACGCACGTTTACCGAGCCATCGACAAAAAGCGCAACACGCTGGTTTACGTCGCGATCAGCGACCGGTTGGTCGACGGCTCGCCCTACAACGCCATTTCGACGGTTCCGATCATGCCGTGGAGCGGGCACTGAGCCCGGCTCAGTTCGAAATCATCCAATTCGTTCGACCGTGATGATTTGGCGCGCTCTGGAGCAGCGTGGCAAATATTGAAAGCGTGGAACTTCGACGATGATGGCGGGTTCGGAGGGAACGAAAGAAACGTTCCGGAGGACGTATGGTCCGAACGCCTCGATCAACGCCACGCAGCTTCCATGGTGTAACGGAGCACGGCCCGTTCCCTTGGCTGTTGGCCGTTTTTGTGCTGGGGATGCTGTTTGCGGTCGGCTACAGCATCGACAACGACAAGAGTTTGTCGGAACGAAACGGCGTCGTGACGCAGACGGATGCCGATAATGACGTGATTCCGAGTTTGCCGCCGACGCAAGATTAGAAGAAGGCGGTCACTTCGGCAGGCTGACGTCGCTGCGTGATACTCGCCGTGCGGGCGCGAAGATAAATGCGGACTGATTTTTCGAGCAGGCGATTGACGTCGGTATATGTGTTTCCGACCGAGAGAATGCAGACAGCCAGTCGCTCTTTTTCTGAAGACGGCAAGCCAGCGAGATTGAGCTCTTTGGCGGCGCGTTCGAGGACGATCGTCATGCGATCGAGTGCGTCTGGCAGGTACGCGCGAGAAGAGTCCATCGGTTCACTCCCGAACTTTCTTCCCCCACACGCAACACCGTAGCACATGCTCACGTCAGATCGAAGACACTGAAGCCATCAGCTCTATACGCATGCTGGAAAGCATATGCCGATTGGTCGGTGTTCATCGCAAGAAAGCGTGCATTTCCGCGTTTGAGCGGAAGCGCGTTTCAGAGATTATCACATTGTCGCGAGCGATATGGGCGCGGCATTCGTTCAATTTGAAGCGAATGCGCGCGCAATGAGCTGATTGCTTTTGTCAGTCAACGCAAAGTGCGTGCGTTGTGTGCGCTCACTACGGCTGACGATATTCAAAAGTCCAAGCTCGGGACTCGATAGTGCCGTGACTTCGCGTAGCGTGAGCGCATGCTCGACGCCGAGCTTCAGTGAAAAGGCGCGACTATCGTTGGCGATGCCGAAATGAATTGCAGCCAGCATCGCCGCGCCGATCGGTGAAAGATCGGGCGCGACGAAGCGGATTGCGGAGACGGCTTCGAGAAAATCGTCTTCGGTGAGTTCGCTTTCAGGCGCGGAACTCATGCGGCCTGAGCTTGCTCGGACAGCCGGAAGGTCACGAGAACCGATTTTGACGTCGGTGTATCGCTGAGTTCACCCGCCGTTGAAATCGGTACGAGCACGTTCAATTCGGGATAGTAACCGGCGACGGAGCCGCGCGGCAGCTGGTAGGGCACGACGCGGAAGCTTTCGGCGATGCGTTCGACGCCGTCGTCGTGCAGGCCGATGATATCGACGCGATCACCGGCATTGGCGCCAATCTCGGCGAGGTCGTCCGGGTTGACGAACACGACGCGGCGCTCACCGTAGATGCCGCGATAGCGGTCGTCGAGGCCGTAGACCGTGGTGTTATACTGGTCGTGAGAGCGGAACGTCTGAAGCACGAACGTCCCGTGCTCGCCGAGCGCGCGCTGATGCTCGGTCTTTACGGGAAGCTCGCAGTCCGAGAACGTCGCCTTGCCCGAGTGCGTATTCCAGATGCGTTCGGCTGGGCCGTTCGGCAGGCGGAAGCCGCGTGGCTTGCGAACGCGCGTGTTGAAGTCGTGGAAGCCAGGAATGGTTCGCGCGATCAGATCGCGGATGCGATCGTAATGGTGGGCGAGGCCTTTCCAGTCGACGATCTCGGAGCCGACGGTCGCTTCGGCGATACCCGCAATGATGGCGATTTCAGACTTCAGCTCTGGCGAAGCCGGTTTGTTGATGCCGCCCGAGCCATGCACCATGCTCATCGAATCTTCGACCGTCACGATCTGCGCGACGCCATCGGAGTTGCGGTCGATCTCGGTGCGGCCGAGGCAAGGGAGCACATAGCTCACTTCGCCCGGCAGCAGATGGCCATGATTGAGCTTGGTTGCGATGTTGACCGTCAGCTTCTGGTTCATCAGCGCTTTGGCGATCAACGGGCTGTCGGGCGTCGCGCGGGCGAAGTTGCCGCCGAGGCCGATAAACGCTTGCGCCGTGCCGTCGAGCATGGCGCCGATGGCGGCCAGAACATTATGGCCGGATTTGCGGGGCATAGGCACGCGGAATTCTTTTTCCATCGCGTCAAGGAAAGCCTTCGACGGCTTTTCGTTGATGCCGACCGTGCGGTCGCCCTGCACATTAGAGTGGCCGCGCACAGGGCATAGACCGGTGCCGGGGCGACCGACGTTGCCGCGGAGGAACAGGAAATTCGCAATCTCGCGGATCGTCTGCACCGAGTGGCGGTGCTGGGTGACACCCATTGCCCATGTGCAGATCGTGCGGTTGGATTCGATATAGATTTTCGCCAGGCCTTCGAGCTGCTCGCGCGACATGCCGGACTGATCTTCGATATGTTCCCACGTCGTCGCGTCGACGGCGGCGCGATAGGCTTCGAAGCTGGTTGTGTGCTGCTTCAGAAATGCGCGATCGAGAAGCGAGGCGTGCCCGGCGGCAATTGCGGCGTCATCGGCTGCCAACACGGCTTTGGCGATACCGCGGATGGCGGCCATGTCGCCGCCGAGACGGACCTGATAATATTCATTGGCGATCGCAGTGCTGCCGCCGGTGATCATTTCGAGCTTGTCTTGTGGGTCGGCGAAGCGCTCAAGTCCTTTTTCGCGGACCGGATTGAAGACCGCGATCTTGGCGCCGCGTAGCGCGGCACGACGGAGATCACCCAGCATGCGCGGGTGATTGGTGCCGGGGTTTTGCCCAATGACGAAGATGGCGTCAGCCTTCTCGAAGTCTTCGAGCAGAACGGAGCCCTTACCGATGCCGACGGCTTGCTCAAGCGCTACGCCACTCGCCTCATGGCACATGTTGGAGCAATCGGGGAAATTGTTCGTGCCGTAGAGGCGGACGAAGAGCTGATAGATATAGGCGGCTTCGTTAGATGCGCGACCGGAGGTGTAGAATTCAGCGCGGTCGGGACTGTCGAGGCTCCGCAGGACCTGACCAATTTCCGAGAAAGCCTCGTCCCAGGTGACTTGAACGTAGCGGTCGGTTGCGCGGTCGTAACGCATCGGGTTGGTCAGGCGGCCGGCGCGTTCGACTTCGTAGTCGGTCCAGGTGCGAAGCTCGGTGACGGTGTGGCTTTTGAAGAAGTCGGGATGGACGCGCTTGTCCGTCGATTCCCAGGCGACGGCCTTGACGCCGTTCTCGCAGAACTCAAACGATGAGCCGTGCTCGGGATCGCCCCATGCGCAACCCGGGCAATCGAAACCGTCGGGCTGGTTGGCCTTTAGCATCGTGACGGCGCCGGACAGCGGCGCGCCGCTTGCGAGAAGTTTTTTCCCGCAGCTTTTCAGTGCGCCCCAGCCGCCAGCGGCTTTCGACTTCTTGCCAATGAATTCGGGTTTGCCCATCGCACCTTTTCCATCAATCGCCGCCCCGGCAATTCTTTTGCATCTGCGAAATGGGCTTTTTCTGCAACGCTTGGTGGCGGAATAACCGTTATGCGTAAACGGTATATCCAAAGCGTTTTCAGCATTTTAGCGATCACAGATTGGGCAGGAGTGTGCCTCAAAAAGGCGCTCTGTCGCAGCAAAATCACGGCGCAAGACGCCTCCCGGCGATCTGCGCCAGGTCAAAAATGGATTGCACCGCACAGCTTTGGGCTGTGCGGCTGCTACAACACCAAATCGCTGGCTGGAGACTTTGCTTAGGGGAAGGCCTGATAGATCCAGGTTTCGCTCAGCGCTTCGCCGTCCTTCGCAAGATAGGCGCGCAAATCGGCGGGCTGGCCGTTCAGGTCGCTGAGGTCGAACATCATGCGCCAGCGGTTGGTGCCGACAACCGGGAAGGCCTCGATGCCGCTCAACGTACCGTGGCTCGTCGTCACTACGGTTTTGGTGCCGCCATAGCGGGTCTCATCGTCAAGCGTCTTGCCTTCGACATCGATCATGAATTTCTTGGCATTTCGCTTGATATGGCGCAGGTCAAGGTCGCGGCCGCCGAGACCGCCGATACCGATCCGCGTTGCGACGATACGCGCGACATCACCGACCGGCGGGGAATCGATGCCCCAGAACAAGCGATAGCGCGAGTTGATGACCGAGCCGGCAACCACGGGCTCCGCCGGCGTCCAGAAGGCGACCATGTTGTCTTCGGTTTCGTTGGTCGTCGGCAGCTGGACAAGGTTGACGGAGCCTTTGCCCCAGCCCGACAGGGGTTCAACCCACATGCTCGGCCGCCGATCGTAGAACAAGCTGTCGTCCTGGTAGTTTTCGAAATTGCGGTCGCGCTGGATCAATCCGAAGCCCTTCGGATTTTCGTCGACGAAGCTGTTCGTCACGATGCGCGGCGGATTGGAGAGTGGGCGCCAAATGCGTTCGCCGCGGCCGGTCCACATCGACAGTCCATCGCAGTCGTGGACTTCAGGCCGCCAGTCGCCGCGTGTAAAACCGGAATTTTCGCCATACCAGAACATGCCGGTGAGCGGTGCGATGCCGAGCATGTCAACAGGGGCGCGGAAATAGAGCTCGCACTCGATGTCCTGCAGCGCGCCGCCTTGGCCGCCTTCGATCCGTCGACTGTCCATGCGATAGGCACCCGTCACGCTCTGGCTTTCGAGCAGCGCATAGATCGTCATGCCGCTGCCGTTCTGTTCGAGCCAGAAGCTCGTGAAGCGGGGGAATTCCTCCGGTTTGCCGGTGTTGATGGCAAGTCCGCGCGCCGAGCCGCCGTATTGATCGTTGGGATCGGAGGAACGGAAGTAGGACGCGCCGAGATAGGCGAGCCAATCGCTGACGCCGCCGCGGCTCATCAGGCGGAACCCCGCGAAACCAGCGTTCTTCAGTTTGCGCAGCGGATGATCGGCCGGCATGTCGAAATAGTCGGGACTATAGACAACTTCCCGCGCCGAGCCGTTTTCGAGCACGTAGATGCGAACGGGCTCGGCGTAGAAGCGGCCCTGCGGAAACAATCGCACGGTCTGGGCGCCCGGGACGCCATGCCAAAGCTCCATGTCAGGTTTGAACACGGCCTGAGCGAACGTATCGAACGTCATGTCGCGCAAGGGATCGGACTTGTCGGGCTGCGGCGGCGGAACGTACGGCGATTTCGAAAGCGTCTTCGCCTGCTGCTTCAGGGCATCGAAGGAAAACGGCTGCGGCGCGCCAAGGTTGGCTGCACCGACAGGCGTGTCGCTTCTGGCCGAGGTCGTCCATCCCGCAACCGTGGTCGTGAGAGCGCCGGCTAAAACGTGTCGACGGTCGAGCGTGAAAGGCATGTTGTTCAGAGACCAGATGAGGGGTGGATGATTGGATGTTGCGAGGGCTTATATCGGCGGCCCGACGGTTATTTCAACTTTGTCGCAGGGCCAAGCCCTTCGTCGGTGGAAGGCAACTTTGGGCGGCAGTTAGGTTTCAATCGTTGCCTTTCAAATGCACGCTATGGTCAGAGACACGGAGTTAGTTTGGCAATATTGCGACTATGCGGATCCAAGCCACGAATTTGGCGGTTCGTCGACTGACAAAATGGCAATTAAGGTACGGGATCGGGGAAGATACTGACGGTGGTGAACGCTGCCCACCTCCTAGCTTTGTGCTCAAGGGCGGCCATGCGCTTACCTGCGCACCGGAGCTGGCTCCGACAGGATGTTTTTGCACCGCCGAACGGCAGCGCGACGGGACCAACTGTTAATTTCCAGCTTGCCGCCATTTCAGGACGGATCGGATCAGTACGCGGCCCAAGTAAACGATTTTTACCAGATGCTGTCATATTGAAGAACTTATTATCCAATCGCTCACTATTCGGACGGTATTTTTGTTTCGCGCTCCAGTTTTAGTTTCTTAAGCTCTTTCGCTGCATTTTCTATTGGACGATATTCGAGCAGTTTTTCTCAATGCGCGTTCGCGCATTCAACGAGTGATAGCCGGCGGGCAATGACCGGGCAGGTAAGAGTTCCGGACCAAATGCATGTTGGAGAGCAGCTGCATGCTCTTCAGCAGGAAATTCTTGTCGGAATTGCGCTGGGCGATTCGCTTGAGAATGTCCTGACAACTTTCTGTCTCGGCGTTGAGGCGCTGGCGCCGGGCGTCATCTGCTCGATATCAGGCGTGGACGACGAGCGGCTGACGTTTATCGCCGGCCCTTCCGTTCCCGATTCCTATGCGAGACAGATTGCCGGCATTCATATCGGACCGACGGTCGGGTCTTGCGGAACCGCCATTTATTTGCGCCGCGCCGTTGAAGTTCGCGATATCGAGACGGATCCGCTGTGGACGCCCTATAAGTCGCTTGCTTTGCCTTTCGGACTGCTTGGATGCTGGTCGTGTCCGATCGAGGCGGTCGATGGGCGCGTGCTCGGCGCCTTTGCATTCTATTTTCGCGAGAAGCGCGGCGTCAGCCTTTTCGAGCGTCAGATCGCGGGCGAGTGCGTTAAATTCTGCGCGATGGCCATCGAGAATTCCGAGGCGCGGACGCGGCTCAATAATCTGGCGTTCTTCGATCCACTGACCGGACTTGGAAATCGCGTCACGCTCAAGAACAGGCTTGGCATTATTCTGCAGCGGGCGAGCGAGATGCGGCGCGCCGTTGCCGTGTATCATATCGATATTTCGGAATTCCGCGCAATCAACGATCTTCACGGCCGTGTCGTCGGCGATATGGCGCTCGTTAAGGTCGCCCAGCTTTTGCGTTCGGTAGCTCTCGATTGCGATCTCATCGTTCGGATGGGTGGCGACGAATTCATTGTCGTGAAAACTGAGACGTCCGACGATTTCGATTCCGAGCAATTCGCCGAAGCCATCGTTTCGGGGCTGCGCGGGCGCTACCGGATCGAGCGCGGCGAAGAATTCATGATCGATGTGCGCGTTGGCCTCGCGAATTTTCCGCAGGACGGCGGAGAGCTGGACGAACTGCTCGAACACGCCGAGATGGCACTGTTGCGCGCAAAGCGGAGCGGTGGCCGCTTCGCAATGTTCGAGCCGCAGATGGAGCACGAGCGGCGGCAGCGTCGTTCGCTCGAACGCGATGTCGGCCTCGCCGTCGAGAGACAGGAGCTCTCGCTTGTCTTTCAGCCTCAGGTCGATGCGAAAACCGGATCAGTCACAGCTTTCGAGGTTCTCCTGCGCTGGGTGCATCCGGATGCGGGTCTGATCTCGCCGGATCATTTCATTCCCGTTGCGGAGGCCAACGGAGCTATTCACGGGATGGGCGAGTTCGTCTTGCGGGAAGCCTGCCGGGAAGCTGCGCAATGGCGTGAAAAATTTCGGGTCGCGGTGAACGTATCTGCGGCGCAAATCATGCGCAGCGATTTCGTGCAACTCGTGACCGATGTGCTGTCCGAGACGGGGCTTGAACCCCATCGTCTCGAAATCGAGGTGACGGAAAGCCTCTTCATTCAGGATCTCGCCGCCGCTTCATCGATCTTGCGCCGCTTGAAGCGGTTGGGCGTCAGCGTTGCGATGGACGATTTCGGCACCGGGTATTCGTCGCTCAGCACGCTGAGGGCATTTCCGTTCGACCGCATCAAGGTCGATCGCAGCTTCGTCAGCGACATGGTCAACAACTCAGACGCGGCCGCGATCGTCAATTCGGTCATCGGGCTTGGGCGCGCGATGGGGCTGTGCGTGGTGGCCGAAGGCGTTGAATCGCAGGAACAGCTGGCGATGCTGCGCCTTATCGGTTGTGACGAAATTCAGGGCTACCTCTTCGGCAAGCCGCTCCCGGCTGAAAACTATGCCGATATTACGGGGCCGCAAGTCGTGTTCAACGACATTCACGACAAGCATTCGGCCGTTCTATAGACGTCGCGAATTTTACCCCGCGGATCAAAAAGGATGCGTGAGCATTTGGTGCGCCGAGTTCGGAATGCACTTCGTCCACATACGAATATTCCGTATTGAACATTTTTTATGGCGCACTGTTTGAATTTCCCTAGTATCCTCCCGGTTCGACAAGGAGGGGGCGATGATGGTCGGCGACGTTATGGACGGCGTGACGGCGGATCTTCTGGCCTTTCACGGATCTTCTGGCCTTTCACGGATCTTCAACCACGACCGCGCACTACATCAAAATTCATGCTCCGCGGAATGCACATTGCGTTCGAGATATCGAGCGGGCGGTTCCAAAGGGCGCTTCAATTTGCGATATCGGCGCCGCGCCATATACGGCTACAGAAACGTTGGCTCGGCTCGGCTATCACGTCACCGCGTACGACACCGCTTTGCCGGCCGAAAGCCTCGCGCGGTGGCTGTCATTTGAAGTGATCAAAGGCGATACCAGTACTGCCCATATTCAACTTCCCTCCGGTACGTTCGATGCCGTCGTGATGAGTGAAGTGTTCGAGCATTTGCATGTGAATCCAATCATCACGATGCGGGAAGTTCAGAGGATTTTGAAGCCCGGCGGTTTGCTTTACCTGACGACACCCAACGGGCTCGGCCTTCGCAAGATTTGCAAAGTCGTTCGAGAGGGGAAGTTCACGGATTTTTACGAGAATTGGTCTCGCCTCGAAGCGAGTGGCGAAATGGGCCACGTGACCGAATACACGCCTTTTGAAATCCGGCACTTTATGGAGCAGTGCGGCTTTCGATCCGTAAATGTTCGGACCGAAAATGTCTATTCGAAGTCAAATAAATTCGAACACTACTTCTGGAAGCTCGTCACCACGCCGTTTCCGCTGAAGCGAGAAACGATCGTGTGTACAGCTTCCAAGCCCTAGCGCGCTGGGATACTTCGGGGCTCGGAGATATTGCGTTCGTTCGTGTGGTTCGAGATCATGTTAGCCAGGGATCGTTTCCCGCTTGGAGGCGTTCCAGAACGGCATCGGTATCCGCACCTAGCTTGGGACTGGCGGTGGTGGCGGCACAGGGGATGCCGTCGATCACGATGGGGCTGCGAACGGTCGGCACGGGCGCCGCGCCGGGCCGGGCAAGGTCCTGGCGTAATCCGCGGGCAACGACTTGGGGATCGGCAAAAACCTGATCGAGCCGGTTGACGGGGCCGGCCGGAACGCCGGCCGTTTCCAGTGCCGCGAGCAGGTCGCTTGCTGTGCGCTTCGCAATTTCAACGGCGAGAAGCGGTATCAGCTCAGCGCGGTTGGCGACGCGGCGGGCATTGGTCTTGAAGCGCTCGTCGGCTGCGAGGCCTTTGAGTCCGAGCAGATCGCAGACGCGCGCGAACTGGCCGTCGTTGCCGGCGGCGATGATGATCGGCCCATCGGCCGTTTCGAACACCTGATAAGGCACGATGTTGGGGTGCGCATTGCCGAGGCGGCGCGGCGGCGTTCCGGACGCTAGATAGTTCATGGCCTGGTTGGCCAGCACCGAGACCTGCGTATCGAGCAGTGCCATGTCGACATGTGCGCCTTCGCCTGTCGCATTGCGGCGGTTAAGGGCCGCCAGGATGCCGATGGTGCCGTAGATGCCGGTGAAGATGTCTGCGAACGCCACGCCGATCTTCTGCGGCTCACCGTCGGGCGCGCCGGTCAGATCCATGATGCCGCCCATGCCCTGGACGATGAAGTCGTAACCCGCGCGCGGCGCATAAGGCCCGGTCTGGCCGAAGCCGGTGATCGAGCAATAGATGACGCCGGGGTTGATGGCTTTGATCGCCGGATAATCGAGACCGTATTTGGCAAGGCCGCCGACCTTGAAGTTCTCGATGATGACGTCGGCCTGTTTGGCGAGCGCGACCGCCGTTTCACGGCCTGCGGGGCTGTCGTAGTCGAGCGCGATCGATCGCTTGCCGCGGTTCGTCGCGTGGAAGTAGGCCGCCGATCCGGCGCCATCGTCATCGGCGATGAAGGGCGGCCCCCAGGCCCTGGTATCGTCGCCGCCGTCTGGCCGTTCGACCTTGATGACGGAGGCGCCGAGGTCGGCGAGCGTCTGACCGGCCCAGGGTCCTGCGAGCACGCGGGCGAGTTCCAGCACGCGTAGGCCCGCAAGCGGTTTCGGACTTTCAGACGTCATCATGCGAAGGCCTGCAGTCCGGTGATGGCGCGGCCGAGGATCAGGGCGTGAATATCGTGCGTGCCTTCATACGTGTTGACTGTTTCGAGGTTCAGCATGTGACGCATGACCTGGAACTCTTCCGAGATGCCGTTGCCGCCGTGCATGTCGCGCGCTATGCGGGCGATGTCGAGGGCTTTGCCGCAGTTGTTGCGCTTGATGAGCGAGATCATTTCAGGCGCGAACTTGCCATTGTCGAGCAAGCGGCCGACGCGCAGCGCCGCCTGCAGGCCGAGCGTGATTTCGGTCTCCATGTCGGCGAGCTTCTTTTGCACGAGTTGCGTCGCGGCGAGCGGGCGATTGAATTGTTTGCGATCGAGTGTGTATTGCCGGGCCGCGTGGAAGCAGAACTCGGCGGCGCCGAGCACGCCCCAGGCGATGCCGTAGCGGGCACGGTTCAAGCAACCAAACGGGCCGGCCAAGCCTTCCGCGTTCGGCAGCAGCGCCTCGTCGGAGACTTCGACACCGTCCATGACGATCTCGCCGGTGATGGATGTGCGCAGGGACAGCTTGCCGGCTATCTTCGGCGCGGACAGGCCTTTCATGCCTTTTTCGAGGACGAAGCCTTTGATCTTGTCGCCGTGCGCCTGAGATTTTGCCCAGACGACGAAGACGTCAGCGATCGGCGCGTTGGTGATCCACATCTTCGCGCCTGAGAGGCGGTAACCGCCATCGATCTTCTCCGCGCGCGTGCGCATGCCGCCGGGATCGGAACCGGCGTCGGGTTCGGTCAGGCCGAAGCAGCCGATCAACTCGCCGCTTGCGAGCTTCGGCAGATATTTTACGCGCTGCGCCTCGCTGCCGTAGGCATAGATCGGGTGCATGACCAGAGACGACTGCACGCTCATCATCGAGCGGTAGCCGGAATCGACGCGCTCGACCTCGCGCGCAATCAGTCCGTAGGAGACGTAGTTCGAATCCGAGCCGCCGTAGTCTGCGGGAAGCGTGGGGCCGAGCAGACCGAGCGCACCCATCTCACGGAAAATGCCGGGATCGGTTTTTTCCTCGGCATAGGCTTCGATGACGTGCGGCTGCAGCTTGTCTTGGGCGAAAGCTCGCGCCGTGTCGCGGATCAGCTTCTCGTCTTCCGACAACTGATCTTCCAAAAGAAGAGGGTCTTCCCAATCGAATTTCAAACCGACCGACACGTGATGCTCCTGATCAGCACTGCTAATTCGGCGCCACCATAGGTGCCGCGCTGGAGATAGGGAACAGGGACTGTGAATTGGTTCCATTTGGTCTTGATGCGGATCAAGAGGACCGTGGTGTCCATTGCCGTCGACGCTTCGCAATGCCATATGGGCGGCACATCGCGCCATCCTTCAAGGTTCCATTCCATGTCCAAGCGCCCTCTCGTCGGTGTCATTTGCTGCCAGCGCAACCCAGCGGATCCTTTTCAGGGCGTTGCCGAGCGGTATCTCAAGGTCGCGCCTTTTATGGAGGCGGATCTCGTGCTGGTGCCGTCGCTGCCGGACATCATGGATGCGACTTCGATCCTTAGTCGTCTGGACGGCGTCATGCTGACGGGAAGCCCGTCGAACGTCGCGCCGAAGCTCTATGGCAGCGCTGATGCAGGTGAAGGGCCGTTCGATCCCGGCCGCGATGCGATGTCGTTTCGGCTGATCGCGGAATCGGCTGAGCAGAACCGGCCGGTGCTCGGCATCTGCCGCGGCTTTCAGGAAGTCGCGGTTGCCTATGGCGCGACGCTCAGGCCGGACCTCGGTGCCGCCGGACGCGAGCAGGTTCACCATGCGGCGCCTGACGTGGCGTTTGCGGATATGTTCGCGTTTGAGCATCAAGTTGATCTGGCGCCCGAGGGCGTGCTGGAACGCGTGATGGGCGCGCCGTCGATCACCGTCAATTCGGTGCACTTTCAGGGCATTCGCGATCTCGGCAGCAAGCTCGCCGTCGAGGCGACAAGTCCTGACGGCGTCGTCGAGGGTATCCGACCGAAGTCGGGGGAGCGCATCCTGGCGGTGCAATGGCATCCGGAATGGCGTGTCGCGGACAATGCCAACTCGCGCGAGCTTTTCGCGTGGTTCGGATTGCTGCTCAGAGGCGCGACGATGCAGGAAGCCGCCGAGCGCGTCGCCGAGATGGCGCGGCAGGCGGGCTGACGGTCCTCAATGAACTGAGGTGAGGGTCGCCTGCAGAGCGCCCTGGATGCCGGTCATCAGAATTTGCACGCCGATGCAGAGCAGCAGAAACGCTGAGAGACGCGTCAAGATGCGAGCACGGCCGGGGCCAAGCAGTGAGACAAGGCGGTCGGCGTAGGCGTAGCAGGCGCCCACTGTCAGCGCGACGGCGATAGCTGCCCCGCAGGTGCCAGCGAAAAACGGTAGAAGCTCGGCGGCTTCGCGTGGCCGGTTGGCGCTCAACGCAATCGCAACCGAGATCGTGCCGGGTCCCGTGGTGAACGGCATGGTCAACGGAAAGAACGCAACGTCGCTGCCCCATGCGGCGGCCCTGTTGGTGCCGGACGCATGGTCCTGCTTGCGGTCTTCGGTCTCTTGCGGATTGTAGAGCATGCGCCAGCCGGAGACAGCGACGACGGTGCCACCCGCGACGCGTAGAGCATCGATGCCGACGCCGAAAAAGCTCATCAACGTTGCGCCGACGAGCAGCGAGACGAGCATGACGATGGCAGCATAGGTCGCGACACGCCACGCCAATGAGACACGTTCGGGATGCGGGCGACCGAGCGTGATCTGGCTGTAGATCAGCGCGCCGCCGAGCGGATTGACGATCGAGAACAAGGCGGGAAAGGCAACGAGAAAACTCGTGATGATGCCGCTGAGGTAAGCCATGGATTTCGCTTAAGGGACCCCCGGGTGGATCGAAGGACGATCTTCTAGCCTTGAAAGCGTTGGCGCGATAGTGCGGCCGAACGGACTACCACGTGAGTGATTGTTCTGTTCCGCCGAAAACTTCCTTCAGCCGCCGGTTCGTGCCGGGCGACAGCCGTTCCGGCAGATCGTCGAGGGCGCAGAAACGCTGTTCGGCGATTTCGGCGTTGGCTTCGGGCATGACGGCGCGCTGCCAATGACGAATAAGAAAAAGAATGATGTGATCGCCGGGGTAATCATCGAAGTGGGAATAGATGCCGATCAGACGCGGCGGTGCGGTGATGGTAATGCCGGTTTCCTCCAGCACCTCTCGTGCGAGCGCGGTTTCGACGTCTTCGCCATGCTCGATGCCGCCGCCAGGAAAGTGCCATCCGGGACGATAGCCGTGGCGAATGAGAAGCACGCGCGAAGCGTCGTCGACGATCAGGCCTTGAGCGCCGAGCGTGACGATATCGGCGCGTCGCGCGAGAAAAGATTTCAGGCGGCTCAGCATGATTTTGAGGTCCAGCCGTAGAGCCAATCGAAGCCTGCCATGACGCTCTCGGGCGGCCGCAGCTTCATGACCGCGTTGCGGGCGAGCGCTGTTGGGCCATGCATATGATAGATGCGCCCGTTGCGGATGGAAGCCTCGACAACTTTGCTGATGCGCGGGCGGCGGACTTGTTCGTAGTTCTGAAGCGCGTGTTCGAGTTCACTATTTGAAGCCGCGATGCACGACGCCAGCGCGATCGCGTCTTCGAGCGCCATGACGGCGCCTTGCGCGAGAAACGGCAGCATCGGATGCGCGGCATCGCCGAGCAGTGCCGCGCGGCCCGACGTCCAATGTGTGAGGGGCGGCAGACGATAGAGCGACCATTGCCGCCAGGTCTGCGTGCTGTTCGCCAGCGACCGAAGCGACGGCGCGAAGGATTGCATTTTGTCTTTGACGGCGTCGGTGGCGGCAGGGGCGTCCCAGCCCTCGCTCAACGTCGGGTCGTCGGCGATGACGACGATGGCGATGTCGCGTCCGCCGGTGACGGGGTAGTGCACGGCGTGTGCGCCCGGCGACAGCCAGATATGGACGGCGTTGCGCGCAAGTTCGGACGGCATGTTTTCTGCTGTCGTGACACTGCGAAAGGCGGTTTTTCCGACAGGCGTCGGAACGGCCGATTCGCCTGCGATGCTGCGGCGGAGCGTGGACCACAGCCCGTCTGCCGCGACGAGAAGCGAAGCGCTTAACACTTCGCCTGATGCATCGACCGCGGCGATGCCATTCGGTTCGTCACGGCAAGAGGTAATTTCAGTCGCGCGCGAGAGCGTGATGCGCGGCTCGCTTTCGGCGCGCGTTCGCAGTGCGGAATGCAAATCGCGGCGATGCGCGGTCCAGTATGGTGCACCATGGCGCTTGGCGAGCCAGGAACCGAGGGGCAAACGCGTCAGCTCGCGGCCAGACGCGCCGTCATGGACGATGAGCGTGTCGGGGCTCGCGACCTTGTTTTCCAGAAATTCCGCGACGCCGAGCTGCTGCAGAATGCGCGTCCCATTGGGGCCGATCTGGATGCCAGCGCCTTCTTCGGGAAATTCAGCGCGGCGCTCACAAACGCGAACGTCGATGCCGCGCTGGGCGAGCGCGAGGGCGGTCGCGAGGCCGCCGATGCCGCCACCTGCGATCAGGGCGCTCAGGCGTTGGGAGCCGGTCACGCGAATTCCGAAACGTGTCTAGAGTTCAAGCTGCATCTGCGACGAGGCTATCTTTGGGATCGCTCTCGGTCGCTTTCAGGCGCGGATCGTAGATGTACAGCGTCGAGCAGTAGGGGCACAGGATCTGATTGTCCTGTCCCATGTCGAGGTAGACGTGCGGATGATCAAAGGGCGGCCGGGCACCCATGCAGTTGAACTCTTTCACGCCGACAAAGATTCGCTCGGCGCCAACGTCGTTGGCGAAGTGCGGGATTACGGCTCCGGCCATGCTTCATCCTTCCGCGATGGGAGATGTTTGGCCGCACCATATCCTCGTGGCGGCGGGGATGGTAGGGGACATAAAAAAACTTTCGGGCAATTGAGTGCGGCAGCATGGACCATTTCGACAGCGACGGGGTCGACATCGCATTTCTCGACACCGGAGGCGGCGGCGACAAACCCCCGGTTCTGCTCATCCATGGCTTTGCGTCGAACGTTGAGACCAACTGGGTCAACACCGGCTGGGTGACATTTCTGACGCGCGCCGGATATCGCGTCATCGCGCTTGATAACCGCGGTCATGGGGGAAGCCAGAAGCTTTACGAGCTTGTCGATTATGGTGCGCCGTTGATGGCGGAAGATGCGCGGCGGTTGCTGGACCATGTCGGCGTGGGGACAGCGAACGTCATCGGATATTCGATGGGCGCGCGGATTTCTGCGTTTCTGGCGTTGACGCATGCCGATCGGGTAGCGCGCGTCGTGTTCGGCGGACTTGGCATCAACATGGTGCGTGGAATGGCCGGGACCGGTCCCATCGCGCGGGCGCTCGAAGCGCCGAGCATCGCGGACGTGACTAACCCGACGGCGCGAACGTTCCGCGCTTTTGCCGAGCAGACGAAGAGCGATCTGCGGGCGCTGGCGGCGTGCATACGGTCGTCGCGCGCGCCAATCACGGCGGAGATGATCGGGGAAATCTCGGTTCCGGTACTGGTTGCCGTGGGAGACGAGGACGTCATTGGCGGATCGGCGGAGGAGCTTGCCAAGCTCATTCCCGGTGCGAGGGCCTATACAATTCCGGGCAAGGATCACAATCGGGCCGTCGGCGACAGATCGTTCAAGGCCGAGGCGCTGGCATTTTTCGAGGGAAACGGTGGCCCTGGGGACCGATGAACCGGACCGGCACGGGGGATTGATCGCTTAGGCCGATTCGAAGGTCCTCAGGGCACACGCTCCTACCGAAGCGGGTGGCTTCGGCAAGCGCTTATCTGTCCCGATGGTGCGTCTTCGGACCGGTACGCGGTACTAGTCCGATCGAAGACGCGGGGACGGCACTCATTCCGGTCTCGCACGCGATACGAGTTCGAGCCCGATAGCGCCTCCGGGAGCGCTTGCGAAATAGCCTTGCTCGATGACGCGGCGATTTCAGGCGTGTGTCGGCGCGGCTTTAATTGTGGATAACTTTGGCGCTGCAACTTTGTGCGACTTGACCGCCACATGACGGCGCCGCCTCCGGACCGCCGCAGTCGGTCTTTTCATCGTCAAGCCCGCGGCCAAAATCCGTCTGAAAAGCCAGCGATATAACTGTTTTCCGGGTGGATCTCACACTTCCTTAACCGGCCGTTAACGTTAACGCCGCTTACTCGCCGTCATGGTTCCGCGTCGTATCCGAGTTCTTGTGCCCACGGCCGTCCTGATGCTTTCGGGGCTCGGTCTGCTTTGGGGCTGCGGAACGACGGGACCGAGCTTTCAAGTCCGAGATGATCCGTGGCGCACGCCGGAAGAGCGTGCCTGTCTGGCATCCGGCGTGGTGCGGCAGACGGCATTCGTGCGGGCGCGCTCGGCGCTGGGTGGTCCTAGCGTTTGCGGCGCTGTCGAACCATTTGAGATGTCGGCTGCAGACAATGGTCGGGTCGCGTTCAATCCGCCGGCGGCATTGCGCTGTCCGATGATCCCGCAACTCGACCGCTGGGTGAAGGAAGTCGTCGAACCGGCGGCGCGTTATCAATTCCGGCAGGAGCTTGTCGGCATCAAAGTGCTCGCCTCTTATTCCTGCCGGCCAATGAACAATGTCGAAGGAGCGATGATCTCGGAGCATGCCTACGCGAACGCCGTCGATATCGGCGGTTTCACGCTCGCGGACGGCACGACGATCAGTGTCCAGCGCGGCTGGAATGGGTCGCGGGCCGAGCAAGACTTTTTGCGGGTCGTGCATGACGGATCGTGCGCTTATTTCACGACAGTGCTCGGTCCGAACTACAACAGCCTGCACAGCAATCATTTCCATCTCGACTTGGCGCACCACGGCCGCGACGGGTTGATGCATATCTGCAAGTAGGCCGCGTGCAGAGCGCGCGCAAATCCGCTAGAAGCGCCCCATGACTTGGGATCACGATCCGCCACCGCGTGGCCACCGGCGCGGCTACCACCACGGCAACTTGCGCGAAGCCTTGATGAAGGCGGCGCTTGATTTGATCGCGGCAAAGGGGCCGTCCGGATTCACGTTTGCCGAAGCGGCGCGGGCGGCTGGTGTAAGCCCCGCGGCACCCTATCGGCATTATCGCGACCGCGACGCGCTGATGGCAGATGTCGCGCGGCATGCGTTCGAGCAGTTCGAAGCCAAGCTCCGGCAAGCCTGGGCGGGCGGTGCGCCTGATCCGTTCAAGGCATTCGAGCGTGTTGGCAAGGCATATCTCGATTTCGCGCGGCAGGAACCGGCGCAATATTCGGCGATGTTCGAATCAGGTCTTTCGTTCGCCGCTTTTCCTGATCTGCATGTCGCAGGTGAGCGGGCGTTTGATGTGCTGAAGGACGGATGTGCGGCGCTGGTCGCGACGATGCCGGAGGCCAAGCGGCCGCCGGTGATGATGATGGCGCTTCACATTTGGGCCGAGGCGCACGGGATTGCCTCGCTCTTTGCCCGTGGCGACGAGGCGCGCCGGCCCATCCCGATGACGCCCGAAGACCTGCTCGACGCTGCCGTCCTGATCTATCTCGACGGACTGGGCGTTAGAAAAGCAAACAGCGGTTGATAGCCCGCTTAAAGCTGCGCGGTTTCCCCCTTGGGATCATTGCCGCTCCCGCGATGATCCGCATACTCGGTAACGGCTGAATCGCCATCGTTTGATCCTCGTTTCTCAGACGTGTCTGATTTTTTGAATGCGATTTTTGAAAACGTCTTCAGGAGTTCGCAATGCCCGGCAAATGCCCGAAATGTCAAAACGTCGTTGGCAACGTTCGCGCCGAGCAGATCGGCATCACCAACATGGCGGGCAACACCTTCAGCGGGGCGAGCTACGTTTGCCCGCATTGCCAGACGATCCTGGGGGTCGTGGTCGATCCCTATGCGTTCAAGAACGAGATCGCCATCGAAGTGATGAAGCGGATGCGCGGCGGGCGGTGAGCCTGTCGCGAACCTTTTTTACTCGATAGCTGCGGCTAGCCCTTGAACTCACCCCTTGCCGTCCCACGTATGTGAATGTAAAATACATTTACATCCTGAATGAGGAGAGGGTGGCAATGACGCAAGTGGTGCAGACGCTCGATGACTTCGGCAGGCCCGCGTGGCTTGCCGCGACGGTTCTGGGGTTCATCGTCTTCTGGCCGGTTGGGGCTGTCATCCTGACCTATATGCTTTGGAGTGGACGCATGAACTGCGGATGGCACGGTGGTCGGGGTCGCGAACGCTGGGAAAATCGGATGGCGGAACGTTTCGAGCGGGCGCGATGCCGAATGGAAGAGAAATTCGGCGCCTTCGGCCATGGACCTAGAGGCGATGGCCATAGAGGCGGCGGTTATTCCAGCGGTAACAAGGCCTTCGATGATTATCGCGAAGCAACGCTGAAACGGCTCGAAGACGAAGAGCGCGAATTCCGGGAATTTCTGGAGCGTTTACGGCAGGCCAAGGACAAGTCCGAGTTCGACCAGTTCATGGCTGAAAGGCGCGATCGTCCGGAACCTGGACAGGAACCCGGTACCAGTCCCACGACTTGATTTCCAAGACATAAGGCAGGGCGGCTGTCGTGGCCGCCCTGCTTCATCTTTTCCGGCTTTTCATTCGGTGTGCCCAACTACGCGGAGCGGACTCGATGTTTTATCTTCACCATCTGATCTTCTTGCCGTTTTTCGTTCTGTTTCACGTTGTCGGCTTTCTCTTCCTGGCGTTTGCAGCGGTGATTTTGATGAAAGTGTTCCGCCAGCGGCGGTGCGGCAGCGCCTCTCGCAAAATGGAGAGGCCGGAGGCAACACGGCCGGCGCGTTTCGGAAATGAGGCGTTCGATGATTATCGGCGCGCGACTTTGCGGAAGCTCGAAGCTGAGGCGGAGGAATTCCGCAAGTATCTCGATGGGTTGCGGCGGGCGGCCGACGCCGCGGCGTTCGAGGCGTTTCTTAAATCGCGGCGTGCAGAAAACGGGCCAGCGGCCTGACGACCGGGGCGTGGCGACGCGCCCCGTCTGCATAGCAGAAATTCCCCATTTTCCGCCCATGTTGCTGATATTTTAGGGGAGTTACCGTACCGGCTCGGCTATGCTGAACGCTATGGCCGTCACGGCGGACGGGCTTGTTCGAGGCGAAAAATCACGGACGATCATGGCCTGGCAATTTTTGAAAAACGCTGTTGTTGCGTATGGTGGCGGCTTGCGCTCGGCGCTCGAGCACCTCAAGGAGGCGTTCGGCTTCGAGGGTACGCAGACGCCTGGACAGTCACGCGTCGCATTCACGATCGCGGTCGTGGCGCTGGCGGCCAAGATGAGCAAGGCGGACGGCGTTTCGCTGCCAATTGAGGCGGAAGCGTTCAAGCGCCAGTTCCAGGTGCCGGAAAGCGAGTGCGCGCACGTACGCAAGCTCTATGAGCTCGCGAGCCGGGACGTGGCCGGATACGAGACGTATGCGTCGCAGATCGCGCACATTCTCGAAGGCCAGCCCGAGATCAAGGTCTCGGTGCTTGAAAGCCTCTTCCATATCGCGAGCGCGGACGGCGTTTTGCACCCCGACGAAGACAAGTACCTTGAGCGGGTCGCTGAGATCTTCGGCTTGAGCAAGGGCGAGTTCCGCTGCGTGCGCCGCGGCTTCGTCTTCGATGCCGATAGCCCGTACGAGGTGCTGCACGTTTCGCCGCTGGCTTCGGATGCCGAGCTCAAGGCGCGGTATCGCGAGCTGGTCAAAGGCCACCACCCCGATGCGCTCGTTTCGAAGGGTGTACCGCCGGAGTTTCTTGCCGGGGCCGAACGGCGGCTGGCAGCGATCACGGCAGCTTACGAAGCCATTCTCGAAGAGCGTGGTCAGCGGGCGGTGCGCGAGCTGGAACCCACTCCGTGACCTTCGAGTCGGATACGCCGCTGACGCATGCGGTTTGTGCGGCCCACAATCGGGAGCCGCGACGCGGCGGCGTAAAGCCGTCGCTGCTCGTTCTGCATTACACCGGCATGGCGTCGGCTGCGAAAGCGATCGACTGGCTATCGCGGCCGGAAAGCGGCGTGTCCTGCCATTACGTCGTGGACGAGCATGGTGTCGTGACACAGCTCGTGCCGGAAGAATTCCGGGCGTGGCACGCGGGCGTCTCCAATTGGAGAGGCGAAACAGACATCAATTCGCACTCGATCGGGATCGAGATCCACAATCCCGGACATCAGAACGGCTATCCCGATTTTCCCGCAGCGCAGATGCGGTCCGTCATTGCACTGTCGAAGGATATTGTTCGCAGAAATCATATCCGGCCTGAAAACATTCTGGCGCATTCGGATGTGGCGCCAGGGCGGAAGATCGATCCGGGCGAGAAGTTCAATTGGCTTTTGATGGCGCGGGAAGGTCTGGGGCTGTGGGTGCGGCCGTTGCCCGTTCGGGCCGACGATCCGGGGCTGGAGCTTGGCGCCGAAGGTCCGCGTGTTCTCAATGCACAGAGAAATCTTGCCGCCTACGGATATGGCATCGACACCAGTGGCGTACTGGACGCCGATACGGAAAAGGTTCTCAAGGCTTTTCAACTGCATTTCAGGCCTCGCCGCGTGGACGGGCGGCTCGATCGTTCGACCGAAGGCACGCTCGAACGCCTTGTTGCGGCATCGTCGAAGCCGGCTGCTGCTTGACGCAACGTCAGCGGTGATGTTGATGCCGAGGGTGTGCTGACGGATTGCAGCGCATCTCGCCGGCCGGGGGCTCGGCGAAACTCGGCACAAACAACCGAAGCAGGGCAGACAGGTGTTTAAGCCGCGGCGGCCGGAAATTCTGGCGCTTATCGTTGCCGTCTACGTCGCGCTGGTTCTGAACCGGCCGTTCTGGAACAAATTTCTGATCCTCGTTGCGCCGCATCGGTTCAGCGATTGGGCGTTCGTTGGCGCAGTTGGTGTCGCGACTATTGTCATCGCGTATCTTGTGCTGCTTGCCGTTTCGCTGAAGCCATTGCTGCGTGTGCTCGTTCTCGTTCTGCTGCCGGTCACTGCGGCGGCCGCGTATTTTATGGGCGAGTATGGCATCCTCATTGATGCGCACATGGTGCGAAATATCTTTGAGACGGACAGGGGAGAGTCGGGCGATCTCGTCACGTGGAAGCTCATCGGGTACGTCGTATTTCTCGGGGTTGTGCCCGGCGTTCTATTCTGGCTCGTGCCGTGGATGGAGCGGTCGTGGCGCGATGAAACGCTGGCGAAACTCAAATACGCGACGGTGGCTTCTGTCATCTGCGTCGCGGTGGTGCTGCCGTTCCTAGGCAACATTCTTTCGCTCGGCCGCGAGCATCGCGAACTGAAGATGACGCTGACGCCGCTGAACTACATCTCAGCGGTTACGACGTATTGGCGGCGGGAAGGGCGTAAGCAGGTCAAGGTGGCCGCACCTTACGGTGATGATGCGTATCAGGCGGCAGCGTCGAATCCGGCGCGCAAGTCGCTGTTCGTAATCGTCGTCGGTGAAACTGCGCGTGCAGATCATTTTGCGCTAAACGGTTACGCGCGACCGACCAATCCGGAACTTTCCAAGGTGCCGGACCTCATCAATTATCCGCATGCTTATTCGTGCGGGACCGATACCGCCCAGTCGGTGCCGTGCATGTTTTCAGGCTACGGCCACGACGGCTTCACCAATGCAAAGGCAGAGACGCGCCAGAACCTTCTGGATGTCTTGAAGCGAGCGGGCGTGAATGTCCTGTGGCGTGAAAATCAAGCCGGCTGTAAGGGCGTCTGCGCACGCATCGAAACCGAAACTCTGACCGGACACAAAGTTCCGACGTTCTTTCCGAGCACCGAAAACTACGACGATATTCTCGTCGATGGTCTCAAGGAACGCATCGAGAAGATGCAGCACAACGAGGTCATCGTGCTGCACATGATGGGCAGTCACGGTCCTGCGTACTGGCGGCGCTATCCGCCGCAATACGAGACATTCACGCCGGCTTGCAAAGACGCGCAGTTCAGCCGGTGCGAGCTGCAGACGATCGTCAATGCTTACGACAATACGCTCGTCTATACCGATCACGTCTTGGCGCGGCTTATCGGGGTGCTTGCAGATGCGCAAAGCCGCGGCGTCGATGCCGGAATGCTTTATGTGTCCGATCACGGAGAGAGCCTCGGCGAGCACGGCATGTACCTTCACGGCATGCCCTATGCGTTGGCGCCGGAAGCGCAAATCCATGTGCCGATGGTGGTGTGGCTTTCCCCGACGCTGCGTGAAGCACGCGGCATCGATCAGTCTTGCATGATGGCGCACGCGAGCGCGCGCGTAAGTCACGACAATCTTTTTCATTCGGCGCTGGGGATCATGAACGTAAAGACGCGCGTTTACGATCCGGCGCTCGATCTATTCGCGGGCTGCCGCAACCGCACACGTAAGGCTTATGGGCAGCTCACGCCATAATGAGATAACGTAGCGCGACAGGTTGCGACGCGACGATTTCACCACCCAGGCGCGACGAAAATGATATCCCCGGGTTATTCGGACTCATGCATGATTGGCGTGTAAAGGCGCTTGGAAGGTTTGAGCATGGTTCGAATTCTGGCCGCGTTGTCTTTTCTGGCTGTGATCTGCGGCCCGATGGTAGCGTGGGCTGAACAGCCGCTCGGCCCGGTTCCGGAACACCCGGACATGAGCGCGCGAGCCGTCACGACGCTGCTCTTCCAGGCGAAGCCGGGGATCCGCCCCGATCTCTCCGGCAAGTTTCTCGTTTATCTCGATCTGTCGGAACTTAATTTCAAAGCGGCCAACCTGGCGCATTCGGATTTTTACGGCACGGACTTCACCGGTGCTAATCTGAAGGGTGCCGATCTCTCGCATACGCGCCTTGACCGCTCCGTGCTGATGCGAGCCGATCTTTCCGGCGCTAACCTCACGGGCGCAACGATTTTGAGGCCGACGATCTACGCGGATCTGTCGTCGAACACACAGGATGCGCCGCGCTTCACCGGCGCCAATCTCACGGACGTTCATGTTCAGGCGGAACTGTCGGGTGCCGACTTCCGCGGTGCGAACCTGTTTCATGCCAACTTCTATCCGCTCGAAGGTCGGCCCGGGGAGGGAACGCTTGCCACGACGTATCGCAACGTTCTCAAGTATTGCGATTTCTCAGGGGCCCGGCTCGAAGACGCCAACATGACGCGAGCCGTGCTGTGGTTTGCCCGGTTCAACGGGGCCAATCTGAAAGGCACGGACTTCACTGACGCGGACCTGTCGCGAGCGGATTTCTCAGGTGCGGACATCACCGGTGCCGACTTTACGCGCGCCGATCTCGACGGCGCCAATTTTGTTGGGGCGATCGGCATTGCTCAGGCCAAAGGTCTCGATCAGGCCGTCAATCTTGATCGCGCCGTCAGATAAGCGATGTTCAGTTGTCGCGACGTCAGGCTGGCGTCGGCTAGACATCGGACCATCTTTAAACAAATCACAAACTGCTATTAACCTTTGTTAAAGGGTTTATTGTCAGGCTGTTAACACCTCATCCCAAACCAGGGTGCTGAAATGTCGAAGCTAAGCGGAGTTGTCCGTTTGCGTCCATGTGCATCGTTTGCGGTTGGATTTTTCGCAGTGGCTTCCGTCTGGGCGACCGGCGCTGAAGCGGTCAGCCTGCACGTCAAGCTGGCCTGCTCGCGCGATTACTATGCCTATTGCAGCCAGTTCGCTTCGGACAGCCCCGAAGTTCGCCAGTGTATGCGCTCGGTCGGCAAGCGGCTATCGGAACGCTGCTTCAACGCCCTGGTCGACGCGGGCGAGGTGAGCCCGACCGAAGTTGCCCGGCGCGCGGCGGCACTGCGGCAGTAGAGGCACTTTCGTTCTCGGCTGGTCCCGAGGATGACAGGGTGTGTCCTGTTCTTCGCTGCCCCAATAGGCATCCAGACGTCTTTTCCGGCAGTTGCCAGATTTGACTAATAGGAACTTGACTTGCGCCTCACGAACTTCGTTTATGATGTGCTCAGTCGGCCGCACATGCGTTGACGACGCCTTTAGCGGCGTGAGCGTCGCGTGTTCCGAACCGGCCAGATGAGAGCAATGAGGGCGGTGACATGGGCGAACCGAGGATCGAGCTAAAGCCTTGGCGGCAGATCGACGTTCCGGAGCCGCAGCCGGACGAGCTTTATCAGCTTTCGCTTTTCGACAAGACCTATAGCTTCCGCGGTCTGAAGGCGCTGCTCGGCGCGGCCGACTTCGACAAGGCGGGCGATCGCAATTGTGGGCTGGCAGCGAAGGACGACGTCGAGCGCGAAGCTGCGCGGACGATCCTTTCAGGTCTCACGCTGCAACATCTCTACGACCGGCCGCTGACCGACGATGAAGGTCAGGTCGATTCAGTCATGCGGATCAACTACGATATCGATCTTGCGACCTTCGCGGAGCTGGCGCCGAAGACGCTCGGCGATGTCAAAAACATGCTGCTGCGCGCGAAGTCGGCGGAAGCCAAGCGCATCGGCGGGGCGCTGACGGGCGTCATGGCGGCGGCCATCGCCAAGCTCATGGACGTGCATGAGCTTGTCTATGCGGCGAAGAAATTGAAGCGGTCCGGCAAGGCGCGGACGCTCGTTGGCGCGCCCGGCACATTGTCGTCGCGTCTGCAACCCAACCACCCGACCGACGATCTCGATGCCATGTCGGCGCTGGTCTATACGGGCCTGTCGATGGGCTCGGGCGATGCGCTGCTCGGGCTCAATCCGGCAATCGACACGGTCGAGAACATCACGAAGGCGCTGAAGCATCTCGACAAGCTGCGCCGCGAAACGGGCGCGCCGACGCAGATCTGCGTGCTCTCCCACGTCAAGACGCAGCTCGCGTGCCTTGAAAGCGGGGCGCCGGTCGAAATCATGTTCCAGTCGCTGGCCGGCACGGATCGCACGCTCATCGAAGAGTTCGACTGCACGGCCGACGTACTCGACCAAGCCTATACGACGATGGCGAAGCATGGGCCGCTTGCGGGCGAAGCCGACCAGTTCATGTATTTCGAGACCGGACAGGGCAGCGAGCTGACCTACGGCAAACACAACGACATCGACATGACGACGACGGAAGCGCTCTGCTATGGGCTGGCGCGCCGCTACGATCCGTTCATGGTCAACAACGTGACGGGCTTCATCGGGCCGGAGACGCACCGCTCGAACTTCGAGATGATCGTGTCGAACCTGCAGGATCATTTCATGGGCAAGCTGCTCGGCCTGCCGATGGGCATGGCGCCCTGCTACACGCTGCATTCCGAGATCACGATGGAAGGTCAGCAGATCGCAGCCGAGTTGCTGACGGCTGCGGGCGCCAACTACTTCATGGACGTCTATCTCTCGATTGATCGCATGCTCGCCTATTTCGATACCTGCGGGCACGACGACCAGACGATGCGCGAAGTGCACGACCTGACGCCTGCGCCCGAGTTTCTCGAGTGGACGATTTCGCGCGGCATCTTCGTACGCAACGAAGACGGCGAGATCGAGCGCGGGCCGAACTGGGGCAATCCGAAAATCTTCTGCTCGGAGGACGAGTTCGAGCGGCTGCGCAAGAACCTGCCGGCGGCTTACGGGTTCGAGAGTGCCGGTCCGCGACCGAGCGAGCAGGTGTCGCGCGCGATCAAGGCCAACCTCGCGGCGGCGCGCGAAGCGATCTATGCCGAGGTCACGCCGGAACGCCTTGCCGGCATTGACTTCCGCCGCGTGAAGACGTCGGCCGAGAGCAAGGAGATCCACCTCTCGCATCCGGATCGCGGCGCAAAGCCTGCGGACGAGATGATCGCGGAACTCGCACCGGAAAGCGTCGACGTACAGATCATCGTGTCGGACGGGTTGAGTGCGGAAGCCGTGCATCACAACATTCCGGACCTGTTGCCCGCTTTGCTTGACGGCTTGAAGGAGCAGAGCATTTCAGCCGGCAAGCCGATCCTCGCGCCGTATGGCCGGGTGAAACTGGCGGAAGCGCTGGGCGACGCGTTACAGCCGAAGCTTGTGATCAATCTCATCGGGGAGCGGCCGGGCGGCGACGCGCTCGCCTCGCGCAGCATGTCGGCTTACATCGCGTATCGTCTCGACGATGATGCGAAGAAAGCGGCGGCGCAGTTCAGCGGCAACCCGGACGTGCGCTACGAATACACGGTGATCTCGAACATCTATGCGGGCGGCTTGCCGCCGAGCGAAGCCGCCGTACAGATCGCCGAGCGCGTCAATCAGATTTTGACGACGAAGGCCGCGGGCAACCGGCTGGAGCGGGCGATTCATGATCGTTCGCACAACATGCGTATGGCTATGGGGGCTTAATTCTTGATTGCGCCTTGCGAGACTCCCTGCGGGGAGCCGGCCGCAAGACGCGGACTTGTCGGCAAGTCGTAGATCACGTGCCTTGTCATCCTCGAACGCGGCGAGCATCGCGAGCGCGTTCGGGGATCCAACGTGAAGCTGCCGATGGCTCAGTCTTGCGTCTCCGACGAGTCTTGCGCTGGATCTCCGGCCGTCTCTCACCTGTTCCGCGCTTGCCTGTCGCCAAACGGAGGCAATCCGACCCCCCTTGACGTTTCGCTCTGCAGATCGCTTATCTCGCCATACCAGCCGGCCGGACGGCCGCTGCCGGATATCGTTGAGGCGAAACGGGCTCTAAAGGCTCGCGAGCAAAGCGTCCGGTGGAGGAAAGTCCGGGCTCCCAGAGAACACGGTGGCGGCTAACGGCCGCCGGGGGCGACCCCAGGGAAAGTGCCACAGAGAACATACCGCCTCCGCGCCTCCGGGCTCGGCGGTAAGGGTGAAAAGGTGCGGTAAGAGCGCACCGCGCTTCTGGCAACAGAAGCGGCAGGGCAAACCCCACCGGGAGCAAGATCAAATAGGGGTGGGCGCGCGGAGCGGGAAACCGCAGACGCAAGGCGCGTTCTCACGCTACCTGCCCGGGTTGATTGCACGAGGCGCTTGGCGACAGGCGTCCCAGATGAATGGTCGTCGCGGAGGCGCAATCCTCCAAACAGAACCCGGCTTACAGGCCGGCTGGTATTTTATTCTTTTGCATGCTTCGCGATTAGAGAGCCGAAAGTGCCTCTTTTGCCGCGAACCAGGCTGCCGCGCCATATCCGACCGTCGTCAAAATACAGCTCAACGTGATCATCGCCGTGAAAGCGATCGGTGGCGATTTCAGGTAGCTCGGCCGGAGCGCCCGAACGAAGAATGCAAACGGGTTGAAAAAAGAGCCGATGCAAATGAAGGCCGTCATCCATGCCGGCGGTATGATTTCAAGCGTGCGAAACAGCATGAAAAAGATGAACTGGAACTGCGCCATCATCAGATAGTCGATATGAGACTTCAGCAGATCATGGCGCCCGGGGATAAGTTTGAGCATCGGGCTGTCGTCGGATGAGAAGACGGCGACGAGTAGCCAAGCCTGAAGAAGGGCCACGACGAGACATAGGCTTGCAGTCAGCAACAGGAATTGTGTTGGCACGGCTTTCTTGGCTCCGATTTTCCACTGTTTTCGCGAATTTACATAGACAATCGTCAGCGCAGTCGCTTGACTAATCGGGACAAAAGTCTTGGCCACGGCGGCCAGCGTCGGGGGTTGGGATGAGGGGATCCTTTTCAACGGATCGCGTGGCTGCAAAAGATGGGTTCGCTTATTGGAGCGATCTCGTTTGCGATGTCTTCGTAAAGCTCGATTGCAATTCGACAGTGCGAGATTGCTTCAAGGCCAAGATGCTTTATGACACTCTCGGTTGGCTTCGCGTCGTAGAAGCGGAAAGCGATGCCATCGAGGCTCAGCGCTCACGACGGCAGATCACCAAGGGCAGTGAAGATGACCTCTTGGTTTCCATCCAAATCAAAGGAAAGACGCAGCTCATACAGGACGGCCACGAGGCTGTGCTAAATGCTGGTGATTTTGCCCTTTACGATAGCTCTCGACCTTACGTCCTGCGCATGTCCGACGATACGCGGCTTATTTGCCTGCAATTTCCGCGCAGCGAGATCGTCGGTCGTCTCGGGCCGGTTTCGCCGTTCGTGGCTAGAGCAGTAGACGGAGAACATGGAGTTGCCAGTCTCTTCCTGGAGCTGGCGCGTATGTTGCCGAAAAGAGTTTCTGAATTGGATAAAGCCACCGCAGAGGGCGTTGCAGAGCATGTCGTCGATCTATTGGCATTATCGCTCGGAAGCGAGCGGGGCGACGCTTTTCAGCTTGCGAACGGCCATGCTGCGATGCGTTCACGCTTGAAGCAGGCGATACGAAGGCACATTCGCGATCCTGATTTCTGTCCCACACTTGCCGCGCGTTCGGCAGGTATCAGCGTTCGACATGCCAACCGCCTTCTAGCGGAGGAAAATACATCGCTGGGGCGGTTTATAATCGGCGAGCGTTTGGCCGGCTGTAGGGAAATGCTGAGCGATGCCTACTATGACAACCTGTCGATTGGTGAGATCGCATATTCCTATGGGTTCAATGATCTCAGCCATTTTAGCCGCGCATTTCGCGCGCGCTATGGTCACTCTCCGAAGGAGTATCGCTCTCGTCGTACACGTCAGCCTTTCGTTGCTACCTAGGGCGAAGCGCGCGATTATGACCGTTGCGGCATTCACGGCGATATCATTTCCCGCAATGGCTTGGACGGAACAGGACATTGTCCACAAGGGCCTTGCCGGTTCTCTGATCCCGGCGACCGGCGGCAAGCCTGGGCCGATGGTGCTGATCTTGCCGGGCTCCGGTCCTGTGGATCGCGACGGCAATGCGCCTGGAATGGATACCGACAGTCTCAAGCTTGTGGCGCGGGGGTTCGCCGATCTCGGCATCAGCTCGCTTCGGATCGACAAGCGCGGTGTGGGTGAAAGTTATGCCGCCGGTCCGCGCGTCGAAGACCTGCGCTTTGGCACATATGTCGATGACGCAATCTCGTGGCTCGACTTTTTGCGCAACCGGCCTGACGTCTCGAAGCTGTTCATTCTCGGGCACAGCGAAGGCGCGCTTGTCGGCACGCTCGCGGCGAAGAAAACGCGTGTCACGGGGCTTATCTTGCTTGAGGGCGCAGGGAGGCCGATTGCTGATGTTTTGGCGCGGCAACTCGCGAGCGCAGGTGTTTCGCCAAAGCTACAGGGCATTTCAAAGCAGATTACGGAGCGATTGGAACACGGTGTCGCCGTTCCGAACGTTCCGGCTGAACTCGTGGCGCTCTATCAGCCGCGGGTTCAAGGGTATCTGATGTCGTGGATGCCGCTTGATCCGGCGGCCGAACTTTCGGCGGTGACGTGCCCGGTCCTTATCGTCCAGGGTAGCACCGATCTGCAGGTGTTTCTCGATGACGCGCACCAGCTTTCAACAGCATTGCCGTCGGCTCGTCTGGTCGTGATTTCGGGCATGAACCACATCTTGAAGGAAGCGCCTGAGGATCGCGCGCAAAATTTCGCGACGTACGGCAATTCGTTTTTGCCGCTCGATCCTCAGCTTCTTCCTGTGCTCGCGGATTTCGTGCGCAAGCACTGAGGGTGCATCACGGACTCGTCACAACGAGCTTGCGATAGAGGTGCCAAGTCGCGTGGCCCAGGATCGGGAGCACGATGGCAAGTCCGAACAGGAACGGCAGTGCACCCAAAACGAGACCGACTGCAACGATCAGGCCCCACAGCGCCACCGGAATGGGGTTTTCCAGCGTGGCGCGAACGGACGTTCGGATGGCCGCGCCGACGCCCACATCGCGATCGACGAGCAGCGGGAACGACACAACGCTGATTGCCAGCACAAACAGGGCAAAGAGAAAGCCGACGAGATTGCCGGCGAACATCAATTGCCGTCCCTTATCGGTCGTCATGACCTGATTGACGAAGTCCGACAGCGACGTCGGCGTGCCGCCTATGATCTGCGTGTACATCATGTTCGCGACGTAGAGCCAGCCGACGAACAGCAGCGCCAGGAAAGCGCCGAGCGTGAAGATCGAGTCGATGCCGGGCCGATGCAGTACGTCGAGCGCGCGGGCGGGAGATACGTCGAGGCCCTGCTCGCGGCGTCGGCTCAATTCATAAAGGCCGATGGCGACGAACGGTCCGAGCAGCGCGAAGCCTGCCGCCATCGGGTAGATCAGATGCAACAGCTCATAACCGAAGATCAGTCGCGCGAGGATGATGCCGACGACCGGATAGATGATGCAGGCGAAGACGACGTGCGTCGGCATCGCGCGGAAATCATCGATGCCCTCGCGCAGCGACTGCCAGACGTCTGCCGTCGTGATTGAGCGGACTGCCGGATCACCGTCGCGCCACAGAACGGACGCGGGCCAACGAAGTTCGATGTCGGAATGAGGATGGGACGGCGTCGGTCGCGTGAGATTCGCCATGGTGCACCTCCTTATGGGTGCCGACGGCTCATCCGCCTCGGCACCGGCTGACGTGTGCCCCGCTTTGCGCTGGTGCAGATCATGCGCCCCCGCGTGCGCCGCGACCAATCAGGTCTCCGTGACCGCGTTTGCGCGTTTCAGAAAATTTCCAGGTTTTCAGAAGCTTGCAGCGGACCGCGAAGGCCGCCCGAGAGGCGCGTCGGCAGCGGGCTGTGGATCAGGGGTAACAATTCCAGTTCTCACCACGAAATATCCTTAATATTCCGTTGACGACCATCAATTCCCATGCGATCCCATATATGCCCGTCCGCACCGGGCAGGACACCGTGGCTGGGCGCCGATTTGGTTAGAGGGCCCAAATCTGAGCGACCGCCACGGCCCCTTTCTTGATTGTTTCGGGCGACAGGCGTTCCGCGACGGCCGCCCGAAATGGAGCATCCCGGCCGCGGCGGCCGAGTTTTTAGGTCCGGTCCTGACGGCCGGCTCCGCGAAGCGGAGTCGTCAGGGCCAAGTAAGTGAGTAGGAGGACGGAAATCGTAGCTGGGGGATGGACCGCTTTGTCTCGACATTCACAAACAAGATCGACTCAAAAGGGCGCGTTTCCGTTCCAGCCTCGTTTCGCGCCGTCCTTGAGCGTGACGGTTACGCCGGCGGCCTCTACTGCTACCCCTCGCTCGATGCTTCTGCTCTCGATGCAGGCGGCGAAAGACTTGCAAAGAAAATCGACGGGCTTCTCGCGGGCTTGCCGGACTATTCGGATGAGCGAGACGAGCTCTCTGTCGCACTCTACGGCGACGTCCAGGTTCTCTCGATCGATGGCGACGGCCGCATCGTCCTTCCTGAAGGCCTTCGCGAGCACGCCAACCTGGCAACCGCCGTCACGTTTGTTGGCCTTGGTGACAAGTTCCAGATGTGGGAGCCCAAAGCCTTCGAAGAACGCCGCAAGGAAGCGCGCAGCAAAGTCCAAGTGACGCGCAAACTTTTTGCAGCGGGTGGCCGTTCGTCGGATGACAACGGCAACGAGGGAGCACGGGAATGACGCGCGGTGGCGGGGCAGAGGGAGCCTCGCTGGGGCCAGCTGACAAGCATCCGCGCCACATTCCCGTGCTGATCTCGGAAGTGCTGGAGACGCTCGCGCCAAAGGCGGGCGAAACCTATATTGACGGCACGTTCGGCGCAGGCGGATATACGCGCGCCATCCTCGAAAAAGCCGACTGCTCCGTTCTCGCGCTCGATCGCGATCCTAACGCCATTCGCGGTGCAGCGCCGCTTATTGCGCAATTCGGCAGACGGCTGAAGATCATCGAGACGCCTTTCAGCCAGATGGAAGACGCTGTCGGCGCCGAGCTGCCGGGACAGCAGGTCGATGGTGTCGTGCTTGATATCGGCGTTTCCTCGATGCAGCTCGACGATGCGGAGCGCGGGTTCTCATTCCAGTCGGATGGCCCGCTCGACATGCGCATGTCGTCGTCGGGTATGAGTGCCGCCGATTTCCTCAACACTGCGGATGAGGAAGACATCGCAAACGTCATCTACGAGTTCGGCGAGGAGCATCGCTCACGCGCCATTGCGCGGGCGATCGTCAAAAGACGCGTGGATGCGCCGTTCTCGCGTACGCTCGAACTCGCCGATGTGGTGTCACGGGTTTTTCATGGCCGGAAAGTCGACGGTCGTCATCCGGCTACACGGACGTTTCAGGCATTGCGGATTTTCGTCAATGACGAGCTCGGCGAGCTGACAACCGGATTGGCGGCAGCAGAGCGCATTTTGAAGCCCGGCGGACGGCTCGTTGTCGTCAGCTTTCACAGCCTGGAAGATCGCATCGTCAAAAAGTTTCTGACCGAGCGCAGCGGCAAGACTGCTGGTGCGTCGCGGCATCAGCCGCCGGAATTGATAAAATCTGCCGATCCAAGTTTCCGACTTGTTAACTCGCGCCCGTTAACACCTTCTAAAGGTGAATTGGAAGTGAACCCCCGTTCCCGGTCCGCACGTTTGCGGGCAGCCATCCGCTTAGACGCAGCGGCATGGCCTTTAGATACGGGCGCGACGGGCCTCTCCCAGCACCGGCGATAATGCGCAGCTTGATTTCAAGCTCAACGGGAACTGTTTCAAAATGCGTCTCTTGAATATTGCAGCTTTCTTTTTTGCAGTGTCGAGTGCGCTGCTTCTTTATGCCTTGAACTACGATACCCGCCGCCTCGAAGCCGAGGTTCAGGAGAAGGAACGTTACGCCGACCAGGCACGCAGCGATATCGCCGTGCTCAAGGCGGAACGTGGCACGCTCTCGCGCCCCGACCGGATTGATGGGCTTGCGCGGCAACTCGGACTAGGTCCGCCGAAGCCCGAACAATTCGAGGGCGAGGGCCAAGTGTCCCAACTCAGCGGACGAGCGAACACTTCCGGCGGACAATAGAGGGACGGTTGGTCGTGGCTGGGGGGCGTTCAGAGATCATGATGCGTGGTTCGCGCCGAGGTTCGGAGCGCGTCGTTTACGGCGTGCTGATCGCGGCCTTTGCGGGTGTCGCGGGCCAGCTTCTGGTGTTGGCGGCGTCACGGCATACCGACATCACGCTCGCTATTTCCGAGCCCGTCGCGGCAACGAGCTTCAGCCGTCCGGATATCGTCGACCGCAATGGCCGTCTGCTTGCGACCGACCTCGAAGCGCCGTCGATCTTTGCTGACCCTGGGCTCGTGATCGATCGCGACGAAGTCGTCGAAAAGCTACGGACCGTGCTGCCTGATCTCGACGGCGACCAGCTCTTTCGCGATCTTGCCGATAAATCGCGGCGATTTCTTTGGGTGCGGCGGGGCGTTTCGCCGGGCATCGCGCAGAAGGTGCACGATCTCGGTCTGCCGGGTATCGCCTTCCGATATGAGCTGAAACGCGCCTATCCCGGCGGCATGATGGCCGGTCATGTGCTCGGCTATACCGACGTCGACAATCGCGGCGTCTCGGGTATCGAACGCTATATTGACCAGAAAGTCGGCGTCGATCCCGTGCATTCGGCGGTGCTGTCGAGCCGCCCGCCCGTGCGCCTGTCGCTCGACATCGGGGTGCAGCATGCCCTCGAAGACGAGCTTGACGACGGCGTGCGCGACTACAAGGCGGAGGGCGCAGCGGGTGTCGTCCTCAATATCAAGACCGGCGAAATACTGGCGAGCGCATCGCTGCCGCGTGTCGATCCGTCTTGGCCGATGGAGGCACTCGATCAGAAGCATATCGACCGCACGGCCGCAGGTACATACGAGCTTGGCTCGGTGTTCAAGACGCTGACGCTGGCGATGGCGTTCGACGAAGGTCTGGCGCGTCCCGATACGCTGCTCGACGTGCGCCAGCCGCTCGAAGCGGGACGCTTCACCGTCAAGGACTTTCATCCGGCAAGCCGCCCGCTGACCGTGACCGAGGTCTACACGCATTCCTCGAACGTCGGCGCCGGCATGCTAGCGCTCGAAGCGGGGCCGGAAAAGCTTGAAGCGTTCTTCAAGAAGCTCGGTATTTTAGATCAGATGGAAACCGAGGAAAGTCCGCTCGCGGCGCCGCAACTGCCGCAGCACTGGAACCGGATATCGACGATCACGACGTCATTCGGGCACGGCATAGCCGTTTCACCACTTCAGTTCGCCGCCGCCGCCGCGACCATTCTGAACGACGGGAAAACCGTGCATCCGACATTCCTGCGCAAATTCGATGCGGGGACGGCAGACGGCAAGGCCGTCGTCAGCCCGGCAACGTCGCGGCTGATGGCGCACCTTATGCGTCTCAACGTCGTCAATCGTGACGGAACGGGCGGAAAGGCCGATGTCCCGGGCTATCGGGTCGGCGGTAAGACGGGTACGGCCGACGTAGCCGCAAAAGGCGGGTACACGTCGAACTCGGTCATTTCGTCGTTTCTCGCGACATTTCCGACAGATGATCCGCAGTTCCTGACGTATGTCGTACTGTTCGAGCCGAAGGGCCTTAAAGAAACACACGGCTATCGTACCGGGGGATGGAACGCGGCGCCGATCACCGGCAAACTCATCGCGCGCATTGCAGCGCAGTTGGGCGTTGCGCCGGAGACCCAGACGGCCAGCCGATGATCGCGACGGCTGCGAGATTTGACGGCTCGCCTGGCGCCTCCTATCACGTTCCAGACAAGGGGCGGTGCAACTGGGGGACGATAAGGCGGGGATGATGCGGCTTAGCGAGGTGCTTCCGGCGGATATCGCGCCGCCGCCAGGTGCGGACGCCATTTCCGTTTCAGGCATCACGGCCGCGAGTGCTGCGGTAGGTCCGGGAGCGATTTTCGCCGGGCTGCCGGGCACGAAAGTTGATGGCTCTAGTTTCGTTCCTGAAGCGATCGAGCGGGGCGCAGTTGCCGTCATCGTTGGCAGGAACAAGGGCGTGCGCGTTCCCGAAGGCGTGGCGCTGATCGAGGTCGATAATCCGCGCGCCGCATTGGCTAAGATCGCGGCGAAGCTCGCGGGCCGCCAACCGAAAACGGCCGTTGCAGTCACGGGAACGAGCGGCAAAACGTCCGTCGCCGATTTCACGCGGCAGATCTTCACGGCGCTGGGTCACAAGGCGGCATCGGTCGGAACTATCGGCATCGTCAAGCCGTCCGGCGCCGTTTACGGTTCGCTGACGACACCCGATCCGGTCACGCTACATGCGGCGCTTGCGGCGCTCGCGGACGAAGGTGTGACGCATCTGGCGTTCGAGGCGTCGTCGCACGGACTTGACCAGCATCGGCTCGACGGCGTGGAGCTTTCGGCGGCGGCCTTCACGAACCTCGGCCGCGATCACATGGATTATCATCCGACAGTCGAAGATTATTTGAGTGCGAAGCTGCGGCTGTTCACGGAGCTTCTGCAACCGGGGCAACCTTCTGTCATCAACGCGGACGGGGCTTATTCGCGTGACGTCGCGGCGGCGGCGAAGACGCGGGGCTTGCGCGTGATGATGGTAGGCACGGGCGGCGATGCGCTTCAGCGCACATCGCTGTCGCGTGATGGATTTCGCCAGATCATCGGCGTGAACGCGGGCGGCAAATCCTACGAGGTTTATTTGCCTTTGGTCGGTGCGTATCAGGTCGAGAATGCGCTGGTGGCTGCCGGTCTTGCGATAGCCGTCGGAGAAGAGACCGAAGCTGTGCTGCAAACGCTTCGCGGTTTGAAGGGCGTGCCTGGGCGGCTCGAAATCATCGGTGAGCGCAACGGCGGTCTCGCCATCGTCGATTATGCGCACAAGCCTGAGGCGCTGGCGGCGGCACTTGATGCTTGCCGTCCGTTTGCGACGGGGCGCCTGATTTCGGTGTTCGGCTGCGGCGGCGACAGGGACAAGGGCAAGCGGCCGATCATGGGCCGCATTTCGGTCGAACGCGCCGACATCACGATTGTGACGGACGATAATCCACGCAGCGAGCAACCGGCTGAAATCCGCAAGGAAATTCTCGCGGGTGCGGTGGGCGCTCGCGAAATCGGCGACCGCGCGGAAGCCATCACGACGGCGGTTTGCATGATGACTCCGGGCGATGTCGTGCTTGTGGCCGGAAAGGGTCACGAAACCGGCCAGATCATCGGCGATCGGATCATTCCATTTTCCGATCACGACGAAGTCCGGAAGGCGCTCGCAAGCCGATGAACGCAATGAACGCTCTGTGGTCTTTCTCCGAACTTTCTTCTGCATTGGGCGTTGCGTCCGACGGTGACGGCGTTGCCATCACAGGCGTGTCGATCGATACGCGGACGTTGCAGGCGGGCGATCTTTTCATCGCGCTCAAGGATCAGCGCGACGGGCACGAGTTCGTTTCGGCGGCGTTCAAGGCCGGGGCTGCTGCGGCGCTGGTCAGCCGCGATTATGTTCGACAAGCAGGCGATGGCGCTTTGTTTCGCGTAACTGATCCGCTTGATGGGTTGGTGGCGTTGGGGCTAGCGGCGCGCAGACGGCTGTCGGAAGATGCGCGCGTCGTCGGCGTGACGGGCAGCGTGGGCAAGACCGGTACCAAGGAGATGCTGCGCGCGTGTCTGTCGCGGCTCGGGGCCACACACGCGTCGGAGAAATCCTACAACAATCATTGGGGTGTGCCGCTGACGTTGGCGCGGATGCCGGCCGATACGCAGTTCGCCGTGTTTGAGATCGGCATGAATCATGCGGGCGAGATCCGGCCGCTGACCAAGATAGTGCGTCCACATGTGGCGATCATCACCACGGTCGAAGCAGTGCACCTAGAGTACTTTCCGTCGGTCGCGGCCATCGCGGATGCCAAGGGCGAGATTTTCGAAGGCTTGCCGCAGGGCGGGGCGGCGATCATCAAATATGACAATCCGTTTGCGGGTCGCCTCAAAGCTATCGCCGAGGCTTACGGCGCGAAGCCGGTGACGTTCGGTTTTGACAGCAATGCCGACGCTTGTGGGTCGGATTTCCGGATGTCCGACGACGGCAGCGATATGACCGTTTCTATTGAGGGCCTGAGCATTCCGGTTCATCTGGCGATGCCGGGACGGCATATCGCGGAGAATGCACTGGCGGTTGCGGCCGCGGTTGCTGCCATCGGCGCGGAAGTCCCCACAGCACTCGCTGCGCTGGCCGATCTTGTGCCGCCGAGCGGCCGGGGCGCGCGCAGCACGCTCTACGTCGGCGATGGAGAAGTGCTGCTCATTGACGAGAGCTACAACGCCAATCCGGCCTCGATGCAGGCGGCTCTGGCGACCCTCGGGGCAGTTCCTCGACAAAGATTTATGCGACGGATTGCGGTGCTCGGCGACATGCTGGAACTCGGCAGCGAGGCTCCGGCGCTACACTCCGGCCTCAAAAGTGCCGTCGATGCGGCGGATGTCGATTTGGTGTTCGCATGCGGGCCGCATATGAAAGGCCTTTATGATGCCCTACCAGCGGCCAAGAAAGGCGGCTACTCTCTGACGTCGGCGCCGCTCGAAATCGCGCTTGCGGATCGTCTGAGGGCGGGCGATGTCGTGATGGTGAAGGCATCGAACGGGACGCGGCTCGGCGCTGTGGTGGCGGCGCTGAAATCACAGTTTGGCAAAGACGGGCCCGCCGCTTAGCCGGCCGGGATCATTGAGGGGGAAGTTCGCGCGGCATGCTCTACGAGCTCGTCAATTTCAGCGACCAGATCAGCGCGCTGAACGTCTTTCGCTACATCACCTTCCGCACCGGCGGCGCGATCTTTACGGCGCTGTTGTTCGTGATGATGTTCGGACCGGCGATCATCGATCTCCTGCGCGTCAAGCAGGGCAAAGGGCAGCCGATCCGCGACGACGGCCCGGCAACGCATCTTTTGAAGCGTGGTACGCCGACGATGGGCGGGCTGATGATCCTCGCCGGCGTCACGGTCTCGACGCTGCTCTGGGCGCAGCTCGACAACGGCTATATCTGGGTCGTGCTCGGCGTTGCGCTTTCGTATGGCGCGATCGGTTTTTATGACGACTTTCTGAAGGTGACGAAGCGGTCGACTGCGGGCTTCTCAGGCCGCATCCGCTTCCTGCTCGAACTTTTCGTGGCCGCGCTGGCGGGCTTTGCGCTGATGAAGCTCAGTCCGGCCGGGCTCGCGACGGATTTGACGTTTCCGTTCTTCAAAGAGCTGGTCATCGATCTCGGGCCGTTTTTCGTGCTGATGGCCGTATTGGTGATCGCGGGCGCGGGCAATGCCGTCAACCTGACGGACGGGCTCGACGGCCTTGCCATCGTTCCGGTCATGATCGCGGCGGCGACGTTCGGCATGATTGCGTATCTCTCGGGTAACGCGAAATTCGCGGGCTACCTGCAAATTCATCACGTGCCGGGCACCGGCGAGCTGTCCGTCATCTGCGGGGCGTTGATCGGCGCTGGCCTTGGCTTCCTGTGGTTCAATGCGCCGCCTGCCATGATCTTCATGGGTGACACCGGCTCGCTGGCGCTGGGCGGCACGCTCGGGGCGATTGCGGTCGCGATCAAGCACGAGATCGTGCTGGCGGTCGTCGGCGGCTTGTTCGTGCTCGAAACGCTGTCCGTCATCATCCAAGTGTTGTCGTTCAAGTGGACGGGGAAGCGCGTCTTCAAGATGGCGCCATTGCATCACCACTACGAGCAAAAGGGCTGGAAGGAATCGACGGTCGTGATCCGGTTTTGGATCATTTCGGTGATTTTGGCGCTGATCGGGCTTTCGTCCCTGAAACTGCGCTAGGACGCCAAACGACGCGACTTGCTGTAGATTGACCTCAATGATTCGCGCGACGTCCTTTAAAGGAAAATCCGTAGCGGTGTTTGGGCTTGGTGCGTCCGGCATTGCGGCTGCCGAGGCTTTGATTGCCGGCGGCGCCATCGTCTCCGCTTGGGATGACGGCATCGCGGCGCGGGATGCAGCCATCGCCAGGGATATTCCGCTTTTTGATCTGTCCGTTGTGGATTGGTCGGGCTTCTCCGCGCTGGTGCTGGCGCCAGGCGTGCCGCTGACCCATCCGGAGCCGCATTGGACGGTGAAGCGCGCGACCGAGCACGGTGTTGCGGTCATCGGCGATATCGAGATTTTCGCGCGCGAGCGGGCGCTGCATGCGCCCGGCTCGCCGTTCATTGGGATCACCGGCACCAATGGCAAATCGACGACGACGGCGCTGATCTCGCACATTCTGCGGCACGCGGGGCTCGACGTGCAGATGGGCGGCAATATCGGCCGGCCGATCCTGACGCTTGAGCCGCCGGAGCCCGGACGGTTTCATGTCGTCGAGCTGTCGTCGTTCCAGATCGACCTGACGCCGACGCTCGGGCCGACCGTCGGCGTGATGCTGAACGTCACGCCTGATCATCTCGACCGCCATGGCTCGATCGAGCATTACGCCGAGATCAAGGAGCGCCTCGTGCTCGGCGCGGACATTGCGGCGGTTGGCATCGATGACGACTTCGGCCTGGCGATGCTGCGCAGGCGGATCAACGTCGGTCCTGTTGTGGCCTTCAGCGCGGAAAAATCCATCGCACCGGGTTACAGCCTGCTCGGCGATACGATCGTATGCAGCAATCGCGAGGGCCTCGCGGTGAAGCTGGGCTCGCTGACGGGCGTTCCGACGCTGCGCGGCAAGCACAACGGGCAGAATGCATTGGCCGCTGTTGCGGCGGTTCGCGAGTGTCTCAGCGCGCTCGGGCGGACGACCGATCTCGATTGGCAGGGTGCGCTGTCGTCGTTCCCCGGTCTGCCGCACCGGATGGAAGAGATCGGCCGCATCGGCAAGGTGCTATTCATCAACGATAGCAAAGCGACGAATGCGGATTCGACGGAGAAAGCGCTGCAGTCGTTTCCGCGCGATGTCTATTGGATCGCAGGCGGTAAGCCGAAGGCCGGCGGCATCGAGAGCCTGGAGCCGCATTTCGGCGGTATCACGAAAGCATATTTGATCGGCGAGGCCACGGATGCCTTCGCAGCGACGCTCGACGGCAAAGTTCCGTTCGAGCGCAGCGGCACGCTGAACGAGGCGCTGTGGGCCGCTTCGGCTGACGCTCAGTTGAGCGATGGACAGGAACCCGTCGTGCTGCTTTCGCCTGCGTGCGCGAGTTACGATCAGTTCCGTAATTTCGAGGTGCGCGGCGATTGTTTCCGAGGGCTGGTCGCAGCTCTTCCCGGTATCGAATTGCGGGCTGGGCCATGAAGCTCTCGCGCGCCGATCGCAGTCTGCTTGCGGAGTGGTCGTTCACGATCGATCGCGGGCTTCTGATCGCGCTGCTGTCGCTCATCGCCATCGGTGTCGTGCTGTCGGTTGCGGCGTCGCCTGCGGTTGCGATCAAGAAAGGTTTGCCGACCTATTATTTCGTCGAGCGGCATGTGTTCTTTGCGGCGCTCGGCACGATCCTGATGATCGTCATTTCGTTTTTTACGCCGGGCGGCGTCAGGCGGCTGGCGGCAGGGCTGTTTCTCGTCGCCATCGGCGGCATGATCGTCGTGATTTTTTCCGGTGCCGAGATCAACGGCGCGCAGCGGTGGCTGAGTTTCGGCGGATACACGATTCAGCCATCCGAATTTGCGAAGCCGGCGTTTATCGTCATCCTGGCGTGGCTATTCGGCGAGGCGGGAAAGCGCAGCGATATGCCGGCGCTCCCGTTCGGGTTGGCGCTCTGGGCGTTCTTCGGGGCGATCCTGGTGGCGCAACCTGACGTCGGCCAGACCGTGCTGATCAGCGCGACGGCGGGCCTCATGTATCTGCTCGCTGGGATGCCGGTGATCGGTGCGGGCATTCTGGTGGTTCTTGGCGGTTGCGGGATGGGGATGGCCTATATCTACTTTCCGCACGTGCAATCGCGCTTCGACAAGTTTTTCGGCGCGGCACCGATGGAGAATTCGCAGGCGGGCCGGGCTATTCAATCGTTTACGGAAGGCGGCTTGTTCGGCCGTGGGCCGGGCGAGGGCGTGATCAAGTCGATCCTGCCCGACGCGCACACCGATTACATTTTCGCGGTGATCGGCGAGGAATACGGTGCGATCGCATGTATCGCGCTGCTCGGCGTTTTCGCTTTCATCGTGGCGCGGGCCATGCGGCGCGCTGCGAACGAACCCAACACCGCCGACCGGCTCGCGATCCAGGGCCTGGCGCTCGTTTTCGGGCTGCAATCGCTTATCAACATGGGCGTCAATATCGGGCTGCTGCCGCCGAAGGGTATGACACTGCCGTTCATTTCCGCGGGCGGATCGTCGATGTTGGCGCTGGCAGTTACCGCGGGCATGCTGCTGGCGTTGACGCGGTGGCGGCCTGATCCACAGCGCCTCAAAAAGCCGCGATGGATTCCGGCTATCGACGAAGTACAACTCGGGGGTCAAACTCCAACACGATGAGCAAGAGGTAATGGCGGGCGCGCAATCCATCATGCTTGCCGCAGGGGGAACGGGCGGGCATTTGTTCCCGGCATTCGCCTTGGCCGAAGAGCTGAAGCGCCGCGGCGTCGTCGTCGATCTGATGACGGACATGCGCGGCGATCGTTATGGCGGTGGTTTTCCGGCGCGCGATATTTATCAAGTGCCGTCGGCGACGCTGGCGTCGCGGTCTCCTGGCGATATCGCGAAGACCGCGCTGATGCTGGCGCGCGGTACGAGGGCGGCGTATTCGATCCTCGGCCGCGTAAAGCCTGCAGCCATCATTGGCTTCGGGGGCTATCCGACATATCCGCCGCTTGTTGCGGCGCGGCTGCGCGGAATTCCGACTGCCATTCATGAGCAGAATGCTGTGCTCGGGCGCGCCAACAAGCTGTTAGCGAAACGCGTCACGGCAATTGCGACGTCATTCGAGCGCACGAAGTTTCTGGAAGGCAAGCTCGCCGAAAAAGCGGTGCTGACCGGAAATCCAGTGCGCCAAGCGGTCATGGATGCCGCGACGCGCCCTTATGAAGCGCCAGCCGGGGAGGGCGTGATCCGCCTTCTGATTTTCGGCGGCAGCCAGGGCGCGCGGTTTTTCTCAGATACTGTCCCGCTCGCGCTTTTTGCACTTCCCGATCACATCCGGGGGCGGTTGCGTGTGGTGCAGCAAGCGCGCGAAGAGGATATCGAGCGCGTCAACGATGCCTATTCGGAGGCGAATATTAGCGCCGAAATTGCGTCGTTTTTCGCCGATCTCCCGGCTCGGATGGCGGCCGCGCATCTCGTCATCGGGCGGGCGGGTGCTTCCACGGTTGCGGAATTGACGGTGATGGGGCGGCCCTCCATCCTGGTGCCGTTGCCGCACGCGCTCGACAACGATCAGCTTAACAATGCGCGCCGCTTGGCGGAATCGGGTGGGGCGTGGTGCATCGAACAGCGCAACCTGTCGCCGGAACGCCTCGCTGATGAACTGGAAAAGCTCCTGATTGCGCCTGACGCCCTTGCGGCGGCAGCGAAGGCCGCTAAAACCGCTGGACGCCCCGATGCCGTCCGGAATTTGGCCGATTTTACGCTGGCTTTAGCAGAAGGGCGTAAAACAGGTACGGGGCGTGACCATTGAGGGATCTGCATTTCGTCGAACCGCGCGAGATAGAGACAGCGAGGAAGCTTCCGGCCATGCAAATGCCGCGCGACATCGGACCTTTCCACATCATCGGCATCGGTGGCATCGGCATGAGCGCGATTGCCGAAATTCTGGTCGCCAAAGGATACACCGTTCAGGGTTCCGATCAGAAAGAAAGCGCCAACGTCAAACGCCTGCGCTCGAAGGGCATTCGCGTTTTCGTCGGCCATGATCCGGTGAACCTCATCGGCGCGCGGTACGTCGTGATTTCAACGGCGGTGAAAGCGCTCAATCCGGAATTGGTCGCGGCGCGTCAGAAGGGCCTGACGATCATCCGCCGCGCTGAAATTCTCGCCGAGCTGATGCGGCTCTATTCGACGATCTCGGTGACGGGCACGCACGGCAAGACGACAACGACGTCGCTGCTCTCGCACATCTTCACGGAAGCGGGCGAAGAGCCAACCGTTATCACGGGCGGTATCATCAACGCCTGGGGCTCGAATGCGCGGCTCGGCCAGGGCAAGTGGATGATCGTCGAAGCGGACGAGAGCGATGGCACGTTCACGCGGTTGCCGACGGAAATCGGCATCGTGACGAACATCGATCCGGAGCATCTCGATTACTTCGGCTCGGTCGAAGCGATGCACCGCGAATACGAAGCCTTTCTGCGCAACATTCCGTTCTTTGGACTGACGGTTGTCTGCATCGATCATCCCGTCGTGCGGGAGATGGTGCAGCGGCTGAACCTGCGCGCCGATGGCCGCCGCCTGCTGACGTACGGACAGAGCGAGGATGCCGATCTTCGGCTGACGGGCGTCCGCATCGTCGGCAACACGACCTATTTCGATGCGAGCCTGGCGGCGCGGGTCAAAGGCGGCGCGCGCGTGTTGCAGGATTGGTCGGTGCCGGTGCCCGGCGCGCACAACGCACTCAATGCGCTGGCCGCAATTGCGGTTTCGACGCACGCCGGATTGTCCGATGCCAAGATCAAGGCGGCGATGGCCGGTTTCTCCGGCGTGAAGCGCCGCTTCCAGTTCACCGGCGAATGGAACGACGTGACGATTTACGACGACTACGGCCACCATCCGGCGGAAATCGCGGCGGTGTTGGCAGCAGCGCGCGGCGGCACGAAAGGTCGCGTGATCGCGGTCGTTGAACCGCATCGCTACACGCGCGTGCGCGACCTGATGGACGAGTTCGCGCAATGCTTCAAGGACGCCGACAGCGTGATCGTGGCGCCGCTCTATACCGCTGGCGAAAACCCGATCGAAGGTGTCGACAGTCGCGCGCTCGCCGAGCGGATCAGAACCATGGGTGGCCGTCCGGCCGAAGCTGTCGACGATCCGGCACTTATCGCGCCCGCGATCAAGCGACTGGCGCGGCCGGGCGATCTCGTCATTTGCCTCGGTGCCGGTAATTCGACCGAGTGGGCAAATGCTTTGCCGGCGTGGCTGGCGGAAGAACCGAAGCGTACCGGGAGCGCGGGGTGATGTTCACGGACATCACGGATGACCTCAAGGCCGCGATGCCGGAGCTCAAGGGCAGGCTGAGCGCGAATGCGTCTTTAGCGGATGTCACGTGGTTTCGGGTCGGCGGTCCGGCGCAGGTGCTGTTCATGCCTGCCGACGAAGCCGACCTTGCGTATTTCCTGAAGCATCGGCCGAGCGATGTACCGGTGCAGGTCATCGGGCTCGGCTCGAACCTGCTCGTCCGCGATGGGGGAGTGCCGGGTATTGTCATCCGGCTCGGGCGCGGGTTTTCCGAAATCGCCGTCGAAGACGGGCATCGGCTGCGCGTCGGCACGGCAGTTCCCGACGTGAAGGTCGCGCGGGCGGCGGCGGATGCGGGCATTCGCGGGCTCGCGTTCTATCGCGGCATTCCGGGGTCCATCGGCGGCGCGCTGCGTATGAATGCGGGGGCGCACGGGCGCGAGACGAAAGATTGTCTGATCAGCGCGCGTGCGGTTGATCCAAGCGGCACCGTTCATGTGTTGTCGCTCGCCGACATGGGCTTCACCTATCGTCATTCCGGTATTCCGAAAGACTGGATTTTCACAGAAGCGACGTATGCGGGTGAGCCCGGCGATCCGGCTGAAATCCTGAAAGAGATGGATGAGGTCGCGGAATATCGCGAGAAGAACCAGCCGATCAAGGAACGCACTGGCGGCTCGACGTTCAAGAACCCGCCCGGTCATAGTGCTTGGAAACTTGTCGATCAGGCGGGATGCCGTGGGCTTCGCGTCGGTGGTGCGAAGGTTTCGGAGATGCACTGCAATTTTCTGATCAACGACAATCAAGCGAGCGGCGAAGACGTCGAGACTCTCGGTGAGACGGTTAGGGCGCGCGTTCGCGAGACGGCCGGCATTACGCTCGACTGGGAGATCATTCGTCTCGGTATTCCCAAACCCGGCCGTCCGGTCGGGGAAGCGCTGGCCGCCGAGCGCGCCGACCAAAACTAATTCACAGCACATGATTTTCAATCTGCAAGCGAGCCAGACATGAACACACTCGGCCCGGTTCCGAAGCGTACGCGCAATCACGTCGCTGTTCTGAAGGGTGGCCTTTCGGCTGAGCGCGAGGTGAGCCTCAATTCCGGTGCGGCGGTTGGGGAGGCGCTGCTGCAGAGCGGCTACGCGGTGACCGAGATCGACGTCGATCGCGATCTTGGAAGCCGGTTGCAGGAACTGAAGCCCGACGTCTGCTTCAATGCGCTGCACGGCAAGTTCGGGGAGGACGGCTGCGTGCAGGGCGTGCTGGAGCTGCTCGGCATTCCTTACACGCACTCCGGCGTTCTGGCGTCGGCGCTCGCCATGCACAAGGAGCGGGCGAAGGACATCATGAAGCTCGCGGGCGTTGCCGTTGCTGATGCCACTCTGGTGACGCGTGGCGAGGCGCTGGAGAAGCATGTCATGGCGCCCCCTTATGTGGTGAAGCCGGTGACGGAGGGGTCGAGCGTCGGCGTCGTAATCGTGCCGCCCGGCGCCGAGCGGCCGCCGAACTCGATCGCTGCGGGTGGTCCGCTCGATCAGATCGTGATGGTCGAGCGTTATGTGGCAGGGCGCGAGTTGACCTGCGCCGTCATTGGCAACTTTGTGACGGATATCATTGAAATTGTGCCGCTTCGTGGCCTCGCGTTCTACGATTATGAGGCCAAATACGCACCCGGCGGCTCGAAGCACGAACTGCCCGCGAAACTTTTACCAGATGTTTACCAGACACTCCGTTCCTTAACGTTAAGGGCGCATCAGGCTTTGGGCTGTCGCGGCGTATCGCGGGCCGACTTTCGCTACGACGACACGGCCGGTGGAACGGGCGAGCTGATCTGCCTCGAAGTCAACACTCAGCCGGGCATGACGGGGACATCCCTGGTGCCCGAGCTGGCGGGTTATGCCGGGTGGTCGTTCAGTGACCTAGTCCGGTGGATGGTCGAGGACGCGAGTTGCAACAGGTAGAGAGCAAGCATCGGTTCTGGTGGCGGGCTGCACATGATGCGCCAACGCCGGAACCGGAGGCTGCTCAATGGGTGCCGCCTTCGCCCGAGGCGACGCCGACGACCCGCGGGCGCAGCTCCGCTGTTACGATCTCCAAGCGCGTGACGACCAAACTTCAAATTCCGCGTGGCGAACGTCGCCTGAGACGTACGCGTCGCGGACGGCGGTGGGTGATGCCTTCGACAGTTGCCGCGCTGGTCGCGGCTGTCGCCGGCGTGGCGGCCTATACGCTGCCGCTCGATAAGCTCATGGCCTTCGATTTCTCCGACAAAACTGACAGTCTGATGATCGCGGCCGGTTTCGGCATCGATCAGGTCAACCTCTCCGGCCAGCATTTCACATCCGATTCCGACGTGTACGACGCCTTGGACCTCACCAACGTAAAAACATTCGCAGCTTTCGATTCTGACGCCGCCATGAAGCGGATCGAGCGCATTCCGTGGGTTGATACCGTGCAGCTCACCCGCATTTATCCGGGAACGCTCGATATCGTCATTCATGAGCGTGCACCGGCATTTGTGTGGACGCGCAGCGAGACAAACTATCTGGTCGATGCGACGGGGCGGGCGCTTGGGCCGATGCCGACCGCCAGCACATGGAAATTGCCGCGCGTGGTCGGTGAGGGCGCCGACAGCGAAGCGATGCTGATGCTCTCAGCCCTTCATCTGGTTCCCAAGATCGAGCGGCAGTACGCCTATGGCGAGCGTGTTGCCGAGCGACGGTGGCGGATCGTCTTGCGGAACGGCACGGCGCTCGACCTCGCCGCCGATCGCGAGATCGAAGGTTTGCAGGAAATCGCCAATACGCCGGCGGTCCAGGCAGCCTTGACGGGCGCGCCGATGATCGTCGACGTGCGCACGCCGGGCCGGATCGCGATGCGGCCGGCAACATCATCTGCGCGGACGGCATCTCTCAGAAGCTCCGGGACGACAGCGGTCGCCTCGGCGCAACAGTAGGGGGCTGGCATGGCGGAGCGGCGCACCTACAAGACTTTCGGGCTTCTCGATATCGGCACCAGCAAGACTGTTGCCGCCGTCGTTGTCGCCGAGTACGTGGCCGGAATGGCGATGCCGTCGTTGCGGCTCGCGGGTCTTGGCATGCAGCGTTCGAAAGGCGTCAAAGCCGGCGTTTTGACGGATCTCGATGAAGCGGAAGGTGTCGTTCGCGGCGTCATCAGCCAAGCGGAGCGCGCGGCCGGAACGTCGGTCGGCGGCTTTACGCTGTCTGTATCGGCGGGGCGGATTTCATCGGTTCATTGCACGGCGCGTGCGGATATCGAAACCGGCAGCGTGCGGGAAGAAGATCTGGCGCGGCTGATGTCAGCGGGCGAGAGCTACGCTGAGCGCAACGGCCGAACGCTGCTCCATCTCAACCACCTGGGCTATGAGGTCGACGGGGCGCACGGTGTCCGCGATCCGCTCGGTCTTTCGGCGCGACGTATCTCGGCCGGGCTGCACGCCGTGACGGCGGATGAAGCGCCGCTGCGTAATCTGATGGTTCTGATCGACCGGTGCTATGCGAGTTGCGATGCGCTCGTCGCGTCGCCTTATGCAAGTGCGCTCGCTGCTACAACGCTAGAAGAGCGGCAATTCGGTGTGACATGCATCGATTTCGGCGCCGGAACGACGTCGATGACGCTCTTCGCAGACGGGCGCTTTACGGGCATCGACGTGATCCCGGTCGGCAGCCAACATATCACCTACGATATTGCGAAGGCGTTGCAGACGCCACTTGCGGAAGCCGAGCGAATCAAAACGCTTTATGGCACACTCCTCAACGCCCAGTCAGACGAGCATGAGTCGTTCTCCTATCCGATCGCCGGAGAGGAGGATGACGGCAGCTACGAAACAACGAAAGCGCGGCTAACGGATATCATCCGGCCGCGCGTGCAGCAGATCCTGGGGCTTGTGCGCGAGCGCTTAGCGCTGAACGCCGCGAGCCGCTACGTGGGAGACAAGATCGTACTGACGGGCGGGGCCAGCCAACTCACCGGATTGCCGGGATTCGTCGCGGATACGTTCGGACGTTCGGTCCGGCTCGGCCGGCCGATGGATCTGCACGGTCTTGCCGCAAGTCTCTCAGGGCCGCAGCTCGCGACGCTTTCCGGTCTTGCGATCGTGGCGGCGCGCGGAGACGGCGAACTCAACATGGCGCGCGGTCGCAAGACCGTGACGCAAGGATATCTCGGTCGCGTCGGAACGTGGCTTAAAGGCGGGTTTTAAAGACGTGTCGAAGACAGAAATGAGATCGTCGAAGCAGGCGGCGTTGGCGGCAGAAACAGTCGTGCCGAACGCCCAACTATCATTCTCGGGGACGCCATGAGCATCAAGCTGCAACTGCCGAAGCTGGTCGACGCCAAGCCTCGGATCACCGTCATCGGCGTCGGCGGCGCGGGCTGCAATGCCGTCAACAACATGATTGCCGCCGGGCTTCAAGGCGTGCAGTTCGTGGTTGCGAACACGGATGCGCAATCGCTCGATGCTTCGAGTGCGGAACATCGTATTCAGCTCGGCATCAATCTGACCGAAGGGCTCGGCGCAGGCGCCAAGCCGGAGATCGGCGAAGCTGCGGCGGAAGAAGCGCTCGAAGAGCTTCGTACGCATATTGCAGGCGCGCACATGGTGTTCATCGCGGCCGGTATGGGCGGCGGCACCGGCACGGGCGCGGCATCCGTCATCGCGCGAATCGCGCGGGAGCTTGGGGCGCTGACGGTCGGCGTCGTCTGCAAGCCGTTCCAATTCGAAGGCGCGCGGCGCATGCGCATTGCGGAGGCGGGTGTCGAAAACCTGCGCCATCTCGTCGATACGCTGATCGTCATTCCGAACCAGAACCTGTTCCGGATTGCCAATGAGCGGACGACGTTTGCGGAAGCCTTCGTTCTAGCCGACCAGGTGCTCTATTCGGGCGTTGCCTGCATCGTCGAGCTTGTTCTCAAGGAAGGCCTTATCAATCTCGATTTCGCAGACGTCCGCACAATTATGAGCGGCATGGGTACGGCAATGATGGGCACGGGCGAAGCGACCGGCGAACAGCGCGCCATTCTCGCAGCGGAAGAAGCCATTGCCAATCCGCTGCTCGATGATGTGACGCTGCGCGGCGCCAAGGGATTGCTGCTGTCGATCTCGGGCGGCCGCGACATGACGCTCTATGAGGTTGATGAGGCAGCGAGCCGCATCCGTCAGGAGGTCGATCACGATGCCAACATCATCGTTGGTGCGACATTCGATGAGCAGCTCGGCGATCGTCTTCGCGTCTCGATTGTTGCATCGGGTATGGATCACCGGATGGCCGAACGCATGATGGCGCAGCAGGCGCAGGGTCACGGTCAGGGCACGTACGCTCCTCAGGCGCAGCAGCAGGCTGCGGAGATGTCGCAGCAGCATCCGGCGCCACAGCAGCAGGTGGAACGCAGCGCCGTGCTCCCCGCACCTCCGGGCGACCTGCAGCGGCGTCTTGCTGAAGCTTTGCAGGCGCCGACGGCTGCAGCGCCGCAGAATTTTTCTGAGCCTATCCACAGAGAACAACCTCGTGGTGGCCGCGACAGCTGGGTTGCCCCAGGAAATGTTATGATCGAGGACGGGCTGGAAAATTTTCCTCCCCTGTCCGGGAGTGCATTGTTACGGACCCCGCCCCTTCCGGCCGACGCTCCGGTGCAAAATTACGATCATCGATTCGAGCCGCAGGCCCCGACGGAGATCCAGCGTGGCGGGCGCCGGGTGCCGGGCATCGAGGAATTTCCTCCGCAGGCTCAGAAGGAATGGAATGCGCGTCAGAATGGCGCTCCGCGGACCCACAGCAGAGATGCAGAAGAGCAAAGAAAACCGGGCCTTTTGGGACGTTTTGCCGGTTTAGGCCGGAGATAATCGGCGGTATACGGAATAGAATTTCTCGCCGCCACATTTCCGGCTTCGAACGTGATAGAAAGGTGGCGAGAGAGTGCGATTTTTCGGGTGAAGAACGCGGTCAAAATGCGGCTGCATCAGGTCTCGGGAAACGTCAAGAATGGTTGCTAAAGCGTAACACAATGTAAGAAAGCGTGATTTGTCGGTGTTTAGCGAAGCAGTTAGCTTTTGTGCATCGACCACTTGTGATGAGCCTTTGATCAGAGCGGACGCGGCCAAAATAAGGCTGGAACGAGCTGATAGAATCAGAAGGACTTCAAGGTAGGTCAGGGGGTGGTTGGCCGCATATGCTGGGGAGCAGCGGTCCGCCAAGAGAATGAGGGACGGCGCTGTATGTCGAATCGATTCATCGGTGCGCGGCAAACCACGCTTGCCCGCGAGATCCAGTTGACAGGCACGGGGGTGCACAGCGGAGCTCCGGTATCACTCACACTGCATCCAGCAGAGGCTGATACTGGGCTCCGCTTTCTCGTTACCAAACGGGGAAGAGTCGTCTCGGAAATCGCGGCACACGTAGCGAACGTCAAAAATCTTACACTTTGTACCGTCATCGGCGACAGCGCTGGCACAACGATCAGCACAGTCGAACATCTCCTCGCCGCGCTTCGCGGTCTCTCGATCGACAACCTCTATATCGAGATCGACAGCAAAGAAGTTCCGATCATGGACGGCAGCTCGGCGGAATTCGTCGACGCCATTGACCGGGTCGGCATTCGCGAGCTTTCAGAGCCGCGCAAATACATCAAAGTTCTTAAACCTGTGCGGGTAGAAGAAAACGGCTGCTGGGGCGAACTTGAGCCGCATGCCGGGTTCCGCATGGACGTTGAAATCGATTTCGCAACGCCGGTGATCGGTCGCCAGCGGCTGCAGTACGAAATGAGCCCCGGCGTTTTCCGCCACGAGATTTCCCGCGCCCGCACGTTCGGCTTCATGAGCGACGTCGAGAAGTTGTGGAAGGCGGGTCTTGCACTCGGTGCCGACCTCACCAACACGGTTGCGATCGGCGACGGCAAGGTCATGAACCGTGACGGCCTTCGCTATCCGCAGGAGTTCGTGCGTCACAAAATGCTCGACGCGGTTGGCGATTTGGCGCTTGCCGGACTGCCGCTCCTTGGCGCGTATCGCTCTTACAAGGGCGGTCACAAGCTTAACTCGATGGTGCTTCAGGCCCTGTTCGCCGATGCGTCGAACTGGGAATACGCACAGGCACCGCGCACCCGTGCAAGCCGCTCGCCGGTTCAGATCGTGTCTGAGACGGTTGTCGCTGCGGAATAAGCTTCGGCTTATTCCCGTCGGCTGGTGCTCCTGGCCCAATCGACGGCCTGGAATGCACCATATTCTGACGATACACTCGCCACACGGGGCTGTTAGCAGACAGCGCGCTGCCGACGATTCATCTTTCGGGGCGCGTCTCGGGGTGCTATCCGCTTGCGATCGTTGAGACGTGTGGTCGACAGCAACGCAGCCGTCGGCCTCTTTTGGAAGCAACGCGGCGTATGATGATATCGGCACGGCATCTTCTGAAAATCGTGAGCACGGTGTCGGTGTTGGTGGCGCTCGCGTTCTCGATGCTTGCCGTCGGCGGTTGCAGCAATGGACCGAAGCTCGATACGGCTGCGCTCAATCCCGATCCGCCAGCGAAGATGTTCGCCGACGCCGACGCGATGATGACGAAAGGCAATTTCGAAGACGCCGCGACGAAGTTCGAAGCCGTCGATCGCGACCACCCCTATTCGCAGGAAGCGCGCAAATCGATCGTGATGGCCGCATATGCGTATTATCGCGCCGGCAAAGCGCCGGAAGCGATCGCCTCGGCCGAGCGTTACGTCGCGATGCATCCGGGCACGAAAGAAGCGCCGATGGCGCACCATATTATCGCGGAAGCCTATTTCGATCAGATGAACAAGGCGGACCGCGATCAGACGGCGGCTCGCAAGGCGCTTGAGCAGCTTAAAATCTTGAAGGCACGTTATCCGGACAGCGAGTACGCTAAGGACGCCGACAACAAAATTCGCATCTGCTTGGACAATCTCGCCGCTCAGGAGATGAATGTCGGGCGGTATTATCTCGATCGGCACAACTACGTCGGCGCCATCAATCGCTTCAAGACGGTCGTCAGCGATTATCAGACGACGGCGCATGTCGAGGAGGCGCTGGCGCGTCTTGTCGAATGCTATATGGCGCTCGGCATCACCAAGGAAGCCCAGAACGCAGCGGCGATCCTCGGGCACAACTATCCCGACAGCAAGTGGTACAAGGATTCCTACGCTCTACTGGAATCGGGCGGTCTGGCGCCACGCGAGGACAGCGATTCCTGGCTGAGCAAGACCTGGAATTCCGTTCCGAAGCTCTCGGTGCCGACGATCAAGATGCCGAGCATCAGCATGGGTAGCGGTTGATCTTGCCCGTCCGGCGGGTGGAACCTGTCGCTGTCACGCCCTTCACATTGTGCTAGATCTGAAAGCTGGGCCCGATTTCATTTCGGGCTTGTGCTTTTTCCGATGCTTTGAAAATTACGATGTCCGACGCCAAATCAAGAAAGAAGCGCAAGACCGTCTCAGCGGCGTCAGCGGGAAGCGAGACGCCTGCCGACGAGATTGCCCGGCTGTCAGCCGAAATCGCGCATCACGATCAGCTCTATTACCGGCAGGACGCACCGGAGATTTCCGACGCCGAATATGATGCGCTGCGTCGCCGGCTTGGTGATCTTGAGAAAGAACATCCCGAGCTTCGGCGTGAAGACAGCCCAACGGTGAAGGTCGGTGCGGCGCCGGTTGCGGCGTTCGGCAAGATTCGCCACGACGTACCGATGCTGTCGCTGGGCAATGCGTTCGACGATCAGGACGTCATCGATTTCGTCGAGCGGGTGCGCCGTTTTCTCATGCTCGGCGAAGACGACACACTCGAAGTGACGGCTGAGCCAAAGATCGACGGGCTTTCGATTTCGATCCGCTATGAGCATGGCGAGTTGGTGCAGGCCGCGACGCGCGGCGATGGGGCGGAAGGCGAGAACGTTACGGCCAACATCAAGACAGTTCGCGAGATTCCGCATAAGCTCAAGGGCAAGGACATTCCCGAGCTGATCGACATTCGCGGCGAGATCTATCTCGGCCACAAAGACTTCGAAGCGTTGAATGCCGCGCAGGCTGAAAGCGGCGATAAGATCTTTGCCAACCCGCGCAACGCCGCTGCCGGTTCGCTTCGGCAGCTCGATGCGTCGATCACGGCGAAGCGCCCGCTACGTTTTTTCGCGTATGCGTGGGGTGCGGTTTCGGAACTTCCGGCGGACACGCAAGCGGGTGTCGTCAAAGCGTTCGCGCATTGGGGATTGCCGGTCAATCCACTGATGCGGATCGCGACGACGACGGATGAACTGCTGGCGTTCTATCGCAATATCGAAGCAAAGCGTGCCTCGCTCGGCTACGATATTGACGGTGTCGTCTACAAGGTGAATAGGCTCGATTACCAGGAACGGTTGGGGTTTGTGTCGCGCTCGCCGCGTTGGGCGATTGCGCACAAGTTCGCCGCGGAGCAGGCGACGACCGTTCTTGAAAAAATTGATATTCAAGTGGGGCGCACGGGCGCGCTGACGCCGGTTGCAAAGTTGAAGCCCGTGACGGTCGGCGGTGTCGTCGTGTCGAACGCGACGCTGCACAACGAAGATGAGATTGCGCGCAAAGATATTCGCGAAGGCGATACAATCATCGTGCAGCGGGCGGGTGATGTCATTCCTCAGGTCGTCGAAGTGGTGCTGGCGAAGCGCCCCTCGCACTTGCATCCATTCAAGTTCCCGACCGTTTGCCCGGTGTGCGGCAGTCATGCGGTGCGAGAGGCAGTCGAGGAAACGGGCAAGGCGGACGTCGTGCGCCGTTGCACGGGCGGTCTCATTTGTCCGGCGCAGGTCAAAGAGCGTCTGAAGCATTTCGTGTCGCGCAATGCCTTCGATATTGAGGGATTGGGCACGGAGAAGATCGAGTTTTTCTTCGATACGGGGCGGATCAAATCGCCTGCGGATATTTTCACGCTGGAAGCCCGCGATAAGGCGTCGGACGAACCGCTGCTGAAAGTCCGCGGTTTCAAGGAAACGTCGGTCCGCAAGCTGTTTGCCGCCATCGACGCGCGCCGCGAGGTTCCGCTCGATCGATTTTTATTCGCACTCGGCATTCGGCACATTGGGGAGACGACCGCGAAAGACCTCGCAAAAGCCTACGGAACGCTGGACGCGCTGCGTTCGGCTGTCGATGCGGCGGTCGAGGGCGGAAAAGGCAGCGACGCCTATCAGGATATCGACAATATCGAAGGCATCGGCGAGACGGTGGTCGATGCACTCGTCGATTTCTTCGGCGAGGATCACAACCAGGAACAGATTGCAGCGCTGCTGAAGGAAGTGACCGTTACACCTTTTGTGCGTACGCAAACGAAAGAGTCGCCTGTCACCGGCAAGACGGTTGTCTTCACGGGAACGCTGACGAAGCTGACGCGCAACGAAGCGAAGGCGCAGGCCGAGCGTCTTGGCGCGAAGGTTTCAGGCTCGGTTTCGAAGAAGACGGATTACGTCGTTGCGGGAACGGAAGCGGGCTCGAAGCTTGATAATGCACGGGCTCTGGGCGTTACCGTGCTCGATGAAGACGAGTGGCTTGCGCTGATTGGGCAGGCGTGAGCCGCTAGGTTTAAACCGGTGCCGTCGCCTGCTTCAGCCAATTGCGCGTCGAAGGATCGAGGCTCTGCGCAAGCGTATCGTAGACACGCTTGTGATAGGCGTTGAGCCAGTCACGCTCGCTCTTTTCCAACATCTCGGGAAGGATAAGCCGCCGGTCGATGGGCGCGAGCGTCAACGTCTCGAACTCCATCGTTTCGCGGTCGCCGCCTTCGACGGTTTCCGGCATCGTCACGAGCACGACGTTTTCGATGCGGATGCCGTATTCGCCGACCTTGTAATAACCGGGCTCGTTCGAGATCAGCATGCCGGGGTGCAACGGCGCCATGCCGGCGCGCGAGATCGACTGCGGACCTTCGTGGACTGACAGATAGCTGCCAATGCCATGGCCTGTGCCGTGATCGAAGTCGGCGCCGATCTGCCAAAGTGCGCGACGTGCGAACGGGTCGAGGTCGATGCCGCGTGTGCCTTTCGGAAAGTGCGCAGTCGCGACGGCAATATGACCTTTCAGAACAGCCGTGAAATGCCGCTGCATGTCCTTGGTCGGTTTGCCGACGGCAATCGTGCGCGTGATGTCTGTGGTGCCGTCAGGATACTGGCCGCCGCTGTCGATCAGAAACAGTTCGCCGGGCTTCACGCGGCGGTTGGTTTCTTCGGAGACGCGGTAATGCACGATGGCGCCGTTTGGGCCGGAGCCGGAGATCGTCGGGAAGCTCACATCGCGCAGCATGTTGGTGTCGCGGCGGAATTCTTCGAGCTTCTGCACGGCGGTGATCTCGTCGAGCGTGCCGTCGGACGCCCAATCATCGAGCCAGGCGAGGAAGCGTACCACGGCGTGACCGTCGCGGACATGGGCGGCGCGGGCACCGACGACCTCCGCATCGGACTTGATGGCTTTGGGAAGGATGCACGGATCCTGACCGCGCGAGATGAGCTTGGCACCGAGCTTTTGCTCGAACCAATAGGCAGCTGTTTCGGGATCGAGGCGAACCCGTTTGCCTTTGGCTTTCAGCTCTTTTACGCGGTCCGGCAGCGTCGCGGGTGCGAGAAGTTTTGCGACGGGCGCGACGTCGGCGCGGGCTTCGCTGTCGAGGCGATCGGGCGCAATGAAGAGTTCGGCTTTGCCACTCGCGGGAACAATGGCGAAGGCGAGAACGACAGGGTTATGTGCAACGTCGCTGCCGCGAATGTTGAACAGCCAGCAGATCGAATCCGGCAGCGTCAGGATGACGGCGCTCTGGCCGTCTTGTTTCAAGCGCGTCTGCAATTCGGAGATTTTGTCGGCCGCCGTTCGGCCTGCAAAGGCAATCGGCTGGGCGATGACAGGATTTTGCGGCGGCTTCGGACGGTCCTTGCCCCACAGAACGTCGATCGGATTTTTTGACAGCGCCTTGAGCTTGATGCCCTTCGGGGCGAGCGCAGCCGTCAGGCGATTGATCTCTCCGGCGGTGTGGTTCCAAGGGTCGAAGCCGACCGTGCCACCCTTGGCGACGTTCGCAATCAACCAGTCCGCAAGCTTCGGACGCAACAATAGCGAAACTTCGAAAACTTTTGTGTCGGTTTCGGCTGCGGCCTGGACCGTATACCGGCCGTCGATCGCCAGCAAGGCGGCTTTCTTGCCGACAACGGCGATGCCGGCGGAGCCCGAAAACCCCGTCAGCCATTTCAGGCGCTCGGCGCAGGCTGGGACATACTCGCCCTGATGCTTGTCGGACCGGGGAACTAGGACGGCGTCGATTTTCGACTTCGCCATGTAGGCGCGGAGCGCTTTTACGCGTTCGGCGACGCGTTCGGGCTCGGACAAGGAATGGAATGTCTGCAGCATGGCTGATTTTCTAAGCACCGGATGGTGAGATTTCAACGTCGCCGGAAGGTCAGGGTCGACCAGCCGGTGATGCGGTCATGGCGCTGAAGCGAGAATCCGTGGGCGAGATAGGTTGCGATGACCTGGGGCGCTTGGGGTACGAGAATGCCGGAGAGCACCAGTGTTCCGCCGGGAACGACAGCGCGGGAAATTGACGACGATAGATAAATTAGCGGCCCCGCCAGAATGTTGGCGACAAGGAAATCGAACGGTGCGCGCTCGCGAACTCTCGGATGTCCGAGACCGTTGCCAACGAACAGGGCGATGCGATTGCCCGCGCCGTTGAGGCGGACGTTTTCGCTCGCGACCGTGACGGACTGCGGGTCCATGTCGGCGGCGACGATGCGCGTGTGCGGCATCGCCTTTGCTGCGGCGATGGCGAGCACGCCCGAGCCGCAGCCGAGGTCGAGCATATTCTTGTAGGCGTGGCCGCGCGTCAGCCGGTCAATGGCGAGCAAGCAGCCCAGCGTCGTTGCGTGATGTGCGGTGCCGAATGCTTCGCCCGCGTCGATCAGGATGGCGTTCGGTCCGTGCGCGACACGGCCTTGATCGTGGCTGCCGTGGATGGTGAAACGGCCTGCCGGCACGGGCGGAAGTGCCGCTTGCGAAATCGCGACCCAGTTCAGCTCCGGCACGGCCTCGATCTCGAAGGGTGGCAGAGGCCAATCGACGAGCGGCTTCAGTTCGGCTGCGAGGTCGCGCGCGTCGGCTTCGGCATCGAAATAGGCTTCGACGCGCCAGCGATCTGGGCCGTCTTCGAAGACGGTCAGCGCGTCGGGGGCGGGCTCAAGCAGATCTTGCATGGCATTGCCGGTTGCGTACGCGAGCGCGCGATCGGCGAAGAGGGCTGTGACTTTTCTGACTGACATCGGATGCTAAGGGTTGGGGACGGATTTGCCCTCGTATTCATAGCCTTCGGAGGTAATCGGATCGGGCAGGTGATCGAGGAACAAATCCCATTTGTCGTCGATGTGCTTCGCCGCCTCGGCCGGCGGCAACGTGACAAAAGTGCCGTCGGGCTTTTCAGTTACGATTCCATCGCGGATTAACCGATCCAAAGCATCGTCGATCTCGAAGTCGATTTTCATACCGAACGTGCGCGTCAAGTAGTTCTCGATGGCGAGGTCGATGGAGGGCAGGTCGGCGCGGGTGGCGGGCTCCTTGGCGAGAACGCTGTAGAGCAGCATTTCCTCTTTCACGTCTTCCTCGGCGCCGCGCGCTGCGATTTTCAGGATGACGCCGCGATTGTCGGCCATCGTGTGAAAATAAAGGTTCTGCGCCATCACGACCATGTAGCGCTGTTTCTGATTGAGAAAGCCCATCGCTTGGCGGACGGCGATGCCGCCCAGACCCGCCAACGCGCCGATGGCTGCAATCGGATTGCTCAACACCAGCGCAAGTTTGCCCGCCGCTCCGACTGCGCCCATGCCAAGCCCGCCGCCGGCCGTCACGCCCAGGCGTAGCTTGTCCATGGCGCGAAAGCGAACTTCAGTGTTCGGAAAGATCATCTCGACGTCGGTGCGCGGAATATTCTTGAAGAGCTTCAGATAAATGTTTCTGTCGTTGATGCTGGGCGGAAGATGCTGGCGACGATGTTCGACCCATTTTTCAGCGGCATCGCGCGACATCTTCTTCTCGCGCATGACCTCTTCGACGCGTGCCTCGGTGGTCTTTAGTTTGAACATCAGGAACAGGCGCTGGAAAATCGGCACGTCGAATTCTTCCTTGCGCAGAAATTTGCGCAGGGAGCGTTTCTCGAACTTCCGGTTCGAAGCGCCGCGATAGTAGATCGCGATCCGCTCGAAGGCCTTCATGTCGACGAAGAGATCGAGGCCGTAGTGGCTTTCGCGTGTCAGGATGACTTCGACGTCATTTGGATCGATGCGCTCATAGTTGGCGCGCACGAGCAGGCTTTCGACACCTTCGAAAACCCGGTGCTGCAAAGCCTCGCGATCGTCGTCAGAGAACTTGCGGGTCATCAGGAGGTCGCTATCGGGCGAGAACGCCTCATACGTCTGTTCGAGTTCCAGCAGCATCGAGAAGTATTGCTGCTGCCGCCAGTAATCGAGATAGCGGAAGAAGCGCCGTGCCTCGGCGGCCCGTCCGGGCGCCCAGAGGTGCGTCTGCGTCAGGCGGTCAAGCAGGGCGAACCGCGTCACCGGAATGAAACGTTCGCGTTTGCGCTTATCGTCGGGCGCGAGAATATCGATGGGCTCGCGCGCGGCGTCCTCGGGCATTGCGGCTGGCTTTGGATCGAGGTCGGCCAGATCCGAGAGCCTGTCGTATAGGCTTTGCTTCCGGCGCATTCGACCCGATGCAAAGTCCGTCGCCGCCATTATGCTCTCCCCCGAACTTGCTTTGCGATCCAGTTTCTTGCCCCCGGGACCTCATATAGAGTCACCGGAGAATTTTCGAGCGTGTCAGCACTTCTTCGCCGAAAAATGACCTGTGCCGTGGCGCAAGGATCAAAGGACTCATTGTCCACTATTTGGTTGATGGTACATCATTAAATGCACGCATGCCTTGTATAATTTGCGTTTATAACTTGCTCTTTCGCCACAGTGTTGCCGCTGTTTCGCTGGGATCATGAACGGCGGCACGACAGGGGATTTTGCGGGGGCGCGAAATGGGGGCTTTGCGTTTTTTAGCCTTGGGCTTTGCTGTGTGCATGGCCCTTGCGAGCACAGTCGCGGCGGCTGATGAGCTCGTTCTACCTTATTCCTGCATAATGGATAGAGGCGTTCCGCGTCTCGCTCCGTCCGAAATGACAACGTACCGGATTGTCGGGCCACGGGAAGATCAGCCTTTTACAGCTTGTGCATCTTCAGCGGCTTGGACCTGCGAAACGATGATGGTCCACAAGTTCACCGTCGAGTGTGGCGGGGAACGCGTTGCTTGGGCCAAGATGGCCGCTTCAGCCAAGGCGCTGGGCGTCGTCCTGCCGGAAAAACTCCCGCCAGGATATGCGCCGGTGAGCCGCCTCAAAGGCCGCTTCGTTCTTCCCGGCTTCGGCAAAACGACAATGCTGCCGAGCGTCGTCTCAGAGAAGCTATCGCGCGATGCGGTGATCGAGGCGCCGGTGCAGAAGGCAGAGCCTGAATCCGCGGCTTGGGTGACCGTCGTCGATCCTGTCGCAGCGCCTCCGGCTGCGACCGGCAACGCCTTTAAAGTAGCGGGCGTGATTTCAACGCTTTTGGTGTCGCTCTTGCTCGCGTGCATCGTTCTGGTGCGGCGGCGGCAGCTGATGGCGTTCGAATTTTCATTCGGTGCCGGAAACGCTGTTCCGGCTGGGGCGCGGTTCTGGGAGTTCGCGGCAGCGCCATTCTCTCTGTTTCAGCGGCGGTTCGAGTCTTGGCGGCCGGGATCGTCAGCAGTCGACGATGACGACGACGGCTCCGAGATGCTGGCGCCGATCCGTACACGATTGCACGAAACCGAGTTTCTCGTTTCGATGCTTCCAGCTGATCTCTTGTTGCGCGACGTCCTGACGTCGGAACTCGATAGCTTGCATGATCGCATCGCGGATCTGGGACGTCGTGAGGCGCAGCTCGGCGTGGAGCGGGTCAATAGCGCAATCCGGACGATTGTGCGGGATCTCGATCGTGTCAGCCGGATTGCGCAGGGGGCAATGCCGGCTTCGGCCGAGATGCGGGCGTCGGCGGCGCCTGAACCCGATGTGCCGTCAACAGTGTTCGAGGCTTACCGCATCCTGGGTCTCAACCCGGATGCACCAGATGCGGCGGTCAAGAAGATCGTCGACGCGCTGCGGATGTCGTGGCATCCGGATCACGCCAAGAACGAAGCCGACCGGCGGTATCGCGAACAGCGGATCAAGCAGGTCAATGCGGCGTGGGACTTGTTGAAGGTGAAGCGGGCGGCTGCGGCTTGATAACGGTGATTGTAGAGAAATAAACGGCACCGCGATTTGCGATGCCGTTCATTCGAGTCCTGGTTTGCTGTTCTTGCCTGTCATCAGGATGAAGAACGATGTGCGACCGGAAGATTACGGACTTCCTCCTCGGTCAGCGGCTGTTGCATATCGGCTAATTCATAATTGCGCCGGTTGGCCCGGCTCAAATCGCGCTGGGCACCAATGCGTCGCGTCAGGGTTTCCCCGTCCTTCCCGCGCACGACGCCGATCTTACCTCTCAGAGGAAAGCGGTAAGTGCTCATGGATAGCTCCTTTCAAGGACTCTACCCTCCCAAACCAAGAATTCCCGCTCGAGTTTCACGCTCCCGCAACTTTTTTTTCATTTTATTTCAGGGACTTAGATCGCAACGCATGCGTCGTCGGCCGGTAATGAACCGGCGGCGCAAAGATTTACAGCAGCTGATGAACCCCCACAGCTCAACGAGCAGTGGAGCGTATGCCTCAGAATTGCGGCAATATGAAGAAACTGGCGGCGAGACTTCGGCACCACCTGAGTATTAACTATAGCGGGTTGGTCATACGACGTCAACGAAACTGGCGACGACCCGTTTGGTCGAGCCGTCATCGAACTCGATCGTCAGTTTGTTACCGTCGACGTGGGTGACGGTCCCGAGCCCGAATTTTTCGTGACGGACCCGCGTGCCAGTCTTGAACGAGGGGGCGGCGGCGGTTGACGCTGCGACGAGTTCGCCTTCAAGCGTCAACGGGCCGCGTGACCGCTTCTTTTGTTTCTGATCGCTCCGGCTCCAGGACTGCTGGGCGCGTTGCCAGCCGGGCGTATTGTAGCTCGATTTGAACGGTTCGGCGCCGCCTGCGCGGTCAAACCGGCTGGTGCCGAACGAGCCGCCGAAGCCGAACGGGTTCTGCCGGCCGCCGTAGGGCATCTCGCTTTCGACAATCTCGACGGTCGCTTCGGGCAGCTCATCAACGAAGCGCGACGGCAGTGCCGACTGATAGAGACCGTGCGTGCGGCGGTTCTGCGCAAAGGAAATCTTGGCGCGGCGCTTGGCGCGCGTCAGCCCGACATAGGCCAGCCTGCGTTCTTCTTCGAGGCCGGCTTTCCCGCTTTCGTCGAGCGAACGCTGATGGGGAAACAGCCCTTCCTCCCACCCCGGCAGGAAAACGATGCCGAACTCCAAGCCTTTGGCGGCATGCAGCGTCATCAAGGAGACGCGGTCGCCATCGTTTCCCTGGTCGGCGTCCATGACGAGCGACACATGTTCGAGGAAGCCCTGGAGCGTGTCGAAGTCGTGCATGAAGCGCACGAGTTCTTTCAAGTTTTCAAGCCGCGTCTGCGATTGCGGGCTCTTGTCCGCCTGCCACATGGCCGTGTAGCCCGATTCATCGAGGATGAGTTCGGCGAGGTCGGTGTGGCGCATGTGCTCCAGATTGGCGCGCCAGCGTTCGAACGATTGCGTAACATCGAATAGAGATTTTCGGGCTTTCGGCGTTAGCTCGTCGGTTTCGATGATCTCGCGCGCGGCTTGATATAGAGGAATGGAGCGGGCGCGAGCCAGCTCGTGAATGCGCTTGATCGTCGTATCGCCGAGGCCGCGTTTCGGCACGTTGACAATGCGCTCGAATTTCAAGTCGTTCGCTGGATTGGCGACAACGTCGAGATAGGCGATGGCGTCCTTGATTTCCTGGCGTTCATAGAAGCGAGGGCCGCCGATGACGCGATAGGGGAGGCCCAGCGTGATGAAGCGATCTTCGATGGCGCGCATCTGAGACGAGGCGCGGACGAGCACGGCCATATCGTTCAATGGTTCGTGGGCGCGCTGCAGGTTCTCGATGTCGTCGCCGATGGCGCGGGCTTCGGCCTCGTCGTCCCAGAAGTTTGCGACTTTGATCTTCGCGCCTGAAGCGCCGTCGGTGAAGAGCGTCTTGCCGAGGCGGTCTTTGTTCTTAGCGATCAGGCCGGAAGCGGCGGCGAGAATGTTGGCGGTCGAGCGGTAATTGCGCTCCAGGCGGATGACTTTCGCGCCTGGGAAATCTTTCTCGAAGCGCAGGATGTTATCCACTTCGGCGCCGCGCCAGCCGTAAATCGACTGATCGTCGTCGCCGACGCAGCAGATGTTCGGCGATCCTTGCGCGAGAAGCCTGAGCCAAAGGTACTGCGCGACGTTGGTGTCCTGATATTCGTCAACCAGGATGTAGCGGAAGCGGCGATGGTAATCGGCGAGCACGTCGGGGTGCTGGCGGAACAGACGGATGCATTCGAGCAATAGATCGCCGAAGTCGCAGGCGTTCAGGTCTTTGAGGCGCGCCTGATAGGCGGCGTAGAGTTGCGCGCCCTTGCCGGCCGCGAAGGAGAAGGCTTCGCCGCCCGGAACTTTGTCGGGCGTCAGGCCGCGGTTCTTCCAGCCGTCGATCAGACTTGCGAGCTGGCGTGCGGGCCAGCGGTCCTTGTCGATACCTGCTGCCTCGATCACCTGTTTCAGCAGGCGAACCTGATCGTCGTCGTCAAGGATCGTGAAACCGGGTTTCAGATCGACGAGTTCGACGTGACGGCGCAGAATCTTGACGCCGATCGAATGGAACGTGCCGAGCCACTGCATGCCTTCCAGCGTGCCGCCGATCAGCGAGCCAATACGCTCGCGCATTTCGCGGGCGGCCTTGTTCGTGAACGTGACGGCGAGGAGCTGCGAGGGATAGGCGCGGCCGGTTGCCAGAATATGGGCGATGCGGGTCGTCAGAACGCGGGTTTTGCCGGTTCCGGCGCCGGCCAGAACCAGGAGCGGGCCTTCGGTCGTTTCGACGGCTTCGCGCTGCTCCGGATTGAGGCCGTCCAGATACGTCGGCTGGCCGCGAGACGCCGCAACGGCGCGCGCCGAAATCGACATACCACTCTTGCCGCTCTCGTGCGGTTTCGCGGCGGGAGCGTCGGGCAAATCGAACGGCGGATCGTCGTCATCGTGCGGCAAATCTGCGCCGCCGGCAGCGTCCGGCTTTTGAATCGAGGTCATAGAACTCAGGTAACCCACCGAAGCTGATCGTACAACTGGCGCGGCGCGGCGCCGCGGTGGATCGAGGTTCCGGCAACAGCAGACCGAAATACGGCCCAAAAAACGTCAAACGCCTGGAAATGAGCCAAATTTCAAGTTCAGAGTATTGTGCTCACGTGCCATACAGGTGGGCGCGGCAAGGGCGTAGCTTCGATCACGTCTGCCGGTGTGCATTGCGTGTCGAGCACGATTGCAAGAGACGCTCATGAACAACGGGCTATTATTCCTCGGCGGACTCCTCGTTGCTATTTTCGCAGCGTTGTTCGCCGTGCCGAATTTCATCGACTGGAACAGCTATCGCGGCGTTTTCGAGGAAGAAGCCTCGAAGGTGCTGAGCCGCGACGTGCGCGTCGGTGGCAACGTCAACTTAAAGATCCTGCCGGTTCCCTACGTCCGATTCGAGAAAGTCCGTATCGCGAGCGTTTCCGGCCAGACCGGACAGCCGTTCATTCGCGCCGACAGCTTCACGATGTGGCTTTCGGTGGCGGCGATGCTTCGCGGCGTATTAGAAGCCAGCCAGATCGAACTCGAAAAGCCCGTTCTCAGCTTGTCCGTCGACGACAAGGGCGTCGGCAACTGGTCGAAGATCGAATTGCGGGCAGGCGATTTGCCGTTCGTTCCGCGCGACGTCGCGCTGCGGTCGGTGCAGATCACGGACGGCGCGGTGTCGATCTACAACGCTGCGTCAGAGCAGATCGCTGCCGTTGACGGTATCGACGGGGTGTTTTCGGCAGATGGGATCAGAGGGCCGTTCCGGTTCAACGGTTCGGCGTCATGGGCCGGAGCGGAGCATGACGTCAAATTTGCAACCGACGTCCCGGCAAGTGACGGCGCGTTCGCACTCAAGCTTTCAGCGCGTACGGACCATGCGCCGAACGTTCTGACGCTCGATGGGCGGGTCTATAACGCCAGTGAAAAGACAACGTTTAAGGGACGATGGACCGGGAAAGTCCAAGTGCCGGGAAGCCCAACGGTCGAACCGAACGGAAAAGCGCCGCCGCCGCTTATCGATCTTCGCTCCGATGTGACGGCGGATGCACTGGCGGCCAAGTTCGAAAACCTGACGTTGACGCTCGATAACGCTGCCGAACCGCAGACCATTACGGGGGCGGCCGTTGCAAGCTGGTCGCCGTCGCCGCGGCTTGACGTGACGCTCAATTCGAAATGGCTCGACATCGACTGGCTGGCGGGCGCGGGCAAGGGCGGCGCCGGGTTTTCGAAGCTGAGGCAACTCGCGCTTGGGGTGATGCAGTCGGTCGCGGGAGACAGCCAGGCATCGACGAAGATCAATCTCGAACAGGTCAAGATCGGCGGCGAGAATGCGGGCGGCCTTTCAATCGATGCCGAACGGCAGGGAAGCGTTACGCATCTCAAGACCTTTAAGGTGAGCCTGCCGGGCGGATCGCGTCTCGATCTCGCTGGCGATTTGAGGAGCAAGGACGGCAAACTGAGCTTCCTGGGCCGGGGGTTCATCGGCGGGGCGAGCTTCGGGCGTTTCAAGGCGTGGGCGGATAAGTCCGGCATTCCGATCGACGTTAACGCCGATGGCGCGTACTCGGCGGCCGGTAAGCTCGAAATTGACGATAAGAGATTTTTTCTGACAGACGCGTCGGGCGACATTTCAGGTAAGCCGCTCGCAGGCGAACTCAAGGTGACGCACGGAGATCGAGAGCGCACGGAGATGACGCTTCAGGCTGCCGATCTCGATACGCAGGTGGTCTTTCCGAAGATCTCCCAGGCGCTGCGTTCCGAGTTTCGCAAATCGCTTGGATTGGCGTCTGGAAAGGATGATCGCAAAGCGGACGAAGACCTGCCGAGCGATGTTCGTCTGCGCGTAATCGCGGGGCGGCTGACGGATGGCCAAGATAGCTACCGGGATGTCGACGTGTCGTTCGCGATCCAGGGACGGAAGGTCAGTCTGCCGGTCGCGAAACTGACGACCGACAGCGGCCTCGAAATCGGCCTTGAGGGTCGGATCGAAACGCAGGACAGCGGTCCGGTCGGGACCTTGGCTTATGATCTTGTCGGGCCGTCGGCCGATGCGATGCGGGATCTTGTTCGCAAGGCTGGTCTGCTCGATGTGGTCGGAGAGGATCGCTTCGGCGGATTGAAAGACGGCAAGATCGCGGGTCTCGTTCGTCTGGGTCTTCGAGGGCCGAAGACAGCCGACTTGACGTTCGATGGTCTGCTCGACGGTTCGAAGTTTGATGGCAGGGCCGAGTTCGATGGTGGCATTGCGAATTGGCGCACCCAGCCGAGCCGGCTGCAGGCGACGCTCGATGCGCCGACACTGTCCGGGCTTCTCGCGACGCTCGGGCGAGACAGTGGTGGTATCGCAGCCCAATCGCAGAAGCCGGCGCTGGCGTCGCTGCTGACCAGTGGGCCGCTAGGCTCCGGTGCCGTCTCGCAAATCGAGATTTCGTCGGAAGATTTCGATATGCGGTTCCGCGGGCGCGCCCAATGGCCGGAGACATCGGACCTTGCCTTGAACGGGCTGCTCAACGTCAAAGCCGCACAAAGCGCGCAAGCTTTCGCCGTTGCCGGACTATCGTTGCCCGGCGGTCTGACGGACGTCCCGTTGCAGGGTACGTTGGATCTTCATCGCGACAAGGGTGCGTGGATCGTCACGGCGCAGAACGTTTCGCTGGGAGATTCCTTGCTATCGGGGCGGGTGACGGCTGCGACAGCGAGCGGAGCGACGACGATCGACGGCAATATATTCGCCAATCGCGTTATGGTTCCGGCCCTATTGTCGGCCGTGACGGACGCGCCCGCGACTGTTTCCGTCTCAGCAGCGCCAAATGCTTCTAACCAGAACGCCGTCAATGGCGCCGCTGTAGCGCAAGTCTGGCCGGAAGGGCTTTTTGATTTTGCAGCGCTCGGCAACACAACGGTAGCGCTGAAGGTCGGTTTTAAATCGCTGGGGTTGAGCGAGGGATTGGCGACGGGCGACGGCACGATGATGGTTGCGCTTGCGCCCGGAAAGCTGTCGATCTCCGATATTAAAGCGGCGGCGGCCGGTGGCCAGTTCGCCGGATATGCCAGCTTGGAGAAAGTTTCGAACGGCGTCGCATTCGCATCGGAGTTGAAGCTTGATGATGTGAAGCTGGCGACGCTCAATTCGGGTGGCAAAGGCTCGGGCGCCTTCGAGCTGCATACGGAAGCGCGGGCGCAAAGCCCGGCGGGGCTGATCGCCGTGATGACGGGAGCGGGCACAGCAACCCTATCCGGGGCCGGATTGACGGGGCCGTCGCCAACCGCCGTTACGAACGTCGTCGACGATGTGATCTCGGGCACCGTTCAGAATGACCCGTCATCTATTGCGAACGCTCTGGTCAGTGAGGTTGGATCGTCAGAGTTGACGCTGGGAGACCGCAAGCTTGCGATTTCCATTTCCGACGGGACGCTGAAGCTCAGCAATATCGATCTGCGCAGCGTGGTCGGCACGGCTGAGGGAGCCGTCTCGGCCGATCTTGCGACCCTTGGCATGAGCGCGTCGTTCCAACTGACATCGGTGGTTCCGCCGGCGCTTGCACCCGCAGCGCAGACGTCAAAACGCAAGGCCGCGGCCACGGCGAAATCTGAACTGCCGGCTGCAATCGTGCTCTACAGCGGGGAACTCGGCCGGCTTGCCTCCCTGTCGGTGAGCGCCGATGTCGGCGATCTGCAGCGTGAACTCACGGTGCGCCAGATGGAGCGCAACGTGGAGCAGCTCGAGCAGGCGCGGCGGGCGGACGAAGAACGCGCGCGGCTGCAGAAAGAAATGGACGTTAAGCGGAAAGAAGCCGCGGATCGCGCTGCGGCTCAGCAAAGGATCCAGCAGCAGCAATTGCCGCCGGTCATTCCGGAGTCGGCGGGGACTGCGGTGCCGTCTCAGGGCAGCAGTGAGAACGATCCGGATGATTTTTTCGGATCGGCGCCGCCTCCCGCCAGGGCGGGGCAACAGCCGTACAACCGATCCACATTGGAGCCGCAGTCACAGAACTTGAACGGCCAGGCCCGCAACGCGGCGAGTGGCGGACAAACTGCCACCGGACAGCCGGCTGCGATTGATCCGGCGACCGGACTGCCCATTCCGAAACCGGTTCCGGCCGTGAAGCCGACGGTCACACGGACGACGTTGCCACCCAAACCCGTCAAGCGGCGCACGTCGGCCGACGAAATGATGAAGTCGTTCGGCGGTTATCCCTGAGCACTGTACCGGGCCGCCAGCCGAACGAAAAACTCGCGCTACCAGCGCGCCGCTTGATCTTAGTTGTCGTCCATCTTGAGGGCGTTGATGAACGCCTCTTGCGGGATTTCGACCTTGCCGAATTCGCGCATCTTCTTCTTGCCGGCCTTCTGCTTGTCGAGCAGCTTGCGCTTACGCGTGATGTCGCCGCCATAGCACTTTGACAGAACGTCTTTCCGGAGCGCTTTGATCGTTTCGCGGGCGATGACCTTGGCGCCGATGGCGGCCTGGATCGGAATCTGGAAGAGGTGCGCCGGGATCAGTTCTTTCAGCTTTTCGCACATCGAGCGGCCACGGCTTTCAGCGCGTGAGCGATGGACGACGATCGAGAGCGCATCGACTGGCTCGCTGTTGACGAGGATCGACAGCTTGACGAGGTCGCCTTCTTCATAGTCCTTGATGTGATAGTCGAACGAGGCATAGCCACGCGAGACGCTCTTCAGGCGATCGTAGAAGTCGAAGACGACTTCGTTCAGCGGCAGCTCGTAGACGACCATAGCGCGGGAACCCGCGTAAGTGAGCTGCTTCTGGCGGCCGCGGCGATCCTGACAGAGCTTCAGCACCGCGCCGAGATACTCATCCGGCACCAAAATCGTGGCTTCGATCCAAGGTTCTTCGATGTGATCGATCTTGACGACATCCGGCATGTCGGCCGGATTGTGCATCTCGATCATCGTGCCGTCGTTCATATGTAAGTGATAGATGACGCTCGGGGCCGTCGTGATCAGATCGAGATTGAACTCGCGCTCGAGACGCTCGGTGATGATCTCAAGATGGAGAAGACCGAGGAAGCCGCAGCGGAAGCCAAACCCGAGGGCGGCGGAGCTTTCCGTTTCGAATGAGAAGCTCGCGTCGTTGAGACGAAGCTTCGCCATCGCGTCACGCAGGTCTTCGAAGTCAGCGGCATCAACCGGAAAGAGGCCGCAGAACACGACGGGTTGCGCCGGTTTGAAGCCCGGAAGTGCTTCCGGCGCCGGGTTCTTTTCATCGACGATCGTATCGCCGACGCGGGTGTCGGCGACCTCTTTGATCGCGGCCGTGAAAAAACCGATCTCGCCGGGGCCGAGCTGATCCAACATTTGCTGCTTGGGACGGAAGATGCCGACCCGCTCAAGCTGATAGGTGGCACCGGTCGAAAGCAGTTTGACGCGCTGGCCCTTTTTCAGGGTGCCATCAATGATGCGGGCGAGCACGACGACGCCAAGGTAGGCGTCGTACCAGCTGTCGACGAGCATGGCCTTCAGCGGCTTCTTAGCGTCGCCTTCCGGAGCGGGCAGGCGCTCGACGATGGCTTCGAGAACAGCTTCGACGTTGAGGCCCGTCTTGGCCGAGACGCCGATCGCGTCGGAGGCGTCGATGCCGATGACGTCTTCGATCTGCTTTTTGACGCGGTCCTCATCGGCCGCAGGCAGATCAATCTTGTTCAGTACGGGGAGGATTTCGAGGTTGTTGTCGAGCGCTTGGTAGACGTTGGCCAGCGTCTGGGCCTCGACGCCCTGGCTCGCGTCGACGACGAGGATCGCGCCTTCGCAGGCCGCCAGCGAGCGCGAGACTTCGTAGGCGAAGTCGACGTGGCCAGGCGTATCCATCAGGTTGAGCTGGTAGATTTCGCCGTTTTTGGCCTTGTAGTCGAGACGAACGGTCTGCGCCTTGATGGTGATGCCACGCTCGCGCTCGATGTCCATCGAGTCGAGGATCTGCTCCTTCATCTCTCGGTTCGAGACGTTGCCGCAGAGCTGGATCAGCCTGTCTGACAAGGTTGATTTGCCGTGGTCGATGTGGGCGATGATCGAAAAATTTCGAATGTGTGAAATGGCTGTCATGGGCCGGGCTCATAGCACCCGGAACTGGGCGGCAAAAGGGGCGTTAAGGCTTTAGGGCGACTTCCGCGCCGTTTTGATCGCCGCATGGCCTATAAGAGGTGTGGCAACCGGGGGTGGGGTGTGCGAAAATTGCTCACCGTCCCTCTGTGCCGATCATGAGCCCCTGGAGAAGCGATATGGCGAACTCACCCTTCGAAGCCAACCCGGCTTTCACGAAACTCGGCGAGGATACAAAGAAGGCGGTCATACAGGCTTTCGACGCCATGTCGAATTGGCGGGCCGAACTCGCCGAACTGGGCGAAAAGAACAGCAACGCCGTGTTCGACAAGATGGCCGAAGCGGCAAAGTCCCTCGGCTGGCCCACTGATTTCGTCGAGCTGAGCCGGAAACAGATGCTGAGCGCTTCCAAGCTGCAATTGCAGGCGGTCGATCAGGTCATGGATGTCTGGGAAAAGCAGGTCAAGGCGCTGGGAGCGCCGGGCCAGTTCCCCAACTTCTCGAATGTTTCAGGCTTCGGCGCCGGCATGCCGCAGTTCCCCGGCGCGGGGGCAAGCTTCCCTGGCATGCCCGATTTCGCGGCTGGCGCCACGAACCCCATCCAGTTTTGGATGCAGGCTGCCGAAATGTGGCAGAAGGGCTGGCAGCAGGCCATGTCGAGTTGGATGGAAGCGCAGCAGAACGCCGTGAAAGGCATGAATAAGCCGAATTCGCGCTAAGGCATTTATATCTTCTCCGAGCTTTTCTCTTCTTCGGCAGCGCCGGTCCGTTGGACCGGCGCTTTCGTTTGATCCGGCCCCGACTCCCTTGTGCCATCGTCGCCGCGACATGAGAGATCTTGTACGACCGGCGGGCAAGATGTTAAATTAGAATAATTCTAAATTTTATTCAGGCCGCCATGCGTCGTTTCACCGATCTCGATCAGCGCGAGATTCTTGCCCTCGCGATCTCCCTGGAAGAGGAGCACAGTCGGATCTACTCCGATTATGCTGCCGGTCTCAGCGCCGAGTATCCGGCCAGCGCAAAGATTTTCACGGAGCTTGGCGAAGAGGAAAACGCCCACCGGCGCAGCCTGATCGAAATTTTCAAGCGCAAGTTCGGCAATCACATTCCACTCATCCGCCGCCACGACGTTTCGGGCCTCGTGCGGCATGATCCGATTTGGATGGTGCGGCCACTCGGCATCGGGAAAGTTCGCCGGCAGGCACAGGAGATCGAGGAGGAAACGCGCGAATTCTATGCCTCGGCGTTGAAGCGGGCGACGGACGCCGACATCCGCAAGTTGCTCGGCGATCTCCTGGAGACGGAAAGCCAGCATATAAGCATTGCGCAGCATCTCGCCGATGTTGAGCTGACGAATGAGGCGCGTTTGAGCGAAGACGAGACGGCGCGACGGTCCTTCGTTCTCCAGTACGTGCAACCGGGATTGAACGGCCTGATTGACGGCTCCATCTCGACGCTGGCGCCAATCTTTGCGGCGGCATTTGCGACCCATAACACCTGGCAGACGTTTCTCGTCGGCATCGCGGCGTCGATCGGCGCCGGCATTTCGATGGCATTCGCCGAAGCTTTGTCCGACGACGGCGAGATTTCGGGCCGCGGCAACCCATGGCTCCGCGGTTCGGTAACGGGCGCGATGACTACGGTCGGCGGCCTCGGGCATACGATGCCTTATCTCATTTCCGATTTTCGGACGGCCACCACGATCGCAATCGGTGTGGTGTTCATTGAACTCTGGATTATTGCGGGAATCCGCTCGCGGTACATGGAAACGAAGTTCTGGCGAGCGGCGCTGGAGGTGGTTGTCGGCGGTCTGATCGTCTTTGCTGTTGGCATTCTGATCGGTAGTGCGTAGACGAATGCGCTAAAGGCCTCACTGAGGCCATAGTCTCTTGACGCTCTCCAGACTGTCGGCAATGTGCCGGCCCTACGTCAACGGCCGAAGGCATCCCTCTATGCGCGCAGGTTTTATCGTTTCAGCGATCGCCTCTTTCATGCTTGCGGGGCTTTCCGCCAGCGCCCATGCGGAGAACACGCCGCCGCCACCGGCAAACAAGCGCAATTGCCAGAACACCGTGCCGTTCAACCAGTGGCTCGCCGATTTCAAGCGTGACGCCATCGCTCAGGGCATTCGGCCGGAGACGATCGAAGAAACGATCGGGGGGCTGACGCCAGACCAGGGTACGATCGCTCGCGACCGGAAGCAGGGCTTCTTCTCGCAGACGTTCATCGACTTCTATTTCAAGCTTGCGACCAAGAACCGCGAGCAGACGGGTAAAACGTATCTCAAGCGCTACAAGGCGATCTTCGATCGCGCGGAGCAGCAGTACGGCGTTCCGGGTCCAGTCATCACGGGCTTTTGGGCGCTCGAAAGCGACTTCGGCGGCGGCATGGGCAAGCTGTCCATTCTGCGTTCGCTGATGACGCTCGCCTGGGATTGCCGCCGCGGCGATTTCTTCCGGGGCGAGTTGATTGCCGCGATGAAAATCGTCGAGCGCGGCGACCTCACTCCGGATCAAATGATCGGGTCGTGGGCAGGCGAGCTTGGTCAGACGCAATTTCTGCCGCAGCACTATCTGAACTACGGCGTCGATTTCGATGGCGATGGCCGCGTCGATCTCATTCGCGACAACGCCGACGTGATCGGCTCGACGGCGAACTTCCTTAAGTCGATGGGATGGAAGCGTGGTGAGCCGTGGCTGGAACAGGTTCGCATCACCAAGGATCTGCCTTGGGACAAAGCCGATCTGGCGATCAAGCTGCCGCGCTCGCAATGGGTGGCGTGGGGCGTCGAGGGCGTCGGCAAGCCGCTGCCTGCCGACAATCTCCCGGCGTCGCTCGTGCTGCCGATGGGACGGCATGGACCGGCGTTCCTGGCGTACCCGAATTTCGACGTTTACACGCAGTGGAACCAGTCTCTGACGTATGCCCTGACGGCGGCGCATCTTGCCGCCCGCATGGCCGGTGCGCCGAACCTGACGCGGGCTGACGGCAACGTCGCGTCGCTCAGCTACGAGCAGATCAAAGAGGTTCAGAGCCTGTTGAAGCGCCGTGGCCTGGATGTCGGAGAGGTTGACGGCAAGCTCGGCGCCAACACGCGCGCAGCCGTGAAAACGATGCAGATGAAGTTCGGGCTGCCGGCGGACAGCTATCCGACGGCGGACCTGCTGACAGCGCTGAGAGAGCGGAGTTAAGGCTTTACGTTGGCGCGTGCGACTCCGCCTAGCGGAACCGGCCGCACGCGCGGATTCCAGGCTGACACCCGTGGAGGATTATGCCGGTAGCGCCGCCGGCCGGCTCGCGAAACGCGTGTCGGCGGCGCCAACAATCAGTGCAGCTTGACCTGCGGTTCAGTCCGACGCGTCAGGAGGCGCGACAGGGTGTCGAGGAAGACCTTCACGTATCCGTGCAAGGCGATCTCGTGCATTTTGTATAGCGACCGGTACATGATCTTCGCGAACCAGCCTTCGATGCGCAGCGACTTGCCGTCGATGAAGCCCATCAGGTTGCCGACAGTCGAATACTTGCCGAGCGACACAAGCGAACCGAAATCTCGATACTTGAAAGGTGCGAGCTTCGTCTCGCCATTCATGCGGCGCTGAATTTGCGTGACGAGATGACTCGATTCCTGGTGCGCCGCCTGGGCGCGCGGTGGGATTGGCGCCGTTTCGCCTTCGGGCACCAGATAGGCTGCGTCGCCGATGACGAAAATGTTGTCGTCAACGGTGGTCTGCAACGTCGGCTTCACGACGAGCGTGTTCATGCGGCTGACTTCGAGGCCGTCGAGGTTCGAGAGGACTTCGGGGCCTTTGACGCCCGCGGCCCAAACTACCAGCTCGGATGGGATGAAAACGCCATTCGCCAGCGTCACGCCTTCCTTGCTGACGTTCGTCACGGCGCTGCCGGTGCGAACTTCGACGCCGATGCTGTGCAAGATGTTCGTTGTCGCTTTGGAGAGACGCTCAGGCAGCGCGGGCAGAATGCGTGGCGCGGCTTCGATCAACGTGATCTTGAAGTCTTTCTCGGGATCGATTTTGTCGAGACCGAATTCCACGAGGCCGCGCGCTGCGTGATGCAACTCCGCCGACAGTTCCGTGCCCGTCGCGCCGGCGCCGATGATGGCAACGTGCAATTGGCCGTCTCTGATGGGGCCAGGCTGCGCATAGGCGCGCACGCACGCATTCAGGATGCGGCGGTTGAAACGCTCGGCCTGCTCAGGCGTGTCGAGCATGATCGCATTTTCTTTGACGCCCGGGGTACGGAAGTCGTTCGAGATGCTGCCCACAGCGATCACCAGCGTGTCGTAGGGGAACCAGCGATCCGGGGTGATCTCGCGACCGTCCTCGTCGTACGTTGCACCGAGGTGCACGCGCTTGCCCGCGCGGTCGAGACCGATCATCTCGCCGTAGCGGTAACGAAAACCGTGCCAGTGACCTTGCGCCTGGTAAGGCAGCTCGTGGCGGCCCGTGTCCATGCTGCCCGCCGCGATTTCGTGGAGAAGCGGCTTCCAGATGTGGGTGCGAGCACGGTCGACCAGGGTGACTTCCGCTTTACCGGATTTTCCGAGCTTGTTTCCGAGCTGCGTTGCGAGCTCAAGACCGCCGGCCCCGCCTCCAACGATGACGATGCGGTAGGGGTGCTTTTCGTCGGTCACGCTTTCGGCTTGAGTGGTGGTCGCGGGGGGGAGCGAATTCATCTTGGCCTCATGCGCATGTCATGGCGGCGGTCCTAGGAGCGTAAGTCTCCGCCGGTCGCCTTTTTAACATCGGTAACTATTTTTTTCGTGATCGTTTCAATAGCCTGATCCGTGAGGGTTTCCGTCGCAGGTTGGATTGTTACCTCTATCGCAACCGACTTCTTGCCCTCGGCGGCGAGACTGCCGCCTTCGAATACGTCGAACACATTCACCGCCCTGATCAAGGCTTTATCGGAATTCGCGGCCGCCTTTATGACGTCGCCTGCCGGTACATCCTTGGGCACGATGAAGGCGAGGTCACGCGTGACCGGCAAGAGGTCGGAAGTCGTAAGCGGCGGTTTGGCGCGCGACTTCTTCTTCTCGGGCGGCAGAGCGTCGAGAAAGATCTCGAATGCGGAGACCGGCGCTTCGACATCGAGGGCTTTCAGCGTCGCCGGATGGACCTCGCCGAAATATGCCAGAACGGTTTTGGGACCGAGCTTCAGTGCGCCGGAACGGCCGGGGTGATACCAGTGCGGTGCATCACGCGTTATTTGGGCCTTGGCGGGGTCGACGCCAAGTGCTGCAAGTGCGGCGAAGACGTCGGCTTTGACGTCGAACACGCCGACGGGTGCGGCGTTGCCGTCCCAGTTGCGTCCGGAGCCTGAGAGATGCGCCGTTCCGGCGCGGACGCCAGCGGCGCTCAGGTATTGGTCTTCGGGTTTCTCACCGCGATAGGCTTGACCGAGCTCAAACAACGCGACGTCCGCGACGCCGCGATTGCGATTGCGCGTGACGGACGCGAGAAGCCCCGGCAACAGCCCTGGACGCATCGAGGACATTTCAACGGAAATCGGATTGGCGAGGTCAAGTTCGGCCGCGCCGCCGCCGAAGTGCGTAGCTTCGGCCTTCGGAATGAAGCTCCAGGTCACGGCCTCGACGAAGCCGCGGGCCGCAAGCAGACGGCGGGCGCGGCGGGCGCGCTTCTGCTTATCCGTCAGAACGGCGCGGGCGATGCCGTCCGCGCGCGGAAGCGGCGTCGCCGGGATGCGGTCGAGGCCGGCGATGCGCACGACTTCTTCGACGAGGTCAGCGGGGCCGTGGACGTCCGGCCGCCACGTCGGAACGGTCACCTTCGCTGCGTTAGGTTTGCCGGTGATGGTGAAGCCGAGTGCATTCAGGATTTTCGTAATTTCGGCTTCCGAAAGCGTCACGCCGGACAGTTTCTCGACACGTGCGTAGTCGAACGCGATGACCCGCTCCTCGATGGGTTCCTTGCCGGCGACTTTCGCTTTCGAGGCTTCGCCGCCGCAGAATTTCAGGATCATGTCGGTCGCGAGATCGAGACCGGGGCGTTCTGACGCCGGATCGACGCCGCGCTCGAAGCGATAGCGGGCGTCCGTCACCAGTCCGGTCTTGCGGCCGGTGGCGGCGGTGCGCAGGGGATCGAAGTATGCGCTTTCGATCAGGACGGCTTTCGTTTCCGGCGTGCAGCCCGTGCTTTCGCCGCCCATCACGCCACCGAGGCCCAGCGGTCCGGTGTCGTCGGCGATGACACACATGGTGTCGTCGACCGTGTATTCCTTGCCGTCGAGCGCGAGGAACTTTTCGCCGTTCTTGCCGAGACGAGCGTGCAGCGCGCCTTTGATCTTGTGCGCGTCGTAGACGTGCAGCGGGCGGCCGCGATCGAGTGAGATGTAATTCGTAACGTCGACGAGAGCGTTGATGGGGCGCAGGCCGGCGGCCTTCAACCGGTTCTGCATCCAGTCGGGAGATGCGCCGTTCGTAACGTTGCGGATCGTTCGCGCGGCAAACACAGGGCAGGCGTTCGCAGTCTCCGGCGTGAACTCGAGCTTGATCGGGATTTTGCAGTCGAAAGCTTCGTTGAGCGGTGCAAGTTTCGGCTCGGGCTTCAGCGTGCCCATGCCGGCCGCAGCGAGATCGCGGGCAATACCGCGCACGCCCGTGCAATCGGGGCGGTTCGGCGTCAGCTTTACTTCGATGATTGGATCGTTGAGACCGGCGACGTCGATATAGGCTTGGCCGACCTTATCTGCCCACTCGGCGGGGAGATCGAGGATGCCGTCGCTTTCTGCGGACAACTCAAGTTCGGCGGCCGAGCACATCATGCCGTTCGAGACGACGCCGCGAACCGGCTTCTTTTCGAGCGTGATCTTTGAGCCGGGAATGTAAGTGCCGAGCGGTGCAAAGACCGCGACCATGCCCGCGCGCGCGTTCGGGGCGCCGCAGACGACTTCCATCAGCGGCTGACCCTTGGCGATTTCGACCTGCACGATCTGCAGCTTGTCGGCGTTGGGATGCTTTTTGGCTTCGACGATGCGCGCGACCTTGAAGGCTCCAAGCGTCTTGCCCGGATCTTCGACACCTTCGACCTCGAGGCCAATGGCAGACAGGACAGTGGCAAGCTCATCGACGGACTTGTCCGTGTCGAGATGATCTTTGAGCCAGGAGAGCGTGAATTTCATTATTGCGTCCTTATGTCGACAACCCGCCGCCGAGGGTCGGGACGTCGAGCATCGAGAATCCGTAGTGGCTGAGCCACTTGAGGTCGCCGGAGAAGAAAGAGCGCAAGTCCGGGATGCCGTACTTCAGCATCGTCAGGCGGTCGAGGCCGACACCGAATGCGAAGCCCTGATACTTTTCCGGATCGAGACCGCAGTTGCGCAGCACGTTCGGATGAACCATGCCGCAACCGAGAATTTCCAGCCATTGGCCCGGCTTGCCGATGGCCTCGGCGCCGATGTCGACTTCCATCGACGGCTCCGTGAAGGGGAAGTGCGACGCGCGGAAGCGCATCTTCACTTCATCGACTTCGAAGAAGGCTTTGCAGAACTCCTGCAGAACCCACTTCAGGTGGCCCATGTGGGTCGTCTCGTCGATGACGAGGCCTTCGACCTGATGGAACATCGGCGTGTGGGTCTGGTCGCTGTCCATACGATAGACGCGGCCCGGCGCGATGATGCGGATCGGCGGCTTCTGCGACACCATCGTGCGGATTTGCACCGGACTAGTGTGCGTGCGCAACAATAAGCGCGAACCGTCTGCCTTCGGTGAGAAATAGAACGTGTCGTGATCCTGGCGCGCAGGGTGCTCGGCCGGAATGTTGAGCTTGTCGAAATTCATCTCGTCGGTTTCGACGTCTGGGCCTTCGGCGACCGAGAAACCCATGTCGGCGAAGATTTCGACGACTTCGTCGAGTACTTGCGAAACGGGATGGATGCGGCCGGAGGCAACGGGGCCGAGGCGGACCGGCAGCGTAACATCGGCGCGTTCGGTCTTCAGGCGCTCGTCGAGGGCAGCGGCTTCGAGATCGGATTTGCGGGCATCGAGCGCCTCTGCAACTTTCGTCTTCAGAGCGTTGACCGTCTGACCGAAGCTTTTACGCTCGTCCGGGGGAAGCGATCCGAGCTTGCTCATCAGCTCGGAGACGCGGCCTTTCTTGCCGAGGCTCGAGACGCGGACGGCATCGAGCGTTGCGAGGTCGGCTGCGCCAGAGATTTCGACGAGAAGCTCGCTTTCGAGTTTCGTCAAGTCCGTTTGTGTGTCGGTCATAGGCGGGACGTGCCCTCGCAGATTGTCATCCTCGGGCTCGTCCCGAGGATCCATGCGCAGGCCCCGCTGATGTCGCGGTAGAAAAAGGAGCACGCGGGCGCGCGTGGGTGATTTGCAGCAGAATGGGCCCTCGGGACAAGCCCGAGGGCGACAATAATGGAGGTTCGGCGAACCGAAATTAGGCGGCCTTGGCGACGGGTGACGAGGCAGCAGCGGCCGCCTTGTCGACGAGTGCCTTGAAGCCCGCCGGATCGTTGATGGCGATGTCCGAGAGAACCTTGCGGTCGACTTCGATGCCGAGGTTCGAAAGGCCATTGATAAAGCGGCCGTAGGTCAGGCCATGCTCGCGGACGGCAGCGTTGATGCGCTGGATCCAGAGGGCGCGGAAGTTGCGCTTGCGACGCTTGCGGTCGCGATAAGCGTACTGCTGCGACTTCTCAACCGCCTGCTTGGCGACGCGGATCGTGTTCTTGCGACGGCCGTAAAAGCCCTTCGCGGCCTTGATGACTTTCTTGTGCTTGGCGTGGGCGGTAACGCCACGTTTGACGCGGGCCATGGGATAGCTCCTAGAACTTCAAGATTTATTGGGTGGGCTGAGATTCTCTATTGAGCGCTTGCGACTCCGCTTCGCGGAGCCGGCTGCAAGCGCTGGAGAATTCAGCGGCTGTAGGGCATGTACTTCTTGACGATCTTGGCGTCAGAATCGTTCAGAACGCCCGTACCGCGCGCCTTCTGAATGAACTTCGCCGTGCGCTTGATCATGCCGTGACGCTTACCGGCCTGGGCCGCAACGACCTTGCCCGTGCCCGTCATCTTGAAGCGCTTTTTCGCGCCGCTCTTGGTCTTCAACTTAGGCATTTTGCTTATCCTAATTATCGCTCACGGTCCGCGCCGGACACTTGCGCTGACGCGCTTCGTATCCTGGCCCTCCGCGGGGGCGCCGCTAGCGGCGGGGCGCGGTCGCGCCCACGGACCTTGCGGTCCGAAGTACAGACAGATAGATGTCCGCACTCTCCTGCGAAGGGATGCTTTTTGCGGTTTCCGCCGGTTTTTCAAAAGCATAAGAACCGCCACGGCATGCCTCGCCGGGCGGCTCTGGAGGCGGTTTATAGGGAAGAGTTGGGAAAAGTGCAACTTTTTCGACGCGGGCCGGAAAAAAAGCATCCCGGCTGATGGTTTTCATAGCCCTATCGCGAAAATCCGTATGGATACCACCGAACCAAGTACATGGTTAATGCGTTGGTGGGACGGAAAATCGCGAGGGGAGACGGGGCGTGCGGCAAATCGTTGATCAGATCGTCAATCTGCTCCAGCAGGGCATCACGGCGATTTTTAAATTCGTGGACCTGGTCTGGCAGTGGTCGTTCGGCCAGATGTTCGCGATCTTTCAGTCCAATTGGCAGGCGCTGCCGATCTGGAAGATCGTCGTGCTGGCGATCGTGGTGATTGCGATCATCTACGTGCTCTACCGCGGTTTCTTCCAGCTCTGGCGGGCCGCCGAACAGATTTTCAAAGCGTTCGTCGAGCTTTTGCTGGTGCTGGTATCGGTGCTGCCGTTCGTGCTGCTGGCTGGCATCATCGCGGCAGCGGGAAGCTATGTCATCCAGCACGTGAATTTCTAAAGCCGCGGCCGGTGCCTTCTTCCGGTGAGCTTGCGCTCTGCCCGTCGGGATTCTTTCCGAATACGATCTGCGTGCGCACGTAATAGAGCGTCACGAAGCAGATTAGCACGGAGATGGTTTTGCCCAAGAAGGGCTTCAGGCCCCATTCGTGAACCGTCAACCAGATGACGACGGCCGTGATGAGAAGCCCGACGGCGTTCGTTGCGAGGAATTCGAGAAAGCGACGATGCTCCGACTTCGGCGACAGGCCATGCCGGAAAACGAAGGTTCTTGTCAGTCCGTAATTCACGATCGTCGCGATCGAATACGATATGACGCTCTGCAAAATGGGCCAGCCGAAGGCGTGGGTCAGCGTCAAGAAAATGATATAATCAATAATGGTCGCGCTTAGATTCACGCCCGTATAGAGAAGCGCTTCGCGGACCTTAGGGTTCATGATCGGGGCTTTCGTCGTTGTCGGCGGAGGATGGATATTTTGCGGCGCGGCTTCAAGCCGACCGCTTGCCTCGGTCAAGCGGAGACGCGTGTTTCAATCGGGCGCGGTGGCATTCAGCGGCAAGTTCAGTTTTCCTCCAATTGCGTCTATTTCCCCCTGCTTGAGTGGTGAAGACGTTTGGATATGGCATTCTGGGCAAGCTTTTGTGTACCCCCGTTCGTTGCGAGTTCGGCCATGAAACTCGATCCGTTCGTTGTTGCCATTCTTCTTGTTGCAGCACTTCCGACGGCCGCCATCAGCCTGCGGTCAACCACTGGTTGGCGCGCGGGTATTGTGTTCGCGGCGTTCTATCCGGCGCTTGTCGTCGTGGTCGGCATCGTCATGATTGCGACCTTCATTTCGCTAGCCGCATTGGGGATTGTCGATCTCGATTGAGATTGATCCAATTTGTCATTACCGCGCTAGCGATCGAGCAACGATGCAATTCGAAGTTCTCGAATAATCCGCCGTGTTCGGATGTTCAGTCGCCATTCAGCCAATAAATTGGACATTCTGTACGCGCCCAAACGTAAGCGCCTATGGCACGATTAGAAACAAAAACGGAGTTGAACATGCGTCTCGCACCATTCTTGGCAGCGTCCGTTGTTGCGATCGGTCTTACCGCAGCGGCTTCCGCACCGCAGGCGGCGACGTTCGCGCCTGCACCACTCAAAGGAATCGAAGCCAATCAATCGCTTGCAGCGCCTGTTGCGTGGCGCCGGTATTGCTGGCGGTGGCGGAATATCTGTTCGCGCCGCTGGGGCTGGGGCGGTCCCCGATTCCGCCGCTGCATGTGGCGCCACGGTTGCTGAGTATTCGCCGTTCAAACAAAAACGCCGGCGACCGGACTTGGTCGTCGGCGATTTCATTTCAGGGAATTTTTCTCAGATTTGTTTATTCGTCCGTCGCAGACGAGTGGCGAGCAAGCCCATTACCCTCAGGGCGAATTGCGGATCGTCGCGAATGACGGCAAGGAATGTCGGCTTGTCGATGGCGACGACCTCCGTCGGCTCGGCGGCCATCGCGGCCGCACTTCGCGGTCCGTCGTCGATCAAGGCCATCTCGCCGAAAATGCCGCCGGCGCGGACGTTTTCGAGGACGATCCCGTAGGTAATGACGTCGACGCGGCCTGAGCGCACCATGTACATGGCATTGCCGGCATCTTCTTCGAGAAAGATTTTTTCACCCGCATCGAAGCGGCGGAACGGTGCGCCGATGCGGTCAAGAAGAGAAAAGTCGAACGGCTGCTCGTCGATCATGCGGCGCCTCCGGCGTCCGGCGCGAGATGTCCGATCAAGCTAGAACCGTCCGTGTGTGTCTGCAAGTCGTAGGTCGGCCGACCGAGACGCGAAGGGCGGGGTAAAAGAGAGACCCCGCCGCCTTCCGATCACTTGGGGCTCGGTTACTTGGGAGCCAGGACCATCACCATCTGGCGGCCTTCGAAACGCGGCTCGCTTTCGACCTTCGAGATTGCTTCGGTATCGGCTTTCACGCGCTGCAAGACCGCCATGCCAAGCTGCGAGTGCGCCATCTCGCGACCGCGGAAGCGGAGCGTGATCTTGACCTTGTCGCCGTCTTCGAAGAACCGTTTGATTGCGCGCATTTTGACGTCGTAGTCATGATCGTCGATGCCCGGACGCATCTTGATCTCTTTCAGCTCGACAATCTTCTGGTTCTTGCGGGCTTCGGCGGCTTTCTTCTGTTCCTGGAATTTGAACTTGCCGAAATCGAGAATTTTGCAAACGGGAGGCTCAGCGTCGGGCGAGATCTCAACGAGATCCAGTCCGGCGTCCTCGGCGCGGGCAAGGGCATCGAATTTTGAAATTACGCCGACGTTCTGGCCGTTCTCATCAATGAGACGGACTTCTCGGGCCCGGATTTGGTCGTTGATGCGGGGCCCTGAGTTTTCCCGGCTCTGAGGCTCGGGGCGCATAGGTCTACGGATGGTAAAAGCTCCTCTTGCTGTTTCCGTTATCCACCGTCGTAAATGCAATTGCTCCGGCCTAGGGGCCAGAGTTTCGCGATTGCGCAGAGTTCGTAACTCGGCGCTAAAAGTCAAGCGGAGATGACCGTCAGGTGGTGAAATCATATTGGGCGGCGACAGAGGTCGGCACTGGGGCGTGTGCCGTCAGAATATGAGGCCCGCCGACTTGTTGTTTCCCCGCATTCGCAGGATCCGCTGCCAGCGGTAATAGGCCGTAATTCCTGCAAAGCCGAGGCCGGTCCAGCCGCCGGTAAAGTGACCACGGGCGATGTAATATTTCAGAAAGTGCGCGGGGAATTCGGTCACCGTCCGGATGCTGAGCTCGATTGGCGATTTCGGTTTTGAATTCAAGGCGTTGTAAGTCGCGCGCTCGTCGCACTTGCGGGCCAGATCTTCCAGCGACCGGATGGAATGGTGATAGAGGGTGCCGCGGAGGTGGCCGACCTTTTCGTTTTTTGGCTCAACGGAATCAAACAACGTCGAGTTTGCAAAGCGCACCCGTCGGCGGTCATAGAGCCGGAGGCAGTAGTGATCATTGGCTATCGGGCGCGGTCTGGTCCAGCCGGGATAGACGATTTTGACGGCCATGCCATAGACGCTTTGGGCTGGCAGTCCTTTTTCGAAGATGGCTTCGATCGACCGGCGCAGACCAGAGGTTACGACTTCGTCGGCGTCGAGGTTCAATAGCCAGTCGTTGCGGCACTGCTCCTCGCCGAAGCGCTTTTGCTGGCCGAAGCCCGGCCAAGCATTGAAGATCACCTTGGCGCCGGCAGCTTCGGCAATCGCCTGGGTCCCGTCGCTGCTCCCGGAATCGATGACGATGATCTCGTCGACCCAGTCGCGGACGGAGGCAATGGTGGCTCCGATCCGGTCCGCCTCGTTCAACGCAATGATGAAGCAGGAAACGGGCAAGCGCGATTTCGAGGTTGCGGTCGGTTCTGTGTCGCGTTGCTTCGACGACGTTCGTCTCGCGATGACGCGCTCGTAGACGGCGAGCGTCTTCGATTTGAGCTGGTCGAGGGTGAAGCGGCGCCTGACCTGTGCCGAGCCGCGTGCGCCCATGGCCTTGCGTTCGTCGGGTGACCAGCTCAGCATTTTAGCGATGGCGTTGGCGACGGCTTCGGGATCTGCATAAGGGACGCGCAGTCCGGTAGCTTCATTCGCCGGAACGTCGGGCTCGGTCAGCGCGACCTCGCGTCCGGGGCCGGTATCAGAAACGATCAGCGGCACACCCATTGCCTGGCCTTCGATGGCAACACGCGGCAAACCTTCCTGCTCGGAGATGTTCAAGGCGACGTCGCTGATCGCGTAGGCGGCTGCGACGTCGCGGACATGGCCGGGAAAGCGGAGTTGATGCGCAACTCCGAGGCGTTCGGCCTGCGCTTCGAGTTCGGCCTTGAACGCGGGCTTTTCGATTTCGCCTGCGAGCACGCAAACGAGATCCGGCGCGCCGCGCTGCTTCAGCATACCGAGAGCGGAAACGAGATGGTGCTGGGCCTTGCGCGGCGTAATGCGACCAGCAAGCATCAGCACCGGTTTTGTGCCGTCGGCATCGAGCAGCGTGCGCACCGCCGCCAGTCGTTCTGGCGTAAGTTTCGATGGATCGAAGACCTCTGTATCGAACGCGCGATGGATGACGGCAATGCGATCCTCTGGCGTGTGATAACGCGTGCGAATGAGGTGCGCCATGTAATCCGAGACGGCGATGACCGTGTCGCTGCGCGCCATCACGCTGTTGTAGAAGTTCTTGATGCGACCCTTCTCGGAATACTCGGAATGGTAAGTGGTGACGAAGGGAATGCCGGTGCGTCGTGCGGCAAGGAGTGCGCTCCATGCCGGAGCGCGGCTGCGGGCATGAATGATCGAGACGTTTTCGCGATGGATGATGCCGGCAAGTTTAGAAGCATTCTGCGTCAGAACGATCGGGTTCTTCGTTGCGAGCGGCAGAACGATATGTTCTGCGCCAGCGGCGACCACCTGATCGGCAAGCGGACCACCTTCTGAAGCGACCAGCGCCCGATGTCCGTTTTTGACCAATGCAGCGGCGATCTGCAAACATCCTAATTCGGCGCCGCCCGCTCGCATGCGAGGTATTACTTGCAGGACGGTCAACGGCTTGGTCATCTCAGCTCATCAATTGGGATTCGTTGGGATCAACGATGGACAGTTCCTATAAAATTCCGGGCTCTGAACCGCAAATGCTTCCTGTCGGTAGCGGTACGGAGGCGCGGGAAATCGCGTTTATCCACCACGCCAAAGGCGAACCGGGAGTACTCTGGCTCTCCGGTTTTATGTCGGATATGGGCTCTACGAAGGCGACGGCCGTCGCCGCATGGGCAGATGAGCGCGGACTGTCATCGACACGTTTCGATTATTCGGCGCATGGGCGCTCGTCCGGCACCATGGAAGACGGCACCATCGGGCACTGGCTCGACGAGGCCGACGCAATTTTCTCGACCATAACAAGCGGACCGCAGGTTATCATCGGTTCGAGCATGGGTGGATATATTGCGCTTCTGCTTTTGCGGAGGCTCTTGCGCGACCGGCCTCAAGAGGCTGCGCGCATCAAAGCGATGCTGCTGATCGCGCCGGCCTGGGACATGACAGAAGAACTGATGTGGAAGCGCTTTCCGGAAGAGACGCGCCGCGACATTATGGCCATAGGCTCTTTCCGGCAGCCGTCCGCCTATGCGTCGCCTTATCTCATTACACGCAAACTGATCGAGGATGGACGCAAACACCTTCTTGCGCGCGAATCTTTCGATCCCGGCCGCCCGATCGTCATCTTGCAAGGACTTCAAGACCCCGATGTGCCCGCTCCCCATACGAAGGAACTTAAGACGTTTTTGACGGGCGACAAGGTCAAGCTGGTCGAGATCGCGGACGGCGAGCATCGACTGTCGCGGCCGCAGGATCTCGATCTGCTGTTTTCGGAACTCGATAAACTGGTCTAGCTATTTATCGTTAGCCGACGTCACGTCGATGTCGGGAAGGCCTTCGGCAAGGGTGTTTTCGAGCCGTACGGCGCCTGCGGCTTCGGCTTGCGCTTCTGGCACGACCCAGATGCGAAAATTCTGAGTTGCGAGGCCGTTGTTGCAGGCCAAGCTGGTGCCGTCGACGCGGCAGGTTTTGTCGGCGGTGACGGTGTACGCGCCGGATGAAGCACCACCACCTTCGCCAACCTCGATGACGTCGATGCGATGCATCGGATCGATGATGACGTTGCGAAAAACGCAACCCGATTTGCCGCTGCAGGATTCCGCCGTCATATCGTTTGTACCACTCAAGGCCATGGCTTGATTGCGCGGCAGCGATCGCGCAGGGGCGCGAAAACCGTTCGAGAGCCAGCAGGTACTGTCGATGCAGAGGATCGGGTCGGGTTTGAAGCCGAGACCGGTGCTATCGGGATCAAGAACGAGAAGAACGGTTGCTGCGGAGCGCGTGGGCGGCGTCGGCATCGGTGCGGGTTCAGAGCGTGTGGGCAGCAAATCGGTGACCGGCTTCGGCGGCAGCGCAGCGAGCTTCGCGACAGGTGGCGCAGACACTGTGGATGATGGAACAAACTGCGGTGCCGATTCCGATACGGCTGGTTTTATCGCGATGTGCTCTGCTTCTTGTTGTTTGCGCGCCAATTCTTCGGCCTGAGCGCGTTCCAGCATGTCGGCTTCGTAGTCTGCGCCGGGGCGTGCGAAACTCCGCTGCTGCGGCTCGGCGTCCGTGTCTGAGAATTTCTGCGCGATGGCTTGCGCGGGATCGACTGTTTCAGCGTGGGCAGCGGCGGATACCGTTACGGCAGCCAACGCGGCAAGAAATACTCGAAGCTTCATGGCAATCTCGCCGAAATGCGCGTCGCGCAATGTGCGACGGCTACGATGAGACCATTATTCTCCATTCTGGCGGAATGGCGGAGATCATGTGACCATTTGCAAGAAACTTCACGGCGCAAGACCGGCGATGGCCTTCAGGCCTTCGATATAGGTCGGATAGGCTAGTCTGACGCCAAGCTCGGCCTTCATGCGTGCGTTCGAGACCTTCTTGTTCTCGATGTAGAAGCTGCGTGCCGCGGGCGACAGCGCTTCGTCCGTCGGATCGGTGGCCGGCGGGCAGGGTACGCCGAGCAACTCGGCGCCGTATTCGATCACGTCTTGCGGCGGCGCGGGCATATCATCGGTGACGTTGAAGATATGCGTTCCCGGCGCGAGATTCATGCTGGCTTCGACAGCGGTCGCGATATCGGCGACGTGGATGCGGTTGGTGAATTGTCCCGGCTTGAAGATGCGCCGTGCAGTTCCAGCCTTCAATTGGTCGATGGCGCTGCGGCCTGGTCCGTAGATGCCGGGCAAGCGATAGATGACGAGCGACTTGCCGCTTTTCCTGGCGAGGTTGATCCAACCGGTTTCGGCCTGCAGGCGGCGTTGGCCGCGCGTTGTTCCGGGGTTGGGCTCGGTCGTTTCATCGACCCAGTTGCCGTGGGCATCGCCGTAGACGCCGACAGTCGAAAAATAGCCGATCCACGTGATGGAGGAGCTGGCTGCGATGGCGTCGCCGAAATAGCGCAGAGCCGGATCGCTTTCGGCGTCGGGCGGAATAGAGAGCAGTACATGTGTCGTCGACTTGAGCGCTTCGGCGATATCGGCAGGCGCCGATGTTCCGTCGAAAAGAAAGGGCGTGAAGCCTTGCGCTTTCAGCCCTCGGAGCTTGTCAGGGTGCGACGTCGTTCCTGCGATCGACCAGCCTTGCGCCAACAGGCGGCGGGAAAGCTCGGCGGCACAGTATCCAAGTCCGAAACAGAAAAGACGGCTCATGCCGCTTGTTCCTCCATTGGAATGATCCATTCGGCAGCGACTTCAGGATCGTGTTCGCTATCTCGATAACGGCGCTGCAGGGCGTGCAGTTCATTAGTATCGGCGAGACGCCGCGCTGCCCAGATCGCCATGGCGCGAACGAGAGGCGACTCGTCGGCAAGCAGCGGTTCGATATGACGGAGCAAAGAGCGGTCGCCGGAGTTTCCAGATGCAATGAGCGTGTTGCGCACGATGCGATCGCGTCCGGTGCGTTTGATCGGCGTGCCGGCGAAGCGCAGGCGAAAGGCCGCGTCGTCAAGCGCGAGGAGTTCGGCGAGCGGCGGATTGTCGGTTTCCGGCCGTGCTGCGTATTTAATTTCGGTCGCAGCGCCGGCAAATTTGTTCCACGGGCAAACCGCGGCGCAGTCGTCGCATCCGAAAACACGATTGCCGATAGCGGTGCGAAACTCGGGGGCGATATGGCCTTTGTGTTCGATGGTGAGGTAGGCAATGCAGCGGCGGGCATCGAGCTGATAGGGCGCTGGGAAAGCGTTCGTCGGGCAGATGTCGAGGCATCGGCTGCATGAGCCGCAATGGTCCGTCGTCTCGGCATCGGGTTCCAACTCAGCCGTCGTCAGCATGACACCGAGAAAGAGCCAGTCGCCATGCTCGCGTGATACGAGGATGGTGTGTTTGCCTTGCCAGCCGAGACCGGCTTTCGCGGCCAGAGGTTTTTCCATCAACGGAGCGGTATCGACAAAGACTTTGACGTCCGCGCCGGATCGTTCGGAAAACGTGCGTGCCAGAGATTTGATGCGCTTCTTTAGGACGTCGTGGTAGTCGCGGCCTTTGGCGTAAATGGAGATGGCGGCGTTCGAACGGTGATCGAGCGCTTCGAGCGGATTGGTTGGAGGGGCATAAGATTGACCGAAGACGACTGCGCTTTTCGCTTCAGGCCAGAGCCGGAGCGGATCGCCGCGCCGATCGGCGTGGGTTTCCATCCAGTCCATGTCGCCGTGGCGTTTTTCGTTCAGGAAGTGGGCGAGCCTGCCGGGCAGATGAGCGTCGGATGTGAGCCGCGCAATGCCGACTGCATCGAGGCCGAGCTTCTGCGCTTCGGCGCGGAGCATTTCAGTGTGATCGGAACTCGCGTTTCTAGCGTCAGGCATACTGCCATTTAAAAATCGAGATCCGAATAGGCAAGGGGCGGCGCGGTCCCAGGGACGCGGTCGCCCAGCAGGGCGCGGAACGACGGCCGCGATTTCATGCGCTGGTACCAATTCTTAACGGCCGGATAGTCGTGCCACGAGATTTCGCCCAGGTAATCGCACGTCGAAATATGGGCGGCGGCGGCGAAGTCTGCAAAGCTCAGCTCGTCGCCCGATAACCACCGGCGCGAGTCGGCGAGGTATCCGGTGTAGGAGAGGTGATATTTGAGGTTGGCGCGGACGGCCCTCAGCACGCCTGGATCGGGTGCAATCGGGCCGCTCGGGCGCATCGAATTGTAAACCTTCTCGATTAGCAGCTCGCGGGTAACCTCGCGGTCGAACTTGCCGTGGTACCAATCGATCAGCCTGCGGACTTCTGCGCGGTCCTCACGGTTGCCCGGAATGAGGGCTGGTGGCGCGGCGGTAGCGCCGTCGGCGCTGAACGGCACGTCTTCGGCAATAAACTCAGAGATCGAATAAGCGCCGCAGAGCGTCAGGCCGTTCTCTAGTTCGAGGACAGGCAATTCTCCCGCAGGGTTTTTGGCGAGAAAGCTTTGCCGCCATTCCCAGGGCTTTTCTTCGAACAGTTCGACGTCGACACGGTATTCGGCCAGCGCCAGGCGGATAGACCGGGATCGCGGACAAAGACGGTATTGCGTAAGGCGCAGTGGCATAGCGTTCCTGATCGTGGTGGTGGCGGCACTATACACGTGGTGTCGTCAATTCGATGGCAACTCGGCCAAACGACCGCTTTGGAGTTGTTGGAAATTCTGCTAACGCTCCCTCGTTTTGTATGAGCCCGAGGGGGAAGCAGCGATGGAAACGTGGCAAGTCATATTGCTCGGCTTGATCGAGGGGTTGACGGAGTATCTGCCGGTTTCTTCGACGGCGCATCTCTTGCTAACGGAGCGTCTTCTTGGTGTGACGTCCACAGGACGCACGTTCGAAGTTTTGATTCAACTTGGCGCAATCCTGGCGCTGCTGACGGTCTACTCCGCAAAGCTCTGGCGCTTGGCTGTGGATTTTCCGAGCGATCCGCGGACGCGGCGCTTTGTATTCGCGATTTTGCTCGCGTTTCTGCCGGCTGTTTTCATCGGTGTCGCAGCACACAACATTATCAAGGATGTTCTCTTTGAATCGCCGTTGATCATCTGCGTTTCGCTCGTCATCGGCGGCATCATTTTGCTCGTCGTCGACAGGATGCGTTATCAGCCGCAATATGTCGATGTGATGGATATCCCGCCGCTTAAAGCGCTGATCATCGGGTTCGTGCAGTGTCTGGCGATGATCCCCGGTGTCTCGCGCTCAGGATCGACGATCGTCGGCGGCATGCTGCTCGGAGCTGATAAGCGGACGGCGGCCGAGTTTTCCTTTTTCCTCGCGATGCCGACGATGACGGGCGCGTTTGCCTATGATCTCTACAAGAATTGGTCGATTTTGACGCCGGACGATGTCAGCCACATCGTGCTCGGCTTCATCGCGGCGTTCATCACTGGCGCGATCGTCGTGCGCTATATGCTCGACTTCATTTCGCGACGCGGCCTGTCGTTCTTCGGCTGGTGGCGCATTCTCGTAGGTGGTCTGGGACTCGGTGCGCTGATGGTGCTGCACTAGTCAGCCATAGTCTCCCACAGTTCAAGTGAGTAGCCGGCTCAGGCGGCGTGCGAGGTGACGGGGTTCATCAGAACGTTGCGCAACGCGTCGACGTCCTCGGCGTTACGCAGGCCCTCAAGGGTTGCCGGATCGCGCACGAGGCGAGAAATGCGGGCAAGGGCCTTCAAGTGGTCAGCGCCCGCGCCCTCGGGGGCGAGCAGGAAAAACAGCAGATCGACGGGCTCACCGTCGTGGCTCTCGAATGGGATAGGGTGTTCGAGCCGCGCGAAAATGCATGTGATCGCCCCTACCGTCGGAAGCTTGACGTGAGGGATCGCAATGCCGCGGCCGAGGCTGGTTGAGCTTAGCCGTTCCCGCTGGAGCAGCGCGGCATAGATGTCCGGCGCACCGGCTCCCGTTGCGGCCGAAGCCTTGGCGGCGAGTGCCTGAAGGGCCTGCTTTTTGTCATCAGCTTCCAGACGCGGAATTATCGCGTCGTCGGCAAGCATATCTTCGATGTTCATCCCAGTCCCATCCACGATGAAATGGCCGCCATTGTGGCTTGCCGCGCCGGATGACGGGCGGTGTCCACAGTCATGCAAAGTTAAGCCTACGCTTATTCCACGTGCTTCGGCGCCGATGCGCCGTTCGGTTTTGCCCCCATGGGAAGATCGGCGTCGATCCACCCGATGTGCCCATCATTGCGCCGGTAGACGACATTGAGCCCTCCGTGGGCGGCGTTCTTGAAAATCATGAACGACGCTTCCGACAAATCGAGCTGCAGGACGGCTTCGCTGACCGTCATATGGCTAATGTTGCGCTGTCCTTCGGCGATAATAAGCGGATTCGCCTCGTCCTGCTCGGGCTCGTCGTGATCGTTCAGGCTCACGACGTAGTCGCGGGCCTCGATATCGACTTTGCGCCGGGCAGTAGCGGATGAATGGTTTTTGATGCGGCCCTTGTAGCGGCGCACGCGCGTTTCGAGCCGGTGGGCAGCGGAATCGGCGCTGCTATAGGCATCGGCGCCTTCACCATGGGCTTCGAGCAGGAGGCCGTTCGTCAGGCGCACGGAGCAAGTGGTCTTGAAGACCTCGCGCTCGCGTTCCAGCCGGATGTGTCCATCGACTTCGCGCGCAAGGTATTTCTGCAGCACGGCGCGGATTTTGTCGGCCGCATAGCTTTTGAAGGCGTCGCCAACTTCAACGTTCTTACCGGTGATTTGGATGGTCATATAGATGCCTGTTCTGCACTGCCAAAGTGCGTGCCTCGGGACCGAGCAATGTCTGCTCAGAGGTTGCGAGCCACCTATCGGGACGTCCGTGAGGAAAGTGTGACCGCCACTTCTGACGGGACGTACCTGTTAATAGCGATAGGCTGGGCAAGTTCCCCTGTCAAATCACGCTTGGGCAATTAAGTGAAACGAGAAAATATAGGTTGTTCATTAAGTTAAGGCCATGGAGTTCAAGCCATGCCACCCAAACGTTCCACCAATCTCTTATCGCGACGGCGTTGAACGGATGAGGGAATGCGCATGGCTTCCCGGTATTTGGCGACCGTGCGGCGAGCGATGTCGATGCCCTCGCCTTTCAGGCGGTCTACGAGCTGATCGTCGGATAGGACGTCTTCTGCGCTTTCGGCATCGATAAGCTGCTTGATGCGGTGGCGGACCGCTTCGGACGAATGGGCTTCGCCGTCTGCGGCGGACGCGATCGCCGAGGTAAAGAAATACTTAAGCTCGAAAATGCCCCTCGGCGTCGAAATATACTTGTTTGACGTTACCCGGGAGACCGTCGACTCGTGCATCGAAATGGCGTCGGCGATCACCTTGAGATTGAGTGGGCGCAGGTGCTGCACGCCGTACATGAAAAAGGCGTCCTGCTGGCGGACGATCTGTTCGGCGACCTTCAGAATGGTCCGGGCTCGCTGATCGAGGCTCTTCACCAGCCAGTTGGCCGTTTGCAGGCAGTCGAACAGGTAGGTCTTGTCCTTTTCGGAGGTCGCCGTACGAGCGACCCGCGCGTAATAGGTGCGATTGACCAGAACCCGCGGCAGAGTGTCACTATTCAGCTCGACGTGCCAGCCGCCGTCCGATGCCGCTCGGACGATGACGTCCGGGACGATGGGCTGGACCTGCACCGAGCCGAATTTCAGACCGGGCTTGGGATTGAGCCGCTTGATCTCGCGGATCATGTCGGCCAGCTCGTCCATGTCGATGCCGAGCGCCTTTTTCAGCGCCGGTATGTTGCGGCTGGCAAGTAGGTCGAGGTGGGCCAGCAGGCCCGCCATCAGCGGATCGTAGCGATTTTGGTCCTTGAGCTGGAGCGCCAGGCATTCCGCCAATGAACGGGCGAAAATTCCCGGTGGATCAAATGATTGTAGCTTGGCGAGGACGCTTTCGATGAATTCCAGCGGGGCACCGAGCCGCTCCGAGATCGCGTCCAGATTGGCCGGGATGTAACCCGCTTCATCGACCAGATCGACGAGGTACTGGCCGATCAGCCGTTCACCGGGATCGGACACTGTCAGCGGCAGTTGCGCGGCCAGATGTTCCCGCAGCGAAACCTGGTTCGCGACAAATTCCTCCAGGTCACTTTCGCCGTCGCCGCCATTGTGCATTCGCTGCGAGACGTTGGCCCAGCTCAGCCCGGATGCTGCGCCCGCTGCGGAGCCCGGCTCGCCCGTTCCCGGTTCCTGGAAAACGTTTCCAAAATCGACGTCGAGGCCGCCGGTGTGATCGCGGACCGGCTCTCGCAGGTCGAGCCAGCTTTCGTCTGTGCTGCTGGCACGGTCGTCCTGGCGTTCGTTCAAAGGTTCTTCGACGGGCTTGGAGCCGCCGGTTTCGTCGCGTTCGAGTAGAGGATTGCGCTCAAGCTCGCCATCGACAAACTCTGTCAATTCGAGGTTCGAGAGCTGGAGCAGGCGTATGGCCTGCTGCAGCTGTGGCGTCATGACCAGCTGCTGGCCTTGTCTCAGCTCCAATTTTGCTGAAAGTGCCACGCTATTTAGCTACTCCGTACTTAGAATTCCGGAGCGACCTATACTCAACCGGTATTAACGAACATATCGCCAAGATAAACTCGCCGCACATCTTCATTCGATATGATTTCCGAAGGTTTGCCCTGCGTCAGAACCTGACCGTCGTAGATGATATATGCGCGATCGATAAGACTTAATGTTTCACGAACGTTATGGTCTGTGATCAACACACCAATACCGCGTTCGGTCAAGTGGCGAACCAGCTGCTGAATGTCGCCGACGGCGATTGGGTCGATGCCGGCAAATGGTTCGTCCAGCAACATGAATGACGGGCGCGATGCGAGTGCGCGGGCGATTTCACACCGCCGGCGTTCGCCGCCCGAGAGCGCCATCGCTGCCGATTTTCTGAGCCGTGTGATTGAAAATTCTTCTAGCAAGCTGTCGAGCTGTTCTTTGCGCGCCTTGCGGTCGGGCTCGATCAGTTCGAGCACGGACATGATGTTCTGCTCGACGGTCAGCCCTCGAAAGATCGAAGCTTCCTGCGGCAGGTAGCCGACACCGAGGCGCGCGCGCTGATACATCGGGAGACTCGTCACGTCTTCGCCGTCGAGCGTGATGCGTCCCTCGTCGGCGGCGACGAGACCCGTAATCATATAGAAAACTGTCGTTTTGCCGGCGCCGTTGGGACCTAGCAGGCCGACGGATTCGCCGCGTCCGACCGCGAGGTTGACGCCTTTGACGACCATCCGCTTGCGATAGGATTTCTTAACGTCGTAGGCCGTCAGCCAGCCGTCGGCACCGATGGCGTGGGGATCTTCCGCAGCCGGCGCGGCGTGGGCCACGCCGTTGCTGTAAGCGGCCGATCCATTCGGCGCCTCACGGTTCTTTTTCAGGCGGATGGGTAGAGCCTTAAACACCAAATACCTTGCCGCTGTCCGGCAAGCTCCCTTGACGCCCGAACTCAGGCCAACTCTGCGGCGCGGTCAAGGCGACGTACGGACCTGCCAACCGTCAGCTTGAATTTTCGATTTTCGGAGCTGGCCGGGATAAAAGACCGCACTCGGCCGGTCGGCCTTGAACACCGGACCACCGCCTTGGCCATCGCTGCTGCTGACCATCGCTCCGCTGCTTGTCGCCGTCGGCTCAGTTTTGATCGTGGCTTCGCCGGTTGTCATGTCGATCACGAGCTTGGTCCCGTGAACAATGTTCTTGCCTTGCGTTAGCACGACAGCACCGCCCATCGTCGTCAAATTTTTCTTCACATCCACTTCGGCCCAGTCGCCGGTCGCCGTCTGGCCATCCTTGGCGGTGACGACGACCTTCTTGCGCGCGGTCAGGTGGGTGAGAGAGGCGGCTGTGCTGGATGCCTTGCCGTCGTTGCTGTCGCCCATTCCGGCGCTGCCGGTATAAAATGCCGTAAGCTCCTGCGAGCGCATCGTCATGGTGCCTTGAACGGCTGAGACATTCCCTATGAAAATTGCCTTCTTGGCGTTGTCGTCGACGTCGAGACGGTCGGCCACGACATCATAAGGTGAGTTCGGGTCGGCCTTGAAGGCGGCACCAAACGCGATGCCGTCGCTGTTTTCATTGTCGTTATCAGATTTCGCCGCCGACGCCTTCGCAGGGTCTTTGACGAAATGCGCCGTGATCCGTCCCGGCGAAGAACTTCCCATGAGGTTCGCGGGAGACGAAAGCTGCATCTTTTGCGTGCCGCGATTGTAGATGAGGCGCCGGCCTTTGAGCATGTTCGCGCCCTGGGTCACCACAACGGGGCCGGTCAGCGTCATCGTCTGGGCGGTCTCATCGTAATCGACGCGGTCGCCGACGGCACGCCGGTCGTCGCCTTGGGTGAGGACAACGTTGCCTTCGAGAACGGCGGTATGGGCCAGCGTGTCAAATGTTGCCTGGTCGCTGGTTGCGGTCTGGCCGTTCGGCTGCTTCAGAACGACCGAATCTTTCGCGACGATCAGCTTGACCTGGGTTCCAGACGGGTCCGATGCGTTCGCCGTCTGCGCCTTGGTCTTGTCGTCGCCTTTGCCGGCCGGCGCGACCGAGCCTTGATAGCTGACGACCATTTCGGGCGCTGTCATTGTTGCGCCGGCCTGGTTCGCGACGACGCCGCCGGTGTAGGTCGCGGTTTTCTTGATGTCGTCGATATCGAGGCGGTTCGATGCGACATCGACGGGTTGTCCGGGCTTGCCGAACGGCAGCGCATTCTGGTCCTGCTGATTGTCAGCGGAGGCGGCCGTCTTCTTGGGCTGCATGTGGGTCCGCACGTTGTCGAGGAAGGTATATTCCTTCGTCTTCTGGCGGATCTTCAGCTGATTGGACGTGATTTGACCGGCGCCCATGACGATCGTCGAGGGTTCGTTCGACGTGATGATGTTTTCTTTGGTCTGAATCGTCGCGCGCGTGAGTTTGGCATTGAGGCCGCCGTCGCCGGTCACGTTGATCGCGTCGAACAGTTCGAGGATGTTCGACTTGTTGTCGAAGATGCCGCGTGCAGCGGTGAGGTAGGTCTTCTGTTTTTTGGCGTCGGTCAGCTCGCCCGTTATATGGTCGAGATGAACGGCCGTCATCGTTTTGAGATCCTGCTGCGCCGTTTCGGCTTTCACCCAATAGTGGCCGCCGTCCGAATTGAAGCCCTGATAATGCGGGTTGTGCATCTTCAGGTTGTCGGCAATGATTTTCGGAACCTCGATGGGTGGCAGCGTCGGTCCGACCCCCATGTTTTCAAGGATGTTCAATGCCGCGAGCCCGACCGTTGCGATGGCGGTGAGCGGTAGTCCGATTTTCAGAAATCGCACACGGCGGGAATGGCGGTGTGCAGCCGTGCGGCTTTGGGTGCGATCGCCGGCGATGACGATTCGGCTGCCCGATGCGCGTGACCGTCCGTGCGCGACGCTTGAAGTTTCAGCGGCAGCCATGCTGGCCATGCCATTGCCCCCCTTAGGTCCGGTAATCTCGCCTTAAAATGGGGAGACTTTGGGACCTTGTCGCCTGAGGCGATTTTTCCCGGCTTTAGTGAGCGAATATGTCGTCGTCCTCGAAGCCGGCAAGATCGAGCCGGGCGCGTGTCGGCAGGAAGCCGAAGGCTGATTGCGCAAACTCGGCGCGGCCTTCGCGTGCGAGCATCGTGTCGAGCTTCGACTTGAGCGCATGAAGGTGCAGCACGTCATTGGCGGCGTAGGCCATCTGGCTTTCCGACAGTTCGGGGGCGCCCCAGTCGCTGCTTTGCTGCTGTTTGGAGATTTCAATTCCGAGCAGCTCGCCGACAAGGTCTTTCAGACCGTGGCGGTCGGTGTAAGTGCGCGCCAGTTTGGAGGCGATCTTAGTGCAGTAGAGCGGGGCCGTTTCGACGCCCAGATATTGCTTCATCACCGCGATGTCGAAGCGGGCGAAATGAAAGATTTTCACGATCGCCGGATCCGTCAGCAGCGCCTTCAAACGCGGCGCATCGTAGTTTCTGCCGTCGAACTTGACGAGATGCGCCGCCCCGTCGCCGCTTGATAGCTGCACGAGGCACAGCCTGTCGCGATGCGGATTAAGTCCGAGCGTTTCGGTGTCGATGGCGACGCCGTTGGGAAACGACAATCCGGCAGGAAGATCGCCGTGATGAATTTTGATGTTGGATTTGGTCATGTTGTCTTTCAACGGTCTATCGCGGCTCTGGCGACGAGAGTTTCATCGCGGCGCTCGAAAACCTGGAGAAGCCTGGAAGTAACGCACAGCATTTGGGAGCACTCGGGACGCTAAGAGATTGATGTTGTTGTGCGCCCGAGGACTCAAAGTAGATCGTCTGTAGCATTCGCGTATCGCCGATAGCAAGCACGGTCCCAAGTGTGTTCACGGTAATATCAACCGGGGGCTGTATTGAATGTCGAAAAGGCATTAGGTCGCAAAGCAAACCTCGAGTATGCTCTGACGATCATCGGCTTATTGCCCGGGCGCCGATGGCTGAGAGAGGTACGTGTGCTCCCGCCTGTTTTTAGTGATTGAGCGCACATGAAAGGTACCTTCGGAGGCTTCGATAGCGCGCAAGTCGATATTCTTCAGATGACGTTCGATATCGCTTGCCGAGAGCTCGGTATTACACCCTCGGACGAAGAGGGGCGGGCTCGTGTTGCCAAAGCTGTCATTACCTTGGCAAAGGCTGGCCAGTTCGATCCGGATCGACTGAAAGTTCACGCGATCTCTCGGTTCAGAGAGTACGACGGCGAACGGCTGCAGTAGTCGAAGCGATCAAAAGCGCGCAGATGACCGCTTGGATCAGAACGCCGGGTTTTTCGGCTTCTGGACCGTTGCCACGAGAAGCAGACAGATCGCCGAGCCGACTGCCGCGGCAAGGAAGCCGTCAATATAAGAATAAACAGCGGCCTGCTGAGCGACGGCCGAGCCGAGCAGTTTTGTCGCTCGTCCGGCTGTGACGGCGTGATCAGCGGAGTGCGCGCCCAGAGCGTTCTGGTACGTCGTCAGCCGGTCCACCGTCATGACGGATGAAGCGTCGACATGAAGTCCGATCAGGTTCGAATGAACCTGTTCTCTGACGCGCACGAACGTTTGCATGAAAGACGTGCCGATTTCACCGCCGAACAATCGGCTCATCTGCAAGAGGCTGCCGATCGTCAGCGCGTCCGCGGGCGAGATCGATTTGATGACGAGAACGATTAGGCTCGTCAGCGCGAACGACTGTCCAAGCGCCTGCAGAATTTGCGACGGCAGGAAATCATTGGTCGCCCACTCGCTCGTCAGGTTGGTTCCCATCAGACATGCGATGCCGATCATCAAGTTGCCAAGCGCGAGCACGTAGCGGCCATCGACGCGGTTCAGGATGTAGCCGAGCGGCAGGACGATCGCGAATTGCGGTAACGCGATCCACAGGAGCACCGACCCAACCTGCAATTCGCGGAAGTTTTGCACCGTCTGCAGGTAGCTCGGGATGATGTAGGCGGTCGACAGAATGATGAACCGGAAGCCGGCGAGCAGGAGCAGCAGCGGGATCAGGTTTTCATGGGCGATGACCCGGATGTTGACGAACGGGCTGGGCGATATCAGTTCGCGGGCGATGAATAGCGCCGTCAGCAGTCCGCCGCCGACGAGCAGTCCGACGATCAGGCCACTGTTCAGCCAGTCAAGGCGATTGCCCTGGTCGAGCGCGGCGTAGAGAAGGCCGAAGCCAGCGCCGGCATAAAATATCCCAGGCCAGTCGAGATCGCGCAGTCGGCGGCTTAGGCCGCCTTCGACCGGCATGCCGTACCAAATGCATAAATACATGATGGGCAGCGCGATGCAGTACTGCCAGTCGATCCAATGCCAAGACAGATTGTCGGTGTACCAGCCTTCAAGTGAGGCGGCGACGTTCTGCGACAACTCCGAATTCATGGCATAGATCGAGATGCCATAGATGACGAGGCCCTTCGGAATATTGCGAAGGATGTAGCTGACCGTCAGCGGAATGAACGTTCCCGAGCCGATGCCGCCGAGAAACTGCATGACGAGAAAGGCGGTGAGGTTCGGCGATAGCGGTCCGAGCAGGCTCGTCATGAAGAAGACGATGATGCCCATCAGCAGGATGCGGCGAACACCGAAGATGGCGCCAAGGTAAGGCGAGGCGACGCCGATCAACATTTGTCCGACGCCGAAGCTAGTGGTGATCCAGGCGCCTTCATCGAAGCCGGCGTGCAAGCCACCGCGCAGATCGGCGAGGCCAAACGTCGTCGTGCGGCTGCCGAGCGTGCTCATCGTAGCGCCGAGCAGGACGCCGACCAGCCCGATATAGGGACGCGACGAAATCTTGTGGGTCTGCTGCGTGGTTTGCACCGCGCCGCTCGCGGCTGCGGGGGATGGGGCGGGAGCTGTCGCGGCAGCGGCGCTCATTTGCCGGAGCCCGACGGAATTTTCGGTGTGCCGGCCGTTGGGCTTGCTGCGGACTCCGGCGGTGCGGCGCCGGTATCAATCGTGGCTTCAACTGACATTCCAGGGCGCACCAGCGTGCCAAGAGCCGGATGATGGTCAAGCACGATCTTGACCGGAACGCGCTGCACGACCTTGGTGAAGTTGCCGGTTGCGTTATCGGGCGGAAGGAGCGCGAATGTGCTGCCCGTACCGGGCGACCAGCTGTCAACGTGACCCGTCAATTTCAAATCGGGAAAGGCGTCGACGTGGACGGTCGCAGGCTGACCGAGACGGATATTGGTCATCTGCGTTTCTTTGTAGTTCGCGATGACCCAGATTTCCGGAAGTGTGACGACTGCAATGACTTGGGTGCCGATGTTGACGAACTGGCCAGGTCGTACAAGACGCTGGCCGACCAAACCGTTCACGGGCGAAACGATACGGGTATAGCCGACGTTGTTCTGGGCGAGGGCGGCCTGAGCCTTGGCGGCGCGGACTTGCGCTTCGAGCTGGACCTGCTCGACGTCGAGGCTTGCGAGAATGGCCTTTTGCTGGGTGAGCTGCGCCTTATTGAGTTCAAGCTGAGCAGCTGTCCGCTTGGCATTGTCGTCGGCCTGTTCGACGCCTTGCGGCGTGCCGGCGACGCCGGATTTCAGCAGGTTGCGCTGACGTTCGGATTCCAGATTGTAGCGATCGAGGTCGGCGTTGGTGGCGTCGATGGTCGCTTCGGCCTGGCGGACCAACGCACGCTGCACATCTTTCTGGTTGGCGAGATTGGTGAGGTTTGCCTGGGCGGCGCTGATGTTGGCCTGTGCCTGTACCAGGGCGGCGTTGTAGTCGGCGGGATCAATCTCGACGATGAGCTGTCCTTTTTTCACCAACTGGAAATCGTTGACGGCGACCGATTTGATATAGCCGGACACCTTCGCCGCAAGCGGCGTGACGTCGCCTGAAATGAATGCGTCATCGGTCGTTTCGAAGCGCGCGGCTCCGGTCCAGCGATCCCAATGCCCGGCGACGTACCACGCGATGTAAATCGCGATGGCAACCGCCAGCACGCGCAAGGTCGTAAAGACCCAGGCGGGTGTCGCGCGGCGTGGGGTCGTTGCAGGGTCGGGCTGTTGCGTGCCGGCTGGGCTGTCGGTCATGACTCTCCTCGAAGCAGTGCCGGCAGGACATCATGGCCGTAGAGAATGAGCATTCGCAACGGCGCTATACATGGCTCGTTGCCCCATCTGGACGCCGAAGGGAAGTCCTAAAATTGCCGAAACGCACGATGCAGATGGCAGAGGTTATCAGCGGCTATCGTGGTTTTGCTCAGGCTCGACAGCCGTCGAGGAATAGATGCGCGCAGAACTTCGCGCGGGCCTCGATTTCGTCGGGTTCAGGCACGTGGCCGACACCGAGCATAGCCGAACGCTGAAGATCCATTGTCATCATGCCGCGGATTGCGGAGGCAGATCTGATGGGATCGTCAATTTTGAGTAAACCGCGTTGACGCTGGCGTTCGAGCCATCCGGCGATGGCGTTTGTGGTTTGGGTCACGGCGATCTCGTGAAAGGCAGCCGCGAGTTCGGGAAAGCGGTCGCTTTCGCCGATAACGAGGCGGAGAAGGCCTATGGTCTCCCTGCTCAGCGTCAGCGTGCCGAATGAAATGAGAATACGTTCGAGCGCTTCCGTCAGGTCCAACTTGTCAAGGCTGACAGGATCGACGGCCAGCATGAAGTTGCCAATCCGCTCGGAAATCACCTTCTCGAATAGATCGGCTTTGCAAGGGATCAGACGGTACATCGTCTTGGTCGATATGCCAGCTCTCTGCGCGACGTTACCCATTGTGGTCGCCGCAAAGCCATTGGCTTGAAATTCAGCGGTGGCGGCTTCGACCAGAAGATGAAGCGTCTCCGAGTCCGGCCGGACCTGAGGCCGCCCGCGGCACCGTTTCTGAACCGCACTATTTTGTCCCATGATCATTTTCCAAATTCACTTGACACAGAGATAATGGTTCCTATTTTGGAAAACAGCAAGTTTCTAAAAAAAAATTCTTGGGGCGCTAAGTCCGACATTTGTACAGGAGCCGGCCATGAGTCTTCATCCGAATGCTCTGACGCCAGATAGATCAATTTCTGAAGACGAAACAGTACCTTACGTGGAGCGTCCAATAACGGTCCAGCAGCGTGCGGCACCGGCCGAGATCGCGCCGCATGGTCGCGCTACCGACGAGCCAGATGTCGCTCCCCCGCAGTCGCAGGGGGCAGACTCGGCGGCTGAGCCTGTTCCCCGCAAAGGGCTGAAACGCGTGCTCATTGCTGGTGCTAGCCTCGTTGCCTTCGCTGCTGCCGGTTATCTCGGCTGGGAGTATTGGAACGTCTGGCGCTTCGAAGTCTCGACCGACGACGCCTATGTCCAGGCGGATAATACAACCATAGCGCCGCGCGTCTCAGGCTACCTCACGCAGGTTCTTGTCAATGACAACGAGCGCGTGAAGGTCGGTCAGGTTCTGGCGCGCATCGATTATCGTGATTTCAAGGTCGCGTTGGAGCAGGCGAAGGCCGACGTTCAGGCGGCGAAGGCTGCTGTTGCCAACAAGGTTGCTGCGCTCGATGCCCAGCAGTCGGTCATCAACGCCGCCAAGGCAACGATCGACGTCGACAAAGCCAACGAGACGTTCGCGGAACAGGACAGCGAGCGTTACAGCCATCTTGCATCGACAGGCTATGGTAGCGTCCAGAATGCGCAGCAGGCGGAGGCTCGGATTACGGCTGCCCGTGCTTCTATCGCGCGCGATACGGCGACGCTGACGAATGCGCAGAAGCAGATCGACATTCTCAAGGCGGAAGTTGCGCAAGCGAAAGCTACGCTTTCGCATGATGAGGCCGTGCAGGATCAGGCCGAACTCAATCTCTCATACACGACGGTCGTTTCTCCGATAGACGGCGTCGTCGGCAATCGCACATTGCGTGTCGGTCAGTACGTGCAGGCGGGTACGCAGCTGATGGCTGTCGTGCCGTTGAACGCCGCGTACATCGTCGCGAACTACAAAGAGACGCAGCTCGAAGATGTGCGTCCCGGCCAGCCGGTGAATGTCGAAGTCGACATGTTCCCTGGCGTCGAGATCCCGGCGCACGTTGATAGTCTCGCGCCGGCAAGTGGTCAGCAGTTTGCGTTGCTGCCGCCGGACAATGCGACGGGCAACTTCACGAAGATCGTGCAGCGTATCCCGGTAAAGATTGTGCTCGATCCGGATAGCCCGCTGACAGGCGAGTTGCGTCCGGGAATGTCGGTCTATCCGACCATCGAGACGAAGAAGAAGACAGAGGGGACGGCTGCGTCCGTTGCAGCCAGGTGAGCCCAGCGGCTGCGCGTGATGACGCGCGGCTGCACTGTGGAGTAGACCGTCATGGCAAGCATCGCTGAGACGACAGGGCCGGGCGCAACTCTGCCCCGTCAGACGACTTCGATTTCAGAAGACAAAGCCAGTCTGACGACGTGGATCGCTGTTATCGCGGGCATGATCGGCGCGTTTATGTCGATCTTGAACATCCAGATCACGAACGCGTCGCTGCTCGACATCGAAGGCGGCATCGGGACGGGTGCTGATAACGGGGCGTGGATTTCGACGTCGTATCTCATCGGCGAGATCGTCGTCATTCCGCTGACCGGCTATCTCAGTCGCGTTTTCTCGTTCCGGACATATATCGTCGCGAGTACGTTCTTCTTTGCCGTGTTCTCGATGGCATGCGCGTTCGCTCATAATCTCGGTGAGATGATTGCGATGCGTGGTCTTCAGGGCTTCGCGGGCGGCGTACTGATTCCTATGGCTTTCACGATGGTGGTGACCCGACTGCCGAAGCCGCAGCAGCCGATCGGGCTCGCGCTGTTTGCGATTGCGGTGACGTTTGCGCCGGCCATCGGCCCGACCATCGGCGGGTATCTGACCGAGAACTACGGCTGGCAGAAGATTTTCTTCATCAACACCATTCCGAGCGCAATCATGATCGTTGCGCTGCTGGCGACGCTCGAAAAGGAAAAGATGCAGCTTGGGCTGCTCAAGGAAGGCGATTGGGCGGGCATCGTGACGATGGCGATCGGGCTTTCGTCGCTGCAGACGATGCTGGAGGAAGGCAACAAGGACGATTGGTTCGGGTCGCAGTTCATCGTCAATCTTGCGGTCACAGCCGTTGTGTTCCTGACGGCGTTCGTATGGATCGAGCTGGTGGTGAAGAAACCGCTCGTCGATCTGAAGCTGCTGAAAAACCGGAACTTCGCGATAGGAACGGTCGCAAACATGCTCGTCGGCTTTGCGCTGTTCGGCACGGTTTATGTACTGCCGCAATATCTCGGTCAGGTGCAGGGATATAACTCGGAGCAGATCGGCAACGTTCTGGCCTGGACGGGCCTGCCGCAGCTTCTGATCATCCCATTCGTTCCTCGCCTGATGAAGAGTTTCGACATTCGCTATATCACAATCCTCGGCATCGCCTTGTTTGCTGCGAGCTGCTTCATGAATATCGAGATGTCGCTCAACTATTCCGGTGATCAGTTGTTCGTCCCGAATATCGTGCGTGCGGTCGGGCAAGCCTTGATCCTCACGCCGCTGACGGCCATCGCGACGGCACAGATCGGGCCAAAGGATGCAGCAAACGCGTCAGGGTTGTTCAATATGCTGCGCAACCTCGCCGGCGCGGTCGGTACCGCCTCGCTGGAGACGATCATTACGAAGCGTGAGCAGTTTCACTCGAACATCATCGGACAGTCGGTGAACATCAATCGGGAGAACGTGCGCCAGCGCATCGATGAGATGACCAATTATTTCATGGCGCATGGCGTGTCCGACGTCGCGACGGCGAAGCACCAGGCGATCGTCGCGTTGGGCAATATCGTCAAGCGGCAGTCGCTGATCATGGGATTCAGCGACACGTTCGCGGTCATCGGCGTGATGCTGTCGATCGCGGCGATTGCATTGCTCTTCGCGCGCAAAGCCAAACCCCGCCGCAGGTGCGGCGGCACATTGATCAATTCGTCGCCGACAAGGGGCGCGCGACCTCTTCAAGAGGTTTGCGTTCCGCGGCGACGGCTTTGAATGCTGCGACACCGGCGGCAGTCATCATCAGGACGGCGCCGATGAGGTAGCCAATGAGCACGCTATCGCGCGAACCGGTGTCGATCAGATGGCCAAGGAAATACGGCCCGACAATGCCGCCGACGCCCGTTCCGACAGCATAGAAAATGGCAATCGCCAGTGCGCGGACTTCGAGCGGGAACGACTCGCTGACTGTCAGATACGCGGAGCTTGCGGCGGCGGAGCCGAAAAAGAACACGACGACCCAGCAGGCCGTTAGTTGCCACGTCGAAACGAGGTCGGCCGCAAAGAGCCATCCCGTACCGGCAAGCAGAATGCCCGAAAGACTATAGGTCAGCACGAGCATCGGCCGGCGGCCCCAGGTGTCGAACAGGCGGCCTATCAACAAAGGTCCTAGGAAATTTCCAGCAGCAAACGGCAAGATATAGAGACCGATCTTATCGGTCGGGACGCCGTAGAATGACGACAGCACCAGAGCGTAGGTAAAGAAGATCGCGTTGTAGAAATAGGCTTGGGCAGCCATCAGAGCAAAGCCGACGATGGCGCGATCGCGATTGGTCTTGAAGATCGCCGTAGCAATTTCAGCCAGCGGCGTGTGGGTGCGGGTTTTGAATTGCGTTGCCGCGAGGCCGGTGCGATCCCAGGCGTGACCCTCGCGTGCAAAATCCGCTTCGATGCCGTTGACGATTTTTTCGGCTTCGGTGGCGCGGCCATGCGTGATGAGCCAGCGCGGGCTTTCCGGTATCCAGAAGCGCATCGCGAAGATGACAACGCTCATGCCGCCGCCAATGGCGAATGCGAGGCGCCAGCCGAGATCGGCTGGGATCAGGGACGTGTCCAGAAGCACAATCGAACCGAACGCACCGATTGCGGCGCCGAGCCAGAAGCTGCCATTGATCGCGAGGTCAGTCCAGCCGCGGAAGCGGGCGGGAATCAATTCCTGGATCGTAGAGTTGACGGCGGTATATTCGCCGCCGATACCCGCGCCAGTGAAAAAACGGAAAGCTGCGAAGCTCGCCAAATTCCATGAAAATGCTGTTGCGAACGTTGCTAGCATGTATGTCGCAAGAGTGATGAAGAACAATTTCTTGCGGCCCAGCCGGTCCGTCAGCCAGCCGAAAAAGATTGCGCCTAAAACGGCGCCTGCGAGATAAGCGCTGCTGGCGAGGCCGATATCAGTATTGGAGAATTTGAGTGCGGGACTTTCTTTAAGTGCGCCGGCGATAGCGCCGACAATCGTTACCTCAAGGCCGTCGAGGATCCATGTGATGCCGAGCGCCGCGATGACGAGGATATGAAAGCGTCCGAACGGCAGGCGATCGAGGCGTTGCGGGATACTCGTCTCGATAATGTCGCCCGTTTGCGTTTCCGCTTCCGAGGCCGTCTTCTGCATCACATCCCCCGTTAAGCTCACTACGCCTGCAATGAGAACGCAGGAGCTAGGGGTACGTTTCAGTCCAAAACGTAAATGTCAGACAAAAGCTTCGGTTTGTGCGTGCGGCTCATACAATTCTTCGAGCTTGGAAATCTCTTTGTCCGAGAGCTTCAGAGATACGGCTTTTATTGCGTCATCAAGCTGGTAGGGCTTGGTCGCACCGATGACGGGCGAGGTCACGACCGGTTTATGCAGCATCCAGGCAAGCGCTACTTGAGCTGGCGGAACGCCGCGGGCTTTTGCAACTTCGACCACACGATCGACGACTGGCTTGTCGAGTTTCTTTGATTTCTCGTAGAGCCGCTGTGCAAAGGGATCGTTCTGTGCGCGCGTCGTTTCCGGCTCGTCCTGCCAGGGACGCGCAAGACGTCCGCGTGCAAGCGGAGACCATGGGGTCACGGCGATGCCTTCCGATTGGCAGAGCCGAAGCATTTCCCGTTCGTCTTCGCGATAGAGAAGATTGTAGTAGTTCTGCATCGAAACGAACGGCGCCCACCCGTGTGCACGCTGCAAGCCGAGCGCCTTCATGAATTGCCAAGTGAACATTGACGACGCGCCGAGATAGAGCGCTTTGCCGGAGCGCACGACTTCATCGAGCGCTTCAAGCGTTTCCTCAAGTGGTGTGCCGTAGTCGTAGCGATGGATGATATAGAGATCGACATAGTCCGTGCCAAGCCGCGTCAGGCTGTCGTCGATTTCGGCGAAGATCGCTTTACGTGAGAGACCGCGGCCGTTCGGGCCTTCGCGCATCGGCGAGCACACTTTCGTCGCGATGACGACTTCATCACGCCTGGCGAAATCGCGGATGGCGCGGCCCAACACGCGTTCGCTTTCGCCGTGCGTATAAACGTTGGCGGTGTCGAAGAAATTGATGCCGTTTTCGAGCGCTGTTTTGATGTAGGGCCGGCTCTCCTCTTCCGAGAGCGTCCACGCCCATTTCATGACGCCATCGTTAGATTGGCCATAGCTCATGCAGCCAAGGCAGATGCGCGACACATCGAGACCGGTATGGCCAAGTTTGACGTAATCCATCGGGATTCCTCCGTCGGTAGAAGCTGTTTTGGGGCCGACTGATGTGCAGCCGTCTATCGCTTTGAAGCGCTATTTCAAAGTGCCAATATCGAGCGTCTGCTCCAACCGTCGCGCAACGAAGCGCGAGATCGAAGGGCCGACCGCGATGACGATCACGAGGCGCAGCGTTTGCAACGCCATGATGAATGACATGTCGACTTTCGATGAGGCAGCGATCACGGCAATAGAGTTCAAGCCGCCGGGGCTCGTTGCGAGATAGGCCGTCAGCGGGTCGACGCCGAGGAGTTCGGTCAGGATCGCGGCAAGCCCCCCGCAGAATATGATGAGAACGAGTACAGCCAAAACAATGTGAGGCAGCTTTTTCAAGGCGTGAACAAGGATGTCGCGAGAAAACGTTTGGCCGATCATCCAGCCGATAAAGGCGTAGGACATTGCGAGCAACCAATAGGGCAACTCGATTTCCATGATGCCCGACGACTGCAACGCAGCACCGAGTGCCATGGGGAGCAGCATGGCGCCCGCCGGAAATCGTAAAAGGTAACCAGCTAAGCCGCCGACGGCTGCGAGAGCGATTGTTTCTGCGAAGGCGATCCAATCGATAGGCGGAAACCACGCGCTTGAATGGGTTTCCGGCGTTACATGGATCCAAATATGCGCGACGATCGATGCTGCCGCGACGACCATGACCACGCGCAAATACTGCATGAAAGCAACGAGACGGACATCGGCTCCATAGGCGCCGGCCATCAAGATTGCGGCGGTGGCGGCTCCCGGAGAAAAGCCCCAGACGGCCGTCGTGCCGGGCATGATCTGCGATTTGCCGAGCAGCCAGCCGATCAAGCTGGTGGCCAGGATCACTGTCAGGACCACGGACAGTAACAGCGGCCATTGCTTCACAAACCGTGCGATAATTTCGGGAGAGATCGTGCTCGCAAGCATGCAGCCGACGATGGCTTGAGCGATGAGCCTAACGTAGGGCGGCAACCGGATCGAGCCGCCGTTGGTTTCGACGACGATCGCTGCGATCATTGGGCCGAGAAGGATCGCAGCGGGGAGTCCGGTCAGACCGATCAGCGCCGTTACCACAAACGATAGAGCGACGAGGATCAGCCACTGAACCGGCTTCGTAAGGTTGGCCAGGAGCGCGTCTGGGGCGCGTGTCGGATTGGGCGACACCGTTATTGGCCACCTAATTCAATATCGGCTGCTTCGGTGACGCGACTGATCCGAGGGAAAATCATTTCGACGGCAAAGTTGTGCATTTCCGCTGAGAAGCTTGCGGTAATATCCTCGGCGAGAACGATGGCATAGTTGCGTTCCCAGGCTTGGCGCGCAGTGGATTCAACGCCGATGTTCGTTGCTATGCCGCCGAGGACGATCGTGTTGATGCCGCGGCGACGGAGCTGGACGTCGAGATCCGTGCCGTAGAACGCGCCCCAGTTGTGTTTGGTGACGCGAATATCAGTCGGCATTGCTAAGCCATGGACGAGTTCTGAGAAGTCATCGGGAAATCCGCCCGGAGGGATCGCTACGGGGCTGTCGACAGGGACGCGGACGGCGTCGGCGAAATCTTTGGCGAAGGCGACATTGACGAGGACGACGGGGGCGCCTGCGGAACGAAATCGCATTGCTAATTCCGACGCACGCTTGACGACATCGGCTCCCGTGTATGGCGCAACGTTGCGCGCTACAATTCCGATCTGGAGATCGATGAGGACGAGGGCCGTCGTTTTGGGGTCAAGCTGAAGCATCGGCATCTGCCTTTCGCTCTTGGCCATTGGTGTCCGTTGGCCTGATTACGGTTTCGTGATATTTGAGGCATCGCTCAAATTATTCTGGATAGTTGAGGATGGCCTCAAGTAAGTCAACAGGGACGCAAGAGCGCACCGCCTTGAGCCCGCAGCGGCGGCCAGGGCAGGAGCGGGTGGCGGCGCTGCTTGAGGCGGCGGCAGTTGTCATCGCGGAAAAAGGCTATGACGCCACGACGATGGCGGAGGTCGCGGCGCGGGCGGGCGCGCAGATCGGGTCGCTTTATCGGTTTTTTCCCAACAAGGACGTTCTTGCGAGCGCGTTGATCGAACGGTTTCATGACAGGGCCGGTTCGCTCTTCGATGCGATCGATCAACGGGCAGGGGAGCTTTCCGTTGCCGAGTTGACCGACGCGTTGCTCGACCTGCTTGGAGATCTGCGATCGGAGACGCAAACCATCGTCGCGCTTCTGGAGGGCAGAGCAGAATTGTCAGACCGCCGGCTTGAGTTTCGCCGGGAGCTTCGCAAACGCATTGCGCGGACGCTCATCAATCGCTGTCCAAAGCTTCGCAAGGGTCAGGCTGAGGACGCGGCAGCAGTTCTGTTACAGAACATGAAGTCCATAGGTGCGCTGACGAAGGAGATTGGCAACGGCGTTCGGCCGAGCGCGCTTGTTGAGCTTCGTGTCATGACCCGGCACTATCTCGAGAAGATATTTGCGGACGCCGGTTGCCGGGAATAGCAAGCTTGCCGCCCGCTTCGAGCCAGAGTGCTAAGGCCGTCGCGGCGATGACGCCGAGGATGGCGCCGGTGCTGTTGGCCAACAAAGTGCCGGCTGCCCAAGATATGGCGATCAGCAACAGAGAGGGAAAGATAACGCTCGCCTTGGCTTTGGAAAGCGATGCGATGATGACCAAAGCGCCGAGGATGGCGCCGATAGCACCGAAATAATAATCGCAAATAGCGCCAATAAAAACGATGAAGACCAGTGTCACGCCTGTCGTCCCTTGGGAACGCGAATCGGTGAGCACACGTCGCTAATCTACATCAGAGGCGTTCAAATTTCCTGATCAGTATTTAGACAAAATGCGGGGCGAGCTGCCTAATGTGAATGCAGATCGTCAGTTGACGCCGGATTCCGCGAGCAGACGATAGCGGGTCCAGCGCAGATGCCGAATCCGTGCCTGGTCGACACGGTCGCGCAGATGCCTGATCCGGGTCATTTCAGGTAGCTCAATGACCTTGCCGCGGCATGTGCGGGTATACGCGACGAGTTCATGCTCCGCTGCGTTCAAGCGAGCTGTGGCTTCGCGCTGGAAGAGCGAGACAAGCTTTGCATCCATAGGCAAGACCCTCCCTTCTTCGCAGGCTACGTGATTTGGATTGCCTCAGAAAGGGCGACCAAATTGATCTCCACAGCGGTTGGTTCGCGGACGGGAATGCGTAAAAGGCACTTCCCTTTGTCGTGATGGTCGACGACTGATCGCGATGTCGGGCGGGCATTTGAAAGTCCGCGGCAATGTGATCGCCGTCTTGTTCGTAGCGTTCCGAATATCCATGTTGCTGTGGGCGCGATATTGGAGGCCGTCCCAATGCCAGATGAAGATGCAGCGTCCGTCATCTTTTTTGTCGGCAGCCTTTATGCGTTTGGGATCGTGCTCCTCTATGTCTTGGCGCGTGCGTGGGAGCAGGCGCTTTCGACCCGTCCGGATCCGAAACGGGCGCCTGCCCATCGCCGCGATATCAATCGACCCAGAGGCTTTTGACGCCGTTCAGCGTTCTCGTGGTGATTGACGCGCCGGCGAAGCGGGAATTCGCTTATTCACGGCGCCTATAGGTCCGTGCCTTTGCTCTTGGTTAATTCTTTCGGAATGGAAGTTTCGCAATTGCGTATGCTTGATTGCAGCCTACGCAGATCAGCTCATACTTTCGTGCAATACGGCACGCGGAAAGACCGAATTACTGGCTCAATTTAAACATCGTTCTTCGACAAAACGGCAGTTGTTAACACCTTACTCTCGATTATCTGATATATTCCGTACACCTCATGTCCTCCCCCCGGAATGAGGCTTGAAGCGTGGGCATCCGGCCATCCCCCTCATTCCCCCCCGCCGGGTGCCCACCACCTTTGCCTGTATGGCGCGGGGAAATCACATATCTGCACGCAGCGTGCGCATAATAAGTTGGTTCGATGTTTCATTGTGCTTGGCGAGCGAAGGAGAGCGTCTCGGCGCCTGTCTCGCCCAGCCTGCTACGCGCGGTTTTGGCGCCGCGGTATTCGGCGACGGATCGGCTACAGGATCATCGGTGCTCACATCGATTGAGTTGATCTGCTCGGACTCATCCATTGCCTTAGCCAGTGCGCCGACCGTCATCGCGGGGGCGGTTGGGATCAGCAGCGTTCTGCTGGCTTTGGGCTCTGGCGCCTGCTTTTGCTCGGCAAGATAAGTTTCAACGCGCGAGGGGCGCGGATCGCGCGACGGAAGCAGGGCCAATTTGGTCATCGCTTCGCGGGCCAATGCTTCGCCGACGGTTACTGCTATCCAAGAGCTTCCGACGATCAGAGCTATATAAAATAGCGAGGTGTAGACGCGATTAGACATGGCACCAGTCTGAAACTCGACTTCGGGTGCCCCCACACCAACCTAACAGACTACGCCCGGATTTCCCGGCCGTTCCCCTGGGCTGATAAAAATCATCTTAGCGGAATTTGCTCAGTTATCTTTGAATGTGACTAATGCCTGTCGCACCGCCGCGCGAATGGCATCGAGACCATCGGTGAGTGCGGCCGGTCCGGGCTGCAAAATTAGCGACGATTTGATTTCAAAAACCAGATTGTTGACGACGGCAGGAATAGTTTCCCAGCCCGGACGGCGGCGGATCGTCTCCGGGCGTACCTTCTTACCGCACCATGATGCGAGAATGACCTCGGGCGCTTGGGCGATCACCGTTTCGGCGGATACGATGCGGTCCTTGGCGGCCGCTTTGCGGCGCAGGTCGGAAAAGATGTCGTCGCCACCTGCGATTTCGATAAGTTCGGATACCCAGCCCAGACCGGCGATCAGCGGGTCGTCCCATTCCTCGAAATAGACGCGTGGACGATGCTTCTGTCCCGCTGTTTCGGCGCGGACGGCTTCTATCCGTAGTGCGAGCGAGGTAGCGAGGGCTTCGGCTTTGTCTCCGCAACCGATGAGTGCGCCAAGCGTCTGGATCATCGCAAAGATCCCCGCGAGGTCGCGCTGATTGAAAATGTGCACCTCTTGCCCGGCTCGCGCGAGATCGGCCGCGATCTGGGCCTGAAGGTCGGAGAACGCGAGGATGAGATCGGGTTCGAGCGCGAGTATCTTTGGGATATCGGCAGAGGTAAATGCCGAAACTCTGGGTTTTTCGCGGCGGACCTCCGGCGGGCGAACGGCATATCCGGATACGCCGACGATGCGGTCTTGCTCGCCGAGCAGATAGAGCGTTTCGACAGTCTCTTCGGTCAGGCATACAAGCCGGCGAGGAGGAAAGGAGCGCATGGGGTTGCCCCGAACGAATGCCATTGCTGGATGTGCGGTCGGTTCCGTTTGGCCAGTCAGAGCGCGATGCTAACAGTCGTTTGCACACTGAGAAACCGGCGCCTCCGCCTGGGCTAGACAACTGGAGAGTTGGGCTTAGGCGGCGAGGAAGCGAATATTACGGGATGTTTATCAGAACAATCTGGAACAAATCTTCGGGTCGATTGTTAAAGCTGCCGCAAAATCTGCGTGAGGCTCCATTAAAACGTACGTGCGCGCATCGAGCATGACCACCTCGTCCATTTGCGTGGGTTGAGGCATCATCGAGACGTGTGGCATCAACTGTTCATCGGGAATACATCCTGGTTCGTCAAAGGTTCTGGCCGTGTTTGCGGACAGCGGAAGGAAATGAAATATGGAAACGACCCTGAAGTCACTGCTCGTCGCCTTGTCGTTCTTGGCCCTTGCTCCGGCTGCTTATGCCGCTGAGAGCGCCGAGAACGGCGTCGAGCTGGCATTCATGCCGAGCGCGATGGACGTGACGCTGCTCAACGAGGGCGGAAAGTACGTGGCGATTGATCTCAAGAAGATCGCCAAGGGCGAGAAGTGCCACATGGAGAAGGATTCGGTGATTATGAAAATCGGTCCGGGCGCCACGCCTGGGTCGACGCTCGTTCGCTATGCAGCGCCGAACCTGTCGCACGGCGGTTGCCCGTTCATGACAGAATTCGAGCTTTCGAACGCCGACTATTCCGCAGCCCGGGCCGAATATAACGCCAAAGCCGAAGAGGCGTCGAAGAAGATCGACGATCTCAAGAAGCAGCTCGGCGATAAGTGGAATGAGCTGACGAAATCGGCCGAGCCTCAGAAGGAGGCCGAACCGCCGAAGAACTAAGGTGACAGGAGGGGCATGTGCAGTCGCTGCCTCACCAATCGATTCTGGCGAAATTACTGGCCGGTCCCGTGGGGCCGGGCCGGCTTACCTGGATCGGTCTTCGACCTTCCCGCAAAGCGCCGATGCTCACGCCAGCATCGGCGCTTTTCGTTGCGGGCCAAGGAATCGAGGGTGATCGCTACAAGACGCAGCGGAACGGTCCGCGACAAGTGACGCTCATTGCGGCTGAGGATCTCGCCGCGATAGCGTCGTTTATGGGTAGGGACGTTTCGCCGGAGCTGTTGCGGCGAAACCTCGTCACGAGCAGGCTCAATCTGAATGCCCTAAAGGAGCGGCGCATTCTGATCGGTGAGGTTGTCTTGGAGGCCAGCGGCGAGTGCGCGCCGTGCAGCCAGATGGAAGCGAACTTGGGGCCGGGAGGTTATAACGCCGTTCGTGGCCGCGGCGGACTGACGGCACGCATTATTACTGGTGGGGAAGTAAGACTGGGGGATGCGATCGAACGTGTTGAGAATTGGCCGCCGCCTGCCGCGACCTAACAGTTCCCAGCCGCTCAATGATCGGTTCAGTCGATTCCGATCGGCTTCTGTGGGCCTTGCGGGCGGGTCGATTTGATTAGGTAGCTTACGAGGGCGATGCCGACGATCGGCAGGAATGCGGTGGCCGCGATCTGCGGCAAAACGTTGAGTACCGCATAAAACGAGTAGGGCATAGTCGCGTCTCCGGAGCAGATGACAGGCGAACTCGGACGCCGTCATCTTGTTCCGCTTCTACTAAAAAATTGTGACTCCAACATGGGCAAACGTTCCGATCGGGGGAATATCCCTTGGGCGGATGAGCCGGAAGGAGGTTCGTTTGAGTTCTCCGCGGCGAAGAGATGGTTACGGGCGGAACCCGAACGATTGTATTGTCCCAGGTCAACGCATCCTGACCTAGAGCAGGCCAGCTAGTTGGCGAAGTCTTCGCTGTGGCTCATTCCAGCATGGACTAAATCGCAGCACCAACATTTATCAAAGGTTGTCCTCTTGCATCCCTCGAAACTGCTCCGCTCCGATATCGGTCCGGCCGCCGGTGTCGTCGTTCCGGCCATTCTCCTGGGGGGCGCATGAGTGAGTCTCAAACCGAGCAGTCCCCGGCGGCCGGCGAGCAGAAATCGTTGAGCCATTGGTTGCGGACAAACCAGCTTGGTCCGGGAGCCAAAAAACTGGCAGCTAGGATCGGCCGTGATACGCTGATCGTCATTGTTTTGATCGCGGCGGTCGGTGGTTATCTCGCCTGGACGGAATTTTTCAGCTCGGCTTTGCCCCCCGGCATCGCCAGCGGAAACGGCCGCATCGAGGCCGTCGAAATCGATATCGCGAGCAAAATAGCAGGGCGAATCAAAGAGATATACGTCGACGAGGGCGACTTTGTGACGGCTGGGCAGGTCGTTGCGCGGATGGACACCGCTCAACTCGAAGCGCAACGGCGACAGGCCCAAGCGCAGTTCCACCGTGCGCAGATCGGGGTCGATACGGCGAAGAGTCTCGTCACCCAACGCAATGCGGAGAAAACGGCGGAGGTTGCAGTCGTCGCGCAGCGGGAGGCCGAACTCGATGCCGCCGAGAGTAAGTTCAAGCGCTCAGCAGAACTCGTCAAGACGAACGTCGTGTCACAGCAGACGCTCGACGACGATCGCGCCTCGAAGGAAGGCGCGGTTGCAGCAGTCGGGGCGGCAAAGGCTCAGCTTGCGGCCTCCGAGGCGGCAATCAGCTCGGCCGAGGCGCAGGTCGTTGACGCGCGTGCGGCCGTCGACGCCGCCAAGGCCGCTATCGACAGCATCACCGCAGACATCGACGACAGCACGTTGCGGGCGCCGAGAGACGGGCGGGTGCAGTATCGCGTCGCGCAGCTTGGCGAGGTTCTGTCGGCGGGGGGGCGGGTGCTCAACATGGTCGACCTCAGCGACGTCTACATGACGTTCTTTCTGCCCACGGCGGAAGCGGGACAAGTGGCGCTGGGCGCGGAGATCCGGCTGGTGCTCGATGCGGCACCTCAATACATCATCCCGGCAAAGGCAACGTTCGTTGCCGACGTTGCGCAGTTCACGCCGAAAAGCGTCGAAACGGAAGAAGAGCGGCTGAAGCTGATGTTCCGGATCAAGGCGCAGATACCCAAGGCGCTGCTTCAGAAGTACATCCGGCAAGTCAAGACTGGGCTGCCCGGCGTGGCATACGTCAAGCTTGATCCCAACGCGCAATGGCCGGTGCTCGCAGGAAAGCTGGTGCAATGACGAGCGGCCCGGCCGAACCTGTTCCAGTCGTCGCCCGTCTTGAAAATGTCAGTCTAAGCTACGGAAAGACGCTGGCGCTCGACGCTATTACGCTCGATGTCCCTGCGGGGGTTATGGCTGGGCTGATCGGCCCGGACGGCGTCGGCAAGTCGAGCCTGCTGTCGCTCCTTTCCGGTGCGCGCAAGCTACAGAAGGGGCGCGTCACCGTCCTCGGCGGAGACATGCGGGACGCGGCCCATCGCCGACGAACCTGTCCGCAGATCGCATATATGCCCCAGGGGCTCGGCAGAAACCTTTATCCGACGCTGTCGGTCTTCGAGAACGTCGATTTTTTCGGTCGACTTTTTGGGCTCGACCAGCATGAGCGACAGGACCGGATTGCCGAGCTGCTAAAGAGTACAGGTCTTGCCTCCTTTGCCGACCGACCGGCCGGCAAGCTTTCCGGCGGCATGAAGCAAAAGCTCGGGCTTTGCTGCGCGCTGATCCACGATCCGGAATTGCTCATTCTCGATGAGCCGACCACCGGCGTCGATCCGCTCTCCCGCCGGCAGTTCTGGGAGTTGATCGACGGCATTCGTCTCGGCCGGAAGGGCATGAGTGTTCTCGTCGCGACCGCCTACATGGAAGAGGCGGCGCGGTTCGACTGGCTGATCGCGATGAACGCAGGAAACGTGCTCGCAACGGGCGCGCCGAGCGATCTTCTCAAGAAGACGGGTGCGCCCAATCTCGATGCAGCCTTCATTGCCCTATTGCCGGAAGATCAGCGCCGCGGACACGTCGATGTCGTCATTCCGCCGCGCACAGAAAACGGTGACGACGAGGTCGCGATCGAGGCCGATCATTTGACGATGCGGTTCGGTGATTTCATCGCCGTCGATGACGTCAGCTTCCGTATTACCAAAGGAGAGATTTTCGGATTTCTCGGCTCCAACGGTTGCGGCAAGACGACGACAATGAAAATGCTGACTGGTCTTCTGCCGGCCAGCGAAGGCACCGTGAAATTGTTCGGGCGAGAGGTCGATCCCAATGACATGGCCGTCCGACGTCGCGTTGGATACATGTCTCAGGCCTTTTCGCTTTATTCGGAACTGACCGTCGCACAGAACCTCGATCTGCATGCGCGGCTCTTTCATCTGGAGCCCGATCATATCGCGCCGCGCATTGCTGAAGTCGTGCGCCGCTTCGATCTTTCCGACGTCATGGACGCATTGCCTGATGCGCTTCCGCTCGGTATCCGCCAGCGCCTGTCGCTCGCCGTGGCGATGATACATTCCCCGGAATTGCTCATTCTCGATGAGCCGACGTCGGGCGTCGATCCGGTTGCGCGCGATCAGTTCTGGCAGATCCTAGCCGATCTCTCGCGCAAGGATAACGTGACAATCTTCGTTTCGACCCACTTCATGAATGAAGCGGAGCGTTGCGACCGCATTTCGTTGATGCATGCCGGCCGCGTTCTCGTCAGCGATACGCCGGCCGCGATCGTTGAGCAGCGCAAGGCATCGTCGCTCGAGGATGCCTTTATCGACTATCTGCAAGATGCGATCGGGAGCAAGGCAGGTAGCGACGTTGAAGCCGACCAGATCGCCACGTCACTTGCTGCTGAGCATCATGCGGCCTCCGCTCGACCGGCGAGCCCATTGAGCCAGAGCATCCGGCGGATGCTAGCCTATATGAGACGCGAGACGCTCGAACTGCGGCGCGACCCGCTTCGCGCCACGCTCGCGACGATCGGCAGCGTGCTTTTGATGTTCGTCATCGGCTACGGCATCAATCTCGACGTGGATAATCTGAGCTTCGCCGTTCTCGATCGCGACGACACGACAATCAGCCGTGATTATGCCACGCAGATTGCCGGATCTCGCTATTTCAAGGAGAAAGCGCCGGTTACCGACTATAAGGACCTCGACCGCCGCATGAGCAATGGCGAGCTGAGTCTGGTCCTCGAATTTCCGCCGGGGTTCGGACGTGACGTTGCACGCGGGCGAAACGTCGAGATCGGCGCCTGGATCGACGGCGCGATGCCGATGCGCGGCGATACCATCGCAAGCTACGTCCAGCAGATTCATACTGAGTGGCTAGCGCAGAAGGCGCGTGAACTTTATGGCGATTCATCAGCGCTCGGTGCTTTTCAGGTCGCGCTGCGCTATCGCTACAATCCGGATGTCGAAAGTCTCGTCGCGATGGCGCCGGCGGTTATTCCGCTGCTTCTTATGATGATCCCGGCGATGCTCACCGTTCTGAGCGTGGTGCGAGAGAAAGAACTCGGGTCTATCATTAATTTTTACGTGACGCCGGTGACGCGCCTTGAGTTTCTGCTCGGCAAGCAAATACCGTATGTGGCGCTCGCAATGCTCAACTTCGTTTTGCTGGCGGCGTTTGCGGTGTTCGTCTTTCGCGTACCGTTTACGGGGAGCTTTCTGGCTTACACCTTCGGAGCGCTGCTCTATGTGATCGTGTCGACGTCCATGGGGCTGGTGGTGTCGTCATTCATGAGCAGCCAGATCGCGGCCATTTTCGGCACGACGCTGATAACGCTGATTCCGGCTGTCCAGTATTCAGGCTTGATTGATCCGGTATCATCGCTGCAGGGAGTCGGTGCTTATATCGGCAAGATCTACCCGGCGGCCTACTTCGTCACGATCTCGCGTGGGACGTTTTCGAAAGGGCTGGGATTTGGCGATTTGGCCAATGACTACTTGGCGCTGCTGATTGCCATTCCCATCCTGTTCGGCCTAGGCGCGGCCTTCCTCAAAAAGCAGGCGACGTAAGATGCGCGTCGCGAACATCTGGCAGCTCGGGGTCAAGGAATTGCGCGGATTGATGCGCGATTCGACGATGCTGATCCTAATCGTCTACGCTTTCTCGGTTTCGATCTATTCGGCGTCGCGGGCGTTGCCGGATACGCTCAATCACGCGGCGATCGCAATCGTCGATGAGGATCAGTCGCCCGTATCGTCCCGTATCATCACCGCATTTTATCCGCCGTACTTCAGTGTGCCGCGGCTGATCACTCAGGAGCAAATGGACGAGCGTATGGATGCCGGCGCCGATACGTTTGCGCTCGATATTCCGCCCGAGTTCCAACGCGATCTACTTGCGGGCCGTTCGCCGACGATACAGCTCAACATCGATGCAACCCGCATGACGCAGGCCTTTACGGGTGGCGGTTATATCGAATCCATTCTCGCAGGTGAGATCAGCGAGTTTCTCGATCGCTATCGCTCGGATGGCGATCTTCCCGTTCGATTGACGCTGCGTGCTCGGTACAACCCAAATCTTAATAAGACTTGGTTCGGGGCGATAACGAATGTCATCATGTCGATTACAATGCTGTCGATCATTTTGACCGGCGCCGCTCTCATTCGAGAGCGGGAGCACGGTACGGTCGAGCATCTTCTCGTGATGCCCGTAACGCCATTCGAGATCATGGTCAGTAAGATCTGGTCGATGGGCTTCGTCGTGCTGCTGGCGTCGAGCATGTCGCTGATTTTCGTCGTGCAGGGATTGTTACAGGTTCCGGTCAACGGCTCGGTGCCATTGTTCCTCGTTGGCGCTGCCCTGGATATTTTCGCTATGACGGCCTTGGGTGTTTTTCTGGCGACGATGGCGGGGACGATGCCGCAATTCGGTATGCTGCTTATTCTTGTTCTTATCCCCTTGCAGGTTCTGTCAGGCGGCGTGACGCCTCGCGAGAGCATGCCGGCCATCATTCAGGATATCATGCTGGCCGCTCCGAACACGCACTTTATCATTCTTGCTCAGTCAGTGCTGTTTCGCGGCTCGGGATTTGACGTCGTCTGGCCGCAGTTCGCAGCGCTGCTTGGTATCGGCTGTATGCTGTTTGCGCTCTCCATGTGGAGCTTCAGGCGCTTCCTGAGATAGCGGCCTCGCCATTCGAGCGCGAGCCTGGCAGCTGCAAAACAAGCCGCTGAAGACTTTGGCATGAACTGTCAATTACTTCCCAGTCTGACCTGGATAGGTTTTTCCAGGCTGTCGGCTAGGAGCGCGCGCGGCGTTGGCTTGAGCCAGGGCACCATTCGGCAGTCCCGTTCAGTGTGAGCTGTGCTCGGTTTCGCAAACGATGGAGTTTGAACGCATGCCGGAAGGTCGTCGCGTGTCGCAACGTAAAAATTATTCGGGAAATCGCGGTGGCTTGGTTCGACGCCTGTCGCGAACGCTCGGAGCAGTCACGGCGCTGTCACTCTTTGGCGCCTCTGTCGCGTCTGCCGATAGCTTAAACATGCTGGTTTGGGAGGGCTATGCCGACGCGAGTTTCGTCGAGCCTTTCAAAAAGGAAAGCGGTTGCGCCGTCTCGGCTGTCTATGTCGGAACGAACGACGAAATTTTCGCCAAGCTGATGGCCGGCGGCGGCACTTACGATCTCGTGACGCCCTCCAACGACACGACCATGAAGCTGATTGATGCTGGATTGGTTGATCCGATCGATCCTGACAAGATCTCGGCGGAGGCCGATTTCTTCCCGATGCTGAAATCGCCGCCGTGGCTGTCGAAAGATGGCAAGACGTACGGCGTTCCCTATGCCTGGGGCATCATTCGCATCCTCGTCGACGCCACTGCCGTGCCGGAGCCGCCGACGAGTCTCGCGTTTCTCTGGGACCCCAAGTACGCCGGTAAGTTCGCGATGTGGGACGATATCGAGACACTCTATGAAGCGGCGCGCTATCTCGGAATCAAGAACGTCTACGACATGAATGACGAGGAGCTTGCGAAGGTCAAAGAAGCGCTTCTGAAGCTCAAGCCGAACGTTCGCAAGTACTGGACGACAGCAGGCGAGATGACGACCTTGCTCCAAGGCAAGGAAGTCATCGGCGGCAATGCATGGGAAGAAACGTTGGTCAAGCTGCGCGGCGGTGATCGGAAACTCATCGACATCGTTCCAAAGGAGGGACGGGGTGGCTGGAGCGATAGCTGGATGATTGCCAAGGGAGCTTCGTCCAATTCCTGCGTCTACAAATGGCTGAATTACGTGTCGAGTGCAAAGGCACAAGCTCTCGGACACGCCGTTACGGGATTTGGATATTCCAACGCCAAGATGGTCGATTTCCTTCCGGACGACCAGAAGAAGTCGTTTGAAGAACTCGGCATGACGAACCCGGAAACGCTGAAGACCGTCAGCTGGTGGCAGCCGGTGAAACAGCGCGCGAAATATCTGGAAATCTGGAATCAGGTCAAAGCCGCGCAATAATCACGAACCGTTTTTAGTCCGTCCAAGCTGCGATCAAGAGGGTGCGCGAATGGCCGCTTACATAGATCTCATCGGTATTCGCAAGACGTATGGTGCATCGAACGTTGCGGCCGTCGACGGTGTAGACCTGTCGATCCAGAAGGGTGAGTTCATCACCCTTCTGGGCTCATCCGGATGCGGCAAGACGACGACGCTGCGCTGTATTGCGGGTTTCGAAATGCCGGACACGGGCACCATTCGCATCGATGGTGAAGACATAACGTATTCGCAGCCGTCGGAACGCGACATGCGGATGGTATTCCAGGATTTCGCTCTCTTTCCCAATCTTACGATTTCAGAAAACGTAGCCTTTGGTCTCCGCCTCAAAAAAATGCGGGGTCGTTATACCGAAGCGCAAATCCGTGCGCGGGTTGATGAATACTTGAGCCTCGTGCAGCTGGCCGATCATGGCAAGAAAATGCCGCATCAACTCTCTGGCGGGCAGAAGCAGCGCACGGCTCTGGCGCGCGCGCTCATTACCGATCCAGCGGTCGTTCTCTTCGACGAGCCGCTTGCATCGCTTGACGCCAACCTGCGCAAAGCGATGCAGGTCGAGATCAAGCGGCTGCACCGGCAGTTCAACAAGACTTTCATTTACGTCACGCACGATCAGGAAGAAGCGATGGCGATGAGCGATCGCATCGTCGTCATGAATAAGGGGCGCATCGTTCAAAGCGGAAGTCCGCAAGAAGTTTACGCCCAGCCGAATTCCAAGTTCGTGGCGAACTTCATCGATCGGGCTAACGTTCTTACAGGCGTGGTCGACGCGGTTGATGGCCCGACGGCTAAGATCCGTTTGGCAGGCGGCGCAACGCTTTCGGCACCGGCCAACGCCGCGACCGTCTCAGGCAAGACAGTCGGCGTGATGATCCGCGTCGACCGCGTCGCCATCGGCGAGGACGTATCTGACCAAAGAAATATTCTTCGTGGCACTGTGGCTGAGCGTCTCTTCCTCGGTGCGAAGAATGAGTATGTGATCGAGCTTGCGGGCGGTGCCGGTCGGATAAGCGTGCATGATCGAACGACCGGCGCGCAGGCCAGCATCGGCGATGTCGTGCCGCTTTCCGTTCTTCCAGACGATATTCGCGTATTGGCAGCTTAATCCATGAATGACACTGCAGCTTCCGTCATGACGACTTCAAGCGCCATCTCGGAGACGGCCGCAAAGCTCAGCCCAGGCGCGCTGAAGGCGAAAAAGATCGAACGCGCGCGCATGCTTTTCTGGCTTCTGCCACCTGCGGCTTGGTTCTTCGTTTTTATGATCCTACCCTACTGCATGCTGTTCTATTACAGTCTGGGATCGGTCGATTACGTCGTCTTCAAGCCGGGCTTTTCACTGGCGAATTTCGTCAGGGTTTTTACGACCGAGCCATATCTCAGCGTGATGCTCAAATCAGCGAAGATCGGTATCTATACAGCGGTGTCGTCGTCGATTGTTGCGTATCCGCTGGCGTTCTATTTGGCGTTTCATGCTTCGGAAGCGACCAAACGCTACGTCTATCTTCTGGTTATCGTGCCGTGGTGGGCGTCTTATCTCGTCAAGGCCTACGCCTGGAAAACCATTCTCGGAACAGCCGGTCTCATCAACGCCTCACTGCTTGGGCTCGGTATAATCGATCGTCCGCTGACGTTGTTCCTCTATAACGAGTTCAGCGTGACGTTGACACTCGCCTATATCTTCACGCCATTTGCAGTGCTTTCGATTTACGCTCAACTCGAACGCATCCCGACGTCTCTTATCGAAGTTGCGCTCGACCAGGGTGCGACGCGTATGGAGATCTTCCGCAAGATCGTTTTGCCGATCAGCATTCCGGGCATCATCGCGGGCGGCGTCATCACGTTCTCGCTGGGGTTTGGAGATTTCGTAGCGCCCGCGCTCGTCGGTGGCGCGGATTCCATCATGATATCCAACATTGTTATCAACCTGCTGGGCGCGGCCTACGACTGGCCGATGGCGGCGGCGATCGGCCTGGTCATTATCGCCCTGGGGCTTGGGCTGATTACCTTGGCCCATCGCCTTGAGCACCAATTTCAGGTGCGTTTCTAGAACGGACGAGAGAAAATTGAATGCGCGCATTTGGAAACAAACCCCTTGTCGCAGGTCTCGCCGGAGCAGTTCTGCTGTTTCTCTATGCGCCGCTGCTCGTCATGGCATTCTTTTCATTCAATGCTAGCGAGTTTACCGGGCTTCCGTTCAAAGGCTTCACGCTCTCCTGGTATGAGAAGGTTCTCGAGAACGAAACGCTGATGCGGTCGATCGGCGCGTCCGTTTATGTCGGCATCGGAACGGTCATTCTCAGCATGCTCATCGGGCTGCCGGCGGCGATTGCGCTGGACCGCTACGAGTTTCCGGGGAAAGCCGCTTTCCGGCGGATCGTGATGCTGCCGATTGTGCTTCCCGGTGTCATTACCGGTGTTTCGCTTTTGAGTTTCTACATCACGATCGGGTTTCGGCTATCACTCAATACGATCATGCTCGGCCAAGGTACGGCTCTGACTTGCATCTATGTCACGGAAGTTTTTGCGCGTCTGCAGCAGCTCGGTCGGAGCCAGGAGGAGGCGGCCTTCAATCTTGGCGCTTCGCAGATCGAGACGTTCTTTAAAGTGACGTTGCCGAACCTGAAGTCCGCCATCTTCGGTACGATGCTGATCGTATTTTCGATCTCGTTCGACGAGATCGCGGTTACATACCTTCTGACCGGCCGCGAAAATACTTTGCCGATGGCGCTTTGGTCGATCCTTCGTCGCGAGGCGACGCCGGAGATCAACGCCGTTGCGACATTGGTGATTGCATTTTCAATTGTTCTCATCGTGATCGGCGTCGTGGCGTCGCGTGGCAAAGGACTTGCGTCAGCGTCTAAGGCTTAGCGCTGTCTTATCCAATCAATGGCTGGCGGCGCTCGTCGGCGCCATGAAAGAAGATCCCTGTCCTGAAGATGTTCGCGCGCGAACGGCGCCGTCCCGGAATTTAGCTGGTGTCGATCCGGTGAAGCTTTTGAAGCTTCGTGAGAATGCGCTCGTTTCACTATAGCCAAGATCGAACGCGATCTCCGGAATGGTGCGATCGGTGAACGCCAGCATCGCCTTCGCGATTTCCGTTCGCACTGCGTTGCGAAGATCTGCATAGTTCAGGCCAGCATCGGCGAGCTTTCGCTGAAAGCTTCTGACGCTCATACCGAAGTCGCTGGCTGCATCCTGTATGTCGATGCTCTTGGAACAGCATAGACTGGCGTTGATCCATGCCTTGACGCTGTTGCTGAGATCGAGCTCGAGTTCTTGCGAACTTAGGCAGTCGGACAGCTCACTCTCCAAGCGGTGGTGCAGCATGCGATCATATGAGAGGATCGGGCGGCTCAGCTCCGAGAGGGGAAACAATATAGCGTTATAACGAGCGCCAAAACGTAGTGGGCAATGAAAATGCGCCTGATAACTGGCGAGATTTGCACCAGGAGAATGCTCGAACTCTAGGCATAGCGGCTCCCAGTCCTTGCCCAAAGTCGCGCGCAGGACCGAGCACAAGACAGCCTCTGAGAAATTTGCATCCTGGACGCGATGTGAGACGGTTCTGTCGAAAATGGAGTAGGTCAGGCGTGCGGTGTCGCCGCTGACATTCAGTGCGCAGTGCGTTCCGCCCTGGAAGGTGGGAAAATACTCACAAAGCTTGGTGAGCCCTTCACCGACAGTACGAGCGGTGAGATAGAGCTGGGAAGTTGCTCCTAAGTCGTGAATATTGAAGAGTTTTCCCCACTTCATGCCAAGTGCATGATCGTTCGTCTGAGTTGCCGCCATCTCCAGCATCGTTGTGAACGCTGAGAGCGGAAGAAAAGGCGAGCGTCCAAACAACCCATCGTTCGCTATGCCGACACGTGCGGAAATTGTCTCCGGGTCCATTCTCCGGCGATCGATCGTGGAGAGAACTCCGTTGATGATCGATGCCGCGATGACGCCTGATGAAGGCATGCAACTCCACCCCATAGTGTCGCCGTTGAGTGGGACAGCATCGCAAGAAGCGTACCACTTCGTTTGCGGCGACGGCAGATCACCTTTGAACGTGAAATCTCTGTGCGGCGGTGGTTTCCAGATGAGCGCAGCAAACGGTTTCTGAGCGGACAGATTCGCTTTTTGGCGCCAACTATCAATTACAGCCCACATGGCGCTGGCTAGGGTCTTTCGAGAAAGGACGGTTGCCCTGATAGGGCGTCGCCTCGGCTGCTGTTGAAGCAGCGTCATTCGGCTAAAGTGCGTGACCAACCAGAACGCATTGCAACACTTGGGAGCCTAATCATGTCAGAAAGCTGTTGCTCGACGGCCGTGCTGGAAAAGTCATCTTTGGTTCGGCATCCACTGGATCCGTTGTCGCCCGATGAGATCCGGAATGCCGCTGGGGTCGTCAAGGTCGTGGCACCATACGGACCGAAGACGTGCTTCGAGTCGATCGGATTGGACGAGCCGACAAAGGACGAACTCAAGGCTTATGCCGAAGGTAAGCCAGTAGAGCGGCGTGCGGCAGTCAACGCCTCAAGTTCTGAGACGATCGGCGTTACAAAGTTCGTCGTTTCTCTCGATACAGGAAAGGTGTTGTTTCGCGAAGACTGCCCCGACAAACGGCCAATGATACAACTCGAACAGTTCTTGGCTATCGAGGACATTGTTCGCGGCAATGCGGAGTTCATCGCTGCGTGTGCCAAGCGCGGCATTACCGACATGAGCAAAGTGTGCGTCGATCCGTGGTCGGCGGGGAGCTTCGATATTCCGGGGGAGGAAGGGCGCCATCTCTGCCATGTTTTTTGCTGGCTTCGGCTCCGGGAGTTCGAGAACTTCTACGCGCATCCTATAGAAGGCCTCAACGCTGTGGTGGACATCAACAGCGGCGAGGTCATTCGGATCGACGATTACGGCGTTACGCCGATCCCGATGGCTGAATACAACTATGAGCACCAGTTCTTCGACGAGTTCCAGCCGCCTGCAAAGCCGATCAATGTCGTCCAGCCGGAAGGCGTGAATTTCAAAATCGAGGGAAGTCGGCTGACTTGGCGTAATTGGGCGCTCAATATCGGGTTCAATACGCGCGAGTCGCTGACGCTGCACGATATCAGCTTCAACGGGCGACCGATCCTCCGGCGCGCATCTATCGTCGAGATGACTGTGCCCTATGGTTCGCCAGACGCCGGGCACTTCCGTAAGCACGTCTTCGATATTGGCGAGTACGGGATCGGCAAGCTCGCGAACTCTCTTGAACTCGGCTGCGATTGCCTCGGCGTCATCAAGTATCTCGACGCGCATCTCAATACGCGCGATGGTGAGCCGTGGACGATCAAAAAAGCAATCTGCATTCACGAAGAAGATTCAGGCTTGCTGTGGAAGCATACCGATTTCCGCACGGAGCGGTTTGAAATTCGCCGGGGCGCTAAGCTCGTCATTTCGTCGATCTGCACGGTCGGCAACTATGAGTATGCGCTGTACTGGTATTTCTTCCTAGACGGCAAGATCGAATTCGAGCTCAAGGCGACAGGCATTATCAACACGACGGCGTGCATTCCCGGCCAGCCAGGAAAATATGGACGCGAAGTTGCGCCCGGCGTCGTCGGGCAGATCCATCAGCACATCCTCTGCGCGCGGCTTGAGATGTGTGTCGATGGCGACAAGAACAGCTTTGTCGAGTGCAATACCTATGCCGAGCAGGAAGACGGAGAGAACCCTTACGGCAACGCCTTCTACGAACAAGAGACCCTCATAAAGACGGAGGGAGACGCCGCACGGACTGCAAATCTCGGTACGCAGCGCTATTGGAAGGTTATCAATCCAAACAAATTCAATCGTGCTGGAACGCCGGTCGGATACAAGCTCGATGCCCCGGATTGCCTGACGTCGTTCGTTGCGCCAAATTCGTTTTCGGGCAAGCGCGCATCCTTCACGCAGAACCACGTCTGGGTTTCGGCCTACGATCCGACCGAGCGTTTCCCTGCTGGCGAATTCATGAATCATTCGGACGGATCGGGAGATATCAAGTCTTTCGTTGCCAAGAACCGCTCGATCGAGAACACGGATATCGTGCTCTGGCATACGTTCGGATTGCACCATTCGGTTCGACCAGAAGACTTTCCCGTGCAGCCGTGCATTTCGGCCGGATTCAAATTGATGCCGTCCGGGTTCTTCGATGGAAATCCGGCGATCAATTTGCCGCCCGTCGTCAACGCTGCGAGCTGCTACGCCGACACCGGCAAATAGCAGCGTTGGAGGTCCAGTCCGTTTTAGGACGGGGAGGTTGACGGATGGACGGCGCGGCTTTGTTTGCCGGTGGGTTTGTCATGGGGCTCGCGGGAAGTCTGCACTGCTCGTGCGTTTGTGGTGGCATTGCGTCGTCGCTGCTGTTGGCGACGGCGCCTAGCTCATCCGCGCAGAGATCGCAGTTGCGTGCACTTGCCGGCATTCAAACCGGGCGCGCGCTGACGTATGTGCTCGGCGGAGCGGTGGTCGCATCGGTCGGATCATCATTTGCGAGTTTGATGCATCTTGCCGGATTGCAGGCAGCTGTGCGTATGATGGCCGCCGCGCTCATCGTTGCAGTAGGGCTGTCGATTGCCGGTATTCTGCCGCGATACGGTCTTTCTAAGGCAGTCACCGCTGTTCATGAGCGCATTCGTCGGTGGCTGCCTGCACGGATGTCGAAAGGTCTGCCGGTGATGTCCGGCATGGTCTGGGGATTTGCACCGTGTGGCATGGTCTACAACGCCTTGATGATGGCAACGGTCAGTGGATCAGGGACCGATGGTGCGTTGTTCATGGGCGGTTTCGCAATTGCAACGATGCCCGCAGTCAGCCTCGCTGCATACGGATCGGCGAGGGCCGTAGGTCCTGCGGGCATGCTCTCTCGGCCGCGTCTCAGAACGGCAGCGGGGACGATTGTTGCGATACTCGGCTTGGCGAGCGCAGTCATTCCGTCAGAAGCTCTGACAAGTCTTTGCTTGCCGGGTTAGGTAGGCGTAACGCTTCTTGTCTCTTTGGGCTCCGCGCTTGGGCCAATGGCAAGGTTTCGAGGCGAGACGGCTATTATTGGCTGTGCTTTTTATCAGGTGAAAGTTCAGCGCCGAGGCGTTTCAGGGCGTCCGACATATCCAGTTTGTCGAGCATGATTTCGATGACGGCGGGGCCATCGTTGCTGCTTCTCGCCTGGTTCAATGCCGCGTCGAGCTCTTCCTCGGTTTCGACGCGACGCCCCCAGCCGCCACCGAAGACATCCGGCAGTTTGTGATAGTCCCATGATTGGATATCGTTATAGGGGCCTTCGTGAATGACGCGTTCGGTGGTGTAGCCGTCATTGTTCATGATCAGCAGGACGACCGGGATATTTCGCCGGCAAAGCGACGATAATTCCTGCACCGTCATTTGCAATGCGCCGTCACCGATGAGAGCGAGAACGCGGCGGTTCGGGGCGGCGATAGAGGCACCCAGAACCGCGGGAAGGGCGTAGCCGATCGATAGGTAGAACGCCTGCCCTATAAAGCCGACATCATGATGCATGACGAGGTCGGCAGCGGCGAACAGGCTGTCGCCTGTCTCGGCAACGACGATGGTGTCGTCGCGGATATAGTCGTTGACGCGGCTCATGACCTTGTCGACCGTGAGCTTGGCTCCGCGGTGCGCAATCGATGGCTTGGCCTCACGTTTGGCTGCGCTTTCAAACGGGGGATGGGGCAATCCCTGGGCCGGCATGCGATCCGCGAGGCCGGTCACCACGTCGCCGATCCATACTTGCTCGTAGACGTGTTGGCTGATCTTCAGGCGGCCGGAATTTGCGAGGATCAATTGGCGGCCTTCGAGCTTGCCGGTAAACACGCCGAAATTGATGTCGCTGATCCACGCGCCGATGCAGAGCAGGACGTCGCTGGCTTCGACGATTGCCCGAACATCCTTTCGCGACATGGCACCTTCGTAAACTCCAATCGCCTGCGGGTGAAGTTCCGAGATGACGGTCTTGCCGAGGAGAGTTGTTGCAACCGGTAGCTTGCTCTTTTCGACGAGACGCATGAATTGTTGCATCAGGCCGTAGCGATGCAGCTCAACGCCACCGAGAATGACCGGCCGCTTCGCCGACGCGAGGAGGGCCATGACCTCGTCCAGGGCTTCGTTCAATGAGTCCGGATCTGACACGGGTGGTCCGGACGGTGTCTGCCGTTTCGAGGGCTCGCAGGGCTGATCAACGATATCGACGGGAATTTCGATCATGATCGGGCGCTTCTCAGAGAGACAGCGGGCAAGCGCACGGTCGATGAGTTGGGGCGCGTCTCCAGCATCGTCGAGCAGAACGGACGCAACTGTGATGTGTGCATAGGCATGCTGCATTGTCGAAAATTCGCCCACGCCGTGATGAAGCAGCATTGAGGAGCGGCGCTGATTTGTGCGCGGTCCGCCGACCAAGACCACGAGCGGAACCTGTTCCGCATAAGCGCCCGCGACGGCATTCATGGCGCTGAAGCCGCCGACGCCCCATGTCACGACGGTACAACCGATGCCGCGGATGCGAGCATAAGCATCGGCAGCATAGCCCGCATTAAGTTCATTACAGGTTCCTATCAGGTCGACGCCAGATGCGATCAAGCGATCCATGAACGTCAAGACATAATCGCCGGGAACGCCAAAGGCGTGCTCAAGGCCCGCCTGTTTGAGCCGCTCGATCAGGTAGTCGGCGACCGTTGTCGATTTTTCCGGCATTCCTTCCCCACCTTTAAGACATGGCATCCAACTAAATTAGCCCTGCACAGGCACGTCGTCAGTGATAGATTCAAGGGTGTGAGTGGCCAAACCGCAATTTTTAGGATTATGGCTATGATTGTTCAAAATATCCTCAAAGCAAAAAAGAATGCGCATGTTCTGACCGTACGGCCGGACGACACGATCCTTAAGCTCGTGCAGATGCTGCGGGCCGAGGGCGTTGGCGCAATGGTTGTCAGCAGAGATGGCCAGGCGTTGGATGGGATCATTTCTGAGCGCGATGTGGTGCGCGCCTTGGCGACCAACGAAAACAGGCTTCTGGCGTTGCCAATATCAGCTCTCATGACGCACGAAATCGTTACGTGTTCTCCCGGCGATACGATCGCGCACGTGACGCATTTGATGACGGAACGGCGTGTCCGACATCTTCCTGTGGTCGAGAATAATCATCTCGTCGGGATCATCAGTATCGGCGACGTCCTGAAACACCGCGTTGATGAAGTGCAGTTTGAGGCAGCGGTTCTTCGCGATATCGCGCTTGCGGGCCGCTAGCTCGGACAGCTATCGCACGTTTTTGCAGTGAGTGGCCGCGGCGCGTTTCCGGCGCAGTCACGCCATGTTTTGCGCCCATCGAATAAGAGACATTCATCTTTCAAATAACAGCAATAAGAAGCGCATGACCAACATAACAGAAAAGACATCGCCGCCGTTGTCGTATGCAAAGTCTTCATTTCCAAGCCCCTGGGCGACGTATCTTGCTCAGGTCGATCGCGTAACGCCCTATCTCAAGACTTTGGCGCGTTGGGTGGAAACACTCAAACATCCCAAGCGGACGATGATCGTCGACGTGCCTATCGAAATGGACGATGGCATCGTCCGTCATTTCGAAGGTTTTCGCGTGCAGCACAATCTTTCGCGCGGGCCCGGCAAAGGCGGCCTTCGGTTTCATCCGCAGGTTACGCTGGAAGAGACAATGGCACTCGCTGCCTGGATGACGATCAAGACGGCCGCGATGGATCTGCCATTTGGAGGAGCAAAGGGCGGGATTCGCGTTGATCCGTTTGCGCTGTCGGACAACGAGCTGGAAAAGATTACGCGGCGCTATACCAGCGAAATCAGCATCATTATCGGCCCGCAAAAAGATATTCCGGCGCCAGATGTCAATACCAATGCCCAGGTCATGGCATGGATCATGGACACCTACTCGATGCAGGTTGGGTTTACGGCGTCAGGTGTCGTAACGGGAAAGCCATTGCATCTTGGCGGTTCGCTGGGGCGCGTCAAGGCAACGGGACGCGGTGTCTTCGTTACTGGACGCGAAGCGGCATCGCGTATGGGCTTGAGCCTCGAAGGCGCGCGGGTCTGCGTGCAGGGTTTCGGCAACGTCGGTTCGTCCGCGGCGGAGCTTTTCGTTCTCAATGGTGCAAAGGTGGTCGCGCTACAGGATCAGTGGGGTACCGTTATCGATGAAGCGGGAATCGACGTTCCCGCGCTGATGATGAGCGCGCCGTCGAGAAAAGGGATCGGCGGATCGCCGGATCTTAACGATGCTTTCTGGAGCACGCCCTGCGATATTCTGATTTTAGCGGCCTTGGAATCGCAATTGACGGCCGAGCGCGCGCGCCGGACGACGGCAAAGCTTGTGCTTGAGGGCGCCAACGGACCGACCCTGCCTGATGCCGACGATGTTCTTACCGACCGCGATATTCTCGTGGTGCCGGATGTCATCTGTAACGCCGGCGGCGTGACGGTGAGCTACTTTGAATGGGTGCAGGATTTTTCCAGCTTTTTCTGGAGCGAGAACGAAATTAACTCGCGACTCGATACGCTTATGGTTGAAGCATTCCGCAAGATATGGGCGTGCGCGGATTTCAATAAGGTTTCGCTACGAACGGCCGCTTATATCGTGGCTTGCGAGCGAATCCTGGCTGCGCGAGAGGCGCGGGGGCTATATCCGTAGTAGCGGTGGCAGGAGATTGATGAGGGAGCGAGATATCTCGCGCCCTCGAAAGATTTTGCGATGGATGGGCCGAGGTAGACGCAATTACGCCATCCCTGGAACCGGCAGGCACTCCATCACCTCGATGTGGTCGCCGGGGAAAATCGTAAAGTGAGGGTGGTTGAGGAACAGGCGCGTTGCTTCTTCCTGTGAATTGGCTTTAACCACCGTCCAGGCACATAGTTCGTTGCGTGTGTCCGACATACCGTTCTTGTCCGCACGCTTTGTTTTTCCGAGAGGCGAGCCCATTTCGGATATGACGCCGTTATGATCGGCCACCCATTTGTGCCACGCGGCCATACCGGCTTGCTCGCGGTCTTTGCGCTCCGATTCAGGTAGCGCCTTCCAAGCTTCCATCGCGTCTGATTTTCCGAAGAAGACGGCAAGGTAGTTTTTCATTGCAACTCTCCTTATGAGATTACTCTTTTACGGGTCCGTTGATGGCCCACACGATGCCGAACGGGTCTTGGACTTGGCCATACCGATCGCCCCAAAACATGCACGAGATCGGAACTTTAGGAGTGCAGCCCGCCGCGATCGCCCGCTCGTACCATGCGTCAGTGTTATCGACGGCGAGCGTAATGTTGAAGGCTGCGGGCGGGACGGGCGGATAGCCGTGCTCGGGGAAAAAGTCGCTGAGCATGACGGACGAACCGTTGATGTAGAGATGGGCATGCATCGTCCGTCCTTGCTCGTCGGGCGGGACGAGGGCGGCCAGGGTGCCTGCAAACGCGCGTTGATAGAATTCTGCTGCTTTCACTGCGCCATCGATGGATAAATAGACGATGGCGCCGCCTTTTACCGGCGCCTTGACACTTTCGGTCATGATTTCCTCCGTCTTGATCGCACTTCAAGGACGGCGCTTCCGGCCGCCATCCGACAAGGCGCAAAAAAAAATCATTCAGCATCGCGAATAATGCGATCCAGATGCTGGCGAATATGAGCCGCCTGGGCTGGCGTCGTGGCCAGAGATATAGCGCGATCGAAATCAGCGCGTGCTTCCGCCGTTCTACCGAGTTGCAATAAAAAAGCGCCGCGCGCGCCGAAATAATGAAAATACCCGGACAAGGGCCTTTCGAGCGGTTCGATCATGGCAAGGGCTGCTTCGGGTCCGCGAAGTTTTGCGGTCACCACAGAGCGGTTTAACGTGACTACAGGTGACGGCTGCATACGTTCGAGGGCGGCGTAAAGCCCGTCGATTGCCAGCCAATCGGTTTCCTGGAAGCTGCCGGCGCGGGCGTGTGTTGCGGCGATGGCGGCTTGGACCTGGTAGGGGCCCGGACGGTCATGGCGCATGGCCTTGTCCAAGAGAGCCACGCCTTCGTTGATCAATTTTGTGTTCCAGAGATTTCGATCCTGATCTTCCAGCAGGACTGCTTCGCCCTTGTCATCGAACCGGGCGCGCAAACGTGATTGCTGCAGCATCATCAACGCCGTCAGCCCCATGATTTCCGGTTCTGTTGGATAGAGGCGCAAAATCAATCGCGCCAGGCGAATGGCTTCATCGCATAGAGACGCGCGGGCAGGATCATTGCCCGCGGTATAGCCTTCGTTGAAGAGCAGATAGATCATCGTTACGACGGCCGCGAGGCGTTCGGATCGTTCAACCGGCCCTGGCGTTTCGAACGGTACGTCAGCTTTCGCTATTCGAGCCTTGGCGCGCGTGATGCGTTGCTCCATTGCAGCATCGCTGACAAGAAATGCGCGTGCGATCTGCGCGACGGAGATGCCCGAGACGATACGAAGCGCCAGCGCAATTTGTTGTGTCGCGGGAAGTTCCGGATGGCAGCAGATAAAGAGAAGGCGTAAGACATCGTCTCGGTAATGCGAGTCATCCAGCCGTTCAATCAGCGGAGCTTCCGCATCGCCAAGATCGGAGATCATCTCATCAGGCGGTAACGCTATGTCACGGCTTTTGCGGCGGGTGCCGTCGAGAGCCGCATTGCGGCCAACCAAGATCAGCCAAGCTACCGGATCGCGTGGCTGGCCGTTTCGAGGCCAATTGCGGAGTGCGCGAAGGCAGGCTTCCTGATAGGCCTCTTCGGCCGTGTCCATATCGCGAAAGTAGCGAAGCAGTGCGCTGACCGCTTGCGGACGAGAAGCGGTCAGTATGCTGTCGATCCATGTCGGATCTTGAATGACCTGGCTCATATCAATAGGCTTTGATGCGATCCTTTGGTGCATTCTCTCGCGCTTCAGGCACGTAGAGGGCTACGGGACGTATTTCGTAGACGCTCGTCGGATTGGCGGCAGAGAGTTCACGCGCGACCGCCAATGCTGCATCGAGATCGGGAACGTCGATGACATAAAAGCCGAGGAGCTGCTCTTTGGTTTCGGCGAACGGGCCGTCAATAACCATGTCGGGACCACGCAGCGTGGTTGCGGCGGTGGTCGGCAAGAGCCGTAGTGCGGGGCCGAGCTTGCCTTCCTTGACGAGCTTCTCGTGAACCACATTCAGCCGCCCCATCACAGCGTCGTCTTCCTCCTTGCTCCAGGACCAGACGACGTCTTCTTTATTGTAGCAAAGCAGCGTGTAGAGCATGGCGTCTCCTCTGTGTTTGCTTCCAGGACGTCTCAACGTCTGGCAATCCGACATGTTCAATAAAAAAAATCGCAGTACGGCATCGGGTATAAGGCTGTCGCTTCGACGGGCACATGAATATTCCTAAAAATCACCCATTCCTGTTGTCGGATGGGCGACGCAGCATACGTCTTGAAGACAGAGCGGAGCCGATAACGGCTTTTCCGCGACTGCGAAACAGGGAGAAGCGTCGTGTCGGATAAGCAGAAAGCGACTGCAGCAGCCACAAATACCGTTCGATTGCATCGTGTCTTTGCCACCAAGCCGGAGAAGGTCTATCGGGCATTTCTCGACGGCGATGCTATGGCGCGATGGCTGCCGCCTTACGGCTTTATCTGCCACGTCGCGCAGATGGACGCAAAGGTGGGCGGCAAGTTCAAAATGTCATTTAAGAACTTCACGAGCGGAAAAGTGCATTCGTTTGGCGGGGAATATCTGGAACTCGTTCCGAACGAGCTCATCCGCTACACGGATAAATTTGACGATCCCAATCTTCCCGGCATCATTCATGTCACGGTTGTGCTCAAGGCCGTTTCAGTCGGCACGGACGTCAGCATTGAGCAGTCTGGTTTGCCAGCCGTCATTCCGGTCGAAGCCTGTTATCTCGGGTGGCAACAGTCGCTGGAGCAGCTTGCGAAACTCGTAGAACCGGACATTCCGGATTGAGGCTATGTGCGCATTTGCCGACGAGGCGCCATGAAGTACGCCATCAAAGTTTCAGTGCAGGACGTGAAGGCGAAAATATTTGCCTTCGCGTCGCAGAAGACGATGTATGGCGGCAAAAAATGTTGCTAAGGGCGATACGATCTTTGTGTTCGCCAGCGAAAATGAGGGTGGTATTGGTCTCATCGGGAGGGGTGTTATTGTAGCTGCCGAACCGGTCGCGAGAAAACTCGGCGTCGTGAGGCAGACACCTCGCGTAAGCGTGGTCATCAAGCGGACAGGCGTGACAAAGCAAGCTCTTGGTCGCAACAGCCTTAAACGTTTTTCGGACTGGGACGACGGCCGGCCTGAAACGGAACTCAACTTCAAATTCTATCGACAGGCCACGAATAAGATCGTTGAAATTTCGGATGAAGCTGCGGCGTATCTCGATACATTTTTTTAGAGTCTATTGTGCACGGACGACTTCGCGCTTGATCAACTTTTCCAGCCATTCTGCGAAAATCTGAAGGCGGCGGGAAAGGTGCTGACGATGGGGATAGAGCAGCGTTATCGGCATCGGGGCGGCTCGATACGTTGGCATAACCTCGCAAAGTTCGCCGGCTTCTATGTATCGTCGGACATCGAATGCCGGAATTTGAATCAGACCGAGGCCTGCAAGGGCACATGCAATATAGGCTTCGGCGCTGTTCACGGTGACTCGGCTGCGCATCGAGAGCGTGCGAAGTATTCCGTCCTCGAACCATTCCCAATCTTCGGTGCGGCCGGTCGAAGGTGAGGCGTACTGGATGGCCCAATGTTCAGTGAGGTCTGCGGGCGTTTTCGGAATGCGATGACGGCGCAGATAAGATGGGCTGGCGACGTTGATCAGTGTGAGCCTTCCCATGGGGCGTGCGATTAACACCGAGTCCGTCAACGGACCGACGCGTAAGACGCAATCGATGCTATCTTCCACGAGATTTACAGCACGATCGGTAACGCCAAGCTCAATCGATATTTCCGGATAGGTATCGAGAAAGTCGGGCAAGGCAGGAGCGACGATAAGGCGTCCAATTCGGCCGGGTACGTCGACTTTAAGTTTGCCGGATGGCTTTGCTGCCGTCTGGCGGAAAAGCCCTTCGGTTTCTTCCACGTCTGCTATGACGCGCAGACAGCGCTCGTAAAATGCGACGCCATCTTGTGTCGGCGAGACCTGTCTCGTCGTTCGGTGGAGAAGTCTCGTGCCGACGCGCTCTTCAAGTTCCAGGACGGCAGCAGAGACCGACGACCGCGGCATGCCAAGCGTATCTGCCGCGCGTGTGAAGCTGGAGCATTCGACGACACGCGCGAATACGCGAAATAGCTCGATCCGATCCAAGTCGCTGAAACAACCTTTCATTGCGCGTAAATTCTGACAAGTGATGTCGTAATATAATGATTTATCCGCAAATTATAGACTGTACGGTGTCGAGCGAACAGATACTGACAAGGTGATAGAAGTGAAAATGGCTGATCACAGCATCAAAGGAAAAACCGCAATCATTGCGGGCGGCGCCAAGAATCTTGGAGGTCTTATCGCGCGCGATCTAGCTGCTCACGGCGCCAAGGCGATTGCTATTCACTACAACACTGCGGCGAGCAAGGAAGCGGCTGAGGAGACTGTTGCGGCCGTGAAAAAGCTCGGGGCCGAGGCGATCGCGGTTCAGGGTGATCTCACGACGGCCACAGCCATGGAAAAGCTTTTCGCCGATGCCGTCGCAGCGCTCGGGCGTCCGGACATCGCCATCAATACGGTTGGCAAAGTTCTGAAAAAGCCGATGGTTGAAATATCTGAGGCGGAATACGACGAGATGAGTGCCGTCAACGCCAAGGCCGCGTTCTTCTTTCTCAAAGAGGCCGGTAAGCACATCAACGACAACGGCAAGATCGTAACGGTGGTAACGTCTCTCCTTGGCGCTTACACGCCATTCTATTCGAGTTATGCCGGTACCAAAGCACCCGTCGAGCATTTCACCCGTGCGGCATCAAAAGAGTTCGGCGAGCGCGGCATTTCGGTGACGGCGATCGGCCCGGGCCCGATGGATACGCCATTCTTCTATCCGGCAGAAGGAGCCGATGCCGTTGCGTATCACAAGACTGCCGCGGCGCTGTCGCAGTATTCGAAGACTGGTCTGACAGACATCGAAGATATTGTGCCTTGGATCCGCATGCTTGTCTCGGACGGCTGGTGGATGACAGGGCAAACGATCTTGGTCAATGGCGGTTACACGACGAAATAGACGATCATGGCGAGGAACCGCATCCTACTTTGGCAGTGGGCCGCGGTTCCTCGCGCTTAGCGATTAGAAGCGTTCGCCGACCATTTCTTCGCTTTTGGCCCACAGCGCCATCGCCCTTTCAGGGTCCAGTGCATAAGCGCGCACTCCGCCGCTCACGATGTCCATCTTGCCATCGGTTACGGACGCGACGTGGCAATCTTCGCAGTACTTTGCGCCGATTTCATCGGCTGGCGCTACGAAACCCGCCCACACGGTTGTTGCGGCGCCCTGCGGAACGGTCTTCCACTGGAATGGCGGTCTTCCGGCCGCTGCGGCTTGAGCATTGATCTGCTTCAATAGTTCATCGATCTCGCCGGGCTGCATATGGCGCGCAAGCTCGGTGGCGATGCCACCCGGATGTATCGCGGTGGCGCGAGCGCCCTTTTCTTTGTGGCGTCGGTCGAATTCGACAGCAAACAGAATATTCGCTGTCTTCGAGCGACCGTAAGCGACCATGGGATCGTAAGGCGTATTCGCGAAATTCGGATCGTCGAGATCGACGTCGGAATAACGGTGGCCGGCAGATGAGACGTTCACCAGCCGTCCGCCGGGTGCGATCAATGAGGCGATGCGGTTGACGAGGACGAAGTGTCCGAGGTGATTGGTTCCGAACTGCATCTCGAAGCCATCTTCCGTGTGCCAGAAGGGCGTGCGCATGACGCCGGCATTGGCGATCACAACGTCGAAAGGACGTCCGTCAGCCAGCAGAGCGTCGGCGCACGCGCGTACGCTTTTGAGGGAGGCGAGATCGAGATCTATAAATGTGATGCTGCCGCGGTTCTGGACTTCGGCGCGGGCTTCTGCCGTCGCACGCTCTGCCTTCGCAAGGTCGCGTACGGCGCCGACGACTTCTGCGCCGTGGGCTGCTAGTGCACGCGCGGTCTCGACGCCTAAGCCCGCTGAAACGCCCGTTACAAGTATGCGTTTGCCATGCAAGTTGACGTCTTGAAGGACATCTTCCGTTGTTGAGGTTGCTCCGAAAGCCGCGGCCATGACACTCTCCTTTATACCAGTAGACGCACGCCTCCGTTGGCGGCGGAGCATTGTCTGCCGACCCGATTTGGCATAAAAGGAGGGTGCCTCCATTTATATACGGAGGCATTCTCCGTTTATCAAGAGGCATTTCGTGTGTGAGCGATAAAGGTAAGCCTACTGCGGCCCGGAAGGTCCGCGTCGATGCGGAGCGCAATCGGCTTCGCCTGCTGGAAACAGCGAAAGGGGTCTTTGCGGACAAAGGATCAGCCGCGAGCCTGGAGGAGATTGCACGCGATGCCGGTGTCGGCATCGGAACGCTGTATCGGCATTTTCCGACGCGCGATGCGCTCATCGAAGCGGTCTATCGCAACGAGACCGAGCAATTGATGGCGGCGGCTATACGGCTCGCGAAAGAGCGACCGCCGGTCGATGCGTTGCGTGCGTGGTTGCTTATTTTTGTCGACTACATGGCGATCAAGCACGGGATGTCGGAAGCATTGAGTTCACTCGTTTGCGGACCGTCAGATCTTTACGCGTCATCCGGCGCCAAGGTCACCCAGGCGATCTCGACGTTGGTCGAAAACGCGACGGCGAGTGGCGATATTCGGCTGTCGGTCGAGCCTCTCGATCTTTTGCGGGCGTTGGCCGGCGTCGCGACGATTGCGACGGGTCCATCGGGAACTGATGCGGCCAAACGTTTGGTCGATATTCTCCTGGCGGGAATTTCCACGCGCACATAGTCAGGGTGACAGGCATCGTCTTGTCCTGTCGTGCGCGGGGGCAAAAGCGGGAGGCATTGTGTCGAACTACAAGATTTATCTGGCGGGGCCTGAAGTATTTTTGCCCGAATTTGGAAAGCCAGTCTTCGACGCAAAAAAAGCGCTGTGTGCTGAATTTGATTTCGAGGGCGTATCACCGATGGACGGCGAGCTGGATCTCGGCAAACTCTCGGCGTTCAGCCAGGGCATCGCTATTTATCGCGGTAATCTCGATCACATGAAGAGATGCGATGCCGTGATTGCAAATATGACGCCCTTCCGGGGCGTGAGTATGGATCCAGGCACGGCATTCGAAATGGGGTTCATGGCTGCCACGGGCAAGCCGGTCCTCGGCTACACGCATGTGACGTCGCCGTTCCATCAGAGATCGAGCGGATATTACGAACATGGTCGAGCGGATTTGCTGGAGATGTACAGCGCGGGCACGTCGGTCGAGCGTTTCGACATGTCGGACAATCTGATGATGGTGAGCGCCGTACATGAGAGCGGATTTCGCGTTCATCAAGTGGATGTTCAGGCGGGAACCGAACTGACTTCCTTGGAAGGATTTCGCTCCTGTTTGATTGATTTGTCGGCGCTTTGCGGCAATCGGCGAGTATAAGACGTTTTCAATAGAACTCTTCGGTACGTCGGCCCTCGCGCCGTATGCGAACGATGTCTCTTATTTCTCTGCTGATAGTCGCAGATCATCGCTCTGTGTTGAGAGCGAACCTATAGGATAGGTGGTCGGGAGTTCCGCAAGCAAAAGTGCTTCGCCACGAATGCCCGCTCTCGCTAGGTCCAGGCCGTCGGGACCGCTGATGCCGCTCATGCCTGTATACTCAAGTTCCGCTTCGGTACCGCAATGATTTGCGTAGGCGAGAAATAGTCCATTCTCAAGTGCGCGGGCGCGGACGAATGTGGTCGGAACCTCGACAAAGGGAAGCATATTCGCGGTTGGCGCGACGATGAGATCCGCGCCGCGTCGCTTCAATGCGCGGGCGAATTCTGGAAATTCGATATCGTAGCAGATCGCCATTCCGATCGTGCAGTCGCCGAGGCGGGCGACGACCAATTCGTCACCGGCGGTGAACAATTCTTGTTCCTTCGGACCGAACAGGTGAATCTTCCGATAAAGCGCGACGAGATTGCCCTGCGTGTCGAAAAGGGCGGAACTATTGAAAACGTTTTTTCCGTCGCGTTCGGCAAACCCAACACATATCGCGCAGCTTTCGCGTGCTGCGATTTTAGCGACGGCGGTGAGCGAGGGGCCATCCATTGCTTCTGCCAACTCGGCTGCTCTGGAGCCGATGTTGTATCCCGTCAAGAATAGTTCGGGCAGAACGACAAGATCGGTCCCCCAGCATGCCGCTGTGTGGACGGCTCTACTGATCGTGGCGATATTCTTCGCTTTGTCCCCAAGTGCAGCGCTTACCTGACAGACAGCCAGTCGCATTTTATTTCAGCTCCGTATCCTGGATTACTCGTTGAGTGGCGCCTGCTTTGGCGGATCTGATCGCAAGCCTCTTTGTAAGTGCGCCGGCTTTCAAGTCTGAAGTTTGACCCCATGCACGGATGTGCAAAGGCTTATGCATCAAAGTGCAAGACCTCTGCGGCATAAGAGTTATCGTGCACTTTATGTATATCGAAGCCCACAGGAGCTAAGTGACCTTGATGCCGTCTATCCTTGTCGTCTCTGCCAGCCCTTCCGAGAAATCGAAGACGGCAGCATTGGCGCAGCATGTTGCCGATCGTCTGACTTCGATGGAGATGGAAGCCCGGCACTTGCGGCTGAGGGATTTGCCGCCCGAGGCGTTGGTGCGCGCGGATACCAAAAATACTCAGATCGCAGAGGCGGCGGCTCTTCTTAAGGACGCCCATGGCGTCGTTTTGGTTACGCCTACCTACAAGGCGTCCTATTCCGGCCTGCTCAAGGTTTTTCTCGATCTTCTGCCGCAATATGCGCTCGCGGGTAAAGCAATCCTTCCTCTGGCGACTGGCGGAACGTTGGCCCATGCGCTCATGCTTGATTACGCGTTGCGACCGGTACTTCATGCGCTTGGCGCACGTCATTCCGTCCAGGGACATTTCGTTATCGAGAGCGTTCTCGATCCGACGTCAGATGGACTGATCACAGACGCGCGTTATAGCGAGATGCTAGATCAGGTGGTCGGTCAATTCGATGAAGCCGTGAAGTTTGCTGCGAAGAGCGTTGCATAATAGAGGTACGCTCTGTTCCTTTTTTTTGTTGTCAGTATTTTGTCACGGGACGAGGCGGAGGATGAGATCGCATCCTCCGCCTCTCATCGCATTAGAACGCGACAAGATTTTCTTTCAGGGTCTTGCCGGTGTATTCGGTGCGAACCAGACCTTTTCTTTGCAGAACAGGTACGAGGCCGTCGCACACTTCGATAACGGTCCGGCGGTTCGTCGATTGCACGGGTGTCGTGATGAGAAAGCCGTCACCGCCAACGGCGGCCATTGTGTCAGCCATTTTATCCGCAACTTGTTCTGGCGTTCCCACGAGTTCGACCGAACCAACGATGCCGCCGGATGCTTCGACGACGAGCTGACGAAGCGTCTTGTTCGAACCCCATTGCTGGAACATGTCGAGCGAGCCCTGTTCGCCGTTCGTGATAAGCTTCTCAGGCAGCGGCTTGTTGATGTCGTACTTCTTGAAATTGATATCCGTGATGGCCGAGATGAGCGCGAGGCATTGTTCCAGAAACATTGGATCGGACGTCTTGCGCGCGTTCTTTGCCTTGGCCTCTTCTTCCGTTTCCGCGAGAACCGGTGCGACGAGGAAGAGTATCTTGATGTCGTCCGGATTGCGGCCGTGGGCTTTGGCGCGTTCTCGTACGTCGTCGCGGAATGCTTTCATCTTTTCGATGCCCGGCGCCACGGCGACGATCGAGTTGGCGTGCCTGGCGGCGAAGTCTCGGCCTTTGGGAGATCCGCCGGCCTGCACCAGAGCGGGCACGCCTTGCGGTGAGCGGACGGTATTGAGTGGGCCGCGGCACTTGAAGAATTTGCCTTCAAAGTTGACCGCGTGAACTTTTCTGAAGTCGGCATACGTCGATGTCGCGCGGTCGCGAATGACTGCATCCGGCTCCCAGGAGTTCCAGAGTTTGTAGCACAGGTTCATGTATTCATCGGCCATCTCGTACCGCAGCTCGCGAGGAGGTAGTGCATCGAGGCCGAAGTTTTGTGCAGCAGCGTTTTCTGCCGAGGTCACGATGTTCCAGCCGAAGCGGCCGCCTGCGATGCTGTCAACGGTCGAAGCAAGGCGTGCCAGCAGAAACGGCGGATAGGCCAGCGTCGACATGGTGGCGACGACGCCGAGTTTGCTTGTTGCAGCGCTGATCATCGTCGCCAACGGTACGGGATCATGCTTCGGTGCAAATCCAAGAGCGTGCTTCAAGGTGATTTCAGCGGTGCCGCCGTAGGATTCGGAAATGGCGAGTTTGTCTTCGAGCATGATGTAATCGAAGCAGGCACGTTCGAGCGACTGGGCCATTTCAACGTAAAACTTGCCGTTCCACGGGGCGCCGCCGTTCGAGAAGGGGCCTAACCATTCGTCGGCGGTGAAGTTCGTGAACCAGCCGAGATGGAAGCGTTTAGCGGTCATTCATTATCTCCATTGAGACGCTGTCGTTATTTGGTGCGTCTGCCCAACGATAAGATCCCGCCTTTTGCGTCCCAATGAGATTCTGCAGCCTTTGCGCGAAACGACAAAAATTCATTCCTGATAGGAGGGATGGTTGCTAGCGGTGGGAATTGGAAAAGAGGTCGATCACATGCGGGCTTTCGGAATTCTCCTGCCAGGAGGCTAGAGTTTCACCACGCTCACTCGGCGTCTGGCCGGCAAGGCCGACATCGCGAACCAAAGTTGCGCCGTAGGCATCGGGAGCTTGGGGATCGCGCCGGACTTTACCGAATTCGAGGACGCGCGTTGCCAACGTGAATGCTTCGGTCAGATCGTGCGTGACCATGAAGACTGTCATCTGGCGATCTTGCCAAAGCTGGTGCATCAGCGTGTGGATGTTCGATTTAGTCGGCGGATCGAGGGCGCCGAAGGCTTCGTCAAGAAGCAGGACTTTCGGACTGCAGAGAAGCGCTTGGGCGATCGCAAGTCGCTGCTGCATGCCGCCCGAGAGTTGTGCCGGATAGTGGTTTAGGACGTGACCGAGGCCAACACGCCCAAGCATATCAGTTGCGGAACTTTTCGCTTGTGCGCGTTTATTGCCGAAGAGATGTCCGCCCATTTTTGATTGCGCGAGTTCTGTCCCGAGCATTGCGTTGCCAAGAACGGTGAGATGGGGAAAAACGGAGTACCTCTGAAAGACGATACCGCGATCGCGCGCGGGCTCAGTTGATATCTGTTCCTCACCGACCAGAATTTTACCGCGGGTCGCGGGCTCCATGGATAACAGCAGACGGAGGAACGTCGTCTTTCCGCATCCTGAGGGCCCGACAAGGGCGCAAAATTCGCCCTTTTGGACCGTGAAATTCAATCGCTCGAGTACGGTCGCACTGCCGTACTCCTTCCAGACATTCTTGATCGTAATTTCACTCATGGGGCGGCCGCCTTTGCCCACGGAAAGAGCCTCGCACTCAGGATGCGCAGACCGTAGTCCATCAGAAATGCAAGAGCTGTGATCCAGATGACGTAGGGTATGATGATATCCATCGCGAGGTAGCGGCGGACGAGGAAGATGCGATAGCCCAGGCCGTCGGTTGAGGCGATTGCTTCCGCAGCGATGAGAAACAGCCATGCGGGTCCGATTGAGAAGCGCAATCCATCCAGCACGCGCGGCAGCATTTGCGGCAGGACGATCCGCGTCATGATCTGCCAAGTCGAGGCGCCCATTGTTTGCGCTTTCACGAGGAGTTCGTATGGCATCTGCTCGATACGCAGCGCCAGATCGCGAATAAGATAGGGCGTTACACCCAGAATGATCAGGACGATCTTAGAAAGTTCGTCGAGACCGAAGGCGATAAACAGAATCGGCAGAAGGGCAAGCGGCGGGACCAACGCCAGCACGGCCACGAACGGATTGGCGAGCGCGGCAGCGTAGGGAATAAGTCCGAGAAGAGTACCAACGACGATGGCGATCACGAAGGACGTGCCCAAGCCAATGGCAAGACGCCGGAGGCTCGAAAACGTATCGGCCCAAAACAGATACTGACCGGTGCGTGTATCTTCGGAAAAGGCAAGATGGGAAATTGCCGATCCCATCGCGCTGAAGGGCGGCAGGAGTTTGTCGTTGGGATTGGCATGCAACCTTATCTCGGAGCAGATGAGATAGAGGATGATGAGGGCGATAAAGGGCACCAACCCGAGGAAACGTGCAATCCTCGGGTTGGGCTTTATATTGATGATGCGCGGCACCTCAGAGCTTTCCCTCGGCGGCCATCTCCGTAAACTTGGTGTTGAAGCGGAATTTGATGTTCTTTGGGTCGCCGATCGTGGACCCGTCGGGGAATTCGATGCCGACGACATCTTTTGACGCCGCGTTTTGGCCAAGCAGGCCGTGCTCGAATGAGAACGTGCGGACGAGATCCATGATCCTCTTCATCTCGGCAGGGCTTTCGAATTTCAGCGTCTCTGCCGGAGTATTGAATAGGTACGTGGTGGCGAGCTGAGCCTTGAAGCCCGGGACATCGGTGCCTGATGCTGCAGCCATCGACGCGATCGCCTTGTCGGCTTCCGGCGTTCCAGAGTTCATCAGGGCCAGCATTTCATACCAAGCGCCCGTCAGAGCTTTGCCGAAATCGGGATTGTCTTTCAGCGTTTGGGTGTTCACGGCCATGACGTCCATGATCTCACCGGGGATCTTGGAGCTATCGAAGACGAGCGTTGAGCCTGGAACCTTTTTGATGTCGCTCAGCATCGGGTTCCAACTCACGATGTTCTGAATATCGTTAGAGCTGGTGAAAGCTGCGACGCCGTCGCTCTCCGTCGTGTTGACCGTCTTCACGTCGCGCTCTGACAACCCCACGCTATTCAAGGCGCGCGCGAGCAGGTAGTGGGAAACCGAGAACTCGACGAGGTTGACCTGCTGGCCTTTGAGGTCGGAAACCGATTTGCCCTTCTTCATGACGATGCCGTCGTTGCCGTTCGAGTAGTCGCCCATGATGAGGACAGTCGTGTCGACGCCGCCGACGGCCGGGATTGTCAGTGTATCCATTGTGGCCATGCCGCAACCGTCGAACTTACCGGCGGTATATTGGTTGATGGATTCGATGTAGTCATTGAGCTGAACGATATCGATGGTGATGTGATATTTGTCGGCCCACTTCTTGAGGATGCCGTGGTCGGCGAGGTAGCCCCACGGCATCCAGCCTGCGTAGATCGACCAGGCAACCCGGAAGTGATCTTTCTTCTCCGCCATCGCGGGCGTCATGAAGGCCAGACTGCATGTCGCGAGTGCGATGAGTGCCGTGAGTAAGCGTTTTCGCATCAAATTAATTCCCTGGGTTTGCCGTGGTCGAAACTTCGCAAGTTCGTGCGGAAGCCGCCGGCAATGCCGAGCAGCCTTATTGGCTTCGGAGAATGGAAGTTCTGATGGTGTGTTGCCGGAGCTTGCCAATTCAGTTGGGGGCTCCGTGCATTTGCTTGGCACGATAACAGTCTGATCTGGCCCACACTTGCGGGTGAGCGCACAATCGATTGCGCAATCGCGCAACGTGTCATTTTCGATTTGAAAAAATCGTGCGCACGATGCAGGCAGACGGGTTGCCGCAAGAGCGTCGGCCCCGGAGCGCCATTATCCTTCGGAAAATCGTTTCAGCTTGCGCGTCAGGAGGGCATTTGCGCGCGTTCTTTCGCACGCGAGGCAGCGGCGCGCATTTCGCGGGGCGTCATTCCATAGCGTGCCTTGAAGTGCCGGCTGAATTGCGCTTGATCGCTGAAGCCCCAGCGATAAGCGATTTCGCTAATGCTCTCTTTTCTGTGGGTTTCGGCAAGTTGCGCGCGGCATGCTTCCAAACGCGTGTCCCGGATCCATTGCGCTACGGAGATGCCGCTGCCCTGAAAGAGCGTGTGAAGATAGCGCACGGAGATATTGCAAGCCCGTGCAATCATATCGAGGGAGAGCGATGGATTGCCGATGTTTTGCTTCACAAAGCGCTCGACACGACCGAGATGTGCGCGCTGAACCGACGTCTGAGCGCTGTTTGCTGCGTGATCGTCGGATTGAAGGGCGAGTACGAATAGCTCGATAAATGTGTTGCCGACGCCTTCGGCGGAGGCTTGCTCGGATGAGCCGAACCGCAATGGAACGTGGCGAACCATATCGAACAAAAGGCCGCCAACTCCGCAATCGCCGTCGAAAAGGCGGCCGAAGAATGGGTCAAGGGAGCGGATATACCGTTTCACGGATGCCAGCGGTATCTTCAGGCACCAGACTTCATTCGGGGTTGCTTGGAGAAAGTCAGAAGGCGTGCGGCCTTTTTCGATGAAGAATTGTTTTTTCGGGCACGTCAGCTCGATGCCGTCCTGTGCGAAAAAGATGTCGGAAGCCGATGAGAATGATACGATGATGTTATCTTCGTTATCGCTTTGGACGTGCTGGGTGCCGCGAATATAGCGGATTTCGTCGGACCGCATCCAAGTCAGCGTGGCGGTGCCGAGGTCCCAATTTCGCAGGACGGCGTTGAATGATTCAGGCTGCCGATATGATGCTTCGACCGGAAATATCGTTTCGGAGACCGCATCCTGCCATGTGCGGATGCGTTGCGGTGGGGGCATCGCCTCGACAGAAAATTCGCGGTACATCCAGTCATTCCGCTGCGGTGAAAGCCAACGGGAGGAAAGCAACTTTGATGCCAGTCACAGATTGCGATGAGATGCACGGAAAAAGCGCTATTTCTCAACCTAGCGTCGAGAGACGCAGTTCTTGAGAAAACGGGGGGTCGGCTGAATTATTTGCGAAACGCGCAAATTTTGGGCCGAACGCTCGCGACCAGTAGTGGTATGAACACTGCGATAAGGAAGCCGCGCTGCACTTATGATACCGTTGCAAGCGCCGTCGCTGCCGTTGGCGCTTGCATCAACTTATGTGGTCGGGCCGCAAACCCGAGCTTCTCTCTGTGAAATTATGCTACGCTGAGAGCCAGCCTGCCAAGAGTGACACGCCCGCAAGTGCGCCTGCGGTTCCTGCCAAAGCATTGAGCAGCCTTGAGCGAGTAGGACCCAGGCGATCGAGGCTCAAACCCAATGCTAGGCCGGAGACGTGAAGCAGGGCGGTCGCGCAGACGAATCCTGCGGCATATGGAAGGAATGCAATTCCAAGCCCGATGCCTTCGGTGCCATGCGCGTGGCCGTGGAAAACTGCAAAAAGTCCGACGAGAGCCATCGCTGCAATCGTCGGTAGCCTGACGCCGAGTGCAATGGCCAAGCCCATAACAACGACGGAAAAGCCGATGCCTTCCTCGACCATCGGCAGCGGCCAACCGTAGTAGCCGAGTGCTCCACCAAAGATCATTGTGCCGACAAATGCCGACGGCACGAGCCAAAGCGCGGCGCCTCCGAGATTGGCTGCGAAAAGACCGACAGCGACCATCGCCAGAATATGATCGATACCGCTCATGGGGTGGACGAAGCCATGGCCGAACGTATCGACGGGACCCACGCCGACGTGGGCAAAGGCAGGTCCTGCGGTTAGAACAAGGGCGGCACACGCGAGTGCCGGTAGTTTTTTCAACATCGTGTTTTCTCCCGGTGGGTGTTTCATAAGACGTCAACAAATTCTTGGAAGCTGCTCGCCGACCAGCATGTCGACGATGCGAGTGCCGCCGAAAACAGTGCGCATGGTGACGCGACCAGGCTCTCCCGCCATTACTTCGCCGACGATTTCCGCGTCGTGCCCTAAGCTGTGCGTACGAAGAGCTTGAAGCGCTGCGTCGGCTTCATTTCGCGGCACGATCGCAACGAGTTTTCCTTCGTTGGCGAGATAGAGCGGATCGAGTCCGAGGATTTCGCAGAAGCCCTTCACTTCTGGTCTGAGCGGTGTGCGCTCCTCATCGACTACGATCGACACGCGAGATGCGTCAGCGATCTCGTTGAGGACGGTGGCGATGCCGCCGCGTGTCGCATCACGTATGGCGCGTGTGTGGGGCGCGGAGCGAAGCAGGGCGGCAATCAATCCGTCGAGTGGCGCGCAATCGCTCATGATCGGGCTGTCGAGCGCCATATCGCCTCGAGCGCCGAGAATTGCCGCGCCGTGATCGCCAAGGAAACCGTTGACGAGAACGACGTCTCCCGCTTCCGCAAATTCGGCGCCAAGCGAGATGCCCTCGGGAATGACGCCAATGCCCGTCGTTGTCAGAAAGACTTTATCGCACGCGCCCTTGTGCACGACCTTCGTATCGCCGGTGACGATACGAACGCCGGCGCTGCACGCCGTCTCGGCCATGGAGCGCGCGATCCGGCGCAGCAGATCAACTTCCACACCTTCTTCAAGGATTGCGGCGCAAGAAATGTAGAGTGGCTTGGCGCCTCCCACAGCGAGATCGTTGATGGTGCCGCATATTGCGAGCTTGCCGATGTCGCCGCCCGGAAAGAACAACGGATCGACGACGAAGCTGTCGGTTGTGAAGGCGACACGGTCGCCCAGCTTCGTTAGCCCGAGAAGATCGATGCGGGCCTGGTCTTCCAACGTTCCGTGGCCTTCGCGATCGAAGACGGAAATGAAGACATCATCGATCAGATCCTTCATCGCCTTGCCGCCGCCGCCATGTGCAAGGGTCACGTTCGGCACAGAGACGGTGCCCAGTCGGCGGGCTCGCCGGTTGATAGGAATTACATTCATGACGCCACCGCCTGCTTTTTCACGCCGCCGTACTGATAGTAAGCGGCGCATGCACCCTCGGAAGAAACCATGAGCGCACCAAGCGGCGTCTCCGGTGTGCATGCCGTTCCGAAGACTTGGCATTGCCAGGGCTTGATGATGCCCTTGAGAACGTCGCCGCATTGGCACGCTTGTGGATCGGCGATCTTCAGATGCGGCATCGCGAATTTGCGTTCGGCATCGTATCTTTCATAGGCGTCGCGGATACGCACGCCGGAGTGATCGATCGACCCGAGGCCGCGCCATTCGAAAAACTCGCGAAGCTCGTACACCTTGAAGACTGCGTCGAGCGCCTGATGATTGCCCGCCTTAGGGACAATGCGCTTGTATTGGTTCTCGATCTCGGCTCGTCCGTCCTTGATTTGCTTTAGAACCATCCAGATCGACTGAAGAACATCAAGCGGCTCGAAACCCGCGACAACCATGGGCCGCTTATAATAGTGCGCCACGAATTCGTAAGGATCGGTGCCGATCACCATCGAGACGTGCCCTGGCCCCAGAAAGCCATCGAGCTGCATGTCTGGGCTATCCAGGATTGCCTTGATCGTCGGCACGATAGTGATGTGGTTGCAGAAGACCGAGAAATTCGTGATGTCTTCAGCCTCGGCCTGAAGGATCGTCAGTGCCGTCGACGGCATCGTCGTTTCAAAACCGATACCGAAGAATACGACCTCGCGATCCGGATTTTTACGGGCGAGCGCCAGCGCGTCCATCGGCGAATACACCATCCGGACGTCAGCACCTGCTGCCTTAGCTTGCAGCAAGCTCTTGCGTGAGCCCGGAACACGCATTGCGTCGCCGAAGGTCGTGCAGATGACGTCGGGCCGTTCCGCGACAGCCACGCAATCGTCGATCCGGCCCATCGGGAGGACGCATACCGGACATCCAGGGCCGTGCACCAATTCGATCTCCTTGGGCAGCATGCCTTCAAGCCCGTAGCGGAAAATCGAATGCGTGTGGCCGCCGCAAACTTCCATGATCGCGATGGGTCGCTCCTTGGCGATATCGATTTCGCTCACGAGAGCTTCGATCTCCTTCACCAGCGTTTTTGCCTTGTCGCGGTCGCGAAATTCGTCGACGTACTTCATGGCTTCATCTCCCGGTTTTTTACGCGGTTTATTGCAGGCCTGACGCGCGCATAGCTTCCATCTCGGCCTGTGCTTCCCCGAGTTCGTGCAAAATCCGCAGTGTTTCTGCGGCTTCGGCTTCATCGATTCGGCTCATCGCGAAGCCGACGTGAACGAGCACCCATTCGCCGACACACGTTTCAATCGGATTGTCGTCATCGATGATGCAGGCGACGTTCACCTGCCGTTTAACGCCGCTCACGTCGACTGTGGCAAGCCTCTTGTCTGCGTCGTCGATCTTTACGATGCGGCCTGGAATACCGAGACACATGAGGTGCTTCCTTCGTTCGTTTTGTTTTTTGCAGCTGTGATGAGTTGGGCAGCAGCGATTACCGCCTGACCGAGCGACAATCCTCCGTCGCCGGCCGGCACGTCAGCGTGTGTCAGGACCTTGAAGCCTTTTGCTTGTAATCGGCCAAGGACTTGTTCGAGCAAAATTCGATTGTTGAAGCAGCCGCCAGACAGCGCGACGGTGTCGAAGCGTGGTTCTGTCTCGTCTTTGCGGATCGCGAGGCTGGCAGTCATGTCTACGATGCCTCGCGCGAGCCCTTTGTGAAAGCGAGCCGCCATGACGCCAATTGGCGTCTTCTGCATCAGGTCTTCAAGAATGGCCTGCCAAGCGGCGAGAGGTTCGATGTACGGAAGCCGCGTGCTTCCGAAATTTACAATCGTAAAAGGATAGGACAGCGCATCGTCTTCGTGCAGCAGTGCATTGTCATCCACCGCGGCCTCGAGTTGCGCCGCGGCCTCGCCTTCATAACCTTGCCGGTCGAAGCACAGACCAAGAGCCGCGGCTACCGCATCGAATAAGCGCCCGCACGATGAAGCTTTTGGCACGTTGATGTCGGCTTGCAGCATGGCGTCGACGATTTGGCGCGGCTTTGCATCGAGGCGGCGAAAAACGTCGAGATCGCTGAAACGCTTTGCGTATTCCGGCCAACCCATCTCGGACGTGAGATGTGCGTAAAGATTTCGCCAGGGCTCGCGGGAGGCCACATCGCCACCCGGCATTGCTACCGGCTTAAATGTAGCCAGCCTCAAGGAGCGCGCGTAGTCGGCGAGTAGAAATTCTCCGCCCCAGATTTCTCCATCGTCGCCGAAGCCAAGACCGTCGAGCGCAATGCCAAGAACCGGAGCACCATGAAGCTCGCGGCCGTTCTCCGCCAGGCAACTTGCGATGTGGGCGTGATGATGTTGAATCTCGATAAGCGGGGCGACCTGCTTTCGGGCAAGGCTCTCGGCATGCGTTCTGCTGCGATAGCTGATGTGGCGATCGCAGACGATGACTTCCGGTTGAGCATCGAGCATCCGACAATAAAGGTCGATCGTTCGCGCGAAATCATTGCTCGTCTGGATGTCGTCGAGGTCGCCGATATGCTGAGACAACACTGCGCTACTGCATTTCAAAACGCAAAACGTGCTTTTCAAATCGCCGCCAAGTGCGATGAGTGGTGGAGCCGCTTCGAAACCTTGTGGCAATCTCATCGCCGCTGGTGCGTAACCGCGCGAACGCCGAATGATGCGCGCTTTGCTGGCGGCTATGCGCACGACTGAGTCGTCTACGCGGTTCAGAACATTGCGATTGTGAACAAGTGCGTAGGGCGTGATATCAGCGAGATTCGATTTTGCGTCTTCGTCGGAAATGACTTGCGGTGAATCTGAGCGATTGCCGGAGGTCATAACCACGGGGCGATCAACGTTCTGAAGAAGAAGGGCGTGTAGTGGCGTTGTCGGCAACATGAAGCCGAGCGTTCGCAAACCTGGAGCAATCGCCTCGGGGAGCCGTTCGGGGCCGTTGGCATCGAGAAGGACGATTGGCGCGGCGGCGCTCGTCAGTGCGGTCTCATCATCCGCTGACACGGTCGCATGCTGCCGGATGACATCAAGGTCTCGCGCCATCAGGGCAAATGGTTTGCGGTCGCGGTTCTTGCGATCACGCAAGCGCTGTACCGCGTCGGTGCGGGTTGCGTCGCACGCAAGTTGGTAGCCGCCAAGTCCTTTAATCGCAACAATCTCTCCCCGAGAAAGGAGATCACGCGTTGCATCGATGTCGTCGCGCATCAATGTGCGGTCAAAATCGAGGGGCTTTCCATCCAAACGGATCAAGCGCGCTTGCGGTCCGCAAGCAGGGCATGCCGTGGTTTCAGCATGAAACCGCCTGTCGCGGGGGTCGGTATATTCCGCTGCGCACTCGGGGCAGAGATCGAATGCCGCCATGCTCGTCGTTGCGCGATCGTAGGGAATGCTCTGGACGATCGACAGGCGCGGGCCGCAGTTTGTGCACGTTGTAAATGGATAGCGGTAGCGACGCGAGAGGGGTTGGGTAATTTCTCCGGCGCAATCGGGGCAAAGTGCGGTGTCGGGAGAAATTTCAGTATTGCCGACGCCGACCGTGCTTTCTTTGATCTCAAACGTTTCGGGTATATCACCGGCAAAGGTCGTGAGGTCGATGGATGCAACGGAGGCGAGTTCAGGAGCGTTCGTTCGAATTTCGCGCACCAGCGCGTCAATCGCTTGAAGATCGCCACGAACGCGAATGAGCACACCTTCAGCATCATTTAAAACATATCCCCAGAGACCAAGCTGATGCGCATTTCGCCAAACAAAAGGCCGGAATCCGACGCCCTGCACGCGGCCGCGAACGCGGATTTCGACGCTTGAATCCGAAGTCTTATTGGCGATGCATGCAGCACTCTTCATCGCTTTTGCCTCAGTGCGGAAAATCGGATTCGGGCTCGATCTCGGACAGCAGGGCGTCCGCGTCGCTTCCATCTTCGATGTCGTAACGGAGAAGCTTTGCGCGCAATCCCACTCGCGACAGGCCGAGCTCTTCTGCGGTGCGCGACTTGTTGCCTTTGCAGCGGATCAACGTCTCGCGAATGATCTTGGCTTCCAACCGCTCCACGCGCTCGCGCAACTGTCCGGGACCTCCTACAAATGTATCGACGATAGGGTCCGGAACGGCTTCGGCGCCGTCAGCATAGAGAATGTTGGTATCGAGTAAGTCCGCGCCCAACGTCTGGTCCTTCGACAGGATCAGCATTCGCGTAACCTGATTTTCCAGTTCGCGGACGTTGCCGGGCCACGAATAGGCACACATCCGTTTGATCGTCTCAGGCGCGAATTCCACGGCTTTCAAACCGTGACGGATCGCGGCGCGTTCCAGAAGTGCATTTGCCAACGGCGCAACATCGCAAATGCGTTTACGTAAAGGCGGGACTGAAATCGGGAAGGTCGCCAAGCGATAGTAGAGGTCATCGCGAAAGCGTCCGCTTGCAACCTCTTGCGCGAGATCGCGATTGGTGGCGGCGATGACACGGACGTCGACTTTTACCGTGTTGTTGGCGCCAACCGCCCGGACTTCACCTTCTTGCAGGAAGCGCAGCAGCTTCACTTGAAAAGCCGGCGAGATGTCGCCGATTTCATCGAGGAAGATCGTGCCTTCATGCGCTTGGCTGAGAAGACCCAGCCTGTGGGCGTGCGCCCCCGTAAAGGCGCCTTTCTGGTGGCCGAAGAGTTCACTTTCGAGAAGATCATCCGAAATGGCGGCGCAATTCACCGCGTAGAACGGCTTGTCCGAACGTAGGCTGCAGTAGTGGATGGCGCGGGCCATCAGTTCCTTGCCTGTCCCGGTTTCACCGAGGATGAGCGTCGGGACATCGAACCCTGCAATGCGCGCTGCCATATCGCACACTGCATTGAGTGGTGAACCCGGTGCGCGGACGATGTTGTCGAAGTTGAAGCCTTTGCGAAGCTGCTTGCGCTGTTCGTTCAAGCGATTTTGAACAGACGGTCCGAGCAACTTCAACTCGACGGAAAGACGTTCATGCTCGCGTTGGAGCATGAAAAGCTGTGTCGCGTTGCGGACAACGAGGAGCAGCTCCTCGGGATGCCAAGGCTTCGAGATGAAATGATAGATCCCGGCCTTGTTCACGAGATCGATGATATCGTTCGGGTCGGTATAGCCGGTAATCACAACGCGCATTACTTCGGGCCAGCGACGTCGCGCCTCGCTCAACACGTCGACGCCTGACATCCCAGGCATCCGCTGATCGCACAGGACAAGCTGTATCCATTGGTTTTCTAGAATGGATAATGCTTCCGCTCCGCTGGTCGCGGTGAAAACCTCGAAATCGTCTTCGAGGGTACGTTTTATCGCCTCGACCGAGCGCTGTTCGTCGTCGACGACAAGGACGGCCGGTTGATGCGCGTTCGACATCTCGTCACTCTAGACCGGCTGCCAGCATCAGATTGTCGAGGCGGGCTTTGACCGCATCGATCGCTTTGAGCGCCACGGCCTTCCGCCGCGCTTCGATCCAGCGCAACCAAGACTGCATTCCTTCACCGCTTTTTGCCGAAATCCGAATGACTTCGATATCGGGATTGATGCGCCGTGCGTTCGCTTCGCAGGCATCCATATCGAAATCGACATGCGGCGCCAGATCAACTTTATTTAGCAGCATGAGCGATGCCGCCGCAAACATGTGGGGATACTTCAGGGGCTTATCCTCCCCCTCGGTCACCGACAAAATCGCGACCTTGCTGTCTTCGCCGAGATCGAATGCGGCTGGGCAGACGAGGTTCCCAACATTTTCGATGAACAGCACGTCGCGCTCATGAAGATGCAGATGATCGATGGCGTGCTGGACCATCGATGCTTCGAGATGGCAGCCTTTTCCTGTGTTGATCTGAATGGCTGGGACGCCGGTTGCGCGAATGCGCATGGCGTCATTGTTCGTTTGCTGATCGCCTTCGATGACCGCTATGCCTTTGGCGCCCATTTGCCGAATCGTCTCGACGAGCAGCGTCGTCTTTCCAGAGCCGGGACTGGAGACTAGATTAAGAGCGAGGATCGCAAGGCTTTCGAGCCGTTTGCGATTACGCTCGGCGAGTCGATTGTTTTTCGACAGAATGTCTGCTTCGACCGCGACGAGCCGATTTTGCGAAATGCCCTCGACGTGAAGCCCAGCCTCGCCGCCGCTATAGTCGAGACTTCCGTCTTGACCATGATGGTGATGGCCATGACCCTCCTGAGCGTGGGCATGGCCGCCGTGGCCAGCTGTATTGACTGCTTCCGGGCCGCAGCCGCAAGTCGCACACATCAGATCACCTCCAAGTCCTTGATACGCAGTTCATCGCCACCGGTAACCCGCAAGCGCGCACCCGAGCAAAGGGGACACTCGGAGCCGTGTGTTTCGATATCGACGGTCCGATTACAATCAAAGCACCAAGCCTTCCCGGGAAGATCGATGATCTCAAGCGCGGCTCCATCTGCCACCGTTCCGCGCGCGGAGACATCAAAACCGAACATCAGGGCTTGTGGTTCGACACCGGCGAAGCATCCGATTTCAAGACGGACACGCGTCACACGATCGAACCGGGAGACCCTCGCCTGTTCAGCAATCAGATCAATAAGACTTTGGCAGATAGAAAGCTCATGCATTGCGCATTGCCTCCTCGTCCCATACGACCGGCATGCAGGGATCTGCGCACGTCATAGCAATGGCCATCTGTTGTCGCCTGACGGTATGGGGGGCTGTAGCGGCCGAGTTCAATAGTGTTTCGAGAAACGCCCCATTACCGGTCATGCCATCCGTTGGTGTCGCGATGCAATAGCTCTCGATCAACCCGTTGCGCAGACGTGCGGAATGCGTGAGGAGTCCGCGCGCCGCCTCGGCCCAGCCTTGGCCGTTCCGGATTGTGCCATGTCGGATTGCGATCTTATCCGAGCGTATTTCTTGGATGAGCGCGGCTGTCTCGATTGCCCGCGCGGCCATGCGCGCAAAGAGTGTGATGCCTTCCGCGTCGATGATGCGTTTCAAGCCCGGATGATGAATCACGCGGCCTATGAACGTCGGATCGCTGTCGTAGGCGACGCGACCCGGCGCCTTTGGCCATTGAGCAACCGTTGCAAGATCCGCGGCGATGTTGGCGCCGCTTTTGGCCATCCAAGTTTCGAAATCATTCAGCACAAGGTCCGATGGACCGTTGAAAACGACGCGCTCCAGATTATCGAGTTGCTGAGCCGTGAATTTTTTTGCCAGTCCCGTCATCGCAGCAATATCGGGTTGGCGGTCCAGTGCCACCGGCCACTCACGCAGCATGACCAGCGCATGCTCACGGAGCGTTTCGACTGCTATATGAAGATCTGCTTGCGTGTTCGGCGGCAGCCCCAAGGCTATGGCGGCTGCGGCGCTTTGGGCCGCCGGGCAGAGATTGAATATGAGAGGCACAAGCCGCATGGCTTCGGCGCGGCTCCGTCCGAGCAGCAGACGAGAGGCAGAATTCTCGCCTTTCGTTGAGAGTGTGATCCGAGGCTTTCCGCCAAGCTGCTTCAGCCCGACGGTGAGCGCCGGCATCATGATGCGCGCACCGGTGGTTGGTTGGCTGAAGCCTTCCTGCCGATCAGGATCGTTCGTCGGCTAAGAATGCCGTTATCCGGCGCGTTATCTTCATTGCCTTGCGGGATGATGTTTTCTTCCGCGCGCGCGATCTCGGCTTCGCGCAGCATACTGATATCGGCGACCCTGTCGGTCTCCTCGCGATTGGTCTCGTCGAATAGGCCGACGATTGCTGCTCGGGCAACGTCCGTTGCCTGCAATTGGCTCGCAAATTCGCCCATCGCAGAAAACAAAGAACATGCGAAATAGCTGCCGACCGGCGGCCGGCTGTTGTAGAGAAATTCATAGCGTCCGGACGGGAACGAAAACACCCGTTTGTCGCCGACTTGATGATGCGACCAGTCCTCGGCTGGGCCCGGCAGGATAATCAAATTCATGAACCATGGCGCGAGAAGGATGCCGATAACACGGCCTTCCCAAATTCGGAAGCCGATTGCTTCGACGCTGAGCGAGCGATTGCAAAAGGGCACGTCGCGCATCTTCGTGTTGAAGATATTCTGGAAAGCCTCTGCCAGTTGCTTCGGCCGTTCGGCCAACGTGGCCGCTAATTTTTGATCGTCATCTGTCGGCGCTGGCGCGCTGCTGCTGACCACCATGAACCCTTCACGTCCACCGTCGCATTGCGGACACCGCCAATCGGCGGGGAGGGCGGTAAATGGCATGCCGGGCCGAATTTGCCGGACCTCGTCTCCGACTGCAGGATCGTAGGTGTACCAGCAGATTTTGCATTCGAGAATCGTATCGCTGGCGATGTTGCTGCCGTTGCCCTTGAATGATCCTTCAAAACGTTCGCCGCTCATGACATGGCCTCGGCAACTTCGGCGAGACGCGTTGCCGAGTCGCGAATGTCCTCCGGCGCCGCGCATGCAACTTCGGGAATCTCCGAGACTTCGATGGTGTCGAGGATCAACGCGTCCTGCGAATTGTAATAGCGGACGCGCCAGACTGTCGGATATGCGGTCGCTTCGATTCGGCAGTTGCCGTATCCGCGAGAAAGGAACGTCGCCGGCCCCGTGCCGAGGGATGTTGCCAGATAGTCGAGGTCTTCCGGTGTGTGTGGCATCAACGTCAAATTTACAATGTGGGGTGCTGCGCGCTCGGTGCGCTGGTGCACCTGTTCGAGAATCTCGGTCAGCAGAAAGGGGCCATTCACGACGCCGGGGCCGGGCTCAGGAGGCATTGGTGGCATGTCGGAACGGCGCTTGAAGACTGCGTCTGGCACTGCGCCGATTTCGATGTGTTCGCCCTTCGGATTGCCGACTTCGCGAATTCGCCAAACTCCGGCAAACACCGACTCTTGAGCTTCGATGCGGGGTATCTCATCGATGCGCACCGCAATCTCTCCTTCGCCCAACGCATCGGCAAACGTCTTGGCATTTCTGCTATCGAACTCCGGCAAATCGAAACGCAGGTTTGCGTTGCCTTCCGTCCAGCCCGCAGCCAAATCCCCTATGCGGCGCAGAGCATTGACCGCCATCAAAATTTGGGACGGATCGTCAATCGAAGGAAAGTTCGGTTGAAACGTGCGCATGCCCGACGGCATCACCATGTAGTCGAGTTCGGCGCCGTCTCCCTCTCCGGGCTGGCTGCCGGGACCAAATCCGAGAGGCGGAAGGACAAAGCTTCTGGCCATTGCTTAATGCTCCTACTGGCGGACGGAAGTGGCGGGCCGGTCTAAGATGGTTTTGATCTCGGCAAGATAGTCCGTCCAATCGCGGACCTTCGGAATGGCCCCGGTCATCTCGCCATCGCAAAGAAAGATGAGCGATGGCACCGGCCAGACTTCGTATCGCTCTCGTAGTGGTTGCTCGATGGATCGGTCTACGACCGCTGCTTGGAAGCGATGTTGAAACGCCTGGACAAGTTCGGGAAGAATTGCGGCAACGTCATCGGTTTCAAGATTCGTCGCCGGATCTCCCGTGAGGAAGAGCACGCGTTCGCCCGGCTCCGCGAGAAAACATTCGAGCGTTGTTTCATCGAGAATGGGATAGCCCAAATCTTCCGTCAGGCGCTTTAGCACTTTCGACATCATTCGCTCCTTAACCGACGGATGCGCCGGATCTGCGTGCACGTTCGAGATGCGGAGGCAAAGACGGCTCTCGCGTTTCGAGATCGGAGAAGAATCCGGAGACGTTTTCTCCGGCCATTGCCGCTTCGAGGCCGCGCAGGGCTTCGGCGACAAGCGCCGCCTCAGTATCGTCAAGCCGCCTTCGCGCCACTTTGAGGAACACGAGAAGCCAGTCTCCAGTCTGGACTTGACCGACGAGACTGGTGTCGATGTCTTCCTGCACGCCGTCCCTATCGCAGATGGCCGAGAGGTCATTTGCGCGAATGACCTTCATGGGCACGCCGATGCACATCTCAACTTCTCCAAGTGGATAGAAATCGTTCATCGCCGAAGCGGCAGGCGACGTCAGCATTCGGCCGTCCTTGCTCGTAGGCGCGTCGTTCAAGTGCGGCGGGGCCGAGCTCTTCGGGGACGGATGTCCGTTGCGTGGCCTGGACGCCGAGGCGGTCTAATTCTGCAAGTACGGCGGCCAGAGCGTCATCGATGCGGACTTCGGTCGCCGGCGTCAGCGATCCGCCGTAGTCTTCGATCACTGCGGGCTGCACGCCGACAAGGAGGATGCGCTTTGGTTCCCAGCCAAGCATTCGCGCTGTGGCCAGAACCTCCTGAAATCCGGCCTGATGAAGCGAGATTTTCTTGGCGCCCATAAAGGTCGGCACATCGTCGTCGGTGACGAGCTTCAGCGTTCCGGGTGTAAGACCGTAGTCAACAGCATCGAGAATGATTAGCGCCGCGCAGGACTGAACATGCGGCAGCAAATAGACGCCTTGCGTTCCGCCATCCATCACGAGAACATTGTCTGGAAACGTGTAGCGCTGGTGCAGGTATTCGACGGCGCGAACACCGAAGCCCTCGTCGGCCCACAAAACGTTGCCGATTCCGAGCACAAGAATTGAGACGTTTGTCACGTCGTCTCCCCTCGCCAGCTCTGTGGCTGGCTGCTTGTTTTGAGGGGAGCAGCATCAAGAAACGTGCCAGCGGGAAAAATAAATATGACATCAACAAATACAAGGCGTTACAGATCAATTTGATTTTCGTTCAATGATTTTTCGGAAGGTCGCCTTCCGAGGCTCCATACCAATCGACAACTTACTTTCCAATAAAAAAGGCAGCCTGGCGGCTGCCTAAGGGTGAGTGTGGGAGGACGAAGGTTAGTCTGGGTCGTCGTCTTTGAAAGTTCGGTCACCCGAGATCATCGTTGAAACGATGCTCTGACGGGACATGATGTCTTCGCGGATGGCGACGTAGATGTGAATGATGACGAACGTCAGGATAAACCACATGCCAAGCCTGTGTAGCGTGTGGACGTCATAACTCTGGCCGACAAGCGGGATTAGCCAGCCGAAGACCTTGTCCTGCCAGCTTCCGCGCTGGGCTCCTTCGGCGTAAAGCGCAAAGCCGGTAACGATCATGAATGTCAGGCCAAGTGTCATGAAAATAAACATGGCGACTTGAGCCAACGGGTTGTGCCCGACGTACTTCTTTGGTTGTTTTTCCAGGAACAGATACCAGCGTAGCTCGAACCAGACTTCCCTGCGCCACTTGGGATCCAAGAGCGGAAGACGAAAGAGCTGTTTGGAATGGAAGTTGCCGATAAACGACCAGTAGAAGCGGAAAATGAAGCCGATTGCGAGAATATAGCCTGCCGTGAAGTGGGTGAAGCGAATATAGCCCATCAGAAAATTGGCGCTCGCTTCGCCCGGCATCGTTGGCAGCGGGCGTCCGATGAAGAAGCCCGTCAGCGCGAGAACGAGGATCGCTGCGGCATTGATCCAATGCCACAGCCGAACCGGTGCTTCATAGACGTAAACCGACGTCTGGTGGGTCGCGCCGGGCAACGCCGGCGCGCGAGGGCGTGATGGGGATAGGCTTTCTGAATCGACAATGTCGGTCATGTTACCCTCCTTAGCGCACCGTAACTTTGGCAAGTTCACGCCCGTCCTCGCTCATGACGTGCGTTGAGCAGGCAAGACATGGATCGAAGGAGTGGAGCGTCCGCAGAATTTCGACGGGTTCATCCGGGCGTTCCATCGGCGTATTCATCAAAGACGCTTCGAAGGCGCCGATATTGCCGCTGGGATCGCGCGGCGAGCCGTTCCAGGTGGTCGGGACGATGCACTGGTAGTTGGCGATCTTGCCGTCCTTGATCTGGATCCAGTGGCCGTTGGCGCCGCGGGGAGCGGCAACAAGACCATAGCCCTTGGCTTCCTTTGGCCAGGTTGCCGGATCCCACTTTTCAACGTTGGCGGTCGCGGAATCACCGTCCTTGATGTTGGCGATGAGCTCGTTCCAATCTTCGCGCATCATCTCAGCGCAGTAGTGCGCTTCAAGCGCACGCGCGAGCGTGCGCCCGATCGTAGAGGGCAATGCCTGCTTCGGCGTCAAATTCGTGCCGGCAAGCGCATTAAATGCAGCGAGCGACGAGTTGACTTGCTCGATGACGTAGCCATTGCCTTGCGCGTAATTGAGAATGTAGCGCGACAGAGGGCCAACCTCGACGGCGTGGCCGCGCCACCGCGGCGACTTGATCCAGGAATACTTTGCAGACTCGTCGATCTGCTTGATATCCGTCCGCGTTCCGACGAGGTTCGGGCCGAGCACGAAGTTATGGTCAGTGACGCCATCCCACGGATGAAGGCCTTTGGCCTCATCGGGGTAGGTATACCAAGAGTGGGCGACGAATTCCTGAATCTGATTGGGATCGGCCGGATCGATCGGAAGCACTTCGTTCCAGTTGCCGTTGAGGATGACGCCGCCCTTTAATTGGTCGGTCGATTTATCGTAGTTGACCTTCGGGTAATCGCCGTAGTCCATGACGTTCGTGGCGGAAAGGCCGCCGCCGTAGAGCCATCCTTTATAGAACGTCGCGATGGCGATGACGTCTGGGATGTAAACGTTCTTGGAGAACTCGTAGGCTTGGTCGATCTTCTCCTTGACGAGGTTCAAGCGTTCCATGTTGAGCGGAGCGCCCGCGGCCAAATCGCCATCCATGTTAATGGCGCAGGGAACGCCGCCGACCATGTAGTTCGGATGCGGGTTCTTGCCGCCGAAGATCGTGTGGATCTTGACGATCTCTTTCTGCAGGTCGAGCGCTTCGAGATAATGCGTGGTGGCCATCAAGTCGGCTTCGGGCGACAGCTTGTAAGCCGGATTGTCCCAATAGCCGTTCTTGAAGATGCCGAGCTGGCCGGATTCAACAAAACGCTTTAGGCGGTTCTGAACATCGCGAAAATAGCCGGGCGATGACATCGGATGGTTGGGACCGACGCGCTGCTGCAACTCAGATGTCGCCTTGGGATCGGCCTTGAGAGCGTTGACAGGATTGACCCAGTCGAGTGCGTGCAGATGATAGAAATGCACGACGTGATCATGCCATTGCAGGGTCTTGGCCATGATCTCGCGGATGAGATGCGCATTCTTCGGAATGCGGATGTCGAGCGCGTTTTCGACGGCACGCACCGAGGCGAGGGCATGACAGCCTGTGCAGACGCCGCAGATACGTTCGACGAAGGCCCATGCGTCGCGTGGATCGCGGCCACGAAGAATGACTTCAAGTCCTCGCCACATCGTTCCTGTCGAGACGGCGTTGCGAATGACGTTATGCTCGTCGACATTCACCTCGCAACGCATATGCCCTTCGATGCGGGTGACTGGATCGACGACAATACGGCGCCCGGTGGTGTCCAGGCTGAAACCGTTGGGGGTTTGGATGACAGGCATCAAACGTTCTCCTCATTCTCAGCGGCCGACTGGCGCTTGACCTGCGCGCGCTTCAGCGCGCTGATCGCGGCGTGGATGGCGACTGCGCCGCCGACGCCGGCCGCTACCGTGCCGCCGATCCGATCGGCATTTTCTTCAATTCCAAATTGGTGGATGGTTTGCAGGCGCGCGTACCAGGAACCCTTGTCCCAGAACCCTTCCTCCGAACAGCCGATACAGCCGTGCCCCGCTTGAATCGGGAAGCTTGTTCCATCATTCCAGCGTACGGTCGAACAGGCGTTGTAGGTTGTCGGCCCTTTGCACCCGACCTTGTAAAGACAGTAGCCGCGGCGGGCGCCTTCATCATCGAATGCTTCGACGAACTGCCCGGCGTCAAAATGGGGACGGCGATAGCATTTGTCGTGAATGCGCTGGGAATAGAACATTTTCGGGCGGCCGGTCCGGTCCAGCTCGGGCAACCGGTCGAAGGTCAACATGTAGGTAATAACGCCGGTCATGACTTCGGCGATCGGCGGGCAACCGGGAACCTTGATGATCGGCTTGTCTGTGATGACCTTGTGAACCGGTGTTGCCTGTGTCGGGTTCGGGCGCGCCGCCTGGACGCAACCGTGGCTCGCGCAAGAACCCCACGAGATGATCGCTTTGGCGTGCTCGGCGGCGTGCCGCAACTGATCGACGAACGGCTTTCCGCCGATGATGCAGAACATGCCGTCTTCGTTGAGCGGCGGATTGCCTTCGACGGCAAGAATGTAATTTCCCTTATAGCGCTCGATCGTATCCTGTAACGCGGCTTCCGCCTGATGGCCGGCCGACGCCATCAAGGTATCGTCGTAGTCGAGCGAGATCATCGAGAGGACGACGTCTTTGACAAGCGGATGCGCCGAGCGAATGAACGATTCGGAGCAGCACGTGCATTCCAGACCATGTAGCCAAAGCACGGGCGTGCGCGGCTTGGTCTCCATCGCGTGCGCGATCTCGGTCATGTAGCTCGGTCCGAGCCCGAGTGCCGTCGCAGTCAGTGAGCAGAACTTGAGGAACGACCGGCGAGTCACGCCCTGCCGCCGCATTACCTCGTAGAATGTTTCGGTTGGTTTCATCCTGCTGCCTCTCCCGGATTTCGCGCGCAGCGATGCGCGCTTTGGCGGGTCAAGACGCAAGGCTCATGCCATCACATTTATGCTTTTAAAATCAAGTATTTCTCTAAATCACGGACGCTCAATGTGGTGACGCGCTTTCACTTCGATCGAAAGGTTGGAAGCGCGGTTGCCAGTTGATGGCGGTGTCGCCATGTCCGTCAGTGAACCGTGCAGACCATGCAGGGATCGAATGACCGGACGATGTGCTGCACCGATACCGGCGTCGATTCCCCGGGACGAACGCGAGCGCCGCGCAAGGCTTGCTCGACGGGGCCAGGTGTTCCGGTGGCGTCGCGCGGCGAGAAGTTCCAGGTCGTCGGGGCAATGATCTGGTAAGAGGCGATCCGGCCCTGTTCGATCACCAGCCAGTGTCCGAGTGAACCGCGCGCCGCTTCCGTCAGGCCCTGCACGTGTGCCGACTGGGGTAAACGTCCACGCGTGATGAAATGTTCGCCGGGTGTGATCTCGCTCGCCCAACGTTCCATCGCGACCAATGTTGCCGCGATCTCGAATAGCCTTCCGACGACGCGCGCACGCACGTTGGCTGCGCCCTCGTGCAAAAGATCGGCAGCCAATGGATGTCCTGCGATCAGCATGCGGGCGAAGGCTCCGACTTCTACCGTTTGCCCTCCCAGTCGCGGGGCCTTGCACCAGCTATAGCCGTCCGCCATGGCCTCATCAGGGTACGTGCGGCCCTCGAAGGGATGCGCCGGCGGTCCGAGCATCCAGGAACTCGCCAGATCCTCGACGATAAGGCCGGTATCCAAATATGCGCGGCGTCCATCGTCCCAAACGCCCGAAGGAAGGAGCGGGATCCCATCGACAGGATAAGCGCCATAGCTCATGAAACGCGTTGGTCCGAGTCCCGATTTGTCGAGTTCAAGCGCGTCTGAAATCGTAAGAAAGAGGCGCAAACTTCCTTGGCTTGGCTCTCGCGAATGCCAGGCACGAAGCGCATCGGCAGTGTCGATTTCCAGCACTCGCTCAAGCTTGTCGGCGAAGATGCTCGCTTCCGCCCAGGCCCGGAATTGCCTGATGATTGCGAGAAGCCGCACGCGGTCGCGCTGATCCGGCGCCTTCGTCACGCCGCCCGGCTGCAGAGACAGCGTATGGGGCCATTTTCCGGCGAGAAGCCCCATGATGTGCAGAAGCTCCGAACGCGCTGTCATCGCCTCTCCGACGAGCGTGCCGCCTTTCGCCTTGAATTTTTCGACGACCTTGGCGTGCCACGGCTCGTCGGCGTAAACTGCACGCGCGAAATCGGTCATGAAGAACACGTGGAAATGTGTCAGATGGTCAGCGATGTTTTCGGCGGCGTGGATGATCGCAGCCGCCCGCTCGCCGTTCGGCGGTGGTGCAATCCCTTGCGCGGCCGCAAGCGCCCTTGCGGCGGCGACGGATTGCGATACGGAACAAATTCCACAAATGCGCGGCACGATCGTCAGCGCATCGCGCGGATCTTTGCCTTCCAGTATCTGCTCGAACCCGCGGAAGAGTGGCGAGTTGACATAAGCCGCGCCAACCTCTCCATCTCGAATATCGAGGCGAATTTCGAGGTCGCCTTCGACTCGATTGAACGGCCCCGCAATGATCCGCCGGGTACCCTCAGTCATTTGAGATTCGTGTCTCTGTCAGTCGGTGGCGCGACGATGTAATCAGCGACCGCGTTGAGTTTGACGCGTTTGGGCGTCGCGGCCTTGGACAGCGAAGCCAGCGCGATAAACCAAGCCTTCGGCATGTCCGTCGGTAGACCGATCGGAATGCCGCCGATCTTCGGCGTTTCTGTAAACACGCGGCCCGGCTCCTCGAATTCCGGCGCCGTGCAATTGATGCACGGATAGCCGCCGCGCGTGCACGACCCTTCGCCATTCCAAGCTCGAGTGTTGCAATCGCCGTGGGCCTGCGTGCCGATACAGCCCAGGTTTTCCATCATGCAGCCGATTTCGGACAGTTCCTCAGCGCTCGCCTTGTATTCGTAATATTCATTGCGGGAACAGCCGTGATGCACGAGGTGATCGGAATAAAAGCGGGGACGGCGCAATGGATCGAGGTCTGAGAGAGAGAGTGCATCTTCGGACAGAAGCATGAGCGTTTCGGTTACCCAGTTAGGGTGCGTCGGGCAACCGGCGATATTGATGACGGGCAGACCGCTTCTGCTGCGGAAATCTGCACCGAGCGCGCCGCCCTGATTGCGCCCTTCGAACTGCAGTCCAACCGCGTCGGCTGGATTGTTCCCTGCTGCCGTTATGCCGCCGTAAGCCGCACAAGAACCAACGCCGACGACGTATTTCGCCAGTGGCGCAAGTTCCCGCAGCCACTCGATCATCGGCCGCCCTGTCCCCGCGAGTATATGAAAGCGTCCGCTGCCATTGGGGCCGCGCAGTACGGAGCCTTCGAAACAAAGAATGTCGAGCGGTCGCCGGCCCGCGATCACGTCGCTTAAGACCGCTTGGACTTCGTCTCCGCTTTCTTCGCTGAGCGAAGGATGCCAAAGAAAATCGAGCCCGAAACTCTCCAGCACTGGAAACAGTCCCGGTGCTTCGGCGCACATCATCGACATCGTGCAACCACCGCAGCCGCCGGATTGCAGCCAGAGCACTGTCTTCGGATTTCTCATCGCTCAGCCTCTCCGCCCTGCCACGACAGCGGCAAACGGATTTCAAACATTGCACCTCCCGACGATTTGTTGACGGCCGTGAGCATGCCGCGATGCTCCTTTACGATTTTATAGCTGATGGAAAGGCCGAGCCCCATGCCTTTTCCCACCGGTTTGGTCGTGAAAAACGGATCAAAAAGCTTGAGCAGAGCTTCCGGCGAGATGCCAGGGCCTTCGTCCGCAATCCGCAAAATCGCTTCGTCTTGAGTTGCTGTGATTTCGACGGCAATCTCGCCGCTCTCTTTGCCTTCCATACTGTCACAGGCGTTTTGGATGACATTCATCACGACCTGCTGAATATGGCCACCGCGCCCCTCGACGAGAAGTTTTTCTGGCGCCGTCACCGCCACGTGAATTCTGGGCTCGTGCGCCTTGACGACCCATGTCAACGCTGTGCGGGTGATGGCCACGAGATCGAAGAGCTGCGTCTCGCCATTGCCCTCAGCAGAGAACCGGCGCAGTGACTCGACGATATCGCGGACACGTTCCGCGCCTTCGAGCGCACCGGCAACGGCGCTGCGCAGATTGGCGACGGCGCGGTCGATTTTGAGAGTCTGGCGGGCTTCGATGAGCTCTTCGCGCGGCGCGCCAGCCTGAACCTTATCGAAATACGCTTCGAGGCGGCCGACGTAACGCTCCAGCGCATGGGCATTCCCATAGACAAAGCTGATCGGATTATTGATCTCGTGAGCAACGCCCGAAACGAGGCGTCCGAGCGAGGCCATTTTTTCCGAATGCACGAGCTGCTCCTGGGTCCGCACCAGCGTGCCGTGAGCATTGTTGAGTTCGAGATAAGCGCGTCGCAATTCGCCGACGGGCCGTCCGATGAGAACGATACCGACAACGCGCCCTCGCGGATCGATACGTGGGGCTGCATGGATATCGAGAAGTTCGGCGGAGTTGCTGCCTTGGATCGAGAGTTCCAGGCGCTGCGTCTTTGCATTGGCCGCGGCGGCAAAGAGCATGTTCGACAACCGCTCTCTGTCTGTTTCGATGAACAGGTCTGCAACCAGCATGCCTATGAGCTTCGAAGCGGGCGTTCCGGTCTGCCGAACTAACGCCGCGTTGGTCTGCACGATACGGTTGGAGAGATTGCAGGCGATCAAAACATCCGTCATCGATCCGAGGACGGATTCCATGAAGGCACGCATTGCTTCGAGTGCCGAGTTTTTCTCTTCGAGTTCGACTTGGTACTTGAGAAGCTCCGAGTACGTCTCGTCCATCTTCCGGATCACGTCGATCCAGGCACCGTCCGTAAAGCTGCTGTCGGCCGTAGGTTGCGTATCTGCCATCGGTTGGATTATAGGGCTTCGCCTCGTCGTCGACAAACCCGCTTTTGGCATTTACTGACTTAGCAGCCTTGGACTTTTCGTCCGACCGGTCTGGCGCGACGGCTTGGCAGTCCTCAAATTCTGACGAAGCGTAGTTTTTTGGCGGCCCATACCGGGCCTGCGTAATCAACGCCGATGCGCGGCGTTGAGCGAACGCGGAGCTTCGTTGCGTTCTCGCCCGTATCGGCAAACCAAAGTCCGGTTTTGGGTGTGGCATCCCGGCCGTGGAAGCTCGCGTCGATGTCCATCGCCGCGGTGACGCGGCCGGGCCCGCTTACTCCTTCGACGCCTCGGATGAGCACGGCGGATGCGTCACCCACCTTACCCGTCACGATGTTGAGCATCCAATGGATGCCGTAGATGCGGTAAATATAAAAGTGTCCCGGCGGTCCGAACATGACTTCAGTTCTCGCCGTTCTTCCTTTGGAAGAATGCGAGGCAAGGTCGTGGACTCCTTCGTAGGCCTCGGTTTCGGTCACGGCCAACGCGGTTCGCATTTTCCCGATCCGACGCACGAGGTTTTTTCCGAGGAGATCGCGCGCAACCCTTGCGGCCGGGCGGTCAAAGAACGACTGCGGAAGTACATTGCTGCCGACAACGGAGTCCAATATCTGCCCTCCACGATTGACGATCCGAACTCCGCTTAGTCGCTCGCACATTTCAATATTTCTGCTGTATGCGATCTAATTCAATGCCAAGGCTGAGGTCGGGACGAGCATCTCGTTCCTAATGGTCGCGACTGGCTGAGCACAGCCACTTGCAGCTGGGGGCCGGCGCCTACACACCAAATGCCTAAGTCTGTCCAAAATCTGCATCATGCTGTGGCCGATTCCATATCGAGGCGACATCAAATTTTTCTTAGCGAGATGGAATAAAGCGCCAGGAGCACGAGTCTTCCCTTTCAAACCGCCAATTCGCGGGCTTTGGAAGGGAGTGCAGAAAATGGGTAATAATGACGGGGACGGTATCAACCGGCGGCATGCGCTGGAATGCATGATTTGGGCGGGAACCGGCGTCCTTTGGACGGTAGCGGGTGGAGTGCCGAAATCACTATCTCTGCTCGATGACGTTGAAGCTGCTGAAGCGGCAAAAAGCGGTTTCACTTTCTTGCAAATATCCGACAGCCATGTCGGCTTCAACAAGCCTGCCAATCCGCATGCGATTGAAACACTGAAAGAGGCGATCGGTCGGATCGACGCGCTCCCCGAGAAGCCGGCCTTTTTACTTCATACCGGGGACATTACTCACAGCGCGAAGCCCGTAGAGTTTGACGATGCGAATGAGATTATAGGCTCGACGCGAGTGAATGTTCATTATGTCCCCGGCGAGCATGACATGACGGACCAAGCGACTGAGAATGCCTATCTCGAACGGTACGGTAAAGGTGTAAAGGGCGGCGGTTGGTATAGCTTCGACCAACACGGCGTACACTTCATCGGTCTGAACAACGTGGTCAATCTCAAGAAGTTTGGCTTGGGGTTTCTTGGCGATGAACAGCTCAAGTGGCTGGAGGACGATCTTCGAGCACTGTCGTCTTCAACGCCAATCGTTGTTTTCGCGCACATTCCGCTGTGGTCGATCTATCCGAATTGGGGATGGGGTACGGACGATGCTGCTGTTGCGCTTGGTTACTTAAAGCGCTTTGGCTCGGTCACCATTCTCAACGGGCATATTCATCAGCTGATGCAGAAAGTCGAAGGCAACGTGACGTTTCACACGGCGCGCTCGACGGCGTTTCCACAACCTGCTCCCGGAGAAGCACCGTCACCTGGGCCGATGGTCGTTCCAGCCGACAAGCTGCGTGGCATGCTCGGGCTGACGAGTGTCACGTTCAAAAAGAACAAGTCGCCCCTTGCCATCATAGATACGTCGTTGGCTGATTGAGGCGGATTTCAAAATGCTTCGCATTGCAAAATTGCTCGTTGCTGTCGCGGTCGGGATATTCATCATTGTTCCGAGCGCCAGGGCCGCGCCGAGTGCTGCACACGGTGAAGATATCTACCAAAGCTGCCAGGATTGTCATTCGCTCGACACCAACGATGTCGGCCCCAAGCATCGCGGTGTATTCGGGAGAAAGGCGGGAGCAGTTCCCGACTATAGTTATTCGGTTGCGCTCAAGACTTCCGGTATAGTTTGGACCGAAGATACCCTCGACAAATGGCTCGCGGACCCGCAGAAGCTCGTCCCTGGAGCGAAGATGTTTTTTCATCTCGATGCCGCCCAAGATCGAGCGGACGTCATAGAATATTTGAAAGAGCGAGCGAAATAATTTCATCGGGCGTAAAGTCCCGCTACGCGCGCTTGGAGCGAAGATCAATGGACGACCGGCAGCGGTTTAATGAGGCGCTTCTTCCGTATATCGACGATGCTTTGTCGTTGGCGCGCTGGCTGACGGGCAACGTGGCCGATGCGGAAGATGTCGTCCAGGATGCTTGCATCCGGGCTTTCAAGGCGATCGCGACAGTGAGGCCTACAGATGGGCGCGCCTGGCTTCTCGCCATCGTTCGCAATACTGCATTCACTTGGATCTCGAAGAATCGACCAAAGGCCGTGGTTGCAACCGACGATGACGGATTGTTCGAGCAGGCGGTGCTGGAGATGATTGAACCGCATGCGTCTCCTGAAGCTATTCTCATTGGAAAAATGGATGCGGAATATTTGCACCTCGCGATAGCGGCGCTCCCCCTGTCCTATCGCGAGGTTCTGGTGCTGAGGGAAATGGAAGACCTTAGCTATCAAGAAATATCGCAAGTCTTGTCGATCCCGATTGGAACCGTGATGTCTCGGCTTGCCCGCGCGCGCAATCTCCTCATTCAGCGTATGGCGATGGTCGGCAAGGGAAAGGCGGGTGCAGCGTGAACAAGCCTTCTTCATGGTCATCGCGCGAAGAGTCGCTGCTTCTGCTCAACGCTTATCTAGATAATGAGCTGGATGCGGCTTCCGTTTTGAATATTGAGCGTCAGCTTGCGAATGATCCCGCCCTTCGCGCTGAGTATGACCGGCTCACCCAGTTACGGGCCGTGCTTTCCTCTCATTTGAAAAGCGAAGTCGCCTCAGATGCTTTTCGGAAGCGGATTGCTATGCTTGCCGAAGGCCCGGAAACTCAATTTCCTAAAGAAACTTTCGTGCCGTTGCCAGCGGCTGCCCGACGATCGAACGACTGGCGACACATGGCAGCGGCGGCTGTGTTTGCTGCCGCCGTTACCGGGATGGGCATGTATGGCATTTTGCGGCCTAATATGGAGGCGAGCGAGATCGCCGCGATCGTCGCCGATCATCAACGTTCACTTCTTGCGGCAACGCCGTTCGACGTTGCATCGAGCGACCGACACACCGTGAAACCTTGGTTTGACAGCAAGCTTGCGCTGTCACCTCAGGTCATCGACCTGTCGAGCGACGGCTTTCCGCTGGCAGGCGGTCGTGTCGAGGTCATCGAGGGTAAGCCGGTGCCGGTTCTGGTCTATCATCGCCGCGCACACATTATCAGTGTCGTCGCGATTCCGAAGGTGGGACGAAAAACGACAACCGAGCCGTCGCTCGCGACAACGAAAGACGGCTATTCGGTCATTCGCTGGCATGGACAGGACTTCGATTACATCGTTGTGTCGGACCTCGCCATGAACGAACTCGATGAGTTCGTCATGCGCTGGCGTCAAGCCGCGGCGGAACGGTAAGTGGCGCAGCGATACCGCACGCGCACGTCAGCTTGCGAGAAGGTCACTGCGTTTGGCCCGCAGCAGCGAGGTATTAAGCCGGGCATTGGCGCGCTGAATCTCAGCGACGGTATCAAATACGAAGCGAATGTGATCGGTCGCGGCGGTTTCAGCCCGTTCCGGATCGCCTGAGACCACGGCTTTGCCGATTTCGATGTGCTGTGCGAGCAATTTTTCTCGCACGCCAGCCTTCAGATAGAGGTTCTTGCGGTTGAAAAAGATGTTGTTGCGAAGAAGCTCGCTCAACGCACGCATCACGTGGAGCATGACGAAGTTATGCCCGGCTTCATAGACGAGCATGTGCAATGTGACGTCGGCCTCTGCCTCTTGCTCAGGATCCTGGAGCTTGTGCGCTTTTCGCATATTGCTGAGACACGAACGGATTGCCACTCGCTCCACGTCGGTTGCTCTAAGCGCTGCGTCGCGCGCAGCCCGGGCCTCGACGCACTGACGAAATTCGAAATAATCGGCAAAGGCGTGCGCGTTGTCGCGGTATAGGTTCGCCAGTGGCGCCATGATGGGCGACAGAAATTGCGCCACGTAAGTTCCATTCTTGGAAGATTTCAGCAGTCCACGGTGTACGAGCTTGTCGATGCCCTCTCTCAGCGAAGGCCGCGATACGTCGAGTTTCTGTGCGAGTTCTCGCTCGGCGATGAGCTTCTCGCCTGGACGCAATGCCCCCTCGAGAATGAGCTTCTCGATCTGGGACGCAATGGCGTCGGCAATTTTCGGTGTGCGCACAGTAAGCATGAAATGGCCGCCCCGGAGAATTATTGTGTCACTCTTTTAAGACTGCGCAATGAGCAATGCCATAGGTCGTTTCCGTCCAGCTATATGGCAATCAGATTTGACCGCTCCCAAGTTGTGGTATAAAAATTTTACCAAAAAGGCGGCGATGTCAAAGCAGCCGTTACAGGGGGAACGGGTCGCATGTGGTCACAAGTTTATGACCCGTTTGGCAGTCTGCTGGTTTCGGCGGCCGTAGCTGTAATCCCGGTGCTTGTGCTCCTTGCCAGCATCGGGATTTTCGAGGTTCGAGCACATATCGCGGCGATCCTCGGCCTGACGGCTGCCCTGCTCGTCGCGATATTTGCTTACGGCATGCCGACGCAGATGGCCGGAACGGCAGCACTTTATGGCGCTGCGTTCGGTTTTCTGCCGATCGGCTGGATCATTCTCAATGTAATCTTTCTCTACCGGCTTGCGAGCGAGAAAGGCGAGTTCGATGTCCTGCAGAAATCCATCGGCGCCATCAGCAGCGACAAGCGATTGCAGCTTCTCTTCGTTGCCTTTTCATTCGGCGCCTTTTTTGAAGGCGCGGCGGGCTTCGGAACACCGGTCGCCGTGACGTCTGCGATGCTGATCGGTCTAGGCTTTCCGCCGCTGCCCGCTTCCGGGCTGTCGCTGATCGCCAACACGGCACCGGTTGCATTCGGTGCGCTCGGAACGCCTCTCGTGGCGTTGTCCGCCGTCACCGGCCTCGACCTTTATAGTTTAAGTGCCACAGTCGGGAGGCTGCTCGCGCCATTCGCGATCATTGTGCCGTTCTGGGTGGTCTGGGCTTTCGTCGGCTTCCGCAAAATGATCGAAGTTTGGCCGCCTATACTAGTGGCGGGTGTTTGCTTCGCAGTTCCGCAGTATCTTGTCTCGAATTTTCACGGACCTTGGCTAGTCAACATTGTTGCCTCGCTCGCATCCATGGCGGGTCTGACCTTGTTTCTGAAAGTTTGGCGCCCCAAGGTGGTCATGACCGAGGTGTCGGACTCTGGCCCTTCGGAACCGTCGCTGGCGGCACACTCGACGCGGCATTCCTCAGACGCATTATGGCGGGCTTGGACGCCTTGGATCATCCTCGCGGTCTTCGTGTTCCTCTGGGGAACGCCGCAGGTCCGGGCCGGTCTTGATGGGATTTGGATCGAGAAAATTCCGGTCGCGGGGCTGCACGATCTCGTGCAGAAGATGCCGCCCGTTGTTCCCGCGCCGAAGGTCGAAGCCGCTGTTTTCAACGTCAATCTTCTGTCGGCGACCGGGACGGGTATCCTGCTGTCCGCAATCGTTTCCGGCCTTTTTTTGGGCTACGGCGTTCTTGATCTCATGCGAATGTACGCGAAGACCATTTACGTGGTTCGCTATTCGCTGATGACGATCTCGTGCATGATGGCCATCGGATTTGTCACGCGGTATTCCGGCAGCGACGCCACTCTCGGTCTGGCACTCGCGCAAACAGGATGGGCGTATCCGTTCTTTGGCACGCTGATCGGTTGGCTTGGCGTCGCGCTCACGGGATCGGACACGTCATCGAATGTGCTGTTCGGTGGCCTGCAGAAAATTACGGCCCAGCAGCTGGGCATCAATCCAATCCTGATGGCGTCCGCCAATAGCGCTGGCGGCGTCATGGGCAAGATGATCGATGCGCAGTCGATCGTCGTCGCTTCGACCGCAACCAAATGGTACGGCCATGAAGGGTCGATCCTGCGCTTTGTGTTTTTCCATTCGCTTGCGCTGGCGATGCTCGTCGGCCTGCTTGTTATGGCCGAGACTTATCTTTGGCCTTTCAAGCTTCTTGCGCCGTAGGAATGCCAGCCGGCGCCACAGAGCAAAGTTCGCGTCATGAATTTCGAACCGACGACATAAAGGAGAGCTTGATATGTCATCCGTTACAGTAAATGGCGAGCTCCATGAATTCAGCGGCGATCCCAACATGCCGTTGCTCTGGTACGTGCGCGATATCCTGAATCTCACCGGAACGAAATTCGGGTGCGGCGCGGGTGTCTGCGGTGCGTGTACGGTTCACATCGATGGTGTTGCTGCCCGTTCGTGCCAGACAACCCTTGGCGACGCCGCGGGCAAGTCGATCACGACGATTGAGGGGCTGAGCCCCGACGGCAATCACGAAGTGCAAAAGGCTTGGAGGAAGGTCAACGTTCCGCAATGCGGTTTCTGCCAAGCGGGCCAGATCATGCAGGCAGTTTCGCTGCTCGCCAAGAATCGCGCGCCATCCGACGCCGAAATCGTCGAAGCGATGTCGGGAAACATCTGCCGGTGCGGCTGCTATCAGCGTATTCATGAAGCCGTTCGTCTCGCCGCGGGAGGCGTTTGATCATGCTGCATTATCTCAAAACCGAGGCGGATACTGCTACCGAGAAGAAATCTGATGCCGAGATTTCAAACGTCAGTCGCCGCGGAGTGCTCGGCGGAATTCTTGGCGCTTCGACTTTCGTCATGGCCGTGCGCTTTGCCCCGGCAGAGGCGCGCGAGGCCTTGAAGCCCTATCCGACTGGCGGGCTCAACATGCCGAGCGGCGTCGTTTCGGATCCGCATGTCTTCATCGCCATCGCCGCGACCGGCGACGTGACGATCGTCACACACAGAAGCGAGATGGGAACCGGCATCCGGACGAGCTTGCCGATGGTTGTCGCCGATGAAATGTGCGCAGACTGGTCTCTCGTGCATCTCGTGCAGGCACCCGGCGACGAGCCGAGATACGGCAACCAGGATACGGATGGATCGCGCAGCATGCGCCACTTCATCCAGCCGATGCGCCAATGCGGTGCCGCAATGCGTCAGATGCTGGAAGCCGCAGCAGCTGCAAAATGGGGTTCTGACGCCTCTCTTTGTCGGGCGCGCAATCATGAAGTCGCTCTGCTCGACAAGGAAGGCAAGGAGACAGGCAAGGTCCTGGGGTTCGGCGAACTCGCTGAAGCAGCTCTGGCGCTCTCGGTGCCCGCGCCGGAGACGATCCTCTACAAGTCGCCCAACGAATTCACTCTGATGGGTAAGGGCGAAGTCCAAATCGTTGATCTTCACGATATCACGACGGGCAAAGCCGGTTACGGCGCCGATACGCGTCTGCCCGGCATGAAGTTCGCGGTCGTCGCAAGGCCAGCTGTCGTCGGCGGCAAGGTGAAATCCTATGACGCGTCCGCAGCGCTGAAGATCCCGGGCGTCCATTCCGTGCAAGAGATTGACGGCGTCTTCACCGTTCCAAGAAAGTTTGGTCAGCTCGGCGGCATCGCCGTCGTTGCGGACACGACCTACGCAGCGATCCAAGGTCGTGATGCGTTGACGATCGAATGGGAGGACGGCCCGAACACCACATACAATACGGACACGTTTACCGCCGAGATGTCGGCAACGGCTGCAAAGCCGGGCAAAGTTCTGCGCAATCAGGGCGATCCCGATGCCGCCTTCGCAAACGCCAAGGATGTCATAACCGCGGAATACCATGGCCAGCACATGGTGCAGGCGCCGATGGAACCGCTAGTCGCGATTGCGCGCATCGTCGATGGCAAAGCCGAGATCTGGGCATCGGTTCAGAGCCCTTACGGTGCACGCAAGGATATCGCCGCTGCACTGAAAATGCCGGTCGAGAATGTGACCGTCCATGTCTCGTTGCTTGGCGGAGGCTTTGGCCGCAAGTCGAAGTGGGACTTCATGCTGGAAGCCGCTCTCGTCTCGCAGAAGCTCGGCGGAACACCGGTGCTGCTGCAGTGGACGCGCGAGGACGACATCCAACACTCATTTTATCATACGACGTCTGTTGAGCGCATTGAGGCTGCGGTCGATGAGAAGGGCAAAGTCACGGGTTGGCGTCACCGCACCGTCGCGCCCTCGATCGTTTCGACATTCAAGGCGGACGATGGGTACCAGTTTCCCATCGAATACGGCATGGGCTTTGTCGACGTGCCGTTCGACATCCCGAACGTCCGCTGCGAGAACGGTCAGGCGATGGCACATGCGCGTATCGGCTGGTTTCGCTCGGTTTCCAATATCCAGCGTGCGTTTGCGGTGCAGTCGGCCGCATGTGAGATTGCACACAAGCTTGGCCGCGACCCGAAGGATTTCCTACTCGAGCTGATTGGCCCCGACAGGATTATAGATCCGAAGACCTCCGGTTTTCCGGCTGACTTCTGGAACTATGGCGAACCGTACGAGGAATTTCCGATCAATACCGCGCGCTTGAAGAACGTCATTCGTGTCGCTGCCGAAAATGCCGGCTGGGGAAAATCACTGCCCTCACGGGAAGGGTTCGGGATTGCTGCGCATCGCGCCTTTGCAAGCTACGTTGCAAGTGTCGTGCACGTGAAGATCGACGACGATGGTACCATACGCGTTCCGCATGTTACCTCGGCCATCGATTGCGGCTTCCATGTCAATCCCGAGCGCATTCGCTCTCAAATGGAGGGGGCGGCCGTCATGGGCATGTCGAATGCGCTCTACAGCGGCATTACGTTCAAAGAGGGCGCTGTCGAGCAGTCGAACTATTTCGATTATAACGTGACCAGGATGAGTAATTATCCGGAGAAAGTCTCCGTCCATATTATCGAAACGCCAGAGAGCACGCATGCGGGCGGCGTCGGGGAACCGGGCGTGCCGCCATTGGCCCCGGCGCTCGCCAATGCCATCTTTGCCGCAACCGGCAAACGGCTCAGAAAATTGCCGATGGGCGAAAAACTATCGTGAGGGCGGCAAGGTCGTCACGATAGTTTCATCCGGCGGGCGCTGCGTGTGCGGGCAGCGCTGTCCGCATCCGCAATGTCGTCGCCTGGTAAGAAGGAGAAAGAAGTCCTGCTGTAGCTAGATGTCAAACTCCAAGGCAGCAGGACCGGCATTACAAAAATCGCGACTTATAGAAGTATCCGACCGTCGGTTTTATTGAGCACGTCGTCAATAGTCACACCAGAAGCCAATTCAACCAGCCTGAGCGCCCGAGTAGCCTGGTCGACGTCGAGCACGCACAAGTCTGTTATTACCCGATTGACAACCTGTGCTCCCGTCAAAGGCAGCGTGCAGCGTTGAACAATTTTGGGCTCGTCGCGAGCGGTGTGCTCCATCAGCACAACAACCCTCTTCACGCCCGCGACGAGATCCATGGCGCCTCCCATGCCTTTCACCATTTTTCCTGGGACCAACCAGTTCGCGAGATCGCCGCCTTCCGACACCTGGAAGGCGCCAAGAATCGAGAGATCGATGTGACCGCCGCGGATCATCGCAAAGCTATCGGCCGACGAGAAATAGCTGGTCGAAGGCAGTTCTGTAATCGTCTGCTTTCCTGCGTTGATAAGATCAGCATCCTCCTCGCCCTCGTAGGGAAACGGCCCCATACCAAGCATGCCGTTCTCGCTCTGAAGCGTCACGGTCATTCCGGGAGGAATATAGTTGGCAACCAGGGTCGGAATTCCGATGCCGAGATTCACATAAAAGCCGTCTTCGATTTCTCGGGCGGCACGCGCTGCCATCTCTTCGCGTGTCCAGGCCATATCAGGCGGTCTCCTTCTCGGATTTGATCCGTGTCGTGCGTTGCTCAATCCGTTTTTCCGGATTGGGGACGTGAACAATGCGCTGCACGTAAATGCCGGGCGTGTGAACGTGATCGGGATCGATTGCGCCAGATGGCAGGAGGTGTTCCACCTCCGCGACCGTTACTCGGGCAGCGGTCGCCATCATGGGATTGAAGTTACGTGCTGTCTTCCGATAGATGAGGTTTCCTTCAGCATCACCGGCGAATGCATGAACAAGTGCGAGATCGGCGAAGAGGCTGGTCTCCATGACGTAGTCTTCGTCATTGAAACTGCGCACTTCCTTGCCATCGGCCACCAATGTTCCGACTCCCGTTTTCGTATAGAATGCGGGGATTCCTGCGCCGCCGGCTCGGATTCTCTCGGCCAATGTGCCCTGAGGATTGAATTCAAGTTCGAGTTCTCCAGCAAGATATTGCTGAGCAAAGAGACGGTTCTCCCCTACATAGGATGAAATCATCTTTTTGATCTGTCGCGTCTCCAGAAGTATGCCCAACCCGCAGCCGTCAACGCCAGCATTGTTGGAGATGACAGTGATGCCGGAAACTCCCGAACTACGGATTGCCTCGATCAAATTTGCCGGAATGCCGCAAAGCCCGAATCCGCCGGACATGATGGTCATACCATTTCTAAGTAAACCGGCGAGCGCGCTGGCGGCGCCTGAATATGTCTTTCTCATCGATGATTTCCCATCGGATCAAGACCAACGCCGCGAAGCTGCGTTGGTCATATGAGTTGATCAGGGAGTAATTGCAACTTTCAGGACCCCATCGCGCTGGTTAGCAAAGAGGTCGTAAGCTTCTTCGATTTGATCCAGCTTAAAGTGATGCGTGACGAGGCCGGAGAGATCCGCACGTCCTGAAGCCACCACTTCCAGCATGCGGCGCATTCGTTCTTTGCCACCAGGACAGAGCGATGTGCGGATAGATTTGTTACCGAGTCCGGCATCGAAGGCGACAAGAGGAATTTTGAGGTCCGATGAATAGACACCGAGGCTTGAGAGAATGCCGCCCGGACGCAACACCCGTAAAGCCGCTTCAAAGGTTGGCTGCGTTCCAAGCGCCTCTATCGCAACGTCGACGCCACGCCCATCGGTCAACCTCATGATTGCGTCGACTGGGTTTTCCTTCTTGAAATCGACCACAACGTCTGCGCCCATTCGCTTCGCCATCTCCATGCGTGCGGGGACGGTATCGACGGCAATGATGCGTGTTGCGCCCATCAGCTTGGCCCCTGCCGTCGCGCAAAGCCCGATCGGTCCCTGAGCAAAGACGGCGACCGTATCGCCGATCTTGATTTCTCCCGTCTCTGCTCCAGCGAAACCTGTCGACATGATGTCAGGGCACATCAACACTTGCACATCTGTCACTCCGTCATCTATGGGCGCGAGGTTCGCCATAGCATCTGGGACGCGGACAAACTCGGCCTGACAGCCGTCGATCGTATTTCCGAACTTCCAACCGCCGATCGCTTTCCATCCATGCTTGGTGCCCGCGCCGTCTTGAGCTCCGCAGCCACATAGGCAGGCGTTACTCCAGCCCGACGGTGTGATCGCGCCGGCGATGACCCGTTGACCTTCTTTAAAGCCGGTCACGCCGGATCCCAGCTTTTCGATGATCCCGACCGGCTCATGACCGATGGTCAATCCTTTTGCCACCGGGTACTCGCCCTTAAGGATGTGGACGTCTGTACCGCAGATGGTTGTCGTCGTTACGCGCACCAAAGCGTCTTGTGGACCGATGTCCGGGATCGGTTTGTCCTCAAGTACGATGCGGCCTTTCTCTGCGAAGATCGCTGCCTTCATTTTTGCTGCCATTATTGATTTCCCCTTATTGTTTTATTGGTTTTGCGTGGAGGGACGTTTTTTGAGGCTCGGTGCAGAATCAAGCGGCATCGGCGCGTTCTGGGATGGGAAGGCCAAGCCAGTCGCGGTAGAACGTATCGATATCGGGTTCGAAGTCGCGGATGATCGGATACCAGGGCGTAGGTGCCTCGACGTCATGGAGCGAGCCGCATTGAGGGCAGAAATACTCGCGGATGACTTGCCAAGTAGGTGTCGGAGCCATCAAGCGAGGATAGATCTCCTCCATCTTTTCGGGTGTGTCGCGCACGTTAATGAGAGCGTTGAGCTTCCAGTTTTCTCGCCAATCGCAGAAGTCGTGACCGCACTCACAGCGCACCGTCCATTGCTTGGTCCGCTTCTGCTGGACGATATGGAGCTTTGGGCCGAGCGGGAGGACGATCTTTTCCGACCAGGGTACTCTCTCTTGCAGGATTTCGATGTAGGTTTGGAAGCGCTCAGGATCCTTCGGGGTCGAGAGCATCTGGTGGAGGGTGTCGTGATCAATCTTTCCATCGATGAGATCGGCGATCTTACTGCGTGTATATTTCATGTTGTTTCTTCCCAAACGAATTTTCTACGAATGGCGCGACTGCGGACGATTGCATCCGAAGCTGCTCACGTGGCGATCATTCCTCGACAAACTGGACGGTCTTGACGTCGGGCAGCTCGGAAAGATCCATCGAGTAGCGCGAGCCATAGGAAGGAATTCCGAGTTCTTCCTCGCTAATCGTCCAACTCTCGGGCAGATCCCAGAACGCGCGAAATTCCTTTTCGAAGCGCGGTCCGAGCTTGAACGATGCAGCGAACATCTGCTGCACCTGGGTGGCCGCGGTCTTGGCTAGGATGTTTTCTCGTTCCTTCATCCTCCATTCCTGGGCGGGAATAGCTGTAGCGATACGCGATTTGAGGATGGTTTTGCGTTCCGCCTCTGTGGCTTCTCTGTCGACAGTGAGGCCATCTCCGCCCTGTTTCAACACGACGCCATAAACTTGCTTGGCAAAGCGCTCGAGAACGTAGCCGCCGTTCACGTCGTCGGCCACGGACTGGGGATCGCGATCTAGCGGGTCACCAAAACCGGGCCCACCCCGCATGTAATTGAGATAGAGGTCATAGTCGGAGAACATCTCCTCCGTGGTGATGGCTTGCTTGTCGCGCTTGATCACAGCGCCATGCAAAAGATCATCCCATGTTGGATTTTGCGGATCGGTATCGCCGCCCAGCGGGATATCCTGTCCGTTTTCTATGAGGGATTTGAGACCTGTCTGGTGCGCGGCGAACCTGTAACCCGACGCCGCGGGATAGCCGCCCATCAGTCCCCAGTCCGAAGAGACATGGCCATTGCCCATGAAGAACATGGTCCAATCCTTGGCATTCCAGACCATGCGGAGGCTCTCGAAACCGCAGCCGCCGCGATACTTGCCAGATCCACCCGAGGAAGCCTTGATCTGGCGACCGAGATAGATAAGTGGCTCGGCAAGTTCCCAGATTTCCATGTCGCCCATGTCGCCTTCCGGGTTCCAAATGGCCGCTGCATGTGAAAGTCCGTCGCCGACAGCTGTTGCCCCAGTGCCGTTTGCTGCGCATTCAAATGAGTTTACGGCGTGGATCTCGTCGTATTGATTGAAACCTCCGCCTTGCAGCCAGTTCGAGGTGTTGGCGTTTCCCGCATTCACCTCTTCCAGGTAGCCTCGGCCAAAATAGGAACGTGATAGTCCCCGCCATAACGCCGTCCAGGCCGAGACGAGGAAGTGCCACGAATACGAGAAAGCCACGCGGCGATCGTCAGGGTTCATCCAGGTGCCTTTAGGCAAACGAAACTCGGTGCCATAGGCCGCCCCATCATTAATCATCTCAGAGGGGATGAGCGTCTGAGTCATCATCACCCATATGCCGGACGTGAAGCTCACCTGATGGGCATTGTATGTGTGCCAACCCCAGCGACTTGCGCCTTCGAAATCGAGACGCCAAGTGCCGTCGCCGCGAATGGTGATCTCGGAGGGCGCATGCATAATGGTGTCGACTTTGGCGAAGTCCGAAGGAACACGCACGTCTTCGTGATTATATGGCACGTCGACGAAACCGACTTGGCGGTACTTGCCGGGAATGGTCATGGCCTTGATGCGATTCTGCAGACCGAGCCGCCCGTGCTCCACTGCCTCGTAGGCAAATTTCCAATATGCTTCGATGCCCTCGTCTGCGATCACCTCCTCAACCAGCTTACGGATCATATGGCAGCCGGCGATGCGCGTACGCTCGTCAAGCATCCAGTAACGCGTCGTCCGCACCATGCGCTGGCTTTCATGCAGCCAATCTCGAAAGAGCGTGTCGTTCTCGCCGATCTTACGGCACGTTATCGAATAGCCGTCGCCGAAGCGCTGTACTTGGCCCGTCGCCATTGAGCCCGGTCCAACCGCGCCAGTGTCGATCACATGGGTGACACCGCCGACCCAACCGATCAGTTCTCGCTCCCAGAAGATCGGCACGATGGTATGGATGTCGCAAGGGTGCACGTTTCCGATGAGCGAGTCGTTGTTACAGAAGATATCCTTGTCGTTGACGCCGGGATTGCTCTCCCAATCGTTCTCGATCATGTATTTGATCGCCGCGCCCATCGTGCCGACATGAATGATGATGCCGGTGGAGGTCAGAATGGAATCTCCAGCGGCATTATAGAGAGTGAAGCAAAGCTCACCTTCCTGCTCGACGATCGGAGACGCTGCGATTTTCTTTGCAGTCTCGCGAGCATCGACGACACCAGCACGCAGGCGTGAAAAAAGCTTGTTGTAGAGAATGGGCTCTCTATCGCGTAGCTCCATCGTCTTCAGACCCGCATAATGCTTGCTTGAATGGGTCGCAGACATTATGCGGTCGCGGTGCTGTTTCAGTGTCTCGCCGCCGCGAACAATGCCCCGTGCGGCTCCTTCCAGAGTCGTTTTTTTCAGGTTGATGTTCATCGCTGTTTCCTTTGAATTTTTGAATATTTAAGTCCCGACGGGCGGAGGATCCCGTCGAGACCAAGCGGCCAATCAGACTTCTTTCAGGTGGAACAGACGATGGCCGTCGAGCCATGTTTCAAAACCGTCTGGGACAACAAACGTCGTTGCGTCCGATTCAATGATAGCGGGGCCTCTCACGCGGTTGCCCGGGCGAAGTGCCTCCATCCTGTAGAGCTGCGCATTGACCCAACGCTTTTTGCGATAGAACTTTCGCGTGCCGAGTTTTGCTACTTCGGGCGGCGTCTCGGTCTGAAGATCTTCCTTGGGGATCTTAGGCTTCTTGATCGGCACCGTGCCGCGCATTAGGGCGCCGGTAACCGAATAGCCGAGTTCAGGTGAGCGCGCGCTTTCGGCATAAACTCTGCCGTAGGTGATGTTGTAGGCATCGACCATCCTGTCCCAGTCATCGGTCGTGGCGGCCGATTTGATCGGACTTTCGATTTCAAGGTCGTTGAGCTGACCTCGATATTGCATGCGATAACCGGGCTGGAGAACGACTTTATCTGCCTCGTAGCCGTTCAGTTTGAACTCCTCCAGGACGTTGCGTGTAAGTTCCTCCCAAGCCGACTGCAGAACGTTAGCAGCCGCAGCTTTTTTCTCATCGGAAGCGTCCGGGGCGATGTTGATGTCGAGCGATTTGTCGTAGCGATATTCGAAGTCAGCCGCGGCGCAGCCAAAGGCTGAAAATCCGGCCGCCCAAGCCGGTACGATGACATCCTCGAAGCCCAGTCCTTCCGTGTATCCGTAAGTGTGGACCGGACCTGCACCGCCATAGGAAAAGCAGACGAAGCTCGTTGGCGAATAACCCTTGCCGGAGATCATTGAGCGCAGATAATCGCGCAGATCAGAATCCAACAGTTCAATCACGCCCGCAGCGGCATCCTCCACCGAAAGACCAAGTGGATCGGCGATCTGCTTTTTGATGGCCTCCACCGAGCGCTGACGGTCGAGTTTTATCGCGCCGCCGAGGAAGTTGTCTGGGTTGAGATAGCCGAGCACCATATGACAGTCAGAAACGGTGACGGTGTCTATGCCGCTATCGGCCCAACAAACGCCAACGCGATAACCTGCGGAGTCCGGTCCGAGCTTGATCGCTTTCGTGTAGGGGTCGAGGCGAACGAATGAGCCTGCGCCGGCACCGATCGAATCCATGGCAACGAGCGGCAGTGAAAGGACGAGCCGTGCCATGTCCGGATCATTTTTTATCGTCAATTCGCCTTGCGTAATGAGCGCGACGTCGAATGAGGTGCCTCCGATGTCGGAACAGGCGATGTTGTGATAGCCGAGAACTTCGCCCAGGTATTTGGCGCCGATGACACCGCCGATGGGTCCCGAAACGATTGTCCGCGCGAGTTCCTTGGCCTTCCACGATATTGTCCCGCCATGGGTGGCCATGACGCGGAAATCAAATTTTGTGCCCCGCTCTTTAAAGGCATCTGAGATTTTCTTGAGTGTCTGGCGGGAGGGTTCGGCCGCATAGCCTTCGAGGATCGTCGTGTTGGTTCGGTGTGTCTCCTTGCGTACGGGATAGTAATCCGCCGATGCAAAGACCGGGATCTTCTTGCCGCTCCTCTCAATCTCCTCAAGGACGATGTCGCGTACGCGTCGCTCATTCGATGAATTTTTGTAGGAGTGCATCAGGCTGATGACGATGCCTTCGACATCAAGATCAATCAAATCACGAGCCGCATGACGTGCAGTCTCCTCGCGCAGAGGAATGACCACATTTCCTGACATGTCGACGCGTTCGACCACGCCGCGTGTGAGACGGCGTGGCACGAGCGGTGGATCATAGCGATGTGTGTTGAGGTGGATGCGGTCTTCGTAAGCATAACCGAGATAGCACTGGATGGCTCGGCCCATACGGTGGAAGTCTTCCAAGCCGCGATTAACGATCAGCCCACATTTTAGGCCCTTACGCTGTACGACGCGGTTGAGCATCGCCGTGCCGGAATAGACACCGGTCTGAAGCTGCTTCAGCGCTGAATCGAGCGGCATTCCCCACGCGCCTAATCCATCCTCGCTCGAAGCGATAAGGCCGAGTGATTCATTTTGAGGTGTACTCTGCGCTTTTCCGACGACGAACTCGCCATCCGAATCAACGAAGAAGGTGTCGGTCATCGTGCCGCCGGCGTCGATTCCGAGCACTTGAACATTTCTGGTTTCTCTGGCTTGGCCGTCCACGTTTATCCTCCTGCTGCACGGTCAGCGTCTTTCGCGCCGAACACTTCAGATCTCGCAGGAGATGTGCCAACATGGACCGTTGAGAGCGCCATTCAAGCGCTTCAATCGCTTACCGCTTTTGCTCAGTGGATTTTTGCGTTTGCTAACGCTTGCGACTCGGACAGTCGATCAACAAGGACCGTCCGAACGGCATACAGCCTTACGCTTTTGACGGACGATTTGCGCCGTATTGCTGAAGGCGGACATAGAGTGTCGAACGTGCGATGCCGAGGCGGCGTGCGGCTTCCGTAAGATTGCCGTTGCAGGCCTCCACCTGGGCGATAATTGCGGAGCGTTCCTGCGCCTTGAGATCGCCGGAGTGACGTTCGACCGGAGCGATGGCGGGAGCGATCTTGGCGCTATCACCCCCCAGCGGCTGCGTTGACACGAGGAGCTCCGGCGGAATATTTCCGACGTCAATAACGTCGCCATCGCTCAATGCGACCATGCTCTCTATCACATTGCGCAATTCGCGAACGTTTCCTGGCCAAAGGTACTTGGCCAGAATTTCAAGTGCGTCGTTTGAGATGGAAATTGGTCCGCATTTCTGGCGTTTAGCCGTCACCGCAACGAAATGCATGGCGAGTTGCGCTACATCTTCTTGGCGTTCGCGCAATGGTGGGACGCGGATGCGTGTTGCTGCTATGCGGTAGTACAGGTCGCGCCGAAATCGACCTGCTTCCACCTCGCTGACCAGATCGCGGTTTGTCATGGATACGAGCCGGAAATTGACTCGTCGGCCTTCGTGGTCGCCGACACGATAGACGACGCCATCCTCGAGAACGCGCAAAAGATAGGATTGCAGGTCGAGCGGCATCTCGCCAATTTCGTCGAGACAGAGCACGCCGCCGTCTGCCATCTCGATCTTGCCCGGCCGGCCGCGATCGTCCGCGCCGGTGAATGCGCCTTTGGCGTAGCCGAACAGTTCGCTGGCGATGAGATCGCGGGCCATCCCGCCACAGTTGACGGGTACGAGCGGCCCATCCATGGCGAAACTCGCGCTTTTGATTGCGCGCGCGAAGAGCTCCTTGCCGACACCGGTCTCGCCCTCGATAAGAATAGGGAGCGGACTCGCGGCAAGCTTTCGTGCTCGCGCGCACACAGTCCGCATGACTTCGCTGCTGCCAACAATCTCGTCGAAGGCCACCGTAGTCTCGACGGCCGCTCGAACAGACGATGACGCCTTATGCGCTCGCGGCTGGGGTATGACGACCAGACAACCGATCGCTTCGCCCTCCGAATGTACGATCTCGATACGTGCATTGGGAAAACGCCGACGGCAATTCTCCTCCCAAGCCGCAGGAGTGGCACCGCCAATTATCTTGCCAAACTCTTGAGCCGCGGCTTTATCGTCGAGCTTTTGTATGGCTTTCTCGGTTGCGTGCACGACAGCCCCGCGGCGGTCGACCAACAGGATATCGTCCGACAGCCAAATCGATCGTTTGGCGACAAAGCGTCTAAGCAACGCTTCATGTTCCAACTTGGCGGCACGTCCAAGTGAAGCCTCGATCTCCTGGCCTATACTCACGGCGAGCGCAAGACTTTGCGGATTGTAGGACGCCGCGGGACCGGAAATGTCCACGATCCCCAGCAACTCCCCATCGACGGGATGACAGATTGGTTTGGCGGCGCATGTCCAACGTTGAACATCCGCGCAGAAATGCTCGGCTCCGCAAATCTGTATCGGACGTCGTTCCGCAAGCGCTGTGCCAATGGCGTTGGTACCGATAACACCTTCGGCCCATCGCCCGCCGATTTGCAGATGATTGCGCCGGCCTTCGTCAACGACGCGAGGATCGCCTGCTGTTTCGACGATGAAGCCGCTTGCGTCCGTCAGGACCATCATCGACCTTGCATCGCTGAGAAATTCCGACGATCGTTCCAGTGCCGGGCGCGCAACTCTCAGCAGCTCGGCAATCTTTGATCTGCGCAAAAAGATCTCAGGTTCCCCCGCGAGCGGTGCTTCCTTCCAACCCGCTCCCACGCCGAAATTTCGAGATCGTTCCCAGGATGTCGCCACGGCCAGCGGAAACGCATGCGGAGTCCGCCCATTCTTCAGGAATGCTTCCCACGCCAAGCGAATGTCGCGCTGATGCATGACCTCACGCCTCCCAAGCCATGACAATCGCCCCTTAGCGAGCTAGTCACGAACCACCGAGGACGCGGAAGCGTCGCGCACGCGGCGCAGCAACTTACCGACGCCGTCGCGTTTCGGTGCATTTCCTCCCGCGGATTTCTCCGATCCGCATCGCTAAAACTTAAAGCGCTTGCATACGAGTTGACAAGCGTAGGGTGCGGTGTCCGAACGCGGCAACCTCCCGGCGGAAACCTAAGCTTCAAGAGGGGCTTAGGAATTTGACCAAACAGGAGGAGCTGAGGATGTGCTCGGCAGAATAATGACCTAGGCGGCAAATGACGCTTGGAATGGCTAACAAGAAATTGGCCGCATCAGGACTATCCGTGTGCCATTAGACAAGCACCGCAAACAAGATCGCCCTCTTTCCTATATCTCGCCCACAAGTTCCAAGGGCGCCGGCCTTCCGGTCCTTACTGCTTTCTCTTGCGTCAAACCGGGCAATATGCCCGCCGAGCGGCTGCTCCCTTCATTTTTACATGCAGATGGTGCACGTTGCCAAAAAACGGGAAGAGACTATGCGTCTTCTTACGCTCCTCATCATCCGGCTCATGGCGGCTGTGTTGCTTTGTCTTTCGGTCGCGATTGCGTGCCTCGTGTGGGACGCGCATCGTTCGATCGAAGGGGACGTGACCGCAACGGCAACGCGTGTCAATCAGCGTCTGCAGGCCCTCTATTGGCAGCATATGGTCTGGCACAACGGCATTTCGCGAGGATCTCTCGTTCCTCTTCCGGATTGGGATACAGTCGAGACCCAGAGCATTATCTCGCCGGGCGTATGCGTAACGTTTGCTTTGCCCGGTGGCGACCCCCGCAAACTATGTAGTCAGGTTGAAGCCTTGGGGCCGCCCGCTCCAGCGTGGTTCGCACGCCTCTACCTTGCGACCCTGGGCGTGTATCCGCCCGTTGTACGACCGCTTTCAATCCACAATGAAAGTGCGGGGCCTATCGTGACCGCCGCCGATCAGGAAGCTGCGCTTCGCCGTGCCTGGAAAGAAATTTCAACGGTCGTCGACATCGCCATCATGCTGGCCGGCGGCATCGCAATCCTCGCAGCAGCTATGATCGGTCATGCCCTGCTTCCCGCGCGGTCGATCATCGGTGCGTTGCAAGAGATCGAAGAAGGGCATCTCGGGCAACGTCTCGGAAAATTCAAAAGCACTGAATTCAATCATATTGCGAATGCCGTCAACCGTCTTGCTGCAACACTGAAGCAAACAAACCAAGAGCGCATGGCGCTCACAGCGCGGTTGTTCCAAGTTCAAGAAGAGGAACGGAGGTCGCTCGCGCGCGATCTCCATGACGAATTTGGCCAAGCGCTGGCTGCCACGAGGGCACTCGCAACTGTCATCGAGGCCAGTGCGCCTGATCGGCCAAATATCGCACGTGACGCAAGGGCCATTGCAGCCACGCAAGAACGGCTGATGGGAACGCTTCGCACGACACTCATCCGATTGCGTTCGCAAAGCATCGAGGAGCTTGGGTTGGAAGCAAGTCTTCGCCAGCTGATCACCGACTTCAACGCGCAATCGAAGACGGGCACGATTTTTCGCCTGCAGATGACGGGGCGGTTGGCCGGCCTTCAGAAACGTGTCGCGGTAGATCTCTATCGCATCGTTCAGGAATGCCTGACAAATGCCAGCAAACACGGCCGACCAACGGAAGTAAGGGTTCGTCTCGATCATCACGGCTTTGGCGAGCCGCATGTCACGTTGAGCGTCGAGGATGACGGCGGCGGCGACAGCCGACATCTATCCACGACCGCCGGTCACGGGATTCTTGGCATTCGTGAGAGATTGGCAGGGCTCGGCGGTTCGCTGCAGATCGCCGATGCGCCAAAAGGCATCCTGATATCGGCGCGCGTGCCATTGGACAGTGAAGGCACGGCTACATGAAACCGATTTCGATACTGCTCGTCGATGACCATCCGATCGTGAGGGAAGGATACCGTCGTCTTCTCGAATTGCGACCTCGGTTTATCGTGTGTGCGGAGGCCGAAGATGCCAACCAGGCCTATATTGCCTACAAAGCTCATAGGCCTTCCGTCGTCATCATGGATCTGTCGCTGGTAGGGGTCAGCGGTGTGGAGGCATTGCGCCGGATCCGAGAGCTGGACAAGGACGCCAAAATCCTAATTTTCAGCATGCACGCAGGAAGTGCTTTTGCGCTCAAAGCGTTTGAGGCGGGTGCTCGCGGCTATATCACCAAAAGCAGCGCGCCTGCTGAACTCATCAAAGCAGTCGAAGTCATTGCGGAAGGCGGTCGCGCCATGAGCGAAGACATTTCGCGCGCGATTGCAGCCGATCGCCTGAGCGGCGACAGGGCAATCGATGCCCTTTCTCCGCGCGAAACAGAGGTGCTGCGCCTCGTTGCTACGGGCCTCAGCAGTGAGTCGATTTCATCGCTGCTCAATCTTAGTTTGAAGACGGTGCGCAACATTCACTACGCCGTGAAATCCAAGATTGGCGCGGAAAACGATGCGCATCTCGTGTGGCTGGCGCTCGCCGCGGGACTTATTCCTGCAGACAGCGTGATCACGCACTAAGCGGGTATATTGCCCGGAAGCCTGAGGGCACCGTGCTCTAGTTCGCCTGAAAACTTCGAGCTACCTCCTTTCCCGTCGATCGCAAAAGTCCTCATAGGAGGTGCAACGATTGATGCTGCTCTGCAGCCAAGAGAAAGTCGGGAGGAAGCTGCTATGACTTTGGATTCGTCGATACCCAGCCATCTGCGCTGTCCGCGAACCCGCACGCGCCAAGTGAGCGATAAATGGGTTCCGCCGGTGCCGGCGTTTTCCTCGCGCCCGGATCCGTCGATAGAAAATATCGTGATGTCGTATTTCGGCGTGCAGGTCGAGGGCGAGGAGAAGAAAGATCAGGCACTCGCAGCGCTACAGAACATCGTCGCCTCGTTTAAAGAGCAGAACGGACCGGCACGATACGACTTGGTCCGATTCATCGACGCCCAAGGGTATTTCAATGCCATCGCCGTCGGCTACTGGCTCGATACGGATACCTTTCATAAATGGAATGAAAGTCCCGCTATCGCCAATTGGTGGGCGTCAGATAAGCGCCTCACTGAAGGCGTTGGCTACTTCCGTGAAATCCTGCGTCCACGCATGGAGCAATTTGAAACCATCTTCACGCATAAGCACGGTCCGTTCGAGGGCGTTAGCGTACTTTTCGGCGAGATGAGCGAACCTATCATCGAGCACGGCTATTGGGGCTCGATGCGCGATAGGCTGCCGTTGTCACAGACCAGCACGATGGACCCGGAGGGCGAACTCTCGCTTAACTCTGGATCTCCGGCGTTGGGTGGACGCGTGATTATCAATGGGCATGATAATCTTACGCTCATTCGGTCCGGCGAAGACTGGAGCACGACCGAGGGCGAAGAACGTCGTACATGGTATGAGGAAATAGAACCGGTCCTGCACGAAGGCATGAACTATCTGCGTGACGACGGACTCGAGGTCGGCTGCTATTGCAACCGCTATCTCCATCACATGGATGAGAATGGGAACAAAACCGAGAGAGGATTTGGATACAGCCTCTGGCGATCGGTTTCGGCACTCGAAACATGGGGCGCAACGCACCAAACGCACCTTCAGATCTTCGTCACGTTCAACCGGCTGGCGAAGAAATTCAAAAATTTGACGCTCTATCACGAAGTGTCGGTATTCGATGGTGCGAACCAATACTACGAGTATATCAACTGCCATCCGCAGACCGGTCTTATGCGCGCGATCTGACGGCAGAATTTCGTGGAATGAAAATGGAGATACACCTCAGCGGACAAATTCGCCACGTCTGTGGCAGTTAGTTGTTTGCTGAGGTTTCTTGCAAAGATCTGTTCGAAGTAGACGGCGACATTGCGGCAAGCCAAATAATTGAGTCTATCTCACGTTCCCAGTGTACATATTCGACGGACAATCCGGTCCGAGATATTTCCCGTCGATTGTCACGCCCATGTGAGCAACGCCGTCTTGCGGCGGATCGAACGTGATCTTGGACATGGCGCGGTACCACGTCGAAAAATTGCCAGTGAGTACTGTGCTGGTCGTTTCTTTGCCCGCGCTGGTCATGCAAACGACATCAACGTATCGCTCATCTCCAAGAACTCTAACGTCGGACGTTGTGCAATTCTTGTCGCCTATTCCGGTGATGATCGGATCTGTCGCGGCAATACACGCATCAAACGTTTTCATGCCAATCGTCGCCGCCACCGTCGTCAGCTGCCAGTGCCCCGCTTTTCGAACGGGTAGCTGAGTGGCTACCGCCGCGGAGCTTGCAGCCATCAGGCATGAGAAAAAAACAGAAATTCGAAGACGAGGAAAACACATTTCTGTCGCTTCCGATTTGCGTAGGCGGGTCTCCGGCTGTCGCTGTGTGAGAACCGATTTCAGCTGAGCGTCATACCGATTGCGCGAACGGGACGTCCACGGTCGGTCTATGATCTGACATAGACAGGCGCCGAACCACGTCGGGCATCGCGATCTTGCCGTCGGCCACCTATTACTGGCGACCGCATCGGCGGCCACTCGGTGACCGAGGTGTCTCACGCTTCAGTTGGCGGTTACTGCCGGCGGCTCGATCGTCAGATTGGGCATGACTGTGAACGTTCCGTCGAATAGCCGCTTGGTTGGATCGGTCACCGGCGTTACGATATTGCGTGCTGGTAAGCCTGTGGTCTTATCGATGTAAACGCTTTGCTGGTTCGGCACTGACACGGCAGACACGCGCGGTCCCTTGTCCTTGGCGTCGGCTGCAAGCGGCATTGCAAGAGTGCCTTGGTAGACCGCGTAGGTTTTGCCTTCGAAATCCTTGTCGCCCGCGCACTTATAGTCGGTGCCGACTTTCGGCGGTTGCGCGACCGTTTCCTTGATCTGATTGGCGACGGTATCCGCGAACGATTGAGGCAACTCCGCCCAGACGCCTTGCTGATTGGACCAGGCGCGCTTGCCGATCACGATCATCTCCATCGGCATCGGCTGGTTCGAGACTTCGACGATTTGGTGCATCCGATCGGGAAGAACGTAGTCGGCTTTCATCTTCAACGAACCGTCAGCATTCGTAATCGTGGTTTCAAGACGAAATGCTTTCGCGTCTCGTAGCTTTGCGAACGCTGCATCGACTTGGTCCTTGCACGACTGATCGGCGAAAGCCGGACCGGCGATGAAGGCCAATAATCCGATAACAAAAAATCTCATGCGAATCCTACCCGAGCCATTTCCGAAGTTTTTGTATTTTTGCAGTTGAACGGATGGCCCAGGAACACATGCCAAGTCACTGCAATTCCGGCTACCAAACCTTCCCGAGGCGCATTGGCGGCACAGAACGATCGTTTATTCTCTGTCCCGACATTTCAGGCAGGTGATCGATGGCAATACGCATCAGCTCGGGGAGCGATTTTACGCCAAGCTTCGTTTTGATTTGGGAGCATGTGTTTGCAATTGTTTTGTAGCTGACGTGCAATTCGTCGGCGATAGCTGCATATTGCTTGCCTTGGGCAATTAGCTCCAGCGTTTGCAATTCGCGCAACGTCATGCCGTTGAGCGGGTTGGTCCGACCTTTTGTTTCCATCACAGCAATCGCGGAGGCAATGGCATGACTCAGAAACGCCTTGCCCTGGCGCACGGCCTGAAGCGCCTTCACGATATCTACGGACGATGTATCTTTTAGGATGTAGCCATTAGCACCGAGTCGCAACGATTGGCTGGCGATCATGGGGTCTTCGTGCATCGTCAGCACGAGGATCGGCGTGTGCTTGTCGTGGATGCGAAGGCGCCGGATAAACGATAGTCCTCCGAGCACACCTTTCTTGATCGCAAGGTCGATGATGATGAGATCGGGTTTATCGTGGCGATAGGCGCGAAATCCCTCAATGAGATTTGACGCGAGCATGATATCGTCGATGCCGGCATCTTCAAGCACGCGGCGGCAGCCTTGCAGCACGATGGGATGGTCGTCGATCACGAGAATTTTGGTCATGCGGTCGCCTGAGAAAATGCGTTGACGGAACCACCGTGAAGATCTCGGGGCCACAACGGGATTTTGATTGAAATCGTGGTGCCGTGAGGTTCGTGACCGGCGATGACAAGACTGCCCCCCGATGCCAGAACGCGCTCTCTCATCGCAGATAATCCAAAGCCTGCTTGCACGTCGGGCTTCAGGCCGACGCCATCGTCGCTGATGCGCAGGGCGATTGCGTCATGATCGCTGCCAGGGCCTTGAGTGGCCTCTTCGCGAAGCTGGACGACAATGTGCGTCGCCTGACCGTGCCGAATGGCATTCGTCAGCGCCTCTTGTGTTGAGCGATAGACGGTAAGGTCGATGCGCTCACCGTAGGGCCTGATGAGCGGGGTGACCGAAAGGCCGATGCGAACGTTGGGATGGCGCCGTTCGAAATCATAGACGAGCTCTTGAATGAGCGCAGACAGGGGTACTTTGCCGACGGAGACAGGATGAAGGCGCTTCAAAAGCGCGCGATTCATCGCCTTGAGGCGCGATGAAATCGACAGGATTTCATCCGTTCTTTTGCGAATGGCTTCAGCACTGTCTTCGCGGAGCGCATCGGTGAGACGGCTGATTGATTCCGCGTTCGCGGTAATTCCAAAAAGGCAGGGGCCAGCCTCATCATGGAGTTCGCGCGCAATCTCGCGCCGCTCATCTTCTTGCACGGATTGAATCTGCCGATAGAGCTCGCCGTTTTCTTCTCGCGCTTGATCGAGCGATGCAGCAAGCGAATTGAACTTCACTGCAATGTCGGCAACTTCGGTCACTTTTGGAATTTTGAGGCGCTGCGACCGCTCACCCGCTTCAAGCGCCACTAGTCCCTTGGCAAGGTCCGTCAGCGGATTGAGGATACGGCCGAGAACGATATAGAAAGCCAAGACGATGAAGACGATGGCGACGAGCGCAACCGTCGCAAAAGCTGAGAGCTGCTCCCACTTCTCCGCGATCTCGTCATCCGGGTCTCCCTTCAGAATGAGCGAACGGCCGTTCGGCTCAATGCTGATGACGCGGGTGTGATCGTTACCTCCCTTCGGCATCATCAGTGCCTCAAACCAGTCCGGCGTGCGATCGTTGGCGTCATCGATATCGGACACCGTTTCGGGTGATCGCAGGACTCGCATCGGCTTGCCCGGATCTTCGACGTAAACGCGGGCATGACGCAGATGCTGAATTTCGTGGGCAACGAGATTATCGAGGTCGGAGAGATGATTTTCGGCGTTGATCCGCCGAACAAGCTCGCGCAGATAGCCTTCCGCCGTATCCATCGACGCTTCGATTTCGACGTTCACGGATTGGCGGCCGTTGAGGACGGCTGTTGCTCCCATCAGTACGGTGGCAAGAAAAAGCATCGCGGAAATCGCGAGCAGAACCTGCTGCCGAATGGAGCGGCCAAACCATGCCCCCTTTCGCACGCGGGCACCTAAACCGGAAAAACGCGATGTCGTTTGCATTACGTCAACTGCGCGAACCATAACGTTTCGAAAGCGCGTCGAGCGCCTCCTCGCCGGTGAATCCGGCTTTGCGCAAATTGTAATACTGCTGTCCTGCCGCTCCGAAACTCTCGATCCGATTGGCGGCGATTGCGTTGTTCAACATAGTAATCAGGCCGATGGCGGTTTCATCGCCGCCCGCACCTTTCAGCATGTCTTCGAGCTGGACAGCGCGGTTGGCGACCATGCGTGGCGAGTCGTTAAACTTTTCGGACGCCTCGATCAGAGCGCGGCGAACTTCTCCCGATTCTGGGGCGGCAACTTTCCCGTCGCTCTTCGTCTCATGCTCAATCAACCAGATCTCCGGCTTCACGTCGTCCTGTTCCGTCAACCAGCTCTTCGTGCCGACCTTCGTCAGCCCAGAACGCTGTTCTGCTTGGCGCTGTGTCGGTTGTTCTTCACTGCATCCGTTTAAGCCGGCGGCAATCACGAGGGCCAGTGCAAAGATGGAAAGGCGATGGGTCATCACGATTATTTGCGCTTTTACAGGTGGTTTTCATTCTCTCATCGCCAGCTATGACAGACGCGCGCAGAGACTACCAGGACAACGTCTGCAGTCTTCTTTGCCAAAACTTCCCGGCCCAATTTGCCGATCAATCTGAAGACCTCGCAAGGCTACATCGTTACGGTCCGCCCCGTGCTGATCGCGCAACCATCGGACGACCAGCGATCCGAACGCGCAGCACGCATCTAAGAGTGGCCTCGGGTGAGAATATTGCCCGTATTCCGCTCGTGCCTCAGAGGGTCGAGACGGCGAAAGGACCCCTTCGTTTCGCAAGGGAAGCCGCCTCGGCTGAATAAGAAAAAGCTGGGTTTAGGAAACGCGAGGTTAAATGGGCATGAAAAAAGTCGTTGGCACCTCAATGCTGATGTCGGCGTCCTGCATGGCGATAGCCGCCGCTATGCAGCTCGGCGTCGCAACCAGCGCTTACGCGAATGACAAGCTAGTTGAACTGTCGAAGAGCAAAGACAACTGGGTGATGCCGGGTCGGAATTACGACTCGAATAACTACAGCGAAGACGATCAAATCAACGTCGGCAACGTCAAGCAGCTGAAGCATGCTTGGTCGTTCTCGACCGGTGAGCTGCACGGCCACGAAGGCGCTCCGCTCGTCGTCGATGGTGTGATGTACGTTCATACGTCATTCCCCAACAAGACCTTTGCTCTTGATCTCAACGATCCGGGTCACATCCTCTGGCAGCACAGCCCGAAGCAGAACCCAGCCGCTCGTTCCGTGGCGTGCTGCGATCTCGTGAACCGCGGTCTGGCTTATTGGCCGGGCGACGGGAAGGTACCGGCGTTGATCATCAAGACCCAGCTCGACGGTCACCTCGTCGCGCTTAACGCCAAGACGGGCGAAGAGTACTGGAAAGTCGAAAACGCCGATATCAAAGTCGGCCAGACCGAAACCCAGGCTCCGTACGTCGTGAAGGATCTGGCAATCGTCGGTTCTTCGGGCGCCGAACTCGGCGTTCGCGGCTACACAACCGCCTATAACGTCAAAACCGGCGAACAAGTCTGGCGCAAGTACGCGACCGGACCGGACGCCGATATCGGTATCGGCGACGACTTCAACAAGGCGAACCCGCACTACGGTCAAAAGGGCCTCGGCCTTGCGACTTGGGAAGGGGACGCCTGGAAAATCGGCGGCGGCACCAACTGGGGATGGTATGCCTACGATCCATCGCTCAACCTGATTTACTACGGCTCGGGCAACCCCGCTCCGTGGAACGAAACGATGCGTCCGGGCGACAACAAGTGGACCATGACGATCATGGCCCGCGATGCCGACACCGGCGAGCTGAAGTTCGGCTACCAGAAGACGCCTCACGACGAGTGGGACTTCGCTGGCGTCAACGTCATGATGCTCTCTGAGCAGAAAGACAAAGACGGCAAGGAGCGTAAGCTTCTGACGCATCCCGACCGTAACGGCATCGTCTACACGCTTGATCGTTCGAACGGCGACCTCATCTCGGCGAACAAGCTCGACGACACGGTCAACGTCTTCAAGACGGTCGACCTGAAGACCGGCCTTCCGGTTCGCGATCCTGAATACGGTACCTACATGAACCACAAGGGCACGGACATCTGCCCTTCGGCCATGGGTTACCACAACCAGGGTCACGACTCTTATGATCCCAAGAAGCAGCTGTTCTTCATGGGTATCAACCACATCTGCATGGACTGGGAGCCCTTCATGCTTCCCTACCGCGCAGGTCAGTTCTTCGTTGGTGCAACGTTGTGGATGTACCCGGGTCCGAAGGGTGACCGCCAGAACTTCCTGGGCCTCGGTCAGATCAAGGCCTACAACGCCATCACCGGCAAGTACAAGTGGGAGCACATGGAGCGCTTCTCGGTTTGGGGCGGCACGCTCGCAACCGCCGGCAACCTAGTGTTCTACGGTACGCTTGATGGCTTCATCAAAGCACGTAACTCGGACACGGGTGAGCTGCTCTGGAAGCACAAGCTGCCGTCGGGCGTGATCGGCTACCCGATGACGTACGAGCACAATGGCATCCAATACGTTGCGATCATGTCGGGCGTTGGTGGTTGGCCGGGTGTCGGTCTGGTGTTCGACCTTCAGGATCCGACTGCTGGTCTCGGTGCGGTTGGCGCTTTCAAGCAACTCCAGAACTACACGCAGATGGGCGGCAGCGTCGAAGTGTTCTCGCTTGACGGCAAGAACCCCTACGACGACGTCAACGTCGGCGAATACGAGAAGGGCTGATAATCAGCCTCGGGCTATGGCATCGGCGATCTTCACCGACGCCATAGCCCACTGGATATCTCTCGTGTCCGAAAAGGACCCGAGCCGCGCGGCGATAGTCGATTATTCGCTTCACAACGACGGCTATCTGCCTCGCGAGCAATGCATTCGAATTTCCGGCAACAGCGCTTGATCCCGCGCGAGGCGCGAGCAACCGCCAGACCGATTTGAAAGGCCTTGTTCAAATCATGGCTCCCGAATTAGAAACCGCTCATTCGCGGACATTTGTTTCGCGTCTTTGGCAAGTCGCGGCTGCCATCAGTGTTTCGCTATTCGCGCTCGCAGCTTTCAATCCGTCGATGTCGGATGATGCAAATCCTGCTGCGGCGGAGGACAAAAATGTCCTGCGTGTCTGCGCGGCCGCGAAAGAACTGCCGTATTCGGCGGACGACGAGTCCGGCTTCGAAAACAAGATCGCCAAAATTCTTGCTGATAGCTTGGGGCGAAAAGCTGAATTCGTCTGGTTCCAAAAAGACGCCATCTACGCGGTGCGCGATCAGCTCGATAAAAATCTTTGCGATGTCATTATCGGAACGGATACCAACGATCCCCGCGTTCTGACGTCGAAGCCCTATTATCGAGCGGCCTATGTTTTCATTCAGCGCAAGGACTCGCCGCTGAAGATCGATAGCTTTGATAGTCCCGATATCGTCAAGGCAAATCCGATTGGCTTCGTGCAAGGCACGCCCGCCGAAACGATGATTACCAAGCTCGATCTCTATAACGACAATATCAACTACGTGTCATCGCTGACCAACTTCAAGGATAAGCGCAATTCCTACACGCGCGTTCCGCCAGATCGGATGGTCGGCGAAGTGGCTTCGGGAAAATCCGAGCTCGCTATTGGTTTCGCGCCGGAAGTCGCGCGTTACGTCAAGGCGAATGACGCGCTCAAGTTGACTGTCATTCCCGATAATAATGTTCGCGACGATGGCCAGCGCGTTCCGCTTCATTTCGACCAGTCATTCGCCGTCCGCAAGGACGAAAAGGATCTGATGGCCGCGATAAACACCGCCCTTCCGGGCATACAGAAGAAAATCGACGTGGTTCTGAAAGACGAAGGAATTCCCTTCGAAGCGCCTCAACCGCCGACCTGAAGACAGATGTCCCGCAGATCGGCAATCGAAGAAGAGTGGAAGAGAAATTGCAGATGAGATTTGGAATTCTGGCAGCCGGCGCTGTCGTATGGTCGTTGATCGCGGGTGCGCAGATGGCCAATGCCCAACAGGTTTTTCAGAATACCATTACCGGTGAAACCCTGGACGTCGATGGCACGGCACCGAAGGAAGGCCGTAATACCCCTGCGGTCAAGAAGTTCCTGGAAACCGGTGTGGATGCCTATGTCGAAGTTCCGGGCTGCCTACCCAAAGGCGAAGAGGTTTTTCTCGAGTCTTGCTCGGGCTGCCACGGGCATATCGGCGAAGGGAAGGTTGGTCCGGGTCTCAACGATTCCTACTGGACCTATCCGAAGAACGAGACCGACAAGGGTCTGTTTGAAACCATCTTCGGCGGTGCCAACGGCATGATGGGTCCGCACGGCCAAGACATCGAGCTCGACGACATGTTGAAGCTCATCGCTTGGATCCGCCACATCCAGAAGGACGACGTCAAAGACGCTCAGTGGCTGACGGACGAGCAGAAGAAGAACTTCAAAGCCTTCAACATTGACGAATGGGAAAAAACGGGACGCGCTGCCGCTGCGAAGCAGCAATGCAAGATTTCCGGCAACTAGCTCATGTCCTGATTAGGGCTGCCTCACAGGGCTTGGCTGGTACGGAACAACAAGGACGGATCAGACCGTCTGAAGACGAGTAGAAAAATGGAGGAATGCCTATGAAGAACCTTTCACTCACGCTCGTTGCCGGAATTGCATTTGCCGGCCTCGCTGGCGCGATGGCTCCCGCGGCCATGGCCTACGATGGCACGCACTGCCGCGCTCCGGGCAACTGCTGGGAGCCAAAGCCCGGCTTCCCTGAAAAGATCAAGGGCACGAAGTTCGATCCGAAGCACGACCCGAAGCAGCTCGCGAAGCAGAGCGAATCCATGGCTGCCATGGAAGAGCGGAATGCGAAGCGCGCTGAGAACTTCAAGAAGACCGGCAAGTGGGTCTACGACGTCTCTAAAATCCAATAGTCGAGACGGACAAATAATCCTCGGATCTTGCGACGCTTGCAGGACGAAAAAATTTCCTCTCCGAGGTATCTGGGGTGCTGCCCAAAACAGCACCCCCCTTTTCGTCCGAATTGAAATCTGACGTCCAGCCGTTCGGCCGGCTGAGCACGCCACGCTTGGGAACAAGAATAATGAATCGCCCAACGCTTGATCGGCAGCCCGCTGCCGATATGTCCGAACCAATTAATCTCGATAGTTGGCGCCGCGATGCTCGCGACTTCGAGCAGGAAATCGCGAAAGCTGTCGTCGGCCAAGAGCGGGCAATCCGTCTTTTGACAATTGCCGTATTCGCGCGCGGGCATGTTCTTCTGGAAGGCGACGTCGGCGTCGGTAAGACGACGCTCCTGCGCGCGGTGGCTCGAGCGCTCGGCGGTGCTTACGAACGCATCGAAGGCACGATTGATCTAATGCCTTCGGACATGATCTATCATACGTTTCTCAACGAAGAGGGTAAGCCACGCGTCGATCCGGGCCCCGTTCTTCGCCATGGCAGCGATCTCTCGGTTTTCTTTTTCAACGAAATCAACCGTGCGCGCCCTCAGGTGCATTCGCTGCTGCTGCGATTGATGGCCGAGCGCAGTATCACGGCCTTCAACAAGGAACACTATTTTCCCAATCTGCTCGTCTTTGCTGATCGCAATCGCATCGAGCGTGAGGAAACCTTTGAGCTGCCTGCCGCTGCCCGCGATCGCTTTCTGATGGAAGTTGGCATTGCTACCCCGACAGACAATACAGCGCGCCGAGACTTGCTCTTTGAGACGAAGTTCCATGATGTCGACGCGCTTATTTCATCACTCAGGGAAGGCGTGATCGACTACCGGCGTCTGAATGCGCTTTCCAAGGTCATTCAGAACAGCATCATCGTAAGCCCGGCGCTGGAGAGCTACGTTCTCGATCTCTGGACCGCCGTGCGCGAACCCGCGAAGGCCGGCATTGATATTCCAAACGTCGACATCACGCGTCTCGTGGCGGGCGGAGCCAGCCCGCGCGGCATGAGTTATCTGATCCGAGCGGCGCGCGTGCAGGCGTGGCTCTCCGGCAGAGACATGGTCGTGCCGGAGGATATTCGCGAGATTTTCTCCGAGTGCATGGCGCACCGAATCTTCCTTGCGCCGGTCTACGAACTTAGACGCGATGACATCATTCGGGCGCTCATCAGCGACGTGTTCGCCAAGGTGCCGGCGCCATGAACGACGCCGCGCGCGATCTCGCTTATGCCATACCCTGGCGTACGAGCGGCGTCCGCGTCGGCGCGCACAAGAGCTATCTGTCGGGAAGCAGCGGCCTGTTCCGCGATATCGTTCCGCTGACGGCGTTTCCTGATCCGAGGCGCATCGCCGTTCGCGCCTCGTTGAGCGACCCTTTCGAACGTCTTCTTGTCCGTCGCGCCGAACAACCGAGCGCGATTGATGTCGTCGTTCTCGTCGATGTTTCAGCTTCGATGGCCTTCGAAGGCCACTGCAACAAGGTGGCGCTCGCGGTAGATATTGCCGAAGCGCTTGCGATTTGCACCGAACGTACCGGCGATACCTTTGCATTGCTGCCGTTTGACAGCGTGTTGCGACAGGACCTCTTGCTCTGGAAGACGCTGTCACGCGCGGCGCACCTGGACGCCATTGACCGGCTTCGCCACGCAAAAGCCGAGCACAAAGGAATTGAAGGTATCGCCGAAGCCGGTGCGGCAATTGCCGGATCGCGCAAGCTCGTCTTCATTGTTTCCGATTTTTTGTGGCCCGAAGGGGGAACACGGGCTGCAGCCGAGGCGCTCGCCTTCCACGACGTCGTGCCAATCGAGTTACGCGACAGTCTTGAGATTGAAGACTTGCCGCGTTGGGGTCTGCTCAATCTGCGTGACCTTGAAACCGGACGGCATCGTCTTGTCGCCATGTGTCCATCATTGAAAGCGAAATGGCTGACACTGCGAAACGAGCGGCGCGATCGCATCACGCGCGTCCTCGATGCGAACGCTCGCGAGATGTTCACCATTCGCGATTCAATCGATTGGATGCGCCTTACCGCCTATCTTCTCTACGGGTCCGCCTGATGCGCATCTTTTGGATGATCGTCTTCGTTCTGATCGGCATTCGCCCGGCGCTAGCTGCCATAGACGCCGTCAACATTTATGAGCCGCGGACGTTCGGTTATTTTATCGGAGATATGCTCGAACGCGACGTTCAAGTCGTCACCAGCGGCAACACCGAACTCTTTACGGCGGCACTTCCACGGCCCGGCCCCCTGACATACTGGCTCGACTTGGTTTCCATCGACCACACAGAGCGCGAAGCTGACGGGCGGCGGATCTACGATATCAAGCTGAAGTATCAGATTTTCTATTCCGCGATCGAGGCAACTGAACTCGACATTCCGGCCTTCCCTCTGAAGTTCAAAAATCCGACGAGTGTTGCGCCGGATGAAACTGCGCCGAATGACCCGGAAGAAGCTGCAAAGAAATATTCCGCGTCGGTTCCTGCTCTGCGCCTGACCCTCTCGCCGCTTCGCAATCTCGTTTTGAACGATCTCATGCCCGAAAAGACGAAAGAACTTTCGGACGTCCTGCGTTCCAACGTGCGGGCACACGAGATTCCAGTCGCCTCCAAAGAAAAAATGCTCACGCTTTCCAGCCTCGCGCTTCTCGGCTGTGGGCTACTGCTGCTTTGGCATTATGCCATCTGGCCGTTCAAGAAACGCGCCGGCCGTCCTTTTACGCAAGCCGACCGCCAGATCCGGGACCTCCTGCCCTATGGAGTGGGCGACGCTTCCTATCGCGAGGCACTTCTCATTCTGCATCGCGCTTTCGACGAAGCGGCCGGTCATCGGTTATTTGCCGAAGACGCTTCAGCGTTCGCTCGAGAACATCCGCGCTTTGAAGGGCTGGCACCGCGGCTCAAAGCTTTTTTTGAAAGTTCGCGCCTTTATTTCTTTTCCGACGATCGACGCACCGCCGAGGATCGCTTCCCATTTGAAAGCGTGAAGAGGCTGGCCGGCGATCTAGCACGCGAAGAAAGAGCCGCGGCATGATTTTTACGAACCCTCTCGGCTTATATTTGCTGCCGCTGATGCTTATTCCGCTCCTTCTCGGGACACAGAAGCAGGAGGGTTATCCTTCGCTTGCGGACCTTCCGACCGACCGGCTTTCGCAAGTGCTGACTTGGGCACTCCGATTTGCGGGAGTGCTCGCCATTGGCGGGATCGTTCTCGGACTATCGGGAATTGCGCTGCGTGAACGCAAGATCGAGCGCTTTGGACAGGGCGCGCACATCGTGCTGTTGATCGACCGTTCCGCCAGCATGAACGATACCTTCGCAGGTCGTCAGCCCAGCGGAGCAGAAGAATCGAAATCGGCGGCGGCCAAGCGGCTGCTCAAGGATTTCGTCGTGGAACGCAAACATGACCGGTTCGGTATCGCCGAATTTTCAACTGCGCCGCTACATGTCGTGCCGATTACCGATCACAAAGGCGTCGTGCTCAATGCAATCGATGCGATCGACCAGCCGGGTCTCGCGTTCACGGATGTCGGCCGCGGCCTCGGCATGGCGCTCAGCATGATCGACGAAGATGTTCTGCCTGGTTCGCGCGCTATCGTTCTGGTCTCGGATGGCGTCGCGGTCGTGGGGCGGCGCGTGCAGGAAGCGTTGCGGACGGATTTCGCCCGGCGTCCTGTCCATCTCTATTTCCTCTATCTGCGCACCGAAGGTTCGAACAGCATGTTCGCCACTCCTCCGTCCGATGCAGAGGATACGCCGCAGGCGCTCCCCGAACGCCACCTCAACAAGTTCTTTCAGAGTTTGCGCATTCCCTACCGTGCTTATGAGGCGGAGAACGCCGATGCGGTCAAAGCCGCCATAAAAGATATCGGCAAGCTTGAGCAGACGCCAATCGTCTACACCGAGCGTATCCCGCAATACGACCTGTCGCGATGGGCATACGCGTTTGCGGCACTGGCTTTAGCTCTTCTTCTTGCCGCGAAGCTCTGCGCCCGCTCGCTCCACGCCATGCCCGGAGGCGCGCATGCTCGTTGACCGCTTTATCACTCTTTTATCGGATCAGCGCAGAAAAATCCTTTGGCTGCTCACGCTCCTGTGCGCGGTTTGGTTTGGATACGCCGCCGATGAATTCTTCCGAGCCGAACGCGCTAACAGCACGATCCGCCAACTCCTGGCGCGGGGTGATGCTGCGATCAACATTCGAACCGCGACGCCGCAGGAGATTCTGGCGCGCATAAATGAATCTCTGCGACGCGACCAAATCGATGATGCGCAAGCAACCTTGAGTTCGTCGGTCGAGAGAGTTCCCCCCGCCATTCACGCAGCTGCGCTTTACAATATGGCCAATTTAAGAACGCTGCTCGCAGCCGAGGCTGTTCGTAAGGGCGATCTCGACGGAGCGGCTGCGCTCGTCAATTTGGCGAAATCCGAATATCGCCTCGCGCTCAAACTTGATCCTGCAAACTGGGATGCGCGCTACAATATCGACGTTGCCATGCGGATCGTGCGTGACCTGCCGCAAGCGGATAATCCCGATAAAGAATCGCCCGACGCACCAAAGAAATTATGGACGGATCTGCCCGGCATTCCGAAGGGGTTGCCATGACTTTCTTCGGGATTGAATTCGATCGCCGAACAGCTTTGCTCGCCGGCGCGCTGGCACTGACCATTGCCGCGATGATCGGCTTCCATCTCGTGCGCAACCAGCGCATCGCCGACGTTTTGGCAATCATAGATATCACCGGTAGCATGAACACGCGCGACATGGGAGACCCGCGCGGATCGCAGGATCGGCTCGAATCCGCCAAGACTGCGCTCGTCAATCTGATGCAGGATCTTCCCTGCGACTCACGTCTCGGTCTCGGCGTCTTTACGGAGCGCATTTCGTATCTCCTCTTCGATCCGGCCGAGATCTGCGCCAACTACGATGCACTCGAAGGAGCAATCTCAGATCTCGATTGGCGCATGGCGTGGGCAGGCGACAGCTATATCGCCCTGGGTCTCTATTCGGGCATCGACATCGCTCAGAGTTTGAAATCTGATCTTCTATTTCTGACTGACGGACATGAAGCGCCGCCTCTGCCCTTCACGGGCGTTCCGGAATTCGATGGCAAGCCGGGTGCTGTAAAAGGCTTGATTGTCGGCGTCGGAGGAACGGAAAAAACACCGATCCCGAAATTCGATGACGAGGGACGGCAAGCCGGCGTTTACAGCGAAACTGACGTTCCGCAGGACAATCGAATCGGCGCGCCGCCGCCAGATGCCGAGACGCGCGAAGGATACAATCCGCGCAACGCTCCTTTTGGCGCCATGCCCGCGACCGGCGACGAACAATTGTCGTCGGTAAGAACCGCACATCTGGAAGACCTCGCGCGACGTACCGGCCTGCAATACGCCGAGCTTCAGCACGTCAATTCGCTGGCGCCGCGTCTTCTCTCGGCGACGGAACCTCGGCTCGTGCCGGTGGATACGAATATGTCTTACGTTCCCGCGCTCGCGGCGCTGCTGCTGCTGCTCGCACTCTACGCATTTTCATTGTTCGAGACGGTGCGTTTTCCCAGTCCCCGCCACCTCTTGAAGTTCGGTTTTACGTCCCATCCCAAAGGAGCTTTGGTTTATGGCAATTAAGTTACGTCCACTTCTCGTTATCGCTGCTGTTCTTTCGTTCTCGAGTGCTGCGTGGGCGCATGGTCCGACGCCACAAAAAGTGGATGAGAAAATTACGATTTCCGCCCCACCTGCTGACGTCTGGAAAATCGTGAAAGACTTTGCGTCCATCGGGACGTGGCACCCATGGGTCACGAATATCAAGGTCGAAGGGAGCGGCGACGACACGACCCGAACGTTGACGCTCAAGTCTGGCGGAACGCTCATCGACAGCCTTGATGCCATCGACGACAAGGCGATGGAGATCGACTACCGCCTGCAAAACGAAGACCTCAAGGCGCTCGCGGTCAGTTCGTATTCCGATGCGATTACCGTGCAGCCTGCTGCCGGGGGCGGTAGCGAGGTCGAGTGGATATCGCGTCTCTATCGCTTCGATACCGGCAACGAACCGGCGGACGATCAGAATGACGAAGCGGCCGTAAAGGGATCAACCGCATACATCAAAGCCGGGCTCGCAGGCCTGAAGGCGAAAGTTGAAGGTAAATGAGGGCACGTCTTCCCGTCGCTGCCCTTTTGAGCACCATCGTCATTGCGCTGAAAGGCGCAGTGGCGATGGCCTCACCGCAAAGCGTTTACGTTCTCAGTCAAGACGACGGCATTCTTTCTGTCATCGATACGACCTCTGATGAAATCGCGGCGAAGGTCGCCATTACCGGCAAGCCGGCAGCCTTCACGATCGATGCGAGATCACACAAAGCCTTCGCAACGCTTCCCGACAGCGGCGAGATTGCCGTCATCGATCTCGGCCGGCGCGCACTCTTGGCTACCCTGAAGGTCGGCGGCCAGCCATTCGGCATTGCGTCCGACAATGCGGGTCGCCTTTTTGTAGGCGACTGGAGCGCCAATCGCATTTCCATCGTCGATGAGACGACCGGCGCGGCTGAAGCGACGTTTGCCGTTGGGCGCTCGCCGGCTCATCTCGTTGCGACGGGAGACGGCAGACGGCTTTTCGTTGCCGACCGTGAATCGAACAATGTCGCAGTCATCGACACAAAGAATCTCAAAATTCTGGCGAAAATTCCCGTCGGCCGCGCGCCGTTCGCATTGGCAATAAGTCCGGATAAAAAACGACTGGCGGTCGCCAACGTCCAAGCCGCGACGCTGTCGATCATCGATACGAACACTCTGAAGATCGTCTCGACGCCTGCGACACGTTCGATGCCCTATGGCGTGACCATCACCGACGACAATTCAGAAATCCTCGTTTCCAACCAACACGGCGGAACCGTCTCGATCTTCAATGCGCAAACGTATGCACCGCGCGCCGAGATCAAGGTCGGGCGCTATCCGGAAGGCGTGGCCGTGCTGCACAATGGGAGAAAAGCCTATGTGGCGAACTGGTTTTCAAACACCATTTCAGTTCTCGATCTTGCCAGCAATGTCGAGATCAAGAAGATCAAATGTCCTAGCGGACCGCGGATGGTTCTTGCCGGCGCTGTGGAACATTAGCGCCATCGCGCTTACCATCGTGGTTGCAGCTGGAGCAGCACCCAGCACCGGCCATGCTGAATTGCTCTGTGGCGCGATGGTCAAAAGCGGCGTTGCATCGGGCAAGACCGAAGCCGAAGCCAAATCCGCCGCGACGACATGGTGGACATCCCGCGCCGGTGCGCTCGGCGAGGGGTATCAAGAGTGGGACCACGCGAAGAACAAATCCGTCTCGTGCCACGTGGGACCTTTCAACACGTTCAAATGCCGTGCGTCTGCAGAGCCACGCCGACCCGACAACAGCAAGCCGGCCGCCTCCCCGAGCAGTAAGCATCTTTAGCTGTACGGCTTCGTCCAAGAGGGATCAGAGCTCGCTGAAGGTCCTGGTCGATTGCATCGAGCCGAAGTAGGTGCCGGTCCAACGTTCGACCTTCTCTGGTAAGAAAATAAAGCTCTGCATCTTATAGACGAGGCCGTTGCTCATCACGGTTTCGTCTTTCACTGGAATGGCGTTAGCGGGAAGAAAGTAGGCGCAGGTCTGTTTGCCAACGACCTTGTTCACCTCATTGGCTGCGATCTCTTCCGAGTCGCCCGCAGCTTCCCGCTGAAGAAAAGCGACCTGCTCGTGCTTTTGACCGCAGAAATAGCCTGAGACCCGGACCGGGTCATCGGCGCGAGCGGGGCCTGTGGCGCAAAGGGTGATGGTTGAAAGAAGGAGAGCAATCCGCGAAATGCTTACGAGGGGCATGGGCTTCTCCAAAAGGCTAAGCGTTCACAACCTGGGTGAACCCAAACCTCGAGCGCGCCTCCGAGACCCTTCTTCTCAATTTCCTGAAAGCGTGAGGGAAGAATCGGTAGATCTCAACTGCAGCGGAGTCACATGCGTCTCGAAATCTCAGTGCACACACAGGAAAAGAGGCTGCCTGGCCGCGACTTGCATGCGATCCAGACAGCCGAGGAAATTTACTCAACAAGAAGCAGGAATGATTTCCCGGCATCCGAGGCTAGTTCTTTGTCGTCGAGCGTGCCGTCACTATCGGGATCAGCCGCCTTGAAGCGCTCTACGACGATCGCGTCGTATTCGTTCTGATCGAGCGTGCCGTCGTTGTCGGGGTCAGCAGCTTTCAGACCGGCTTCGTCAACGCGGCCGGACAGCTCTTTGCCATCAAGGGTTCCGTCCTTGTCGGGGTCGAGCTTGGTAAAGAGTTTTGCCGCGGCAGTTTTGGCTTCTGGCACATCGACCGTGCCGTCGTTGTCGGGATCAAGCGCGGTCAGAGATGCTGAAGCGGCGATGGCCGGGTGTGCATAGTGAACGGATGCCAATGCGGCGCCGGCCACCAGTGCTGCGACACCCAATAATCCAAATTTCATTTCGAAAAACTCCTCCATGGGCGATACGAAACGGCCCCCGTTTCGAAAGTCGTTCCTTAAGCTCAGAGGATTACTTCCCTCCGAGATGCGATACTGACAGCACGCTAACAGAGGACAATTTCCCGAATTAAGGTGATAAATAGGAAGAAATTTCAGGAATTATTTCCCAAATCGCCGTCCGGCTCGGCGAATATCGCAAACGCTCGGCAGCTTTCAGATCAGCTTCATTTCAAGGGCAATACGGACCATTTCGGTCGATGTGCGGGCGCCGAGCTTTTTCCTCAGGATCGCGCAATCCGATGCGACGGTCTTATAGGACACGGAAATATCGTTGGCGATTTCGGCCATGCTCCGGCCGCGGGCCAGCATTCGCAGGACGAGCTGCTCGCGCTCGCTGAGAAGCGTTTCTGTTTGATGGTTTTGTGCCCGGAGCAGCGCCATCTCCTGCACGAGATCATCCGAGATCCACGTATCGCCGCGCGCGACCGCCAGCACGGCCTCGCGCAGATCGGTCGAGCCACCGGTCTTGCTGACGTAGCCTCTTGCGCCGGCCTGGATCGCCTGAATCGCAAGGATCGGCGTATCGCTCATCGAGAAGACGACGATGCGGGCTTCGTGGTCGTGGCCGACGAATTCACGTGTCAGCTCAAGGCCCGAGCCGTCCGGAAGATTGATGTCGATGATCGTCACATCAGGATCTTCGCGTGGCATTGCGAGCCGCGCTTCTGCTGCCGTTCGCGCTTCGACGATCGCCATCCCATCGATTTGAGAAAAGAGCGCTCGGCAGCCGGATATGACGATCGGATGATCCTCGACGATGAGAAGCTTCACGGTTGGTCGCGCTCACCTCAAGCACCCGAGCCCAAGCCGTTCTAGCGAGCGAGAACCGATTATCAATGCCGATTTTGAAGGGATTTTTTCCCACGATATGTCGAATTTTATCCCATGCCGCCTGATCGGCAATGATTGCCGACGTCATATGATGAGAGGTTTCTGTTGCCGGCGAAATCACCCGGATATGTGCAAACGGCGGAGCAGGAAAATGACTCCCAGAAATCCTGGGAAATCGTACGCCGGGCGTTCCGATGAATTCGGTCGCCCGGCGCGAAATAAAAGTACAGGCTGTTAGTACTGCTTCGGGCACCAAGATTCCGAAGACGATTTGCACCCTTCAGGGAATGCCTTCACCATCTTCTGGGCGGTCACCCATTCGTCCGTATCGACGCTGTTGTTCGAGTCTGCGTCCATTGCCGTGAAGGTAGGGGCTGGATCAATCTTGAGCTTCGTCCAGTTTGCTTCCCACTCCGTGCGGCTGATGGAGCCGTTGCCATCGGTGTCGATCATCTTGAACTTCTCGCCCCATTCGTCCGCCGACGCATAAACGGTGGAGGCGAGGACAAATGTGGCCGCTACGGCCGCCAGTCTCTTGAGCATGGTGTTTACTCCCAATCTTATTGCTTTTTCTGCTTGTCGCACGGTGGCGTAGCCGAGTGCCACGGCGCGTACCAAGCAACACGCGGCGAGAGCGCACAGGCAATGGCATGCGTGGCAATTCTGGATGGGAGAGTTGGTAAGTGCGGACGGGACGCGTGTTCAGCGAGGACGCGTAAAGCGATTATTGGTGCTGAAACCTGTGGCCGCTGACGTTCCATCCACAATCAAAGGATGCGAATTTGGCGAACGCAGATCACCCGAACGGGTTCTTTTGCTCGGTTCAATAACGACGCCGACGTCATCTAGCGCTGCTTCGGAATATACCTTCGAAGTCTGCTTCTGGCCCTTTTAGCCGACAAAGCCATGACGTCTGCATTTAGGTAAGCAGCAGACGTCCGCGGATAACTGGCAAACGACCAAGTCGGACGTTCTGCCGATATCCGCTATCTCGGCAAAGCCGCTCTCTTGCCCGAAGTCACGCCCAAAACGGTTCGTGTGAAATTTGTACGAAACCTGGATCCCACCTCATAAATCTGCATTGCAGAGCAGGCGGGCATCGAGCAGCAATTCGCCGAATGGCATCGGACGGCGCATGCGCACGTCTGCTTCTCACTAAAGAACAGACCGATGTCCCGCTTTCAGATTCAGAACGAGCGATGCGGATCGTGAAGCGAAGTCTCTTCGTGTCTAGAAAGAGATTTCGCTGCCCCATAACGCGAGAAGTTCGCTATCGCTCATAAGTCCCGCTGGTCGCAATGCCACCGCCAGTTACGAACAAGGAGACAAGCGCTGTACTTGAGCCGAAAGGATCGGCAATTCCGATTCACCAAGGGGCGTCGTCGGACACTTTCCTATGACGGGTTTGATATCGAGCCCTGATTACACGCGTGTCACGTGATGCGAGAACCGGGCTGCTATGTCCGCTTCACTGCATCAGTACCGGCGCATGTCGGAAAAGATCGGGATGAGAGCGGCGTCGCCGACGGATGCGACAGCACATTGTGAGCTGCGAACATTACGACTTGCTTACGTCGCGCAATCAAAATTGGTGACGACATGCGCCACCATCTTCGTACGACAAGAGCCACAAGTGACTGGACTTGGCGCTGTGGTCGCTCCGCTACAGCGCGCGAAGCAGATTGTGTTAAGCACTTACTAGCTTCACTCGTCATCGTTTGCCGTCAAACCTTCATGTCTTGTTCGCGCACAATATGAACTTCGTGAAAAATCGTCGGCACTTCATCCGAGCGAGTTTTTATTCGCTTCTGTTGTCCACTCCGGTTCACGGTACTGAAATTGGTGACAGCGTCAGTGCCGTTAGCAGATACGGCAATGGAACGATCACTGCTCCGATCAGACAGGATAAACTGGGATGGCAAGTGCAGCTGCCCGGAGGACAATGGGTATTTTGCCGGCGCAGTTGTTCGGAAACGCTCCGTGTCGAAACGATAGATTTCTTTGAATCGAACCAAGCCGGCAACGGACAGCTCACAAACGAGTGCGGAATTTTTGGATGCCTGGATCTGAAATATCGCCAATGAGACAAAGTTGGAGAGGCTCCGCCTAAGATCATTTTTTTACAATTGTGACTTGTGTCAGACGCGTGCTGGAAAGCGCCCAAGAATAACAATTCTGTATTTTAAGGGCCGCATTTGCATCCCGTCCACGGGTTCATCAGGCACTGACGTCATCGCACTTCTGTTGGGCCGGAAAGGGGGCCGACCGCGGTCGCGGACGTGAATGCATTCGGGGATTCGGGGAAATGCATGCGCTTGTTGATCGTAGAAGATAATGTGCGAATTGCTGAATACATAGGGACAGCACTTCGCGCTCAAGGATTTGCCGTCGATGCCGTAGGAACGGGCGCGGATGGTGATGCCGCGATCGCGACGACATCCTACGACGCAGTTATTCTCGATCTTGGATTACCTGATATCGACGGCCTTACTTGGCTTGGCGCCGTTAGAAAGCAAGTCAATCAAGTTCCCATTCTCGTTCTAACTGCCCGAGACGCTTTACGCGATTTGGTGCAGGGGCTCGATTCTGGCGCAGACGACTATATGCGCAAGCCGTTCGAGGTCGATGAACTCGTTGCGCGCGTGCGCGCATTGCTGAGGCGGCCGAACCATACCATCGGGACGCATCTCGCTCACGGCAATCTCTCGCTCAATACGAGCACGCGAGAAGTGCTCGTCGATGGCGTCGGGGTCGAAGTTGGAAAACGCGAATGCAGTGCACTTGAGCTTTTGCTCCGACGCGCGGGGCGGGTCGTTCCCAAGACGGCAATCGAGGAAGCGCTCTACAGCTTCGACGAGGAGCTTTCATCTAACGCAATCGAAGTTCTCATCCATCGTTTACGCAAACGCATGAGCGATGCCAACGCCAATGTCCATATCCACACATTGCGCGGAGTTGGGTATATTTTATCAAATTCCACGAACTAGGCATGCAGAGTCCGAAAGCAGCACCGTCGATCTGGCTGCGATTGATCGTTGGCCTTGTTACAGTTTCGCTACTTGCCGCAACGGCCACGAGCTGGCTGATTTACGAGAGATTTGTCTCGACAAATTCTGAGTTTAGGGATCGCACGCTTCAGAACGACGCACGTGCTATAAAAAATCTTCTTCAGCGTGCGGCCGAAGGGAGGCCGCTTCAGCTTTCGGATTTCCTGACAGACGACTTCCGAAACGGGAACGGCAAGTTTGCCATCGTTAGCGAAAACGGAGTTCTTCTGGCTGCCTCAACTGGTGTCAACGCGCCGCTGGCTCCGATCGACGGCCAAAATACCCGCGATTTCTTCGTTTCGGCGGCCGATAGGCGAAAAGGACGACTGTATGGTTTTACCCTCAAAGGGATGTTTGGATCAAAGCCAGTTTGGATTCAAATCGCATTACCACAAGGTGAGGCGGCCTTTGACTCCTTGCTACAAAACTTTGTCGTCGATATCGGATGGATCTGGCTGCCCTTCGTCATCTTCGTCCTGCTAACAAATCTTCTTGTTGCCCGGATCGGTTTGCGGCCGTTACGGATCGCCGCTTTGCAGGCCGAATCCATTGGCCCGAGTGCTGTTTCGACTAGGTTGTCAAATGAAGGACTTCCACGTGAGGTGGACGCGCTGGTGAGTTCTGTAAACAGGGCTCTCGACCGGCTCGAAATCGCATTCCATTCTCAGCAGCATTTCATCGCTGATGCTGCGCATGAACTGAGAACGCCCATTGCGGTGATCAAAGCCCACGTCGGCATTCTCCCCAATTCGCCTGAAATTGAGTCTCTCAAGGAGGAGATCAGGGCTGCCGAACGCCTCGTCAATCAGCTGCTCGATTCGGCTCGGCTGGATGTCGTCGTGTTGGACGCAACTGATGTGACGGATCTCAACTCGATTGTCGAAGAAGTCGTTCTGCAACTTGGGCCGATGGCCATCAAATGCGGCAAGTCCCTGGAGGTTTTACCTTGTCCGAAGAAGGTCGAGGTGAATGGTTGCCACGATATGCTGACGTCCGCCGTGCGCAATCTGGTCGAGAACGCAATTCGCTTCACCGCCCCTGGCACGTCTGTCGTGATGGTCGTTTCTTACCCTCCCGCGCTTGAGGTAATAGATCACGGGCCTGGTGTTAAGGTGGAAGAGCGCGAGCGCATATTTAAGCGCTTCTGGCAAGGTACGCGGGACCGAGGCGGCGGCGCCGGATTGGGCCTCGATATCGTTGCACGCACTGTTGCTGCTCTTGGCGGATCCGTGTCCGTAGGCGATGCCCCAGAAGGAGGCGCGGTGTTTACATTGCGCTTTCCACCGCCAAAAGACGGGACGCGGACGACAGACGTTCGCTCTTCGTAATTTGCAAAATTACGAGCCCATCTTACTTCACTGCTATTGCCACATATCGCCTTCATCGAGAGGCTGCCCCCTCGCCTTCGAACTAAACATCGGACCCAACTTTTCATTGTGATTTCTTGAAGGCTGTAAGCACGCCGTAAGCGCTTACCTCGATGGTCATGACCGGTCGCAACAACGAGGGGAGCGATTCGGTGCAGATCATTGTCGTGACGCAGAGCCATGCTCGTCGGTCCGAGGTTGAGCACTTCATTGCTGATGTTTATCGTAGTCATTACGGGGCGTCCGTTCCAGAATTTCCACCTACACTCCTTGCTTTGCTCGGGCGCGATGGTAATTGGCTGTGCGCTTCGGGACTGCGCTTTGCCGAGTGCGATTTTTTTTCCGAGTGCTATCTTGATGAACCGATCGAGATACTTCTCGCACGAGCTTCTGGGGCAGCTGTAGATCGCGAAAGCATCTTCGAGGTTTCTGGCCTCGCCAGCCGTGCACCGGCGCGGGCCGCACAATTTCTTCACTACATCGTTTCGTATGGTGACACCGCTGGCTTCGACTGGGCCTTCTTCACCGCCACCAAGCGCCTACGCAGTCTCCTCAGCGCTCTCGGCCTACCGCACATCGTCTTGGGAGATGCTTACAAGCAGCGCGCCCAAAATCCCCAAGTGTGGGGATCCTATTACGACGGCGCGCCGCTCGTTTGTGCTGTCAGCCGCTCTGCGGCGCAAATCTATCTCAACAAGCAGACGAGCACGGTGGTCCATGCTTGATATCATCTCCGCACTGCGCCGCAACGCTATCGACCAAGATGCCTCTCCGGCTTTTTCCGATGACTCTGGCTCGCTAACGCACGCTGATCTTTCAGCCCGTGTCGCTGAATGCGCGGCCAATCTGGAGTCGTTGCCCCAACACCTGGGACTTTTGGGAGAAAACTCAAACGACGCGGTCGTCGCGCAACTCGCAGGTTGGGTCGCAGGCAAAATAATCGTCCCAATTCCTGCATTCTTCAGCTCTGAACAGCAGAAGCACATTCTTGCCGACTGCAGAATTTCGCACGTCATCGCGACTCCGACCGCGGTCGATGCGGCGCGCCAGCTCGGTGTCGAGGTTGTGCCGGTGACGAACGGGCGCCGGGGCTCTCCGCCCGAGCTTCGCCATGGTGGCGGACAAATCATCTACACATCAGGAAGCACTGGGCGCCCAAAGGGCGTGCGGCTTGCCTTGTCCCAGATCGAGCGCTCGGCAGCCATGTTGGCGCAGGCGACATGCGCCACGCAAGACGACTTGTATCTTTCTGTGCTGCCGCTTCCCCTGCTGCTCGAGACGATATGCGCGATCTGCGTGCCGTTGTTCGCCAAGGCACGCACGCGCTTCGATCGGGCCATGACCGCCTCGGTGGCACGAGGCCAGCCGCAAGGACTGAGCGCAACCTTTGCCAAGCATGATCCGACAACTTCCGTCCTCGTACCCGAGCTTCTCGCCACATGGGTGGCGGAGCTCGATGCAAGCGGCAAAAGGGCACCGACTAGTCTGCGTTTTGTTGCTATCGGCGGTGCCCCTGTTGCGACAGCCATGGCCGATAAGGCCTGGAGCAAAGGCATCCCCGCGCATGAAGGCTACGGTCTTTCCGAATGCTGTTCCGTCGTCGCAGTCAACCGCCCCGGCATGCGCAGACCCGGAACGGTGGGACAGCCGCTGCCAGGTTTGAACATCGGCATCGAAGACGGCGAGATCGTCGTCGACGGGCCGACGATCATGCAGGGTTATCAGAATGGCTGCGATGCGGCCCATCCTTGGCGGACCGGTGATCTGGGTATGCTCGACGCCGATGGCTATCTCCGGATCCTCGGCCGCAAGGATAACCTTATCGTCAATTCGTTCGGCCGCAATGTGAGCCCCGAATGGATCGAGGCACTGATAACGACGGACGAGCGAATTGCCGCGTGCGCCGTGCTGGGTCACGGCGAGCCATATTTGAGCGCACTCATAGTTCCGAGTTCTCGAGGTGCAGATTGGTTCGCCACTGCCAGCAAAGAAGAAGTGCTGTTGGCGCTCTCCAATATCTGCCGCGACGCCCCTGTGTACGCGATACCGCGCGATTTGGTCCTGCTCGCTCGCAACGATGCAGTTCGGCGCAACCTTCTCACGCCCAACGGCCGATTCCGTCGCGCGTTACTGCCTGACGCCTACGCCGAGATCAAAGCCGCCGCCGAGCGGCATCCTGTTACGCAAGAAGAGGAGATGAGCGCATGAGCTTTTACGACGCGTTGCAAGCCGAGACAGCAACTGACCGTCAGGCCTTCCTGTCCATACCGCTCATTCAGACGGCCATGCAGAAAGGAGCGTCCCGCGAACTTTACGTCGACTTTCTCACGCAGGCCTATCACCACGTGAAGCACACCTTTCCACTGTTGGCGTTCGCTTCTGCACGCACGCACGATGAGACCTACCAGGATGCACTCGTCGAATACATGGAGGAAGAGCGCGGGCATGAGAAGTGGATACTCGATGATATTCGCGCATTCGGTAGCGATATCGAAGCGGTGAGATGTGGCGTGCCGGGACAGGCATGCCAGATCATGGTCGGCTATACCTACTATGCGATCGAGTGGATCAGCCCCTATGCAATGCTCGGCAGCGTGCATGTGCTGGAGGGAATGTCGACGATGCTGGCCGACAAAGCCGCTGACGCCATTCAGCGCTCACTTGCTCCTCCGGACAAGTCAGGCTTCTCCTACCTTCGCTCGCACGGTGCGCTTGATATTCAGCACGTCGCCTTTTTCAAAAGCCTTGTCGACGGGATTTCAGCTGAGGCGCGTCCCGTCATCATCTCGACATCGAAGATTATTTATAGGCTCTACGGCGACATCTTCCGTGAGCTATCTCTGCGCCATCCGGGCCTCCGCGATGCAGCTTAAGGGTAAGCTAGCCGTCATAACTGGCGCGGGTTCGGGCATCGGCCGCCAGCTTGCTGTCGAAGCGGCTCGGCGAGGTCTGACGGTGGCATTAATCGGCCGCCGCGCCGACGCATTGCATGGAACGCTCGAGATGATGGACCAGCAACGCAATCACGTGGCGCTTCCCGGCGACATCACGGATCCGGAAATTCGCATCGCCTTGAAAAACTACATCGCGCACTGGTGGGGGCGGCTCGACGTTCTTGTCAACAACGCTGGTGTGCTAGCCGTCGGGCCGCTCGCGAGTACCAGCGACGCCGAACTGGAGCGTCTGATGAAGACAAATGTAATCGCGCCAGCAGCTCTAATTCGTGAGCTGCTGCCGTTGCTTCATCGTGGAGCTCCCTCGCGAGTTGTCAACATCGGGTCCATGTTCGGTGACATTGCCTACCCACTGTTTGGAGCCTACTCGGCGTCTAAATTCGGCCTTCGCGGGCTTTCGATTGCACTGCGGCGCGAGTTCAAGGAGTTCGGCGTCGGCATTACTTATGCGGCGCCGCGCGCAACAAAAACGGATGCATCTAGCAACTTCGCACGTCTCATCGATCCGCTGCGGATGCGCGTCGATGATCCTGCGAAGGTCGCGCGCGATATCTGGGCGGCCGTCGCACGTGATGCGGACAGCGTCTATGCGAAAGGCCCCGAGCGTCTGTTCGTACTCGTGCAGAGACTGTTCCCGCAGCTCGTTGATCGCTCGCTCGAGGCACAGATGGCGGACACGCGCGTGCGTGCATTCTTAATGAGCCAGAACGCATCCCCTACGACGCTTGAAGTCGGATTGCGGAGCAGTGGCAGCACATGAAAATCGCAAGTCAGCCGCAGACTCAAAAACAAGCAACCAATGAGGAAACTCATGAAACTGGCTAACAATCGCCTCACAATCGCTGCCGCTGCCATCACCGCAGTGATCGCCAGCGGATTCGTATCGCATGCCAAGGCCGCTCCAGCTGCAAAAAGTCACTTCGACGAGGACGTTCTAAGCGTTGCCAATGACTGGGCACGCGTCAAATATTTGAGCAAATCGAATGACGAGCGCCAGCGGAATATGGATGCGGTTGGAGCTAAGGCCGATGAGCTCGCGCAGCGGTATCCCGATCAGCCAGAGGCCTTGATTTGGGACGGCATCGTTACCAGCGAACGCGCTTCGCTCACGTGGGGGATCGGCGCTCTCAACCTCGCCTCGAAGGCGCGCGACGTGCTTCTTAAAGCTGAAAGCTTGAATCCCAAGGCCGCCGACGCCGGTGCACCCACCAGCCTCGGCGTCCTCTATTATCGCGTGCCCGGTTTTCCCTTCGGTTGGGGCGACAAAGACAAGGCCCGCGCTTATCTGGAGGAAGCGGTCAAGAACGCCCCAAACGGGAGAGACGCCCACTATTTCTATGCTGACTTCCTGTACGAGCAGGGAGAATACAAGGCAGCTGAGTATGAGCTGAAACAAGGGCTGTCATCTCCGGCGCATCCGGAGCGGCCCATCTGGAACACGTATTTCCCGAAGGTAATGCAAGGCCTCCTCGCCAAAGTGCAGGAAAAAGAACGCTCGTGATGGGCGGACTTTGCATGCATTGAAGAAAAAGGACCGCCATGCACATGGTCTCGATCTGGGCCGGCCTCGGCAAGCAACTGCGCACGCCTAGCGGGCGCTACGGCCGGTTTGCTGGTCGGCTAATGGCACTCATTAATGGCGCACCATACAGGTGCGCCATTGCTGCGCTCGACGTTCAGCCCCACGATACGGTGTTGGAACTTGGTTTTGGCCCGGGCCGAGGCATCGTCAGCCTGGCACGACAAGCCATGCGGGGAAAAGTGCTCGGAATCGATCATTCGCCCGAGATGCTCGACATCGCCAAGCGCGCCAACCGTCAAGAAATTTCCCACGGCCGAGTGCATCTACGTCTCGGTCATTTTGACGATCTTCCTTATGCTGATGACAGCATCAGTAAGGTGATCGCGATCAACGTCGCCTATTTCTTCGGCATTGAGGGCAAGGAGATTGCCGAGATCTATCGGGTGTTGCAGCCCAAAGGACGCGTCGTGATCTACGTCACTGACCGCGCAACTATGCGCAAGTGGAAGTTCTCGGGCTCTGACACCCACAGGCTCTATGACGCCGCCGACCTAAACCGCACCCTTCGCCAGGGCGGCTTCGACGACCAGGACATCTTCATCGAAATGATCAGGCTGCCCTTTGGCATGCGGGGCTTGGTAGCGGCGGCGGTCAAGAACTGAAGGACGGATTGCGCACGACGGGATCGTCAAAGACAACAACGCGGAGAATGCAAAGGCGAAAATATGATACGAATTGCGCTTCTTTTTTTATTGGTCTCGCCGCTTGCTCTCACGGCTTGCTCGACCATGCAGAACCATGACATGCCGCCCCCCGACATTCGCGATAGTCAGGTCACGCCACCATAAGAGGATCCGCCGACGTGCTGACGACGTGCTGATCCAGCTTATGACTGAATGAAGGGCCGCGTTCGCCACTTTTGTTCCCCCCTATGTTTCGGTAGCCCGAGCAGAACATAAACGACCGATTTCTCGGACCGGCTCGCACCGCTTTCCGCTAAATGGCCATTAGCAGAATAAGTCATGCGGTGGACTGTCTGAATAGGAATAGACCTGCACAAACGAACCTCAATCTCTCCGAGAGCAATCGAGGCGATAACCGCTTTCTCGTACTACCGCTCGATCCCCAGAACTTGAGGGCTTTCATGACTGCTTTCGATCGCTTTCGACAATTCAGAAAATCTATAGAGGCTTGCTCTTCCTCCCATTGCAGACATTTACGGTGAGCTGTCTGAGTGCCTTCCCACGACTCCGCCGATGACCGCTTGTGGGATGAAGCAACGTTTCAATTCTTCGTATGTGACGAGATTTGACGCTTGGCGGTCTGATGCGCGCAACGTCGTTCGTGCTGGTTTGGATTTTGATTGCAGGCCGGGAGGGTCCGTCTCCGCTCTATCGTCGATGGACGGTATAACGAGCCAGCGAAGTTCCAGGTTTGCCGCTGCCTACTAAGCAAAACCGAAAAGACGCTAGTCCGTGCCAGAACACAATTTTCAACTAGCGGAAACGTTTCTTCTCGATGCGGAAGAACCTATTGCTGTTAAAAATGGTACCCATTTGCGGGGGTATACACAAAACAAACTAAGTTATTGATTCCATTTGTAAATTTAGCTTGTGGTGCCCAGAAGAGGACTCGAACCTCCACGCCTTGTGAGCGCTAGTACCTGAAACTAGTGCGTCTACCAATTCCGCCATCTGGGCTTGCGGGTGTCAGGTAAATTGGTCCGCAGCGGAAGTCAATTGCGTGACGTATGCATCTTGCAGGCTTTTGGGGCCACATCGCCTGAGCCAGGCCAGATTGCGGGTAAAGTCGTCCTTCGTGTGCTTCACACGGTCGCTCAGGCTCGCTAGATGTGAGGCTGGCCGGGAGGCCGGCCGACGGCTGCAGCGAGGTTTCGAATGGCAGGAAACGGTAAACTAGCGACGGTTTTCGGCGGGTCCGGATTCGTCGGGCGTCATATCGTGTGGTCGCTCGCGCGAAAGGGATACCGGGTGCGTGCTGCGGTCCGCAGACCGGATCTCGCGGGCTATCTGCAACCCATGGGCGTCGTCGGGCAGATCTTTCCGGTCCAGGCCAATCTGAGATTTGCCGATTCGGTGGCGCGGGCAGTTGAGGGGGCTGACGTCGTCATCAACGCTGTCGGGATTTTGGCGCCGACAGGGGCACAGTCCTTCGACGCGATCCACGTCGAAGGCGCCGCCAGGATCGCGAAAGCCGCGAAGGCCGCGGGCGCCGAACGCCTTGTTCACATCTCGGCTATCGGCGCGGATAAGACCTCGCCGGCCAAGTACGCCCAGACGAAGGCGCTGGGCGAGGAGGCGATGTTCGCAGGCTTCCCCGGCGCCTTGGTGCTGAGGCCGTCGATCGTTTTCGGTCAGGAGGACGAGTTCTTCAATCGCTTCGCCGCTATGGCGCGGGTTAGTCCGTTTCTGCCTCTGATTGGCGGCGGCGTTACGAAGTTCCAGCCGGTGTTCGTCGGCGACGTCGGTCATGCTGCTGCAGCGGCGGCAACCGGCGCGGGTACGCCCGGCACGACCTACGAACTTGGCGGGCCGCAGGTTTCGACCTTCAAGGAGCTTTTGAAGCTGACGCTCGACTATTCGGATCGCAAGCGGCTTTTGCTGCCCCTTCCGTTCTGGATGGCCAAGCTCATGGCTGCGCTGACCTGGCCGCTGCCGAATACGCTTCGGCCGATGACGGTCGATCAGGTCCGGTTGCTGCAGTCAGATAATGTGGTGTCTGAGGGTGCCAAAAAGGACGGTCGGACAATCATGGCGCTCGACGTTCCGCGGCCAGCCGCCGTCGATGGCGTGGTTCCGGCGTATCTTGAGCGTTTCAAGGCACGGGGCCAGTACGCCCATTACCATCCGTGAGCTTTGCTTAAGCTGCGCTGCTTGTAAGCGCGAAAGCCTTCGGCACGCCGGCCGCCCATGCCTTTGGGCGGCCCCCTGCCGGTTCATAGCACCCCCCCCTGTGGGCCGGCGGACGATTTATACGTCGCCCGTTCAGCCGCGGGTCAGTGTAGCGGTGCGATCGACAACTCGTCTTCCTGAGCATGCCCGATTGCGGCCTGCAGCGTATCGGTCAACGCGATGGGCGTGCCGTCAGCCGCATGCAGCGAGAACAGAGGGATGCCCTTTGGCAAGCCTTCGATCTGCGGAAACATTTCCAGAGCTTCGTCCGAGGTCAATGTCTTGATGTAAGCGACCTCGCCGCCGCCAAGCCGTGCAAGCTCCAGTTCGCTCATGACCGGCGCGACGGCATCGTGGATGTCGGCAGATTTCGCGGTGGACTTAGTATTCATGACGCTCTTCCTCCTTGTGTCGAGGCCGGGCTCTCATCGCAAACCGGGAACCGCGGCCCACACAGGGGCCTCTCGATCTGCTCGTCTGCTCCGATCCTCCGACGATTCGGTCGCTTGCGCTGTGACGCGAAAGACTCAGCTCAGGTGCGGCTTTTGGTTGACTGGGCCGCTCCGATCTCAATCCGGCGTACGAGGCGCTCAGGCTCAAGCCGCTGCAAGTCGACGGCCAGGAGGCCATTCGCAAGCTCTGCGCTTTTGACCTCGATGCCATCTGCAAGGACGAACGTTCGCGAAAACTGCCGGGATGCGATGCCCCGGTAGAGATAATCGCGAGCCTTATCGTCCTGCTGCTTGCCACGAACCGTCAATTGTTTGTCTTCGAGCGTTATCTCGAGGTCGTCACGCGTGAACCCAGCCACAGCCAGGGTGATCCGCAAAAGCTCACCGGAATCGCCGTCCTTGGCGACCCTTTCTATATTGTACGGTGGGTAACCATCCCCGCCTTTGGTCGCGCGGTCAACCAACCGCTCGATCTCTTCAAAACCCAGAAGCAGGGGGTTCGAAAGTGCCGTTACACGCGTCATATGAAGGTCCTTAAGCAAGCGACCAACGTCCTATTCCCAGATGCCTTGCGGCCATCTGCCTCGCCGTCACAACTGCCCGGCGATTTAGTCAAGATATGGGAACCGGTGACCGGTCTTCAAGCGGCAGGGGACGTCGCGCGGACCGGGCGTGTCGCTGGCACCTCGGGAAGCCGGAAATCAGGGATTATTCGGAATTCCGCCTTAGTGCTGCCTGCCTTGGCCGCGAAGACGCAGGGCTTTTTAGCTCAGGTTCGCATGGGGAATTCATGACGCCGGCTTCCGCGCTCTTTGTCTCGGTCTTTGCCTTTTTCTCTCTTTCAGCCGGTTCGGCCGCCATCGCTGAGGATGCGGCCAAGCCGGCCGCCGCCGGAGACTCCGGGACCGTTCTCGGCGACCCGGACGGTCCGCTGACGCCGGAGGAGAAAGCCGAGAAGGAAGCGCGGAAGGCGTGCAAGGTCGACCTCTGCCGTGCTTTTCACTCAAAAGATGCATCGGGTCCTGACATCGCCTGCCACGTCATCAAGAGTTGGCGGAAGGAGCAGTTGGCGAAGCTTGTCAGCAAGGTGAAGATTACTTGGCCGTACGAGGGTGCGCATTGCTCGATGGATCTCAACCTGAAGAGAGCCGACCTCGTTAAGGCGATGGCTGAGCCGAAAGCGGAAATCCAGTTCGCCAAGCATACCGTGACGTGTTCGATCGCGAGCGAGAAGAAGGGTTCGACGGACTTTTCATTCGAGCTGACGCCGAAGGTGACGTTCGAGAACGGCAAAGCTGTCAAAGCCAAGGCCGAGTGGGGCAAGATTGGAGCGCCAACTCTGATCAAAAGCGCGCTTTGGACTGCGACCGCCGCTGACAATACCGTGAACATTCTATCGGGTTCTATTGTCGAAGAAGTGAACACGTTCATCGGCAAGCGATGCGATGAGGTGAAAGATCAATGGGCTGCCAAGCAATAGGCAGCTCGCATATCAATTCGCAAAAGCGAAGTGTTATAATGTTATTAGACGCGCTTATGAGCGATTATTGCAAATACGATTGGCCCCCGTGGGTTCGACGATATAGGTAGCTTCCGTTGTGAAGCGTGGACTAACCACTCTTGGAGGAACCCATGAAGACGTGGTCGAAGCCCGAAGTTCGTGAGCAGGAAGTTGGTCTCGAAGTGACCAGCTACCTCCCGGCTGAGATCGACGTCATCTAACTCAGGTGATGTCGGCTTAGGTCGAACTTTGAGCGGCGGTCGAGGGCACTCGGCCGTCGCTTTTATATGTGCGAACGTCAGCCGGAATTTTCGATGGCTTCGCGCTTTTCTTCCAGTTCCAGCCAAAGCGTTTCAGCGGTTTCGAGCTGCTGCTGAGCCTGTTGCAGGCGTTCGCTTGTCTTATCGAATGCGGCGCGATCGCGGGTGAAAAGCTCGGCGTCGGCGAGTTTGGCGCCGAGGGTTTTAATTTCCGTCTCAAGCTTTGCAATCTCGCCGGGAAGTGTCGATAGCGCGTGCTTGTCCTTGAAGGACAGCTTCTGTCTTGCGGGCGAGGCGGCGGAAGATGCAGCGTTGCCTTCCGACGGTTTTGCTGATGACGCGGCTTTTTTTTGATCTTTCTCTAAAGCATCGCCTTTGCGCTGGGCGAGCATATCGGAATATCCGCCGGCATATTCGGTCCAATTCCCGTTTCCGGTCGGGGCCAATACGCTCGTTACAATTCGGTCGAGAAAATCGCGATCGTGGCTGACGAGGAGAATCGTGCCGCCATAATCCGACAGCAATTCCTGCAGCAGATCGAGCGTTTCAAGATCGAGATCGTTCGTCGGCTCATCGAGCACGAGGACATTCGAGGGCTTTGCGAGCGCGCGAGCCAACATCAGACGGGCGCGCTCTCCGCCTGAGAGCACACGGACGGGTGACAGCCGCTGCTCGGGAAGGAACAGAAAGTCCTTCATGTAGCTCGCGACGTGACGTGCCTTGCCGTTGATGACGACCTGGTCGCCGCGGCCGCCGGTCAAGGCATCCGCGACGGTCCAATTCGGATTGAGTTCGTCGCGGCGCTGGTCGAGCGCGACAACTTCGAGATTGGCGCCGTGGCGGATCGTGCCGCTGTCCGGTGCGATCTGGCCGGTCAAAAGCTTGATGAGCGTCGTTTTGCCTGCACCGTTCGGACCAACGATACCGAGCCGATCGCCGCGCATGATCCGCAGGTCGAGATTCTTGATGATATCGACGCCTTCGTAGCTCTTCGAAATGCCGGTCGCCTCGGCGACAAGCTTGCCGGAGATGCTGCCTTCCGCAGCGTCGAGGCGGACGCTGCCGACGACATGGCGCTGTTCTCGGACCTCCTGGCGCATGGCGCGAAGCTCACGCACGCGGCGGACGTTGCGCTTGCGCCGTCCGGTGACACCACCGTGCATCCACTGGTCTTCGCGAACGATCTTGCGGTCGAGCTTGTGGCGCTCGATCTCCTCTTCTTCGAGAACCTTATCGCGCCAGTCTTCGAAGGCTGCGAAACCCTGTTCAAGCCGCCGGGTCTTGCCGCGGTCGAGCCAGACCGTGGCGCGCGACAGGTTTTCGAGAAAGCGCCGGTCGTGGCTAATGAGAAGCAGCGCCGAGCGCATGCCGAGGAGTGTTGTTTCAAGCCATTCGATGGCAGTCAGATCGAGGTGGTTCGTCGGCTCATCGAGCAGCAGAACGTCGGGCTTGGCGGCAATGACACGCGCCAGAGCCGCACGGCGGGATTCGCCGCCCGAAAGATGCTGCGGCTCGCTGTCTCCTGAAAGGCCAAGTTCGGCCAAAAGATACTCTGCCTGATAAGGATCGTCGGTTGGTCCGAGGCCGGCGACGACATAATCTCGGACGGTCGAGAAGCCATTGAAGTCGGCTTCTTGCGGCAGATAACGAACACTGGCGCTGGGATGGGCAAAGCGCTCGCCGCTATCGGGTTCGACCAGTCCTGCAGCGATTTTCAGCAACGTCGATTTGCCGGAGCCGTTGCGGCCGACGAGGCAGATGCGGTCACCGGGCGCAACCGTCAGTTCCGCGCCTTCGAGCAGCGGCGTGCCGCCGAACGTCAGGTTGATGTCTTTGAGGGTAATCAGGGGAGGTGCCATGCGCCCCTCGTAGCGGGGGATGCGTGCGGGATCAATCGCAACCTCGCGCTCCGTGCGTCCGTCAGCAGCAGCGGTTGATTTTGCCGCTGCCCTCGCCGTAGCGGCTCGCCTGTCGTTCGCGGAAAAAGGCCTCGTAGCTCATGACCGGCTCGTCGGGATGCGCGTGGCGGCGATGGGCGACGTAAGCGTCATAATCGGGAATGCCGACCATGAGGCGGGCAGTGCGGATGATGCGCTGGGCGAGCCTGAAAATCGGAGCCGTGACGGTTTCGCGCATGGGGCTTACTCCGCTGGAACGGCGGCAGCTTCGCGCGCCGTTACGTGAGGGTTGTCGAGCGCCCGGACGATGGCCCGTATGCTGAAGCCTGCCATCGCGATGACCACTGCGCCCAGCAGGGCCGTCAACGTGGCGTTGACGTAGTCATTGAAGACAATGCGGTGCATGTCGGCAATGGATTTGGCGGGCGCCAGGATTTGGTCCGCAGTGAGCGCGCTTGCGAATTTATCCGCATGGGCGAGAAAGCCGATGGCTGGATTATCGCTGAAGATTTTCTGCCAGCCTGCGGTCAATGTGCAGACGCCGAGCCATGTCGCGGGCGCGAGCGTGACCCAGGCATAGCGTTCGCGTTTCAGCTTGAAGAGAACGACCGCCCCTAAAAGCAGCGCGATGCAGGCGAGCATCTGGTTCGAAATGCCAAACAGCGGCCACAGCGTGTTGATGCCGCCCAACGGATCGACGACCCCTTGATAAAGGAAATAACCCCAGCCGAAAACCGCGATGCCGGTCGCGACGATGTTGGCGCTCCAGGATTTGGTCGCTCTGAACGAGGGGATGGCGGTGCCGATGAGATCCTGGATCATGAAGCGTGCGACGCGTGTTCCCGCGTCGATCGTTGTCAGGATGAAAAGCGCCTCGAACAGGATGGCGAAGTGATACCAGAACGCCATCAGCGCTTTGCCGCCAATGGCGTTTGAAAGGATTTCGGCCATGCCGACAGCAAGCGTCGGGGCGCCGCCCGTGCGCGACAGAATCGTCGTCTCGCCGACGTCAGTCGCCGCTTGTTTCAACACATCCGGTGTAATCGCGAAACCCCATCCGGAAATTGCCGATGCGGCGGTTTCGGGCGTTGTGCCGATCAGCGCGGGCGGGCTGTTCAATGCGAAGTAGATGCCAGGTTCGAGCGTCGTCGCCGCGACCATGGCCATGATCGCCACGAAGCTTTCCATCAGCATCGCACCGTAGCCGATGACACGGGCGTTCACTTCATTGTCGAGCATCTTCGGCGTCGTGCCCGATGAAATCAGCGCATGAAAGCCGGATATCGCACCGCAGGCGATCGTGATGAAGAGGAACGGAAAGAGGCTCCCGGAGAAGACCGGGCCCGAGCCGTCGACGAATTTCGTCACGGCGGGCATTTTGAGGTCGGGCAGGACGACGAAGATGCCGAGCGCGAGGCCGACGATGGTGCCGATTTTCAGAAACGTCGAAAGGTAGTCGCGCGGCGCCAGCAAGGCCCAGACCGGAAGAACGGATGCAACGAAGCCATAGGCGATCAGCATCATCGAAAGCGTTTCGCCGGAATAATCGAACAAGGGAGCAAGTGTTGCGTCGGCGGCGACGTGGCGGCCGAAGATGAGTGACAGCATCAGCAACACGAAGCCGATCAGCGACATTTCTCCGATCCGGCCGGGTCGCATGAAGCGCCCGTAGATCCCCATCAGGACCGCGATCGGGATAGTCATAGCGACAGTAAATGTCGCCCAGGGACTGTGTGTCAGGGCTTTGACGACAACGAGGGCCAGCACGGCAAGCAAAATCACCATAATAATCAGGACGCCGATCATGGCGATGGTGCCGGCGATGTCGCCTAGCTCGCTGCGGATCATTTCGCCGAGCGAGCGGCCGTCGCGGCGCACGGATGCCCAGAGCACGATGAAATCCTGCACCGCACCCGCGAACACGGCGCCTGCGATCAGCCACAGCGTGCCGGGCAGATAGCCCATCTGTGCCGCTAGAACCGGCCCGACGAGGGGACCGGCGCCCGCGATTGCCGCGAAGTGGTGGCCGAACAGCACCGTTTTGTCGGTCGGGCAGTAGTCCAGGCCGTCATTGAAGCGCTGGGCGGGCGTGAGACGATCTGCGTCGAGCCGTAAAACCCTGTCGGCGATGAACCGCGCATAGAAGCGGTCGGCCAGTAGATAGGAGCAGATGGCGGCCATGACGAGCCAGATGGCATTGATCGTCTCGCCGCGCGAAAGCGCAACGATGCCGAGCGCGACAGCGCCGAGCACCGCGACGCTGGTCCACATGAGTTTTGCTGGGATGTTCGTCATCGTCTCCGTCCCTTGACGCCCGCGATTATGCTTCGCAAGTCGCCGTTTGGCCGGAGACTACATAAAATGTGTGGTGAAGAGCCAGCAGGGCCCGTTACGTGGATGGCCGTCTGCGCGGCCATGACGGGATTATTGATTGCAGGGGCTCCGTCGCTGCGCGACTTTTCTTCGCCCTATGGGCTTGCCGAGCCGGAACCCATGGGGCGCCAAATTGCGCGCAGGGTTGGCGTGGCGGCTGTGCGCGAGTGAAAAATTGGTGGAGCTAACCGGGATCGAACCGGTGACCTCTTGCATGCCATGCAAGCGCTCTCCCAGCTGAGCTATAGCCCCGAACCACTTCAAGCGGCGGGGCTGGTTCCCGCCGAAGACCCGCCTGATAAGTCGTCTTTGCAAAAACTGCAAGGACGTTCGACAGGAATATTAGGGCTCTTCGTCGCCCTCGCCTGCCGGGCCGCCGATGATGTTAGACACATCGCCGCCCTCTTCTTCCTCTTCCTCGAGGAAGGTCTCGTCATCGTCAGCGCCGCCGGCGTCATCCGTCTCGACGTCCGCCAAAGCCTCTTCGCCCTCGACTGCCGGCAAATCACCGTCGTCATCGCTGACGGGTTTCTTGGCCTTCTTAGCGGCAAGATCACGCTGTTCGGCCTGCAGAGCCGCCAGCGCTGCCGGGGACGATGCGATCACGTATTTCGTGCCGCAAAACGGGCAAATGATCGGGTCGTGTCCCAGATCATAAAAGCGCTCGTCGCAATTCTGACAGGTGCGCTTCGTCCCGCGCTCTTGCTTGGTCGCCATTCGTCGTGCCTCAGTTCTCGGAAATTCAAGGGAGCCCGTCTGCCATAGGCGTCGCCCCCTGTCAAAACGAAAAGGTGGTGCGGAGTGGGGATGCGTCAAGGTCTTCCCTAATCGAGCGCTTGACCGGACGGCCCCGGTGCCGTTGACAGAGCGTCGCGGCGCGGTGTCTATCCGGAGCGAAATTTTCCGGAAAATTGCCCGCCGGCCCTGAATTCTAACGCTTTGGAACGTCTCAGTTGAACGCGCAATCTCCAGCAACACCGCTCTCAGCGCTCAAGGCCGGCCCACTCGTAGGGCGGGTCAGGGTTCCGGGCGACAAATCGATCTCGCACCGGGCGCTCATTTTTGGGGCATTGGCGACAGGTACAACGCGGATCAAGGGACTTTTGGAGGCCGAGGACGTCATCAACACGGCTCGGGCTGTCGCGGCGCTAGGGGCTTCGGCTGAGAAGCAGGGCGATCTTTGGGTCGTGAAGGGGCGAGGCGTGGGTGGCCTGCGGACGCCGGACGGGCCGCTTGATTTCGGCAATTCGGGTACCGGGACGCGGCTGATGATGGGGGGCGTCGCAGGGCACCCGATCACCGTAACGATGACGGGCGATGCCTCGCTTTCGCGGCGGCCGATGCGGCGGGTCTTAGGGCCGCTGGTCGAGATGGGCTTGGAGATTATGGAGCCCGGCAAGGAGACGCTGCCGCTGACGCTTCGCGGCACGAGCGAGCTTATGCCGATCGTGTATCGGCTGCCGGTGCCGTCGGCGCAGGTGAAAAGCGCGGTTTTGATCGCGGGTCTGCACGCAGCCGGGAAAACGACCGTCATCGAGCGCGAGCCGACGCGCGATCATACCGAGCGCATGCTCCGGCATTTCGGCGCGACCGTTACGAACGAAACGAAGGGCGAAGAGACGCATATCACCGTCGATGGTGACGCTGAGCTGGCCGGCAAAGACATCATCGTTCCCGGCGATCCGTCATCGGCCGCGTTTCTCGTGGCGGCAGCGCTGATCGTGCCGGGGTCCGATATCACCGTCGAAGGCGTGCTCGTCAATCCGACGCGGACGGGTCTTTATCTGACGCTGCAGGAGATGGGCGGCGATCTCACGTTCGAGAATGCGCGCGAAGCAGGGGGCGAGCCGGTCGCTGATATTCGCGTCAGATATTCGCGGCTGAAGGGTGTGCATGTCCCGGCCGAACGGGCGCCGTCGATGATCGACGAATACCCGGTTCTGGCGGCGATCTCGGCGTTTGCGGAAGGGCAGACGCGGATGGACGGCTTGGCGGAACTGAAGGTCAAGGAAAGCGATCGCCTGCAGGCGACGGCTGCGGGCCTCATCGCGAACGGTGCGCGCGCGGACGTCGAGGGCGATACGCTGATAGTTGAAGGTGGAAGCGGGCTCAACGGCGGCGGCACCGTCACGACGCATCTGGATCATCGCATCGCGATGGCGTTTTTGACGGCCAGCCTCGCCAGCGAGACGCCCATTGTTGTCGATGACGCGACGATGATTGCGACAAGCTTTCCGGAATTCCGGCCGATCATGGAAACGCTAGGTGCGCGTTACGCCGGGGTGGCGGGATGACCCTGATCATCGCCATCGACGGACCGGCCGCATCGGGCAAAGGTACGCTTGCGAGGCGTGTTGCGGCGCATTTCAGTCTGCCGTGGCTTGATACGGGATTACTTTATCGGGCAGTGGCGCGCGACGTGCTAGCAAATGGCGCAGCGCTCGATGACGTTGCTGCAGCGGAGGCTGCGGCGCGTGCGATCTTAGCGGAAACGCTCGACGATCCGGCGTTACGTGGGCCGAAGGCCGGCGACGCGGCGTCCATCGTGGCGAAAATTCCGGAAGTTCGCGCCGCGCTTCTCGATTATCAGCGCGCCTTCGCTGGGCAGGACGGGGGCGCCGTGCTGGACGGCCGGGATATTGGCACGGTCGTTTGTCCTGGAGCGCATGTAAAGGTTTTCGTCACGGCGTCCGACGAGGCGCGGGCGCAGCGGCGCTTTTTGGAGCATCAGGGGCGCGGCGAAAACATTTCGTATGATGATCTGCTAACGGATATTCGGCAACGCGATGCGCGCGACCGTGGGCGCTCCACGGCGCCTATGCTAGCCGCGCGAGACGCGATGCACCTCGATACGACCGAGCTTGATGCCAATCAGGCTTTCGACGCCATGATGACGTTGATCAGGACCAGGCTCGGCAGTCTCTAAGCGTCCGAGGCCTACATTTCGCGATCCGGAAATCCTCAGTCGTGGTCAATCTCTTCCTTTAAGAGCGCCCCGGAATGAGGATCGACATGGAACTCCGTGATCTTACCGTTTTTGACGCCCTTGCCTTCCCAATAGCCATCGTCAGCGTGAAGGCCGGTGATATTTGAATATCCCGCGGCTTCCAGCTTCTTCGTCACGTGTTCCTCGGGCATCCAGTCGGCGCCGGGGACGTCGTTATCGGCAAAGGCGGCTGCGCTTCCGGCCACTCCGAGAACCATTGCGAGTGCTATTGTTTTTATAGCGTTCATTTTCGCGGCTCCTATGCAGATTTATCGAAGATCAAAGCACAACGCAGTTCCTTAAGGTGAGGTTGCGACGCGCCGTGCAATGCCGGACATTTTCGCGGAGCGAGGTCGCAAACGAGGTTCTGCATAACCAATTCACTTTAGTGGCATAAACGGCGGTCAGGCGTTTGTGTTAAACAGTCGGGCAAGGTCGCCAACGAAAGCGTTTTCGAGCGAAGGACGGTATGGGCAAAGAGGAACAAAAGTCTTCGAAGGCCGAGGACGCCGAAATCCAGGATTGGCGCGAGTCGATCTCGTCCGTCATCGCCTACGAAGGCACCGAGCGGGCCGACGATATTCTGGGTGAGGTGGTTGAGCGGGCGCGTGCAAGCGGTGCAGCGATCCCGTTTGCATCGAGCACGGCGTACATCAACACTATCCCCGTTCGCGATGAGGCACCGCTTCCGGGCGATCGCGATCTTGAGCATCGAATTGCCGCGGCAATCCGATGGAACGCCGCCGCGATGGTGCTTCGCTCCAACAAGGAGTCGAGCGAGCTTGGCGGGCACATCGCCAGCTATCAGTCGGCGGCGACGCTTTATGAAACCGGCTTCAATCATTTCTGGCACGCGCCGTCAGAGGAACATGGCGGCGATCTCGTGTTGATCCAAGGCCACTCTTCGCCCGGCATTTATGCGCGAGCGTTTCTGGAAGGGCGGCTGACCGAAGATCAGCTTTTGAATTTTCGGCAGGAAGTCGGCGGGCGCGGGCTGTCATCTTACCCGCATCCCTGGCTGATGCCGGATTTCTGGCAATTCCCGACGGTCTCCATGGGCCTCGGGCCGCTTATGGCGATCTATCAGGCGCGCTTTCTCAAATATCTGCACGCACGCGGGCTTGCGGACACCGAGGGCCGGAAGGTTTGGGTATTTTGCGGCGACGGCGAGATGGACGAGCCGGAAAGTCTCGGCGCGATTTCGCTTGCGGGCCGAGAGAAGCTCGACAACCTAATTTTCGTCATCAATTGCAACCTGCAGCGCCTGGACGGGCCGGTGCGCGGCAACGGCAAGATCATCCAGGAACTCGAACGGAATTTCCGCGGTGCCGGATGGAACGTCATCAAGGTTATTTGGGGTTCGCAGTGGGACGAGCTTCTGGCGAAGGACACGACGGGCAAGCTTCGCCAGTTGATGGAAGAATGCGTCGATGGCGAATACCAAGTCTTCAAGTCGCGCGATGGGGCATTCATTCGCAAGCACTTCTTCGGCCGCTATCCGGAGACGGCGGCGCTCGTCGAAGATTGGTCGGACGACAAGATCTGGCGGCTGACGCGCGGCGGTCACGATCCCTCGAAAGTCTATTCGGCTTATGCCGAAGCGGTTGCGCACAAGAACCAGCCGACGTGCATCCTGGCGAAAACCGTCAAAGGCTACGGCATGGGCGCGGCGGGCGAGGGCACGATGCTCGCGCACTCGTCCAAGAAGATGGACATCGATACGCTGCGTCAGTTCCGCGATCGCTTCAAGATACCGGTGAGCGACGCGGAGATGGAAAAGCTACCGTTCGTCCGCCTGCCGAAAGGGTCGCCGGAAGACGACTATCTGCACGCGATGCGCGACAAGCTCGGTGGTTATCTTCCGCAACGGCGGCGGAAGTCGATCTCGCTCGAAGCACCGCCGTTGTCGCTGTTCGAATCGCAACTCAAAGGCTCGGACGGACGCGAGATTTCGACGACAATGGCGTTCGTCCGCATTCTGACGGCGCTGATGCGCGACAAGGCGCTGGGTCGCCGCATCGTGCCGATCGTGCCCGATGAGAGCCGCACGTTCGGCATGGAAGGTATGTTCCGGCAGTTCGGCATTTTCAGTCAGGTCGGGCAGCTCTACGTGCCGCAAGATGCCGATCAGCTGATGTTCTATAAGGAAGACAAGCACGGTCAGATGCTGCAGGAAGGCATCAACGAGGCTGGTGCGATGGCGTCGTGGATCGCGGCCGCAACGAGCTACGCGACGTCGAACGTGCCGATGGTGCCGTTCTATATCTTCTATTCGATGTTCGGATTCCAGCGCGTCGGCGATCTTGCCTGGGCGGCCGGTGACGAGCGTTCGCGCGGCTTTCTGATCGGCGGCACGTCGGGGCGGACGACACTCAACGGCGAAGGTTTGCAGCATGAAGATGGGCATAGCCATCTCATGTCGGCGACGGTGCCGAACTGCGTGTCCTACGATCCGACATTCAACTACGAGGTCGCCGTCATCATTCAAAGCGGTCTCAAGCGCATGCTGCAGGATCAGGAGGACGTGTTCTTCTATCTGACGCTGCTGAACGAGAACTACGAGCATCCGCCGATGCCGGAGGGTGCTGAGGCCGGCATCATCAAGGGGATGTATCTTTTTCGCGAGGCGGCGAAGAATGCCAAAGGCCACAAGGTGCAGTTGATGGGCTCGGGCGCTATTCTGCGCGAGGTCATCGCGGCCGCCGATTTGTTGCGCGACGATTGGGGTGTGGAAGCCGATATCTGGAGCGTGACGAGCTTCACCGAGCTTGCGCGCGAAGCGCACGACGTTGAGCGCTGGAACCTGCTGCACCCGACAGAGACGCCGCGCGTGCCCTATGTCACGCAGATGGTTTCGGGCCGCGGCGAAGGGCCGGTGATTGCATCGACCGACTACATCAAGATGTTTGCGGAGCAAATCCGTCCGTCCGTGCCGAACAAATATTCGGTGCTTGGAACGGACGGCTTTGGCCGCTCGGACTATCGCCGCACGCTGCGGTATTTCTTCGAGGTCGATCGTCATTTCGTGACGATTGCGGCGCTGAAGGCGCTGGCTGATGAAAATAAGATTCCGTCGATCAAGGTGGCGGAAGCCATCTCGAAATACGGGATTGATCCCGAAAAGCCCAATCCCGCGCATAGCTGATAACGTACAGGTTCGCTCTCATGCCGCTCGTCGATGTCAAAGTTCCGAATATCGGTGACTTCGAAAATGTGCCGATCATCGAGATTCAGGTAAAGCCCGGTGATGAGGTCAACGCCGACGATCCGCTGATTACGCTTGAAAGCGATAAGGCGTCGATGGATGTGCCGTCGCCTGTGAAAGGCAAGGTCGCAGAAATTCTCGTAACGATCGGCGATAAGGTCAGCGAGGGGAGTGCCATTTTACGGCTCGACACGGCGGGCGAGAGCAAGAGAGAACCGGACGCAAACGGCAAAAGCCGCGAAGCGGACGCCGCTCCGAAATCCAAGGCAGCGGAAAATTCTTCCCCCGCTGAGCCCCCCGAAGAAAGCGAACTGCCGCCGCCTGCCGATTTCGATGCCGTCTTTGCGAGTCCGTCTGTCCGACGTATCGCGCGCGAACTTGATGTCGATCTGACGAAAGTGAAAGGCACGGGCAACAAGGGGCGGATCACCAAGGAGGATGTAAAGGCTTTCATTGCGCGGAGCGGAACGCCAGCGGGATCGGGCGCGGCAATGTCCGGCATTCCGGAAATCCCGCCGCAGGATTTTGCGAAGTATGGGCCTGTCGAGACGAAGCCGATGTCGCGTTTGAAGCGGCTGACCGGTCCCAATCTGCATCGCGCGTGGCTCAACGTCCCGCACGTCACCAACTCGGACGATGCCGATATCACCGATCTCGAAGCCTATCGCAAAGAACTCGACGCGACGGCAAAGACGAAGGGCTATCGAGTGACGCTTGTCGCGTTTCTGCTGAAGGCTTCCGTCTCGGCATTGAAGGAGTATCCCGAGGTCAACGCGTCGCTCGCGCCGGGCAAGGATGCGCTGATCCTGAAGCGCTATTACAACATCGGCGTCGCGGTCGACACGCCGGATGGACTAGTCGTGCCCGTGATCAAGGATGTCGACCGCAAGGGCATCCTGGAACTCAGTCAAGAGTTGACGGCGGTATCGGCGCGGATGCGCGACGGCAAGATTACGCCAGCGGATATTCAGGGCGCGACGTTCTCGATTTCGAGCCTCGGCGGCATCGGCGGCACGAACTTCACGCCGATCGTCAATGCACCGGAAGTCGCTATTCTCGGCGCAGTGCGCGCGCAGATGAAGCCGGTTTGGGATGGCTCGACATTTCAGCCTCGGCTGATGCTCCCGCTGTGCCTGTCCTACGATCACCGCGTGGTCGACGGCGCGCTTGCAGCGCGCTTCCTGCGCAAGATCTGCGATGCGCTGGCAGATGTGCGGCAGCTGGTGCTATAGGCCGCCGACATGAGCAAAAAAGAAATCCGCGTTCCCGATCTCGGTGACTTCAAGGACGTGCCCATCATCGAGGTGCACGTGAAGGTGGGTGCGAGCGTTGCGCCGGAAGATCCGCTGATTACGCTCGAGAGCGATAAGGCGTCGTTCGACGTTCCGGCGCCGGAAGCCGGGAAGATCGTCGATCTGCTTGTCAAGGTTGGCGACAAAGTGAGCGAAGGCAGCGTGATCCTGACGCTCGAGTCGGGCGCGGCGACGGCTCCATCGCAGCCGGAAGCTCCGAAGAAGACAGAGGTCGCACCTGTCGCGTCTGCTGCGAAAGATTATTCCGGCGATGCGGATCATAACTGCGAGGTGCTCGTGCTCGGCGCTGGGCCGGGTGGCTATTCTGCGGCGTTCCGCGCGGCTGACCTCGGAGCGAAGACCATCCTTGTCGATCGCTGGCCGACGCTCGGGGGTGTCTGCCTGAATGTCGGCTGCATTCCGTCGAAGGCGCTGTTGCACACGGCTTTCGTTGTCGACGAAGCTGCGGCGCTCGCGAAACACGGCATCTCGTTCGGGGCGCCGAAAGTCGATTTGCAAAAGCTCGCAGCCTTCAAGGATGGTGTCGTCGGCAAGTTGACGGGCGGCCTCGCTTCGATGGCGAAGGCGCGTAAGGTGACGACGTTGCGCGGCACGGGCACATTCGCGGGCGCGCACCATCTGAAGGTGCGGTTCGACGATGGGCATGAAGAGGCCGTGCGCTTTGAGAAGGCGATCATCGCTGCAGGATCGGAGGCGGTCGCGTTGCCGTTCATGCCATCGGATCCGCGTATCGTCGATTCAACAGGCGCGTTGGAACTTCGACAGGTTCCGGACAAGATGCTCGTCATCGGTGGCGGCATCATCGGGCTCGAAATGGCGACGGTCTATTCGACGCTCGGCGCGCGGCTCGACGTGGTCGAGTTGCTCGACGGCTTGATGCCGGGGGCGGATCGCGATCTCGTCAGCACCTGGCAGAAGGTCAATGCGCGTCGCTTCGACAAGGTGATGCTGAAGACGAAAGTCGTCGCGGCGGAAGCGAAGCGCGACGGTATCTACGTGACGTTTGAGGGCGAGAATGCGCCGCCTGAACCGCGGCGATACGGTCTCGTGCTCGTGGCCGTCGGACGCAAGCCGAACGGGAAAATGATAGCGGCGGATAACGCGGGCGTAGCAGTTTCCGAGCGTGGCTTCATTCCGGTCGACAAGGACATGCGCACGAATGTCCCGCATATCTTTGCCATCGGCGATATCGCAGACGAGCCGATGTTGGCGCATAAGGCCGTTCATCAGGGGCATGTTGCGGCTGAGAATGCCGCCGGTAAAAAAAGTTTCTTCGATGTGCGGCAGGTCCCGTCGGTCGCCTATACCGACCCGGAGATTACCTGGGCCGGTCTGACTGAGACCGAGGCCAAGGCGCGGGGAATTGCTTACAAAAAAGCGGTGTTTCCGTGGGCGGCTTCAGGCCGGGCCATCGCCAATGGCCGCGATGAAGGCTTCACCAAGCTGCTTTTTGACGAGAAAACAGAGCGGATTATGGGCGGCGCCATCGTCGGAACAGAGGCCGGAAACCTGATTTCCGAGATTTGCCTGGCAATCGAGATGGGGGCCGACGCGGTCGATATCGGCAAGACAATCCATCCGCATCCGACGCTGTCGGAATCGGTCGGCATGGCCGCCGAGGTGGCGGAAGGCGTCTGCACGGACCTGATGCCAGCGAAGTCGCCGCGGCCGAAAAGTTAAGGCCCTGCAACCCTTGCGTTTGCGGGGCCGGTTCGTTATATCCACCCTCATTCGACGTCGCCGTCGGATGGTCATGAGGAAGATCAGCCGGTTGGGCGCCCTATAGGGGCCCCGAATTCTGACCGGTAGGGCTGCGGCCCATCACGGTGACATCATTCCAGAGATATCAGCGCCAATAAACCGGGCATCGCGTTCGCGCGGCTCGGATCAATGGCGTTTTCAACCATTCAACGCAACACGCCCGGCCACAGCGCCGAGCTTACGCCATCAATCTAGGAGACCTAATGTCCGCCGAACTCGCTACCAAAGAACTTAACCCCTCGCGCGAGGATTTTGCCGCCCTCCTCGCTGAAAGCCTTGCCAAGGACGACCTGTTCGAAGGTTCCGTCGTTAAGGGCAAGATCGTCGGCATCGAAAAAGACATGGCGATCATCGACGTCGGCCTGAAGATGGAAGGCCGCGTTGCGCTTAAGGAATTCGGCGTCGGTGGAAAGCCCGGCGACCTCAAAGTCGGCGACACCGTTGAAGTCTACCTGGAGCGCGTCGAGAATGCGCTCGGTGAAGCGGTGCTGTCGCGCGACAAGGCTCGCCGCGAAGAAAGCTGGACGCGCCTTGAACGCCTCTATGAAAAGGGCGAAAAGGTCACGGGCGTCATCTTCAATAAGGTCAAGGGCGGTTTCACCGTCGATCTCGACGGCGCCGTCGCGTTCCTTCCGGGCAGCCAAGTCGATATTCGTCCGGTTCGCGATATCGGACCTCTGATGCATCAGCAGCAGCCCTTCCAGATCCTGAAGATGGATCGCCGTCGCGGCAACATCGTCGTTTCGCGTCGTTCGGTTCTCGAAGAGAGCCGTGCAGAGCAGCGCACCGAGATCGTCGCGCGTCTGGCCGAAGGCCAGATCATCGACGGCCTCGTCAAGAACATCACCGACTACGGCGCCTTCATCGACTTGGGGGGCATCGACGGCCTGCTGCACGTCACCGATATGGCATGGCGCCGCGTCAATCATCCGTCCGAGATCCTCAACGTCGGCGATACGGTGAAGGTGCAGATCATCCGCATCAATCCGGAAACGCAGCGTATTTCGCTCGGCATGAAGCAGCTGCAGTCGGATCCGTGGTCTTCGATCGAGAGCAAGTATCCGATCGGCGCCAAGGTGAAGGGCACCGTCACGAACATCGCTGATTACGGCGCGTTCGTTGAGCTGGAGCCGGGCGTTGAAGGCCTGATCCACGTCTCGGAAATGAGCTGGACGAAGAAGAACACGCACCCGGGCAAGATCGTTTCGACGAGCCAGCAGGTCGAAGTGCAGGTTCTCGAAGTCGATCCGCAGAAGCGCCGTATCTCGCTTGGCTTGAAGCAGACGCAGGAAAATCCGTGGGATTCGTTCCTGACGCAGCACCCGAAGGGTTCTGTCGTCGAAGGCCCGATCCGCAACATCACGGAATTCGGTCTGTTCATCGGCCTCGACAACGGCATCGACGGCATGGTCCACCTGTCCGACCTCGACTGGCAGAAGCCGGGCGACGAAGTCATCAAGGACTACAAGAAGGGCGACAACGTCAAAGCCGTCGTTCTCGACGTCGATGGCTCGAAGGAGCGCATCTCTCTCGGTATCAAGCAGCTCGCCGGCGATCCGGCCGACGCGATGGCGAAGTACAAGAAGGGCGATGCCGTGACCGGTACGGTCACGTCGGTCAGCGATGCCGGCATTGAGGTTCGCATTGCGGACAGCGAGCTGACGTCGTTCATCAAGCGCGGCGATCTTTCGCGTGACCGCTCTGAGCAGCGTCCTGAGCGCTTCAACGTCGGCGACAAGGTCGATGCGGCGGTTCTATCCGTCGACAAGGCTGCACGCCGCATCGCGGTTTCGATCAAGGCTCTCGAGTTGGCTGAAGAGAAGCAGGCGGTTGCTCAGTACGGCTCGTCCGACTCGGGCGCTTCGCTGGGCGACATCTTCAAGGCCGCGATCAAGAAGCGCGAAGGCGCCGAAGAGAACGAATAAGGCCAAGGCCGGCAACGGTCTTGAAAGGAATATTAATAGGCGCGCGGCAAACCCTTGCCGCGCGCTTAACTTTTGTACGAGACGCCGCAGCGTGCCCCGTTGCCCGCGAGGCAAACCTTGCCTACGTTCGCGCGCAGAATGCATCCCGTGCTGGTGGCCCCCCGGTTCTCCCAGCTCGAATGCCGAGGGAGAGGCTACCCTATGCTTGAAACGGAAACTGTTCTCGACCGCCGCCGGCTTCGCCGTTCGGTCTCGATTTGGCGCGGTCTGGGACTTGCCGCGATCGCCGTAGCGCTTGGCGCTTTGGCGCTGGGGGGCAACAAACTCGCTACGTTGGCGGGCGAGAAACAGATTGCGCGGGTGACCATTACCGGCACGATCACCGAAGATCGCGATCAGCTTCAAATGCTGAAGGACATCGCCGACAACGACAGCGTTTCCGGCGTGCTGATCTTCATCAACAGCCCCGGCGGCACGACAACGGGTGGTGAGGCGCTTTACGAGGCGATCAGGGCGCTCGCCAAGAAGAAGCCGGTTGTGGCCGAATTCGGCACCATGGCGGCCTCGGCCGCCTATATCGCCGGCATTGCCACCGACCATATCGTGGCGCGTGGCAACTCGATCACCGGCTCTGTCGGCGTCATCGTGCAGTGGCCGGAATTCGTACAGCTGCTCGATAAGATCGGGGTTAAAGTCAATGAAGTGAAAAGCGGTCCGCTGAAGGCGTCGCCGTCGCCGTTCGAGCCATTGGATGATGGTAGCAAGAAGGTCATCCAGGACATGATCGCGGATGGCTTCAAGTGGTTCGTGGGCTTGGTCGAGACCCGCCGCGGCGTGAAGGCGGCCGATATTCCGGGCCTACTCGATGGTCGAATCTTCTCCGGCCGGGAGGCCCTGCAGGCCAAGCTCGTCGACCAGATCGGCGGCGAGGATGAGGCCGTGAAGTGGCTGAAGGACGTGAAAAACGTTCCCCAGAACGCCAAGGTTACCGACTGGAAGCCTGAAAAATCAGGGAGTTACGGGATTCTGGGCATGTCCGCGGGCATCGCCGGGTGGCTGTTCGGGCCATCGGCGGCCGATGCAACAAATTTTTTGCTTCGTGATCGGACGATTTCAACACTCGGGCTTGACGGTCTTCTCTCAGTTTGGCACCCTTCTGAAAAATAACGATAAATGGCCGTCGAGCTGGGGAGCGAAACGTGATCAAATCGGAGCTGGTGCAGAGGATCGCAACTGCCAATCCTCACCTTTATCATCGTGACGTCGAGCGCATCGTGAATGTCATTTTCGATGAGATCGTTGACGCTTTGTCGCGAGGAGATCGCGTCGAGCTTCGTGGTTTCGGCGCATTCACCGTGAAACATCGGGCGTCTCGGCAGGGAAGAAATCCGCGGACTGGGTCAACAGTCGCAGTTGCCGAGAAGTTCGTCCCGTTCTTTAAGACCGGCAAAGAGCTTCGGGATCGGCTCAATAAGCTCAACGGTCACTGAGCGAAAAGTTCAGTCGCCGATCGAAAGCCGAAATGAGGTCCGTCATGTTCAGGCGCATTCTGTCGCTTCTTATCGGCTTTCCGCTCGGCATCATTCTGGTGGCGATTGCGGTTTCCAATCGTCAACCGGTCGATCTGATCCTTGATCCGTTCCGGCCGGAAACACCTGCGCTTTCGATTGAACTGCCTTTCTATATTTATCTGCTGGCGGCGCTTGTCTTGGGTGTCGTTCTCGGCGGTATCGCCACGTGGATGGGGCAGAGCCGATGGCGTCAGACCGCCCGCTCTCAAGGCCGCCGTGCGGCGCGATGGCAGGCTGAAGCCGACCGTCTCACGCGCGAGCGTGAAACCGAGGCGCCTGCTGCAAGCGGTCAGTTGGCTATCTCCGGCCGCTGATTTTTCGCGCTGCTTTCGAGCGTCCTCGACGTTTTATCACGCAACGGCTGCGACTTACGGATTGCACCAGAGTGCATATCCGATCGGACCGGTCGAAGGTGCGGACTTTCATTGCATTGAAGCGCTGGCAAAAGCAGCGTCTCATGAGTAACCCGACGGCCTAACTCGCGAAACTTTATGAGCATTAGCGCAAAAATTTGCGGGATCTCGACTTCTGAAGCATTGGACGCGGCCATTGCCGGCGGCGCCGATTACGTCGGATTTGTTTTTTTCGAAAAAAGCCCGCGTCATCTCGAAATCAGCCGGGCCAAGGAGCTTGCGGCGTTGGCGCGCGGACGCGTGAAAAGCGTCGTGCTGACGGTCAACGCCACCGACGAAGCACTGCGCGAGATCGTCGATGAAGTTTCGCCCGACGCGCTGCAGCTTCATGGCAGCGAAACACCGGAACGGGTTGCTGAAATCAAAAAGCTGTTCGGACGTCCGGTGATCAAGGCTATCTCCGTCGCGACGGCTGAGGATGCACGGAAGGCAGGCGCTTATGTGGGCATCGCTGACCTTATCCTTTTCGATGCGAAGGCCGTTCCCGGTGCGGACTTGCCGGGCGGCAACGGGCGTACGTTCGATTGGGCGGCGCTTGATGGCATGTCGGACAATCTGCCGTTCATGTTGTCGGGTGGTCTGAGCCCTGACAACGTCGCGGCGGCGATCGCCCGGACACACCCCGTTGCGGTCGATGTTTCGTCGGGCGTCGAGATAGCGCCCGGCGTCAAAGACCCCGAGCGAATCCGCCGCTTTCTTCAGGCAGCGAAGACCGCTAAGCACACCTAGACATTCTCTCTCCCAATGCGGGAGCAAGGCGACACAGCGAGGCCTTTACGGCGACCGACATGGCAACCACATCGACGAAGGCGGCGGAAGCCGCGCTCAACAGTTTCGCAACAGGACCGGACGAGAGGGGCTTTTTCGGCATCTTCGGCGGCCGCTTCGTCGCCGAAACGCTGATGCCGCTGATCCTTGATCTCGAACGCGCCTACGAGGCGGCGAAGGTGGATGCGGAATTTCAGCGCGAGCTGAACAATCTCAGCTTGACGTATGCGGGGCGCCCGAGCCCGCTCTATTACGCGGAGCGCATGACAGCGGAGCTTGGCGGCGCCAAGATCTATTTCAAGCGTGAAGAGCTCAATCACACCGGCTCGCACAAGATCAACAATTGCCTTGGCCAGATCCTGCTGGCGCGGCGCATGGGCAAGACGCGCATCATCGCGGAAACCGGTGCAGGTCAGCACGGCGTTGCGACGGCGACGGTCTGTGCGAAGTACGGCATGCCGTGCGAGATCTACATGGGTGCAACCGACGTCGAGCGGCAGGCGCCGAACGTTGCGCGCATGGCTCTCCTCGGCGCCAAGATCAATCCCGTCACCTCTGGTGCAGGCACGCTGAAAGATGCGATGAACGAAGCGCTGCGCGACTGGGTAACGAACGTTCGCGACACATATTATCTCATCGGTACGGCGGCAGGTCCGCATCCCTATCCGGCGATGGTGCGCGATTTCCAAGCGATCATCGGCCGGGAAGTGCGCGAGCAGATGATGGAGGCGGAAGGCCGTCTTCCGGATACGCTGGTCGCGTGCATCGGTGGTGGCTCGAATGCCATCGGACTGTTTCATCCGTTCCTCGATGATAAGGACGTCGCGATCTATGGCGTCGAAGCGGGCGGTCACGGGGTCGATGTCGAGAACGGCCATGCGGCGTCGATGACGGGTGGCTCGCCGGGCGTTCTGCACGGCAATCGCACGTATCTCTTGCAGGATAGCGACGGACAGATCCTCGAAGGGCATTCGATTTCGGCGGGCCTCGATTATCCAGGCGTCGGGCCGGAACATTCGTGGCTGAAGGATATCGGCCGCGTGACCTACGTTCCGGCGACCGACACGGAGGCGCTTGATGCGCTGACGTTCTGCACGCGGCTTGAGGGCATCATTCCGGCTCTCGAGTCGAGCCACGCGCTGGCGCATGTGAAGAAGCTCGCGCCGACGTTGCCGAAGGACCACCTTCTCGTCGTCAATATTTCTGGCCGCGGCGACAAGGATCTGGCCACAGTCGCGAAGCATCTAGGCATGAAGATCTGACGATGACCAAGCACGAGACACGCATCGACGCGCGCTTTGCGGCGCTGAAGAAACAGAAGCGCAAGGCGTTGATCACGTTTGTGACGGCGGGCGATCCCGACCTCGAAACGAGCGCGGCGATTTTGGACGATCTGGTCAAAGCAGGGGCCGACATCATCGAGCTCGGCATGCCGTTTTCCGATCCGATGGCGGACGGTCCGGCGATCCAGGCGTCCTCGCAGCGGGCTCTCAAGGCCGGCCAAAACATGATCAAGACGCTCGAAATGGTGCGGGCATTTCGCACCAAGGATGATGCGACGCCAATCGTACTGATGGGCTACTACAACCCGATCTACGTCTACGGCAACGAGCGCTTCATCAAGGATGCGAAGGCGGCGGGCGTCGATGGTCTGATCGTCGTCGATGTGCCACCCGAGGCCGACGACGAGCTGTGTCTGCCGGCGCTTAAGGCCGGGCTGAACTTCATCCGGCTCGCAACGCCAACAACGGACGCGAAACGTCTTCCAGCGGTACTGCAGAACACGTCAGGTTTTGTTTACTACGTGTCGATCACCGGCATCACCGGGGCCGCCGCGCCCGTAGTGAACGATGTTCACAATGAGGTGAAGCGGATCAAAAGCGCGACACCGCTGCCGGTTGTGGTGGGCTTTGGCGTCCGGACCGGCGAGCAGGCGCGGGCAATTGCCCGGGGAGCAGACGGCGTCGTGGTCGGCTCGGCTATTGTGTCGGCCATCGAAAAGTCTTTAGGATCAAAGGGTGAGCCAAGCGGGACGACCTGCGAGAGCGTTTCTCGACTGGTCCGTGAATTAAGCTCGGCACTAAGCGCCGACTAGCGCTTTTCCTTGATTAGCTCTATTGGATACGGCCTTCTGCACCCCATGTCCGGTCCATGTCCGAGCGCCGGTTCGCCATGGAGCGCCAAAGATGGGCGGACTGAGAGAGGGGTGCCATTGTGCCCGCACGCTGATGCGGTAAGCACACCTTATAGCGGCTTTTGAGGAGCCAACGGGACGTGAATTGGATCAATAACGTCGTTCGCCCGAAAATCAGCGGGCTTTTGTCGACGGCGAAGCGTGAGGTACCGGACAATCTCTGGGTGAAGTGCCCGGAGTCGGGCCAGATGGTTTTTTACAAAGACCTCGAGGCGAACCAGTTCGTTGTACCCGGCTCGAACTATCATATGCGCATGGGTTCGCAGCAGCGGCTGCAACATCTGTTCGATGCTGGCGAGTATCGGACGGTCGCCGTTCCGACCGTGCAGCAGGACCCGCTGAAGTTTCGCGACGGCCGCAAATACACGGATCGTCTGAAAGACGCCAAGGCCGAGACCAAGCTCGAAGACGCTGTTCTCGTCGGTGAAGGCCAGCTCGAAGGCATGCCGATCGTCGCCGCGGCTCAGGATTTCCGCTTCATGGCGGGCTCGCTCGGCATGGCTGCGGGCGAAGCGATTATCGCGGGCATGCTGCGCGCCTTGGAACTCAAGACGCCGTTCATTCTGTTTGCGGCCTCGGGCGGCGCGCGCATGCAGGAAGGCATCCTGTCGCTCATGCAGATGCCGCGCACGACGATTGCGGTGCAGAAGCTGCGCGATGCGCACCTTCCCTATATCGTTGTTCTCACCGATCCGACGACCGGCGGCGTTACGGCATCATACGCCATGCTGGGCGACGTCCATATTGCAGAACCCGGAGCGCTCATTTGCTTTGCCGGTCCGCGCGTCATTCAGCAGACGATCCGCGAGCAGTTGCCGGACGGCTTCCAGCGCGCGGAATACCTGCTGTCGCATGGCATGATCGACATGGTCGTGCATCGTCATCAGATGCGCGAGACTTTGGCGCGCGTCTGCCGGCTGCTCATGGGCGGGGCCACGGTTAAGGCTTCGAAGAGCACAGGCAAGGTCAACGGCAAGCCATACGTCAACGGTTCATCTGTCGACAGCAACGTCATCGAGACGGCGGCTCGTGAGTCCGGCGTGGTCGAGCCTGAGGCCGTGCCGAACAGCCAGCGGTTCGAACCGGCCAAGGCGGACAAGCCGAAGCGTGACGAGACTGCAGCTTCGGCGGCACAGAAAGATGCGCCGCGGAGCGCCTAACGAACCCTTCAAAAAAAATGCGGGGCGCACGGATATGACCTCGTCGACGAAACGGCGGACCAGCGACGCGATTCTGGCCGACATGATGCTCCTGCATCCGAAGCTGATCGACCTGTCGCTCGGCCGGGTGGAGCGTCTACTTGCGAAGCTCGGTCATCCGGAAAAGAAGCTGCCGCCCGTCGTCCATGTCGCCGGGACCAATGGCAAGGGTTCGGTGACGGCATATCTTCGCGCGTTCGCCGAGGCGGCGGGGAAGCGCGTCCACATCTACACGTCACCGCATCTCGTGCACTTTCACGAACGCATCGCGCTCGCCGGCGAAGGCGGGAAGGCGCAAGCGATCGACGAGGATGCGCTCGTCGATGTGTTGACGCGCGTGCATGCGGTGAATGACGGCGACGACATCACCCAATTCGAGATTACAACGGCGGCAGCCTTCCTGGCGTTTTCGGAGCGCCCCGCCGATGTGCTGCTGCTTGAGGTCGGCCTTGGCGGCAGGCTCGATGCAACGAACGTGATCGCCAGGCCCGCGCTGACGGTCATCACGCCGATTTCAATGGATCATGCCGAGAAGCTCGGCCCGACCCTCGGCAAGATCGCGTTCGAGAAAGCCGGCATTTTGAAATCCGGTGTTCCCGGCATCATTTCGCAACAGACGGATGATGTGCTGACTGTGCTTGAAGGTCGAGCCCGGACGATCGGTGCGCCGCTGACCGTTTGGGGCCGGGACTACGACGCTTACGAACAGGCCGGGCGCTTGGTCGTGCAGCGAGAAGATAGGCTACTCGATCTGCCGCTTCCGGCGCTGATCGGCCGGCATCAGATCGTCAATGCTGGAACGGCTGTAGCGGCGGCGCTCGTTCTTGGCGAGACGGTTCCGGAGCTTGCTGTCGACGAACGCGCCATCGAGGAGGGGCTGCGGACGGTCGAATGGCCGGCGCGCATGCAGCAGCTCACATCAGGTCCGCTGCCGGCCATCCTCGGTGAGGAAGCCGAGCTGTGGCTCGACGGCGGTCATAACCCGGCCGCGGGCGATATGCTCGCCGATACGCTTGCAACGCTCGATGAGAAATCTCCCAAGCCCGTCTATCTGATCGTCGGGATGATGGGTGGCAAGGACTCACTCGGTTTTCTGGCGCCGTTCCGCGGGCTCGTTCGTGCGATCTACACCGTACCGATCCCCGGTGCGCATGAGGCGCCGCACAGCGAAGAGGATCTTGCGGAGGTCGCCAGAAACGCCGGTATGCAGTCGCTTGATCGCAAAAACGTGATCGACGCGCTGCAGACGATTGCGGGGCTGCCTGAAGGTCCGAAGCGAGTTTTAATCTGCGGTTCGCTTTATTTGGCGGGCCATGTGCTTTCCCTTCAGCAAGGCCTCGAATAAGCTGCAACGGCGGTGTTTGCCGGCTTGCGCCAAGTCAAGGCGGGGCATCCGACGTCCGGCGTTTTTTCGGTTCAGCGGTCCGCGAAATGCGCTAGGTTAGAGCGACTATATCGGTCTGCAGCTCCTACTGCAGGCCTGTTGCGGCACCCCAAGAACGGAGCCATAGAAACCAAGCTTCCAGCACGACCAACACCAAAGCAAATAAGATCGCCGAACAGGCGTCATTCCGGAGGAGATGAAGCATGCAGCACGTAGCTATGGATAAGCTCAAAGGCCGGCAAATCATCAAGCCGCGCTATGACAATTTCATTGGTGGAAAGTGGGTTGCGCCGGTGCGCGGCCAATACTTTTCCAACGTGACGCCGATTACCGGCCAGCAGGTTTGCGAGATCGCGCGTTCAACGGCGGAAGATATTGAACTGGCGCTCGACGCTGCGCACAAGGCGCGCGAATCCTGGGGCAATGCCTCGCCTGCCGAGCGCGCCCGCGTACTGGCGAAAATCGCCAATCGGATGGAAGAAAATCTCGACGTCCTGGCGCTTGTCGAGACCATCGACAACGGCAAGCCGATCCGCGAGACGACGCACGCCGACCTGCCGCTCGCGATCGATCACTTCCGCTATTTTGCGGGCTGTATCCGCGCGCAGGAAGGTTCGATTGCCGAGATCGACCACGATACCGTCGCCTATCATTTCCATGAGCCGCTCGGCGTCGTCGGGCAGATCATTCCATGGAACTTCCCGCTTCTGATGGCAGTCTGGAAGCTGGCACCTGCGCTTGCCGCCGGTAACTGCGTCGTGCTGAAGCCCGCCGAGCAGACGCCGATGTCGATCATGGTTCTGATGGACATCATCGGCGATATCCTGCCGGAAGGCGTCGTCAACGTCGTCAACGGTTTCGGTGTCGAAGCGGGTAAGCCGCTGGCGCAGAACAAGCGCATCGCCAAGATTGCCTTCACGGGCGAGACGACGACGGGTCGCCTCATCATGCAGTACGCGTCGGAAAACATCATTCCGTGCACGCTGGAGCTGGGTGGCAAGTCGCCGAACATCTTCTTCGCCGACGTGATGGATGCGGACGACGAGTACTTCGACAAGTGCCTCGAAGGCTTCACGATGTTCGCGCTGAATCAGGGCGAAGTTTGCACCTGTCCGAGCCGTGCGCTGATCCAGCGCTCGATCTATGAGAAGTTCATGGAGCGGGCTCTTGAGCGTGTCGTGAAGGTGAAGCAAGGTCATCCGATGGACGCTTCGACGATGATCGGTGCGCAAGCGTCCAACGATCAGCTCGAAAAGATCCTGAGCTACATCGAGATCGGCAAGGGCGAAGGCGCTCGCGTCCTGACGGGCGGCCGTCGTGCCAACCTCGGCGGTGAACTCGCGGGCGGCTACTATGTCGAGCCGACCGTGCTCGAAGGCCACAACAAGATGCGCGTCTTCCAGGAGGAAATCTTCGGACCGGTCGTTTCCGTTACGACCTTCGAAGACGATGCGGAAGCGCTGGCGATCGCCAACGACACGCTCTATGGCCTCGGCTCGGGCGTGTGGACCCGCAACGGTACGCGCGCGTATCGCATGGGCCGCGGTATCCAGGCTGGCCGCGTCTGGACGAACTGCTATCACGCCTATCCGGCGCACGCTGCGTTCGGTGGCTACAAGCAGTCGGGCATCGGCCGCGAGACGCACAAGATGATGCTCGATCATTATCAGCAGACGAAGAACATGCTCGTCAGCTATAGCCCGAAGGCGCTCGGCTTCTTCTGAGCCTTCGCGCTTTAAGAGTTCCGCGGGGCGCGTTCCGGCAACGGATGCGCCCCGTTTGCGTTTGCCTCTTATCGATATGTTTCGCCCCGACCAAAGAGACGGGATGCTCGGATGACGTCGGTCAAGATTTCAGCAACGCCAGAAGCTCGGGCTGCGCTTGCGCAGGCCCGTGACGATCACGGGCCGCTCATGCTTCATACAAGCGGTGGTCGTGTGGGAGGGCGGCAGTATCCGATTTGTCTACCGGCTCAGGCGTTGCGGATCGGGGCGCGCGATCATCTTCTTGGCGAAGTCGACGGTGTGCCGGTCTACGAAATGGAGGATCGCGACGGAGGTGTCGCCTGTCGTGCGCGTGCCTATGTTCTGGATATCGCGCCTGGACCAGCTATCGGCTTTTCGCTGCCTGCGGGGGCTGGGCAGCGTTTTACATTGATGCCCGTTGCGGGAGAGACTTGCTCTCAGGAGAGCGTTGATAAGAAGAATTAGAATTGCGAGCCCTCGCGGAGGAAAAAATGACAACCGAAACGGCGGAAAAATTTGAATCTCAAGTGTCGCGGGTTTCCTGCACGCAGGCGGCGCTCGATCTCATCAACAAACTCATCGGCATTCACGGCCCCTTGTTGTTTCATCAGTCCGGCGGATGTTGCGATGGCAGTGCGCCGATGTGCTATCCGCGCGGCGAATTCAAAGTCGGCGCGCAAGACGTCTACATGGGCGAGATCGGCGGCCAGCCGTTTTATATGGGCCGCTCCCAGTTCGAATATTGGCAGCACACGCATCTGATCATCGACGTTGTGCCGGGGCGTGGATCGGGCTTTTCTGTCGAGAGTCCGGAAGGCGTTCGCTTCCTGACGCGGTCACGCATTTATACGGATGCCGAGAACGACGAGCTGGATGCGCTCGGTCCTCCGCCGACTGGTGCAGAGCATCCGCCGATGTAAGCTTTTTTCCATTCGATGCGATAAACGCGACTTAGAGCAGGATTCCTGAAGATGCCGGTTTCACGCACGCTGCGCGATATCACGGGTATGGGCTACACGCCCGCGAGTGTCGCGCATTCGGCGCTCATCTTGATCGACTGTCAGAACACGTACCGGGAAGGCGTGATGCAGCTCGAAGGTGTCGAGCCGGCGCTTCTCGAATGCCAGTCCCTTTTGAGCCGCTATCGCAACGCGGGGCGGCCTGTCATTCACATCCAGCACGATGCCGGTCCTGGCACGCCCTACGATGTGCGCGACAGCATCGGCGCGATCGCCGACATCGTTGCCCCGCGTGATGGCGAGCCGGTCGTCGTGAAGAACTATCCAAGCTCTTTCGAGAAGACCAATCTCGATGATCTGCTCAAAGGCTATGGTGTCGAGGAGGTCGCGCTTGTCGGCTTCATGACGCACGTCTGCGTGAATTCGACCGCGCGCGCTGCGTTCAATCACGGCTATCGCGCGACGGTGATCGGACACGCAACGGCGACGCGGTCGCTTCCCAATCCGTCCGGCGGTGCGGTTTCGGCCAAGGATCTGCACGAGGCAAGCCTGGCGGCTCTCAACGATATTTTCGCTGTTGTCGTGCCGACGATCGATAAAATTGCCGACTGAAGCGCTCTGTTTCGCGCAAACAAAAAGCCCCGCGCGAAGCGGGGCTTTCGTTATCCGAGTGCGGCAGGGCTTAAACCGAAGCTGCGACGCTGGAGTTGATCCAGTCTTCGAGCTTCTTCTTCTGCACGATGGCGCCGGTGTGCTGAGCCGCAACCTTGCCGCCCTTGAAGATCAGCAGCGTCGGCATAGCACGAATGCCGTAATGGCCGGTCACCTGCGGGTTCTCATCGACGTCGACTTTGACGACCTTGACCTTGCCGGCCATTTCCTTGGCGACCTGGTCGAGGGCGGGTGCCATTGCCTTACAGGGGCCGCACCACTGGGCATGGAAGTCAACAACGACAGGTTCGCTGGACTTCAGGACTTCAGCTTCGAAGCTTGCATCGGTCACTGCGTTAGACATTGATTCTTCTCCATTTCCGGGCCGGTTTCTGTCGTCCGGGCCCGTTTGCCGCGGTCGCGGGCAATGCAAAAAACCGACACCACAAGTAGGGATTAGCTCAAACAGCGTCAAGGCTGCCCAGGTTCAGGTCCCAAAGGCGGCCCGTATAGGCATCGAGGACGTCTGCCGGAATTTCCATGAGTCGTGGGCCGTCCGTCCAGAGGAGTGCCGCCCGGACGGTCTTGCCGGGATAGATTTCATGGAGGGCGAGGCGGTAGGCCGCGAGCTGGTAAAGATAAGCGTCTGCAACCAGATGGACCTCGGCGGGCGGCGGCCGGTTGGTCTTGTAATCGATGATCAAGACTTCCTGCTCGGTGATCGCGATGCGGTCGATCTGGCCCGACAAATCGAGCGCCGGGCCTGTGCCTGCCGGACGTGGAATGACGGCCGCGAGAGGCGCTTCAGCGACGCTCTGCGGCCCGAAGATCGCAGCGAAGGCTGGATCGTTCAGAACGGCAAGCGTTTCGCGGACTACGCTCGCGCGGACCTTGGCTGGAAGAGCCGCGCCGCGCCATTCAACGAAGGTCTCTGCGATTTCTGCGCGACGATCTTCATTAACGGATGGCAGATGCTGCAAAAGCGCATGAGTGAGGGTGCCCCGCAGGAACCGGTTGGGGCCGCCGACTGAGAGCGGCGATGGGCTGTCGTACGTCGCGGCGGCATCGCGCTTTGCCGGTGCAGCAGGTTCGCCTTCGGCGTCAGGCGCGTAAGGCTCCAGGCGCGATGGCGCGAGCGGCACGGAGAGTTTGGGCTCGGCCGCTGCGCGCTGGGTGGCGAAATCGGGGCGAGCAAGAATTTCACTCTCAACACCTTTTTCATGTTTTGGTTTTTCAGGCGCTGCGATCTGTGGCGTTTCCTTGCGCCAGATCTTCTGGCCGTCGTCACGCACGATTTCGGTCATGTCCGGCGTGAGCGCTTCGGAGACGACCTCATACCAGCATCCCGGCGCCTTGCCGCGCTTGCCTTCGAAGCCTGCGATATAGAGCCGGTCTCGTGCGCGCGTCATTGCAACGTAGAGCAGCCGATTTCTCTCTTGTGTATCGAGCGCCTCTTTCTTAGCGCGGGCATTGCTGACGGCGGGCACTTTCGACGTGCCTTTAACGGCCCAGACGATGGGTTCGGCAACCCCATCCGGTCTGGCAATGTCGCCGAGTTTCACGAGCCGCGATGTGGCGTCTTCGCCTGACGCGGTCGTGCAGGTATCCGGCAGGAACACAATCGGGGCTTCAAGTCCCTTGGCGCCATGCACCGTCATGACGCGGACCTCGTCGCGGCCGTGGTCCATGTCGCGTTTCACTTCGGGGTTCGCGGCGCGCAGCTTCGATAGAAATTGTGTCAGCGACGGCGGATTGCTTTCATCGTACGACAGCGCGAGATCGAGAAATTCGTCGATGATGTCGGCGGCTTCGGGGCCGAGGCGGTTCAGCATGAGCGCGCGCATGCCGTCGCGTTCAAGAACGGCCGAGTAGAATTCGAATGGCGGTGTGAAGTCGGCTTTGGCGCGCCAACGCTTTAGCGTTTCGGCGGCGAAGACGTATTGGTTTTTGACGGCTGCCTTATCGATCAGGGCTTTCCAGAGCGTCTTCTGCTTGCGGTCGTAGGCGATGTCGAGCAGGTCGTGATCGTCGAAATCGAAAAGCGGACTCTTGAGAACGGTCGCGAGTGCCAGATCGTCCTCGGGCAGCGTCAGGAAATCCCCCAGCACCATGAGATCCTGCACGGCGATCTGTTCGATCAGCTTGATCCGGTCGGAACCGGCGACCGCAATGCCACGGCGCTTCAGGGCGGCGACCATCGGTACGGCGAAGGGATGGCGTTTGCGCACGAGGATAAGAATGTCGCCGGGCGTGATGGGCCGGTTCTCAGAGAGCAGCCGTTCGCCGCTTTTGAGCCAAGCTTGGATCGTGTCAGCAATGCGATCGGCAAGGCGGTTGGCGGGCGATTGCTCCTTGCCGTCGGAAAGCGGCTGCCATGGATCGGCGCCGGTGGTGTCGTCCGATTTTTCCGTGTCCCAGATTTCGACAACGCCCGCGTGCCCGACGCGGTTTGCGACGTGGGTGATGACGCCCTCATTCGCCATCAGGCCCGGCGTTCGTTTGATGTCGCTGAAGACTTGGTCGACCGCATCGAGGACAGGCTTGACGGTCCGGAAGGACAGAGTGAGGGGTACGCGCTTCCAGGTGCGCTGCGCTTGCATCGCGAGTTCGGCGAAGCGTCGGCCCATATCCGCAAACTTTTCAGGTGCCGCGCCTTGGAACGAATAGATGGATTGCTTCTCGTCGCCGACGGCGAACAGGGTGCGTGTCGCGCTGCCTGCCCCTGCATCTGAGAAGAACTCGCGCGCCAGTCCAGAAACGATCTCCCATTGCTCGGGGCTCGTGTCCTGCGCCTCATCGACCAGGATATGATCGAGACCGCCGTCGAGCTTGAAGAGCACCCATTGCGCTTGGCCGTTGTCGCCGGCCAGCAGGTCGCGCGTTTTCAGTATGAGGTCGTCGAAATCGAGTGCGCCAGCTGCGCTTCGGGCGGCGGCATAGCGACGGAGCACATCGCCCGCGATGCGATAGAGCGCGAGGGATGCTTCGACGAGCGTCAGCGCGCGTAGCTCTCGAGTAAGATTGAAGAAGTTCTGTTGTGCCTGTTGGCAACGGCCGTGTAGCCCCGGCTTTTCGTCGCTCAACGCCTTCGTCATCAAGCTTTTGCGAAGGGCTTCGCCCTTATCGGTGAGGAAATAGTCGGAGAGAATATCGGCGCGGCGGCGATGGTTGTTTTCACCAAGCGCGGCAGTGAGCTTCTCCCCGTTGCCGGTGTCCGTCTTTTTTCCCTTCAGCAGATGTTCGGTGAGTTCGCGAAGGTCGTCTGGCGAAAGCACGTCTGCGCATTCGCGATGGAGATCGGCGACAGCAACGGCCGCGCGGATGCCAAGGTGCTGACGAAGCAGCGTGTCCATCAAGGACAGTTCTTCGACGACGTCGCGCGGGCTGATATGTGCGGTTGCTTCGAGCCACTTGCGCTCTTCGACCGCTTTCGAGATGAGCTGGTCGAATTGCGAATCTGCGGCGTAGCGAATGATAACGTCGAGCGCTTTGCCAAGCGGGGAGCTCGGATTGCTGGTCGCGAGCGTCAGCGTCGCTTCGATGGCGTCGGCTTTGAGATCTCCTGCGGCGACGTCGTCGAGGATTTTGAAATCCGGCGGAACGCCCGCTTCGAGGGGAAAGCGCTGTAGCAGCCGCTCGGCGAAGGCGTGGATGGTCTGGACCTTCAGGCCGCCTGGCGTTTCGATGGCATGAGCAAAGAGCGTGCGGGCGTGCGCCATCAGGCTATCGGGGACGGTTTCGCCTGTTACCTCCTTTAGATCTTTGCGCAGCACGTTGTCTTCGGCGGTCACCCAGCCTGCGAGGCGGTCGAAGACGCGCTTCGACATTTCCGCGGCGGCAGCCTTCGTGAAGGTGAGGCAGAGAATGCGTTCAGGACGCGTGCCGGCGAGCAGCAGGCGCAGCACGCGCAATGTCAAAACGTGGGTCTTGCCGGTTCCTGCGTTAGCGTTCACCCAGGCGGAATTCAGCGGATGCGATGCCGCGCTCTGGTTGGCGTCGGTCTCGCGCTGAATGTCTTCGACGGAGATTTTTTTGACTTCGAGGTTCATGACGAGGCCTCGTCTTCGACATGGGCAGACCATTCCGCCACGCGGGCGAGATGGGCGTAGGCGTCGTAATCGTAGCGATAGCCGGGACGGCGGATGGCGCGATATGGCGTTTGCGGATTGTCGAAGGTCGCTATCAGTTGCTCGAGGCCCGTGCGTGCTTCGGCAGCGAGGGCGCCGACGTCGTCGGTTTTGACGATGCGTTCCTCTCCTGGCGGCTCACTGCCGGAAGCGCGAATATAGCGCAAAGCCTGGACCGAACGCCGTGACAGGTTGGGAAAGCCCGTTTCGCTCGCTGCAATGGCGGCTTCGAGCGGAAGCTGCGGCGAGCGACCGGATTTGACTGCGGTATCGCTTGGTGCAGCTCCTGTCTTGTAGTCCGTTATGACGATAGCTGTTCCCAGATCGTCGATGCGGTCGGCGCGAGCTGAGAGCGTGAAGGGCTCGGCCAATCCCGTAAGCACGAGGCGGCCGGAGGTCTCAGCGATGACGCTATCGACGCCGGTGCGGCGAGCCGCTTCGGTCATCGCAAACCATTCAAGGAAGCGTTCGAGACGCGGCAACCAGAATGCTGCGATCCGCGGATGGCCCGTAAAACTTTCGAGCACGCTGGTCGCGATGCGCTTGAGTTCGCTCTGCGGATCGGCGGGGAGGGCAGCAGGGAATGTCCTGGTGAAATCCGCAACGACCTTATGAATGATGCCGCCGCGAAGACTTGCGTCCGGCTCGGCGCCAAGCTCGGGTAATGGCTCAACCGCAAGGATGCGGCGGGCAAAGATCGCGTAAGGGTTGCTCGTCCAGCGTTCCACTTCCGTCACGCTCATTCGACGTGGACGCATTTCAAATGGAGGCCTGGGTTCCGGAGCCTGAATAGTGCGGCGGTTTTGCGGATCAATGTGATCGCGCGCGCGCGCCCATCCGAGCCAGGGCTTTTCGGCTTCGAGCACGGGAAGCAGATTCATGCCCTTCAGCAGCGCCGTCACGCGCATCAGCCAGCGCGATGGGACAGTCGGCACGCCATCGACTTTTTCGGCGCGCGTGAGATAGACGGTTTCGGCGCCGAGCAGCGAGATGAAATCGTGCGCGGCACGGCCGATTTCTTCTTCCGGTGACGGCAGACCGAGTTCGGTGCGCATCGGCCGGTTCAGCCACGCGCCGGGTTCGGCTGCTTCGGGCCACGTGCCTTCATTGAGCGAACCGACGATCAGGACGTCGGGTTGCTGTAAGCGGGCTTCGAACGGTCCCCAGATCGAGATGCGTGGATGCACGGCCGTTCGTTCGCGGACGTTCGCACGCGATAGAAGCGTCGCGTAGAGATCGGCGTAATCGGCGGCGCGGATTTCGACCTTGGGTGTGTCGGGATTCAGCAGATCGGCGAAGAAACGCGAAGCCATCTCGCCGGCCTCGCCTTGCCAGAGCTGGTTTTGCTCGGATGACACGCCGCGCTCGTCTTCTGGCCATGCTGCAAGTGCTTCTGCTGCCGCTGCGTGCGCGCGTGCGAGGTCTGCAAGCGTGTGTTGATCGTCGGAGGCATAGAGTTCGCTGAGGGAGCCGAATGCGTCGGCCATTTTGAGGACAAGTGCTCGCGCGCCTTCGGTGTCTTCCGGCCAAAGCCGTTCGGCGGCGCGGTGCTTGCGCTGGTCTTCGTCAAGATCGGCGTGGTCGAGCGCGGCGAGGATGCCTTCAATACCTCGGCCGAGATAGGGCCTGCGAAAAGCACTGATCTCGAGCGCGCGTGCAAAGCGGCGGATGTCGAACGCCTTGAAGCCGATGCGGCAGAGCGGGTGGCGGAGAAGTGCCATCGTTTCGGCCGGTGCAAACCTGCTGACGACGGTATTGATGACGAGTGCGAGGAAGGCGCCCGGAACGGTCTTGGCGAAGGGACGCCCCGCGCTGTCGTCGACGCGAATGCCCCAAGCTTCGAGACGGATCGCTACGCGACGCGCCAGCAAGCGATCAGGGGAGACAAGGGCGGCCTTGCGGCCCGGCGTTTCGATCGCTTCGCGTAGGATCAGCGCGATTGTTTCGGCTTCATCTTGTGCTGACGGTGCTTCGATCAGTGAGACGCCAGCGAGGCCCTTGGCGAGGTCATTGCGGTTCGCGTGCGTGGCAAAGTCATGCCAGAGGTTGGTTGTCGCCGAGGGGCGCATCGCTTCGCTGAAGAAGGCGGAGCGTGTGCGGCGCGCTGCGTCGATTTCCGCTCCCGGCAATTCGCGCACATCGGCGCGGGAGACGCCGAGATCGTCGAGAAGCTTCTTCAAGCCGAATTGCGGATGCTCGGGATGCTCTGGCCTGATCCTGTTCCAGCTGCCCTCGTCCAACGAGGTGTCGAGAGCGGGCAGCACGACAGCGCCGGAGGCGTGCGTAGCGACGGCGCGCATGAGAGAGACGGTCGCGGGAATGGAGCCGGTAACGCCCGCAACGATCACGACCTCGTCGGGCTTCAGGCGAGCAATGCGTTGCGTTTCGGCGAGGATCAATGCGTTGCGGCGCGCTTCTGGCGAGGCGAGGCCGTTGGCCGCGAGATAGGCGGGCCAGAACTCGGTGACAATCTTGAGAAATTCGACCGTTTTCTTCCAGTGCTCGGAATAGTTTTCCGGTACGAGGTTTTGGATGCCATCCAGTGAGACGTTCTCGCGCTCGATGTCGTCCATCAGCTTGGCGAGTTCGGTGGCGAGCTGGGCGGCTTGCGCGGGCGTCGAGCCAAGAGCCGTCTTGTCTGTAGACGCTGCGGCCATCGTCCGCCGCCAATGGCCGACGAGCTGCATCAAGACCAGCATCCGATTGAGTGGATTGATCGCTGGAGTCTGCTCAAGTGCGTCGATGCCGGAGGGGCCGAGTTCAAGCAGATTGGAGATCAGTGAGACGTCGTCGTCGCCCTCGGAAATTGGCTGGATGCGCGGCATGATCAGCGCGCGTGTGTGGGCGACGGAGAGAAAGGCTTCGCGCGCGGCGCGTGCAGCGCGTCGCGTCGGCAGCAGCAGCGTGATTTTCGGAAGCGAGAGGATGTCGGGAGCGTTGCCTCCGGGCCGCGGCAGGTCTCCCTTCAAAATCGCGCGCGCGAGCGCTTCCAGAAACGGGACACCGAGCGGCAGAGTGAAGACGTTCGGCGCCATCAGTCGGAACTCGTCGTCAGCGGTTCCATCAGGGCGGCTTCGGCTTCGGCCAGCGCTTCGGGCGTACCAACGTGCATCCAGATGCCTTCGAGGCGCAGGCCAAAGAGGCGCTCTCTTTCGATGGCTTGGTTCCAGAGCTTGTTGAGTGAGAACGGGCCTGCTGGAGCACCATCGAACAAGCGCGGGTGCGCGATCGAGACGCCTGCGAAAACAAACGGCGCCATCTTGGGGCCGGATTGGCGCGTAAGCCGGCCCATCGGGTCCATTTGAAAGTCACCGCGGCCGTCATAGCCGATGCTTGCTGCTAGCGGCGCAACCAGCATCAGGCTATCCATCGTCGTCTCATCCCAGGCGTCCAGCAGCCGATCGAGGTTCGAGCCTAATCCCTCGATCCAGACGGAATCGGAATTATGGATGACGAAGGGATCTTTTCCGAGCTTCGGCAGCGCGTGAAGCGCGCCGCCGCCGGTATCGAGCAAATGCTTGCGCTCGTCGGCGATCATGATCTGTGGCTTGGCGCGGTGGGCAAGGTGCTGTTCGATCTTGTCGGCAAGGTAATGGACGTTGACGACGGCTTTTTTGATCCCTGCGGAGGCGAGGCGGTCAAGCACGTGGTCGATCAAGGGTTTGCCGCCGAGCGGCACGAGCGGTTTTGGGATCGTGGCGGTCAGGGGGCGCATGCGCTCGCCTTTGCCGGCAGCCAGGACGAATGCGCTAGTTGGGCGCTTGGCGGACGTCATATCGAATGCGTCTCCGGAATTCGGGTTAAATATTCAAGGCTTCTGCGCGCAGGCTGCGAGGCAGGTTGTCGTCATACCATGCCCTCAGCGGTGCGAGAGCCTCATGCTGCAGATCCCGTTCGAGATACCCCCAGATGCGTGGCACATGGGCCAAATATTGCCGTTTTCCGTCCCGGGCGGCGAGACGGGCAAAGATACCAAGGATTTTGGTGTTTCGTTGGGCGCCGAGCGCGGCATAGCTGAATGCAAATTTAGGGGGGTCGAACGCGGGATCGCGGGCGCTGATGGCGGCGAGGTAACGCGCGAACATCCGCTTTTCCAAGTCTTCCGGAACGTCGAGGCGCGCGTCCTGGAGCAGCGAGACGAGATCGTAGGCCGCCGGCCCGATCATGGCGTCCTGGAAATCGATGATGCCGACGTCGCGGGGCGGCGTGCGATTGTCGAGTGCGATCAGGTTCGGAGAATGAAAATCGCGCAGCAGCCACGTTTTGGGTTGCTTGAGAATGCGATCGAAAACGGTTTGCCAGAGTCCTGTGAATGTGTCGCGCGCGGCCTGGGGCGCGGGACCTCCACGAAGCGCGGGCCAATACCAATCGAGAAGCAGTTCGGTTTCGATTTCGAGAACGCCGCGATCGGCAACAGGCAGCTCGAACATGGTGCCGTCGGAGAGCGAGATCCTTTCGGGCGGCGCGGTCGCTTGAACGGCGATGAGCGCATCGACACCACGCTGCCAGAGAGTCCCCTGATCGCGGCCTTTTTTGACTTCGGCGCCAAATACGGCGTCGCCGAAATCTTCGATCAACAGCAGACCAGCGGATAAGTCTTCCGCGAGAATGTGCGGCACCGAAAGACCGGCGGCTTCAAGCGTTCGGTCGATGGCGACGAAGGCTTTAACGTTTTCTGCAAGGTGCGCGATGGCGCTGTAGGATTTGCCATCGCGGATCGGCGGACCGTCAGGCTTTTGCGGGGCGTCCATAAGGATGGCGCGCGAGCCGTCAGCCTTCACGAGGCGAGCGTAGCGGCGCGGCGAGGCATCGCCTTGGAGATAGCTGAAAGCTGTTGCGGCATCGCCCCAGCCGCTGCGATTGAGGAATTTGCGGATTACAGCAAAACGTTCGAGCCGGGCGGTGGGATCGACGGCGGCTTCGAGGCGAACGTCGCGGCGGTCGAAAGCTGTCGTCTCGTCGAAGCGAAGCGTTAGCCGGTCTGCGGCGATGCGGCCGTCACCGCGCGAGGGCCATTCGACGATGGCGATCCCGCGAGAGAGTGCAGCGTCGAGGCCAAGCTCGTCGATTTCGCTCGGATCAGACAGGCGATAAAGGTCGAAATGTGCGATCTCGAAGCGCGGCGTCTCGTAGGACTGCACGAGCGTAAATGTCGGGCTTGGGATTTCGAGTTCGGCGTCACCTGCTACAGCGCGGATGAAGGCGCGCGCGAATGTCGATTTTCCGGCACCCAAATCGCCTTCAAGGGCCAGCGTGTCGCCGGGTTGGACGAGAAATGCGATTTCCTGCGCTAAGCGCGAAACGTCGCCTTCGGTGAGATCTGGAAATGAAAAGACCGTATGTGTCATGGCGCCCGCTTTTTACGCTGCGCGCGAGCCGCCCGCCAGTCTCTCAGTGCTGCCGCCGGAGCCGCCCGCGGCGCCGTCCGTCGTCTGAGCGATCGGTTCTTCCGGGATGCGAACCATGACGCGCGTACCACGGCCCTCTTCCGATGTGATTTCGATGGTGCCGCCGTGAAGTTCTACGAGGCTTTTGGCGATTGAAAGGCCGAGACCGGCGCCCCGGTGCTCGGAACCGCGGCTGCGGCTTTCGAAGCGCTGGAAGACCCGGCCGATCTGGTCCTTCGGGATGCCGATGCCGTCATCCTCGACGCGGAAATTGATCATGCCGTTTTCACGCCAGCAGGCGAGGCGGACCGTGCCGTTGACTTTCGAGAAGCCGACGGCGTTTGACAGAAGATTGTAGAGGACCTGACGCATGCGCGCTTCGTCCACCATGATTTCGGTGACGTCGTCGGCGACCGCAATGTCAATGGTGAGGCGAGAGCGGACGGCGCGTTCGCGAATGCCGAGGATCGCTGCGTCGATGATAGCGCGGACGCCGGCCGGCGCGAGCTTCAGTTCCAAGCCACCCGCTTCGATCGTGGTCAGGTCGAGAATGTCGTCGATGATCGCGAGCAGCGTTTTCGACGACGACATGATGTCGGCGAGGTATTCGCGCTGCTTGGCGTTGAGGGCGCCGAAGATCGGACTCGCGAGCATATCTGAGAAGCCGATGATCGTGTTGAGCGGAGTTCTTAGCTCATACGAGATGTGACCGATGAAATTCGTTTTGAGGCGGTCGGCGGCGATGAGCGCTTCGTTGCGTTCGACGAGAGCACGTTCGGCGCGCTTGGCATCGGTGACGTCGGCGAATGTCAGAAGCGTGGCGCCATCCGGTAGAGGCATGAGCGCGTAGTCAATAACGAAGTTATCGGTGCGATCCATCTGGCCTGAGAACGTCTCGCGCTCGTCCTGGAAGGCGGTGACGGCGCGCCCGATACGCAGCCACGTGCCGGCATCGGGAAACAGCGATTGAACGGCGGCGATGATCTCGCCGATGTGCGGCAATTCATTCAGTTTGCGCGGCGGGATCTGCCAGATGTCGCAGAACGCGCGATTGAAGAGCTTCAGGCGTCCGTCGGTGCCGAACACAGCGACGCCTTCTTTCAACGCATCAAGCGTTTCGCGCTGGACGTCGATGAAGGCGTTATATCGGCTTTCGAGTGCGATGCGGTCGGTTTCGTCGGAGAAAAGGTAGGTCACGCCGCCGTCTGCGCGCTGTTCGGCGATGACCTTCACGATGCGGCCGTCGGTCAGGTGCCAGACATCTTCGAGTGGCGTGCCGGTGCGCGAGGTCGCAAGTACCTGCACTTTCCAATCGCGGTGGCTGACGACGGGCGGCAGAGCGCCGATTTCGCGCAGGCGATCGAGAATGTCGCTATCGGTCGGGCGGGTGACCAGCCAATCCGGGTCGAGCGACCAAAGATTTGCGAAAGCCGTATTGTGGAAGACGAGTTTCTGATCGCGGTCGAAGATTGCGACCGCCGTTTCGACGCGGTCGAGAGTGCGATCGTAGGCGGCAACCTGGCGGTCGAGTTCACCTTGCGCGGTTTCGATGTCGGTTACGTCGACGGCGGCGCCAGCGGTCATGCCATCGACCGGCAGGATGACGATATCGTGCGGCTTGCGCTGGCCGCCCGCGATCAAGTGCACGCGGGACTTATAGCTGTCGCCGGATGCAACAGTCTTTGCGATCTGGCGGCGTTGGCGCGTTTCGAGCAACTCGATCTGACGTTCGAGAACTTCAAGCTCGCTATCGGCTTCGACGGCCTTGACGTAGGCAGAGTTGACCCACACCAGACGGCCTGCCGTATCGCGAAGCCAAACCGGCATCGGCAGCGTTTCGAGCAGAGCGCGGCTCGAGCGGATGTCGCGCGCCAGCGCGTCGTGCTGTTCGTCGATGCGGGCGATCTGGGCTTTGTAGGTCGATACGTCTTTGAAGCGGAGCACTGCGCGGCCACCGGCGGCGCGGCCTTCGGCTTCGAGCGTGCCGCCTGCGATCGTCTTTAAGATGATGTTGAACGATCGGCCATTGGTGAACAGCTTGTCGAGCGCGGCCTTGACCGTGTCGGCGGATGGTACTTCCAGCCATTGGCCAAAACGCAGGATCTCGGCGTGCTGATCCGGAAGGCCGGGGATGCCGGTGAGCGTGTGCGAGACGATGCGGACGGCCTGTCCCTGCTCCCAGAAGATCAGGACTTGGGGCTCGGCGCGGATGATGGCGTCGGCGGCAGCAAGGTTGCGGCGGAGGTGCTGGCTTTCGGTTTTGGCCTTTCGTGCCTCTTTCCGCGCGACGCTCGCCATGTGCCAGACGATGAGGGCGGCGATGAACACCGCGCCGGCGACAAGGCCGCCAACAGCGAGCTGGCGAAAATCAAACGACGCTACAGTGGCGCTGCGAGCGCCCACGAGTACGGTCAACAGGGTGGCAACCAAACCCATCGCCGCCGCCAGCAGCAGCGCGAGCTGGAGCTTGGTTCTCAATCGTCGGCCGGATGGTGGAGTCGTCGGCATCATATTCCATTGCGCATAAAAGCTGGCGATCCGTCAGGTGCAGACGCGCCTATGCAATCCGAGTCTCGCGACGCGAATCACTTTCAGTATGGGGCTCTAGGGGAACGGCCGCCACCGCGGGAGCGTGCGCAAATTGAAACGGCGCCAGAGTGTTTCCCTGGCGCCGCGTTTCTCGTCTTTTTGCCGGCCTGAAACGATCTCAGTACCGATAATGGTCGGGCTTGAACGGGCCTTCCGGCTTGACCCCGATGTAGGCTGCCTGATCCGGGCGAAGCTTCGTCAGGCTGGCGCCAATCTTGGCGAGATGCAGCATCGCGACCTTCTCGTCGAGGTGCTTCGGCAACGTATAGACTTCCTTCTTATACTTGCCTTCGTTCGTGAATAGCTCGATCTGCGCCAGCGTCTGGTTCGTGAACGACGCCGACATGACGAACGAGGGGTGACCCATGGCGTTGCCAAGGTTCACAAGGCGGCCTTCCGACAACAGGATGATGCGACGGCCGGTCGGGAACTCGATCTCGTCGACCTGTGGCTTGATGTTGGTCCACTTGAGGTTCTTGAGACCGGCGACCTGAATTTCGTTATCGAAGTGGCCGATGTTGCAGACGATCGCCCGGTCCTTCATGGCACGCATGTGCTCGACCGTGATGATGTCCTTGTTGCCGGTGGCGGTGACGAAGATGTCTGCGCGCGGGGCGGCGTCTTCCATCGTCACGACTTCGTAGCCTTCCATCGAGGCCTGAAGTGCGCAGATCGGATCGACTTCCGAGACCATCACGCGACAACCGGCGTTGCGCAGCGAAGCCGCCGAACCTTTGCCGACGTCGCCGAAGCCAGCAACCATCGCGACCTTGCCGGCCATCATGACGTCCGTGCCACGGCGGATACCGTCGACGAGGCTTTCACGGCAGCCGTAGAGGTTGTCGAACTTCGACTTGGTGACCGAGTCGTTGACGTTGATCGCGGGCCACAGCAATTTGCCTGCCTTCTGCATGTCGTAGAGACGATGCACGCCGGTGGTCGTTTCTTCCGACACGCCCTTGATGCTTTTTGCGATCTCGGCGAAGTAACCCTTGGGCTTTTCCTTCAACTGCTTCTTGAGCAGTGCGAAGAAGACTTCCTCTTCCTCGGAGCCGGGCTTGTCGAGAAACGCGGTGTCGCCGTTCTCGGCGCGCAGACCGAGGTGGACGTACATCGTGGCGTCGCCACCATCATCGAGGATCATGTTCGGATGGCCGCCGCCGTGCCAATCGAACAGTTTTGCGGTGTAGTCCCAGTAATCCTTCAACGTCTCGCCCTTGATGGCAAAGACGGGGATGCCGGCTGCTGCGATGGCTGCGGCGGCGTGGTCCTGGGTCGAATAGATGTTGCAGGACACCCAGCGGATGTCGGCGCCGAGGGCGGCAAGGGTCTCGATCAGCACGGCTGTCTGGATCGTCATATGCAACGATCCGGCAATGCGCGCGCCCTTCAGCGGCTTTGCAGCGCCATATTCCTCACGGGTCGCCATGAGGCCCGGCATCTCGGTCTCGGCGATGGCGATTTCCTTGCGCCCCCACTCGGCGAGGCCGAGATCCTTGACGATGTAATCGGAAAATTTCGTGCTCATGCGGCTCAGTTCCTCATAGATGCACCGTGACCTGCACCGCGTCGGCGCAGACAGCGCGCGTTCCATGCTCCCGTACCGGGTTGCATGCCGTCTTGGACTTTCCCGGGTTGCTATAGCGAACTCACCCTCGCCGCGCAATAACATATAAACAAGTCTTTATGTCTTTTCCGCGCCGCGCGCCCCGGGGGTGACGGATCCACCAAGATTTTCTGGTAAATGAAGTCTTGTATTTCTAAATATAATTGGTTTTTTATTTAAACTTCTTAAGTAATTTCGTGTTAATCTCATAAATAATTAAAAATTAGCGCATTAATTTCCTATAAATCTATCCGCCCGCAATGTGACGCCCAAGTATATTTCCGTGGAGGCGGATAATGAAGTGCGCGTTGGTATGGCGTAGTGCACTGAACTCGGGGCGCAGCGTCTGGGCGGTCTTGGCAAGCAGGAAGCGGTGGGCCGCACTCGGTTCCGATGAGCGCGGAAGCGTCGCGATCATCTTCGGACTTACGATTTTCGTTCTTTTTGCAATGATCGGCTTGGCTGTCGATTACGCGCGTTTCGTCAACGCACGTTCGCAGACGATTGCCGCGACGGACGCAGCCGTGCTCGCCGGAGCGCGGGCTTTGCAATCAAATGGGGGCGATCAGGCGGCTGCTGTTCAGGTCGCGGAGACGTATTATCAGCAGGGTGTCAAAAGCCGCATCAAGGTGGTTCCACTGTCCGACAATATCAATTTCTTCGTGTCCGACAACGGCACGGCGATGTCGACGACGGGCAATGCGCGGATCTCGACACCATTCATGCACTTGGCATTTGGGTTGGGTGGAACCGAGTCGTCGACTTTGCCCCTACTTCGCGCGGACGGATCGGACTATTCGAAAGCTGTGTTGGCTGTGGGCGGCAATGGCGAGCAGAGTCTCGAAGTCAGCTTGATGCTGGACATCACGGGCTCTATGCAGGGACAGAAGCTCACGGATCTCAAGTCTGCGGCGAGCGACCTCGTCAACATCGTGGTCTGGAAGGATCAGAGCCAATACACGTCGAGAATCGCGATTGTACCGTTTGCGGAAGACGTTCGTTTGCCGACTTCTGCGTTCAAGCTCGCGACTGGAACGACCTCGACGTCATATCCGTGCGTTGTGGAGCGCACAGGGACGAAGAAGTATACAGACGATGGCCCGAAATCCGGTCAGTATGTAATGGTTCACCAAGAGCAGTACACATCAGGCAAGGGCAAAAATAAAACGACGTATTATCAGCCAACCTGCAACTTAACTAGCAGCGGCGTCGCAGCGCTTCCATTGACGAGCGATACAACGACGTTGCTCAATAAAATTAGTTCGTTGAGCACCTATGGCGGCACGGCTGGTCAAATTGGTACGGCCTGGGCGTGGTACATGCTGTCGCCGAACTGGTCGTCGCTTTGGCCAAATAGTGCGCCGGCGGCTTATGGCACAGAGAAATTGAGAAAGATCGCCGTTTTGATGACGGACGGCGACTATAACTCGCAATACGATTCGAACGGCTATTCGGTCGATTATGGTCAGACTCCGCCCCAATCCAAATGCCCCGATTCCGTAAACGGCTGCTCGTCCGTGCAGGCGAGTAGTTTGTGCACGGCGATGAAGGACAAGGACATCGAAGTCTATACGGTTGGTTTCCAGATCGGCACCGGCACATTGGCGGACACTACGCTCAAAAATTGCGCGACCGATACAAACCACTATTACAACTCATCGACGGGCGATGCGCTCAAGGCTGCGTTCCGCGATATCGCGCTGAAAATTTCGACCCTTTACCTCTCGCAATAACGGGCGAGACATCGGGCACTACTAAAAAAGGGAACGCCCAGGCGTTTCCTTTTTTGTTTGTGCTTGGCGCCTCCGTTCGAGGAGCCGGCTGCCATGTGGATCAGGCGTCGCCGATGCATTCTTCGTCGAAACCGGCTTCGACGAGGTGGACCAAGGCCTGAAGCGCTTCCGGTCCTTGCGGGCCTTCGGCGACGATGTGCAACTCAGATCCGGGTCCAGCGGCAAGCATCATCAGGCCCATGATGGATGTGCCGCCTACCGAATTGCCGTGATGGGTAACCGTGACAGCGGCGTCGAAGCTTTCCGCCAGCTTCACGAACTTTGCCGACGCGCGGGCGTGCAGGCCCTTGACGTTGCGGATGATGACTATGGCTTCCGGTTTCAGGCTATTGGCCAGTTCGGGCATCGCTCGCTCTTAACCGCCAGAGAGTTCTTGGCTCGCAACTTTGATGTATTTCTTGCCGGCGTCGCGGGCCATAATGACAGCTTGGTCGAGAGGTGTCTCGGCGCGAATGCTCGCAAGCTTCACGAGGATCGGCAGGCTTATGCCGGCGATCACTTCGGCCTTCGTTTCATCCATCACCGAGATGGCAAGATTAGAAGGCGTTCCGCCAAACATATCCGTCAGGATGATGACGCCTTTGCCGTTATCGACGCTCTGCACGGCATTCAGAATTTCGAGACGACGCGCTTCCATGTCGTCGTCCGGTCCGATCGCGATCGTTTCGAGCGCTTCTTGTTTTCCGACGACGTGCTCGAGCGCATTGCGAAATTCTTGCGCAAGCCCGCCATGCGTGACGATGACAAGTCCGATCATGTGCGACGGGCCATTTCAGTACCATTCAGCGGAGCCGATTGTAGCTTCGCCGTTTGGCGCGGAAAGTGGCAAGTGTTTGCCGTCGGTGCAAGAGGTTTCTGGATCGACATCGAACCTTACGGCGCAAAACGTGACCGGGGCGCCATCGTGATTGCTGTCACAAGCTTAAGGGCGCTCGAACTCTCAAATGGATATAGGTGGAGGAGCGGAATTTCGAGCCCTAAAATGCGGATTTCGGGCCAAGGATCAGGATATCTCTCGATGCTGCCGTCGCTGACGAGGTCTGCGACGAGGACGAGATTCGCTTCCGCGATGGCGTCAACCTCCAGGATGCCGAGGCCGCGCACTTCAAGTTTACCGCGTAGGGGCGCGGGCGCACTGGCGACGATGTCAGGGCCTTCCTGCTTTAGTAGGACCTGGTCGTCGGCGACGAGCTTTACGGTGTCGCGAATGAGGCCGGAGATGCCGAGCCCGAGGCAGCGGAATGCGAGGTCGGACTTTCCGGCCCCGGATGCTCCGCGAATGAGCGCGGCGCGGCTGCCGAGGGCGATCGCCGTGCCGTGAACGCGCTCAACTTCGCCAGACAAGCCCGACTCCAACAATGGGAGATAGCGGGAGGCGAACGGTAAAGCGCGCGCCCTTACGCGACTGAGGGTCGTCCTTGCTGCGGTTCTCGGCGAAGATTTCGCCGTTATGGCTGGCGATGATCTCGCGCGAAATCGAAAGCCCAAGTCCGGAATTTTTTCCGCGCTTGGCGTCGGTCAGGGGCCGGTCGCTGTAGAAGCGATCGAAGATTTGTCCGAGCTTATTGGAGGGAATGCCGGGTCCCTCGTCTTCGACGGTGATTTCGACATTGGCGCTGTTGGGTCGGGCACGCACCGTCACCATCGTGCCTTCCGGCGAGAAGGACAGGGCGTTGTCGATCAGGTTCGTGAAAACCTGGCCGAGGCGGCTGTCGTTGCCACGGACCGTGTAGGACGCCGGACCGCCGGGTTCGATAAACAGCCGCAATTTCCGGCTGTCGTCGGCGAGCATGTCGGTGAAAAGCGCGTTGATGTTTTCGAGCACGACCCGAATGTCGATCGGCTGCATTTCCTGGCGAGCCAACTCGGCATCGAGACGTGAGGTGCTGGAAATGTCGTTGATGAGGCGGTTCAGGCGTTTCAGCTCGGCCTGGATCTCTTGGACCAGCTCGGTGCGATCAGTATCGGACTTCGCGTAAGCCAAGGCTTCGGCCGTCGAGCGGGCGGCAGCCAGCGGGTTTTTCAGTTCATGCGCGACGTCGGCCGCGAACTTCTCGCTGGCTTCGATGCGCCGGTAGAGCGCGTTCGTCATAGAGACGAAGGCGCGACCGGTCTGCCCGACTTCGTCGCGGCGGCCCGTCATGTCAGGCAACTGCTCGCGGGCGGAGATGTTCTGTGTCACGCGGTTGGCGGCATCGGAAAGCCTGCGCATGGGGCCAGCGACCGTTCGTTCGAGTACGAGCGAGCTTCCGACGGAAACCACGAGCGCCATCGCGGCGATCTGCAAGATCAGCCAGCGCTCGTCCCAGAGGATGTCGTCAATATCGCCGGGGTTCGTCGAAATCAGCAAAACGCCGAGGATTTTGTTTCCGCGCTTGATCGGCTCGGCCATCGAGACGATTTGCTGTCCGTGGCGATTGAGCAGCAGAATGGGCGTTTCGATACCATTGATCGCAGCGTTGCGGACTTCCGGATAGAGGAAGCCGTTGGCGGTGCCGAGTTCGCGGTAGACCTTCAATTCCTTGTTGATCACCCAATAATGCAGACGCGTCCAGAAATTCTTCAGGCGCGGTGTCGGGTCGTTGGCGTCAGGTGGCGGGTCCGGTTTGTCGTTGCTGTTGGAGAACAACGCGTCGCCGTTGAGGATCAGTGTGCCCTTGGCCGAATAAATACGTGCTTTGAGATCGGCGGGGCCGACAAGCTTTCTCAGAATGATCGCCGCCTGATGCGGGTCGATCGGCAGTTCGAGGGCCGCGAACGCATCATCGCGCTGGGCGCGCAACGGCGCCTTGTCTGGAATGCGGTTGGGATCAAAAATCGCGCGCTCGTTGACGGCGCGGTAGGCGATGGCTTCGGCGGTGATGCGCGAAACAGTTTTGACGACGTCAACCTTGGCGTCGAGCAGCCAGCCGTGATGGAGACTTAAGTAGAGCATTGCGAACAAAAGCCCGGCGAGGCCGAGCAGGTTCGCAAGAAGAATGCGGCGTCGCAGGTTTTTCCCGATGACGCGCGCAATCCAACCTTTCGCCAGCCAGCTACCCGTAGCCGTCGCAGCACGCGCCGCGAAGGCGCGTGCATCAAACTTAGGCCGCGATTTAGCCGTTTCAGGCGCAGCGATCTCGCCCGCGGGGCTTTCAAGCGCTGCCGCTGTCGAGATGTCGTTGCTGTCTAGTGCCATCCCGTCCCCGGTGGCTTATCGGGTCGCTTACTCCTTGAAGCGATAGCCGACGCCATAAAGTGTTTCGATCACATCAAAGTCGTCATCGACCTGCTTGAACTTCTTGCGAAGCCGCTTGATGTGACTGTCGATCGTCCGGTCGTCCACATACACCTGATCGTCGTAGGCAGCATCCATCAATGCGTCGCGCGTCTTGACGACGCCGGGGCGCGTTGCCAGCGCCTGCAGGATCAGAAATTCCGTGACCGTCAGCGTGACGGCCTTGCTATCCCAGTGGCAAGTATGACGCTCGGGATCGAGTTTCAGCTTGCCGCGCTCCAGCACGCGCTTGGCTTCATCTTCGGTGGTCGTGCCGTCCTTGGGCGAAACACGACGGAGCACAGCCTTCACGCGCTCGACGATGAGACGCTGCGAAAATGGCTTCGCGATGTAATCGTCGGCACCCATCTTGAGGCCAAACAGCTCGTCGATTTCCTCGTCCTTGGAAGTCAGGAAAATGACGGGCATCGCGGATTGCTGGCGCACCCGGCGCAGCAATTCCATGCCGTCCATGCGCGGCATCTTGATGTCGAAAATGCCAAGGTCGGCGGGCTCTTCCGTCAGGGCTTCGAGTGCTGAAACACCGTCACCGTAAGTGCGAACCTTGTATCCCTCGGCCTCCAACGCCATCCGCAACGAGGTCAGGATGTTCCGCTCGTCGTCGACGAGTGCGATGGTGCTCTTTTCCTTCATCTTTTCCTCTTCTGCCCCCTCGGCCGCGACGGGAATGCTCGCCATGCCCCTTAGGCGCATATGGCGGCATGGTGTAGCAATTGTGGCGCTCCGATCAAATGGGCTCCGGAGGCTGAATAGTACCTGAATAGGCGACGGGGCCGCTGTCGGCAAGCAATGTGGCGAAATTCGCAGCTTACAAATGCAGAAAAGCGCTTGTTTACGGCCTTTATTCGCCGCATGGTCCGCGTAATGACGACTCTTAGGAATTCTGAGCGGTAACACAGTGTTACCGGTTTTTTCGCGTTCTTATCCCTTTTATCGTCCCAAGTAGGACCTAAGAACGGCTTGAGTTTGCAGCTATCCTCCGCCAACAGCGGGACGATCCCGCCGGAGCGACTTTATTGTGCGGCACAAATGGGCGAGTGGTGCGTTTTTCGCCCATCGATGGTTCGCCGCGCTGGCGTGATTATATGTGCGCTGCGCCGAGAGGCGCTTACCCCAAAGGGCTAAAATCTTATGACCGAGCTGTTTCCCACACTGCCCTCTCAGAAGGTTCGTCGCAATCTCCGCGAGGCCGAGTTGATGGAATTCATCATTCGGCGCGGCGAGGGCCGGCTTGCCGCGAGCGGCGCCGTCGGCGTCGAGACTGGGCAGCACACGGGCCGCTCGGCAGAAGATAAATATATCGTTCGCGACGATCAGACCGATGACGCGATCTGGTGGGACAACGCGAAGGAAATGTCGGAAGAGCAATTCGACCGCCTGCTTGCCGATTTCGTCGGCTTTGCTCGTCACAAGGAACTCTTCGTCCAGGATCTTTATGCCGGCGCCGACGCCGAGCACCGGCTCAACACGCGCGTCGTGACCGAGCACGCTTGGCAATCGCTGTTTATTCGCCATCTGCTTCGGCGGCCTGAAGCGAGCGAGCTTGAGAACTTCCTGCCTGAGTTCACGGTCGTCGATCTGCCGAGCTTTCGCGCCGCGCCGCTCTATCATGGTACGCGGAGCGAAACGGTCATCGCCTGTAACTTCACGAAGCGCATCGTTTTGATTGGCGGCACAAGCTACGCGGGCGAAATCAAGAAGAGCGTGTTCTCGTATCTGAATTATTTGCTGCCGCAGAAGAACGTCATGCCGATGCACTGCTCGGCGAATGTGGGCAGGGACGGCAATTCAGCGGTGTTCTTCGGTTTGTCGGGAACGGGTAAGACGACATTGTCGGCCGATCCGTCGCGGGAGCTTCTCGGTGACGATGAGCATGGTTGGTCGGAAAAGGGCATCTTCAATTTCGAGGGCGGATGCTACGCGAAGACGATCCGGTTGTCGCAGGCCGCCGAGCCGCAGATCTGGGCGGCGTCCAACCGCTTCGCCACGGTTCTTGAAAACGTCGTGATTGATCCGGAGACGCGTATTCCGGATTTTGACGACAATCGCTTGGCTGAGAATTCTCGCTCGGCCTATCCCTTGGATGCCATCGCCAACGCAAGCCCGACAGGGACGGCCGGACATCCAAAGAACATCGTGATGCTGACGGCCGATGCGTTCGGCGTGCTACCGCCGATTGCGAAGCTGACGCCGAGTCAGGCGATGTATCATTTCCTTTCAGGCTTCACGGCGAAGGTTGCGGGCACGGAGAAGGGCATGGGCTCGGAGCCGAAGCCGACCTTCTCAACGTGCTTTGGTGCGCCATTCATGCCGCGCCATCCGAGTGTCTACGGCAACCTGCTGCGTCAGCTCATTGCTGAACATGGCGTCGATTGCTGGCTCGTCAACACGGGCTGGACCGGCGGCAAGTACGGCGATGGTTCACGCATGCCGATCAAGGTGACGCGCGGCCTGCTCAATGCGGCGCTTTCCGGCACGTTGAAAGAACAGCCGATGCGGGTCGATCCGGTGTTCGGTTTCGCTGTCCCGGTGGCGATGGACGGGATCGATCAGAAGCTCCTCAATCCGCGCCAGACGTGGGCCGATCCGAAAGCCTACGATGCCATGGCGTCTAAGCTCGCACAGATGTTCCACGATAACTTCGCGAAGTTTGCGGCTTACGTCGACGCCGAGGTCATGAAGGCAAGCCCCGTCGTGCAGCCGGGTATCGCGGCGGAATAACGCGCGTTGCGCTCGAGGCGGGGCACGTGCGTCGCCTCGGGCGTTGATCATCCGCGTTGCGATGCCTAAGAAAGGCGCGCCGGCAGAAACTGGAGCGTCAGAGCATGGGCACCCGTATTCCTTTCACACGTCCCGACGGCAAGACGGCCGAGGGTTACCTTTCGCTCGCAGGCACCGCGAATGCGCCGGGCGTTGTCGTCATCCAGGAATGGTGGGGACTGCAAGAACAGATCAAGGGTCTGTGCGATCGCTTTGCGCTTCTCGGTTACGATGCGCTTGCGCCGGACCTCTATGCCGGAACCGTTATTCCCTATCATGATAGCGAAGGCGCTTTGCGCGAGATGCAGTCGCTGAACTTCCTCGACGCGTGCGATCAGGTTGTGCGCGGCGCAGCGCAGTTTCTGTTGAAGTCGAGCCCACAGGTTGCGGTGGCTGGGTTCTGCATGGGCGGTGCCGTTACGGTGCTGGCGGCGTGCCGCGTTCCGGAGTTTGCCGCGGCGGTTTCGTTCTATGGCCTGCCGCCGGATGCGGTCGCGAAGCCAGCGGATGTGAAAATTCCGCTGCAGGGGCATTTTGCAAATAGCGATGATTTCGTGACGCCTGAGAACGTCAATGCGTTCGAGGCGGGGTTGAAGGCGGCTGGCAAGGCGTTCGAGTTCTACCGCTATGATGCAAGCCACGCGTTCATGAACGAGCAGCGCTCCGTTCATGATCGTCACTGTGCCGAGCTTGCGTGGGAGCGCACGAGCGCATTTCTGAAGCAGACGCTCGGGTAGGCTGGAGCTTCTGTGACTTTAATGGCTGAGAGTTCCCTCATCCTCGGGTCGGCCCCGAGGATGACGATTACTTCTTGAAATCAGCCAGCGTCAGCAGCGGTTCGAAATTCAGGCCGGCGGTGGCGAAGGTTTCGGCTGCACCGTCCAAGCGGTCGACGATGGTGATGACGCGCACGATGTCGGCGCCGGCCGCTTTCAATGCGTCAGCCGCTTTCAAGGCTGAGCCGCCGGTCGTCGTGACATCTTCGACGACGACGATTTTCTTGCCGGCCATGCTTTCGCCCTTCGCCAGTCCCTCGACCAGCGCTTGCGTGCCATGTTCCTTGACCTGCTTGCGCACGAAGAAGGCGGGCAGCTTTCGCCCTTCGGTAAAAGCAACGGCCGCCACGCTCGATGCAATCGGCACGGCGCCCATTTCCAGGCCGCCAATGAGATCGACGTCGGTACCTTCGAGTTGATCGAGGATCAGCGATGCGACCAGATAGGCCCCTTCGCTATCGAGCATCGTCGGTTTCATATTAAAGTAAAAAGTCGATGTTTTACCTGACGCGAGCTTGAATTCCGGCCCCTCCTGGAAGGACCGCGACTTAATGAGCTCGATAAGTCGCGCCCGGCGGGTGGCGCGGTCGGCCGATTTTCCTGGCATTCGGACAGAAGCCCTTGCGTTTTGTCGTTCGGATGCGCAAACACCCGAGTTCCGAAGGCATGTCAAGTTTCGAGGGGGCAGAGGCAGTGGATCGCCAGCGCACGATGTGGACCTGGTGGGCGACTTTGACGGAGCGACCGTGGTTGCCGTCACTGGCGCTTCTGGCGCTGTGTGCCGTCGTCTATTTGCCGGGTCTCGTGCGCCTGCCGCCCGTCGATCGCACGGAAATCATTTGGTCGGAGACGACCCGGGCAATGGTCGACCGCGGCGACTGGACGAGCCCGCGGTTTGGCGACGTCGTGCACCAATATCGCCCGATCGGCACGTTCTGGGCACAAGGTGCGGCGCGATGGCTGGCGGGACCAGCGCATGATCGCGACATTACCGTCTATCGCATTCCGTCGTTTCTGGCGGTGACGTTGGCAGTCCTCGCGCTGTTTTGGCTGGCGCGCGGATTGGTTGGAGCGGAGACCGCGCTGATTGCGTCGGCGCTGTTTGCGGTTGCGCCGTTGACGGTGCTCGTCTCGCAACTTGCCATTGCCGAGGGGCTGTCGCTGTTACCTGCGACGGTGGCGATGCTGGCGCTCGCGCGCATTTATACCAATGAGGAAGAGCCGATCGGAACGGCGCTGCTGTTCTGGGTCGCGGTCGGTATCGGTATTCTCATTAATGCGCTTCTGGTTCCGATCCTTGTTCTGGCGACGCTGATCGCGCTTTACGTTTTTGATCGCGAACTATCTTGGCTGAAGCGGTTACGCCCGGTCCTTGGCGTGCCGATAGCGCTGGTGCTCGGCGCGCCCTGGTTGTTGGTGCGTGCGCATCAGGACGGCGTGGCGTTTTCGGGTCTGAGCTGGAGGGAGTTTCTTGCCGCGCTCGGCGGTGCGCAGGACATGAAGCTTCGCGCTTTTCCCGGCACGTTTGTTCTGGCGCTGTTGCTTGGTTTCATCCCTGGAACGATGCTGCTCGGTACCGCCGTCAAACGGTTCTGGGCCGAACGCGAGCAACAGCGATTGCCGCGTTTCCTGCTCGCCTGGGTCATCGGATACCTGATTTATCTCGAAGCGCTGTCATCGAAGCCCGGCACCTACATGGTGCAGACGATGTTTCCGGCACTGGCGCTCGCTGTGGCGATGGTCGTGACGAGTGAGCGGGGCGACGGCAAGCAGCCCGAATGGAGCGGCTTCTGGATCTGGCCGACCGCGCTCGCGGCGCTGCCGTTGGCGATTTTCGCAGCTATCTATGCCTTCGTCGGCGAGCTGCCGGGCCTTGTCGCCATGGTCCTTATCGCCATCATCGCGTCGCTCTTCATCTGGACCGGCCAGCTTGGCCGTGAGGGGCATTTGCGGCGCTGGGCCGCGGTGGGCGTTTCCGCGCTCGGACTGTTCGGAGTGACGCTGCTGGGCGTCGTGCTGCCCAGCATCGACAGGATCTGGCCGGCGCAGATGATCGCGACGGCCATTGCCGCCTGTCCGAAGCAGGATGCGGTCATGATCGGGTATCGCGAACCGTCGGGCCGGTTTCTTCTCGACATTCCGCCCGACCGGCAAACGCCGGATGCATTGGCTGAGCGTTTTGCAGCCAATACACCGACGTTGTCGATTGTCGAAGACCGGTGGGCGAAACGGACGAACTGGGCGCTTCAGTCAAAATCGCAAGAACGCCTGGCGCAGCCCACGGGATGTGTTTCGGCTTACAACGTGATGCGCGGCTGCCCGCTCTATTTTCGCATTTATTCGCCTAACCCCGCGGAACCCTGCACCATGCCGGCGGCGTTTTCCTGTTCCGAGAAGACGGCGCCTATCGGCTTCGAGAAATCAGGCGACTGCGACTGAAGTACCGAATATCCGGGCCGGAAGCCCCTGCGCAGAGGGCGGCTGCGGTGTTATATAACCGACAGATCAACCGAGGATTGTTTCAAAAATGTTCAACCCGGAACGCCCACCCGAGATTGTCGCCCAGCGTTGGCTGAACTCGGATTCAAAGCGCACGTTGAAAGCCGAGAAGGGCAAAGTCATCGTCGTTGCCGTTTGGCAGCTCGTCTGTCCGGGCTCGCAGAAATTCGGCCTGCCGCAGGCGATGCGCCTGCGCGGAGCGTTCGAAGAGAACGAAGTGGCGGTCTTTGGACTTCACATGCCGTTCGAGCGGCTCGACGAGCAGACGCCGGAGAAGGTCGAAGCCTATCTGAACGAGAACGGCATCACCATTCCGGTTGCGCTCGACAAGCCGAACGGCGACGGTTTGCCGGAGACGATGAAGGCCTATGAACTGCAAGGCACGCCTGCGCTGCTGCTGTTCGATCGGCAGGGGCGCCTGCGCCGGCACTATCTCGGTGCGGTCGATGATTTTCGCCTTGGCGCCGAAGTGATGGCGCTGTTGATCGAGGATAAGGACAGCCCGCGCGAGATGTCGATTGCACTCGAGCGCAAGCTTGCGGCGGCGCTCGTCGATCCGGAAGCGCATCACCATCATGAGCATGGCGACGAATGTGGCTGCGGACACGATCATAGCCACGACCATGGACATGACCATGATCACCATCATCACGGGCATGATCACGACCACGATCATGGCGTTGCGCACGGGCTTCCTGGCCATGTGCATGGCCCGGATTGCAAGCACTGATGGCAGCTAAACCTCCGAAAGACGAGGTGGAGACCGCGCAGGAGGAAAAACCCTCCAAATCGAACGATCCGTCGCCGGGCTCCGGACTTAGCCGCAAGGAGAAGCAGCAGGTCCGCGAAGGCGTGCGCCATCGCCCGGCGGTCGTCTATGAGATCATCCGCGTGCAGGGCGAGATCGAGCTTCGGCGGCCGGTTTCGGCGCTGTGGTGGTCGGGCGTGGCCGCGGGCATTTCGATCGGCTTTTCGTTTCTGACGGAAGCGGCGATTGCCGCGCATCTGCCCGCAGGTGGATCGAGCGAGGTTATTGCCAAGCTCGGATATGCCGTCGGCTTCCTGATTGTCATTCTCGGGCATCAACAGCTTTTTACCGAAAACGTGCTGACGGCCGTTCTGCCGATCATGGCGCGCAAGCAGCTGCACTGGGTTTTGCGGATGGTGCGCCTGTGGGGCATCGTGCTCGCGGCGAACATCGTCGGCTGTTTGATCTTCGCGATGGCGATGGCCTTCCTGCCGATCGTGCCGGCCGCCGTCGCGACGGCGATGAGCGAGATCGTCGGCAGGGTCATGGCCAATACACCTGGCGAGATGTTCGCCAAGGGCATCGGCGCGGGGTGGATCATCGCGGCGCTCGTCTGGATCTTGTCATCGACGGAGCACGTCGAGTTTCTGATCATCACTCTGCTGACGTATCTAATCGCGCTGTTCGGCTTTACGCACATTGTCGCCGGAAGCGCGGAAGCGATCTACGGCGTGCTGACGGGCACCACGACGCTTGAGAATGCGGTGTTCCGTTTCTTCATGCCGACGCTGGCAGGCAATGTTTTTGGCGGTACCGTTCTGTTTTCGGTGCTGAGCTACGCGCAGGTTCGCGAGGAAATCTACGCCGATCCGGACGGGAAATAGCCGTCCGACTTTCTTGTGCCACCCGAATCACGTTTCTCTCCGCTCTACAAGTCGAGAGCGGAGAGAGGCTCATGGTCGAGCGGGTTGGTGGAAGGCAGGGGAACGGCGTAGCCGGGCGGCTTGCGGAACGCGAGACGAATGCGTCCGGGAAAAGCCCTCCACGCGCGCGAGCCAAGGCCGCCGCGACCGGTCGGCTCCGCGAAGCAGAGTCGGCCACGGCAAACAAGAAAGTCATCGCGCTGGTCTATGACTTCGACGGCACGCTGTCGCCGAAGCCGATGCAGGAATATGCGTTCCTACCGAAGCTCGGCATCGAGCCGAAAGAGTTCTGGTCCGAGTGCACGCGCATCGCCAAGGCGGAGCGCGCCGACGCCCTGATCACTTACATGCACCTGATGTACAAGAAGGCGAAGGAGAAGAACGTCCGCATCGATCGCGCCGATCTCGTCGCCCAGGGCAAGACGGTCGAACTGTATCCCGGCGTCGAGGCATGGTTCGACGCGATGCACGCCTATGTGAAGAAGCGCGCGGGCGACGCGGAAATCTCGGTGAAGCATTATCTCGTGTCGTCAGGGCTGACGGAGATCATCGAGGGCACGAAGATTTATCGGCACTTCGCCAACGTGTTCGCGAGCGAATATTGGTTCGACGCTTACGACCTGCCGTTTCCGAAGCGCGTGATTTCCGATACCGGCAAGACGCAGTTTCTGTTTCGCATCAACAAGGGCATCGAGGATCTCGGCCGCAGCATCAACATGCACATGCCCGAGGAGGAGCGGCCCATTCCGTTTTCGAACTTCATCTATTTCGGCGACGGCGACACGGACGTGCCGTCGATGGCGCTTCTGAAAAAGAACGGCGGCCACGCGATTGCGGTGCACGGGGCGGACGAGAGCGAGACGAAGTGCATCGAGCTTTTCAAGGCCGGGCGCTGCGATTTCTACGCCAGCGCCGATTACCGCAAAGGCTCCGACTTATGGAAGCGGACGTGCCTGCTTCTTGATCGCATCATCGCGGATGTGAAAGTGCAGGAAGAGGCGCGGGGGTTGGGTTAGGAAACCTCTCTTCGTCATCCCGGCGAAGGCCGGGATCCAGCCAAATATTGAAAAAATTAGAAATCGATTGGCTTGCCTGGACCCCGACCTGCGTCGGGGTGACGGTGTTGAGTTTTGACTACTTCAATTAACGCCCCTCGATCTTGATGCCCGGCAGATCGACTTTCACTTTCGTCTGGTTCGCGTCCCAGAGGAGATAGCCGAGGACGACGACAGCGACGGCAAGTATTCCGATCATGACTGATTTGGTGTCCACAGGCTGCGTCTCCTGAAGCTTTCTGATTTCAACCGTTGACGCATCAATCGCCTTGGCGGCGGTGTGGTGTCAAGTGCGCGGCGTGACGATCGTTTTTCTCGACGGCTTCTGTTGCGCGCAAACAAAAACGGCCCCGTGCAAGGGCGGGGCCGTCGAAACTTTCGTGTGTGCTTCGCACGTTCAGATTACATCAGTAGCAGACCCACACGAAGCGGCCATAGTACGGCGACCAGCGCCAGCAGGTGCCAACACCGTAGGCCCACCAGCGGCCACCCCAATAACGGCCGCGACCACCGTACCAGCGACCACCGCGCCAGTAACGGCCACCACGCCAGGCACGGCCACCGCGCCAGTATCGTCCGCCGCGCCAGGCACGCCCGCCGTTCCAGTGGCGCCCGCCGCCGCGGAAATGCCGTCCGCCGCGGAACCCGCCACCACGAAATCCGCCACCGCCTCGTCTCACTTGGTCGATGCCGTTGTGCTCAGCCGCTTGCGTGCGGAGAGCCGAGTTTGCGAAATTTGGTTGAGCTTCGGCAATGAGCGGCATCGACAACGCCGTCATCATCGCCATCACATATACAATTATGCGTCTCATTGTGGCTCCTTGGTTTTATTTGGGGCGCAATCGAAGTGACCAAGGCTGATAAGACCGGTGATCGCTCAACGGCGTTTATCCGCCGTAGTTCTTTAAATTTAATAGCACGATTACCTCGGGCTGAATGCGCGAGTGTGTAAATCGAGCGGCCGATTTCGACGTGAATTTCGTTAAGAAAATATCGTCATTGCAGCGCGATATGATGTTGTGATGCATCAAATTCCGAATAAGCGGCGAAGGAAGCCACGACTGGCGCGGGCTGCCGCTTCTTTCCGGCGCCGCTCAACAAAGTCACGGCGATGATCTCGCAGTTCGAGAAAGACCTTGATCTCGATATGTGGTGAATGGCCGGTACAGGTCGCTCATCATAGTGGCGCGAAAAAAAAAACGGCCCTGCGTGAGCAGGGCCGTCGAAACGTTCATGCGTGCTTCGCACGTTCAGGTGACGTCAGTAGCAGACCCACACGAAGCGGTCATAGTACGGCGACCAGCGCCAGCACGAACCGACGCCATAGGCCCACCAGCGTCCACGCCACCAGCGACGGTGACCATGCCAGTGGCCGCGACGCCAATGACGTCCCGCCCAGTGACGACCGCCACGCCAATGGTGACCACGCCAATGACCACGATGGCCCCAGTGGCGTCCGCCGCGGAAGTGATGGCCGCGAAAACCGCGATGGCCGCGGAAGTGATGACCGCCGCCATGATGTCTGCCGAAGTGGTGACCGCCGCCGTGATGGCCTCCGTGTCTCGCTTCGGCGATGACCGGCACTGCCATGGCCGTCATCAACGCCATCACGAATATGATTATGCGTTTCATTGTGGCTCCTTGGGTATTTTTCAGGGGTGCGACTGAAGCGTCGTATACCGACATGATCGGTATCCGCTCAACGGCGTTCATCCGCTGCAGTTCCACAAAACGGATGCACGATTAACTGGGGATGAACCGCAGTGGGAAAATGCACGTGATGCGACGGATTCCGGCTGCGGGTCCGTTATGCAAAATCCCGGAATTTTATGTGCATCGCGAAGCTGTGTGCTGCATCAGATACCAAAGAGCCGACGGAAGGAACCGCGATTTGCGCCGCCGCTAAAGGTGCATTCAGAGCCTCTCGTCGGGAGTGAAATTTCGTCATGGCTCGTCGGTCTGCGCTTGGATGGGAGCGCCCGTCAAAGGCATGCAACGGCTGTGCAGCTGCGTCTTATGGTGCGCATGTCGACCGAGTTCGACCGAAGCTGGAGAAAATCGCAATCATGGCCGTCCGAAAGTGCAATTGAAACGATAGGGCTCGCGCCGTCGAAACATACTTGCGAACTGACGTCATCGGCATCTGCGTTTAAAAATAAACTCAAATGCAGGAAATTGATTTAGCGCAGTGTAGTAAGGGTTTGTGCAGCGTACCTAAGGCATGAATAGCCGATTACGGTCAGGAAATCGCGACGGGGATAGCCTTCGAGGGAAGGATAGGGACGTATCGCCATGATCTCTTCGCTGCCCATAGATACCATCACAAGGTCCATTGTTTTTCGCTTTGCCATGACGGCTTTCGTCGCGGCCGCGCTTCTTATTCCGCGCGCGGTTCACGCCGACGAATTGGATTGCACCACGCCGACGCCGCAGGTGATTTCGCAATTGTTCGATAGCTGGAATTCGGCTGTCGCGTCCGGATCAGCGGACAAGCTTGCAAATTTCTATGCGGATGATGCGACGTTGATCCCCGCGAAAGCGTCGGCCCCGCTGGTCGGAAAAGACGCCATTCGGAATTTTTACGCCGGACTGCTCGCCCGGCATCCGCAGCCGGTCGTTGTCAAGATGACTGTGACGCCGGGATGCAATTCGGCTGTCGCGAGTGGCTTCATTCTCTATCGCGTGACCGGTGCTCGTAAGGGCACGCGCGATTTGTTGGGTGGGCCGTTTGCCGCCGAGTTCGCGCTGCAGAACGGGAACTGGCGGATCGTGAAGCATACGCTCGGCGGCGACGAGAGAAAGCTCGATCAGCCGCTTGAAAGCTCAATGCTTTAACGGCCGCATCGCCCCGCTTGCTGTGCGTGTAACGCACTCGTTGCTCCATGCGAATGCCTTTCAAGGCTTTGCATGGAGCGGACATGAACGTCACGACGCGCTTTCTTTCACAATCCGCTGCGCTCCTTTATGCCGCGTGGGGCGCGTTTCACATTTATGTCTCGTGGCAGATCATGATGCTGGCGCTCGATGAGCATGGCATCGCGCAAGGGCGGTTGTTGCAGCTCGCGGCCTATATGCTGTCAATCTCACTGTTTGCAATCGTCGTTGCGTTGTGGCGCGTGGCGAAGAACGATCGATTAGGATTTTGGCTCAATCTTGCGGTCGTCGGCTGGGCAGATGTGGTCTGGGTGCTGGTCGTGGTGCTACCCGGTTACGTCCCGCTCGGTCGCGGATTGGCGCCGCCGGCGGTGTTCGTGCTTGCCGCTATTCTATCGACGATTGCGTATCGGCGCCGCGAAGGCTGAGTCTACTTCTTCGGGAGCAGACGATTGACGTGGCCCATCTTGCGGCCGGGGCGCGCTTCCTTCTTGCCGTAGTGATGAAAGAACGCGCCGGGTTCGGCTGCGATCTTTTCCCAGGCAAGAATATCGTCGCCGATGAGGTTGATCATTTCGGCGGCGGGCGCTTTCAGGCTCGTTGAGCCGAGCGGCCAGCCGGCGACGGCGCGGATGTGCTGCTCGAATTGCGAAGTCAGTGCGCCATCCATCGTCCAGTGGCCGGAATTGTGCACGCGCGGCGCCATCTCATTGACGTAGAGGTGGTCGCGGCCGTTTTGAGCGACGAGGAAAAACTCGATCGCGAACACGCCGACGTAATCGAGCCTTTCAGCGATCTTCTGCGCGATGGTGACGGCCTCAGAGGCGACGTCGGGCGCAAGCGCTGCAGGCGCGAGCGACCGGTGCAGAATGTGATTTCGGTGCTCGTTCTCGGTGACGTCGAAGGCCTTGAAGCTGCCATCGATGGCGCGGGCAGCGACGACCGAAACCTCGGCCCGGAAATTGACGAAGCTCTCCAGAATCGACGGCTGATCGCGCATGGCGGCCCACGCACTTTTGGCGTCCGCGCGCGTCAAGATTTTCGCTTGGCCTTTGCCATCATAGCCGAAGCGGCGTGTCTTCAGAACGGACGGAATGGTGAAGCCGTTGTCGAGCGTTTTTGCGAGATCGGCGAAGCTGTCGATGGCCGCGAACTCTGCCGTCATCGCGCCAAGCTCACGCGCGAGCGATTTCTCGTTCATGCGGTCCTGGGCGCAGGCGAGGGCCTTGGCGCCGGGCCGAACGGGAATGCGCGTCGACAGGAATTCGACCGTGTGTACGGGAATGTTCTCGAATTCGTAGGTCGCAACGTCGATCGCGCTTGCAAATTTGGCGAGCTGCGTTTCGTCTTCGTACGCCGCGACCGTGTGTGCGGCGGCGACGTCGAACGCTGGGCTATCGGCTTCGGGCGCGTAGATGTGCGACTTGAGGCCGAGGCGAGCGGCTGCGAGGGCAAGCATGCGGCCCAATTGTCCGCCGCCGAGAATGCCGATGGTCGAGCCGGGAGGGAATGCAGTCATTGCGTGGTCTTCAACCCTGAACGGGTGTCTCGGCGACATCGGCCGAATGCTGTTTGCGCCAGTCTTCGAGGCGCTCTGCCAGGGCGGGATCAGAAAGTGCCAGGATTTCCGCGGCGAACAGTCCCGCGTTCTTGGCGCCCGCTTCGCCGATGGCGAGCGTGCCGACAGGAACGCCCGCCGGCATCTGCACGATCGAATACAGACTGTCCTGACCTTTAAGCGCTTTCGATTCCACTGGCACGCCCAATACCGGCAGCACCGTCATGGCGGCGGCCATGCCGGGCAAATGCGCGGCGCCGCCGGCCCCGGCGATGATGACCTTCAAGCCAGCAGCTTTGGCACCCTTGGCGTAGCTATAGAGACGGTCCGGCGTACGGTGGGCGGAGACGATCTTGGTCTCGAAAGAAACGCCCAGAGCCGTCAAAATATCGGCGGCATGCTTCATCGTCGGCCAGTCTGACTGGCTTCCCATGATAATGCCGACGTGTGGCCTGATCCGGCTCATGATGGCGTCCAAAGCCCCCGAAAACGGAAACCGCGTCGGTACAGGAGCGAGCCCGAGTTTACAAGGGTTTTGGGCACCGATACGTGGGGAATTCGAAATGAAAAGGCCAATTGCATGGGCTTTTGGCTGCTTGGGCGACGTTTGGGCGCTTTTAGGGGGCTGAAGCCAGCAGATAGCTGATCGAGTGAAAGAAGTTCTCCGGGCCGATGTAGCCGGAAATCCGGCCGACTTCGGTATGTGATTTGACGACCACAAATGTCGGCACGATGTCGACGCCGGATTTGAAACTCAGATGGACGGCGGCGATATCGTTAATATCGACGAAGCGCACCGGCAGATCCTTGGCCTGAGACGATGCCTGGTAGGCCGGCAGCACGTCGCGGCGGAAAAGCTGGCAGTAGATGCAGCCCTCGGCTTCGACGACGACGAGTTCGAATGCGCCGTTCGGAATGGCAGCTTCGGTATCGATGTCGGCGCGCGAAATCGTAACGGGTGCGAGCATCAGCACGACGAAAAGCAACGTGCGAAGGGCCGTACGCATTTGATGTCACCTCGCGGTCCGCAAGAAGACATCCTTTCTAAGTCATTAATGCCTCTGCGGCTGAGGAATCTCGCCGGTTCGTTAACCGCTGTGCCAAAGCTGGACGGTCAGGATTTCTTGCAGGTGATCGCCACGGTTTTGTAGGAGCCGAAACCGACGACGCCGGCGCCGAACTGTTGCGCCATCGCGGCGCCGAGCTTCTGGGCCTGCGCGTCGGTCTTTTCCGCATCGGGATCGAGCAGCGTCGCCGCGCAGCCAGCGGGCGCTGATGCAAGTTTGACGGCGTCCGTTTTCTCTGGCTCGAAGTCGATGAAGTAGGAGGGATCGAAGACGGCGAATGTCAGGCCCTCGGCATCGGCAAGGACGGGCTTCGCCAGCGACAGGTGGAAGTAAAGGCGGAGGACACCGTTGGTGTATTCGAGGTGCGCTTGGGTCGGCGGCGAGAACGCCAATTGTTCTTCGCCGAGCTTGGCCACCGTGAAGTAGTTGAACTCTTTGAGGCCATCCATGTTGACCTTCAGCAGCGGCTCAAGCTCGTGCTGGTCGTATTTGCCGTCGTTGTTAGTGTCGAGACCTTCGAGCGCCATCGCCGCATAGGAATCGTCGAAGCTCCAGACATGGTCGACGCCCGTAACGGTGCCGTTGTCGTAGTCGACCGTCATCTCATATGTGATCCACATATGAGGATGCGCAGAGGCCGGTATAGAGAAAGCGAGGAGCATTATCGCGGCGGCCGCGAGGCTGAGACATTTATTGAACGACTTATGCAAGATCGGCCCCAATTCCTTTGCTCCGCATTACGCGCGATTCTCGGAGTGCGTTTCATACGAAACGCACATTGAACGTGGCGAGATTGCGACGCGCTGCGCTATTTGGCGGGTATAGGCCAATTCGCCGGTGCGGTTGCATGCCGACGGCGATGGTTATATTATATCCTTTTACTCGGCAGGATGGTGGGAATGAAGCGTTCAGCGGCACGATGTTTCGGTTTTTTGGCGGCCGCGATGACAAGCGCTACGGCCGCTGTCAGCGCTGCCGACGCGCCGAAGGTCGTCGTGACGATCAAGCCCGTACATTCGCTTGTGACGCGTCTGATGGACGGCATCGGGACGCCGCAGCTTATCGTCGAAGGATCGGCATCGCCGCATACGTTCACGCTCAAGCCGTCGACAGCGCGGGCTATCAACGAAGCGGATATTTTCGTTCGTGTGTCGGATACGCTGGAGCCGTTTACGCGCAAGATCGTGACGACATTGCCGTCGAACGTCAAAGTGGTGACGCTTGCGGGCGCAGATGGCGTGACGCTGCTGGATCAACGCGAAGGCGGCACGTTCGAGAAGCATGAGCACGAGCATGAGGCGGACGCGCACGATCATGAGGAAGCAGGCGCTGCCGATCACGATGATCATGATGAGGACGGAGAGGATGGGCATCTCTGGCTCGATCCGTCGAACGCCAAGGCCATTGCGGCCGACATCGCGAAAGCGCTCATTGCGCGCTATCCTGAGTACGCGAGCAAAGTGAAAAGCAACGAGGCGGCGCTCGATGCCGATCTCGATACGCTCGACCATGACCTTTCGAGTGAAATGAAAGGGGCGCAAGGCAAGCCCTTCATCGTCTTCCACGACGCGACGCAGTATTTCGAACATCACTTCGGGCTTCACGCCGTGGGATCGATTACGGTCAGCCCGGACGTGCCGCCGAGCGCAAAAAGACTGACGGAGGTTCGCAGCAAGATTTCGTCGCTCGGTGCAGTCTGTGTTTTTACCGAACCGGAGTTCCAGCCAAACCTTGTTGCTGCGGTTACCGAAGGGACGCATGCCCGTTCGGGGACGATCGACGTCGAAGGGCAATTGCTGACGCCGGGGCCGAAGCTCTACTTCGATCTGATGCATGGCGTCGCGCGCAATCTGTCTAGCTGCCTAACCGCGCCAAGCTGAGAGTCAGTCTTTAGCTGTATTCTCTCGTCATCCTCGGCATGAGATCGGGGATCTATTATGCCGCGGTGATGTTGATTGCTGGATCCTCGGGACAAGCCCGAGGACACATGGCTCGCTATTAAGCCTGCGTTTCGGCTTCGCGGCCGTCGAAGACATAGCCGGCGCCACGGACCGTGCGGATCGGATCGGCTTCGTTGCCGCGGATCAGCGATTTTCTGAGACGGCCGATGTGAACGTCGACGGTGCGCTCGTCGACCTCCGAGGACTGGCCCCATACGCGGTCGAGAAGCTGGCTGCGCGAGAGAACGCGGCGCGGGCTTTCCATGAAGACTTCGAGCATGCGGTATTCGGTCGGGCCGAGGCGGACCTCGCGGACGCCACGCGTCACTTTGTGGGCACCGCGGTCCATCGTGATCTCGCCGGAGACGAGAATATCGCTCATGCGCTCCGGCGCCGCGCGCCGGAGCAGGGCTTTCACACGTGCCATCAATTCCTGCACGGAGAACGGCTTCGTGACGTAGTCGTCGGCGCCGGTCGTCAGGCCCCGCACGCGGTCAGATTCCTCACCGCGGGCGGTCAGCAGGATGATGGGCAGGCTCTGCGTGTCGCCGCGGTTGCGCAGACGGCGGCAAAGCTCGATCCCGGAGATCTTCGGGATCATCCAATCCAATATCGCCAGATCGAAGGTTTGTTCGGCGAGCAATAGTTCGGCTTCCTCGCCATCGGCGGCTTGCACGACGTCGTAACCTTCCGACTGAAGATTGTACTTCAGAAGCTCGGCTAGCGGCGCTTCGTCTTCAACAACGATAATCTTAGCTGGCATGATATTGGATCGGGGTTGCTCTCAGGGTCGTACGGTCATTGGCGCGGCGTAATCAGTGTCGAAGAGGTCTTGTCGCCCTTCGGCCGATCGTCGGCGATCGGTACGCCGTGCACGAGGTAGTAGACGTTCTCGGCGATGTTTGTCGTGTGGTCGCCAATGCGCTCGATATTCTTGGCGCCAAAGAGGAAGTGCGTGCAGATACCGATGTTGCGCGGATCTTCCATCATGTACGTCAGGAGTTCGCGGAACAGCGAGTTATACATAGCGTCGACCTGCTGGTCGTTGCGCCAGACTTCCATCGCCTTCTCGGCATCGAGCGTCGTCAGCGCATCAAGAACGTCCTTGAGCTGCTGCTGCACCATCTCGGTCATGTGGCGCATGCCGGTCATCAGCGGCTTGGGATAGGCTTCCCCTGCAATGGTGAGAGCGCGCTTGGCGATGTTCTTGGCAAGGTCGCCGATACGCTCAAGGTCGCCCGCAATCTTGATGACTGTCATGATGTGGCGCAGGTCGTTGGCGACCGGCTGGCGGCGGGCAATCATCAGAATGACCTGGTCCTGCAGCTCGCGTTCGAGCTGGTCGACCATGACATCGTCGGAAACGGCTTTCTCGGCGAGCTTAGGGTCGCGGCGTTCGAGCGAGTCCATCGCCTGAACGAGAAGCTTTTCGGCATAGCCGCCCATCTGCGCGATGCGGCGGTCGAGGAGCTTCAACTCTTCCTCGTATGACTTCACGGTATGTTCGTTCATCGTCGTAATCCTGAAATCCGGTTTGGCCTCAACGTCATCTCTAGCCGAAGCGGCCGGTGATGTAGTCTTGCGTGCGACTATCCGTTGGGTTTGTGAAAAGCTTTTTGGTGTCGCCGAATTCGACGAGATCGCCGAGGTACATGAAAGCAGTATTCTGCGAGACGCGGACTGCCTGCTGCATGTTGTGGGTCACGATGGCGATCGTGAATTCGTTCTTCAACTCGTCGATCAGCTCTTCGACCTTAGCGGTCGAAATCGGATCGAGAGCGGAGCAGGGCTCGTCGAACAGGATGACTTCCGGGCGGATCGCAACTGTGCGGGCGATGCACAGACGTTGCTGCTGACCGCCGGATAACGACAGGCCGCTGGCGTGCAGCTTGTCTTTTACTTCCTTCCAGAGCGCTGCCTTTTCGAGGGCGCTTTCGACGCGGGCGTCGACTTCGGATTTCGGCAGGCGCTCATAAAGGCGAAGACCGAACGCGATATTTTCATAGATCGTCATCGGGAACGGCGTCGGCTTCTGGAACACCATGCCGATGCGCGAGCGCAGCAGGTTCAGGTCCTTCATGTCGAGGATGTTTTCACCGTCGAACATGATCTTACCTTCGGCGTGCTGGCCGGGATAAAGATCGTACATGCGGTTCAAAACACGCAGGAGCGTAGACTTGCCGCAACCCGAAGGTCCGATGAAGGCTGTCACCTGCCGCTCGTAAAGCGGCAACGAGATGCCTTTGAGTGCCAGAGTCGATCCGTAGTAGAACTTCAGGTCCTGGACCGAAATTTTCTCGGTCAGGCCGGTGTCGACGTCTTTTGACATTACGTTCATTTGGATGTCCTCGAAGTACCCAGGTAACGAGCGGCGATACTAAGCGTGAGCACCGCTGCGGTGATTAACAGTGCGCCGGTCCAGGCGAGGCGCTGCCAGTCCTCGTAAGGGCTCAAGGCATACTGGAAAATAACGACCGGCAAGCTTGCCATCGGAGCATTAAGATCGGTGCTCCAGAACTGGTTGTTAAGAGCGGTGAACAGAAGCGGAGCGGTTTCGCCGCTGACGCGAGCGATAGCAAGCAGCACGCCCGTGATCATGCCGGCGCGGGCCGCCTTGTAAGCCACCTTACGGATGACGAGCGACTGGGGCATGCCGAGCGCTGAAGAGGCTTCGCGAAGCTGGTTCGGAACCAGCAGCAGCATGTTTTCAGTCGTGCGAACGACCGTCGGGATGACAAGTACCGCCAGGGCCGCGGCACCAGCGATGGCCGAGAAGTGGCCCATCGTGCGGACGAGGATCTCGTAGACGAAGAGGCCCGTCACGATCGAAGGGGCGCTGAGCAGAATGTCGTTGATGAAGCGGATCACCGACGAGACTTTGCTGTAACGGCCATACTCCGCCAGATACGTGCCGGCGAGGATGCCGATTGGCGTGCCGACCGCGACGCCGATGAAGGACATCACGAAGCTGCCGGCGATGGCGTTCAGAAGGCCGCCGTCGCTGCCGGGCGGTGGCGTCATTTCCGTAAAGACCTTGAAGTTCAAGCCCGCGAAGCCTTTGAACAGCAGCGTCGCGAGGATGACGGCCAGGATCGTTAGGCCGAGCGCGGATGCCGCCCAGCACAGGCCGACGGTGATCGTGCTTCGCACGCGCCGACGGCGGTATTTTGCCATATCCAAGGCCATGTTTATGCTCCCGCCTTTTTCTCGATACGCATCAGCATGAGGCGCGCGAGAGCCAGGACGACAAAGGTTATGAAGAAGAGGATGAGGCCGAGAGCGATGAGCGACGATGTGTATATGTCGCCGACCGCTTCGGTGAATTCGTTGGCGATCGTGGCAGAGATTGTGGTGCCCGGCGCCAGAATCGATTCCGAAATTCGGTGCGCGTTGCCGATGACGAAGGTGACCGCCATCGTCTCGCCGAGCGCGCGGCCGAGGCCGAGCATGACGCCGCCGATGATGCCGACGCGGGTATAGGGAATGACGACGTTTTTCACGACTTCGCGGGTGGTCCATCCCAAGCCGTAGGCGGCTTCTTTCAGCACCGCCGGGACGGTCTCAAAAACGTCGCGGCAGACCGCAGTAATGAAGGGAAGCACCATCATCGCCAGGATGAGGGCAGAGGTCAGAATGCCGATGCCATATGGCGGACCGGCGAACAGGCCGTTGAGGATCGGGATCGGTTTGAAGAAGGCGATCAGTTCGGGCTGGACATAGCGCTGCAGAGTAGGAGCGAAATAGAACAAGCCCCAAATGCCGTAGATGATGCTCGGAATGCCCGCGAGCAATTCGATCGCGATGCCGATCGGACGGCGGAGGGACATCGGGCAAAGCTCGGTCAGAAATACTGCGATGCCGATGGCTATGGGAACAGCGACCAGCATGGCGATCGCCGACGTCACGATGGTGCCGTAGATCGGGGCCAGTGCGCCGAATTTCTCGGTGACAGGGTTCCAGACTTCGGTGGTGAGAAAGCTGAGGCCGAAGGTCTGGAATGCGAGCGAGCCTCCGAGGACGAGCGATACGAAAATCGCGCTCAGGAGGATCAGTACGAAATAAGCGGAAGATTTGGTTAGCACGCGGAACATCGTGTCCGTCGTTTTTAGACCTTCAAGTACTTTGCGTCTGGCTGCCGCCGCAGCCATCGCTTGCGTGTTGGCGTCTGTCATGAAGGTCAAGTTTCCGCTCCGCACCAGGATAAGGACATCATTTTTTTGCGCAGCCGAGAGGCACCCGAAAGCGGGCGTCTCTCGGCCTAGCGAACGCTTAGTTCGAAAGAACCGGTTTGTTGTCGTCGCCGACAATGTCAGCCCAGCTCTTCTTGATCATCGCAACGACGTTGTCCGGAAGCGGAACGTAGTCAAGGTCTTCCGCAGACTTGTCGCCGTTGGCGTAAGCCCATTCGAAGAACTTGAGGGCTTCCTTGGCGGCAGCAGCATCCTTCGACTTCTTGTGCATCAGGATGAAGGTCGGGTTCGTGATCGGCCACGATTCTGCACCCGGCTGGTCCGTCAGGATAACGCCCATGCCCGGAGCCGAAGCCCAGTCAGCGTTAGACGCCGCGGCCTGGAAGGCGGTGATGACCGGAGCAACGGTCTTGCCGTCCTTGTTGATCATCTTCGTGTACGTCAGCTTGTTCTGCTTGGCGTAGGCGTATTCGACGTAGCCGATAGCGCCCTTCGTCTGCATCACGTTGTTGGCGACGCCTTCGTTGCCCTTCGCGCCGATGCCGACCGGAAACTGGACCGACGTGTTCGAGCCAACGTTTTCCTTGAACTCAGGGCTGACCTTCGAGAGGTAGTTCGTCCAAACGAACGTCGTGCCCGATCCGTCCGAGCGGAAGACAACAGCGATGGCATCCGACGGAAGCTTCACGTCCGGGTTCAGCTTCTTGATGGCCGGGTCGTCCCAGGTCTTGATTTCGCCGAGGTAGATCTTGGCGATGGTCGGGCCATCGAGAACGATTTCGCCCGGCTTGATGCCATCGAGGTTAGCAACCGGAACGATGCCGCCCATGACGGTCGGGAACTGGACGAGGCCGTTCTTCTCGAGTTCTTCACCCTTGAGCGGCTTGTCCGAAGCGCCGAACGTGACGGTGTTGGCTTCGATCTGCTTGATGCCGCCGCCGGAGCCAATCGACTGATAGTTCAAGCCGACGCCGGTCTCTTTCTTGTAGGCGTCAGCCCACTTTGCGTAGATCGGATACGGGAACGTGGCACCCGCGCCGGAAATGTTGTCGGCTTTGACGGGGGCGGTCGCAGCGGCTGTCGCCGCAAACGCCGCAATAAGCGCCATAAAAGACTGTTTCACTCGTGGTCTCCTTGTTGAACGGGGGCTTGAGGCCTCGCCACTCCATCTGCCGGGCGAGCCGGCAAGCACTCTCTAGTCCAGTTAGTTCACGCCTTTGTGAAACGTTAACGGATTGTTTTCTAAGCCGTGGAAATCGTCCGTAGTCGTCTCTTTCAGATGCGGTGATCGGGTTTCTTCCGACGGATCCTGCAAAGATGCTCCCTGAGAGAACAATTTTAGGAAGCGTCTGCGGCCCTCCCCCAAGGCGCGCGCCGCGCAAGATTAGGTTGTTCGGACTAGGCCAACTGGCTTTCAGCGGCAGTCATAACACTGTCATCCAACGCGGGACTCGTTCTAGCGAGTTCAAGCTATGGAATTGTGACAGTCTAGTTATATGATTTTATTATATTTATTTGTAGGCGGGCAGAGAGACGTTGAAAGTGGTGCCCTGGCCGACCACCGATTGGACGGAAAGCTCGGCTTCGTGCCGGTTCAGCACGTGCTTGACGATCGCGAGGCCGAGACCTGTGCCGCCGATGCGGCGGCTATGTTCGGCGCTAACGCGGTAGAAGCGCTCGGTGAGGCGGGGCAAATGCTCAGGCGCGATGCCTGGACCGTTATCCGTGATCGAGACGTGAGCGCGTGCGGGAAATTTTTCGTCTCGCGCACTGTTTTTCTTCAGTAGGGAAACTTTTACGGAGCCGCCTTCTTTGCCGTATTTGACGGCATTTTCAACGAGGTTGTGAAAGACCTGGAACAACTCATCGCGATCGCCCATCGCAATCAGCGGGCCGGCTGATGGTTCGACCTCGATTGTGATGTGCCGTTCTTCTGCAAAAGGCATCAAAGAGCGGGTGACGTCTTCGATGAGATCGTTGACGTCAACGCGGCCTTCCGGCTTCAGGTTGGCCTTTTCCTCGACGCGGCTGAGCAGCAGCAGATCGTCGATCAGGCGCGTCATGCGTTCGGCCTGATCGGCCATGATGGCGAGGAAGCGTTCTCGGGCTTTTTCGTCATTTCGCGCCGGGCCTTGCAGGGTTTCGATGAAGCCGCGCACGGATGCCAGCGGTGTTCTAAGTTCGTGGCTGGCGTTGGCGATAAAGTCCGTGCGCATCTCAAGCAGGCGATGCTGCTCGGATTCATCATGGATTGTAATTAGCGCGGCAATCGGCGGGCGTTCTACCGCGGCGCCGAGGGGGGCAACAGTGGCGATGAGACGCTGACCGGCACCGCCGCGCGGAACGAGATGTGCGGTGCCTTTCTCGCCGTTCTGAAGTGCGTTGGAAACGGCTGAGATCAACTCGGGATCGCGGTTGACGTGCTCGAGCGGGACGCCTTGGCGAAGGCGGTCGAACAGGCCGCGGGCGGCAGCGTTATAATTAAGGATGACGGAGGCTTCATCGAGCACGATCGCGGGATCGGGCATCGCGGCGGCGAGATCGATCCAAGTCAAATTCTTATCTGAGCTTGAGCCAATGCCTGTCATGTCACTCGCTTTTTGATCGAGCGTAACGCGTGGCCATGCAAATAACGCGGCAATGGCAGCAAACAATCCACAGCCGAAGAAAATTAAATCGCGAAGTGGCCCGGTCGCCCAGATCGACAATAGAGCGAACAAAAGAAGGGCGACAGCGCAAAGGGCTGCAAAACTTAGGCGAGCGTTCTCACGGGTCATGCCCGTTGGAGTAATCTTGAAGGGCGCCATAAGCTAGTCAGCAATTCAGGTGCGCCGCGTGCCGCGTGCTGCCGGCTTCTTGCTACGCAATTTGTGGTCCGAATCGCTCGATCCGTTCGGTTCGGTTTCGGTGAATCCGATCGGCGACTTGACCGCGAGCTCCGCAAGCGTGTGCTGATCGAGGACAGAGATGAATGCTGTCAGCGCGTCGTCGAACATGGCGTTGATGTTGCCGGGGTCGGCTTCGCTGGGCTGGTCGGAATTCCCGCCCTCGACTTGAACGCGCGTCACTTCGATGGCGCGGACCACGTCGCCGACACGGATTTGGGTAGCCGGGCGGGCAAGGCGGACGCCGCCGTTGGGACCTCTTACGGCGGTCAGAAATCCGGCGTGCGACAAAATGTGGACGATCTTGAAGACATTCTGCTTCGTGACGCCCAGACGGTCTGAGACGTCAGCAACTTTCACAAGCTGGTCTTTTGCCTGCGCACAATCGATCAGAATGCGGATCGCGTGGCCGGTTTGCTTCGTCAAGCGCATATTCGAATTACCTGGACCGCGCGATCGCGACGGAAGAATTCCTACCCCTGCTTGTTTCAAATTCTTGTCAGGGTGGCAAGTGGCCGAACTGACCTGAGTTCACTTGACACTTAATTGCGCCGGCTTTCTATACCATCGAGGTCAATAATGGGGCTGGGCGAATCCGTTCGAGTGTTGCGGATCGCAGAGGACAGCAAGCTGCGGGAGATCTGTGATGTCGAAGAAAGCAAATTTGTGGACCTGCGCAACTCGATTTGCGGCCGTATCGGCCGTTGCTCTGGCCGTCAGCTGTGGACCGGCGCTCGCGGCTCCGCCTGCCACCAAAGACATCATGAAAAACTACGGCGACATGGCCGAGGCAATGTATGGCGATGCGCTGGCGAAAGCCAAGGATCTCGACAAGTCGATTGACGCGTTTTTAGCGTCCCCGAACGCCGAGACGCTGGCGGCCGCGCGCACGGCCTGGAAAGCTTCGCGCGTTCCCTACATGCAGACTGAGGGCTTCCGCTTCGGCAATAAGATCGTCGACGATTGGGAGGGCGAGGTGAACTCGTGGCCGCTCGATGAAGGCCTCATCGATTATGTCGACGAAGCGAGCTACGGCGATACGAAGGAAGAAAATCCGCTCTACACGGCCAATGTCATCGCCAACAAGAAAATCCGCCTCGGGCCGAAAATGCTCGACGCCAGCAAGATCGACAAGACGGTCATCGCGAAGCTCAACAGCGCGCTCGATGTCGAAGCGAACGTCGGTACCGGATATCACGCGATCGAGTTCCTGCTCTGGGGACAGGATCTGCACGGCACAGGACCGGGTGCAGGCGAGCGTCCGGCAAGCGATTACGACCTCAAGAACTGCACGCATGGTAATTGCGACCGCCGCCGCGATTACCTGAAAGCCGCTTCGGGTCTGTTGGTCGATGATCTTGCCGAGATGGTCGATGACTGGAAGACGGACGGCAAAGCTCGCAAGGCGCTTGCGGAGCAGAACGACAATGCACAGCTCTCGACGATCCTCACGGGTCTTGGTTCGCTGTCGTACGGAGAGCTTGCAGGCGAGCGCATGAAGCTTGGCGTTCTGCTGCATGATCCGGAGGAAGAGCACGATTGCTTCTCCGACAACACGCATAACAGCCATTACTACGATCAGGTCGGCATGATGGAGATCTGGAGCGGCAAGTACGACGGCGTGACGCCGGTCAGTGGGCCGAGCATCGCCGAGCTTGCTCGCGATAAGGCGCCGGATGCCGCAAAGCGTGTCGATGATGCGATGGCGGTGACGCTGGAGAAGATCAAGGCGATCAAGACCAAGGCCGACTCCGGCGAAATGGCTTACGACCAGATGCTGGCGGCCGGGAACGAGACCGGAAACAAGATGATCCTGGATGCCGTCGATGCGCTCGTTGCGCAGGCGCGCGCTATCGAGGCGGTCGTTGCGGCGCTTGGCCTCAAAGTGAAGATCGAAGGGTCGGATAGTCTCGACGATCCCGATAAGGTCGCCAAGGCGAAGTAAGGTGATTTCGGTCAAAGCGCAGCGGCTGCGAGCTGAAAGGGTGCACGCATGGTAACGCGTCGCGACCTCATGCTCGGAGCCGCAGCCTTCACCGCTAGCGCGGGGGTGGGGTTTGTCGCCCCCGGGCGTAAGGTTCAGGCAAAAGAAGTCATCGCCAAGCCGATCGCGCACGGCGTTAAGTCGCTTGCGCTCGATCTCGCAGAGCGGCCGACGGCATTACCATGTTTCGGCGGCAAGACGCTGCCGCTCTGGACGTTTGAAGCCGGCCCGACGTTTCCGATCGTGCGGGTTAAGCTCGGCGAGCGGCTCGATACGGTTTTCCGAAACCATCTGCCGCGCAACGGCGAGGTCGCCTCGATCCATTGGCACGGGCTTCGAATTCCGAACGCGGAAGATGGCGTTCCGTATCTGACACAGCAGCCGATACCGCCGGGCGGCGAGGGACGGTATGCATTCGTGCCGCCCGACACGGGCTCGTTCTTCTTTCACACGCACTGCAATTCGGTGGAGCACTTCGGGCGCGGATTGGTTGGCGCACTGATCGTCGAAGGTGACGAGATAGAGCCGGCGGATGCGGAATACGTGCTGCTTGCCAAAGACTGGCGCATCGGACCCGACGGCAAATTTCTTCCGTTCTCGACGGACGAGGGTGCAGCCAAAGGCGGGACGCCCGGAACGATCCGGTCCGTCAATGGTGCGACGTCGCCGGTGATCACGGTCCCATCGTCGGCGAATGTTCGTATCCGGTTTTACAACCTCGATCCGATGCGCATTTCCGAGATCGGATTTGAGGACGCGGAAGCTGCGATCATCGCCATCGATGGCAACGGTCTGCCGCCGATGACGTTCGAATCGTGGCGTCTCGGCACGGCGATGCGCGTCGATATTCTGTTGCGTACGGCAGCGCCCGGCGGGTCGATCAAACTCTATGATTACTTCGCGAAAGAACCGTTCGTGCTTGCCGAGTTCAAATCGGAAGGCCCGCCGAAACGCTCGGACGCGTTCGAGCCGACGCCGCTCAAGGTGATGCCGTTTCCGAAACTCGACGAAGCGAACGCGCAAATCGTTCCATTCGAGTTTTCAGCGACGCCGACAGGACAGTCCATCGCGGATATCGGCGCCGGTCCCGGCATCGAGCTTGGGCCGCTCTGTCTGACGAAGCGGACGTTCTGGGCGATCAACAAGCGCGCGTGGCCAGGGCAGGATCATCGCGATCTCGGGCCGCCGCTTGCGGTGCTGAAATCTGGGCAAAGCTATATATTCGAACTCGATAATACGACGCCGCGGTCGCATCCGATCCATATCCATGGCCACACATTTGAAGTGTTGAATTCAAGTAAACGGAAGCTTCCGCGCTTCCGTTGCGATACGGTGCTGCTGATCCCGAACGAGCGCATCCAGGTCGGATTGGTTGCGGGCCTTCCGGGAAAATGGATGTTCCATTGCCATATCCTCGAACATCAAGAGACGGGCATGATGGGGTACATCGAGGTCGTATGACGCGGCGGTTGCAGGCCCTGTCGGTGCTGGCATTGTTCGCCGGAATGTTGCTGCCTGATGCCGGTTGCGCCGATCCGCTCGATGCTGCCGTCGGCAAAGCGCTGTTCGACCGGCAGTGGATTCCGGCGCCGTCTTCGACGAACGGAACGGATGGTCTTGGGCCGCTGTTTGTGTCGCGGTCATGCACGGGCTGTCATGCCCGCGCGGACGGTGCGCATGTGGTCGTGCGCGATGATGGCAAACCGGACATCGCTGGCGCAGTCGTTCGCTTCGGCACCGCCGACGGCGCCACAGATTCTTATTATGGTCTTGAACTGCAAACCAACGCGATCCCCGGATTGAAATCCGAGGGCAGCGCACGATTTCTACCGCACCTTAGTTACAACCTGAATGGGCCGCCGCTGGGGGAGGGCGTGCATGCGGGCGTTCGTCTTGCTCCGCAGTTGTTCGGCAAGGCCGCGTTCGACGACGTGTCGGACGAAGAGATCGTAAAGCGCGCCGCCGCCAACGCGAAGAGCGGTGGGCCCGTCAAAGGCCGCGCCAACGTCACGCCGCACGGCGTCGGCCGTTATGGCTGGAAAGCGGCGCACGTTTCGATCGACGAGCAGATCGCGCATGCGTTCGCGTTCGATATCGGGCTGTCGAGCCCGCTGTTCCCGTTGCCGTATGGCGACTGCACGACGGCTGAGACGGCCTGTCTGGCCGCCCCGAACGGCGAAAGTCCGGCGTTCGAGGGGCGCGAGCTTTCGTCGCCGATGATCGGTGTCGTCGCAAGTTATCTGAAATCGCTTCGCGCCCGGCCCGTGACTGAGGCTTTGGCGCTATTTACTTCGACGGGATGTGCGGCATGCCATGTTCCGGCGCTCACGGCGCGGGACGGGCGGCAAATTCCGGCCTTCACTGATCTTTTGCTTCACGATATGGGTCCAGGGCTCGATGACCATGTCGGAGAGCCGGGCGTGAAATCGTTCGAATGGCGGACGGCGCCGTTAATCAATGGCCGTTTGCGGCCCGAAGACCGGCGCTATCTTCACGACGGTTCGGCTGCAACGGTTGAAGACGCGATCGAGCGGCACGGTGGAGAAGCGGAACACAGCCGTAATCTTTTTGAGGCCTTGATGGTCGACGACAAGAAGCGACTGGTCGATTATGTGAATGGGCTATGATGGTACGAAAAGTCATGATCGCGGTGCTGGCGTTTTTGGCATTTGCGACGGAGGCGGTCAGCGCCGATCTGCCTCCTGAACCGCTGAGCCATGCGGGCATGGTGAAGGCTGCAATTGAACAATACATCATCCCGCACATCGATGCGCTGAAGGCTGCGACGGCGCCGTTGCCGGAAGCCGTCGAAGATGTTTGCAAGACGGGCTCGCCGGAAGCCGAAAAAGCGCTCCAAGAGCGCTTCGACAAGGCCGTTATCGCCTATGCAGGTGTCGATTTCCTGCGCTTCGGGCCGATGCTCGAAAAGGGGCGGCGCGAGCAGATTTCATTCTGGCCCGATCCGCGCGGGTTCGTTGCCCGGCAGATGCGGCTGTTGCTTTTGAACAAGGATGAAACGATTGCGCAGCCGGGCGCCATTCGCAAACAGAGCGCGGCTGTGCAGGGGCTTCCGGCACTCGAAACGCTGATGCACGATAAGAATGTGCCACTGGGGCCGGGTGATGCCGCGCGTTACCGGTGCCTTGTGGCGCATGCGATTGCTGCCAATGTCGCAAGCCTCGCGACGGAAGTGGCCGAGGGCTGGGAGAAGCCAAACGGCTGGGCCGATAAGATGCTGCATCCAGGCCCCGCGAACGACACGTATAAAAGCGATAGCGAGGCGGCCGTCGAAGTCGTCAAGGCGTTGATCGTCGGTCTGGGTTTGACGGCCGATCTGCAGGTGAAGCCGCAGATCGACGCCAAGGTTCGGCTAACGCCGCCCTACGACAAATCGGGATTGCAGAAGGCTTATTACGCGACGAGCGTCGCGTCGCTGCATCAGCTTTACGATGTTCTCAATCTTGAAAGCTGGTTGCCGCCCGATCGTCTCTGGATGAAGGATTGGGTAGTGGGGACATGGCGCACGCTCGAATCTAGCGACGGCGTCGGCGGGCATATGCCCCACGCGAAGCGAGAGGATACTCCGACGCTTCGGGAAGTGTTCGATCGCACGAATGGATTGCGCAACATGGTCGCGAACAGGTTGTCGGTCGCGGCCAAACTGACGGTAGGTTTCAATGAACTCGATGGCGATTGATCGCAGGCAGATGCTGCTCGGCACGCTGGCGTTCGTCGGCGCGACGGCACTTCGACCGGAATTCGCGGCAGCGGGAACAAGCGCGGCTTACGTTACGGCAGCGCGCCTTGCTGACGGTTCGTTCGGCATTCTGCTGCTCAGCGCTGATGGCGCGATCTTGCGCGAAGTGCCGTTGTCGGCGCGTGGACACGACATTGCTATCGACCAGACGTCGGGGCGCGTCGTGGTGTTTGCTCGGCGACCCGGCGCGTTCGCGGTTTCTTTCGAACTCAACAACGCGACGCCACCGCATGTATTTACGCCGGGCGAAGGCCGCCACTACTTCGGGCATGGCTCGTTCTCGCAGGACGGGCGATTGCTTTATGCATCAGAGAACGACATTGCGACCGGCATGGGCGTGATCGGCATTTATGATGTAGTCCGCAGCTTCAAGAAGATCGGCGAGCACTCGACGTTCGGCATGGGGCCGCACGAGATCATGCTGCTGGCTGACGGTAAGACGATCGCGTGCGGGAATGGCGGTCTCGATACGACACCCGAGGCGGGGCGCGAAAATCTCAACGTCGATTCGATGCAGCCGTCGTTGACGTTCGTCGATGTGGAAAGCGGCAAGCTTTTATCGAAACATGAGATGACGGGCGACGTGCAGTCGCTGTCGATCCGGCATGTGACGCAGGATGCGAACGGCATCGTCTGGTTCGGCGGCCAATGGGAAGGCAGCCCGAGCGAGACGCCGCCGCAGATCGTCGGCAGCGCTGGGCTCGATCGGCCATTCAAGCTGCTCGAACCGCAAGGCAAAGGCGGAGATGATCTCAAGGGCTATATCGGCGCAATGGCAGTGAGCAACGACGGACGCTTCATTGCGGCGAGTGCGCCGAAGGCCGGGCATGTGCTTTACGTCGATACCACGACGGCGACCGTCATCGGGCGTAGCGATCTGAAGGACGTTTGCGGGCTTGCGGCGGAAGGCGCGCGGGATTTCGCGGCGTCGTCGGGCTTCGGCATCATTCGCTACGAGACGGCGCAGGCGAGCACGATTTCAGAGCGCGCGCTACAGGACATCGCGTTCGACAATCACTTGCGGCGCATCGCCTGATCGCGGGCTTTGAAAGCCTCAAGGTCGGCTCGGGTGTCGATGTCGGCAAAGGCCCCTTCGTCGTCGCACGGCAAGGGTCGCCAAAGTGCTTGATGTGAGGTGAGGATCGCCCTGCCGCCGCTATCGCCCGTGACGGTCATGAGTTCTGGAAAGAGCGATTTGGGCCAGAGGATCGGGTGCCCCCGGCGGCCGTCGCTCGCGACGGGAAAGACGATCGCGGCCCGGTTGGATCGGAACGCCGAAACAAGCGCATTCACCAGCTCCGTCGAAATGGCGGGCATGTCGGCCAGCGCAACGAGCAGGCCGTCAGTGTTTTGCGAGATGTTTTTCAGGCCGGTGCGTAGCGACGTCGAGAGGCCATCGCGAGCGTCGGGATTTTCGGCCACGCGCCAGCGCCCTGTTCCGGCGGCCTTTTCCACGGCGCCATTTGCTTCCGATGTCACCAGCACGATGTCGGCAACATCGGATGCTGCCAGCGCCCGGCAAACGTGGCGGACAACGGGAATGCCGTCGATTTCGACCAACAGCTTATGGCCATCTTCGAAGCGGGATGAGCGTCCGGCGGCTAGGATGACAGCCGAGACGGTCACGCGTCAGGTGCTTTGCGGAACGCTGAGATGATCTGTGCCAGGATCGAGGTTGCGATTTCGCCCGGCGTTTCGGCTTCGATGTTGAGGCCGACGGGAGCGTGGATGCGCGCGATGTCGGCATCGGTGAAGCCAGCGGCCTTCAGGCGGTCGACGCGTTTGGCGTGCGTTCTGCGCGAGCCGAGCGCGCCGATGTAGCGGCACGGCGATTTCAAGGCGATGGACAGGGCTTCGTCGTCGATGTGGTCGACGTGAGTGAGCGTGACGACGGCGGAAAACGGATCGGCGGTGAGCTTTCTAAAACAATCCTCCGGCCAGCCCGCGATGAGCTGCGATGGGTCGAACCGTGTTGCGTTCGCGAATGCCGTGCGCGGGTCGATCACCTTCACGTCGTAGCCGGAGGCGGTCGCCATCGTCGCCAAGTGTTGGCCGATGTGGGTCGCGCCGACGATGACGATGCGCGGCGGCGGTGTCAGGGCATGGAGAAACGTTTCACCGCTTTTGTCGACGCCGCTATGGGCTCGGCGGATGGCTTCGGCGATGGCGGGATCAGTTGTGCTTGTGCCGTCATAGATTTGCCTCGCGCCGTCGGCGAGGCGCGTCATCACGACGACGGGCTCGCGGGCGGCGGCGGCACTGTCGAGTTTTTTCAGAAAGTCGAGATCGGTTTTCGGATCGAGCTTGCTGACGTGGACGCGGATCTTACCTCCACATGCCAGGCCTGCGCGCCAGGCTGTCTCGTCGGCGATCCCGAAGCTCAGCGTGTCGGGTTTGCCGCTCTCGATAACGTCCATTCCGGCGGCGATGACGTCGGCTTCGACGCACCCGCCCGACACCGAGCCCTGGAACTCATCTTCGCCGGCGATAACCATTTGTCCGCCGGCGCGGACGGGGGCCGATCCCCAGGTGTCGATGACAGTCGCAATGGCGACGGGGCGTCCGGCTTCGAGCCAAGCCCTTGCAGCGGCCCGAGGATTGGTCTTCGGGGCGTCGGATTTTTGAGGCGTTTCAGCGGTCTTGAGATCGGTCACGGGGGTATCTTCAACTGGTTGCCACAGTGTCGCGATTGCGCTTCGGAAGTCCCGAGGCTAGAAGCCCGAAGATGGCGAGACCCTCTCTAAAGATCAAGGCGAAGGCAAGTGCGAAGGTGCGGCGGCTGGCGCATGGCGCGACGGCTGAGCAAGCGCGCACGCCCAAGGTCGGCTTCGTGTCGCTCGGTTGTCCGAAGGCGCTGGTCGATAGCGAGCGCATTATTACCAAGCTGCGTTCGGAAGGCTATGCGATCGCGCGCGAGTATTCCGGCGCCGACGTTGTCGTCGTCAATACCTGCGGTTTTCTGGATTCCGCCAAGCAGGAGAGCCTCGACGCTATCGGCGAAGCGATGAACGGCAATGGCCGGGTGATCGTGACAGGGTGCTTCGGCGTCGAAGAAGGGCGCATTCGCGAGGCGCATCCGGGCGTGCTGGCGGTAACGGGGCCGCATCAATACGAGCAGGTCGTCGAAGCCGTTCACGACGCGGTGCCTCCGCTGCACGATCCTTATGTCGATCTCGTGCCGCCGGAAGGTTTGCGGCTGACGCCGCGCCACTACGCGTATCTGAAGATTTCGGAAGGCTGCAACAATCGCTGCACGTTCTGTATCATTCCATCGTTGCGCGGCGATCTTGCGAGCCGCCCCGCGAACCACGTGATGACGGAAGCGGAGCGGCTGGTGAATGCGGGCGTGAAAGAGCTGCTCGTCATCAGCCAGGACACCAGCGCGTACGGCCTCGATCTTAAATATCAAGAGAGTGCGTGGAAGGGCGGTCAGCTCAAGGCGCGCTTCCTCGACCTGTCGCGTGCGCTGGGCGATCTCGGTGCGTGGGTTCGGATGCACTACGTCTATCCTTATCCGCACGTCGATGACGTCATTCCGCTGATGGCCGAGGGCAAGATTTTGCCTTACCTCGACATTCCGTTTCAGCATGCGTCTCCGGCTGTCTTGAAGAAGATGCGGCGTCCGGCCTCGCAGGAGAAGACGGCAGAGAGAATTCGGCGCTGGCGCGACGTTTGTCCGGATCTTGCGATCCGCTCGACGTTCATCGTCGGCTTTCCCGGTGAGACCGAAGACGATTTCGCGTTTCTGCTCGATTGGCTGAAGGAAGCGAAGATCAACCGCGCCGGATGTTTCAAGTATGAAGCGGTTGAAGGCGCTCAGGCGAACGAGATTGAAGGCGCGGTTCCGGAAGAAGTGAAGGAAGAGCGCTGGCATCGCTTCATGGAAGCGCAGAAAGAGGTCAGCGGCGAATTGCTTCGCGGCAAAGTCGGCACGACGATCGACGTCATCATCGACGAGGTTGACGAGGACGGCGCTATTGGCCGCTCGAAGTGGGATGCGCCGGAGATCGACGGCAACGTGTTTCTCAACGGTGATGGCGATGTAAAGCCCGGCGATATCGTCAAGGCGAACATCATTGAGGCCGACAAATACGACCTCTGGGGCGACCGGGTGGTTTAACGGCTGGATTCCCGATCTTCGCTGATGCTCGATCGAGAATGACGAAAAAGATCTAAAGCGGTACCGCGCCGGAATCTTCCGGTTTTGCTTTGTATTCCGGCTCGACGTGGATCACCACTTCCGAGCCTTCGATGCTTTTCTCGATGGAATTTTCAAGCCGGTCGCAGATCGCATGCGCGTCATCGACGGTCATCGAGCCCGGCACAACGAGATGGAACTCGATGAACAAGGCTCGTCCTGCCTGGCGGGTGCGAATGTCGTGGGCCTGAAGCGCTCCGATGCCGTTCGCTTCGATGGCGCCGCGAATACGCGCCTCGATTTCAGGGCTCGCGGCTTCGTCCATGAGGCGGGACATCGATTCAGTCGCGATGCGATAGCCCATCATCAGAATGTTGACCGCGACCACGGCCGCAATCAGCGGATCGAGAATGTACCAGCCCGTCATCAGCGCCAGGATGAGCGCAATGACTACACCGACCGATGTGATGACGTCGGTGAAGAGATGATGGCCGTCGGCAACAAGCGCGGGAGAGCGCCATTGCGTGCCCCATTTGATCATCGCCCAAGCCCAAAGCGTGTTGATGACCGTTGCGATGCTGTTGATCGAAAGACCCAAAACGGAATGGTTGAGCGTCACGCCTTCAACGAGACCGTTGTAAGCCTTGATCATGATCAGCACGGCTGCGACGGCAATCATCGCGCCTTCGAACATCGCGGCAAGAAATTCAGCCTTGGAATGGCCGAACGGATGGTCCGAGTCCGGCGGCTTCGCGCTCATCCAGATGGCGACGTAGGCGGCTACCGCCGTTATGACGTTGACAATGCTTTCGAGTGCGTCTGAGTACAACGCGACGGAGCCGGAGACGACGTAAGCGGCGTACTTCAGACATATGACCGCCAGAGCCACGACTATGTTTGCGGCTGCAACTTTCGTGATTTTTTTGCTGGTCGGGGTGCTGTTCGTAAACATGTGAGCATTGGTTTCGCTGATGTCGTGACCTAGTCGCACATTCCATCGGTGGGCGCTACCGCAGAGCCGGGCTCGTCGCCCGAGCGGTATAAGAATGAAGGCTGCGGCGGCTTATCCACATGCGGGCCGGCCGGGCATCTCGTCGGGAAGACGAGAATCTGATGCTCCAATAGTCGCAGTATCGACTGCCGAATCTCTCAGCCCGGTATTTCGGCTGCGAGCGGGCTGGAGCACCCCAATGGCGAATTTCACGACACACATTGCGATCGGCACCGTCGTTTCCGGCGCGCTGGCCACGCTGACGCTCGCAGCCGACGTCGTGGCGCCGCAAAACCTCGTGGCGGTGACATTGGCCGGTGCGCTCGGATCGGTGTTGCCGGATATCGACCTCAAGGACTCGCGGCCAAGCCGCGCGATGTTCGCCGGGCTCGCTATTTTTGCATCCTTCGCGGTCCTGTTTAACGCCGCGACACATTATTCGATTGCGGAGCTTTGGCTGCTTTGGCTCGGGACGTTGCTGCTTGTGCGGTACGGGCTGCATACGATCTTCCATCGCATGGCCGTTCATCGCGGTATATGGCACTCGATCTTGGCTGCTGTTTTCTGTGCGGTGGCGACGGCGATCGTGTTTCGCCATCTTCTGGGAAAGCCGGAGGGCGTGTCGTGGCTGGCTGCGGCGTTCATGTTCGTGGGCTACATTACGCATCTGACGCTCGATGAGATCTACTCGGTCGACGTCATGGATACCCGCATCAAGTCTTCGTTCGGGACGGCGCTGAAGCTGTTCGATCGCCGGCATCTCTATGCGTCGGCGGGGATGGCGGCAGCGACGGCGCTCGCGATCATGCTATCGCCGCAGACGAGCACGTTCGTTCATGGGCTCAGTTCGCACGACATGTGGTCGGGCCTTGAGCAGCGGTTGCTGCCGACAGGCAAATGGTTCGGCGTTATCGAGGGGCCGCATTTTGCGTCTCGCAAGCCGGAGGCGGGCGAAGGGATGACGACGGGATCAATCGCCGCCCAGCCGGCCACCTCTCAGCCAGCGAGTGGCACGGGCGCGGCGGCAGATCATTCGGGGGCACTGCAGGCTCAGGGCGGCGCAGGGGAGGCAGCTACGCCTCTTCCCGCGTCGCAGACGCCTGCAGCGGTTTCAGCTCCGGCCGTGGTCCCGGCCGCCGTTACTGGTGCGCCGAGCGGCAGCGCAAGCCCTTGAGGAACGTCGAGGTGAGATCCTTGGCGTAAGTCTGGGCCGTTGCCGGAGTGATGTAGACGCCCTTCTCGGTGGCGGCGAAGGCCGTGATGCCATTCAGGCCGGCCAAGAAAGAGCGCGCCGTCGTATCGAGATCTTCGGTCGACAGGTTTGGTGCGACCTGGGCAAGCGCGCCTTTGACGACTTCAACAAGGCTGTTTGTATAGTCATGGAAGGGCGCCGGGACTGTTTTTCCTGCCGGGAGATTGTGGGCCAGGAATAGGTTCCACATCCGCCGATTGACCAGCGCGAAGTCGACGTAGGCGTAAGACAAGTCTTCGATGTTTTTTTCACCGTCTTGTCCGAGGGGCACACGTTTCAGGTGCTCGACCGTGCGGCCCATCAGTTGAACCTGGAGAGTCAGCAAAACATCGTCGAGGTTCTCGAAGATGTTATAGAGCGTGCCTGGCGAATAACCAATCATTCGCGCAATTTCGCGAGCCGAAAGACCTGTAATTCCATTGCGTTCTACAATGGTCTGAGACGCGTCAAGAATAAGCTGTCTCAATTCTTCCGGCGAGTGAACGGATCTCCGTCCCATAGGTTTCCTACGATCCCCAAACAGTGTTTACATTTTCGTAAGCTCGACTTTAACTCACGTTTATAACAGCACAAGGAAATATAGAACTCGGAGTTTGAAATCCTAGAGGTGAATTTCTTTCGGGGAAATTATGTTTATTTCCCAATGGAATAGAATGTTTTGGCGATCCGCAAAGACATGCTGTGTCAGGGTTTTATAAAATCAGCATGCTGATTATATTGCAAATACGAGCATGGGCCAGCGCTGAACAAAATTTTGTTATTTGCCGCAAAACGGGCTGGAAGACGTTACTGGCAAGCAGCTTTCGAGGGATTATCCCACGTATTGTTGTTGTTCAGGCCCGGCAGAAACATGACAGAGGGCACATCGCGGGGCGTCATGACCATCGTATCTGACCATGTGGACTGCCGAATGACACTCGGAAGCAGGTTCGAGAGGATGGGCGTGTATGTGTATGTGGCCTCGATGAAGACGGCGCGTCCATTGCCGACCAGCACGCCTTGATCGACGATCTTAGAATCTCCGCATCCCGACGTCACGCCGGTGGGATACTGGTAAGACCATTCGATTTTCGTTTGCGTTGGGTCATCGAGTTTGGCCCAAACTTGGTAGACACGAAGCGACAGCGGCGTGATGCTGTAGGGTTCCATCGCGTGCGCGACGGACTGCATGATGCCTGCAAGAGTATTCTTGGCATCCGTTGTCGTTACGCTCGCGTCGGCTTCGTCTTCCGGCCAAAGCTGCTTTTCGCGCGTGACGAGGTCGCCCACCATCGCCGTCGCACGCTGAAAGCGCTTATGGATCATCAGGGCGCGTGACAGCTCGATCGTGCCGAACGTCATCATCAGGAGCAGTGGGACGAGCAAAGCGAATTCGATCGCGGCGACGCCCGCGTCGTCGGTGCGAAAGACGCGAAATTTTGCCGACAGCGAGGATGTCCAAAGCTTGTGCATGTCAGCTGCCCGTTCCCGGAAACGGCTCAGTCCGGAATGCCGTAGACGACTGGATCATCATCGTTCCGTCCTGCATGTTGCCCAAATGGAGGAACGGAATTTTTGATGCGTATTCCCATTGGTAGCAGGTCGTCACGACCACGACGTTGCTGGCGCCACCGGTATAGGTGGCGATGAGATCGCCCGGATTACGATTGTTCACGCTCGCCGTGTTGTTTGCATCGACGCAGCGATGTATTCCGTTGGAGTTGAAACCAGTGTCGTCCGTCGGATTGGTGGTTCCAATGGCACTCCAGTCGGTCCAGCTTTGGGCCCAGACCTGCAGCTTGTCGCATTTGATCCAACCGCCGGCGCTATCGCAGATTGTCTGCTTGAATTGGGCGACGGTCATCTTGTCGGTGACGGCTTCGCCAGTGCGGATCAGCCGGCTCGTCTGATCCATGCCGCGTTCGAGGGTATTGGAAACAAAGAAGTAAAGTGCGCAGCCGATCAGGGCGAAGACGAACATCAGGAACGGCGTAAGGAGGATGGCGAATTCGACTGCGGTTGCGCCCCGGTCGTCGAGACTAAAGCGGCGTAGGCTCGCAAATCTCAAAGACAGCCGTCGTCTGGCCGTTGCCAGGCCTGCCATGGGTTGGAGCTCCGCGTCGCGATCATGTTTTGCGAAGAGCTAAACTGCGGAAGATTAAGACGGCATTTATCGAAAGGTGTTCTTTCTTTATCGGTTAAGAAGGCGTTGCCGAGGTGCCGCTTCCGTTCGCTATTGCGCGTTGTTGGCGCTGTTGCCTTGGTCCGACGTGCCGGACGAGAATTTGATCTTCGACGAGTTTGCGGACTCCACTTCTTTGAAGAAGTCCTTTTCATCGCCAATCGTCAGTGTCGGTTCGCAGTTCGGCGTGCACGCATATGTAAAGCGCTCGCTTCCTTTATGGAGATTGACGATACGGTTGTCGTCGCGCTCGACCATCACGCGCTGGTCCTGGATAATATTATGGTCGGTGTCGAGCGCAATGATGTTGGTGATGCCGAAGGTCTTACCCGTCACGACTAGCAGGTTGCCGTCCTGCAAAGCGACGTCCGCGATCGACGGATTGCCGACGATGATTTCGGAAGCGGGGCGCGGCAGTCGAAGCAACTGCGATTGATCATAGCGGACGATCAGATCGGCGGCCGTCGCCGGCATCGCAAACAGAAGAGAGATGCCGATGCCCAGCACAATGCTCCTCACTTGGGAGGAGACGGCGGTTGTTCTGGGGTTTGTCAGCATACGACGGAATCCGGGTTCATGACGAATTGCGCCATTACCCCAGAAATTGGTGAAGGATGTGCAAACGCCCGTCTCAGAGCGGCCTAAGCCTGGATGAGACACGGTCGGCCCCACAAAAGCGAAGCTCTGCAAGTCGATAAATTTGTTCGTATCGACTCTCGAGACCCGGCAGTGCTTGTTGGAGTTAGGGCGCTGGCTTGCCAGATGCACCGACGCAGCGGCCTCGACGCGGCGCGGAACTGGCAGAATTCCTTCTTCTTGTTCTTTTAGTATATTATGCGATAAATCATGTATTAACTCATAAATACTTGTGCCATTGGCGTTTTATGGCGCCAATTTTCGAATTAGTAACGGGTTATTCGGGTGGATTTCGTGATTTTATTTCTTGTGTTCTGTCGAGTTTAACTTGGATAATCGTGTATTAATGGAGATTTATGGCGAAATTCGCCTATTTTACTCGGTTTTAATTTTTCAGGACTATGTTTCCGAAAGTTCCCAGTTTGGGCGGAGACCCAATGGGACATGGATCGGACAACTACTTGAAGATTGGTTTGGGAGAGTACGAATGAACATGTTTTCGCGTTTCGTGAAGGACGAGTCGGGCGCAACGGCTATCGAATATGGCCTTATCGCAGCCATCGTCGCTGTCGGCATCATTGCCGCTCTGAGCCAGGTTCGTGGCGCTCTGCAGACGACGTTCACGGGCGTCGCCGATCAGCTCAACAGCGCCAACACCAACTAATTGCTGCGCTAAAGCGAAGCGTTTCGATATGCGCTCGGGGGATCGCTCCGAGCGCATATTTTATGGGCATTGGTGAAGACGGTTGAAACAATCTGCTCCGGGCTTCCAGCACCTGATCTTAAGAAATCAGCGCGATGCTTTCGGAAAGACTCGGCTGGAGGCAACTGAAAATGGGATCGGTTATGCTTCGAAACAAAGCCCTCAGGTTCATCGCTGATGAGAGCGGAGCGACTGCTATCGAATATGCGTTGATCGCCAGCATTATCAGTATCTGCATGGCGGCTGCTCTGACGCAGATTTCCGGCTCTCTTCAAAGCACGTTCAACAACATTGGCACGCAGCTCAACGCAAACGGCCAATAAAACTTCCGCAGCATCGGCATATTAGGTCGACTTTTACCCTGTTCGGGCAGGCTTCTCGCCATTGGCGGTCTATAACCGGGTCTTGGCGTATGAGTTCGATGGCATCTTTTGTTCTGATGGTTTTTCCGGTGGCGATGGCGTTTGCAGCGGCGAACGACCTTCTCACGATGAAAATCCCTAATCGCATTCCGATGGCGCTGGTTTCCGGATTTGTCGTCATTGCGCTTCTGACCCGCATGCCGCTTGACGTGTTCGGCATGAATTTGGCGGTCGGATTTGCTGTCCTTGCAGTGACGTTCAGCCTTTTTGCGTTCAATCTGCTCGGCGGCGGTGATGCCAAATTGATCGCGGCCGGTGCGCTTTGGATCGGCGCGGCGCACATCATCGACTATTTGCTGTTGACGACGATCTTTGGCGGCGCGCTGTGCCTCGCCATCCTGGCTTATCGCCGATGGGTCCCGGCGACTGCCCTTGCGCTTCCCGGTTGGGCGCATCGGCTGCACACAGAAAAGGGTCCGGTCCCTTATGGTATCGCGATCGCGGCAGGCGCGCTTGCTGTGTTCCCGAGTACGGATCTTTTCCTGACGCTGATGTCGTAAGCGCATCGGAGTCAGAGCAACGCGCGGCGCAACCCCGTTTACGCTTCGATAACTGGCTCTACAACGAATTACCTCCGCGCCCCAGTTCGAGACGGCGGTTAACTTCAAATTGACGATTGTCGGGCCATCATCAGGGCGAAGGAATCACGTTCGATCGCGAAGGGACTTGCGGGGCGTATGAAGCGGGCTCAGCTTATCGGCTTTTCAGTGGCACTCGTTGCCGCGGGGCTAGCTTATTATGTCGCGGGCGCTCTTCTGCAGCCGCCCGCTCCCATTACCGTCGAGAAGCATGTCGACAGCACAAAGGTGCTCGTTGCCGGCAGGAATATTCCCGTTGGCGAGATCGTCAACGAAGGCAGCTTCCGCTGGATGACGTGGCCGAAAAGCGCTGTGTCGCCCGACTATCTGAACCAAAAAACGGTTGGAGCTGACATCTTGAAGCGGCTTGCCGGATCGGTCGCGCGAGCGCCGATCCTCGCGGGTGAGCCGATTACGAAGCAAAAGCTGATCAAGCCCGGCGACGGTGGCGTGCTCGCCGCTATTCTTCCGCAAGGCATGCGCGCCATATCGACGAAGATCCGCGCGGAAACCGCGGCAGGCAGCTTGATCCTGCCGAACGATCACGTCGATGTCATCCTGATCCGGCGCGTGCGAGGTCGCAACAACGATGATCAGAGCGTCGCCGATACGCTGTTTCGCAACGTTCGGGTGCTCGCGATCGGTCAGCAGATCCAGACTAAAGAAGGCAAGATGGTCGCCGAAAGCTCGGCGAGCACGGCAACGCTCGAGCTGACGCCACATCAGTCCGAAATGATGGCGCTCGCAAATACGATGGGGGACATCACCCTCTCGCTGCGCAGCGTCGCCGATCTGAATTCGGATCCGACGGGATCGGGTGCAGGCCTCCGCCGGCCGAAAGAGAATTCCGTGCGTATCGTACGTTACGGCGCGAAGTCGCGTGTGTATGGCGTGAACTGAGTCATCAAAAGTCAGTGGTCGTCATAAGGTAAGACCTCATGCGCATTACTCTAGAATTTTCGTGGCGCGCCGCGGTGCGCGCCGTCGCGCTGCTTGTCGGCGTCGGGATGTTGTGCGCGAATTTATCGCCCGCATCTGCGCAGGCGCAACGGGGCGGCGACCAGTCTTACGACGACGATGTTTCGGGGGCGGATCACCAGTCGTTTATCCGTATCCAGGATACCGGGGGTCCAATCCGCAAGAGCATAAAGATCGGGATGGGCAAGTCGGTTCTCTTGGAGTTCCCGCGGCCGGTTCGCGACGTGATGGTTTCCAACCCGGCTGTTGTCGATGCCGTGGTGCTGAGTTCGAACCGCGTTTTCCTGCTCGCAAAAGATATGGGCGAGGCCAACGCCTTCTTCTTCGATACGTCCGGCAATCAATTCGCGACGATGGAGCTTTACGTTGCGCGCGAGACTGCGGGACTGGAATCGCTTCTGAACCGCATCATTACGGGGGCGCGGATCAAGGTCGAAATGTTGAACCAGACCGTGATCCTGACGGGCTCCGTCAAGAGCCCGATCGACTCGACGCGTGCGGGCGATATCGCCGGACAGTTCATCTCGCAGCAATTACGCACCTTTTCCGCGAATACCAAGGAGGGTGTTTCGCTGGCTGAAGGACAGACGAACCAGATCAAGGAATCCGTCATCAACATGCTGACGGTTGAGGCCGAAGAGCAGGTGATGCTCAAGGTCACGGTCGCGGAAGTTCAACGCACCCTGCTTAAGCAGATGGGTGTCAACGTCGGCGCCATGGTGCAGTCCGGCAGCTTCGCGACGCAGCTTCTAACGGAAAACTCGTTCCCGATCACGGTGGCGCAGGGCCTTGGCGCCTTGCCTTCGGTCGGCATCGGAACGGCGGCAAGCTCTGGCTGTACGGTCGGCGCACTTTGCACGATCAATACGGGCACCGGAGGATCGTTTCAGAACAGCGGCATTACTTCGCAATTCGGAAGTGGAAACAACGCAGTCCAGACTGCGATCCGCGCGCTCGAACGCGACGGTCTGATCCGTACGCTGGCCGAGCCCAACCTGACAGCGATCTCGGGCGAGCCGGCTGAGTTCCTGGCGGGCGGTGAGGTTCCTTACGTCACGGGCATCGACACGCAGTCGGGCGTTAGCTCGGTGGCTTTCAAGAAGTTCGGTGTGCAGTTGAGCTTCACGCCGGTCGTTCTTTCCGAAGGTCGCATCAGTCTCAAGATCGATACCAGCGTCAGCGATATCTCGCAGTTCATCGCCAACAACCCAGTGTTCGATACGCGCCAGGCCAAGACGGTCGTCGAGTTGCCGTCGGGCGGCTCCTTGGCGCTTGCCGGTCTCATCAGCACCAAGACGCAGCAGAACATCGACGGGCTGCCGGGTGCAAAAGACATCCCGATTCTCGGTACGCTATTTCGCAGCCGCGACTTCCAGAACCAGGAATCGGAACTGGTCGTGATCGTGACGCCCTATGTCGTGCAGCCGGTCTCGCGTCAGCAGCTTGCAACGCCTGCGGATGGTTTGGCGCCGGCGACCGATCTCAAGGCAGACTTTCTGGGTCATCTGAACCGGATCTACGGCAAGAGCGAAGCTATGCCGTCCGGCGGTCTCAAAGGTGACTACGGCTTTATCGTCGAATAATTGGGGCAAGACGCGTCATGCAGATGAAAAGCACGAGTGCCGGCGGCCCGAAGAGATTGCGGACCGACATGGGCAGGATTGTCATGATCGCCCTATTGTCCATGGTTGCGGGCGGCTGTCAGCATGATGGTGTCACGGGACCGCAAGTTGCGGGCTGGACGCTCGTCGATCCCGAGCAGCGCCACCCGATCCTGGTTTCGCAACAGCCCGCGACCCTCAGCCTGCATATCTCGCGGAACGCCGATGGATTGACGCCAGCGCAGCGGGCGCGGGTGCTCGAATTCTCCAGCCGCAGCCGGGCGTCCGATGCCGGTAACAGCCGCATCGTTATCTCGGCACCAAGTGGCGCGTCGAACGAAAGCGCTTCGATGCAGGCCGCGGATGAAGCGCGCAAGCTTCTTATCGATACAGGCTATTCGGAGACGACGATCGCGGTCGAGGCGTACCCGGCTTATGGCCGCGATGCGCCGGTGCGGTTGTCGTATATGCGCTATGTCGCGGAAGCGCCGAATTGCGGGCAGGACTGGTCTGAGAACCTGGCACGGACTTACCAGAACACGCCTTATCCGAACATGGGCTGTGCCGCGCAGCGCAACTTGGCGGTGATGGTCGCCAATCCGGCCGATCTGCTCGGACCGCGTACGATGACGAGCCGCGATTCCAACCGCCGCGACGACATGTACGAAAAATACGTGAAGGGTGAAGCCGTCGGCGCAGCCGCCGAGGCTCAGACTGTCCAGAGTGTCACCAGCGGCCAGTGATCGATCGGAGACGTCATGTCCAAGCTTGCTCATCTTACCGACGACGAGCCCTACTTCGATAGCGATGAGGCGTTGGCCGCCCATCCTAGCGATCGCGCCCGGCCGATCCCGCGCATTTCAATTCAAGCGTTTTGCGACGATCTGAACGTCGCTGATGCGGTTCAGCATGCGGCGGAAGATCGGCGCCTGGCGAAGGCGCATGTTAGCGTCCACATGGGCGGGATCGCGGCGGCGATTGCGCACTATGCCGATAGTCCGACGCCCAATCTCATCATTGCTGATAGTTCTCACAGCGGCAGTCAGCTGCTGTCGGAGCTCGATCATCTCGCAGAAAGCTGCGATCCGGGAACGAAGGTGATCGTTATCGGTCGCCATAACGACGTGATGCTCTATCGCGAGCTGTTGAAGCGCGGCGTCGCCGAATATCTGGTCGCGCCGACTGATCCCATCGAGTTGATGGAGAGCATCTCCAATCTCTACAACAACCCAGAGACGGACCCGGTCGGGCACGTCTTTGCGTTCATCGGCGCCAAGGGCGGCGTCGGATCATCGACCATCTGCCATAACGTGGCGTGGACGATGTCGGAGGCGCTGGAAACCGACGTCACGATTGCCGACATGGACCTCGCGTTCGGCACGACGGGGCTCGATTTTAATCAGGATCCCGTTCAAGGCATCGTCGAAGCTCTGTCGGCGCCGGAGCGTCTGGACGATCAGCTGCTCGACCGGTTGCTGACGAAGTGCTCCGAACGGCTGTCGATTTTTGCGGCGCCCGTCGTCCTCGACCGCGACTTCGATTTTTCGGCTGACGCTTGCGAGACCGTTATCGATGTTGCGCGGCAGAACGTGCCGTTCGTCGCGATCGACCTGCCGCACGGCTGGTCTCCGTGGACGAAGCGGCTGTTGCTGCAGGCCGACGAGATCGTCATCACAGCCGCGCCCGATCTCGCCAATCTGAGAAACGCGAAGAATATCGTCGATCTCATGAAGACCTCGCGACGGAACGACCAGCATCCGCACCTGATCCTCAATATGGCAAACCAGCCGAAGCGGCAGGAAATCAGCGTCAAGGAATTCGAGCAGGCGCTCGATTTGAAGGTTCTCGCCGTCGTCGACTATGACAGCGAGACGTTCAGTCAGGCCGCCAACAACGGCCAGATGGTGGAAGAGCTTAACGCCAAGGCAAAAGCCGTCGAAAAGTTTCACGATGTGGCGATGAAGCTAACGAGACGTAAAGACACGAAGGCCGAAAAACAGAGTTCGGCACTTTCGGCCCTGGCGCCGATCTTGGAGAAGCTAAAGCTCAAGCGTTGAGGATTTCAGGTTCATGTTCGGAAGGCGCTCAAACGAGCCACAGGCAGATCGACGCGTAACGCCGCGTCCTCCCGAACCGCAGGCCGCACCTGCTGCAACCGAGGCTAGACCGGCTGCGGCAGCTCCGGCGCGCAGTGCGGTGCCGCCACCGAGCGCGCCGCCTAAAAAGCCGGAACCCGCGCCGGAACCGCAGCGGCGGCATTCCGAAGAGTACTATGACGTCAAGACGACAGTCTTTAACGCGCTGATCGACACCATCGATCTCACGCAGCTATCGAAGCTCGACAGCGTGACGGCGCGCGAAGAAATTCGCGATATCGTCAGCGAGATCATTCAGATCAAGAACGTCGTGATGTCGATTTCGGAGCAGGAAGAGCTGCTCGAAGACATCTGCAACGACGTTCTCGGCTATGGTCCGCTTGAGCCCCTTCTGGCGCGAGATGATATCGCCGATATCATGGTGAACGGTGCCGCGACGACCTTCATCGAAGTCGGCGGCAAGGTGCAAAAGACCGGCGTCCGCTTTGCCGACAATCAGCAGTTGATGAATATCTGTCAGCGCATCGTCAGCCAGGTCGGCCGGCGTGTCGATGAATCCAGCCCGATCTGCGACGCGCGTCTGCCGGATGGGTCACGCGTCAACGTCATTGCGCCGCCGCTTGCGATCGATGGGCCAGCGCTCACGATCCGAAAATTCAAAAAGGATCGGTTGAAGCTCGAACAGCTCGTCAAGTTCGGTTCGATTACGCCGGAAGGCAAAACCATTCTGGAGATCATTGGACGCGTTCGCTGCAACGTCGTCATCTCAGGCGGTACGGGCTCAGGCAAGACGACGCTGCTCAACTGTCTGACCGGCTCGATCGACCACGACGAGCGCATTATCACGTGCGAAGACTCGGCCGAACTTCAGCTGCAGCAGCCCCATGTCGTGCGGCTGGAAACGCGCCCGCCGAACCTCGAAGGCGAGGGCGAGATCAAGATGCGCGATCTCATCAAGAACTGTCTGCGTATGCGGCCTGAGCGGATCATCGTCGGCGAAGTCCGTGGACCTGAAGCGTTTGACTTGCTTCAGGCCATGAATACCGGCCACGACGGCTCGATGGGCACCCTTCACGCCAACAGTCCGCGCGAAGCCTTGAGCCGACTTGAATCGATGATCATGCAGGGTGGCTACGCGCTGCCGATCAAGACGATCCGCGAAATGATCTGCGGTTCGGTCGATGTCATCATTCAGGCCTCGCGATTGCGGGACGGCTCGCGCAAGATCACGCACATCACTGAAGTTCTCGGCATGGAAGAAGAAACGATCACGCTGCAGAACATTCTCGTCTACGAAATCACGGGCGAAGACGCACACGGCAAGCTGACCGGGCGACACCGTTCGACGGGCATCGTTCGTCCGCGGTTCTGGGAGCGCGCAGAATACTACAACGAGACTGAAAAGCTCGCAGCGGCGCTCGTGCGGTCGGAAGTCATGGACGATCTCGGCAATCCGCTTGGAGATCAAAATGGCTGATCTTGGGCTGCCGACGTTTCTCGCGCCGCTGCTCGCCGCGCTGGCTTTCGCCGGTATCGTGTTCGCGGTGGCGTACCCGTATTTTGCGGACGATCGCAAGGGAAAGCGTGTCGAGGTCGTTGCGGGAGGACGGTCGTCGCGCAAAGGTAGCTCGGCCATTGCCGATATCCAGAGCAGCAGAAAAAAGTCCGTTGCTGAAACGCTGAAGGAAATCGAAGTCCGCGAGAAGGCCAAGAAGAAGATCACGATGAGCCTGCGCTTGATGCGGGCCGGTACGAAGCGAAAGCCCCGCGATTTCTATGTTGCGAGTGCGTTGCTCGGCGTGCTTTTGGCGTCTATCGCGCTTCTCATTCTCGAATTGCCGTTTTCGGCGGCGATCGTGGCGGCATTCGTCGGCGGTTTTGGTCTGCCGCGGTGGATTCTGAACAAGATGACCGCGCGTCGGCAGGCCAAATTTCTGGGGCAGCTTGCAAACGCTATCGACGTCATCGTGCGTGGCATCAAATCCGGCCTGCCGCTCAACGAATGTCTTCAGGTCATCGCACGTGAGAGCCCGGAACCGCTCGGCAGCGAGTTTCTCGAAGTCGTCGATCAACAAAAGATGGGCGTTGGGTTGGCGGACGGGCTTGAGCGCATGTGCGACCGGCTTCCACTTCCGGAAGTGCGCTTTCTGACGATCGTCATTGCGATCCAGCAGCAGGCGGGCGGCAACTTGTCAGAAGCGCTCTCCAATCTGGCGAGCGTGTTGCGCGAAAGGCAGTCGCTGGCGATGAAAGTCAAGGCGCTGTCGGCGGAAGCCAAGGCATCGGCCATCGTGCTTGCATCTTTGCCGCCTGGTGTCATGACGATGGTCTATCTGTCGTCGCCCGACTACATCATGCCGCTGTTCACGACGACGATGGGGCATTTCATGGTCGCGTTCGGCGCGGTGTGGATGCTTACCGGCGTTTTGATCATGAGGAAGATGATCAACTTCAAATTTTAGATCTTTTCACGCGAGCAGGCACGGTCGTGCGCAGATGACGACATTCATCGATACAATCATGAACCCGCAGTTCATCGCGACGGCGCTGGCGGCGATCTGCGTCTTCGCGACGGTTTTGACGGTGGCGTTGCCGATGCTGCAGCGGGACCAGATGAACCGGCGCATGCGTGAAATGGCGATCGAGCGCAGCAAAATGCGCTCGGCGCGGCTTGCGGAAATGACGTCGAAAGACCGCCAGCAGGGCGGTGCGAGCCGGCTTCGCTCGACGCCAAAAGGCTTTATGCAGCGGGTTGTCGACAAGTTCAATTTGCGGGAACGGTTCGACAACGAAGAGCTGCGCGAAAATCTCAAGCGAGCGGGTCTGCGCGGTCAGGCCAACATTGTCGCGTTCCTGTTCTTCCGCGTTGCGGCGCCGATTGCGATTTTCTTTTTCGCGCTCTTTTATCTTTTCGTGCTGTACGACAGCGGCTATCCGCCGATGATTAATCTGTTGATCGCGCTGGCGGCGGGTTTTCTCGGCTTCTATGTGCCGAACATGTTCATCACCAACCGCGTGCAGAAGCGGCAGATGGCCATCAAGCAGGCGTGGCCGGATGCGCTCGACATGCTGTTGATTTGCGTGCAGTCGGGCATGTCGGTCGAAGCAGGGTTCGCGAAAGTTGGCAAAGAGATCGTCAGCCAGTCGGTCGAGCTTGCGGAAGAAATGTCGCTGACGACGGCGGAACTCTCCTACCTTCAGGACCGGCGGCAGGCCTACGACAATCTTGCGAAGCGGACGGGGTTGCCCGGCGTGAAAGCGGTGACGACAGCGCTCGCTCAGGCCGAGCGTTACGGCACGCCCGTCGGGACGGCGTTGCGTACGATGGCCAAGGAAAACCGCGAAATCCGGCAGTCGGAAGCCGAGCGTAAGGCGGCCGCGCTGCCGCCGAAGCTCACCGTGCCGATGATCGTGTTTTTCCTGCCGGTACTTTTCGTCGTCATTCTGGGACCGGCCGTCATCAGCTATATGGCGCTGAAGCAGCATTAGGATGCGCTTTTCGCTGCTCCACGTTTGCGAGGAGCAGCGAGAAGAGACGCCCGGTTTGCGATTGGTCTTTGTCTATTTGATGAGACGCGCGAGCTTGGCATGGCGGCGCGTCATGACGTCGAGCGGTAGCCGACAGCGGCTTCAGCGCACCAGTGGCGGGCTTTGGTCGGTCGTCGTCTGCCACACGCTCTGGCTGACGGGAAGCGACGACGTCGTCGTGGCGGCGGCGCGCTGCACTTCGATCCGCGGCTGGGAGGGGCTCACGTAGGTATTGCTGGCGAAGCTTTTGGCGTCGGGCATCGCCGTCGTCGGTTGGAGCTGGACCATCTGCTTCAGATAGTTGGCGTTGGCGCTGGCGGTATCGGTCGAGAGTACGCGGGATGCGATGGCCTTCGATTCATCATAGCGGCCCTGCAGGCCGAGCACGAGAGCCAGGTTTTCACGAACCTTCGGCGTCGCGCCGGGAGCGACAAGCGCCTGACGCAGAATGCCCTCGGCCTTTTTCGGATCGCCGGTCATGGCGTAGGCCATGGCGAGATTGTTCATGACGGTCGGGTTGTCCGGCGAAAGGGTCAGCGCGCGCTCATAGAACGGCACGGCGTCGGCATATTTGCCCTGCTTCGCCATCACGGTGCCGCGCGCCGAGACGACCCGCCAATCCGGTTTCGCCGGATCGTCGGCGACCGTCAGCATCTGGTTGGCGACGCCGACCTGGTCCATTTCGAGCGCCAGGCGGCCGTATTCGCCGGCAAGCTCCTGATCGCTGCCGTGAATGAGCGCGGCTTGCTGCAGAACAGACAAGGCTTTCGACTTTTCGCCGAGCGCCTTCAGGTCTTTCGCATAATTGAGTGCGGGCTTCAGTTCGGCCGGGTTTTTGGCGTATTGCTGGCCCCAGTAGATCGTTGCCTTCTGCAACTCGGTCTGCGGCGTGCCGGGGGTGGTATCTCCGGTCGTCGTATCACTGGGTTTCATGGCGATGCTTGGCAGCAGATCAGTGGAGGCGGAGCAGGCACCCAGGAGCAGCGATGCCGTGAGCGACGCGAAGGTTCCGAGGCGCGGAAGGCGCGGCAAAGTCTGCGAGCGGGGGCGCTCAAAACGCGTCATGACGGTCTCCTGGGGTGATTCGCTCATCAGCGACGAATCAAGGTGAGGCCGTCAGTTTCTGGGGCATCGGTCAACAAACGCTTAAGACTTGCCAGTGACCTGTGATAGCTGGAGAAAACGCGAATGAACTGCAGCCCGGGGGCGCCTGTCGAGGCCGCCAGTTTGCGGCCGGGTCGCGACCTTGGTCAGCTTGGTGCAACGGTAAAAGAGAGAACGAAGACGAATGGTTGAGACGACAGCCTGGGCGGCAGCGGAGACCTTTGCACTTGGCGCGCCGGATGCGAGCGACATACCGGTGCACTTCATCGGGTCGAACAGTCTTCAGCCGTCGCCGCTCGATGCCGCGCAGCAGGCGTGGCTCGCAGCTCAGAATTTTTCCGGGAGCGCCAAGCGCTCCGTTCTTCTGCCCAACGCCGAGGGGAAAGTTTCAGCCGTCGCGTTCGGCACGGGCAACGGCCAGCAGGGCGAGCCGAGCGGTCCGTCGGAATTGCTCGCGGGGCTGCTCGGTGCGGGGTTGCCTGCCGGGACCTATCGGATCGCATCGGAGCTGTCGCAGCCCGACCTTGCAGCCCTGGCGTGGGCGCTCGGCAGCTATTCGTTTTCGCGCTACCGCAGCAAAGGTCCGAACGGGGCGCGCGCGAAGCTGCGTCTGGCGGCGGAGGGCGCTGAGCGCATCATCAACACGGCTGAAGCCGTCTGGCTCGGCCGTGATCTGATCAACACGCCGGCGTCCGACATGGCGCCCGCCGATCTCGAGGCCGTCGCGCGGGTTCTGGCCGACCGTCATGGGGCCGACATCTCCGTCGTCGTCGGCGACGACCTGTTGGCGAAGAACTTCCCGCTCATTCATGCGGTCGGACGTGCGAGCCCGCGGCCGCCGCGTCTCATCGACATGAGCTGGGGGCCGGTCGGGGCGCCGAAAATTACGCTTGTCGGCAAGGGGATCAGCTTCGATACCGGCGGTCTCGACATCAAGCCCGCGAGCGCCATGCTGCTGATGAAAAAAGACATGGGCGGCGCGGCTACGGCGCTGACGCTCGCGCACATGATCATGGGGCAGCGGCTCAACTGCAGGCTGCGCGTCATCATCCCGACAGCGGAAAATTCCGTAGGCGGCGATGCGTTCCGTCCGGGCGACATTCTGGCGAGCCGTCTGGGGCTTAGCGTCGAAATCGGCAATACGGACGCGGAGGGGCGCCTGGTGCTCGCCGATGCCCTGGCGCTTGCCGATGCCGACGAGCCCGACTGCATCTTCGTTTTCGCAACGCTGACCGGCGCAGCGCGGTCGGCTCTGGGGCCGGACCTGCCGGCGTTCTTCACGAACGATAATGATCTGGCGCAGACTCTGCCGCCGCTTGCAGCGTCAATCGGCGATCCGCTATGGGCTATGCCTCTTTGGGAGGGTTACCTACGCAATCTCGACAGCGACATTGCCGACATCAACAATGTCTGGGAATCGCCATTTGCCGGTGCCATTACTGCGGCGCTGTTTCTGAAACGGTTCGTCAGCAAAGCGCGCCGTTTCGCGCATTTCGATCTCTATGGCTGGCGTCCCGCCGCACGTCCTCTCGGGCCGAAGGGCGGTGAGCCACAAACGGCGAGGGCCGTGATGGAACACTTGCGGCGAGAGTTGACGTCGTGACGGCTGACGTTTCTCAGCGACCGGCGAGCTCGCTCGATCCGAGACGGAACGCATTCCGCTCGGATCTCGCGGCGCAGTCGCTCGAAGGTGTCGTGCGCGCGGAACGCTATGTCACCGGAGAGCCGGGTTTCGTCATCCGCGCGACGGTGCCGTTGCGCAAATTTCCCGATCCCGCCCGTGGCTTCGAGACGGAAGCGCTGTTCGGCGAGAGCCTGACGATCTACGAAGACGGCGGTGGATGGAGCTGGGTGCAGCTCGCGCGGGACGGCTATGTCGGCTATGTGCCGAGCGATGCCATCCGCCGCGGCACCTTTCACACGACGCATCACATTCAGGCGCTGGGGACGTTTCTCTACGCCCAACCCGACATCAAGACGCCGCCGATCATGCATCTGCCGCTCAATGCCGCGATTGCCGTGCGCGGCGGCGACGAGGGCTTTCTGGAGCTTGAAAGCGGCGGCTTCGTCTATGCACGCCACGCTGCACCGAACGATCGTTTCGCGCGCGACTTCGTGGAAATCGCCGAGCGCTTTATCGGCACGCCGTATCTCTGGGGCGGCCGCACGCGGATCGGCATCGATTGTTCGGGCCTCGTGCAGACGTCGCTTGCCGCCGCCGGTTTTCCCGCACCGCGCGACAGTGACATGCAGCAGGCCGAGCTTGGCGAAAACGTGCTGGTGGCCGACGATCTCGAAGGCTTGATGCGCGGTGACCTGATATTCTGGAAGGGGCACGTCGGCATCATGATCGACGGCATCATGATGGTGCACGCCAACGCCTGGCATATGCAGACGTCGGTCGAGACGCTGCCCGAGGCGGTGCTACGCATTGCCAAGACGGGCAGTCAGATTACCGCGATCAAACGCATTCCAGGCTATGCCGCGATGGATGGGTTCTAGCGCCGGTAGGCGAGATAGCGATGCGTTCGCCAGACCTCTTCCGGCGGCGCTTTGGCAATCCGGCGTTCGCCGCGCCAATCCCATCCGGGGCCGAGCGCCACACGCATCTCGATCGCGATCAGCTCGTCGGTCATGGCATCGAACTTGGAGATTTTCTCGACGTGGCCCGCTTCGATGGAGCGGACGAGGTGCGGGAAAAGCTCGAAATGCTCGACCGGCAGGTCTTCGAATGCTTCTTCGGCGAGCTTGAGGCTAAAGGTCTGCTTGGATGCTATCAGCAGTTCAAACGGACAAGCTTCCGGCACGATCGGCAGAACGACGACACGCCAATAAGCTGTCGTCGCGATTACATCGACGGCGGCGTAGTCGCGCATGCGAGCGACGGACGTTTCAATTTCCACGAGCGTTTTTTCGAGGCGGTCGCGGAATACATCATCGGGGAGCATCTGGCAGTCTCGCGTCAGCGATTCGGAGGATCACCAGAATAACCGATCTTCCGGGTACGGAAAGGCGACCGATGCCGTTCAGCAGGACCGCTCGCGAACGAGCGCATCGTCCTTGGCGGCGGCGGTTTTGAATGCCGGGCGGCTCGTCATGCGTTCGATATAGCTGGAAAATTCCGGCCGATCGGGAAGCATCTTGAAGAGCGTCAGAAACCGGACCGCCGATCCGATCACAACATCGGCTGCGGAGAAGCGATCTCCGAGAATGTAGGGGCCGTTGCGCACGGCGCTGACAAGCGCGTTTACGGTATCGTCGTAGCTACCATAGCAGAGCGAGGACGACGGCAAGCCCGGCGGCAGCTTGCGTGCTTTGTCCATGACGGCTGGCTCGATGGCGCCGTGGTTGAAGACGATCCAGCGCAGGTAGGTGCCGCGCGTCGGATCCTTCACGTCAGGTGCGAGCTTTGCCTCGGGAAACAGATCTGCAAGAAAAATTGCGATTGCGCCGACCTCGGTGATCGGCGTGCCATCCGCGGTCACGGTAGGCAGTTTGCCCATCGGATTGATGGCGAGGAACGCGGGCGATTTGTGCTCGCCGGCCTTCATGTCGAGAATTTTCAGTTCGTGCGGCGGCGCGCCCAATTCTTCGAACAGCCAGCGGATGGTGAATGAGCGGGTGTTTGGCGCGTGATAGTGGACGAGCTTCGGCGTTGCCATCGGCGACCTCCCAGTCAGCTCGCCAGCCTGTCAGCTCGCAAGCGCCCCCTTGTATGCCACCTTGATGTCGAAGGCTGCCGCGAGCAGCGCCTTGGTATATTCGTCTTGCGGCTTTTCGAAGATATCGCGCGCGGGGCCTTCTTCGACGACTTTGCCGTTCTTCATGACAATGACGTAGTTGCAAAGCGCGCGCACGACTTTGAGGTCGTGGCTGATGAAGAGATAGGCGAGACCGTGGTTCGCTTGCAGCTTGCGCAGAAGATCGACGATCTGGGCCTGAACGCTCATGTCGAGAGCGCTTGTCGGCTCGTCGAGCATGACGAACTTCGGCTGCAAGACCATGGCGCGGGCAATCGCGATGCGCTGGCGCTGGCCGCCGGAGAACTCATGCGGATAGCGATCCTGCGACGCTGGATCGAGTCCGACTTCCTTCAGTTCCGCGCCGACGCGTTCGCGCCGCTGCTCTTCGTCGAGTTCGGGATTCTGGATCAGAAGCCCTTCCTCGATGATCTGGCCGACCGTCAACCGTGGCGAGAGCGAGCCGTAAGGGTCCTGGAAGACGATCTGCATTTCCTTGCGCAGCGGGCGCATCTGCTTGTTCGTCAGCGCGTCGATGCGTTTGCCGACGTAGGCGATGGGACCTTGCGATGAAATGAGCCGCAGGATAGCAAGGCCGAGGGTGGTTTTGCCGGAGCCGGATTCACCGACGACGCCGAGCGTCTCGCCGGCGCGAAGTTTCATCGACAGACCGTCGACCGCTTTTACGTAATCGACGGTTCGCTGCAACAGGCCCTTCTTGATCGGGAACCAGACTTTCAGATCGTCCGTCTCGACGACGACGGGACGCGTCGGGTCGGCGGCGGGCGGCATGCCTTTCGGCTCGGCATCGAGAAGATGGCGCGTGTAGGCGTGCTTGGGTGCGGTGAAGATCTGTTCGGCGTCGCCGGTCTCGACGATGTCGCCGTTGCGCATGACGTAGACGCGTTCGGCCATGCGGCGCACGATGCCGAGATCGTGGGTGATGAGCAGCATGGCCATGCCCATCTCTTTCTGAAGCGACTTCAGAAGCTCCAGAATTTGCGCCTGAATGGTGACGTCGAGTGCGGTAGTCGGCTCGTCGGCGATCAATAGGTCAGGTTTGTTAGCGAGCGCAATAGCGATCATCACGCGCTGGCGCTGGCCACCAGAGAGCTCATGCGGATAGGCGCCGAGGCGCTTCTCCGGATCGCGGATGCCAACCTTCGTCAGAAGCTCGATGACGCGCTCGCGCGTTTTGGCTTCGGGCAGCATTTGGTGCAGCTTGATGATTTCGCCGACCTGCTTCTCGATGGTGTGAAGCGGGTTGAGCGATGTCATCGGCTCTTGGAAAATGATCGAGATGCGGCGGCCGCGGATTTCGCGAAGGTCATTGCCAGACATTTTCAGGATGTCGGTGCCGCCGAACAAAATCTCGCCGGTCGGATGCGAGGCGGAGTTCGGCAACAGGCGCAAGATCGACATTGCGGAGACGGTCTTGCCGGAGCCGGACTCGCCGACGAGCGCGACGGTTTCGCCCTTGTTGATGTGGAACGAGACGCCGTTGACGACCTGCACGAGGTCTTTTCCTTCGCCAAAAGCGACGGAGAGATTGCGCACGTCAACGAGAGGAACGGGATTTGCCATCAGCTTTTGGCCCTGAACGATTTGCGCGGATCGAGGGCGTCACGCACGGCTTCGCCGATGAAGATCGCGAGCGAGAGGATGATCGACACGGCAATGAAGCCCGAGATACCGAGCCATGGCGCTTCGAGGTGCTTCTTGCCCTGCAGGAGCAGTTCGCCGAGCGAGGGCGAACCCGGCGGCATGCCGAGGCCGAGGAAGTCGAGCGCGGTCAACGCTGCGATGCCGCCCGACAGCTTGAAGGGCAGGAACGTCAGCGTCGCGACCATGGCGTTCGGCAGCAGATGCTTGAACATGATCTGCCAGTCGGACAGACCGAGCGCGCGTGCGGCGCGAACGTATTCGAGGTTGCGGCCGCGGAGGAATTCCGCCCGGACGAGTCCGACGAGGGATGTCCAGGAGAAGATCATCAGAATGCCGAGCAGCGTCCAGAAACCGGGCACGAATAGCGACGACAGGATCAGCAACACGAACAGCTCGGGGATCGAGTTCCAGATCTCGAGCAGGCGCTGGAAAATGAGATCGACGCGGCCGCCGAAATAGCCTTGCACCGCACCGGCCACGATGCCGACGGCGGACGAGACGATCGTCAGGATCAGGCCGAAGAGAACGGATATTCGGAAACCGTAGATGATGCGGGCGACGACGTCGCGGCCCTGATCGTCGAGGCCGAGCCAGTTGGTGTTGCCCCACTCGTTATAGCGGGCGAGCTGGTCGGCCGGCGCCGGGCACAGCTTCAGCGACGAGGACCACGGCGGCGGCGCTGGATAACCGAGGCAGACGCCGTTGTCGCCGATGCGGCCGGGATAGTCCTTGTTGATGGTCGAATACGAATAGCGGATCGGCGGCCACAGCATCCAGCCGTTGGCGTTGATCTCGTTCTGGATATCGGGCGTGCGATAATCGGTGATGGCGAGGAAGCCGCCAAATTTGTCTTCCGGATAGTCGACGAGCACGGGGAACAGGATTTCGCCTTTGTAGCTGACGATCAGCGGGCGGTCGTTGGCGACGAACTCAGCGAACAGCGAGACGACGAACAGGATCGAGAAGACGACAAATGAGCGATAGCCAACTTTGTGCGCCTTGAAGCGTTCCCAGCGGCGTCGGTTGACGGGCGACAGCCGGAAGAGGCGTCGCCACCGGGACTTCTTGGCCTTCGCGGCGGGTACTGCGACTGTCTCGGGAGCGTTGTCGGCGCGCTGGTCCATCGTCATACCTCGCGCGATTCAAAGTCGATGCGCGGATCGACGAGCGTGTAGACGAAGTCCGACAGGATGCCGACCAGCAGGCCGACGAGCGAGAAGATGTAGAGCGAGGCGAACACGACCGGATAGTCGCGCTTTTCGATGCTTTCGAACGACAAGAGGCCAAGGCCGTCCAGCGAGAAGATCGTTTCGATCAGCAGTGCGCCGGAGAAGAAGGCGCTGATGAAGGCCGACGGGAAGCCCGAGATGACGAGCAGCATGGCGTTGCGGAAGACGTGGCCGTAGAGCACCTGGTTTTCGGTGAGGCCCTTGGCGCGCGCGGCGACGACGTATTGCTTGCGGATTTCATCCAGGAACGAGTTTTTCGTCAGGAACGTCATAGCGGTGAACGAGCCGACCGCCATCGCGATCATCGGCAGCACGAGGTGCCAGAGATAGTCGGTTATCTTTCCGAAGACCGAGAGCTGATCCCAGTTGTCGGAGAAGAGACCGCGTGAGGGGAACCACTGGAAGAACGACGAGCCCGCGAACAGGATCAGCAACAGAACAGCGAACAGGAAGCCCGGGATCGCGTAGCCGACGACGAGAACGGCGCTCGACCAGGTATCGAAGGGTTCTCCGTCTTTCACGGCCTTGCGGATGCCGAGTGGAATGGAAATCAGGTACGTCAGCAGCGTCATCCAGATGCCGAGCGAAACGGAGACAGGCAGCTTCTCCTTGATGAGTTCAAGCACCGAGACGTCGCGGAAGTAGCTCTTGCCGAAATTAAAGGTCAGGAAGTTCTTCATCATCAGGTAAAAGCGCTCGGGCGCCGGCTTGTCGAAGCCGAACTGCTTTTCGAGGCTCTTGATGAACGCGGGGTCGAGGCCTTGCGCGCCGCGATATTTCGAGGTGATGGAGTCGCCACCGCCGACGCCAAGCTGGCTGTTCATGCCACCGCCGCCGAGCGTATCGCCGCCGCCACCGCCCATGCGGCTGACGATGGACGAGGATTGGCCCATCAGCTGCGCAATCATGCGTTCAACCGGTCCGCCAGGCGCGAACTGGATGATGATGAACGAAAACAGCATGATCCCGAACAACGTCGGGATCACCAGGAGCAAGCGCTTTAAAAGATAAACGGCCATCACTGCTTCACTGGTTGTTGCGTGGAGTTCGGCGTCGTTTGCGACGCTTTTTGCGGCTCAGGCTTGCCCGAATTGAGGTCGGCGGCCTTCTTGGCATCGAACCACCAGGTATCCAGAACGCCGCTATCATACTTCGGCTGGACGGCTGGATGCGAGAACTTGTTCCAATAGGCGACCGAATAGAACGGCTTGTACCAGTGCGGCACCCAATAATGGCCGGCGCGTAGAACGCGGTCGAGGGCGTGCGTGGCCGTGGTCAGCTCAGCGCGGGATTTGGCGGCGATGACCTTATCGGTCAGGGCATCGACGACGGGATCGCAGATGCCTGCGAGATTGAACGAGCCTTGTGCCTTGGCCGCCTCACAGGAGAGGAAGGCGCGCATATCGACGCCCGGCGTCAGGCCGAGCGAGAAGCGCTGCGTCGTGACGTCGAAATCGAACGACTTCAGGCGCTGCTGATATTGCGCCGGATCGACGAGACGCCAGTTGGCGTCGACGCCGATGCGCTTGAGATTCTCGACATAGGGAAGCGTGATGCGCTCGAACTGCGCTTCGAAATCGAGGAACTCGATGCTTAACTGCTCGCCCTTGGCGTTGCGCAGCTTGCCTTCGGCGTCGGGCTTCCAACCGGCGCTGATGAGCAGATCGCGCGCTTTCTTGAGGTTGGCGCGGTTGTTGCCGCTGCCGTCGGTGACGGGCGGCGTATAGGGCTCGCCGAAGACTTCCGGAGGCAGCTTGTCCTTATAAGGATCGAGCAGGGCGAGTTCTTGCGGCGAGGGCAGGCCCTCGGCCTTCATGTCGGAATTTTCGAAGTAGCTCGTCGTGCGGCTGTACAGGCCGTAAAACAGCTTCTTGTTCGACCATTCGAAATCGAAGACGAGATCGAGCGCGGCGCGTACGCGCGGATCTTTGAATTTATCGCGACGGGTATTGATGAAGTAGCCCTGCGCGCCGGACGGGCGGCGGTCGGGCAAAAGCGCTTTGATGAGACGACCGTCGCGAACGGCTGGAATGTCGTACTGCGTCGCCCAGGCGAGGCTTGAGAATTCCTCGCGGAAGTCGAAGTTGCCGGATTTGAGCGTTTCGAGTTCGATGGTGCGGTCGCGATAATAGTCAAGGCGAACTTCGTCGAAGTTGAAGCGGCCCTTGTTTACCGGCAAATCTTTCGCCCAGTAGTCGTTGCGGCGTTCGTATGTGATCGAGCTGCCGGAGTTGAACGTCTTGATGCGATAAGGGCCTGAGCCGAGCGGCGGCTTCAACGACGTTTCATCATAGGGATTCGCCGTGTAGTAGGCTTTCGACAGCACCGGGAGCTGAGCGATCAGGATCGGCAGATCACGCACAAGTTTGCCCTGGAAGGTGTAGCGCACCGTCTCAGGATCGAGCGCCTCGGCTTTCACGACGTCGTGCAAGGGCTGCGAATATTGCGGGCGCGTCGCCATGCTTTTCAGAAGGCTAAGCGTATAGACGAGATCGTCGGCGGTGATCTGGGTGCCGTCTGAAAACTTTGCCTCGAGACGAAGTTTGAACGTCACCGACATGCGGTCGGGTGCGACGTCGGCCGATTGGGCAACGAGGCCATAGACGGCGTCAGGTTCATCCTGCGCGCGGACCATCAAGCTGTCGAACAGCAGGTCGAGGTCCTGGGCGGCGTCGCCTTTGACGATGAACTGGTTGAAGCTGTCGAACGTATTTACGTCGCCCGTTCCCATTGTCACGATGCGGCCGCCCTTTGGCGCATCGGGATTGACGTAGTCGAAGTGCTTGAAGTCGGGCGGGTATTTCAGTTCGCCGAAGATCGAGAGACCATGGCGGGGCTCAGCCTGCGCCAGGCCGCCGTCGGGCATGGAAAACAGCAATGCCAGCGCGGCCAGAAAAGAGAGCTTCGCTCCGGCCGCCGCACGTGATCGGGTGGGTCGTTCCAACAGGGTCACTTTCCCTTCGCTGCCTGGACGGCTTTCGCCTTGTCCGCGTCGTACCACCAGACCTGAGTCAGAGCGGCGCCTTGTGACGGCAGTTTGTCCGGACGGCCGAAAACATCCCAGTAGGCAAGCCGGTCGTAGGGGTAATACCAGTGCGGGACGACGTAGTAGTTCCACAAGAGAACCCGGTCGAGCGCATGGGTTGCGGCAACGAGGTCGGCGCGATCTTTCGAGAATACGATCTTGTCGATCAGGTGGTCGATCGCGGGGTTCTTGATGCCAATGGTGTTGCGGCTGCCGGGCTTGTCGGCGGCGGCAGAGCCCCAGAAATCGCGCTGCTCGTTGCCTGGTGAATTCGACTGGGCGAAGCTGTCGACGATGATATCGAAGTCGCGGTTGTCCTCGCGCTGTTTGTACTGTGCGTCGTCGACGTTTCGCACCGTCGCCTTGATGCCCATGGCTTCGAGGTTTTGCACGTAGGGTAGAATGATGCGCTCGAACGTGTCGCCGTTGATCAGGAATTCGACCGTCATCTGGTCGCCCCTGTCATTGCGCAGGACGCGCGCGGTCGAGCCCGATGATAGCCCAATCGTCTGCATCGCCTTGCACCAGAAGCCGCAATGCGGATCGTTGACGGTTTCGCTGCGGATCTTCCAGCCGGCGTCCTCGAACAGTTTCAGCGCTTCCTGCTGGTGCTTGCGGAAGTCGCCTTCCTGGGCGTTGACCGGGTTTTCGTAGGTCGCCGTAAAGACTTCCGGCGGCACTTCGGATTTGATCTCGTTCAGGATCTCAAGCTCGCGGCCTTGCGGCAGGCCCGTCGCCTGGAGGTCTGAATTTTCGAAGTAGCTGCCGACGCGCTTATAGAGATTGTAGAACAGCTTCTTGTTCGTCTCTTCGAAATTGAAGAGCAGGTTGAAAGCGTGGCGGACGCGCGGGTCCTGGAACTGCGGGCGGCGAATGTTGAATACGAACGCCTGCATCGGCGCCACGCGCTTCACCGGAATGGCTTCTTTCTTCACCAGGCCTTTTTTCAAAGCGTCGAAATTGTACTGCGTCGCCCAGGCGTCGGCGCGGTTCTCGGACCAGACGTCGATGTTGCCGATCTTGAAATCTTCAAATGCGGGCGTGCGGTCGCGATAGTAGGTGAATTCGAGCGTGTCGAAGTTCATCTGGCCTTTCAACACAGGCAGATCCTTCGCCCAGTAGTCGGGCACGCGCTCGTAGGTGATCTTGCGGCCGGTATCGACCGACTTGATTTTGTAGGCGCCGTTGCCGAGGGGGGCTTCGACCGTCGTGGCCGCGAGGTTGCGCTGGGAGCCATCGGCGTTCTTGCCGGTCCAGTAGGCCTTGGAGACGACATTCAGCTCACCGACGATCATCGGCAGCTCGCGGTTGCCGGTCTTGTCGAAGGTGAATTTCACCTCGTGGTCGCCGGTCTTCTCGGCCTTGACGACGTTCTTGTAGTAGAAGGCGTAGAACGGATTGACGTTCTTGAACTGCTCGAACGAGAAGATGACGTCTTCCGGCGTGATCGGCGAGCCGTCGTGGAATTTCGCTTCGGGGCGCAGCTTGAACGTGACGGACGAATAATCGGCCGGGTAGGAGGCGCACTCGGCGATCAGGCCGTATTGGGTCGAGGGTTCATCAGGGCTCGGCGTAAACAGACTGTCGAAAATCAGACCCAAGCCCGCGGCCTTGACGCCCTTGTCGGAAAATGGGTTCAGCGTGTCGAAGGTGCCATCCGCCCACTGACGGACCGTGCCGCCCTTCGGCGCGTTCGGATTGACCCAATCGAAATTCTTGAAGTCGGGTCCGTATTTCGGTTCGCCGACGAGGGACAGCGCGTGATGGCATTGGACGTCAGCGGCCGTGGCCGTTGAGGCAGCACCGGCAGGAGCGGCGTCGGAGGGGTTCGGCGGCGATACCGGCGTGGTTGCGGCTTCAGCGGGTTTCGGCGCTTCAGCGGGTGCAGCGGCTTCCGAAGGCTTGACGGGTTCATCGGCTTTTGGCGCATCGACCGGCTTCGGTGCGTCGTCGGTCTTGGGAGCTTCGGCGGGCTTTGGAGCGTCTGCGGATTGCGCGGCTGCGGCGGGCGGCGTCGCGGCGTCTTGCGCTTTTGCAGGGTTCGGGAGCGAAAAACTCATGAACGCCAGCGCGGCAAGGATAAACGGCGTCAGGCGCATCTGCATATTCGACTTCGTCCCTTTCAAATTGTCACATTCCGGGGCCAGCTTAACACAGCCCCGGGCAGCGGGGACAAGTCGTGGGCCGGATACAAAAACGACCCCGCCAAAGAGCCGGCAAGGTCGCAAACTTTTGTACCCATAGCGAGTTAAAACGCCGTCATTTTGGCAGTGGAACGGGCGTATCTGCAAGGGTGGCGAGATAGGCGATGACGTCGGCTTCATCCTGCGGTGTCGGCAAGCCGTTGAACGTCATTTTTGTGCCGGGGATGAACGTCTTGGGGCTGTGAAGAAAATGCGCCAAGTCGTCGAATGACCAGTCGCCGCCTTTTTTCTCCATCGCTGCCGAATATTTAAATCCGGGATATGAGCCTTTTTTGCGATTTACCACGTCCCACAGGTTCGGGCCGACGGTCGGCGTCTGGCCTTTTTCGGATACGTGACAAGCTTGGCATCTTTTGAAAATCGTCTTGCCTTTTTCGGCGTTCGCCTTGGGCAGAAGCGCAATCACCTCTTTGCCGCTGTCTTCGGCCGGGGCAGCAGGCGCTGCTGCACCACCTGCAGGCGGGGTCGCCGTTTCAGCGGGCGCGGCGGCAGGAAGGGTGAAGCCCGGTTTCTCGGGCGTATGACCAACGGTCATCTCGATGATCGTGCGGGTTCCGAAAATCAAAAGCAGTGCAGACAGCACGGCCCCGGCAAGTTTCGTGAATTCGAAACTGTCCATCGTCATGTCTCAGCTCCTTGGACGGTCACTCCCCATGACGCGCAATTCAAGGTGACGAGATCGATTTGCGGTATATAAGCTCGGCCGCCCTGCAAGCACGTCGTCGTTTTTTGTAAGAACGTCGATAGCGGTATTGGGGCGATTTGTCACCGAACAAAAGAATTCGATCGCAGTGTCTCAACAAACGCTCATCCTCATTCCCGCCCGCATGCACGCCACCCGTCTTCCCGGAAAGCCGCTTGCGGATATTCATGGTGCGCCCATGATCGTGCACGTCTGGCGGCGGGCGATGGAGGCCGGTCTGGGGCGGGTCGTCGTCGCGACCGACAGTTCCGAAATTCTGGCGGCCGTGAAGTCGGCGGGCGGCGAAGCGGTGATGACGCGGGACGATCATGCTTCGGGTTCGGACCGGATTCACGAAGCCGTCACGACGCTCGATCCGGAGAAAAAAGCCCAGATCATCGTCAATCTGCAGGGTGATCTGCCGACGCTCGACCCCGTGCTTGTCACCGATTGCGTTGCGCCGCTTGCGAATGAGGCGACCGACATCGCGACGCTCGCGGCGGTGATTTCGGAAGACGAAGAGCGCACCAATCCGAACGTGGTCAAAGTGGTCGGCACGCCGATCGGCGAGAACCGGCTGCGGGCGCTTTACTTCACCCGAGCGACGGCGCCCCACGGCGACGGGCCGCTCTATCACCACATCGGCATCTATGCTTACCGCCGTGCCAGCCTCGAACGGTTTGTATCGCTCCCGCAAGCGACGCTGGAAAAACGGGAAAAGCTCGAGCAATTACGGGCACTTGAGGCTCAAATGCGGATCGACGTCAGCGTCGTTGACACGGTTCCACTCGGTGTCGATACTCCCGCCGACCTTGAGCGCGCCCGACGCCTCATCGCGCCCTGACGTTTCTTTCCCGGACAACCGATCCACCATGACCAAAACCACAGGTTCCGAAGCCGGAGCCCTCAAAATCTCGTATCAAGGCGAGCCGGGTGCGAATTCGCATCTTGCGGCGCGCGAAGTCTATCCGGATGCCGAAAGCGTCGCCTACCCGACATTCGAGGATGCGCTCGCGGCGGTGAAGAACGGCGAAGCTGATTACGCGATGATCCCGATCGAGAATTCGGTCGCGGGGCGGGTCGCGGACATTCACCATCTGCTGCCCGACGCCGGGCTCTACATCATCGGCGAGCACTTCCTGCGCGTGCGCCATCAGCTCATGGCGAAGCCGGGCGCGAGCCTTTCGACGATCAAGCGGGTCATGAGCCATACGCAGGCGCTGGGGCAATGTCGGACGACGCTTCGCAAGCTCGGTTTGAAGCCGGTGCCGGAAGCCGATACGGCAGGTTCGGCGCGGCTCGTCTCCGAGAGCGACGATCTTTCGACGGGCGCCATCGCATCGCGTCTTGCGGCGGAAATCTACGGTCTCGAAATCATCAGGAGCGATATCGAAGACCAGTCCCACAATACGACGCGCTTCATAATCCTGGCGAAGGAGCCGGATGACGCCGAGCCCGGCAACGGCCCGGTGATGACGACTTTCCTGTTCCGGGTGCGAAACGTGCCGGCGGCGCTCTACAAGGCGCTCGGCGGGTTCGCGACCAACGGCGTCAACATGACGAAGCTGGAGAGCTATCAGGAGGAGGGGACGTTCAACGCCTCCCGCTTCTTCGCCGATATCGAAGGTCATCCGGTCGACCGGCCTGTGCAACTTGCGCTTGAGGAATTGTCGTTCTTCTCGACGCAGACGCAGATCCTCGGCACCTATCCGGCGAGCCCCTACCGCAAGGAGGCGGCGGAGCTTGCGGCCAACGGCCTCGTCCCGATCAAGCGCGCCGAATAGCGCCGCTGCGCCGGAAGCGAAATTCGGCCGGTAAATCCGCGGCTTGCCTTGTTGTGGAGGCTGTTAGTTTCCGGTGCAGGGAGGGTTGTACTTTTTCGCCGCCCGGCCCATTATAGGAACGGGCTGGCGGCGGACGAGTTCGTCGCCAACCGGGTCAGGTCCGGAAGGAAGCAGCCCTAACGATCAGAAATCGGGTCGTTCGCCAGCCTCTTTACTCGCTCACGAGCGCAATTCGGATCGCAAGGGCGATTCGGCGCTCTCCGCGGGGGCGCGGCTTACCGCGGGTCGCCTTGCTCCCTCGCCCCTTCGGGCGAAAGGTTGTTTCAGGGATCATGGCGAAAAAGAAATCGGAAACGTCTGACGGCGTCGAAGGTTCGGGAAGCACCGAGCTGGCGAAGCCGTATGTCGTGCTGGCGCGGAAATATCGGCCCGCGACGTTCGACGACCTGATCGGCCAGTCGGCGATGGTGACGACGCTGCGCAACGCGTTCGCATCCGGGCGCATCGCGCAGGGCTACATGCTGACGGGCGTGCGCGGTGTCGGCAAGACGACGACGGCGCGTATTCTCGCGCGGGCGCTCAATTACGAAGCGCCAGGCTACGACAAGCCGACCATCGACATGCCGGGCTTGGGTGTCCACTGCAAGGACATCATGGAGGGCCGTCATCCGGACGTGCTCGAAATGGACGCCGCCTCGAATACCGGCGTCGACAACATCCGCGAGATCATCGAAAGCGCGCAGTACACGCCACTCGTTGCGCGCACGAAAGTGTTCCTGATCGACGAGGTTCACATGCTGTCGAAGGGCGCGTTCAACGCGCTGCTGAAGACGCTTGAAGAACCGCCATCGCATGTCCGTTTCATTTTCGCGACGACGGAAATTCGCAAAGTTCCCGTCACGGTGCTGTCGCGCTGTCAGCGCTTCGACTTGCGCCGTGTCGAGCAGCCGGTGCTGGCTGAGCATTTCCAGAAGATCGTCGGCCTGGAAAGTGCTGAAGCTGACGCTGATGCTTTGCAGCTTATCGCACGCGCGGCCGAAGGTTCGGTGCGCGACGGCCTTTCCATTCTCGATCAGGCGATCGCGATGGGCGAGGGGCACGTCACGGCGGCGAAGGTTCGCGATATGCTCGGCCTTGCCGATCGCGCGCGGATTTTCGATCTCGCTGAAGCGCTCTTCAAAGGTGATGTCGCGACGGCCATCCGCGGATTGGAATCGCTGCATCGTGACGGCGCGGAAGCGGCCGAGGTCGTGTCCGATCTGGCTGAAGCCGTACACGCTATAGCGCGCGTTAAAGCTGTCGGCGAAGAGCCTGCGGGCGAAGCTCTGACGGCGGAAGAAAAGGCGCGCATCGCCGGTCTCGCATCGCGTTTGTCGATGCCGTACCTGTCGCGAGCGTGGCAGATGCTGGTCAAAGGTTTCGAAGAGGTTTCGCGTGCGCCCAATCCGCGTGTCGCGGCCGAGATGGTTCTGATTCGGCTTGCGTACACGTCGGATCTGCCGACGCCCGATGAGTTGATCAAAGCGCTCGGCGGCGGGGCTGTTCCCGCGCGGCGTCCGGCATTGCCGGCCGGGGATGCTCCGGCCGGTCAGCGCGGTCCGCTCAATGCGCGCGTTGACGTTCCGGTCGCTGAAAACGATCAGGATGATCTCGGCGACCTCGGTGATCTGGGCGACGGCTTCGAATTCGACGACGGCGAGCCGATTGGCGATGCCGAGGGTGATGAATTGGCTGCTCCGGCTGTTGCGGCCGGATCGATGAAGTCCGATCCGAGATCGTTTGCAGACGTCGTAGCGCTCGCTGGCGAGAAGCGGGATGCGAAGCTCAAGTGGCACCTCGAAGACCATGTCAGCCTCGTCAAGTTCGATGCGGTGGCGGGTTCGATCGATCTTTTCCTGATGCCCGAGGCGCCGCCGGAACTCGCCAACGACCTTCGGGAAAAACTCAACCTCTGGACAACGCGGCGCTGGGTCGTTGTTCTTTCGAAGGATGCCGGTGCGCCGCCTATTGGCGTCGTGCGCCGAGAGCGCGAAGCTCAGGAGCTTGAATCGCTGAAAGCGCATCCGGCGGTGCGTGCGGTTCTGGAAGCTTTCCCGGATGCGAAGATCGCTGAGGTGCGGCGAATTGCTGGGCGCGAGACAGATACGGACAGCGAGAGCGAAGCCGTTTAAAACTTCAGGACGAATTCGGCTCTCTGCCGCGAGGACAATATGAAAGACATTATGGGTATGATGAAGCAGGTGGGCCGGATGCAGGCGCGCCTGAAAGAAATGCAGGACGAGCTGCAGAAGGCTGAGATCGAAGGCCAGGCGGGCGGCGGTCTTGTGCATGTGACGGTCGACGGCCGCGGCGAATTGAAACGCGTGCGGATCGATCCGAGCCTGATGAAGCCGGACGAGGTCGAGATCCTCGAGGATCTCATCGTGGCGGCGGCGACCGATGCCAAGGCGAAAGTCGATAATGTGATGCAGGCGAAGATGGCCGAGATCACGGGCGGTCTGCCGATTCCGCCGGGCATGAAGCTTTTCTGAGTTTTTTCTCGCCCGTCACCCTCGAACGGCGAATTTATGAGCTGTTCGGGGATCCAGCGTAAAACTGCCGAAGGCTCGATCCACTTTTGCGTCTTCGACGAGTCTTACGCTGGATCCCCGACCATCATTCGCTTCGCTCACTCGGCCGAGGATGACGGGTAAGAATTTTGAATTAAACCATGTCTCGCAAAACGGCAGGCCCTGAAATCGAACGGCTGGTGCAGCTTCTGGCGCGAATGCCAGGGCTTGGCCCGCGTTCGGCGCGCAAGGCGGTGCTGGCGCTCTTGAAGCGACGCAACGATCTCATGCTGCCGCTCGCTGACGCGCTTCAACAGGCCATCGCCAAAATCACCGAGTGCCCTGTGTGCGGCAATCTCGATACGGTGTCGCCGTGCAGCGTTTGCGCCGATCCGCGGCGCGATGCGAGTTTGATCGTCGTCGTGGAAGAGGTCGGCGATCTTTGGGCGCTCGAACGCGCCAGCATCGTCTCGGCGCGCTATCATGTGCTCGGCGGACACTTATCGCCCCTCGACGGCGTCGGGCCGGAGCGGCTCAATATCGCGAACCTCGTCGCGCGGGCGCAGTCGCCGGATGTGAAGGAAATTCTGCTGGCCCTGAATGCCACCGTCGAAGGCCAATCGACGGCACATTACATCTCGGATCAGCTTCAGAGTACCGACGTTACTGTTTCGCGGCTGGCGCAAGGTGTTCCCATCGGCGGTGAACTCGATTATCTCGACGACGGCACGCTGGCCGCCGCCTTCAAGGCCCGGCGGAAATTATAAGAACTCCGGGAGCGCGGATATCTCACCGCGGAAACGTCAGGCATATGGCGGAAGTCGAAATCGTCAGGCGCGGCGGTAGCGGGCCGAAGTTCGTCACGGGCTCGCTGTTGCGGCACATTCTGGCGATGACCGCTGCCGGTGCGCTCGGCCTGATGGCCGTGTTCGTCGGCGATCTTGCGAATATCTATTTTCTGTCGCGCATCGGCGACGATGCGATCGTCGCCGCCGTCGGCTACGCGAGTTCCATCCTCTTCTTCTCGACGTCTATCGGCATCGGGCTTTCCATCGCCGCTACGTCTCTGATCGCGCCGGCCCTAGGCGCGCAGCGCCGCGTCAGGGCACGGCGGTTGACGGCTAACGCGCACGTGATGGCGTTTGTTTTCTCTGCGATTGCGAGCTTGGCGCTGTGGTTCGCGATCGAGCCGTTGCTGCGGCTGCTCGGCGCCAGCGGGCGGACGCTCGATCTGGCAAGCTTCTATCTCGAAATTCTGCTTCCGACGCTGCCGTTTCTGTCGCTCGGCATGACATCGTCAGCGGTGCTGCGCTCTGTCGGCGATGCGCGGCGGGCGATGAACGTCACGCTGTCGGGCGCGATCGTCAATACGATCCTCGATCTGATTTTCATCGTGCATTTCGGGCTCGGCATCGAAGGTGCGGTGCTGTCGAGTTTGCTGGCGCGGCTGGTGATGATGGTCGTCGGGCTGTGCGGTGTCGTCCGCGTGCACGATCTGATGGGACGGCCGAAGATCGCAACGTTGAAGCAGGACGTCGGACCCTATTCGCGGATCGCAGCACCTGCAGTGCTGACGAATATCGCACCAGCCGTCGGCAACGCCTACATTACGCACGCCATTGCGCCCTATGGCGATGCAGCGGTTGCGGCGTGGGCGATCATCGGACGGATCATTCCGGTGGCGTTCGGCGCGATCTTTGCGCTTTCCGGCGTGGTCGGACCGATCATTGGACAGAATTTCGGTGCGGGCTTGCGGACGCGAATGCGCGACGCCTACACGCTCTCGCTGCTGACGATGGCGGCCTTCACGGCAGTTGCGTGGCTCGGTCTTGCGGTCGCGGCCGATCCCCTGGCGAGGTTGTTTCATGCAACGGGCGAGGTGCGTGATCTGATCGTTTTCTTCTGCCGCTGGCTGTCGCCGCTGTTCGTTTTCATGGGCGCGATCTTCGTGACGAATGCCGTCTTCAATACGCTGGGCCGGCCGCACGTCTCGACGATTCTCAACTGGGGCCGCGCCACGGTTGGCACTATTCCTTTCGTCATTTGGGGCGGGAAGTTTTACGGTGCCGAAGGCGTGCTCGCGGGTAATTTGGTTGGTGGCGTCGCCTTTGGACTAATTTCCATATTTGTAGGCTACCGTCTGGTTGCGCGCGTTGGGGAAACGCTGAGACTTTAGCGCGCGCGGCGTTGCACTTTCGGACGAGACGGTCCTAGATCGTCTTGGAAGAGTCGATTGCAGCGCCACGTTGAGCTAACGGAGAGCGGGTGTGGCTATTGCCCAACGCATTCTCGTGACTGGAGCGTCGGGTTTCATCGGACAGCATGTCGTCCGCGTACTGGCGGAGCGTGGCTATAATGTCCGGGCGGCGTCGCGGCACCCCATCGTATTTGACAGTCCTCGCGTCGAGGGCGTTGCCGTCGGCGACATGTCGCGATCGTTCGCCGCGGAATTCCTCGTGCGCGGCGTCGATGCCGTCGTGCACGCGGCCGGGCTTTCGGCGGCGCGGACCGATCTGCCGTCTGCGGCCTATACGGCTATCAATGTTGATGCAACGCGGCAGCTGGCCAGAGCCGCCCGTTCGGCGCGGGTGAAGCGCTTCGTCTTGATGTCCTCGATCCGGGCGCAGGTGGGAGTGACATATCCAGGCATCGTCACCGAAGCGACGCCCGCAGCACCCACGGACGCCTATGGCCGTTCGAAGCAGGCGGCGGAAGCCGTCACGGCGCAGATGCTAGAAGGTTCGGCGACGCGTTGGACCGTGCTCCGGCCGGTGCTGGTTTACGGACCGGGCGTCAAAGGCAATATGGCGGCGCTGCTGAAAATCGCCGCTTTGCCGGTGCCGCTGCCGTTCGGGGCGCTCAAAGCGCGGCGGTCGCTGGTCAGCATCGGCAACCTCATCAGCGCGCTGCAATATGTTCTGCAAACCCAAACTGCTGAAAATGCTGCATTTATCGTGGCAGACCCGGAGGCTTTGGCGATGGCTGAGATCATCCGTGCGCTGCGGCGGGGGCTTGGGCGGCCGGAAATGCTGCTTCCCGTGCCGGACACATCGCTCGCCCGCCTGCTGCGGCTTGCCGGAAAGGGCGATTTCGCCGACCGGCTAACGGGTGATCTGGTCGTTGACGCGGCCCGGTTGCGCCGGATTGGCTGGGCCCCGCCGGAGACAACCGCCGCGGGGCTCGCGGCCTCTGTGGTGACGCGGCAACCTGCCGGGGATCAGGTCTCGGAACGGTATAGAGACGCACGCCATTGACCGCGGCTGCGGCCTTTCATATGTCAGGCGCCATGGCCGTACTTCCCATTCTCACCATTCCCGATCCCGTCCTGCGCAAGATCTCAGATCCTGTCGAGCGCGTAGACGATGCCGTCGTCAAGCTGATGGACGACATGCTGGAGACGATGTACGCGGCGCCGGGTGTCGGCCTTGCCGCGCCGCAGGTCGGCGTGCTGAGGCGCGTCGTCGTGCTCGATACCTCGGACGAGGGCGAGCCGCCCAATCCGCTCGCCATGGCCAATCCGGAACTCGTCGCGCTGGGTTCGACGACGCGGGTGCATGAGGAAGGCTGTCTGTCCATTCCCGACGTGCGGGTCGAAATCGAGCGACCGGCGGAAGTGACGGTTCGCTACATCGACCGGAACGGCAAAGAGCAGGAGCTTAAAGCCGACGGTTTGCTCGCGACTGCCATCCAGCATGAGATCGACCATCTCGACGGCCAGCTCATCATCGATTTCCTGTCGCGGCTGAAGCGCGATATGGTCATCCGCAAGTTCAAGAAGCAGTCGCGAAGCTAAGGTTTTGGTTGGCGCGTGCGACTGACCTCCGGTCAGCCGGCCGCACGCGCGAAATTTGGGTCGTCGATCGCGCCTACAAAAGAGTCCATATGCCATTGAAGATCGTATTCATGGGGACGCCGGATTTTTCCGTGCTTGTGCTCGATGCGGTCGTGGCGGTGGGGCATGAGGTTGTCGCGGTTTATAGCCAGCCGCCGCGTCCGGCTGGGCGTGGGATGGCGGAAGCGAAATCGCCGGTGCATCGGCGCGCGGAAGCGCTCGGGATTCCAGTTCGCACGCCGGTGAATTTCAAAAGCGACGACGATCGCCAGGCATTTGCCGCGTTGCAGGCCGATGCGGCGGTGGTCGTTGCCTACGGCCTGCTGCTACCGAAAGCGATCCTGGACGCGACGCGGCTTGGTTGTTTCAACGTGCACGCCTCGAAGCTGCCGCGCTGGCGAGGGGCGGCGCCGATCCAGCGGGCGATCATGGCGGGCGATGCGGTCACGGCCGTCAATATCATGCGCATGGAGCAGGGACTCGACACCGGGCCGGTGTGCGTCGGCCGCGATGTTCCCATTTCGCCGGACATGACGGCAGGCGAGCTGCACGACATCCTGTCGAAGCTTGGTGCGGAACTTATGGTCGAGGCGCTCGGCAAACTCGAAGCGGGGACGCTCGCATGTGTGCGGCAGCCGGACGAAGGCGCGACCTATGCCGCCAAGATCGACAAGCGCGAGGCGCGGATTGATTTCTCGCGGTCTGCAAAAGAGGTCGCGGATCACATTCGCGGTCTGTCGCCGTTTCCCGGCGCGTGGTTTGAGATTTCGCTCGGCGGGAAGCCTGAGCGGATCAAGGTTTTGCTGGCGGCCGTTGTCGACGGTTCGGGTGCGCCCGGTACGCTGATCGACGACCGGTTGACCATTGCCTGCGGCAGCGGCGCGATCCGGATCGTGAAGCTGCAACGGGCCGGCAAGCAACCGATGGCGGCCTCGGATTTTCTGCGTGGTACGCCGGTTGCGGCCGGGACGCCATTTTCCCGTTAATGATATCCGACGTCCGGGCTGCAAACACCAGCGCTTGAGGCTACAACCCACTGGTTGGTAGCTGCGAGTGCGAGAATGTTTCGGCAGGTCTGCGTTGGTCTTGTTTTGACGGTTGCTCTTCCAGTTGCAGCCATGGCTGCGGACTTCGGAGCGCCGACCGGGGCGGCTGGCAGACATCTCGTGCCGGGCGCTGACGTGACGATCGAAAGCGGCGTCAGGGTCATTCGTCCGGTGCCGTTCGATCCCGCGTGGGTGGTTGACGAGGAGACCGAGATTCCCGGCGGGGTCGTGTATCGCGGCGCCGCCTTCTACCGGGTTCCGGGTGTGCGAGCGCCGAAGGCTGTCCATAGAGTGAAGCCTCAAACACCCGACAAGCAGAACGAAGAATAACTGCCAAACGTTGAGCCTGCGCTCCGGAACGGCTAGGGATGGCGCGATCATCCCTGAGCACTGAGTTTGAATGCCCCGCTATCGCATCACCATTGAATACGACGGAACGCCATTTGTCGGCTGGCAACGGCAGGCGCAGGGCCTTTCGATCCAAGGCCTGCTTGAAGACGCGATCCGCAAGTTCTCGCAAGAGACGGTCGGCGTGCGCGGCGCCGGGCGCACGGATGCGGGCGTGCATGCGCTGGGTCAGGTCGCGCATTTCGACTTGAGCAAAGAGTGGTCGCCGGGCCGCGTTCGCGACGCGATGAACTTTCATTTGCGTCCGCATCCGATCGGTATCGTTGCGTGTGCGGCTGTCGATGCCGAGTTCGACGCCCGTTTCAGCGCGATCAAGCGGCACTACAAGTATCGTCTGCTGACGCGCCGCGCGCCGCCGATCCTTGATCGTAACCGCGTGTGGTGGACGATGCAGGAACTCGATGCGGGCGCAATGCACGAAGCTGCGCAAGTGCTCGTCGGTAAGCACGATTTTACGACCTTCCGCGCCGCGCAGTGCCAAGCCGCGTCGCCCGTCAAGACGCTCGACAGGTTCGAGATTTCCCGAGACGGCGACGAGATCGTCTGCACCGTGTCAGCGCGTTCGTTCCTGCACCATCAGGTGCGGTCGATGGTCGGGAGCTTAAAGCTCGTCGGCGAAGGCAAGTGGGCTCGGGCGGACCTCGCAAAGGCGCTCGCGGCGGCGAATCGGGAGGCGTGTGGGCCCGTCGCGCCGGCGTCGGGCCTTTACCTCGTCGCGGTCAATTATCCGCCCGCAAACGTCACGACGTCTTCGTATCCTCCGTCACCAGCGCCAGAAATTCCTGACGCGTGATCGCGTTGTCGCGGAAGACGCCGAGCATGCGGCTTGTCACCATGTCGGTTCCCGGCTTGAGTACGCCGCGCGTCGTCATGCAATGATGCTCGGCCTTGATTATGACTGCCACACCCTGAGGATGCAGCGCCTCTTCGATCGCGTTGGCGATTTGGGCCGTCATTTTCTCTTGGATCTGAAGCCGCTTGGCATAGGCATTCACTACCCGCGCGAGTTTCGAAATGCCGACAACGCGGCCATTGGGAATATATCCGACCCAGGCGCGGCCGATGATCGGCGCCATGTGGTGCTCGCAGTGGCTTTCGAAGCGGATGCCGCGCAGCACGATCATCTCATCGTAGCCTTCGATTTCCTCGAAGGTCTTGTTGAGGATCGCTTCGGGATCTTCGCCGTACCCGCGGAACCATTCCTCAAAGGCCTTGGTGACGCGGGCAGGCGTCTCCTTCAGGCCGTCGCGGTCGGGGTCTTCGCCCGTCCAGCGGAGGATGGTCTTGATGGCGGATTCGACGTCGGCGCGCGTCGGCTTCTTATCTGAATTCATGAGAACACTGAGTTGTTGTGAGAAGACAGTCATACCAACGGGGGCAAATGAAGCGCCCTTATAGACCCATTGGATTTGAGACGGCAAATACCTGTTGCCGCCTCTCTAGATGGGGACCGATGGCCGGTTTGTCGACCCCGCAAGGCCGGACAAGTTAATTTGGCGCTCGCCGTGCCTTTTTAAGCCGATGGTGTGCCCGCCGCCGGGGTATGCGGCGTTTGGTGCGGATCGGCATGCGGATCTCTCCGCGGCGACAGTTTCCGGACGACGACGTAGAAGATCGGCGTGAAGATCAGGCCGAAGAGCGTCACGCCGAGCATACCCGCGAACACGGCCGTGCCCAGCGATTGCCGCATCTCGGCGCCTGCTCCTTCGGCGAAGACCAGCGGCACGACGCCCAGGATGAAGGCCAGCGACGTCATCAGGATCGGCCGCAGACGGGTGCGGGCAGCTTCGACGGCGGCGTCGACGCGGGACAGGCCGTTGTCCTCGCCCTGTTTGGCGAACTCCACGATCAAAATGGCGTTCTTGGCCGCGAGGCCGACGAGCACGATCAAGCCGATCTCGACCAGGATATTGCGATCGAGGCCACGGATGTTCACGCCGATCATTGCCGCCAGGATACACATCGGCACGATCAGGATGACGGCAATCGGCAGCGCCCAGCTTTCGTAGAGCGCCGCGAGCAGCAGGAACACGAAGACGACGGACAGGCCGAAGGCGTAGATTGCGGTATTGCCCGCAAGCTTTTCCTGCAGCGCGATCTCGGTCCATTCGAAACCGAAGCCTTGCGGCAGGACTTTCTCTGCGATCGCTTCCATCGTCGCAATGGCCGTGCCGCTCGAATAGCCGCGCGCAAGCTGAACCTGCACTTCGGCAGACGGATAGAGATTGTAGCGCGGCACGCGATAGGCGCCGGTCGTGTCCTGGAAGGTTGCGACCGAACCTATCGGCACCATGTCGCCGTCGTTGTTGCGCGTCTTCAGGTTGGAGACGTCGCGCAGCGACAGGCGATATGGGTTGTCGCCTTGCGCTGTGACGCGATAGGTGCGGCCGAGGATATTGAAGTCATTGATGAAGGCCGAGCCCATATAAACCGAGAGCGTTTCGAACACGCGGCTGATCGGAACGCCAAGCTGTTCGGCTTTGGTGCGGTCGATGTCGGCATAGACCTCAGGCGTGCGCACGTTGAAGAGCGTGAAGGCCTGCGTGAAGCCCGGCGTCTGGCCGGTGGCGCCGGCCATTGCCCAGGCCGCGCCTTCGAGCGCGGGCAGGCCGCGTCCCGCTTTATCCTGAACATAGCCTTTGAGGCCGCCGCCGGTTCCGATGCCGGGCACAGAGGGCGGTTCCAGCACGAAAATGAAAGCGTCCTTGAGGGTCGCCATTTGCTGGCGCAGGTCGGCAAGGATCATATCCTTGGTCAGGCCGCTGGCGATGCGCTGTTCGAACGGTTCCAGGCCGACGAAGACGACGCCGGTGTTGGGCGCGTTCGTGAATGTCGCGCCGTCGAAGCCGACGAATTCGACGGCGTTGGCGACGCCCGGCCGATGCATGATGATTTCGGAGGCGCGGCGCACGACTTCATCGGTACGCTTCAAGGTGGAGCCCGGCGGAAGCTGGAAGACCGTGATGAAGTAGGCGCGATCGAGCTGCGGGATGAGACCCGTCGGCGTCGCCGTTAATCGCTCATAGGTGACGTAGAGCAGGCCGGCGTAGACAAGGAGCAGAACGGCGGCGACGCGGATCAGGTTGCGCGTCAGCCAGGCGTAGCCATGCGACAGCGTGCTGAAGGCCCAGTTGAAGCCGGCGAAGAACCAGCGCAGGGGCGCACCGAGGATTGTCGCGATGGGATTGCGCTTTTCATGCTCTCCGGCGTGCGGTTTCAAGAGCAACGCAGCCATGGCGGGCGAAAGCGAGAGCGAGACCATCAGCGAAATTGCGGTCGAAGCGGCGATGGTGATAGCGAACTGCTTGAAGAAGGAGCCTTGCAGGCCGGTGATGAAGGCGGTCGGCAAGAAGACGCCGATCAGCACCAGCGAGATTGCAAGCAGCGCGCCGCCGACTTCATCCATCGTCTTATGAGCGGCCTCCTTCGGCGTCATGCCTTGGGCAATGTAGCGCTCGACGTTCTCGACAACGACGATAGCGTCGTCAACGACGATGCCGATGGCCAACACCAAGCCGAACAGCGACAGCGTGTTAAACGTGATGCCGACGAGGCTCATGATGAAGAAGGTGCCGACCAGCGATACGGGGATCGCCAGGATTGGGATGATCGCCGCGCGCCATGTCTGCAAAAACAGGATGACGACGAGGACGACGAGCACCAGTGCTTCGATGAGCGTATGGATGACGGCGTCGATCGAGAACTGAATGAACTCCGTCGGGTTATAGACGACCGCATAGCCGACGCCCGGCGGGAAGCTCTTCTTCAGGTGCTCCATCTCGGCCTTGACGTTGGCGGCCGTCGCCAGCGCGTTCGAACCCGGCTTTTGGAAGATGACGAGCGCGGTCGCGACCTTGTTATTGAGATAGGCGTTGACGGTATAGTCCTGCGAGCCCAGCTCGACGCGGGCGATATCGCGGATGCGAACGACCGAGCCGTCCGGTTCGGCGTGCACGACGATATTTTCGAACTGATCCGGCGATGACAGACGTCCGAGCGTCTTGACGTTGATCGTGAAGGCGCCGTCGGATGACGCGGGCGGCTGATTGATCGAGCCTGCCGCAACCTGCAAATTGGCGGCTTGGAGCGCCGAGACGACCTCACCTGCGGTCAGACCGCGAGCTGCGACTTTGTCGGGGTCGAGCCAGATACGCATCGAGTAGTCGCGGGCGCCGAAGACCTGGACGTCGCCGACGCCGTCGATGCGGGTCAGCACGTCTTTGACGTAGAGCGTCGCGTAGTTCGAGATGTACTGCTGATCGCGCGTGCCGTCAGGTGAGATCATGTGCACGACCATCATCAGGTCGGGCGAGGCCTTGCGTACAGAGATGCCGAGCCGGCGCACGTCTTCCGGCAGGCGGGGCTCAGCAACCGCGACGCGGTTCTGGACCAGAACCTGCGCCTGATCGACATTGGTGCCCGGCTTGAAGACGACGTTGATCGTCAACTGGCCGTCGCCGGTCGATTGCGAGTTGACGTAGAGCATGTCGTCGACGCCGTTGACTTCCTGCTCGATCGGCGTGGCGACGGTTTCGGCGATGACTTGGGCGGACGCGCCGGGATACGTAGCGTGCACGGCAACCGTCGGTGGCGCGATGTCGGGATATTCTGCGATGGGCAGAAACCGCATCGAGATCAACCCGAGGATCGTAATGATGATCGAGACGACTGCAGCGAAGATCGGCCGGTCGATAAAAAAGTGAGACAGACGCATCGGGCCCTATCGGCGTTGGAAGCTTCAGACGGAATGCTCGTTCAGGCGCGGCGGCGCAGATCAGTTCTGCGCCGTCTTCTCGGGCGGTTTGATCGCTCCCTCGGTCGGCGCAACTTTCGTTCCCGGCCGAATGGCGGGGTTTGCGACGCCTTCGATCACGATACGGTCGTCCGGCTTCAGTCCAGAGGTGATGACACGCAAGCCTTCGTACATCTGGCCGAGCGTCACCGGCGTGGCGGTGACAACGTTGTCGGCATTGACGGTATAAAGAATTTTGCTCGCCTGATCGGAGATGATGGCATCGTCGGGAACGAGAAGCGCATCCGCGTCGCCGCCGTAAACGGCGATGCGGGCGAAAAGTCCGGGCGTCAGCAGATCGTCTTTGTTAGACAGAACGGCGCGGCCGCGGATGGTGCCTGAGCGTTGATTGAAGGCGTTGTCGATGAAGTCCATCGTGCCCTCGTGCGCCCAGTCCTTTTCGTCGGCGAGTTTCACGCGGACGGGAACGGGCGCGAGGCGGGATGCGGGAAGCACGCCCGACTTCCGCTTGCGGGCATCGCGCATGTAGTCGGCTTCGGAGGTATCGAAGACGAAGTGAATGGGGTCGGTCGTGACGATGGTCGCCATCAAGGTCGAATTGACCTGACCGCCGATCACGAGGTTGCCGACGTCGATTTTCTTGTCCGAGACGCGGCCGGAGATCGGAGCGCGCACTTCCGCCCATTCCAGATTGAGCTCGGCCGATTTGAGATTGGCCTTTGCCGACATCACCTGGGCTTCGGCGACGCCGAGGCTCGATTTGCGCTGCTCGTAGACCTGTTCACTCAAGACTTTCGTTTCGACGAGCGGGCCGGCGCGTTCGAGATCGGCCTTGGCAAATTCGACCTGGGCCTGCGTGCGCGCGACATCCGCTTTCGCGGCTTCGACGGCGATCTGGAACGGCCGTTTATCGAGCGTGAAGAGGAGATCGCCCTGTTTTACGATCGTGCCTTCCTTGAAATTGACCTGATCGACGTAGCCGCTGACGCGTGGGCGCAGCTCGACGCGGGCGACGGCTTCGAAGCGGCCGGGAAATTCGTCCCACGTCTTGATGTGCTTCGCGATCGGGGGCGCCACGGTGACCGGAAACGCCGGTGGCGCGCTCTGCGCGCTTGCAGATTGGACGTTGCTCGCGATGAAGGCCATCGCGGCCAGCACGGACAAGGCCGAGCATCGAGGCTTAAGCCTCACAAGGGCGGTGGTCGTCGTCATTTTTTCAGAATCCACAGGCGAGAATTTTCCACGGCGCGCCGACGCCAGTGGACAATAGTACATCACATGCATTCCGACGATCCGAAATTCAATGATGTTGACCATCATTGCGGCCCATCTCATTGCGGGCAAAGGGCATTTCGTCCCGAGACAGTGGCCATAAAGCCTCGATCGAATAAGAGGCTTTCAAAACTAGGATTTCAGTAAGCCGCTCAATCCCAGCAGAAATGCCGCGATCGTTTGCAGGCTGTATGAAAATACGACACGAAAATAACGAAGGCGCATGCAGGTTTTTTGTCTGCATACGCCTTTCCGTTCCAAAGTATGATTTTCGCTCTAAAGCAGTGTGCCCCGCAGCACGAGCATGGCGACGCTAAAATAGATCATCAGGCCGGTGACATCGACGAGCGTTGCGACAAACGGGGCTGACGCGCTCGCGGGGTCGAAGCCAATGCGTTTCAGCAAGAACGGCAGCATTGCGCCGGTCAGCGAGCCGAAGGTGACAATGCCGATGAGGCCGAGCCCGACGGTCAAGGCGACGAGCTGCCAGTGCGGGCCGTAGTCGAAGATACCGATCGTCTGCCACAGCGAAATGCGCGCGATGCCGATGATGCCGAGGATGGTGCCAAGCGTAATGCCCGTCGGAATCTCGCGGATGGCGACGCGCCACCAGTCGCGCAGCCGGATTTGTCCGAGCGCAAGCGCACGAATGAGAAGCGATGTCGACTGCGAGCCGGAGTTGCCGCCCGAGCTCATGATCAGCGGAATAAAAAGCGTTAAGACCACCGCCTTTTCAAGCTCATCGGAATAATGCTGCATCGCGCTCGCTGTCAGCATTTCGCCGAGAAACAAGGCGCAAAGCCAACCGGCGCGCTTCTTGATCATCTCCAGGAAGCCGATTTCCAGATACGGCTCGGCGATGCCTTCGACACCGCCGAACTTCTGCACGTCTTCGGTACTCTCATCGAGGATGGCGTCGATCACGTCATCGACGGTGACAATGCCGAGCACGCGGTGCCTGGCGTTGAGAACCGGGACGGCGAGAAGGTCGTGGATCGAGATCAGCCGTGCGACTTCTTCGCGATCGGTGTCGGGATCAACCCAGATCGGATCGCGATCGGGTGCGACCTCTAGAATGGGTTGATCGGGCTCGCCGGTAATCAGCTGACGCAGCGTGACAGTGCGCACGAGGATGCGCGACACAGGATCAATAACATAGATCGCATAGACGGTTTCGCGTGTGTGCTCGACCTCGCGGATCAGCCGCAAGGTGTCGGCGACCGTGAACGTCGAGGGGACGCTGACGAACTCGGTCGTCATGATGCTGCCGGCGGTGCCCTCATGGTAGGCGAGCAGCAGCTTCAGGGATTGGGCGGTCTCGAAATCGAGAAGCGACAGCAGCTTCGTGCGGTCGGGACCGTCGAGCTGACGCAGGAGGTCGGCCGCGCGGTCGGCGGACATGCCGGTCAGGACCTGGCCTGCAAACTCCTCTGGGAGTTCGAGGATCAGGTCGCTGGCGCGGGACAGCTCGGGGCGGTCGAAGATTTCAACGACGCGATCGAGTGGAAGCTGCGCCAGAATTGACGCAGCTGTTTCGAGGTCTTCCTCGTTGAGCTGAGCGACAATGTCGGCGTCGTGCTCTTCGAGCAACTCGACCAGAACGATCGGGTCGACATCGTCACCCGATGCTTTGCGGATGTTTTCCATGGCTCACCTTCCGATCCGCCGTCGCACGGATCGTGGGAGCCGACCCAACGGTCAGTCCACGAGCCTCGACGGCCGGGGCAATCGACTACTGTCGCTAGACAAGGGTTGGGTTCCTTCGGATTCGCGGCACCTTAAACAGGGGCAACCGCGCGGTTCACATGAGCCGTTCGGGAGTAATAGTCAAGATCAACACGTTCGATCTTTTGGATTTTTCCCTCGGCTGGACGGCCAGGGTGATGGCTCACGCTAGAATTATGGAGATGGTGTCTGCGGCGGCCTTGCGCGCGCCGACATTTCGTCGGCAAACTCGGATGGTTTTGGGATTTGCGGCGTGTGGCACATGGGTGGCACCAGAACAAGCACTCCCGATCTGCTGGAACCGGGAACACACGTGTTCTCCGGTACCGTTCGGGTGTGGGGCAATGATTACGCCGAGCTCCATACCGACAGCGGCGTCACCATTCAGCTTGTCACCCAGGGGCTTCATACCTTGCGAGACGGCGCGCGGATCACGGTCGTGACGCGGCGGTATCGGCCGCTCTATCAGATCGAAGAGGTGTTGGACACCTGACGAGCACGTTTTGGTCCAGCTATCCTTAGCTGGCAGCCAGGATTTGCCAGCCCGTCCAAGTAAGCGCAAAACATATCGGCTAGAGCACCGGCAAAGGCCTTAATTTCCGCCGGGGTGCGCGGCGTTTCCGAGAACTGCTTTCCGACGGTGCTAAGCGTCGTCTTGATAAGTTTGGCTGCCAACGATTGCTGCGACTTCGAGGCATTGGGCAATGCTTCACGCATGAAATTGTCCATCGCTCGTGCGCTTGATGCTCTCGCTTCCTTTGCTTCCGGAGCATTGCGGTAGAGAGGGGCGGCGTCGTCCAACGCGACACGGACTGCGGCTTCGTCGCATTCCGATCGGATAAAGGTATGTACGAGCGTTCGGAGTCGTTGAAGCGCTGGTTTGCGTGAGTCGCCGAGAATGCTGCTCAACAACTCTGTCGTCTGCCGCCACTCGTCGCACTGGAGACGAAAGAGGATCGCCGCCTTGTTCGGAAAATACTGATAGAGCGAGCCGACGCTGACTCCGGCTCTTTCGGCGACTCTCGCAGTCGTGAAACGCTGCGCACCTTCTTTCGCTAAAACCTGAATAGCAGCGTCCAGAATGGCCGTTACAAGCTCGGTGGAGCGGGCCTGCCGAGGTTCTTTTCGCGAGGAAATTTGGGTTCTTTTTTTTCGGGACATGGGCGGCGTAGGGAATGCGAATAGTGAATGCGATTGATTAATCGTATTCTTGATCGGGCGGAAGACTGATCAAAAGTCGTAGGAGAGATTTACGATGAATACGCTGACTACACCCCCTGTTGGGCCGCTTCTGGATAGGCTTTTTGAAGTAGCTAGCGCCATCTCGCCGACGGACAGTCCCGATTTTGCGGACCTTTCGTCCGAAGAACATGCGCGACTGATGAGCAGCAAGGTTGATTACCGGGATTTCTATCGGCGATTAAAGGACTTCCCGCTTGCGGTCTCGCGGGAGACGGGAACGTTGCTCTACATGCTTGCGCGCGGATGCCGGGCGCGATCAATCGTCGAATTCGGAATGTCATTCGGCGTTTCGACACTGCACCTCGCCGCGGCGCTTCGCGACAATGGCGGAGGCCGTCTAATCACGAGTGAGTTCGAGCCATCGAAAGTGGTAAAGGCACGCGAAAATCTGACGGCGGGCGGTGTGGTTGATCTGGTCGAAATTAGGCAAGGCGATGCGCTTCAGACGCTGAACGCCGATCTTCCTGAGGTCATCGACCTCGTGCTGCTGGATGGTGCGAAAGCACTTTACCCGGAAATTTTAAGCTTGCTGGAAAGCCGCCTCAGGCCGGGAGCCTTCGTGATCGCCGACAACGCCGATTACAGTCCCGACTATTTGACTCGCGTGCGTTCGCCATCGAATGGTTATCTTTCGACGCCGTTCGGTGACGATGTGGAAGTGTCGATGAGGCTCGGCTGATAAGAATTCGCACCGTGCGAGTTCTCCCGCACGGTGCGAATGGTCTTGTTTTGCTGTTCGGCCGCTTAGAACGCTGCGTCGATGTCGACGATATCGATCAGCTTGTGGTTCACAAACTCCTTGATGCCGAGGCCGAGCAACTCGCGGCCGTATCCTGAGCGCCGGACGCCGCCGAACGGCAGGTCGGCCTTGACCATGGTCGGATGGTTGACGAACACCATGCCGGTTGAGATGCGCTTGGCGACTTCGGCGCCATGAGCGGGGTTCGACGTGAAGACCGAACCGCCGAGGCCGAACGGCGAGTCGTTGGCGATGCGGACGGCATCGTCTTCGTCCTTAGCCTTGAAGATCATCGAAACAGGACCGAAGAACTCCCAGTAGCGGGCCGGGTTGTCTTCTGCGATATCGGTGAGGATCGTCGGCTGCAGGAATGCGCCCTGGTTGGGAACGCTCGGGCCGACTTCGATCGCCTTGGCGCCGTGCGCGACGGCCTGGCGGATCTTGTCCTTGAGGTCGTCGACGGCTTTCTGCGACGAGAGAGGTGCAAGCGTCGTGTTGGGATCCATCGGATCACCGGCGCGCAGCTCGGAAACGCCCTTGACGTAACGTTCCATGAAGCCGTCGTACGCCGGCTCTTCGATAATCATGCGCTTGGAGGATACGCAGACCTGGCCGGCATTCCAGTGGCGGCCGAACACGGCCCACTTCGCGGTCTTGTCGAGGTCGGCGTCTTTCAGGACGACGAAGGCGTCGGCGCCGCCGAGTTCCATCGTCGACTTCTTGAGCGCCTTGCCGGCTTCAGCCGCAACGATCGAACCGGCGTATTCGGAGCCGGTGAGGGCGACGCCGTGAACGCGCGGATCGTTGAGGACCACGCCGACGTGGGGATGATCCAAGAAGAGATTGATGAAGGCGCCGTCCGGCAGACCAGCTTCCAGCATGAGGCTTTCGAAGGCAATGGCGGATTGCGGAACGTTGGCGGCGTGCTTCAGCAGGATGACGTTACCTGCCGAGAGCTGGGGCGCGATGATGCGGGCGATCTGGTAGTAAGGGAAATTCCACGGTTCGATCGCGAGGATGATGCCGAGCGGATCGCAAACCAGAACGGCCTCGCCTTCTTCCGGATCTGCAACCGGAAGCTTTTCCGGAGCCAGCAGTTTCTCGGCGTTCTTGGCGTAATATTCAAAGATGCGGGCGGAAAGCTCAACTTCGGCTTTCGCTTCGGAAAGCAGCTTGCCCATTTCGATCGTCAGGATCGGCGCGTACTTATCGACATCGCGGCGCAGGAGGTCCGCAGCCTTCTGCATGATGCGCGCGCGTTCGCGAAACGACGTCTCGCGCCAGCTGAGAAATGTATCATGCGCTTTATCGATGGCCTGTTTGATTTCGGATTCGCTGGCCGTCGGAAAGGTCTTCAGGACTTCTCCCGTATAGGGGTTGGTCGTCACGAACTTCATCGTTTGTCCTTCCTAGGATTATCGTCTTGTTTTCCCGATCAGCGCGGGCCGAAGCTCTCAGGACTGATTTTTGGAAAGTGCGGGATGAACTAAGGGTTGCCCGGCGGTCGGGGAAAATATTGAGGTTCAATGTTTGGAGAATACGACTATGGTTCAAGACGACCTTGATGCAGAGCAATTCCCGGCTCGGTCCTAACGGCACGAGCATTGTCATCGCGTTTCGCGAAAAGTGACGATTGCCGCGAAAATCGACGATATTTTTGGACGCTCCAGGAAATTAAGAGAAGCGCACCGATGCCGATGCTTCGGCGCGCCCTCTATTATGAGATGATCTGCTATGCATTCTGTGCGCCGGGCAGCAATCCTTCAAAAGGCGCGAAATTTCCGATTGACTATCTTGCTTCAACTCAAGGTAGTCCGTCGTGGATTGTCAGATCATGCCGCCGTTTGCGCGCAGGACTTGACCGTTGATCCAGGCGCCTTCCGGGCCTGCGAGGAACGAGACGACATTGGCGATGTCTTCGGGAGTTCCGAGGCGTTCCATCGGGTTCATCTTCGCCATTTTATCGATCAACTCATCCGATTTGCCGTGAAGGAAAAGTTCGGTTGCGACGGGGCCGGGCGCAATCGCGTTCACGGTAATCGACCGGCCGCGCATTTCCTTCGCCATGATGCCCGTCATCGCTTCGACGGCAGCTTTGGTGGCGGCGTAGATGCCATAGTTCTCGAGTTTGAGGCCGACGACGCTGGTCGAGAAATTGATGATGCGGCCGCCGTTGCGCAGGTGTTTGCCTGCCTCACGCATGGCATTGAACGAGCCCTTCAAGTTGATGGCCACTTGGCGATCGAAAGCGGCGTCGTCGGCGTCGGAAATCGATGAGAGCGCCATAACGCCCGCATTGTTGACGAGCACGTCAATACCGCCGAAGGCCGTTTCGGCCGATTGAAACATGCGACGCACGTCCTCGGGCTTTGATACGTCGGCCTGGGCTGTCACGGCCTTGCCGCCCACCTTTTCGATCTTTCGCACGACGTCATCGGCCTGGGCGGCGCTGCCGGCATAGTTGACGACGACCGTGAAGCCGTCCCTGGCGAGACGCTCCGCGACGGTGGCCCCGATGCCGCGGGAAGCGCCTGTGACGATGGCGACCCTATTCTGGTTGGCGGTCATTTTTCCTTCTCCATTCGAAGAGCGCGCCGAAGCGCGTTTGCTGTTGGAGTGGATATGGACCTTTCAATTGGGCGGATAATCCGGCATTGTTCGGCATTACTATTCGGAATTTGCGAACAATTGGACGATGGACCGATTTGATGCCATGCGGGTTTTTTCGCGCGTCGTTGAGCGGCGGAGCTTTACGCTTGCGGCCGAAGACATGGGGCTGCCGCGCTCGACGGTGACGGATGCCGTCAAGCAACTCGAAGCGCGCCTTGGAGTGCAATTGCTGCAGCGGACCACCCGACACGTAAGTCCGACGCTCGATGGCGAGGCTTACTACCAGCGCTGCCTCTCCATTTTGGCTGATATCGAAGACGCCGAGGGCGCGTTTGCGGGCGCCAAGCCTAAAGGCCTGTTGCGGGTCGATGTGCACGGTACGCTCGGCCGCCATTTCCTGCTGCCGAGCCTGCCAGCGTTTCTCGAAACCTATCCCGACATCGAAATCTACATCAGCGAAGGCGATCGTTATGTCGATCTGGTCCGCGAAGGAATCGACTGCGTATTGCGCGCCGGATCACTTCAGGACAGCGATATGGTCGCGCGCCGTGTTGCAACGCTCGATGAAATGACGCTCGCCTCGCCCGGTTATATCGCAGCGCACGGATTGCCTCGGCATCCTGACGATTTGCCTGGAACACATGGGATGGTCGCGTTCCATTCGACCGCTACGGGCGGGCATCTGCCGCTGGAATTCATCGTCGATGGCAAGGTGCGCAATATCATGCTGCCATCGACTGTCTCGGTGAATGGCGCGGAGACCTATCACGCAGCGGCAAAGCTCGGTCTCGGACTCATTCAAATTCCGCGCTATCGCGGCGACATTGCGGTGCAGGCGGGCGAGCTTGTCGAAGTGCTGCCGGATTATCCGCCGACGTCGACGCCGGTTTCGCTGCTTTACCCGCGCAATCGCCAGCTGTCGCCGCGGGTCCGAGTTTTCATCGACTGGGTAGCCAAAGAATTTGCAGTGCGTAACGCCGAGGTACGGCGTGCCTAGCGCACGATGAATTTAAAAGGCTGCGTGAACGTCATAGGCTTCAGGCTCACTTCCGGCGGAATGGGCGGAAACGGCGTGGCGCGGTCGAGCGCGGCGAGTGCGGCCTCATCGAGAACGCGATATTTCGAGGATGAAGTCACTTCCTTCGAAAGAAGAGCGCCGTCGGTGCCGATCGTGTATTTCAAAACGACCACGCCCGTCTGCCGCGAACGTGGATTGACTTTCGAGTGCTGCACTCGGTCGTTGATTTGGCCCAGATAAATTCCGACGATACGTGCCTCGCCGCCGGTCTTCACCGTTGCCGAACTTTCTTCGGTGACGATCGCGACCTGCTCGGGTTGTGCCTCGACTTCCTTCGTATCGGGCTGCTGCTCTGCCATCGGGGTGGGGGGCGATGGCTTATCGATCTGCGTGACCTTCGATTCCTTGAGTTGGTCGAGGGGCGGCAAGTCTCCGGGCTTGCCGGAGCTTGGCGCTTTGAGAGGGTTCGGCAGCGGTGTTTCGGTAGGCTGCGCTGCGATCTGTTCAACCGCGTCTTTCTGCGGCGCTGCAATGGCGTCGAGCTGTTCGCTCGGCTTTGTTGTGGGGTGCTCCGGCGCAGGCCGTTGCTCTTCGACAGTTGCGGCAGCGTCGGGTTTCCGGCTTTCAACTTTGCTGGCGACGTCGCGGAGCAGCTGCGCCGTCGCAACGAGGGGGCGTTGGGCAGCCGGAGCTTGCTCGCGAACCGGCGCGACGTCTGGTGTAATTTGTCGTCCGGCGTCATCCGGAAGGTCGATCAGCGGGTTCGACGAGGTCACGGTCGGCGGTTGCGTCGACGGCTTTCGCGGTTCGATTGCCGGAATGTCCTCGGTGTTTTGTGCTTGCTGAACGTCCCGGGCGTCATGAAGTGGTGTCGGCGGCGCGACGGGCGATGATTGTGGAGCTGGTTTCTGCTGCGGAAGCATGGCGACGTCCTGCGCGCTTTTTTCCGGCGCACCGCCGCTCACGTCGCGTAACAGCATCGGCGTAACGGAGCTTGACGCTTCCGGCGGCGGCTTGCGCTCGTCCATCGGCACGACGTCCGGCGTCGCAAGGCTTTCGACGCTGTCGCCGCGATTGGCCACGGTATCGAGGACCATGCCCTGCGGCATCAGCTCAATGTCCTGTCCCGTGCCGAAATCGAGGATTTCCAACTCCTCGTTGTGAAGCCTGGGCCATATCGCGTAGCCGATCAAGCCGTGCACGGACAGCGAAAGCAGAATGGCAATCGTTCGCAGCAACATGGCAAGATCCAAGTTCTTCCCTGCTGGGTGCGAGGCGCAACTTGGCTGACGCAAAGATGCAGGCGGACAAAATTAGATTTTCCCGCCGGCCCGATCAACTTTTACTGCTTGTTGCGGTTATGGCGACGCCGAAATGCGGCCTGCGCGCTTAAGTGGGCATGGCCAAGTTGCGGTGCGCTTAGGTCGGCATTGTCAACATGTCCGGCACCCAGCCCTCCGGCGTCTTGCGGAAGAGGGGACATTTAATCGGCGCGTGAACTAGCGCACGGTATGCCGGGTCGATGTCGCCCAGTGTGCGCTCCCAGACTCTCGTTTCCTTAATGGCTGTCACCACGCCGACGATATTCGCGCCGATTTTTTTCATCAGCTCGAGTTCGGCAGAAACCGTGCCGCCTGTCGAAATGACGTCCTCGACAAGCAACACGCGCTTGCCTTCGAGCCGTTCGAGAAGCCGCGGATCGATGAAAACTGTTTTAGGCTTCAGCGGGCTCGTGATCGAGATCACCGGAACGGAGAGTTCGTCCTCGAACCAGAATTTTCGCGAGTACGACAGCGGCACGTAGTAGGGATGGCCGAGCTTCTTTGCGACGGATGCTGCCAGAACCATGCCGAGCGTCGGCATACCGATGACGACTTCAGCGCCGAGCGGGCGGACGAGATCGGCCATCGCCGTGCTCAAGCGGTCTTCGAGCTCAAAAGAATTCTCGGTAATGCACAGGTAGGCAATCGCGGTGTCAAAGTCCGGCGGGAGAGCGAGAAAGGGCAGGTCCGCCCAGTCGCCGTCGGGCAGCTTGATCGGAAAGCTGTTCGAATACGGCGGGTCTGGCAGGACCTTCAGATCCGCGGCGGGAATGATGCGATCCTTGTAACTGCCGCGGTCGGTGTAGTTCAGCATGGGCAACGATCCCCCTATTCGAGATTGGCTCCAAAGCTTAACAAGCTATTTCGCAAGTGCGAAATAAAGTCGAGCACCAGGTGGCATGATTTGTTGAGGGCCTGCGATGCGACGCGCAGATTCGGACTGGGTGCTTCGGCTGCGGTTTCAGATCAGCGAAAGAGAAGCGTGGCCCGTGATGATCGGCGCTCGCATGATGGGAGCGGTCTGGTGCTGCCGGAGGGGATTGAACTCTCGACCTCTCCCTTACCAAGGGAGTGCTCTACCACTGAGCTACGGCAGCTGATTTGGCGTATCGCCTTTGAGGGCCAACGAACGGAAAATTCAGGCGCGCCAACCGGCGTGCCGGAAATGCTCCTGGCTCGGGCGGGCGGACACTGCCACAAGGCTTGACGGCGAGCAAGCCGGAAAGCCAAGCTATCGACAAGGGGGAGGACGGAGCATGAAGATGCAAGTCTTGCGACACATTCCGAGACGCGCGAAGACTGAATGAGCGGAGATTTGCCGCAAAAACCGCCCGCAAATCCGGGTGCAAAGCCGTCGGCTGCCCAGATGTCCCGGAAGCAGCGCCTCGCCGAGGAGTTGCGCGCCAACCTGAAACGCCGCAAGGCTGCGGCGCGGCGCCACAAAGAGACGGATGGGGACGACGGGGAAACATCGTCCGGCAATCATGAGGACTAAGGCTGCTTCACCCGGAAAAGCGGCTTGCCGAGGGTAATGCTCAACGGATAATCACGCGATCTCGGGCCCACTGGCCGATTCGTGCGGATTTTCCACATGGAGACGATTGGAATTCATGGATCGGATCAGAATTGTCGGCGGCCACGCGCTTCGGGGAAGCATCCCGATTTCCGGCGCCAAGAATGCGGCCTTGCCGCTGCTGATCGCCAGCCTTTTGACGGAAGACCGCCTGACGCTGAAGAACGTCCCCAATCTCGCGGACGTCAATCTTCTGGTGCGGATCCTACGTAATCACGGCGTCGACCTTGCCGTCGATGGCAAGCGTTCGAGCCCGTCGGGCCATCTCGGTGACACCATCCATCTGACGGCGCGCGACATCGTCGATACAACCGCGCCCTATGAAATGGTGTCGCGGATGCGGGCGAGCTTCTGGGTGCTTGGTCCGTTGATCGCCCGAATGGGTGAGGCGCGGGTGTCGCTGCCCGGCGGTTGCGCCATCGGTACACGGCCGGTCGACCTGCATCTCACGGGGCTCAAGGCGCTGGGTGCCGAGATCGACATCGACAGCGGCTACGTCGTCGCCAAGGCACCTAAGGGACTTCGCGGCGCGCATATCGTATTTCCGAAGGTATCGGTCGGCGCCACGCATAATGTGCTGTTGGCTGCCGCTCTCGCCAAGGGCGAGACCGTGATCGAGAATGCAGCGCGCGAGCCCGAGATCGGCGACGTGGCGACGTGCCTCACGAAAATGGGCGCGCATGTCGAAGGTATCGGCACGTCAGTGCTGCGCATTCAGGGCCGCGATCGGCTCGAAGGCGCAGTGCATACGGTGCTGCCCGACCGTATCGAAACCGGAACGTTCGCGATGGCGGTCGCGGCGACGGGCGGCGATGTGCTGCTCGAAGGCGCGCACATTCACGATCTCAAGACTGCGCTCGATGTGCTGGGCGAGACGGGCACGTCGGTCGAGGCGACGGAAACCGGCGTGCGCATTGCGCGCAATGGCGGCGGCATCCGGCCGGTGTCGGTCGAGACGCAGCCGTTTCCAGGATTTCCGACCGACCTGCAGGCACAACTGATGGCGCTTTTGACGTGCGCATCGGGAACGAGCGTCATTCGTGAAACGATCTTCGAGAACCGCTTCATGCACGTGCAGGAATTGGCGCGGCTTGGCGCAGACATCCAGCTCCATGGCGACACGGCGACGATCAAAGGCGTGAAAGCGCTGAAAGGCGCGCCTGTGATGGCGACGGATCTTCGCGCCTCTGTGTCGCTCGTTATTGCGGGGCTTGCGGGTGAGGGTGAGACGGTCATCAACCGTGTTTACCATCTGGATCGCGGCTTCGAGCAACTGGAGCGCAAGCTCAGTGCCTGTGGCGCCGAAATCGAGCGTCTCAGCAGCGGTTGAGGTTCTGCACCAGGAGACGTTGCAGCTTTCGGCGCGTCTTTGTATCACTCGGCTTTTCCCAGCCGCCCGCCTGCTTTGCGGAGACAATCGCGCCAGATGCCGGACCTTAAGCTCATCGCCTTCGATACCTTAGACCTCGGTATCATTTCCGCGCATTTGCAGGATGCAGTGCTGCGCGTCGGCGAGATGACATATTTGCCGAAGGAAAAGCGGTTTGCTGCGATCGTCAATCGTTTCGACTGGGCGAATGCGCTGGGCCATTCGCAGACCGCGCAGGGGCGCAGCGACGAGAATTTCGAGCGTCGCCGGGCTGGTATCCGGTTCGAGCGGGTGAATGCTGCGCAAGTCCAGGGCATTGACTTCAAGGACAAAAGAACAGCGCTCGCGCTGCTGGCCGTTACGTTCGAGCCGAAGGGCGGCGAAGGTTCTCCCGAAGGCGATGTCACGTTGACATTTTCGGGTGGCGCGGCCATTCGGCTGAGCGTCGAATGTATCGAGGTCGAACTGAAAGATCTCGGGGCGGCGTGGGGGACAAAACGCTCTCCTGAGCATCCCGAGGATGCAAGCTGATCTGCTTTTCGATCGCTTCCCAAGGACAGATTGCCGATGCCTGTGCGTCTCAACAACAACGATAACGGTTTCGAAGCACAGTTCGCTGAGCTTCTTGGCCTCAAGCGCGAAGTGTCGGTCGATGTCGATAACACAGTGCGCGAGATCATCGCGGATGTCCGCGAGCGTGGTGACGCGGCGCTCGTCGATCTGACGCAGAAGTTCGATCGTCTCGATCTCAGGAAGGCCGGCATTGCGGTGACGGCCGATGAAATCGAGGCGGCGTATGCGGCGTGTTCGAAAGAGACGCTCGATGCGCTGACGTTCGCATGCAATCGCATTGCCGAGCATCACAAGCGCCAATTGCCCACGGACGATCGCTATACGGACGCCGCGGGTGTCGAGCTTGGGCATCGCTGGACGGCGGTGGAATCCGTTGGGCTTTATGTGCCGGGCGGACTTGCGTCGTATCCGAGCTCAGTTCTGATGAATGCCGTGCCGGCAAAAGTTGCGGGCGTGCCGCGCATCGTCATGGTGGTGCCGTCGCCGAGCGGCGATCTCAATCCGCTCGTGCTAGCGGCGGCAAAAATTTCCGGCGTCTCGGAAATCTATCGCATCGGCGGCGCGCAGGCCGTGGCCGCGCTCGCTTACGGCACGGAGACGATCAAGCCGGTCGTAAAAATTGTCGGGCCTGGCAATGCCTATGTCGCAGCGGCGAAGCGGCAGGTGTTCGGCGTCGTTGGCATCGATTCCATCGCGGGACCGTCGGAAGTTCTGGTGATCGCCGACAAGAACAACAATCCGGAATGGATCGCCGCTGATCTTCTGGCGCAGGCCGAGCACGATACGGCGGCGCAGTCGATTTTGATGACGGACGATGCGGAGTTCGCAAACGCCGTCGAAAAGGCCGTGAAGCGCCAGCTCGAAACGCTGCCGCGCGGAAATATCGCGGGCGAAAGCTGGAACACGTACGGCGCGACGATCATTCTAGGATCGCTTGGCGAGGCTGTGCCGTTGGCCGATCGGATCGCTGCCGAACATCTGGAGATTGCAACCGCAGACGCCGAAGATCTCGCGAAACGAATTCGTAACGCGGGTGCTGTTTTCATCGGGAGTGTGACGCCGGAAGTGATCGGCGATTATGTTTCGGGATCGAACCATGTGTTGCCTACGGCGCGGAGCGCGCGGTTCTCATCCGGGCTTGGCGTTCTCGACTTCATGAAGCGGACGTCGATCCTGAAGCTCGATGCGGCGGCGCTGTCAAAACTTGGCCCTGCTGCGATGACGCTTGCTCGCTCGGAAGGGCTCGAAGGGCATCGGCGTTCCGTGGAAATCCGGCTCGAAAAAGCAGGTTAAAAACGAGATGGACCAAACCGTCGCTTCACCGGAAAAGAGCCGGGACCGGCTGATTGAGATCACGCTCGATGCAAAATCGCTCGGGCGGGCTAACTCGAATATCGAGCATGAACGCGAAGTCGCGATCTTCGATATCCTCGACGGGAACAGCTTTCGCGTCGAGGACATGAATGCTGGTCCCTACAAGCTGCATCTGTCGCTGACGGAGGAGCGCCTCGTTCTGGCAATTTCTCCAGCTGAAGGCGGTGATCCGGTTGAACTGGGTATGGCGCTGGCTCCGCTCAAGCGGATCGTGAAAGATTATTTCATGATCTGCGAGTCGTACTACGAAGCAGTGCGAACAGCGCCGCCGGCGCGTATTCAGGCCATCGACGTCAGCCGTCGCGCGCTGCACGACGAAGGCAGTGTGTTGCTCAAGGAAAAGCTGTTGCCGCGGATCGTCGTTGATGAAGATACGGCGCGGCGGCTATTCACACTCGTTTGCTCGCTGCACTGGAAGGGATGAGCGGGCACGATCATTTGCGGGCGAGCAGATACCAGGAGGTCTGCTGGCCGACGCCTTTGATCTCGATATCGGCGCGCGGTTCTAAAACGAACGTGCTTTGCAGCGCGCCCGCGCATGTCGGGCAGATGGCGATAAAGCCTGGTGTGCTCGATTGTTCCAGACGGCTCGCGAGATTGACCGGATCGCCCCACACGTCATAGCTGAATTTATTCTTGCCGATGATGCCTGCCATCATCGGGCCTGATGCCATGCCGACGCGAACGCTGATTGGAATATTTTCCTCAATGCTAATGCGTTTCACTGCCGTGACGATGTCAAGTGCGGTGGCCGCAAGCGCTTCGACATGGTCTTTGCGAGGGACGGGTACGCCAGAGGCGACCATGTAGGCATCGCCGATGGTCTTGATTTTTTCGACGCCGTGGTGATCCGCGATTTCGTCGAAGGCGATGACCAGGTGATTGAGAAGCGCGACCGTTTTTTCCGGGCCGAGGCCGCGCGCCATGCCGACGAAGCCGGTGATGTCGGCGAAAAGCACCGAGGCTTCGGAAAAGCCGTCAGCGATCGTTTCGCCTGGTGCTTCCTTGAGGCGCTCGACCACGCTGTCGGGCAAGACGTTGCGGAGGACCGTCTCGGTTTCGGCCTTGGCACGCTCGAACAGGCTGAAGGCATAATAAACGCAAGCGGCGATCAGTCCGAACGTCGTCACGGCGGCCTGGACGTAGAGCGAGTTGATGGTCTTCTCGTCTGCTCGAAACTTGGCGGCTTCCATGGGAAACGAGAACCAGACGAACAGGTGTAGGATCAGCGCCAGCCAAACGATGGCGATGATGATCCGGAAGCGCCGGGCTTCAAAAATGACGAACGGCGCGGCGGCGGCGATCACGTATTGCAGCGGTGCACCGCCCATCCGTCCGAAAAATGCGGTGAACCCGATGAGAGCGGAAAACTCGGCGACGACGAGCAGCAGTCCGCCAGCGATCTCGTTGTAGCGATGCATGAGCGGCACGAGAGCGACGATCAGCGCGACGCCTAAGTTGATATAGACGGCGGGCAGCATCTCTTTCACGCCAGAGGCCCAGAGCTGGGCTGCATAGATGCAGGTCGTGACGACAACGAGCGCCGAGAATACATTGACGATCTTGAGGCGACGCTGGATGTCCGGCGGATAGCCTTTGATGCCGATGTTGGATATCCGGCGAATAAAACTGCGGATGCCATCGAAAGCGGTTTTCATCCACCCAACTGCCAGCGTAGGCAGGGCACGCCGCTTTTGCCGATCAACGATCGTCATGTGCTTGGTCCGGCGATTGCGGCAAGACGACTAATCTCTGTCGTCGAGGCGGCCGATGCCGCTCAGTGCCGCGATGTTGCAAATGACCTGTTGGCCTCGACGCTCGATGGCGCCTTCCTGTTCGAGCATGCCCAACGCGGCGTTGACCTTCGGACGGCTGGCGCCGACGAGCAGGGCGAGCTCGCTTTGTGAAATGGGGAGGGCAAGCGAAACTTTCTCGGCTTTTCCGGCCGGGTCCTTCTGGCGAACAGATGCAAGGAAAAAGCGCGCAAGCCGGGCTTCGATCGGATGCAGGGCGATTGCTTCCAGTTGCTCATCGGCATCGCGCAGACGGCCGGCAAGAAAACGCACCGCGGCTTCGCCGACGGAGGGCTGTGTTCCGAGCAGCCGGACGAACGCGGCTTTCGACAGCATCAACGTTTCGACCTTGTTGACGGCGGTCGCGTCGGCGGAGCGGGGAAGGCCGTCGAAGACCGCCAACTCGCCGAAGATCGAAGGGGCCTCGACATGCGCAAAAGATAGTTCGCGGCCATCGGACGTCAGGACCGAAAGCCGGACGCGGCCCTTGGTGACGATATGAAGCTCTAAACCGGCCTGACCGCGCGAAAAGATGATCTGGCCGGGCTCATAGGCGGAATCACGAAGCTCTGCCGCGACAGCCTTTCGGCTCGATTCGTCGAGCGTGCCGAAAAGCGGCGTCCTGGCAAGTACGTCGGCGGGGTCTGGTTTCAGAGCCATTGCGGCCATCAAATCTGGGAAAGATCAGGCTATTCATGCCCTGTTTTGTTGCCGCCTGCAACGCGTGGGGCTGGGACTTGCAAAGGCTGGGACGACGGCCGCATTGTTCGCCTCGTGTGTGTCGCCTTTATTCTATCGCCTGTGGTCACGGTTATGATAACGACGCTCATGAGCAGTTTATTGCCCGTCTTTGCCCGGACCGGCGTGCCCGGACGAGAAACGCTGCGGCGCACGCTGTCGCGCGAGCGATCGGAGACGAACGCCGCTATCGAGCGGCCGCAGCTTGTGCTCGCCAGCGCCAGTCCCCGCCGGGTTACGCTTCTGGCTCAGGTCGGGGTGAACCCGGATGCACTGCGTCCCGCCTCTATCGACGAGACGCCGAAGCGCGGAGAAATGCCGCGTGCCCTGGTGTCCCGGCTGGCCCGCGCCAAGGCGGAAGTGGCACGCGCGCAAATCGCCAACGATCCGGAGCTTGCAGGCGCCTACATTTTAGCCGCCGATACAGTCGTTGCGATGGGTCGCAAGATTCTGATGAAGCCGGCGCACATCGAAGAGGCGATGGCGTCGCTACAACTTCTTTCGGGCCGGACACACAAGGTCCAGACCTGCATTTGCCTGATTACGCCGGACGATCGCGTACGGACGAAGATCGTCGATACGCGGGTGCGCTTCCGCTATCTCAATAAGGCGGAGCTTGAATCCTACATCGCCTCGCGTGAATGGCGCGGCAAAGCCGGCGGATACGCCATTCAGGGCTTGGCCGGTTGCTTCGTGCAGCGGCTGATTGGCTCTTATACGAACGTGGTTGGCCTGCCCTTGACGGAAGTCGTGGGGCTTCTCAATTCCGAGAAGTTCCCGATCCAGTACAACTGGCTGAAATACGCCGAAGTCGACCGCGATTGAGTTTCGTTATGTCCGCTGCCAAGTCCGGAGCGAAGCCGCTCAAGTGCCCGATCTGCGGCAAGGAGGCTGCCGAGGCCTATCGGCCGTTCTGCTCTAAGCGCTGTGCCGATATCGACCTCGCGCGGTGGTTTACGGGCGGTTATGCCATTGCCGGACGGGACGAAGACGAGGGCGACAACGCGACGCCGCCCGAGAACGGTAAGCGTTCGGGGGACGAAGACGAGGGGGTATAAAAAAGCCTTGCGAGAGGCGCTTGCATACCGCCAATCGCCCCCCTATAAGGACCGCCTACTTCGTTCGGGGCTCTGCGCCGCGGAGGCAGGCCCAGGTAGCTCAGTTGGTAGAGCATGCGACTGAAAATCGCAGTGTCGGCAGTTCAATTCTGCCCCTGGGCACCATTGCCCAACGCATTCTTTGAATTCCTCGCTAAAATTCGTTCAGCAGAACACGGCCTCAAGCCGGAAAATCTGGCGTCCTTGTACGTACGGGGCGGAATGCTCGCGACGGCCGCATAAAAGCATGGTCGTGCCTATCGTTGATCACTCATTGTAACGGCGGAGCAGAGGCTGTTAGGCTTCGCCTTCCCCGTGAAGTGCAGTGCGCCCCTCCACTACACTTTCGCGATCGGCCGCGTGTCGGCGTTCACAAATGAAATCCAGTACGTCCGGGTATTCGACCGGAGACGGAGAGATTTATGAACCACGACGTCATTTCTCGTCGCGAGCACGACGGTGATAGCTCGGCGATCGACCGCCGTCGTTTTTTTCTTGGCGCTACGGGGGTCACAGCGGCAGGGATGCTGGCTGCGAACAATGTGAGCGCGGCTGCTCAGGCAGTATCCGCGCCGGAGAAGCCGAGACTAAGTTTTCGGCATGGCGGCAGTGGGCCATCCCGTTATCATCCCTCGTTCGTGAAGGACGTCGGTCTGCTCACCGACCTCAACGCCACGAACCAAGGAGGGGCGTGGTGGAACTTCGATACGTACATTACGCCAGTCGAAGAATTCTACATTCGCAACGAATATCCGACCCCGCGTGCGGAGATCGATCAGCGCGTCGATCCGCGATTCTGGCGTCTCAAAATCCATGGCGACGCGATCGAGCGGCCGCTTGAACTCACATACGATGACATCCTCAGGATGCCGTCGCGGTCGATCGTCAGCGTCATGCAGTGTGCTGGGAATGGCCGGTCGCTGTTTTGGGAACAGCAGGACATGCTGTCGTCGCCAACCAAGGTATCAGGAAACGGCTGGGGGCTTGGCGGCGTAGGACAGGCAGAATGGCAGTACGTACCGATGAGCGAGATTCTCGGCCGCGTCGGCCTGAAGGCCAATGCCAAGAGCGTGCTTTTCTGGTCGGGAGTCGATGGCAAGGCGCCGAACATTCAATCCGATACCGGCAGACCGCTTCCAATCAGTGAACTGATCGAGCGCGGCGAGGACATCGGCCTGGCCTTCAAGATGAACGGCATGCCGTTGCCACCGGATCACGGCGCACCAGTCCGGGCTCTCGTGCCGGGCTGGTGTGGCGGCGCATCGACGAAATGGCTAACCGAAATCAAAATTGCGTCGCACGATTTCTGGGTGCGGTTGAACACAATTGGCCACTCCATGGTTGGGCCAGACTATCCGCCGCCGAAACCGTCCAGCGAAGACGAGTTTAGATTTGTCACGCCGAAGAACGTCATCGGTGTTCCGGTGACATGGCATACATCGCGGTCCATGCTTGCAATACCGTTGGTGCTCGCCAAGCAACCGCAGATGCCATCCAACTATCCCCTCGATCGCGGCAAACTTCCGGTCATGCCGTCGGGTCCGCAAACATTACGAGGATATGCTTGGGCGCCGCACTGGGGCGTGAAACGCGTCGATGTGCGCGTCAACGGCGGCCAATGGGAGCCAGCGCGCATCATCGATCATCAGCCTAACCGCTATACTTGGGTGAGGTTCGAAGTCCCGTTGTCGCCTCTACCGGGGACATATCTCATCGAAACGTGCGTGGTCGATGGGCGGGGCGATCGCCAACCTGCGCGGGTGCCCTATAATGCGGGCGGCTATGATTTTTCCGCCATTCCCAAATTCTTCGTTCGATTTTCCTGAGATTTTCGGATGCAGAGAGGTTCACTGCGATTGGCGTGCAGCTATTTCCGTGAGCGAAGCTCTGCTCAGACCAGGACGTGAGACTTCCGGGTTTGCTGCTCTTCTGTTGTTGTCCTGCACAGCGCGCATATACGCCCACAGATAGGGCTCGTAATTCCTTGCGAAGGATGCTCCGACCCGAGGATTGAGTTCGAAAATCATCGGCGTCTCATCTTTGAGCTTAAAGTTAAAGCATGCGCATCCGGTGTAAGAGAGGTCTGCGAAAATGCTGGCAAGCTCCGATGGTATGTACCCGCCTAAGTCTTCAACGCAGAACGGATGGTTTTGCGCCGACTTTGTGTAAGTATCACTGTTGAACAGATATTTGTATGTTTTCACGTAAACCAGACGGCCGGCGACGCAGATCGCGTGCGTAGCATATTCCTCGGCACCTGGAACGTACTCTTGAAAATAGAAGTCGGGATCGTGGATCCTATCCGTCTCTGACCTCTTCGTGATGATGCGGGTATGGATTCCATATTCATCGACGCGCCGCTTTTGAATGAAGGGCAATTCCAATTCGCTCGGTGAGCCTACGCGTGGAATGCAGTTCGCATATCCACACTCCATCATCAGCGCGTTGAAGACGATCTTATCGTCTATTGCTTTTGCGATGTGCTCTTCTGGAAAGATGCATTTGTGCCGAACCTGCGGGCAATCTCGCAGTATGGCGTAGTCTTCCATTGAGAATGGCAATATGAAATCGAATTCCGATTCCAGCACAGTATCTCGATTGAATTCTTTTTCCAGGAATGTGATTTTCGGCCGTGTTCCGATCGGCTCGGGCGCCGCGACAGTGCGGGGACGTTTCCAAAAGTGTTTTTTCTTTTTTTGGGGCGGTGCTGTCAGGCAAGCATGCTTAGTCGTGAGAATTTCTCGCCAATCGCGTCGGCCGCCCAGCAATATTGTCGGCATCGCTCACTCCGAAAAATATAACGATCCGTATACGCTGGCATATGTCTTATGGGCTAGTCTATCTGTGCAGAGATAAATGTTTGTGTTGGGATCTTTGTCTCGTTCAATAGGGAAAACACGCACAGCCGTTGCGGGATTTTCTCTCTGATCTGGGCAGATTATGCATCTGCAGTGCGATTGACTCATGAACTGATGACGCTGTGCTCGGTAATGGCGCTCTCGGCCATCGCACATGCTGCCCGCAATACAGGCTAACTGACAGGCGTTTTTCAACGTTGCATTAAACAAAAAAGAAAAACCCGCCGGGAGGAGCGGCGGGTTTTTTAGGACAAGCGAGGGTCTGCTATCGTTAGTGGTTAGTGAGGGATCTGCTCGTACTGAAGGCGGACGAGCGAGTCATCGTGACCGCGCGAGGCCGAGGCATCAACATCCGGCTGAGCCGAGTTGCCGTACTGCTGCAGCTGCTGCTGGACGATCGATGCGTCTGAACCGTTTTCTGCACCCGAGTAGCTCGGGACGCCGCGATCGCTGATCTGCTGGTTCACGATTTCCGGAAGCGATTCGGCGTTTGCGGGGACACCGTAAAGAGCGAACGCACCGGCAACGACTGCGAGGGAAAGAATCTTGTGCATTGACATAGCCATTACTCCCAAAGAGCTTTGATTTATTTTCCGCTGCTTTCGGGTCTCATTGGCTCGTGAGCAGCTGACCGATAATTTGGTCCGCTCACGTTTCTTTCGCTATCGCACAAAGGTTCGTAAAACGGCGACGTTGGGATGAGTGCAGGAGACAATCGTTTCTGAACGCTATACGTAGGTATATTGCGCCAACCGCGGCGCGTGCGGATTATCCATGCGATGCGGCCTGAATGGGCGCTGATGCCTTCAATTTCAGATTTCCAATTTTAGAATTCGGCAGCCGACTATCATCGATCCGGTTTCTTGGTCTGATCGCCGTTCGTGCTAATCCGCAACCGCCCCGGCGAATATGAAAGAATGTTGCCTTTTGCCCCACTACCTTCGTCGCACTTCGGATCGGCGGCGTGGTCAATGGTCTCCGCTGATGGTTGCCTTGCATCTCGATTGGAGCGTGTCTCATGAACGAAATCTCCCGCAGAAATATTCTCGCGATCGCGGCGGCGACCGGCACGTTGGCATCTTCAGCGGCAGCGCGTGCAGCGACGTTTGGAAATCCCGATCAGCCGGCTGAAGGCGCAATCAACGCCAATCCTGGTGGGCTGTCGGATCCGGGTCCTAAGAACCCGATCATCAATAGTCAGTTTCCGTCTTTCGAAAGTCCGCCGCCAACGGATGTCGGCGGCATGCCGCTCTTCTGGGGATCGTTCAACAATGCGCAGAAGCGCATCCAGAATGGTGGATGGGCTCGGCAGTTAACGCAGGCCGACTTCGCTATTTCCGAGGCGGTGTCGGGTGTGAATATGCGGCTTGGGCCGGGCGGTGTTCGCGAGATGCACTGGCACTTGGCAGCCGAGTGGGCGATCATGACGAACGGCCGCTGCCGCGTGACCGTTCTTGACCCGGAGGGTCATGCCTACGTTGATGACGTTGGACCGGGCGATCTTTGGTATTTTCCGGCGGGCTTCCCGCACTCGCTTCAGGGCCTTGGTCCTGACGGGGCAGAGTTCGTGCTGGTTTTCGACGAAGGCCGGCAATCGGAATACAGCACGTTGCTGGTCACCGATTGGCTTGCGCATACGCCACCCGATGTCTTGGCTGCAAATTTTGGCGTGCCGAAAGACGTCTTCAAGAATATTCCGCTGCAGGATCTCTGGATATTCCAGGGCAAGGAGCCGGGGCCGCTCGCTGCCGATCAAGCGGCTGTCGCGTCGGGCGGGACGCCGCCCAATCCGTTTACCTTTAAGCTCGGATCGTCGAAGCCGGTCAAAGCCAATCCTTCGGGTGAACTGCGCATGGCCGACAGCTCGATCTTCAAAGCCTCAAAGACGATCGCTGCGGCGATGGAGGTTTTGAAGCCGGGCGCCGTGCGTGAAATGCACTGGCATCCGAACGCAGACGAGTGGCAGTACTGGATGGAAGGCGAGGGCCGCATGACTGTGTTCGATGCCGGACCGCATGCTGTCACGGCTGACTTCAGGCCGGGGGACGTCGGCTACGTCAAGAAGAGCCAAGGGCATGTGATTCAGAACGTCGGCAAGACCGACCTCAAGTTCGTGGCTGTCTTCAAAGTCCCCGACTATCAGGAGATCAGCCTATCCGATTGGCTGACCCATACGCCGCCGTCTCTTGTGGCGCAGCACCTCAACATCGATGTTGCAGACATCGCGAAATTCCCAAGCGACGCGCCGGGAATCGTACCGGGCAAGGTGCCGGGGTAGTTCCCGGCATCGGCGCCGAACCATCACAATAAATCATTGGACTATGGCCGCCCCGGCGTACAAGACCGCGGCGGCCATGGTTTCTTCCGGTTTAAACATGTCTCGAATCTTTGCAGCGCTCATCGCGGGCGCCATCGCGATTACGCTAAATTCGCTGCTGCTGCGCGCTGCCGATCTCATTTCGCTGGCGACGGCGCATGGTGGATTGCTCCGGCTGCTACAGATAACGACCGGCATTCACTTGCCCGCGACGGCTGCATTCCGATGGGAATTTCACGCGGCCGTCGGCGTGGCGATGGCTATCGTTTATGCGTTCGTTCTGGAGCCCTACCTTCCAGGTTCTTCCGTTATGAAGGGGCTTCTCTATGCCCTTGCCGTATGGGTGCTCAACGCCGCGGTGGTGTTGCCGCTCACGGGTGAAGGGTTCGCTGGGTCGCGGCATCTGACGGTTGCGGGCATGGCTTGGTTTGCCGCGGCGCATACCGCATTTTTCGTCTGCCTTGCGCTGTTCTATGCGCGCTTTTTCGGCAAAGCGCGTGCCCGCGGCGCGAGCGGGCGGCAGGGGAGACTTATGGTCGATGGCGGCTAAAGTCGGCGTTTTTAACGTGACACAAATCAAACGTGCATAAATTCGTTCTGTTATGGAATTTTTATCCGCGCCGCGTGATGCTGGGTCTTGAGACTGTGCTGGCGCGCGACATATTTCGAGAGGCCGCATAGTTCAGCGCCAAATGTTTCGGACCCTGTCCTGCAAGGAACAGTCGGTCCAGTGAGTAGCAAGGCCGTGTACCCGTGAGACGTGTCGTCTATCCAATATTGGCAATTGTAGCGGTCATTCCGGCCGCCGGGCGAGCTGACGCTATTGCGGATTGTAACGACAGTGCCAATCTGGCCCGGCAAATTCGCGGTTGCACGAAAGTGATCGGGCGCACGATGCTCGGCGATCCGCTGTCCACGGCTTACATGAACCGCGGCATTGCCTACGCCCAGCAGCATCAGCTGAAGAAGGCTATCGCGGATTTTACGTCATCGATCGACGCCAACGGGGCCAACAATTTCGCGTATTACAATCGCGGGAACGTTTATCTTGATCTGGGCAAGCCTGATCGGGCGATTCCCGATTATTCGCGGGCGATCGAGTTGGCGCCCGACATGTCTCCTGCATTTCTGAATCGAGGGCTCGCCAACGAGATGATCGGCGACCGGACAGCCAGCATATCCGACTTCCGTGCGGCCTTGGCGCTGGAGCCGACGCTTTATGCAGCGGCGGAAGGCTTAAAACGTCTGGGCGCCGATGCAAATGCTCCTTCGCAGGCGGGCGCCCAGCCAGGCGAATAGCTAACGCATTGCTATCGCGTAACTTTCTCGCTGTTACAAACAATTACAAACCGTTACTCCAGCCGCATATGTGGCGAACGAACGGTCGCTAGAACTCCTGACATACCGCAGACAGTCGGCATTGCAGGAGGTTGGACATGCTGGGCGCTTCTCAGGTCATCGGAGCTAATTCCCACGGGGCACACATTGCGGCCTCGGCTGCCAGTTCTTCAAGCGACAGTTCTGCAGATCGTTTTGAGCGTGGGACGATCCGGCGTATCGAAGCCAAAGAGCATGTTTTCTGCGATGGCGATCCGCGGACCCATGTTTTCCGCATCGAAGAAGGCGTGATTGCGCTCTCCAAGCTGCTCGGTGATGGCCGGCGGCAGATCATCGAATTTGCCTATCCCGGCGATTACATCGGGCTCGGGACGCTGCGCGAGCACATTTTCGATGCTCAGGCGACGTGCCCGGCGAAAGTGCGGTGCCTCTCGGCGGCCGCCCTGGAACAGGAAGCTGCCCGCGATGCTGGGTTGGCACTGAGGCTCTATAAGGCCGTCTCCGCCGAGCTCGCTGCTGCTCGCAGCCTGCTCGTGTCGGTCGGGCAGCAGAGCGCGATGGAGCGGTTGGCGGGTTTCCTTCTCAGCCTTTCCGCCCGGGCCCCTGATGGCGAAGAGAACGTCGTCAAGCTGCCGATGCGCCGTTCCGACATTGCGGATCTCTTGGGTCTCACGATCGAGACGGTCAGCCGGACGATCACGAAGCTGCGCACGATGCACGTCATCGACGTCGTCCGCGGTACGGAAGTTCACATCCTGGACAGCGACCGTTTAGCCGAACTTGCCGGTCAGTGAGGCGTCAGGTTTCCCGAGACTCCGTCGGCGGCGCGCTCAAGGCGGCGGAGTCGTCCAGCTTGGCCAGTGTTTCTGCGGCCTTGCTGCGGGGCGATTTGAGGCTGTGAATGAGGGACCCCAGCAGCGGTAGCAAGACTGAGCTGATCAATACCTCGCTGGCAGGATAGATATAGGCACTAGGCCCTATGGCCGGGCTTCCGACATTTTTCTCAAGGGCCGAGACACTGGATCTCCGCATTTCCTGGGCGACGGCATATTCGCGTCCAGGGCGTTGAAGCATCGCGATGATCGCGACGAGGCTTGCCAGAAGGCAGCCGATGACGCCAACCAATGCCGCGGCGCCGATGCGGCCGAGGCTCTCTTCCAGCAGCCAATAGAGCGCTAAGCCCATAATCGCGAGCCCCAGGACGGCAAGAATGCCGGCGAGGCCATAGAGAACGCCCTTCCTCAACGCATATCGGATGTAGCTGTCCGCAACGACGGCGTCAGCCGTCGCCAGTTTATCGAGGTCGCGGGCAAGACTTGGCAGATCCACGAGATGTCCGTGCAGATATGAGGGCTATGTTGTGCCCCTGGATATATCAGAACGTTTTATAATAAGCGAACGGACGCGAAGCGTCAGTTCAACGAGAACGCTGCTCAGTTCTTCACTTTCCGGTTTGTCTTCCGGTTCATGTACCAATCGGACAGCGTTTCCCAGAATGCGGCGACGGCGACGATGATCGTAATCAGAAATAGTGCAACAACCATCTGGATGACGTCAAAATTGACGGCGTCTTCGGCGACGAACCAGCCTGCGATGGCAGCCGCCAGGAACATCACAGGACGAAGAAGAAGGTTCACCATCTCAAAGGTCTCCAAGACCAATATTTTCCAGCGCTTCTTATAACATGGCTCGAGGACCTAGTGCTTGATTCCGGTCAAGATATTTGCCCGATATTGTTAAGGTTCCGGTGACAGGGAAGGGCTCTTGCACCGGGGCGACGCGGGTCTTAAGGACATGGGCGACCGCATATCGGACAGCCGGGGCGGGCCTTCTCAAACTCAATTGTCGGGACTCATCGCGTGGCCGTCAAAGTCGCTGCCTTCTATAAATTTGTATCGATCGACGATCCGTCGGCGCTTCAAACGTCGCTGCGCGAAGTGTGTGCGGCGCAGGAGATCAAGGGCACCATTCTCGTTGCTAGTGAAGGGATCAACGGCACCGTCTCAGGTGCCAGCGACGCGATCGATACGCTGTTTGCGGCAGTCAGAGCGGACGCGCGCTTTTCCGATCTCGTCGTCAAATTTTCAGAGACGGCGGAGCATCCGTTCCAGCGCCTTAAAGTAAAGATCAAACGCGAGATCGTCACCTTCGGTGTGCCGGGGACAGAGCCGGCCGCCTTAACCGGCGAACTCGTCGAACCGGAAGATTGGAATGCTTTGATTTCCGATCCCGACGTGATCGTCATCGACACGCGTAACGACTACGAATTCGATGTCGGAACGTTCAAAGGCGCGCGCAATCCACAAACGCGATCCTTCACCGAATTTCCCGACTACGTGCGCCGCACGTTGTCAGATAACCGCTCGCAGAAGATTGCGATGTTCTGCACGGGCGGCATCCGATGCGAAAAGGCGAGTTCGTACATGCTTCAGGAAGGCTTCACGAACGTCTACCAACTGCATGGCGGTATCTTACGGTATCTCGAACAGATTGCGCCCGATGAGAGTCTGTGGCGCGGCGAGTGCTTTGTCTTCGATGAGCGCGTTGCGCTGGAACACGGCGTGCGCCCCGGGCAACATACGCTCTGTGTCAAATGTGGATCTCCGATCAAGCGTGCAAGCGAAGGAAATAGCGATCTTTGCGAATGCTGTCGCGATGCGCTCGGTGGCGAAGGCGCGTGAAGTACCTACGTAGAGACGGCGGGAACATCAGGTAATAGGCCGTTTTTGCTGTCTAAAATTTAAGGATATCAAACTTGACCCCTTGGGCTCTTGGCGTCATTCAGCGTTTTCGACTAACGCGCCTTTACCTCACCCAAGGGGATTTCAATGACGGACCTGATCGAAGCCGTCGGACTTGAGAAACAGTTTGGCGAGATCAAAGCCGTTGATGGCATATCGCTCAAAGTTGCAAAGGGCGAAGTTCTAGGATTTCTCGGACCGAACGGCGCCGGTAAGTCCACGACGATGAAGATGATCACCGGCTTTCTCGAACCGGATGCCGGACGGGCCGCAATCTGCGGCGTCGATGTTTTCGAAAATCCGAAAAAAGCCAAAGCACTGTTCGGTTACGTACCGGAAGGGGCTCCGTCTTACGCGGAAATGACGCCGCGCAGTTTTCTCACATTTATCGCGGAAATTCGCGGTTATCGCGGTGTGGAGCTTACGACCCGAATCAATCGCGCGGTCGAGCGTGCGGGTCTCGGTACCGTTTTCGATCAGGTGATCGACACGCTGTCGAAAGGTTACAAGCGCCGCGTCGGCCTCGCGCAGGCCATTCTGCACGATCCGCCCGTGCTGATCATGGATGAGCCGACGGACGGTCTCGATCCGAATCAAAAGCATCACGTTCGCGAGTTGATCAGCGATATGTCTTCGGACAAGGCGATCATCATCTCGACTCATATTCTCGAAGAGGTCGAGGCCGTCTGTTCGCGGGCGATCGTCATCAATCGGGGGCACATCGTCGCCGACGGTACGGCCGACGATCTGATGCAGCGGATGCATTATCACGGCGCGGTATCGCTCAAGGTCATTGCCGAGCGCGGGGACGCCGCGATCGAAGTGCTGTCGAGCGCGAGCAGCGTTGCGAAGGTCGAGACGCTCGGTAAACCGAACGGCCATTTTCTGCTTCGCGCGATCCCGAAGCAGAAGGAGATGGCCGCGGCCGAGGTGGCGGCGCTGCTTCGCGCGCAGAACATTCCGGTCGATGAGCTTTATGTTGAGCGCGGTCGCCTCGACGATGTCTTCCGACAGATCACCATGCCTGAAGACGGAGGCCCAAATGGTTGAGACTTTCGATAACGCTTGGATTATTGCCAAGCGTGAACTTCGCGGATATTTCGCGACGCCGCTGGCGCTCGTGTTTCTAACGGTCTTCGTAGCCCTGACCGGTGCGCTGACGTTCTATGTCGGCAATTTCTTCGAGCGCGGGCAAGCCGATCTGTTCCCGTTCTTCGCCTATCATCCGTGGCTTTATCTGCTGCTCGTGCCTGCGGTGGCGATGCGGCTTTGGGCGGAAGAGCGCAAGACCGGCACCATCGAACTCTTGATGACGTTGCCGATTACGCCGCTTGAAGCGATCCTCGGCAAGTTTCTTGCGGCATGGGCGTTTATCGGCCTCGCGCTGGTGTTGACGTTTCCGATCTGGATTACGGTCAACATTCTTGGTGATCCGGACAATGGTGTCATTCTAACGAGCTACATCGGCAGCTTTCTGATGGCAGGTGCGTTCCTGGCGATCGGCTCGTTCGTTTCGACGCTGACGAAGAACCAAGTCATTGCCTTTATCGTCGCGTCTCTCATCTGCTTCCTGTTTACGATGAGCGGCTTGGAGATGGTGCAGAGTGGGTTGAGGGCTTGGACGCCGGCGTTCTTCGCGTCTGCCGTTTCGTCGATGAGTTTCCTTTCGCATTTCGAGCAGATCACGCGTGGCGTTCTCGATTTGCCGACACTCATCTTCTTCTTCTCGATGATCGTTTTCTGGCTGTTCGCGACGGTGATCGCGATCGACCAGAAGAAAGCGCAGTGAGGTTTGGCCATGTCGAACGGGTTTGGACCCGTCGCCGGCGCATTCAAGGCGACGGTGGCTTATTTCTCGTCATTCAAGAGATCGACACTTGCCTGGGGCGGATTGGCGCTTGGCGCTGTTATCTTACTGTCGGTCAACCTTTCCTCGACGATCGGTCTCAAGGCGTGGAGCGCCGACCTTACGCAAGATCGGCTGTTCACGATTTCGGACGGCACGCGTCAGATCCTGAAGTCGATCGACGAGCCGATCACGGCGCGGCTCTATTTTTCGAAGAACCTTGCCGACGCCTCGCCTGATATCGTGCGCTATTTCGATCGTGTGCGTGAGTTGTTCGAACGCTATCGCGATATCTCGGGCGGCAAGCTGCAGCTTACTATCCTCGATCCCGAGCCATTCTCGGATGCGGAAGACAAAGCCGTCGAAGGGGGCCTTAGGGGGCTCCGCCTCAACGCGGATGGCGACGTTGGATATTTCGGCCTCGTCGCGACAAACGCGACGGATAATCAGCAGGTCATTCCGTTCTTCGATCCGAGCCGCGAGTCGTATCTCGAATATGATGTCACGAAGCTTATTTACTCGCTTGCCAATCCGAAAAAGCGCGCCGTTGGCTTGATGACGTCGCTGCCTCTCGACGGCGGCAAGTCGCCGATGCGGCAGCAACAGACGCAGCCGTGGCTGATGATGGGGCAGATCCGCGAGTTCTTCGACGTCAAACCCATCGACCAGGATGTGAAGGAAATTCCGGCAGGTCTGGACGTATTGATGGTGGCGCAGCCGACGAAGCTGACGCCGGATGCCGCTTACGCCATCGATCAATACGCGCTGAAAGGCGGCAAAGTCTTGATCTTTACCGATCCGGTTTCGGACACGGCGGAGATGCAACTTCTGCAGAACCAGGGCAATGGCGAGAAGGAGTTGACGAAACTTCTCGCGGGTTGGGGCGTGACGTACGACGGTTCGAAGGTCGCGACCGACATCAAGCACGCGCGGCGCGTACAGTTCCAGAATCCGCAGACAGGGCAACCGGCGGTCACAGACTTCGTCGCTTGGCTTGGGCTCGATAAATCGAGCATCAATCCGAAAGACGTGCTGTCGGCGGGCATCGATCAGATCAACGTCGCGTCGGCAGGCTTCTTGAGCAAGAAAGACGGCGCGACGGTCGATTTTTCGCCCATTCTGGAGACGAGCGACAGCGCCGAGGCTGTCAACGTGAAGGATGTCGGCTTTGGCGCCGATCCGCTTGCGCTGCTGCGCAATTACGTTTCCGGCGGTCACAAACTCGTGCTTGCCGCACGCCTTTCGGGCAATGTGACGTCGGCATTCCCGGACGGTCCCCCGAAAGCGGCGGATGCAGCGGCCAAGAAGGACGAGAAAGACAAGTCTGCTGCTAAAGCCGATACGTCAACGGCGGATGCAGCGAAAAAGGATGCAGCCTCCTCCGCCGCGTCGGACACCGCCAAAAACGACCAAGTCAAATCGGGCAAGATCAACGTCATCGTCGTTGCCGATACGGACATTCTGGCGGATCAGTTCTGGGTGAATACCAGCCTCGGCCAGGACGTCGCCATTCCAACGGCGCACAACGCTGCGTTCGTTGTCGGGGCGCTTGAAAATCTTTCCGGCAGCAATGCGCTCATCGCGCTGCGCGGGCGCGGCGTCAAAGACCGGCCGTTCACGCTGGTCGAAGATCTGCGCCGCGGCGCAGAGCAGAAATTCCGCGCGAAGGAAGAAGCGCTGGAAGACAAGCTGAAGACCACGCAAGCGGAGCTGCAGAAAATTCAAGCCTCGGGGAATGGCGGCAGCGCGATCCTTTCCGATAAGGAACAGGAGACCGTCGAGAAGTTCCGCGGCGAGATGGTCGATACGCGGCGTGAACTCCGCAGCGTCAAACTCGCGCTTCGCCAGGACATTGATAACCTCGGCGGCTGGCTGAAGTTCGCGAACATCGCTCTCGTGCCGTTGATGCTCGGCATGGCGGCAGTCGGCGTGTCGTGGCGACGGACACGCCAGCGCCGCAAGACACCGAAGAACGAACGCTGAGGAGGACGCGCGATGAAGCCCAAGACCTTCGTAGCTCTGCTCGGTGCAGCTATCCTTTCGCTGGCGGTTGCGGTGACGGCATTCGTGTCGTCGCGGCCTTGGTCGCCGACCGCCATCATCCACGGCGAAGCGGCACTGCCGGCGCTCACTCCAGCGGAAAATAAAATCGCGGTGATCGAAGTCGAGCAAGGCGGCAATACGATCAAGCTTGCGCTGAAGGACGGAAAGTGGGTGATCGCGAGCCAGCGAGATTATCCGGCGAATGTCGAAGCCGTCCGCAGGTTGCTGCTCAATGCGTCGGAAGCATCGCTCGTCGAACGTAAGACGGCGAAGAAGGATATGCTGCCTATTCTCGGTCTCGGCGATCCGAAAACAAGCTCGTCGCGGCTGATCCGGTTTCTCGATGCGAGCGGACACGCCATTGGCGAGATCGTGGCCGGCAATAGTAAGGCGGATGCGTTCGGAACCAACAAGAACGGCACATATGTTCGCAAGCCGGGGACCGATCAGAGTTGGCTCGCAGACCGGCCGATCGATGCCTCAGCCAAGCTCAGCGATTGGGTGAAGACGCGCGTCGTCGATATTCCGACGAATTCGATCAAGACGGCGTCGATCGAAGTTGCGGGGCAACCGGCCTATCAGATCGATTCGGAGAAGGACGGTTCGCATAAGCTGGCGCAGATGCCGGCCGGCAAGAAGCTCAAGTATGTGAACTCGGTCGATGAGATCATCGAGTCCGCAAGTTATGTCGACTTCCAAGGTGTGCGTAAGGCGGACAAATCCGAGACGCTGCCGGACGCTGGGAAGGTGTCGTACGAGACCGACAAGGGCTTAAAAATTCAACTCGACGTCAAGTCGGACGGCAAGCAGGCCTGGGTCGTCGTCACGCCTTCAGGCACCGGCGACGCTAAGAAGCAGGCCGATGATATCGCGGCGCTAACGGCCGGTTGGGAATTTAAGATTCCGGTGGCGAAGGTGTCGGGCCTGCTTAAGAAGCAAGACGATCTGCTGGAAAATACAGGGTCATAACGCCGTAACGCCGCAGGTTTCGGGCCGGAAAGCCGAGCGCTTGCGCGGCGGGCGTCGAATGGTGCTATAGGTCGGGATTGCCGCAACGGCATTTCCGACCGAACGCATTTATTCGCCATGACCGACCGCAAGACCAGCGACCACAATCAGCAGCAGGATGGCCGAGCCTCGCTCGAGCAACTCGTCCGCTGGCGCCGCGATGTCCGCCGTTTCCGGCCGGACCCGGTTCCTGACGAGCTGATCGACCGCCTTCTGCGCCTTGCGGATCTGGCGCCGTCGGTCGGTAACAGCCAACCGTGGCGCATCGTCAACGTGCGTTCGGCCGAAACGCGCACAACCATCATCAAGAATTTCCAAGTGGCACGGGACCGGTCGGCTGAAGCCTACGCCGGGGATCAGGCGGATCTTTATAACCGGCTCAAGCTCTCCGGCTTCGATGCTGCGCCGGTGCATCTCGCGGTGTTTTGCGACAGGAGCGCTTTGCAAGGCCACGGTCTCGGCCGGCAGACAATGCCCGAGACGCTCGATCATTCGTGTGCGTGCATGGTGACGGTGCTGTGGCTTGCGGCACGCGAGGCGGGGCTTGGGCTGGGCTGGGTGTCGATCATCGATCCGGCGGAGGTTTCAAAGGCGCTCGATGCACCCGCCGACTGGAAGCTCGTCGGCTATCTTCTGCTCGGCTGGCCGGAGGAAGAGCATCTCGATCCGGAGCTGCAACGTTATGGTTGGCAGCCGCGCACGCCGTTCGAGACCCGCTATTTTGAAGCCGGATCGATAGCGGAGCGGGCGGGCGTGCAGGCTGACGAGCCAAAGGCATCCGGCGTGCCGATGGGAACCGTTACATTGGTTGGTGCCGGTCCGGGCGATCCGGAGCTTTTGACGTTGAAGGCGCTGAAGGCGCTGCAATCGGCCGATGCCGTGCTGTTCGACGACCTTGTGGCCAAGCCGATCCTCGAATTCGTGCGGCCCGGCGCGCGGATGATCGACGTCGGCAAGCGCGGCTATCGCACATCCTGCAAGCAGCCGGACATCAACGCGACGATGGTTTCGCTGGCTCGCGAGGGCCTCAAGGTGGTCCGCCTCAAATCGGGCGATCCGCTGATTTTCGGGCGCGCGGGCGAGGAGATCGAGGCCTGCCGCAGCGCGGGCATTCCGATCAGCATCGTGCCGGGGGTGACGTCGGCGCAGGGTGCGGCCGCCAGCCTCAAAGTTTCGCTGACGAACCGCGATCACGCGCGGCGGCTGCAGTTCATCACGGCGCATGATCGTCGCGGACATCTGCCGGAAGATATCGATTGGAGCGCGGTTGCCGACAGCGCGGCGACGACGGTCATCTACATGCCCAAGCGAACGCTTGCGGAACTGACCGACGTAGCGCTGGTGCACGGCCTCGATCCCAATACGCCGACGATTGCGGTTGCGAATGCGACGCGACCGGACGAGCAGGTTTTTATAGCGACCCTCGCGACGATCGCGGCTGAGCTTCATGCGGCGCATCCGGACGGTCCGGTGCTTGTGATGGTCGGTGAAGCGCTGCGCTACGCGACTGTTCGCGATGTCTCGGAGCAGGCCGATGCTATCGTTGCGGCGCTCGATGTCATGCCGGGGCAGTCATGATGACGTGCCGTGCTCTGTACGTCCTGCCCGCATAGCCGCCCGTGACAGCCGCACAAACGCTCTTCGTCCTTGTCGGCGCTCTCGCGCTTGAGGCCACGTTCGGATATCCGGACTGGCTTTATCAGCGTATTGGGCATCCCGTATCGTGGCTAGGGCGATTCATTTCCTTTCTCGATAAAAAGCTCAATCGGGAAACCGACAGCTCGCAAGTCAGGCGCAACAAGGGCGTGCTGGCGCTCGGCATTCTTATCGTCATTACCGGTGTCATCGCCTGGGCGTTGGAGCAGTTTTTCGATCACGTTGCCTTCGGGGCGTTTTTCATTGCGCTCTTGGCGTCGATGCTGATTGCGAGCCGGAGCCTTTACACGCACGTCGAAGATGTGGCGCGGGCGCTTGATCAATATGGTCTGGACGAGGCGCGGCAGGCGGTCGGTCGTATCGTCGGGCGCAATCCGAAAACGCTCGATGCGCACGGCGTGGCGCGTGCAGCTATTGAAAGCCTTGCTGAAAATGCCTCGGATGGCATCGTGGCGCCGGTGTTCTGGTTTGCGATCTTGGGGCTGCCAGGCCTTGTCGTTTATAAGGCCATCAACACGGCTGACAGCATGATCGGGCATCGGACGCCGCGGCATGAGGCGTTCGGTTGGGCGTCAGCGCGTCTAGATGATTTCGTCAATCTGCCTGCTTCGCGATTGACAGCCCTGCTGCTGGCGCTGGCGAGCATCTTCACGCCGGGTGCGTCGGTGGCGGGAACGCTCGAAGCTGTGGCGCGCGATGCATCGAAGCATCGTTCGCCGAACGCGGGCTGGCCGGAGAGCGCGCTCGCGGGCGCACTCGGGCTGAAGCTCAACGGTCCGAAGGTCTACGGCGAGACGCGCGTTGAAGATGCCTACATGGGCGACGGCAAGCGCGATGCGACAGCAGAAGATATTCGCGCTGCGCTGCGGCTGACGACGACGGCATGGGGCGTCATGGTCGGCAGCCTGCTGCTCATCGCAATCATCTTGCCAGGCTGAGGAGTTCTTCGATTGCGATGTGTTGGGCGAGGTGCTCGGCAAAGCGATCGAGGATGGCGTCGATTTCGGTATCGTAGCTGAGCGCAGATGCTTCCATGCCCAAAGAGGCCAGAAAGGTCTGGCGTGCAGCGTCCGACGTAAATAGGCCGTGAATGTAGCATCCCGAGACGCGGCCGTCTGGCGAGGTGGCGCCGTCGCGGTGGCCGTCGGGGAAGGTTACCATGGGGCGCGCGGTGTCTGGCCCAGTCGTCTTGCCGACGTGCATTTCATAGCCTTCAAACGGCGCTATGGAACCCGTAAGCGTGCCGGAAACGCGCTCTAGCGTTTTCTCGGTGCCGAACTCGGTTTCGATATCGAGAAGGCCGAGGCCATCGACGGCGCGCGGCGGGCCTTCGATGCCATTCGGATCGGCGATGCGTTTCCCAAGCATCTGATAGCCACCACACAGCCCGAGCACACGGCCGCCGCGGCGAACATGCGCTTTGATGTCGATGTCCCAGCCTGCGGCGCGCAAGGCTGTTAGGTCATCAATGGTTGTCTTCGAGCCCGGCAGTAGAACGAGATCGGCGTGTGCCGGAATCGGCTGACCGGGTTCGATCAGTTCGACGATGACGCCAGGTTCGTTGCGTAGCGGATCGAGGTCGTCGAAATTCGAGATGCGCGGCAGCAACGGCACAGCGATGCTCAGTTTCGTTTCACCACCGGACCTCGATGTTTTCATGAGGTCGCGCAATCCGAGCGCGTCTTCAGCGGGAAGCTTGCGAGCGTCGGGGAAGAACGGCACGAGGCCGAGCGGCGTCCATCCGGACAGATTTGCAATTGCCGTCATGCCATCGGCGAATAGCGTCGGGTCGCCGCGCATCTTGTTGATGATGAAGCCGCGGATCATGGCCGCGTCGTCGAGATCGAGGACGTGGCGTGTACCGACGACGCTGGCGATGACACCGCCGCGGTCGATGTCGCCGATCAGTACGACCGGAACGTCGGCGGCGCGTGCGAAGCCGAGATTGGCGATGTCGTTCGCACGCAGGTTGATCTCGGATGCGCTGCCTGCGCCTTCGACGAGAACGAGATCGGCGTTCGCTTTGAGGCGCGCGAAGCTGTCGAGAACGGCAGGCAGAAGCTCTTTCTTTTTCGATTGAAAATCGCGCGCTTTCGCCGAGCCGCGCATTTTGCCTTGCACGACGATCTGCGCGCCGGTTTCGGTCTCGGGCTTCAGCAGCACCGGATTCATGTGCACGGATGGCGCAACGCGCGCGGCTCGCGCTTGCAATGCCTGGGCGCGGCCGATTTCGCCGCCGTCGGCCGTGACCGCGGCATTGTTCGACATGTTCTGGGGCTTGAACGGAACGACGCGAACCCCGCGGTTGGAGAACAAACGGCAAAGCCCGGCGACGATCAGCGATTTGCCAACGTCGGAGCCGGTACCTGAGAACATCAACGCGCGCGCAGGCATCAGAATTCGATGCCTTCCTGAGCTTTGATGCCGGCGGCGAAATGGTGCTTCACGGCACCCATTTCCGTCACGCCATCCGCGAGCGCGATCAATTCCGGTTTGGCGTTGCGGCCGGTGACGACGACATGAAGATCGGGCCGCCGCGTGCGGAGCGTTTCGAGCACGTCATCGAGCAGCAGATAGTCATAACGCAGCGCGATGTTGAGTTCGTCGAGAATGAGCAGACGAATGGATGGATCGGCCATCAATTCTTTGGCCTTCGCCCAGGCGCGTGTGGCGGCGGCAATGTCGCGGGCCTTGTCTTGTGTTTCCCAGGTGAAGCCTTCGCCCATCGTGTGCCAGGAGATCTGATCGCCGAAGCGTTCAAGCGCGTCGCGTTCGCCGGTCTTCCACGCGCCTTTGATGAACTGGACGACGCCGACGCGCCAGCCGTGTCCAAGCGCGCGCAGCACGAGGCCGAATGCGGCCGTCGATTTGCCTTTGCCGGGGCCGGTGTGGACGAGCAGCACGCCTTTTTCGATCTGTTTCGAGGCGACCTCGGCATCTTGCACGGCTTTGCGCTTTGCCATCTTGGCTTTGTGACGCTCGGCATCATCGACCGTGGTGGGATTGTTGCTCACGGCTCAGCCTTTCAACGTCAGCGGCAGTCCGGCGGCGACAAAAATGACCTTGTCGGCGGCTGCTGCGATCTTCTGATTGAGCCGGCCGGCTTCGTCGCGGAAGGCGCGGGCGAGCGCGTTGTCCGGCACGATGCCGAGGCCGACCTCATTCGAGACCATCACACAGGGCGCGACGCGTTTTGCGACGGCGGCCAGCAACGCGTCGCTTGCCTCCGGAACGGGGCGGTTGGCGTGCATCAGATTGGAGGTCCAGAGCGTAAGGCAATCGACCAGCGAGGGAAGCTCTGCAACACGGTTGGCCAGCACGTCGGCAATTTCGAGGGGCGATTCGTGATCGACCCAGCCCGCGCCACGGCGGCTCTTGTGGTGCTTGATGCGGCTGTACATTTCGTCGTCGAACGCTTCCGCCGTGGCGACATAAGCCCAAGGCCCGGGAATGCCTGTCAAAAGGCCTTCCGCATAGGCGCTTTTACCGGAACGGGCGCCCCCGAGGATGAGGGTCAGCTGCGGGAGGTGCAAAGTCGTCATTATAAACTTTCGGTCGTGCCGCAGAGGCCGCTATTGCGATTGACGTAAGATGTGGGCTCACTTATCGATTGGGACGACGGTCCCTCGCAAGAGGGTTCAAAAGGGAATGCGGTATTTACTCCGCAGCTGCCCCCGCAACTGTGCGCGGTGAGCATAGGCGAGAACGCCACTGGGCAACAGCCCGGGAAGGTCGCCCAATGCCAAGACCCGCGAGCCAGGAGACCTGCCGTCAACGAGATTTCCAACTTATCGCCGGTGGGGCGAGAAAGGTTAAGATGCACTTCAGAACATGCCGCGCGTCTGGCCGGTCTTCCGAAAATTCAATGTCTGTGGAGGCGGGGCAATGAGCACGCGCAAGGTTCCCGTCACGATCGTCACCGGCTTTTTGGGAGCGGGCAAAACGACACTCGTTCGCCATGCCGTTGAGAACGCGCAAGGCCGCCGCTTGGCGCTGATCGTCAACGAATTCGGCGATGTCGGCGTGGACGGGACGATCCTCCGGTCATGCGGCATTGAGAACTGCCCGCAAGAAAACATCATCGAGCTGACAAACGGCTGCCTGTGTTGCACCGTCGCTGACGATTTCATTCCGACGCTTGAAGCGCTTTTGGCGCGCGAGCCCGCGCCGGAGCACATCATTATCGAGACGTCGGGCCTCGCGCTGCCGAAGCCGCTGGTTAAAGCTTTCGAGTGGCCGGATATCCGCAATCGTGTGACGGTTGATGGCGTGGTGACGGTCGTTGATGCCCCGGCCGTGCGCGCCGGTCGCTTCGCCGACGATCCGGTGAAGGTCGCGGCGCAGCGCGAAGCAGATCCGTCCGTCGATCATGAAAATCCGCTGGAAGAGGTTTACGAGGATCAGCTGCTCTGCGCCGACCTCGTCGTGCTCAACAAGTGCGATCATCTTTCGCCGGAAGACGCGGCTTTGATCGCGCAAGACATTCGCAGCATGGTGCCGCGGGCAATCAAGATCGTGGCAACGCAAAATGGGGTCGTTCCGACAGATGTGCTGCTCGGCATTTCGGCAGCTGCGGAAGATGATCTCGCCGCTCGACCTTCGCATCACGATGCCGAACCGGAACACGATCACGACGATTTCGAGACGTTCATCGTCGAAGTGCCGGAGCTATCGTCGCCCGACGATCTTGCGCAGCGCGCAAAAGCGATCGCCAACGATCATGACGTGCTGCGTGTAAAGGGCTTCGCGGCCATTGGCGGGAAGCCAATGCGGCTCCTTTTGCAAGGGGTCGGCGAGCGGATCGACACGCGTTACGAACGTGCATGGCAATCGGGCGAGGCGCGGGTGGGCCGGCTGGTCGTCATCGGTCAGAAGGGGCTTGATCGCGACGGCATCACTCGGACCCTGACGGGCGCTGCCTGATGCATATCGTCGTTCGCGAGAGCCGGGATCTGGACGAGGCTGCCGCGCCTCAAGATCTCGGACTCGCGCCCGCCGATATCGTTTTTCTGTCGTTTTCCGATTCCGACCTTGCGATGGCGGCGGCTGCATTTCGCGGCGCTGAGAGCACGCAGCCGAGTGTGCGGATTTCGAACCTCAATGCTTTGCGCCACCCGATGTCGGTTGATCTATTTTCCGACGCGACGCTGAAAGGCTCGAAGGCCGTGCTCGTGCGCCTGCTGGGCGGCCTCGACTATTGGCGGTATGGCGGCGAGCAACTCGGGCGGCGCTGCCGCGAACTGGGAATTGCACTTGCTATCGTGCCGGGCGACGGGCGGCCGGACATTCGACTCTCGGCGTTGTCGACGCTTGGTTCGGATGAGCTGGCGCGGCTTGAGGCTCTGCTCGACGTGGGCGGCATCGAGAATACGCGCATGGCTTTGCTGGCGATGCTCGGCAAACGTGACGCGCGTGGAAAAATTGCACAGCCGCGAGAGATTCCGAATTTCGGCGTCTATCGGGAAAGCGCGCAATCCGTTGCTGCGCTCGGGGCGGCTGCCGTTGTTTTCTATCGCTCACATTTGCTTGCGGGCGATGTTGCGCCAGTCGATGCTTTGGTAGATGCACTTGAAGATCGCGGCTTGGCGGTGGCGGCGCTCTACGTTCCGAGCCTGAAGGCAGCGGATACCGCGGCTTGGCTTCAGGATGAGCTGCAACGTCTCCGGCCGAGCGTCATCGTCAATGCGACAGCGTTTGCCTCACGCGACGGCGCGGATGCCTCGCCGCTCGACGTTGCGGATTGTTCGGTCCTGCAGGTCGCGCTCGCCAATTCGAAATTTACGCTTTGGGAGAAGTCGCAGCGCGGCGTCAGTGCCGCGGACCTTGCGATGCACGTCGTTTTGCCGGAACTCGACGGACGGTTGTTTGCGGGCGTCGTATCGTTCAAGGAAGCGGACACGCTGGGAACCGAACTCGGCGTGTCGTTGCTGCGCCATGTGCCTTATAAGCCAAGCGTTTCGCATGTTGCCGAGCTTGCCGCGCGTTGGGCGAGGCTTCGTTCAGCCCCGCGCCATGATCTTCGCATCGGTCTGTTGCTCTCGACGTATCCGGGGCGGCCGGATCAGATCGCGCACGCGGTTGGACTTGATGGCCTTGAGAGCGCGTGCAGGATCGCATCGCATCTCGAAGACGCGGGTTATGACGTCGCCTGTCGCCCGTCGGACAGTCGCGATCTCGTGGCGCAACTCGATCCAGCGAAGGCAATCGGGTGGCCGCTTGATGCTTACCGTTCGGCGTTCGATGCTCTGCCAGAAGCCTTTAAAGAAAGCGTCGTCAGCGCCTGGGGACCGCCAGAAGATGATGACGCACTCGTTGGTAATACGTTCCGCTTTCGTGTTGCGCCGTGCGGAAATCTTTTGATTGGACTGCAGCCGGAACGCGGGCAGGCGCTTGACCGGAAGGCGCAGTATCACGATCCGGCGACGCCGCCGCGGCACAGCTATGTCGCGTTCTATCTCTGGCTGAGACACGTCGCAAAGATCGACGCGCTTATTCATCTCGGCGCGCACGGCACGCTCGAATGGCTGCCAGGCAAAGCCGTTGCGGGCAGCGAAATGTGTGCGCCGCGCGCGCTGGTTGGCCCTACGCCGATGATCTATCCGTTCATCGTCAATGATCCCGGCGAAGCGGCGCAGGCGAAGCGGCGGCTATCTGCCGTGACGCTCGGACATAAGCCGCCGCCGATGACGGATGCCGGTTTGTCGGGGCCGTTGAGTGAAGTTGAACGGCTGGTCGATGAATTCGCGTCGGCGGAAGGTCTTGATCCGAGGCGGCGCAAGGTTCTGTCGGATCAGATCGTCGACGCCGCCATTCGTGCCGGAATTGCGGCCCAGTGCGGCCTCGATGCGGGCATGGCGGCGAGCGAAGCATTGACCCGCATCGACGCCTTTTTGTGCGATGTGAAAGAGCTGTCGATCCGCGACGGGCTGCATATCCTCGATGAGGTGGAGCTTGAAGCGATCACTCGGACGCTTGCTGGAAAATTCATCGCGCCGGGTCCTGCTGGAGCGCCGAGCCGAGGGCGATCTGATGTACTGCCGACAGGACGCAATCTTTTCAGTGTCGATCCGCGCAGCGTGCCAACCGCAACGGCGTGGGCGAACGGCAAGCGTGCAGCGAAAGCAATCCTCGATCGCTATCTCTCCGATCATGGCGAATGGCCCCGCGCGATCGTGCTCGATCTTTGGGGCAGCGCAACGCTCAGAACCGGTGGCGAGGAACTCGCGACCGCGCTGGCGCTGCTTGGCGTTCGCCCCGTCTGGGATCAGCGCTCCTATCGCGTGACGGGCGTCGAGACCGAGGCATTGGCGGAACTTGGACGTCCGCGTGTTGACGTGACGCTGCGGATTTCAGGACTTTTTCGCGATATGTTTGGAGCGCAGCTTGCGTTGTTTGATAGCGCCGTCGCGCTCGTTGCCAGTCTTGAAGAAGATGCCGGCGATAATCCGCTGCGCCCGGCCTCGTCGTCCGAAGCAAAGCTCGATCGCATTTTCGGACCGGCCGGCGGCAGCTTCGGTGCTGGCGTAATGCAGCACATCGACCGCGGCGACTGGAGCGAGCGTGGCGATCTTGGGCGGTCGTATCTCGCCAGCACACAGGCGGCGTATCGTGGCGATGGTTCGGAAGCGACGAGCGCGAGCTTTGAAAAACGCGTGAAATCGGCAGACGCCTTCGTGCATGTGCTGGATCACAGCGAGATCGACCTGCTGACTGGCGGTGACTTTGCGGCACACGAAGGTGGGTTCGCGGCTGCCGCTGCTTCTCTCGGAAACGATCGCGTTGCGCTTTATCATGGCGATACGGCAACGCCAGATGCGCCGCGGGTTCGCACGCTGCAGGAAGAATGTGCCCGTGTGATTCACGGGCGCGCTGCAAACATCCGGTGGATCGAGGGCCAGATGCGTCATGGCTTCCGCGGTGGCGCGGAGATGGCGCAGAGCGTTGACGCGGCATTCGCCTTCGCGGCGACGGCGCGGGCCGTCGACAACGGCGGCTTCGAGCGGCTCTACGAAGCATATCTCGGTGACCCAGTGGTCGCAGCGTTTCTTGCGCGCGAGAACCCCGACGCAATCGCGGCAATGCGGCGCCGGTTCGAGGAGGCGATTGCGCGCGGGCTTTGGCAGCCGCGACGCAACGATCTCGGCGAAATCGCAAACAAAGACGATTCATCGCGCGAGGCAGCGGAATGACGTCGGCGGATCATTTGAGGAAAGGCTGGTGTCCAGGCGCGCATCGTCCGATGCGTTCGGGCGATGGGCTTCTGGTGCGTGTGCGTCCACGCGCCGGCGCACTTTCGCTCAGTTCGTTGCGAGCCATCGGTACGATCGCCGCTCAGTTCGGGTCCGGCGACATTGATTTGACTAATCGCGGCAATCTGCAGATCAGAGGCGTTGGTGACGGCGCGTTCGCAGTGCTTCTCGGTGCCCTGGATACGGCAGGTTTGCTCGACCCGTCTGCGGACGCGGAAGCCGTGCGCAACGTCGTCGTCGATCCGTTGAGCGGGCTTGATCCGCGGCGTGCGGATATTTGCGATCTCGCGGCAGCGCTGGAGACGATCCTGCTGCGAGATGCGCGCTTATGGTCTCTGCCCGCAAAATTCGGTTTCAGTTTTTCGGGCGTGGCGACGCCGCGCATCGGCGGACGCAGCGCGGATATCATGATGTCCGCCCGCGATGATTTTTTCTCCATCGTGCTCGATGGTGCGATTGGAATGGGCTGCGAAGTTGCGCGCGGAGAGGTCGTCGATGCCATGCATCGTCTGGCGCTGGCGTTTATCGAGCTGAAGGCAAACGACGCGAGTTTTCGGCGTATGCGCGACGCGGTTGCTCAGTTCGGCGTCGCAAGGGTATTTGCAATGGCAGGTTTGCCGCTTCCGACGGCCGCGGATGAAGCGGTAGCAGACAGTGTGCCTGTGGGATTGCTGCAGCGGAATGACAGCGTGTTCGGAGCTGGCGTCGGTTTTCCCTTCGGGCGGATTACGGCTGATCAGCTTGCCGCGCTTTGCGATCACGCCGCAGTGGCGGGCGCTGAAGACGTTCGCACAAGCCCAGAACGCGTGTTCGTCTTTCCACTGCAGGATGCGATGCATGCGCACGAATTGCTTCGGGGCGCCAATGCCGCAGGACTGATCGTGCAAGAAGACGATATACGGCTCGCGATGGATGTCTGTCCGGGCGCGCCTGGGTGCAAAAATGCGCGCACGGATACGCGGCGGGATGCGCAGCGCTTTGCCGACACGTTTGCGGGTTCGTTGCACGGCTGCTCGCTGCATATTTCCGGATGCGAGAAGGGGTGCGCGCGGCGGACGGAAGCACGTCTGACGCTCGTCGGCCGCGACGGCCGGTACGATATCATCAGAGACGGTTCAGCGGATTCGATGCGCGTACACGATACGATCAATGCTGACGACATGAGCACGACGATTTCGCGCTTGATCCTGGAGCCCGCAGTATGACGGTACAAGACTACATTCGCGACGGAGCGGCGATATACGCGCGCTCGTTTGCGATCATCCGGGCAGAGGCGGATCTCGCCGGGTTGTCACCGGTCGAGGAGCGCGTCGCGGTGCGGATCATCCACGCCTGCGGCATGGTCGAGGTGGCCCGCGATATTGTGATGTCACCAACGTTTGCGCGCGATGCCGAGGCGGCGCTCAAAGCGGGGGCGCCGATCCTCTGCGATTCGATGATGGTCGCGGATGGTATTACGCGGGCGCGCCTTCCGGCGAAGAACGAGGTCGTTTGTACACTGCGCGATCCGCGCGTGCCTGAGATCGCGGCACAGATCGGCAATACGCGCACGGCCGCTGCCATGGAGCTTTGGCGGCCGAAGCTTGCGGGCTCCATCGTTGTTGTCGGAAACGCCCCGACGGCGCTGTTCCGGCTGTTCGAAATGCTCGATGCGGGCGCGCCAAAACCTGCTGCTGTCATCGGAATGCCGGTTGGCTTCGTCGGTGCGGCTGAATCGAAAGAGGCGTTGGCGGCTGACGGGCGCGTTCCATTTGCAATCGTCAAAGGCCGCAAAGGCGGAAGCGCTATGGCTGCGGCAGCCGTCAATGCGCTCGCAAGTGAGGCCGAATGAGCGAGGTTAAATCCGGCACGTTGTTCGGCGTCGGGCTTGGGCCTGGCGATCCGGAGCTGATGACGCTCAAGGCGGTGCGCGTCCTGAGTTCAGCGCCGGTCGTTGCGCATTTCCGCAAGGCGGGACGCACGGGACACGCGCGAGCCATTGCGAATGCTCATATCCGCGCCGACGTCGTCGAGGCGGCGTTCGAATATCCCGTGACGACTGAGATTGATTTCCGAGAGGATGGATACGTTTCGGCGATCCGCGATTTCTACGAAGAGAGCGCGGCGGCGATTGTCGCTCATCTCGAAGGCGGTAGAGATGTGGCGTTGCTATGCGAGGGCGATCCATTTTTCTACGGATCGTTTCTGCACATGTATGATCGCATCAAGGCTGCACATCAGGTGATGGTCATCCCTGGGATCACGGGAATGTCGGGATGCTGGACGGCGGCGCAGGCGCCGATCACCTACGGTGACGACGTCATGACAGTGTTGCCGGGTACGCTCGATGAAGAGGCGCTGACGAAACACCTTGGCGTTGCCGACGCGGCCGTGATCATGAAGGTTGGCCACAACATCGAGAAGATCAAACGGGCGCTGAGCGCGGCGGGTCGTTTCGACGATGCAATTTATGTAGAGCGCGGAACGATGCCGGGCGAGCGCATCGCGAAGCTGTCTGACCTCGGAGAGTGCGCGGTTCCCTATTTCTCAATTGTCCTGCTTCCGGGCGGACGAGGACGGCGCATCGCATGAATGGACAGTTGACTATCGTGGGGCTTGGGCCCGGTCCGAAAGGTTGGGTGACGCCTGCGGCGACCGATGTCGTCGGCGGGGCGGATGTCATTCTGGGGTACGCGCCCTATGTTAATCGTTTGACGCCGCGGGCCGGCCAGATTTTGGAGGCTTCCGACAATCGCGAGGAGTTGGCGCGGGCGGAACGTGCGCTCGAACTTGCCGCGAGCGGACGTCGCGTTGCGATCGTGTCGGGTGGAGATCCGGGCGTCTTTGCCATGGCGGCGGCGGTTTACGAGGCCGTCGAGAAAAATCCGGCGGCTGCAGACGGCGTCGATATTCGTGTCGAGCCTGGTGTTACCGCGATGCTGGCGGCGGCGGCGCGGATCGGGGCGCCGCTGGGGCACGATTTCTGCGCCATTTCGTTGTCCGATAATTTGAAATCTTGGGCGACGATCGAGAAGCGGCTGCGTCTTGCGGCCGAAGCTGATTTCGTTATTGCGCTCTACAACCCGGCATCGAAGGCGAGGCCGCAGCAGATCAGGTCGGCGTTCGAGATTTTGGGTGACGTGTTGCCTGCTGAAACGCTCGTCGTGTTCGCGCGCGCGGTTGGACGCCCAGATGAAGAGATCGATATCGCGACGTTAGCAACCGCGACCGACATGGCGTGCGATATGCGCACGCTCGTGATGATTGGATCGCGTGCGACGCGGACCGTGCAGGCGAGCGATGGGCGCGCGTGGGTTTATACGCCGAGGTCGGAGCGCGAGCGATGATGGGTTGCGATCCAGGTCAGCGCCTCGTCTGCGGAGGACACCTTCGTGCGATCTGGGATCGCCGGCCGGCGAACCATGTGGACCGCAATGCCGAGCTGGCGCGCAGCTTCAATCTTGGCATAAGCGGCACTGCCGCCTGCATTCTTCGCCAGCACGTAGCGGATGTCATAGTCCGCGAACAGCCGGGCATCCTCGCCCGTTCGGAACGGTCCACGCGCGGCGATGAGTTCGGAGTTGATCAGCTCACAGGGCAGCTCGAGCGGATCGACGACGCGGATCAGATAACGATGCAGCGGCGCGCGACAGAGCGCGTCGATGGCCTGGCGTCCCAAACCCGAAAAGACGTCTTGAGGCTCAGTGGGAAGAGCGGCAATCGCGGCATCGATGCTGTCGTGCTCAATCCAGTTGTCACCTTCGACCGGCGTCCAAGCCGGGCGTTCGATGGCGAGCAGCGGAATGTTGGTGGCCGCCGCGGCCGCCACGGCGTTGGCGCTTATCTGCGCCGCGAAAGGGTGCGTGGCGTCGATCAGCAGGTCAATCTTTTCCTGGCGCAGGTAAGCGGCAAGTCCGTCGCTCCCGCCGAAACCGCCAACGCGCGTCGGAAGCCTGCTTGCTGCGGGATTGGCGGTTCGTCCGGCGAGCGAAAGCGTCGCTTCGATGTTGTCGGCCGTCGCAAGACGGTCGGCGAGCGTTGCCGCTTCGGTTGTTCCGCCGAGGAGCAGGATGCGCAGCGGTGTCGTCGTGATCGCTTTTGTCATGTGAGCGCAATGCCATGAGCGGACGCTGGTTGTCCATCATCGGAATCGGCGAAGACGGGCGTGCGGGTTTGAGCGCGGCGGCGCTTCGCCTCGTCGATGGAGCTGATCTCATCATCGGCGGGCGTCGACATCTTGATTTGATTGGCGACACGCGCGGCGAAAAAGCGGAATGGGAAAAACCGCTCGAAGCTACTGCCACGATGATCCTGGCGCGGCGCGGTTCGCCGGTCGTGGTGCTCGTTTCCGGCGATCCGTTCTGGTTTGGTGCTGGCGCGACGCTCGCGCGGTCCATTCCGCTTGATGAGATGCTGGTGGTGCCGTCGCCGTCGAGCTTTTCAATTGCGGCAGCGCGGCTCGGCTGGCCGCTGCAAGAGGTGACAACGCTCGGTCTCAATATGCCTGGGTACACGCCTCTCGTCCGTCGCCATGTGCATCATGGGCGCCGAATTCTCGCGCTGGCGCTGAATGGCACTACAGCAGGCGAAGTCGCGGCATTGCTGACGACGGCTGGGTTTGGACACAGCGAGATGATCGTGATGGAGGCGCTTGGCGGCAGCCGCGAGCGCATCCGACGGACGACCGCCGATACTTTCGATTTCACGAGCGTCGATCCTTTGAACATCATCGGCATCAACGTGGTCGCGGGGCCGGATGCACGGGCGATCCCCTACGCGAGCGGGTTGCCTGACAGCTATTTCGAGAATGACGGGCAGTTGACGAAACGCGAAGTCCGCTCGGTTACGCTGTCGTCGCTCAGGCCCGGTGCGGGCGAATTGCTGTGGGACGTCGGCGCAGGAAGCGGCTCGATCGGAATCGAATGGATGCTCGCACATCCGTCGAACCGGACGATCGGCATCGAGCGTGATGAAGCGCGCGCGGCACGGGCAATGCGCAACGCGGTCGCGCTGGGCGTACCGCATCTTGAGATCGAGATCGGAGCAGCACCGGATGCGCTTCGAGAATTGGCGGCGCCGGATGCTGTTTTTATCGGCTGCGGGACGGCTGGAGGCGCGGTTATCGAAGCGTGCTGGGCGGCACTGAAGCCGGGCGGCCGGATCGTCGCAAATGCCGTCACGATTGAATCCGAGCTTGGCCTGCTCGCTGCATATCATGGCCATGGCGGAACGTTGACGCGCTTGAGCGTTGAACGCGCCGAGCCGGTCGGATCGCGCACGACGTGGCGTCCGGCATTGCCGATCATGCAGTGGGTAGCGCAGAAACCTGCAGGTGCCTCATGATCGCGATCGGCATCGGTGCCAACAGCCGTGCGGAGCAGCGAGACTTTGCAGCGGCTTTGAATGACGCGCGGCAGAGCGCGGGCGGCGCTGACGTAGTTGCAACGTCTGAGGGTGCGGCTTTTGCCTCTTATGTGCGGGAGGCGGCGCGACAGGCATCGCTTTCATATCATGCCATTACATTGGAGAGCATGCGCGCACGAAACGGGGACTGTCTGACGCGTTCCGAGCGATCGCTTTCGCTGTTCGGCGTTGCCTCGATTGCGGAAGCGGCGGCCCTCGCCGGTGCAGGGCCTGGGTCGCGGCTGATCGCGCCGCGGCGGACAGTCGGCAATGTCACGATTGCGGCGGCGCAATCGGCGGACGAACGGGAGCAGGGGACATGACCGTGCATTTCATCGGTGCGGGTCCGGGAGCTGCCGATCTCATCACCGTTCGCGGGCGCGATCTCATCGCAAAATGTCCTGTCTGCCTTTACGCCGGATCGCTTGTGCCACAAGCGCTGCTAACGCATTGCCCGGCCGGCGCCGAGATCGTGGATACGGCTCCGATGACGCTCGACGAAATCATGGCGCGTATCGAGTTGGCGACGCGCGAAGGCAAGGACGTCGCGCGACTGCATTCGGGCGACCTCTCGATCTGGAGCGCACTTGGCGAGCAGTTGCGGCGGCTCGACCAACTCGGGATCTCCTATACGATTACCCCCGGCGTGCCGTCGTTTGCGGCGGCTGCGTCGGTGCTTGGCCGGGAGCTGACGTTACCTGAAGTGGCGCAATCCGTTGTGCTGACGCGCACGTCGGGGCGGGCGTCGTCAATGCCGGAAACGGAGCAGCTCGAGGCTTTCGCGGCGACGCGTGCAACGCTTGCGGTGCATCTTTCGATACACGCGATTGCTGATGTCGTGCGCCGCCTATTGCCATTTTACGGGCCCGACTGTCCGGCGGCCGTCGTCTATCGCGCGACGTGGCCGGACGAGCAGGTTATTCGCGGTACGCTCGGAACCATCGCGGAGAAGACTGCGGAAGCAGGTCCGGAGCGCACGGCGTTGATCCTGGTCGGCGAGGCGTTGGGGCGGGACGATTTTCGCGAGAGCGCACTTTACAGCGTCGATTATCGGCGCCGGTTCCGGGGCGGGGTGTCATGAGCGAAACTCGGACGCTGCCGCCCGGCATTGTGATCGCGGCGTCGCGTTCGGGCTCCGGCAAGACGACGATGACGCTCGGCCTGCTGCGGGCTTTGCAGCGGCGCGGGCTGCAGGTGCAGCCGTTCAAGTGCGGGCCGGATTACATCGACCCGGCGTTTCATGCCGTCGCGGCGGGGCGGTCATCGTACAATGTCGATAGCTGGGCGATGCGGCCGGATCATGCCGCGTACATCCTATCGGATGCATCTCAAGGCGCTGATATCGTCGTTTGCGAGGCGTTGATGGGGCTGTTCGATGGGGTGTCGCGGCCGGGTCTTTGGGGCAACGGCGCCAGTGCCGATATCGCCGCCGCCACGGGATGGCCTGTCGTGCTCGTCCTCGATATCTCGGGCCAATCGCAAACTGCTGCTGCGGTGGCGCGAGGATTTCAGGGCTATCGCGACGGCGTAACAATCGCGGCAGTGATTTTGAATAGGGCAGGCAGTCCGCGCCACATTCGCTTTGCAACAGATGCGCTCGAACGCGTTGGATTGCCGGTCGCAGGTGCGCTGCCGCGTGATACTGGCGTGGTGCTGCCGGAGCGGCATCTGGGACTTGTCCAAGCCGAGGAAACGGCGGAACTGGACAGCCGCCTCGATGCGTTAGCGGATTTCATCGAAGCACATGTCGATCTCGATAAGATCATGGGCTGCGCGTTTCGCGGACGTATGGAAGCGGGTGAGCCAAGGCCGGTGCCGCCGCCTGGACAACGGATTGCACTCGCGCGCGATGCGGCCTTCTCATTTGTTTATCCGCACGTGCTGGCGGGCTGGCGGTCCGCAGGTGCCGAGATCCTGCCGTTTTCACCGCTCGCGGACGAAGCGCCCGACGCGAGTGCCGACGTGGTCTGGCTCCCCGGCGGGTATCCGGAGCTACACGCGGGGGCGATCGCGAGTGCCTGGCGGTTCAAGGCAGCGATTTTCGAATTTGCTCAGTCACGTCCCGTTCATGGAGAGTGTGGTGGGTACATGGTGCTCGGCGCGGGATTGATCGATGCTGACGGCGAGCGACATGAGATGCTTGGCCTTTTGGGGCTTGAGACATCTTTCGCAGTGCGAAAAATGAACCTCGGGTATCGGCGAGCCGAACTCGTCGCGCCGTGTCCTTTGGGGGCTCCGGGCGATATCTTGATGGGGCACGAGTTTCATTATTCGCGCGTTCTTGCGTCTCCGGATGCGCCGCTTTTCAAACTGGAGAATTCCGACGGAGAAGCGCTGCAAAATGGGGGGAGCCGCCGCGGCTTTGCAACGGGATCCTTTTTTCACTTTATCGATAGATAGGCTACCGTTTCCCGGTCGTGTCGGGCTATATTTTCCGGTGAAGCTGCGCACCTTGGAATTCGCGCAATTCAATAGGTTACCGCCGGGCCGGAACTTTTCGGATCGTCATGCATTTAGGTCTGGAAGGTTCGTCGGGAACCCGGAGTACGAGCGAAAGTTACCACGGAATCCGTCAATAAGGTCTTTGTACGATGGGCACTGGCAGTGACCCCAAGCGGGGGGATTCAGTCACAATGCAAGCACCCTTACCGGTAGAGCTGCAGGGCCAGATTGGCCAGCGGTTGCGGGAGGCTTATATCGAACTCATCAATGAGCCGGTTCCTGATCGGTTTGTCGCGCTGTTGCAGAAATTGAAGCAGCGGGAGGATCAAGGGCAAGGAGGCCAGTCGTGACCAAGACCGACGACGACCTGCAGGCTCTGTTGATCAGTGCAGTGCCGAATCTTCGCGCGTTCGCGAATTCCCTGTGCGGGGATCCGACGCGCGCGGATGATCTCGTGCAGGACACGCTCGTTAAAGCATGGTCGAATTTGGAAGGTTTCGAGCGCGGATCGAACCTCAAAGCCTGGCTTTTCACCATTCTGCGCAATACCTACTTCTCGGAGCTTCGCAAGCGCCGCCGTGAGGTGGAGGATGCCGATGGGGCGCTGGCGGAACGTATGTCGGTGATGCCGGAGCAGCAGGTCCATATGGACCTCGTCGATTTCAAGAAGGCTTTCGGCAGCTTGAGCGATGATCAGAAGGAAGTGCTGCTGCTGGTCGGAGCCGAGGGCTTTTCGTATGAGGAAGCCGCAGAGATCACCAATGCGGCGGTCGGAACGGTCAAGAGCCGGGTCAATCGCGCCCGTGTCGCGCTGAACAAGGCTCTTGGTTTCGAAGATGGTGAGAATTTCAATCCGAATGGAGAATTCGTCGGCATCACTCGGGCTGTCAGTCGAGGGTGAGTGGGACGGACGAAACGATCGAATGAAGATGATCGCGTGCGGCACCGCACCGGTTGTCGTCTTGTCAATTACGAGCTTACGAGGTGAACAATGTCGATTGCCGAATCTATTGCTCCCCACCTTCCCTATCTCCGCCGATATGCCCGTTCGCTGACCGGCAGTCAGGCTTCAGGCGATAACTATGTCGCGGCCGTTCTCGAAGCACTGATTGCCGATTCCGACGCATTCGATAAGTCGATTGCACCGCGTGTGGCACTCTATCGGGCTTTCACGAAGGTCTGGAATTCTCTCGCCGTCAATCAAACGGCGGAAGAAGTCTCGCACGACAAGCCGCTGCCGGAGCGCCGCCTTGAGTCGATCACGCCGCTGCCGCGGCAGGCATTCCTGCTGGTCTCGGTCGAAGGCTTTTCAACCGCCGAAGCTGCGCAGGTTCTCGACGTCACGCCTGCGCATGTGACGGAGCTGCTGCAAATGGCCGGCGCCGAAATTGCAGAGCAGCTTTCGGCCGACGTTCTCATCATCGAGGACGAGCCGCTGATTGCCATGGATCTCGAAGCGCTGGTGGTCGATATTGGCCATCGCGTTCAGGGTGTCGCCCGTACGCATCAGGAGGCGGTCGAGGAGGTTGCGAGGAAAGCGCCCTCGCTCGTGCTCGCTGATATCCACCTTGCCGATGGCAGCTCAGGCCTCGAAGCGGTCAACGAAATTCTCGAGACCATCAGCGTGCCGGTGATCTTCATCACGGCGTTCCCGGAACGCCTGCTGACCGGCACTAAGCCTGAGCCCGTGTTCCTGATTACGAAGCCGTTCGAGCCTGCCGTCGTCAAGGCGATGATCAGCCAGTCGCTGTTCTTCGGCTTGAAATCGAAAAAGGCCGGACAGCGCGCGGCCTGATATCGGGACTTCAGCTTTAGATCTTTCGGGCGCGGACAAAGAATTGTTCTGCGCTCGATTTTGTGTTCGCGCCTGCGAAGCGAGGCTTGGATTACTTCGACGAGTTGTTCGTCTCCGAGCCCGAAACGGAATTTTGGTCGCGATCTTCAATTTTTTCCATCGCCGACTTTTCAGTCCACGTATAGCTCGGGGCATTCGTCAGCGTTTCCTTGGTCGCGTCGACAGTGGCGATGCGGCGGCCGTTCTTCTCGGTGAATGACAGCTCGTTGTAAGGAATGCCGACGTTCTTTTCGCCGACACCGAGGAAGCCGCCGACGCCGATAACGGCCGTGCTGATCTTTCCGGTATTGTCGAGCACGAGATAGTTGATGTCGCCAAGCTTGTCGCCTGCATTATTCTCTACCGGAAGTCCAATGACGCTCGCGGTGCTTTGTTCGCCTCCGCCTTGCGTCGCCACGAATGACAGAGCCGATGCCGATGTCGTCGCCGCAACCGGAGCGATTGCCAGTCCAGCGACGAGCATGGTGCGATAGATATTTGTTTTTTTCATTTCGCTCTCCCTGAGGTTCCTATCTGGTCAATCTTTCGCTCGTCGTTTTTGTTCCGATTTTCGCGGGCAACTGGCCTTTCTACGGGAGAACAAAAAAAGCGGCCGAAGACGCTCGGCCGCAGAAAATCAGCGCAGAGATATTATTGCTAGACAATCGACAGCCAGTCGTCGACTTCCTTGCGGATCTGAGCTTTGTCGTAGCCGTAACGCTCCTGCAGTTTGCCTTCGAGCTTCTCATGCCGACCGGCGACGATTTGAAGATCGTCATCTGTCAGCTTGCCCATTGCTCCTTGGCTTTGCCGGTGAACTGTTTCCAACTTTCTTGGATGCAGTTCCAGTCCATGGGCGAATCCTTTCAATCGGCCGGACGGCTTTTTGATCAAACCCGGCGGACGAAGTTTGCAATGAGCGACACGACAAACAGAACGATCGCCACCCAGAAGATCATGCGTGCGCCTTCCATTGCCGTACCGGCCACGCCGCCGAATCCGAAAGCGGCCGCGACAAGCGCGACGATCAGGAATACGATCGCGTAGTGCAGAAGATTTCCCATCCAGATCTCGGATCGGTTTAATCTGATATCCCGAATGGCGATCTAACGTGCATGCCAAGCTCGCAGTTCCGCTGACTTTGCGGGCAGTCCACGGTACGATGGTCGTAAATGTAGGGTTCGCGATGGGTTGGAATGATCCAAAGATGTAGAGTTCGCGCCGCTCGGGGGAAAGCGGTCGCGAACTCTCATCGGACGCGCCGCGCCCCTGGGCCACGGGGGGAGTGGGAGGGAGTGTGGGACGCGGTCACATGGAGCAAACGCGCCGTCCTGCAGGCAGTTCCCCAAAAAGCCACCGACACGGATTACAAGTCTGAGAGGTCTGCTATGGCGCGGAATTGGTGTAGCATGTGCGAAGCCGATTCAGCCGCGTTTACCGAAGCTGTAGTGTGCCGGTGGGCGGGCGCGCGCAAATCATGATAACGTAAAAAGATTAGATCTCGCGGGGGAAAGGTATGGATGTCGTAGCATTCCAGGAGAAGTCCTGGATATGCTGCACTCGTTATGGTTGGTTTCAACATATTTCGGAACGTCTCGTTGTTTCCTACGTGGAACGCGACTCGAACGCTGCTCATTTGGATAGTGATTGCCGTGTTGTCAGGGATGACGGCGATCGTCGCATGGCAGTGGATGGTCAAGTCCGCCGATGAGGTTACACATACGCAGCTCGTCCAGCAGGAACTGACCAAGTGGCTCAGCGCTACGCAGGATCTCGAAAACGGGCAGCTTGGCTATCTGCTGACGAAGGACGAAAGTTATCTGAAGCCCTATCAATCGGCGAAGGGCGCCGTCTCGCTCATCCATAATAACCTCGTCCGTCTGGTCGCCGGTAACGTTGGGCAGATCGCGGTGATTGAATCGATACACCAGACGATCAAAGAGCGGCTTGAGGTTCTCGACAAGAACATGGTCGCCACGGGTAAGGGCGATGATGTGTCGCCTCGTCCGTTTGGCGCCGATGAGTTCGGCGGCAAAATCATGGAGCGGTTGCGAAGCCAGATCGCAGCCGCAAAGCAGCAAGAGCAGATGCTCTATCGCAGGGAACTCAAACAATTTCGTCGACAAAGTTCATGGCTTCTCGGCGCGATGCTGGCCACGCTTCTGGCATGCGCGGCGCTGGCTCTTGTCGCTATGATTCGCGAGCGTCAGCGGGTGGCCGCTCTTGAGCTTACTGCGCTGACCTTGACGTCGGCGAACAGGTCTCTCGAACAGCGCGTAAGGTCGCGTACGGAAGAACTAGCCATCGAGCGCGACCGGGCAGAAGCGGAGCGGGAGCGTGCTGAAGCACTGCTGCGTGACGTTACGCATAGGATCGGCAACACGCTGGCGCTGGTCGTCGGCTTCATCAATTTGCATATTCGGCATACGACGGACCCGAAATCCCTGAAGACGCTGATGGGGGCGCGCGACCGCATCCATGCTATCGCCAGCGCGCAGCGGCGTATCAACGTCGTCAACGATCTGGAACTTGTGCGGATCGATACGCTGATCCAGGCCGTACTCGATGACGTTGTTGAAGCTGCGGGAGAGGACCGTATTGTTCTGATGGTCGACGTGCCGCCGTTGCTTGCGTCGGCGCAGGTTGCGACGTCGCTGTGCGTGCTGACGCAGGAGTTCGTGGTGAATTCCTTCAAGCATGCTTTCGGTGAGAGCGGGTCCGGGTGCGTCAACGTTCTCTTGAAACGGAAGGGCGAGAGCGGCGCTGAACTCGTCGTTGAGGATGATGGCATTGGTCTCGGCGGCGGCGCCGAAGTCTCATCTACCACAGATCATGACGGAGCGGTGCAACACTCCGAGGGGCTCGGAACCAAAATCGCTGCGTTGCTGACGCGACAGTTTTCCGGAACGATTTCTTACGAAACCATGTGCCCTGGAACGGATAAGCCCGGGACGCGTGTGATCGTTACCCTGACGGATCTTATTCTGTCTGACCCTGAGCAGCTGACATCGCCGCGGCACGAAGACCGTTCGCCGTCGGCTTAAGCGGCGGCGTCGTCAAGGCAAGCGCAAGCGCAAGCGTCCTGCAAGTCAGCAGGCAACTTTCCAGCGGGCGGCATAGGCGGGGGACAGGTGCAGAGAACGGGGCTTCGGGCGCGCTGATTGGCCGGTCTTGATGCAATCCGCCACAAATGAAATTGCCAATTTCACGGCCTGCTCGGAGAGCGGCTTCACGAGAACGCCACAAGCCGCAGAGAAGTCTTCCGGAACGCGGCCGGGATTGGACGTCGTGAAGATGACTGTCGTGTGCCGTCCTTCGCTTAGGTGACGTGCCACCGTCGTCCCGGTAGCTCCGTCGCTGAGATGCAGATCGACGAGCGCGAGATCGCACAACGTCGTTTCAGCAAGCTTCAGCGCGCCGCGCGACGATCCCGCGACGCCAACGACCGCATGGCCGAGATTCTTGACAATGGTTTCGAGTTCATCGGCCAGTATCGGTTCATCTTCGGTGATCAGTACGTTCATCGTTTTCCCCGCAGTACAGACGATGCCGGACTACGATTCCACCGAAATGGGGCGGGGCAGCGTCTGTGACTCCGGAAACGTGGCGAACCGAAGAAGGTTCCACATGTGTGACGCGCGCAACGTACGACTGTGTCTTTTTGCTTAACTTCGGTCCGTGGCCGACGCCGTTTTCAGACGGAGGGTTCAGCTTCGCGACCGCCGCGCACTCCTACGTTTGCCAGCGGGCCTGTCAGAGTCCACTTGAAGCCGTCGATGCCGGAGGCGGCATGGACCGACAGTTTTAGACCTTGGGTCGAGAATCTTTCCACGACGGATCGGCCGTAACCTCTTGGTCCGTCTATGAGAAATGGCGGACCTCCGGTCTCGTGCCAGATGATCTCGATGGTTTCGGCGTCAGAAAAGGTCCATGACAGTCGGACTTCCCCCTTTGCTGATGAAAGCGCGCCATGCTCGACCGCGTTGAGTGCAAGTTCTGTCAGGACCATGCCAAATGACTGTGCAGCTTCCGGAGTCAATGACACCGGGGGCCCGGAGACACTGATGCGATCCGCGTCGGTTCGTGCGACCGCGCCGATTTCGGCTGAAGCCAGAGTTGCGAGATCGACACATTGCCAGTCGGAGGCGACAATCAGATCTTGCGATGCAGCAAGACCGGCGACCCGCAATGTGAAATCTTTCAAATGCGATTTAACATCGACGGCATCGCGCGCCGTCAGACGGGCCATGGCCAGGATCAGCGCCAGAAGGTTTTTCGAGCGGTGGGAAACTTCGCGAAGCAGCGCGTCTGTGCGCGTCAGGCTGACCTTCAGGTCCGTAACGTCGTATGCAACTCCGGACAGCACAGAGATCTTTTCGCGGGCAATTTTCGTTGCGGCGCCGCGGACGGCGATCCAGCGGCCTTCACCGTCCGGACGTCGTACGCGGACTTCGACGGCGAGCGGCGTCATGTTCGCAAGAGCGGCCGAGATTGCGCTGAGCAGGGGGCGGCGGTCACTCGGTTCGACAAGTCGCAGCAGGCGATGGGCGAGCTGATCGCCATTTACCGCGTGGCCGAATATCCGGGCGATTTCGGCGTCCCAATGGATCGCGCCTGACCGGAGGTCCCATTCCCAAACGCCGACGTTGCCGGCTTTCAGTGCCGCGCGCATGCGATCATCGGCCGGTGGGATGGACATCAGGCCAGATCTCGTTTTTGACGGGCGATCAATTGACGATGACATGCGGGGAGCTTGGGCCAAATCCGAGTTCGATTCTTCTATTACGCTCCGTGTTAACAGTGTCGCTCCGGTAAACGAAGCAATGGCGAGCAATGAAGAAATCGCCACGAAGGTCATCCAGTTGCGCCGGGTGTGAAGTTCTATGGATCGGGATGGAACGCCGGCCGCAATTTTCCAGCCGAATTGCGACGTATCGGCGAACGCTTCGACGAGGGAGGGGTTGTCTGCCGCCCCGGAATAGGACGCCTTGAGAGGCTTGCCATTGGCCTCGGCGTAAACTTGGCCATCGCCGCCCACGATAGAAATCGACCACGGACCGTCCGAAACGAAATTCTTCAATGTTGCGGCGAGATAGGCCGACGGAATGCGCGCTTGGAGCAGGACAGGAGGTGCGGCCTTATCGGTCGATGCGATCCAGATGTTCACTCCGCCTTTCGCTGCGATGCCGTAGGGTGTGATCTGGGGCGCAAGGGTCGCTAGGGCAGCAGCAGCTGCGCTGCGCGCGGGCGCGTCGAGCGCGGCGATGGCGGCATCGGCGCCGCTGGTTGGAGACAGCAGATCGAGGTTGGCCGCGCGATTGAAGACGAGAATGCCGTTACGGCCAAGTTCCGATTTCAGATGGTCATAAACGCTTTCCGAAGCTTCTGCCGGAGGGCTGGCGAGTTCCTTAAGGTTGGAAACGAGGCTTGCCATGCGTTCATCGAAATAGGACGCCGCCAGCAACGCCCGGCTTTGAGCGGACTGATGCAGAATGCTCAATTCGCGTGCATGTAGCTGGGTCAGCAGGTAGGCGGCGAACGTCAGCGACGGCAGGAGGATACCGAGGCAAAGCGCGTAAGCGAGCAGGCGGGACGGCTCTCTTGGAAAGAGGAAGTGCGGCAGCATTCGAGCGAGATGAGGTTTGAAGAACCTCTGCAATAGATTATTGTTCACAATCCGCTTCTTATCGTCGTCATGGTTCGCCAGACCCTGCCGTCAAATGAAAATGCCCAATTGTCTCAATGGTTCCCTCTTGCGCTTTGGACTTATTCTGAGCGTTATCCATCTTGGCACGGGGTTGCCGGGATGTCGCCGTCTGCGAACGCCACGATTGTGACACAAGATCGGTCGAACTCTGCGCCGGGCAAGATGTTTGGGGATCGATGATCAGCGCGCGACTCCGCCTGAGACTGCTTTGGCTGACGCTTTTCGCGTTCGGCGTGCAGATGGCTGTTGCCGACTTTCATCATCACATTTCGCGCGGCACGGGCATTGAATCCCGAGCGATGACGGCGGGCATGTGCCGTCCGTCAAATGACCGCCCTTGCGCGCCTCGCCAGAATGATCACGACGGTTGCATTCTGTGTTGGGCGACGGCAATAGCGGCGACGTCGCTCACGCCGGTTTCATTCGACATGCCGCTGCCGGCCGTCGCGCATGGTGTTCGGCTCCAAGCCGACGAACCGCAGACGGTCAGCCTCGCACGGCTAACGGAAGTGCGGGCGCGGGGCCCGCCGCCCATCGCACGCGGCTGATAGCCGACACTGCGCGGCGAACTGCTTTCCTTTTTTGATTCAATGCCGGTCAGGGCGCGAGGGCACCACAGCCTCGGTTCATGCCGGCTAGCGCGGCGCATGCGTGGCATGCCGCAACGTATCACCCGTTGGAGATTTTCATGATGACCGCTTCGACAGCCAGATCGACAATCGCGTCCTTGGCCATTCTCGTGTCGCTGCCCGTTCTCGCGGACCAGGCCGAGCATCGCCAACTCGGACCGCATGTGCACGGTCAGGGTACGCTCGATATCGCCATCGAAGGCAACAAGATCGAGATGGAGCTTGTTGCCCCCGGCATGGACATTGTCGGGTTCGAGCACGTCGCAACGACGGATGAGCAGAAGGCGAAGGTCGAGAAAGCCAAGGCGCAGCTCGCAGATGTACTGAATGTCTTCAAGCTGCCGTCCGCTGCAAAGTGCAAGACCGACACGGCGAATGTCGAAAGCCGCAAGGAAACACATCATCCGGGCGAAAAGGATGATGACGACGACAAGCCGGGCGAGCCGCAGCATTCAGAGTTTCACGCGACTTACACCATCACGTGCGAGGCGCCGGAAAGAGTCACGGGCTTGGAAACAGCATACTTCACCGACTTTGCAGGTGGTCAGCTGCTGAATGTCAACGTCACGACGCCGAAAGGGCAGACGCAGGCGCAGATGACGCGCGAAAAGCCGACGCTCGATCTCACGGGCGTGATGTAAGCGATGAACGAGCTGATGGTGGCTTCACCGGCGGCCGCGAGAGAGGGCAAGAGCCCTCTCGATGCGGTTTCATTCGCTGATGTCAGGTATTCGTGGCCGGGACCGTCTCCGTTCACGCTGACAATCAATCGCTTCAAACTTCGCCGCGGCGAGAAGCTTTTGCTGCTCGGGCCGTCGGGCAGCGGGAAGAGCACGTTTCTCAGTCTGCTTGCCGGCATCGTCGTACCGGATAGTGGCAGGATCGAAGTGAGCGGCGAGGACATGGCGGCACTCGGCGGCGCCGCGCGCGACCGGTTTCGCGTCGACCACTTCGGAATCATTTTTCAGATGTTCAATCTGCTTCCTTATGGATCGCTGATCGACAACGTGCTTTTGCCGCTCCGCTTTTCGAAGTTGCGCCGTGAGAATGCGTTGCGTGAGGGGCCTTTGGAAGATGTCGCGAAACGCCTTTTGCTGGCGCTGGGCCTCGATGAAACCGTGATCGCGACGAGCAAGGCCGCTAGCTTGAGCGTCGGTCAGCAGCAGCGTGTGGCCGCGGCACGCGCATTGATCGGCGCACCGCAAATCATCGTGGCCGACGAGCCGACGTCGGCGCTCGACCGAAACACGGAAGGCGCATTTCTGAAACTACTCTTTGCGCAAAGCAGGGAGGTGGATGCCAGCGTAATCATGGTCAGCCACGATGAAGGACTATCTGCGCATTTCGACCGGGTCGTCCCCCTGCAGGATATCGCTCAATCGCAGCGCGGTGGCCGGTCATGATGATTGCGCGACTTGCCTTTCAATCGCTGCTCAATCGCTGGGTGACGGCGCTGTTGACGGTCCTCGCCATCGCGATGAGCGTCATGCTTCTGCTCGGTGTCGAGAAGGTACGGACGGGTGCGCGCGAGAGCTTCGCCGATACCATTTCCGGCACGGATCTCATCGTCGGCGCGCGAAGCGGCAGCTTGAACCTGCTGCTTTACTCGGTATTTCGCATCGGCAACGCCACCAACAACGTGACGTGGAAGAGCTATCAGGATATCGCCAAGATGCCTGAGGTCTCCTGGATCGTGCCGCTGTCGCTGGGGGACAGCCATCATGGCTTCCGCGTGCTCGGTACCAATCAGGATTATTTCACACATTACAAATTCCGCCACGGGCAGACGATGCAGTTTGCGGCAGGAGGGCCGTTCAAGGATTTGTTCGATGCCGTGATTGGTTCGGATGTGGCTGGGCAACTCGGTTACAAGGTCGGTGACAAGATCATCGTGGCGCACGGTGTCGGCTCGATCTCGTTCATCGAGCACGAGGACAAGCCGTTTCGCGTCTCGGGCATTCTGGCGAAGACCGGAACGCCGATTGATCGCACGGTGCATGTCAGCCTCGAAGCGATCGAGGCTATTCACATCGACTGGCAGAACGGTGCGCCGGTGCCGGGGCAGAGCATATCGGCGGATCAAGTGCGCAAGATGGATTTGACGCCGCGGGCCATTACGGCGGCGCTGGTGGGTCTGAAATCCAAGCTCGCGACATTCAAAGTGCAACGGCGGATCAACAATTATGAGGAAGAGCCGTTGTCCGCGATCATGCCAGGCGTTGCCCTGCAAGAGCTTTGGGGACTGATCGGAACGGCGGAGACGGCACTGTCCGTGGTCTCGGCGATGGTGGTCGCAACGGCACTACTCGGTATGGTGACGATGATCTTGACGACGCTCAACGAGCGACGACGCGAAATGGCTATTTTGCGATCTGTCGGTGCGACGCCGGCGACGGTGCTCGGGCTCCTCGCGGTCGAAGGAGGGCTGCTGACACTTGCCGGCGTGGCCATTGGCACGGTGGGACTCTATGTCGGGCTTTATGTGGCGCAGCCTTACATCGATCACACGTATGGTCTGAGCCTTCCTATTGATCCCCCACGCCCTGACGAGTGGTTGAAGCTCGGCGCGATCGTCGTGGCCGGTTTCCTGGCCGGACTGCTACCCGCGTTGCGTGCCTACAGGCTGTCGCTCGCCGACGGCATGATGGTTAGAATTTGAGATGAAGCCTCGATTGGAGGAGAACATGACGTCGGTATTCGTGTCGGTGTCGAGGGCGTTTCTGCCGCTCGCGCTTCTCGCTGGAATGGCGTCGGGTGCAGCGGCCGAATCTCCGCGGCAACTGAAATGGGCGGATCTCATTCCGAAGACCATGCCAGCCGCCAATACGGTGATGAAGTCCAAGACGTTCTTCGGCGGTTCGGTGCCATTGTCGGATGCCGGTCCGCCTCCACCGCCGTTGCCCGAGGGGCGCTTCATGTCGGTGAAGCGGCATCAACCGGGCGACGACCGGCCTCCGGCTATTGTCCAAGCGCTTAACGGTCAGACCGTTTCGATCGGAGGGTATGTCGTGCCGCTCGACTTCGATGCGACGACGGTGAAGGAGTTTCTGTTGGTGCCGTTTGTCGGCGCGTGCATTCACGTGCCGCCGCCGCCGGCGAACCAGATCATCTACGTGAAAGCCGACAAGGGATTCGAAGTCGGCGGGCAATTCGATCCGGTGACCGTGACCGGGAAAATCAGCACGAGTCTTGCTTCGACGGGGCTGGCGGATGCCGGCTATACGATGGACGCGAACAGTGTGGAGCCACGAAAGCAATAGAGCGATGCGAGGCTACCCGGAGGATGAAAATCTTCGCGGGTGGCCTTAACTAGACGACTATTTTACGCTGTGGCCAATTCGAGGTGTGGGTGTTCTACGACACCCCGTCTCTCATAAGCTCAGCAGTTCTTCTTCGTTCGCGGAGGGCATATCGCCCAATAGGTTCGCTTTCAAGTTAACGCACACTTGAGAGGTTCCCTTATGTCATTCCATACTTTGACCCGCCGAACCGCCATCGGCGCGGCGCTCGGCCTGGGCCTCGCCGGATTTTCCGGCCTCGCTGTCGCCAAAGACATCACGCTGCTCAACGTCTCATACGATCCGACGCGCGAGCTTTATCAGGCCTACAACAAGGAATTCGCATCGTGGTGGAAAGCCAAGACCGGCGACACAGTCACGATCAAGCAATCGCATGGCGGCTCCGGGAAGCAGGCGCGGGCGGTCATTGATGGTCTTGATGCCGACGTTGTAACGCTGGCTCTGGCCGCAGACATCGACGCCCTGCATAAGAACGGCGATCTGGTCAAAGCCGACTGGATCAAGCAATTCCCGAACAATTCGGCGCCTTACACGTCAACAATCGTGTTCCTTGTCCGTAAGGGCAATCCGAAGGGCATCAAGGACTGGCCGGATCTTGCCAAGGACGGCGTCGAGGTCGTTACACCGAACCCGAAGACGTCGGGCGGCGCGCGCTGGAATTATCTCGCGGCGTGGGGCTATGCGCTAAAGCAGCCGGGGGGCAATGAGCAGACGGCGAAGGATTTCGTTGGCAAAATCTACAAGAACACCAAGGTTCTCGATTCCGGTGCACGCGGATCGACGACGACATTCGTCGAGCGCGGCATCGGCGATGTGCTGATTGCTTGGGAAAACGAAGCGTATCTTTCGCTCAAAGAACTTGGTCCAGACAAGTTCGAAATTGTGACGCCTTCGGTGTCCATCCTCGCTGAGCCGAATGTCGCGGTTGTCGATAAGGTCGTCGACAAGCACGGTACGCGAGAGGTCGCGCACGCCTATCTCGAGCATCTCTACAGCGAACCGGCGCAGGAGATCGCAGCGAAGAGCTTCTATCGTCCCCGTGACGAGAAAGTCGCCGCTAAATACGCAAGCCAGTTCGCACCTGTGAAGACTTTCACCGTCGACGATGTTTTCGGCGGTTGGGCGAAGGCGCAGGCCAAGCACTTTGCTGACGGCGGCATCTTCGATCAGATCTATACGCCCGGAAATAAAAGCTGAAGCCTTCAATTTAAAGCCGTGCGCCGCGCCAATTCTGATGTTCTCATTGCAACTTTTGCCAATGGGCGTGGGATTGGGCGGCGCGCGAAGGATCATCAGAAGAGAGAACCGAACCGATGCGAATGCATAAGCGCGAGAGTTGTTGCCTGGGGGGCTTCCAGAAATGTCGAATGTCTTCGGCGCCAGCCTTCCCGACGAACGAACCCATAAACTCAAGAGCCGCTTACGGCTCTGCATTCGAGGATGACTTTCATGTCCACGACCCTCATCGTGCCTAGCCTCCATTCTAGCGGTCCGACGCATTGGCAGACTTGGCTTCAGCATCGCGTCGCTGGCAGCGTCCGCATCACGCAACGCAATTGGAACGATCCGCATCTGCCGGAATGGTCGGCTCGGATCAGACGTGAGATCGTCCGGGCTCAGGGATCGATCTTCATCGCTGCCCACTCGTTCGGCGTCCTTGCCGCTGTACAAGCTGCCAGCGATCACGCGGAACGAATCAGCGGTGTGCTGCTCGTTGCACCGGCCGACCCCGAACACTTTGGCGTCGCCGATTTTCTTCCGGCGAAACGGCTGGCCTTTCCAACGATCGTCGTTGCGAGCAGCAACGATCCGTGGATGTCGGCAGAGGCGGCTGAGCGTTGGTCGCGTTTTTGGGGAGCCGATTACCTCAATCTCGGTGCCGCGGGCCATATCAATGCTGAAGCCGGGTTCGGCCCATGGCCAGAGGCTTTGACACTGCTCGAACGGTTGCGAAAGGCAGCGGAATTTCGTCAGTCTTCGGAGCGGCTTGCGGCTCTCAGCCTGCTGCAGTCGCGCTTCCAGACAAAGCATTTGCTAGCGAGACGGCCTTACGGATTTCGGAGGCGCGAAGGGAGTTCGGCCGATGTTCGGGACCTCGGCGGAGCTGCTGCCGTGCTGCGCGCGGCGGGGTGGGCCGTGCATGGCCCCGACTCTGATATCATAGGTGGCAAGATAGCCACTCCGCTATGACAGAAAAGTGTAATGGACGCGTTGAGCAATTGACACGGCCCGGCGTTCACAAAGAAAGTTATTGAAAACAAAGCGGTAGGCAGAGGCAAATTCTGCCAATCTTATGGGGTCTGACGGCATGAAGCGAGTGTGGGGAAAAAGGCGGGCGTGGCAATATGGGGCTGCCGTTCTTTTGATTGGCGGCTGGGCGATGCCCGCCGCTGCTGCAGATCTCGGGGGAGATTGCTGCGCGGATCTTGAAGAGCGTGTTGCCGAGCTGGAGGCTACGACGGCACGTAAAGGCAATCGCAAAGTCAGCCTGACGGTTTCCGGCTGGGTCAACGAGAATGTCATCTGGTGGGACGACGGCCACGAAAGCAACGCCTACGTCGGAACCAACCCGGTTGAGCAGTCGCGCTTCAGATTCGTCGGCGAAGCGCGGGTCACTCCGGATCTTTCGGCCGGCTATTTGCTCGAGATCGGCGTTTGGGGTGGCAATAGCTCGAGGTTCGATCAAAACAGTCCGGACGGTTCGACAGGTTCCAACAGTCTTCTTGTTCGCAAAAGCAGCTGGTACCTGAAGAGCAAAACCTTCGGCAAAGTGTCCGTCGGACAGGAAAGTACGGCGACCTACCACTTGCTCGACGATGCCGACACGACGATGACGCGAAACTTCTACGATGCGGAAGGTGCGCCGGATTACATGCAGAACTTCTTCCTGCGTGACCGCGCGGGCAATAAAGTCGGTCCCGGCGCGGGCTTGCGATGGAGCGATGCGCTGCGCGGGTTCAACAACTCGACGCCCGGTGACAGCGGTCGCCGCAACGTCGTGCGCTATGAAACGCCGACGTTTGGAGGCTTCACCTTTGCAACCTCGTGGGGCGAGGACGATGTCTGGGACATGCTTGTCTCTTATGTCGGGCAAGCGGGCGACTTTAGATATACAGCCCGCGCCGGTTACGGAAACTCGACTGACGGTGCTTCGACGCCGTGCCAAGGATCGGCCACCGCTCCTTATAACGGCATGAATTGCGAGTGGTGGGGCGTTGCGGGTCTTATTCAGCACGTGCCGACAGGACTGTATGTTTACAGCGGGTACGGCGACCAAAATAATGATACCCGCGCCGATCTCGTTGCTCCGGGCATCAAGAACCTCGTAGATGACAACGATCTCACCTGGTTCGTACAGGGCGGCATCGAGAATAAATGGAATTCGTTCGGCAAGACGAACTTCTTCGGCGAATATCGGCGTGATGAAGCTGGTTCGAATGTAACGGCCACGGGCACAGTTCAGACGCAGAATGCCAACATCAACTTCTGGGCGCTTGGTGCTGCGCAAAACTTCGAAGCGGCCGAGATGACGATGTATCTCGTCTACCAGCATGTTGATGGCGACGTCACCGTTGGGAATGTCGCAAATACGGCACCGACCGACCTGTCGGCCATCCAGCAGGTCATCGCCGGCGCTAAGATCAACTTCTGATTTCGGGCGTATGCCCGAGGTCAACGTACAAAAATCTGACCCTCCCGTCAGAGTCTCGCGAGAAGGAGGACTATTGCATGTCCTCCTTCTCGCAATTTTATAAGAAGCACTGTCATTTTCCGGGCGGCCGTTATTGAAGGCGCCGCATAAGCTCAGCAATTCTTCTTCGTTCTGACGGTATCGTAGCTCGGCTATCTGTATTCGCAGAGGATCACTCAACTGCGAGTAGGCCGATGGCGATTGCGATGGCAAGAAAAGAAGACAGTCCGCAGCTTCACTCGATCGCGGGTGCATCGACTAAGCTGTCGATGATCGTCGGCGAAAATCTCCGTCATCTTCGCCGCCGGCAAGGGTTGTCTCTGGAGCAGCTTGCCTCCGTTTCTGGCGTCAGCCGGGCGATGCTCGGGCAGATTGAGACAGGCAAAAGCGCGCCGACCATCAACCTATTGGGCCGCATTGCTGAAGCTTTGAACGTCTCGGTTTCCGGGCTGATTTCGAGCCCTGGCGTCAAAGGCACAATCGTCATTCCGCATGATCGCGCAACCATTGTGGCGTCGAGCGAAGGCGGATTTATCCGCCGCGCGCTTTTTCCATGGGGCGAACCGCAGAGCGTGGAGATCTATGAGGTGACGATCGCACCGCATTTCATCGAGACGTTCCGGACGTCGCCGGCGGGCAGCAAAAAAACACTGGTGATGATCGCCGGTCATTTGGAAATTACGGTCGGCGAAGAGACGCCAATGCGTCTTTCGAGCGGTGATGCCGCCCTTTTCAACGGCGATGCTGCGCATACCTTTTTCAATCCCGGCGAAAAAGACGCAAAGGCATTGCTTGTCTCGAGCTCGTTTGAAGCAACGAGTTCTCGTAAACGCCAAGTCTGACGTCATCTCTCCCATTCATTCGGCAATCGAAAATGCTTAGCAACTCTTCTTCGTTAGAGGGGCGCGGCCTCTCACATAGTGTGCACTCTGTTCGCATTAGCAGAGGCGCGGAAATGATCCTCAATACGCAGATCTTGGGCACCGTGGTTGCCTGGGCGACGGTTCTGGCCGTCTCCGGCTTCATCGTTGCCGTCGCGCTTCTGGCCTAGGATTTAGCGGGTCATGGCAAGCGCTTCACGCAAACGCGTTCTTCCGGGATTCGGATTGTCGCTCGGGTTTACGCTCGCGTACCTGTCGCTGATCGTCCTTATTCCGCTGTCGGCCGTTTTCTTCAAAACCGCGACGATGTCGTGGGGTGAGTTCTGGTCAGCGGTCGCTGCACCGCGAGTTGTCGCGTCTTACAAATTGACGTTCGGCGCGTCGCTTCTTGCGGCTCTCATCAACGCGGTGTTCGGTTTGCTGCTGGCGTGGGGATTGACGCGCTACACATTTCCCGGTCGCAAGATCGTCGACGCGCTGATCGACCTGCCGTTCGCTTTGCCGACGGCGGTCGCAGGCATCGCGCTGACCGCCATTTATGCGAAGAACGGCTGGATTGGTAGTCTCTTGGAGCCGCTTGGCATCAAGGTCGCGTTCACGCCGCTTGGTGTGCTTGTTGCCCTGACGTTCATCGGCCTGCCGTTCGTCGTCAGAACGGTGCAGCCAGTCCTCGAAGACCTTGAGACGGAATTCGAAGAGGCTGCGGCAAGCCTTGGTGCTAACCGCTGGCAGGCATTCCAACGCGTGGTTTTTCCGGCGTTGTTGCCTGCACTTCTGACGGGCTTCGCGCTGGCATTTGCGCGGGCCGTTGGAGAGTACGGCTCGGTGATTTTCATCGCCGGCAATATCCCGATGGTTTCGGAAATCACACCGCTGATCATCATCACGAAGCTTGAGCAGTTCGATTATCGCGGCGCTACGGCCGTTGCATCGGTGATGCTCGTCTTCTCGTTCATTCTGCTGTTGATCGTGAACGGCTTGCAGGCGTGGACGTCGCGCCGAACTGGGAGGGCGATCTGATGGCCGGTCTTGCTGGTACGTTCGATGCGCGTCTCGACGGGGCGCGAAAGTTCGAAGCCAATCCCGCGACGCGCGATGCTTTTTGGGTGAAAGCCGTCGTGCTCGGACTTGGCCTGACGTTCTTTGCAGTGTTCCTGCTATTGCCATTGATTGCCGTGTTCGCCGAAGCCTTCCGCAAAGGCGTGGACACGTATTTTGCGTCTCTCGTCGAGCCTGACGCGCTGGCATCTATCAGATTGACGCTGTTGGCTGCTGCGATATCGGTGCCGTTAAATCTCGTCTTCGGCGTGGCGGCGGCATGGGCGATCGCGAAATTTCAGTTTCGCGGAAAAAATCTGCTCGTCACCCTGATCGATTTGCCATTTTCGGTATCGCCGGTCATCGCAGGCTTGATTTACGTGCTGATCTTCGGGCTGCAGGGCTGGTTCGGGCCTTGGCTCCGGGATCATGATATCAAGATCATATTCGCGGTGCCGGGCATCGTTCTGGCTACGATCTTCGTGACGTTTCCATTCATTGCGCGCGAGCTTATTCCGTTGATGCAGGCGCAGGGGCGGGACGAAGAGGAAGCAGCGGTTTCGCTTGGCGCCTCAGGTTTTCAGACGTTCCGGCGTGTCACGCTGCCGAACATCAAGTGGGCGCTGATCTATGGCGTGATCCTTTGCAATGCGCGCGCCATGGGTGAGTTCGGCGCCGTGTCGGTCGTGTCCGGGCATATTCGCGGCGAGACCAACACGATGCCGCTGCATGTGGAAATTCTCTACAACGAATATCAATTCGCGGCCGCGTTCGCGGTGGCGTCGCTGCTCGCTCTGTTGGCACTCGTGACGCTGGTGTTGAAGACTTACGTCGAATGGCGTGCAGGCCAGTCGGCTACCGAGGAGCATGGCTGATGAGCATCGAAGTTTTAGCCGTCAACAAGACGTTTGGTACGTTCAAGGCGCTTGACGACATTTCGCTGAAATTCCCGGACGGCGAACTCGTCGCCTTGCTTGGCCCGTCGGGATGCGGAAAGACGACACTTCTGCGCGTGATTGCCGGGCTTGAACACGCCGACAGCGGACGAATATTGCTCGACGGTGTCGACGCGACGGACAAGGACGTGCGGCAGCGGCGCGTCGGGTTCGTGTTTCAGCACTACGCACTGTTCCGGCACATGACTGTGTTCGAGAATATCGCGTTCGGGCTGCGGGTTCGGCCGCGTCGCGAACGGCCGAGTGAGAAAGAGATACGCGCGAAAGTTACGCGTCTACTCGAGCTTGTACAACTTGGTTGGGTTGCAAACCGCTTTCCGTCGCAGCTTTCGGGCGGCCAGCGCCAGCGTATCGCCCTAGCGCGTGCGCTCGCGGTCGAACCGCGCGTTCTTCTTCTCGACGAACCGTTCGGCGCGCTCGATGCAAAAGTACGCAAAGAGCTTCGTCGCTGGCTTCGCACGCTTCACGATGAGCTGCATATCTCGTCGATCTTCGTGACGCACGATCAAGACGAAGCGCTCGAAGTGTCGGACCGCATCGTGCTGATCAACAAGGGGCGAGTCGAGCAGATTGGTGCACCGGGCGAAATCTATCAGTATCCAGAGACGGCGTTCGCCTATGGCTTCATCGGATCCGTCAACGAATTTCGAGGGCGTGTCGAACAAGGCTACGTGCGCATCGGTGACGAGAGGCTTCGCATCGAAGACAAGCATTTCTCCGACGGCCAGCAGGTCGTTGCGTTCAGCCGGCCGCAGGACACTGAGATTGTTTCTTATGACCAGTCTGAGGACGGCGTATCGGCACGCATTAACCGAATTCTGGGCAATGGTGCGCTTGCGCGTGTGGAACTTATTGCTAACGGCGAGGCGCGACAGGGCCGGAAGGAATTCTTTGAAGTGGAAATTCCGGGCCTCGAATTGCAATCACTCGGCCTTTCGGCCGGGCAACGTGTTAAGCTCAAGGCACGCAAATTGAGTGTCTTCTCAGATCAGAACGGTAGCAACGCGTCGTGAATTTCCAGCAACTCCGCATTATTCGAGAAACGCTGCGGCGTAATTTCAATCTGACAGAAGTTGCGAATGCGCTCTACACGTCGCAGTCCGGCGTCTCGAAGCACATCAAGGATCTCGAGGATGAGCTCGGCGTTGAGCTGTTCGTGCGCCGTGGCAAGCGGCTTCTGGGATTGACGGAACCGGGCAAGGAGCTGGCGCAGATCGTCGATCGCATATTGCTCGATACGGCAAACATCAAGCGGCTGGCGGATCAATTCGCAAAGTCGGATCGGGGTGAGATCACCATTGCGACGACACACACGCAGGCGCGGTATGCGTTGCCGGGCCCGATTGCAGCATTCCGAAAGGAGTTTCCCAACGTCCATATGATACTACAGCAAGGCACGCCGAAGGAAATCGCGGCTATGCTGAGCGATGGCACCGCGGACATCGGAATCGCAACCGAGGCGCTGGAAGACACGCCCGAGCATGTGTCGTTTCCATTCTATTCGTGGCACCATGCTGTGATTGTTCCAAAGGGGCATCCGCTCGCCGACGGCGCTCCGTTGACGCTCGATAAGATCGCCGATTGGCCGATCATCACGTATCATGAGGGTTTTACGGGACGTCCGGCAATTGATGCGGCGTTTGCGTCAGCCAATCTTGCTCCTGATATCGTCATGGCCGCGCTCGATGCGGACGTGATCAAGACTTATGTCGAGGTCGGGCTCGGCATCGGCATTGTCGCCTCAATGGCTTACGATGAACAACGAGACACAGGTCTGACTCTGCTCGACACAACGCATCTCTTTCCGCAGTCAACGTCTCGGATTGCGCTACGGCGCGGACGTTTTTTGCGGGGATTCGCCTATCGCTTCATCGAGCTTTGCGCGCCGGCGCTGACCGAGAAGATCGTCAAGGCAGGGACGGCGGCGCCGACTGATGCGTCGGCATAAGAACGCTGATCTCGGTCCTGCTTAGCCGACGTGCGGTTTCAACGCGCGAAGCCACGCCAAGCTCTCGAAGGTCGTCGTGCGGGGGCGGTATTCGCAGCCAATCCAGCCGGTATAGCCGACGCTGTCGAGATGCTTGAAGATGAACGGATAGTTGATCTCGCCGGTGCCGGGTTCATGGCGGCCTGGCGTATCGGCGATCTGCACGTGGGCAATCATCTTCAGGTATTTGTCGATGGTCGGGGTAAGATCGCCTTCCATGATCTGCATGTGGTAGACGTCGTACTGCAGGCGGAGGTTTTCTGCTTCCACGCTTTCGACGATGTCGGCGGCCTTCGCCGTGGTGTCAAGAAAGTAGCCCGGAACGTCGCGGGTGTTGATGGCTTCGATCAGGAGCGTGATGCCGTTGTCGGCCAACACATGCGCGGCATGGCGCAGGTTCTCGACATAGGTCTTACGCATGGCGCGTATTTCGCCGCCGACGGGGACGACCCCCGCGAGGCAATGAAGCTGTTTGCAGCCGAGGGTCGTCGCGTATTTCGCCGCGCGGGCAACGCTGTCGTGGAATTCGCCGACAAGGTTCGGATAGATCGCGAGGCCGCGTTCTCCGGCTGACCAGTTGCCGGCGGGAAGATTGAAAAGGGCGAGTTGCAACCCGTTGGCTTTGAGGCGGGCGCGGATATCCTCGGCTTCGAAGTCATAGGGAAACATGAATTCCACGGCATCGAAACCCGCTGCTGCGGCGGCCTCGAAGCGATCGAGAAACGGCAGCTCGTTGAACAGCAGCGACAGGTTGGCCGCAAACTTCGGCATTGGTTTCTCTATTCGGGCTAAGGCGAGACGCGGGCGCGGTGGGCCGCTTTGAGGCGGCGGAAATCATCGCCTGCGTGGAATGACGACCGTGTAAGCGGCGAGGCGGCGACGAGCAGAAAACCTTTGGCGCGTCCGACTTGTTCGAGACCGGCAAACTCATCCGGCGGGACGTAGCGCTTGACCTCGGCGTGCTTGCGCGTCGGTTGCAGGTATTGTCCGACCGTCAGGAAATCGACGTCGGCGGAACGCAGATCGTCCATGACCTGTAGAACGTCTTCGCGTGTTTCGCCAAGGCCTACCATGATGCCCGATTTGGTGAAGACACTCTGGTCGAGTTCCTTCGCCCGCTGCAGCAGCCGCAGCGAATGGAAATAGCGCGCGCCGGGGCGAATTTTCAAATAGAGGCCCGGTACGGTTTCGAGGTTGTGATTGAAGACGTCCGGGCGGGCTTCGATGACGACTTCAAGTGCGCCGTCCTTGCGCAGAAAATCCGGCGTCAGAACTTCGATGGTCGTCTCGGGAGATGCCGTGCGGATGGCACGGATCGTTGCGGCGAAATGGGCCGCGCCGCCGTCGCTCAGGTCGTCGCGATCGACTGACGTGACGACGATGTGCTCAAGGGCGAGTTTGGCGACGGCATCAGCGACGCGCGTCGGTTCGTCAGGATCGAGCGCGGAGGGCAATCCCGTTGCGACGTTGCAGAACGCGCAGGCGCGCGTGCAGACGCCACCCATGATCATCATCGTGGCATGGCGTTTCTGCCAGCAGTCGCCGATGTTGGGGCAGGCGGCTTCTTCACAGACGGTGTGCAGGCGATGGCCGCGGACAATCGAGCGGGTTTCGTCGTAGCCCGCCGAGCCGGGGGCGCGCACGCGTAGCCAGTTCGGCTTGGGCAGCGCCGGGGTATCGGTGTGCGAAGCTTTCTCGGGATGGCGCGGACGTGGCGGCATGCCGACGGTATCGAGCAGAGTGGTCAAGGTCGCCATCTGTCCAACTGAAGGTTGGCCGAGCATAGCCGCCGTGGCGGTCAGATTGCAACAAGACCTAGGGCTAGGCTGACCGGCGACAGACGCGGGGAAGGATAATAAAAAGGGCGGCTCGTGGGAGCCGCCCTCGCATTTCCAAGGCCGGATCGTGGCGGCTTATTGCACGCGAACCGATGCCTGCTGGACATGAGCAATTTCGCTGCTCGAAACCGATGCCTTAGTGGCACGAGGCGTCGCGTCGGATGCCCGTGTCGCAGCTGTCGGCTTGACAGGGTCGGGAACTGCAACCGTCGGGTCCGTGGACGGATCGGAAGCCGAGGGGACTTTCGCGACAGCAGCGGCCGTCGGCTTCTTTTTGGCGGCCGAGGCGTTCGTTGCTTTCTTCTTCGGCGCGTCGGTCGGGGCTTGCTCTTCAATTACGGCGCGCGCTTCGTGAACCTTCTTTGCGGGCCTTTCCGCTTCGGCCTTCTTCTCGGGCACGAAATCGTCATCGTCCTTCGTGGCGTCGCGCGCGTTCTGCTGATCGTTCTGCGGCTCCGGTTCAGAGGCGGAAGCGGTCGCAACCGGCTTCTTCGGCTCGTCCCAGAAGAACAGGCTTTCGATGCCGCCGCCCGTCGATTGCTTGGCGGCCGTCTGCTCGGGCTGTTGGCTTTGGGCGGGCGCCGCTGCTGCGGCTCGCGGGTTCGAGTCCTTGTCGGTATAGCGCGGCAGGTTGCTGCCATCCGAGATGGTCTGCGTCTTGAACTGCTGCCACGTGACCGTCACGCGCGTTCCGACCGGCACGCGCGGATAAAGGTCCAGCACGTCCTGGTTCGTCATGCGGATGCAGCCGTGCGAAACGGCCTGGCCGATGGTCCACGGCGCGTCGGTGCCGTGAATGCGATAGGCGCTGGAGCCCAGATACATAGCGCGAATGCCGAGCGGGTTCATGGGATGGCCGCCCGGTACCCAACGCGGCAGGCGCGGGTTGTTGCGGACCATGTCGGGGGTCGGCGTCCACGGTGGGTTGACGCGCTTTGAAGAGACTTTGGTAACGCCTTGCCAGCGGGCTTCACCGGTCGGGATGGCGACCGGGTAGGTCAGCGCAACGCCCGGCTTCATGATCCAGTAGAGGCGGCGATCGGAGAACGAGACAATGATCTGGCCCGGCTTATATTGCGGGTCGAACGAGACGACGCTGCGGCCACCGCCATATTCGGGGCTGCCACCCCAGAGAAAATCGACGAGATCCTCGGCTTTGGCCGAAGACGCGGAAACCAGTCCGCCAGCCATGATGAGGGCGGCGAGAGCTAATCCGCTGAGGCGACGTGGCAGATTCATCGGGGGGATGCTCCGGTTTGGCAACAATAGTTAACAATGCACAGAACGGGTGATCATCCTGTGCGCCGAATTATGAAGAGCGGGTATAGTTCAGGACCGTTTTTATCGGCAGAGCAGGGAAGTCACAGTGGGGCGCCGATTGTGCTCGGATCGCTGACTTTCCAAGAGTTTTCGAAATTTTCGCACTGCGTGTTGCGGTTCGATGACGGGGGCAGACGATGTTCGTTCTTTGTCTGAACCAGTGCCGGCTTCGACAGGGCTGTGGTGGGAACAAAATAGGAATATCGGCCGCGTTGTGCCGCGTCCGTTTTCGAGACGATCGTTCAGCATGGATTGCGGGTGTGCGGAAACACTGCAGCTGCGGCCGTGACTCGTAGGGGCTCAGACATCATCGCGCGAAACAGGCCGACGGAATTTGGCCGCGCGATGATGTTGGTCAGCCCTGCTATCGAGAGCTTAGTTGCAGGCGTTCTGCCAGGAGGTGCACTGGGTGCCGAATGTGCCAGGCACACATTTGGTGTGAACCGGGCCTTTGCCGGTGCGGCCCTTGCCCTCGATGATGTTCGCGAGACCGTGGGTCGACATGATAACGGCGAGGTCGTGGGTCAGGCCATCGCCGACCGCTGCAACTCTGACGCAACTGCCGGCCTGAGCCGTTACGGAAAGCGCACACGTTACTGCAGCCACTGCAAACCCGAGTTTCAATGAGCGCATTTGCCCCTCCAGATCGAAATGGTCTCCCCGGCCGGAAACTAGCGGGTGCACATTCGAAAGACAGCCACTGTCAAAGCGCCATAAACAAGGGAATTGCGCCGCGTGCCGGATTTGCCACTGCGGGGCACTGTCGAGACCAGGAAACTCGAGGTTCTATTCATGAGCGAAAAGCAGGAAGCTTCGGCGACGGGCCGTTTCGATATCGCCGAGGTCGCTGCGTCGTTTCCCGGGACGGCTGCGACTCTGCTCGTCGACCGTTACCTCACGAACAGGGAGGCTGCGAGCGCGCGGGTTTTCCGCGTCTACAAGCCGACGCCGCCGCATTATCACGCCACGTGCGACGAGTATCTTTACGTGTTTTCCGGTCGCGGCACGTTCTGGATGAAAGATCCGGCGACGATTGCGGAATTCCGTCCCGGTCAGCTATTATTCTTTGAAAAGGGGACGGTCCATGCGCTCCCCGATATCCTTGAAGGACCAGTGGTATTTCTTTCGGTCGATACGCCGCGGCGCGATCCCAAGGATATCATCTTCGTCAACCCTGAAGACGGAACGCCCGAGAGTTTCATCCAGCAAAGCTATTGATCTCCGCACGCGCTTTGGGCCGGGTGCGGCACACCCTCCCCGGAGATGGAATGACGTTTCGAATTTTACTCGCCGCTTCGTGTCTGCTTGTCGCTACCGTAGCGTCGGCGCAGGAATTTCGGCCGCCGCCTGAGGCAGCATCGGGAACAACCGAGAAAGCACTCGTTACCGCCAAACGGCATATGATCGCTGCGGCAGAGCCGTTGGCGGCGGAGACCGGCCGCGAGATTCTGCGTCGCGGCGGGTCGGCAGTCGATGCTGCAATCGCGGCGGAGATGGTGCTTGGGCTGGTCGAGCCGCAGTCGTCGGGGCTCGGCGGCGGCGCTTTCATCATGTACTGGGATGCGAAGACGCGTTCGGTCACGACGTACGACGGACGCGAAACGGCGCCTGCCGCCGCGAAGCCGGACCGCTTCCTGACCAAAGACGGCAAGCCGATGGCCTTCGAAGATGCCGTTTTGTCGGGCCTGAGCGTCGGCGTGCCGGGCGTGTTGCGCGCTCTTTATGTGGCGCATGAAAAGCACGGCAAGCTGCCGTGGAAGGATTTGTTCGATCCGGCGATCAAGCTCGCGGAGAACGGCTTTCACGTTTCGCCGCGGCTTGCTGTTCTGCTTGCGAAAGACGACCCGCAAAACTTTGCGCCGAAAGCGCGCGCGTACTTTTACGAAGGCGGAACGCGGCCGCGTGCGGATGGCGAATTGCTGAAGAACCCGGCATATGCCGCAACGCTTCGCCTGATCGCTGATGAGGGGCCGGAGGCTTTTTATTCCGGCGATATTGCTAATGCGATCGTTGCGGCTGTGCAAGGCGCGACAAGCATCAAAGGCGATATGACCGCCGCCGATCTCGCTTCGTACACCGCGCCTGAGCGGACGCCGGTTTGTGTCGATTATCGCGGGCGTAAGGTCTGCGGGATGGGGCCGCCGTCGTCGGGCGGGTTGACGGTCGGCGCGGTGCTGAAGCTCATCGAACCGTTCCCGCAAGTGCAAGGTCCGGCTGCGGCGATGACCGCGCCAGCGCTGCACATCATCTCGGAAGCTGAAAAGCTCGCGTATGCCGATCGCAATCGCTACATCGGCGATCCCGAGCGCATTCCTGTTCCCTCGGGTTTGCTCGACGATGGCTACCTCGCCGAGCGGAGGAAGCTGATCGATCCGAAGAGAGCGATGGAGAAAGCCGAGCCGGGTCTGCCGCCGGGACTCGCGAAGAAGACATTCGGCGTCGATGCGACGTATGAGGTGCCCGGCACGACGCAGATGTCCATCATCGACGATGATGGCAATGCGTTCTCGATGACGGCGACCATCGAGAGCGCGTTCGGTTCGCATCTGTGGGCGAAGGGATTCCTGCTCAACAACGAGCTGACGGATTTTTCGTTCAAGCCTGTCGACGATCATGGCATGGCTGTCGCTAACGCCGTCGAAGGTGGAAAGCGTCCGCGTAGCTCGATGGCGCCGACGATCGTGTTAAGCGCGGACGGGAACCCCGAGATCGTGACCGGCTCGCCAGGTGGCTCGCAGATCATTCTCTATGTCGTGAAGACGCTCGTTGCGATGATCGATTGGGATATGAACGCGCAACGGGCGGCGTCTCTGACCAACTTCGGCAGCCAGGGCGGACCGGTATTGATCGAATATTCGCAGCCGATCCTTTGGCCCGCTTATGAACTTACGCTATACGGTCAGGCCGTCGCTGGCGCGACGATGACGTCGGGCGTCAATACGGTTGCGCGAGATGGCGCTTTGCTCGAAGGCGGTGCAGATCCGCGCCGCGAAGGTGTAGCGCTCGGCGATTGAGAGGAAGCAGCAGGCAGCTTTAGACGTGAGCAATTCGACCATCACCGTCGTCGGTGCAGGCATTTTCGGCCTTTGGCAAGCTTATACGCTGGCCAAAGCCGGCTATCGCATTCGCCTCATTGAGGAAAGTAGCGCGCCGTTTGCGCGGGCATCGAGCCGTTGGGCGGGTGCAATGATCGCGCCGGAATGCGAGGCGGAAGGCGCGCCGCCGATCGTTCGTGATCTCGGCCGCGAGGCGTTGAAGATCTGGCGCGATATGTATCCGGCGACGATCGACAACGGCACGCTCGTCGTCGCGCATGCGCGCGACGCAGGAGATCTGGCGCGCTTCCAAAACATGACCGAGGGACATGACCTCGTAGGTGCGGCGCGCATCGGCGAACTCGAACCTGCGCTCGCAGGCCGCTTCGAGCGCGGGCTCTATTTCGAGGTCGAGTCGCATCTCGATGCGCGGAAGGCACTGGATTGGCTTCTCGATCAAATTCAAGCGCTGGGCGGAGAGTTCCATCTCGGCGTCCAGTGGAAATGTAACGCGGACGGCATTGTCGTTGATTGCCGAGGCATTGGTGCGCACGGCGATCTCAAGGCATTGCGCGGCGTGCGTGGTGAGCGCGTGCTGATTGCAACTCCAGACGTGTCGCTCGCGCGGCCCGTGCGGCTGCTGCATCCGCGGCAGCCGATCTATATCGTGCCACAAGGCGACGGACGGTTTGTGGTCGGCGCAAGTGTGGTTGAGCGCGAGGACGATGGACCGATGACGCTCAAATCGGCGCTCGATCTTTTAGGCTCCGCCTATGCACTGCATCCGGCATTTGGCGAAGCCTCGGTATTGGAAATGGGCGCAGGCGTTCGGCCGTCGTTTCCCGACAACGTTCCGCGCATCGTCGTTGAAGACGGCGGCAAAGTTATCCGCGTCAACGGCGCGTACCGGCACGGGTTCCTACTGGCGCCGGTGCTCGCGCGCGAGGTGCTGGCTTACCTCTCAGACGGCCGGCGTGAGGGGCTTCTGTTCAGCGCCCCCTGACGTCGTCTGTTTTGCGGCAACGATCTCCTTGGCAAGCGCAAGGCTGGCGACATAATCGGGCTTGCCGGTGCCTAACAGTGGGATCTTGCTGACAACGAGAATTTCCGCCGGGACCATCAGCTCCGTCGTACCTTTCTGGCGAGCGAATTTCTGGAAATCTTCGCGCTTACATTTGGCGTCGGTTGTCAGCAGCACAAGGCGTTCGCCTTTGCGCTGATCGGGAAGCGCGACGACAACGGTCGTCTGTTGCGGCCAGAGTTCCGCGGCGAGCGCCTCGACGGCAGACAGCGAAATCATCTCGCCGCCGACCTTGGCGAAGCGCTTGGCGCGGCCCTTGATGAAGATGAAGCCCTGCGCGTCGATCTCGACGATGTCGCCGGTGTCATGCCAGCCTTCGGCCGGCGGTTCGAGGACGCCGGGATTTTCCGCGCGATAATAACCGAGCATGACGTTCGGGCCGCGGACGTAGAGGCGGCCGCCTTGCTCGATGCCGGGCACCGCTTCGAGCTTGTAGTCCATCAGTGGTGACATGCGCCCAACGCTGTGCGCCTTGTTCGCAAGTGGGGTGTTGAGCGCGAGGACAGGCGCAGTCTCGGTGACGCCGTAGCCTTCGAGAATGCGTACGCCGAAGCGGTCCATGTAAAGCTGGCGCGTGCGGTCTTTGATGGCTTCGGCACCGGCGACGACCAAGCGTACGCGGGCGAAGTCGTAAGGGTGGGCGACGCGGGCGTAGCCTGTCAGGAACGTATCGGTGCCGAACATGATCGTCGCGTTCGACTGATAGACGAGTTCCGGAATGATCCGATAGTGCAGAGGCGTTGGATAAAGAAAGATCGGCACGCCAGCGACGAGCGGCATCAGTACGCCTGCCGTCAGCCCGAACGAATGGAAGACGGGAAGAGCGTTGAAGACCTTATCGGTGCCGTTGCATGCGACCCGCGTCAGTGTCTGTGCGCAGTTCGCGAGCAGATTGCGATGCGAAAGTACGACGCCCTTCGGCGTGCCTTCGGAGCCCGACGTGAACAGAATGGCGGCCGGAGCGTTGTAATCGACCGCCACCTGTGGGCGGGTGCCTTGCATCAGGCCCTTGACCTTGTCGGCGAAGGTGATCATCGGGCGAATGTCTTCGAGATAAACGACGCGCACGACGCCTTCGAGCGCTTTGATCAGCGGTTCGAGATGTCCTTTTTCGACGAACACGCGCGACGTCAGAACGATGCCGACCTTCGCAGCCTTGCACGCCGAGACGACGTTTGCCGGGCCTGCAGAGAAGTTCAGCATCGCAGGGACGCGGCCGATCGTCTGCAGCGCGAAGAACGTGACGACGACGCCAGCCGAGTTCGGTAACAGGACGCCGACGGATGATCCGACGGGCGGCAGCATTGGCGCGATCTTGGCGCCCAGCACCTGTGCGCCGACAATCAGCTTTTTGTACGTGAGCTTGGTGCCGAGTGGATCTTCGATGGCGGCCTTGCCGGTGTCGCGGGTCTGATGGGCCAACACGAGTGCTTCGAATAGCGTCTGGTCGATCGGCGTCGTCAGCACGGCGGTGTCGGTCATGATGTCTTGCAGGGCCGCTCCCGCTGCCTGACGTCGGGCTTTGCCACGAAGGACCGGATCGATCTTGAGCCAGACGGGTGGCAGGATCGTCACCGTCGTTTTCGGGAACCAAGCTTTGCGTGTTTGCGCTTTGCTGAGGTAGCCGAAGTGCGAGCGTTCGAGGCCATCGATGCGCACAGGGATAATCGGCGCGTCGGCCTTGTCGGCAATCATGGCGGTGCCGTCGTAGACCTTCATCAGGCCGCCGGTGACCGTAAGGCGACCTTCCGGAAAGATGACGATGGACGTTCCTTCTTTGACCGCGGTGATGAGGCCGCGCATGCCGAGCGGGCGTGTCGGGTCAATGGTGTAGAAACGCGTGAGCTTCAGGAACGGCTTTGCCCACCATGTTTGCGCAATCATCGTGTCAACGGCATAGGCCGTGTGCGACGGCACCAAGGCGTGCATGAGACCCGCATCGAGCAGGCTGACGTGGTTTGGCGCGATGATCGCGCGCTCGCCGGCCTTGGGAAGGTTTTCGCGGCCATGCACCTCGAGTCCAAAGAACGTCTTGAACAGGAACAGGCTGACGTCTTTCACCCCCTCGGCGCCCCACGCGCGGAGGACGAGCGCAACCACGACGATGTTGGCGAGGCCGAGGCCCGCATAAAGCGTGGCGACGGAAATTTTTTCGAACTGCAGAGCGGCGATCAGTAGGCCGACGACGGTCATAAACGCAGCCGAGAGGACGTTGCAGCCCGCGATGACGCGCGAGCGGTGATCGACCGGCGACCAAGCCTGCACCGCGGCAAACGCGGGCACGATGTAGAAGCCGCCCGCGATCGCGATGCCTGCGAGATCGATAAGCATGTGGAGTCCGCCGAGCGTCGTGAGCACGTCCCACGGCGTCATTGGCGTCGCGGCGGGCTGTGTTCTTGAAGCGAGCCAGGCGAGATCAAGCAGGAAAATGCCCATGAGCAGAGCGCCGATCGGAACGAGGGCGAGGTTCGGGCGGTTGGAGCTGGCGCGGGCGGCGACGACCGATCCGAAAGCGACGCCGACTGCGAATGTGAAAAGCGCCAACGTGTAAACGGAGGGGGCGCCGTTCAGCACCTGTGGAATGAGATTCTGCAACAGCGCGAGGACGCCTGCGCCGACGAGCCAGAACCATGAGGTGATCAGTGCGCCTTGCCAGATGCGTTTGTCGCTGCGCAGATCTTTCAGCAACGTGATTGTCGAGGTTGCGATGTTTCTGTCGATCTTGAGATCGGGCACGGATGACGGCGCGGGCGGGATCTGGCGTGCGGACAGCCAGCCCAGAACCGAAATGCAGATGATGGCGCAGGAGACCGCGATCAACTCGGCGTGGCTGCCGGAGGCGAAGTTGCCTCCGACGGTGCCGATCAAAATGGCGATAAACGTTGCGCCTTCGATCAAGGCGTTGCCAGATGGCAATTCCTTCACTTCGAGGTGTGATGGCAGCAGGCCGTATTTCACCGGGCCGAAAAAGGCGCTCAGGGTGCCGAACAGGATCAGCGCAACGAACAGCAATGGCACGGACGGGATCAGGAAGCCCGCGGCGGCAGCGACCGCAATTGGAATTTCGATCAACCGGACGCGCGCGGCGACTTTAGCCTTATCGAACTTGTCGGCCAGCTGGCCCGCGAGTGCAGAAAAGAGGAAGAACGGCAGCACGAGCGCGGCGCCTGCCAGTGTGCCCAACGCCGCGCCATTCTCCATCGCCAGCTTGTAGACGACGAGCATGGCCAACGCGTTCTTGAGCAGATTGTCGTTGAGCGCCGCCAGCAGCTGGCTCCAGAACAGCGGAGCGAAACGGCGCGACGACAACAGGCGGGCGAACATGTGCGGCGGTCCTTGTTCTGCGAAGCGGAGAGATGGAAGGGAGCAATGCGGCGGATTGGCGGGACCTTTTTGATCGATTTTGACGATATGAGGTAAAAAATCGGCATGCTCTCTGGTAAACGATGTTGAAATTCCCATGTCCGGCGATCAGGTCAGAAGATAGGGCGATGGTACAACACGAGGCCAGGATCGAACTGGTCGTCAACGGCCGAAAAACCGAAAGCGTGGCCCGTACGCTCGCAGCTCTGATCGAAGAGCAAGGGCTTGCCGGTGCCAAAGTCGCGACCGCGCTTAATGGCCAGTTCGTGCCCGAGGCGCGGCGTGCTACGACGGCGCTCGACGGCGGCGATCGGGTTGAGATCGTTTCCGCGCGCCAAGGTGGTTAGATCTGGGCGGCTAGATGAGGCCTTTGGGTCGATATGAACATTCGTGACGACAAGCTGCACACGGCGCAGAGCCTTTTGATCTACGGCGAGACGGTTGCATCGCGGCTTTTGCTTGGGACAGCAGGCTATCCGTCTCCAGCGATCCTGAAAGGTGCGGTTACGGCTTCGGCCGCGAGCGTCGTGACGGTGTCGCTGCGTCGCGAGGCGGCCGGCGGTAAGCTCGGTGAGCGGTTTCTCGAAATCATTCGCGACCTCGGCGTGCGCGTGCTGCCGAATACGGCCGGGTGCCGGACGGCGGGCGAGGCGATCACGACTGCGCAAATGGCGCGCGAGCTGTTCGACACGAATTGGATCAAGCTCGAAGTGATCGCGAACGACGACACGTTGCAGCCCGACGTCTTCGGATTGGTCGAGGCGGCGGGTGTGCTGACGCGCGACGGCTTCAAAGTGCTTCCGTATACGACGGAAGATCTTTCAGTTGCCGAGCGGCTGCAGCGCGCAGGATGCGAAGTCATCATGCCGTGGGGCGCGCCGATCGGCAGCGGACGCGGTTTGGCCAATGCTCCAGCGCTAAAGAGTTTGCGGGCTTATTTCCCTGACGTCACGCTCGTCGTCGATGCGGGTATCGGCGCGCCGTCGCACGCGGCATTAGCGATGGAGCTAGGCTACGACGCGGTGCTGCTCAATACGGCAGTCGCCAAGGCTGCCGATCCGGTGCGCATGGCGGCCGCTTTCGCAGCTGCGATTCAGGCGGGACGATTGGGATACGAAGCTGGTCTCATTCCGGCGCGTGATATGGCCGTGCCCTCAACGCCCGTCGCAGGCACGCCGTTTTTCGATCTCGATTGAGTAGCGGCGGTATCAGAGTTTTCTGCAGATGATCCTCGATCGCTTTTATCCCATCGTGCCGGATGTCGGCTGGCTTGAGCGCATCGTGCCGCTCGGTGTGACGTTCGTGCAGCTTCGGATCAAGGACGCGTCAGCAGCGGATATTGCGGCGCAAGCCAAACGTGCCAATGCGTTTTGCAAGGAGCGTAGCTGTACGCTTGTGCTCAACGACTATTGGGAAGCAGCGCTGGACGCGGGCGTCGGTTTTATCCATTTAGGACAGGACGATCTGCGCGACGCTGACCTCGAAGCCATCAAGCTTGCGGGGATCAAGCTCGGGATCTCGACGCACGATATTGTCGAACTCGATAACGCGCTGGCGGCCGAACCTGATTATGTGGCGCTCGGGCCGATCTATGAAACGAAGCTGAAGGCGATGGCTTGGGCTCCGCAAGGGCTTGATAAAATTAAGGAATGGCGGCGGAGGATCGGTGCATTGCCGCTCGTTGCAATCGGAGGTTTGACTCCGGAGCGCGCCGCCGGAGTATTAGAAGCCGGCGCCGACAGCCTTGCTGTGATTACGGATTTCTTTACAGCGCCGGATCCAGAGGCGCGGATCAAACTCTGGTTGCGACAGTTGCAAACTCGATAGACGGGCGAATTTCGTGTTAACCAGGACCTTGTCAGCGCACTCGTTTATGACAGTTTTGTGTGGTTCGAATTTACGCTAACGATTTCCCCGTCCTCGCCCGAGTTCAGAGCCGTTTCTGCGTATGCCGTATCGCTTCAAAACCCATGAGCCTGTTGAAAAAGGCTTTCGCCGGATTGCGCGCGAGCAGTTGGACGCCGCCTTGGCTGAACTCGCTGGGGTGGCTGTCGGACCTAAAAACGTCCACGAGTGCCGTAAGTCGCTGAAGCGGTTGCGCTCGCTCGTGCGGTTATCTGCCGATGCCATCGGCGACGATAAGGCTCGGCAGCGGAATAAGGCGCTGGGTGAGATTGCCAGACTGCTGTCAGCGCGCCGCGACCGCACCGTCATGCTGGAAACAATCAGCAAACTTTCGAACGATGTTGCGAATGCTGCGGCGTCGCTTGCGCCGCTGAAGTTGGCGCTGACGGCCGAGACGCCAGACGAGCCGGAAACGCTTGATCCCGATATTGCGCGCAGGGCGCAGCATCTGTTGGAGCGCGAAGCCGCAAAGTTCGCGAAGATGCCTTTCGGCAAGCGTGGCTTTGCTGCGCTCTCCCGGGGGCTTACGGAAAGCTATCGCAAAGGACGCAAGGCATCGAAGTATGCCTACGAAGAACCGACCGACGAGAATTTTCACGATCTGCGCAAGGCGGTGCAATGGCATTGGCGGCAGATGTCGCTTTTGTCGAAGGCGTGGCCCGATGAATTTGCCGTCAGGGCGCACGCGGCACGCGAACTTTCGCAGTTGCTCGGCGACGACCATGATCTGGCAGTACTGATTGCAGCGGCGGGCAAGTCTCCAGCGATGACCGATGAGCAGAAAGATGCTGCAGTAACTCTCTGTCGGCAGCAGCAGCAACTCTTGCGCGCCACAGCGGAATATCGCGCCAAACGACTCTTTGCCGAGAAGTCTGACGCTTTCGTTGGCCGCGTAGCATCCTATTGGCGCTGCAGCCGTTCGATCGATCCGCAGCTTGAAGTCCAGCCTGCGTCGGGCCAAGTAGGTGCTCAGGACGAAGCCGCGCCGGTTGCGGCGAAAGTCCGGGATCCGGCACCGGAACTACGGCCCGCTCCGGCAAAGCCGAGAATGGCCGCGAAAGACGAGACGCGTGCTCCGTCGCAGCGCCGGGCCTGATCCGGTCGGATCACAATAAATGCCGGCGTTGGGAGAGCGAATGAACGAGGTTCCGAAACAAGGTGATTTCGACAGTGAACGGACGGCGCTGCCGGGAGAGCATGCGCCTGTCGCGCTCGGGCGGATCGGCGTTCTGCTGCTCAACCTCGGCACGCCAGACGGTACGAGCTATTGGCCGATGCGGCGCTATCTCAAGGAGTTCCTCTCCGACGACCGAGTGATTGAGGAACCCAAATGGAAATGGTGGCCGATCCTCAACCTCATCATCCTCACGACCCGCCCGTCCCGCAAAGGTCGCGACTACGCGACGATCTGGAATAACGAAAAGAACGAAGGTCCGCTGAAGACGATCACGCGGAATCAGGCCGAACGGCTGGCGCAGCGGCTCGGCAACGATCCGCGTGTCATCGTCGATTGGGCGATGCGCTATGCCAATCCGACGACGGAAAGCCGGATCAGGGCGCTGAAGGAGCAAGGCTGCGACCGCATTCTGCTGGTCCCGCTTTATCCGCAGTATTCCGCGGCGACGACGGCAACAGCGAACGATCAGGCCTTCCGGGCGCTGATGAAGATGCGTTGGCAGCCGGCGATCCGGACGTCGCCCAGCTATCACGATCATCCGGCTTATATCGGGGCTCTGGCGACGTCGATGCGTGCGGAGCTTTCGAAGCTCGATTTTGAGCCCGAGAAAATCATCGCAACATTTCACGGTATGCCGGAGAAGTATTTCGCGGCGGGCGATCCTTATCATTGCCAATGCCAGAAAACGTCGCGGCTTTTGCGTGAGAAATTGGGAATTCCGGAAAGCCGGTGGCTGACGACATTCCAATCGCGTTTCGGTACCGATCCCTGGCTGCAGCCCTATACTGACAAGACTGTCGAAGCATTGGCGAAATCGGGTGTGAAAAAGATCGCGCTCGTTGCGCCGGGCTTTTCTGCCGATTGTCTCGAAACGCTTGAGGAACTTGATCGCGAGAACCGGCATATCTTCGAGTCGAACGGCGGAGAAAAATTCGCCTATTTGCCGGCTCTCAATGATAGTCCCGAAGGGGTGGACGTTATTGAAGTGGTCGTTCGGCGCGAACTGGCGGGATGGCTTTAGACACTGGAAAGTGGCCAATATTTCTTATTGGCCACTAATTCTTGTTCAATTTCCTGCTTTTTACTGCCATATATCGATATATTACCCAATATTTACCGAATGTTTGTTTCCGAGACTTAAACCTGACGCGCGAATTTCCCATTTTCATTTCGATTCGCTCGTGAGGGGAGGACGGCATGTCCGATTTCGGCGGTTTCGGTTTTTTTGGCTTTATTCTTTTGGCGGCTGCGATCTGGGGGCTTTGGTCGACTGTCAAAATCGTTCCGCAGGGCTCGAACTTCACGGTCGAGAACCTTGGCCGCTACACGCGGACGCTGGTTCCGGGAATGCATATTCTGATCCCCATCCTCGAAAAGGTGACGCACAGGCTGAACATGAAAGAACAGGTGATGGATATTCCTAGTCAGGATGTCATCACCCGCGACAATGCGATGGTGACGGTTGACGGCGTCGCCTTCTACCAGATCCTGAATGCGGCTAAGGCGGCCTATGAGGTCGATAATCTCGAACATTCCATCGTCAACTTGACGATGACGAACATCCGTACAGTGATGGGTTCGATGGATCTCGACGAACTGTTGTCGAACCGCGATCAGATCAATCACCGGCTGCTGCAAGTCGTGGACGCCGCCACCGAAACGTGGGGCGTGAAGGTGACGCGCATCGAGATCAAGGACATCGCGCCGCCGCGAGATCTCGTCGACAGCATGGCCCGGCAGATGAAGGCCGAGCGCGAGAAGCGCGCGCAGATCCTTGAATCCGAAGGTCTTCGCCAGGCGGCCATTCTGAAAGCCGAAGGCGAAAAGCAAGCCGTCGTTCTGGAAGCGGAGGGCCGACGCGAGGCTGCCTATCGTGATGCAGAAGCGCGCGAACGGTCGGCGGAAGCCGAAGCCAAGGCCACGAAAATGGTCTCCGACGCCATTGCGGGCGGAAACGTCCAGGCGATCAACTACTTCGTTGCAAACAATTATATGAAGGCGCTCGAAGCCTTGGCGAAGTCCCCGAACCAGAAGATCATTATGATGCCGCTGGAGGCATCGTCCGTCATCGGATCGCTCGGCGGTATTGCGCAGATTGCGGGCGAAGCGTTCGGCGGCGATGCTCCGAAGTCGTCGCCGTCGCGTACGCCGCGCTCCGGCTCGGTACCGACGACATAAGGCCAAGGCTTACTCGCAGAGGGAGCGATGGCGTCAATGGAAAGTCTTTCGTCACTGATCGGACAATTCGGGGCTTGGCTCTGGTTCGCGCTGGCCGTCGTTCTGTTCATTATGGAGTCGATCGTTCCCGGCGTGCACTTCGTATGGTTCGGATTGTCGGCCTCAATCGTTGGCGTTATCGGCCTGACGACGCCGCTCGCCTGGGAGTGGCAGCTTATTGCGTTCGCGCTGATCGCCATGGCGGCAGTGTTCTGGGTTCGGCACAAGAGCCGTGAAGAGTCGGCGCATCCTGACGTTGCCGATCTCAACATTCGCGGCGCGCAGTATATCGGCCGTATCGTGACGATTGAGGATGCGATCGTCAACGGACGCGGGAAGGTCCGGGTCGGCGACACCGTCTGGGTGGCGAAAGGCGAGGACGGCCCTAAGGGCGCGAATGTCAAAGTCACGGGCGCTGACGGCACGGTGCTCGTCGTTTCACGGGTTTGATGCGCCGCGGTTCCTAGGCGACGCCGACGCGCAGCAGATCGTGGACATGCACGATGCCCACCGGCTTTTGCTTGTCGACGACGAAGAGCGCCGTGATCCGCGAGGAATTGATGAGTTCCAGAGCGGCCGATGCCAGCAACGTCGGTGCAATGGTTTTGGGCTTGGCGGTCATGACGTCATTGACGCTGGCCAGAAGCAAGTCCGGCCCCATATGGCGACGCAAATCGCCATCGGTGATGACGCCGATGAGCTTGCCGTCGGCATCGGTGACACCGACGCAGCCGAAGCTTTTCGCCGTTATCGCAACAAGCGCCTCCGACATCGAAGCGCCACTCTCGATCAGCGGCATCCGCTCATTCTGGTGCATGACGTCGGAAACGTATTTGAGGTTAGCGCCGAGAGAGCCACCGGGATGGAAAATCTTGAAATCGTGGGCGGTGAAGCCGCGCGCGTCGAGAAGCGCGATGGCAAGGCTGTCGCCGAGGGCGAGCTGAATGGTCGTCGATGTCGTCGGCGCAAGGCCGTGGGGGCAGGCTTCCTTCACACGCGGCAGCTGCAGAACGACGTCCGCCTGTTTGCCAAGAGCAGAGTTTGCCTGCGATGTGATGGCGATGAGCGGTACCGCGAAGCGCCGCGAATACGTGATGATCGGTTTCAGTTCGACCGTTTCGCCCGACCAGGAAAACGCGACGATGATGTCGGACTTCGTGATCATGCCGAGATCGCCGTGGGAGGCTTCGCTCGGATGGACGAAGAACGCGGGCGTACCGGTCGATGCGAACGTCGCGGCAATCTTCTGGGCGACGTGGCCGCTCTTGCCGATACCCGTTACGATGACGCGGCCGTCGACGGCCTTCAGCCGGCTGACGGCTTCATCGAAAGCGGCGGAGAGGGGGCCAGCGATATCGTGCGCGACCTGGGCGAGCCCTTCGGCCGCGAGATTGAGTGTACGAAGGGCGGACGAAATCGGTGTCGTCTCGCCGGAGACAACGTCTGCTTCCTGTCGCTCAATTTCAGGTAGCTGGAATGGAATGACCCGTTGCATGCGCTTTATGTCCCCCGTTCGCCTGCCGCGTCTGCCTGAACATAAAGGACCCGGCGGCTTGGCGTTAACACTTTTCGCGTTCTAGCGCGGTCCATGCAAGTCCAGCGGCGCCGCAGCCGTGCATTAACCAAGTGTTTTCAGGGGAGGACGCGCCGCCGCGGGGGCTCAGCGAAGCCTTGCACTGTTGATGGCGGCCCATTGCGCCACCTTCTTCGTCTGTGGCGGCGCAATGGTAGCGAAGGTCGGCGTTCTCTGATTCGCGTCGGGAATTGCCCGGGAGGACACCCGGCAGACCGATCGCTCAGACGTTTGTGCCGATGAGACGCTTGAGCTCGCGTCGGAAGTCCTTTTCGAGGTCGTCGCGTTCGAGAGCGATGGCGACATTGGCGGTGAGGAAGCCAAGCTTGGAGCCGCAGTCGTAGATATCGCCGTCGAAACGCACGGCATGGAACGGCTGTCCGGCGCCGTTCATCATAGCGATCATGGAGTCCGTCAGCTGAATTTCGCCACCGGCGCCGCGCTCTTGCTTGGCGAGGAGATCGAATACTTCAGGCTGCAGGACGTAGCGGCCGGTAATGTGCAAATTGGACGGCGCCGTACCGGGCTTGGGCTTCTCGACCATTTCCGTGATTGCGGAGACTTTGGCCTTCACATCCTTGACGCCGACGATACCGTACTGGTGCGTCTGATCTTCGGGGACTGGCGCGACCGCGATCAGATTGCCGCCGGTTTGCGAATAGGCGTCGATCATGTCGGCGAGGCAGGACGTGCGTCCGTGGTGAAGCATGTCGGGCAGAAGCAACGCAAACGGTTCATTGCCAACAAGCTCGCGGGCGCACCAAACGGCATGGCCCAGCCCAAGCGGCGCCTGCTGACGCGTGAAGCTCGTTTGACCGGCTTGCGGCAGGTCGCGTTCGAGGGCCTCAAGCTCCTTTTTCTTGCCGCGCGTTGCGAGCGTCGCTTCAAGCTCGAACTGTTTATCGAAATGGTCTTCGATGACGCCCTTGTTCCGTCCAGTGACGAATATGAAATGCTCGATGCCGGCGGCGCGCGCCTCATCGACGACGTGCTGGAGCACAGGACGGTCGACGACCGTCAGCATTTCCTTCGGCACGGCCTTGGTTGCAGGCAGAAACCGGGTACCGAGACCGGCAACAGGAAATACGGCTTTGCGAATTGGTTTCTTGATGGCGTTCATCAGATGCTCCAAGTGCGCCGGCTCGCGCTCCAGGTTCAATTGTTTACGATTTTGGATTTAAGCGTGCCCGAAAGACGAAGTTGTCGCGCAGAAATGTGAATGAGTTATTTGCACAAAGCAGCGGTCTCCATTAGGTCTGAGCCGGTCTTCGAGCGGAATCGACAGTTGTTGTGGGTATAGACATCAGGAGTTCATTGCAACTATGAGCGTGCTCGTCACGGGGGGCGCCGGCTACATCGGCAGCCACATGGTTCTGGAGCTTCTGGACGTGGGCGAAGATGTCGTCGTCATCGATAATCTGTCCACGGGATTTCGTTGGGCTGTCGATCGCCGGGCGGCGTTGGTCGTTGGAGATATTGCAGATAACGATCTCGTCAGGGAAACGATCCGTTCGCATAACGTAAATGCTATTATTCATTTCGCGGGATCTGTCGTTGTTCCGGATTCGGTTGCTGATCCGCTCGGCTATTACCTCAACAATACGGTGAAATCACGGGGACTGATTGCGGCTGCCGTCGAATCCGGCGTGAAGCATTTCATTTTTTCCTCCACCGCCGCCGTATACGGCAATCCGGAGGATAATCCCGTCTCGGAGACGGCGCCGCCTGCCCCGCTGTCGCCTTATGGCTCCTCGAAGCTGATGACCGAAATCATGCTGTCGGATTCGTCGCGCGCCTATGATTTCCGGTTCGTCGCCTTGCGGTATTTCAATGTCGCTGGGGCCGATCCGAAGGGCCGGTCGGGGCAATCGACGCCGCGCGCAACGCATCTGATTAAAGTCGCGTGCGAGACGGCGTTGGGGAAACGTCCGCATATGGAAATTTTCGGCATCGATTATCCGACGCCCGACGGCACGTGCGTCCGCGATTACATCCATGTGAGTGATTTGGCGAATGCGCATTCGGTAGCGCTTGAGCATTTGCGCCGGGGCGGGGCGTCGGACATCTTCAATTGCGGGTACTCGAAGGGTTATTCCGTCATCGAAGTTATCGCTGCAGTGAAGCGCGTATCGGGCGTCGATTTCAAAGTTCTGCTGTCGCCGCGTCGCGCGGGCGATCCGGCGGCTATCGTTGCGGCTTCGGCCAAAATTCGCGATCAACTCGGTTGGCAGCCGGAGCACGATAATCTCGAACAAATCGTGGCGCAGGCGTTGAATTGGGAACGCCGCGTCGATGCGCTGAAGGCGGGCGCACTGGCGAGCTGAGCCGCAAAAATGCCCTTAACATCGGGCACGCGCATAAGAGCGGCGCGTGTCGGGCCGCCACGTTCAAAGAAGGCAGCGCTGCAATGCTCTTGAAGAACACGTATTTTAGGGCAAGCGCCGCGGCTGTGCTGACATCGGTGCTGCTGGCGCTGACATCGATCGCCGCCAATGCCAAACCAACTCAGGATTTTTCAAGTTTCATCGCGAGCCTATGGCCGCAGGCGAAGGCGGCAGGGGTTAGCCGCAAAACGTTCGATACGGCGTTTGCGGGCGTGAAGCCGGATTACAGCATCCCAGATCTCGACATTCCAGGGCGGCCAAAGATCGACAACGCCGGACAGGCCGAGTTCACCAAGACGGCGGCCGATTATTTGTCGAAGCCCTATCTTGAGAAGCTCGGTGTTGAGGGAAAAAAGTTTCTCGCCGAGCATCGGACGGCGCTTGAGCGGATCGAAAAGCTGACGGGCGTTGACCGCTATACGCTCGTTGCGATCTGGGGACGTGAAACGGCCTATGGCAGTTATCATCCGTCGAGGGATGCTATCCAGATGCTGGCGACGCTCGCCTATGTCGGCAAGCGCAAGGAACGCTTTCACGATGAGCTGATCGCGGCGCTCGTCATGCTGCAGAAGGGGATTCCGCGCTCAGACATGAAGTCGTCGTGGGCGGGCGCCGTCGGGCTGACGCAGGCGATGCCGACCGAATATCTCAAATTTGCAATCGACGGTGATGGCGACGGCAAGATCGATATCTGGCGCTCCGTTGCGGATGCGCTGGCGTTCACGGCGATGCAGCTCAAAGGAAAGGGCTGGGTCCCTGGCGCGCGCTGGGGGTACGAGGTCATCGCGCCTCAGCATGCCGATTGCTCGCTGGAAGGCCCGCCCGATACGCGCCCAATTGCCGATTGGGTGAAGATGGGCTTCAAGAAAGCCAGCGGGCGGCCGTTCACGAAGGCGGAACTGGCGTCGGACGCCTATCTGATGATGCCGGCGGGCGCCTACGGTCCGGCATTCCTGGCGGCGCAGAACTTCCGCGTCATTCGGCTCTACAACACGTCCGATCTCTATGCGCTGTTTGTTGGCAACCTCGGCGACCGCATCCGTGGCGGCGGCGATTTCGTCACGCCGTGGGCGTCGTTCGCGCAGCCGAGGACCCATACCGTGGCCGGCATTCAGGCGCGGCTACAGCAACTCGGCTATCCGATGGACAAGATCGACGGGAAGATCGGGTCCAACACGCGTAAGCAGATCGGCCTTTACGAGAAGGCCAACGGTCTCTCCATCGATTGCTGGCCGTCGGAACGGGTGCTGGCGCATGTGGAGTCCCAGGCCGCCAAGCGCTGACGGGAAGGAGCGCGGCGGGCGTTGGAGCGGAGATCGCGACGCTGTATGCTGATCGCTGGATTCGTCGGCGCCGGTCGCCTTGAAACTCACGAAGGGCACTTCACGGCATGAAGCCTTTGCTTCGGCATTTCCGCTTTCTTGGCGCGGCCCTTGCCGTTGTGCTCGCGGCTTTGCTCGCGCCATTGGCTTGGACGACCGATACTTGGGCTGCCGACGATGATCAGGTCGGAACGTTTCTCACGCCGTTTCCGGACAACGACGTCTATCAGGTGAGCGTTTTCGGTGACGATTTTGCGCCTGGGCTATTGAGCGGCCTGCAAGTGGCGTTCAATTCCGATGTGCGTTTAAACATCCAGAAGCAGGTGACGCCGCTCGCCGCTATCGCGTCGCGCAACTTCGACGCTAAAGTCGCGGCGTTGGAAAAGGCGGTGGCGAGCCAACCGTTCAACATCGCCATCGTCATGACCGGACAGGACGATCGCATTTCGATCCGTACTGACGACGGCAAGCGCCTCCCAATCGGCAGCGAAGCTTGGCTCATTGAATATACCCGTCGGATCGACCGGCTCATGCGGGTCTTCAAGACGCGCAGCGCGGCGGTCTATTGGGTCGGTCTGCCTAATCTCGCGCGCTCCGACGCCAACGACCTTGCGCAGCGCATCAACGATGTGATCCGCGAGCGGGCCTATCTCAACGGCTTTAAGTACATCGACGCATATCAAGGGTTCACCGACGATAACGGCGGCTATTCTGCATATGGCCCCGATCTTGAGGGCGCAATCCGATTGCTTCGTCTCCGGGACGGCGTGAACTTCACCGTCGCGGGCAATCGCAAGCTGGCGCATTTCGTCGAGAAGGAGCTGCGGCCGGATCTCATCCAGGCGAAGCAGAACCGGAACATTCCGCTGCTCGGGTCGGATGCCGAGCAGGCGAAGATCAATCCAGGGAATGCCGTGAAAACACCGGCGCCGTCGTCGCCTGTAGCTGCCAACAATGACGCGAGTGCGAAGACGCCTATTGTTCGCGCGCATGGCGTGACCGGCACTCCGGCGTCCGCGACTGCAGACGCCTCGGGCGATCAGAAGGAGGACGACGGCAAAATCATTTTGAAGATCGTCAGCGGTAATGGCCGGGCCGAGACGCAGACAATCCCGATTGTTCGTCCGGCGATCCCGGCGTCGGTCGTGGCCTTGATGGCGCGGCGCGAGGCGTCTGGCCAGCGTGGAGATTTGCTGGTCGATCAAATCGCGGGGGGGCTGACGCTGATGAGTTCGATCTCGCCGTCAGGCAATCGAGATCGTGGGCGGTTGTCGCCGACGCAAGCGCCCTACTTCCGCCTGCTCGTGAAGGGCGAACGGCTGCAGCCGAAGCCGGGACGCGCCGACGATCTGACGTGGCCGCCGAAACCCGATACGACAAGCGAGGCGAAACCCGCGATGCAGCAGCCGCGCGGGTAACGCTTGTTTTCATTGGTGCAGAAGGCTGACGCGTTGTTTATCTCGCGTCAGCGCGGCAGGACGGTCGAGCCCATCAGGAACTTGTCGATCGCGTGCGCAGCCTGGCGGCCTTCGCGGATCGCCCAGACGACGAGCGATTGTCCGCGACGGATGTCACCGGCGCAGAACAGTTTCGGCGAAGTGCTGAGCTTGTAGTCGCGGTCCGTCGCGTCGAGCCCCTTGAAGCGGCCGCGCGGCACAACGGGAAGTCCGAATTCCTTGACGATGTCGGATTCGACGGGACCCGAGAAGCCCATCGCGAACAGCACAAGATCAGCGTCGAGCGCACCCTCGGTGCCCTTGATCGGCTGCAAGTTGGCATTGACGCGCGTGTAGTTCAGCTTCTTCACCTTGCCGTCTTCGCCGGTGAAGCCCGTGGTCGAGATCGAATATTCGGTCTTGGCGCCTTCGGCTTGCGACGTCGAGATGCGCAGTTTCAGCGGCCAGTGCGGCCAGGAGAGTGCCTTGTTTTCCTTCTCCGGCGGCATCGGCATGATTTCGAGTTGCGTCACGCTCAGTGCGCCTTGGCGGAACGAGGTGCCGATGCAGTCGGAACCCGTATCGCCGCCGCCGATGACGATGACGTGCTTGCCCGCAGCCGAAATCTCTTTCGTTTTCGGCTTCTGCGGTTCACCGGCGTTGCGGCGGTTCTGCTGCGGCAGAAAATCCATCGCGTAGTGCAGGCCGTCGAGATTGCGGCCCGGCGACTTGGCGAAGAAGTCAAACGGCTGCTCGGAGCCGATGGCGATCAACACGGCGTCGTGCTTCGATTCCAGATACTTCGCCGAAAGATCCTGGCCAACATGGATGCCGCAATGAAAAGTCACGCCTTCGGCTTCCATCTGCTTGACGCGGCGGGCGATGACACCCTTCTCCATCTTGAAGTCGGGAATGCCGTAAACGAGCAAGCCACCGGGACGAGCGTTCTTCTCGTAGACATGGACCTCATGGCCGGCACGCGCGAGCTGTTGCGCGGCGGCGAGGCCCGCGGGGCCGGAGCCGATGACCGCAACCTTCTTGCCCGTCTTCTTCTCGGGCGGCAGCGGCTGCACCCAGCCTTCTTCCCACGCGCGATCCGCGATCGAGCATTCGATGGTTTTGATCGTGACCGGAGTGTCGTCAATGTTCAACGTGCATGACGCTTCGCACGGCGCCGGGCAGATGCGGCCCGTCACTTCCGGGAAGTTGTTCGTCGAGTGCAGATTGTCGGCGGCTTCCTTCCAGTCGCCGCGATAGGCGAGGTCGTTCCAGTCGGGGATCTGATTGTTGACCGGGCAGCCGTTGTGGCAATAGGGAATGCCGCAATCCATGCACCGCGCAGCCTGCTTTTTTATTTCAGGCTCCGACAGCGGAACGACGAATTCCTTATAGTGCTTCAGGCGCTCTTCGACCGGGCGATACTTACGGTCGGCGCGCTCGATTTCCAGAAAACCAGTCGGCTTGCCCATTCTCGTGTTTCTTCTTTCGTCTTGTCTATCCGCGATGTGCCGGTGTGATCGTTATTGCTTGGCTGCTTCGAGCTCAGCCTCGCGATTGGTTTCGCGGGCTTTGGCGAGCTCGGTCAGCGCGCGGCGGTATTCCACCGGCATCACCTTCTTGAACTTCGGCAGGTAGGCCTGGAAGTTCTTCAGGATGTCCTGAGCGCGGCGCGAATTCGTGTAATGCGCGTGCCGCGAAATGAGCGTGTGCAGACGCTCGGCGTCCTGCTCGCGCATGTCGACCATGACGTTGTGGACCGCAATCGCGACATCGCCGCCCTGCTGGGCGAGTTTCTGCAGCGAACCCGGATCGGCCGTGATGGCTTCGAGCTGCACCATGTCCTTGTTGAGACGGCTTTCGAAATTGCCGTCCTCATCGAGGACATAGGCGATGCCGCCCGACATGCCGGCCGCGAAGTTGCGGCCGGTTTGGCCGAGCACGACGACAACGCCGCCGGTCATGTATTCGCAGCCGTGGTCGCCCGTGCCTTCAACGACGGCGTAGGCTCCCGAGTTACGGACGGCGAAGCGCTCACCGGCCACGCCGCGGAAATAGCATTCGCCGGTGATGGCGCCGTAGAGCACCGTGTTGCCGACGATGATGCTTTCTTCCGGAACGATGCTCGACTTGGGATCGGGGCGTACGATCAGCTTGCCGCCCGACAATCCCTTGCCGACGTAGTCGTTGCCTTCACCGATGAGATCGAGCGTGACGCCGTGCGCGACCCACGCGCCGAATGCCTGGCCCGCGGTCCCCTTGAAAGAGATCCAGATGGTATCTTCCGGCAGTCCGGTATGGCCGTAGCGCTTCGCAACCTCGCCCGAGAGCATCGCGCCCGCGGAACGGTTGACGTTCTTGATGTCGACTTCCGCCTTTACCGGCTTCTTGCCTTCGAGAGCAGGCTTCGCCAGATCGATCAGCTTGACGTCGAGAACCTTTTCGAGGCCGTGGTCCTGGCGCTCGCTGTTGTAAATCGCGACGCCTGCCGGGGCGTGCGGCTTATGGAACAGCTTCGTGAAGTCGAGGCCGCGCGCCTTCCAGTGCTCGATGGCGCGATCCTTATCGAGTTGATCGCTTTGACCAATCATCTCGTTGAAGGTGCGGAAGCCGAGTTGAGCCATGATCTCGCGGACTTCTTCAGCGACGAAGAAGAAGTAGTTGATGACGTGCTCAGGCTTGCCGGAGAACTTTGCGCGCAGAACCGGATCTTGTGTGGCGACACCGACCGGGCAGGTGTTCAGGTGGCACTTGCGCATCATGATGCAGCCCGCCGCAATGAGCGGGGCGGTCGCGAAGCCGAACTCGTCGGCGCCAAGAAGCGCACCGATGACGACGTCGCGGCCGGTGCGGACACCACCATCGACCTGCACGGCGATGCGGCCACGCAGGAGGTTAGCGACGAGCGTTTGATGCGTTTCGGCGAGGCCGATTTCCCACGGGCTGCCCGCGTGCTTGATCGACGTCAGGGGCGATGCGCCGGTGCCGCCTTCGAAGCCCGAGATCGTGACGTGGTCGGCGCGCGCCTTGGCGACGCCAGCAGCGACGGTGCCGACGCCAACCTCGGAGACGAGCTTTACCGAGACGTCAGCCTTCGGGTTGACGTTTTTCAGATCGTAAATGAGCTGCGCCAAGTCTTCGATCGAATAGATGTCATGGTGCGGCGGCGGCGAGACGAGCGTGACGCCCGGCGTCGAGTGACGGACCTTCGCGATCGTCGCATCGATCTTGTGACCCGGCAGCTGACCGCCTTCGCCGGGCTTGGCGCCCTGGGCCATCTTGATCTGCATCATGTCGGAGTTGACCAGGTATTCCGTCGTCACGCCAAAGCGGCCGGACGCCACCTGCTTGATCGCCGAGCGCATCGAGTCGCCGTTGGCCATCGGCTTGAAGCGATCGGATTCTTCGCCGCCTTCGCCGGTGTTTGAACGTCCGCCGATGCGGTTCATCGCGATGGCAAGCGTGGTGTGGGCTTCGCGGCTGATCGAGCCGTAGCTCATCGCGCCGGTCGAGAAGCGCTTGACGATGGCGGCGGCCGGTTCAACGTCCTCCAGCGGGATGGGCTTGCGGCCGAAGCTTTCGGCCGAGCGCAGGCGGAACATGCCGCGAAGCGTCATCAGCTGTTCGGACTGGTCGTTGATCGCCTTCGAGAAGTCGCGGAACTTCTGCGGAATGCGGCCGCTCATCGCTTCCTTATTATCGGTTGCGCGGACAGCATGCTGCAGGTCGGCGACCGTTCCCGGACGCCACATGTGGGCTTCGCCGCGGACGCGGTAAGCGTATTCGCCACCGACGTCGAGCGCGTTTGCGAGGACCGGGATGTCTCCGAACGCCGCCTTGTGGCGCTCAACCGTTTCGCGCGCGATCTCGCGCAGGCCGACGCCTTCGACCTGAGTGTGCGTGCCGGTGAAATAGCGTTCGACAAAGCTCGACCGCAGGCCGACGGCATCAAAGATCTGAGCGCCGCAATAGGACTGGTAGGTCGAGATGCCCATCTTCGCCATCACCTTCATGATGGCTTTGCCGATGGCCTTGATGAAGCGCTTCTTGACCATTTCCGGCGTCGTCCCCTCGGGGAGTTCCGGGATCATGGTGTAGAGCGTTTCGAATGCGAGATACGGATTGATGGCTTCGGCGCCATAGCCCGCAAGCGTGCAGAACTGGTTGATCTCGTGGGCTTCGCCGGTCTCGACGACGAGGCCGACGGAGGTGCGCAGGCCCTGCTTGATCAGGTGGTGGTGCACGGCCGATGTCGCGAGCAGCGAGGGAATGGCAATGCGGTCCGGTCCGGCGCGGCGGTCGGACAGGATGATGATGTTGAATTCCTTGGCGCGGACGTACTCTTCCGCTTCGGCGCAGATGCCGTCGAGCGCCGGGCCCATGCCGCCTTCGCCCTTATCGGCGGGGTAGGTGATGTCGATGGTGATCGATTCGAAGTCGTTGTCCTTCACCGCGCCGATGCCGCGGACGCGCTCCAGGTCTTCGTTGGTCAGGATCGGCTGATCGACTTCGAGGCGCTTCTGCTTCGAGGTGCCTTGCAGATCGAGGATGTTCGGGCGCGGGCCGATGAAGGAGACGAGGCTCATCACCAGCTCTTCGCGGATCGAGTCAATCGGCGGGTTCGTGACCTGCGCGAAGTTCTGCTTGAAATAGGTGTGAAGCAGCTTCGACTTCGACGACAGCGCCGAGATCGGCGTGTCGGTGCCCATCGAGCCGGTGGCTTCTTCGCCCTTTTCCGCCATCGGCGTCAGCAGGAACTTGATGCTTTCCTGGGTGTACCCGAACGACTGCTGCAGATCGAGCAGGGCGACGTTCGACTTCGCGGCGGTGGCGCTCTTCGACGGCAGCGGCAGGTCGGAGACCTTGATCTGCGTGCGCTTCAGCCACGTCTCATACGGGTGGCTGGCGGCGATCTCGGCCTTCAGCTCTTCGTCGGAGATGATGCAACCCTTTTCGAGGTCGATGAGCAGCATCTTGCCGGGCTGCAGGCGCCACTTCTTGACGATGTTTTCTTCTTCGACCGGCAGCACACCGGACTCGGACGACATGATGACGGTGTCGTCCTTAGTCACGAGGTAGCGGGCCGGACGCAGACCGTTGCGGTCGAGCGTCGCGCCGATCTGGCGGCCGTCGGTGAAGGCCATGGCGGCGGGGCCGTCCCACGGCTCCATCAAGCAGGCATGATATTCGTAGAAGGCGCGGCGGTTGGTATCCATCGTCGGATTGCCGGCCCACGCTTCGGGGATCAGCATCATCGCCGCGTGCGAGAGGCTGTAGCCGCCCATGACGAGGAATTCGAGCGCGTTGTCGAAACAGGCGGTATCGGACTGGCCTTCATACGAGATCGGCCAGAGCTTCGAGATCTTGTCGCCAAAGAGGGGCGACGACACCGATGCCTGGCGTGCGGCCATCCAGTTGACGTTGCCGCGCAGGGTGTTGATCTCGCCGTTGTGCGCAACCATGCGATAGGGGTGCGCGAGCTTCCACGACGGGAACGTGTTCGTCGAGAAGCGTTGGTGCACGAGGGCGAGCGCCGACACGAGGCGCGGGTCGGACAGGTCCGAGTAATAGGCCTTCACCTGGAAGGACAGGAACATGCCCTTATAGACGAGCGTGCGCGTCGACAGCGACACGGTGTAGTGGCCGATGTCGCGGCCCTTATACGCGTCGTGGATCGCATTAGAGACGACCTTGCGGACCATATAAAGGTGACGCTCAAACTCTTCCTGATCGGTCATGCTCGCCGGGCGGCGGATGAAGACGTGGCGATGCACCGGCTCGACATCGCGCACCATGTCCGACAAGCAACCGTTTTCAACCGGGACCGTGCGCCAGCCGATCAGCTCAAGGCCTTCTTCCTTGAGGCAGCGCGCCCAGACGCGCTCGCAATGCGCGCGAAGACGTTCGTCGTGCGGCATAAAGATGTGGCCGACAGCGTATTCGCCCGGTGCCGGAAGATCGAAGCCGAGCGCCTTCGTTTCGGCGGCCAGGAAGTCATGCGGGATCTGAATCATGATGCCGGCGCCGTCGCCGGAAAGCGGGTCGGCACCGACCGCACCGCGATGCTCGAGGTTTTCGAGGATCTTCAAGGCGCCTTCGACGATGCTATGTGATTTGCGACCCTTGAGGTTCGCAATGAAGCCGACGCCGCATGCGTCGCGCTCAAGAGCCGGATCAAAAAGGCCTGCTGCCGCCGGACGGCTTCCCGTGCCGATTTCGTCTTCCAGCGGAGACAGATATCCTTCGCTCATTTCTCGCCTCGTATGGCCCGTTGGCCTAAATTCAGAACTTCGTTATTCGGAAACGTGCCCGGGTGCGGGCCGCTTTGTTTGTTCGACTTTTGCGCAATCTCGTCGGTCGAAGAATATTACGCCAAGCGCCGCCGTTTTCGGTCAGGGCGCGATAACACGTGGTGGTTAATGGAATGGAGCCCGCTGCCGATCGCACGGCCCTGCAAACCGCATATCCTGTATTCGAGCACTTCTATTTCTCCCACGCCGCCACTCGGAAGCCGTAAAGCGACGCTACGGCCGATGCAAACGTCCGAGCTGTTCTCAGACGCCCACCCACCGGCGCACAAAGGACAGCAATGTTGACCTATCTAGCAAATTCTACAGATTTGACACTGCGGCACAAGCGGTAACACGCAGCCGTGGCAATGATCTTTTTCGGCAAGCTCCGAGCGAGTACCGGGCAACAAAATTTCCTATGGTCAGTGCAGGCCCGAAGGCAGGCAAAAAAAACGGCAACCCTGCCGAAGCAAGGCTGCCGTTCCAGGCTACACGAGAGACGTGAGGTTACGCAGCCGCTTTGGCTTCGAGCTGGTGGACGGGTTCACCCGTGCCGATCGCGATTGTCCGGGGCTTCTTGCTCTCCGGAACGTTGCGGACGAGATCTACGTGCAGGAGGCCGTTCTCGAATTTGGCGCCCGTCACATCGACGTGGTCGGCAAGCTGGAAGCGGCGCTCGAACGCGCGGGCGGCAATGCCGCGGTGAAGGTAGGTTTTGCCTTCGGCGTCAGCGGCCTTCTCGCCGGCGATCGAAAGGGTCTGCTCTTTGACCTCGATCTTCAGCTCGTCCTGGGAGAAGCCAGCAACAGCGAGCGTGATCCGGTAGGCGTTCTCGCCGGTGCGTTCGATGTTATAAGGCGGGTAGGTGGATTCGCTATCGAAGCTTACGGAGCGATCGAGCGCCTGGAACAGGCGGTCGAAACCGATAGCAGAACGGTAAAAGGGGGCAAATTCAGCGTGTCGCATGACATATCCTCCATGAGAAGCGACATGTAAAAACGGGCCAGTTGGCTCGGTTTTTCCAGTGCGGTCCCGCTTTGCGGCAACCACACTAAAAAGGTAGGAAGCCGAATATTCGCTTCAAGAGGCTGCCTGCCAAGATCATGTGTTAATCGCGTTGGTTCGCGTTTCTTCCTCAATATTTTCGCCTTGCGCGCATGAGCATGAAGAGCGGCAGATGAAACTGGTTTCGCTTTCGATCAATCCCGTTCCGAGCGGCGCCGAGGTATTGGCTTTCGACGGCTACGACCGCCGCAAGCTGCGCGCGGCGCTTTGGGAGGCCACGCGCGGGCCGGTGCGGGGCACCGTTATCATCGTGCAGGGGCGAGGCGAGTTCATCGAGAAGTATTTCGAGGTCGTTGCCGATCTCAGGCGGCGCGGCTTCGCCGTGGCAATCTTCGATTTGCGCGGGCAGGGTGGGTCCGAGCGTGTCTTGTCGAACCGGCATAAGGGGCACGTCGTCGCCTTCACCGAATACGACCGCGATCTAGCGATATTTATCGACGAGATCGTGCGGCCGAACCTGCCGGAGCCGTTCGTCGGGCTTGGTCATTCGCTCGGAGGCAACATTCTGCTGCGCGGGGCGCAGGACGAAGCGAGCCCGTTCTCGCGCATGATTCTGCTGTCGCCAATGATCGACATCCACGAGCGCATGCTCGGGGCGAGCCGACCGCTAGCGAAGGCTTATGCTTCGACGGCGTCGATGCTGGGGCTGGCGACCGCCTACGTTCGCGGTGGCACCGACCAGCCGAATGACCTCATGGCGTTCGAGAATAACAGGCTGACGAGCGATTACGTGCGCTGGTCGCGGGTGAAATCGATCATTGAGGCTGCGCCTGACTTGGCGCTCGGGTCGCCGACGGTCGGCTGGCTCCGGGCGGCGCTGAGAAGCTGCGCCATGCTTTCGCGACCCGATTATCCGAAATACGTGTGCGTGCCGATGATGCTCTTTGCTGCGGGCGCCGATCATGTCGTTTCGATGCAGGCGATCGAAGATTTTGCCGTCGATCTTAAATCCGGCGGCCACGTTCTGATGCCGGGTTCGCGGCATGAGATTCTGCAAGAGACAGACGCCATCCGGCAGCGGTTCTGGGCCGCTTTCGACGCCTACATGGGCGTCGAAACGTTGCCGTCGGAAGGTCGCCTATAAAACTAAATCTTGTTGAGCAGGGCCAGCACGTCTTCGTGCAGACGCGGATCGCCGGTCGCGATGATGTCACCACCGGACGAGGGGTCGCCGCCGGTCCATGTGGTGATCACCCCGCCGGCGCGCTCGATGATCGGGATGATGGCGACGATGTCGTAAGGCTTCAGGCCCGATTCGATGATGACGTCGACGAAGCCGGACGCGAGCAGGCAATAGCCGTAGCAGTCGCCGCCGTAACGGGTAAGGCGGGCTTTCGATTTGAGGGACGTGAGTGCTGCCGACTGCTCAGGGGTCTCAAACAGGTCGGGGTGCGTCGAGGTCAGAATCGCATCTTCGATCTTGGTGCATTCGCGCGTCTTGATACGGGCCGGACGGCCGCCGCGCAGACTGTGGTAGGCCGCCTTGTCGCCCGACCAGAAGCGCTCGCCGGTAAATGGCTGATCGACTAAGCCAAAGATCGGTTGGTCGTCCTTCATCACCCCGATCAGCGTACCCCAAAGCGGGGAGCCCATGATGAAGGCGCGGGTGCCGTCGATCGGGTCGATGACCCACTTATAGGAGCTGGTGCCGGGACGCGTGCCGAACTCCTCGCCGACGATGCCATGGTCGGGGAAGCGGGTTGAGAGCGCCTGGACGATCGCTTTCTCGGCGCCCCGGTCGGCCTTCGTCACGGGATCGAAAGCTCCGCCAGCCGCCTTGTTTTCCACAGGCATTGGTTTACGAAAATGCTTGAGGATAACGGAGCCGGAAATATCGGCCAGCTCCTGCGCGACGCGGACAAGGGCCTGAAATTCGGTCGCCGGCACACGTTCCGCCACGCGGTCACCCTGAGATTTCAATTGTTTGACAGACGCTCCTGATAGCGCCAGTTGCTATGCCGTTATAGAGCAAGGTTGAACTAGATACATATTAGTAACGTAAGTTGTGGCGAGCTGGATACAGCCACCTTTTAATGTGCTAGTGCAATACGCGTTTAGATTGCGATGCGCCACGAACCGGCTCATCGTGATGGCTGCGAGTGCGATGACACGCTTCACCGCTTTCGCTGCCCAATTTGGGCGTTTCCTCCCTAGACTTGGGCCGTTCGGGTTCGGACGGCCTTTCTTTATTGAGAATTTTCCTGCCCGCAGTGGTTGCGCCAAGCTTAGGCGCTTGAAATGCCTGAATTTTAGCCTTGCACTTTTTGATGGCCAGATTTGCGGAAAACGCATTTGCTGGTGATGCGCTGCACCTTTAATTTTTGCAGTGCGATATGTGAGCTCCGCTCGCGCTTCGCAGCCCTCCTTGGGCGTTTCCTCCCTAGACTTGGGCCGTTCGTGGAATTCGGACGGCCCTTTTTCTATGGTGAATCCGATGCCTCGGAGCGCGCCCTTTATTCGGCGGCGGCGCGGTAGTCGAGAATGCCCGGCACCTCGCGGAACAGCGTCGATACGATATCGATCAGAACTTCAGACAGGCGCTGATAGCCTGAGTTCTCCTGGAACGTCAGTTCATTGATATAGAGCCCGCGGTTGATTTCGAGCTGGATGGCGTGGGTGCCTCGTCCGGGACGGCCGTGGTGCTCGGTGATGTAGCCGCCGGCATACGGACGGTTCAACTGCACTTTGAAACCACGCCGCTGGAATTCGTCGCGGATAAGAAGCGTGAGGCGCGGATCGGCGGATGCGCCGAAGCGATCGCCGATGACGATGTCGGGGCGCTGGGCGCCGCCGGGCGCCATCGCCGTCGACGGCATCGAATGACAATCAATTAGGACGGCATAGCCGAAGTTTTCCCGTGTCTGCGTGACTAGACGGGAAAGCTCTGCGTGGAAGGGAAAATAAAGCTGCTCGATGCGCGCCAACACGTTTTCGAGGCGCAGCCGCGAGGGGTAGATCTCCTCGCCGTCGGCAACGATGCGGGCGACAGTACCGAGCCCGCCGGCGACGCGGATCGACTGCGTGTTGGCGTGGGCGGGCAGCGGTTCGAGCACCAGTTCCGGGTCGAGTTCATAGGGCTCGCGGTTGAGATCGAGATAGGCGCGGGGAAAACGCGCGCTGATGAGCGGCGCGCCAAGGCTCGCTACGGGGCGGAACAGCTTGTCGACAAAGCAATCTTCAGAACGGCGTAGCGTTTTCGGGTCAAGCCTGGAAATGGCTAGAAATTCCGGCGGATAGAGGCGGCCGGAATGCGGTGACGAGAATACGAACGGCACGCCCTGTGTCCGCGGCGACAGGACATCGTAGGACGGGAAAAATGCGCTGGGCACGTCGTGGGATCTATCGTCGGGCATGGTGCGGCGTTGTCTCGTTCAGATCCCGGCTTGAGAATGTTTGTTCAGAGCGGCCTACATTGCCAACGGTGCGGCGCGAAGTCCATGCAAGACTTTTAATGTGATGCGGATTGCACATAGCTTACGCGCGACAATGCCGTTTCCAGGTAAATAAGCATTCCGCCACGAAGTCGAGCGATCCTTTCCACAGTTTCATGCTCCGTTTACCTAAGTTGGGCCAAGTTTGCGTACGACGAGATATGGGGTATTTCTCGTCCGGGGTTTTCGCACATTCAGAGTAGCCATGACCGCTAAGCCATCCAGCCTGCCGATCCGTCGCATCTTGCTTGCCGAGGATGACGACTCCATGCGCGGCTTTCTCGTTAAGGCGCTGGAGAAAGCGAACTACGATGTCGTCGCTTTCGAAAACGGCGAAGACGCCTACGACCGGCTGAAATCCGAGCCCTTCACGCTGCTGCTGACGGATATCGTCATGCCCAAGATGGACGGCATCGAACTGGCGCGGCGCGCCAGCGAAATCGATCCCGATCTCAAGATCATGTTCATCACCGGCTTTGCGGCGGTCGTGCTCAATAGTGAAAACCAGCCGCCAAAAGACGCACGTGTTCTTTCCAAGCCCTTCCATCTCAAGGACTTGGTGAAGGAAGTCGACCGCTTGCTGGCAGCTTGAAATGGCCTTTCGACGATAATCGTCAAATTGCGGCGTTCCGGGGCTTGACCTGGGTATCGCTAACCCTCTAGAAGCTCGTTTCTTCCGGGCACTTAGCTCAGCGGTAGAGCACTACCTTGACATGGTAGGGGTCAGAGGTTCGATCCCTCTAGTGCCCACCATCGAAGCCTCTGGTTTCTTTGGTTTTCCGGAACGCCTGCGGTCTTTCCCATCATTGCCCGTCTATTGATCTGACTTGAGCGTCGAGGACGAGAATCCGCGCTTTTAGACCGAAAGAAGCGGGCCTTCGTGAGCTTTAGGCGGGCATCGGGGATTGTCGGTATACGTCCTTTAGCCGAATGGGCTTTTACCATTTTGCCGCACTAGCATCGGCATTATGGCGCACGCGGATAATATTTTTCAGTGTCCTGTAACTGGCCGTCCCCTTCGGCGGCGAGGCGATATGTATGTCACGGACGATGAAGTCGGGAGCTATCGCGTCTTCGATGACATCGCAGTGCTTCTTCCGCAGGTGAATGAGCCGACAACCCCATCGAATATCATTGATTGGTATGATTCATTCGGGTGGGCGCAGAATGCCAATGGCAAATTCAAAGAAACAGACGCTCTCAACGAAGCCAAACAGGTACAAATCGAGCATACCAGTCACTGCATTTCCCGGCTGAGCAAATATTTCGAAAAGGGTGGCGACTATATTGTCGACGTTGGGAGCGGCCCGATCGCGCATCCAGAACTTCTCAGTTATGGGCAAAATTTCAAGAAGCGTATTTGCATTGATCTCTCAATCACCGGTCTGCGGCAAGCCAAACAAAAGCTCAGCGATAGGGGCATTTACGTCCAAGGGGACGCAACGAGGCTTCCTCTCGTTAGCGGCTCGATCGATGCGATCACATGCAATCACCTCATCTATCAATTGCCCGTCCATCTGCAGAGGCCGGCTATCTTGGAACTGTGGCGCGTTTTGAAACCTGGCGGGGTCGCGGTGATCGTCTATAGATGGCTCCACTCCGGATTTGCATTCCGGCTTGAGAAGCTCGCTTCAAAATTTGGTATAGGCGAAGAAGTGGCCGGGGCATCCGATCACGTTCCGGAACGTGATCCTGATGAGCCGCAACTGCGAAGATGGTTTGAAGAACAGCACTGGCCCTTCACCTACTCATACGACTGTTATCGTTTGATCGATAACGAGTTCATGCGCCGATATGTCAGCAATGATTGGCGTGGCCGGTTGTTTCTTAACACATTGCTATCGATGCAGCGTTGTCTACCTTCACAGTGCGGAAGATATGGCCTGTTTCCTGCTATCGTTATCCACAAGCCGTCGTTGAATTAAGCTGAGGCCTTCGTCCGACTGGCGGCCCTCGGCAACTGATACAACATACCCTCGAAATCCAACGTCAGGTCGGCCGAGCCCGGAAAGGATTTCGGTTTCGCCGCGAGTGGGCGCCTGTCACCCGCCGAGAGTGGCGATTGCCGATCCCTATTTGCGCGGATCGTCGGCAGGATTGATGTATTTGATGTTCCACGGACCGGTCGCGGTGAGGAGAACGACGGTTTCTTCCTGGTTCCACAGATAGTGTGCGTGGCCAGCGGGCAATGTGAAGCTAGCGCCGACGCCGAGCTTGCTGCCCTTCTCGCGATCCAGCTTTTCTCCCATGCCGTTCCAAACGGTGCCCTGTAGAACGGTGATCACTTCAGCGAAGGGATGAGTGTGAGCTGGAATCTCATAGTTCGCCGGGAATTTTAGATAGGCCATAAAGACGCCGGGCTTGCTGGGGTCGCCTATGACGAGCGCACTTTTTGCGCCTTTGGGGAGCAGCGGCTCATCTTTCCATGCAATGGTGCCCAGCTCGAAATTTTCCATTTTGTCTGTCGTCAACCGCTGGATTTGGTCGTCCTGGGCGAACGCATATGTCGACAGCGCTGCAGCAACCCCCAGGCTTGCCAATCCTGCAACCAAAATTCTGATGCGCATTTTCTCTCACCTCGTCTCTATGCGAGCAGTTGGAGCACCGCATAAATAGGCGCGGAGATGGGATGGCAACGGCGATTTGCCTACTCAGCGCCGGGAAAATTGCCCGTATCGACGAACTCGGGCGACGTCTTGGGCGCTTCCTGCACTAAGCCCGTCCCGTCAGCGTTTCTATCCGCAGTGAGCAAATCTCCTAGGGCGTCATGGGGCAAAGTTGCCCAAATGTTCAGAAACAGCAGGATTTGGGGGAGGGAGCGCCGAAAAACCACGGCGAAATTCGCATAAAAGCGCACAAAGGCACTTGGCCTCGGCCAAAAAATCGCTAAAACGCAGGCTTCATCCCGCAGCTTCGCCCCGTCTCGATGGGGTTGGAGGTTCAGCCTCCAGCTGTCCACCAGCTTTAACCGGTGTCGTTATGAAAGTTAGAAACTCTTTGAAGTCCCTGCGCTCGCGGCACCGCGATAATCGCGTCGTACGCCGTAAAGGCCGGGTCTACGTCATTAACAAGACTCACCGTCGCTTCAAGGCCCGTCAGGGCTGAGGCGCTGCCGGCGTCGTATGCGACGTTACGGCGAATTCACCAGAGTCTTTTTGACCAAATGCCATGCCCCGGATTAATTTCGGGGCATGATTTTTCCTGCGCGCCTTCTTATAGGTCTTCTGATCCTCGCGGGCGGGGCGGCAAACGCTGCCGCCGATGATGAGCTGTTGAAGACCCAGCCGTTCCCTGCCGAGCCGGCGCCCGCGCCGCAACCGCCTCCTGCCGTCAAGAAAGCGCCGCCGGTGGCGCCGTCTCCCGGCGCTCAAGCGCATCAGAAAGGGCCGCCGGGGCTGATGGGCCTGCCGTGGCCGCAGACACCGGAACAGGTCTCCAAGACCCTCGACAATCTCTACGCCTATCTCGCGACCGAAGGCGACCATCGTCAGGCGGGCGAGATCAGCGGTGTCATCGAGCGGCTCTGGCGTATGCAGGGCGGCGATACCGTCAATCTGCTGATCGATCGCGGTGAGCTGTTCTCGGCGCAGAATCAAAACGAGAAGGCTCTGCCTTTCCTCGATGCGGCCGTCGAACTCGAGCCACAGTATGCGGAGGCCTGGAGCCATCGCGCCTATATCGAATACCGGATGAACAACTACGCAGCGGCGCTGGGTGATCTGAGACGGGCGCTCGCCCTTGAGCCGAATAATTTCCGGGCGCTTGACGGCATGGCCAAGATCCTCGTGCAGATGGGCGAGAAAAAAGCTGCGCTCGAAGTCTACGATCAGCTCCTCAAAGTTCATCCGAACATCGAGGGCGGCGAAAAGGCGCGCGACGAACTGAAGAAAGAAGTCGAAGGTCAGGGTATCTGAAGCCTTCGTTTTCGCGCCTAGGTCAGGAGCCAGCGGAAGGCGAGTTTCAGTTCACTTACGGCGTGGGATTCGTACCAGCGGCCGTGCGCCACGATGATGCGTTCTGGGTTCCAGCCGATCATCGTTTCGATGGCTTTGCGAAACTCCGTTTTTTCCTTCGAAAACGTTGCGCGGAGATCGCGCGGCATGGCGCCGTTCGGAGCGAGGCAACCGCCGAGGCGGGCCAGCAAGTGCGAAGCCGATCAGCGGACCGTCTACGAGCCACACGTTTTCCGCGACCGGCTTCAGGGTGTTGAGCGGCAGGTAGGTTTGTTTTGCATCGTCGCCGTGCATCTTCAAAACGTGGGTGAAGACCGGCGAGATGCAATAAAGGCGGCTTACACCTCTTCCGCGATCGGTGCGCCGGAATCGTCGATGAAGGCGATGCGGATCATGTTCGTCGCACCGGGGCTACCGAGCGGAACACCGGCGGTGATTAAAATGCCCTCTCGTGCCTTGACCAAGCCTTCCTCGAACGCGATGCGGCATGCCTTGCGCACCATGTGCGAGAGGTTTTCGGGGTCGCCCGTCAGGATGGTATGGACGCCCCAGACCAGGGCCAGCCGACGTGCCGTCGATTCAACCGGCGTCAGACCGATGACCGGAATTCCGGGGCGTTCGCGCGTGACGCGTAGCACCGTCGAGCCGGTCGCCGTGTAGCAGACGATGGCGCCAAGCTTCACCGTGTCGGCGATGGCGGATGCGGCTGCGGCGATAGCGTCAGCACCGGTCGGCAGCGGCTCGGTCTGTGTCGCGTAGAGCATCGGCTCGTAGACCGGATCGTGCTCAACCTCGCGGGCGATCTTGTCCATCATCTGGATGGCTTCGACCGGATATTGGCCAACGGCGCTTTCGGCCGACAGCATGATCGCGTCGGCGCCGTCGAACACTGCAGTCGCGACGTCGGAGACTTCGGCGCGCGTCGGCATCGGCGAGGAGATCATGCTTTCGAGCATCTGCGTCGCGACGATGACGGGCTTGCCAGCGGCGCGCGACAGTCTCGTGATCTTCTTCTGGATGCCGGGCACCTTCTCGACCGGCATTTCGACGCCAAGATCGCCGCGCGCGACCATGATTGCGTCGGACGCCGCGATCACCTCTTCGAGTGCTGCGACAGCGGACGGCTTTTCGATCTTGGAGAGAATGGCGGCGCGATTGCCGATTAGGCGGCGCACCTCGTGCACGTCTTCGGCGCGCTGGACGAACGACAAGGCAACCCAATCGACGCCGAGTTTCAGCGCGTGTGCCAGGTCGGCCTTGTCTTTTTCCGTAAGCGGACTGATTGGCAGCAGCGTGTCGGGCATCGAAATGCCCTTGCGGCTTGCGAGCATACCACCGGTCGTGATCTCGGCCTTGATTTGCACGGGCGACGCTTCGATGACGCGCATGCGCAGCTTGCCGTCGTCAAGGACGAGGTTGTGGCCCGGCTGGATGGCTTCGAAAATCTGCTCGTGCGGCAGGTAAACGCGTTCTTCCGAACCGAGCGTTTCGTCGCGATCGAACTTGAAGATCGCGCCGGTCGGCACGTTGATGCGGCCGGCGTCAAAATTGCCGATGCGGAACTTCGGACCTTGCAAGTCGGCAAGGATGCCGATGGGATGGCGATGGCGCGCGGCGCAGGCGCGCACGGTGTTATAGAGCGCCTTCGAACCGTCGTGGGTCGAGTGGCTCATGTTAATACGGAAGACATCGACGCCCGCCATGAACAGGCGCTCGACCATCTCGGGGGAGGCAGACGCGGGTCCAAGCGTCGCTACAATCTTGACCCGCCGATTACGTCTCATTTGTCTGCATTTCCTTGGCCCGGATCGGTGAGGCGGATGGTCCACTCCTTCGCCTCGCCAGTATCTACTTCGAAAAATCCGGTGCGCTTATATCCGCGTTTCACGCAATCCTGAACCCCCCGGATGGCAAAGGACTTTTCTGTCGTGCACATGTCGTTTTTGCCGCCCCATTCGCCGCCGCGATCGTAATCGACGGCGTGGACGTAAACGTAGCGGCTCGGCAAGGCTCCCTTCAGAAGCGTCTCGCAGGTTTGCGATGCGATATTCCACCAGCCTTCCGTCGCCCAGCCTGTGGTGTCCTGATAACCAATCGCGACGCCCACCCGGCTTGATGTCGCGTTGCAAAGCTTCAGGTCGGCATGTGCCGCCGACGTGTAAACACATAAGGCCAACGAAAAGATGACGTGCCGGACAATGGCGCGCGAAGAATTGCGGGATGGCAAGTCAGAAGCTCCAATTCCTATAGCGGAGAGTTCTGGTTGTGTCCCCAGCCGTTCGCCAACGCCGTGTGTCTTGCTTACGGATCGACAAGGATGACCCGGAAATCGTTGACGTTGGTTTGGGTCGGGCCACACAGAATAAGATCGCCTATGGGGCGAAAGAAACCCGTCGAGTCGTTGTTCTCCAGGAACTTGGCGGCATTGAGATTTTGTGACGCAGCCCGTGCGAGCGTATCGGGGAAAACCATGGCGCCTGCCGGATCGCTGTGGTGTCCGCCACCGCCGTCGATGCCGTCGGTGTCGCCAGCGAGGCCGGCGATGCCCGGCGTGCCATTCAATGCGATGGCGAGGCCGAGGGCGTATTCCTGGTTGGGGCCGCCGGAGCCGTTGCCGCGTACAGTGACGGTCAATTCGCCACCGGACATAATCGCGACCTTTTCGCCCTTAGCTTTCGCTTCGAGCGCCATCTCGGCGTGCTTGCGGGCGACCTCGTGCGCTTCGCCTTCAAGATCGTCGCCAAGCATGATGGTGCGATAGCCGAGATCGCGTGCGATGGCGCCAGCAGCTTCGATCGAAGCGCGCGGTGCGGCGACGATTTCGTAAGTCGAATTGGCGAGCTTTGGATCGCCGGCTTTCAGCGTTTCGTTTTTCGGATCGTCGAGCGCTTTCGCGATCTCGGGCGACGGCGTGATCTTCCATTTGGCGAGCACGGCGCGTGCGTCCGCTAGCGTCGAGCGGTCGGCGACGGTCGGGCCGGAGCCGATCTCGTCGGGATTGTCGCCCGGCACGTCGGAGATAGCGAGCGTTAGCAAGCGCGCCGGATAGACGGCGGCTGCGAGCTTGCCACCTTTGACTTCGGAGAGGTGCTTGCGCACGCAATTCATTTCCGAGATCGGTGCTCCGGATTTCAGCAGCTGTTTGGTCAGGGCCTGCTTGGCTTCGAAGCTGACATCCGGCACCGGAGCTGCCCAGATCGCCGAAGCGCCACCCGACAGCAGGCAAAGAACGAGATCGTTCGGCCCGGCGCTCTTCGCCAGCGCAATGGCGCGTTCGGCACCAACGATGGAATTTGCGTCGGGAACGGGGTGGCCCGCTTCCAGGATTTCGATGATCTTGGTCGGCAAGCCGAAGCCGTGGCGCGTCGAGATAAGGCCCGAGATTTTGCCGGCTTCGCCGGTTGCGATGTAATGCTCTTCGGCTGCGACGGCCATCGCGGCAGAGCCCTTGCCGGCACCGATGATGATGATCCGGCCGCCTTCGGGGACCTTGGGCAGGTGCGCAGGCAGGCAAACCGCGGGGTGGGCCGTCCGATAAGCGGTTTCGAACAGCGTGCTCAAAGTCTCGCGGACGCCGCCGTTCGTGCCGTCTTTCATAGTGTCTCCCTAGGCCGATGCCTGCTTGTTATCTCATTATTGGGGGTCTGGTTTGCGCAAACGCTCCGTCCCCGTCAAGGCATCAGAGGCCGCAGCTTAGGCGGGGCTTTCGGGTGGCCGGAATGGTGCTTATGTCGTAAGCCCGTCGCAGGATCCTGCCGGTCAAGGAGTTGGCCATGAAGACTTTCGATCCGCAAACGACAATTGAACTCGAAGCCGCGGTATTCCGGCGTCTGGTCGAGCATTTGCGGTCGCGAACGGACGTTCAGAACATCGATATGATGAATTTGGCCGGGTTCTGCCGGAATTGCTTGGCGACGTGGATGTCGGACGCGGCGGAGGGCAAGGGGCTCGAATTGTCCAAGGATGACGCCCGCGAAATCGTCTACGGCATGCCGTTCCAGGAGTGGAAAGCCAAGCATCAGACCGAAGCGTCGCCCGATAAACAGGCGGCCTTCGAACAGAACCGGCCGAGAGATCATTAATCGTGGTCCCCGGCGACTCGCGTTCCGCGAGCCGGCCGCCGGGGACGGCTTTGGAGCAAGCAGTCGGCCGGCTTTTTGTTGCGCCTTGCGACTCTCCTTTGGAGAGCCGGCCGCAAGGCGCGGCACCGCAGCGACTCACAAACGCTCCGCGACATATACAACGTCAAGATGGCGGACCAAATTTATCCCTTTGGATAGCGGGGATCGCCGCCTTGCTGTGGCCGACGCTCGCCGTTAGCGTCGGCGGAACAAGACAGCAGGAGTTCCCATGAGCACGCTTCAAGCCTCGGCGCAAAATCAGCTGCGCCAGTTCGTCGAACAGATCGAACGCCTCGAAGAGGAAAAGAAGCAGCTCGCGGCCGATATCCGTGACAAATACACGGAAGCCAAGGCCGTCGGCTTCGACGTCAAGGCGCTGCGCCAGATCGTTCGGCTGCGCAAGAAGAGCAACCAGGAGCGCCAAGAAGAAGAGAGCATCCTGGAAGTCTACATGCATGCGCTGGGAATGTTGGATCAGGCACCCAATACGGAAGCGCTTGCCGACGCGATGATGGCCGCTGAGTAAGTGAGTCTTTAGTTGCGCCCTGCGACTCGCGTTCCGCGAGCCGGCGGCGGCTTCGATTGGCCGGTCGCCAGCGTGGGCTTTCATTGCCGGCCGCAAGGCGCGGTAACGCCGATCTGCAACCCGTAATAAAACAGCACCGCCCAGTCCCCATTCGGCGCTGAGGAAAAGGCGGTGCTGGCGACAGCAGTCTTTCGACTGCCACCTCTGTGCGCGCGGAAATGTGATTGGTTCTGCGCGTCTTCAGGTTCACCCTAATGCCCGGTCGTGATAAGGACAAATCGCTATTTCTTGCGCTGGGCATTAGACCTTCTGATGGTTCACGTCACACTCAAGCAGCTCCGGTATTTTGACGCGCTCGCGCGCGAACAGCATTTCGGCCGCGCCGCCGATGCCTGCGCGGTCACGCAGCCTGCATTGTCGATGCAGATTCAGGATCTTGAAGCCTCATTGGGCATTGCGCTCGTCGAGCGAACGCGCAGCGGCATCAAGCTGACGCCGAAGGGCGAGGAAATCGCGCTACGCGCGCAGCGGCTTCTCAACGACGTCCGCAATCTCGTCGATTATGCGCAGCACGCGGGCGGCCTTCTATCCGGGACGCTTCGGCTGGGTGTCATTCCGTCGGTTGCGCCGTATCTGCTGCCGCCGCTTCTGCCGCTGCTGAAGGAGCATCATCCCGATCTCGAACTGCACGTTCGCGAGACGCAGACGCAGGTTCTGACGGATGAGCTGGTCGAGGGGAAACTCGACGTGCTGCTCTTGGCTTTGCCGATCAAAAATCCGGATATCGAAACGTTACCCGTTTTCGAAGACCGGTTTTTGTTGGCGATGCCGAAAAGCCGAAAGCTCTCCGGCCGCGTGCGGGCAACGAAGGAGATGGTCGAGCACGACCGCCTTCTGCTGCTCGAAGAGGGGCATTGCCTGCGCGACCAGGCGCTCACCTATTGCAGCTTGCAGCAGGTCGATGATGTCAACACGTTCGGAGCGTCGAGCCTGTCGACTATCGTCGAGATGGTGTCGGCAGGTTTCGGAATCACGCTGCTGCCGGAGATCTGCATCGGCATCGAAAGCCGTGGCCGCGACATCAAGATGATCCGCTTCGTTGATCCTGAGCCGTCGCGGTCCATCGGGCTTGCGTGGCGTCGCTCAAGTCCGCGGCGTGCGGATTTTCTGGCGTTGGGCAAGTTCGTCAACGAGGCTGGGCAGGTGTCGCTTAAGCGCGGCGTTGCGGCGCTCGAGGCTTAGCGCCAGTCAACTTAGCGAATTGTCAGCGGGCGCTGGTCTGGACAGGGCGGTTCGAGATGCCCGTGGCGATGCGGCTGTCTTCCAGTTCCTTCAGGGCTTCGGCGTGCACGGCCTTGCCTTTGAATTGATCGCACCACATTGCTTCCGCCAATTGGCGTCCCGGCCGGAACCGCATTGGCTCAAGCGTATCGACATCATCCAGGACTTCGAGCGTAGCGGCGACGTCGGGAGCCTGCATCGGCGCGAGCGGCTTGTCGCGGGCCGTCGGTTCGTTGGTCAGAAACGGAGCAAGCGGGAAGGGGCGATAGTCCATCTCGTCGGGATGGTCTTCGTCGTAGGCCGGTGCCTGCGCCCATTCGGTCATGCTGGCCGGGCGCATATCGCTGACGGTTCCGGCCGCCGGATCGAGGCTTGCGACTTGAGCGATCGGCGCTTCCGAAGGTTTGCGATTTTCAGCCAAGGCTGCGGCGGCGAGCGCTTTCTGCGGGCGAACGGCGGGTCTTGGACCTTGGATGAGTTCCGGCAGCGGCATGGAGGCGGCGGACGCAACCAGATCATTGAGCTTGCTGCGATCGGCTTGCGACGGAACCGTGAAATGCGACGAGCGGTCGATCAGCCTCGGGACAGCGATTGCCTGTGATTGCCCATCGCTGGGTTCGAGCGATGCGACCGTCGATGCCGGCGCGAACGGGCGTATCGGTGGCGTGAGCAACGGGTCGGGCTCAGTCGTTATGTTGACGTTGCGACGCGTAGAGCCATCGGCGATTTTCGGGCGTGCGCCGAAACCCAATGAGGCGACCACGTTGAGATGCTTCTTCGGCGGGCTGACTTCGAGCGACGCCACCATGGTGCGCGAGGTTCCGGGCTCACGGCGGTCATGGAAGAATTCAGCGACCTGAGTTGCCAGATCGTGGAAGCGGCTCCGCGCGATTTTAACGTCGGCCGGGGTGATCGGACGGCCGTCGGCGGGCACGAATTTCGAGCGGCCGTTCGGAAAGAGCAGGGCAAGCTCCTGACGCGGCATGCGCGGCCACATGCGAACGTTGGCGGTGTCGATGTGAATGAAGGGGATGCCGGACGTCGGATAGTATCCGACGCCGCCGCGCTCACGGATCAGCGCGGAGTAGCGCATCTTCTTCAGCGGAATGTCGGGGAAGGTAATGTCGATCGCCTTGCCGGTGATGTGCTGGCTGAACCGCGCCTGACCGCCGCGCGTTTCGCGAAGCATTTCATTGGTGCTTGCCGTGCGGTAGCCGCAGATGATGTTGATCGGCTCCTTCGAGCCGAGTTCTTCGTGCATTTCCCAGGCGAGGTCGATAGTGGCGGGCGCGATCGTTATGATCTTGTTTTTGCGCCAGTCGCGCATGATGTAATTTATCTTGGTCATCGCCTCGGGAATGTATTTTCCATTCCGCTTGTAGACGATGGTCAGGCGTTCGTGTGTGTGGATGTGATAGAGGGAAATCACGCGCTCATTAGGCTGCCCGGCCGCCGTCATCTTGTCGGCGTTGAGACACACAGACAAAATCAGCGCGAGTGCGCCGAATACCAGCCCTGAGCGGCGAGCGGCCACGAATTCCCCCGTCCCTACTAAAAACATTCCGAGCCCGACTGGGGCCAAAATGCTCGGCCGTTAACGATTAACCCCGAACCGTTAAGAGGCAGTAACTATCCCCGGCCGATATCTAAAACTTCGGAAAGGGCGATAAAAAGGCCAGTGGGCTCGGCAAATGAAAAAGCCGGCCCGCTTACGCGGCCGGCTTCTCATGTCTGCTTCGTCAGTCGTTGGCTGTGCTCAGAAGCCGCCAAAGACCTGCTTGAAGAAACTGCCGAGGCCACCGTTGTGCTTCTTGCGGCGCCCGCGGCTGTCGTATTCGTCGTCATCGCCGAAGAGCGATGCGAAACCATCGTTGCGCCATCCCTCATTCGGGATGTCTTCGGGCGACACTTTCTTTTCGTCAGCTTTGACGATCTGGTTCCACTTGCCGGCGAGCGCGAGCGTAATGCGTTTCTCGTGGCCGTAGATGTCGTTGAAGGTCTGAACTTCGCCGTTATCATCGACCCACGCCGTGAAATACGTCACGTGCACGGGAATGGGATGATCGAGGGCGATCTCGTTCTCCTCTGGGCCGTTCTTGACGAGATCGTCGACCTTCTCTTTGTCCCAGCCTTTATCCTTGTCGAGGATCAGCTCGGCCAGCGATACAGGGTTGCGCACGCGCATGCAGCCGTGGCTGAAAGCGCGGACGGGTTCGTTGAACAGACCTTTGCTCGGCGTGTCGTGCAGATAGACCGCGTGCTTGTTCGGGAACAGGAACTTCACGACGCCGAGCGCGTTGCCGCCGCCGGGCGGCTGATAGACATGGAAATTGCGAATGTCGGTGCGAGACCAATCGACATTTCGCGGATCGACCTTGCGGCCGTTGTATTCCATGACCAGACCCTGGCGACGCAATGAATCGTAGCCCGATCTGAGGCCTGGCAGCAGTTCCTTGATCTTGATCGAGTCCGGAACGTTCCAGCGCGGCTTGATAACGACGGTCTTCATCGTCTCGGAGAAGATCGGCGACTGGGCGTCGGGCCGGCCAGAGACGATGCGCTCCTCATGGATGACCTGGCCATTTGACACCACGCGGAATTTGAATTCCGGGATGTTGACCATGACGTAGTAGTTGCCGAGATCGGCGGGCATCCACCGCCACTCTTCCATATTGGCGACTAGGCGGTCCGTCGTGACGCCGTTGCCGGCGTTCAACGAATTGCGCAGCACGTTCGTAATCCAGAAGCTCGCCGGGCGAATGCCCTTCTGCTCCTTGTAGGCCTTCACGGCGTCGGCCAGCGCATTGTCGTAATAGTTTTCGTCGGCGGGCGAGCCGTCAGCTTTGACCGGCGGAGCCGTGACTTTCAGGCGCTTGCGCAGGACGGCGATTGCGGGATCGCTCTGGCCGGGTTTGATATTCGGCCCGCTGGGAATTTTGAGCGCTTCCTCGGCCTTTTTCGACGCCCGCAGTGCGAGGAGCTTCTCGCGCAAACGGCGGAACTGCTCCTGCTGCGGGTTGAGCGAGGTCAGATAGGCAGCTTTGTCGGGTGCTGCCGCGAGATCGTCGATGACTGTCTTGCGATCAAGCAGAACCGGCTTGCGGTCGATGTACGTGCCGAGCTGTGCGGACGGATCGCTGATGCGATCGCCGTGAGCATCGCGCGCATACTCCATCGCCTCAAGCGACAGACGGGCTTCTGCGGCCATCAGGTCGTCGGGATTGAAGCCGCCGTCGGCGTTCGCCTTCAGATCGGGGATCTTGAAATCGGCCGAGCGCAGGCCCCAATCGTCGGCACCTTGGAGCGCCGAAATGAGGTTCTTGGCTTCGGGCGTGAAGCCGTGCTTGTCGACCCACAGCGTTGCGCCCATGCGATCGTGATAGAACTTTGCGAGTGCGTCGCGATCCTCAGCGTCGGTTCCGGACAACGCCTTCTTGGCGTTGTTCCGTATGTAGTCTTCGATAGGCAGATAGAGCAGCCGATCGTCGGCGGCGATTTTGGGCTGCTCGGCGGCTGCGGCGTCGGCAGCAGGTGCAGGCGTTTCAGCAGCCGGCGCGGTTACCGCCGTGTCGGTCGGTTTGTCGGTAGCGGCAGGTGCTTCCGGCGCCTTAGCTTCGGACGACGGAGCTTCGGCTGAAGGCTTGCTTTCGGGCGCTGCCGCGCTGTCGGTTGCGGGCGCTGCCGGTGCCTGTTCTACAGTGGAAGCATCCGGTGCCGGTTTGGCAGCGTCCGCTGCGGGTTGATGTTCCGGCGCCGTTTCCTGTGAACCGGCTGCGGGAGCGGCGGCAGGTTGTGTCGCGCTATCCGTGCTGTTGGACTGACCACTTGTCGGTTGTTGATCACTTGTCAGCTGATCACTGGCGGGATCGAGTGCCAACGCGGCTGATCCTGCGCTGGCCGTCAGCAACAGGCCGACAGCCAGGACTTTTGCGACGCGCATTCCGAAAACCACCTTTCAACTCCCCCGGCGATAGATAGGCGCCAGCGTTTCGTCTGACCAACCAGATCGCGGGACATAGCTGTGTTGCACAGCGCTGTGGCGAAACTGTTGCTGTTTCGTGCCCTTAAATGCACAGAAAACGGGCCAATACGGCGCGTCCGAAGCGCCCACCCGATTCGCTTACTTCCAACACCATAGAAAGCGGAAAGTTTCAATTTGATTGCGGCACGTCGGATTTCGCGACAGCTATAGCGAAAATGCAAAAGCCCCGGATGCAGCCGGGGCTTTTGCTGTCGAGGGCGAAGGGGCTCGCTCTCTCATCCTGGCCGGCGATCTTGAAGACCGGTCGGATGTAAACGGAATGTCGTGTGCGGTCTGGTCGCATGGTGGCGGGAACGGAGGGCGCGTGCATGCGCGCTCCACTCTCGCCTTTGGCGTGCAGCCTCTAAGGTTCGGTGACGTGTCTAGTTGGTGCGGGGCTCGAGGCCGTATTCCTGCATTTTGCGGTAAAGCGTCGAGCGTCCGATGTTGAGCCGTTTGGCGACTTCCGTCATGTGGCCGCGATAACGGCCGAGAGCCAAGCGGATCATGTCGGCTTCGATGGCTTCGAGCGAGCGGATTTCGCCGTCCTCAGCCATAGCCTGGATACCGAGCGCACTTCCCGCCGATGAGGTCTTCATCTCGACGGTATGCGGGACGGTGTTCTCGGCGCCGAGAAGGGCCGGGCCGGTGTAGGCCTGCGGCTTCTGGACGACCGAAGGTGCGGCCGGAATTTCGGCCTCGAAGCCGTCGACGTGGGCGGCGATCTGAGGGAATTCCGAAACCGTGAGTTCAGGACCGTCGGCCAGGACGACCGCGCGGAAGACCGCATTCTCGAGCTGGCGAACGTTGCCCGGCCAGGAGTAGGCCTGCAGCAAACGCATGGCACGGTCAGAGATCGTGGTCACGCGCTTGCCTTCCTCGGCGGCGAAGCGGGCAATGAAGTGGCGCGCAAGCTCGGGGATGTCTTCGACGCGTTCACGCAGAGGCGGAACGAAGATCGGGAAGACGTTGAGACGGTAGTAGAGATCCTCGCGGAACTTGCCGTCCTTGACCTGCTGGATCATGTCACGGTTCGTCGCTGAGATGAGGCGGAAGTTGACCTTCACCGGACGCTTGGAGCCGACCGGATCGATCTCGCCTTCCTGCAGGGCGCGCAGCAACTTCACCTGAGCTTCCAAGGGCAACTCGCCGACTTCGTCGAGGAAGAGCGTGCCGCCATCGGCTTCTTGGAATTTGCCGGTGCGCTTGTCGATGGCGCCGGTAAACGATCCCTTCTCGTGACCGAACAGAATGCTTTCGATCAGGTTTTCGGGAATCGCTCCGCAGTTCACCGTGATGAAGGGCTGGCCGGCGCGATCGCTCTCGCCTTGAATGGCGCGTGCGATGAGTTCCTTGCCGACGCCGCTTTCCCCTTCGATCAGAACCGGGATGTTCGATGCGGCGGCGCGCTTGCCGAGCGTGATGACACGCGTCATCGCTTCGCCGCGCAGAACGAGATCGCCGAACGTCAGCTTGCCTTCGGCGGTTTTCTTGATGCGCGTGATTTCGTCCGTCAGTGCTTCAATTTTGAGGGCGCTCTTGATGGATACCTCGAGCCGTTCTGGCGAGGCGGGCTTGACGACGAAATCGACTGCGCCGCGGCGCATGGCGTTGATCGCGGTTTCGATCGAGCCGTTCGCTGTCTGCACGATGATTGGCGGCATGCCAGCAACGTGGCCGACACGGTCAAGAACGGCCATGCCGTCCATTCCCGGCATGATCAAGTCCAACAGGACGAGACCGATCTGGGGGCGTTCCTGGCCTTCGAGAACTTGAACGGCCTGTTCGCCGGAGCCACATGACTTGGTCTCGAAGCCAAATCGCTTGATCGTCTCTTCGAGAATTCGACGCTGGGCAGGATCGTCATCGACGATCAGAATACGCTTTGACATTTTCACGCAACTTTTACTCTAACGCAGACACGAGGGTCGTTTTTGAGCAATGGAAGCAGACTGCCCCAGCTTCACACACTTGGTGACCCGGAACTTACGCAACGAGCACATCATTGCCGGACAACGGTAAACGTAAGGTTTCGCGGTGACGCAAATTTCGCCGCCGTTCGCTAAGAGGCTGAACTCTCGCGAAAGTTTTTTTCAGCCGGTGCCGACCCTACATCTGTCTGGATCGTCAAATTTCATCTTTTCCGAGGCTGTGCTAAGCCACGGCTCGCATTCTTAACTATAGAGGTTCTCATGCGCAGGTGGCCGTTGTCCGATATCACTCTCGCTCCACAATCCGCGACCAAGCTGGCGGACGATAGGGACGCCCTGGGCAACATGCCGCAATGGGATCTGAGCGATCTCTATTCCGGTCCCGGCGATCCGGCCATTCAGCGCGATCTCAAAGAAGCGGCCGCTGAGGCGACGCGCATCAAGGCGACGTATCAAGGGCGCTTAGCGGAACTCGCCAAGGACGGCGACAAGCTGATCCATCCGGTCAAGGATTACGAGAAGCTGTCCGATCTCGCGGGCAAGCTCGGATCGTTTTCCGGGCTCTACTATGTTCTCAATCAGACGGACCCGGCGCGTGCGAAATTCAATGCCGACGTCTCGGAAGCGCTGACGAAGCTCTACACCGATCTCATCTTTTTCGAACTCGAACTCAATCAGATCGACGACGCCGTGCTTGAGTCGGCGCTGAAGCACGAAAGCCTCAAGCGCTATAAGCCGTGGTTCGATGATCTGCGGAAGGAAAAGCCGCATCAGCTCGACGAACGGATCGAGACGCTTTTCACCGAAAAATCGCAGACGAGCCGCGGCGCGTGGAACCGGCTGTTCGACGAGACAATGTCGGCGCTGCGATTTGAGGTCGAAGGCGAGAAGGAAGCGCTTTCGCTTGAGCCGACGCTCAACCTGCTGTCGCACGCTGACGAGAAGAAGCGCGAGGCAGGATCAAAAGCGCTCAGCAAAGTTTTTCAAGCGAATCTGCCGCTGTTTTCGCGGATCACGAATACGCTTGCGAAAGACAAAGAGATCTCCGACCGCTGGCACAATTTCAAAGACGTTTCAGACAGCCGCAACCTTGCGAACCGTGTCGAAGGCCCGGTTGTCGACGCGCTGGTGTCGAGTGTCCGCGCGGCCTATCCGCTGCTGTCGCATCGCTATTACGCAATGAAAGCCAAATGGCTCGGCAAGAAGACGCTGGCATCTTGGGATCGCAACGCGCCGCTTCCCGACAAGCCGGAACGCACGATCACGTGGTCGGAAGCCGAGCAGATCGTTCTTCGGGCTTACAACGGTTTTGCGCCCGAGATGGCGACGATCGCCAAGCAGTTCTTCGATAAGAACTGGATCGATGCGCCGGTGAAGCCCGGCAAGGCGCCAGGCGCGTTCTCGGCGTCGACGGTGCCGTCGGTGCACCCTTACGTCATGATGAATTATCTCGGTAAGCCGCGCGATGTCATGACGCTCGCGCATGAGCTTGGCCATGGCGTCCATCAGTGGCTCGCGCGCGATCAGGGTCCGCTGCTGGCGCCGACGCCGCTGACGCTCGCCGAGACGGCGTCCGTGTTCGGCGAGATGCTGACGTTCCGCGCGCTCATCGCTGAGACCAAGGATGCGCGCGAAAAGAAAGCCATGCTCGCGGCCAAGGTCGAGGACATGATCAATACCGTTGTGCGCCAGATCGCATTCTATACTTTTGAGCGAAAGGTTCACGAAGCGCGCCGCGAGGGCGAACTGACGGCCGAGCAGATCAACGGCTTCTGGATGGACGTTCAGGCGGAAAGCCTGGGGCCGGCGATCGATCTAAAACCCGGCTACGAGGTCTTTTGGACCTATATCCCGCACTTCATTCATTCGCCTTTCTACGTCTACGCCTACGCGTTCGGCGACTGTCTGGTAAACTCGCTTTACGGCCTTTACGCCGAAGCTCACCCCGGGTTCGTGGCGAAATACTTCGATCTTTTGAAAGCAGGCGGGTCGAAACACCATTCGGAGCTGCTGGCGCCGTTTGGGCTCGATGCGCGCGATCCTCAGTTCTGGAATAAGGGACTTAAGGTCATCGAGGGGATGATCGACGAACTGGAAACCATGTCTTGAGCCTGCTCTAGAAAGCGTTCATAAAACCGACTGTTCGGCGGTGCAGCGAATCCTGCGAAGGTGTGCTGCCGAACGGTCCGCTGGAAAGGCAACTTGGGGGTGGCGAATTTAACGCTTTCCATCGGCTCGACGTGAGGGTAGAAGCCCGCCACTTTGCTGCGATGCAGCCCAATTCGACAGGTCGAGGTGCCTGAATGGCACAAGCGCCCGCCTCTTCTCAGGCTGCCGATTATGGCGTCGGAGAGGGGCATGACAGTAAGAACTTCTGGGCATTGGCACTGGGCTCGGTAGGTGTCGTCTTTGGCGACATCGGTACGAGTCCGCTTTATGCTTTCAAGGAGGCTATCACAGCTGCTTCGCACCGCGGGTTGACTGCCGCGGAGGCGGCGGTTGGCGTGCTGTCGCTCATCTTCTGGAGCATGACGCTCGTCGTCACCGTGAAGTACGTGCTCCTTTTGCTCCGCGCCGATAACAAGGGCGAGGGCGGTATGTTCGCGCTGATGGCGCTGGGCCAGACCGTCGCCCGCCGCAGCGCGCCGCTGCTCGGTGCGCTTGGTATTGCCGGCGCTTCGTTCTTTTACGGCGATGCGGTTATCACGCCGGCGATTTCGGTGTTATCGGCGGTCGAAGGCCTGCAACTCATCGCGCCGCAATTCGAACGCGCCGTCATTCCGGTCGCCGTCATTGTTCTCGCCGGCCTTTTCTGGATGCAGTCACGTGGCACGGACCGGGTCGCGCGATTTTTCGGTCCGGTCATGTGCGTCTGGTTTGCCATCCTGGCGCTGGGCGGCCTCGTCCACATCGCCGACAATCTGCACGTCCTTCGTGCCCTCAATCCGATTGAGGGCATTTCGTTTGTCTACCACCACGGCTTTCTGGGCCTGACGGTGATGGGCCTCGTCTTTCTGGCGTGTACCGGCGCCGAGGCGCTCTACGCCGACCTTGGCCATTTCGGCCGGAAGCCTATCTCTGTCGCCTGGGTGTACTTCGTCATGCCGGCGCTGGTGCTCAATTATTTCGGCCAGGGCGCGTTGGTCATGAACGACGCCAATGCGGTCGAAAATCCGTTCTATCGGCTTTATCCCGATTTCATGCTGATCCCGATGCTGATCCTGTCGACGTTCGCGACGGTGATCGCGAGCCAGGCAGTGATTACGGGGGCCTTTTCGCTGACGCGTCAGGCTATCCAGCTCGGCCTCGTGCCGCGCTTCGAGATCCGGCATACCTCGGAGAGCATGGCCGGACAGATCTATATGCCGAGGGTCAACTGGATCCTTTTCGTAGCCGTTCTTGTCGCGATTTTTGCCTTCAGGACGTCGTCCAATCTGGCGGCGGCCTACGGTGTGTCGGTGACGGCAGCGATGGTCATCGACTCGCTGATGGCGTTCTTCGTCATTTGGAAATGCTGGAAGTGGCCGCTGTGGCGCGTTGCGCTCATCATCATTCCGCTGTTGCTGATTGAGCAGGCGTTCTTCTCAGCCAATATCCTGAAGCTGCTGGAAGGCGGCTGGGTGCCGCTCGCAATCGCCTGCATGCTGGCGATCATCATGTTCACCTGGGTGCGCGGCACGCGTGTTTTGGCGAAAGTCACGAAGCGCAACGAGGCCGACCTCGATTGGCTGGTGCGCAAGCTCGAAGCGAAGCCGCCGCATCGCGTTTCGGGAACAGCCGTGTTTCTGACCGGCGATCCCTATGCTGCGCCCACGTCGATGATGCATAATCTGAAGCACAATCGCGTCATGCATGAGCGCAACATTCTGCTCTCGATCCGTACGGAAGAGACGCCGCGCGTGGCCCGTCATGAGCGGCTGACGATCGAGCGCGTGTCCGATCATTTCATCCGGATCATCGCGCGTTACGGCTTCATGGAAACGCCGAGCGTGCCGAAGATTCTCGAACATGCGCGCCGGAAGGACTGCAACATCGACATCGGTTCGACGTCGTTCTTTCTGTCGCGGCGTTCGCTGCGCATGACAGCGAAGTCTGAGATGCCGCGTTGGCAGGAACGCCTGTTCATTATGCTGGCAGGAAGCGCGGAAGACGCGACGACTTATTTCCAGATTCCGACCGACCGAGTCGTTGAGGTCGGCACGCAGGTTGCGGTGTAGCGAGGCGCGCTCGTCTCTACAACCTAGGCTCGATGCCGTATGGCGGATACGCAGTCTTGGCCGGGTTCCCGGCGCAAACTAGGCGAAAGGCCAGACTGCGACACCTTGAAGCTCGCCACATCTTGCGATACCAACCTCATGCAGATTTTAAAACACGCCACTGGGGAGTGAAACTTTGGATATCGATACCTCGAAGGGTAGCCCGGCAATGGACTACGCAGCGCATCTTGAGACCTACCGCGATTTCGTGCGCTTTCTGAAGATTGGCGTCATCACAGTGGCCGTCATTCTCGTCCTCATGAAGATCTTTCTGGTCTGATCCCCGGCTCACCTACGCCGATTAGGTGACGTCAATTTGGGGCAGGCCGGTGATGGACTGCCCCTTTGCTTTTTCCGGTTCTGCCCCTGCCGCCCATCGATTGGACCGAGACATGGTTACGATAGCTGTCACCAGTGAGCCGGCCGACGAGCCGCGCGTTGCCGTTTCGCCGGACACGGTCAAGAAATTCACCGGCCTCGGCGCGCTCGTTCGCATCGAGCAGGGCGCAGGACTCAGATCGCGCTTCTCCGACGACGCCTACCGTGCAGCCGGTGCGGAGATCGTCAGCAAAGCGGATGCGCTTTCCGGCGCCGATATTTTGCTCAAGGTTCGCCGTCCATCTATCGATGACGTCAAAGCACTGAAGCCCGGCGCGATCGTTGCCGGCATGGTCGATCCTTACGGCGAGCGCGACGGTCTCGACGCGTTGGCGGGGACCGGCGCAATCGTCTTCTCGATGGAATTCATGCCGCGCACGACACGCGCGCAGTCAATGGACGTGCTGTCGAGCCAAGCGAACCTCGCGGGCTACAAGGCCGTCGTCGATGGCGCTTCGATGTTCGGTCAGGCGCTCCCGATGATGATGACGCCCGCCGGTACGGTTCCGGCGGCAAAGGCGTTCATTATGGGTGTCGGCGTTGCGGGTTTGCAGGCCATTGCGACGGCGCGGCGGCTCGGTGCGCAGGTGACGGCAACAGACGTTCGCCCGGCGACGAAAGAGCAGGTGCAGTCGCTCGGTGCGAAGTTCATCGCGGTCGAAGACGATGAGTTCAAACAAGCGCAGACGGCTGCCGGTTATGCCAAGCCGATGAGCGCGGAATATCAGGCGAAGCAGGCCGAACTCGTCGCCAACCACATCAAATCGCAAGACCTCGTCATCACGACGGCGCTCATTCCGGGCCGTCCGGCACCGAAGCTTATTTCGCGCGCCATGATCGAGAGCATGAAGCCCGGCTCGATCATCGTCGACCTCGCGGCCGAGCGCGGTGGCAATACCGAGATGACGGAGCCCGGCAAAACGATCGAGACGCCGAATGGCGTGAAAATTTTCGGGCCGCTTAATCTTGCAGGCACCATCGCCGTCAACGCTTCAAGTCTCTACGCCCGCAATCTCTTGGCTTTCCTCGAAACGATGATCGACAAGAAGGAAAAGACGCTGGCGGTGAATTGGGACGACGAACTGATCAAGGGAACGCTGATCGCCAAGGACGGGCAGATTGTGCATCCCAATCTTGCGACGAAGACGGCATGAGGAGCCTTGCCATGCGCTTGATCCAAACTCTGATCGCGGCTCTTGCGGTCACGGCATTAACGGCATCGTCGGCGTTCGCTGCCGAGGGGCATGGCGTCAGCCCGTCTGTATACGAGCTGATGGTGTTCGTGATTGCGGTTTTCGTCGGCTACTACGTCGTCTGGTCGGTGACGCCGGCTTTGCACACGCCGCTCATGAGCGTCACGAACGCGATCTCGTCCGTTATCGTGGTCGGCGCGCTGCTCGCCGTCGGTGTTTCGCTGACGGATTCGGACAGCGGCATCGCTCGCGTGTTCGGTTTCCTCGCATTGACGATGGCGTCGATCAACATCTTCGGCGGCTTCCTCGTCACCAACCGGATGCTCGCCATGTACAAGAAAAAAGAAACGCCTCCACCGAAGAAAGAGGGCTGACGCTCGCGTCGCTCGTCGCATGAGAACCGCCGCAGGAATCCGATAACAGGCCCGGGAACGCACCTATGTCCGCAAACGTCGCCGCTCTGCTTTATCTCGCCGCCGGCGTTCTCTTCATCCTGGCGCTTAGAGGCCTGTCGAGCCCCGCGACATCGCGCAAGGGCAACCTCTACGGTATGATCGGTATGACGATCGCGATCCTTACGACGCTTGGGCTCGCCGAGCCGACGGCGACGTCCTGGATCCTGATTGTGCTTGGCATCGGCATCGGCGGTTTTATCGGCGCCAAGACGGCACACGAAATTCCGATGACGATGATGCCGGAACTCGTCGCGGCGTTTCACTCACTCGTCGGTCTCGCCGCGGTGTTCGTTGCGGCCAGTGCGCTTTACGCGCCATCGGCGTTCGGCATTCTCGTCGATCCGGCGGCGCCCGATCTCGGGATCAAGGCCGGCAGCCTGCTTGAGATGTCGCTCGGCGTTGCGATCGGCGCGATTACGTTCACCGGTTCGGTCATTGCGTTTGCGAAGCTTTCGGGGCGAATGTCGGGCAAGCCCATCATGTTGCCGTCGCGGCATCTGATCAATGCGGGCCTTGGGATTCTGCTGATCCTGATGATCTACGCGTTCATCGTGTCGGGTGGGTCGGCGTGGCTGTTCTGGCTGATCGTGGCGCTCTCGCTGCTGATCGGCGTCCTGATCATCATCCCGATTGGCGGCGCCGACATGCCGGTCGTCGTCTCGATGCTGAACTCGTATTCGGGATGGGCGGCTGCGGGCATCGGCTTCACCCTCGGCAACGTCGCGTTGATCATCACCGGCGCGCTCGTCGGCTCGTCGGGCGCCATCCTGTCGTACATCATGTGCAAGGCGATGAACCGGCAGTTCCTGTCCGTCATCGCGGGCGGTTTCGGCGGCGAGACTGCGGCGGCCGGAGCTGCAGGCGGCGGCGAGCAGAAGCCGGTCAAGCTCGGCTCGGCGGAAGATGCCGCCTACGTTCTCAAAAATGCGTCGAAGGTCATCATCGTGCCGGGCTACGGCATGGCGGTCGCCCAGGCGCAGCATGCGTTGCGCGAGATGGCGGACGCGCTGAAGAAGGCCGGTGTCGAAGTCAAATACGCCATCCACCCGGTTGCAGGACGTATGCCGGGGCACATGAACGTGCTGCTCGCCGAGGCCAACGTGCCCTACGACGAAGTTTTCGAACTTGAAGACATCAACAGTGAGTTCGCCCAAACCGACGCCGTTTACGTCATCGGCGCCAACGACGTCGTCAATCCGGCGGCTGAAGAAGACAAGACGTCGCCGATCTACGGCATGCCGGTGCTTCAGGTCTGGAAGGCGGGAACGGTGTTTTTTAACAAGCGTTCGTTGGCGTCGGGCTATGCCGGTATCGACAACCCGGTCTTCTATCGCGACAACACGGTGATGTTGTTGGGCGATGCCAAGAAAATGACGGAAGAGATCGTTAAATCCCTGGCTGCGGACTAGGCGAGGGCTGGCCCAAGGGTCGGAGCGAGCCGTCTGGCCGTAGATTGCCGGCCATAGGGGCGGATCGGCAACAGGCGGTTGCCGATTGCGGTGGCTCGGGTCAGAACCGGGCCGGTCTGCTATAACTTGCAGCCAAGGGTGAGTTTGAGGGTTTTCCGTGTTGGCTCCTGTCGCGTCGGCGTCTTTCGAAAACGATATCGAGCACATCGAGATTATCGCGGCGACGCCGGTAACGAATTCGGCGCTGCTCGCCCGCAACCTGCAATTCATCTACGAGCGGGCATCGAAGGCGCGGTTTGCCGATTACGACGTGGTGGGCATCGCGCGGCAGGCGCCGCAGCTGATGTACCGACTGTTCGATCTTCGCGTCGGCCTTCGCGATCATCTGGCGCATTACGAAATGCTCGGCCTCATGACGCCGGAGGCGACGCAGGGTTTTCGCGACGTCTTTCGTGTGCTCCGTTACGTTTCCGACATGCTCGGGGAGGTCACGACCGGGCATCCGCGCACGCATGAGAACGGGTATCTGCTCCGTGGCTTTACGGGCACCGACAACAACACGCTCGTGAACTATGCTTTCTATAGGAGCGGAACCGCGCACCATTTCCGTTCGGGCGACGTCGTGCTGGTGCGAGGCACGGCGCACAACAGCGCGGCCATCGCCCGGATCGGTGACGTCGATAGCCAGTTCAGCCATATCGGCGTCGTCTACATTGATCCCCAGGGCGACCACTGGATGGTCGAGAGCCTGATCGAAGACGGTGCGACCATCACCCCGCTAGCGAAGGCGCTCGACCATAACATCGTGCGCGCTGTGCTCTATCGCCATCGTGATGCCGATCTCGGGGCGCGCGCAGCTAAATATATTTTCGATTATGTGGCGGCGTCGCACGCGAAAGGCGGCAAGCGCATCCTTTACGATTTCTCGATGCGCACTGACGATACGCGGAACCTGTTTTGTTCGAAGCTGGTCCGGCTCGCTTATGAGCAGGGCAGCTTCGGGACTTTCAGGCTGCCGACCTATCCGACGCACATCGCCCGCAAGAACAAGGATTTTCTGGACCGCGTCGGCGTCGCGACAGACCTGACGTTTGCGCCTGCCGACATCGACATGGAGTCGGGTTTCGATCTCGTCGCCGAATGGCAGGACTATCGCGATACGGCCGGCATTCGCCTGCAAGACTTCACGATGGACAAGCTTTTCGAGTGGATGGACAAATACAACTATCGCTTCGAAGAGACGACGGCGATCAAGCTGGTTTCGCTGCTGGGCCGCTTTTCATCGCACTTCTCGGAAGGGGCGAAGGAAGTATTGTCGTCGGTCTTTCCGCGCGTGCCGATCAACATGCCGCGCAAGACCGTTGCGGTAGTGGCGATGTTGCACAAAACGGCCGAGCCGATCTATCGGGAACTCATGAAGCTCAATCAGGATTGCGTCGCTGAGACGGGCGTTCCGCTTCATGGACTCGACGCGATGGCAGCGCTCGAAAGCATTCGTGAACGAGAAGGTGACAGGATCGGGTATCTGGTTCGTCATCGTGACTGACCCAAGGCGGGCGTGCTTTTGGTTCTCAAATACATTCTGATCACTCTCGTTCTCCTCTATGTCGTCGTGGCGGGGGCGATGTATGTGGCGCAGCGGCGGTTCCTGTATTTCCCCGATCCCGTGCGCACGGCGCCCGCGGCTGCGGGGCTCGTGGGCGTGTCTGAACTCGTCATTCCGACACCTGACGGCGAGAAGCTGATTGCCTGGTACCGCAAGGCGCGGCCAGGTCAGCCGACGCTGCTTTATCTTCACGGCAATGGCGGTTCGCTGGCATTCCGCGCTGAGACGATGCGGAAATATATCGAGCATGGACGCGGCATGCTCATGCTGGCGTACCGAGGCTTCAGCGGTTCTACGGGGTCGCCGACGGAAACGGCCAACGTGGCGGATGCGAAACTCGCTTACGAGACGCTGATCCGCGACGGCGTGAAACCCCACGATATCATTCTGTATGGCGAATCGCTTGGGTCGGGCGTCGCGATCCAGGTAGCGAAGGACGAGAAGGTCGAGGGGCTCATCCTTGATGCGCCCTACACGTCCATTCTTGAATTGGCGTCGGCGGAGTTTCCGTGGCTACCGGTCCGCTTGCTGCTCAAGGACCGGTATGAGTCGATCAAATACATCCATGACGTCCATGTGCCGATTTTCATCATGCATGGGGATGCCGATGAGGTCGTGCCGGTCGAGATGGGGCGCCGGCTGTTCGCTGCCGCCAATGAGCCGAAGGAGATCAAGATCATTCCCGGCGGAGGGCACGTCATCCATGACGGACCGACGTTCGCGTTCGTGAATGGCTGGATCGACAGGCTGCGCGCGGGGAAGTTGCTGGCGCGCGACTAAACAGACCTTTCAGCAAAACAAAAAGGCCCGCGGACATCGCGAGCCTTGATTGTGTCGTCGCTTTGCAGCGATGGCTTAGAAGCTGCTGCCGGTGCTGCCGCTGCTGGCTCCGCCAGCGCCGCCGCCGTTCTGGCCGCCGCGGAAACCGCCGCCTGCACCGCCCTGGCCGCCACGACCCGGGCCACCCTTGCCACCAGCGCCGCGCGCTGTTGCGGGCTTGCTCGGAAGGAGACCTTCGCGCTGCAGCTTCTTGCGGGCGAGCTTGCGAGCGCGGCGCACCGCCTCGGCTTTCTCGCGGGCTCTCTTTTCAGAAGGCTTTTCAAAATGACCGCGGAGCTTCATCTCGCGGAAAACGCCCTCGCGCTGCAATTTTTTCTTAAGCGCCTTGAGAGCCTGATCAACATTGTTGTCGCGAACGAGAACCTGCAAGCAGTTGTATCCTCTGAAGAAATTCTGTCTCTTGAATGCGCAAAAACACCGACTCCGGAGGTTTGGCCGCCGGTGTCCGCGCGTGTTCTGGGCCGTCTTGTATCAAAGACGATGGAGATTGGCAATCGGCAGGACGGGAATTCCGTCAGGGGCGCCGCTAGGGCGAACAATACGCCAAATGGGACCTTTCGGCCGCGGAATTTCGCCTTTTCGGTTAAGGCGGCAACCGAAATTTCACGCACAGCGGGAATCATAACATCAAGAGAGGCTTGGACAGCTTCGCCTGCGAAAGGATCGCCTATGACAGGATCCTGGAATGCCCGGCCATTGCTCCGAGCGATCGGTCTTCTGATGATCGCCAGCGCCGGAGGAGCCTACAGCCCGGCCAAGGCGGATGGCCAAACAGACGGACCGGGGTGCGCCAAGCTTTCCGAGGTCCAGATGGTTCAATTGCTCAATGGCTGGCGCGCAGCGTTCGTGAGCGGGAGCGCGGAACAGCTTTCGACCCTTTATGCTGATGATGCAACTCTGGTCGCGACCAAGGACGGCAAGGTCTACAAGGGTCGCGACGCGATCCGAACCTACTATCAGGATTTCTTTTCCCGGCATCCCCGGCTGTCGATCCGCCCGGCATCGCTCGTTGCCGGATGCGGTTCGGCGACCGTCAGCGGTCCCGTGATCTATCGCATCACCGGCGAGCGCAAAGGGACGCGGATGTTGCTTGGCGGGCGGTACAAGACCGAATTCGAACGTGTCGGCGAGAAGTGGGAAATTGTTCGCCATTCGCTCGCGGCCGATCCGAGGACCATCGGCGAGCCGTTCGAGAAGACGCTGACCAAGCCTCCTGCATCCGATCTTTGAGGCGCGTCTTACTGCTGCGCCTGAACGGGAGCGGACGGTGGCAGGTCGCGATCGTCGACGAAGACGTAGCGCTTCAGCCGCTCGCGCGTCTCGTTTTCGCGCGCGATTGAGATTTCGCCCTTCTGGTCGGCTTCGATCAACGCGGACATCAGGATGTCGTAGCTCTTGTCGACGCTGCACAGCAGGATCAGATCGACCCCTGCATCGAGCGCTTTGACGGCCGCGCCGCCCAAGCCGTCGCGCGATTTCGTGACTGCGCCCATGCTGAAGTCGTCGGTGATGAGCAGGCCGTCGTTTTCGAAGCGCGGACGCACGACCTTGTTGATGACGATATCGGAGAAGGACGCCGGCGTCGTGCTGTCAATGGTGTCGAGCCGGACGTGGCCAAGCATGGTCGCAACGCCGGGCTCCGTCATTACGCGGCGGAACGGCACCCAATCGGTCAGTTCAAGCTGGCTTGCGCCGGTGCTGATGTCTGCCGACGTTACGTGTGTGTCGCGCGTAACGCGACCCAAGCCGGGGAAATGCTTCAGCGTGCAGATGATGTTGAATTTCGTCAGGGTATCGCAGTACCAGCCCGCGACTTTGGCGACGAGGTAGGGATCGTCGTCAATGGCGCGCCAATAGATACGGGTTTCGCCGTCGTTGCGATTGGGCTTGCCGAGCCGCAGATCGACGACAGGGCCAAAGTTCATCGTGATGCCGAGGCGTTCCAGTTCGCGCGCTTGCGTTTCGGCATATTGGCGGACGGCTTTTTCGCGATCGCTGTCGGTCTTGAGCTTGGCGATGAGCATGCCGAGCGTCGGCTGCCACTTGAGCGGGGGCGAGAGCCGCGACACGTATCCGCCTTCCTGGTCGGCGGCAACGATGAGGCGGGGCAGGCCTTGCTGCCGGCGGATCATCTGCAGGTCGTCGATGTCTTTGGCGACGTCCTGAATTTTACGGCCCTGGACGTTGTGATCGGTGACGAAGATGCCGGCGATGGCCTTTTTCTCGACGAGCGGCTTGACCTGAGAAAAGCTATCGAAGCCGACGACGATGCGTCCGCCGAGACGTTCGAGCCGCTGCGGATCGGATGCAAGGATTTCGTCGCGCGTCAGAAGTTTTTGCGGCCGTTGCGGCAAGGCCGGCTGCGCGGGCTCGGCTTTTACTGCGAGCTTGGCACGTCTGGTTTTATTGCGGGCATGATAACGCGGCGAGTGGCGCTTATGATATTTGCGCGAGCCGGATTTGTGATAGCCGGAGCGCGCATCGGACGAGCTGCCGCCCGACACGATCAGTGCGGCTGACAGAATGGCGAGCAGCAAGGCGCGGATCACAGTTTGAATCATAGCTCGTCAAATTAGCTTGCGGATCGTGCCGTTGCGTGCCGATGCCGCATTAAGCTTGTTTTTTTATGGCCGTGCAGTGCACACCAGCCTCGTCTCAGTAAATTCTGACCGGAAAGTAGCGCTGGACGAGTTCTTCGAAACGTCCCGAAGCGCGAACGCGTTCCAGTGCTTTGTTCAGCAGGAGCCTAATCTGCGGATCGTTCTTGGGGACGGCGATGGCCATGCCGTCTCCAAAGAACTTGGGTTCCAGGAATGCACCGCCGCGCATTTCGCAGCACTGGCGCGATAGCGTACCGTTAAGCCAGAAAGCCAGCGAGATGCCGTCGTCGAACAGGAAGTCGGCCTTACCGGCGGCCAGCGCCTCTCGCGCCAAGTCGGGATTTTCGTAAATGACGAGCGGGCTGTCGTGGAAGAACGCACGGAGGAACGCCTCGTGCGGGGTGCCGCGGGCGACAGCAATGCGTTTGCCTTCGAGCTTGCCGGGCGTCATCCCCACGCGCGGCTCGTCCTTGCGGGCGGCGAAGCGACCCGGCGTGTGGAAGTAGCGATCGGTGAAATCGACTTGCTTCAGCGCCGCTGCCGTCACCTTGTGTCCGGCGATGACGGCGTCGGCCTCGCCCTTCAAAAGGTCGGGGATCAGCTCGTCCCAAGGGCGAACCTTGATATCGCAGGAAGTGTTGAGTTCGAGGCAGATGGCGCGGGCGAGATCGACGTTGAAGCCGACGAGCACGCCGTCTTCGTCGTAGAAATCGAACGGCGGATAGTCGTTGTCAGTCAGAAAGCGGATGACGACACGACGGGGCGGGGCGGCATCCTTCGATGCGCCGACGTTGGCAACGGCAGGGTCTGATCCTGATGCGTCCTGGGCTGCGACCGGCATCGCAAAGCTGAGCGCCGCGAAAAAAGCCACGGCCGTCGCCAGAAGTGCATGTCGGTTCAGTCGTTGCGCTTTCATTTCAAAAGAACTCCGAGTTCTCGTGTCCGCGATCGACGCCCATTCTTGGCTTTTAATTTTACGCATCTTGAGCATATAGTTTGTCACTGGCTGGGCGGCGTGACCGTCGGAGGGGCCAGTCAGGTGCATGCCATGCTGGGGACTCGGCCTAAAACGCCGACCACGCGGACATTCCGCGTGCCGCCACGTGTAACGCGCGGTCGTCCGCCGCCGTCTGGACGCGTGTTCGCTCAGCCCCCCTTTCAACGCGATATTGGGCAACTGGACCGTGCGGTCAACGATTTGCGACGGAGGGCACCGGACTTTTCCGCCGCTTCTCCGCTGCTTTTGTGGCAGCGGGTGCTTTTGTTCCTCACGCTAGCGGGTTTGACGGCCGGGCTTTTCTTGCTTGACGACTTCGGTCTCGTGCTCTGGTCGCTGACCATTGCGGTGCCGTTTCTGATGATTTCAGTCTTGCGGCTGGCGGCGCTCTGGCGTGTCGTGAGCGGCCATCAGGAAGCGGTCGACCCGCGATGGCTTGACCGGCGGTACGATAACCGGCTGCCGACATTTTCGGTCCTGGTTCCGCTCTATCGCGAAGTTGCCGTCGTGCCGGCGCTCGTCCGCGCGATGGGTCGGCTCGACTATCCGAGCGACAGGCTCGAAATTCTTTTCATCACCGAAGTAGATGATGCAGTGACGCGGCGTGCGCTTTTGCAAGCCGGGCTCGGCGCCAACATGCGTGTGGTGACGGTTCCGCGCGGCCAACCCAAGACAAAGCCCAGAGCGCTCAATTATGCGCTGCAGGAAGCGCGCGGCACGCTGGTGGCGGTGTTCGATGCCGAGGATCGCCCCGACCCCGACCAACTTCGTCTGGCGGCGATAGCGTTCGTTCGCGGCGGTCCGAGACTCGCATGCGTGCAGGCACGGCTTGTGGTGTTCAATCCGGACGACTCTTTTCTCAGCCGCCAATTTACGCTCGAATACGCGGCGCTTTTCGGAGGGGTGTTACCGGCGCTCGATTATTTGCGATTGCCTATTCCGCTTGGTGGGACGTCGAACCATTTTCGCCGCGACGTGCTTTTGAAATGTGGCGGCTGGGATCCGTTCAATGTCACCGAGGATGCCGACCTCGGAATCCGGTTGTCACGTCTTGGCTACGAGGTTTCGATCATCGATTCCGAAACCATGGAGGAGGCGCCGGTTACGTGGCGCGTCTGGCGCGGTCAGCGCACGCGCTGGATCAAGGGATGGATGCAAACCTATCTCGTGCACATGCGCCGCCCGTTACGGCTTTGGCGCGATCTTGGCGCCCGAAGGTTCTTAGGTTTTCAGGTGACCATCTCGGCCATGCTGATCTCGATGCTCGCGCATCCATGGTTCTATGTGCTCGTTGGGACGGAGGCCGTGCTCAGAGGTCGGGTCCTGCCGGAGAACGAATTTCTCTTCTGGCTCTTCGGAGCCAATCTGATCGTGGGATATGGTTCAGCGGCGCTGCTGATTTTAGTGACGTCTTTTTCAGCGGGCATATCGGGACGCGTGTTCTCCGTCGTCTTGCTGCCGATCTATTGGCTCGCGATTTCACTCGCGGCCTATGGCGCGATCCTCGATCTCGTCAGGAGACCTTTCTTTTGGGAGAAGACGACCCACGGCGTGCGCCGACAGGCTCGCATGGCGAGACAAAGGGCATGATTGGCGACGCCGCTATGCAGATCGTCCGAACGCCTTCCGTAATTCGACCTTGGCGCGATCGAGTGTCTGGCGTCGGCGGGCGGTGAGATTCTTTCCGGCGCGATTGATGTAAAACGTCAGCATCGACATGGCCGATTGGTAGGGCGTGCCCTTCCGGCGCTTGCTTCTTTCTGCCGATCGCTTCAGCGATTTGGCGATCTCGGATGGGTCGCGCCCCTCGAAGAGATGCGCCTTGAGATCGAGGGCATCGCTCGTCTTCGTCACTTGCGCAGACCAGCGATGCGTCGAGCGCGGGGATTTGCGAGCATTTTTCGTCGTCTTCGCTGAATGCGTTTTACGCTTCGTAACCGAAGCAATTTGATTTTTTGGCGCCATGTCTTCCTCGCTGCTTGAGTATTTTGACGCATGACAGAACGATGATGAAAAACCGACGCAAATCTGTTAAGTTCCTGGTGTCGACGGGAATTTGGCCGGAACCAAATTCCTTTCGTTGTGTTGAGTATTGGACATATTCGACGGCCTGCCCATGAAACGCCTGCTCCAATCGTTTCTGAAACAGTGCATCAAGACCGGAAGCCTCACGGTCGTCATGCCCAACGGTGATAGGCTCTCATCGGGGGACGGGACCGGGGTCCCTCTCGTCGTCACCCTCAAAGACAACAAAGCGGCGCGTGAACTTTTCTTCCATCCGCAGATGGCGCTGGGAGAACTTTTTACCGACGGCAGGCTGACCGCATCTGGGGGCACCGTTTACGATCTCCTGGAACTGCTAGGACACAATCTTCACAGCCTAACGCCGCCGCAGTTCGGTTGGCTGCAGCACACGCTGCGCAATCTGCTGGAGCCATTCCACCGCGCGAATTCCGAGGGCAAGTCGCGCGATAATGTCCACCATCATTACGATATCGACGATCGCATCTATGAGCTCTTTCTCGATTCCGATCGTCAGTATTCGTGCGCCTATTTCGAAACGCCGGACCAGGATCTGGAGACCGCTCAGCTCGCGAAGAAGCGGCACATCGTGTCGAAGCTTCTCGTCAAGCAGGGCACGAAGGTTCTCGATATCGGCAGCGGCTGGGGTGGCATGGCGCTCTATCTGGCGGGTATTGCCGGCGCCGAGGTAACTGGCGTTACGCTTTCGCCGGAACAGCTCAAAGTTTCGAAGCGCCGCGCCAGCGAGAGGGGCCTTGCGAAACGCATTGATTTTCGCCTGCAGGACTACAGGGCGCTGACCGAGACGTTCGACCGGATCGTCTCAGTCGGGATGTTCGAGCATGTCGGTCTCAAGGATTATGAGACGTACTTCAAGACGGTTCGGCGATGCCTGAAGGACGACGGCATCATGCTCTTGCATTCGATCGGTCGGCTCGACGGGCGCAGCGCAATGAACCCGTGGTTCGAGAAGTATATTTTCCCCGGCAGTTACGTTCCGTCTCTGGCGGAGGTGTTCCCGGCCATCGAGAAGGCCGGTCTGATTGTTACCGATGTTGAGGTCTTGCGCCTGCATTATGCCGATACGCTGCTGGCGTGGCGGAAGCGGTTCATGGCACGGCGCGCTGAAGCCGCCGCACTGCTCGGCGAGCGCTTCTGTCGAATGTGGGAATTTTATCTGGCCGCGGGTGAGGCTGGTTTTCGATACGGCGGCTTGATGGTCTTCCAGATCCAGCTTGCCAAAAAAATCGACAGCGTGCCGCGGACACGCGACTACATCGCAACGGAAGAGGATCGTCTGCGTAAGCGTGAGAAGCAGGCCAACGCAGATCACACGGTCGCGGCAGAATAGCCGCGTCTTCCGCTCTTAAAGAAACAGGCGCGGCGTTCCGCTCTGCTTGTTGCCGGTGAGGGGGTGGCGGTCGGTTGCCTTTGCCAATTCGTAGGCGCGCGCTGTGACTGCGTTCAGCGAAGCCTCGACCGCAAGGCGGGCTTTCTCCAACGCTTCGTCGTCAGCATCGGGCGAGACGAAAATGGGCTCGCCTGCAACCCAAGCCAACCGTGACAAAGGCAAGTTCACCGTCATCCTGCTCCAGGTGTTGAGCACTAGGAAGCGAGATGTTGCTGCTGCAACCGGGATAATTGGACGGCCAGAGAGCCGTGCGAGCGTCACGATGCCCTCGCCCGCGACCCGTGGGCGTCTTGGTGGGATGTCGGCCGTCATGGCGACGATGGAGCCGCTTTCCAGCGCCTTCACTGCCGCGCGAAGTGCGTAGGCGCCCCCGCGATCTCGCTTGCGGTCTCCGGCGCCAGCGCCACGGATCGCAGAGATTCCGAAGCGGGCCAGAACCTGAGCGACGAGCTCGGCGTCGCCGTGGCGGGCAACCATAGCTTCGACCCGATATTCGCGGGTGTTCAGATCCGGCAGCATCATGAATTGCCCATGCCACATGGCCATGATGAATGGCACCTGGGCGCGAAGGCGATCGAGGAAATCGGCCGGCTCATAAACGGTGGATGATGTTCGTCTGACGGTCCGAATAAGACCGGCGACGAAGCGGCTGGACGCACTGATGGCGAAGCGATTTGTTTTGGAAGGCTGACGAACCATTATCTTGTCGCGCGCGTCGTCGTTCCGAAATGTAAAACAGTGGGGGCGGGATAGTCCGCTTGAACGAAAGTTAGCTCAAGTGTGGCAAGAGGCAATTGCATCGCAATACTTAGCAACGGGTGATTAGTAGGAGACGTTTACGCCGCGGACGGTGGGTCTTCTAGATCAGCATTTCAATTCCATAAGTGATGATGAGCGCAGAGGTCATTGCAACCACGATGCAGATCAGGGAAATAAGGACGTAATAGCCGTCCGATGCGTGATCGTCCTCGCAGAGAGGAATTTTTCCGGCCTGCTTTTGCATACAGAAATCCAACGGATAAACTGTTTTCCAAATTTGAAGCGGGCGGCATAGGGCTCTTTGCGAGCCCATACAAGCTGCGGCAGCAGAAATTCTGGGCTGCGTTTTCGCGTGGAGCCTGCGGCGCTTCGTCCGAGGACGGTTTTCCGGCTCCGCGTGGGGCAGACAAGCAATCCGTGGCAGCGACCGCTTTCAGGCCCCGATAGGGCAGCGCTGACGTGACGGACGCCGTTTGAGGCAAAGGCCGAATGGCACCGATATCATAGGCAACTGTGGCGCGATTGAAGCGCGGATGACAGCGGCGTTCATGATGAATTCATCGGCACAGGCAGAAAAAGGAGGTCATGCTGCAGCGCAGCTAAAATGCTCGTGCAAGGACTTTACGAGGGTGGCAATGGACAAATATCGCGTCGTCGTCTGGTGTGAATCCTGTCGCGGAGACGACGAAGGCTGTTTCGGGGGATCGTCGGAGGTTATCGGCGCCCAATTCGAAACCTGGGAAGAGGCAGAAAAGGCCGGCGCTCATTATTGTTTTGACCTGCCGTACCGCTACCGCGTCGAGCAGGCCGATATGCACTAAAATTTCGGTTGAAACGGCGGTTTAGAGCGGGTGGCGTCACGCAAGGCGCATAAGTTCCCGCTCCTGGCCGAGAGCCTCTTTGAGCGTCTTCTGGGCCATCTGCATTTTTCGCAGCATGTCCTCATAATCGACGGACGAATCGAGAGCTTCCGCGAGCAGGTAGTCCGCCTGCTCGACCTTGGCCTCAAGGTGGGCGATCCGCGACCGGGCATCGAATAGCTCTACCGGCTGATTATTACTGACTGCGATGCTTTCAACGGTCATGAGCATTATCCTAATTTATATTCTGGACAAAACGCGTTAGCCGAGGCCTTGGTTCCCCCAGCCTTCGTGAGCTGTTCGTCGCTGATGGACGCGGAAAACCGAGCGTTTAAAACCGATCGGCCATTTCCGCTGGCGCTCGGTTGCTGGGCGCGCATCGGTGCGCAAAGGCATTGCACAAGGCAACTGCCAATCGCGCGGACGGTGAACGGTATTTTAATCATCCGGTAACCGATTTTAACCCCTGCCGCCCGTCTGGGGTCTTTTCGCCGCGCTTTCGAGAGCGCACATTCATAATGCGGCCATTGCGCGATCGGTCACGGGGATCCGGTTGGATTCGGACGGCCTGCAGACTGTTGAGGGACTGACGGAGGCGAGACGAAGCGAGGAAAGAGCCATGGCCCTCTATTCTGGCGGCGACCGTAACGACGACTCTCAATTCGGTATTGGCATGCGCGATGGTGATGGCGTGCTCGATGCCTTGATCATTCTTCTGCTGGTCGGATTTTCGTTTGCGCTTTGGTTCGTGTGCGGAGCGCTGCGTCCGATGCTGGACGATACCAATCCGAGCTTGATGGCCCATCCGGCACCGATGTCGGGGCCTTACATCGCGGGCTCAGTGCAGCCTCAAGACTTGTCGGGAAGATAGTGCGGATTTTTTCTGACTAGGTCTTAGATGCGGCGGGTTAAGCGCGCCTTGCGTTGGGAGTGATGGTGTGCAGCTTCCGCCACAGCGCCGTAGACGTTCGCCCGCTCGGCTTCTGAGCCTTCCAGATCGATCGGAACAATGCTGTCCTTCTGCTGCCGGATGTCCTCGCGGCTTGAAAAGAGAATGACGCGATTGCGTCCGGACCGTTTGGCGACATAGAGAGCGGCGTCAGCCTGAATGATTAAGTCGTTCAACATCGTTTGGTCGCCGACCTTGGATATTCCGACGCTGACCGAGCTGCCAAACAGCTGAGCGTCGGAAAAAAAGCGCTTCTCGGCGAATTTCTTGCGGATGCGCTCGGCCACGAGCAGGGCCGCCTTCAGTGTCGCGTCGGGAAGTAGAATGGCGAATTCCTCACCACCGAGGCGCGCAGCGAGATCGCCCTCGCGGACGGTGTCCCTCAGAATTTCAGCAAACGTCTGCAGCACGGTATCGCCGATCTGATGGCCATAAACATCGTTGACTTGCTTGAAGTGATCGACGTCAAAAACGACGACCACGATGCCCGTCGGCGCACGAAATGCGGCGGCGCGATCGAAGAACGCGCGCCGATTGTAGAGGCCGGTCAGGGAATCCGTTTCGGCCTCGCGCTTGTGGCGCCGTGTCAGACGAATTTGATTGAGACCGAGGGAGAGCGCGCCGATCGCGGCCGTATCGGCGAGGCAAACGATGAGGTTCAGATTTTCGGCCCAGTCGTCGGGCGGGCGGTTCATGATCCATTCGCCCTGCTGTGCCAGAGCAAAGGCACAGAGGCCGAATGACAGGCCGCCTACAACATAAAGGGTTGCGAGTGTCGTGAGCAGGAGCGGAGATTCGTGGCGGCAACGCCAATATTCGATCCCCGTTTGGCATAAGATCAGCATCGCCGCGAGATTGAACACGATGTAGCAAAGGCCGTCATAACCACTAACCATCATGGTTGTGGTGAGAACGCTGGCGATGAGCGCGCTGGCAACCATCAGTTTGGCGGGAAGCAATCCGGTGCGGAATTGGTAGGCAGCTCCGAGAAAGAATACCAACCCGATTTGAAGCGCCGAAAAAGCTACGATGCCGACCGAAGGCGAATAGTGCGCGACAAAATTGCTGTAGGCCAGAATGCTGACGACTAGGCTCGTCGAGCCGAGCGTCCACGTCATCAGGGTGCGGTCAGACTGCGAGACCAGCCAGCTCACAAAGAACGTCAGCGCCACCCCTGCGCTGCAGAAGCTCAGAGCGATCAGCAATGAATTATAATCAAGCAGAATCATACCCGGACAATACCGACAAATCCTTTGCCGAGAATGACCGATGGGCCTCAGGGCCGCCTCATATGCAACAATTCAGTATTGTTTGGCCAGTCCAATTAGGCCGGTCACGGAAGACTAAATGAACAGGCAGCCGCTATCCTCGCTGCCTGATGATCATTTGTGAGGCGTTGGGCACAAATCGCCTCAGAGCGGATCGCGCCGCAGGGCCTGACAGAGGCAGTGTGGGCCGCCGCCGCCCAGCGTGAACATCCGGAGGTCAGGATCGAAGACCTTGATGCCGTGGGCGCGCATGCGGGCGTTCAGATCCTTGTTCGCTGCGGTCGACAACACGCGGTCGTTGCCGAGAGCGACGATGTTCGTGCCGAGCTGTGTCGCATCATGATAGGAGACGGGTAGAATTTCGTAGCCCTTCGATTTCAGAAGATCGAGGAACCACGGCTGGTGCGCGTCGGGAGCGACGGCAACGAGCTTTTTGTTGATGAATCCGACCGACACGTCGAGGTGCACGAAATGCGGTGGGAAGGGCACGGCGTAAGCCTCCCAGCCTTTTTCCCGGAACCACGCGCACATCTGCTCGGCGCCTTCCTGCTCGGAGCGTTCGCCGCCGTAGCCGCAGAGGACAAATCCCGGTTCGACGACCATGAAGTCGCCGCCTTCGAAATGGCCGGCGGTGATCATGTTCCAGATCGGGATTCCGGCTTCTTCGTAGAACTTCAGGACCAACGCATAGTCACCGCGGCGGTAGCGGGTTTGCAGCATGGTGATGACGGCGCCGAAGGGCGTCATCACGCTCGAGTCACGAGCGAAGACGCCGTATTTCAGCTCAGGCCGCGCATCGAGCCAATGACAGGTGACGCCCGCCTGCTCGAAGACATCGACCATTTCGCGATGCTGTGACATGGCCGCTTGGGCATCGAAGCGGAGTCCGAGCGCGAGCGTCTGCCGGGAAACGGCGCCGACGGGCCGCCATTCGAAAAAGTCAGGTTTGCCGAGAAGAACATGCCGGAGCACGCCGGTTTCTGAATCGAGTCCCCACGGAATGGAGACGGTCGTCGTGCTCATGCCAGAACCTCGTAGTGCGCGTCCGTCGGCGCGCCTTTGTTGATGCAGATGATGTCCTGCGGGCAGGCGGACATCGCGACGATGCAATTCATCTCGGCTTTCAGCACGACGTAGTCGCCGGGTTTCGAGACAGGCTCTTCCCAGCCGATGGTGCCATCGGTCTTCACCGGAATGTTCATCCAGAGATTGAGGGGGGAGGGCACTTCAGGCGGTGTCAGACCGAGGCCCGCCATACCGGAGCGTAGATTGTCGGCGCAGTTGTCGTGGTAATCGGCGACGCCCAGGCCTTGATAGCGATAGATATCGCATGCGGCGATGAAGGTGTCGTGGATGCCGGGCGAGGTGTCTTCGACGAGCGTCAGGATTGGGCGTCGCTTGTTGGTGACGAGCTTGTCGCCGGGCATTGGGCGAATGCGGTCGATGGCGGCGCGCATGTGCTCCATCGAGAGGAACTCGCTCAGATCGTCGGCGTTGAAGGCCCACGTATCGACGACCTGATGGCCATGCGTGTTGATGATCTTGATCGATTGCCCGGCTTTGAGCGCGACAGCGCGGCCCTGGCGCGCCGGGACGACGTGGATATCGCTCATGGCTTCACCTTTGCATTTGGAAATTCTTTGCGGATCGCGGCGGCGACGCCTTCGGCATAGTCGTTCGCCAGCAGCTTGCCCTTTTCCGCCGAGCAGCCGTGTGCGGGCGACAGCACGCCGGAGCAAGGCACCAGTCCTGTGCGCGTCGGGTATATGTCATAGGGCGGAAAGCTCGCGGGCTTGTCGTCGGGGAGCGCCGACAAATCGACGAGATGCGGATGATGATGGAGCATCAGAGACGTTTCCATCACGGCGGCGTGCTCGAGATCGTAGCCGGGGAAGCCGTCAGGAAAAATCTTATCGAGCGTCTCGCGCTTGGTGAAATCCCAATATTCGAGGCGCATGACCTCGAAATCATGAATGCCCATATAGGCGAGCTCACGACGGGCGAGATCGACGCCTTCGATCGTGAACATCATGTTTTCGTAGTGGCCGTTGATGAGAACGAGCTGGCGCGCGCCGTGGCGTGCAAACTCTTTGATGACGTCACGCAGTACGTGAGCAAGTGTATCGGCGTCGAGACTGGTCGTGCCGCAGAAGTGATTGCCGCCGCCCATCTTCGGCTGCGACTTGTAGCCGAACGAGAGGACCGGCGCGACGACAGCCTCGATCTGTTTTGCGACATCGGCTGCAACGGCGGTCGCGAGCAGGGCATCGGTGCCCATTGGCAGATGTGGGCCATGCTGCTCGGTGGCGCCGGTTGGGAGCAAGATGATTGCACCGTCTTCGATGCGTTTCTGGTACGTCGTCCAGCTCATCTCATTCATAAAGATGCGGTCGGTCATGCTTGTTCTTTCCTTCAAACCATCGAGGCGCCGCCGTTGACGCCTAGAACTTGGCCGGTGACGAACGTTGCGCCGGGGCCGGCGAGAAACAGGACGGCTTCCGCGACTTCTTCCGGTTTGCCGATGCGGCCGAGCGGATTGGACGTTTCAAGGCGTTTCCATTCGTCGGGCAGGTTTTCGAAATCGAGAAGCGGCGTGTCGGTTGGGCCTGGCGCCACGGCATTGACGAGAATGTCGGGGCCGAATTCCTTCGCCCAGCAGCGCACCATAGCGCTGACGCCGGCTTTAGTGGCGCAATAAGCAGCGTGATGTTCGCGTCCGAGCTGAGCCAGCTCGGAACTGAAGAGAATGATCCTGCCGCCCTTGCCGCGGCTTTTCATCATACGTACTGTTTCGCGCGTCACGAGGAACGTGCCGACGAGATTAACGTCGAACACCTTACGGACATCGGCAACGGGCGTTTCGAGTAAGGGGCCGTAGCGAAAGATGGCAGCCGAATTGGCCATGACGTCTATGCCGCCAAGCGCGCTATCGGCGGCGGCGATCGCTTCTGCAACTTGGATCTCGTCGGTGACGTCAAGCTGAAACGACAGGCCCTTCTCGATCGGTTCGAAATCGAGGCGAGCGACGCGCGCGCCTTTCTTCTCGAAGAGATCGGCCGTCGCAAGCCCGATGCCACTTGCGGCGCCGCAAACGACGACTTTCAGATCTTTTAATTCTCTGCTCATCCAAGAAATTCTCCGCGGTCGACGCCAATGGCCTGTCCGGTGATGTTCGTGGCAAGGTCGCTGGCGAGAAAAAGGTAGAGGCCGGCGACGTCCTGCGGCTCCATCAGGCCGGGGAGGCACTGGGCGGCGACGACATCGTCGAAGATGTCGGCTTCGCTGCGCTTGGACCGCGTGGCCATGACTTTCGCCGAACGAACCGATGCGACGGTGCGGACCCAGCCAGGGCAGACGGCGTTGACGGTGATGCCTCGCGGTCCAAGCTCCCGTGCGAAAGTGCGCGTCAAGCCGACGACAGCGTGCTTCGATGCGATGTAGGCGGCGAATTCGCCGACGGCGCTTTTGGACCAGACGGACGCAGTGTTGATGATACGCGCACCGGTCTTCAGAAGCGGTAGCGCGGTGCGCGTGACGTTCCAGGTGCCGCGGACGTTGATGTCCATGATGCGGGCGAACGTGGCATCAACCTCGTCGCTTGGGTCCGTCAGGGGCGTGATCAATTCAAGGCCGGCGTTGTTGACGAGAACGTCTAGCTTGGAAATTTCCGAGAACGCCTTGGCGACATCGGACTTGTCGGTGATATCGGCGACGAAGGCACGAACAGGGCGGCCGTACGCCTTCGAGATTTTGTCCGCGGCCTCATGCACGGTGTCGTCGTCGGCGAGGATTGCTAAGTCGGCGCCGGCTTCGGCGAAGCCCTCAGCGATACCAAAACCGATGCCGCGGCTCGCGCCCGTCACGAGGACGCTTTTATTTTTGAGATTGATACACATCTGCTTTCCTGCGGCGCTTTGCGCCCTAATTGTCGTGGCCCGCTGCAGCGCGGACGAATTTCAAAACTTCCGTTCGCAGCTTGAAGAAGCGCTCGCTATCGCGAAGCTCCAGCGTGCGATCAGGGCCGAGAGCTGCCGCAATATCGACTTCCTCAAGCATGCGTGCGGGGCGCTTGGAGAAGACGATGATGCGGTCGGCGAGAAAAACTGCTTCGTCGACGTCGTGCGTGACGAAAATGATTGTCTTGGCGTCCTGCTGTTGGATGCGGCGCAGCTCGATCTGAAGATCTTCTCGGCGCTGCGCATCCAATGCGCCAAAGGGTTCGTCCATTAACAGAACGTCGGAGCCTGCAGCGAGCGTTCGGGCGATGGCGATGCGTTGGCGCATGCCGCCTGAGACCTTGTTCGGATAGGCGTCGGCGAAGTCGCTGAGGCCGACGAGCTGCAAGTAATGTGCAAGGCGCGTCGCCTTGCGTTCCGGCGTCATATCGAGACGGTACTTCATGCCGTAGGCGACATTCTCGGCGACGGTCAGCCAAGGAAACGATGAGTAGGACTGAAAGACCATGCCGCGGTCGCGGTCCGGCTCGCGGATTGGTTGGCCGTCGAGGCGGATTTCACCGGTGCTTGGCGTTTCCAGGCCGCCGACCATGCGCATCAGCGTCGTCTTGCCGGAACCAGAGGGGCCGAGGAAGACGATGAATTCGTTGCGCCTGACGGTGAGGTCGAACGTTGGCGCGACGACTTCTAGATCGCCGAAATATTTCGCGATGCCGTCGAATACGAGATAGGGAGCTGGTGCCACGGCGCGCCTCTCAGAGATAACGGAAATAGCGCTTGTGGACGAGGCGCAGGATCTGATCGGTCAGCAGGCCAATCAAGCCGATGGTGACGACGCCTGCCATGACCTCGGAGGTGTTCATGTAGCGTCGTGCCGCCCAGATGACGAAGCCGAGGCCGTTATCGGCGGCGACGATTTCCGCGATGATGAGATAGGTCCAACACCAGCCGAGCGTGATGCGCAAGTTGTCGAATAGGCTCGGTAGCATGGCGCGGAAGGCGACGTCTTTCAGCATCTGGAAGGGACGTGCACCGACGGTGTAGGCGATCTCGACGTATTCCTGAGGCACGCGGCGCATGTCGTCGGCGACGAGCAGGACGAGTTGAAAGAAGGTGCCGAGCCAGAGAAGAAAGATCTTCGTCGTTTCGCCGACGCCGAACCAGATGATGCTCAGCGGGACGAGAGCGGGAACCGGCAGATAGCGGATGAAGTCGACGATCGGCTCCAGGGCGGCGCCGACGCCGCGGAAGCTTGACATCGCGATGCCGATCGGGATCGCCATTACGACGGAAAGAGCGAAGGCCACCCACACGCGCAAGGTCGAGACACCTGCATTCCAAAGCAGATGCTTCTGCGTGATCATGGTCCACAGAGTTTCGACGGTGACGCTGGGGGGTGGCAGGAAGAGCGAGTTGATCCAGCCGAGCCGGGTCGAAATTTCCCATGCCGCGATGACGAACAGGCTGGCGCAAATCGACGTCAGGATTTGCGCCCGCCTCGACAGTGTGCCCCGGAACGCGAAGAACTGGTTCCGGGTGCGGTACGCCGCGCGCGGCGCCTTGGCGTTCGGCGCCGCTGCCGGTTTCCGTTCGACCACTGCTGCCGTCGATACTGTTGCTTTGCTCGTCACGAGATGGCCTGGCTCGCCTGGTTCGCGGCTGATTATTTCAGGTCGGCTTCAGTGATGCCGGAGACGATCGAATTGTCGATTTGGTCTGCGGCCTTGAGGTCGTGATCGGCCGCGCCGTTTTCCAGGTTCAGCTTCATGACTTCGCCAAAGACTTTGTACAGCGAACCGGGGGCGCCGGGTTTGCCGAAATATCCGGCCGTCTGTGCATAGCCGGTATATTCGAGGCTGCCGTCAATAGAAGCGGCGAACTCTTCCGGCGTCAGGTTGAAGTGCGGTGCTGCCAGCTTGATGAAGTCCGCTTTGTTGCTCTTGAAGTAGTCGATCGCTTTGAAGATGCCGATCATGAACTTCTTGTACTTCTCGGGGTTCGCCTTCAAGTCGTCCTGGCGGACGATGATGACGTCGACGATGATGCCGGGATATTGCGCCGACGAGATCAGCAGGTGCGGATTGCGCTGCTTGATCTTGTCGAGGGCCTGCGAAAGGTTCGGCTGATAGGAAACAACGGCGGAGATCGATGGATCGGCGAAGACGGCGACGGTATCGGCGGTCGCGATCTGCTTTACGTCGAGGTCAGCAAGCGTCAAGCCTTTTGCCTTGAGCGCCATCTGAAGGAGCAGCCGGCCTGGGATGTTCGGCTCGGATGCGACGGTCTTGCCCTTGAGCTGTTCAACGGAGGTGATGTCACCCGGCGCGATGACGCCGTCACCGCCAAGTGACTCGTCGATGGTGCCGATGATGACGCCAGGCGTCTTGGCATCGCGCGGCTTGCCCTGATATTCGCCGACGGTGCGCATATCCATCTCGATGTCCTTGCGGTCCATCGCGGCCATGACGTTGGCACGTTCGTCCTCGAACTTGATGTCAACGTCGATGCCAAGCTTTTTGAAGTAGCCAAGATCCTGCGCGACGAAGACCGGCGCGTATCCGCTCCAGGTCGGGCAGAGAATGCGAATTTTCTCGTCGGCATGCGCAGCGGTTGCGGCGACCGATACGCCAGCCCAAAGCGCCACTGCCAGACCGACGCCGGTGAACCGGCGGAAACCTATTGCCATATGCATGGTCATAACCCCTCGCTGACGACACCACTTCGGCAATAGAGAGTTGGCTAAAATAACATCTATGAAAATATTGATTATTTGAACGATACATTGAAAACTGCCGATGTGATATGATGCTGCTTTGTGCGAAGGAGTTTCGGTGCGTCGGCTCGATAACATCGATATCCGCCTTTTAAGGGTGTTTATGACGCTGGTTGAAGCCGGTAGCTTCGCCGATGCTCAGATTGCGCTCAATCTCTCCCAACCGACCCTCAGCACCCACCTTGCGGCGCTTGAGCGCAGGCTCGGTGCGCAATTGTGCGTGCGCGGACGACGAGGGTTCCGGCTGACGCCTTTCGGCGAAGCAACCTATATCGCGACCCAAAAGCTCTTTGCGGAGATTAGCTCCTTCGAGGAACGGGTCGGTCAGTACAACGGTCAACTCGTCGGGAGGCTTCGCATCGGAATCGTCGATGGCATCGTCACGAATTCGGCGCTCGGGCTGCAGCACGTCGTCGGCCGCTTCATGGAAAACGCCGAGAACGTGTTCATCGATCTTGAACTCGGAACACCGAATCACCTTGAGCAAGCCATCGCGGATGGTCGCCGCGACGTTGTCATTGGACCGTTCTCGCAGAAAGCGCCGGGTGTGACGTACGTTGCTTTGCACCGCGAGCCGCATGGACTCTATTGCGGCAAGGGGCATCCGCTGTTCGATGCGCCGACATCCGCGATCACGCGGGAAGCGATCGAGAAGGCGCAGTTCTCGGTGCGCGGTTATCGGCAGTTCGACGATCTCTACCGCGCCGATCATCCGCGTGCGTCAGGCAACGTCGTTCAGATGGAAGCGCAGGTGATGCTGATCCTGTCCGGCTATTTCATCGGCTTCCTGCCGCGGCACATCGGTGAGAGCTGGTCAAAGCAGGGATCGATGCGCGAGCTCCGGCCGCAAACCTATCAGTTCGTGTCGAGCCACTTCGCGGCCTATCGGAAAAGCGACGGTGACCGGCAGCTCGTGCGCAGCTTCGTGCGCTTCCTCAGTCAGCATGCGAACCAAACGCGCAAGGGGGGTGCGGTTGGTAAAGCGGCCTGACGCTCATCAGAGCTTCGGCAGATCGTTTCGGAAAATCTGATTTAGCGCGGATCTTGATCCAGGGGGATTGCTGCATCCGTTGATGCGGATCAATTGCGCCGCGCTCTGCGCTCCTACTCTGTCTCAAATTCTTTGGGAGGCAGCCATGACAACGGTCGAATTCTATTATCTGGCGATCTGCATTGGAGCGATGTGCCTTTTCGCGTTTGCGCTGAGCTACAACGCAACAAGCTGGAAAAGCTGGAAGCAATCGCAGACAGCAAAGTCGTCTGCCGCTGACGCAGGTGAGCATGTGAAGCCCCAGGAAAAACTGGCGGCTTAGAGCCAACACATTCCGCCTGTCCGTGCCGGCAGTAAAAAAGGGAGAGGACCCGCGGTCCTCTCCCTTAAATTTTGTCTGATCGGTTTTCCCAGCGGATGTGGGATGGCCCAGGCTGCGCCGGGCCATCTCGCAGATCGTTAGGGCAGTGCGAACACGGTGAGCGAGCCACCGAGGTTCGAGTAGGAAGCAAGGCCCGAATAACCGCCGACAGCGCCGAGGCCGTCGTTCGGGTTCGTCAAGCCAGCTGCCAGACCGATGCCGGCCCAGCCGCCGATGCCCGAGAGAACGCCGACATACTGCTTGCCACCCTGCATGTAGGTGAAGACGTTGCCGATAACGCCCGACGGGGTCTTGAACTTGTAGAGTTCCTTGCCGGTCTTCTGGTCGACGGCTTTGAAGTAGCCTTCGAGCGTGCCGTAGAAGGCGACGCCGCCAGCGGTCGTCAGAGCGCCAGACCACACCGAGAACTGCTCAGGCTTCGACCAGACGATCTTGCCCTTGCCTGCGTCCCAAGCGAGGAACGTACCCATGCGCTCCGGCTTATCCGGGCCAGGGAACATCGAGAGCGTCGCGCCGACGAACGGCTGACCTGCGGCGTACGAAACCTTGAACGGCTCGTAATCCATGCAGACGTGGTTGGCGGGAACGTAGAACAGGCCCGTCAGCTCCGAGTAGGAAGCCGGCTGTTCGTCCTTCGAGCCGAGAGCGGCAGGGCAGATGCCCTTCGTGTCGAAGTCTGTGCCGTGAGCGAAGGTCGAGTACTTCTTCACGCGGACCGGACGACCGTAGTCGGGGCTCGACTTGTCGAGGTTGATGCTGGTCGCCCAGTTGACGACCGGATCATACTTTTCGGCGACGAGAGGTTCGCCCGTGGCACGGTCGAGCGTGTAAGCAAAACCGTTACGGTCGAAGTGGACTTCGACTTTACGCTTTTCGCCTTTGACATCGATGTCGGCGAGGATCGGCTCGTTGATGCCGTCATAATCCCACTCGTCGAACGGCGTCATCTGGTAGGCCCACTTGGCCATGCCGGTGTCGGGATCGCGCGCAAAGTGCGTCATCGACCACTTGAGATCGATCGGCTTGCCGTCCTTGCCAGCGCGCTGAACCGGGTTCCACGTGCCGGGGTTACCGGTTCCGTAGTACACGAGGTTCAAGTCCGGATCGTAAGCCATATAGCCCCAGGTCGTGCCGCCGCCGATCTTCCACTGATCGCCGCTCCACGTCTTGAGCGAAGAATCTTTGCCGACCGGCTTGCCGAGCGACATCGTCTTCTCGGGGTCGATAAGCATTTCAGCGTCCGGACCCGTCGAGTAGGCGCGCCAGACTTTCTTGCCGGTGTTTTCGTCGTATGCGGTCAGCGAGCCGCGGACGCCGTATTCGCCGCCCGAAATGCCGACGAGGACCTTGTCCTTGACGATGAGCGGAGCGGACGTGCCGGTTTCACCCATCTTCGGATCGCCGTTGGCGACCTTCCAGAGTTCCTTGCCGGTCTTGGCATCAAGAGCGACCAGCGTCGTGTCGGCCTGATACATGAAGATCTTGCCGTCGGCGTACTGGAGGCCACGGGTAACCGTGTCACAGCACATGACTGAGATAACGGACGGATCCTGCTTCGGAACGTACTTCCAAACGATCTTCTGTTCGTCGGCGAGGTTCAGGGCATAGACGACGTTCGGGAACGGCGTCACCATGTACATCTCGTTGCCGACGACGAGTGGGCTGCCTTCATGGCCGCGCAGAACGCCGGTCGAGAACGTCCAAGCCACCTGGAGCTGGCCGACGTTTTCTGTCGTGATCTGGTTAAGTTTCGAATAACGATGACCGGCGTAATCGCCGTTTTGAGTGGCCCAATTGTTCGGGTCGCTCGTCGCTTTAATGACGCTTTCATTCGCCCAAGCGGACGAACCCAGCGAAGCGGACAATGCCAGCCCCGCCGCTAGAATCTTTCCACGCATTGTAGTCCTCCAATTCACGACTTGACACGTCTTCGGCGGGTGCCGAAAGCCGTGCGCAACCGCCGGCGGAAGCCGGCATTCAATTTCCCTCTTTTATATTGTTTTTGTCATATATTCGGGCAGCGATGATGCGAAAATCATCACTGGTACCGTTCGGGATTTGAACGTCTTCTCAGGATGTTGCGGCGACGGGGCGAAGCCCGGAACAGCAACCGGGCGCAATCAAGTTCATATTCCGCAACGCGTCAACTGCGATTGCCGATTAGTGGATGCGACAATTGGAAATCCTACCCGTGACATTCAGCACGATTTCCCGATTTCTCTATTGTTGAGCGAAATCATGATGGTGACGCGACATATCAGCCTTGCATTTCGCGAAGAGAGAAATTCGGCGCGCAAATTTCGATCAATAACAATTCTAGATGAATTGCGATCTCAACTCCGGATCAATGCCGACTTTATGTGATTAAAAATTCAGCGGCGTGATGGAGCGGGCGAAGGGAATCGAACCCTCGTATGCAGCTTGGGAAGCTGCCGTTCTACCATTGAACTACGCCCGCGAAGGCCGTGATTTTCCGGGTTTTGACACTTTCACGATGTTCCCGCAAGCCGTACGATCGCTGGTAGCCGCGTTGTCCCTAGGGTACTGCGCTGAGGGGCGACAACGCGCCGAAAGGCGTCGATCACGACGATAGAGATCCGATGACAAGAGAAGCATGGGCGCGGCACGTTGCATTCGTGCTGCGCTGCTCGGGTGCGGCGACACTCTCTTATATGCTTGCGAACGCCATCGGGCTGCCGCACCCAGTGTGGGCGGCGATGTCCGGCGTCATTGTCGGGCAGGAAAAGCTGGACGAGACGCGAAGCGCGACCATAGGGCGGTTGTTCGGCACGGTCGTCGGCGTCGTCGTTGCGGTTACAATCGGATCTCTTCTCGAACCGCTTCATGCCGATGTCGTCGTGCAGATGGCGGTCGCAGTGGCCGTCGCGGCGATCATCGCGCGGCGTTACCCGATGCTCCGGGTCTGCATGTGGACGTGTCCGATCGTCTTTCTCAGCACCGACGCGGCGACACCGTTGGCTGTCGTCGGTTTTCAACGGGGTGCGGAAGTTCTGCTTGGCGGGATCGTTGGCGCGCTGCTGCACGGGCTATCGGAAACGGTCATCTCCGCCATAGTGACGGCGGCGCCCGAAAAGCCGGAGGAGGCGAAGCCTAAAGCCGCTTCTCTGCCGATTCACGATGACTGAGTGCTCCGAGGAAGTATTTACAAAAATTGATCGGGGCCGCGTCGGCGAAGATGCTAGATATGGTGCGTCGAACTTCGGGGAGAGGGATGAATGCCGGGGGCCTTTAAATCGCTTTGGGCCGTTGTCGCGCTTGTCATGGGCGCTTGCGGTGGCTTGCTTGTCTCTCCCGCGGCTGCCGATGATACGAGTACGGCCAAGCGTGCGCCTTCAACGCTCGATCAGCAGATCAACCAAGCGGTCGGATCGGGCGGATCATCGTCGTCGGATATGGACGCGCGGATCAGGGATCTCGAAGCGACCCGCACGGAGATCGATCAGCAGAAAAAGCCGACCATCAGCCTCGGCGTCAGCGGCTGGGTCAATCAGCAAATGTTATACAACGTGAAGTAACGCGCTCGCCGATCAGGGAGGGGCGCAACAGTCTGAGAGCGCGCAACCATTCCGCTGGAATAGTCGCGCGCTGGCTGAAACATTATTGTGGGACGGCTTCAGGCTTTCTTCGCCAGAAGGTCGCGAATTTCCTTGAGATACTCTTCCGTCGGTGTCGGCGGGGGCGGGCCCGCAGCGGCCTTAGGCTTCTTCATCGTGTTGACGGCTTTGACGAGCAGGAAGATCGCGAAGGCGGTGATGAGGAACTTGATGACGGCGTTGAGAAACACGCCGTACCTGATCAGCACCGGGTCGGTCGGCGTGGGGATCGCAACCGAGAGACTGGAAAAGTCGATCCCTGCCATCATGTAGCCAATCGGCGGCATGACGACATTGTCGACGAGGGAAGACACGATTGGAGCGAAGGCGGCGCCCATGATTACGCCGACGGCGAGGTCGATGACGTTGCCTCGCATGGCGAATTCTTTGAATTCGTCAATTATGCTCATGCTGATTGTCCTTCCCTGCTGATATTGCCGTTCCCGTCCTGGGAACGTCGCGCCTTCGTCCTGGAAGGCTGGCACGCGATTCCCGCGGCGAAATGTTAGGGGATGATCTAGCGCAGGACAACGGAACGGCGGCCAAAATCCCCGGAGTAGCATTGGACAAAGGCCCTGGCCGACGGGCATAATGAGGGCGACAGGCGGTGGGGCGCCGAGCGCGAAAGCGGCGACTTTGGGGGATCCGGATGATTGAACGGAAAGAACGCAAGCCCTACTGGCGCCATACCAAGTGGCAGGTCATTGCGAGCATCATACCGTTTCTGGCACTGGTCATCGTTTTGCCGCTCTATGCCGAGCAATTGAACTCCAGCCGGTTCCTAGGGTTTCCGCTCGGGTACTTTCTTGCGGCTCACGGATTTTTCGTGATCGCCCTGATAACGGTCGCGAGCTACGTCAACCGCCAGAATGCCATCGATCACTGGCACGGCGCGCACGAAGATATGTGAGGCGGGAGCATGGCGTTCGGTGCGCGCGCGAGATTGATCAATCCGCGCCTCGGCACGTATTTCAGCATTTTCGCCGCCCTCTACACGGCGCTGTTCCTTCTTGTCCTGATCTTCGAGCAGCTGAAGTTCGATGAGAGCTTCCTGCGCATCGCGTTCCTCGCCGGGCCGATCATCATCTACGCCGCGATCGGCCTGTGTGTCGGCACGAACGACATCCTGTGTTATTTCGCGGCTGGTCGGCGCGTTCCCGCGGCCTATACCGGGCTTTTGCTCGGTGCTTCGGCGCTGGGCGGCACCTTCATCGTGGCGGGCACGGGCGCATTCTTTTTCTCGGGGTTCGATGCCGTCATCCTGCTGATGGGTACCCTCACCGGTTTCGTCATCATGGCGATCGGGCTTGCGCCGTTCTACCGGAAGTTCGGCGCCTTCACCGTCCCGAGCTATCTCGGCCGCCGTTTTGAGAGCCGGGGACTGAGGGTCATCACGGCAGGCATCGCGGCTGTGCCGATGCTGCTCGTGCTGTCGGCAGAATTGCGCATTGGCGGTAACGTCGCGCAGCGCCTTGTCGGCGGCAGCGCCAACAATCTGGTGTTTCTCCTGGCGCTGACGATTGCGATATCGACGGCGGCAGGCGGCAAGCGTTCCTTCACCTGGACGGGCGTTGCGCAATCGATCGCGCTGTTTCTCGCCGTGCTTGGCGTCGCGACGACGGTCAGCGTGATGGTCACAAGCCTGCCCATTCCGCAACTCGCGAACGGTCCGATGGTGCGCGGGATGGTGCGGAACGAAGTCAACGAAGGATTGCAGCTCATCAAGGTCTGGCCGATGGCGTTCCAGCTGCCGCCCGACGGCTTTTCCGCGTTGACAAAGCCTTACACGCAGCCGTTCGGCTCGATCGGACCGTTGGCTTTCATCATTGGTGTTTTCGCGATTGCGACGGGTGTCAGCACCGCGCCGTGGCTATTGCCGCGCGTCGCGGCGACGCCTGGCGTGTATGAAGCGCGGAAATCGCTCGGCTGGGCGACGGTCTTTTCCGGACTGGCGCTCCTCACGATTTCTTCGGCGGCAATCTTCCTTCGAGATTTCACGCTCGAAGCCGTGATGAGCGAGCGGCTCGGCCCGTTGCCGCAATGGCTGCATAACGCGGCGGCGCATCATATCGTGACGTTCGATCAGGCAGCTACACGGCTGGGATTTGCCGGCTTGAAGTTCGATCGCGACGGCGTGCTGTTTGCTTTGCCGCTGCTCGTCGATCTGCCGTCGGCGTTCTCTTATCTCCTGCTGGCCGGCGCTGTTGCCGCTGCATTGGTCACGGCGTCCGCGACGACGGTGTCGCTGGCGGCCGTTCTTGGCGAGGACGTTGTTCAAGGCATGTCGTGGGAGCCGCCGACGACGCAAAGCCGGGTGTGGATCGTGCGCGGCTTCATCGTGGTCGTAGCGTTCTGTGGCGCGATGCTGTGCGTCACGGCGCCGAGCGATCCGTTGCGGCTCGTACTGTGGGCACTGTCGCTGACGGGTGCGAGCCTCTTCCCCGTCATGGTCCTGTCGATCTGGTGGAAGAGACTGACGGTCGGCGGTGCGATCGTCGGGGTCATCTCGGGCTTTATCGCCGGAGCGTTCGCCATCATGATGGGCGAGATGGGGACGCTTTCGACGCCAGGCGCCATCGCGGGCATTCTCGGGCTGCCGGTGTCGTTCGCGCTGGCCATCGGTACGAGCTTGATGCGGCCGGAAGTCAGCCGTCACACTGTCGAGATGGTACGCGACATCCGGGTTCCGGGCGGCGAGATCATCTACGACCGCGAGATGCAGCGGCTCCAGCTGCGTAAACATTCGCGCACGTAATGGCTCGAATGCTGACTTGCGGGTCGTTCAGGATTGCTCAGGCGGTCTGGGGCCTCTAAAGAGCAATCCATGACCATTCGCGATCGCCTCGATCTCTATCCGCCACTGACGCCGTACCGCGAGACCCGGCTGCCGGTCGGCGGCGGGCATACGCTTTACGTCGAGGAATGCGGAAACCCGAATGGACGGCCGGTCGTCATTCTGCACGGCGGTCCAGGCGGCGGATGCAATCCGACCATGCGGCGGTTTCACGATCCCGACCGTTATCGCATCGTGCTGTTCGATCAACGCGGGTGCGGGCGTTCGACGCCGAACGCGTCGCTCGATCACAATACGACGCACGATCTCGTCGCCGACATCGAGCGCATTCGCGGCGAACTCGGCATCGACCGCTGGCAGTTATTCGGCGGCTCGTGGGGGGCGACGCTGGCGATCGCTTACGCAGAAGCTTATCCCGAGCGCGTGACCGCGATGGTTCTGCGCGGCATCTTTCTGCTGACGCAGGCGGAGTTGCGCTGGTTCTATCAGGACGGATGCAGCTGGATTTTCCCAGAAGCCTTTGCCGAATTCCAGCGGCCGATTCCGCCCGACGAACGCGACGACATGATCGGCGCCTATCACCGCCGGTTGACGTCCGACGATCTCAGCGTTCGCCTTGCCGCAGCGCGTGCCTGGAGCATCTGGGAAGGGACGACGCTCTCGCTCATTCCGGAAGCCGATCGCGTGGCACGGTTTGGCGCCGACAGCTATGCGCTGGCCTTCGCCCGAATTGAAAGCCATTACTTCGTCAACGCTGGTTTCTTCCGCAGGGACGGCGAGTTGCTTCTTGAAGCCCATCGCCTGAGGGACATTCCCGGTGTCATTGCGCACGGCCGTTACGATGTCGTGACGCCCGTGCGGAACGCGGTGATGCTCGCCAAGGCTTGGGGCAACGCCGATCTACGCATTGTGCCTGACGCTGGGCATGCCATGACGGAGCCGGGACTCGTGCATGAGCTTATCCGTGCCACACGCAAATTCGCGGACTGATATCTTTATCTAGAGCGAGCCTTTTGGACCCGGCGAGGCCGACGGTGGCGCGGGCGGCGGTGACGGCGCGGCGTGGTCGTCCGGCGGCAGAGGCTTATCCAAATCCCTGACGTGATCGCGGATCTTCTTGTAAACGCGCGAGATGTAGTCGAGAGCCTGATCGACTTCCTCATCAGTCGGGAGCTGGGCCTTGCCGTCCGGCGGTGGCGCGTCGGCGAGCGGACCGGGTGGCGCTGGAACACCGGGCGGCCGTGTCTCGATCATCTCTTCAAGTTCTTTGACGCGCGCCTTCAGGTCGTGGTTCTCCGATTCAAGTCGCGAAAGCTTGTCGGCGGGTGTGTTGGCGGTCTGATCGTCGACGGATTTGCAGGCCCATTCGTTGCCGCTCTTGGCGCACATGGCGACGGCGCCCGTCTGCTTGTCGAGACGCAGGAAGCCGCCCTCGACGGGGGACATCGTGAACCGTTCGGCGGTGTCACTCGATGGCTCTGCAACTGAAGCCGCTGCCAGCATTGGCAGAATGGAAAGACCGAGCATGGTTGCCCGCGTCGCCCTCAAGGTCATTGCAAGTCCTCCGCTGACCGTTACCTGCGAAATGGTCATATGCGGGAACTATGGCAAGACCGCTGGCCATAGCCATTTCCGCGAATCAACCCGTTCGACGTGGCAGTGCCGGCGGCCGCCAGATCAAAAGTTTCCTCTAATAATGTATTGAAAAGTCGCAATTTTTATCGTCCTGGCACGCTCCTTAACTCGACGTTTACTCCCGGCGACCAAAAGTTGCCTTCGAAGCTGATTTGTGTCGCGTCCGCCAACGATCGCATTTGACCTGCGCGGTACGGACCCCCCGATGTCCCGAGCGCGCGGCGGCTGCGCTCTCCCGGACCGTTCGCAATCGCGCTGTCTCGAGGGGAAGATGTCGAAATCGGAAATGGGTGCTGAGCGTCGGGAGGGAAGGGACCCGCACGAGTCCGGTGACGACAGCCGCGACGAACTCAAATCGATCCTCGATACGATTGCCGCCCAGCTTCAGGACGCCGATCGTCGGCACACGGCTGCGCTCAGCGAAATGCAGGATCGGATTTCGGGGATGGGGCGCGAGGCCGATCTCCTGCGTATGCGCATTCCCGATCAATTCGCGCCGGCCTTCGAGCAGATCGAAGCAGGCATTGGCGAGCTGGCTCATCGGCTGGTCGATGTCGATCGAAGCGCCGCGCGTGGTGCGGCGCGGACGCGCCAGCATCGGGCGGCAGCACGTTCGGGCCATGCCGATCTGAACAACCCTTGGGACCGGGACGACGCGGAAGCGCTCGCCAGTGTCTATGAAGCGTCCGCCTATCCGCCGTCTGCAGCCTCTGCACGCGATGCCGACGAGACCGCGGGCGGTACTTCGAACATCGACGAGGCATGGCTTGAAAGCCGGTTCGCCGAGATTGCCCGCGGCATCGAATATTCGCTCGCGCATGTGAAGCCCGAGAACAAGTTCTCGGACTTCGATCAGCGTTTCGATCAGTTCGAGCGCCAGTTTGCGAAAGTGTTCGCAGGCGTTGCCACCCATGACGACCTCGCTACTGTGCAGCAGATCGAGGCGCACATGGAAGAGATCGTCAATCGTCTCGAAAAGACGAACGATCAGCTCGATCGGCTCAACACTATCGAAGCGCAGCTTGCGAACGTGTCGCAAACACTCGCGGAGATGCAGGCGGCGAACGCCAAATTGGCAGACATCGGTGCGGTCGCTCGGGCGGTAGCGGAAGAAACGGCGCAGCGATTTGCGAGCCAGCCTCCGGATGAGCGAAATGTGGCAGCGGACGAGCTTCGTCCGCTGATCGAACAGCTCGTGATGGAAAATCGTCAGGGCGGCGAACAAACCGCAATGCTTCTCGATACCATGCAGCAAGCTATGGTTCGTCTGCTCGACCGGGTGGAAGCGATCGACTTTCCGCCGCAGCAACCGCCGCCGCGGATCTTCGAGGCCGACCATGCGGCCAACTACGGCGCGCGAACGGAAATGTTCGGCAGCGATGCACTGCGCGATGACGACTTTGCTGCTGAGCCGTCTGCTTTCGACGAAGATGATAGCTATGGCGCCTTTCCCGGTGCCGTCTCGCCGCCACCGCTTTCGGCGGTCAGCGAGACGGGAATGTCGCCGGAAGAAATGGCGCTGCGCAGCGAGAAGATGCGGCAGGAATTCATTGCTGATGCGCGCCGGGCCAAGATGCGTCTCAGCGCCGAGGGCGACGACATTGACGATTCCGTCGCGCCATCGCTGTCGGCAACGCGGATGGCGTATGCAAGCGGCTCGGCGCCAGCCGGCAGCCGGCCGATCCGGCCTTCGAGCGCGCTTGCCAAGAACACGTCGGGACCCTCTGCGCCGTCGCCGCGGCTAATGATCATCGCGGGCTTCGTGCTCGTGGCGCTTGCCGGGCTTTGGTATGCCTTCGGATTTGAAAGCAAGCCGCAGTCGGCTGCCGTGCAGGAGGCCGCTCCTGCAACCACCACGCAAAGCAAGACGGTCCAACCGGGCGACGCCACGGATGCAGCAAAGGCTTCGGGTGCGCCGTCGGCTTCCGAGCCGTCGTCGGGGTCGCAAGCCCCTTCGGCGCCTGCCGGTGAACCGAACGCTCAAGGCGGGGTCAATGGTCCGCGCAGCGATCTCGGGCCTCATGACGGCGGCGCGCCTGCGACGACGGCCTCGATCGACCCGGATTCTACACCGCGGACGACGCTGCCGATGACAGGCGTTGCGGTCGATCTCGATCATCCGGTAACGGAAGCCGAGCTGATCCAGGCGCGGCGTCATCAGGCGATGGCGAACATTTCGGGCGAGCTTGGAAGCGCTGCGGCGCGGCCAGGCGAATCTGCCGTGGTCCCGGCGTCGATGATTCCAACAGAAGCGGAAACGGAAGGCATCGCGCCGCCGGCGCAAAACACAAGCGCACCGGCCGGGGGGCAGAAGTCATCGCGGCTCGATATGCCGCCGGCGATGATCGGTCCGCTGTCGTTTCGGCTCGCGGCGGCCAACGGCGATTCATCGGCACAGTTCGAAGTCGGCGCGCGGTTCGCGGAAGGCGAGGGCGTGTCGCAGAATTTCGCTGAGGCCGCGAAATGGTATCAGCGTTCGGCCGAACAGGGTTTCGCCTTGGCGCAGTATCGTCTCGGCACGCTTTATGAGCGTGGTCTCGGTTTGAAGGCCGACCGGAAGCAAGCAAGCACCTGGTATCTGCGCGCAGCCGAGCAGGGCAACATCAAGGCCATGCACAATCTTGCTGTGCTCTCGGCCAACCAATCGGATCGCGCCCCCGATTACACGACGGCGGCGCAATGGTTCGAGGAAGCTGCCAAGCGCGGCCTGCCCGACAGCCAATTCAATCTGGCTGTTCTTTATGAGAACGGTCTTGGCGTGACGCGCGATCTAAGGACGGCGTTCATGTGGCTTTCGCTTGCCGCGCAAGGTGGTGACGCAGATGCAGTCCGCCGCCGCGATATTCTTCGCGGCAAGCTGACGGCGCAGGACATTACCGTTGCGAGAAAGATGATTGACGCCTGGCGGATGACGCCTACGGATCGCGCGATCAATGATGCCCACGTTGCCGGCGACCTATGGAAACAAAATCCCCGAAACGGCCTCAACGGCTAGAGCTTGCCGTGACGCGCCGCGTGGTGTCTCCTGGCGGGAAATCCTGCTAGACGCTAGTTCCATCGCCTGCACCACGCCGTTTCGGATCCGAGGATGACCCTTTACCTGCCGATTGCCGAGATGTCGGTTTCCGTCATCGTGTTTTTGGCTCTCGGGATGAGTGTCGGTTTTCTCTCGGGTCTTTTCGGTGTCGGCGGCGGTTTTCTGCTCATGCCGCTGCTGACGTTTCTCGGCATTCCGTCGGCGGTCGCCGTGGCGACCAGCGCCTCGCATGTCGTGGCGTCTTCGGTATCGGGCGCGATCACACATTATCGCCGCGGCAACGTCGATATCCGGATGGGGCTCGTCATGCTGGCGGGCGGTCTGACGGGAACCTATCTCGGCGTCAGTGCGGTGAAGATCTTGCGGCGTCTGGGATACTTCGATTTCACTGTCGCGCTCATGTACGTCATTTTTCTCGGCGTGGTCGGTACGGTGATTTTCGTCGAGGGCATCAACTCGTCGCGCCGGGTGCGCTCGACTGGCGGGACGACGGCCAGAAAATCCGGTCAGCATGGCTGGATGGAAGGCCTGCCGTTCAAGATGCGGTTTCCACGCTCGAAGCTTTACATAAGCGCCGTGCCGCCGGTGATCATCGGCATGTTCATCGGTTGCCTGTCGGCGATCATGGGCATCGGCGGCGGTTTCATCATCATACCAGCGATGATCTATCTCTTGCGGATGCCGACGGGGCTCGTTATCGGCACGTCGCTGTTTCAGATCGTGTTCGTTGCGGCTCTGGCGACCGTGCTGCACGCTGTCGAGAACAAGACGGTCGATGTGGTGCTCGCTTTGATCTTGATCGTCGGCGGGGTGATTGGTGCGCAATTCGGAACGATGGTTGGGGAGAAATTGCGCGGCGAACATCTGCGCGCGTTGTTGGGCGCGGTGATTTTGCTCGTTGCGGCGCGGATGGCGTACGAGCTTGTCGTACCGCCTGCCGATCTGTTCTCGCTCGCGGCAGTGGCGGGGGCATCCTGATGCGGTGGTTTTTGGCAGCGATGGCCGTGATGATCGGCTTCGCAGGCGCTGCGGCGGCGGAGGCGCCGAAAGAAGGCGTCGAAGCCGACGCCTCGACGCGGCAGGTTGCCATCACATCGAGCTTCACGGGCACGGAAATTCTGGTCTTCGGTGCAGTCACCAACGGCGTGCAATCTAGTCCAGAAGCCGGCACCTATGACGTGATCGTGGTGGTCGAAGGCATTCCGGCGCCGGTCGTCGTGCGTCTCAAGTCGCGGGTCGGCGGCATCTGGGTCAATACGCAGTCGATGCGCTTTGCGTCGGTGCCGAGCTACTATGCTATCGCTTCGACGCGGCCGATCGACGAGATCGCGGATAAGGCGGTGCTCGATGCGCAAGGGATCGGCTTCGATCATGTGCGGATGGTTCGGGCCGCGCGGAGCCGGACGGATGCGACCGATCCGGCGGAGTTGCAGGCGTTCAAGGAAGCGCTGATCCGTTTGAAGGAGCGAGAGCGGGTCTACGTCAAATCGGATTTCGGCGTGTCGTTCATAGGCAGAAGTCTTTTCCGTGCGACGATTGCGTTGCCGCCCAATGTGCCGGTCGGGCCGCTGACGGCGCACGTGTATCTGTTCAAAGGCGGCCACATGCTCGGCGAATACAGCAATCGCGTCATGCTGCAACGTGAAGGCGTCGAGCGTTACATTCACGAGACTGCAATGACGCAGCCGTTTCTGTACGGCATAGTGACGGTGCTGCTTGCGGTGTCATCAGGGCTTGCTGCGGCGTTCGCATTCCGCAAGCCGGCCTGATCTCTTCGATCTCAATCGTCGCGCAGCAGGCGGGGGGCGACGGGATAGAGGCCTTCGTGGCCGAGCATCCAGACGTCAAGACCATCATCGCCGAACAGCGGTTCGAAGGCCATGTCGAGAATATTGAGACCGCCCGTATAGGCACCGAACGCCGGCATCACGAGACGCAGGCGATTGCCGACGAAGCATGGCCGCCGCAGCGATGTGCCGTGAAACACGAGGCGGGCGGCGGGATGAAAATGTCCGGCGATCTCGTGCGTCGCCGCGCCGGGACGTGGCTCATGACGGAGCGCGATACCGCCGACGATGATTTCCTCGACGACATAGCCCGCCAGCGTGCGGTCGATCTTGGGATCGTGATTGCCAGTGATCCAGATCCAATCGCGATCTTCCTGCAGCATGTGCAGGCTTTCGATGTCGGCTTGATCCATGCGCGCCGCGCCATCGGAATCATGCAGGCTGTCGCCAAGCGAAATGACTGTTTCGGGTTGGTAGCGATCAATCAGTGCTGCCAGCTTGCTCAGCGTCTCTCGCGTGTCATAGGGCGGCAGCATCTGGCCGCGCGCCGCGAACGCCGAGCCTTTTTCGAGATGAAGGTCGGAGACGATCAGCGCACGCTCGGCAGGCCAGTAGAGCGCACCGAACTTATGGGCGAGGAAGGTCTTGCCGCAGATGTTGACCGGCTGATCGGCGAAATCATCGAGCCCGATGCGCTCCGGTTTCAGCATGTTCATTGCTCTGCATCCCCCGTCGCTTCGCGTATCAATTCGTCGGCCGCCGCACGCAGAACCGTATCGCGATCCTGACCGTAGACCAGCTCGACGCCGATCTCCAACAGCACCGGCACGGCGAGCGGAGACACATGGTCGAGAATTTGGTGCCTGATTCGGTTTTTAATGCGAGCGAGAAACGCGCCGAGCCGCTTGATGTCGAGCAGGCCCGTGGCGGCGTCGGCCCAGGCGGCTTCTAGCAGCAGGTGGTCCGGGTCGTGGCGGCGCAGCACGTCATAGATCAGGTCGGTCGAGATCGTCACCTGGCGACCAGATTTGACCTTGCCGGGGTGGCGGCGCTCGATCAGACCGGCGATGACAGCCGCAAGGCGAAATGTCCGCTTCATCAAGGCGCTTTCGGCGAGCCACGCATCGAGGTCGTCGCCAAGCATGTCTTCGTCGAAGAGTTCTGCAAGCGAAAGGCGACCGCCGGCAATGAGGTCAGACATATCGCCATGGGTCCAGACGGCGAGCGCATAATCGTTCGCCACGAAGCCGACAGGCTGGGCGCCGGTACGGTCGAGGCGGCGGGTCAGCAGCATGCCGAGCGTCTGGTGCGCGAGACGGCCTTCGAACGGATAGGCGACGAGGAAGTGGCGGTTACCCCGGGGGAAGGTTTCGACCAGCACTTCATCGGGCGCAGGCATGACTGAGAATTCGGTCTGCAACTCAAGCCAGTTGGCGACAGGATTTGGAAGCGCCGACCAGACGCTCGGGTCGGCGAGCATATCGCGAACGCGGCGCGCGAGATGCGTAGACAGCGGGAATTTGCCGCCGTCGTAACTCGGCACCATCGGGTCTTCGGCGTTGGCGCGCGTGACGAAGACTTCGGTATCGCGAATGCCTTCGAAGCGCAGCACTTGGCCGGCGAAGACGAATGTATCGCCCGGCGTCAGTTGCTCGGCGAAATATTCTTCGACTTCGCCCAGCACCCGGCCGCCCATGTTCGGCAATCGCTTGGCGCCGCGATGGGCGATGAGGCGGACTTTGAGATGTGGCGCATCGACGATGGTGCCGATGTTCAGACGGTATTGTTGCGCGATGCCGGGATGGGCGACGCGGAGCTTGCCGTCGTCGGTTGGGCGGAGTTTGGCGAAACGTTCGTAGGAGCGAAGGGCGTAGCCGCCGGTCGAAACGAAATCGACGGTGCGGTCGAATTGATTTCGTGTGAGGCCCGCGTAGGGGAGGGCAGAGCGGACTTCATCGAACAGCGTATCGGGATCGAAGGGGGCTTCGCAGGCCATGCCGAGCACGTGCTGGGCGAGGACATCGAGTGCGCCGCTGCGGGACAGCTGCGCGTCCTGATCGCCGGCTTCGGCGGCTTGCTGGGCGGCGCGGCATTCCAAAACTTCGAAGCGATTGCCGGGAACGAGGATCGCTTGCGACGGCTCATCGAGGCGGTGATTGGCGCGGCCGATGCGTTGCAGCAAGCGGCTTGCACCTTTGGGCGCACCGAGATGGATGACAAGATCGACGTCGCCCCAGTCGATGCCGAGGTCGAGCGTGGAGGTGGCGACGACGGCGTGCAGGCGACCTTCGGCCATCGCCGCTTCGACCTTCTTGCGCTGGGCAGCTTCGAGCGAACCGTGATGCAGGCCGATCGGCAAGTTGTCGTCATTGATGCGCCAGAGTTCCTGGAAGGCATATTCGGCCTGCATGCGCGTGTTGACGAAGATGAGCGTCAGCTTGTGCGCACGGATTGCGTCGTAGACCTCGTGCATGGCGTAGCGGGCGGTATGGCCGGTCCAGGGAATGTCGTTTTCCGCTTCAAGGATTTCGATGACGGGCTTGGCGCCGCCTTTGACGGTGACGAGACCAGCGATGTTCGTCATCGTTTCGGGATCGGTCTGTGCGACGAGGTAGCCGCGCAATTCGCTCGGGCGCGCGACGGTGGCCGACAGGCCGATGGTCATGACATTCGGCGCGAGCTTTCGAAGGCGGGCGATGTCGAGCGCCAGGAGATCGCCGCGTTTCGAGGCGGCGAGCGCGTGAAGCTCGTCAAGGATGATCGTATCGAGATCAGCGAAGAGATAGGACGCGTCCGGGTGGCTTAGCAGCAGCGCAACCTGTTCCGGTGTCGTCAGCAGGATGTGCGGCGGCTTCACGCGCTGACGCTGGCGGCGCGCGAGGGACGTATCGCCAGTGCGCGTTTCGGTGCGGACCTTCAGGCCCATCTCTTCGATCGGCGTGTTGAGATTGCGCTCCACGTCGGCGGCAAGCGCTTTCAGCGGGGAGATGTAAAGCGTGTACAGCCCGGCGCCGGTTTTCTTCCGGCCCCCGTTATGAATCGAGATCAGGCTTGGCAGGAAACCTGCGAGCGTCTTACCTGCGCCGGTCGGGGCGATGAGCAATGTCGAGCGGCGCTCGCGGGCGGCTTCAAGGAGCGCCAGCTGATGCGGCCTCGGCGTCCAGCCGCGATGCGCAAACCAGTCCGCGATTTCTGGCGGGAGGTGCGCCGTATCGGGAGCAGCTTCGGCGCGACGTGATTTCTTCTTCGGAAGAGGTGCGACCAACGCAGCGCCGCGCGGCTTCGGCTTGGCGCGCGAGGTTGGCGGGCGCGCTTTGCGCGGGGGCTTGTCGGTGGTTTTACGCGGCACGTATCAGACTTCGTTGAGATAAGCGTTCGACTGGTACCGTCCCCGCGGGCATTCTATCTCTAAAGCGGCTGTTTCGCCCAGTAGTCGGCGTGGCGGCCTCGGATGGCGGCGAGACTCGATTGGCCGCTGCTCTTCAGGGCGTCGGTGAGAACGGACTTGATCTCACTGATGAGGCTTGGCCCTTCGTACACAAGACCCGTATAGAGCTGCAACAATGTGGCGCCGGCTTCGATTTTTTCCAAGGCCTGCTTGCCGGAACCAATGCCGCCGATGCCGATGAGCGGAATTTTTCCGCCGGTTTCCTGGTAGATGCGGGCGAGCATGGCGGTCGAACGGGCAAACAGCGGTTGTCCGGAGAGGCCGCCCGTCTCGTGCGCCAACGGCGATTTGACGCCGTTGCGGGTGAGGGTCGTATTGGAGACTGCGATACCATCGACGCGGTGCGCGACGAGGCGTTCGACGATCGGCGCGATGTCGGCCTCGGCAATGTCGGGCGCGATCTTGACGATGATGGGACGGCGTAACGCACCATCTTTGACCAGCCGCGTGCGCGTCGCCATGATCCGCGTCAGAAGTTCGTCGAGCGCTTCGGGCGCTTGAAGGTCGCGCAGGCCTGGCGTGTTCGGCGAGGAGATGTTGACGGTGAAATAACTGGCCAGCGATGTGAACCGCATCAATCCCAGAACATAATCTTCGCCGCGGTCGTCGCTGTCTTTGTTCGCGCCGATGTTGACGCCGACGATGCCGCCGCGATTTTTTCGCGCTTCGAGCCGGTCCAGTACCGCGGTGTGGCCGCCGTTGTTGAAGCCGAGCCGGTTGATCAGGGCTTTGTCTTCCAGGAGGCGGAATACACGCGGGCGTGAATTTCCGCTCTGCGGTTTCGGTGTTACCGTACCAACTTCGGCGAAGCCGCAGCCCATTCCAAGGACTGCGTCGGGTACGCGTGCGTCTTTATCATAGCCGGCGGCGATGCCGATGGGGTTGGGGAATTCAAGACCAAAGACGGATTGCGCCAGCACGCGATCGTCGGGTTTGAGTGGGCGCGGGTAAATTCCGCATTCCAGTGCCTTGAGGGAAGCCTCGTGGGCTTCTTCTGGGCCGAGTGCGAAAAGCGCGGAGCGCGCGAAGCGGTAGAATTTTTTCAGCACACGAACCATTCCTCTTCAATTCGCGGTATGCCATTCTCATCGTTTTGAAGGTTACGCTGCCACATCGCTTCGGAAACCGATATGTTGCCGTAGAGGTGCGGGAAGAGATCTCCGCCGCGCGATTGTTCCCATTTGAGTTCGGGGCCTAATGCCGAGGCCTCAAACGCGATGAGAACAAGATCGCCTTTGTCTTTGAAATGTTTTTCTAATGTGCCGGGAAGCTGATGTTGCGCCGAAAGATGTATGAAGCCATCGCGACGATCATCGGCCGATCCGCTATATACTCCGTCTATGGTCGCTTTGGACCATTCACGAACGGTGACAATTTTGAATACGATTTTGCTCATTGCAGAGTTTGAATTTTGATAGCGCTCTCTCACTGATATCATTACGCCGCAGCGACACGGGGCAGTGTGGCGCCGATGCAAGCCCGTTGCTATCACGGCTGCATACGCGTGCAACCCGTTTCATGTGTCGCGGGTTTTCAATTTCGGGTCGTGGGGATGCGGTTCCCGCGGATGGCAGATAGAGGTCTTCGTTTTCGTGTATCCAACGGCGTCGCTAACAATTTCGGAACTGTTCTTCGGACCCTATCTGTTGAACATTCCGCTGTTCCAACGGCCGTACTCGTGGGGACGAGAACAGGCCGAGCAGCTTCTCGACGATCTGATGGAGGCTGCTGGCGTCTGCTCGGGCGGCGAGGCGGATCAGACGTACTTTCTCGGAGCCGTCGTGCTTATGGACGCCCCGGGAGCGGAGACTTCGAGGCTCAACCCGAAGATGACGCCTCGCGAGTTCGGGGTAATCGACGGACAGCAGCGGCTCGTTACGCTGATGACGCTGCTTGCTGTGTTGCGTGATCTTGAAACCGATACGCGCAGGCCGGTCGGCAAGCGCGTGCACAATATGCTCATTGCGCAACTTGGCACGCGCTTCTTTCGTACCGAACGGTTCCGAATGCATCTTTCGACGCGCGAGCGCGCCGTGTTCGAAGATCATATTCTGCTGCCGGGAAGTTCGGTGCAGCCGACCTATCTCGCCGCGCCGTCCTTGCCGGAAGCGACGCTGCTCGAAGTGCGCGACCGCTTCAAGGCCGTTTTGTCCGAGATGACCAATACGGCACGGCGGACACTTGCCGATTTCATCGCGGACAGTTGTTATATCGTCGTGATCGTCGGCAACGACATCGACCGGTCGCATCAGATGTTCGTGGTGTTGAACGAGCGCGGGAAGAAGCTGCAGCGCAACGACATCCTGAAGTCCGACATTCTGGCGCGCATGTCGACGAGCGATGCGAAGTGGGCCGTCGGGATGTGGGACGATATGAGCCTGGCCCTCGGCGAAGGATTCGAGCCGTTCTTCGGTCATTTGCGCACGATTTACGGCCATGGCCGTCTGCAAATCGTATCGGGCGTGCGGCAAGTCATTCGCGACAGCGGCGGATCGGAAGCGTTCTTCAAGGATGTGTTCCTGCCGCTTGCGAAAGCGTATGTGCTGGTCAGGAGTAACGGCGAAGACGTGCTGCCGCACAGCATGCAGCGGACACTCATCTATCTCAATCGGCTGCCGGAAGCCGACTGGGCGCCTGCGGCTATCGTCGCGCTCAAGGACTGGAAGTACGATCCGCACCGGGCCGCGTTTCTTTTGGACGAGATCGAACGATTGGCGATGCTGACGCGGCTGCTTTGCGCCGGGTCGGGCAAGCGTGTGCGGCGCTTTGCGGAGCTTATCAAAGTCATGCGGTCCGGTGTGCCGATCGACGCGTCGCATCCGGTTCTGCAGATGTCGCGCGATGAAGTTCGCGGCGTCGCTTTCCATCTCAAGGATTTTCACAAACGCAATCCGAAGGTGTGCAAGCTGCTTCTGATGCGGCTTGGCGACGAGCTGGCAGGCGAAATGGATGTGGTCGATCCCGATCTCTACACCATCGAGCACGTGCTGCCGCAGCGCCCGGCGGCGTCTAGTCCGTGGCGCCAGAAGTTCGCGAGTTCGGAAGAGCGCGCGCAACTCGTGGAAAGCCTCGGCAACCTTGTGCTGATCACGCAACAGGAGAACGACCGGGCGCGCAACGCATCGTGGGAGGACAAGAAGCAGATTTACGCCAAGGCTTCGAGCCGGGTGCCGCTTCTTGCGATCACGCGCGACGTTCTCGGTGAAACGGAGTGGTGCAAGGAGCAGATCGAGGCTCGCGAGCTTCGACTGATTGAATTGATCGACAAGCTCTGGCGGATCGATCTTCTTGGGCAACGGCCGGGCGTTCGACCGCCGCCGCTCAAGCCTGTCGATGTCGAAGAGCCGACGGAGCCGCTACGGCATCTCGCGTGAGGAGATGCCAGGAGCCGCGTGCTTACGCAGCGGCAAGCTCGCCGCCGAGCGCTTTCGCAATCAACGCGCGGGTTTCGGGAATGCCGTACAGCGCGACAAAGGTGCCGAGACGCGGGCCGCGTTCCTGGCCCAGCAAGATCTCATAGATCGCCTGGAACCAATCGAGTTTTACACCGGGGCCGCCGCTGGGGCTGGTCTTGGTCGTGTCCTGATAGCGCGGAATGGAGCGGCCGACATCGAGCAGCGCATTCTGGATGGTGTCGCCGTCGGCGTCTGGCGGCAAAGCTGCAAGCGCCGCGTCGAGGCTCTTCAAGGCTTCGATCTCAACGTCGTCGGGTGCGCGGAACTTCTTCGTCGGTTTGACGAAGTCTTCGTAGTAGCGGATCGCGTAGCCGGCGAGCTTGTCGAGGATCGGCGCGTTCTCGGGCTCGGCGCCCGGCGCGTAGCGGCGCAGGAAGCCCCACAGCACGTCCTTGGTGTGGGCGTGCGATACCGACACGAGATTGAGCAGCAAGCCGAACGTCACCGGTATTTCCGGCTTCGGCGGGCTACCGGCGTGAATGTGCCAGACTGGATTGTCGATCTGCTGCTTTGAGTCCTGCTTCGGGAACGACGACAGGAATTGCAGATATTCATCAACGGCGCGCGGGATGACGTCGAAGTAAAGCCGCTTGGCGCTGCGCGGCTTCTGATACATGAACAGCGCGAGGCTTTCGGGCGAGGCGTAGGTGAGCCATTCGTCGATGGTGAGCCCATTGCCGCGCGACTTTGAAATCTTCTCGCCCTTGTCGTCGAGGAACAGCTCGTAGACGTAATGCTGCGGAGGCACGCCGCCGAGGATCTCGCAGATCTTGTCGTAGATCGGCGCGTTGGTCTGATGGTCCTTGCCGAACATTTCGAAGTCAACGCCGAGCGCGACCCACCGCATGCCGAAGTCCGGCTTCCATTGCAGCTTCACGCGGCCGCCGGTGACGGGCAGCGTGACGTCGCGGCCGTCTTCGTCGGCGAAGGTGATGGTGCCGTCCGTGGCGTTCACTTCCTTCATGGGCACGTAAAGGATGCGGCCGCTCGTGGGCGAGATAGGCAGGAAGGGGCTGTACGTCGCCTGCCGTTCCGGGCCAAGCGTCGGCAGCATGACCTTCATGATGGCGTCGTAGCGTTCGACGGCGCGCAGCAGCATGTCGTCGAAGCGTCCGGCCTTGTAGTATTCGGTTGCGCTCGCGAATTCGTACTCGAAGCCGAAGGTATCGAGGAAGCGACGGAGCATGGCGTTGTTGTGATCGCCGAAGCTTGCGTAGTCGCCGCCGAACGGATTGGGGACCGTCGTCAGCGGCATCTGCAGATACGGTTCGAGCGCTTTCCGGTCGGGAACGTTTTCCGGAATCTTGCGCATGCCGTCCATGTCGTCGGAGAAGCAGAGAAGGCGGGTCTTGCGCTTGCCTTCGGTCAGCGTCTCGAAGGCATGGCGCACCATCGTCGTGCGCGCAACCTCGCCGAACGTGCCGATGTGCGGCAGGCCCGAAGGTCCGTAGCCTGTCTCGAACAGGACCGTCTTGGTGTCGCCGCCGGGAATCTTCTCCAGGCGCTTGAGCAGCCGGCGCGCTTCTTCGAAGGGCCAAGCCTTGGAGTCGGCGCTGGCGGTGGACTGCTCGGGCGTGAAGACGAGTGCGGTCATTTGGCTATGGCTGTTCGTATGGTCACGAGATGGCAAAGGTACAAAGGCTGGCTTTGCGGCGAAGGCGCGCACCGTAGGTGCACGGGCGGGCAGCGTCAACGCGCCTTCGAAATCTCCGTGACAAATGCCGCAACGGCGTCGGCGGCGGCTGCGAGATTGCCTTTGCGCGTGAAGCCCGACGCGCCACGCGGCCCGAAATCGTGGTCGCCGTCGTCCATCCAGACGAACGCAATTTTGTTCGAAAGCGGATATTTTTCCACTTCGGCGCGGCTGCCGAACGGGTCGCGTTCGCCCTGAACGATCAGGGCCGGGCAACGAAGATTTTTGAGGTGCTCAGTCCGTAGCTGATCGGGTTTGCCGGGAGGATGGAACGGATAGCCGAGACAGACGAGGCCAGTGATCGCCTTTTTCGCAAAGAGCTCGTCGGCGACGAGGCTCGCGACCCGGCCGCCGAGGGATTTGCCGCCGATCACGAGTGTGGCGCGTGGATACGCGGCGTGGATGGCATCGATGCACGCGCGGTATTCATCGACGAGGACTTCTGCGCGCGGCGGCGGGCGCTTCGGGCCCCCATCGCGACGTCCGGCCATGTAGCCAAACTCGAAGAGCGTGAGCGCCAGGCCGCGTTCGTCCAAGAGAGCAGCCATTGTGTCGAGGAACGGCGAACTTATCCCCGCGCCTGCGCCATGCGCTAAGATCAGTCGCGTGTCGGCTGCAGCGCTTCCGCGGTCGATGCGGAATGCCGGCAGAGCCGACGACGCAGGCTTTTTTGCTGTTGCGCCGGGTGATTTTTGAACGCGGGTCATGGTGGTCACGATGCGAAAAGGACGAGCTGATACAGTGCCGGCAGTTGGCGTACCAGCGAAATTACAGGGCGAGGATGTGACAGGCGTGCCGTTGCGCCTTAAAATTGCAGGCTGGGTCTGATTTTCGCCCGAGATTGAGCTAAAGTAAGTGTCATGAGGTAAACGGGGACGAAGCATGAGAGCCGCAAAGGTCTTGGCGCTCGCGGTCGTCTGCGCATTGGCGGCGATCGGTAGTTCGCTGGTTCAGGCATCCGACACGCCGAGTTTGTTTGGTTTCATCCAGCCGTCGCAGGCGGAATCCGCGCAGAATGCTGCGTCCGGACAGAGCGATGACGCAAGCGATGTTCCGTCAGCGCCCGATCCTGGGCATGCAGACGGAGCGCAAGGTTCGACGCTTCCTGCTTTCGTGGCGCGGCCGCACGCGTTGACGCAGTCTGATTCCGAGCCAAGCGAACCGCCGGGTGACGATGCCGAGGCGCCGTCGTCGGATACCGCGGCTCCTGCTGCCGCCAGCACGACGACCGGCTCCGTTTCCGACAAGCCCGAGGCTGCAAGCGCCGCAACGACACCTGCGAAATCGTCGAAGAAGCCGCCGGTTTCGATCAACGTCAAAATCAAAGTTGAGCCGATTCCAGGACTGACGGCACCGAAGAAGCCGACTTGGCCGACGTTTGTCGGTGCGAAGCAACTCTTCGGGGAAGCCAAGAAGCCTGCGCCGATGGAGGCGCGTTCGATCGGCAGTTATTCGCGTGGATGTCTGGCGGGCGGTGTGCCGTTGCCGATCGACGGTCCGGCGTGGCAGGAGATGCGGCTCTCGCGCAATCGCAACTGGGGCAATCCCGTCTTGATCGCGCTGATCGAACGGTTCGCCAAGGATGCCCAGAAGCTCGACGGTTGGCCGGGCCTGCTGGTCGGCGATATCGCGCAGCCGCGCGGCGGTCCGATGGTGACGGGACATGCTAGCCATCAGATCGGTCTTGATGCCGACTTCTGGCTGACGCCGATGCCCAAGAAACGGCTTACGCGGAAAGAGCGCGAGACGCTGAATGCCACGTCGATGCTGGATGACACCGGATTGAAAGTCGATCCGAAGGTGTTTACGTCGAAGCAGGTGGCGCTCATCAAGCGCGCAGCGTCATATCCGGAGGTTGAGCGGATTTTCGTACATCCGGCGATCAAGAAGGCGCTGTGTGAGCGAGCGGGAACAGATCGTGCGTGGCTCGGCAAAGTGCGGCCGTGGTACGGCCATTACTATCACTTCCATATGCGCATCAAATGTCCGCCGGGCTCTACAGGATGCACGCCGCAAGTGCCACCCACCGGCGACGATGGATGCGGCAAGGAAGTGACGCAGTGGCTGGCGAAGGTTATCCCGGCAAAGGGGCCGCCAGCGCCGCGTCCGCCTGGGCCGCCAAGGGCGCCGAGCCCGCCGATCATGCTTTCGGATTTGCCAAAGGAGTGTCAGGCGGTGCTGGCTTCCGGGCCTGATCCGATCAAAATTCCGACCGCTGCCCTGATGACGAGGGTGCAGGTGAAGAAAGCGCTGGCAAAGGCTGCTGCCGTGAATATGGCTCTCTACAAGGCGTCGACTGCCGGAGGTGCCAAGGGGTCACCCGCGGAACTCGCGAAGAGCCCGGCGCTCCGTCCGCATATGCATAAATCTGCGACAGCCGATCCGAAGTAGGCCAGACGTCATCCCCGTTTGTGCCGGGAAGCCATTTCGATCATCGCGCTCCTGCGGGCGAGACAACACGATGGTGGGCGGCGGCGAAGTTTGTGGGCGCACTCGCAACAACGTCATGCCGACGGAGGTCGGCACCCAGGCAAGCATCAGCTCGCGTCGTCTTTCGACTTGTCTGGATCCCGGCCTTCGCCGGGATGACGTTGGAATAGCGACTAGGCGGACTTAGCCCTTTACGTCCGCCGATGCTGCGTCAGAAGCGGGCATCGGGCAGGAGACGCCCGTACCCTTCAGGCCGCAGTAGCCGTGGGGAACCTTCGCCAGGTACTGCTGGTGATAATCCTCGGCCAGGTAGACCGGCGGCGCAGGCTGGATCTCCGTCGTGATTGCACCGTAGCCCTTGCCGGCGATTGCAGCCTCATAGGCCTTCTTCGAAGCCTCAGCCGCTGCAAACTGCTCGGGCGTGGTGGTGTAGATCGCCGACCGGTACTGAGTGCCGACGTCGTTGCCCTGACGGAAGCCTTGGGTCGGATCGTGCGCTTCCCAGAACGTCTTCAGCAGCGTCTCGTAGGAAATGACCTTCGGGTCATAGACGACGACGACAACTTCGGCGTGGCCGGTCGCGCCGGTGCAGACCTCGTCGTAGGTCGCATTCGGCGTGTAGCCACCTGCGTATCCGACGGCGGTGATCCAGATACCATCACCCAACTGCCAGAACAGGCGTTCGGCGCCCCAGAAACAGCCGAGCCCGAAAACCGCGACTTCCAGGCCGGCAGGGTAGGGGCCATGCAGCGGGCGCGAAAAGAGATAGTGCTCGGCATTGGCGGAGAGGATCGCGGTCGGACGGCCCTTCGGGGCGGTCTCGGCGGTCGGCATGACGACGCGCTTACGTGCGAACATGGATTAGCTCCTTTTTATCGTTGGGGTGGATGCCCCAGTATACGACGGCCGTTCCCCGTTCGTTTCAGAAGGCCTGCAAATTCGCTTCCGGGTGCAAATGGCGCGCTGGTTGCGGGCTTCAATAGTCGTTGGCGAAAATTCGAATCCGGCGGCGCGGGCGACCGAGAAAGCCGCAGGCGATGGCCAGCAGCAGGAAGATCATCGTCGCCGGAAGCGACAGGAACGAGGTCAGCACCGGATCCCAGCCAACCGGCCCGGTTATGCGGGTGACCGTACGCTCCAGGGCTGACACGAACGCCGGAGCAAGGTTGTGAAGGTGCTGCAACAGCGAGATTGCGCCTTCGCCGTCGCTTCGAGGCCGCGAAACGTCGGCGGCGAAGGAGATGAGGGTGAAGAGGGCGAACAGCGCGGCGAGAAAGCGCAGCATGAGGCGCGGGCGGGATTCGGGGTTCACGAAGCCTGCGACCAAGGCAATCAGCAGCGCGGCGGCGGCGACGCGCAGCAGCCACGCCGTCGGCTGTTCGCCCGAGGTGTACCAAAGCCAACCGTAAACGGCCGCCGAAGCGGCTGCCAAAGCTGAAAAGACCTTGAGAAGCGTGGAGCTGGTCATAGGTGGCAGTTGCTCATGAGCCAGCGCCAGTTTTGCGGCCCCTGCGGCCCAGCGTCAAGCTGGGGAAAATCATTTCAGGGTGCCGTTGCGCTCGGGATGCGGATGCGTATAGTGCGCCCCTTCCACGAACCGGACGGAGAGATGGCCGAGTGGTTGAAGGCGCACGCCTGGAACGCGTGTAGGCTCGCAAGGGTCTCGTGGGTTCGAATCCCACTCTCTCCGCCATTGTTGTCAGACGTGCCGTTTTGACGACGATTAGCTTCCTCTGGTTTTCCTCCATATTCCCCACCCGCTTTCGCAACGCGGCGGAGCTTCGAGCCGTAAGCCGTCACCTAGTTCTATAAGGCTGACATATATTACCCGGATACAATTGACGAAGGTATTTCGTCCGGGTATTAATGGTGCGGGCATCTGGGCAAGCGCGACACGTTCGATTTCCTAAACAGCCCCGCGGGGCCAACGATTGCTGTCTTCTGGTTCGTTGCCGGAGGTGGCCATCGCGGTCGCGCGGTCAGCGATACATCCCATTCAAGGAACCGCCATGAGCAGAACCGGCTCGACATCGTATCTCGAACCGACACAGGCCGCGGGGCGCCAGTTCGTGCAGCGCGATCTTTCCGGCCCCGTCGTCATGCTCAATCTGCTGAGGTTCAGGGATGTCGCCGATTATTCAGGCCACCCTGAACTGGCGCCTGCTGTGCCGATCAGCGGTGCACGAGCATTCGATCGCTACGTTGAGCATACGCTGCCCTTCTTGCGCGAAAGCGGGGGCGACATCTTGTTTCTCGCCAAGGGCGGCGCCTTCCTGATCGGCCCCGCCGACGAACGGTGGGATCTGGCAATGCTGGTCCGGCAGGCCAGTGTTGCTTCGTTTCTCTCCTTCGCCGCCCATGCAGGGTATCTCGCGGGGCTTGGCCATCGCTCGGCAGCGGTGGAGGACTCCCGCCTTCTCCCACTATCGGAAATGCCATGTCGCACGCCTGCTGAGGGAATGCAGGCATGAATACAATAATGGCCAACGGCATTGAACTCGCCTGGGACAGTTTCGGCGATGCCGACACCGAAGCATTCCTGCTGAGCGTGCTGAAGGAATTTCGAGGCGTCGATAGGCGAAACGCTGTTGGGGACGGGCGACCGCCGCGCGTCATACGCCCGTCCCTTCACATCGAATCTTATGGCTGCGGCCTAGGCGTTTCTACCGTACTAGGCGGGAGTATCGGGTAGGTGACTTGGGGTTGCTCGCCCGTCAGCGACTCCAGGAACGAGGTGATGTTGCTAATTTCCGCGTCCGTGAGGTGTTGGCCGAGTTGGCTTGTGCCCATGACAGCAACTGCCTGACGAAGATCCCATGATTTCCCCGTATGGAAATATGGCATTGTCAGCGCAACATTACGGAGCGGCGGGACGCGAAAGACATATTCATCGCTGACCGTGTGCGTGACTTGGAAGCGCCCCTTATCATCAGGCGGCAGGAAATCAGCACCTGGTTTTTCGACTACGCCAAAGGGCGCATACATTTGCCCGCCGACATTTATGCCCGCATGACAGGACGAGCATCCCTTGCTCATGAAGAGCTGCAAACCTTCTTTTTGCTCTGGAGTAAGCGCTGCTTCATCGCCTCGCAAATACTTGTCGAAGGGAGCATTGGGGGTGATCAGCGTCGCTTCAAAGGCCGCAATCGCGGTTGCGACGTTGGACATCGTAATGCGATCGGCGTCAGTAGCGAAGGCCGCTTCAAAAAGCTTGCTGTAGCCAGGAATTCCTTTCAACATTTGAATAGCGTGTTCGGGGGTGATGCCCATCTCGATTGGATTCTGGATCGGCCCACCAGCTTGGGCTTTCAAGTCAGCGGCGCGGCCATCCCAAAATTGCGCGACGTTAAATACTGCATTCAAAACTGTGGGTGCATTTCGGCCGCCGTGTTGCCATTTGTGCCCAATCGAGTTTGGAAGCATGTCGACGCCTCCAAGCCCAATTTGATGGCAGGTGTTGCAGCTGATGTTATGACTTTGCGAAAGGCGCGGATCGAAATAGAGAGCTTTGCCGAGGTCCACCATCGCTGGCGTAGAGACAATGCCTTTAATCACTGGCGGGGTGAGAGGAATAGGAGCGAAGGTGGCTTGGGCCTGCTTCATGAGAGGGTCATCGGCAGCATCCACCGACATCGCGACCGCAGAAGTCGCGACCACTGTCAGAATTGTAAATAGTCGCATGCGCTTCTCCTTCTCGCCAACCCCCGCGAACAAAAAACTAACGCATCAACCATTGATGGACTTGATTTCGCGCAATAGGAATTATCGGTCAGGATGACCGCGCGAGGTGATTCAGAAATCACCCTTCGCAGCAGCTATCCCGAGGACAACTGCTGCCCACGAAGCATTGACGGTCACACTCGTTTTCTTCCGTTATCATGGCTTTGATCAAATTTTCGCCGTGCTCGACGCTGGCAAAGATGACGCCGACCACATGCAAAGCGACAAGTCCGAGCGCTAAAGTAAGCGAGGCCCTCTTGCACCTCCTCCATCGGCTTGATCGATCACGCCATCGTTGGGGTCGCTGCTGCTTTGGCGGCTTCGAATTGACGGACGGCGTCGACGGCGTGGGCGGCATACATCACCGAGGGGCCAGCGCCCATGTAGATCGCCATGCCGAGGGTTTCGAAGATTTCAGCGTCGGTCGCACCTTGAGCGACGGCCGCTTTGGCATGGAAGGCGATACAATCTTCACACCGGACGGCGACGCCGATCGCGAGAGCGATTAGCTCCTTGGTTTTGGTATCGAGGGCATCAGCCTTGGCCGCGGCCTGAGCGATGGCGCCGAAGCCTTTCATCACGTCAGGCGCGCCCGCGCGAAGTTCTTTCAAGGTGGCGCTGACGTTTTTCGTGATCTCCACATAGTCGGTTTTCATATCTGTCCGTTCCTCATTTGCTAACGCACAAAATCGCCGTGGTGAGCGAGCCGCTATGATGTGCGTCAAGGTCCGTCATCAGCAGGGTTCGCCTCGACGAATTCAAACCGGCGGTGCTATTAGAAATCGGCTAACCATCGACGCCTGACGATTAGGCTCTTACGGATTGAGGAGACGGGAACATGCGGCTTCGTTTGTTTGGGGCGTTCGTGGCAATCGTTGCGGCCACTCCGGCTGCGATGGCGATGGAGCCCGTCCATTATGTGTGTGCCGACAAGACGGAGTTAACAGCGACGTTTCACATGTCGCCAGGCGCCGCCCATCTCGTGTTCGCTGGTTCGGGCGAGACGATGAACCTGCCGCAAGCACCGTCTGCCGACGGTGGCCGCTATGTGAAGGGCGATACCGAGTTCTGGATCAAAGGCAGGGACGCGACGCTGACGCGCGGCGACGGTAAGACGACCTGCAAGAGCTGACGGTCCGCTCTGCTGGCGGCGCACCGCGCAGAAGCTTATTGCGGCGACGGTGCCGTCTTGAGTTTCGAAATTCGGATTAGTGTCGAACCGCCGACACCTGACGTCGTCCGGCATTCGAAACGATCGCCGTTGATGTCGTAAATCGCGTTGTTGTCATCGGAGGCCATGGCGCGCTGCGCGCAAAGGACAGAGCCGCTGCGGATGGCCGATCTGGTGCTCGCCATGACGACGGCGCCCGCGGACGAGACGCGGTCGTAGAAGTCGGATGAAGGCCATGTCGCATTCGCCTTCGCCATCAACTCGGGCGCTTTGTCGACGTCGCTGGCGCAGGTCAGCGTCAATTCGTCGACGCTGTCGGTTTTCAAAGCAACCACGACCGATTGATCCTGGGTATTGCGTTCGGCGACGGCAATTTCGGGGTTTTGGGCGTGGACGTTCGCGGCCAGCGCGTCACACTCGTCGGCGCGGGTCGGGGCTGCCCAGGCGAGAGCCAAAGCCGCGGTTAAAATCGTCGTTCGCCAAACACTCATTCGATTCCTCTCAATTCCGCGATGCAGAGACCCTACACATCGTGGCGGGGGTGGTCTGTTAAGCCAAACGGGCGACCAACTTATGGCAGTTGGCTGAACGTCAGAAAACAGCAAACTTCTTAGGCGGTTGCGGCGGCCTGAAGGGGCGCGGGTACCGACGACAGGTACGTGTGAAGCGCGGCGACGACCTGCGCGCCTTCACCGACTCCGGCTGCGACGCGCTTGATCGAGCCGGCGCGCACGTCGCCGATGGCAAAGATGCCGGGGATGCTGGTCTCCAGAGAGGCGCAATCTTCGCCTGCGCCGACGCCCGTCAAGACAAAGCCTTTGGGGTCGAGCTTGACGCCGGTCTCGGCTAGCCAGCCCGTTTCGGGATCGGCACCGATGAACAGAAAGAGGTGGCGGACGCTACAGCAAACTTCGTCGCCGGACGGAGAGCGCCACGCGATCGTTTCGAGGATGCCATCGTTACCTTCGAGGCGCGTGATTTCCGAATTCGTAAGAATATCGACGTTGGGCAGGCCTTTGATCCGGTCAACGAGATATTGCGACATCGAGAGCGAGATGTCGCCGCCACGCGCGAGCAACCAGACTTTTTTTGCGCGGCCTGCGAGGTAGACGATGGCCTGTCCGGCGGAATTTCCGGCGCCAACGAGGACGACCTCCTGCTGCGAGCACAGCTTGCCTTCGATCGGAGACGCCCAGTAGTGGACGCTGCTGCCTTCGAAATCGTGCAGGTTCTCGACGCCAAGGCGGCGATAGCGGACGCCGGTCGCGACGACGACGGTGCGCGTGCGGACGTATTGGCCGTCTGCGAGTCGCAGCGTGAAACTGGTGGTGCTGCTGCTGCCATGTGTTTCGAGGCCGACGACCTCCGAGGGAATGGCGAATTCGGCGCCAAACTTCTGCGCCTGATTGAAGGCGCGCGCCATCAAGGCCATGCCGGTTATTCCGGTGGGAAAGCCCAGATAGTTTTCGATGCGCGAGGATGCGCCGGCCTGGCCGCCGAACGATCGGCAATCGAGAATAAGCACTGACAGTCCTTCGGAGGCAGCATAAACGGCTGCGGCCATGCCCGCCGGTCCCGCGCCGACGATCGTTACGTCGTAGAGGCGGTTTTCATCGAGCGGGCCAACGAGGCCAAGGCAGCGGGCAAGCTTCAATTCGGTCGGGTTTTGCAGAAGGTCGCCGCTCGGGCAAAGCACGATTGGAAGTGAGGATGGATCGACGTGGAAGCGCTCGACAAGGCAGCGTGCTTCCGGATCGTTTTCAGGGTCCAGGTCGACATGGGGATGGCCGTTGCGCGACAGGAAGTTCTGCAGGCGGATAACGTCGCTATTGCCTGCGCGGCCGACGATGACGGGTCCTGCTCCCGTTTCCAGGAGGCCGACGCGACGCAAGATCAGCGCACGCATGATCCGTTCGCCAAGCTCGGCTTCAGCGATGAGAAGGGCGCGCAGTTTCGATGGTGCAATGACGAGCGCTTCGACCGTCGTCGTCGCGACGGCATCAACGAGCGAGGGACGGCCGGACAACTGGGCAAGCTCTCCCATGAACGAGCCCGGTCCGTGAGTGACGATGGGCGTGTCGTGCCCCTTCATGTCGCGTTGGGTGACATCGACGCTGCCGCTCAACACGATGATCACACCGGCGCCGACTTTGCCGACCTGGGCAAGCGCATCGCCTGCGGCAAAGGATTTGGTCTCTCCGAAACGGCGTACGCGCTCGATCTCGTATGTTTCGAGATGCGGGAACATCTGTTCGCGCCGATTGGCGGTAAGGGAACCCACGTTGGAGGTCATGGCAACTCGTATTTACGTCGTTATAGGTATTCAATATTCACGACTGCGGCGTTGCGCAACGAAATAGGGCGGATAAAGCCCGGATAAAAGCGGCAGGTCATGGAACCGAAACGCCGCCGGCGTCGTTGTCAGTCCCGTTGCGATGTATCTTGGGACAGGGAGATCAGGGTGTCCGATAAAATTCTCGTTTTTTACGGTTCATATCGCAGCGATCGGATGGGCATTCGGCTTGCCGATTTTCTGGTGTCGCGCTTGAAGCAGCGGGGCGCCGATGTCGAATTGATCGATGCGAAAGTCGTGAACCTGCCGATGCTTGACCGGATGTACAAGGAGCACAAGCCCGGCACTGCGCCTGCGGCGCTGGAAGAGTTGGCTCAGAAGATCAAAGCCGCGGACGCATTTCTATTTGTGGTCGGCGAATACAATTGGAGCATGCAGCCCGGCCTGAAAAACCTCACCGATCATTTTCTTGAAGAATGGTTCTGGAGACCGGCGGCTATTGCGAGCTATTCGGCCGGGCGGCTTTCCGGCGTCCGCTCTGCGACGGCATGGCATGGGACGCTATCGGAAATGGGAATGATCGTCGTCTCCAGTACGCTGTCGGTCGGTCCGATCGGGCAGACGCTCGGCCCCGATGGTGAGCCGATGGGTGAAGGTGGCAAAGCTTTGGAGAAAATGTTTCCGCGTTTTGCCGACGATCTCTCCTGGTGGACCGAAGCCGCCAAGGCGCAGCGTGCCAAACGCGCGCCCCCTTACTGATATTGTGAAGCTTCGCTGGGCAGTTGCGAAGTTATTTTTCAGATAGCACTTTGGTCGAAACTGTCTTATCGGAGAAAAATAGACTGGGGCAGCCGAGCGGTTAATGAGCGCGAATTCTTCGAATCTTTTGCGCGTTACATATGTATTCGCGGCGGCTGGCGTGTTGACGCTTGTCGTGCTCGTCGCGGTTTCTTTCTGGCTTTTAGAGAAGACCACCACCTCGACGCGCGATGTGATTGTCGCCCGTGAGCAGCTGACAGCGCTGTCGCAGCTGTTGTCGTCAATTCAGGACGCCGAAACCGGTCAGCGTGGGTATCTGTTGACGGGCGAGAGCCGTTATCTGGAGCCCTACAACATCGCGATTGAGGATGTCCCGCGGCGGATGGCAGATGTCCGCGACAAATTCAAAGACCAGCCGCAACTCAAGGCCGGGCTAGATAAGATTGCGGCGGCGATTGCAGCGAAACTTCGGGAGCTTGCATCCACGGTCGAATTGCGGATGGCGGGCAAGTCCAGCGAAGCGCTGGCGGTGGTCAACACCGATCGCGGCAAGAACCTCATGGATGACATCCGCAAGCTCGTGGCGGAACAGACCGAGGTGGTCGAAACGGAATTAACCAAGAGCATTCAAAGCCAGCAAGACAACGCCGTTCTTGCTCGATGGTTTACGTTGGGAGCTGGCGTCGTCATCCTGCTGGCGGCTCTTGGTGCCGTCGCGACGATCTTGCGATATACGCGCGCTCTGTTGGCAACTCGCGGCAAGATGGAGCAGCTCAATATGGGGCTTGAGGAGCGCGTTAAGGAAAGGACAGCGGACCTTCAGCGTGCGAACGATGAAATTCAGCGCTTTGCCTATATCGTCAGTCACGACCTGCGAGCGCCGCTCGTGAATGTCATGGGGTATACCTCAGAGCTCGAAGCGGGGCTGGCGACGCTTGCGAGCCTTTGTGAGGATCCCAAGCTCGTTGAACTGGAATCAGGGCCAGCCGCCCGGACCGCGATCCGTGAGGACTTGCCGGAATCGATCGGGTTCATCCGGACATCGACACATAAGATGGACGGGCTGATCAAGGCGATCCTGAAACTGTCGCGGGAAGGGCAGAGAATTCTCCGGCCCGAGACGGTCGACCTGGAAGAGTTTTTTGATTCCGCCATCGCAGCTGTGCAGCACCGGGTTACGGAAGCGGACGGCGAGATCGAGGTTTTGCGGCCGATGCCGACGATCGAAACCGACCGTCTGGCTCTTGAGCAGGTTTTCGGCAACCTTATTGATAACGCACTCAAATACACTATGCCGGGACGCGCGCCCAAGATCATCATCGAACAGGTTCCGAGCCGCTGGGGTGCAATCGTCATCGAGGTTCGAGATAACGGTCGCGGCATCGCCGCCGACGATGCGGAACGCGTGTTCGACCTCTTTCGGCGCGCCGGAGCACAGGATAAACAAGGCGAAGGCATCGGCTTGGCACACGTCAAGACTTTGATCCGCCGCCTCGGGGGTGAGATCACGATGACGTCTGAACTCAAACGAGGCACGACGTTCCGCGTCATGCTGCCTCGTAAACTGCCGGAGAAGCCGAATGCCCAATAGTGAAGGTAAGGCGGTCCAGATCGTCATGATCGAGGACGATGCAGGACACGCGCGTCTCATCGAAAAGAACATCCGGCGCGCGGGCGTCAACAACGACATCATTCCATTTGTGAATGGAACGGATGCGCTGGCATTTCTGTTTGGTCCGAATGGAAGTGGCGAGACGAGCGCGCGGAAGCATCTGCTTGTGTTGCTGGATCTCAACCTTCCCGACATGACGGGCGTCAGTATCCTCGAAAAGATCAAGGCGAACGAGCATACCAAGAGGACACCCGTCGTCGTGTTGACGACAACGGACGATGAACGCGAAATTCAGCGCTGCTACGATCTCGGCGCCAATGTCTACATTACGAAGCCCGTCGACTACGAGAACTTCGCGAATGCGATCCGGCAATTGGGGCTTTTCTTCTCTGTTATCCAGGTACCGGAAACCAACTGATCATGGCGCCGAAGGTGCTCTACATCGATGACGATCCGGGCATCGGGCGCTTGGTTCAAAAAACGCTGCAGGCGGGTGGTTTCGACGTCGAACTCGCGTATTCCGGCGATGAAGGGCTCGAGCTCGTTCGCTCCAGGCCGTTTGATATCGTGGCGCTCGATCATCACATGCCCGGAAAGATCGGGCTGCAGGTTCTGAAGGAAATCCGAGCGCTCTCTAATCCACCGCCAGTCGTCTACGTGACCGGATCGGAAGACAGCCGCGTTGCGGTCGCAGCGCTCAAGGCCGGGGCGATCGACTACGTCTGGAAAGATGTCCAAGGACATTTCCGAGAACTGCTTATGCAGGCCGTTCAGACGTCGCTGGAGCAGGAGCGGCTTCAGCGGGACATGGAAGCTGCCGAAACGGAAATCCGCTTGGCACGCGACAGGGCTGAGCTGCTGCTGAAGGAAGTCAATCATCGCGTCGCCAATTCGCTGGCGATTGTTGCGGGTCTTCTCGCGCTACAGCGGCATTCGCTCAGTGATCCGGGCGCGCAGGATCTGCTCGATCAAATGAGCGCGCGGATCATAGCGATCGCGGGGGTGCACCGCAGACTTTACACGTCGCAGGATGTGACGGCGGTGGATCTTAAGGAATATCTCACCAGCCTAATCGAAGATTTGAAGCGGGCTATGGGCGATGCAGGTCGCAACCATCCCGTCCATCTCAATTGCGTGCCATTGTCCATTCCGACCGACAAGGCGGTTTCGGTCGGCATCGTCGTCACCGAGCTTGTTACGAACGCCTACAAGTATGCTTATCCTGATCGTGCCGACGGGGAAATCCGCGTCGATCTCGCCCTTAGAGAGGGCCAAGTCGTTCTCACCGTCGAGGATGATGGCGTCGGTCTCGGCAAAACGCAGATGACGGGTGGTACACGTTTGGGCACACGTGTCATGACGTCGATGACGTCAAGCATTGGCGGCAAGCTGGACTTCAGCGGTGGAGACAGCGGCACGCGAGCCATGCTGACGTTTCCGGTTTGAAGCTTGAGCGACGTGCAGGTTTGCGAAAAGCAGTTCGCGTCGCTAGCGGCGAACGTATTGCACCGGCAGTTTCGGCGTGTGCGGCAGATCCGGGAACGAGGCGACAAATCCGAATTCACGAATGTCGAACGGATGAAACGGCGCCGACAGAAAAATCACCGGCACGCCGAGAGCCTGCACGGCTGTACAAAACGTCGTCGTCTGTTTGTCGGTATCGAATTCGACAAGTACGGCGTCGATGTGTTTGCGCTCGATCATCTCGAGCGCGGGAGAAAATCTGCTGAAGACATGAGCTGTGTCGCCGGACTTGACGACGATGTCTCTCAGTTCGAGGCCGCATGAGCGAGTCCGGTCGACGACAACGAACGATTTGGAAGCCATTACGGGTTCTCCTATCGCTTCAGCCAATGTCAGTCTCGAACATCAATCCCAAATTATCGGCGCGAAGATTTCGGATTGGTACGGCGAACCTCGGCGGGCTCAGCTCCATCCTGGTCGGAAATTTGCGAACCGAGATACAGCAGGTAGCAAAACACGATCGGGGGTGCGGTGACCGACAGCAGCAACAAAAAATCGTAAACGATGGCGAGCATGCCGCCTCCTTTCTCCGCGAATTAAGTCTCAACCGGAGAAATAAGTTCCCGTTTACGAATGTCAGCGGTGCGGGACAGCTATGCGCCGGAATGGCCGGACATCGCCCGCTGCTGGATCAATTCTGAGCGCCGAAGCCCAGTCGTTCCAACGCACTCTCGCCGAGCCTACGGTCGTCGCCGCCGCTTTGCACTAGTCGATCGAGGTGCCGGACGGTACGCGTCAGATTGCGCCGCATCGTCTGCTGGAAGAAGATTTGGCTCACCTCTTCGTCGCCGAGGTCGAGTATGAGCCGGGCTTCGGACCTGGCTTCCATGAGATCGCTTTCCGACATCATTACGCTCACCCCGCGTTTTGATTGCGCTGCTGCGAGACCCCAGTTTATAGCGGATTTTATCCGCAATGGATCCCCCGCCGTTCAAAAATCATCTCAGGCCGAGTATCACAACTGTCATAATTTGAGAGAAATCCGAACAGCCGAATGGTGTGGTTGCACTGCGCGTTTTCTGTTGGCGGACGATCAGGGGCCGTCCGTATCAGCCATCGAGGTGCTGTCATCGCCGTTGAATGATCTTGTGTCATAAAGCGGAGGCAGGCCGAGCACGGAGCGGACCGGCGCAAACGAGCGGCGATGAATGGGCGAAGCGCCGAGCTTTTTCAATGCCGTGAGGTGTTCGCGGACCGGATAGCCTTTGTGGGTCTTGAGACCGTAGCCGGGATATTCACCATCGAGGACGTGCATTTTGGCGTCGCGCGAGGTCTTGGCGATGATCGAGGCTGCGGCGATCGTCAAGCTTTTGCAGTCGCCGCGTACGATCGCCTGCTGCGGGATGGCCAAGTCTTTGATCCGCCGGGCGTCGAGCAAAATGTGATCGGGCGGGTTGGCCAAGCCTTCGACGGCGCGGCGCATTGCCAGGATACCGGCCCAGTAGATGTTCAGGCTGTCGATTTCATGCACTTCAGCCCAGCCGACGGCCCACGTCACTGCAACCTTCTTGATTTCGACGGCAAGACGCTCGCGCGAGACGGCGTCAAGCTTTTTGGAGTCATCGACGCCGGGAATGCGGGTGCCGGGTTCGAAGATGACGGCTGCCGCACACACCGGTCCGGCCAGCGGGCTCATGCCGGCTTCGTCGACGCCCGCCACCAGAAGCACGCCCGACGACCACAAATCGGTTTCGAAGCGCAGTAAATTGCGCAGCCTCTGGCCTTCCGAGCGATTATCAAAGCGGCGCTTTTCGATGGCTGAGAGAATGGCTCTGGCGCCAGCGCGCGGATCACGCCGCAGCGCGGCTTCGAGCGCCTTATCGAGGGGCCGCCCTTCGCGCATATGGCGAAGGGTAAGTTCTGACAAATTGAGTTTCACAGGGCACGCGTAGAGGTCTTGTTCGGCAAGACCGTGGCACGGGCGCTCCGCGTGCGTCAACTTTTTCTGCTTGGTTCAGTTTCAACGCGGCCGGATTACAGGCGGGACGTCAGGTTCCTCAGGCGGCTGATCCGGCGGCGGGGGCGAACTGGGCTCGGGGAGCGGCTCGGGTTCACTTGGCTCGATATTAGGATCAAAGCCGGGATCGGTCGCGGGATCATGCGGATTGCCGGGACGCCCCATCCCATGGTGGGCCACGTTCACTTGGCTTTTGCCTCCTTGAAATATTGAACTTCGCGTTCGCGCTGTTTAGCGCCGTCCTTAGTCTTATAGGTGCCGAGGTTCTTGCCTTTCTTGGAAACCAGGCGATATCCGGCCTTCACTTTTCTGATTGTCATTTTTTTCCTCCGCTCGGATAGGAACGGTTTTCAAAAACATATTTACGCCGCTTGCGTTCTGGGGCGCGGGTTTCGTCTGCGAGTTTCTGGCGCGCCTTGGTGTGGTCTTCGTTGGCGACAGCGGACCGCTCACGCTTCGTCGGCGTTTCTGTTTGACGCGGTTGCTGCGTCGCGTCGTCATCGGCGTGGGTTCCCGGCGTTTTGGCCATCGTTTAGTTCCTGTCAGTGCTTGTTGTAATGCAAGTCGCTCCGACATTCGTTGGTTCCAAAGGGAACCAATTTCCCTCATCCGGCGTCGTTGTGCCGATGGACAAACCGATATCTTCTCGATCCGATCTTCCGACCCATGGTGCAGCCGTTTTGCCGAGCGTAACGGTCGACAGCTACAACATTGAAGTTCGGGACGGCGATGGCTTCATCGGCGACAAAGCGAGCAAGAGCGCGTTCTGGGAAATCGTCGAAAAGTGGCGCAAGCCTCTGAAAGACGCGGGCGAGGATCCCTTCGGAAACAAGAGCACGGACAAGCTCAAGAAGGATGACCTTGTCGCGGAACTCGAGGAAGGCGATCCGGAGGCGGCTGGCCTCGTTCAGAGCGCCGTCGAAGAGTTTTCTCAGCAGTTTGCGAAAGTCATCCGCCGCTTTCTGCAAACCCAGGAGTGGCGGGACACGGAAGCCATCGTCGTCGGCGGCGGCTTTAGCGGCAGCCGGATCGGCGAGCTTGTGGCCGGTCGGACGGGGCTGCTGCTGAAAGCCGAGAATATCGCTGTCGACATCGAGATGATCCACAACGATCCGGACGATGCCGGCCTCATCGGGGCAGCGCATCTGCTGCCGGCGTGGATGCTCAAAGGGCACGACACGATGTTGGCGGTCGATATTGGCGGCACTAACATTCGCGCCGGGACCGTGCAACTCAACCTCAAGAAATCTTCTGATCTCATGAAGAGCAAAGTGGCAGGCTCGGAGATCTGGTGTCACGCGGATGCGGAAACCAATCGGACCGAGGCGGTTGCCCATCTCGTCAAAATGCTCGAAGGGCAAATTCGCTGGAACGAGAAAGAGAAGTTTGCGCTGGCGCCGGTGATTGGGATCGGCTGCCCCGGAATTATCCGCGAGGATGGCTCGATCGACCGCGGCGGCCAGAACCTTCCTGGGAATTGGGAGGCTCGCGGCTTCCATCTTCCGAGCGCCATCAAGGCAGCGATCCCCGAGATCGGCGGATCGGAGACGATGGTGGTCATGCACAACGATGCGGTGGTGCAGGGCCTTAGCGAGCTGCCGCGCATGCAGGACCGGCAGCGCTGGGCGGTTTTGACAATCGGCACCGGGCTCGGCAATGCGCGCTTTACAAATCGCGACGTGAAGAAGGATTGATAACGGCGGCAAAAATTTTCGGCGTTTGCCGCCGCGTCAGTTTCCGCGGTTACAGGCTTTTTAGGATTTCTCTGGCAGATACGATCTGCCGTCCGCGCTTGTCTTCACAAACAACAGGCCTGGTGGCCGGGCACCTCTTTAAGCGATCATAACTTTGGAGGTGCCCGTCATATTTTTCGTGCTCGACGTTCCACAAGTGGCGTCAGAATTTCCAGGATAGGTTGCCTTTGACGCCGTGGTCCTGGATGTCATCGCCGATCTCGCCGCTGTAGGAGAGGCCGACGGTGAGATCTGGCGAGAAATTAACGTCGAGGCCAGCGCCCAGCATCAACGTATCGCGCGCAATCGGCACACCGTCGATCGAGAACGGTGTGCCGCCGGAGAAGGCGAGCACCTGGCTGGTGTCGACGTCGTCGAGCGCATGCCGCCAACCGACCATCCCGTGTGTCGTCAAGATCGTACCGCTTTGCATGATGACGTTGGTTGCGGCGCGGAGGCCGAGTGTTGTCGTCGGCAGGTCCTGGTTGTCGCCGAAGCCCTTAAGGGCCGCGTCGCTGCCAGCTTCGCGGAAATCGTCGGTGTTGAGGTTGACGTAGGCGATGCCGGCGAACGGCTCGAAATCTACGCCTCCCAAACCGATGTGATAGCCGAGTTCGCCGAAGACTTGCGCCGTGCCAGCGGTTTGATTGCTGCGCGCTTCGTCAGTCGTTCCGCCAAGATCGAAGCGGCGCTTGGTGTCGAGATCGGCCCAGGTGTAGCCCGCACCCCAACGCACGCCGAGCGCGCCCCAGCGGCCGCCGCCATAGAGGGCGAGGTGGGCATCATCGCGCTCTTGCGAAGAGTTGCGGCCGTCGTCATCGAGAGAGGCGTGACTGTAGCCAGCGGCGATGCCGATGCTGCCGAAGCTTCCGGCTTTGGTATCGACGCCGACGAAGACACCGCCAATGGTGCGGTCGACACCTGCGGCGTTGCTGTCGCCGCTATACGTGCCTTGCGAGCCGAATGCTTGTCCCCAGAGGCCGCCGCGGGGTTTGTCTTCCAGATCGTTTCTGACACGGTCCATCACGGCGTCGCGTAGGAAGCGGCTGTCTTCGAGCATGATGCCGTTTGCGGAGGCGTAGATCTCGCCGGACAGGCTATTGAAGGCTCTCCGGGCTGCCTCTTCGCTGGTGGCGTTCGCGACCGAATTCAAAACGGCGCTGGTCGCGCCGAGGCTGTCGATCGCAGCGGCAACCTTATGTTGGTTCGAGGTGATGGCAACCGATTGGAACGTCACGTTGCTGCGCGTAATGTCGAGATAGATGTTGTTGGCGTCGGAGGCGAGCGCGAAGTCGATGAATGGCATCGAGTCCGTCGCGCTCGTGTAGCCACCCGTAATGCCGTTCTGTGCTGTCAGGATCGTGTATTGCGTTCCGAGCTTGTACTGGCCCGAAGCGGGCTTCACGACGACGGAGCCAGCGAGCGTCGCGGCGCCGTCGACGGTGATGAGATCGGATTTACCGGTGCTGTCGAGTTCGACTTCGTAAGTTGAACCGGCTTGCTGCTGATAATCGCCCGTGAAGGTCAACGTGCCGATCGAATGGCCAGGCGCGATGGTGCCGAAGATCGACGCCGACCCGATGGTGCCGTTGCCGGCGAGGATCGTTCCGGCCTTCGTGGTCAAGTCGGCGTCGAGCGTGCCATCGACGCTGAGCTTGCCCGATTCAAGTGTCGCGCCGTTGCTGTAGCTTTGCGTGCCAGTCAGCGTCCAGTCGCCTTTGACGTCGAGGATTTCGAAGTTGACGCCGCCAGCAAAGGTGCCGGTGCCGTCGAGATCGACCGTGTCGGTTCCGGCTCCGCCATCGACAAGGCCGATGAACTTGCCGCCCGTGTTGACGATGAGGGTATCGTCGCCGCCGCCGAGATCAACGGCTTGGCCGTTCGCACCCTCGATCAGCCCGGCGTTTTGAATGGTGTCGTTCTGCGTGCCGATGATGCGGATGCCGAAGCCATTCTCGCCACGGATGGTGCCGAGGTTGGTGATCTGGGTCGCGTAAGGCGCTGCGCCTGCGTTGCTGTCGTCGATCAGGATGGCGTTGTCTTTGCCGCTGATGACAGCGTTCGCAGAGCCGTTGATGATCGTGCCGCCGCCCGCAGCTATGCCTTCGCTGGTATTCGGGGAGCCGTCCTTTTCGCCCTTCGAGCCGGTGCCCTGAATCGTGCCGTAGTTGGTGATGTTGGCTTTAAAGTCGATATCGACGCCGTCGCCATCGCCGTTCTCTGAGACGTCGTCGATAGTGCCGGTGATGGTGCCGTAGTTCAGGACCGTGCCGTTTCCGTCAGAGCCGACGCCGGAGCCGTTGCGGCCGGTTATGCTGGCGCCGGCTTCGTTGTAGACGTTCACGTCAACGTCGCTGGTGATGCCGTGGCGCGCACCTGAGATGACGCCGCCCGCGTAGTTATTAACGGTGCCCGCGTGGTCTTGAAAATCGATACCGTCCTTGGAGTCATCCGGCGCGGCAGCGTTTGAGATGATCTTGCCCCAGTTGTTGACTGTGCCGTTTCCGCCGGCCCGGATGGCGTCGGCATCCTGGGTGCTAATTACACCGGTTGCATAATTGTTGATCGTTGCGCCGTTGGTCGAAATCGAGTCGAGATCAATCGCCTGGCCGGTTTGCGAGGTGATGGTTCCCGCGTTGTTGATTGTTACTTTTCCGTCTGTGACGTCTGTATCGATACGGATGCCGTCATCGAAGGTGTCGACGGTGGCGCCCGTTTCGTTGTTGAAGGTGAACGTCCGAATTGTGCTGCTGCCGCTCGTATCGATGCCACGGTTGCCGGATTTGATGGTTCCGAAGTTGTCGATCACGATCCCCGGCGCGGCTGAAGCATCCTTGAGCTTGATCGCAGTTGCAGAAACGTCGAGGGTTCCTCCACCCTGAATGGTGAGTGTGTCCTGGTTTTTGAGTGTCTGAGCGGTTGTGTTCGTATCGCCGCTGTTGACGACGATATCGGCAGCATGGACAGAAGGCGCAGGAAGATAGGAAACGAGAACAGCAACAAGCGCGGTGTGTGCCGCGCTACTCAACAGACGAGACATTTCGAGTGACCCCCAACGAACTTTACCGAGGGGCGTTTAGGAGCCGGGGATTACAGTTCGACGACAGAATCGGAGACGCCGGAACAGATGATGCGTTTGGGCAACCAGAGTGCTGACGAATATTGTGCGGGCGGCGTGCGCTGGTGTCGGCTGCCGGTCGCGCTTTTGGCGGTGATCGCTGCGTGCGTCGGCGGTTGTTCGGGGCAGGGGGCCAACATGGCGACGCTGCAGTCTCCCACCGCCACGCCGCCGACGGATGTGGCAGTACGGTCGGCTCCAGTCGTGCCTGGACGGCGTGCCCGTGTTTTCATTTTTGCGGGCCTTGGCGACAAGTGCGAGCAGTTGGCCGCGCCCGAGATCGCGATTACGCAGCCGCCGGCCAAGGGCGATCTGGCTTTCGTTCCCGGCCAACAGACGACGATTGAATATTCGGCAAAAGGGACCTGCATCGGAAAGACCGCGATAGGTACAGGCATTTACTACACGGCGCGGGATGGCACGGACGGCACGGACAGTTTCGCCGTTACGGCAAAGCTTGCCAGCGGGGAGACGGTCGGCCGGTCGTTCCGGGTGACGATCGCGCCATAAGCCGGGGCGCTTGAGAATGTCTTAAGCGTTTCTTTAACTTCGGTACGGCACAGTCTTTTCCAATTCGTTCAGTTCTGGAGCCTGCCGTTATGCGTAGCTCGTCGCGGTCGATCGGATTCGCCGCTCTCCTTTCCGTGCTCGTTGTCCTGCCGGTGTCGGTGGCTTTCGCGGAAAGCGCCGATGTCGATAATTCAACGGCGGACGGCGATCAGTTCGATCCTGCAGGGCCGGATTCTTACGTGCCGAAGCCCGGCAATCTCAACAGCGTGCCTGAAGACGGCGCGAGCTTCCGCTCGCAGCCCGGAACCGACAGCCCGCTCGTCAAGCAGATCCTGGCCGCGCGCCCGAACGAAGATCTGGTGATCTGCATTGCGGGTTGCTACGCGGGACGCAATCGCGTGGTCTATGCGCAGCCCTCATCAAGCGCTTTGCGCGGCAGCCTGTCATCGACCATGACGCCGGCGGACCCGCAGAAGTCGGGCAGCGTTGCGGGGGCGCGCCGCGCGGCGGCTATTGATCCCACGTCGCTGGCGATCATCAACGGGACGAACTGAACGCTTCGGCGCAAGGCGCCATTGGCATCTACGGGTGGGCTTTGTTCATGCCCGCGTTCTGCCTGAATTCGTTCATCTTTATTCATTCTCGCGATGTCGGCAGCAAACGGCGACGGATCGCGAAGATAGTTGCGTTTTTATCTCCGATGGCCGGGCAACGATCCCCCTAAATGCCTTCCCCGGCCCTAAGGAGATGTCCATGAAGACTTTATCGCGTGGCACCTGGATTGCGATTGCCGCTGTCGCAGCAGTCCCTGCAACCGTTGCTATCGCCAAGACGGCCGACCATGCCGGATGGCGCATGATGTCGCCTGAGACCCGGTCACGTCTTGAGGACGGCCGCCTGGCGATGGTGAAGACGGCGCTGCAACTCACGCCGGATCAGGAAAAGCTCTGGGCGCCGGTTGAAACGCAGGTTCGCGACGCGTTCAAGGCGCGCGAAGCCCGTATCGAGAAATGGCAGAAGAAGCGCGAAGAGTGGAAAGCCGAGCACGCCAAGGGCGGCAAGGATGAAGCCGAACACAAGCGTCCCGATCTCGCCACCCGCTTCGAAATGATGAGCAAGCGGATGGGTGAACGCGCTGACCGCATGAAGGCGTTCTCGACGGCCTTCTCGCCGTTCTATGCATCGCTGTCGGATGAGCAGAAAGAAGTCCTTCGTCCGTTGGTCCGTGAACTGAGCCCCGGCTTCGGTCATGGCCCGCGCGGTCACCGCTTCGCCGAAGGCTGGGGTCCGGGCGGTCGCGATCATGGCTGGTTCGGTCATGGCCCGCACATGGGTCCCGGTATGATGGGCCCCGGCTCGCATGATGGTCCGCAGATGCAGGACAACGACGATAATGACGGCGGACCGGAGCAGGCTCCTGCCGAGCCCGACAAGAAGGGCTAAGGCGTCGTAACCTTTTCTCTGCTTTTACTCCCTTCGTTTCGACTTTGGCCGGGCCATAAAAAAAAGCCCGGCCATTTTTATGGCCGGGCTCGATACTGTTTCGATCAGTGAGCTATCGCACCGTGCGAACGCTCAGCGGGCCGGACGGGCGCGGTTGCGATCGTCGTCGCGGCGCTTCATGAACTTCGGTGCGCCGCCGTCATTGCCCCACGACCGGCCGCTCTCGCCGTTGCGTTGCGGTTTTTTCGTTCCGTGACCGGCCTCGCGATTGCCACCATTCGCTTCGTTGCGGTGGCGGCCTTCGACATGGCGCGGTCCGTGGCGATGATCGTGACCGTTCTCGCCACGGTGATCGGCGCGGAGTTCGCCGCGGTGATCTTTCGGGCGATGATGGTCGCTCGGCTTGTGTTCGCGACGCTCTGCGTTAGCAGAATGGCCGTTGCTGCCATGCGAACGTGCGTTCAGCTGATCGCGGTCACGCGGACGGCTATCGTCCCGATGGCGCTGCGGGCGTTCTTGACGTTCCGGACGAGCCGAGCGCTCTTGGCGATCCGAGCGATCCTGACGATCGGCGCGTGCGGGCCGCTCCGGACGTTCGTGGTGAGCAGGACGCTCTGAACGTTCCGGACGCGCTGGGCGTTCGCGATCGGTGACGCCGAACACTGCGGGGCGTTCGGGGCGGCCTTCACGGCCTTCGCTCTGGTAGGCGGGCCGGTCACGCCCGCGGTCGCGATTGCCGCGATGGGCTTGGCGTTCCCCGCGCGGTGCGCCGTCGCGATGACGATGCTCGCCGCCACGATTGCCTTCACGGCGCGAGCCTTCACCGTCGTTCGTCTGATGATTGCGCGGCAGCGGCGGCAGGACTTCGCCACCGACATCGTCGACGACGTCGAGCGGCTGCTTCATCATCCGCTCGATGGCGCGGACTTCCTGGCGTTCCGACGGATCGCACAGCGAAATGGCGACGCCGTTGGTGCCTTTGCGGGCGGTACGGCCGACGCGATGAACGTACGTCTCGGGATCGAGCGGCATGTCGAAGTTAATGACATGCGTGATGTTCGAAACGTCGATGCCGCGCGCGGCAATGTCGGTCGCAACGAGCACACGAATGTGGCCCATCGTGAAGTCATTGAGGGCGCGTTGACGAGCATTCTGCGCCTTGTTGCCGTGGAAGGCTGCCGAGCTGATGCCAGCCATGCCGAGGCGGCTTGCAACACGATCCGCACCGCGCTTCGTGCGCGTGAAGACGATGACGCGCGAAGCGGCCTCGTCGTTCAGGATGGTGTGCAAGCGGCTCTGCTTCTCGGGCGTCTTAACGATCATGATCTTCTGATCGATGCGATCGACGACGATCTTCTTTGAAGAGAGATCGATGCGATAGGGATCGTGAAGAATATCGTAGGCGAACTTCTTGATCTCATCGGGCATCGTCGCGGAGAAGAGCGCGGTACGGCGCTTCTGCGGGATGAGCGAAACGATCTTCTTGATGTCGCGGACGAAGCCCATATCGAACATGCGGTCGGCTTCGTCGATGACGAGCGTCTGCACGCCGGAGAGATCACAGCTTCGCATATTGACGTGGTCGAGCAGGCGGCCCGGCGTCGCCACAAGGATGTGAACGCCCCGTTTCAGCGCGTTGATCTGCGGTCCTTTGCTGACGCCACCGAGGACGACGGCGCGGCGCAGGTTCATGTTGCGCGAGAGCTTGGCGACTTCCTGGTCGATCTGGACCGCAAGTTCACGCGTTGGCGCAAGGATCAGCGCCGAGACCTGCTTCCATTGCGGGTCGGACGGGTTTGCTGCGAACTTGTTCAGAAGCGGCAGAAGGAATGTTGCGGTCTTGCCCGATCCCGTCTCGGCCATGCCGAGCAGGTCGCGGCCTTCGAGCTGCGGCGGAAGCGCCTGCACCTGAATCGGTGTGGGCGTCGTGTATCCGCACTGCGTCAGAGCACGCGCAAGAGGTTCAGCAAAGCCGAATGCCTCAAAAGTTTCAGTGGTCAAAGTGAAAAAGTCCCAAGGGCTTCGAGCCCCGCGCACACATCTGGTGCCGGAGGTTCGTCCCATGGCCCACACCGGCGCTTTCGGGGTGCGGCCTTGTCTATAAGGATTGATCTCAATGCAGGGTCGAGCGCGGTGATTGAACCGCTTTCAAGTGGCACGAGGACCCGAGCGCCATCGGAGAGCAATGCGTGAGCTAGTGACGATGTTCGGCTGTGAAGTCAAGCGCGATCGTTAATTAACGCTCGACTGTGTCGCCACGACGCGGAAAAATCCAGGCGGATTGAAACGGTAAGGAGGTTCACCATGATCACACCGCGACAAGTCGCTCTGACGCTTGCAGCGGCAGCGATTGGGTTTGCCGGAGCGGCGGCTCTGGCGGCCACCGGCACTAAGCGCGCATTTACGATTGCGGCGATCGAGCCGAAGGGCGGCACGCTGGTCTCGAAAGAACCGTTCCCGACGACGCCGTTGCCGGAGGGTGGCGGGTACGAACTGAAGCAGCCGAATTCAGACGGGCGCTGGGAAGTTTCGGCGTACCTCTGGAGCACGCCGCAAATCCACGTCAAAGCCGGAGACGAGGTGACGCTGTCGTTCGTCGGCCTCAACGGGGCGAGCCATCCGACGACGATCGAGGGCTACGACAAGTCGTTCACCCTGAAACGCGGCGAAGTGCAGAACGTCAGCTTCGTCGCGGACAAACCCGGCGTCTATCGCATCATCTGCTCGAAGCATCAGCCGACGATGGTGAGCGAACTCATCGTTGACGAGAACAGCTAAGGCGCGGCCTGCGCGGCATCGCCGAGTTCGGTGATGGCGCGGCGCATGGCTTCCATCACGCCGGGCTCGGTCATGGAATGCCCGGCGTGGTCGATGATTTCCAGGCGGGCGGCGGGCCAGACGGACGCTAGCGCGTGAGCTTTTTTTGGCGGACAGAGAAGGTCGTAACGACCTTGAACGATGACGCCCGGAATGTCGCGCAGGCGATGGGCGTTGGCCAGCAACTCGCCGGGCTGCAGAAAAAAGCTGTTCGCGATGTAGTGTGCTTCGACGATCGGCGTCGGCGGCAGGCGGGCGCCATCGGCGACCGTTTCGGGAATGACGGCGTGTTTTGGCTGGAGTTCCGAGAGGGCGCGCTCGTAGGCGTTCCAGGCGTGCGCGGCGCGCGTTCTTTCAGCGCCGTCGGGGCCGGTTAGGCGTTTGACGTAAGCGGTCAGCGGGTTGGCCCGCTCCTCCGGCGGAAGACGGTTACAATAGGCTTCGAATAGTTCGGGGCGGAAAATCTGCGGCCCATCGACGAAGGCCCAGCGAACTTCTTCGTCGGTGCCGAGAAACAGCGCCCGCAGTACGAGAGCCGTTACGCGTTCCGGGTGCCGTTCGGCATAGGCGAGCGCCAGCGTCGATCCCCAAGAACCGCCGACGAGCATCCAGCGGTCGATGGCAAAATGGGCGCGGACAGCTTCGAGATCGGCAACGATATGGGCTGTCGTGTTGGCCTTGCAGGAGAGGTAGGGGTGGCTGCGGCCTGCGCCGCGCTGGTCGATCAGGAAGACATGATCGCGGGCAGGATCGAACAGCGTGCGATGCAGCACTTGGGAACCGCTGCCAGGGCCGCCATGCAGGAATACGATCGGCCGCCCGCCTTTCCGGCCAACTTCCTCGACGTAAATCCAATGGCCATCGCCGACGTCCAGCATGCGGGCATCGAAGGGGCGAAAGGATTCCGGGAGGGTCTTCATGCCTCCTGCTGAGCATGCTTTTTCTTAAACGACAAGTTCCGCCGGTAGGAATGCTGCAACCAATTGGTGAGGAGGGGCTGGACGGCCTTCACATGTCTGTCATCACTCTAGCGGCGGTTGACTTCAGATTTGATGAATTTGCGGCGGCGGAAGCGGCGTTCGTGTCGGCGGATCGCGGTCTGGTGAACGCCCAGTTTGGTGTTTACGGCAATTGACGATTTTCCAAACGATGCCTACCTGCACCCGGCTGCAACATTCGACACGGTGCGCTATATTTCGCGGGGCGGCCGGTTTCAACGGAGTATTGGAATGATCCAGAGCCACCTTTTAAAAGCGCGCCGCGCTTCGGTATTTGCCGTGACGCTCGCTGGTGCGTTAGGGCTCGGTATGGTTGGCGCCGAAGCGCGCGCCGAATCTGCGATGCTGGTTGGGACGTGGGCCGGAAACGGCAACATCAATTTCTCGTCGGGCACGAAAGAGAAAGCGCGGTGCCGTGCGCATTTTGCAAAGACCGGCGCGCGCAGCTACCGGATGTCGGCAACCTGCGCGACGTCGTCTGCCAGAGTCGATCAGACGGCGGAGCTGACGAAGTACGGTGCCAACAGATACGTCGGTAGCTTCTTTAATCAGCAATACAATACCGGCGGCTCGATCAAGATCACGGTCTCGGGGCGCACGGGCGATGTTAGTCTTGCGGGCGAAGCGGGCACCGCTTTCTTTCGGCTCAGGAAGTACTAGGCTTTTTCTTCGATACATTGTTCGCCATGGCTAACGCTTTCGGTCGGCCATGGCTTTTTTTGTGTTGAAGGCCGGCGTCGGCGCCGTCGCGACATTCGAGAGATAATAAAAATCTGTAACACTTGACGCCCATCAACGCGCGCAGGGCCAAGAAAACGGATTCCGTTCCTGGTCGAGAACAAGCCAGGAAGGAGAGCGGTCATGAAGCAGAATTTGCGTGTTCTTGCTGGAGCGCTTATCGGCACAATAGGTCTTGGAGTTGGCGGTGCTCTTGCCCAAGACAGTCAGCCGCAAATGCCTATGATGGGCCAAGGCATGATGGGTGGTCAAGGTATGATGGCTGGCCAAGGCATGGGCCCCGGTATGATGGGTCAGTCTGGCATGGGCATGATGGGCCATGGCATGATGAATGACATGGGCCCAATGATGGAAGGCCGCCTTGCGTACATGAAGGCCGAGCTTGGCATCACTGCTGAGCAAACGGCAGCATGGGACGACTACGCAAAAGCCGTGAAGGCGCGTGCGGCCGGCATGCAGGAAACGCGCACGGAAATGATGAAGGTCATGCATTCGGGCAGTGCGCTTGATCGTTTGGACGCCCGCACCAAGGCGATGGAAAATATGGTGCAGAACTTAAAGGCCGTTCGGCCGTCGGTTGAGGCGCTCTACAATGCTTTGAGCGACGATCAGAAGAAGAAGGCCGACGCACTGCTCGCGATGGGCTGTTGCATGATCTAAGTTCGGATTGCACGAATGGATTATTACATTGCGAAGACGTTGCAGCTTCCTTTCGCCGATGTGGTTGCGAAAGTGATATCGGCGCTCAAGGACGAAGGGTTCGGCATCCTGACGGACATCGACGTCAGCGCGACATTGAAGTCGAAAATCGGTGCGGAGTGGCGGCCCTATCGGATCTTAGGGGCCTGCAATCCGCAGCTCGCGTATCGCGCGTTGCAGGCGGAGGATAAGATCGGCGTCATGCTTCCATGCAACGTCATCGTTCAGGAGCGTGCGGCTGGCGACGTCGAAGTCGCAGCGGTCAATCCCGCTGCTGCTATGGGCCGTGTCGGCAATCCAGTCTTACCTGAGATTGCCGAAACTGTCCGGGACAAACTTAGCGCTGTACTTGAGCGGCTATAAGCCGGCCATACTCGGTATCAGTGTCCTCATTCGCCTTCGCGCTGTTCTTCCGCGAACTCTTTTTCAAGTTCGCGTTCGAGCGTGACAAGGTCTTCGGGCAGAGGCATGCCCGTTGCCTTCAGCTGATTGAGTTTTTCGCGCAGCGAGAGATAGATCTCGTGCCTGTCTTCGGGCTCGTTCTGCATCTCAGTGAGAAGCAGCGAAATCTCCAGCTTGATCTGGTCGAACGCCATGATCGGTACCTTTCAAGAAATGGGATGACGGGGGATTTATTCCGCCGCTTGCTTGTCCACGTAGCCCAACTGCGCGTTGAGTTTTTCAACGAGGTCTGCGGCGGCTTCGGGGATGTTGGTGCCGGGACCGAAGACGGCCTTGGCGCCTGCCGCATAGAGCGCGTCATAGTCCGACGGGGGAATGACGCCGCCGACGACGATCATGATGTCGCCGCGGCCTTCCTTGTCGAGCGCTGATTTCAGTTCCGGCACGAGCGTGAGATGGCCCGCCGTCATGGTCGAGACGCCGACAACGTGCACGTCGTTCTCGACGGCCTGGCGTGCTGCTTCATCGGCAGTCGCGAACAGCGGTCCGATATCGACATCGAAGCCGAGGTCGGCGAACGCGGAAGCGATAACTTTCTGGCCGCGGTCGTGGCCGTCCTGGCCGAGCTTGGCGATCAGGATGCGCGGGCGGCGGCCGTCATTCTTGTCGAACTGCTCGACGAGCTTTTTGACGCGCTCAAGGCTCGGGTTCATCGCCGCTTCCTTTTTGTAGACACCGCTGATGGCGCGAATTTCCGCCTTGTGGCGCGAGAACACTTTCTCCAGCGCATAGGAGATTTCACCGACCGTCGCCTTCTTGCGCGCAGCCTTCACGGCGAGATCGAGCAGGTTGGCGTTGCCTTTGGCGCCTTCGGTGAGATCGTTGAGCGCAGCTTGTACTTCGGCCTCGTTGCGCTCGGCGCGCAGGCGTTCGAGCTTCGCAAGCTGGGCTTCGCGGACGGCGTGATTGTCAACTTTGAGGAAGTTGATCTCCTTGTCGCCCTTGATCTGATACTTGTTGACACCGGTGATGGTCTGGCGACCGCTGTCGATGCGGGCCTGCGTACGGGCGGCGGCTTCTTCGATGCGCAGCTTCGGAATGCCCGCTGCGATAGCCTTCGCCATGCCGCCTTGTTCTTCGACTTCCTGGATGTGAGACATCGCTTTTTTCGCGAGTTCGTACGTCAGGCGTTCGACGTAATGGCTGCCGCCCCACGGGTCGATGGTGCGGCAGGTGCCGCTTTCCTGCTGCAGTAGAAGCTGCGTGTTGCGAGCGATGCGGGCGGAGAAGTCGGTCGGCAGCGCGATGGCTTCATCGAGGCCGTTCGTGTGCAGCGACTGTGTATGACCTTGCGTGGCGGCCATCGCTTCGAGACAAGTGCGCGTCGCGTTGTTGAAGATATCTTGCGCCGTCAGCGACCAGCCCGACGTCTGCGAGTGCGTGCGCAACGACAGCGAGCGGCTGTCCTTGGGCTTGAATTCTTCCTTGATGAGCTTCGCCCAGAGCAGACGCGCGGCGCGCATCTTGGCGATCTCCATGAAGTAGTTCATGCCGATCGCCCAAAAGAACGACAGGCGCGGGGCAAAGGCGTCGATATCCAGACCTGCGGCGACACCGGCGCGGGCGTATTCGATGCCGTCAGCGATCGTATAGCCGAGTTCGAGGTCGGCGGTCGCGCCCGCTTCCTGCATGTGATAGCCGGAAATCGAGATCGAGTTGAATTTCGGCATGTTCGCGGACGTGTAGGCGAAGATGTCCGAGACGATGCGCATCGAAGGTGCGGGCGGATAGATGTAGGTGTTGCGCACCATGAACTCTTTCAGAATGTCGTTCTGAATGGTTCCGGCGAGTTTCTGTGGCGGTACGCCCTGTTCTTCGCCGGCGACGATGAAAAGCGCCAGCACAGGCAGCACGGCGCCGTTCATCGTCATCGAGACGGTCATGTCCTGGAGCGGAATGCCGTCGAACAGCACGCGCATGTCGTAGATCGAATCGATGGCGACGCCCGCCATGCCGACGTCACCCTTCACGCGCGGGTGGTCGGAGTCATAGCCGCGATGCGTGGCGAGGTCGAAGGCGATCGAGAGGCCCTTCTGGCCGGCGGCGATGTTGCGGCGATAGAAGGCGTTGGAATCTTCCGCCGTCGAAAAGCCGGCGTATTGGCGGATCGTCCACGGCTGCAGCGCGTACATCGCCGGATAGGGACCGCGCACGAACGGCGCGATGCCCGGCAGCCCGTCGATAAAATCGAGCCCGGCCGTATCGGCATCGGTGAAGACCGGCTTCACAGGAATGCCTTCCGGAGTTTCCCACACGGGGGCGCTCGGCGCCTCGGCCGCCGAAGCGGATTTGACCGGCGTCTCCGGATCGAGGGGAATCTGAGCAAAATTCGGAATCGAAGTCATGCGGGTCGGTGATCCGGTCAAAAGTGGTTATCGTCCGCCGCAAGGTACGGCAAAACTCGGGGCGGGGGAAGGTTTAGCGGGGTTTGCGGTCCAGGAGGTAGTCCCTTCGGCGCAGAAGCAGATCGTAAACGACGCCGAAAAAAACTCCGCTTAATGCGGCGCGGATCAGATCGGCGCTCTGGGCGCCCGGCGGGGCGGGCGCTAAGGGCGTCAGGATGAGGTAAATCGCCTCCGCCAGCAGGCACCAGAGGATGGCCGCCAGCGCTACGAATTTCAGCAGGCGAAGAGTTCCGGTACTGGAGGCTGCGCCGAGAAATTTCGCCGCGGGTGGGAAAACGAATATCCCCACGGGTAGGAACCAGATGAAGGCTGCCAGCAGGGTCGTCGGCATGTCGTTGCCGAAGTCCTTGACGGCCGCTCCGGCATTCCCTGTGCCGGAGACGCGGGGATCGGCCAGGATGACGAGCGCGGATGCTGCGACGAACGCCGAGATGAGGCCGCTCAAGAGGCCCATCAGCATCAGGCGTGGCAGCGAATGGCTCGGTGCGGGGGATGGACTGGTCGGGGCAGTCAAGGCGAACTCCTTTGCGTCGCGATCACTTGGCATACCGGCCGTGCCTAGGGAAGAGACGGGATGACAGTGTCGAAATTCGACGTTTCCACGTCGATGCTGCAAGCGGTCAGCCTAGGGCTCATAAAGCCATAAACCTCGGCATGATGCGTAAAGGGGGCGCCAGTTTCAGGGTGCAATATGCAACGCAAAGTTTCCGGGGATGCTTCGCAGCGAAGCGCAGCCCGACAGTGGCCGCCGCTTGCGCGCTTCATCGATTGGGAAGCGCGGATTGGTGAGGCGGCGGAAGCACACGGGCGGCTTTCTCACTTTGCCTACGAGTTCGTCCGCTTCGGTGTGAAGCAGGCGTGGGCCTGTCTGTTCGGAGCTTTGCTTCTTGCGCTGCTGATCGCGACGCATTTTTTCTATCCGAAAGGGGCGGTGCTGGCGCGATACGATTTTCTCGTTATCGCTGCAGTTCTGATCCAATTGGCGATGCTGCTTTTCAAACTTGAGACGTTCGAAGAAGCGAAAGTCATCGTCGTGTTTCATGCCGTCGGCACGGTGATGGAAATCTTCAAGACGTCGGTCGGATCGTGGATCTATCCCGAGGCGAGCCTGCTTCGCATCGCGGGCGTGCCGCTCTTCACCGGCTTCATGTATGCGGCGGTCGGTTCCTATATCGCACGCTGCTGGCGGCTTTTCGATTTCCGATTCACGCGGCACCCGCCGGTCTGGGTGCTGGGCGTTCTAAGCGTCGCCATTTATGCGAACTTTTTTGCTCACCATTACGTCCGGGATTTTCGGGTCATTCTCTTTGCGGCCGCCGTCGTGCTCATCGGGCCGTGCACGGTCTATTACAGGATCTGGAAGACGCACCGCCACATGCCGCTGCTGCTCGGGCTATTCCTGGTGGCGCTTTTCATCTGGTTTGCCGAGAACATCGGGACGTTTACGGCTGCGTGGGCTTATCCCAACCAGCGGCACGGCTGGCAACTTGTGAGCGCCGGAAAGCTCGGTTCGTGGTTCCTCTTAATGTTGATTTCGTATACCCTTGTTGCGTCGCTCCATCGTCCGAGCGAAATAAAAATCGAGGAATGAGCAGTATATTGTTTACCTCGAACTGTGGTCCCGACGGATATCGGTCGCGTTTCGTCGTAATATCTGCCGTCATTTCCTGGAAACGTCCTATGCGCAACTCAATCATCTTCATGGCTTCGGCGATCTCGGCCGGATTGTCGGCATCAAGCGCCATTGCCGAGAGCGGGCTCGAGCCGCCGATGGATCTTCTGGCCGCGCAGCTTCGTACGCAGGGATTTGCGTGCGATCATCCAGACAGCGCGCGACTAGAGAAGGACGCATCGAAGCCTAACGCCAAAGTCTGGATCGTTGCGTGCAAGGGCGTTCACTACCGGATGACGGTGGTGCCGGATCTCGCTGCGAAAATCGAAAAGCTCGACAACTAGTCCAGCTGCTCTTACCGGCCGAAGCGCGTCGTTCGCTTTCGCGGCGGCGGCGCTGTCGGTTTGTCACTCCGGTAACAGCGAGAGTTTGGCGTCGTGTTCATTCTCCCACGCATCGGCCTGCCATGGCCGGAGCAATTTTGAGATGGGAGGAGTGTCATGTCTGCTGTCGCTGTTGGAGCTGCCGGAGCTGCTATCGTCACTGCCGCGACTGTGCTGGCCGCGGCTTTTCCAGACACTCAGGCTCTGCTGTCGCCGTTGACCGAAGGCGGCAACGAATATGCGGTGCCTGCGGCGTCGGTGCTCGCGTCGCTGCCGATCCTCGGCGTCATGGCCGTGCTTGCTGTGTCGGGCCGCGAATAGGTTTGCGCAGCGCTACTATTGGGCTCTGACCGAGCATCGCGCGTGCCATTCTCCTGCCTTTGTTAGCGTTTCATTAGTCGTTGGGGCACGGGGGGTTAGAGTACGAAGCTACCTTGCCCGTGTGTGTGTGTTTTGAAGGGTGCCGCGGCACCGGTGCGGGCCGGCGTCGACGAGCAGTCCCATCGAGTATCGCGTGGGGTGTGCGTCGTGAGATTTAAGGCAGTTTCAGTGGTTCTGGGCGCGATCGTTGCGTCGACATTGTCCACTCCAACGAGATTAGGATCCGGCGGCGCGGCCGATGCTGCCGATGCGATCCCGCCGGCGCAGCAGCGTCCGCAGGCGATCAAGGTTCCGGAGTTCGTTCCGGTCGTCAATTTCAGCGAGTTCGTTATGGCGATGCAGGCGTTTGCCGCGCAGAATCCTCCGGCGGCGCGGATTGCGGCGGAGGAGTTAAGCGCTAAATTTGCATTGAACGGCGATGCGAAGCCGGCGGACGCGCAACAGATCGAAGTGCGTAAGCCCGACCAGCAAATGGCTGCCGCTACGCCTGAGAAACCGGCGTCCGTTATCGTCACGCGACCGGTCGTTACCGCGAGTATTTCAGAAGCGCCAGCAGAACCGGCGGTTCCGGCTGTTCCCGATCCGAACGGGCGCCCGACGACGGTTGCGGACCCCGTGAAGATTATCACCGGCTATCCCGGTAAGACGGCGGAGACGACGTCGAAGCGGCATAAGGCCGAACGCAAAGTCGCATCCGCAGGCCGCGAACGCTTGGCGAAAAAGTTTCAGCCAGCGATGGGGCTCGGCATGATGATCGACTCCGCGGAAGAAGCCCCGCCGATGTCGGCTCTGGCTCAAAAAAAAAGCAAAGTGAACGCCGGCTCCCGCGGCATCGAATAGTCGTGGAGCGCGAAGCGCAGCCGACCAAGACAGCTGCCGTCGAGCAGCCGCAGCAGGCGGGTGCCGATGAAAAAGCCGGTGCTAACAACAAGGATTTTCAGGTCGGCATTCCGGGGCAGTCGATGGAACCGCTGATTTCGAAATGCGCAAAGACCGAAAGGTCGTGCATCGGCATCTTTTGCGGATGCTGAAAGGAGGGGCAAGTGCCCCTCCGGTTCTATTTCTTCAGTTCCGACGGCAGCGGATTGAAGCCGTGCGATAGCGCGTGATAGAGCGGCTCACGCTGGATAAGGCGCGAAATGCCTGCGGCGAGCAGCGACGTCGCCATCAGCGGAATGACCATGTTCCGGTCGCTCGTCATTTCCATCACAATCACGACGGCGGTGAGCGGCGATTGCACGACGGCGGCAAAGTAGCCGACGGTCATCATCAGCATCAGGGCGCGCGGTTCGACGAACGAGAAGATCGGCGTGACCATCGAGCCCAATCCGGCGCCGACGGCAAGCGACGGCGAAAAGAGACCGCCGGGAATGCCGCTCGCCGACGACAGGAGCGTCGTGATGAGCTTGCACGGCCCATACCAGAACGGAATGTGATTGCCGTCCACCAGTCCGGCATGCGTTTCCATATAGCCGTTGCCGGACGCATATCCGCCCGTTGCGATGCTGAGCACCGCGACGATGAGGCCGCAGACGGCGGCGAAGACGGCCGGACGGCGGCGGAGTATCGCGATGAAAGATGGCGGCTTGCGCACGAGTACGACGAGCGAGCGCGAAAAGAAGCCGCCCATGATGCCGCCCAGCAGTGCGCAGATCGGGATAGCGGACCAGTCGGCGGCATGCGCCATATTGGCCGAGACCACACCGAAATAAGCGTAATTTCCGAGGATGAACCAGCTCACGCCGCCAGCGATCGCGACAGAGGCGATGACGAGTTCGTTGATGCGGCCGGCATAAGATTTGGCAACCTCCTCGATGGCGAAGAGAATACCGGCGATGGGCGCGTTGAACGCCGCGGCGATGCCAGCCGCCGAGCCTGCGAGGACCAAGCCGTTGTGTCGTCCGATGCCGGCATAACCGGCAACCGCATACATGACCGAAGCACCGACCTGAACAGTCGGGCCTTCGCGTCCGACGGATGCGCCGAAGATCAGTGCAATCGTCGTCATGATGATCTTTGCGACCATCGTCGGCCAGCCGAGAATGCGTTTCCGGAAGGCGACGATCTTGCTCCGCCGCGCGGCGATGACCTGCGGAATGCCGCTTCCCGAAGATGCCGGGAACCAGCGTGCGGTGATGTAGGCGAGCACGGCGAAGCCGATGGGCGACAGGATCAGCGGCAGCCACGGCGAGGTGTGCAGCATCCGGTAGTAGATGTCCTGCGCCGCGTCGGCGAGCTTGGCAAAGCCAACCGCGGCAAGGCCGATGCAGACGGCGCCGAGAAGGAAGACGCAGCGGCGAAGCCAAAGGCGGCGCGAGAGGCTGACATACCTATAGCGGCGCAAATGCAATTTCCGACGGATTGCCGCTTTGCGAGCGGCTTGTACTTTTGAATCCACGTCTCGTCGTTTCCTTGGCTTTTTCGCTCAGGCCAATTTGTCTTGCAGGCCTTTCAGCGTGGCGACCGCATCGGCCCCGGCAAACAGGAACTGATCGACGCCGGCGGCCTTGAGCGCTGCCTCGTTGTCGCCCGGTCGACCGGCCATGAGCACGAGTTTGGCGCCTGCGGCTTTCAGAGCTTTTGCCGTCGGTTCTGAAAGGGCGGCATTGACCGCGTCGGACGAACAGATGCACGCGGCGGTCGCTCCGGATTTACGGAAGGCTTCGGCTGCAGACTCGGGCGTCTTGTAGCCGTCGCTGACGAGCGTCGCGATGCCGCCCGCCGCGAGGTAGTTTTTCGTCCACGTCGTGCGGATGTTGTGATCGACGATCTCGCCCATGCTGGCGAGGAAGAGGTTGAAGCCGCCGTGTGCGTCCGCCGCGTCGCGCAGCGCTTCGAACGCTTCGCCGAGGCGATGCGGTTTCAGCGGCGCGATCTCGACGGCGGCATTCGCCGTTGGCGCCGAAGCTGCCGGCCACGGATCGGCATGAACGCCATCGTCGCCGAGCAGCGGAAACGCATTCACACCCGTCAATTCCTGACGGATCGTTGCGACCGACTTGGCGCGCGTTTCCGCCGTCTTCGCGATCATTTCTTGCACGAAGCCCGATTGCAGGCAGGCGAGAAGGCCGCCGCGGGCTTCGATATCCTGGAAAATTTCCCAAGCTTTCTTCGTCATGTCGTCGGTCAGGTTCTCGACGTACCAGGAACCGCCTGCCGGGTCATTGACGCGGCCGAGGTGGCTTTCTTCCTGGCAGACGATCTGGATGTTGCGCGCAACGCGGCGCGCGAATGCATCGGGCTTGCCAAGTGCGAACGTGAAGGGCAGCACGACGATGGCGTCGGCACCACCGAGAGCAGCGCCTGCGCATGCGATCGTCGTGCGTAGGATGTTCGTCCACGGATCGCGCTTCGCCATGATGCGATAGGACGTCGGGCAATTGAGTGTGACGGCAGATGCCGCATCGCCTGCGCCGCAAGCGTCTGCAACGCGCCAGATGAGGTGACGCGCCGCGCGCAATTTTGCGATTGTGGAGAATTCATCGATGTCGGCTGCAAGCGCGACGTTGATTTTCGGGAGTGCTTCGGCAGGAGCGATGCCACCCATGTCCGCTGCACGCAAATAAGCAACGAGCGCCGACAGCATGAACGCAAGCTCTTGCGCTTCGCTGGCGCCTGCGACGTGAGCCGGGACGCCATCGGCCGTCATGACCTGAACGCGCGGTGACGCCATCGTCGTCTTCATCAAGGCGACGGCGCGTGCGAGCGCCGTCTCGACCGGTTCCGACAAGCGGCCGGTCATCGCCAGCGTGCCGAGCGGATCGGCGCCGAACGAGCCCTGGCGTTCGGCAGGCTTAATGCCTTTTGCGTCCCATTCCGCCATCAGCGCGAGGGCAGCGTCGAAGACGTTTTCTCCGGCAACAAGGACGATGGGGCAAACGTCAAGCAGGACGCCCGCGAGCGCCTCGGCGAATGCGTCCTTGGTGGCGGGCAGGCCGTCGCCGCAGACCTGAAGTGCGACGGATGTCACGCCGCCTTCGAGATCTTCCAGAATTGCCTTGTTCGCCGCTTTAGGGTCGGACTCGATGTGGAAGGTGCGAATGTCCCAGCCGAGGCCATCACGTGCGGGCCTCATGCCGCGGGTGAGCGGGGGCTTGCCTGGCAGCTCGTTTACCGTGCTTTGAAGCGCGTCGCGGCGGGTATAGAGCGGCTCGATCTTCAGACCGTCGGCCGTGCGGCTGACAAGCCGTTTCTCGAAATCGGCGCCTTTCAGCGCCTTTTCGACGAGGGCGCGCCATTCATCGATATTGGCGGCCGGAAAATCCTGGGCGAAATGCAAATCTTGCGTCCGGGTCGTCATACAACTTGGTTCCCAAATCATTAGGGGCGTTATCGATAGGGTATCTTTCCGGTATACCCCCTAAAGCAGTTCGTGCGAGCCTGAAATTGCTATGTGGCTTGGCCGAATTGCCGCGCTGGGGCGAGGCTAGGTTGACGTTTGCGTCGGCTGGACGGGCGTGGCATCACGGCAGGAATGGCCGCCGCGCGAGTCGGCCGTTTCGATACGCGAGGAGGCACTATGACCGGCAAGCATGGGCCCGAGGACAGTGGCGAAGCGGTCGCCGATCCTCGCGACTATGTCCAAGATGGCTTGATCCTCATTGGTGTCAGCAAGTCAGGCCACGAACCGGCGGCGGAATGTATCGAGCTTGCGCTGGCCAACCGGCATGGTCTTATCACAGGCGCGACTGGTACCGGCAAGACCGTTACGCTTCAGGTGCTGGCCGAAGGCTTCTCAGCGGCCGGCGTTCCGGTTTTTGCTTCCGACATCAAGGGCGATCTTTCGGGTATCGCTGCAAAGGGTACGCCTGCGCCGAAGCTCGTCGAGCGGGCGAAAGAAATCGGGCTGACGAACTACGGCAACACGTCGTTCCCGACGGCGTTCTGGGACATCTTCGGTAAAGACGGCCATCCCGTTCGCGCGACCGTGCAGGAAATGGGACCGTTGTTGCTCTCGCGATTGATGGAGCTGACCGAGCCGCAGGAAGGCGTGCTCAATATCGCGTTCCGCTGGGCGGAGGACGAACGGGCGGCCGGTGACGCGAAAATGACGATCCTCGATCTGCAGGATCTGCGCGCGGTCATCGACGAGATGGGCAAGAAAGCCTCGACGTTGCGCAGTAAATACGGACACATCGCGCCCGCAACGGTCGGCGTTATCCAGCGCCGTCTCCTGGTTCTCGAAGAGCAAGGCGCCGACCGGTTTTTCGGTGAGCCTGCGCTCGACATCATGGATTTTCTGAAGGTCGATGCGGACGGTCGCGGCGTCGTCAACGTGCTTGCGGCTGAAAAGCTGATGAACACGCCGCGCCTTTACGCGACGTTCCTGCTTTGGCTGTTGACCGAGCTTTTCGAGAAGCTGCCGGAGGTGGGCGATCTCGAAAAGCCCAAGCTCGTGTTCCTGTTCGACGAAGCGCATTTACTGTTCAACGACGCGCCGAAAGCGGTGCTCGAACAGGTCGAACGCGTGTCGCGGCTGATCCGTTCGAAAGGCGTCGGCGTCTATTATGTGACGCAGAGCCCGAGCGACGTTCCCGATCGCGTCTCGGCGCAGCTCGGCAACCGAATTCAGCACGCGTTGCGCGCTTTCACGCCGAGGGAGCAGAAAGCGATCCGCGCTGCTGCCGAGACGTTCCGGTCCAATCCGAGCATCGATACCGAACGCGCCATTCAGGAGCTTCGTGTCGGTGAAGCGCTGGTCTCGTTACTGCGCGGCAAGGGCGAACCGTCGATGGTCGAGCGGACGTTGATCCGGCCGCCGATGTCGCGCGTCGGGCCGCTCACGGCAGACGAGAGGAAGAAGCTCATCGAAGCTGATAGCGACAACGTCAAGAAATACGCCAAGGGCCTCGATCGCGAATCAGCACACGAGCGCTTGCAGGATCGCAGCACGATGCTGGGACAGCTCAAGCACAGCGCCAAGAAAGTCTTTCCCGGTCTTTTTGGCGGTAAAGGCTGACAGCGGAGCGAATCCGTTGAAAGTCACAATTGGAGCCATTAGGTTTTTTCGGAGATTCGCAAAACGCGAGTACCGTGGCGCGTAAATTGGATGACTTAACCGGCAGGCGCCGACGAGGAGACTGAGATGGGATATTTCCGGTTTCGCAAGACATTTACAATTCTTCCCGGCGTTCGCATCAATCTTAGTAAGACCGGTGTCAGCAGCAGTGTCGGCGGCAACGGCGCGACGCTGAATGTCGGGAAGCAGGGGCCGGTGGTGACGTTCGGCATTCCGGGTACGGGTCTTAGCTATCGCGCTCCAGTGAGCCTTGCGATCCTGCTGTTGGTTGTGGCGGCCGTTGCCATCGTCGGTATTACCTATCTGGTCGCGCCGGACGCTGTGAAAACGCTGCTGCATTGGTGGCAACCGCGCTGGTTCTGAACTGCAGCCAAGTTCAGTGGATGAGAAGCGCTAGCGAAAGCTGGCGCTTTTGTTTTAGCGGATGGTGGTTTGTCTTAGCCGTTGCCCGCAGCCGCAACCGGTTCGGGCAGACTTGGGCGGGGCTGCTGACCATCGACTCCGATCGGCGCCACACCCGGCGGATGCTTCAGCCATATGCCGCTGCGGCCGACCTGGACGCCCTTGGCATAGAGAGCTGCCTGATACTTAGGATCGTAGATTTCTTTGGTCTTGTAATCGAACGATGGCGGCACAGCCAGGAAGTTGAAATCGGCGCCACCATCAAGCGCAACGCGGTAGATGTGATAGACCTCGCCCATGTTCTGGCTCTTGATGAGCGTCGAAATCGAGCGGCCGGCGATCTGTAGCGTCGTCGGCTTTACGACTTCCTGGTCCGGGGTGGCTTTGCCGTTCTTTATAATGAAGTAGCGGCGGATCGGCGGCTGATCGTAAAGAACGTCGAAAGCTTTGATGGGCGCATCGACCGGGCTGATGAAGACTTCGCGGGTGGTGCCCCCGTCAACGTGTAACTCGTCATACATTCTGCCGTCGGCGACGACTTCAATCTTGACCGGCGGGAAGGCGGCCGGAATAGCGGCGGACGCTAGGATGACCTTGCGAAACAGCTCGATCGCTTGGGGCGATCTTTTGAGGGCGATTTCGCCCATGTTCCAAACAACGGGGCGCTGGGCATCGAGGTTCGTCGTCAGGACCAAGAGAACGCGACCGCGCTTGTATTGCGCAGCGATCCGGTCGAGAAATTTTTCATCGACATAGTGCGCGATGAGGTTCTGCAGGGGAGCGGTGCTCGAAAGAGCAGGGCCGCCGAAAAGACCTGACAGAATTTCTGGCGTCGCGACTTGATCCTGTTTGTATTGCGTCCAGATGGCGTGAAGCTTTTCGTCTTCGGACGGCCCGAGAAAGGCGAACGGCGCAATGATCGCCCCGGCGCTGACGCCCGTTACGACCTGGAATTCCGGACGGTCGCCGCGCTTCGTCCAGCCGGCGAGGACGCCCGCGCCGAATGCACCGTCGGAACCGCCGCCTGAAAGTGCGAGCGTATCGACGACTTTGCGGCCGGCTACGGTTCTCGTGTTCTTACCTAGCTTGGGCATATGCGCAGTGCGCCGCCGGATTTCGGCGATAGGATCTTTTGGAACTTCATCGCCCCAGAAGCGAACGCCGGGCATGCCCGGGATTTCCGCAGTTTCGGCGAGGGAGGCGCTGGAAATCCCGTTGCGCGTCATAATTGTCGCGCACCCGGTGAGAACGAGCGCGAAGATCAACGTGACAGCAACGTGCAATCTCGGCACGAACACTCGGATCCCCCGCCCCCGCACAATATCCGCGTACTGTATGAGCTTTAGGGCACGGACAAGGCGACGGCAACGGCGCGAAGCGAGCTGTGGAGGCAAGTCTCTGATTTGGCGGACCTTTGAGTGGCTTCCGCGCATCAGTTCGAACGCCGGGTTTGATCGAGTGCCACACATGCATTGGCGCCAGCATTGAAAGCAATGCCGGCGCCAATCGAACATTTCGAGGTTTTACACTTAGCCGACGAGAGCCTCGACGTGCTCCCAGTTGACGAGGTTGTCGAACCAGGCCTCGAGGTACTTCGGACGAGCGTTGCGGTAGTCGATGTAGTAGCTGTGCTCCCAAACATCGACGCCGAGGATCGGCTTGGAGCCGTACATCAGCGGGTTTTCACCGTTCGGCGTTTTGACGACTTCAAGTTTGCCGTCCTTTACCGCAAGCCAAGCCCAGCCCGAGCCGAACTGGCCCTTGCCGGCTTCGATGAAGTCGTTGCGCACCTTGTCGAAGCCGCCGTAACCGTCGACGAGCTTCTGGACGCTGCCCGGCAGCTTGTTGCCGCCGCCGCCCTTCTTCATCCACTGCCAGAAATGCAGATGGTTATAGTGCTGGCCAACGTTGTTGATGAGGCCAGCAACTTTATCCGCGTAAGCGTTCTTGACGATATCTTCGAGCGACTGGCCCTCGTACTTCGAGCCAGCAAGCAGCTTGTTGCCGTTTTCGACATACGCCAAGTGATGCTTGTCGTGGTGGAACTCGAGCGTCTCGGCCGACATGAACGGCGTGAGAGCGTCATAGGCATAAGGAAGATCGGGTAATTTCAGCGTCATAGACGGCCACTCATAATGTTGCGGGGTGGATTGAAAGCCGCGGGAACGTAGCTTTTGAAACCAGCTTACACAAGTCGAAGGCTGAACCCGCGGTTGGCGATGCAGTTCCACTGCGCCGACACCAATCGGCGATTTTCGTCGTTCGCATATCGATCTTCCGGATGGTGGGAGAGATTTAATGGCGGACGCTGGACTTCAAATTCACCGCGCTGCGATCCAGATAAAGTCAACAATTTAATAATTTGAATGCCGTGAGAGCCTTCAAGATCGCGGCAAAGAATGCCAGCCGCAATTTCTTTTTTTTGCCATCAATGCAAAAATTTGTATTTTAGTATCTACACGGATTGTTTGCGGGTATTATTGGAAGAACACGATTTCCGATTGCGATCCGGTAAGGACACGGCTGTTAAGAAGGCTGAATTCGTTGGAAAGATCTCGTGCTATTTCTCAGCCTGAGCGTTTGTTTGTAGGCGCGTTTTAGGTGGTGATATCGCTCCGCTTAAACTAATGAATTGGCGGCATTGAAAAATATGTGATCCGCCATTTCTCGTTTGCGGAATATTCACGAGTATTTATGAGGTTGCGTTGACACGGTGACACATCTCGGAGATTCCTGCTGCGCAGGGGTCGGGATGTGATTACACCGGCGGGCAGGAAATCTAGTAGAGGTTGTCGTTGGTGATGCGAAAAGTAAAATCTATGGCGACGATCAATGTCGACAAACTTTCCCTCAAGGAGCTTGTCGACCTTGAAACGAAAGTTCAGAAGGCGATCGCCGCCGCTCGGGACCGGGAACGCACCGAACTAAAAAAGAAAGTCGCGGATCTTGCAGAAACACACGGATTTTCCGTGGCCGAATTATTTGGTGCAAGCCGCGGACGCGGCGCAGTAAAAGGCAAGTCGATCGGCGTTGCGAAATACGCCAATCCTGAAAATAAAGCCGATACCTGGACGGGGCGCGGTCGTAAGCCGAACTGGCTGGTCGAACGGCTTAGGAAAGGTGCCAAGCTTGCCGATTTCGCGATTTGATGCCGCGAAATTGTACGACGGGGCAACTGAGGAAAATGCGCAATTCGCATCGCAGAATAACTGTTTGCGATAAATGAATTGCGCGAGCCCGCTCTTCAGAAAAATGGATTTCAAGTTGTCGCGCGATATAAACATCGCGCGCGATTTGTAATTGCGAGCTGCGACCGCTTTGTTGTTGCAACTTTTGGCCCGGCCATCGGATGGCGGCACGGGCCGCCATGGCCCCGCGCCATTGCAGCGTTCAATAACCCGAACGCCATACTAATGGATCACGTTTTAGCACTCAAGTATTGACAGTGCTAACAGTACGGACCATATATCCGTCGCGTTCGGGCTCGTCAGCGATCCTGCTCGCAGTGCACCGGCGGACAGCAATGCCCGTTGCCTGCGGCCTGGCATCCTAGGCTGCGAACAAAAGACAAATCGTCTAGCCAAATCATGAGGTTACCCCCATGGCGTTCCGTCCTCTCCACGATCGTGTCGTCGTGAAACGCATTGAGGAAGAAGCAAAGACTGCAGGCGGGATCATCATCCCCGACACCGCCAAGGAAAAGCCCCAGCAGGGCGAAGTTGTGGCCGTTGGCCCCGGCGCTCGCGATGAAGCGGGCAAGGTCGTTCCCCTCGACGTCAAGGTCGGCGATCGTGTTCTGTTCGGCAAGTGGTCGGGCAGCGAAGTCAAGATCGACGGCGAAGATCTCCTGATCATGAAAGAGAGCGACATTCTCGGCGTTCTCTCGGCCCCGGCAAAGTCCAAGGCCGCCGCTTAATTTTATCCCCCTATTTGCCAAGCTTAGGAGTTGCTCAACATGGCAGCTAAAGACGTCAAGTTTGCCCAAGACGCCCGCGAGCGCATGCTGCGTGGTGTCGACATTCTTGCCAACGCCGTGAAAGTCACGCTCGGCCCGAAGGGTCGCAACGTCGTTATCGAGAAGTCGTTCGGCGCACCGCGCATCACCAAGGACGGTGTGACGGTCGCGAAGGAAATCGAGCTCGAAGACAAGTTCGAGAATATGGGCGCGCAGATGCTCAAAGAGGTCGCCTCGAAGACGGCCGACCTCGCCGGTGACGGCACGACGACGGCAACGGTTCTTGCCCAGGCTATCGTTCGCGAAGGCGCGAAGTCGGTTGCTGCCGGCTCGAACCCGATGGACCTGAAGCGCGGTATCGACCTCGCCGTTCAGGCCATCGTCGAAGACCTCAAGACCAACTCGAAGAAGGTCGCGAAGGATCAGATCGCTCAGGTCGGCACGATCTCGGCGAACGGCGACGAAATCGTCGGCAAGAAGATTGCCGAAGCGATGGACAAGGTCGGTTCGGAAGGCGTCATCACGGTCGAAGAATCCAAGACGCTCGATTTCGAACTCGATGTCGTCGAAGGCATGCAGTTCGATCGTGGTTACCTGTCGCCGTACTTCATTACCAACGCCGACAAGATGATCGCGGAGCTTGAGAACCCCTACATTCTCATCCACGAGAAGAAGCTTTCGGGTCTCCAGGCGATGCTTCCGGTTCTCGAAGCCGTCGTCCAGTCGGGCAAGCCGCTCCTCATCATCGCTGAAGACGTCGAAGGCGAAGCTCTCGCGACGCTCGTCGTCAACAAGCTGCGTGGCGGCCTCAAGGTTGCTGCCGTCAAGGCTCCGGGCTTCGGCGATCGCCGCAAGGCCATGCTGGAAGACATTGCAGTCCTGACGGGCGGTACGGTGATCTCGGAAGATCTCGGCATCAAGCTCGAGACGGTTACGCTGCAGATGCTCGGCCGCTCCAAGAAGGTGACGATCGACAAGGAAAACACGACGATCGTCGATGGTTCGGGCAAGAAGGCCGACATCGAAGCGCGCGTGAAGCAGATCAAGGCGCAGATCGAGGAAACGTCCTCGGACTACGACCGTGAGAAGCTCCAGGAGCGTCTTGCCAAGCTCGCTGGCGGCGTTGCCGTCATCAAGGTTGGCGGCGCGACGGAAGTCGAAGTTAAAGAGCGCAAGGACCGCGTCGACGACGCTCTGCACGCAACGCGCGCAGCCGTCGAAGAGGGCATCGTCCCGGGCGGCGGCGTTGCGCTTCTCCGCGCTGCGAAGGCTCTCGACTCGCTGAAGCCTGAGAACGACGACCAGAAGGTCGGCATCAACATCGTCCGCAAGGCGCTGCAGGCTCCGGCTCGCCAGATCTCGACCAACGCCGGTGAAGACGGTTCGGTGATCGTCGGCAAGATCCTCGAGAACTCGAAGTACGCTTACGGGTACAACGCTCAGTCACACGAGTACGGCGATCTGTACTCGCAGGGCGTCATCGACCCGACGAAGGTCGTGCGTTGCGCGCTGCAGGATGCCGCTTCGGTTTCGGGCCTGCTGATCACGACGGAAGCCATGATCGCCGACGTGCCGAAGAAGGACGCTGGACACTCGCACGGCGCTCCCGGCGGCGGCATGGGCGGCATGGGCGGAATGGACTTCTAAGGAAGTTTTCGCTGGCGCCTTCCGACTCCGCTTCGCGGAGCCGGCCGGAAGGCGCTATCGTTCCACGAAAATCAAAAGCCCCGCAGTGATGCGGGGCTTTTTTGTGCGTCGAGAGCTTGAAAGGGGTTCGTTCAATTCGTTGAGAAGTGGCTCGCGAACCAATTTCCAAGCGAAGCAGACGAAAATTTTTCGAGGCCGTCATATGTTCCGATTACATGGCGTGCGTTCAAAATTTCCTCGGCTAGTTGCTCCGGAGGAATTTCACGATCGACGGCAATCGTGTGATCCGCCAGTGCTGGGTCGATGAGGTTTGTCGATGCAATTGGCTTCTTGCCAACACCGACGAGCTGGGCGAGGACACCCGAGCTTTCGCCATATTGGATCATGCGCAACTGAACAGCCACATCGACCGCCTTCATCCAACGATGCAATTCGGCGTCGTTCGGAGAGTCAACGATCTCGACGATGTTGCGATCTTCCGGGCTGATGCAGTTGCACGCATATTCGTTAGCGCGCCAGCCCACGATCGCAAGCCGCGCAGGCCGAGATCTATTTATTTCTCGAACGGCAGCAATGACGCGGTCCGTGCCTTTAATGTTATCTGGAATGCCAAACGTGCCGATGATCAGTTCATCTCGTCTGCGCGAGAACGGCGGGATGGCGTTAGCCTCGATGCGATCGATTGTATGATGGGCGATATCCACGCGTACATCGAATTCGCAAGCAATATCGTATTCAATCGCCTTTTTGGCGCGCTCGGAATTCACAACGATGTGTCTGATGCCAGCCCCGAGTATGAGCGGGCGAATTCCTCTCATGCCTACATCAGGGAACTCGTTATGGGTTCCGCAACTCTTCAGCTGCGCCAATGGATAGAACATCGAGAACAGCGTACGCATCGTCTCCAGTGATCGGCCGCAGTACCAGAACCAAATATTTTCCAATCGACCGTCGTGCAGGTAGACGGTTTTGGCGGCGCGATTACCTTTATGGTTCATGAGTGCCTGAAGTACCGGCAAATTGTGATGTGAATTACCGAGTACATAAACAGCACGGTCGTAGCGCTCGGCCTCATCGAGATCGTCGAACGCGCAGATCGGCCATAACGAAACCTGACGGCCCGCTATCTTCTGTGTCTCGCGTTCACGCAGAGACAAATCTTGCGGAGACGCCACATCCGTGAACAGGTCAAATAGGTCGGCGTCGCCAAAGACCTTCGCTGAATTCGTTGCAATTCCGCTTCGATCGGGTGGGGTGCAGCTGAATACAGCAACACGTCGGCTTTTCGATCTCTTGAGTTGTCGATCTGTGACGCGGATACGGAGCAACGTCTCGATCATGGTGCTCGCAGCGCGCGTCCAATTCACTTTAGAAAGTAATTCCTGTCCTGCGGCGATCGAACGGCTTCTCTCGTTTTCGTCATGGAGAAGAAGGTCGAGGGCCTTGGCTATGGACCGGGGATCGCGTGGATCGAACTGGTGCTCGGGCGGAACGAGTTCCGCCGTAGAGCTTACGTTCGATGCTGCGCAAGGAACACCCGCGGCCAAGCTCTCGAGGATTGGCAATCCGAGGCCTTCATATAACGAAGGAAATACGGTCATGCGGGCAGATTTTACAAGTCTGACGAGATCGTGCTCATCGACAAACCCCGTCATCGAGACGTCGGTCGGCGGCAAGAGAAGATCTTCGATCAATTTATCAAGTCGGGAGCGTGAGGGTTCGTGAATATTTCCGATGATAATGAGCTTTGCTCGAGACTCTGGTCTTATTTTCTTGAATGCAGCGAAGCCCGCAATCGCGCCATCGAGGTTTTTGCGGTATTCGTCGCCGCCGACATAAACAACGTTCTCAGTCGGCGGATAGCAATGCGCAGCCGACCATTTTGCAATATCCACGCCGCCGTAAATCACGGTTAGGGCGGTGGGTGCACAGCCTGCATACTTTGCGAAATCGGTTGCAGTCGTCACGCTGTTGCAGAAAGTGTGAGATGAGATTTGTGACGCGATTGTTTCGCCAAGGCGAAATAAATCGTGCAGGTCGGGCCTCGTGCTGAAATAGATATCAGGAAAAATATCTGGGATCAGGTCGTGGCCGATCCCGACAACCGAGCGGCTAATTCTTAGCGCTTGATGTGGCAATAAGAATCCAAGGCGTCCCTCGTGGTTGGCCCAGTTGTCCGGAAAATAGCTCGGCAGGCAGAAAAAATCGAAATAATCTTCGTCTATCGCCGAGAGTTCGTCGACGAAAATTGTCGATCTATCAAGGGCTGTCGCGCCGCGATCTTCGAGGAGCGAAATCTTCAATCGGCCGTCGACGCGCAGAGCGTCAATTAATCCAAATATGTATCGGCCGATACCGCGTCGACTTTGATGTTGAGCAAATCGAACGTCGAAGAGGAGGCGCATGGGGCAATCCTGGTGACGACGGGATGAAATTTTCTTGTCAATGCCATTAAGCGGACGAATTCGCGCTCCAGCTGCGCATTACGCGCTAAATTTTCAGCATGCTGTTGGGCATTTTCAAATGAGTGCGAAAACATGGCTACGCGCTTGTCGACTGTCCGCTCGATCTTTTTTGTGAGCGGCTTCAACAACCAACGTCGAAATTTTTTGGTAACCGGCATTTGAAAAACCCCCAAATAATATGCATTAGGCAGAATATCCGCACAAAGACTAAAATCCCGACGCGCCGAAGGCAAGCGGTTTAGAAAAAAACTGATGCAGTCTGGTGCGCGAGCCACTTGGCGCCGAACTCACGGCGCGTGGAGGGCGCATGAACGGGGATTTGGATACGGCGGCGCGAACGATCTGGGCGGTCTCTAAGAGAATTCCGAGCCTGCTCATGTCGGGAACGCCAGCGGCGGACGTCAAAACATCGAGCGGTCTATTCTTTGATGCGCTCATTACAAGCAAGTGACACCGAAGATATCTTCAGGAGAGCGGGCGCGGATCGAGGACGCTGAGTTGGGCTGCGGTAAGGTGCGCTCCCTCCAGCCCGATACAATTTATAGCTGTGCACAATCTGTCGCAGGCGTTCGCGTCGGCTCGAATTGCTGTACTTTATTACTGCGCATTACTGGAAAATTTGAAGATGAGCGTCCGCATGTTCAGTCATGCGCAGGCGAAGCGGAAACTTATTCTCAAAATACTAAGAAAAGGGAAGAAGATGTCGGCCGATATCCTGTCCAAGCTCAAGACCTTACACGATGACGTTCGTGCGCGCATTGAGGCGACGCCGGACTTCAAGGCCATGAAAGCCGTCGAGCGCGCGATCAGCGAGCTCGATGAAATTCTTGCTGTGCCAGTTGCCGCCAATAGCGACGCTGTGGAGGCCGAACCGGCCGAGGCAGCCGTAGAGGAGGCAGCATGCGAAGAAGCCGCTCCGGAGGCTGCTGCTGCTGCCGAAGAAGCAATGCCGGAGGAGGCTGCTGCTGAAGAAGCGGCGGCTGAACCGACGGTCGAAGACGTGGTTGAGGCCGCTGTCGTCGAAACCGCAGAAGCTTCGATGGAGGAGCCAGCCGCTGAGGCTGCGCCGGAGGCTCCTGCGGAGGCGCCTGAAGCACCAGTTGAGGCGGCGGCAGAGGAACCCGCAGCCGAAGCTACGGAAACGGCGGAGGTTGCGATCGAAGCGTCTGCCGAAGCTGAAGTGCCTGTCGCGGAGGCCGCCGAAGAAGCGGCTCCCGAGGCAGAGGCTGCTGCTCCTGAGGCTCCGGTGGGGGAAGCCGCTCCGGCAGCAGCAGAGGCGGCCGAGGCCGCACCAGCCGAAGAGGCTGCTCCGGAGGCAGACGCCGGCGAAGCTCCGGAAGAAGCGGCACCGGAGGCGCAAGACGATAAACCTGTTGCGGCCGCCGTCATGCCCAACGGCGCGGCGCATCCGGCCGAAGCACCGGCTGCCGCCCCGCCGGCGGAATAAATCGCAATCATGCGATTGTGATAATTACGAAAGCCCTGGTGCTCGCGCTGGGGCTTTTGCGTGCGGTGCGAAGTGTGGAACGCTCGCGCGTGGTTCCCCGATTGAGGCTTTGGGAGCGACTGTCACGCCCCTGGATCAAATCCTGGATCAACTGGGGCCAAACAAAAAAGCGCAGGGAGGCTTTTGTCATGAATGCCGTCGAAATCCATGATCATGCCCGTAAGCTTTACGACGTGCAGGGCGCCAAGGCGCTCGCAGAAGCGACGCAGATGGTTCGTCGCTATGAAAAGACCGGAGACGAGCGCACGGCAGAAGACTGGCGGCGCATCGAGCTGGCGCTCCGGCAGCTTCTCGGGCCTCGCGTCAGCTAGTTGCCGACGCGGCGTTACGAAAGCTTCGCACCGATGCAGACGTGGGCTGCATAATCGAAGCGGCCTTGGTGGAAAGCGGCGCTGCGGCCGCTGTGCCGGGCGACATCGCGCACGACGTCTTCGAGCTCCTGACGTGGCGTGACGCTGAATTTCGTCAGCCACGCGCGCATGCCGCGTCGCGCCAAGGAGGGCATGGTCGCCATCGTGCCGAAATCGACGATGTGCAGTTCGCCCGTTGGCGAGAGCTGTGAGACGGCGCGGGCGATGACGTCCTGCCAGGGCGGGATCATCGACAGTGCGTATGAAATGAAGATGCGGTCGATGTTGGCGATACCGAAAAGTTCGGACGCCGAGAACGTCGTGGCGTCTGCCTGGGCAATCGTGACGATGTCGCGAAACGGGCTGCGATCGATCGAGGCACGCGCCGTCTTCAACATTTCTTCGGAAACGTCGAGACCGTAGAACTTCGCAAGCGGATAGCGGCGCGCGGCGCGCAGTAGATTGCGGGCCGTACCGCAGCCGACTTCGAGCACCGTGCCGCCGACCGGAGGCGCAAGCTCGGCGATCATCTGATCGCGGCCGATCAGATAGTAGCGTCGTGTGAAATCATAAATGTAGCGTTGATGGCGATACATGCCATCCATGGCGCTCGCAGCGCTTTCGGTCATTGCGGCGGCGTCGCTCATAAGACGATCAGGCGTTCTTGATGTAGAGGTGGAAACCGCCGTAGATCGCCGAGCGATCCTTGGCGTGGATCTCAGCGGACTTGGCAGCGTCATAGGTCCACTGGCCGAGCGTCGCGTCGGCGACGCGGCCCGGCAGGATGCTTTCCTCGCCCGCGGTGCGGAAGATGACGCGGGCGCCGGGGCGCGCAGTGCGGGTGATTTGATCCCACAACGCATTCAAGGCTGCGTCGTCCATCCAGTCCTGGGCATCGAGCAGGATATAGCGATCGAGGCTTTCGGCCGGCTCGCCGGAGAGGAAGCGGATCATGTTGTCGTGAACAACCTCGACTCGGTTGGCGCGCGCCTTGATCGCCATGAAGTTCGCTTTTTCGAGATACGGTGGGCAGGGGCCTTCGCCCTGCGTTGCGTAGCTGCGGCCGAATGCCTGCCAAGCGAAATAGTTGTCTTTCAGATCGAAGCCCGTCGCCAGGCGTTCGGCGCGTTCCTTCAAAACGTCGGCCATCGTGCGAGCGCCGCTGCCGGAAAGCGCGTCATACTGCACCGGCGGAATGCCGAGGCCGAACAGCGACGCCCGGTTTGACGTGATCCAGCGCAAGACAGGATGGCTGAAGGCCGGTCCGATGTCGCGCGCAAAGATCTCGCGCTGCTCTTCGATCGAACGGGCTTCAAGCAGACGCTTCGGTTTGGCGCCGAACACGCGCGCAGCGAGATGGCCTGTCGCGATGAAGCGGCCGAGCAGCCCGAAATGATAGAAATTGCGCGCGAAGCGCGTGATGCGGCGGCGGCCCGTCAGCTCGCGGCCTTCCCAATAGGCGCGGGTATCGGCGTCGAGATGCGGCGCGATGAGATCGTTATAGAGGGCGACGTTGCGGCGGTCGTTGGCGGCGCCGAAGAAGCGATAGAACGTAGCGTGGTTCGGCAGATGCTGAGCTGCGGCGACCTTCAGCTTGAGCAGCGCGATGTGCGTGGCGTTGAGATCGACGGCATAGATGCGCGCCGGATTGGCCGACAGGTAGCTCATGACATTGCAGCCGCCGGAGGCAATCGTCATGATGCGCGTTTGCGGGGTGATTTCGAGCGCGTCCATGTCGGCGCGCGGATCTTCCCATATCTGCGGGTAGACCATCGAACGGAAGGCGAAGGTGAAGGTGCGCTCAAGGATACCGGCGAGGCTCAGCGCACGGTTCTGGTGCACAGCTTCGCTCAGAAGATCGATGCTCGTCGGTTCGAGGGCTTTAGCGGTCGCGTTCACGTGGGATACTCCGTTCGCCGGCTCGCTTTTCGTCCGGCATAATTGCCGTTAAGCGGCTTCAATCAACCAGCGGCCGGAAGGTGCCTGTGAGGCGCGCGCGGCCAAGTGCTCTTTCCAACGAATGATTTCAAATTGGCCGTCGAAGCGTTCGCCGATGGCGGTGCAGCTTTCGACCCAGTCGCCGCAGTTCATGTAGTGAATGCCGTCGATCTGGCGCGAGTTGGCGTGATGGATGTGGCCGCAGATAAGACCTTGCGCCTCACGGCGCTTGGCCTCGCCGGCCAGCGCGTCCTCGAATTCGCCGATGTAGTTCACGGCGCTTTTCACTTTGTGCTTCAGAAAAGCCGAAAGCGACCAATGACCGAGGCCGAACATGCGGCGAGCAAAGTTCAGCGGCACGTTGAGCGCGAGAGCTGCGTCATAAGACCGGTCGCCGAGAAATGCGAGCCAGCGGGCGTAGCGCACGACGACGTCGAATTCGTCACCGTGCAGAATGAGATAGCGCTTGCCGTCGGCGGCTTCATGGATGGCATCGCGGCGGATTTCGACGCCGCCGAAATTCATGCCGGTATAGTCGCGCAGGCCGTCATCGTGGTTGCCCGGAATGTAGACGACGCGGGTGCCTTTACGCGCCTTGCGCAGAAGCTTCTGCAAAACGTCATTGTGGCTCTGCGGCCAATAAGGACCGCGGCGGACTTTCCAGAAATCGACGATATCGCCGACGAGGTAGAGGTTCTGGCATTCGACGTATTTCAGAAAGTCGAGAAGAGCAGTCGATTGGCAATTGCGCATTCCGAGGTGAATGTCGGAAATAAAAACGGTTCGGTAGTTCAATTCCGGATTTGGTGCGCTCAAGGTCGGCCCCCAGTCAGTGCGCTTCCCATAAATGCGTCTATGCATTTCATGTAAAACGTAGGACGGGATTCATGTAACAGGCGTATGACGAACGCCTGCGGCCGGTAGTGTTGAGTGTAAGAAATCGCAGCTATTTATGGGTTTACCAACAGCGCGAGGCGGCGCGCGCGAGATATGCCGGCGGTTTCGATCGCCGCAAAAGTGTCATATGGCGAATATGCCACACACTGATGATTGCGCTGCCATCCACGCGACGGCAGCGCAATTTCGTATCAGTATTCGATGCGCTGAAAGATATGCTCCCAGGCGTAGAGCAGAATGGTGTCGACAGCGCCAACTAGAAGAAACGCCAGCGCAATCGGTGATGTCGAATTTTCGGGAAGGCCCATATCGACGCCCCTTGTCGATACGGCCAATGCTGCAGTCAGACTGAGAAGAGCGAGAACGGCGAAGACGATTTGAACGAACTTGAGCGAACGTTCACGCTCACGGCCGATGCTGTCCATCAGGGTGTCTCCTCAACGCGATACAAATGGGTGAACCCCGGAGAGAGACTTTAGTCGGAGCATAAGCAAAGGTGAAGTGAAATTTAATGATTTGTTAAGTAACAGCTTCGCGCGCCAGCTCTTTAAGCATTCTGCTTTGACGTTCAGCATCGGCGGGAAAATTCTCCGAGATCCACCAGCGCTCGAAGGCACTAAGGATGCCGCCGACTTTCGGACCTGGTTGAATGCCGAGTGCAAGGACGTCGTTCCCGGTGAAGGGCATGACCGGAATTTTCCAGCGATCGGCGAGTAATGCGCGGGCGCGCCAGCGCGGATCGGTGCTGGGGGCACCAGATTGTGCCCAGGCAAGGCGGACGGCGCGCGCGAAGGCATCGGCGCCGAGCCTGTAAAGTGCAGCTTGTGCAATCGCTTCGGACGTTTCCGGGGCGATGCCGGGATCGCCTGCGGATGCGCTTTTGAGACGCTCGGCTTCGGCATTCGAGAGCCGAAGCTCGCGGCCGAGAAAGGCTGCATCTTCCGGATTGTTGACGGCAAGCGCGGCAAGGCGCGCGAGCGCATCGGGTGGCTCGCCCAGTGCGGCTTCGATCGCAACGAAGCGCGCAAAGCGGTCAGGTTCGAGGCGCGTCCTGACGACAAGCTGAAGGATGCCGCTTTTTTCCATGGCGTTGACGACATCGACGGCGTTCAGCGCTGCGAGCAGTTTCAGCATTTCGGCGCGGACGCGCTCAGCGGAGAGCAGCGATAGTCCGTCTTTCAAGGCATTTGCTGCCGCCAGCCCTGCGGGATCGAGCTGGCCCTTTCCGTATTCGGCGCTGAAACGGAAGAAGCGCAGAATGCGCAGGTAATCCTCGCGGATGCGTGCCTCGGCATCGCCGATGAAGCGAACGCGACGTTGGCGTAGATCATCGAGGCCGCCGACGAAATCGTAGACGATGCCGTCGGCCGAGCAATAAAGCGCGTTGATCGTGAAGTCGCGGCGGGCGGCGTCTTCTTCCCAGGAGGTGGTGAAGGTGACGACGGCATGACGGCCGTCCGTCTCGACATCGTGGCGCAACGTCGTCACTTCAAAGGATCGCTTGTCAGCGACAACGGTAACGGTGCCGTGGTCTATGCCAGTCGGATATGCGCCAAGACCGGCATTGGCAGCGAGGCGCATGACGTCGGCGGGCAGAGCTGTCGTTGCGATGTCGATATCCTTGACGGGGCGGTTGATCATTGCGTTGCGCACAGCGCCGCCGACAACGCGGGCTTCCGCCCCGCCGGCAGAAAGCGCGGCGAAGACCTTTGCAAGCGCCGGGGCTCGTAGCCATTCGGCACTCATGCGGGTCGATTTGATGGCTGTATCAGTCATGCCGTTTCAGTCCTGCAATCACGGCTTTGCCGTCGGGGGCAGCGTTTTCGTCTCGTGAATGCTGCGCGCCGGTTCGAGCTTCCCGTCGACGACGGAGGCGGGCACATAGACGTCGTCGGGGCTGTTATAGGTGCGGGACGAAAACACGACGAGCGTCGCGAGCATCACGGCAGCGCCGGCAAAGAAGAGACGGATCAAGGGGGCACGGCTCAAGACCGTCATCAGGCCAGGCCATTCATCTTCGGAGAATGCAATCCAGGCGATGTAGAGGAACGTCGGCAGCAGGAAGAAAAAAATATTCTCGGTAACGATGCGGATCATGTGCTGAACAGTCTCCGATAGAGCGTGCGGATTATTCCCGCTGTCGCGCCCCATATATAGCGTTCACCGTAAGGCATCGCATAGAACCTGCGTTCTGCACCGCGCCAGACGCGACTGTGGATCTCGTGATTGGCTTCGTTCATCAAAAAGGCAAACGGAACCTCGAAAACGTCGGCGACCTCGTCCGGATTGGCCGTAAGCGTGAAGCCCGGACGTACGAGCGCGACCGAGGGCGTGATGATGTAGCCGGTGCCGGTGCGATAAGGCGAGAGATAACCGACCGGCTCGATGAAAGCCGCATCCAGGTTAATCTCTTCGCGCGTCTCCCGCAGCGCAGCAGCGAGAGGCGTTGCGTCTTGCTGCTCGACTTTCCCGCCGGGGAAGGCGATTTGTCCGGCGTGCGAGGGCAAATGGTCCGTTCGTGCCGTCAGCAGCACGGTCAGAGGCTCACGGGCGACGATGGGTACCAGGACGGCTGCGTGGCGCAGGCCAGCGGAAAATGGACCGAGGCCGGGGTTCAGATCGTCATCGCCAGGTGACTGCGGTTCATTCAGTTCAGGCGGGCTCGCAAGCAGCCGCGCACGTGCCAGGCGCTCGAAATCGGCAGCCTCGATATCCGGCGTTGCCATATTGGAGGCAGAAAGCGGGTTCATTTCGCAACCTGGCAGAAATTGAAGCGTGACCGTCCTGGGGTGGCCGGGGGCGGCTGAATCACGCTATTTTTGATTCGTCATTTAACTTGCGTCGTGTTTAGGGGCAGATGGGACTGCGCGTGGCTTACTTACGTATGACATCGCCGTTTCGGAAGCAGGGCATTTCGGCGCCCGCCCTGGCGCTCACGCTGGTTTGCCTCATGGTGCCGATCGCGCCGCCGCGCGCGACCGCGATGTCGACCATCGATTTTCTGACGTCGCTGTCCGATAGCGAGATAGAAGCTTTTCAAGTCTGGAAGACGGCGCGACAGAATTTCGAAGAGAAGCTCGATGCCTACTGGGATGCGGTCGAGCAGAAGCGAACTCTTCGCAAGCGTAAACGCGCAAAGGATATTCCGTTTTCGGCAAACGACTACGTGATGAGCTTTCCGCCAAAGTATGGAGGGCCGTCGCTGTCAGGTTCGCTCGCGTCGAAATATGGCCGATTCCTGGATGCGCAGCGGGAGGCCAACCCGTCGCCAAGCCGGGAGCTGGCAACCATTCCCGACTACCTCGCGGCCGCGAAGCGCGTCTACAACTTCGTGCCCGAACGCGTGACGGAAAAAGAGTTCAAGCTGCGCTATGCGTCAGAGGCTGCGGCCCTCGGTCTGTCGAAGGAGCAGGTGGTGCGTGTCTACGCGCTCGAAACGGGTGGCGTCGGCACCTACGATACGCAGGCCGGAATTCATCCGATCAAGAAGACAGGCCGCGCCATTTCCAGCGCCATTGGCTATGGCCAGCTTCTCGATGCCAATTCGATCAATGAACTGGCGCGCAGCGGGCCGACATTCATTCGGCTGCTGACTGCGAGATATCATGATCCGCGCAATTCGCCGGCCCGAAAAGCGCTGCTGCGGCACAAGCTGGTTGTGCTGAAGAAGATGTACGCGAACGTCAAGCATCAGCCGTTCGAATGGCATGTGCAGCAGGCCTATGCCAAGACGCAGGCGGGTATGGGTATTCACACTCTGAATATCGACGGTGACATTGGGCCGATGCTGCAGGCGATGAAGCTCAAGACACTGCAGGATTTGGCCGCCAAGAATGGACGGCGTTCGCTGTCGGGCGCCGAACTCGAGCTGATGAATCTCGCGGGGCCCGTCACGGGGCTCGAGATGATGGATGGAGCGGGATCACGCGCGCCCACGTCGAACTTCTTTTCGCGGCGGGCTTATTACGTGAACAAGATGGTGATGGGTTTGACCGGCTCGCAGCTTCAGGCTGAACTCGACCGGCGCATGACGCACGCGCTGACGACGCCGGGTTCATTGGAATTCGCGAATGCCTTCGACGCAGTCGAGGCGCGGCGGGAGGCCGAGCGCTGAGCGCACGGCCTCCGTTCAGTCACGCATAAGCGTCGTTACGCGTTTTGCGATTCAAGTGCGGGATAGTCGGTGTAACCCTTTTCCGTACCGCCATAGAACGAGTCCGGATCAGGCGGATTCAACGGCGCATCGAGCTTGAAGCGCAGCGGCAGATCGGGATTGGCGATGAACACCTTGCCGAAAGCGACGGCGTCGACCGTTCCGGCCTCGATGGCGGCCTGCGCCGTTTCCTTGGTGAATTTCTCATTGGCAATTAAGACGCCGCCGAAACGCTTCTTCAACTCGGGGCTGATAGAGTCCGGTCCCTGATATTCGCGCGTGCAGATGAACGCGATCTTGCGCTTGCCGACTTCTGTCGCGACGTAGCCGAATGTTTCGAGCGGGTTGCTGTCGCCCATGTCTTGCGAGTCGCCGCGGGGCGCGAGGTGGAGACCGACGCGGTCGGCGCCCCAGACTTCGATGCAGACATCGACGACTTCAAGCATCAGGCGGGCGCGGTTTTCGATCGAGCCGCCGTAGGCGTCGGTGCGCTTGTTGGTCTTATCCTGCAGGAACTGATCGAGCAGGTAGCCGTTGGCGCCATGGACTTCGACGCCATCGAAGCCCGCGCGTTTGGCGTTCTCAGCGCCGCGGCGATAGTCGGCGATGACGCCTGGGATTTCGCTCAATTCGAGGGCACGGGGCGTCACGTATTCTTTCTTCGGCCGCACGAGGCTGACGTGGCCTTTCGGTGCGATGGCGCTGGGCGCAACGGGAAGCTTGCCGTCGAGATATATTGGGTCGGAGATGCGTCCAACGTGCCAGAGTTGCAGCAGGATGGTTCCGCCTGCCGCGTGGACTGCGTCGGTGATTTTCTTCCAGCCCGCGACCTGCTCTTCCGACCAGATGCCGGGCGTGTCGGGGTAGCCGACGCCCATCGGGGTCACGGAGGTGGCTTCGGTTAGCATCAAGCCTGCCGAGGCGCGCTGGACGTAATATTCAAGCATCATGTCATTCGGCACACGACCAGCGCTGGCGCGGCAGCGCGTAAGCGGAGCGAGGACGACGCGATTCTTCAGCGAGAATGCGCCTGCTTTGAGCGGATCGAACAGAGTTGTCATAGGGGATTTCCCGAAGTTTGCCGGCAAGGAACAGTCGAGAGGGTGCATCTAGTTCGATAGAACTGAACCGGTGAACATGTGGCACGATCTATCTGGCGGACAACTGCGGCTTTCGACCGCCCCAGGCGGTGGAAGAGCCAATGTTCTTGTTTTGGCTTCCTGCCGGCCGTCACGCGGCCCTGTCGCTTGCTGCGCCGGGGATTGTTTCGACACCAGATTCATCAGGCCCGGTAGCGGCTCGCTGTGCAAGGGCGGCCGGTTCATAGGTGATATCCCGGACGGTGCCGTTGCAGGCTTCTTTCACGGTTCGTCCGAGACGCAAAAGCACGCTCTCGTGGATTTTTTCGTTGAGCGAAATCAGGTCGCGTCCGATTTTGCCGGTGCGCCGTTTGCTGGTTAATGGCTGATCTTCGAGGCTCTGCTGAATCGCACGGTTTGCGGGCATCAATCGGCTGAAGGCGTATGGCCAGCCGGTTGCTGACGCATGCTGCAAGCCGAGGTGATCAGGTTTGCTGTCTCGGCGCAGCTTATCGATGTCGATGGCGAGGCTCGTCTTGGCCTGAATGCGTTCGGCCATCCAGAGCAGTGCGATGTCCGAGAGAGCCGTTTCCGGCCAACCACCTCCGACGTCGGCGTGCGTACCGGCAAACCACATCTGCTCGACGTGCTGGCGCGATGGCAATCGGCCATCTTCGGGATAGGTCATAAGCGTCGGGCGGAACGGGCTTCGCGCTTCGTCGATCGACAGCGCATGCAGCGCGACGTCGATGGTGTCGTGCAGCCGCATGTCGTGATAATCGAATTTGCGGCTCAGCCAGTCCCAAGATCGATACGGATTGCCGACATTGCCGACGGTGTCCCAGAGGCCGAGACAGCGAATGCGAACCGGGTAATGGCAGGCGGCGCCGATTTCTGCGATGGCGTCGAAATTACGTTTGCGCTCGGGCTGGCGATATATGCGCCAAGCGTCGTCGATTGAAAAATCGCTGCCCTTCTCCGCGAGGCCGAACAGAGTGATGAAACTTGCGAGGCTGCGGGCTTCGTAAGCGCCACGCGAAAATCCGAAGAGATAGATCTCATCGCCCGGCTCGTAAGCGTTGCAGAGAAACTGATAGGCCGCCTTGATGCGGTCGCCAATCTCGAAGCCGAGCGCGCCCTTGAGAAAGGCCAAGCCGTGATCTTGCGACGAGGCAATTCCAACGACATAGCGGACGAGTTGGCGGACGCCTCGATTGTCTTCGTAAAGGACCGCACGGCTGAGCTTGGCGACGTTCGTCAGCGGTGACGCGTCGTCATCATCGTTCCAGGTGCCGTCGAGCGCGCAGACGAGCCGTTTCATCCTGCCGTGCTCCCGAAGGCCTCCGCTGCCGAGACGAGGCATTCGCCCCGCTTTGCTCTCGGCGCGCATAAGGCCCGAGGGTTAGATCGCTCGGAGGTTATACGGACGCGTGCGGAAGGGTAAACCCATCGCAGCAGGAAACGCGGCGACGGACGTGTTCAGGAATGGCGAAACGGCCACAATATCCGCAATCTGCCATCCTCGGGCCAAGCCCGAGGATGACGTCATGTTTGTAAAATCAGGGCCACTTCACCACGGGCGGCATCGAAGACAGGATCGACTCCGTGTTGCCGCCGGTTTTCAGACCGAACGTCGTGCCGCGGTCGTAGAGCAGATTGTATTCGACGTAGCGGCCACGGCGGATCAATTGCTCTTCGCGCTGCGCATCCGAGTACGGCATTGTGTAATTGCCACGCACCAGCATCGGATAGACGCTGTGGAATGCGCGTCCGACATCCTGGGTGAAAGCGAAGGCTGCATCCCAGCCGCCTTCGGCATCGGAAGGCGTCAGATAATCGTAGAAAATGCCGCCGACGCCGCGCGGTTCGTTCCGGTGCGGCAGGAAGAAATATTCATCGCACCAGTTCTTGAGCTTCGTGTAATCGACGATCGGGTGGTTGGCGCAGGCGCCGTACATGGCGGCATGAAAAGCGAGCGTATCTGCATCCGACTGCGTGCGACGCTTGTCGAGCACCGGTGTCAGGTCCGCTCCGCCGCCGAACCACCACTTGTTCGTCACGATCATGCGCGTGTTCATATGAACCGCAGGCACGTTAGGGTTGATTGGGTGGCCGATGAGCGAAATGCCCGACGCCCAGAACTCCGGGTTTTCTTCGGCGCCGGGAATTTGTTTGCGGAACTCCGGGGCAAATTCGCCGTAAACCGTGGATGTGTGCACGCCGACTTTCTCGAAAACGCGGCCATGCATGAGGCTCATCACGCCGCCGCCGGCATCAGGTTCACCGGCTTTGGCGCGATTCCAGGGCGTGCGGACGAAGGTGCCCGGCGCGTCTTTTCCGTGTGGAGCGTCTTCGGGAAGGCTTGTTTCCAGCTTCTCGAACGCTGTGCAGATGTCGTCGCGCAGTTTTTCAAACCACGCACGCGCGGTGGCTTTTTTCTGCTCTAGTGGCATTTCAGGGGCGTTCATGGATTTATCTGAGCTATGTCTTGTTTTTGACCGAAAAGACCCTTAGCTCCAACCGACATCAACGATCAACATCCGGTCGCCGTCGCCAGTCGGATCTAGCCCGACTTTGCGAGCAGGCGCCGCTTTCGTCATTGCGATAGATCATGTTGCGCCGACTTATGAGCTGGGGTGAGACCCGCATCAAGCCGTTCGACGAGCGCGCGATCGTGCGCCCGCCCGATACACTGTGGGCTTTCTATTGGTTTTTTATCAAGCCTCTTTGGCCGTTTTTCGTGCTGCTCCTGATCGCTGGCTGCCTGGGCTCGACCATCGAAGTGGCGTTGATGGGCTTTATCGGTGCGATCGTCGACAAAATGCGGACGCATGGCGATCCGGCGACGTTCGTTTCGAGCTACGGGTGGATGCTGGCGGGCATGGCGTTCGTGGCGCTGGTGCTGCGGCCAGTCATCTCGACGGCGCACGACTTCATCAAGAACCAGATGCTTTCTGCGGGCTGCACAACGCGCATTCGGTGGCAGACGCATCGCTACGTGCTGCGGCAGAGCCTCGGTTTCTTCCAGAACGATTTCGCGGGCCGCGTCGCCAACAAGATCATGCAGACGGGCACATCGCTGCGTGAAAGCGTCGTCCAGCTGATCGACGCGCTGTGGTATGCAAGCGTGCAGTTCATCGGTTCGGCGCTGCTGTTTGCGGCATCCGACTGGCGGCTGACCATTCCGCTGATCGCTTGGCTCGTCGCTTACGTCGTGGCGCTGCGCTATTTCGTGCCGCGCATCAAGGCGCGCTCGACGGAAGCATCGGAAGCTCGTTCGATGCTCGTCGGCCGCATTGTCGACAGCTATACGAACATCATGACCGTGAAGCTCTTCGCGCATGCCGAGCGCGAGGATATCTACGCGCGCGAGGCGCTGACCGAGCAGATGACGAAGTGGCAGGCGTCTCTGCGTCTCATCACCGGCATGGAAATCACGCTCTATTCGCTCAACGGCCTGCTGCTCGTTGCGACGACAGGAACGGCGATCTGGCTGTGGACTCTGCATCACGTCTCAGTCGGCGACATTGCGGTCGTCGGCGGTCTTGTCATTCGTATCGTGACGATGTCGGGCTGGGTGATGTGGACGATTGCGGACGTGTTCGAGAACATCGGCGTCGTGCATGAAGGCATGGAGACGATCTCGCGGCCGAATCTGCTCGTCGATGCGCCGGATGCGAAGCCGGTCGTCGTGCCGCGCGGAGAAATCCGCTTCGATCACATTCATTTCCACTACGGAGCAGGACGTGCGTCTGCAGAAGATGCGCCGCCGCGCGTGATCGAGGATCTTTCGCTAAAGGTGCGGCCGGGTGAGAAGGTTGGTCTGGTCGGGCGCTCCGGCGCTGGCAAGTCGACGCTCGTCAATCTGCTGCTGCGGTTCTACGACCTCGAAGGCGGCCGTATTCTGATCGACGGGCAGGACATCTCGCGTGTCACGCAGGACAGCCTGCGCGCGGAAATCGGGATGGTGACGCAAGACACGTCGCTATTACACCGGTCGGTGCGCGATAACATCCTCTACGGCCGTCTCGATGCCACGGACGAGGACGTGATCGCCGCGGCAAAGCAGGCCGAGGCGCATGACTTCATCATGGCCCTTGAGGACCTTAAGGGCCGCAAGGGTTACGATGCGCATGTCGGCGAACGCGGCGTGAAGCTTTCGGGCGGCCAGCGGCAACGCATTGCGATAGCGCGCGTGTTGCTGAAGAACGCGCCGATCCTGGTGCTCGACGAGGCGACGAGTGCGCTTGATTCAGAGGTCGAGTCTGCGATCCAATCGAGCTTCGAGAAGCTGATGGACGGCAAGACCGTGATTGCGATCGCACACCGGCTTTCGACTATTGCGGCGATGGACCGGCTGGTCGTGATGGAAGACGGCCGGATTGTGGAAGAAGGTTCGCATGCGGACCTTCTGAAGCGCGGCGGTCTTTACGCCCAGCTGTGGCTGCGCCAGTCCGGCGGCTTCCTTGCACGCGAGGCGGCTGAGTAATCCCGCCGCTAACGCTTGCTACGTTGGCTGCTGGCGAAAGCGGGAACTTTCTGCGCCAAAAAAGCCTGAAGCTCGCTCGCCGCGTGGCGGATATTGAAGAAGCGCGGCACGTCTTTCTTGTAGTCGAGATAGGCGCGGCCGTAGCGGGCTTCGAGCCACGGCTCTTCCGTTCGCGCCATCATGGCATAAACAATGACGAGTGCTGCTGCGAGAAGCGTGGCGTCCCACGACCAAGCCGCTAATCCGAGTGTCGTGAAGGCGAGAATGGCCGTCGCGTATTGCGGATTTCGCGTCCAGCGATAGACACCGGTCGTCTCAAGGCCGCTCGCCTGACAGTAGGTTGCCTTTCGGCCGAGCGACCACAGCGTATAAATATAAGCGACACCTGCGATGAACGCGACGGCAGCGAGCGCGACGCGGAACGGCGCTAGCGGTCCGGACAGCGTTATCAGGAAACGCTCAGCCGCGAGGATCAGGACCGAGACGTTTAACGTCCGAAAAAGTGTCCAGAAGGCAAAGCTTTTTGCTGACCCGACCGGGGGCGCGGGCCAAATCCGCCAAGCGGCGTTGATCCGGCCGGCCAGCATTCCCGCAATCAACAGAAGCGCCGAGGCGACGCCAGCAATGATCAGAATGAAGTCGATCGGCATGCGATTCTGCGACGTGTCGGTGCGATCCGACAGATTTGCAGCATTCGCGTGTCACGCGTGCGACAGGGCGGGACGCGTCAGGCGGCGGGAAAGCCGTGCGTTTGCCGCAGCGCTTCGCCGAGCACGATGGCAGCGGCGACGGCAACGTTCAACGATCTGAGACCGGGTCGCATCGGTATGGTGATGCGTGCATCGGCTTGGTTGTGGACGGCATCGGGAACGCCGGCGCTTTCGCGGCCAAGCAGCAGTGTATCGTTCGGCGCGAAAGCGAAGTCGCAATGCGTCGATGTCGCCTTCGTTGTGAGAAGGACGAGACGCCCCGGCGGTTCGGCGGAAGCGCGTCGTGCGGCCATGAAGGCATCGAAGCTTACGTGGCGTGTGAGATCGACGAAAGGCAAGTAATCGAGCGCGGCGCGCTTCAAGGAACGATCACTCATGTCGAAGCCGGTCGGGCCGATGACGTCGACGGGCACGCCAAAGCAGGCCCCGAGGCGAAGGATCGTTCCGGTGTTCTGAGCAATGTCGGGTTGATAGAGGGCGAGGCGCATCCGGGGTGTCTGGGGATCTCAGAGATTCATGTCTACTGCGACATGTGCGCCAAATTGCCCCTCACTTTTTGTCGCGCTTTCCGATTGATAGCGGCATCAAACGCTGTCAAAACATCCAACTAGGGAAGAAATGAACGAACTAGAGACCAAAAAATAGGCAATCGGCGGCAGGCACTGTCCTATGCAACCGGTGAAGCCTCTGGCTCTGGTTCCCCAATGCGGGAGGCGTGCGTTGAGCACAGATGCCTTAGAGCCGCACCGCCGGGATTTCCTGGTGGTTGCTGGAAACGCGTTCGCCGCTGTCGGCGCCGCGTCGCTTCTTTGGCCTTTCATTCAGCAGATGAACCCCGACGCCAGCACGATGGCGCTGTCGTCGGTGGAGGTCGATCTTGCTCCGGTGAAAGAAGGGCAGGCGATCACTGCGATGTGGCGCGGCAAGCCGATCTTCATCCGTAATCGGACGAAGGCCGAGATCGAATCGGCGCTGGCTGTACCCGTGAAGGATCTGCCCGATCCGCTGGCGCGGAACGAGGATCTGCCGACGGACGATCCGGCAACCGATGCTAACCGCACCAAGGCCGGGCACGAGAACTGGATCATCATCATCGGCATTTGCACGCATCTGGGCTGCATTCCCAAGGGGCAAGCTCTCGGCGATGATCGCGGTGAGTACGGCGGCTGGTTCTGCCCGTGCCACGGCTCGCAATACGATACCTCCGGACGCATTCGTAAGGGACCGGCACCCCGCAATATGGAAGTGCCGCCTTATGCGTTCACGACCGCAACAAAAATCAAAATCGGTTAGGGGGGAGAGAGCATATGGGAGCCCGAACCTCGAATTACGTGGCCGAAACGCGGTGGGGCAAGTGGCTCGACGAGCGCTTGCCGATCGGCCGTGTGGTGAAGAACCAGTTCATCGACTATCCAACGCCGCGGAACCTCAATTACCTGTGGACCTTCGGCGGCATCCTGACGCTGATCCTCGTCGGACAGATCGCGACGGGCGTGGTGCTGGCGATGCACTATCAGCCGAGCGCGACAGGCGCGTTCAATTCGATCGAGCAGATCCGCCGCGACGTGAACTACGGCTGGATGCTGCGTAATTTCCACGCCGTCGGCGCGTCGATGTTCTTCTTCGCCGTCTACATCCATATCTTTCGCGGCTTCTATTACGGCTCGTATAAGGCCCCGCGCGAAGTGCTGTGGATCCTTGGCGTGTTGATCATGCTGCTGATGATGGCGACGGCGTTCATGGGCTACACGCTGCCGTGGGGGCAGATGAGCTTCTGGGGCGTGACGGTCATCACCAACCTCTTTTCCGCGCTCGATACGATCGTCAACGGGCTCGGAACGGCGGTCGTCGAATGGCTGTGGGGCGGTTATGCCGTCTCGGGCGTGACACTCAATCGCTTCTTCTCGCTGCATTACCTCTTGCCGTTTGTGCTGACGGGCGTGGTCGGGCTGCACATCTGGGCGCTCCATATCGTCGGGCAGAACAATCCGACAGGGCTCGATCTCAAGGAGCCAACCGACTGCGTGCCGATGCATCCTTATGCGACGTCGAAGGATGCGGTCGGGATTTTCGCTTTCCTTCTGCTTTACGCGTGGTTCGTGTTTTTCGTGCCGGACTATCTGGGGCACGCCGACAATTACATCGAAGCGAACCCGCTGGTGACGCCGCCGCATATCGTGCCGGAATGGTATTTCCTGCCGTTCTACGCGATCCTGCGCGCCTTCACGAGCTCGTTCCTCGGCATTCCGCTCGGGCAGTATGCCAAGCTTTGCGGCGTCGTCGCGATGTTCTCCGCCGTGATCATCATCGCGTTCGCGCCGTGGCTCGATACATCGCGCATTCGGTCGGCGAAGTACCGGCCGATCTTCAAGTGGTTCTTCTGGTTCTTCGTCTTCACCTGCGTATCGCTCGGCTATCTCGGATCGAAACCGGCGGAAGGTGTGTATGTGGTCGCCGCGCAGATCTTCACGGTCTGCTACTTCCTGTTCTTCCTCGTTGCGATGCCGATCGTCGGCCTTATTGAAACGCCGCGAAGGCTGCCGCGCTCGATCACGGAATCGGTGCTCAGCAAGGGCGGAGCGGGGCTGCCGTCGGGTGCCGCTGCCGCACCTGAGACGCGGTGAGGAGCGACAGATGAAACAGCGCATCTCACTTTCATTGATCTTCGCGCTTTCGTTCGTGCTCCCGGTTACGAGCGCCTCTGCGGAGGAAGCGGGACATCCGGAGATCCATCGGCAGACGTGGTCGTTCTCGGGCTTCACCGGGCAATTCGATAAGGCGCAATTGCAGCGCGGCTTCCAGGTCTACAAGGACGTCTGTTCGAACTGTCACGGCCTTAAGTATCTGTCGTTCCGCAATCTCGTGCAGCCGGGAGGACCGGAATTTCCGGAAGCAGCCGTGAAGGAACTGGCGAAGACGTGGCCGAACCAAATCACGGACGGTCCGAACGACGAAGGCAAGATGTTCGAGCGTCCGGCGTTGCTGTCTGATCCAATCCGGGGGCCGTATCATAACGATCAGGAAGCGCGGGCAGCGCAAAACGGCGCGTTGCCGCCTGATCTATCGCTTATCGCTCGGGCACGCGGCGTTGAGCGCAATCCAAGTTGGTGGATCCATCCGTTCCTGATGCTCGGCGATATTGCCAAGGCCTATCAGGAGGGCGGCGCGGATTACATCTATGCGCTCATGCACGGCTATTCCGATCCGCCGGCAGATTTCAAACTGACGGACGGAAAATTCTACAACAAGATTTTCCCCGGCCATCAAATCAGCATGCCGCCGCCGCTTTCCGACGGTCTCGTCAGTTACCAGGACGGCACACCCGACACCGTCGATAACTATGCGAAAGACGTTGTCGCATTTCTGTCATGGGCCGCCGACCCCACGCTCGATACGCGCAAGCAGATCGGATGGCAGGTCATTTTGTATCTTATCGTCACCACTGGCTTGCTCTACCTGGGCAAGAGGCGGATCTGGGCCAGCATTAAGCACTGACCCGAGCGCTTGTGACGATTTGCAAACTGGAAGGCTGCGCTTGCGTAGCCTTTTTTCTTTTGTACTGGCGGGTACATTGAAAATGAAAAAGGTGGGTGATGACGGCATCGGTTCTGGGCATTGTTGGAGGCAGTGGGTTCTATCAACTGCCAGGCCTTGCCAACCCTGAATGGAAGGCAATCGAGAGTCCGTGGGGTACACCTTCGGACGAAATTCTGTTTGCTGATATCGACGGATTGCCGATCCGGTTTCTGCCGCGGCATGGGCGCGGGCATAAGCTGTCGCCGACGGGCATCAACTATCGGGCGAATATCGATGCGCTTAAACGTGCTGGCGTGACCGATCTCATCTCGGTTTCCGCGTGCGGATCGTTGAAGAAGAAATACAAGCCCGGCGATTTCGTGCTTCCCGATCAGTTCATCGACCGGACGTTCGCGCGCGAGAAGTCGTTCTTCGGCAACGGTTGCGTTGCGCATGTTGCGATGGGCGATCCGATCAGTCCGCTGCTAACGAAGGCGCTCGAAAAGTCGGCGAAGGCCGAGAAGATCGAGGTGCACAAGGGCGGCACCTACCTCGCGATGGAAGGGCCGCAGTTTTCCACGCGCGCAGAAAGCAATCTTTACCGGTCTTGGGATTGCGACGTCATCGGCATGACGAACATGCCGGAGGCCAAGCTCGCGCGCGAAGCGGAGATTTGCTACGCGAGCGTCGCGATGGTGACGGATTACGATTGCTGGCACGACGATCATGAAGACGTCGATGTCGCGTCGATCATTGCTGTCATGCACGCGAATACAGAAAAAGCGCAGCGGCTCGTCGCGCATCTCGCGCGGGATTTTCCGCGCGAGCATCCGGCTTGTCCGATCGGCTCGGACAGGGCACTCGAAGTTGCGCTGATCACGCCCCCGGAAGCGCGCGATCCTGAACTCTTGAAGAAGCTCGATGCGGTTGCGGGGCGGGTGCTGGGATAGCTCCTGATTATCATCCTCGGGATTGTTCCGAGGGTGGCCCGGAGAGGCGTGCGTTAGTTCGGGAAGCTGATCAGGATCTTCATCTTGATGAGCCAGGGGAAGATCATTTCGAGTAGGGTGCCGAGCGTCCATAGTACGGTGCCGAGCAGAATGAGCGCGGGGATGCTGGCGATGACGGCTTTCAGAAAGAACAGCATCAGCTCGACGAAGGGCACGTCGATTTTACGGACCGACACCGGCGCGAGCGTTGCGGCCGCCGCAGCGGCATTGGGGGTGAAATCGGATGCTGCGTAGATCTGCGGCTGCGGCCGTGAACGATCGTCTGGGCCCATCGAGAGTGTCGGCGCGGCCGCGCGTTCCTGCGCTGCGCGTTCGCGTGCTTCCCGGGCGCGGGCTTCCTTTTCGCGTCTCAGCGTGCGCGGCAAGTCTTCCGTATCGTCGAGAAGCGGGTCGAGGTCGGGTCCTGCGATTGCGGAGGTGCCTGGAGATGCCATTACTCTTCCCTCAAGCAGGGCTGCCGCCAGTGCCGAATGTTTCAGCACGACAGCGTTGCTCAAAATCTACCTAGAACCCAGCGATATTGCTATTTTGCGCCGTCAATTTGACCGGAGTGGAGCACTGTGAAGAACCTGGACGCCCTCGAAGAGCTTATTCGTACGATCCCTGACTATCCGAAGCCCGGCATCATGTTTCGGGATATCACGACGCTTCTTTCCGACCCGAAAGGGCTTAAAAAAGCGATCAAAGGCATGGCGAAGCCATTCGAGGACCAGAAAATCGACGCGGTTGCCGGTATCGAGGCGCGCGGGTTCATTCTGGGTGGCGCGATTGCTGACCGCCTCGAATGTGGCTTCATTCCGATCCGGAAAAAAGGCAAGCTGCCTTGGAAGACGATCGGGCAGGAGTACACGCTTGAATACGGCGTGGACGTCATCGAAATTCATGAGGATGCGTTCGAAAGCGGATCTCGCGTGCTGATCGTTGACGATCTAATCGCGACGGGTGGCACGGCGGAAGCGGCAGTAAAGCTCGTTCAACGTTCCGGTGGCAAGGTGGTTGGAGCAACCTTCATTGTCGATCTGCCGGATCTCGGCGGCATGAAGCGGCTCGATGACCTGGGCATCACCCGTCACGCGCTTGTGGCATTCGAAGGCCACTAGGAGCAAACGTGGACCTTCCAAAAGAGCATCTGTCAGATGCGTTCGAGCGGATCGCCGCGTGGCGAGCCGATCCTTGGACGGTTCATAATTGCCCCGTGTGCCAAACGCCGGGGCTGCAGGTCATCGACAGGTCGGTGCGGCCCTATTCGGAATGGTACGCGCTGACGTGTGCCGCTTGCGGGCTTGATGCTTCGCTGCACATTCCGTTGCCCGGTCCGGGTAACATGTGAGCATGGCGAACGGTCCGATCGAGATTGTCCTGTTGCCCGGTCTCGACGGGACAGGCGATCTGTTCGACCGTTTGGCAGCGCGGCTTGCTCCGGATCTGACTGTTACGATCGTACGCTATCCGCAAGATCCGTCGCTCGGGTATGCGGGCTATGCGGAAATCGTGCGCAACGTGATCGGCAAAAGACCGGTATTTCTTCTGGGAGAGTCGTTTTCGGGGCCGGTTGCCGTTCGTGTCGCGACGCAGCTCGGGCGGCAGGTGCAGGGTGTCGTGCTGGCGGCAACGTTCGTGAAGAACCCGTGGCCCGGTTGCTTCATTCGTCGCGCGGCGCTCGTCGATCCGCGAACGACGCCGTCGCGACTTCGCGATGCTGTCCTGATGGGACCTTTCGGCGATCCCGAACTCGTCAAAAAAGTAGAAGGGATCGTCGCTACGCTGTCACGGTCGGTGCGGGCATCGCGGCTCAAGGCCATTGCGGAGGTCGATGTGCGGCGGGATTTCGCCCAACTCGCCTGTCCGATCCTGGTGCTGCATGGGCGCGGCGATTGGCTCGTCCGCAAGTCGCCCATTCAGCGTGCGGTTTGCGAACGCGGGCGCGCACGCATGGTCGTCATTCCCGGCGCCCATATGCTATTGCAAACGCGTTCCGCCGAGGCGGCGGCCGAGATCGTTAATTTCACTAAGTCAATCGCGGAGGCTCATCATGAAGCTTGACGGAGTGCCCTCGCGCACGATCTGGCTCGAACCGGACGGCTGGTCCATTGGCATCATCGATCAGACGCTTCTGCCGCATAAGATCGTGCGGCCGGTGCTCAAGACGGTCGAAGATGCGGCGCGCGCCATTAAAACGATGCAGGTTCGCGGCGCGCCGCTGATCGGCGTCACGGCGGCTTATGGCGTGGCGCTGGCGATGCGTGTCGATGCATCGGATGCGAGCCTAGACAATGCGGTTGCGTTCCTCGGTGCGCAGCGGCCGACGGCGGTCAATCTGCGCTGGGCGCTGGAAGATCTGCGCACGACGCTGCTGCCGCTGGCGCCGAGCATTCGCGCTGTCGCCGCCTACGCGCGTGCGGCAGAACTGGCAGAGGACGATGTCGAGACGTGCCGGAACATCGGCGTCAACGGCCTCAAGTTGATTAAGGAGATCGCGATCCGCAAGGGCGGTGGTCCTGTCAACGTTCTGACGCATTGCAATGCGGGCTGGCTCGCGTGCGTCGATTGGGGGACGGCCACGTCGCCGATCTATCACGCGCACGATGCCGGCATTCCGGTGCATATCTGGGTCGACGAGACGCGACCGCGCAATCAGGGCGCGGCGCTGACGGCGTTCGAGCTTTTGCAGCACGGTGTTCCGCATAGCCTCATCGCGGACAATGCCGGTGGGCATTTCATGCAGGCTGGCGACGTCGATCTCGTCATCGTCGGCACGGACCGGGTGACGGCGAACGGCGACGTTGCGAACAAGATCGGCACGTATCTGAAGGCGCTCGCGGCGCACGATACACGGGTTCCGTTTTATGTGGCGCTGCCGTTTTCGACGATTGACTGGCGCACCGAAAAAGGCAGCGACATTCCCATCGAGGAACGCAGCGAAGACGAAGTTCTGTATGTTCAGGGCAAGCTGCCGAATGGCGAGCTCGGGTCGGTTCTGATTTCGGCAGAAGGGACGCATGCCCGTAATCCGGCCTTTGATGTGACACCTGCGAGGCTCGTGACGGGGTTCATCACGGAGCGGGGCATTTGCGCGGCGTCCCGAGAAGGGCTGCTGTCGCTCTATCCTGAAAAGACCAGCGAAGTGGCATGATCCCGTGAAACAGCCAAGCGAAAAATCGTTGAGAAAAGAGGTCATTGCAACGGCTCTGGAGATGAGCCGTTCGGGACTTTCTCCAGGGCGTTCAGGTAACGTCTCGTGTCGGTTCGGCGGCGGCATGCTGATCACGCCGACGGGCAAGCGGTATGAAGATACCGAGCCAGACGACATCGTATTCGTCGCCGCTGACGGCAGCGTTCCAGATGGTCAACTGAAGCCGTCGAGCGAGTGGCAATTTCACCTTGCTGCGTATCACGCGCGCCCGGATCGAAATGCACTTGTGCACACGCACTCGCTGCATGCGACCGTGCTGGCGTGCGCGCACAAATCCATTCCGGCATTTCATTACATGGTGGCGGTCGCGGGCGGAAAGGACATTCCGTGCGTGCCTTACGCGACGTTCGGAACGGATGAACTCGCGCGGCATGTTGCGGCCGGGCTTCGTGAACGAGACGCGTGTTTAATGGCCAACCACGGTCAGATTGCTTGCGGAGCTTCGCTCGCGCACGCACTTGAAATGGCCCGAGAGGTGGAAGTTCTGGCCGAGCAGTACTACAAAGTACTCTTACTGGCTGATATGCATTTGCTCGATGATGCTGAAATGCTCGAGATTGCCGAGCGCTTTAAAGCCTACGGCAGGAATGCGGAGCTAAACCAGAAGCGCCGATAGAAAGGGCCAATCGCTCCTATAGAAATTTTTGCGCGATAAGATTGTCTTATAAGCATTTCCTGAAGATTCGATTGGTGGATTAAGTTTTTCTGATCTTAGGTCTCTTTGGTTTCCTCCAGGAAGGATGATCACATGACCGATACCACGAAGCTCACCACAACAGCGGGTGCCCCGGTCCCCGACAACCAGAATTCGCTGTCAGCCGGGCCGCGCGGTCCGCTGCTGATGCAGGATTACCAGCTCATCGAGAAGCTCGCGCATCAGAACCGCGAGCGCATTCCGGAACGTACCGTCCACGCCAAGGGCTGGGGCGCTTACGGAACGCTGACGATTACGGGCGACATTTCGAAGTACACGAAGGCGAAGGCGCTGCAGCCGGGCGCGAAGACCGACATGATCGCGCGCTTCTCGACCGTTGCAGGCGAGCTTGGCGCGGCGGATGCAGAGCGCGATGTTCGCGGCTTCGCACTCAAATTCTATACCAGTGAAGGCAACTGGGATCTCGTCGGCAACAACACGCCGGTGTTTTTCGTCCGCGATCCGATGAAGTTTCCCGATTTCATTCACACGCAGAAGCGGCACCCGAAAACCAACATGCGCTCGCCGACGGCGATGTGGGATTTCTGGTCGCTGTCGCCGGAAAGCCTGCATCAGGTTACGATCCTGATGTCGGACCGCGGCTTGCCGGTCGGCGTTCGCAACATGAACGGCTACGGCTCGCACACGTATTCATTCATCAATGCCAACAACGAGCGTTTCTGGGTGAAATTCCACTTCAAAACGCTTCAAGGCCATAAGCACTGGACGAACGGCGAAGCGAGCGAGATCGTCGGCCGCACACGTGAATCGACGCAGGAAGATCTGTTCACGGCTATCGAGCGCGGCGAGTTCCCGAAGTGGAAGATGCAGGTTCAGGTGATGCCGGAAGGCGATGCCGACAAGCATTGGTATAACCCGTTTGACCTGACGAAGGTTTGGCCGCATGCGGACTATCCGCCGATCGACATCGGCGTATTCGAGCTGAACCGCAATCCTGAGAACTATTTCGCCGAGATCGAGCAAGCGGCATTCTCGCCGTCGAACATCGTGCCGGGCATCGGCTTTTCGCCCGACAAGATGCTGCAGGCGCGCATCTTTTCGTATGCGGATGCGCATCGCTATCGCCTCGGCACGCACTACGAGCATCTGCCCGTGAACGCCGCGCGCTGCCCCGTTCATAACTATCACAAGGACGGCCCGATGCGGTTCTTCGCACCGGAGACGGGGAACTTGGACGCCTATTACGAGCCGAACTCGTTTCATGGTGCCGAGCAGGACAAGTCCGTCGCGGAGCCGCCGCTGAAGATTTCGGGCGATGCCGATCGTTTCAATCATCGCGATGGCAACGACGATTACAGACAGGTGACGGCGCTGTTCAATCTCTTCAACAAAGAGCAGAAAGCGCGGCTGTTCTCTAACGTTGCCGAAGCGATGTGGGGTATTCCCGATTTCATCGCGGAGCGGCAGCTTGCCCACTTCAAGAAGGTGCATCCGGATTATGAAGCCGGGGTGCGCGCGGCGCTCGATCACATGACACGACAGAAAGCTTCCGAGACGGCGCAGCAGCAGAAGATGCCGCAAGGCGCAGAAGCTGCCGAGTGATCGCGCGGTTCGTTTCGACGATTAATGAAAAGGCCCTGCTCGTGCGGGGCCTTTTTTGTTTCGGCGGTTTGCTGCTGTTAGGACGCAACTTCCCGAGTGCCAGCGCGTTGCTCGAACGGCGCTCAATGTATCGAGGAGGAGCCGTCATGCCGAGAGGCGATAAAGCGAGCTATACGACCAAACAGAAACGCAAGGCCGAACACATCGAGGAAGGCTACGAGAAGCGCGGCGTCGGCAAGTTGGAAGCCGAGCGGCGCGCGTGGGCGACCGTCAACAAAGAGAGCGGCGGCGGAAACAAGAGCGGCTCGGGTCGCGGGAAGAAAGATACGCACGTCGCGTCGAAGCGCGGTGGAAAGATCGGCGGCAGAGCGTCGGCCACGCGACCAGCGGCGGCGCGCAGTGCGTCAGCGCGGAAAGCTGCCGCGACGAGAAAGCGGCGCGGAAGCTGATCGCGCCGCATTGGCGTCATCATCACGCCGTGCGGAAATACGGCTCGACTTTGCCTTTGAGCTTCAGGGTCATCGGGCGGCCTTTGCGGTCGCGCGCGTTCCCTGCTGCGACGCGGATCCAGCCTTCGCTGATGCAGTATTCTTCAACGTTGGTTTTGTCGGTACCATTGAAGCGGATGCCGATGTCACGCTTCAGAAGCTCTTCGTTGAAGAACGGGCTTGCGGGATCGTTGCAAAGGCGGTCGGGCAGTTCGTCGGACATGTTTGTTCGTCCTAGTTGGCGAAACGGAAGTGCATGACATCGCCGTCTTGGACGACGTAGTCCTTGCCTTCGAGACGCATTTTTCCGGCTTCTTTAGCACCGGTTTCGCCGTTGCCGGTTACATAATCGTCGAAGGCAATGGTTTCGGCGCGGATGAAGCCTTTTTCGAAGTCGGTATGGATGACGCCAGCGGCTTGCGGAGCCTTGGTGCCGCGCGTGATTGTCCAGGCGCGGGCTTCCTTCGGGCCGACGGTGAAGTAGGTCACGAGGTGGAGCAGGTCGTATCCGGCGCGGATCAGGCGATTGAGGCCCGGTTCGTCGAGGCCCATCTCACTGAGGAAGGCATCACGGTCTTCCGGCGCAAGGCCTGCGAATTCGCTTTCGATCTTGGCGGAGATGACGACGACAGCCGCGTTCTCGGCCTTCGCGCGCTCTTCGACCTGCTTCGAATAGGCGTTGCCGTTGGCCGCTGAGGCTTCCTCGACGTTGCAGACGTAGACGACGGGCTTCGATGTCAGAAGCTGCAGCGCACGGAAGGCGGGCATCTCTTCGGCGGTCATCTGCGCGAGACGGGCGGGCTTGCCTTCACGCAGAAGCACCAGCGGCTTTTCCATGACGGCGTACTGCGCCTTGGCTTCCTTGTCGCCGGACTTCGCTTTCTTCTCGATTTGCGAGATGCGCTTTTCAAGGCTTTCGAGATCGGCGAGCATCAATTCCGTTTCGACGACGTCGGCGTCGGCGAGCGGGTCGATGCGGTTCTCGACGTGGGTGATGTCTTCGTCAACGAAGCAGCGCAGCACGTAGGCCACGGCATCGACTTCGCGAATGTGCGACAGGAACTTGTTGCCGAGGCCTTCGCCCTTCGAAGCACCGCGGACGAGGCCGGCGATATCGACGAACGTCAGGCGCGTTGGAATGATTTCCTTGCTACCTGCAATGCCAGCGAGCGTGTCGAGGCGCTTATCGGGAACAGCGACCTCGCCGACGTTCGGTTCGATGGTGCAGAAGGGGTAGTTGGCCGCCTCGGCCTGCGCCGTTTGCGTGAGCGCATTGAAGAGGGTTGACTTGCCGACGTTCGGCAAGCCGACGATGCCGCATTTGAAGCCCATGGTGGGGAAATATCCGTTTAGGTTGTGGTCCGTGGGTTAAGCGACCCAGGCCCTAATGTGAAGCCTTATCGGTCCAATGTGCGGCCGTATGGCTCACCGCTGGTACTTGGTAAAGGCGAATGTCGAGTAACGCGCGGGTGCGGGAAGATTGCTCGTGCCGGACATGGCGTCTGCAAGCGCCTCCGAAATGTGCGTACCCTGATCGACGCTGCGGACCGCGATGACGATGAACGGGCGCTGCCAGCTCGTATCTATATCTTCGCAATCGGCGCACGGATCGATGTAGCGGCCGAGATTGAGCGTCCACATCGGGATGCGATCGCCGACTGCGCCGCGCACCCATTGTGCGGTGCGAACGGCGCGGAGACCGCCGCGCTGTTCCTCACGGGCGACGTCGCCTTCCTGGCTCGCAAGGCCGACAGCGATCAGACCGAGCGCGGTGCCCAGGCCCTGACGCAATTGCGGTGCGAGAACCTCGTCCTGGATCTCTTGCGGCGACAGGATGGTGTCGTCCTTTTCGAGTTCCGTCGTCGACCCGCGGACCCAGCCGTAATTCTTCGTCAGCACAACGACATCGAACACGGCGCGGCGCCCCTGGCGGTCGGTGCCTTCGATCGGGAAGACCAGCGTGCGATCATTCCAGCGGTGGGCGAAAATGCGCCGGACGCCGGTCTTGTCTTTATCGCGCGCGAAATAAGCGTCATTCAGCACGCTGCCGAAAACGCCGACGGTGAAAAGGAAAATGAGCGCGCCGATAACCAGATCGAAAAGAGATCGCGATCCGGAGTCCGCGCGGCTCTCTTCCTGATACTCAGACATCGGCTCAACCCCACAACTCGCCAAACTTCGCGAGGATGCTAGGCGTCCTCGCCGCCGGATTTTCGCGCGCTCAGCCATTTTTTCAAGTTGTCGGCGAGGGCGGATTGGCGTTTGGACGCGCGTTCACCGGCTGGGTGTGGCCGCGATGCCTTCGGCGGGCGCGGCGACTCTTGTGGCGCGCGCGAAGCCTTGGGCGCAGGCGTTTCGTGATCCTCCTGCGTCGTGCGAGCGACGTCACTCAGGAAGCGGTCGTCTTCGCCTTTGGCGAGATAGGGGGCGGCGTCGGAGATGGCATCAAGCAGCGCATTGAGCCATTCGCGCTCTGATTTCGCGAAGTCGTTCAAAACATAATAGACGACGGCATCTTTTGAGCCGGGATGACCGATGCCGAGGCGCACGCGCTTGTACTCGTTTTCAATGTGCGCGGTGATCGAGCGCAAACCGTTGTGACCGGCGTTGCCGCCACCCGTTTTCAGTTTCACCTTGCCGGGTACAAGGTCCAACTCGTCGTGAAAGACGTAAATGTCCGACAGCGGAATTTTTAGAAAACGCTGGGCTTCACCGACAGAGCGGCCGCTCTCGTTCATGTAGGTTTCGGGCTTCAGCAGCGTCACGCGCTCGCCGCCGATCGAGCCTTCGGAGATGAGCCCCTGAAATTTCTTGCGCCAGGGCGCGAAGCTGTGGCGTTCCGCGATGCGGTCGAGCGCCATGAAGCCGATGTTGTGGCGATTGGCGCGGTATTTCTCGCCCGGATTGCCGAGGCCAACGAAGAGCTTCATTTCGACTGTGCCTTCCGACTCGCCTTCGGCGAGCAGCCCGGAAGGCACGGGATTGTTGCTGGGCCCGGCGGTCCACTTCCCAAAGGAAAGATGTCGGGCCCAGCAAAAGTCTCTTACTTCTTCGCGGCGGGCTTGGCGGCCGGAGCGGCCTTACCTGCAGCAGCCGGGGCTGCCTTGCCAGCGGCGGCCGGAGCAGCCTTGGCACCCGCGGCGGGAGCGGCAGCAGCATCCGCGGTTGCGCTTGCGGCTTCGTCGTCACCCTTCAGGGCGCCGGCGATCGTCGCAATCGTGAAGTCGCGATTCTTGATGACGGGCGAAACGCCTTCCGGCATCTCGACGGCCGAGATGTGGATCGAACGGCCGATCTCCATGCCTTCGAGATTGATCTCGAACGCGCGCGGGATTTTGTCGTAAGGGCAGAACACTTCGACGTCGTGGCGGACGATATTGAGAACGCCACCGCGCTTCAGACCCGGCGACAACGTTTCGTTGGTGAAGTGCACGGGAATCGAAACGCGGATCACGCCATCCTTGCCGACGCGCTGGAAGTCAACGTGAAGGGGCGTGTCGCGGACAGGGTCGACCTGGACGTCGCGGGCGAGCACGATGTGCTTCGTGCCTTCGACGTCGATCTCGATAGCCGTCGAGGTGAAGTGGCCACGCAGGACCTGCTTCCACAGCTCGTTGTATTCGAGATTGATCGTTTCCGGGGTTTCGTGGTTGCCGTAAATGACGGCGGGCACATTTCCATTGCGGCGTGCTTGGCGTGCGGCCCCCTTGCCGGCACGCGGGCGCGCCGTAGCCTTGAGCGTAATGAGCTCAGCCATGGCATCGTCTCCGAGTGTTAAAGGCTCTCCTGCCTATCAGAAGAGCCAAAAAGCCGCTTGCCGGCCTCCAAGGGTGCCGGGCGGCGTCTCAGGAAAATCTTCTTGAGATGGCGGGTATATACCTGGGGTTGCCGCCGCGCGCAACGGTCGGAAATGGCCCCAAATAGGCGCACAATACTTGGGTCGGACTGGAAAGTTGCTGAGAAAATCAGCATATTAAGGGGTGATTTACTGGAAACCCTGCGTTGTGACCTGCAATTGTGGGTGGTGGAGATGCCCGAAGTGATGACGAAGAAGACGACCAAGCGCCGGAGCGCGGCCGATCAGGACAAGATCATTGTCGAAGCGCTGAGGGGCGTCGGGCGGCCCGTGAGCGCCTACGAGCTTATCGAACAGGTGCGCGCGAAGGGTGTCAGCGCGCCGCCAACGGTCTATCGGGCTCTACAACGTTTAATCGACGATGGCTTGGCGCATCGGCTTGAAAGCCTCAATGCTTTCGTCGCTTGCGATCATCCTCATCACGTAGGAAAGGCTGTCTTCGCGATCTGCGATTCCTGCGGCACGGTGAAGGAATTCGATAGTCCGACCGCTGTGAAGAGCCTGCAGACGTGGGCAAGCAAGAACGACTTCAACATCCGCTCAATGACAATGGAAATTCGCGGACGCTGCGGAGATTGCACCGTAGGACACGATTGATAAAGCCAAGGTTCAAAAATCGATATCGAGACTGAGTTTCAGCGTGGTTGCGGGCGTCGCACTATTCAAACCGAACAACGCACCGAACCCGACCGTCGTCTCAACTTTTTGTTCGTCTTCAGCGTCATCTTTCTTTGAGAGCGTGTCGTCGTCATCTGCGTCGCCGAACGTCCAGTAGGCGATAGGACCGAGACGATACTGATTGAACGTTCCGAAGATTTGCTGCTGCTCGTCCGTGTTGCCGCCGCTGATGCGTTCGACGCCGCCATAGGATTCAACGGCAAGAGCGAGCTGATTGGATGTGCGATACATGATCCGGGCGGCGTAGCCGAAATCGAGCTTGCCCTGATTTTCGAAGCCGCCGCCAAAGTATTGAATGGCTGTCGGATTGATGTTTGCGCTCCAGCGTCCGGATTGCCATTCGATGATCGGGCCGATCGTCAGCGTCGAAGCTTCGTCTTCGTGTGCGGATTGATCCCATTCGACGAGAAAGCCGGCGCCGATGCCGTCGCCTTTGCGCTTGATGACGGTCCAGATGGTTTCGGCACCGTAGCTGTCGAATTCAAGCGGTCCCATCCGATCGGCGTCGTTGAAGGTCTGGGGATCGTCCAGGCGCTGCTGCTCGAACTCGATGCCGAGGCGAAGTTTGACGAAGGTCGTGAGGCCCATCTCAACTTCCAGGCCTTCGCGTTGGCGTGTTACCGTGTTGTCGTCGGCAATGATGCCGCCTGCGCCATTGGAAACGACGCCGCGTCTCGGATTGCCAGATGAAAAGTCATTCTGGCTTTCGATCTCGATCGCGCCAGGTTCGGTGTCGAGGTCTTTGATTTCGAACTGGTCGAGGGACGGTCCCGCCATTGCCGCCTGTGAGAACGCGAGCATCGAGATGCCCATGAGCAAGGCAACAACGCAGCCTGCCGCTCGCGTGTGAACCGGGATTCGCCCCACGCCTCCCCCTCGAGAATTTGCTTCCCGTTATTGTTCTCAAATTTCCTTATGGCATGGAGAGTTTTTTCCGAACAGTGCGAAACAGCACCGCTCGGGATCAGATAATCCGGCTTCTGGAAAGTGTATCAGTAAAAGAGGCTCGAGACGCTTTCTTCGCGGCTCGTGCGGAGGATCGCTTCGCCGATGAGTGGCGCGATCGACATGACGCGGATGTTGCGCGCGGCCTTTACGGCTTCGGTCGGCAGGATCGAGTCCGTGATGACGAGCGATTTCAGGCGCGAGTTCTGGATGCGGCTGACGGCGCCGCCAGACAGCACAGCGTGCGAAATGTAAGCAGAGACTTCCGTCGCGCCGTTTTTCAGCAGGGCCTCAGCGGCGTTGACGAGCGTACCGCCGGAATCGACGATATCGTCGATCAGGATGCAGCGTTTGCCGTCAACGTCACCGATGACGTTCATCACTTCGCTTTCGCCTGGACGTTCGCGCCGCTTATCGCAAATGGCGATTGGCGCGGTGATACGCTTGGCGAGCGCTCGGGCGCGGACGACGCCGCCGACGTCGGGCGACACGACGACGATGTCGTCCGTGTTGCCATAGTGCTCTTCGATGTCGCGCGTCATGACCGGCGCAGCGAAGAGGTTATCGGTCGGGATGTCGAAGAAGCCCTGGATCTGGCCGGCGTGGAGATCGAGCGTCAGAACGCGGTCGGCGCCGGCGCGCTCGATCAGGTTGGCGACGAGCTTGGCCGAAATGGGCGTACGCGGACCGGGTTTGCGGTCCTGCCGGGCGTACCCGAAGTATGGGATGACGGCTGTGATGCGGCGCGCCGACGAGCGCTTCAACGCATCGAGCAGGATCAGCAGCTCCATCATGTTGTCGTTGGCGGGGAACGACGTCGACTGAATGACGAACACGTCCTGACCACGGACGTTTTCCTGGATTTCGACGAAGATCTCCATATCGGCGAAGCGCTTCACCTGGCCTTTGGCCATCGGCAGCTTCAGATAGGTGCAGATCGCCTCGGCGAGGGGGCGATTGCTGTTTCCCGCGATGATTTTCACGCCCAGCTTCCCTCGGCCGTCACTGTTCCGGGCGTCACCCTTGGAATCGAAAGGCATTTGCGCTCCAGAAACCTCTTCATTTGCGGGCTTGTAGCAATTGGGCCCGGACGATTCAACCGTCCGAGCCCAAGCTGTTGTCACAGTGTTGCCGATCGAGGTTAACCTGACCGGCTACTGATTATTCGACGCTCTTTGGCGGTAAGAGCTTGATAATGCCTTGCGCAGCAGCGGCGGCTGCGGCATCGGCGGTCTGTCCCCAGGAGCCGTCAAGCGAGCCGGTCGGGATCTCATTCTTCTGCGACACAGTGCCGAGCTTCTTGCCGCTCGGGTCGATCACGTTCCAGTCGATCTGGATCGGCTGCTTGCCGTCTTTGCTGGTGCCCATGGCGACCTTGCCGACAACTTTGTAGGCCTGCGAGTCGGGCGTAGTTGCCAGCTTCAGGCCGCTCTTCGACAATTCGCGCTGAATTGCGGTGGTGAGCGTGGTGCTGCCGTCGCCGGGCGCTCCCGTCACCAGCGGCACGACGGCCGTGACGGGACCGGAGTGGGTGATGCTGCCGGTCGTCGGCGAAGCCGGGCTCGATGCAGCCGAGGCATACGTCGTCGGCCGCGGCGGGCTTGACGGAGCGTTGGTCGATTGCGTGTTGATGTTTGAGGCCATCGGAACACCACCGCCGCTCGCGATCCAGCTAGCGATCTGTTTCGAGGTCTTGCCGGAGATCCGTTCTACGACGGCAGGCGTCACTGCCGACCAGGGGTCTTTCCCGGCGCTCGCGATGACTTCCTCACCCGTGACGCGATGAACGCGCTTGCCGCTCTGGTCGGTCACATCCCAGATGTAGGAGATCTTCGCTTTCGATTTTTCGCGAGCAGCCACGATGTAGCCGCGGACGACATATTCGCCCGTCGCATTGTTCGAGGTGCCGACGCTCAGGCCCTCTCGGCCAATGGCAGAAGCAAGCTGCGACTGCAATTCGTGAGCGACGTTTTCGGGCGATCCGATAACCGGCGCGATCTGGAATTTGGCGTTCTGTGTAACGGGTCCAGATGGTGACGCGCCTGTCGGGAGAGCGATCGAGTTTTGTGCCGAGGGCGTTCCGCTGCCACCGCCTATGCCGCCCAAGAGGTTTGATGATGAGCCACAACCACCCAGGCCTGCCGTTACCAGCGAAGCCAAAAGTATCGACCCGATCGTCCAAAGACGTGTTCGGCGCTCGCGTACCCGAGCAGAGCAAAAGGTCGCCACTCGACGTCCCCCCTTATCCAACCGCGACTTCCCCGGCGGCCGGAACACATTACCTCCGCGGCCTGAACTCCTGTGATTACTACCGGAACTGACCCTTATCCCTGTAGATCAGCCCTGAACGACCCGTCCAGACGGGAGCTCGGCGAAACTGTTATCGACCGGTGTAAACGTTGGCGTCGGCTCGGACTTCCCTGTGGATTATGCCGTTACGCCACGACGATGGCGGAGATTTGACGGCCATAGTCCACTTCCCCGAGGAGAGTTTTACGCCTGTAGCTGAAGAAAAGCGATTCGTTCTTGCAGGTGCAGAGCGCCAGATCCTCGATGCTGCCGACGCCGGCTGCCTGCAATCGCATTGTCACAAAGGCCGGCAGATCGAAATGCGGACGCGCGTTCGGGTTCGCCCGCGTAAAATACGTGCTGAACGCTGGATCACGCTCAAGGAAGGTCGCCTCGAACTCAGGGCCGACCTCGTAGGCTGACTGACTGATGCAGGGGCCAACGGCCGCAGTGATCCGTTCGCGTTTGGCGCCGAGACGTTCCATTTCCGCGACGGCGCTGCCGACAACATCGTTAATGGCGCCACGCCAGCCGGCGTGAGCAGCAGCGATGACGCCGGCCTCTGCGTCGGCCATCAGGACCGGAGCGCAATCCGCTGTCAGAACGCCAATGACAAGTCCGGGCGTGTTGGAGACGACGGCGTCGGCGTGGGGGAGGGCCGCGCGGTCTGGCGCTTTGGTCACGTGCAGCGCCATCGTGCCGTGCTCCTGATAGAGCGTGACGACACCGCCGCCGAGTTTTTCGTCGCCGCCGAGAAAACGGCCGATCCGGTTGCGGTTCTCGGCGACGAGGTTCTGATCGTCGCTTGAGCCCCAGCCACAGTTGAGGCTGGCGTAGAGACCCGTCGAGACGCCGCCTTCGCGGGTGAAGAAGCCGTGGCGGATGCCGTTCCAGCTGGAGAGATTTCGCGCTTCGATGGGTTTCAAGGACATCCGGCGCGCTTTCCCTTTATGCGGGTCTTCATGCTGGTCCGGGCGCGGCGCTCTGCTCGCGGGCCGCGCTGAAGCCCGGAAGCGACGGTAGACCGGGGGAGCGGGCTGCGAGGACCTTGAAGCGCCCTCCCATGCCATTGGGGGCGAGCAAGCGGGCGACGCCCGTTTCGATTTCGGTCGCGCGGGCCGGATTGGCCGCCATCAAACGCGAGGCGCGCTCGACAATGCCGAGAGCACCGAGGAACTCCGCCTGCGTGACAGGGCCATCGAGCGCCAGACCGGCGCGATGCAGCGTCGAGGCGAGATCGTAGAAGTTGATGTGCACCGTCAGGTCGGCTTCGCCCGGCGACGTCAGTGGAGATTCATACTTATGCGCGCGGACCGCTTGCAGCGTGTCTCCGGCGGCCGGTGTGGTGTGACCATAGTCGACCATAAGAAAGGCGATGGGGCCGCGTTCGGAGAGTGCTTGCAGGGCGTCGGCAAGCTGGTCGAGGCGCTGGCTTTCGATGACGGCCCCGGGCGGGGCGCCGGGCAGCAGAGCTTCGAATGCATCGCGCGGGCATTCGCCGTCGATTGCGGTGAATTGCAGGTCGCCGCGGGCATCGAGGGTCACGGCGCGAATGTGCCAACCCGATGCGGTCTTGACCCATTGGGCGACCGGCCAGGCATCGAGAAATTCGTTGGCGAAGATGATGGCCGGCGGGTTGATCTCGTCGAGTTCGCGGCCCCAGCTCAGCACGTTGCGGAATTCCGACAGAGTTGCAGTTTGCAACTCGATCAGGGATTCGCTGGCTTCGACGAGATGCACGCGCGTGACGTTCGAGAAGCCGGGGACGATGCGGGCGGCGCGAAGAATATCGCGCATCATGGTGCCGCGTCCGGGGCCGTATTCGACGATGGTAATCGGGTTAGGAGCGCCGAGCACGCCCTGCCAGACGACGCCGGCCCAGACGCCCAGAAGCTCGCCAAAGACCTGCGATACGTCGGCGGCGGTGATGAAGTCGCCCGATGCGCCGAACACCTGCTGACGGCGATAGTAGCCGTAGTCCGCATCCCAAAGGCAGGCGGACATGTAGCTATCGACCGTCATGGGCCCGTCGCGGCGAATCCGTTCCTTGATCCGCCGGGCGAGCGGTGTATCGCGACGCAGGCCGTTATCGATCACACCGCAGCCTTTCCGGGCTCGCTCTTGTTATGACAGGCGGTCCAGATCAGATAGATCCCCAGAATAACCATCGGCACGCAGTACATCTGACCGGCCGTGAAGGGACCGATGTTCATGATGTTATAGGGCTCGGGCTCGCGGAAGATCTCCGAGAAGCTGCGGGCGATGGCGTACCAGATCATCCAGATGCCGGTCGTCAGTCCGGGGCGCTTCAGCGAGGAGAAGTGGTGGGTGGCGATCCGCAAGATGATGAACATCACGATGCCTTCGAGCGCCGCCTCATAAAGCTGGCTCGGATGGCGCGGGTTGTCGCCGCCGTTGGGAAAGACCATGCCGACCCAGGCGTCGGTCACGCGGCCCCAGTGCTCGGAATTGATGAAATTGGCGATCCGGCCAAAGAAAAGGCCGAAGGGTACGGACGCACAGACGAGGTCCGCCACGGACCGGGCTGACACTTTGTAGATGTAAGCGAATACGAAGATCAGGATGGCGCAGCCGATGACGCCGCCATGGAAGCTCATCCCGCCCTTCCAGACCTTCACCATCTCCAGAGGATGCGAGAAGTAGAAATCGGGGTCGTAGAGAAAGATCTGACCGAGGCGGCCGCCGATGATGACACCAAAGGTCATGAAGAGCAGAAGGTCGTCGATGCGTTCGAGCGTCATCGGCGGTTTGTTGCCCGCCCAGAGCCGCGGGGTCGAAACCAAGTTGCGGATATACCACCAGCCGAGCAAAAGGCCGGCCATATACGAGAGGCCGTACCATTTGACGGCGACTGGCCCGAGATGGATCGCGACCGGGTCGATATCGGGGTAGGTGAGAAGGGCGAGGGGTGTCATCGGCTCTCCGGGCGAGGTTTCGCAAATGGCCGTATCGAGTTACCAGGGAAGGCCGGTCTTAGGCCGCGTTGTTTGGGTAACGCCGTCTTAATGTCAAGCATGCATCCGGCAGACCCAAGATGAGAATGTCGTAAGCTTGCAGCCATGCCTGCCTATCGCCATAGTTGAATAACCGTTCCAATCCGAGATCTTGAAATGACCCAGACGACCAACAAATTCTTCGACGACTTTGCCAAGCTCATGACAGACGCAGCGGGTGCGGCAGAGGGCTTCAAGAAAGAAACCGAGGCTGTTTTTCGGGGCCAAGCCGAAAAGTTCCTGCGGGATATGAATGTCGTGACGCGCGAGGATTTCGAAGCGGTGCGCGAAATGGCGCAGAAGGCGCGGCAGGAAAACGAGGCGCTGGCGGCGCGCATCGCGGAGCTGGAAGCCAAGCTCTCGAAGCTTTCGCCGCAGGGCGGCACCGCTGCCTAAAGGCATCCACAGGTTCGAGCGCTTTTCACCAGCAATCGTGGCCCAAGGCGGCCTTGGCCCCTGTTCCGCCTGGGCTTTGCCACTTTGATCGTGGACAAGATTTCCTGGCCCGCCGGGTCAGCTTGCGACTCGCAGGGCCGTCTGGTTTTGTCCGGCGCAGCAGCACGAAAGCGGCGCAATTTGGGAAATCCCAATCGCGTGGTTGTTTCGTGGCCATCCCGGCGCGCGGCAGACTGGAGAGCGATATCAAATGGCAGTTGCGGAACAGGGTTCTGACCGCGTTCTCAATCCGATCGATCTCATCGAACAGCTCGCGCATGCCCATGACTGGCCGTGCGAGCGCGCGAGCGACGAAGAGCTGACGCTGATCGTTGCGGGTTCCTGGGCCGACTATCACATCTCGATCAACTGGCGTGACGATCTCGAAGCCCTGCACTTGGCGTGCGCGTTCGATTTCCGGGTGCCAGAAAACCGCCTGACGGAAATGTATCGCCTGATCGCCCAGATCAACGAGCAGCTCTGGCTCGGCCACTTCGATCTGTGGACCCAGGAAGGGCTCGTGATGTTCCGTCACGCGCTGCTGCTTAACGGTGCCGTCGCGACGGTCCGGCAGTGCGAAGCGATGCTGAAAGCGGCGCTGGAAGGCTGTGAACGGTATTACCAGGCCTTCCAGTTCGTGGTGTGGGCAGGTAAGGAAAGCCGCGAAGCCCTGGTTTCGACGATGTTCGAGACGCAGGGGCAGGCTTAAGCCGGGTCCATCGGGCGACGTCTCGACCCACGCCCGGCCACTTTCCAAGGTGTCCGGGTTATGTCTCTGAAATTAGATGGTTCCGTCGTGCTCGCCGGCGCAGGCAAAATGGGCACAGCGATGCTTGCAGGCTGGCTTGAGCGGGGCCTCGATCCGGCTCAGGTCATCATCCAGGAGCCGAAGCTTTCCGGAGCCGCCCTCGAACTCGCGCAGAAGCACGGGATCGCGTCGCAGCCGGTTCTGGAACCGCGGTCGCCGCCACCCGCTGTCATCGTCGTCGCGGTGAAGCCTCAAGCGATGGATGACGTCTTTCCGGCCTTGGCCAAGATCGCGGGGCCACAGACGGTCGTCATGTCAATTGCGGCGGGTAAGACGATTGCGAGCTTCGAGAGGCATTTGCCGGCTGGTGTTGCCGTTCTACGGGCCATGCCGAATACGCCGGCCGCCATCGGGCGCGGCATCACGGGTGCCGTCGCGAACGCTCATACAACACAGTCTCAAAAGGCTGCCTGCGAAGCGCTGCTCGGTGCGGTTGGTGATGTCGTTTGGGTTCCCGAAGAAGACCTGATCGACGCGGTAACGGCGGTGTCGGGGTCGGGACCTGCCTATGTGTTCCTGCTGGCGGAAGCACTGGCGGACGCTGGCGTTGCGGCGGGGCTCGATGCGGCGACGGCGAAGCGGCTCGCCACTGCCACGGTATCAGGTGCCGGTGAGCTTCTGCATCAGTCGAAGACCGATCCAGCGACGCTGCGCCAGAACGTGACGTCACCGGGCGGCACGACGGCGGCTGCGCTGGCCGTGTTGATGCGCGACGGCAGCGGCCTCAAAGAGCTGATGACGGAAGCGGTGCTGGCGGCGGAAAAACGAGGCCGCGAACTCGGGCATTGACCAGGGCTGGGAAATTGGTCTCGCCCGAGGTTCGCGACCTTCGATTGGCGTTCCCGTGGGTTGGCGACCCACAGCGTGGAACTTCGGTTCCGGCGACTGCAGCCTTGGAGGACACCTTCGCCGTAGTCGGACGGGAAATCGTGCCGGAACCGATGTGCAGAAATTGTAACTTCATAACGTTACGGTCAAATCACAAGGGCGTGTGCCACGCGCGCCAAATTTGTGATCGACGGCCAAATTTCTCTATTGCGGCAAAGAGATAATGGCGCGGAGGCCGCCCATCGAACTCTCGCCCAATGCGATCTCGCCGCCGTGGCTTTTGGCGATGTCGCGGGCGATGACGAGCCCCAAGCCGCTGTTGCCCTCGTCCTGATTGCGAGCGTGGTCCAGCCGATAGAACGGCCGGAAAACGTTCTCGCGTTCGTCCTCGGGAATGCCGGGACCGTCGTCATCGACCTCGATGCGGACCCAGCGGCCTTCGGGTGCCACACGAATGATGATGCGGTCGCCGAAGCGGGCGGCGTTGGTGACGAGGTTCATGATGGCGCGTTTCAGGGCCTGCCGCTTCAACGGCAGGATGATGTCGCCCTTGCTCTTGCGGATCTTGAGTTCGATCGAGCAAGCGTAGATCGACGCATCGTCGACGATCTCTTCGAGAAGCTCCTTGAGGTTCGTCGGCTTGGCTTCCTCGCCGCCGTCGCCTTTCGCGAAGGCTAGGTAGTCTTCGAGCATGTGCTGCATCTCGTCGACGTCGGCGGAGAGTGCGCGCGTCTCCGGTGTATCTTCGAGCAGGGCAAGCTCAAGCTTGAAACGGGTTAGGACGGTGCGCAGGTCATGGCTGACACCTGCCAGCATCGTCGTACGCTGCTCGACGTGCTGCTTGATGCGGTCGCGCATCTGCAGGAAGGCGAGCGCGGCCTGGCGCACCTCGCGCGCGCCACGCGGGCGGAAATCCTCCGGGATGCCGCGGCCTTTGCCGAAAGCGTCGGCGGCATCGGCAAGGCGCAGAATGGGTCTGATCTGATTGCGCAGGAACAGGATCGCGACCGTCAGCAGAATGACGGACGAGCCGACCATCCACAGCAGGAAGATGTGCGAGTTCGAGGCATACGTCTGGCTGCGGGTGGCGACGAAACGCAAGATCGCATCGTCGAGCTTCACGCGGATCTCGACGTTCTGATCGCCGACGGTGTTGATCCAGAACGGCAGCTGTACGTGCTTGCGCAATTCGTTCGAGAGCGCGCGATCAAGTAGGCGAAAGAACGGTTTCGGACCAGGCGGCGGCAGGTCGCCGCTTGGCAGCACTTCCATTTGCAGGTTGAGGCGATCGCGCGCGAGGTCGATGATCTTTTGGGGACCTTCGCGTTTCGCCATGTCCTCGTAGACTTCGATCACGGCCGCGATGTCGCGCGCGGTCGCTTCCGAAAGCCGGCGCGTAACGGCTTGCCAGTGCCGTTCCATGAACGCGAATGCGATCACGCCTTCGAGGACGACGATGGGCGTGATGATGATCAGCAGCGCGCGGGCATAAAGCCCTTTCGGCAGCATCTCGGAGCCGAGACCCAGGATGCGCATGACGATCGGGTGCTCGCGAAAGCGCTGATAGCGCGCGGCGAGGCTGCCGGTCTCCGGGGTCGTTTCGGGCACAACGGCCATGGGATGCTATCCGCCTTGCGCCGGTCGGCCCGAGCGCGCTGTTACGGTCAATCGGTGTAGAGGATGTAGCCTTTGCCTCTGACCGTTTGCAAATAGACCGGGTTCGAAGGGTCGGCTTCGATCTTGCGCCGGAGGCGGTTGATCTGGACGTCGATGGCGCGCTCGCTGCCAGTGCTGTCGTCACTCGACAGTTCATGGCGCGGGACGGCGACGCCGATGCGTTGCGAGAAGAGGCGCAAAAGATCGCGCTCGCGCTCGGTCAACTTGATGGCTTCGTCATCGCGCTTGAGTTCGCCGCGCGTGATGTTGAAGACGCAGCCGCCCATGCGGATTTCATCGCGCTGGGCGGATTGCGTCTGGCCGCGGCGAAGAATATTGCGCAAGCGGAGCAGCAACTCGCGCGGATCGAACGGTTTCGAAACGTAGTCGTCAACGCCGGCTTCGAGGCCTGAAATGCGATCCTCGGCTTCGGCGAGTGCGGTCAGCATGCAGATCGGCACCGGACGCGTCAGCTTCAGGTCGCGGGCAAGCGACAAGCCGCTTTCGCCTGGCATCATGACGTCGAGCAGCACCAGGTCGAACGCCAGTCCGCGCATGTAAGATCGTGCGGAGGCAGCGTCAGACGCTTCGGTGACGCGGAAGCCGTTGCTCGAAAGAAAGCGGCCGAGCAGTCCGCGGATTTTCTGGTCGTCGTCGACGACGAGGATGTGCGGGGCATTATCGGCCAAAGGTTCAGTTCGGTCCGGTGCCATCATGGTTCCCGTGGGTTACAATCAGGTTCGGGCGAGGGCAGTCCGCCGTGCTCGCTACGGATAAGGCTTTCGACACGATGCTTGTCCTTTTCGGAAATCATCGCGAAGAGAAAATTCTTTGCAACGGTGTCGGCGTTTTGGCCGAGCTCGGCAAGAGCCCCTTCAATCCGTTTGGCCTGGATTTGTGTCAGTTTATCGGTCAAACGCGCGCCTTTTGCCGACAGATAGAGGCGGCGTTCGCGGCGATCCTCGTTGCCCGCTTTCTGGATGATGAAGCCCTCATCGACGAGCTGTTTCAAGACGCGCGCTAATGACTGTTTTGTAATCTGCAAAATATCGAGCAGTTCCGCGACCTTCAGGCCGGGATTGCGGTGCACGAAGTGCAGGACGCGGTGGTGCGCGCGCCCGAAGCCGTATTGCTCAAGTATCGTGTCCGGGTCGCAAGTAAAGCCGCGATACGCAAAGTAAAACAGCTCGATACAGGCGATCAGGTCGGCATTCGGAGAGCGTCGGCCAGCGTCCTGGGCATGGGAGGGCTGTCCCGGTGCGCCGCGATGTTCTGACGGGCCTTCTGACGTTATGTCAGTCATGTTGACTTATTGGCCTCGATTGTATTCTGTTGCAAGCCAATTTGGTGGCTTGTCCCGCAGGTCCATAGTCTTGCACGCGGCGCACTGAAATATCGGTTTTCCGAGCGTTTCAGCCTGCCTGGCCCGTCCGTAACGGACCGCGCGACATACACCACCACTTCAAATTCGCCAATGATAAAGACCAGGAAGGATTACGCTGGCATGGCCGACCTTATTCCGTTTCACGATCGCGACGGGTTCATCTGGATGGATGGAGCGCTCGTTCCTTGGCGCAACGCGAACGTTCATATCCTGACGCACGGGCTGCACTACGCCAGCTCGGTGTTCGAGGGCGAGCGCGCCTACGACGGCGAGATCTTCAAGCTGACCGAGCATAGCGAGCGGCTGATCGCAAGTGCGCGGATCCTCGACTTTACAATTCCGTACACCGTCGCCGAAATCGACCAAGCCTGCCGGGATGTCGTTGCCGCCAACAAGCTGTCAGACTGCTACGTGCGGCCTGTGGCATGGCGCGGCAGCGAGCAGATGGGTGTTTCGGCGCAGAACTCGAAGATCCATCTTGCCGTCGCTGCCTGGGACTGGGGTTCCTATTTCCCGATGGAACAGCGGCTGAAGGGTATTCGCATCACCAATGCCGTTTACCGTCGTCCCGATCCGGCCTGCGCGCCGTCGCGCGCCAAGGCTGCGGGTCTCTACATGATCTGCACGCTCGAAAAGCACCGCGCCGAGCGCATGGGCTACTCGGATGCTTTGATGCTCGATTGGAAGGGCCGCGTGGCGGAATGCACCGGCGCCAACATCTTCTTCGTCAAGGACGGCGTTATTCATACGCCGACGGCCGATTGCTTCCTTAACGGCATCACGCGGCGGACGGTCATCGAGCTTGCGAAAAAGCGCGGAATTCAGGTGATCGAGCGCGATATTATGCCGGACGAGCTGGCGTCGTTCTCGGAATGCTTCATTACGGGTACGGCGGCGGAAGTGACGCCGGTTTCGGAGATTGGCGAGCACAAATACAAGCCGGCCAAAGTTACCGAGACGCTCCTGAACGACTATATGGAACTGGTGAAACCGAAGAAGCGTGTCGCTGCGGAGTAAGTCACGTTTCGAGACTGTTTAGCAGAGATTAGCGGGGTGCCGTTTCGACGGCGCTCCGTTTTTTGTGAAGGCTAGATAATGCCGCGCAATAGCGACCTCATGCCAAGGTGCATGGGGTTTGCTGAGTTGAAATGTGGGCTTGGGTTCTACGCCTTGCGGGCTTGGATTTTGGCGTCGGTGTCGGCAGCTGGCCGGCGCAACATCAGCGGAGCGCAAATCGCGAAGAGGAATAGAGCAATCGCCGCGCCGACCATCAGGATCGTTTTCGAGGACAGCGGCTTGTCGAGCCACAACGCGCCGACGGCGAGAATGGCACTCCAGAAGGCGGCCGGAACGAGGGAGGCAATCGCGAGACCGGCGAAGCGCGAGAAGCCAGACGGATGAGCCACACGTGTGGTCTCCTCAATGGCGTGAATCGCGGTCGATGTCGTCGCAGTTCGCATGGCGGCTTCCTCAGCCCTAAGCCAGTAATACGATTCGCCCCTTGAGCTGGCGGTCGATTGCAGCTCCTCGACCAAGGCTATGTTGCGGCATTCAACAAATGGTAAATGCTGCTGCTAAAATGCTACAAATAGGGCGCAATGTAGGGCGAAATGGGGCTATATTCCGTATGCGCACCAACTGCCTTACGATCTTCTCCTGAGGGTTGTTCCCGAATTTCGCAATCGCGAATACTATGCCGCAGCCTTTTCGCAATCAATAGTGGTGTTTACCTCTGTCTGCAATTGTCGATTGGTGGTTATGCACATTGCTCCGGCCGTGCCGATATTAAGGATATTCGACGAGGGGAAGGCCAAAGACTTCTACCTTGGCTTCTTGGGGTTCACGCTCGACTGGGAACATCGGTTCGAGCGGGGTATGCCGCTTTATGCGCAGATCACACGGAGCGCCTGCATCATCCATCTCTCCGAGCATCATGGGGACGCAGCTCCAGGCAGCGCGGTTCGAATTGCCGTCGACGATATTGACGGCTATCACGCTGAGATCATGGGGAAGGGCTACAAGTACATGCGGCCGGGGATCGAAGCGATGTCGTGGGGCACGCGCGAGATCAAAGTCATCGATCCGTTCTTCAACCGCCTGATGTTCTTCTCGCCCGCGAAGAAGGACTAGCAGCGCGATGCGCGTTTCCGATGCGCTCGACATCGACGAAGCGGAACTCGAAGAGCGCTTCGTCAGGGCGTCGGGACCGGGTGGCCAAAACGTCAACAAGGTGTCGACGGCAGTCGAACTGAGGTTCAACCTGCGAGCCAACACGTCGATACCGCCTTACGCCCGCGAGCGCCTGAAGCGGCTTGCGGGGCGGCGGCTGACGCTTGATGACGAGATCGTCATCCAAGCGGACCGGTTTCGAAGTCAGGAGCAGAACCGGGCGGATGCGCGTGCACGCCTCGCTGAGTTGATTGCAGAAGCGTTGGTGCGGCCGAAGCTCAGGATCAAAACCAAGCCGTCGCGCGGCGCCCGTGAAGAGCGCATCAAAGCAAAGACCGTGCGCGGGAAGGTGAAGAAAATGCGAAGCCGTAAAGTCGATTTCGACTGAGACCGCTGTGCGGCTTCGCGAGTAACCGTCTTGTCGCCTGTTGGATCAGGCGATCACCGCGGCGATGCCGGCGGCTGTCTTCAGGAGATTGGCGAATTCAGTAAGAGTCTGCTGGAGCGGGTCGGTCGCGGCTGTATCGGTGGTCGTCGTGCTATCGCTCGTCTGCGATGTCGCGTCGGCCTTGCCGTGGTGGCCGTGCGCACCATGAGCGTGCGATTTGCCATCATTCGAGCCGTTGAGCATCGAAAGATCGGTTTTGAACTTGGTCGCGAACGGATTGGTGTCGGAGGGATCGGTCGTGGCCGGTGGCGTGATGTAGGACAGGGCTGTCGTCTGACCGGCTTGCGTCTGCTGGCCGGGCGAAGCCAGGAGATCGAGCGCCTGCTGGCGATAGCGTGCGTAGGCGTCCGAGTTGCCGACGGATGAAATGGACATGCGGTCTCCTATGGAGCGGAGGCATAAAGGAGGGCCGTGATGGCCTTGTCGACCGCGGTAAGCACATGCAAACGAGCCGCCGCCGATGAAACAGCGTTTTCTAACCCGCGAACCTCGCCCGAGGCTGACATTGTCATCGATTTGAGAAAAGGCAGCTGCGCGCCTGAAGCGCGATGCGTCAAGAACGTTGTTCTAACTCGCTACATATCTGCTGGCGGCGGCGCGCGCAGCTCAAGCTGTGGTCGTCAATCCTGCAGCGAAGATTTATGCGAGTCCCGATTGCCATCTTTGACGATCTACATTTCAACTAGAGTCGCGCGCTACACCAGTTTTGCGGTCTGGCGCTATCCAGGGTCACTCCGCTTTTAAACATAGAGTTCTGGAGGCCAGCGCTCAATCACTGGACCGCTCTTCTTGCCGATGAAGAAGATATTATCGCCGCGATGGGCGGTCGGAAGGTCATTTTTGCGAAGAAATTCGAGAGCCTCTTCCGAGGACTTTCCAAAGGTGTCAACGGTCTCCAAACTTGTGCATTCGAACCCCGCAGCCTGCGTCAGAGCCAATAAGGCGTGGATGTCGTATTCGAAGTTGTGCCGGTAGGGGCTTCGGTTCTTCATGTACTGCATGAAGAAATGTGGGCGATACCCATGCAGGATCTTCAAGACATTCTGGGAAGACGTACAATTTGGCGTTGTCATAAGCAGTGCACCGCCGGGTTTAAGAACCCTATTCAAATCTGACATCAAAAACATCGGATCGACGTCCATGTGCTCGATTACTTCGCAGCAAAGGACGAGATCAAGGCTCTCGTCCGGCAGCGGAATAGGCTCCTCTTCAAAGTTCACCGTGAGGAACGTCGACCGCATCGGAAAGCCATCCACGGTGAGTTCAAATGGTTTCCGATCTGTTTGCTCGGGGCTTGAGCGGAATTGAGTTCCATAGACAGTCTCGAAACCCATCTTGGCAAGGATGTATTGAAAGATATGGGTCGCGCCGAGTTCGAGGGCGGTGGTTCGTTCGCCATCAAAGGCATAAAGTCGTTTCAGCGTTTCAGCATAGCGAAGTTGGTGAGCGGTCAGCCATGGATTTTTGCTCTCGCCCGTCTTTTCAAGAATAGAAATGACCGTCTCGATGGTCGCGTCCTGCATCAGCATGAAGTCTCACCACATGTCCAAAATTCGTTGTATTCTCTGTCGCGATGTCCGGGCGTCATGGTCGAGCGGGGGCGGCAGTTTGGAGGTTGGCCTCGCAAATAATTGCGAGGTCGCCCACAAGCCCTCTCTCTATTGATTTTTTAGGCACTCGCCGAAAGCGAATCCCAACAACCATCCCTCGGCTTGCGTATCCACGTTCTTCAAATGCGAAACGAGTCGCGAACTCGGCGCCCAATTCCATCGAAAATATCTCCCCTCAATGCTCACATCGAAAATATTTCAATAAGCTATCGAGTTCAGGCGATAAGAACAATCCCGGTGTAGGTAAGCGCCGGGCGGATTTTGAGCTTGCGATCGAAGGCGCCTTGCATCGTCTGGACTGGGAGAAGGCCGAACCGTCCCAACTCGCCGGCAAATCCGGCATGGTGATTTTTGCAACGGAGTACCGGCCGCCGAGTTCGTCCTAAGATTGGAACGCAGGCAAAACGATCGCGCGCAACTGCAGGCAATCCGACAGTCCGGACACGTCGCGCGGGGCAATGGCCATTTTTCTTCACGATGCCAGGGCGGCGAGCGAGAAATGTGCGTTTGATGCACCTTTCACGATGATTGATCGCGTCCACGCTTCGCGCTGGCGAAGGTCAGCTAAATGAGGGGGAGACAAATTTTGTCGCGCTAAGTGTGGTTTATTGGTAGCGGGAGGCGGACTTGAACCGCCGACCTGCGGATTATGAGACCGCCGCTCTAACCACCTGAGCTATCCCGCCACACGCGGCGCGCTGCGCCGTCGAGGGACCGTCTATAGGGAGCGCCATGCCTTTCTGTCAACACGGCGCGCCGTCTCAAAATGCCGCCGAACCGCTTATCTCGGCAATTGGTTGAAGGCTGGCGGCTATTCCGCAGCTTCGGGGCGGAGCGAGGCCGAGCCTTCGTCCTTGCGGAAGCGCATCATCGTGAAGATGCCCCAGGGTCGGAGTGCCTTGCGGTCCATCAGCTTCAGGTCCGGGCAGACCATGACGCGTGAGACGTCGAAGACGGAATGCCAGCCGACGAGGTCGGCGAACGGCGCCATCTGGCGCTCGACCCAGCCGCGGACGCCTTCGTCCTGGCTGAAGTGGTTGACCAGCATCACCTCGCCGCCGGGCTTGGTTACGCGTGCGAGTTCAAGCATCACCTTCTTGGGATCGGGAACGACGGTGATGACGTACATCGCAACCGTCGTGTCGAAGGTGTTGTCGGGGAAAGTGAGATTGCTGGCGTCCATCTCGTGGAGGCCGGAAACGTTCGTCAGCTTTTCGGCTTTGACGCGCTCGCGGGCCTTCTCAAGCATTTCAGGCGCGAGGTCGATGCCAACGATGTCGAGGTGTTTCTTGTAGTTCGGAAGTGATAAGCCGGTGCCGACGCCAACTTCGAGAACGCGCCCTGACCCGGAGTTGATGATCTCGACAGCATGACGGCGGCCAGCGGTCGAAACGGCTCCGAAGGTATAGTCGTAGACAGGCGCCCAGCGACGGTAAGCGTCGCGAACCTGGCCTTCGTCGAGTTGAAGAACCTTCGTTGCAGAACGCCCTTTCTGTGCGTCCGACCGCGCTGTCGCGGAGCGGAAGCTCGAAGGCTTGTTATCACTCACTGCCGATCTCCATCAGTCCGCAAACAATCTTGCCCGATGCGCCTAGCGTCCCAACTCGGCCATCGTCGTAACGCGAGGCTCGACACCGTTTGCCTTGATCGTCTTGGCAATCCAGCCCCCGCCGAGAACGCGTCCTTCCGTCCCGTCATCGGCATAAAACACGCACGCCTGACCGGTCGCAATACCTTCCTCACCGTCATGAAGTTCAATTCTGACCGCACCATTTTGTTCGATTTGCAGCAGTGCGAGCCGAAGCTTCTGCGACGAACGCATGCGAACATACAGCGAAAGTCCAGAGGCGCCGACGTCTTCGAGCGGCTTTTCCCCGAGCCAATTGACGTTGCGCAGCATCAGGCCGGTCGTCGTCAGCGCCGAGCGCGGCCCGACGATGACTTCGTTGCGGGCGGCGTCGAGGCGCACGACGTACAGCGGCTCGGCGGCGGGGATCTTGATGCCGCGACGCTGACCGACCGTGTAGTGAACGATGCCGTCGTGACGGCCGAGAATGCGACCGTCGAGGTGGACGATGTTGCCGGAATCGAGCGCGGTCGGCTTCAGGCGTTCGATCACGTCGGTGTACTTGCCGGTCGGGACGAAGCAGATGTCCTGGCTGTCGGACTTATCGGCGACGGGCAGATTGAACGAGCGGGCAAGCTCGCGCACATCGGCCTTGCGCATGCCGCCGATCGGGAACCACAGGGACGCAAGCTGCTCCTTTGTGATCCCGAACAGAAAATAGCTCTGGTCGCGGTCGGCATCGACGGCGCGGGCGAGGGCGGGGCCGTGCTCGGTGTCGAGCCGCTGCACGTAATGGCCCGTGACGAGTACTTCGGCGCCGAGGTCCTTGGCGGTGTCGAGAAGATCGCGGAACTTGATCTCGTTGTTGCAGGTGACGCACGGAATCGGCGTTTCGCCGGCGACGTAGCTCTCGGCGAACGTCTCGATCACCTTGGCGGCGAAGCGCGTCTCGTAGTCCAGAACGTAATGGGGGATGTCGAGAGCTTCGGCGACGCGCCGAGCATCGTGGATGTCCTGGCCGGCGCAACAGCTGCCCTTGCGTCCAGTGGCTGACCCATGATCGTAAAGCTGGAGTGTGACGCCGATGACGTCGTGGCCGGCTGCCTTCATGATTGCCGCAGCAACTGAGCTGTCGACGCCGCCGGACATGGCGACGACCACGCGCTTGCGAGCGGCCGGCGCCGCGATGGGCGCGTTGGCGGGATTGGTCATCGTGCCGCGGCTGGCAAATGTCGTTTCAGACTGAGTCATGGTGATCAAGCAGAGGCTAGGGTAACTCAAAGCGGGCCATCGGTCGGCCCCTGCAACGCTATCCCTGTGCCGCTATCCTTCAAAAGATTGAACAGATTCAGACAACTACCGTGACGCAGCCTGGATGGCGCCACCGCCAATTCGAATAGCGTGTAATCAATAGTTCTCAAATCTGCCATCGGCAAGGCTGTGTGTCATCCGGAAGCTGCCGTTGGCCCATTTTTCGCTGAGAAAGACTTACGGTTAGCGATTGGGTCACAATGGAACAGTTCGCCTCATCGGCGCCCTATTTCAGTGGCCGGAATGTTGGAATTGGCACGCCTATTTAAGTCTTTTTCACTCAATGGGTTAGTGCTAATTTAATCGCAAACCGGTTATAACCGAGCCGTGGTCAAGAGTGTGTATCGAGTATCATGACCGAACAGCAGATGAGAGCGCGCGGGCGCTATGTGATCGGACCCGATGGGTCTCCGCTCACAGTCGCAGATCTTCCCCCGCGGGATACGAAACGTTGGGTTATTCGCCGCAAGGCTGAAGTGGTTGCTGCCGTGCGCGGCGGACTGCTCAGCATTGAGGAGGCGTGCGAGCGGTATACGCTGACCGTCGACGAGTTTTTGTCGTGGCAGCGTTCGATCGACAAGCATGGCCTTCCGGGTCTTCGGGCGACGCGCCTGCAGGACTATCGCGAATAACTTCGCGATCCTCGTGAGGTGAACGCGGCGGCTCGCGCTTGCGGGCCGTTGAGCCGTGTCCAACTGGATTTACGGTTGAGAAGCAGACTGCGCGGCAGGTTTTGCCTGCGCAGCCTTGACCTTTGTCTTGGGCTTCTTCGCGGTCTTTGCCGGTTTTGTTGCGGACGCGACGGCGTCGCCTGGTGGCGGAGGCCACGCGGCGACGGTCGTCGGGCCGTGGCAGCCTTCTTCGCCTTTCGACCAGCGGGAAATGTCGTCGGTCATGGCGGCGGCGTAAGCGTCCGACATCTTGCGGTTTTCGACGGTGACACTGGCGGTTTCTTCGCCGGTCGGCTCGATTTCAACCAGATAGGCTTTGAGCCCACGCGGGTTGGCCTGCGATGGATCACGCACGTGGACTGTGATCACGGCCTTGCCGCCGGTGCCGCGCGATGGCGCGTCGGCCGCAGCATGGAAGATATAATCTTTCTTGAGTGGGCCATTCACTGAAAACCAGCAAGCCATCGCGCCGGTCGCGATGTGCGAATAGATCGTCGTCGCCGATCCGACAGCGCCGCGAATGGGAGTGCCGGGAGGTGCCTCAGGGTCGCCGGGTGCTGTCGTTGGCGACGTCGGCATCGTGACGGGCGTGGGTGCTGTTGCAGCCGTCGATTGCGCGCCGAGCGAGGGCAGTTCAGGGGTATTGCCTGCGCAACCCGATAGCGACGCAGCCAAAAGCAGCGCCGAAGCGGCCATGCATGATGGACGGCGAAGCGACATCTTCCCCCAAAGTGCAGTCCAATCGAATCGTCATTCTGAGCACTGCAACGGCACAGACTCCTGCCCGCCGCGTCACGTTTGGGCAAGGGGGCGGAGCACTTTCAGCCGCGCCGCCAACAGAATTTGGAATGAAAAAGGCGGCGCCTTTCGGGCACCGCCTTGAAGCCTGCCTTTTTCTGACGGCCTACACAACCCAAGTTCGCCCGGAGCGCAAGGCTCAGCGAAGGGCCGTGAAGCCGAGCGGACGGTCGCGGCGGCCGGGGCGCGGATCGTCCATATTCTGGGACTGCTGGGAGGCCCGGGAAAACTGTTCGACGGTATCATCGCGCTCGCGGACGGCGGCGGTAAGCTTCTCGCGGAGGCCTTCCGTCGACTGGCGGAGGTTGTCGCGGCGTTGGGCGGCGGCCTTCGCAAAGGTCGAGTAGGAGAAATGCCCGCGATCGCGAATGCCGGTGCGATCCTCTTCGAGCTGGATCTGGCGTTCCAAATCAGCAGCCATTTGATCAAATTCGCGAATAATGCGCTCGAGATCGTCAACCTTTCGGGACTTCTCTTCCACTTCTCGACGCTTCAGGCGGATGGCCAGGTCACGTGACTTCATCGTTCGATACCCCAAACACATTCGAACCCTGGTATCCAAGAAGCATGCCAGATCATTGATAAGGCTTTGCTACTACAGCAACCAGGAAGAAATACCTTAAATCCGGCAAGAGGCTGCGTTGCAACAGCTCTTTAGGACCCTCAATACTCTAAATAACATTCTGCACTTAAGTTGCGGTAAAGCAACGCGTAACTAATTCTGATCGGTCGTTTCGTTTGGGGGCAGCTTTTGGCCATAACCCATCTAGGGCAATGACGCGAATTCTGTTAGCTCTTGATTCGAGCCGTATATGGATTGCGAGGCGATTGTATAGGCCAATCAATGGGGTGGGCGCCCCAGCGAGAGGTTTCGCTTAGGGTCTGTTAGCGGGTCGAGAGGGGCAAGTTCTAATACATCGAAACTTGTGGCGGGCCGTTGTCCGGCGCGAACGGGATTACTTTGTCCCGTTATCGACGGCGCGTGACCCGAGATCGTGAAAGCCGTATCATCGGCTGCGGACGCTGACGTGTTTCGGCATTCCGACAGTATGGTGAAATAGCTAACGCGGATTAGGGTTTGTTAACCTCTCGTCGCTAACTTCCTAACGATCGCTTAGCTCGACTGTAGTGCGTTCACTTTGAGCAAAGAGCAGACATAGCGCGGACACGGATCGGATAGGGCACCAGAGGGACGGTCATGCGGGTTCTACTCATTGAAGATGATAGTGCCACGGCGCAAAGCATCGAGCTTATGCTGCAGTCGGAAGGTTTTAACGTTTACACGACGGATCTTGGGGAAGAGGGCGTCGATCTCGGCAAACTTTATGATTACGATATTATTCTCCTCGACCTGAACCTTCCCGACATGAGCGGCTATGAAGTTCTGAAGACGCTGCGCGTGGCAAAGGTCGGCACGCCAATTCTCATTCTATCGGGCCTCGCCGGCATCGACGACAAAGTTCGCGGTCTCGGCTTCGGCGCCGACGACTATATGACGAAGCCGTTCCACAAGGACGAACTCGTCGCGCGAATCCAGGCGATCGTTCGCCGTTCGAAGGGTCATGCGCAATCGGTCATCGAGACGGGCGATCTTCGCGTTAACCTCGACACCAAGACGGTCGACGTCAACAATCAGCGCGTGCATCTGACGGGTAAGGAATACCAGATGCTCGAGCTGCTCTCGCTGCGCAAGGGCACGACGCTGACGAAGGAGATGTTCCTTAATCATCTCTACGGCGGCATGGACGAGCCCGAGCTCAAGATCATCGACGTGTTCATATGCAAACTTCGTAAGAAGCTGCAGGCAGCGACCGGCGGCAAGCACTACATCGAGACGGTGTGGGGCCGCGGCTACGTTCTTCGCGATCCGAGTGATGAAGGCTCTGAGGCCGCGTAGGCCAGAGCGTCATTGCGATCACGCGCACAGGGGCCATGACGGCCCTTGTCGTGTTTTTGGGAGGCATGCGGAGTGCGGCAAGCTTCCCGCCGCGCTATTTCAACGGAGCGTCGGGCGTTTCGCGAGCGCCAAAGCGATAGTTGAGCGAGAGGCGGCCCATCTGGATGGTGGGATCGAATTTAGTCGAGATGAACTGATTGATCTGAGGAAGGTCGTTCGGCAATAACGTCACCTCATCGCGGCTGAGATCGACATAGCGATACTCGGCCTTAAGCGACAGCGACTCCCAGATTTTCGTTTCGATACCGCCGCCGACGAAGAAGCCATCAAATCGCTGGCCGTCGATCAGGACTATACCGGTGCTCGCTCCGGAGAACCCGGCGTTGAGCGTCATCGGATCCATTCCGACGTTGGCATAGCCGACACTTCCGAAGACCAGCGTGTCGGGGGTAACGAGATATCCGAGCCTGCCGCCGACCATCAGCATGTTGTCGAACTTCGAGATCGTGCCGGCGCCAAGAGTATCTACGCCGTCTGTCAGGCTGAGGGTGTTGCGGTTTTTGAGATTGGCAAAGTCGGCATCGAAAAATGCGCCGATGACATAGCGTGTGTGGAGCTGGAGGTCGTAACCGACCGTGCCAGATATCAGTCCTCCGTCGCTTCCGATGCCATCAAGGGCGACGTTGAAGATGGATCCCGGCGGCGATGAGCGATCTGCAACCGTCGCTTTATTGTTCGCGACGCCGTAGCCCGCGCCGATGCCGATATAGGGACCTGTCCAATTGCTGTTGACGGTCGGCGGCTGCGGATTGGTTGCGGCGTCGTTGCTGTCATCACCGAAGCGATAGTTCAGCGACAGTCGCGCCGTTTGAATCTGCGGTTTGATCGACGCGGATATGAAGTCGCTGACACCACTGCCAGGCAGGATCGTCGCGCTTTCGGCCTCAAGTGAGGTGTAGCGATACTCGGCCTTGACGCTGAATCCCTTGCCGATCAGCGTCTCGGCGCCGCCGCCGAAGAAATAGCCGTTGAAGCTTCCGACACTCGCGAGCGTTCCGCTGCCGCCGCCGCTGGCCGTTGAAACCGAGGCATCTACATCGCTCGTTTCGGCGTGCGTGTAGCCGCCCGTCGCGAAGAAGACCGTCGTCGGTGAAACCAAGTATCCGATCTTGCCGCCGACCGAGAGCTGGTTATCGATCTTGAATTTGGCGCTCGCGTTCAGATCGTCGGCGGGCGGGATGCCAAGCGAGACCTTCGTCTCGATGTCGGCGAAATCGTAGTCGACGAATGCGCCGACGAGCAGCTTGTTATAGAGAATGCGATCGTAACCAGCGCCGAGGGTGAAAAAACCGCCGGTGCCACTGAGCCCGTTGATATCCAGGCCGCCGCTTATTCCCGTCACGTCAGGACCGGGACCGATCTTCATCTCATTGTTGGTGGCCCCGTAACCGCCTCCAATTCCGACCGAAAACCCATTCCAGTCGTTGGCGTGTGCCGGGTGACAGGCGAGCCCAAACGCAGCAGCCGAAACAGCGATGCTTAGTGCAATACTGATTGTGTTCGGCATTGTTGCTTCTTCCCGCATTGAGCAAAAATTGAGCGTATGCGGACGATCGTGCGATTCGGCTTTGGTGCGGAGATGCCGAAAGGCAATGAACCATGATTATTAATTAGGCAGATTATCTGGGGTGGTTGGGCAGAGGCCGCTGCTGTGCCGATATTTGCGCCAATGCGACGCTGCTACCTGCACCGCAAGATGCGCTAAGACCCATGTCGGCAATACGGAGCGAATCTCATGAGCGAACCGCGCGCGAACGTTTCATCCCCGCTGCAGGCCGCGATCGTTCGCGTCACGCCGTTCGAGCAGAATTGCACCTTGATCTGGGACGAGGCGACGAAGGTCGGCGCGGTTATCGATCCGGGTGGTGATCTCGATCGTATTGAAGCCGCGATCAAAGAGACCGGCATGACGGTCGAGAAGATCCTGCTGACGCATGGGCACATCGATCATGCGGGTGGCGCCGCGGAATTGCGCGACAGGCTCGGCGTCAAGATCGAAGGCCCGCACAAGAACGACTCGATCCTGCTCGATGCACTGGAAAAGCAGGGCGAGATGTACGGCTTTTCCGGTGTCCGCAACGTCGTGCCGGACCGTTGGCTCGACGAAGGCGAAACGGTCACCGTGGCCGGGCATGCGTTCGAGATTTTTCACTGTCCGGGGCACTCGCCCGGTTCGGTCGTGTTCTTTAACCGGCCGCAGCGGTTTGCGCTGGTCGGCGACGTCATCTTCCGCGGATCAATCGGACGTACGGACTTTCCGTATGGCGATCATGAGGCGCTGATCTCCGCTATCAAGACGAAGCTGCTACCGCTCGGTGACGATGTTGCCTTCATTTGTGGGCACGGTTCGCCCAGTCAATTCGGGCACGAGCGGACAAGCAATCCGTTTCTCGTATAGGGCAGAGCTTGAGGCCGCTGCCGCTAGCGATCAGAAGCCGCTCAGAACGAGAATTCGTAAGAGCCGCCGAGACAGCCGAAGATGCCACATTCGCGGGCAAGCGAGCCGTAGCCGCCATCGTCGATCGAGTTGCCGCCCGAAAAGTAGTCAATCGTCTGCACGCGCAATGTTTCTTCGCAGCTGCGGCGGCAGTAGGTCCAGTTGCCGCTCGGCAGCTTCACCTGCCAGCCCACTTGCGTCGGTCGAACGACGCTCCTGATCGAGCCGTTGCCGTAGCGGCTATAGGCCGTGATGATCTGGCCCGGCTTATAGTTCGTTTTCAGGCGGCCGATGCCGCTGGCATCTACAACCGGAACAAGCGCCGTGGTGCCGAGCATAGCGGCGAGGGCGGGTATGAGAGCCAGCAGTCGTGCGCGCATCGAAATCTCCAATTTTCGGAAGTGTGGCAGATTCCCGTTAACGCGACATGGAAATGTGCACGCCCTTGAACGACGGACCGCTGGAAGCAACCGTGACCGAATGCGAGCCGCCCGAGATCGAGACGGTCATCGTACCGGTGATGCCGCCGCTGATGGCGAGCGTCATCCGGCTGGCCGTCGCGCGTCCCTGCACGGTGCCCGACTGATTGTAGGTCCGCTCCTCCCAACTGCCGCTGACGGCGCCGTTGGTATCGACGAGATTGGCGCGCAGTTCCAATTTGGCAGACGCATTGGCGCAGCGGATCGAGAGCCCGAGGTTATGCGGGTTGCCGTTGTTGGTGTAATACCCTTTGCAACGCAGGCTTTCGGTCTTGCCGTCATCGAAGCGGGCCGTGCCGGAGCCGCCCCACGTTCCCGCGAGGGTGACGAACGGGTTGTCCGATGCGGCCCATACCGGTGCCGCCGAAACTGCTAAAGCCACGGCGATGGCGGAGGTCCACGCCGACACCGACGTTGCACGTCTCAGATTGCGCATCACGTAAAACCTTCCTTCCCAGAATGCGGGCTGCACAAGCGGCGCGCATTATTGTCTGATGTTCGCCGTTTTGCGAGACGTATGCATGTAGTTCGCGTTCACGCCGAAATGTGTGGCCGCGAGGCGACACTAAAAGGGTAATGGCCGGCGCAGCCCCCCGTATATGGGGGCGATTCTACAGTACTCCGGTTTCATTTTGATGCCGGTTTTAGAACGGATTGACGATCTGTGCGACGATCGGTGGCGCATCCGTTTTGGGGTCGTAGCGGAAATCCAGGATGAGATTGAAGCAGTCCTGAGGCCAGGGATCAGGATAAGACCCTTTTTGCGCGCCCAGAAGGGACGCAATCTCCGGCAGCTTGCCGTGATGCCAGCAGATGACGATGGTCTTGCCGCGATACTCGGGCTTCGAAAAAATCTCCGTGACAAGCGAACGGAACTGCTTGTCTTCGATGTGGTATTGAACCTCGATGCCGAGCGTGGCGGCGAGCGGTTTTACCGTTTCGATCGAGCGGATCGACCGCTTCGAGCGCGCTGCTGCATAGATATAGTCTGGTTTACCGAAGACTTGCGGAATATAGGTCGCCAGCCGTTCGGCGCGCTTCATTCCGTCTTTCGAAAGATAAATGTCGTCGGTCTTGCCGGTCTTCTCGGCGTGCCGCATCAACAGGATGCGGCCAGGACCGCCATCCGGGTGGCACGTCGCGGTTATTTCCTTGTGCCCACACCAGGCTTTCCAAAGCGCGCCAAGCCAGCCGCTGTTGCCGTCGGCACTTTTTTCCTCAGAACTCAGCACGTCGTGTCCCTCAACGGTGTCATCGCGGCGCATGTCCGCACCGGCGCCCGGCCCCAACTAAGCAGGCGCCCGCGTGTAGTCAGAGATGGCGGAAGCGTCAATGCGACGACGATCTGCCGGCGTTTCAATCCGGCAGTTACGCACGGCGATCAAAACGGTTCGATGACGCGCGACACCTTCGGAGGTTTGCCGGAGAAGGGATCGTATTGGAGATCGAGGACAATGTTGTAGGCGTTTTTCGGCCAAGGATCGGGATAGCTGCCGGCCGGTGCGCCGAGCAGCGCGGCGATGGCGGGCAATTCCTTGTGGTGCCAGCAGATGACGACCGTCTTGTTCTTGAAGTCTGGGTCGTTCAGGATTTCATCGATGAGATCGCCGAACTCATCTTTCTTGAAATAGTCCTGGATTTTGAGATCGAGCGCGTCCGCGAGCGGTTCCATCGTTTCGTGGGGCCGGTCGGAATGTTTCGATCCCGCGGTCGCGACGATGATGTCGGGCTTGCCGAAGGTTTCGGGGATGTACGTCGCCAGGCGCTTGGCGCGCTCGACGCCGGCATCCGAAAGGTCTTCGTTATCGGGGTCGTCGGTCTTGTCGGCGTGACGCATCAGAATGATGCGCTTCGGGCCGCCCATGAAGTGATCAATCGGCGCAAGGTCGCTCGCCTTTTCGCGCGCAGGCGTGCAGACGCTGCAAACGCGTGCCGCGGCGATTTTCGGAAAGCCGAGCGCAAGCAGGCCGACGTGAAGGCCATCGGCAATATTGGCAAAGTCAGTGCCGAATGCTGCTGTCGCGAGCGCCGCCATTAAAACGGCCGCGGAAAGCACGTGCCGGCAGGCGAGACCATGTCTCATGTTTTTTCCCTTCTGCGGGAGATTAGACCCAGGTTGAGCCATTGCGGCGTTCGGGCAGGGGGCGCGGCCGACCGTTATCATCGAGCGCGACGAACGTGAAATGCGCGCGCGTCACGCAGGCTTGAACTTCGCCGTCACGCGGACGCCGCCATGCCTGGACCTCGAACGTCATCGATGTGCGGCCGCGCTTGGTGAGGAGCGCCCAAACCGTTACCTCGTCGCCGACCTTGACGGGTGAGTGAAAGCTCATGCCTTCGACGGCGACCGTCACGCAGCGACCCTGGCTGAGCCGGGCCGCGGCGTTGCCTGCCGCGAGGTCCATCTGGGACATGATCCAGCCGCCGAAGATGTCGCCCGCCGGATTGGTGTCGGCGGGCATGGCGATCGTGCGAATGACCGGGTCGCCAGACGGCGTCGTGATATCCGCAGCCGTCGGGTTCTGGCTGGCGTCGGGTTTTCCATCTTTCATGTCCGCGACCCCTCTTTTGAAGCGTTTCGCGGCTTCTGGCACGCGACGTCACATTACGAATGTCATCTGAACAAATATCCGGACTTGGCTGCCGGGGCTATGCGCCGGACGGGCGCGGTCTAAAAGGCCATGTCCGAAATCGGTATGGCGTCAACCCTTGAGCAACCTTCGTTGCCTAATTTCGGCAGTCGAACCGTTCTTTTCGATTCGAAAACGAGACCGCACGATGAAATGGGCAACGCCTGATCGCGAACTGCTGCAGCAACTTGCAGATATTCCGGAGGTGACACTCAGCGGCTTTTCCGTCCGGGAAGGCTTGGCTGGCACCGGTGTGACAGTTCTCAAGGGCCGGGACTATTTCGGCAGCTGGCGGACCGTCGATACGCAGCTCGTCTGGGTTCCGGCGAACCTGACGGAGCCGGGTCACATCGTCGAGACGGTGGACGAAGCGCTGCGCCAGACGCTGCTGATGATCTTAAAGAGCCTGCAGGTTTCGCCGAAGAAGCCGCCGCGCGCGCTTGCCGGTTGAGGCGGGTTGCAAAAATAGAAATGGCCGCCAAGGCAGCGGCCACTTCGTATCATCGCGTTTTGCAAATTTGAGACGACGCTAGGCCGCGAGAACGGCGCGGTCGTGCTTGCCTTCTTCAATCTCCTCGATGATTTTTGCGACGAAGGCTTCGAGGTCACCGGGGTTGCGGCTCGTCACGATGCCTTGGTCGGATACCGCGGGTTCGTCGACCCATTGTGCTCCAGCATTCAGCATGTCGGTTTTGATTGAGGCGTAAGATGTCGCTTTGCGGCCGCGGACGGCGTTGGCTTCGATCAGCAGCCACGGAGCGTGGCAGATCGCAGCGACGACTTTGCCTTCCGCCAAAAATGCTTTGATGAGTTTCACTGCCTCAGGATTTTGTCGGAGCGTGTCGGGATTCATCTGCCCGCCAGGAAGTACGATCGCATCGTAGAGCGATGTTGAAGCTTCGCTCAGTTCGACGTCGACTTTGACGGGCTTGCCCCAGTCTTTGTTCTCCCAACCGATGATCGAGTCTTTCTGTTTGCGCTCCTTCGGTGCTGCGACATGCACAAGCTGCGCGACGGCTTTCAGCTTCTCGCGCGGTACGTCGAGTTCGGACTGCTCGAAGCCGTCAGTCGCGAGAATGAGAATTTTCGCTTTCGAGATCTTTGGCATTGGAGGTTCCTCGATTGCTGTACAACTGAGGGACAACCATGTGCATCAGGCGAGGTTCCCCGCAGTGCGAAGAACGCCGTTATTGTCGCGTGTTTATTGGCCAGGGCGGCCGGTTTTACGCGGGCGGCCGCGGCGTTTCTTCTTCTCGCTATCGTCGTCGAATTCCCGCGTACGTGTCGGCGTTGTAATGCGTGACGGCTTCTCTCCGGACTTCACGGGCAGCGATGCGTGCGGGCCCATCTCGTCGAGCGTCGGCTTGTGCGGCCCGGAAATGCGTTCGCCGAATGCGCCAGCTTTCGCGCGGCTGTCGACGGTCGGCGCGCGAGCAGGCACAGGGCGATCTGTACCTGGACCCATGTCGTCAAGCGAAGGTTTCTTGATGCGTGATGTGGACTGAGCATGCGTCGGCTGAACCGGCTCGTATTCGTTCTTCACGCGGGAAGAACTGGCGGCCGGCGGCACATTCGCTTTCGCGCCGTATTTTCGTTCGCCTTTGAAGCCGCCGGACTTGTCCTCGATCTCCGACTGGCGCGCGAGCGGGTCGTCGGAGATTGCGAGTTCCGTCTGCTGCAGGCGTTTGATCTCGTCGCGCAAGCGCGCGGCGGTTTCGAATTCCAGATCGGCGGCGGCTTCTTTCATGCGCCGTTCCATGTCGGCGATGACGGCGTGTAGGTTGTGTCCGAGCGTTTGCACTTTGTCGCCGTCCGCGAGACCGGCATCGACTGTCACATGATCTTGCTCGTAAACAGACTGCAGCACGTCGGCGATATTCTTCTTCACGCTTTCCGGCGTGATGCCGTTGGCTTCGTTCCACGCCATCTGCTTTTCGCGACGGCGCGTCGTTTCGGCGATGGCTCGTTCCATCGAGCCGGTGATCTGGTCGGCGTAGAGAATGACTTTGCCGTCAACGTTACGCGCAGCACGGCCGATGGTCTGCACAAGGGATGTTTCCGAACGCAGAAAGCCTTCCTTATCCGCATCGAGAATAGCGACGAGGGCGCATTCGGGAATATCGAGACCTTCGCGTAGCAGGTTGATGCCGATGAGCACATCGAACGCGCCAAGACGGAGGTCGCGGATGATCTCGATACGCTCCAACGTTTCGATGTCGGAGTGCATGTAGCGGACGCGCACGCCGTTCTCGTGCATGTATTCGGTGAGGTCTTCGGCCATGCGTTTCGTCAGCACCGTGACGAGCGTACGATAGCCCTTTTGCGAAACCTGGCGCACTTCATCCAACAGATCATCGACCTGCGATTTCGCCGAACGCACTTCGACGACAGGGTCGATCAGGCCGGTCGGGCGAATGACCTGTTCGGCGAAGGTGCCGCCGGTCTGCTCCAGTTCCCAGCTTGCGGGCGTCGCCGAGACGAACACCGACTGGGGGCGCATCGCGTCCCATTCTTCGAAACGGAGCGGGCGATTGTCCATGCACGACGGCAGGCGGAAGCCGTACTCGGCGAGCGTCGCCTTGCGCCGGAAGTCGCCGCGGAACATGCCGCCGATCTGTGGGACCGTGACGTGGCTTTCGTCGGCGAAGACGAGAGCGTTGTCGGGCAGATATTCGAACAGCGTTGGCGGCGGATCGCCCGGATTGCGGCCCGTCAGATAGCGCGAATAGTTTTCGATGCCGGCGCAGGAGCCTGTCGCCTCCATCATTTCCATGTCGAAGGTCGTGCGCTGTTCGAGGCGCTGGGCTTCGAGCAGCTTGCCGGCATTGTAAAGCTCGTCGAGGCGCTGCTTCAGCTCAGCCTTGATCGACTTGATGGCCTGTTGAAGCGTCGGCTTCGGCGTTACGTAGTGCGAGTTGGCGTACAGTTTCACGAGCGCCAGCTCGTCGGTCTTTGTGCCGGTCAGCGGATCGAACTCGACGATGCTCTCGATTTCGTCACCGAACATCGAGAAACGCCAGGCACGATCCTCTAAGTGAGCCGGAAAGACTTCGACGGTATCGCCGCGCGCGCGGAACGAACCGCGGATGAAATTGTGATCGTTGCGGCGATAGTGAAGCGCGACGAGGTCGGCCAGCAATTGATCGCGCGAAAGCTGTTCGCCCTGGCGAACCGTGAACGTCATCGCGGTGTAGGTTTCGACCGAACCGATACCGTAGATGCAAGAGACAGACGCGACGATGATGACGTCGTCGCGTTCGAGCAGCGCGCGGGTCGCGGAGTGGCGCATCCGGTCGATCTGCTCGTTGATCGAGGATTCCTTCTCGATGTAGGTGTCGGTGCGCGGGACGTAGGCTTCGGGCTGGTAGTAATCGTAATATGAGACGAAATACTCGACCGCGTTGTCAGGAAAGAAGCTTTTGAACTCGCCGTAGAGCTGGGCGGCGAGCGTTTTGTTCGGCGCGAGGATCAGCGCCGGGCGCTGCGTTGCTTCGATGACGTGCGCCATTGTGAATGTCTTGCCGGAGCCCGTCACGCCGAGCAGCACCTGATTGTGCTCGTGCTTGCTTACGCCCTCAACGAGTTCGGCGATGGCTTGGGGCTGGTCGCCTCGCGGCTGAAACTCGGACGCGATTTTGAAGCGTACACCGCCTTCACTCTTTTCCGGCCGGTCGGGGCGGTGCGGAACGAACGTCGGCATGCCGCCGGAGACGATCGGATGCGTCGCCATGAGCGGCTGGCGGGCGAGGATTTCGCGGGCACGATCGGTTCGCTCCTCGGGTTTGGTGAGGAGGGCTGTCAGGCTGTCGGTCAGGCTCTCGCTGCCCATGGGCGGGCGCGGTCCGGACTGGCGCAGGGCGGGCAGGCTTGGAAGGCCGTTGGCCGATTTGTGGCCCGAGAAGTCGGCGGGCGCGAAATAGGCGCTCGATTCCGCAAAGCCCGGCGTCCCTGCTTCCGTCTCAATGGGCGGAGCAGCCGGTTTTCCCGATTTGCCGCGGGAGGGGCGGGGGGTCTTGCGGCCGGATGATTTCGATGGGGGCGACACCGCCTAGATATAGGAAATGCCCGGCTGTCCATAAATGCTGTTTTCACGCCACAGTGTCACGGTCAAGCTATAGTACGAAGTGGCGAACCTCTCGGTCCGCGAAAATGTTCTCCTTACGGAACAGTATGTTCGGTCGCGCCAAGTGGCGTGATAGCGAAACGGAAACCGGGAAGGGGCGTTAGATGCGCGTCTGTCCGGCGGGGGGCGATGAACCTGCCAAGCTGGGCTTTGTCGGTTTATCGGGGCGACCCTAAAAAAAACATGGAGACCACAATGATCACCACCCGTTTGATCGCTGCAGCCGTTGCGGCCACGTTCGTTATTGGCGCAGGCGCAGCGGTTGCTGCCGAGAAGACGCGTACGCCGGAATCGATCGAATGCTCGAAGCAGGCCGACGCGAAAGGTCTGCATGGCAAAGAGCGCAAGACGTTCCGCGCGCACTGCAAGGCCGAGATGAAGAAGGCCAAGAAGAGCTAAAAGCTTTTTCTTCTGATACGTCTAGGTGAGAGACCCCGTCGCTTGCGGCGGGGTTTTTTGTTTGGCCGTTTGGCCGGCGCTATGTTCAGTTTAAAAAACGCCGGGAGAGGTCTCATGGCGATGGGCAAGGACGCGAAGCTCGCGCTTGTAACGGGCGCAAATCGCGGCATCGGCTTTGCGATAGCGTGCGGACTTGCGGCGCGCGGGATGCGTGTGCTGGCGGGTGTGCGTTCCACTGAGAAAGCCCGCGAGGCAGCCGATGCGTTCGGCAGGGCCGGTGCGGCGGTCACTTCTGCCGTGCTTGACGTGGCAGATGTGCGGCGCATTCCAGAGGCGCTTGATGGCATCGCGCGCGATCACGGTCCGATCGACATTCTCATCAATAACGCCGCCGTTCTCATCGACGGCCCCGGCGGGTTTGCTGCCAGCCTGTTCGACATGACCGACGATGTCTTTCGGCGAACGTGGGAGACGAATGTCTTGGGGCCTTCAGCAACCATTCGCGCGCTGGTTCCGGGCATGATGGCGCGAGGGTTCGGGCGGGTCGTCAACATGTCGTCGAGGGCGGGGCAATTGAACGGGATGGGCGCGGGATTTCCCGCTTATCGGGTTTCGAAAGCGGCGCTCAATGCGCTGACGCGCATTGCAGCGGCGGAAGCGGCTGCGTCGGGCTCGGACGTGAAGATCAATGCGTGCTCGCCGGGATGGGTCCGGACCGGCATGGGCGGAGCGGAAGCGCCGCGCTTGCCTGCTGAAGGTGCGGAAACGCCGATCTGGCTGGCGACGCTTGCGAGCGACGGCCCAAACGGCGGCTTTTTCGAAGATAAGAAGGCGCTCGCATGGTAAGCGCCGCCTGGCGACCAAGCTGTGCGATCAGAATTATAGCGCGAAAATCAGAGCGTGCGGCCGCTGCGTCCGCCAGCTACGACCGGCAATCCGCCCTGCTGAATTTCCATCACGAAACGGACGGGCCGGGCTCCTGAATCGTTCAGATCACGGGCAGTGACGAGAACGAGGTGCGTCGGAGTCGTCGAGGTGTCGATCTGGGTGATCTGCGGCGTGAAATCGGAGACGGTCGAAACTTCAAGCGTGCGATGGACGCCGCCAAGATCCAGCGAAATCTGATCGCCGACCGAGATCGTCTTGGTGACGGGCGTGGTGCCGTCGCGCATGGCCGAAAGCCAGAAGTCTTCGGAGCCAGAAACCGGCGTCGCCGGCGCGATGGATGCGACCTGTCTGACTTGTTTGGTGTGAATTTCGGCGCGGTCGTTCAGAGCCGTTTGAAAGCTCGAGCGGAGGACCGACTCGCTGCTAGCAAAAAATAACGCCAACCCGGCGAAGGCCACCGTGGAACCGGCCGCCAAACTCAGCCAAAGAGGGCGCCTCACTTCCTGCTTCGTCATGCTTCCGTCTCCAGCATTCCTATCAGGGCAACAACCGGTCCAAATGCAACCTTGTTGCTATCCTCAGACGTACAGGCGAGATTAAGGCAATTCAATAGCGCTGCTCGCCACATCGGCCAATAACTCTATTTCGTGAGTGGGAAACGCCGGGCAGGGACCGCATAAGCGCGCTTCAGATGCCGCAGAATGGCCAAGTTCAGCGCCGTCATCAACGAAAACGCAACTCCCAGTAGGCCCCATGCGGCCGACACACTCGTTTGGCGGTAAACGGCGTCAGCGGGGGAGGTCGCGGTCGCGATCTGAACGATGGGCTGCGGACCAGGCTGGGCGACGGCCTTTTCAGCCGCAGATTTCTGAGCCGCCAGCGCGACGCCGGTGAAGGCTGCGGGCACGATCCCGGCCTTGGCGTGATTGCAGATCAGGGTCGAACTGACGATCGTGAAGAGGAGACCTGCCGCGACAGCGTCCACCAGGGGACGTACGAGGCGGCGATATTTCGGATGAGCGCGAGTTTTCGCGCGCGGAGGCGTTTCCGGATCAGTACTCACACTCATTGTCTCAAGACCTCCCGCTCAGCATCAACTTGGTAATGACATTCCATTAAAGCAAAGTTGACCTTTGCATCTGGGCGGACGTGGGTTCGGATTGTGGCGCGAGCGGATCAAATACGGTTTCGCGAGAATTCGCCCGCACTTTGTGTCTCGCCTGCATCATGACCTCACGATGGCGATAAGAGCCCTGCAAAAGCGCGACTTGCGGCGCGGATACATTGCAATTAGGGTCCGCGCCGCTTATCTCGCCGCTGCGAAATAGGAAGTCTTGTCCGTTTCCCCACCTCGTTTACAGGTCGCTTTGATCATGGGCTTCATCGCCGACAGTCTGAACCGCATCCAACCGTCCGCAACCATCGCCGTTTCGACCAAAGCGCGCCAGCTCAAGGCGCAGGGCCGGGACATTGTCTCGCTGTCCGCGGGCGAGCCGGATTTCGATACGCCGCAGAACATCAAGGATGCCGCCAAGCGGGCGCTCGACGAGGGCAAAACGAAGTATACCGACGTCGACGGCATCCCCGAGCTCAAGGCGGCGATCGTCGCGAAGTTCAAGCGCGATAATGGCCTCGATTACAAGCCGAGCCAGGTTTCGGTCGGCACGGGCGGCAAGCAGGTGCTCTATAATGCGCTGCTCGCGACGCTCAATCCGGGCGATGAGGTCGTCATTCCGGCGCCGTGCTGGGTGTCCTACGCCGATATCGTACTGCTCGGTGGAGGCAAGCCGGTGTTTGCCGAGACGACGCTCGAAAACGGCTACAAGCTGACGGCGGATGCGCTCGAAAAGGCGATCACGCCGAAGACGAAGTGGTTCATCTTCAACTCGCCGTCGAACCCGACCGGCACCGCTTATTCGGCTGCCGATCTGAAGATCATTACGGACGTTCTTCTTCGTCACCCGCACGTCTGGGTGCTGACCGACGATATGTACGAGCACCTGCTTTATGATGGGCTGGAGTTCGCAACGCCGGCGCAGGTCGAGCCGAAGCTCTATGAGCGGACGCTGACAATGAACGGCCTGTCAAAGGCTTACTGCATGACGGGCTGGCGCCTCGGTTATGCCGCTGGGCCGGAAATCCTGATCAATGCCATGCGCAAACTGCAGTCGCAGTCGACCTCGAACCCTTCGTCGATCGTGCAGTGGGCGGGTGTCGAAGCCCTGAACGGGCCGCAGGACTTCATTGCTGCCAACAACAAGATCTTCGTCGAGCGGCGCGATCTCGTTGTCAGCATGCTCAACCAGGCGAAGGGTATCCAGTGTCCGAAGCCGCAAGGCGCGTTCTATGTCTATCCGAGCATCAAGGCGACGATCGGCAAGACGAGCAAGGGCGGCACGGTCATCAAGGACGATGAAGCTTTCGTGACGGCCCTTTTAGAAGAAGAGGGCGTTGCCGTGGTTCACGGTGCGGCGTTTGAAGGCTCGCCATCATTCCGCGTTTCTTATGCGGCTTCGACCGAGTCCTTGAAGGACGCCTGTACCCGCATCCAGCGGTTCTGCGGAAATCTCAGCTGAAAAACATAAAGCGCGCGATTTTGGTCGCGCGCTCGAAAATTCGATCGGCAACTTGGTGGCGTGCCGAAGCCCCGGGTCAGAGCCTTAAGCTGGCGTCGCGCCGTGCGGCATGAACCGTTCGGCGAACCAATCCCAAGCATGGGCGAGCTGGCTCGTAATCGGTTTGCCATCGACTGCCGGGACGACCGGCCGCCAGATTGCGATTTCTGTCGCTGGCTGCGCTTTGAATTCGAAAACCGTCGGCTCAGCGCCGAAGGTCTCGGGGAGTTGTTCTTCGGCGGCCATGACGTATCCGGCGGCGTTAGCCGCGGACATCAGTGTTTCGATACTCATAACCTTGCCTCGCATTTCTGAGCCAATTTCCCTCTGGCCCATTCCGCATTTCTCGCCAGTACCCCTAGAACGCGCGAAACACCGGAAGAGTTCACAATGCGACGAATATAAAGTTATTCAAGTTATTTTTCGCTTTCGAACTCCGTTCGACAAACATGCGCCGCAAAGTAGGTTCGGCAGCGCAAAATAAATCTCCCTCGAATTGTCTTCATATCGCATCGCAATAGAAGCCTTCACAAAACTGTGCGGCGAAGATCGTTGTGCTGTCCGATCTTTGGAGCGAGCATCTCCTGAGCCGCTCCCTTCCGAGGTGCGGGGTGCGGCCGGTAAAGGTCGCGCGCCTCGCAATCGGAGGCAATCATGACAAGCTCAGATGGCCCAAAAGGCGGAAACGGCACTCAAAGTGGCAGAGGCGGGGTCCGGGGCGCGCGATGCGTGGCGCTCATCGGACCCTTTGCAAGCGGTAAGACGACACTTCTCGAAGCGATCCTGGCGCGAACGGGTACGATTTCCCGGGCCGGATCGATCTCAGCAAAATCGACGGTGGGAGACAGCACGCCGGAGGCTCGCGACCACGTAATGAGCGTCGGGCTCAACGTTGCGGAGGCTTCGTTCCTCGGAGAGCAATACACCTTCATCGATTGCCCAGGCTCGGTCGAATTTGCCTACGAGGGCGCGCTAGCGCTTCCGGCTTGCGACATGGCCGTCGTGGTGTGCGAGCCGGACCCCAAGCGCGTCTCGGCCTTACAGGTGATCCTGAAGCAACTCGACGACGCCGGGGTGCCGCATCTCCTGTTCCTGAACAAGATCGACGCCTCGAGCGTGCCGGTGCGTGACGTCATCCCGAGCCTGCAGCCCGCGAGCGCGAAGCCGTTGGTTCTGCGCCAAATCCCGATCTGGGAGAACGGCATCGCGACGGGGTTCGTCGACCTCGCGTCCGAGCGCGCCTACGTCTATCGCGAGCATGCCGAAAGCAAAATTATCGAACTGCCTTCCGCCGTCGCCGCGCGCGAGAAGGAGGCGCGGTTCCAGATGCTTGAAAAGCTCGCCGATTACGACGACGAGCTGATGGAGCAGTTGCTCGTCGATATTCCGCCTCCCAATGATCGGGTGTTCGAGGATCTGACGAAGGAATTGCGTGACGGATTGATATGTCCGGTGCTGCTCGGCTCTGCGGAGCATGGGCACGGCATTCTCCGGCTATTGAAAGTGTTGCGGCACGAATGTCCGACGGTCGAAGACACCGCCAAGCGACTAAAGCTCGATGGTGCGAAATCTGCGGCCTACGTATTCAAGAGCGTGCATACGAAAGCGGGTGGTAAGCTGTCGTTTGCGCGCGTTTTTGCCGGTGAGATCGCCGACGGAGCGACCGTGACGGGTGCGCATGGGCAGGAGGAGCGTGTCGCCGGCATCTTCAGCATTCGCGGTGAAGAAACTTCGAAGCGTGGAACGGCGAAAGCCGGAGAAACGGTGGCGCTGGGACGGCTCGATTCCATCCGGTCCGGCGAGACGATTGCGGTTGGAAAGTCGGCGGCGGCGCAGGTCGCCGTGGCGAAAGCTCCACAGGCGGCGCTTGCCATCGGTCTCGGCCTCAAGGATCGAAAGGACGAAGTGAAGCTGTCATCGGCCGTTGCGAAGCTGACGGACGAAGACCCCTCGCTGACGCTTGAGCACAATGCCGACATGCATCAAATCCTGCTGCATGGGCAGGGCGAGATGCATTTGCGCGTGGCGCTTGAACGCTTGATGCGCAAGTACGGCATCGACGTTACGCGCGAGAAGCGACGCGTCGGCTACAAGGAGACGATCCGCACGGCGACGGAGGTGCGGGCGCGGCACAAGAAGCAATCGGGCGGTCACGGGCAGTTCGGCGACGTGAAACTCGACATCCGACCGATGCCGCGATCAAGTGGAGTTGCGTTCGACGACAAGATCACGGGCGGCGTCATTCCGAAGAATTTCATTCCTTCGGTCGAGATCGGCGTGCGCGATTATCTGACTGAGGGGCCGCTCGGGTTTCCGGTGGTCGATGTCGCGGTGACGCTGACGGACGGCTCATTCCATTCGGTCGATTCTTCCGACATGGCGTTTCGTCAGGCCGGACGATTGGCGATGACGGAAGGCATGCCGAAGTGCAATCCGGTGCTGCTCGAACCGATCATGGCCGTGTCGATTGCCGTGCCCTCAGAGGCGAACGCGCGGATCAACGGTATCATCTCGCAACGGCGCGGGCAGATCCTGGGGTTCGATGCGCGTTCGGGCTGGCCGGGATGGGATGTGATCGAGGCACATATTCCGGAAGCGGAAATGGACAACCTGATCATTGATTTGAGATCAGCGACCGCGGGTGTCGGCTCGTTTACATTCGGGTTCGATCACCTGGCGGAAGTGTCCGGGCGGCTGCGCGATCAGGTGCTGGCTGCAAGCCGGGCCGCTGCAGAGTAATTTGCCGCGTTCGAAACTTAAAAGGCGGCGTGGAACAACACGCTGCCTTTTTTAGTGCTGTGTCTTGGGGAGGTCTGAAGTCTTAGCCCGCGTCACCGCCGCCGCTGGCGGTGCTCGGCATAGCGCCTTTCGGCGCGACTTTGTCTTTGTTCTGCACGACGGCCTGCTTCACCGGCGATTTCGGGCCTTTGTAATAAGCAGCCATGGCTTCGAGGAAGAGAGGCGAGAGATCTTTTCCGCCAGCGTCGATGTAGGCCTTCAACTCGTTGCGCATCCGCGGTTCCCAGAAATTGTGGATGTGCATCGCGATGCCGTCGATCGCTTCCTGCTTCGGATACGACTCGAAATAAGCGGCAATTTGATTGGTCATGCGGATGATGTCGGAGCTTTGCATCGTCAGGTGATTTTCTGGTTGTTGGATGGGAAAGCGTTCAACGATTAAAGATGACAGGGCCGCCAGGGCCGAGCGCGGCGAGGAAGAGATTGGCGTTCGTCGCCAATTCAAGGGCGAGTGCGGTCGGCGCCGAGACGGTGACGAGCGCACCGATGCCTGCCGTGACGGTTTTCTGTACAAGCTCGAAGCTGCAGCGGCTGGTCATCAGCACAAAGCCTTCGCTGCGGTCGATGTTCTGCGTGTAAAGCGCGCCGATGAGCTTATCGAGCGCGTTGTGGCGGCCGACATCTTCGCGGACGAGCTTGATTTCCCCGTCCTTCGACACCCAAGCCGCGCCGTGGACGGAGCGGTTGAAGCGGTTCATCGGCTGCTGATCCGATAAGTTCTGCGCGGCGCGGCGGATGGCATCCGGCGAAGGCGCCCACGAACGATGCACCGGTTTCAGCGGACGAACGGCGGACTCGATTTCTTCGACGCCGCACAGGCCGCATCCGGTGCGGGCTTCGATCGTGCGTCGCGACAGGCGCGTCGAGTCGATTGCGTCTTCCGGCACGGCGACGTCAACTGCCATGCCGCCGTCGACCGGCATTACCAGGACGCCCTGGATTTTGCTTGGATCGGGAACGATGCCTTCGCCGACGAGAAAGCCGATGGCGAAGTCGCGCAGGTTTGCCGGCGTCGACATCATCACGGTGTAAGGCACCGAGTTGATCTGCAACGCAACCGGCGTTTCCTCAGGCAGTTGCCACGTGATCGCCTGCGTGCCTGACGCCGTTGTCTGCTCGCCGAAGGCAGGGCGCGAACACAGGTCCGCGCCGCCCGTTGGCTGAGATACGGCTTTGGGCACGACGTTCATTGCGGTCAAACTCCGGGAGGGCCGGCTAAGAGGACGTTACTCCGCCGGCTCCAGTTTCTTGTCCTTGGCGATGCGCTTGTTCTCGAACTCGCGCTCCTGCCATTCCTCCTGCCACTCTGACGGGTGGTTGGAGACGTGGACCTGGACCGCCGTCACCTTATACTCGGGGCAGTTGGTCGCCCAGTCCGAGTTTTCCGTAGTGATGACGTTGGCGCCGGTCACGGGGTGGTGGAAGGTCGTATAGACGACGCCTTGCGGCATGCGATCCGAGACCTTTGCCGTTAACGTGGTGGCGCCGACGCGGCTTGCAAGAGACACTTTCATGCCGCTCTTGATGCCACGCACTTCCGCGTCGTGCGGATGAAGTTCGAGGATGTCCTCCGGGTGCCACGCGACGTTCTCGGTGCGCCGGGTCTGAGCACCGACATTGTACTGCGACAGGATACGTCCGGTCGTCAGGATCAGCGGGAAGTTGCGGTTGGTGCGCTCGGCCGTCGGGACGAAGCCCGTCAGCATGAAGCGGCCCTTGCCGCGCGTGAACTCGTCCGTGTGCATGACGGGCGTGCCGACCGGATGTTCTTCGTTGCACGGCCACTGGATGGAGCCCAGTTCGTCGATGCGGTCGAACGAGACGCCTTCGAAGGTCGGCGTGACGCGGGCGATCTCGTCCATGATTTCCGACGCCGAATTGTAATGCATCGGATGGCCCATCGCCGTTGAGAGGCGCGAGATGACCTCCCATTCCGCCATGCCCTGTTTTTCGCGCATGACCTTACGGACGCGGTTGATGCGCCGCTCGGCGTTCGTGAACGTGCCGTCCTTTTCAAGGAACGACGTGCCGGGCAGGAAGACGTGAGCGAAGGCGGCCGTCTCGTTCAGGAACAAGTCCTGTACGATGACGATGTCCATCGATTCCAGCGCGTGCTCGACGTGATGCGTGTTCGGATCCGACTGAGCGATGTCTTCGCCCTGGATGAACATGCCCATGAACGTGCCGTCAGAGGCTGCGTCGAACATGTTGGGAAGACGCAGACCCGGTTCCGGATCGAGCTTGGTGTTCCATTCCTTCTCGAAGATCGTACGTACTTCGGCGTTCGAGACGTGGCGGTAACCGGGGAACTCGTGCGGGAACGAGCCCATATCGCACGAGCCCTGCACGTTGTTCTGACCGCGCAACGGGTTCACGCCGACGCCTTCGCGGCCGATGTTGCCGGTTGCCATCGCGATGTTGGCCATGGCCATAACCATCGTCGAGCCTTGGCTGTGCTCGGTGACGCCGAGGCCGTAGTAAATCGCAGCGTTGCCGCCGGTCGCAAAAAGGCGCGCGGCTTCGCGAACCATTTGCGCCGGAACGCCGGTAATGTGCTCGGTCGCTTCGGGGGAATTTTCAGGGCGCTTGATGAATTCTTCCCAGCGATAGAAATCAGCAGGTTCGCAACGGCGCTTGACGAACTTGGTGTCGATCAAGTTTTCGGTCGCGATGACGTGACCCATCGCGTTCATGACCGCGACGTTGGTCGAGGGTTGAAGCTGAAGATGGTAGGCCGCCTCAACGTGCGGCGAGCGCACGATATCTGTGCGACGCGGATCGACGACAATCAGCTTGGCGCCTTCGCGGATGCGCTTCTTCATGCGCGAACCAAAGACGGGGTGACCGTCGGTCGGGTTGGCGCCGACGACCATGATGACGTCGGTCTTATCGACGCTCTTGAAGTCTTGCGTTCCGGCGGATTCACCGAACGTCTGCTTCAAGCCGTAGCCCGTCGGCGAGTGGCAGACCCGGGCGCAGGTGTCGATGTTGTTGGTGCGGAAGGCACCACGAACCAGACGCTGCACGGCGTAGACTTCCTCGTTCGTGGTGCGCGAGGAAGTGATGCCGCCGATGGAATCCTTGCCGTATTTCTCTTGCGTGTCCTTGAGACGCTTCGCGGCATAGTTGATGGCTTCATCCCACGACACAGCCTGCCACGGATCGGTGATCTTTTCGCGGATCATCGGCGTCAACACGCGATCCTTGTGCGTCGCGTAACCGAACGCGAAGCGGCCCTTGACGCAGGAATGGCCTTCGTTGGCGCCGCCGTCCTTGTAGGGCATCATGCGGACGACTTCCTCGCCGCGCATTTCAGCCTTGAACGAGCAGCCGACGCCGCAATAAGCGCACGTTGTGACGAGCGAATGCTCGGGCTGACCGTGATCAAGAACGGACTTCTCGATGAGCGTTGCTGTCGGGCAAGCCTGGACGCAGGCGCCGCAGGAGACGCATTCCGACGACAGGAATTCTTCGTCCATGCCGGCAGAAACGTGAGAAGCGAAACCGCGGCCGTCGATCGTCAAGGCGAACGTGCCCTGCACTTCCTCGCAAGCGCGAACGCAGCGCGAGCAGACGATGCACTTCGACGGATCGAACTGGAAGTAGGGGTTCGACTTGTCTTTCGCCTTGAAGCGGTCGTTGGCTTCGCCGTCTTTCGTTTTGGCGAAGACGTGGTTCTCGCCGTCGTAGCCGTAGCGGACTTCGCGCAGGCCGACTGCACCCGCCATGTCCTGCAACTCGCAGTCGCCGTTGGCGCCGCAGGTTAGGCAGTCAAGCGGATGGTCGGAGATGTAAAGCTCCATCACGCCACGGCGGAGGTTGGCGAGACGAGCATTTTGCGTCGTGACCTTGATGCCGGGCGCGACGGGCGTCGTGCAGGACGCTGGCGTTCCTTTGCGGCCCTCGATCTCGCACAAGCAGAGGCGGCACGAACCCCAGGGGTCGAGGCTATCGGTGGCGCAGAGCTTCGGGATCTGGATGCCGAGCTGCATTGCGGCGTTCATGATCGACGTGCCTTCGGGCACCGTGATCTCGCTGCCATCGATTTCGAGCGTCACCATCTTGGTGGCTTCGTGGACATCTGGTGTCGGCGTGCCGAAGTCGGTCTCTTTGATGAGAGTCATCGGCTTGATATGTTGGTTCATCGAGCGTCCTCTTGGAGGTCAGCTGATTCTGGAAATTTACTCTGCGGCATCTGCGAGAAATTTATTCGTCGACGGCTTGTGGAAGTCTTCCGGAAAGCCCCGCAACGCACTCATGACGGGGAACGGTGTGAGGCCGCCCATCGCGCAGAGCGAGCCGTCCGTCATGGTCACGCACAAGTCTTCGAGCAGCGCCAAGTTCTTGTCGCGATCGACGTCGTCGATGATGCGGTCGATCACCTCGACGCCGCGCGTCGAGCCGATCCGGCACGGCGTGCACTTGCCGCAGCTTTCGATCGCGCAGAATTCCATCGCGAAACGTGCTTGCTTTGCCATGTCGACCGTGTCGTCGAAAACGACAAGGCCGCCGTGGCCGACCATGGCGTCGACTTTGGCGAATTCCTCGTAATCCATCGGCACGTCGAACTTCGATGCCGGGATGTAGGCACCGAGCGGACCACCGACCTGGACAGCGCGGACGGGACGTCCCGTTGCGGTGCCGCCGCCCCAGTCTTCGATCAACTGACGCGTGGTGACGCCGAACGCCTTCTCGACGAGGCCGCCCTGCTTGATGTTGCCGCCGAGCTGGAAGGCGAGCGTGCCGCGCGAGCGGCCGACGCCGTAGTTCTTATAGAACTCGCCGCCCTTGGACAGGATGATTGGCACGGCCGCGAAGCTCATCACGTTGTTGATGATGCTCGGCTTGCCGAACAGGCCTTCGATGGCGGGGATCGGCGGCTTGTAGCGAACGATGCCGCGTTTGCCCTCGATGCTTTCGAGCATCGACGTTTCCTCGCCGCAGATGTAAGCGCCGGCACCCATCCGGACGAAGAGATCGAACGAATAGTTCGTGCCCTGGATGTTATTGCCGAGCCAATTGGCTTGGCGTGCGATTTCGATGGCTTCGCGCAGCACGTGCACCGAATGGGGATATTCGGAACGCACGTAGATGTAGCCCTTCTGGGCACCGCCCGCGACAGCGGCGATAGTCATGCCTTCGATCAGGCAGAAGGGATCGCCTTCCATCAGCATGCGGTCGGCGAAGGTGCCGCTGTCGCCTTCGTCGGCGTTGCAGACAACGTACTTTTCGCCCGGCGGCAGGTCGTGAACCGTCTTCCACTTGATGCCGGTCGGGAAGCCTGCGCCGCCGCGGCCGCGAAGACCCGACGTCGTCACTTCGGTGACGATATCCAGCGGCTTCATCTGCAAGGCTTTGGCAAGCCCCTCATAGCCGCCGTGGGCACGATAATCTTCGATGGAAAGCGGATCGGTAATGCCGCAACGCGCAAACGTCAGCCGTTCCTGGTTCTTGAAGTAGGGAATCTCTTCAGTCCGGCCGTGGCCGAGACGATGGGATTTGCCTTCGAGGAAGCCAGCTTCGAAAAGGCCCGCGACATCGCCCGGCGTCACCGGACCGTAGGCGACGCGGCCGCCCGGCATATCGACCTCAACGAGCGGCTCAAGAAAGAGCATGCCGCGCGAACCGTTGCGGACGACCTGAATATCGAGGTTGCGAGATTTTGCCTCTTTGGTGATCGCAGCTGCGACTTCGTCGGCGCCGACGGAGAGCGCTGCAGCGTCTCTTGGAACGAAGACCCTGATCATTCTGCAGCTTCCTTGTCGAGAGCGCCGATGATTTCGTCGAAACGCTTGGAATCGACCATGCCATAAAGTTTTTCGCCGACCATGATGGCCGGCGATAGCGCGCAATTCCCAAGGCAGAAGACCTGTTCGATGGTGACCGAACCGTCGGCGGTGGTGCCGCCGAGTTTGGTGCCAAGCGATTGCTCTGCGTGCTGACAGAGCTTCTCAGTGCCCATCGATTGGCAGGCCTCGGCGCGGCAGATCTTGACGACGTGGCGGCCGACGGGATGGCGTTTGAATTCGTGATAGAAGGTCAACACGCCGTAGACCTCGGCGCGGGAGCGGTTCAGTGCCTTGGCGATCACCGGCAGCGTCGCATCCGGCACGTAGCCAAGCTGATGCTGCAACTCGTGAAAAATCTCCAGGAGCTCGTCGGGCTTGTTGCCGTGACGGGCGCATACCGCCAAGGCCGCGACCTCAGCGGGGTCCATGACTGGCGTTGGCGCCGTCGAAGTGCCGTTGTTTTGACTGGCTTTCTTCGCCATGCGTGGCGTTTCCTCGGTATTGTTGGCGGTCTTTCGTGCCGCAGTGCGCACTTTGCCGCATAAACGGTTAAGTGGTTCAATCCGCACCTCGGTTCAAATCGATATAGTCGATATCTCTATAGACGCCGTCAATGATGCGGTGCAAAAACTGGGCCGAATGGCACAGTTTTGAGCATTTTTTCGGGCTAAGTAGCCGGAAAATTTCAGGAAATGCGTTTTGTAGAAAGAGCGGTCGCGGCCTCTCTGAAGGCCCGTACGAGCGGTGCAACGGGATCACGATCCTGTGTGATCATGCCGACGCTGTGCGCCACCTCAGGATCTACAAGAGGAATGGCTCGGATGCCGGGATCGTCGCCCAAGAGATTCAACAGATAGTGGGGCATGACGCTCGCCAGCCCCATGAGGCGGACGTTGGAATAGAGATTGATCACGGAGTTCGTTTCGAGCGCCGGTTCTGGGTGGCGGCCGGCTGCCTCGAACGCGTGGTCAATGATGCGCCGGTTCTGCATGTTTGGGGTCAGCAGGCCCAGCGGCAACTCGGCGGCGTCGCGCCAGCTCACCGTCTCGCGCTCGGCCATCGGATGATCTTCTGGAACGAAAAGGCAATAGCGCTCGACGTAGAGCGGGGTGGCGACGAGGCCATTGATCGGCTCGTTGTCGAGGTAACTGATCCCGGCATCGATCGTATACTCGTTGAGCCCGCGCAGGATTTCCTCGGAACTCATCGACATGATCGTGAAGTTGATCTGCGGATGTAGGCGCTGCACGTCGCGCGTCAGATAGGGCAGAATCGGCAGCGCCGACGGGATCGCGCCGAGGACCAAGCGGCCAGTCAGGCCGAAATCGCTGATCGCAAGCTGCGCCAGCTCCTGATGCATCGAGGCCCAATTGTTGAGAATGAGCTGCGCCCATTTGAGGACGCGTTCACCTTCTTGCGTCAGACCCTGATAGCGTTGGCCGCGTTCGACGATGGGCACGCCGAGTTCAAGCTCAAGCTGGCGGATGCGGCCAGAGAGCGTCGGCTGCGTGACGTTGCAGGCCTGGGCAGCGCGCGTGAAATGCTTTTCGCGCGCCAGTGCAACGAGATATTGGAGCTGGCGGATATCCATTTTCGACGCTCTCGCTTGAGAGAGCGCCGGTTATCGGGGTTTCGCTGGGCAAAAGCAAATCGCGCGCTGACGGCTGTGTTTCAGCCGTCAATGCCGGTGGCGTCGAAGACGTGGCCCGAGAGTGCGCGGCCGCGGCGGGAAGCCAGGTGCAGCGCGAGAGAGGCGACATCGGGTTCGCTGGCGAGATAGGCTCCGGCGCGGCCGTCGAAGAAGGCGCGGGGCCCGACACCGTTAATGCGAACGCCCTTATCAGCCCAGGCGCGGGCTTCCTGCGCGATCATCGCGGCGAGCGCCGTCCGGATGACGCCGCAGATCGCGGCCGAGCGGGCATCGCGGGGTTCGGGCATGTTGACGACGTTGAGGACGAGGCCTTCGCTCATGACGAGGCACATGCGATTGGCGATCACCCGGGTGAGCTGGGCGAGGGGTGCGAGCTTTGACTCTATAAGGGCTTCGAGATCGGCATCGTCGGCGATGGCATTGATCTCGTCGGCCGAAATCGACGTCATGTTGATGGCGGCGTCGAGCCCGCCAAAGGCCTGAGCCGAGGTCTGGGCGAAGCGCGCCGCGGAATTTGCAGTCGAAATATCGAGAGTATGGAGGCGAATCTCGCTTGCGCTCTGGGACAGGAAGGCGAACAACTCGACGAGTTCTGGCGACAACTCGGCGGTATGGACGACAAGGCGGACGTTGAGATCGGCGAATGTCCGGGCGACGTCGATGCCCGAGTTTCCGGTCAGACCGGTGATTAGGATGCGCGCCCGCGATAACTCACTCGAGACTTCTTCTTCGACGCTGGTACCTACTCGATCCATGTACATGGCGCTCTTCCCCTCCTGACAACACGCTGAACCGGCGAACGCGAGAGGCGCCGTCGGCAGGATGATAGCACGCCGATTCGCCTAACGAGACCTAAACAGCCAGCCGATTCGGGTTTGGGGGAGACGGGTCAAGGGCGCTTTTGAGACTATGCACCGCGTCACGCGTTATAAGTCTGTGACCCTGACGCCCCGCACAGGCATCGATCTGCCCTTAGTGCGGGCAGAGGGTGGAAAAGGTGGTGATAGTTCGAGGCGCGCACGTTGCGCCGCGTTTCACGCCTCTGCGAAGGTTGAGACTGACGAATCGACTAGCTGCTTGGATAAGATGACAAAACAGGACAACTCGAAGCCGCAAGCCAGTGTCGCGCCTGCCGACACGGCTGCACCATCGCCGGCTCTTGTGCCTGGTCCCGCTTTTGGGCCTGGTCCGGCTCCAGGACCTGCTCCGGCAAACGGGCCGCCTGCTCCAAGCGCGGCTGCGCCATCCCAGGATTCGCCCCGCGAGGTTAAATCGCGAGATGGGCTGATCGTGGCGTCCATCGTCATTGCCTCTGTTGCCGTGGCGGTGATGTGCTTTACCCAGCTCGGGCTGACGCTACCTGTTGCCGGCGCCGTGGGCGTCGTAACGCTGGCGCTGCTGATGCTCATTCACAAGCAGATGCAGAAGTCGGCGCAGATCGCTCAGCTGAAAGCGGAACTGGCCCAAAGCCGCCTTGCCGGACGGCCCAAAGCCGGAATGCGTCCGGGTCCCGCTCCCCAGCAGGCCCAAGCCCAGCCTCAATCATCGCAAAGCGCAACCGAGGCGCGGATTCGCGAATTGAGCCGTGACATCGGCAATCTTGTTCCCCGTTCGGATGCGTCGCCAGCCGGCGCTCAAGGTCCGACGCAATCGTTCGTCGGTCCGCTGGCGCCCGAGCAGGGGCCGCGAAAGGCGCAGCGCGCGCCGTTACCGCCTATCGGTGAAGCAGCGGCGAAGTCGGCAAGCGAAGCCGGCGCTGGTCCGTCTCTGCAGGGGCCGACTGTAAAGCCTCCGGTTTCGGAGCCGCCTGCCGACACGCAGTTCATGGGGCCGCAACCGGCGCAAGAGGATGCGCCGCGCGAGCAGTGGTCTTTCCGGCCTCGGACCGATGCCCAGGCGTCCGTGCAGGGCGCGTCGGCTGCGACCAACGCTATGAACGGCAACGCACAGGCGCCAGTCGCGACGACCATCGAGGGCGATCTCGAACTCGTGCAGCGTAAGATCAAGGAACTCGCTGACGAGGTGAACGCGGCGGAAGCATTGCGTCCCAAGCCGCAGCTCGTTGCGACTCGTCCGAGCGGACCGTCGAGCCCGCTGGAAGACTCCATCGGCGCGCTGCGCGCTGCTGCAAAGAGCATGCGCGGCAGGCCGTCTCTCGGCGATTTCATTCCGAAGTTCGAAACGCAGGCTGCCGAGCCGAAGCCCGCTTCCCAACCACAGTCGATGCCTGCGCAGCCAGCTGCTGCTCCGGCGAGCCCCGCAACGGGTTTCGGCGAGCTCGTCATTCCGGCGACGGCAGAAAGAATCGCGGGTTCGGACACCGCCGCGTCGGCTTCTACTGCTCCACCATCAAATGCTGCTGAGCGCGATGTGGCACCTCCCAACCTTGAGCTGCCGCTTCCCGATTTCTCGCTGCCGTCGGGGCCGACCCTGCCGCCGCGTGCGGATGCGATCAGCCGTGCTGTTGACGATGGAACCATCGACGTCTTGCTTGGGCCGATCGTGACGCTGTCGGAGCATTCGGTCAGCCACTACGAAATGACGGCGAACCTCGTTTCGCTGACTGGCGAGACACTTACCTTCAGCGAGGACGATTTTGCGCTGATCGAAGGTGACCGCGATGCGAAATTCGACATTGCGCGTCTCACTCGGGCCGCTGCACTGGCGGCGCGAATGGATGCGCGTGATCGCGAAGGTTCGCTGCTCGCGGAATTTTTTGGCTCCTCGATGACGAGCAGGGCTTTTCTTGAAACCTTCGCGAACGCCTACGAAACGCGGCAGCGAATTTCGGCACAGCTCGTACTGACGTTTACGCAGCGTGCGGTCGACGCGTTCTCACCGGCGGCTTGGCAGGCCGTGCGCGATATGCACGCGTTCGGGTTCCGCTTTGCGCTCGACAAGGTTCGTCACGTGGGGACGGATTTCGCGGCGCTGCAGAGATCGGGCTTCCGCTTTGTTCGCATTGACGCTCAGACACTGCTCAATGGGTTGGCAACACCAGAGCGGCTTGTGCCGGCCGAGGAAATTCTGCAGCGGGCGACGCTGGCAGGGCTTTCGATCATTGCGGCGGGCATTCAGGACGCAACAACGCAAAAGCGGCTGCTGGACGCCGGTGTGCTGTTAGGTCAAGGGCCGCTGTTTGGAGCGCCGCGACAGGTCAACGTCGACAGCGGCGCGGGGCCGTCCGATCAATCGGCGGCGGCTTGAGATAGCTCGGCGAAGTTTAACGACTGTGACGACGGCGCCGGATGACAGTCCGGCGCCGCGTCGTTTATAGGGCCGTTTATCGGGGCCGCAGAGCGCGCGCTCCATGTAAAGGCCTGCCGATGACCGACATTCCCGTTCTCTCGTCCATTGCGCCATTCGCGGAAACATCCGAGCTCTGGTTCGTCGATATCTGGGGCGTGATGCACAACGGCGTGCGGCCGTTCGCGTCGTCGGTGGCGGCGTGCGAGGCTTTTCGCAAGCGGGGTGGAACAGCGCTGCTGGTGACGAACTCTCCGCGGCCGCGGGAGAGTGTGGGCAAGCAGCTCGATAGCATCGGCGTATCGCGCGATGCTTATGACGGCATTGTCAGTTCGGGAGACGTGTCGCGCAGTCTCATCGACGCGTGGGCGGGGCGGCCTATTTTGCACATCGGGCCATCGCGTGATCTGCCGATCTTTGCGGGGTTGAAGGCTCAGCCCGGCGCGACCCTCGAGGATGCCGAAGTTGCGATCTGCACTGGTCTTTACGACGACGAGACGGAAACGCCGGATAGTTACGCCACGATTTTGGAGAAGCTTCGTGCGCGCGATGTGCCGATGATCTGCGCCAATCCGGATTTGAAAGTCGAACGTGGTGGCCGCATCATCTATTGCGCCGGAGCGATTGCGGCGGCTTATACGGCGCTGGGTGGTACAGTGAGCTACGCAGGGAAGCCATACCAGCCGATCTATGACCTTGCGCTCAAGATCGGCGCCGAGAAGCGTGGCGCGGTGGTCGGTAAGGATCGGGTGCTGGCGATTGGCGACGGCGTGGCGACCGACATTGCGGGAGCGGCCGCATTCGGTATCCGTTCCGTGTTTATTGCGAGCGGCATCTCCGTACGGGCAGACGAAACGATGGATCACGCGGCGCGGCGCCTATTCGCAAACGACAGCGCCGCGAAGCCGGTTGCGGTGATGAAAGATTTTGTTTGGTAGTTGGAATTGTCATCCTCTGCATAATGTCGAGGATGACACGGTAAGAGCGGCGAAGTCGCTCAACGTTTCTATATCGTCAAAACGATTTTGCCGATGTGGGCGCCACTGTCGATGCGCTTGTGGGCTTCGGCGGCATCGGCCAGCGGATACGTGCTGTCGAGCGGAATTTTGATTTTTCCGGAGGCGATCAGCGGCACGACTTTTTCGGCAATCGCGCTCGCGATATCGCCTTTCACTTCGTTCGAACGGATGCGCAGCGTCGAGCCCGTTAGCGTCAGGCGCTTCAGCATCACGCGCATGAAGTCGACTGTTGCGGTCGAGCCCCTCTGGAACGCGATGTTGACGAGACGACCATCGTCGGCAAGCGAGCGAATGTTCTTCTCGATGTAGTCGCCGCCGACCATGTCGAGGATGACATTGACGCCTTTGCCTGCCGTTTCGGTCTTGATGACTTGGGCGAAATCCTGCGTGCGATAGTTGATCGCGACGTCGGCGCCGAGCTTGCGGACTTCTTCGCATTTTTCATCTGAGCCAACGGTCGTGAAGACCGTTGCGCCGAACGCCTTGGCAAGCTGTACGGCCGTCACGCCGATGCCGCCACTGCCGCCGTGAACGAGAAACTTCTCGCCCGCCTCCAATTGTCCGCGCTGAAAGACGTTGTGCCAGACAGTGAAGAACGTCTCGGGAATGGCGGCTGCTTCGATGAACGAGATCGCATCCGGCTTTGCGATGCAGGCGAGTTCCGATACCGCAGCGTATTCGGCATAGCCGCCGCCAGGCACGAGGGCCATTACGGCATCGCCAATAGTGAAGCGTTTCGCGCCCTCGCCCAAGGCCACGATCGTGCCGGAGACTTCGAGGCCCGGAAGTTCCGAATGGCCTTTCGGTGCGGGATAATTGCCCTGTCGCTGCAACACGTCTGGCCGATTGACGCCTGCTGCTGCAACCTTGATCAACACTTCGCCTGCCTTCACCTCGGGTAGCGGCAGTTCCGTCATCGTCAGGACTTCGGGTCCGCCGGCTCCGTTGATCACTACCGCTTTCATCGTCGTGGGAAGGCTCATCAGGTTTACTCTCTTGGCATTTTGGCTGGCGAGAGGAATGCACCGCAAGGGCCGCTGGGGCAAGGCGGGATGGAGACGCGCCCTGTCTGCTGCATCCGATCTCGACCCGCTGGAGCATCTTCAATAGAGTGGGCGCATAAGAACCGGAGGACGCGTCATGGACCTCGACGATCTGTTGCCGCCGAAAAAACCAAAGGGTACAGCAATCGGCGAAAGCCTCGAAACGCTGTCGGTCGCAGAGCTCGAAAAACGGATCGCAGATCTTGAGGCGGAGATCGTCCGGGTGCGTGCGGAAGTCGATCGCAAGAAGCGTCACGAAGAGGCGGCGCGCGCGCTTTTTAAATCGTAAAGTGCGCTCTAACGATCAATTTGAATTACGCTGCATACTGTCCAATTTTGGGATTCGATGAATTTGGCGCGGCTGTTTCGAATCCTAACAGCGCATCACTCCGCGCGCGTTTCCACTTAACTGAACCTTAAGCATATTGCTGCACTTTCGATGTTAATCCAGGCCATCTGGATCGTGGCGGCCCCTCTGCCGCCTCATTTGACGCCTCCCTGTTGACTTTCGAGCCGCCCTAACGGAGCGGCTCTTTTTTTGCACTGTCCACAACAGGATTGGAAACGCCCCGTTTTGGGCGAGGTTGTTAACTATGGTGCTCTAGTGTCGGTTCGTGGTAGCAGTTGCACACGGGTAAGCGTTTGTATCGTTGAGGGTCATGAGTAACGTATATCGCGTGGATGGCGCGCCGTCTGGCGGCGCCACAACGGTCTCGTTCGGAGAGCGGTTTCAGTCCTCCGAACAGTTTGACCACATCTTCAAAGAAGGCATGGCGCTCGTCGAGCGCACGGCCAGTTATCTTGACGGTCCGGGCCGCAAGGAAGCAAAGGCGCTCGCTGGCGGGGTCGGCGTCCTTTATGCAACCGAAAGCATGCGTCTGACGACGCGGCTGCTCGATCTGGCTTCGTGGCTTCTCATTCGCCGTGCGCTTCGAGAAGGTGAGATCACCGAGGACGAAGCGCGCAAGAAGCGGCGTCGCGTCAAACTGCAGGCCTTTGGTCGCCCGGCGCACGTCAAGGGCTATTCGGAACTTCCGATGGGCCTGCAGAGCCTGATCGAGGAAAGCTTCGCTCTGCACGATCGCATCTCGCAGCTCGATCGCATTCTGACGACGCCGTCGGCAGCAGACGCGCCGGAAGCAGCTGTGAACCCGGTTGCGCATCAGGTCGGTTTGCTGGAGCGGGCGTTCGCTGCGAAAGTCAGCTGAGCGCAACGACAGTTCGAAAATCAAAAAGGCCCGCTCCACGAGAGCGGGCCTTTTGATTTCTGACGATACGTTCCATCGCGAAAAGCGATCAGAACATGCCTTCGAACTTCTTCTTGAAGCGCGACAGGCGGCCGCCACGGTCCATCAACTTCGCATCGCCGCCAGTCCAAGCCGGGTGCGTGTTCGGGTCGATGTCGAGGGTGAGCGTGTCGCCCTCCTTGCCGTACGTCGAGTACGTCATGAACTGAGTGCCATCCGTCATGACCACCTTGATCTGGTGGTAGTCGGGGTGGAGATCGGCGTCTTTCTTCATAGCCTTTGGTCCGTCTGGTAATACGTTTATCACGGCGAAGCCCTGAAGAGCTCCGGCCCCGGTCTTGGCAAAGAGGGGACTGAATTGGCGCGTTGTTTAGCCGAGATAGCCACCCTGCACAAGCCGCAGTGCGTCGCAAACCTAAGCAAATCGTAATTTTCTTGAGGCCGATCAGCGGCCCATTGCCACTTGAGCCATCGGCTCCGGTGGGGCATGGTCCCCGCGGCTTAAGGGTCGAAACATCATGTTTCCCCACGACTTGGATCAGAAAACCCCATGAGCAGCGACGTTGCAGACCGGAGCCCTGAGCAGGCTCAACCTACGGATGAACCTTCCCGGGAACGCCGGCGCATGTCGCTTAAGCCTTTGAAGACGCTGATGCCCTTGATCACCGCGCATAAGGGTGCGCTCTGGGGCGCCGTTATCGCCCTGGTCGTCTCGGCGCTTGCCATGCTGTCGGTTCCGCTCGCCGTCAGGCGTATGATCGACAAGGGTTTTGCCGGCAACGATTCCGCGCTCATTAACAGCTACTTCCTCACGCTCATCGGCATCGGCCTCATCATCGCGATCGCGAGCCCGGCCCGCTATTATTTCGTCAACTGGATCGGCGAGCGCGTGGTTGCCGATTTGCGCTCGAAGGTTTTCGCGCAACTCGCCAAGCTCGGACCGGCCTATTTCGACGTCAATCATTCCGGCGAGATCATGAGCCGCCTGACGGCGGACACCACGCAGATCAAAGCTGTCGCCGGCTCGTCGCTGAGCCAAGCGGCGCGCAACTCGATCATGCTGGTCGGCGCGCTGATCATGATGTTCATCACCAGCACCAAGCTTTCGCTGCTGGTGTTTCTGGCGATCCCGGTCATCGTTCTGCCGCTCGTCGGCTTCGGGCGGCTTGTGCGCCGCCTGTCACGGGAGGCGCAGGATACGCTCGGCGATTCATCGGCCTACGCGGCCGAGAACCTTGCCGCCTATCGGACGATGCAGGCCTACGTCAACGAGAAGGCCGTGACGGATCGGTACGACCGTTCGGTGGAGCGGACGTTCGCTGCGGCACGTCGGCGGATGCGGGCGCGTGCGGCGCTGACGGGCATCGCTATCTTCCTGACGGTAGCAAGCATCACGGCCGTGCTCTGGTACGGCGCGTCGGCGGTGATCTCCGGTGACATGACCGGCGGCCGGCTTGGGCAGTTTGTGCTTTATGCGCTGTTCGCTGCGGCATCTCTCGCAGAAGTCTCGGAAGTCTGGGGTGAGATCAGCCAGGCGGCAGGTGCTGCGGAGCGGCTTTCTGAAATGATGGCGACGGTGCCGGAAATCCGTTCGCCAGAGAAGCCGACGCCGCTGCCGGAGCCCGCAATCGGCAGCGTAGCGTTCGAAAACGTGTCGTTCGGCTATGCGGCGCGCAAGGGCGATAAAGCGCTCGATGGTGTTTCGTTCCGAGCCGAGCCGGGCGAGACGCTGGCGCTCGTCGGCGCCTCGGGGGCGGGCAAGACCACGATCTTCAATCTGCTTCTGCGCTTCTATGATCCTGATACGGGCATGGTTCGCGTTGATGGCGTCAACGTCAAGGATGCCGACCTCTCGGCGCTGCGCAATCGCATGGCGCTCGTACCGCAGGACGTTGCGCTGTTCGCCGATACGGTTGCCGAAAACATTCGCTATGGCACGCCAGGCGCGACGCTGTCGGAAGTGCGGCGTGCGGCGGCTGCAGCCCAGGCCGACGAATTCATTCGCCGTCTTCCGGATGGATACAACACGCGTCTTGGCGAACGCGGCACATCGCTTTCGGGCGGTCAGCGTCAACGCATCGCCATTGCACGCGCCATTCTGAAAGATGCGCCGATCCTGCTGCTCGACGAGGCGACGAGCGCGCTCGATGCGGAAAGCGAGGGCGCTGTGCAGCGAGCGCTTGAAGACCTGATGAAGGACCGGACGACGATCGTCATCGCGCATCGCCTGGCGACGGTGCAGAAGGCGGACCGGATTCTCGTCATGGAGAACGGCCGTATCGCGGAAGCCGGTACGCATAGCGAACTGGTACGGCGCGGCGGAATCTATGCGCATCTTGCCGAGCTTCAGTTCGGACGCGAGGCGGCGGAGTAGGCCGAACGGCGGATCTGCGAGTTAACTGGCTGTTAATGTCTGTGAACTGATTATCAACAATCTGTCCGCCTGCTGATAATTAGTGTCATGAAGACGCTTACGGCCATCGTTATCGGGTTCGGAGTTTTTGCGTACGACATCTCGTTCAACAACGGCGAGATCGTACGTTGGGTCGGGTCGTTTCTCGGACTTGCCTAGGCGATAACAGCTGACTACTGCCCCGACGCATGCGGCTGCGCATTGACGTGGCCGCTCCTGTTTTCCATTGAGCTTAGCGATAAGCGTTCGGCGCGGCGGCCGCTAGGCTTTTATCTGTTCGTCAGCTTCAGCTCGATGCGACGGTTCTTCTGGTAGGCTTCTTCCGTGTGGCCGGGATCGACCGGCTGGAATTCGGCATAGCCCGCTGCGACGAGCCGGTCGGCGGGGACGCCGCGCGAGACGAGGTATTTCACGACCGATGCGGCGCGGGCCGTTGAGAGTTCCCAGTTCGAAGCGAATTGCGAATTCGAAATCGGGCGCGCGTCGGTGTGGCCGTTGATCTGAAGAGCCCAATCAATGTCGGGCGGAATTTCTTTCTGCAATTCGACGATGGCTTCGGCGATCTGGTCCATCGCCGCCATGCCTTCCGGCGTCAGCGTTGCGGAGCCCGACGGGAACAGCACTTCAGATTCGAAGACGAAGCGGTCGCCGACAACGCGGATGTCTTTGCGATCTTTCAGCAGCGTGCGTAAGCGGCCGAAAAAGTCGGATCGATAACGCTTCAACTCCTGCACCTGCTGGGCAAGGGCCGTGTTCAAACGGGCTCCGAGATCCTTGATGGTCTTGTCGCTTTCGGCGCCTTTTTTCTCCGAGGCTTCGAGTGCGTCGTTCAAGGCTGCGATCTGGCGGCGAAGCGCAACGAGCTGTTGATTGAGAAGATCGACTTTCGACAACGCTTCGTTCGAAAGGTTCTTCTGCTTGTCCAGCGCCGCCGTTAATCCGGCAATCTGACCTTCGGCCGATTTGGCGCGCTCGTCGGCGCCAAGGCCAGCGCCCGTCAGTTTTTCGTTCTCGGCTTTGAGTGTGGAGAGCGTGGCTTGCAAAGCCGCGAGTTCATCCTGCGCCGATTGCGATTTGCCTTTTTCCAGCGACAGCATCGACGTCAATTCACTGATCTGGGCGGTGAGGCGCTGAAGGGCGGAATCTTTGCCGGTGACTTCCTGGGCGGAGAAATACTGCGCGATCATGAAGATCGACATCAGAAGCGTCACGACGAGGAGCAGCGTCGAGAGCACGTCGACGTAGGCGGGCCAGAACTCGCCGTATTCGCCACCGCGGCGGGAGCGTCCGCGCGCCATTGGTTAGCCCCCGCGCTTCATCGCATCGGCGAGGCTGCGCAGCATGCTGGCGACCTCTTGCTGCTGCTGCGCCTGCTCATCGACCCATTCGCGGACGACCTTTTGTTCGGTGCGCATCTGCGTCACGAGCTGATTGACGCCGCGCGCGAGGTCGCGAACGTCCTCTTGAGCTTGACCGGCCGCCTTGGCGGTCGTGGGGGCCGGCTGGTCGGTCAAGCGATTGGTGAAGTCTTCGAGCGAGCGCTGCATGTCGACGACGGCGGACAGAAGCTGGCGGTTGACGTAGTCGCTCGACGACACGCCGCCGGCAGGCGTCAGCTCGGTGATGCCCGAGAGCCATTCTTCCAGCTCGTTATAGAAGCGGTTGTGCGCGTGGTTTGCCTGCAATTCGAGAAAGCCGAGAATGAGAGATCCAGACAGGCCCAGAAGCGATGACGAGAAGGCCGTTCCCATGCCCCTCAGCGGCGCGGCGAGGCTTGCCTTTAAGTCGCTGAAGAGCTGGACGTTGTCGGTCGCCTTGCTGTCGAGGGTGTCGATGGCGTGGCCAACCGACTGAATGGTTTCGAGCAGACCCCAAAAGGTGCCGAGCAGGCCGAGGAACACGAGCAGCCCGACGAGATAGCGGCCGGTGTCGCGGGCTTCATCGAGGCGCGAGCCGATCGAATCCATGAACGACCGCATTGCGGCCGTCGACAGCGAGATGGTGCCGGTGCGGTCGCGCAGCATCGTCGCCATCGGGGCGAGCAAAACAGGACGCGCGCTGATCGACAGGCCGGGATCGGAAATGCGGAAGGCGTTCACCCAGCGGATTTCCGGATAGAGCCGGAAGACTTGGCGGTAGGCGTAGATGATGCCGAGAAAGAGCGTACCGAGGATCAGGCCGTTCAGGCCTGGGTTGTTCAAAAACGAATGCTGCAACTGATCGAAGAGAATGGCGGCAAGAAAGCCGACCAAAGTCAGGAAAATCGTCATGCGCAGCAAAAAGACACCGGGCGGTGTCAAACGCCGCGATACCGGTGCGAGTGCCGAGGCATCGCCCGGGCGGATCTTGGCCATTCGTCGTCTCCGGAACGTCCCCGCTGTCCCATTGCGAGACCTTAGCGCAACGCTGTGTCATCGAAAACCGGCAACATCATGCCGGAGTCCGGGCTAGCCCGGGGCGTCCGGCGTGTGTCATCCCTTTGTAAACAGCACAGAGCCGAAAGCTTTGTGAAGGTGAAGGTTGGCAGCCAGGACGTCGCCCGAGTCCAGCATCTTGTCGCCGCCCTTCAGGTCGCTGACGAAGCCACCGGCCTCGCGGACGATGACGATACCGGCCGCGACATCCCACGGTTGCAGATTATGCTCCCAGTAGGCGTCGAAGCGGCCGGCAGCAACGAAGGCGAGATCGAGGGCGGCGGAACCGGTGCGGCGGATGCCTGCGACTTCGCCCATCAACATTTCCATCTCTTTCAGGAAACGCGGGTGACCGGTGCGGCCGCGATGGGGAATGCCGGTCGTTACGAGCGCATCCGCGGGCGATTTGCGGGCGGCGACGCGGAGGCGGCGGTCATTCAGGTACGCGCCTTTGCCCTTTTCGGCGGTGAAAAGCTCGTCGCTCGCCGGATTGTAAATGACGCCCGCGACAAGCTGGCCTTCGCGTTCAAGGCCGATGGAAACGGCGAACATCGGATTCGAATGCAGGAAATTGGTGGTGCCGTCGAGCGGATCGACGATCCAGCGGTGGGTCTTGTCGGCGCCAATGATTTCGCCGCGCTCTTCCATCAGGAAGCCGTAGCCGACGCGGGCCTTCGACAGTTCCTTGAAGATGATGTCTTCGGCTTTGTGGTCGGCGGCGGAGACAAAATTGGCAGGGCCTTTGATCGAGACCTGCAGGTGTTCGACCTCGCCGAAGTCGCGAATGAGGCTGCGTCCGCCTTTGCGCGCCGCGGAAATCATGACGTTCAGGGTCGGTGATACGTTGCTCATGTCGTGAGATCCGGAATCGGCGCGAGAAAAACTTCGAAGACGCGCGCTCTACCGGCTCTTCACAGTCATGGCAAGGCGGCGCAAAGCCTTAAGGCACTGCCGACATTTCCGGATCGACCGCGATACGGTCCATCCAGGCGGAAGCCTCGACCGCTGCTTTGAGGCGATCGGCCTTCGACATTTTCGCCAGAATGGCGTCGAATTCCTTGTCGACGAAGCCGTTCTTCTGCGCGATCAGGCGCCATTTCGCGGCTTCGATCGGGTCTTTCTTCACCTTGATGCCGTCAAGGTAAACGTAGGCCAATCGGTTCTGCGCGCCGACGATGCCCTTTTCTGAGGCCGCCTTGAGCAGAGCGGGGATCTTCACCTCGTCCTTCGTGAGGCCGAAGCCCTGGAGGAGCCGCACAGCATAATCGTATTGCGCGACTGCGAGGCCTTGCTCGGAAGCGCGGGAGAGCCAGCGTGCCGCTTCCAGCGCATTGGCATCGACGCCGGTGCCCGTCTGATAAAGCTCTGCGAGGTCGTATTCGGCCTGTGGAACGCCTTTTTCGGCGGCGTAGCGAATGTGCTGGTAGGCGCGGATCGGGTTCTGCGGCTTGCCCGTGCCGTTGAGGAACAGCAGGCCGAGATTGTAGTTGGCGTCGGCGCTGCCGGAGAGGGCGGCCTTCTCGAACAGTTCGCCGGCCTGTGTGTAGTCTTTCTTGACGCCCTTGCCCTGGGCGTAGGCCATCCCGAGCGCGAAGGTGCCCTGGATGTCGCCCATGTCGGACGCTCGCTTGAAGTATTCGTTGGCTTTGCGCTGGTCTTTTTCGACGCCAAGGCCGTCCTGGTAGATGCGGCCGATGAGAGTATTGGCTTGTGGTTCGCCCTTGGCTGCGGCTTCCTGCGCGAGCTTCAGCGCCGTCAGGTACTGGCCTTGGTCGAAGGCGGTGTAGGCGGCATCGTCGCCGGTCGGGGGAACCAGCGAGGGAATGCGCGTTTTCATGCTCGCCGGTCCGGACGTGGGGGGCGGCTCGGCTTCCGACTTCTTGGGCGTCGGGGTGAGCTTGGGGACAACCGTCTCGTCGCGCGAAAACCACGAGCTGCTTTCGGCCGCTGCGGGAGCGGCGCTGAGAGTGAGTGCCAAGCAGAGGGCCGTTCCGATTAATGATCCAGACCGGGATAATCTCATGTTGCAGTCTCGGGGATTCGTAAGGCTTCCGAAAACGCGCGAACGCGGGCGGCAGCGTCTTTTTCCGTTTCGCTGCTTGTCACGCGGACAGAGACGAAGTCGGCGCCCAAGATAGCCAATGCATGCGCGGCATCGCTATCGGGAACATCGAAGGCAACGCAGGGGACTTCGAACAGCTCACTCCACCAGGCGATGAGATCGCGTTGGCGTTGCGCTGCCTTTTCCCGGTCTTCGACATGAGGAGGAATGCCGAAGGCGACGTAATCGGCGCCGCTTTCGCCAAGTTCCATCGCGTCGTGGCGGCTGCGCCCAGCGTCGGCGCCGACGATGGCATCAGGCGCGGACTGGCGCGCTGTTTTGAATGAACGGATGATATCCTGTGACCAGAGCAGATGAACGCCATCGGCGCCGAGCATCTTGGTTTCGCCGGTCTCCGACGCGATCAGCACGGCGATGCCTTGTGCTTGCGCCAAGGCAATGAGCGGCCGCGTCGTTTCGGAAGCGATTTTCGCGCCTTGGCCGGGACGCAGCAGCACGCTTGCAATCGGCGCGGCCTCAATCGCCGCCGAAAGCACGCTTTTCGCCTGTGCGGCGGGCGTGTCGTCGATCTGAAAATCCAGATAAAGGCTGGCTGGGGTAGACACGCGCCAAAGACTCCAGTTTTTGAACGTTCAATTCCGTGCTGAATGCGGCGGAAACAAGAAGGCCGTCGATTGACCGGGTTTCGTCCACTGGGTTGCAGCAAACAGGGCTATACTCAAGACGAATCGAGTTTTAAGGGCCACAGCGCGGTTTTTTCGCCGGATTACCGCCTTAACGCAGTTTACCAGTCTACGGGAACGGGTCATGGTCACCCATCTCTGAGTTTAGGCGTTTTTCCGCCAACTTGAGGGCTCACGTAGTGTCGGCAAGATCGGCATGCTGCGTCTCTCGCCCATCGGAGCCAAACGGGGAATGATCAAACAAGTCACGCTTCGCCTAGTCGGCGTCAGTTTATTGGGGGTTTGCTGGATCGGATGTGCGCCAGTCATGGCGGCAGAGACGACCACGCAGGATTCCTCAAGCGGCACGACGACGTATTTTCCGCCGAAACCGACGTCGGCAGCGGATGCTCCGGTTGTCACGCCGGCGGCGCCGACGACAACGGCTGCCATTCCGAAATCGGCTGACCCGCCCAAGAGCAATCTTCCGGCCGAGCCTGCGGTTTCGCCGAAGAGCAGCGTACATGATGCCGATCCGTCGGTAACGGCGACGGTGACTCCGGCTGCCGGTGAGACGCCTCAGTCGCAACCGGCGCCCGCGACAGGCGATGCCAAGCCGGCTGATGCAAAACCGGCCGACGTCAAACCCGACGCTGCGCCGGCCCCTGCAACGACGGATACGGCTATCGTAACGCCATCGGCGGACGACAAGTCTGCCGCGGATAAACCTGCTGCAGACACGCCGGCTGCAACGCCTGCGCCATCAACCGACAGCAAGCCAGACGCTGCTACCGCGACACCTCCTGCGGCTTCTCCCGCGAGCGATACAGCGCAGCAGCCCAAGCCCGCTGAGACGACGCCGGTTGCCACGCCGCCAGCACCGCCGCCGGTCAATCCGGTCGTTCTCGCGGCACGCGGGAAGCTTTCGGATAAGTCGTTCGCCAGCAACAGCGCCAATGACGATGTGACCGCCGCGCGCGATTACTATAGTGGCCATACCGAGCCGCTGTGGGTTCATGGCGGTGAGTTCACGCGCAAAGCGAAAGAGATCATCTCGACGTTGAAAGGCGCTGATGATTGGGGTCTCGATTCATCGGCCTTCGCTATTCCGGCGCTCGGGAGTGGGTCCGCTTCGGAAGGAGCGGCGGAGGCTCAGTTGACGCTATCGGCGCTGAAATATGCGCGGTATGCGCGCGGCGGCCGTCTCGATCCAGTGTCGCTCAGCAACATTCTCGATATGAAGCCGCCGGTCAAAGAGCCGAAGGCCGTCATGCGAGAGCTGGCGAGTGCGTCAGATCCCGGCGCTTATCTGCGCGGCCTCAATCCGAAACACATCGGTTTCGAACGTCTACGTCAAGCGCTGTTGAAGGCACGTGGCGGGGCGACTGATGTCGCGGATGAGCCTGTCGACCCGGCGCTACTCATCAAACTACCGACGAAGGGCAAAACGCTGAAGCGGGGCGTCAAGGACGATCAGGTTTCGCTGCTGCGGCAGCGCTTGAAAGTTCCTGCCGACAATCCCTCAAATGATCGCGTGTACGACGATCAGCTTGCCGATGCGGTTCGCGCCTTCCAGCAGGCGAACGGTCTCAAGGCCAATGGCGTGGTGACCAATCGCGTGCGCACCGCGCTCAACAGCGAGGGGCAGCCCAAGCGTCGCGCCAGCCCGTCGGAGAACGTCGATCGCATCGTCGTCAACATGGAGCGTTGGCGGTGGCTGCCGGCCAATCTCGGGAAGTTCTACGTCATGAACAACATTCCCGAGTTTACCAGCGAGATCTGGAAAGACGATCGCATCGAGCTGAAGCAGAGGATCGTTGTCGGACAGCCGTCGTGGCCGACGCCGCTGCTGTCTTCTAAAATGCAGTATGTGATCTTCCGCCCGAGCTGGGGCATGCCGGACGGCATCAAAGCCAAGGAGCTTATGCCGCGCCTCCGGCAGGCGTCCGGCAATTCGGGCTTCGGATTCTTCGATCAGTTGTTCGGTGGCGGCGGCGGTTACAGCGGCGCAGATGTGATCGAAGCCTACAAGCTGCAGGTCTATTACAACGGCCAGAGGGTCGATCCCAATTCGGTGAATTGGAAAACGGCGGACGTTCGGCAATACAGCTTTATCCAGCCGCCGGGTCCGGACAATCCGCTCGGCATGGTGAAGTTCCGTTTCCCGAACAAGCATGACGTCTACATGCACGATACGCCGGAGAAGAGCCTCTTCAGCGCGAATGCCCGGGCGTTGAGCCACGGCTGCATGCGTGTTCAGGATCCTCGTAAAACTGCGGAGGTCATTCTGGGCGAAGACAAAGGTTATTCGCCTGAGAAGGTCGGAGAGCTTTGGAATAGCGGTGCCAGCATCACGCTGTCGAAAGAGGTGCCCGTTTACCTCGTCTATTTCACCGCTCGTGTGGGCGACGATGGTCAGATGGAAAACTTCCCCGACGTCTACGGCATCGACAGCCGGGTGATGTCTGCAATCCGGGGACGTCCCGTCCGCTTCGTTGCGCAGGAAGCGATCGATCCGACGGAAGCTTCGGAGCCGGGCGCCAGCGCGTACGATCCGGGAGACGATCAGCGGCCGAACCGCCGGAGCAAGAAGAACAGCAATCCCATCCAGGATGCGCTTTCCAACATCTTCTTGAACTGAGCGCAGCCGGTATAGACATCAAAAAAGGGCGGATCTTTCGATCCGCCCTTTCTGTTTTCAGGCCGTGCCCGGGATTTCGATACGGCTTTTATCAGGCCGCTTTTTCGAGCTTCTGGTCCCATTTGCCGAGAGCAGCTAGGCTGTTCATCTTGGCGCGGTGCGTGAAGGCGCGCTGGCCGGCAGCGACGTTCTCGGGCTTGCCGCCCCAGGCCTGGATCGCAGCGGCCTGCAACGCGCGGCCATAAGAGAAGGTCAGCGGCCAGGGCAGCGGACCGGACGCGTTCATCAGCGAGAGATGCTCGGTTGCGGCTTCGTCCGACTGACCACCCGAGAGGAAGGCAATGCCAGGGACAGCGGCGGGAACCGTCGCCTTCAAACACTTGACCGTCTTTTCGGCGACTTCGGCGGCGCTCGCCTGCTTTGAGCACTTCTGGCCGGAAATGATCATGTTCGGCTTGAGCACGATGCCTTCGAGATTGACGCGGGCATCATAGAGTTCGCGGAAGACGGTGCGCAGCGTCCACTCCGTGACGCGATAGCATTCATCAATGTCGTGGCCGGCATGCTCGCCGTCCATCAGGACTTCGGGTTCGACGATCGGGACGATGTTGGCTTCCTGGGCAAGGGCCGCGTAGCGGGCCAGCGCGTGCGAATTTGCCTTGATGCAGTTCCAGGTCGGCATGCCGTCGGCGATGGTGATGACCGCGCGCCACTTCGCAAACCGGGCGCCGAGCTTGTAATATTCGGCGAAGCGTTCGCGCAGGCCGTCGAGGCCTTCGGTGATGGTTTCGACCTTCGACGTCGGACCTGCGAGCGGTTTTGCACCCATGTCGACTTTGATGCCGGGAAGCGAGCCTGCGGCCTTCATGATGTCGACGAGCGGCGTACCGTCCTTGGCCTTCTGACGGATGGTCTCATCGTAAAGGATGACGCCGGAGACGTAATTCTTCATGCCTTCGGTGGCGCGGAACAGCATCTCGCGGTAGTCGCGGCGGCTGTCTTCGGTCGATGTCAGCTTGATCGAGTCGAACCGCTTCTTGATCGTGCTCGTGCTTTCGTCAGCGGCCAGAATGCCTTTGCCGGGCGCAACGAGAGCGCGGGCGATGTCTTCAAGTTTTTCGCTCATACTTGCCTCCGTAGGCCGTTTAAACAGTGAAACGCACAATAACGGGCGCCGTTCACTGGCGCCCGTCCTAAAATCCCGTTCAAATCAGCTTGGCCATTGCGACTGCGGTATCGGCCATGCGGTTCGAGAAGCCCCATTCGTTGTCATACCAGGAAACGACGCGAACGAAGTTGCCGTCAATCACCTTGGTTTGATCGAGGGCGACGGTCGAAGACGACGGATCGTGGTTCAGGTCCATCGATACGAGCTTGTCCTTCGTCACCGTCAGAATGCCACCGAGGCGGTTCGATTTTGTGGCTTCAACGATGGCGTTGTTCACTTCTTCTGCCGTCGTGTTCCGCTTGGCGACAAACTTGAAGTCGATCAGCGAGACGTTGGGCGTCGGCACGCGCATCGACGCGCCGTCGAGCTTGCCGGCGAGTTCCGGGATCACGAGGCCGACGGCCTTCGCGGCGCCGGTCGTCGTCGGGATGATGTTCAGCGCTGCTGCACGGGCGCGGTAGAGATCCTTGTGCAGGGTGTCGAGCGTCGGCTGGTCGCCCGTGTAGGAGTGGATCGTCGTCATGAAGCCGTGTGCGATACCGACGGCATCGTTGAGCACGTGGACGACCGGCGCGAGGCAGTTGGTGGTGCACGAGGCGTTCGAGACGACGACGTGCTCCTTCGTGAGCTTGTCGTCGTTGACGCCGTAGACGACAGTCAGATCGGCGTTATCGGCGGGGGCCGAGACGAGCACGCGCTTGGCGCCGGCTTCGAGATGCGCCTTGGCCTTGTCCTTCGAGGTGAAGATGCCGGTACATTCGAGCGCGACATCGACGCCCATGGCCTTATGCGGTAGCTCGGCGGGGTTCTTGATGGCCGTCACCTTGATCGGACCGGTACCGGCGTCGATCGTATCGCCATCGACCTTCACTTCCTTGGGGAAGCGGCCATGCACGCTGTCATAGCGCAGCAGATGGGCGTTGGTTTCGACAGGGCCGAGATCGTTGATGGCGACGACTTCAATGTCCGTCCGACCGCTCTCGATGATTGCGCGCAGCACGTTGCGACCAATGCGGCCGAAACCGTTGATCGCGACCTTCACAGCCATTCTTGGAGATCCTCCGGGTGTGAGAAATTGTAACGGATACGGACGAATTGCGGGCTCGTCGCGATCAGTCTCAAGGTTTTGCGGGTCTTTAACGTCACTTGGTGGCCGCCTGTCAATCAGGCAAGCCCGGTGCTTTGGGTTACGCTCCTAGGATTCTTTTCAGTCATAAGGGGGCAAACACGGTCTCGTTTATTGACGACATTTACCTTAGCCACGTAACCTAACGCCCAAGCTAAGGTGATCGATGCGTCAATCGTGTCGCCCGCGAGGGCGATGAGAGGCCATGACTGAACGCAACACCGTTAAGATCAAGCGCGCGGAAGACCTGAAGTCTGCCCGCAAGCCGTCGGGCGACCTCAATTTGCGGTCCGAGAATGCGCGCCTGCGAGCCGAGCTGGCGACCGCCCAGCAGCGGATCGCGGAGCTTGAGCAGCGGACCGCCGACGCCCTCAATCGCATTGATTGGGTTCTCGATTCGCTTCATAGTCTGCGCGAAAGCGAGTCATCGTGAGCGTCGTTCAAGGGGGAGACCGGCTGCGTTGCCGGGCAGGATGGCCGAAGTCCCGTTCACCTTCAATCAACGCACCTATCGGTTCCACTGCGAGGAACACGACGAGCGGCGCCTGAGGGACATCGTCTCGTACTTCAACTCAAAACTGGACGAACTGGTCCGTGAGCATGGGGCGGTCGGCGACGAGCGTCTGATCCTCATGGCGGCGCTGATGATTACGGACGAGCTGTTCGACACTCGGGCCGATGTCGACGATCTGCTGGGGGGCAACTCAGCTGACCTGCGCTCGGCCGCGATCCGCAGCCTTGAGGCGGACGAAGACGCCGAGCCCGAGAAGCGGCGCGCCAAGGGCTAAGGCGGCGAAAGCCCATCGGGCTCGTGCATATGCCGACGCGACCACTGGATTTTTCTTAGCCGTTCACATACATCAGCAGATGCTGCGGGGCTCGTCAGGGACAATATGACCCGGGGGCCTATAAGATCCGCACGGGCGCTGTCCCTGACCGGAGCCGTGGCTCCGGATACATGGTGCCCACCTACGCTCGTAGGGACCACGCGGGATCATCGTCTCAACGGCCTTCGCGGCATTATTTCTTTCAGGACCAACTTGCGTTAGACAGCGAAATGATGGCGGACGCAAAGAAAGAGCTGCGCGCCGAAGCGCTTCTGCGTCGCAAGGAAGCCTTCGAGCGCCACGGACCGGAGGCGAGCCGGCTGGTTGCCGCCCAAGGTCTGGATTTCCTTGGCATAAAGCCCGAAGCGACGGTGTCGGGGTTCGCGGCAATCCGCGATGAAATCAACCCGGCGCCGCTGATGACGTGGCTTCAGGCCGAAGGCTGCAAGCTGGCGCTGCCGGTGATGCAGGGGCGGGGCAAGCCGCTTATTATGCGGTTGTGGTCGCCTGGAGACGTGATGGCCCCTGCAGCCTGGGGGATCGCCGAGCCGACCGACGATAAGCCGGAGGTCGATCCGGACGTCGTGCTGGTGCCGCTGCTGGCGTTCGATGCGCGAGGGTACCGCCTGGGTTATGGTGGCGGTTTTTACGACCGTACGCTCAACCGGTTGCGAAAAATAAAGCCGATCATCGCCGTTGGGATCGCCTATGACGAACAAAAGGTCGACGCGGTGCCTGCCGAAAGCTATGACGAAAAACTCGACTGGGTCCTGACGCCTTCGGGTCCCCAAAAATGCCAATAAATTCTGGTCGGACCCTTTCATGCGTCTTCTGTTTCTTGGAGATATCGTCGGCCGTGCGGGCCGCACGGTCGTATGCGATGCATTACCCGGGCTCATCCGGCGGTTCGGCCTGGATTTTGTCGTCATCAACGGTGAGAATTCGGCCGGCGGTTTCGGTATTACGGAAGCGATTTTCAACGATCTGATCGACGCCGGCGCCGATTGCGTGACGCTCGGCAACCATGCGTTCGATCAGAAGGATACGCTCGTCTTCATCGAGCGACATGACCGGCTGATCCGGCCAATCAACTATCCCAAAGGTACGCCGGGAAGGGGCGCCACCCTGCTGCAGTCAAAGGGGGGTGCAGATGTGCTCGTCGTCAACGCTATGGGGCGCGTGTTCATGCCTGAAAACGACTGCCCCTTTCGCGCCGTCGATAATGAATTGGCGGCTTGTGCACTAAAGCGCGAAGCCGACGCCGTTATCATCGACTTCCACGCCGAGGCGACGAGCGAGAAGCAGGCGATGGGCTATTTCCTCGATGGGCGCGTCAGTCTCGTGGTCGGAACACATACTCATACGCCCACCGCGGACGGCCGCATTCTGCCGAGCGGAACGGCGTATCTTTCAGATGCAGGAATGTGTGGCGACTACAACTCAGTGCTCGGCATGGATCCCGAGGAGCCGATCAATCGCTTTCTGACGCGGATCCCGCGGGGGCGTTACGAGCCGGCCGTCGGGCCGGGCTCGATTTCAGGGTTCGCGGTCGATACGGACGACACCACCGGCTTGGCCGTTCATGCCGCCCCGCTGCGGCTTGGTCCGCATCTCGAGCCGTCAACGCCTGCTTTCTGGACGGAAACGGTCGCCTGAACGAGGCTTTGAAGGGTCGCCCTTGACCCGCGCGCGGCCGTTGCGCAAAAGACGGGGCTTCTGCACAACTCCAAAAACGCAACGAGCACGAGCATGGCCGGCCATTCGCAATTCAAGAACATCATGCACCGCAAGGGCAAGCAGGACGCGATGCGTTCGAAGCTCTTCGCGAAGCTCGCACGCGAGATCACGGTGGCCGCGAAGTCGGGCACACCCGATCCGGACATGAACCCCAGGCTGCGGCTGGCGATCCAGGAAGCCCGCGCCGAAAACATGCCGAAGGACAACATCGAGCGCGCCATCAAGAAGGCGGCAGGCGGCGACCTCGCGAACTACGAAGCAGTTCGCTACGAAGGTTACGCGCCGGGCGGCGTGGCGGTGATCGTCGAAGCTTTGACCGACAACCGCAATCGCACGGGCGGCGTCGTCCGCAGCGTGTTCACGAAATACAACGGCAATCTCGGCGCGACGGGTGCAGTCAGCCATATGTTCAATCATATCGGCGAGATCACCTACAAGCCGGGTGCCGGATCTGCGGACGCTGTGCTGGAAGCTGCGATCGAGGCGGGCGCCGACGATGTGCAGTCGGACGAGAATGGCCATCTGATCACGACGGCGTTCGAATCCCTCGGGACGGTCGCGGGCGAGCTTGAGAAAAAGCTCGGCGAAGCCCAGAGCGTCAAAGCTGTGTGGAAGCCGAACCTGTCAACGTCGGTCGATGAAGACAATGCGCAGACCATCATGAAGATGCTTGGCGCGCTCGAAGACGACGACGACGTACAGAACGTCTACGCCAATTTCGAAATCTCCGACGAAGTGTTGAAGAAGCTGACGGCGGCCTGAGGCTATAGGCCCGAGCGCCTCGGCCGAGGCGCTTCGAGAACTGAGAGCTATCCGGCAGTATAGAACACGCCAAATGTCATCGCGACCAGTCCGGCGATGACCATCAGGATGCCGACGATCCCGAAAAACTGAGCCATCGAGTTGCGGAAGCGGGTGCGGGCGCTACCTCCAGCCGAGGCTTTCGGCTGGCCTGGACCGGGAGCACCCGGCTTTTTGCGAAGTTTGTTAATTGCGGCTTCTGTCGTGGCGGCGGCGATCGCGGCGCGCGTATCATTCCGTTTGGCCCAGCGAAATAGCCAGAATCCGCCAAGGATCAGCAACAGACCTGCCACAATCCAGAGCGGATGAGCGAAGGTGACGTTCATTACGTCCTGAACCTCTATGGTGGCGGCGGACCGCCAAGTTATTTATTCATTCCGCAACACTAAAGTCGAAATCTTGCGTTCTTACGAGTTTGGTGCGGCAGCAAAGCCGGGGAAGCGTGCTTTGTTGTCAAAACGCACTATGATTAGGGCGTACACGGTGTACGGGAGTAGGCATGGCGGCGGGCGGACCATCGGGGGGCAGAAGCCGGGTTCGTGTCGGACTGGTCGTTGTCCACGGTGTGGGCGAGACCGAGCCCGGCTATTGCGTCAATGCCGTTCTCGATACCCTGGCCACGACGCGGCCCGGATACAGCGTTTCGCCTGCCAACGAATACAATCGCATGACCGAGCCCGAGGTCGGCAATCCGCCGCCCGTGTTTCCGGTGATCCGCCGCGGCGCCGCGCATAACAGCGGCATCGAGATCGAAGCCGTCGAGCTGCACTGGGCGGACCTGACCGAAGGCCAGCCCGGGCGCGTGAATACGCTGCTGCAACTCTTTCGCGTCATCTTCGAATCCCATCACCTCGTCGATGCCATGCTCGACCGGACGCGGGATGTCACGTCGTGGATCCTGCGCAAGCTGCTCTGGATCGCGGGCTGGCTGATCCGCGGGCCGAGCGCGGCACTCACGATCGTGACCTCGGCGATCTGTGCGCTGTTCCTGTTCGAGCCCGTGTCGGTGACGACCGAAATGATGGACGTCCGCTCGCAGGTGCTCGTCATGACGGGCGCAATTTTTATTGCGTCGCTCTATGTTTTCTACCGGATCAGCCGGCAGCAGGATTACTCCTGGTACGACACCGTGTTCTGGCTGGTGGTGACGTCGCTCGCGGTGTTCGCGCTGACGTACTACAACGCGCTGCTCGTGCTTCTACAATACATTCCCGAACTCGAGATCGGTCCGCAGCGGCTGTTGGCCCGCGGTGTTGCTGACTGCGTCGGCGGACCGACGAACGCGGCCTGCTATATCGACGGCCTTTACAAGATCATCATCTGGGGCTGGCGCTTCTGGGGCGGGATGATGGTGTTCGCGGCGGTGCTGCTCGGGTTCGCCTGGGTCCGCGCCCGGATCACGCGCGACCGTTCGCGGCTCGGGACGCTGTCGACGAGCATCGCCATCCTCATCATGCAGTTCATGCTGTGGACGACAGTGGTCGTCAGCGTGATCTATCCGGTGTTGAACCGGGCTGAGACGATCACGACGCTGCGGGAAGCGCGGCCCATTGTCCAGAAGGCCATCGCCGCGCATGAGATTCAACCCGACAGTCCGCTTGCAAAGCTTGTGCAGGTGCCGAACATCGAGCTCGACTGGATCGGTCGCTTCAAGTTCATTTATGCGGCAACCGCCGTCACCGTGCTGCTGATGATATTGGCCTCGATCCTGCTGATCGAAATCCGGCAATTCAAGGCGCGGCGCGGGCGTTCAGATCTCGAACAGACAGCGCGAAACATGCCACGGCTGTTGTTCAATCCGGCGCTGGTCGGGCTTTTGATTTTCGCGTTTCTCGTCGTCTTCGCGCTGGTTTTCGTGCAGCCCTATCTCGACAAGAACCAGATGTTCGTGACGCTGAGGGGCTATATCCTGCCGGTGGCGGCGGTGGTCGCTTTGGTGCTGCCGTTCTTCTTCGGACGGCGCGTCGCCAACGTCGCAAACTTCGCGCGCGATCTGATCGACCATCACTATCAGCCGCGGCAGGAGACGGCCGCGTACTTCATCCCGTCGGTGTTTCGCATTCGCAACCGTCGGCTCCGGCGCGAGCGGATACAGTCGCGCCTCAACCTGGTGCTCGAACACTTCGTGCAGAACCAGGGCTATGACGGCGTGATCTTTCTGGCGCACAGCCAAGGGTCAGTGATCGTCTATGATTATCTGCGCGATAACGGGCCGAACTATACGCGCCTCGGCGATGCCGCCCCGGCGCTGCTGACGTTCGGATCGCCGCTCGGCAGCATCTATCAGAAATATTTCCACGAATACGCGGCTGCGAAGCAGGTGCCGATTGGCATCGCGTCGAAGCTCAAGTGCTGGATCAATCTCTTCCGGGTGGACGATTACATCGGCGGTCGCATCCAACCGCCGCCGGGACTGCGCGTCGACAACCACGTCATGGGCCTGGGTGGCCATACCGGTTACTGGACCGAGCCTGACGTGGCGGAAGCGCTCGATGCGATCCTGACGGGCAAGGTTGCGGACGCTACCAAGCCCCCGCCGTTGCCGCCGCCACCGATGACGCCTTCGGCGCCCTATGCGGTTCGTGCTATGCGAAGAGCATGAGGGAACGAACGATTCGCATTATCGGCTTCGATCCGGGGTTGCGCCGGACCGGGTGGGGGGTCATCGACAGCGATGGCGTCCGGCTCGTCTATGTGGCGTCCGGCGTGATTACGCCGCCCAAGGACGACGATCTTGCCTATCGGCTTTCGGCGTTGTTCGACGAGGTGACGAGCGTTATTCAGAGCTTCAGTCCGTCTGAGGCCGCCGTCGAAGAGACGTTCGTCAACGAGAACCCGCGCTCGACGCTGAAGCTCGGTCAGGCGCGCGGAGCGGTGCTGTTGGCGCCCGCACGCCTCGGGCTGCGCGTCGCGGAATACACGCCGAACCTCATCAAGAAATCGGTGACCGGCGCAGGTCACGCAGAAAAACATCAGATCCAGGCGATGATCTCGTTCCTGCTGCCGAAGGCGACGTTTGGATGTGCGGACGAGGCGGACGCGTTGGCGATCGCTATCACGCATGCGCATCATCGCGTCAGTCGCCAGCGGGCGGCGGCGTTTGCGGCCAAGGTCGCGGGAACATGATCGGCAAGTTCATATGATCGGGAAGCTCAAGGGCAAGGTCGATGCGATCGGCGAAAGCCACCTCGTGATCGATGTCAACGGCGTCGGCTACGAAGTGCAGGCCTCGACGAAGACGCTGCGCAATCTGAAGGTCGGCGACGACGTGGCGCTGACGATCGATACGCACGTGCGCGAGGATGCGATCCGGCTGTTCGGATTTCAGAGCGAGTTCGAGCGGAGCTGGTTTCGTACCCTGCAGACGATCCAAGGCGTCGGCGCCAAGGTTGCTTTGAGCGTGCTTGGCGTGATGGCGCCGCAGGATCTCGCCAACGCCGTGGCGTTCGGCAACTGGGCGGCGGTGGAAGAAGCACCGGGCGTCGGCAAGAAACTCGCGCAACGCATCGTTCTCGAATTGAAGGACAAGGCGCCGGCGCTTTCGCTCGGCGGGCATAACATTCCGGCGGGTGGTGCGGGTATGGCTGCTCCTGGGCCCAGCATGCCGCCATCGAGCCTGGCGTTCGCCGAAGCGCTCTCGGCGCTGACGAATCTCGGCTACAACCCGGCGCAGGCCAATGCTGCCGTTGCGGTCGCGTCGCAGGAATTGGGAGATGCTGCCGACACTGCTGCCCTTATCAAGCGCAGCCTCAAAGAGTTGGCGCGCTAGGCCGTCCGTCATAATTTTCGCCGCAACCGGAAAGCAGTCTCGCGCATGGAGAAGAACAAGATCAGCAACACCATGCGCACGCTCTGGATGGTTTTGATTACGTCGCTGGCGGCGCCATTCTTTGCCGGATTGATCTTTGTCGGACTGCAATTCCTTGCTCCGGCGACGAATTTTCTACTGCCGCCGCACGGTGGCGAAGCGATTGGCGAAGTCGCAGTGGATGCGTTCGTCTGGAGCGCATTGCCGGCGACCGTCGCGGCGCTGGGATTGACGCCGTTCGTCCTGCAAAACGGCACGTACCCGTGGTTGTATGCGGCCGTGGCCGGTGTGTTGGGGTTCATGGCGGGCGTGATCATTTTTCCGTTTCACGCCGGACCGGCGATGCCGTTTCTGGCATTTCTGGCGGGTTTGCTGGCCATCGGCATGCGGGCGCTGCTGATCGCGGGCGGCATTCTGCGCGAAGAGGCGTGAAGTCGGGCTTTGCACCGCGTTTCCAACGGCCCCTGGCGCGCCGACTTGACGGCGCTGGCGAATAGCCTCACGAACAAACCATGACCGACAGGCTTGTCAGCAGCGCGCGTAAGGACGCGGATGCCTTCGAGGCGACGATCCGCCCGCAGTCGCTCGACGATTTTGTCGGGCAGGAGCAGGCGCGCGCAAATTTGAGGGTTTTCATCTCAGCGGCGCGCGGGCGCGGGGATGCGCTCGACCATGTGCTGTTCGCCGGGCCTCCGGGGCTCGGCAAGACGACGCTGGCGCAGATTCTGTCGAAGGAACTCGGCGTCGGGTTTCGAGCGACCTCAGGGCCGGTGATTTCCAAGGCTGGCGATCTCGCGGCGCTCCTGACGAACCTCGAAGAGCGCGATGTGCTCTTCATCGACGAAATTCATCGGCTCAATCCGGCGGTCGAAGAAATTCTCTATCCAGCGATGGAGGATTTCCAACTCGATCTGATGATCGGCGAGGGGCCCGCGGCGCGGTCGGTTCGCATCGATCTGCCGAAATTCACGCTGGTCGGCGCGACAACGCGCGCGGGACTGCTGACCAATCCGCTGCGCGACCGGTTCGGCATTCCGGTGCGGCTCAACTTCTATACGGTTGCCGAGCTTGAGCAGGTGGTCGGGCGCGGGGCACGCGTGCTCGGAGCTGCGATGTCGCCGGACGGAGCACGCGAGATCGCCAAACGTTCGCGTGGGACGCCGCGCATCGCAGGGCGGCTGCTTCGCCGCGTCCGGGATTTTGCGGCCGTCGAGGGTGCCGTCGTCATCAACGCCGAGGTCGCCGACCGGGCGTTGACGATGTTGGAAGTCGATGGCGAGGGACTCGATGCGCTCGATCATCGCTATCTGGGCTGCATCCTCAAACATTACGAAGGCGGCCCAGTCGGCATCGAGACGCTGGCGGCGGCGCTGTCGGAACCCCGTGACGCGCTCGAAGAGATCGTCGAGCCGTATCTTTTACAGCAGGGCTTCATCGGGCGTACGCCGCGCGGACGGGTTCTGACCCTCAAAAGCTACAGGCATCTGGGCGTAAACAGCCCGGCGAAAGGGGCTTCGCCGGAGCTTCCGATCTTCGAGGACGGCGAAGGCGAGGCGTAACGCCGCTCCTCAACCAAAACTTAAAAAAGTTCATGGTTTGAACAGCATTTGCCGTCGAATGTCGGTGCTCGGCTTTCAAATCTGAAGACTTAAGAGGGATTTGCAGTGATTAGCCGCCGCGATCTGCTGAAGATGACGGGCGTCGCAGGCGTCGGCTCGACGGCGCTCAGTGGTTATGCCGTCGCCGAAGCCTTCCGCGAGCATGTCACGACCTACGCATTTACGCCGCCGAACTGGACGCCGGGACTGACGTTGCGTCTGGCGGTTCTGGCCGATCTGCATGTCTGCGATCCGTGGATGTCGACCGAGCGGCTCGAACGCATCGTGGCGCAGACAAATGCGCTTAATCCGGACGCCATCCTGATGCTCGGCGATTTTGTCGTCGGCTTGCAACTCGGCAGCTACTCAGGCGCGGTCAGCAACGAAGCGTGGGCTTCTGAGCTGGCGAAGTTGAAGGCGCCTTATGGCGTGCATGCGATTCTCGGCAATCACGATTGGTGGCAGTCGGCAGAGGTTCAAAAACGCCGCGCAGGTCCGACGCCGGCGGGACTGGCGCTGAAAGCCGTCGGTATTCCGGTTTACGAAAACACTGCCATTCGGCTGGAGAAAGACGGGCATCCGTTCTGGATTGCGGGGCTCGGCGATCAGTGGGCTTTCAAACCGCCCAAAGTTGAAAGCGACGAGGTGGTGCCGAGCCGGGATAGCGGATTGAGCTATGCGGGCGTCGATGATCTTCCGGCGACCATGCGCGCAATCAAGGACGATGCGCCGGTCATTCTGATGGTGCATGAACCCGATATCTTTCCAGACGTTTCAAAGCGCGTGTCGCTGACATTTGCCGGCCACACGCATGGCGGTCAGGTGCGCATTTTAGGATATGCTCCGGTCGTTCCGTCGATCTATGGGTCGCGCTATGTCTACGGGCATATCGTTGAGGATGGGCGGCATCTCATCGTTTCGGGCGGCCTCGGTTGCTCGTCGCTGCCGATCCGGATCGGATCTCCGCCGGAAATCGTGGTCGCAGACCTCGGCGGGGCAAACGGAGGCGAAGTTTGAGCGTCGAGCAATGGCCGGATATCGCGGGCCGCATCATCAATGATGCGAACGGCCAGCGGCACATTCTACCGGTCCGGGTTTATTTCGAGGACACTGACGCAGGCGGCGTCGTCTATCACGCATCGTTCGTGCGCTATGCCGAACGTGGACGCACGGATTTTCTGCGGTTGCTTGGCACCGACGCGCGCCGCTTAATCGACGGCTCCGACAGTGGCGAGCCGGCGGCGTTCGTCGTGAGGCGGATGACGTTCGACTACGCGCGCCCTGGACGGATGGACGATCTCCTGGAGGTCGAGACCCGCGTGAAAGAGCTGGGTGGGGCAAGCGTCACGCTTGAGCAGACGATCAGCCGCGACGGCGTGCGTCTCGTGTCCGCGGACGTCATCGTGGTGCTCGTTGCGATTTCGGGGAAACCGCTGCGTCTCAGCGGAGCTGTGCGGGAAGCTTTTGCCGCCTACGCGGAAGGCGCGAAAAGCTCGGCATCCTAAGGGCCTGCATCTGGGATAGGCAGACGTCGGCCGATTGCTGTCAGACACGGATTGAGCACCTTGAGTGGCTTATCTTGGCTCCGCCTGAGGCCAACGGCCGCAATTTTCGTGGATAAACGGGCGGATGCGGCGATGTCATGGGCTGTAGTAAGCCCTCGTTTGGTCATATTGGGCGGCAAAAGCTCTCCGCTCCAAATGCGCATGGGGCGGGGGCGCTTGCTGCCGGGGTGGACGTCATTAGGCCGTCATACGCTTTCTTCAACGGGCCGATGCTCGGCGCGTCTCATATCATTGGGTTCGCCTTGAGCGTGTCCCGGTGCTACCGGAATTCCACGGCTCGTGCGATTGCGCACGGGTATCGCAGTTCTACGACATGGATGGTGAAATGAATCCCGCGGATGTCGCCCAAAGCGCCGTTGCACCGGTCTCAGCGGGTGGTTTTTCCTTTCTCGAACTTTTTCTGCACGCAAGCATCGTGGTGCAGCTCATCATGGGCGGGCTGGGGCTCGCCTCTATCTGGTCTTGGGCGATCATTTTCGAAAAGCTTCTGGCGTTCCGCAAAGCGCGCGTCGAAAGCGATCGTTTCGAGCAGCTTTTCTGGTCTGGCCAGTCGCTCGACGAGCTCTACACCAATCTGTCGCGTGGGCGGACGATCACGATGGCGGCTCTGTTCGTGGCGGCCATGCGGGAGTGGAAGCGCTCCGTCGAAGGCAACATTCGCGCACTCGGCGGCATTCAGCTTCGCGTCGAGAAGGTGATGGACGTTACGATCAGCCGTGAGATGGAACGGCTCGATCGACGCCTGCTTTTCCTTGCGACGGTCGGCTCGACGGCGCCGTTCGTGGGTCTGTTCGGCACGGTCTGGGGCATCATGACGAGCTTCCAGTCGATCGCGGTTTCCAAGAATACGTCGCTGTCGGTTGTGGCGCCGGGTATCGCGGAAGCGCTTTTTGCAACCGCCCTCGGCCTGATGGCCGCTATTCCTGCCGTTATTTTCTACAACAAGTTCTCGGCGGATTCGGCTGCGATCTCGCAGCGTCTCTATGCATTTTCGGATGAATTTGCAGCGATCGTATCGCGGCAGATCGACGTGAGGGCTTAGCCGATGGGAATGAGCGTCAAGGCGGGCGGAGGCGGTGGACGCGGTCGGCGTCGCGGCAAGCATATGCCGATGAGCGAGATCAACGTCACGCCGATGGTCGACGTGATGCTCGTGCTGCTCATCATTTTCATGGTCGCCGCGCCGCTGCTGCAGACCGGCATCGACGTCAATCTGCCGGAAGCCAAGGGGCAGCAAATTCCGACGCCGAAGAAAGATCCGCTGGCGGTCACGGTGAAGGCCAACGGCGATGTTTACATCGGCGATTCGCAGGTTCCGCTCGATGATCTGGCGACGAAGCTCAAGGCCATCGCGCAGAACGGCTACGACGAGACGATCTTCGTGCGCGGCGACAAGGGTGTGAACTACGGTACGGTGATGGAAGTCATGAGCCGCATCAATCAGGGCGGCTTCAAGAAGTTGTCGTTCGTTCTCAACGGGGAGAAGGGAGGCACTTAGCGCCCGTAATCGCTAAAGGACGATACGTATGACGAACATGGATGCGCGTCAGCGCCCTCTCAAGACCGGTTCGTCGCGAGGCCTGTCGGCAGCGAAGGCTTCGGTCTGCGGCCGGTTCCCGTCGCAGTTCGGACCGCTACTTGGGCCGCAGTTTGGTGAGTATCGGCGGCCGGACGCGCCGCCTTATGTTGATTGTGGGTGCTGAACCGTGCCCTTCGGACTTGTTCTGTCCCTTCTTTTTCATGCCGCCCTTCTCGGGTGGGCACTTTACGGCTTGCATTCCTCGCCGCCGCTGACCCCGGACACGCCTGCGATTTCGGCTGAACTCATCACGCCGTCGGAATTCCTGCGCCTGAAGCAGGGCAGCGAAGACGCCAAACATCTCGAAACGAAGGCGAACGACAAGCCGACGCCGGACGACAGCAAGAACGATACGCAAAAGCCCGCGAATGCGCCGCCCCCTCCGCCGCCCCCGGCCGAGGAGCAGGTCGCGAAAACGGAGCCGCCTCCGGAGCCCGAACCGCCGGACGCTGCCGAGCCTCCGCCGCCTCCACCTCCGCCCGAGGCATCGAAGTCCGAGCCCGATCCGATCGCGAAGAAGCTGCAGGAGACGCCGCCGCCTCCGGCTGCGAACACGCCGCCTCCGCCGCCCGAGCCTGGTCCGACGCCTGAAGAAAAGAAGGCTGAAGAAGAAAAACAGGCCGCAGAAGCGGCGAAAAAGAAGGCCGAGGAAGAAGCTAAAAAGAAAGCCGAAGAAGAGGCAAAGAAAAAGGCCGAAGAGGAAGCCAAGAAGAAAGCGGCCGAGGAAGCGAAGAAAAAAGCGCTCGCCGAAGCCAAGAAGAAGGCTGCGGAAGAGGCAAAGAAAAAGAAGCTCGCTGCACTGAAGAAGAAGCGGCAGGAAGAGGCGCGCAAGAAGGCCGAGGCTGCCAAGAAGCAGTTCGATCCGAGCAAGATTGCCGCGTTACTGGACAAGTCGCCGGACGACGCGACGCCGAAAGCGTTGCTCGACAAGGACAAGCGGAAGAAGGGTCAGCAGGCATCTGGCTCGAAGAACGACGCGTTCGACACGGGCAAGGAAGCCGGTACGGCGACGGGCACCGATACGGTGCTTTCGGCGCGCGAGCAGGATCTGCTTAAGGGCATGCTGAAACAACAGCTCAACGGCTGCTGGCGGCCGCCGGGAACGGGCGGCGGCGAGGAAGTGCCGGTCGTCGCGCTGCATTGGGAACTCAATCCCGACGGCACACTCGCAGGCGAGCCGCAGGTGACGTCGGCACCGAACACGACGGCGGGGCAGGTCTATGCCGAGGCGGCGCTCCGGGCCGTCCGGACCTGTGCGCCTTTCCATCTGCCGCCGGACAAGTACGAAGGGGGCTGGAAGGTCATCGACTGGACTTTCGATCCGCGACAAATGTTGTAAACGCCTAAAAGTTGCTTCAATCGACCGCGAAGCGAGACAATCTTTGAACTCCCGGTTTGCCGGCAGTGACGCATGAGAGAGCCTGAATGATTCTGAAAGTCCGCCTGAAACGGCTGTTTTCTGTCGCTACGTTCGTCGCTGCCACCATAGGGCTCGCTCCAGGGTTGGCGACGACGCCCGCCATGGCGCAGCTCAAAGGTACGCAGACGGAAGGCACGATCGCGCCGATCCCGATCGCAATCCCGACATTTCTTGGCGACGATCAGCAACTCGCGCAGCAAATCTCCGGCGTGGTCGAAGCAGACCTTGGGAATTCAGGTTTGTTCCGGCCGCTCGATCACGGGTCTTTTCTGGAGCAGGTGCGCGACGTCAACGCGCTGCCACGTTTCAACGACTGGAGGTCGATCCAGGCCGACGCCCTGGTCGTGGGGCGCGTCGTCAACAGCGGCGACGGGCGAGTCGGCGCCGAATTCCGGGTCTGGGACGTGGCAGGCGGAAAGCAGCTCACGGGGCAGCGATTCTCAACGGCGTCCCGAAACTGGCGCCGCATCGGTCATATGATCGCCGACAGCATCTACGAACGCCTGACGGGCGAAAAAGGCTACTTCGATACGCGAATCGTCTTTGTCGACGAGACGGGACCGAAGGAACGCCGCATCAAGCGGCTCGCGATCATGGATCAGGACGGCGCCAATGTCCGCTTGCTGACGCAAGGCAACGAACTCGTGCTGACGCCGCGGTTCTCGCCGACGAACCAGGAAATCACCTACATGGCCTACATGGCCGATGGCCAGCCCAAGGTTTTCATCATGAACCTTGAGACCGGACAGCGGGAACTGGTCGGCGATTTTCCGAACATGACGTTCGCGCCGCGATTCTCGCCCGACGGCCAGCGCGTGATCATGAGTCTCGGCCGACCGGACGGCGGCTCCGACATCTACGAGATGGATCTGAGGTCGCGGCAGCCGCGGCGACTCACCCAGTCGAACGGCATCGACACCAGCCCCAGCTATTCGCCCGACGGCAGTCAGATCGTGTTCGAAAGCGATCGCGGCGGCCGGCAGCAGCTCTGGGTCATGAATTCGGATGGCTCCAACCAGCATCCGATCTCTGGAGGCGATGGCACCTATTCGACGCCGGTCTGGTCGCCGCGTGGCGACTATATCGCCTTCACCAAGCAGGCGGGCGGCCAGTTCATCATCGGCGTGATGAAACCGGACGGTTCAGGCGAGCGGCAATTGACGTCGGGCTTCCACAACGAGGGGCCGACCTGGGCGCCCAACGGCCGGGTGCTGATGTTCTTCCGTGATGTCAGCAACGGCGAGTCGGGTGGACCTCGAATCTATTCGGTCGACATCACCGGCTACAACGAGCGCGAAGTGAAGACGCCCTCGTTTGCATCCGACCCAGCGTGGTCGCCGCTGCTGAATTAAGATCCCGTTTACGAATGCGTCGCCACAAATATTAACGGCGATGGAAAAAGGACTCGAAAAGATACGCGATACCAATTGGTTGCGTATCTTAACGCCGCTGGAAAAAGTGTTGACTTTTGCCCACTAACGCCCGTTGCATTTTCGCATCTATGGGGTTGGAAAACTTGGGATTTGGCGCCTCCGTTCTTGATCCAAGACCGCCCTCCCGGTACCCCAGAGTACGGCTTTTGCCGGAATCGTATCAGGAGATATGACCATGCAGGGTGTGAAGGGGCTGATCCTTTTGTCAGCAGTTGTTGCGGCTATCGCTCTCGGCGCTTGCCGTCGCGAAGCTGAGCATGTTCCTCTGAAGCTTGGCGGCCCGGTCGCCAGCGACTCGGTTGCTCGCTAATTTAGCGCGTAATCAGGAACTTTAAGGAGACTACAATGAAGAGCGCAATCGTTCTCGCTACAGTTTTGGTTGCTGTTGCTCTCGGTGCTTGCCGCCGTGAAGCAGAAACGACGCCGCTGAAACTTGGCGGGCCCGTCGCTTCGGAGCAGGTTGCGCACTAAGCGCACCCTGACTTCTTAGTACTGCGTTTTTCATTATTGATCTTCAAGACCGAGTTGTGGGCGGGTTTCCGTCAACAACTCGGTCTTGAGCTTTTTAGGCCTGTCGTTCCAGGCATCCTCATTGTGCTGACAAAAGATCAGAACAAGTGAGTCTCAAGTTCTTTGGTGCTCTCGCGCAATAATTCCGGGAAAACACAAAGAAAAGTGGTCGTAATTCAAATTAGTCGCACACACACCTCTAAACCCGATGGTAATAGATCCGGTGAGAGGCTGCTGCGGAAAGCCCAGATTGCCAGTTCGAAATACGACGGATCGGGGAGCTACCGCCGCGGAATCGGCCATATTTTCGGCTGAACGCTCCGCTATCGGCATAAGGGACAAACACTATCTCTTGGCGGACGGTACGCGGTGCGACTCGCGCAAGGGACGAGATCGATACGAAGGGGATTAGCGGAATGATGGCCACGTTTGCGCGGAGCTTGGGCCTGCGCCTTGCCGCCGTTTCGATTCTTGCCGCGACGCTCGGCGCATGTGCCAACAAAGACATGCAGCCCGACTCGCTCGCCAGCAAGTATGGCAATGCAACACCCGGTTCGCAGCGCGACTTCACCCAGAATGTCGGCGATATCGTCTACTTCTCGACCGACTCGGTCGATCTGACGCCGGAAGCGCAGCAGACGCTCGTGAAGCAATCGCAATGGCTGCAGCAGTACCCGCAGTACACGATCACGATCGAAGGTCACGCCGACGAACGCGGTACGCGCGAATACAACATCGCGCTCGGTGCGCGCCGCGCGACGGCCGTGCGCAATTTCCTTTCGCAGCATGGTATCAACGGCGCCCGCATCCGTACGATCTCGTACGGCAAGGAGCGTCCGGTTGCGGTTTGCAACGATATTTCCTGCTGGTCGCAGAACCGGCGCGCGCAGACCGTGCTCAACAGCGGCGGCGTCGTCAGCCAGCGTTAGCGCTGGGCATCAACACCGAGGCATCGGCTGGGCGTCGTTTCGCCCGCCGCCACCTGCTCGTTCCTACCGGGTCGATGCTTGAGGGGGCTTGTTCGATAGGGGTTGCCGGGTGGTTCAATTCGGCAACATGTTAACAAACCTTTAAGGCCATTTGCTATCAGCAAAGTTTGGCCCAATTAGCCTCGCATAAGGACGCCACGTTATTTTTAGTTGCGGCGCCCTTATTCAATGCGGATTTCGCGGACTTCAATTGTTGCGGCTGGCGTGATTTGTTGCGTCCTGGGCTTGATGGGCGCCTTGGCATCGCATGTCGGCGCGCAAGACAGTGATCCTGATGGCATTCGGGCAGCCGAACTTCTCGAAGATGGTCTGGATGCCTTGTCCGACCGTGCAGAGGATTCGGGCCGCCGGCTCCTTAATCGCGTTATCGACGAATATCCCGGCACGGCTGCCGCGTCGCGCGCCAAGCGAGCGCTCGCCGCGCTTGAGCGTGGCGAACTCGATCCGGAATCGCGGCAACGGCTGAAAGCCGATGAGGCCGAACGGACGTCGGAATATCGGCATGCTTTCCTGCTGGATGTTGGCGATCGCGTCTTTTTTGCTGAGAACAGTGCCGCACTTGGCGGACGCGCGCGCAGCCTTATCGAGCAGCAGGCGCGCTGGCTAAATGTGCGACCGGATCTGTCCATCATGGTCATCGGCCGGGCCGACGGCGAGGGCAACAGCAAGGCGGCCCGCGACCTGTCGCTGCAACGGGCGCAGGCAGTTCGCGATCGTCTCGTCGCGGCTGGTCTGCCGCTGAATCGCATAGAGATCAAAGCCGCCGGAGATCTGGACCAGGTCGCAATCTGCGACAACGCCCTTTGCCGGGCGCAGAATCGCAATGCCGAGGTTCTGATCAACTACTGGCACGTCTATTCCGGCTGGCAAGCCGGTGCGCAGCATCCCGGATTGGCAAATTCCACGTCCGGAACGGCAAGCCGGCAATTGCGCGATTCGGGCGATCAGATTTCTCAATAGGTTGTTGGGAAAGGTGGTTGATGGCGGACTGCGACCCGGCGTAGGTGGAGGCGCGGGAACACCTGGGGTAAGCTCCCGCAGCCGGCTGGCGGGAGAATCCTGTTCCGGCGCGTGTCGCATCAACTGATCCGAGGGGCACAGCCGGGCATGGCCAAGCTTGCGCAAATCTACAGCACTGGCATGGGCGCCTTTCAGGCCGTCGCCTTGATTGCGGTTATGGCTCTCTCGTCCGGTCCGCTTTTGTCTCGCCCGGCCATGGCGCAGGCGAACGATGCGCGCGGGACGAAGGGCGGCGCGGCGGCGAATGCTTCTCCTGACTCGGCTCTCAAAGCACGCGTCGATGCCCTGGAAGAGCAGCTTGTCGATATGCAGGTCGTCGTCGGGACTTTGGAAACACTCGCCAAGAACGGCGGCGGTGGTGGCGGGGCTGCATCGCAACCCTTCCCATCGGCCGGAAGCGGTGCTGATACCGCGCGGATCGAAAGCCTCGAAACGCAGGTCCGGGCGTTGACGGCACAGGTTCAGCAACTCACAGAACAGATTCAAGCCCAGGGCGGTGTGCAACATCGAACCGACCTTCCGGGCGGACCTGACACGGCTTCGCTCGGGAGTGGCAACGGAACGCCGCAAGCCGAGTCTGCGGCTATTCCAGGTTTCGGCTCGACGACCGTTTCGCCGGGGAATGGCGGCAACGATGCCATCGGCGGGCTTCTGAACAAGCAGGATCAGCAAGGGCAGGCGAACGGCTGGTCGTCTCCACCCGGCGCGGGCGTTGCGACGGCGGCCTTGCCGCCCGCAAGCGAAGCGTCAGGCGATCCCAAGCAGGCCTACGAGACGGCGTATGGCTATCTGCTGCAGCGCGATTACGGCTCGGCGGAAGCGTCCTTCAATGATTTTCTGAAGAAGTATCCCAACGACTCGCTCGCCGGGAACGCCCAATACTGGCTCGGCGAGACGTATTTCGTGCGCGGTCAATACAAGGCGGCAGCCGGCGCGTTTCTCAAGGGGTATCAGACTTATGGGCAAAGCGGTAAGGCGCCCGACAGTCTGTTGAAGCTCGCGATGTCGCTGGACAGGCTGGGTCAGAAAGAGGCAGCTTGCTCATCGTTCTCGGAGCTCGCCGCGAAATTTCCGACCGCCCCGCAGAGCGTCAAAGGCCGGGCGCAGAGCGAGCGTCAGCGGATCGGCTGCCAATAAATCTGTGTTCGCCGGCCTTTAGGGCGTTTGCCGGCTGAGAGTTTGCCCGTGCGTAGAGATTTGCAATCGCCGATCAGCACTGTCGAAGCGGATGCCGCGTTGGCGGTGCTCGCGCGTTTCGATCATGTCGTGCTTGCGGTGTCCGGCGGTCCGGACAGCATGGCGTTGATGGCGCTCGCGGCTGAATGGCGTGCCCGTTTCGAAGGGCTAAAGCCAAACGTCTCCGTCGCCACTGTCGATCATGGTCTGCGCGCCCGGTCGCGCCACGAAGCGGAGATGGTGGCTGTCGAGGCGCGGCGCCTCGGTTTGCCGCACGCTATTCTGAGTTGGGACGGAGAAAAGCCGACCTCGGGTCTGTCAGCCGCCGCACGGGAGGCGCGCTATCGTCTGCTCGAAGCGCATGCGAAAACGATTGCTGCGGCCAACATCGCAATCGTCACGGCGCATCATCGTGACGATCAGGCAGAGACGTTTGCGATGCGGCTTGCGCGCGGGGCGGGACTGGATGGTCTTGCCAGCATGCGTGGCGAACGGCCGTTGCGCGATGGCGCGCCGATCGTGCTGATGCGGCCGCTGTTGGCTTTTCCGAAAGCGCGGCTATTGGCGACAGTCGCTCTGCGCGGCATCACCTATGCCGAAGATCCGACGAACCGCGACCGGCGCTATGAGCGGGCGCGCGTTCGCTCGACGCTGGAGCAGATGGAAGAGGCCGGTCTGTCGTCCGAGGCCATTGCAACGTCCGCCCGGCGCCTGGGCGAAGCTCGCGAGGCGTTGGCCTACGCCGAAGCGCACTTCGTGGCCTCGCTTGATCTGTCTTACGGCAACGACGTTTTCGCGAAGCTCGATCGTCGGGCATTCGAGGCTGGCCCGGCATTCCTGCGACAGAAAGTTCTCGCGCAGCTTATCGCGCGATATGGCGGTGCAAGTCCGTCACCGCAACTTTTCGAGGTTGAGGACTTGGTGGCGCGTATGCAACGCGATGCCGCCTCAGCGGCAACACTCGGGGGGGCGGTGGTTTCGAGCGGCCCGCGCTTCGTGCGTGTCTGGCGTGAGGTTGGGCGGCTCGGACAGGCCGAGATTACGCTGTGCGTCGGTGAGGCGACCGTCTGGGATCAGCGTTTCGTCGTGCGGTTTGCGCCGGATCAGGCCGATATGGCCGATGCCGTCACGGTTAAGCCTTTGGGCGAAAAGGGCTATGCGGCCATCGTACTGCGGCTTGCGCCGACCCGGCGGCCGCCGACACGTGCGGCACAGGCGCTGCCGTCATTTTGGATCGGGGACAGCTTCCTTGCGGCCCCTTCTCTTGCCCCATTTGCGTTATTCGATGCAGCGCCGCTCGATCCCAAGGCATACGAGATCAGCCCCTGGTTGCCGCTGCCAGATCTTAAGGAATTGGCCGTACGGTCGGAGGCCAAAGGTTGGTAAATGCCCGAACTTGTGCGGCGTTACGCTGGCACCTATGTTAGGGTCTAACTTTGGGGGCAGCAGTGCCGCCGAGCACGCGCCGATTTGGTGCCGGTGGCACCATCAAGGAAAAATATGAACCCGAATTATCAGAAACTTGCGATTTGGGCGGCACTGTTCGTCCTGTTGCTTGCCCTCTACAATCTCGTCAGCAATCCGAGCACGACGCGCCGGACCAACGAAATTCAATATTCCGAATTTCTTGATGCCGTCGATAAGGGTAACGTAACCGAAGCCGTGATTGCAGGTAATCGGATCACGGGTACGAAGCGCGATGCGAGCAGCGGAGACATTTCGTTCTCGACTTACGCCCCGGAAGACCCCAACCTCGTAAAGCTTTTGCGCGAGAAGGGTGTAAAATTCAAAGCGCGACCTGCCGAGGATGAAGTGCAATCGATTACGAGCATTCTTCTGAGCTGGTTCCCGATGCTGTTGCTCATCGGCGTGTGGATCTTTTTCATGCGTCAGATGCAGTCCGGCTCCGGTCGAGCCATGGGCTTCGGCAAGTCACGCGCTAAGCTTTTGACGGAGCGCCACGGGCGCGTCACGTTCGAAGACGTGGCCGGCGTCGACGAGGCGAAGGCCGATCTTGAGGAAATCGTCGAGTTTCTGCGCGATCCGCAGAAGTTCCAGCGCCTCGGCGGACGCATTCCGCGCGGCTGTCTGCTCGTCGGTCCTCCCGGCACCGGTAAGACCCTGATCGCGCGTGCCGTCGCCGGTGAAGCCAACGTGCCGTTCTTCACGATCTCAGGCTCCGACTTCGTCGAGATGTTCGTCGGCGTCGGCGCGAGCCGCGTCCGCGATATGTTCGAGCAGGCGAAGAAGAATGCGCCGTGCATTATCTTCATCGACGAAATCGACGCCGTCGGTCGCCATCGTGGCGCCGGTCTTGGCGGCGGTAACGACGAACGCGAGCAGACGCTCAACCAGTTGCTGGTTGAGATGGACGGCTTCGAGGCCAACGAAGGCATCATCATCATCGCGGCGACGAACCGTCCCGACGTGCTCGATCCAGCTTTGCTGCGTCCGGGCCGTTTCGACCGGCAGATCGTCGTGCCGAACCCGGATGTCATGGGCCGCGAGAAGATCCTTCGCGTGCACATGAAGAAGGTGCCGCTGGCTCCTGACGTCGATCCGAAGGTGATTGCGCGCGGTACGCCCGGTTTCTCCGGCGCTGATCTCGCGAACCTCGTCAACGAGGCGGCCTTGCTTGCTGCGCGCCGTAACAAGAGGCTCGTAACGCAGGCCGAATTCGAAGATTCCAAAGACAAGGTCATGATGGGCGCCGAGCGCAAAACCATGGCCATGACCGAGGAAGAAAAGCTCGCGACCGCCTATCACGAAGCCGGTCACGCCATCGTCAACCTCGTCGTGCCAGGCAACGATCCGCTGCATAAGGTGACGATCATTCCGCGCGGCCGGGCGCTGGGCGTAACGATGAGTTTGCCGGAGCGCGATCGCCTCAGCTATTCGAAGCAGTGGTGCGAGGGCAAGATCGCGATGGCCTTCGGCGGCCGTGTCGCCGAGCAGTTGATCTATGGCCGTGAGCATTTGAACACCGGCGCGTCGAGCGACATCAGCCAAGCGACGAACATTGCCAAGAAGATGGTGACGGAGTGGGGTATGAGCGAGAAGCTCGGGCCCCTGCTCTATTCCGAGAACCAGCAGGAAGTGTTCCTCGGCCATTCGATCACGCAGCAGAAGAACATGAGCGATGAGACCGCAAAGCTCATCGACGAAGAGGTTCGCCGCATCGTGACCACGGGCCAGACCACCGCTTGGGAAGTGTTGACGAAGCACAAGGGCGAACTGGAGCTGATGGCGCAGGCGCTGATGGAATACGAGACGATCTCGGGCGATGAGTGCCAGACGATCATGCGCGGCGAGAAGATCTCTCGTCCCACGGATGATGACGGTACGAAGGGGCCTGCCGGTTCGGCTGTTCCTTCAGCCGGTCGTCAGCCGCCGCGTCCGCGCGGAGAACCGCAGGGCGGCATCGACATCGGACCTGAGCCTCAGCCGCAGTAAGTGGCGAGGTCGATGGTCGGCCAATAATTTCCAGGCGGCCGCGATTGTTTCGCGGCCGCTTTTTCATGAGTTACGCGCACGGGCAGGCACACACCGGAATGAGACGCTCAATCTATCTGCAACCCACCGCCATCTTCTGGGACCGGAGCGAGCGGCGCGCCGTCGACGAAGCCGACGTGGCCCAGTGGAAGGGTCTGCCGCTGGCAGGCGGACGCCTGTCGTTTGCTGCGCTCGACGTGCTGACGCGTAGCTCGCCTAACACCAAACGGCGAACGGTCGTGCTCGGTGATGCCTTCAGCGGCGATTGGGGGCGGGAAGCGCTGGCTGCTGCCGATATTCTGCAGGAGCTTTCGGAACCGAGGGCGCGGCTTGCCGGTATGTCGCTCGACCGGCCGCGCATCATGGGCATCGTGAATGTCACGCCCGACAGCTTTTCCGATGGCGGCGAGTTTGCTTCGACGCGCGATGCAGTCGAGCACGGTCTGCGTTTGATCGAACAGGGTGCCGACATTCTCGATATCGGCGGCGAGAGCACGCGACCGCAGGCTGACTATGTCGCTGTCGAAGAAGAGTTACGACGCGTCATTCCGGTGATCGAAGGGCTGCGGGCAAAGACCGATGCCGTCATTTCGGTCGATACGCGCAAGTCTGAGGTCATGAAGCGCGCGGCGGCGGCGGGAGCTGATATTCTGAATGACGTCTCCGCCTTCACGCACGAACCGGACGCGCTGGAGGTTGCTGCCGAGACGGGGCTGCCGGTCATCGTCATGCACGCGCAAGGTGATCCGAAGACGATGAACGACAATCCTCAGTACGACGATGTCGTGCTCGACGTGTTTGATTATCTGGAAAGCCGCGTGCAGGCGTGCATCGCGGCCGGGATTCCGAAGTCGAAAATCGTCGCCGATCCGGGCATCGGCTTCGGCAAGCATCTGCATCACAACGTGGCGGTGATGGCGGGGTTGTCGCTCTATCATGGGCTCGGCGTGCCGCTGCTTCTCGGCGCGAGCCGTAAGAAGATGATCGGTCAGCTCTGCAACGTGGATGGTGCCAAGAACCGGGTGCCGGGTTCTCTGGCCTGCGCCATCGCCGGGGTTGCGGCAGGCGTTCAGATGGTTCGCGTGCACGACGTGGCGGAAACGAAGCAGGCCGTCGAGGTCTGGCGGGCGTGCTCGGCAGGAACGGAGAAAGGACTGGACTGAACTGAACGGCGCTAAGGCCGATCTTCCCTCTCATTTTTCGAGAAGGTCCTTGCTGGAAATCCGGACTGCCGCCGCCGGCTAGAATGCCCTATCTCCGGTCTCCAGAGACGGTGTGAGAGGGCAAAGGCGATGAAATTATACGATCTCGATGTTTCCGGAAATTGCTACAAGGTCCGACTGCTTTGTTCGCTGCTCGGCGTCCCGGTCGAACTCGTTCCGGTCGACTTTATGGGCGGCGCGCATAAGCGCAGTCCAGTGATCGATCTCAATGCCTTTTGTCAGCTGCCCGTCCTAGAAGACGGCGATGTGATCCTCAGAGATAGTCAGGCGATCCTCGTTTACGTCGCTCGTAAGTGGGGCGGGGAGACTTGGCTGCCCACCGACGCGGAGTCGATGGCGCAGGTCATGCAGTGGCTCATGGTGGCGGAGAACGAAATCGCACGCGGGCCGGGTGATGCGCGCCTGCATGACAAGTTCAAAATGAATATCGACATCGCGGCGGCGCGAGGGAAGGCGGCGCGCATTTTGACGATCATGGATCGGCATTTGGAAACGCGGCAGTGGCTGGCGCTCGACCGGCCGACGATCGCCGACATCGCCTGCATGCCCTACGTCGCCCTCGGGTGGGAGGGCGGTGTGCCGCTCACACCGTATCCGGCCGTTTCCGCTTGGGTCGAGCGCATCAAGAAACTTCCTGGCTTCATCGGCATGCCGGGTCTTTGACGAAAGGTATGTGCTGTGGATCGTGTCGCGTCTGACATTGCGTTTACGCCTGCCGTGAAGGCGGAGCAGGCGCGGCACGGGTCGCGCCTGCAATACGAGCGCATGGAGCGGCTCAGGGGCTGGCCGACTACGGTGACCGACGATCTCGCGGAACGGATCGCCGAGACGCGGTCATTCTACTTGGCGACGGCGAGCGCCGACGGGCAGCCTTACGTCCAGCATCGCGGCGGCCCAGCCGGGTTTCTCAAGGTTCTCGACGAGAAGACGCTGGCGTTCGCGGATTTCGGCGGCAACAAGCAATACATCACCGTGGGCAATCTGGGTGAGAATGCGAAGGCGTTCATTTTCATCATGGACTATGTGAACCTGCGCCGCGCCAAACTCTGGGGCACCGCAAAGGTGGTCGAGGGTGACGACGCGCTGCTGTCGCAGCTCAGCGATCCGGGCTACCGCGGCAGGCCGGAGCGGGCGATCGTCTTCACACTCGAAGCGTGGGATCTGAATTGCCCGCAGCATATTCCACGCATGCTGCCGTTCGACGATGTGAAAGACGCGATCGGCCGGTTGCAGTCACGCATCGCCGATCTGGAGGCCGAAAACCAGCGCCTGCAAGACGAACTTGCCGCCGCCGCGCACTGATCAGCGCTGGCTCGCCTTCGTCAGCCGCAATATTGCGTAGAGCGCGAGAATGCCGGCGAGGAGCGCGGCGGCGAGTGCCGGCGCGCGCCAGTCTGCGCTCGCGAGGCGGGTGATCAGCAACACGCCGCAGACGCCGATCCCTGCAATCGGTAGCGCAATCGGGATTTCGAAGCGGCCGCGCGCTTCACCGGGGCGGCGCTTCAGAACGACGAGCGCCGCATTCACCGCAATGAAGATCACCAGCAGCAACAGGACCGTAGCGGCGGCGAGGTCGGCAATCTGACCGGCGACGACCAACAGCAAAAGCAACCCAAGTAATGCCGCGATGGCGATGTGTGGCGTACGGCGGGTCTCATGCACGCGGCCGATAAAGCTCGGCAACAGGCCTTGTCCCGACATACCGTAGATGAGACGCGACGCCGTCACGTAGTTGACGAGTGCGGTGTTGGCTACCGAGAAAAGCGCGATGAGCGTCATCAGTTCCGCCGGGATGCTCGGCGCACTCTTTTCGAGGACGGCCGTCAGCGGGCTCGGCGCAGCGGCGAGTTCCCGCCACGGCACGACGGAAACGGCGGTGATCGAGACGGCGACGTAAAGCACCGCTGCGGCGAGCGTGGCCACGATCAAGCCGCGCGGAATCGTGCGCTCGGGATCTTTGCATTCTTCCGCGACGTTCACCGCATCCTCGAAGCCGATGAACGCGAAGAAGGCGAGCACGGAAGCTTGCAAGACGACGACGCCGAGGCCGAGATCGGCACGCTCGGGCGGGATTTCGAAATAGTCGACGGTGCCCCAGTACGAGAGGCCGGAGGCGATGACGAGCAGGAGGCCCGAGACTTCCATCAACGTGCAGACGACGTTCACCCACATGCTTTCGCGAATGCCGCGGAAGACGATGCCGGAAAGAATGAGAAGGAAGCCGATGGCGATGATGTTCGGCGACGAGGCTTCCCAGCCAGCCAGATCGGCGACGATGGCGGCGAAGATTTTTGATTGCGTCGCGACCGACGTCAGCCCGGAGGCAACGAGCGCCAAGCCAATGGTGAAGCTCAGAACTGGAATGCCGAAAGCCCGATCCGTCACGTAGGCGGCTCCGCCGGCGCGGGGGTAGCGCGAGCCGAGGGAGGCATAAGACAGCGAGGTCAGCAGCGCCGCAACGAGCGCGGCCAGGAATGACAGCCAGACAGCGGAACCGGCTTCGCCTGCGGCCTTGCCGATCAGGCCGTAGATACCTGAGCCGACCATGCTGCCGAGCGCATAGAGTGCAAGCTGAGTCGGCCCGACGGAGCGGCGGAGATGAGGGGTTCCGTCGCTCACACTGTCGGTCACCAATACGCTTCTCCCGGTTTAAGGATTGCGGCCGGTCAGCTTGCGGCGGCTTTGCGATCCGCGAGCCGACGTTCGACGCCTGCCACGATGGCCTTGCGGATATCGTCGGTTCGTTTCAACGACGCGTCAACCGGGACATGTTGCGCTTCGGCGAAAGCACGTAGATTTTCGGCCGACTTGATATCTTTCAGCCGCAGCATCAGGCCGTCGCGGCCATGCTTCGCCAAGGCGACAAGCGCGGAGAACAGGTATGGATTGAAGTTCTCGGCGCGGTCGTGCCGCTCTTGAACGGCGATCTCGCTTTCGATCTTTGGTGGCGGAGGAGGCGTCGCGGCAGCTTCTGGCAGCTCGGCAGGGACCTCCCACACCAGCATGCGATTGACGGACTTCGTCAGCGCGGCTGCAAGTTTTTCGGCTGTTTCCGCATCGAGAGACGTTTCGCGCCGGATGTGGGCACGAAAGAAGTTGAGCATCTCATCGCCGGGCCAGAGCTGTTTGCCTTTGCTCATGATCGACGTCTTTTCGCTCTCAACGGTTAAGAAACAGCGACTGCGGCTTTCTTTTTCGCGGCGACCGTTTCGACCAGTCGCGCGATTTCCTGGTGAAGCTCTTTCACGTCACCGGCAGCATCGCCGTATTTGGCGTCGATCGGGCGGAGCTTGCCAAGATAGTCGAAAGCGTTGGCGATGCCGTTGCGCTGCGGCAGGAACGTCTCGAGCACAGGATGCACGAGGCTGATTTCTTCGATCATCATATAGTCGCGGTCGTCGTTGCGCACGTAGTTTGCGAGGCAGACGTAACGGCGGTCTTCCGGCGGCATCTCGGCCAGATCGTCGAGGTTGCGCATGTCCTCGATCAGCATGGCGACGCGGTCGACGGCAAGCTGCGAGACGTAGTCGGGGCGGAATGGCACGATCACCTTGTCAGCCGTCTTGAGCGCCGCGAGCGCCGCGAACGACAGGCCGGGCGCGCAATCGAGAATGACGACGTCATAGTCGCCTTCGAAGCGGCGGATGAGGCTTTCCATGCGGCCGCGTACACGGTTAGCGACGACCTCGGGCACGTTGCTCTGGTTCGCCTGCTTCAGGTACAGCTCGCCCTGGATATCCTCGAGCAGAAGAGATCCTGGCACGAGCGAGATCGGCGCGGGCTTGCCGTTTGCCGCAGAGACGTCGCCGACATTCTTGGCGACATAGTCGCGCGCATTTGCCGGGATGCCGTCGAAAAGATCGTAGAAATAGTCGGCGATCGTCTTGCCGGCCTTGCGGGATTCGTTCCAGCCCTGGCCGCCCATCAGGATCAGTGAGGCGTTGCACTGGGAGTCGAGGTCGATCAGAAGGACGCGCTTGTTGCCATAGACCGCCAGGCCGTGCGCGAGCATCACCGAAACCGTGGATTTGCCGACGCCGCCCTTTCGGTTTGCGACCGCAAGAAAGACTGCCATAATTGCGTTACCTCTCAGATCGCGCACGCCAATTCAGCCCTCTGAGGCGCGCGATTCATCAATAGCCGAGCTATGGGCCGATTCCATGTCGCTTCGCCACCCCGCGCGAGGACGCTCAGTAGGTGCGGCTTTATTAGCGCTGTTTTCAACCCTCAGTGGAATTCCGTGCAAAATTTTGTTTCATTCAACCATGGGGATGGAATGCGGAACCGCTCTCGGGCATCTATGATGGCGAGGGGTGAGGGGGAAGCAGGTCGTCTCGGCGCGACACGCGTTTCTCCGCCAATTCCGGATTGCTTCCGGGGCCGAAAAGGCCGGCTGCAGGCGTTCCGGCTCTACGGGAGGATAGCATGGCACGGCGGTATTTCGGGACAGACGGCATTCGCGGTCTCGCCAATCGTCACCCGATGACGTCGGAACTGGCGTTGAAGGTCGGCATGGCGGCCGGAACCGTTTTCCGGTCCGGTACGCATCGCCATCGCGTCGTCATCGGCAAGGACACGCGGCTCTCGGGCTATATGCTCGAAGCGGCACTGATGTCGGGCTTTACTTCCGTCGGCATGGACGTGTTTCTGCTCGGACCGATGCCGACACCGGCGGTCGCCATGCTGACGCGGTCGCTGCGCGCCGATCTCGGCGTGATGCTGTCGGCGTCGCATAACCCATCGCACGATAACGGCATCAAGCTGTTCGATCCCGACGGCTATAAGCTCTCCGACGACATGGAACAGCAAATCGAGGATCTGATCGACGCGGACAGCCGGACGCTGCTTGTCGATGCCGATCGGATCGGGCGGGCAACGCGAGTCGAGAGCGCGCAGGAGCGTTATATCGAATTCGCCAAGCGGACGATGCCGAAGCAGCTCCGCCTCGCGGGGCTCCGGATTGTCATCGACTGCGCCAACGGCGCTGCCTACAAGGTCGCGCCGGAAGCGTTGTGGGAGCTTGGTGCGGAAGTCATCAAGATTGGCGTCGAGCCGAACGGTCTCAACATCAATTTGAACTGCGGTTCGACGTCACCGCAGGCGCTGGTCGACAAGGTCAAGGAGTTGCGCGCCGACATTGGCATCGCGCTCGACGGCGACGCCGACCGCGTCGTGATCGTCGACGAGAAGGGCGATATCGTCGATGGCGATCAACTGATGGCAGTGATCGCCGAAAGCTGGCATCGCACGGGCAAGCTTTCCGGCGGCGGCATCGTCGCGACGGTGATGAGCAATCTCGGGTTAGAGCGTTATCTGCGCTCCATCGGACTGTCGCTGGCGCGCACGCCGGTCGGCGACCGTTACGTGACTGAGCACATGCGCAAACATGGCTTTAATATCGGCGGTGAGCAGTCCGGCCATATCGTGCTGTCGGACTTCACCACAACAGGCGATGGGCTCGTTGCGGCGTTGCAAATTCTCGCCTGCGTCGTGGCGACCGGAAAGACAGTATCGGAAGTCTGCAATCGCTTTCGCCCGTTGCCGCAGATTTTGCAGAACGTGCGTTACTCAAACGGCCAACCGCTCGAAGACACGCGCGTGGTCAAGGCGATCGAAGGCGCGAAAGCAAAGCTTGGCGAGAACGGGCGCCTCGTTATCCGGCCATCGGGCACGGAGCCTGTCATTCGCGTGATGGCGGAAGGCGACGACGAGAAAATCGTTTCCAGCATCGTCGGCGACATTGTCGATGCCGTGAAGTCGGCAGCGGCCGCGGCTTAGTTTCGACGTTTGCGTGTCATGCTCGGTTCGTCCGAGCATGGCAGGATTAGGTCGGCTTCGCGCCATACCTTGTTCGCAAGACCGCGTGGGCATTTACCTTTCATTAAGGCCATCGCCGCCGCTGAGGCGTGCCACAATTCGACGGCAATTAAGGCTCCCTTAAGCACTCTCGGCAATATTCGGGTTCGATTTTAAATCCCGGTTCGGCGAATCGCGCGGACCGGTTCCTAGGGAACCCGTATGTTTTTTGCGCGCACAGTTCCGTTTGTCAGCGCTGCGCTTCTGTTCGGAGGCGCCGTTGGTGCGTCTGCGGCCGATCTCGGGACGCCCGATCTCGACACTGCGCCGACAATGGCGCCGATGCCTCAGCAGTTCACGTGGAAATGGTACTTGCGCGCTGATGGGGGGTACACGTGGTATCCGACGCCGGGCATGTCGTTCAGCGATTTCGACACGCACTACACGAAGTCTGAAGGCGCATGGACCGTCGGCGGCGGTATCGGCCAGTATTACGCCTGGGGCTTCCGCGGCGACATCACCGTCGATCATATGTTCGACGCCAAGAACGAAACCAATTTCGATTTTGGGTCTTCGCAACTCGATTTCAACAGCACGGTCGTGCTTGCGAACCTCTATTATGAATTCAATCGCGGCGGGCGCTTCGTTCCTTATATCGGCGGCGGCATCGGCTGGGCGCATAACGAAACGAATTCGGGAACGGTGACGACGGCGGCGGGCACATCGTCATACGGCGGACAATCGACCGATAACTTTGCGGCCGCAGCGATGGCCGGCATCTCGTGGCGCCTGTGGGGCGGCCGGACGATGTACGTTTCGGGCAGCACGAAAGATGCCGATCCCGTCGAGGTCAATACGGGGCACGCGGTCTATCTCGATTTCGGATACCGCTTTCTCTACCTCGGCGACGCCAAGACCTTGGCATTCGATGCCGACGGCACGACGGCGGCCGAGAAGCTCAAAGAAATCACCGCGCATCAGTTTCGTATCGGTGTGCGCTACGACCTGAATTAGGGGGGCGGACGCGTTTTGTCCGCTAAGTAAATGAGTAGGCAGGCGCGGGGGGCTGCGTCTGCTTGGAATGCCAACAGGTGCGGTTTGTACTGCGGTGTTTCGCGTACGTGTGTCCACGTTGTTGCGTCGTGCGCTTCCCTTTAAGGGAAGCGCACAGGACACCGTCCGAAGACCGTTTTTCCCTCCCTTGGCTTTGTTAGCGCAAGCGTAGCGTCGAGCAGAGTCTCAAGTGGCGTGCGTTTTGTCTTGAGCGCCGACTTCAAAGGGTGGGGCGATGAAATCTACCATTGCGTGGATTGCGACGATATTTGTGATGGCTTCCGGTGCGGCGCCTGTGATGGCAGCCGATTGGGGAGGCGTCAAAGACATGGGCGGCGGCGTGCCGATCCCGGTGCCTGCTCCTGCGCCGGTCCCGACATATGATGCGGACAGCGATTGGTATATCGGGCTCTCGCTGGGCGGGAATCTGCTGACGGATGCGACAATACGGGATTCCGATCCCAACATGCCTGTCAAGGACGGCAATGATATTGCAGCGTCCCCGACATTTGGACTGACTTTTGGGCGCTACATCACACCGTCGCTACGTTGGGAAATTGCAGTCGATTATACCCCCAATACCAACTTGATCGACGGGCAGATTAAGTATCGAACGTATGGTGAGCCTGGCACGGCTATCGAGACACAACAGTACGGTGTATTTCGCAACGACACTGTGAAGCTTTCGCGAACGACAGCGCTTTTTAATCTGCTTTACGATATTCCGACCGGAACGCGCTTTACGCCTTATCTCGGCGGCGGCTTCGGATTGACGTGGCGGCGTTTAGAGCGCAGCTACACGGAGAATGCCAGCTGTGATGATACCTTCGATTTTCCCGGTATAAGCTGCAACGGGGCGGGGTCGAGTAATTCGAGTACGTCCGGCTCGAGTTCCAAGAACCAAATCAATTTTGCCGCAGCGGTTCAGGCCGGCGTTTCGACAGACCTCACGGACTCGATCGTTTGGGACAACGGTTGGCAGATGCTTTGGGAGAGTGGAGGCATCTCAATTGATGGCAATTCGATTTCCGGCAACAATCGCCTGACCTTCAAAGATTCCATCCTGCAGCAATTCCGCTCGGGCATCCGCATCAAGTTCGACTAGAAAGCGTGCACCCTTGTGTTGCTTTGGTGCCGAAAGGCGGTCGTTCGCGACCGCCTTTTTCTTTGGGGGGAGGCCATGCTAAGAGGCCCCCATGCCGAAGCTTTTGAAGCCCAAAACCAGTCCTGAAAGGCCGTTCTTTTCGTCCGGGCCCTGCGCCAAGCGGCCGGGGTGGCGACCGGATGTGCTCTGCAATGCGCTGGTCGGACGTTCGCATCGCTCAATGGATGGGCGGGAGCGATTGAAGCTTGCCGTCACGCGCACGCATGAGCTTCTGCGATTGCCGCCCGGTTATGAAGTCGCCATCGTTCCGGGGTCAGACACCGGCGCGTTCGAAATGGCGATGTGGAATTTGCTTGGGCAACGTGGCGTCGATGTTCTTGCCTGGGACGTGTTCGGCCGTAACTGGCTGCGGGACGCAACATCTGAACTAAAGCTTGCCGATCTCAGAACGTTCGAAGCCGAACCGGGGTATCTGCCTGATCTTGGTCAGGTGGATTTCTCGCGCGACGTTCTTTTTACCTGGAACGGTACGACGACAGGCGTGCGTGTCCCGGATGCGAATTGGATCGCATCTGATCGCGACGGACTCGTTATTTGCGACGCTACGTCGGCGTTGCTCGCGGAAGAGATCGACTTTCAAAAAATCGATGTGCTGACGTATTCCTGGCAGAAGGTGCTCGGCGGCGAGGGCGCGCACGGCATGCTGATCCTGTCGCCGCGCGCGCTCGAACGGCTGGAAACGCATCGGCCGCCTTGGCCGGTGCCGAAGCTTTTCCGACTATGGAATGCCGACGGCGTCCTGCGCGACGTGTTCGAAGGCGTGACGCTCAATACGCCGTCGATGCTATGCGTCGAGGACTATCTCGATGCACTCGCCTGGGCCACGGGGATTGGCGGTCTAGAAGCGACGATCGCGCGTGCCGACGCGAACGCAGCGCTGCTTTACGATTGGATCGAGCGGACGGATTGGATTGCGCCTCTGGCCGTCGATCCGCAGACGCGGTCGCACACGTCAGTCGCGATGCGCTTTGCCGAGCCACAGCTTGTTGCCGCCTCGGAAAGCGTGCGCGCCGATGTCATGCGCACGATGGTGCAGTTACTCGAAGCCGAAGCGGCGGCGTTCGATATCGCAGCTTATCGTGGAATGCCCCCCGGCCTGCGGATCTGGTGCGGCGCGACGGTCGAGACGCAAGACATCGCCGCGCTTCTGCCCTGGCTCGATTGGGCCTATGCGGAGGCCCGTGCCGTGATTGCGGCCTGAAAATGAGCCGATCCTGCTCGCAAACTGGTTAAAACCGGTCGTGTCAATGCCTTTTTCTCACGCATACCATCGGTCATAATCGCCCGGGCTCGCCAGCGCGCTATGGTGCGCTCTTCCCCACGTGTCAGAAACGATCAACGAGAGGTCTCAACGCGATGCGCATTGTCTTAGCGGCTGTTTGGGCGGCTGTCTGGTTTTCCGCCTTGTCCGCACCGGCATTTGCGGCTCAGGTTCCGGCAACGTCGGCCGTCGATGCGGTGACTGTGTTCCTGTCGGGGGCAGAAGTGACGCGACTGGCAAAAGCGCATCTCGACAAAGGCGAGCATACGATTGTTGTCGGCGACCTGCCAGCAAGCGCTATTCCGGGCTCGATCCGCGTCGAAGGGCGGGCCTCCGGCAAGCTCGATATCGGTTCTGTCGATACGGCGCAGAAAATGCTGCAGCGTGCTGAAAGCGAAGCGGCGGACGCGCAGCGTAAAATTCTCGAAGACAAGATACAGACGCTGAAAGATCAACGGAAGACCATCGAGGCGCAGGCGCTGGCGGCAAAGACGCAGCAGAAGCTGATCGCCAACCTGGCGCAATTGCCGACGCGACCCGCTCCGCAGGGCCAACCTGCGACGTCGCTCGATGACTGGACAAAGGTTCTTGCGCTCATCGCGCAGGGGACGACCGATGCGGGCAAGCTCGCTCTCGACGCCGAACAGAAGACGCGCGACATCGATCGGCAAATCGCCGACGCCAAGGCGCAGATGTCGTCGCTCGCGCCGGCGCGTACGCAGCAAACGGAAGTGCGCATTCATGTGATCGCACAGAGCCCGCTCGATGTCGATTTGAGCATTCACTATCAGGTGCCGGATGCACATTGGACGCCGCTTTATGATGCGCGCCTTTCGACGGGGACCAAAACCGAGCCGCCGAAGCTTTCGATCGACCGGCGGGCTGCCATTTCGCAGGTGACAGGCGAGGACTGGAACGGCGTTTCCATGGAACTTTCGACGGCGCGTCCGTCGGATGGATCGGCGGCGCCGGATATTGAGACGCAGTTCGTCGATTTCGAGCCGGAGCCAAAGCCTGTAGCGGCAATGCCGGCTCCGCCACCCGCTCCGACGCTGATGGCGCGTCGTAAGATGGATGCCGAGCTTGACGCCACACTCGGTGCGGGTGCGGAGGCCAACGCACCCGTCGCGGCAGAAGAAGCCGTTGCACAGCTCAAAAGTGCGCCGTTCGACGCGACGTTTGGGGTCCCCGGACGGGTGACCGTGGCGGCGAACGGCGAGCCCAAGCGCGTCTTGATCGCGTCCGAAAGCAGCGAGCCGACGCTCGGCTGCCGCTCAGTGCCGAAGGTTGATACCAACGCCTACCTCTACGCCCGGATCAATGTGGCCAAGGGGAGCCCCATGCTGCCGGGCACCGTCTATCTTTTCCGGGATGGTACGTTTGTTGGAACCGGAAATTTACCACTTTTGCGCCCAGGAGAAGACCACGATATCGGTTTCGGCGTTGACGATCAGGTGAAAGTCAAGCATGCGGTGCTGGAAGATAAGCGCGGCGAGACCGGGCTGATTTCGACGTCGCATGTCGATAGCCGGAATTTCCAGGTCAACGTCAAGAACATGCATGAGCGGCCGATCGACGTAACGATTCTCGATCGCGTTCCGGTCTCGCAGAACGACGACATCAAGGTCGAGATGACGGGCAAGGCGTCGCCCACTACGACCAACGTCGATGACAAGCGCGGCGTCATCGCCTTCCAGGCGAAGCTGGAGCCGGATGAGGAGAAAATCCTTGAGTACGGCTATCGGGTTTCGTGGCCTGCGTCGAAGTCGATCGTTTACGGGCCTTGAGGCGGGCGCTTCAAGTCCCGGGTTTTAACAAGCGGGTGTGCCGCGTGGCCCTGGCTCAAGCCGGGGCCAAATCATGAGAAGACTGAGAAGGTTTAAGACTAATGGCGAATGTCGTCGTGATCGGAGCCCAGTGGGGCGACGAGGGCAAAGGCAAGATCGTGGACTGGCTCTCGGAGCGCGCCGACGTCGTCGTGCGTTTTCAAGGTGGGCATAACGCTGGGCACACGCTGGTGATCGGCGACAAGACGTTCAAGCTGTCGCTACTGCCGTCGGGCGTGGTGCGGCCGGACAAGATGTCGGTGATCGGCAACGGCGTCGTCATTGATCCATGGGCGCTCGTGAGCGAGATCGAGCGGCTAAGGGAGCAGGGGATTTCGATCACGCCGGATAATCTGCGCATCGCCGAGAACGCGGCGCTGATTCTGCCGCTGCATCGCGAGCTCGACGTCGTGCGCGAAGCCGCAGCTGGCACGGAGAAGATCGGTACGACGGGCCGGGGTATCGGTCCGGCCTATGAAGATAAAGTCGGCCGCCGGGCTATCCGATTCCAGGATTTGGCGACGCCCGAGACGCTGGGGCCGAAGGTCGATCGTTTGCTGGCGCATCACAATGCGTTGCGGCGCGGGCTTGGTCAGGAAGAGATTTCGAAGGCGAAGCTGATCGATGATCTCGTCACGATCGCGCCGAAGGTTCTGCCTTACTCGGACGTGACCTGGGAATTCCTCGACAATGCATGGCGGCAGGGAAAGCGCATTCTGTTCGAGGGTGCGCAGGGCGCTCTGCTCGATGTCGATCATGGCACGTATCCGTTCGTTACCTCGTCGAACACCGTTGCAGCGCAGGCTGCGACCGGCTCCGGTATCGGTCCGCGCCACGTCGGTTACGTGCTGGGGATCGCGAAGGCCTATACGACGCGCGTTGGCTCGGGTCCGTTTCCATCGGAGCTGACGGACGCCATCGGCGAGAAGATCGGCGAGCGCGGCCGCGAGTTCGGAACGGTGACGGGACGCAAGCGCCGCTGCGGCTGGTTCGACAGCGTCCTCGTCCGGCAGGTGGCCAAGGTGTCCGGCATCGACGGCATTGCGCTGACGAAGCTCGATGTGCTCGACGGTTTCGACACGATCCGCATTTGCGTCGGTTACAAGCTTCGTGGTGAGCGCCTCGACCGGCTACCTGCAAGCGCCACGGCACAGGCCGAGATCGAACCGATCTATGAAGAGTTCGAGGGCTGGTCGGAATCGACCTACGGTGCGCGGCGCTGGGCGGATCTGCCGGCGCAGGCAGTGAAATACGTTCGCCGCGTCGAAGAGCTGATCGAATGTCCGGTCACGCTACTCTCGACGAGCCCCGAACGCGACGACACGATCCTGATGAAGGACCCATTTATCTGATCTGACGAGTTTCGGCGCGAGGGGGAGCGAAGCAGATGTTTTTCGTCGCGTCGAAAGTCATTTTCTTCTGCATTCAGCCTTCGAACCTGGTGTTCTTTGCACTGCTCGGTGGCACGCTGCTTCTCGGCTGGTGTCCGAAGTGGGGGCGGCGGCTGCTCTATGCCGGTCTCGCCGGTATCGTGCTGTTCGGCTATCTGCCGGGCGGGAACATTCTGGTCCTGCCGCTCGAAGAGCGCTTTGCCTCGCGCGTTCCGGCTGTGCCGCACGAGAAGATCAGCGGCATCATTCTGCTCGGTGGCTTCGAGGATATTTCCATCACGCGGGCGCGCGGCGGATTGGCGCTCAACGAAGCCGCGGAGCGTTTGACCGAGACGCTTCGGCTCGCTCATGAACTGCCCGAGGCCAAGGTCGTTTTCACCGGCGGTAGCGGGGCGCTGTTCGGCGACAACGGCATCGCGGATGCGGTGAAGCAGTTCTTCATCGACGCGGGAATCGCGCCCGACCGCATCATCATCGAAAACGACTCGCGCAATACCTATCAGAACGCCGTCTTCACGAAGGCGCTGCTGAGGCCCGTTCAGCAAGATCGCTGGCTGCTCGTGACGTCGGCCTATCACATGCCCCGTTCGACCGGCGTGTTTCGTAAGGTCGGCTTCGACGTTGTGCCGTATCCTGTCGATTTCCGCACGCGCGACTGGGACGATGCGTTCCGTCCGTTCGACAGCTTCGCGGCGGGATTGCAGCGCACAGATCTGGCCGTCAAGGAATGGATTGGGCTCGTCGCCTATTGGATCACAGGGCGAAGCTCGGCGATTTTTCCCGGCCCTTGAACCGCCCTCCGCGCAGTCGTGCTGGCGCCGTTCGCCTGACGAGTGCGGCGCACACGGACGATCCCGTGCGCTTTCGGTATTTTCGGCTGGAACAATCACGCCGCGAGCACTGTTGAAACCTCGAATCTTGGCGAGGAGACGTGTGCAGTGCACGAGATCATCTATCTGATCGGACTAATCGTGGTCATTTCGTTTCTTCTGAGCCTTCTGGGTTTTAGATGATCGAAGGAGATGCGCAGATGGCCGATGTCATCGAAATCGAGGCGACGACTCCAGCTGAATCCTTCCTGAGCTGGCGAGGTATTCTCGCCGGGGCGGCAGCAGGTTCAGCGTTTTCTCTGGTACTTATTTCCCTTGGACTTGCGGGGGGCTTGTCGCTGCTGTCGCCGTGGCCGGGTCAGTCGCACACGGGATTGGCGGCAAGCGTAGCGGCAGCTTGGAGTTTGATCGCGACGATCGCTTCGTTCCTGATTGCCGGATTTGTTGCGGCGCGCGTGCGGCCGCGTGTTGCAGATGTGCCCGCTGACGAAGTCGAATTTCGCGACGGCGTGCAAGGGTTTGTCGCGTGGGCAGTGTGCGTGTTGTTTGCGGGACTGATCGCAGTCGGCGCGAGCGGTCTTGCTCTGCACGCGACGTCGGCCGTCGCCAAATTCTCGGACCGAACATCGTCAAGCCCGCTGGCGGCAATCGTGTCGACGCTGGCGGCGCCACCCGAAGGCAAGCCGGTGACGGCGGCGGTGCCACTGTTCACGGCCGATGAAACGCGCACCCTCGAAGGCGTTTTTCTGAAATCGGTCGGTAGTGGCGGAATGGCGCCGAAGGATAAATCGTTCGTGGCAAACATCGTCGCGGCAAGAGCCGGTATTCCGCTGAGCGATGCCGAGACGCGAGTTGATGTGGCTTATGCGGATGCAGTCGCAGCTCTCGACCAAGCGAAGAAGGCCACCGAGCTGTCCGGGCTGCTGACAGGTATCGGTCTACTGATCGGCCTCGCGGCCGCTTGGTATGGCGGCGTCCGCGGCGGCAAGAGCCGTGACGAGAACATGCCCGGCCGCCTGAGGTTCGGCGGCTGGTGAGGTGAGGACCGGCCGATTATTGGCCCAGGATGATGCGCGGCTTACGGCGCGGTTTCGGCAGCGTCGGCAAGGGCGGTCCGAACAGCGGCTGAACAAGATTATAGTTGGGACCGGCCGCACCGCCGCTGTTGCTTCCGTTCCAGCCAGAATCCGGCCCGAGCATAGTGTCGGGCGGGAGGGTTGGGCCTAAGCGATCGACGGGCGCCACCGGAACGTCTCCGGCTGGGCCGCGGGGTCCCGAACCTGAGCGGGGTTCCGCGCTGGCCGCACCAACCGACAGGGCCAGCAAGGCCGCGGCGGCACTGGTGATGGCGAGGGGTCTCATCTGGCTGTCCTCTGCGAGAGCGTGGCACATCCGGCCAAAGATCAATCCTAGATTAATCTCTGGCGCCGGAGACGGAAAGACCGTCCGACCGTATCCTCTCGGCTGCTGCTTAAAGGGCACAAGCGGGACAAAGAGCCTTGAACCACGCGGGAAAAGGGGCGCCGACCCCAGAGTTCACGCAGTGCAGGCGGCCGTACATTACATCCGAAACGACGCAAATCCGTTAAACGGCCCCCCGCAATTGCGAGGATCAGGAGCTGATCGGAACTGTGATCGGGTCGATGGAGATGATGCCGTTCGACGAGCCGGAGCTGCCCTGCAGGATCTGGAGGACGGGAGAAGTCGAGGTCACGTCGGAATTGTTTATGTCATAAAGTGCTGAGAATTGTGCGATGAGCTTGGTCAGCTTTTTCGGGTCTTGAAGGTCTGCGAGGTTGAGCTTCTTGGTGATCATCGTGGCCTGGGTATCGATATCGGCATTCGACATATAGCTCGACAGGCCAAGGGCGGTCTGGGTGAACTGCAGAAGCGCTTTGTCGCCCAGGATCTGATAGGCTGACGTGATGGTCGGGGCCTTTTTCAGGAAATAAAGCGCGAGCTGTGCGCCAGTGCTTTGGTCGCCTGCTTGCGTTTCCATCGTCTGCTCGACGTAGCCGTCCTTGGTGGCGACGATCTGGCTGCGATCCTGGACCTGATTGATCGGCACGCTGAGCGTATTGCCGTCTGTCCCGAAATTGAAGGCGACGTCGAGAGCGCGATACTTCGCATTTTCAGGCTTGTTGATGTAGCTGCTCGGGTCGGTCGGATCGCTGGTCAGGATTTTGCGCAAATCCGTAGTGGTAAGATTCGCGTCCTTTAAATTGTAGGCATCGAGCGCGTAGTTGACTAGGCGCTGGTCCTTCAGGAAGTCGTCGACATTCGTGATCGAGCCGATCGTCGATGTGTAGTAATTGCTTTCGGCTGTAGCCAATGTCTGCTGCTGTGTGGCTGTCGCGCCGGAGGCGACCGAGCCACCGTTGTGGCTTGTGTATGCCGTTACCGTTGTCGCGAGATTGGTGTTGGTCTGGGCAACGTTGGCCGTTTTTGCATTGCCGTTGGCGTCGAAATTGAAATCCTGCGCCAGCTTGATGTAGGCGGCGTTGTGCGACTGGTTGGCAAAGCTGTGCGGATCGTTGGGATCGCTCGTCAGGATCTTGGTCAGCGTATATTTCGACGTCGTATCGGAATTGAGCCCGTAGGCGGCCATGATGAAAGAGTATGCGGTGCCGCTCAACAGATCGCTGACGGTCGTGATGCCTTCGACCGTGCTCTTATACGCGGTAATAGCGCGATCGTTCGAGGCCTGCAGGTTGTCATCGAAGGTGTTCGAATAAAGATTGACCACATTGTTGAGCTGATCTGTAGTTTGAATTGAGCCGTTGATGGAACCGTCGGCGTTGAAGTTGAAGGCCTGGGCGAGCTTTTTGTAGGCCTTGTTGGTTTGCTGATTGGCGATGCTGTTGGGATCGGAGAGATCGCTCGTCAGCACCTGCTTCAATAGTGTTCTGGATGTGAGGCTGGGGGTGAGGCCAAAGGCTGTCAGCGCAACATCGACGAGCGCGTTGTTGGCGAGGAAATCGTCAACATTGGACACCGTGCCGATGGTCGATTTGTAGTACTGCGATTTGTAGTTGGCGGCCTGCTGGCTGGCGTTCGTGCCAGTCGCGTTGAAATATTGATAGACGGTTGTGGCCGTGTTCGCTGCCGACTGGGCCGTGCCGTTGACGCTACCGTCGGTATTGAAATTGAAGGCTGCCGCCAGCGTCTTATAATTCGAATTGTTCAGCGTGTTCGCGACACTGTTGGGATCGGACAGATCGCTCGTTAGGACGGCACGAATCGTCGATTTCGAAATAAGATCTGGATCGATGCCATAGGATCTGACCGCGACGTCATACAGGCGCGGGTTTGCCATCAGCTGATCGACGGACGTGATGTTGCCGATGTTGGCTTGATAGTACGTCGCTTCGGTCTGGGCTGAGGTCGCTTTGTTGACCTGAGCCTGCGTGTAGAGATCAATCGTATCGTCTTCGTCGTTGGTATTCTGAGCGGTCACTGCCTGCTGAGCGACGGTGCCGTCGGTCGAGAATTGATAGGCCTTGGCGAAGGTGAGAAAGCGCGGATCGGTGAGCTTGTTGACGAAGCTACTGCTGTCGCTCAGGTCGCTGGTCAGCACCTTTTTCATGAAGGCTTTGGCGTAGGCCATGTCGCTCAGGCCGTATGCCGTCATCGCATACGAGAACAGGCGCTGATTGTTCAGGAAGTCATCGACGGACTTCACCTTGCCGATGTTGTCTTGATAATACTGCGCGGCGGTGGAAACGTCCGACTGAGAACTGATGCGGGCAAGCGTTTTGGAGAGGTCGGCCGCGTAGCTCTGATAGAGGAGATACGTTGAGGTCATCGCCGGCTTTCCCATTCCGTGGCTTACATCGAGGGGACTGTCGCCGAGGCAGCTTGCGTGGGCCTGCCCCTGCCGCGTTTCGATGCTTGATACAACTCGTGTAATGATACCCGCGCGGAATCCTCCGGCGATTCGGTTACGAGGGCGTTACGATCACAGACGTCCTTGGTCCGATCAGGCGGTTTTTCGAGCAGGGGGCTCTGCAACCACAAGACCGCGATACTCGGTGAGGGCGTCGGCCGCGAGTTCGTAGGCCAGGATGCGCTGCGGATTGACCGGGCCGGGAAAAATGATCTGGCCCATCGGCACGGGCTTGAAGCCGAAGCGGCCGTAATAGGGATGATCGCCGACGAGCACGATAAGGCGGGCGCCGCCGTTGCGCGCAGCTTCCAGCGCCGCCGCGATCAGCTTACTGCCGAGGCCTAGGCTGCGGTGTTCGTTGTCAACGGCGATCGGTCCGAGCAGGACCGCGCCCGTCTTGCCGCCAATGGCGATCTCGGTCGTGCGGATCGAGGCGATGATCGTCTTGCCGAGGCAGGCGACAAGGCAAAACCGCGACAGGTGCCCCTTGCCCTCGCGCACGCGATAGGCGGAGCGGGCGAAGCGTCCCGGACCGAATACGCGCGCATGCAACTTGGATATCTCGGCGATATCGTCGGGAAGCGCGGGGCGGATGGTCAGGGACGGGGACATGCGCGAACACAGAAAGCTGGAGGCCGAAGGAATGCAGCCGCGGCTTCTATCATACTTCCGGCGCCATGCGATCCTCGACGGAGCGGCGAATTCGCTCGGCCGTCTGAGCGCCCGTGTCCGGCGGAAGGGATTGGATCGGGAAAAAACCGACCTCGCGGGTGGTGAGCGCGGTTACACGCCGCCAATGGCGGACGAGATACACACCCGTCTGCTCATTTTTCCCCCTAGCATAGAAGAACGACAGATCCGGTTGGGCGTTAACCTCGATGCCGGCGACCTCGCGCAGGACGCGGCGGAGGGCCGTTTCAAGATTTTCGCTGTTATGAACCGATCCCACCGGCAATTCCCAGGTGCTGCCACTTTCGTTTTGGACCATAAGAGTGCGCCCCGCTTCGTCGATGACACAGGCTTCGACGGAGAGGTTCAGTCCACGCGCTACCCGCCAATACTTTTGAAAAACGCGGGCAATCCATCGACCGAGCAGCGGAATGTCTTCTCTCAACGGCAAACTCTCCTTCGGCAATGCCCGTCGCTGGACATTTCCCATCCGCAGGGTGATCTAGACGTGCGCTTCTCTATATATCGTTCCTGCCGCCAATGACCGAAGCTTTCACGCTCGCGCATTTTTCCGATGTGCACCTGCCGTCTACCGTGCGGGCAGCGTGGCCTTTTTGGAATGCAAAACGTCTGCTCGGGTACGCCAATTGGATGCGCAAGCGGCGGCGCGTTCACGTGCGTTCGGTCGTCGACAGACTAGTGGCGGACGCGAAAGCGTTGAGGCCCGATCATATCGCCATCACGGGCGACCTCATCAATCTGGGGTTGCCGGGAGAGTACGAGGCGGCGCTCGGTTGGCTGAGGACCGTCGGGGCGCCTCGGAACGTGACGGTCGTTCCCGGCAACCACGACATTTATTCGAGCCTGCATGGCCATGCCGGAATTGGGCGGTGGGCGCAGTATATGGGCGATGAAGACGACACGCTGGCATTTCCGTTCGTCCGCCGCGTCGGGCCGCTCGCGCTCGTCGGCTTGAACTCGGCCGTCGAGACACCGCCTTTTTATGCCGGCGGTAAGCTTGGTCGCCATCAACTCGAAATTGCCAGCGAGCTTCTCGATGCGCTTGGCCAAGAAGGCGTCATTCGCGTTGTGCTGATCCATCATCCGCCATTGCCGGATCTCGCGCCGACACGACGGGCATTGAGCGATGCGGCGCATCTTTCGCATTTGCTCGAACGCGGGAATGCTGAACTCGTGCTCTATGGACACAATCATCAGCCGCGGCTCGATTGGCTGCATTCGCGCGGCAAAGCCGTTCCGATCATCGGCGCAGCATCGGCGTCAGCGGCGATGGCGCATGGTGAAGAGCCGCCTGCGAACTACAATCTCTTCACGTTCTTTAAAAACGAAAAGGGATTGCGCATTCGTCATATCGTGCGCGGTATCGATGGGCCGGAAAGCGCGGTCAGGAAGATCAGCGAAACGGTGTTGAAGGCGCCGGCATAAATTTCAGGCAGCGCATTTCCGTGTCGCGGCCATATGCCACGCGCAAACGAAAGCAGCGTTGCGATGCCTCATCGTGACGCGTCTTCTCTCTATGCAGCGCACGTATGCTTGTGTTCTGAGCAAGTGTGACAGCGTGGCCGCCCATGCGATGGGCAGGAAAGACGTGCAGCGCGTGTGTTATATTTACGCGCTAGTGCATAATCTGGGTGAAAGCCTGTCGTTCTGACGCGGCGCCATTGACACAAGCTCGCCGCGAGCGGTCATGATATGAAGACGCGCTGGCTTTCATTTTTAGGTGGCCTGCGGGGAGCACTGCAATTTGCCTAAACCTGTCGAAATCAATCTCGCCCTTCAGGGCGGTGGAGCACACGGCGCCTTCACGTGGGGCGTTCTCGACCGTCTGTTGGAGGATGAAACGCTACAGTTCGGATGGATCAGCGCAACGAGTGCTGGTGCCGTCAATGCGGTAGCGCTTGCAGCCGGTCTGGCTGAAGGTTCTCGTGCCAAAGCGCGCGAGAAGCTCTACAAGATCTGGCATGCGATCCATCAAGCCGGTGTGCCGGATCTCACCCGTCTCAATCCGTTTCTGAACGGATTGGTTCGTCCGACGCAATTGACGACGCATCTCGCGACGATGCTGTCGCCATACGAATTCAATCCGCTGGGCTTCGATCCGCTCCGCCGGCTGATTACCGAGCATGTCGATTTCGATCTGATCCGCACGCGCTCGCCGGTCGAGCTGCTGATTGCTGCGACGCATGTTGCAACGGGCCGCGCACGTCTTTTCCGCGAAGATGAGATCACCGTCGACGCGGTATTGGCGTCCGCCTGTCTCCCGGTCATGCATCACGCCGTAGAAATCGAAGGCGCGGCCTATTGGGACGGCGGCTTTTCGGCCAATCCCGATATCGTGACGCTGGCGAGCGAAAGCCCGGTTCCCGATACGCTGCTGGTGATGGTGTCGCCGCGCGTGAATGAACATCTGCCCACGACGGCGCGCGATATTTCCAATCACGCCAACAGGCTGACATTCAATGCGCCGCTGTTGCGCGATATCGAAGTCGTGACGGCGGTGCGCGAAACGTCCGGGCCGCTCATGGCAAAGGGCCGTTTGGCGCCGATCTGCCGACATCGCTTTCATTTGATCGACGGTGGTCCGATCACGGGCACACTCAATCCCGAGACGACGATGCAGCCCGATTGGGATGTCATCACGTATCTGCACGGCGCCGGGCGCGACCATGCGGAGAAGTGGATGGACGTTGCTCGTTCTGCCGTCGGCCGGCTCGAAACCGTGGACCTCGCGAACTACTTCTTTCCACCAGTCGAAGATGGCGTGCAGTTCCGCACGGTTTCCACGCCGAAGCGGCACACCGGGCGTCGTGGCCTCGGCGGTGGCGTTAAACGCGCGAAGTAGCTTCGTCGGGCAAATCTCCCGGTCACAATCGTGGGATTTGCCTGCAACAAATCGGTCCCGCGGCGGTATTCCTTTCGGAATTCGAAGGAATACGAGCAATGATCAATCGCAGAACTCTCTTTGTGGCGTTGATGGCGGCGTTATTGCTGCCGTTGTTGCCGATTTCAATTGCTGAGGCCGCGCCGTTGCGCTTGGCTTTCCTCGGCGTGCGCATCCAAAACGACAACGAAGGCTTGGAGCCGACGACCGATGCAGAGCGCAAGCGGATGGCGGCGATCGGTAAGCAGTTCACCGATGCGCTGGCAACGTCCGGCGACTATAAAATCGTGCCGTTGACGGACGATATTCGCGCCGAGATCGCGCGCGGACAGTCCGTCGGGCATTGCGGTGGCTGCGAGGCCGATTACGGCAAGACATTGAAAGCCGATCGCGTCGCGTGGATCATGGTGCAGAAAGTTTCAAACCTGATCCTGAATATGAATGTCTATATCGCCGACGTGGCGACAGACAAATATACGTTCATCAAGAGTGTCGATATTCGCGGCAACACGGATGAATCGTGGTCACGCAGTCTGAAATACCTGCTCGACAATTACTTCTTTGAACGGAAGTCGTAGCGCAAGTGCCGCCGTCTTCGGTGCGGAACCTATAATTTTGCGTGGATGGCCGCCTTTCGCGGCCATTTCCTTTTTGGGGGAAGATGACAGCGACTGGGCCGCAGAGTCATCCGACGAGTTTGGCGTAGCCTTCAGCGATGGTTTCATCGAGCAGGCGTTTGTATTCCGCATAAGCTTTGTTCTTCGGCGTGACTTCGCCGAAGGTGTCACCGTCGAAGTTCTGGCGCTGGGAATACAGAATGGGCGTTGCGACCGGGATGAAGGTCGCGCGCTGTTTGTTCAGTGTCGTGATGATGCCGCGCATCTCTCCCGCGCGATCGAGCTGGGAGACGACGACCATGCGCATCGCGCCTTTCGTCAGCGAGACGAGGTGGATGAAGCTCGATGATGCCGGAATGTAGAGCCGGCCGCGATGGGCATACGGGGCGTCCGGCCGGTCACGCTCCTGGAAGAGCAGGCTCGGCCATTCCGGGTCCCAACTGATGTCGGTGCGATAGGCGACGATGGTATCGGGCAGCGAGAACGAGCGCCGAAGCGTCAGGTAGCTGCCGATGTAATGGTCGACGGCAGCTTGTGTGTAGGCGCCCATGTAGATCGGCGCGATGCCGCCGCCGTTGCGCGCAAATTCGAGCGGACCGCTGGCGCTTTCGACGGCGACCGTTTCGCCGTGCCAAGCGTCACGCAGGCCATGGAAATCGAGGCCGAGCACCATACAGACGTCAAACAGCGTCTGGTCGCGGACGGAACGGCCGCCGAGCAAATTTTGGATCGTCTTTTCGTGGCAGTCGGCGGCGTCGGCGAGTTCGGCTTGCGTGAGCTTTTTTTCGACCATCGCCGTCTTGATGCGGTCGAGCGCCTCGGAGCGAGTGGTGGCGGGCGCAATCTGGTCGGCGACTTTTTTCATGGCCCACGAGTTTCGATGCGTGGCGGCGGAACGCCGCCGTTGCCGGAAAATACCGATTTTTTCCGCCTGGAAGCAATCGGAATCGGAGGTCAATTCCCGGCTTCTTCCGGTTGCCGCTTACTGGGGCCTGACGGGCTCATGTTTCCGCTGTGCATTCGGCATTCTTCTCGCGTCGTCACCGCTGGGGTGACGCGGCGCGCCGCTTTAGCGCGCAACCCGAGGAGATGGGCACCATGTCGGACACGGTTACTTTAAAATTGGCGGCGGCGATTTCTATGGGCTCGCTGCTGGCGCTCGCCATCATGGCGGGCAGCGTTGGGCGAGCCGCGGCGCAGGAGTTCGATTGCCGGAACGCCGAATTCGCATCCGAGATGACCATCTGCGGCAGCGGCCGGCTATCGGCGCTCGATGAGCGGATGAACGAACTCTATCGGGATTTGAAGGCCGCTTACGGCACCCGCTACCAGCGCAACGGTCTCAAAGCCTATCAGCGGCAATTTCTCGATGCGCGTGACGCGTGTGGGCGCGATACGGAATGTATCAAAGGTGCGTATCTCGATCAGATCAGCGTGCTGGAGGCGCGCCTTGAGCAGGTTTACCGGCGCACCGAACGTTGATCGAGGTTTTCGACGACGTGGGGCGGATCCTGCCGGTCGACGACTTCGAGTTTCACGGCAGTCAGGCCCTTATCCGTCATCGAGAGGTCTTCGGCGGCTCTGCGAGACAAATCAATGACGCGGCCTGGTTTGAATGGGCCGCGGTCGTTGATGCGAACGATGACGCTTTGTCCGGTGTCGACCCGCGTAATGCGGACACGCGTTCCGAAGGGCAGCGTCCGGTGGGCGGCGGTAAGGGCGTTCGGATCGAACGCTTCGCCGGAAGCCGTCTTCTTGCCGGAGCCGTAATACGAAGCGATGCCCTTCATGGCATGGCTCTTAGCGGTGCCCTCGGTAATCGGACCGTGCAGGCCGAACGGCGGGGTAGCCACTGTGGCGGTGGCCTTGACGCGTTTGATCGCCGGCTTGTTCAGTGTGATCTTGGCTCGCCAGTGATCGAATTTGATGGCGGGCGGTTTCGGCGGATCAGGCTCGGGCTGGGTGTTCGTGGCCCAGACGCCGACGGATGCGGTGGCGGCCGATGTTGTGGCCGCCGACGTCGCGACGGCAGCGTTGCTTGCCGGCCCTGACAGAGCTTCTGAAAGCGATTGAGCCTGTGATAAGCCGCTTCCAGCGAAAACGGCTGAACTCACTAAAACGGCAACATAAGCCACACGAGTGCTTCGGCGCACGCACATTCCCCCCGGAACATCCCCGAATCACTGTGATTATGACGATTCTAATGGCGGAAAAACGTCGGGAGGCGCAGGTTATCCAACGCCTCCCGTCGTTTTAGTCAGAGCATAAGCGTCTTTAGTTCAAGACCTGCAACGAAACACGGGCCACGCCGGCACCGGTCATGTTGATGGCGCGGGCTGCGCCGCGCGACAGGTCGATGACGCGACCGCCGACAAACGGACCGCGATCGTTGATGGTGACAACGACGGACTGGCCGTTCGACTGGTTCGTGACGCGAACGCGCGTGCCAAATGGCAGCGTGCGGTGGGCGGCCGTCAGACCGTCCGGATTGAAGCGCGCGCCCGAAGCGGTTTGCTGGCCCTGCCAGTAGTACGACGCCATGCCGCCACCGCCGCCGCCAGAAGCATAGTGACGCTTACGCGACGAACCCTGTGCATAGTGCTTGCGAGATACGTTGCGGGCATACCGCGACTTAGAAGACTTGTGGTAGGACTTATACGACGACTTGCGATAGACGGCTTTCTTGTGAGAATGCCCGCAGACATAGGCTGCGCCTTCGCACTTCCAGGCCGCGTTTGCGGGCATGGCTGCCGCTGTGATCCCCGCCAACGTGAACGCGGCTACCGCGATAGTTGAACGCATAATGCACTCCTTCATCAGGAGCAGCAGTGGTTTCGGGTCGAATGGGCGGTTTCCCCCGCCCGTGATCCGCTTTCTTCAGCGATCACGGGTCAACCGCCTCGGTGGCGGCACCGTCCGTGTATGTTGGGAGAAAGTTGCCCCTGTATCGGAAACCCCGTGTGACCCGTTACTGAACTCCAGAACCCAGTTCGTACTGCTGCCCGTGCTTGTTGACTGGGGTTACCCCCGTCCTGGCAGCGGCCAACGAGCACCGACTGGCTCCCGCGGTCAACCCGTTGCTGCTAACACTTTTTAACCATAATTGGTAACTGTCGGAAATATATCATTTATTTTAACTGCATCTTTAGGTTGCGCGACGCCAGGTCGCAGAATTTAACAATCTTTCACGGAACAAAAATCTTAACAGGCCATTTGTCATATTTCGTTTACCAATCAAAAGCCTATCTCGATCGGCCTGGACGGACGCTCCGTATGCGCCGATTACCCGTTTTCGAAAATGCACTTTTAAATCTCGTCGCCGAGCTCTCGTCGGCTGCCGTGTCGTGAGACGTCCGCGCATGTTATTGGCCGTCCAAGCGCGAGAGATTAGCGCGATGAGATGGATCGAATGCGATGGCGGATGTCCGGCGACAGCAGCACGAACAGCCGGTGCCGACGCCATCATTCGCGGAGGCACGCGCGGTTTGGCTGCGTATTGGGCTGATGTCGTTTGGCGGTCCCGCCGGACAGATCGCTCTGATGCACAAGGTCCTCGTCGATCAGAAGCGATGGCTGGACGAGGGGACGTTCCTACTGGCGCTGAACTTCTGCACATTGCTGCCCGGTCCGGAGGCGATGCAACTCGCGACCTATGCAGGATGGCGGATGCATGGCGTGCGTGGCGGTCTGACGGCTGGGCTGCTGTTCGTTCTGCCGGGCGCCCTGCTGATCCTCGCGATCTCCATTCTCTATGGCAACTTCGGGCAGGTGCCGATCGTTGCCACCCTGTTCGAGGGGATCAAGGCGGCGGTGCTGGCGATAGTCGCCGAAGCGCTGTGGCGGATCGCACGGCGCGCGCTGACGAGCCGGACGGAATGGCTAGTCGCTACGGCATCGTTCATTGGGATCTTTCTGTTCAAGGTGCCGTTTCCGCTCATCGTGCTGGCGGCGGCGCTGGCGGGCTGGGGCCGGACACTGGTTTCCGGCGGCGGCAGTTCCGCATCAGCGACGGCGTCGAATTTGGTTGTGCCGATCGCATCCACGCTTAAGACGATCGGGCTTTGGCTGGCAGTTTGGCTCCTGCCGCTGCTGGCCGTGGCGCTGGTTTTCGGGTTCGATCATGTGCTGGCGCGGCTTGCCCTCTTTTTTTCGAAGCTGGCAGTCGTAACGTTTGGCGGGGCTTATGCCGTGCTCGCCTATATGGCTCAGGACGTCGTCGAAAAATACGGGTGGCTCAGGCCCGGCGAAATGCTGGACGGACTGGGTCTCGCCGAGACGACGCCGGGACCGCTGATCCTCGTTACCGAGTTCGTCGGCTACCTTGCGGCGGCAAGACATGGCGGCGGCCCAGCGTGGCTGTTCGGAGTGCTTGGCGCTTTTGTTACGCTGTGGGCGACGTTTGCGCCGTGCTTTCTCTATGTCTTCGCCGGTGCGCCGTATATCGAGTGGCTGAAAGCGGCGCCGAAGCTGAAAGCGGCCTTATCAATGATCACGGCGGCCGTCGTCGGCGTCATCTTCAATCTGTCGCTCTGGTTTGCGCTGCATGTGTTCTTCAGGGCGCAGGCGGAAGTGGGGTTCGGGCCGGCGCGGCTCGACGTGCCCTTACTGGCCAGCGTCGATGTCCGGGCTGTCGGATTGGCGGTTCTTGCCGCCGTGCTGCTGTTCGTTTTTCGCCTCGGAATCGTGACGACGCTCGGCGTTTCAGCCTTGGCATCGTTGCTGCTGGCTTGGGCGATGTGACGTCAGAGCCAACCCTTCTTCTTGAAATAGAGGAACGGGATCAGGCCCGAGATGAACATCAAGACGAGGGCCATCGGATACCCGAACGGGAAATCGAGCTCCGGCATGACTTTGAAATTCATGCCGTAGATCGAGGCGACGAGGGTCGGTGGCATCAGCATCACGGCCATGACCGAGAACAGCTTGATGATCTGGTTCTGCTCCGTCGAGATCATGCCAAGCGTCGCATCGAGCAGAAAGCTGGTGCGGGCCGAGAGAAAGCGCATGCTTTCCATCAGCGATAGGATGTCATGGTTGGCGGCTTCGATGCGACCGAGCACGCGCGTGTCGTCCTGGCGTTCGCGAGCGGCATTGGCGAAATAGAGCGACAGGCGGTGAAGCGACATGGCGCTTTCCTGCGCTCTCGCGGTGATGTCGCCTTCCTTGCCGACCGTCCTGAGTAAAACGTCCAGTCGCCGGTTGTGTGCGGCCTGTCCCTTTTGAGCGAAGACGAGTGGGGCGATGAGTTCGATTTCATCTTGCACGCGTTCGATCAGGTCGGCTTCGCGCTCGATCAGCATTTCGAGCAGGCCGATCATGACGCCCGCGCCAGTCACGCAATCGGCGTCACCTTTCGCGGCGCGGGTGACGTAAACCGGAAAGGCCTTCGGCTCGGCGTAGCGCACGGTGACGAGGCGGTTGCCGGACAAAATGAACGTGATGACCGACGTCATCGGCATATCCTGTGCGTTGTGATGCAGGATAATGCTCGTCATGTAGTAGGCGCCGTTCTCCGAGTAGAAGCGGTTCGACGCTTCGATCTCGCGCATTTCGGAGCGGGTCGGGATTTCGATGCCGAGAGCGTCCTCAATGCACTTGTCTTCGTTTTCGCCGGGATTAATCAGGTCGATCCACACGCTCGACGCAAGATCGCCCGGCTCTGTGCGCTTGATCAATTTGCTGCCGAGGGCGTCATAGACCGTTATCATTGATTTCAACCTTGCTGTGAAATGCGTGCGGCGTGGATGCTAGAACGCCGTCGATAGGCCTCAAGTTCGGGGCGCAGCCATTCCACGGCGTCCCAGAGCCGAACAAGCCCGCCGAACGGCCGAGCTTGTTCCAGCCGTCGGCGTTTCGGGCTTTGCTCGGCGGTCGCGAGTCCGATATGACGAATGCATCTTTAATTGGAGCGGCTTCCATGTCTCCGCGATTGATGATCGTTGCTGGTGTGGCCGGAATTCTATTTTGCGGATTGGCGACGTCGGCCGGCGCCGGAGGAATTCAGTGCAAGAACGGCTTTCAGCTGGTGCAGGGCTCTTGGCTTTCCACGCCCTACTGCCAGGACGCACTGGTTGCCCAGGTAGCCCATGAATATGGGTTTAAGGCGACAGCGGCGGAGGTTCGAAACAACCCGATGTTCAAGCAGCGTCTTTGCCGTTTCATCGGCCAGGATATCCGGATCAAAGAGACCTGCAGCGAGGTCACGCCGGTGCCGGGGCGCGGATTTTACTGACGCCGCTATCGTAGGCCGCCAGGCATAAAAAAGGTGATGATCGCTTGGTACGATCATCACCGGGATGGCGTCGAAAAAACGTCAGATCTCAGCCGAGATCTGGCGTCACTTCGCTGATGTCCTTGGCGCGGCGGACGCTGCCGTCGAACTGGGCGCCTTCGTCGATCGAGAGTGTCTGCTTGATGATGTCGCCGTCAACGCGCGAGGTGGCGTTGAGGTTCACGGACGAGCCCTTGAGGGCGCCGCTGACTTCGCCCTGCACCGTGATGGTGCGTGCCGTGATGGTGCCGGCGACGCTGCCCGTTTCACCGACGGTGACAGCTTCGCCATGAACATCGCCCTGGATGTGCCCGGCGATGAGCAGCGAGCCCTTCGTCTTGATCACGAGCTGCTGGCCCGAGATGGTGATGTCCTGTCCGAGGACCGATGTCGGCGCGTCGATGGCGTGGGTGTGTGAGTGACTGGCGGTCTGCTGGATCGGCGAGCCGAAAAGCGGCGGTGCCGGGGTCTTGGGTGCCATCGATGGGATCGATGAAGCGTGTGGCGTGAGTGTCTTGGCTGGCTCTGCGACGCGTGGTTCCGGCGTCGCTACGCGGTTGAACATCGGTCTACCCCCAAACAAAAAAGAACTGCTGTCGCCCTTCCCGCTGAGGCACAGCATCACGCTAGTTAGGGTACATTATGTCCAAGTCGGCACTGGCGCTAGGATTGTTTCGCCGCGGCGCAGAATTCGGCGGGCCGGGGCAGCAATCGTTAAGACGCTTGATCAAAAGAGAAACGGGCCATCGCGTTTGGCGAGGCCCGCTTTGGATTTCCCATAGTGAATTCGTGTCGATCAATCCCAGTAATTCACGAACGGCGCGACGACGTGCGTTCTGCCGTGGCGATCGCTGTAGACGTGTGCGAACGGTGCATCGACGACTGTCCGGCGTCCGCTTTCCACGCGCGTGAAGGGCGCATGCACAACATTACGGCCCCGGTGATAGTGACGGTGATAAATAGGGCGGCCATTCCGGTCGTACCGGTCATGGACCTTGATTAGGTTGGACGGCGCAGCGGGTGCGCCGGGCTTTGTAGCCGGGAAGGCGTTGGCTGTTACGGAGACCGCCAGCATCGAAGCCAGCGCTGCCGTGACTGCGATGAGGGGACGGGAAAATGCCGTCATGACAATACTCTTCTCGTTTCTGTTGCTACGCTTTCAAAACTGACGAAGTGAGCTTTTGGTTCGCATTTTTCCATGCGGCAATTGGCTGAACGGCTGCCTCTTTTGCTCGGCGCGATCCAATCCCTGACGCCTTAATGCGACGTACCCTGCAGAATCTGCGGGTCTGGGCTTCCGACAGCGCGGGAGTCTGCTAGATTCGTTAACAAAAAGGGGAGGTCGTCATGGTCATTCACCGAGTGGGGCTCGCCATTATCTTAACGGCGCTTCTCGGGCATGGCCCGGCGTCGGCGGCAGATGAAGCGGCGTGTCCGCGTCCGGGTACGCTTGGCGTTTCCCGCACCGTCGAGATCGATACGACCGGCGGGCCGGGCTTCGGAATGGAGCACTACAAGGCGTACGACTTCCTACAGGACAAGGAAGTCGTCCTGACATTCGACGATGGTCCGCAAAAGTACACGACCGAAGCGGTCCTCAAGGCGCTGAATGACGAATGCGTCAAGGCGACGTTCTTCTCGATCGGGAAAATGGCGCTGGGCTATCCGGAGATCATTCGCGAGGTGGCGAAGGCCGGACATACGGTCGGAACACACACGTGGAGCCACAAGGCGATTGCCAAGCTCAAGACCTTCGATGCGGGCAAGGATGAGATCGAGCGCGGCGTCAGCGCAGTGCACCGCGCGGTCGGTGGTCCCATAGCACCCTTCTTCCGGTTTCCAACGCTCGTCGATACGCAGGAGGCCGTCGCATATCTCGGCAAGCGCAACATCGCGATCTTTTCGACCGACATCGACAGCGTCGACTACAAGCCGCAAACGGCTGATCATCTCGTCAAGTCGCTGATGCAGAAGCTCGACAAGAGGGGCAAGGGCATCCTCTTGATGCATGATATTCATAAAACGACCGCGAAGGCCGTGCCGATGTTGCTCGCGCAGCTCAAGGCCAAGGGCTACAAGATCGTCCACATGACGGCGAAGTTTCCGGTGACGACGGTGGCGGAATACGATCAAGCCATCGAGAAGGAAGCGAAAGGCTTGCCGCAAGTCGGCGCCGAGAAGCCGCTTTCGAGCATCGTCAAGACAGTCGGAGGAACACCGCCGCCAAGCGAAGCGCCATCTTCATCGGAAAACGGCGAGCCAGAGGGGCTGCCGGCGCCGCCGTCACCTGAAGCCGCGTCGTCCGCTCCGGCTGCTGCGCCGCTTCCGGCTTTTCCGGCGACGCCGCCCGCTCCACAATCCGTTCCTGAAGCGGCGCCCGCTCCGGGAAAGCAATCTTCTGCGGCCCCCGTGCCTCAGGAGATCAAATCTCCGGTGGCGACTGTGTCGGAGACAGGCGACGGCGCGGCAAAGCCCGTGAGCGTTGTCGCGGCGGCCGAGACCGCGCCTGTGAAGACGGTTTCGGGGACAGCGCATATCGATGAGCCAAAGAAGGTCGACGCGCTTGAGCCCGCGCATCCGGGCGAGCCACCAAAATCGATATCCGAGAAGCTGAAAGAGACGTGGCAGTTCTGGTTCGGCGAATAGTGCCGACAAAAATGAAATGGGTGGCAGGGTCTGCCACCCATTTCATTTTGGACGCCCTGTAAGGCCCCCCCGGGCCCGCCGCAAACCAAGCTTTCTGCCCGAGCGCACAACAGCGCGACGGCAAGTTCTTGGGCGTTCACCACGGTCTGACGCTGATAATCAGAGACGTAGCGTTTCCGGCATCATGTGGGCTTGGTCCCCCAATCGACCCCCCGATCGACTGCCCACGAGAAGGACGCTATTGGACCTTGACGGGGGCTTCCACAGAAAACGAATCAGTTTTGCTCGAATCCAAAATCGTGTGGCGTATTGGATACAACAAAATGAATATTCAGTACTCAGACTATAGTCTTGTGGATAGCTGCTTTCGGAGGGAACTACGCAAAGAGAAGGGCCGCTCGTGAGAGCGGCCCCGTGAGATCATCGTCTGAAAGCGGAGTTGCAATGTCTGCCGCTTAAGGTGTCAGGCGCACTCCAGGAGAGTTCCGTGTGCAAGCCCGAGCGACCTCGACATCGACCGCCTCAAGATCCCACTCGACATCGGATCACCTCCTCTCTGTTGTTGAAAGATGAGATAAGCTGACACTGTTCGCGCGCTTTGAAAAGCCTTTGTTTATGACGCTTTGTTAAGTCTGGTTCGCATCATTTGTTGAGGCAACTCGGATAGGGCGGTTTCTCGTCCGGTTTGATTGCGCAGAGGCGGATCGGTGCGAGCTTCGCCAGCCGGTCTTTCCATTTGCTCTCGTCGATCGTTAGGTTCTCGGCATTCGCGGCCGTGCGCTCGGCCCATTGCACCGTGTAAACGGCGGACGCGGATTTGATCGCAACGACGAGGGCTGTTTCGCTGTCGTCGCCGCCGCTCGCATCGATCTTGCCGCAACTCGCGACGGCGACGAATGCGTCTTCGCCGCTGATCTCGGTCTGGCCGAGCGGCTTTACCGAGAATGTTTTCGGGCAGGCCTTCTGAAATCCGGCCGCGATCTGCGCCGCGAAGTATTGTGCGGAGAGGTCGGGATGTGTGGGTGCGGCTTTCGCGCCGGTCACAGTGATCATCTGCGACCACTTCTCGGCTGTCTCGCCTTTCAGCACGGCTTCGCGAATATAGTTGTCGGCGGTCGGCTGCTCATAAACGGTGGTGAAGTCTGCGGGCAGCGTGAACATCACGAGCTTCCCAAAGATCGGGGAAATGACGATCGGCGCGGATGGGCTGCTTGGTGGCTTGGCCGTATCGTCGGCGATAGCATATCCCGGCAAAGTGCAGATCAGGGCGAGCAGAAACATCGAACTTCGCATGCAGCACATCCTTGATGGTTTTCCGGAACGGCTAGCGTGCAGATATGACCATAGTCAGACGGCACCTGCGTCAATTCTAGGGTCGTTGCAATGTCGGGAAATTTCTCCCCAACAACGCCGTTCATGTAGAGCCGCTGACGGCGTCGTGGATGGCGCGGCAGTGGCGCACCATGTTGTCATGCGCGACGACGAATTTTTTCAGCGGTGTGTCGATGTCATAGAAATAGATGTTGGCGATAAAGCCATAGATGCCGGCATCTATCGTTGACGGTTTGGGGCCGTGAACGAAGCCCTCGGCCGGGATGAGGTTGGCCAGAACCTGTAGGTCCGCGAGGCCGCGCGCCATGGCCTGATCCGGCTCGTAGCGGCCGATCCCTTGGTAGTAATAGCGCTTGGCGTTGAATTCTTTTGCAGCGGCGAGGCCCTCTTCCGTCAGTTGCGGATGTTCGCGCAGCAACGCATCGCGGAATTGCTTCCAATAGCGCTCGTCCTTCCAGCGCGAATACGACATGACCCAATAGAGATCGTCGAGCAGGCGCGTGACGAGGAGATCGGTGTCGCGCTGGGCGGGCGTCAGCGCGTCGTCCATCGTTACGCCGTACTTGCGCGTGACGTGCGCGATGATCGCGCCGCTGTCGCCGATCGTTTCGCCATTGTCGACGATGTAGGGAAGCTGACCGCGCGGCGCGGACGAGGCGTCGAAGATGTGTTCGTGCACGAACGGTACGCCTGCCAGTTTCAGGAAGGTATAGACTTTCAGGCCGTAGCCGTTGTTGTCGGCGACGCCGAACAGCGCGGGATAAGAATAAAGCGTAAGCATGCAATCCACGGACTCATAAATTGTAACAAGGCGAATTAAGAGGTTTTCTGAAACGCGTGGGGATAAATCTCCAGGATTGCGTGAATAATCTTATCACACGTTTGATTTATCAATCGTATGGTATCTCGAATTTCTTTATCGCTTATGGATCGAACCTGCCCTTGCTTTTTCTTCATGCGATGATCGATGAGACCCAATTTCTTATTATCGTAGGTGACCCAAGTTCGATGGACTAATTCATTTCGTATCTGAAAACACGCGATGAGAGAATTTAAGCAAGAGAGTAAGTCTTGCATCTTTGGATGCTCATCGAGACTTTCTTCAAGCAGCTTGGCGGTCAGGTCGTAGCGCGTGCGAAAACTGGTTATGTTTTCGTAGATATCAAACGCTTTTCCCTGGGTGGTTCCAGTTATGGCCCAGAAGACCAAGTAAATCGCACGTTCGGCGTGTGACCATGAAACGGTTAGATTTCCTAGTAGCCGTGCTGTTTCCGGAAATTCATCTAAGCTGGAAATAGTTGAAAATTGCATGGCTTCCCCCGCGGTTGGCGTTGGGCGGGCGGCGCTGGTGTCACCGCTTCCGCCAACCGCGATCCTAGCAAATGGGCGTGTGCTGCCTATGGCTTTTCGGCGTCGATGTAGATCTGGTTCCCCATCTCTTTGAACTTCGCGCTCATCTCGATCATGCCAACCTGCTGATCGTTCAGGGTGGCGGCGTAGTCGCGGACGTCCTGCGTGATTTTCATCGAGCAGAACTTCGGGCCGCACATCGAGCAGAAGTGCGCGACCTTGTGGGCGTCCTTCGGCAGCGTTTCGTCGTGGAACGACATCGCCGTGTCGGGATCGAGCGAGAGGTTGAACTGATCCTGCCAGCGGAACTCGAAACGGGCGCGTGAAAGCGCATCGTCGCGAAGCTGTGCGGCGGGGTGGCCTTTCGCGAGATCGGCGGCGTGTGCTGCGATCTTGTAGGTGATGACGCCGACCTTCACGTCGTCGCGGTTCGGCAGACCCAGATGCTCCTTTGGCGTGACGTAGCAAAGCATCGAGGTTCCAAACCAGCCGATCATCGCGGCGCCGATGCCTGATGTGATGTGATCGTAACCCGGCGCGATGTCGGTCGTCAGCGGCCCAAGCGTATAGAACGGGGCTTCGCCGCAAGCTTTCAGCTGCTTGTCCATGTTGGCTTTGATCTTGTGCATCGGCACATGGCCGGGGCCTTCGATCATGACCTGACAGCCCTTGTCCCAGGCGATCTTGGTCAGCTCGCCGAGGGTTTCCAATTCGGCGAATTGCGCGCGGTCATTTGCATCGGCGATGGAACCGGGACGCAAGCCGTCGCCCAGAGAGAACGACACGTCATACTTGCGCATCAGATCGCAGATCTCGTCGAAGCGTTCGTAAAGGAAGCTTTCTTTGTGGTGAGCAAGGCACCACTTCGCCATGATCGAGCCGCCGCGTGAAACGATGCCCGTGACGCGATTGGCGGTTAGCGGCACGAACGGCAGCCGCACGCCGGCGTGAATGGTGAAGTAATCGACGCCTTGCTCGCACTGCTCGATCAGCGTGTCGCGATAGAGTTCCCATGTGAGCTTCACAGGATCGCCGCCGCACTTTTCGAGCGCCTGATAGATCGGCACGGTGCCGATGGGCACGGGCGAATTGCGGATGATCCATTCACGCGTGGTGTGGATGTTGCGGCCCGTCGAGAGGTCCATGACGGTGTCGGCGCCCCAGCGGATCGCCCACACCATCTTTTCGACTTCCTCTTCGACCGACGACGTGACAGCCGAGTTGCCAATGTTGGCGTTGATCTTCACGAGGAAGTTGCGGCCGATGATCATCGGTTCCAGTTCGCCGTGATTGATATTTGCCGGAATGATGGCGCGGCCGCGGGCGATTTCGGAACGCACGAACTCGGGCGTGATGTGCTCGGGGATATCGGCGCCGAAGCTTTCACCGTCGGCGAGGGCTTCCTTGGCACGCGCCAGGGCCGCCGCACGACCGAGGTTCTCGCGATGGGCGACGTAGATCATCTCTTTGGTGATGATGCCTGCGCGGGCGTATTCGAACTGGGTGAGGGGAGCGGAAGATGTGGCACAGCGCGGTTGATAGACGGTCGGAAACACGCGCGCGGCGTGGGCGCCGGTGACGTTGCCGTTGTCTTCTGGTTTGATGACGCGACCGTCGTAAGCTTCGGTGCCACCGCGCTCGGCAACCCAGGCGTCGCGAATGCGCGGCAGACCGGTCGCGACGTCGATCGTCATTGACGGATCGGTGTAAGGTCCCGAACTGTCATAAACGCGGAACGATGGCTCGTTCATATCGGTAAGTGCGATTTCGCGGAATGGCACGCGGACGTCGTCATGGCCTTCGGGCGAGGAATAAACTTTCGTCGAGGCGCTGACCGGGCCGACAGTGACTTTCGGCGTCTGGATGTCGGCGGCGCGGGTTGGCTTGTTCATGACGTTGCTCCTCTCGGCCACTCCCTTGGTAGGGGAGTGCTCCACCATGGCTGCACGCGCACGCGCAGAATTGCGTTGACCGGAAAGGTGCGGAATGCGGCTCTGCCGCGGAATGCCCCGTCCCTTCGCCGGCATGACCCGGATCAGGTTCGAAGGGTGCTCGCGCTTTCTTACGCGATCTCAGCCGGACAACCGGCGCCCCTCGGAAACGCTCCCATTCTTGCGCGGATGGGGTGCGCTTGGCAAGCTTGGGCTTATCTCTTCACGAAACAGTCAATTTTTGTACCGGGCGAGCAGCTGCCTTCGCCGGCATGACTGTGGTTTGGCTTAAGCTGCCGCGACCAGTTTGGCGAACTCGACCCAGGTTTTGATTTTTTCGATGTCGGGTGGGCGGCCTTCGCGCAGGACGCGTTTGCCTGCCGATGTGGTTGCGAATTTCAACACGCTGGCCGAGAGCGCGAGCGGATCGGCTTCGGCCACGGCTTCGGCCGTCTTGTAGCCCGCGCCGACGAGTAGTTGCGCGTGTGTGCCGCGCAGACCCGGCACGGCCATGACGAGTTTCGCCTGATCCTGCCATTCGAGCAGCGTTTCGGAATCGAAATGCGGGTCGTCGAGTTTTTCTGCGAGCTGCTCCGGATCCTGCTTCAGGAAATCTGCGACCGTGTGAATATCGATCGCCGCGAAGCGATCGGCGATTTTCGGTCCGATGGAGGGTGCCGCTTCGAGGTCGTCGCCTTCGCGCAGATACACGCGCGTTTCCGACGGACGATCAGGGGACGGCCGCGAGATTGAAATCGGCGCGACTGTCGCGGCAGGTGCCGAAGCGGGCGTGTGTGCCGCTGCGGGCGTCGCTGCTGGCGGTACTGTCGCCGCACGTTGTTGCGAGGGCGTCCAGAGCGGCTCCATGCGCGCGACGATGCTCGGCGCGGCGCGGGGCATAGGCGGCGGTGTTTTCGACAGCGGGATCGTCGGCGGCGTTTCGGAAATGTCCATTTTGGTAGCAGCCGACTTTGCGACCGCGAGTTCGAGCGGCGTGTCGTCAGGACCATTGATGCGGGCGGCGCGTGCTGTTTTGCGTTCGGCGAGCTTTGGCGCCAGAACTTCAGCATTGTGAAGGTCGCGGATCGTGCGATCGTCTTCGGACAGAGATTTGTCGACGCGGCCGGTGGTTTTCAATTCGTCGTAGATGGCAGCGACGAGCTTGCGGTCTTCCTCGTTCGAGAGCCGCTTTTCGATGAACTTCCGTGGGATCTGCGTCATGGCGAGGAAAGTTTCCGCCGTCAGCGTTACTTCCGGCGCGGACATGCCGGATTCGGCGACGGCTCTGTCGAGAACTTTGCCGAAGCTCGTCGAGGCATAGATCAGCAGTTCGGCGACGATGGTTTTGGCAATGTCGTCAAGGCCTTCCTCGGGACGAGAAGCGCCTTTGTGAATATCGTAATGGGCGATGAGCTTCTCGTAATAGCGGTGCGAGAATTCGGCGCCGTCGCAGACGAATTTTGCCAGCCATTTCTGGCCAGAGGGAACCGCGATGCTCAAGCGTCCGAAGCGCTTTTCGCCAAGCGCGCGGAGCGTATTGTAGGAGCGGTTGATGCTCCACTCGGTGGCGCGGTGGATGGCGTTCTCGGCTTCCGTCTGGCCGGTGTGGAACGGCATCACCGGATCGGTGAAGTAGTGGCTCAGTACGCCCGCGGCGTAGACGGCTTCCGGCCAATTACCGGCTTTGAGTTCGAAGACGGTGCGGTTGTACCACTCCTGCGTCTTCTCCGGCGCGCCGCCCCAGTAGTTCTCGGATACGTGCAGGACGTGGTTCTTGAAATCCTTGAAGGTGACGTCAGGGGCTTTCGAGCCTTCGAGATAGCGCTCGACGTGTTTCAGGAACAGGCGGGTCCAATCGGCGCTGTCCGGGCGCGTCATCGCTTCCAGCGCATCGAGCGCCAGCTTGTGATGCGTGCCGTTGGCATGCGTAGCATACACAATTCGAAAGAGCGGCGACATGTGAGGCCCCAGTGCTCGCAGTGAAGTCTCGCGACGAAAGTGCAAGATGCTTACGCGAGTCGGGGCTGTCGCTCGATCCGTGCGGCAGGGACGCCGCAGGTCATCAACGGTTTTCGCGCTTGGAGCGTGCCTGTTTTTCAGCCGCAAGGTCGATGATGTCGGCTCCCGCATTGCGGTCGCGGGCGATACGGCGGGCAAGATCGGCGCGGCGGGCGATCTGTACGACGTTCATTCCGTGCGGGGGCGCGCGTTCGGACAGGACGCGGGCGATCATGTCCGGCGTCAGGCCACAGGCGGCGCCAAGGGCCATGGCTTCCTCGCGGGCGACGGCATGGGCGGCCTCGATGTAGCCCATAAGGGCCGCGGCGGCGTGGGCACTTCCGAGCGGGCCTGTACGCTCGACGGTGCCGAACAGCGAGACGATGCTGGCTGCCATCTCGGTCGCGGTTTCGGCGCCGCCGAGGAGAACTTTGGCGCGGCCTTCGGCAGCAGCGGCGCCGCCGCCGATCAGCGCCGCGTCCGTCAGCGAAACGCCACGCGGCTCGAGAAGTTCGAGCAGCGCATCGAGTTCCCGCGGCGTGCGGGCACCGAGATCGACGATGACAGCGCCCGACAGCGGAGCAAAATCGAGATCGGACGCGTCGCGGCTGGTCAGGAGGCCGCGGAACGCTTCGGTGTCCTCGATGGCGATGAGGATGACCGGACAGTTCGCCATGCTGTTCGAGGTTGGTGAGACCGGCTCCAGATGCTCGCCGTAGATGGCGGGTGAGGCCCCAGGCAACGCTGCGTAGAGCGTTGGAATGCGGCATGCAGCGAGGCGTTCGGCAATTGCCGTTGCGAATTCGTCGTTGCCTATGACGCCGATTGGCCGGGTATTCGAAGCGCTGCCCATGGGGTTATGTGCCCTCTCATTATCGTCCCTCACGCCACCACGCCAAGGCGATGAGAGCGAGTAGCAGCGAAAGCGCCGCAAATCCCGTAAACATCGGCGTCAGCTTGACGCCGCGGGTCAGAAACGCTTGCCGGTCTTTCAGACCGAGCCAGTCTGAGCCCGCCATCACCTTGGCCGCTGACATCATAGAGATACGCGGCACGTCGATATCGGTTGCAGTCGCGAGGAGACCTGACGGCTTCGTCCAGAAGATGCCGCCGCCCGTCGCGTCGGCGATGGGCTTCATTTTCTGGTCTGTCGCAGTGACTTCGCTCATTTCGCGAGGGTCTTCGACGCCAGCATTGGCAACGGCAGTCAGCTGGCCGTTGGGGCCATCGGTTTCGACTTTGTAGAGGCCCGGCATTTTGACATCGATGGTCGAGCGCCACACGCCAGGCTCGACGGGCACAGGCTGAAGCGTGACTGTAGACGTGTCGCCGCCGGGACCCAGCACCTTCACAGGTGGAATTTTGTCTTCCATCGAGCGGCGCTCGATCGTGAGCTTCAGACCTTTGGCGGACGCGATGACGCGTTCTTCCTCAAGGTCCGGCTCTTTCATCAGCCAATGCGACAGGCGGCGAAGCAGGTCGGTGTGCGGGCCGCCGCCGTCGTAGCCGCGCGCCCAGAGCCAGGAGTGGTCGGACGTCAACAGCGCAACGCGGCCTTTGCCCTTGCGGTCGAGGATCAGAAGTGGCTTGTCCTCGGCGCCGCTCATCAGCACGCGACCGCGCAGCGGCGTCACCTCGGCCTGACGGAACCACTTGCCCCATGACGGCTGCGGAGAATTGTCGGCGACCTGCGCGCCATTCCAGCCGGGGAGATCGCGTGTGACAGGATGCTTCTGTCCTTCCGCCGTCACCTTGGCTTTGAACGGCATTTCGAGGACGCGGCCGGTCGGCGCGGCGGGAAGCACCGGGGCGAGCGGCGTATTATAGATACTGTACGGGCTGGCATAATCGTCACCCGCGGCAACCAGCAGCGCGCCGCCGTGCTCGTTCACGTAGCGGGCGATGTTGTCGTAGTAGAGAAGCTGCAGAATTCCGCGGTGCTCGTACCGATCGAAGATGATCAGGTCGAACTCATTGATCTTTTCCGAGAACAGCTCGCGCGTCGGGAATGCGATGAGCGAGAGCTGATTGATCGGCGTGCCGTCCTGCTTCTCGGGCGGGCGCAAAATCGTGAAGTGGACGAGATCGACGGCGGCGTCGGATTTCAGCAAGTTGCGCCATGTGCGTTCGCCTGGGTGCGGCTCGCCCGAGACGAGCAGCACGCGTAGGTTTTCGCGCACGCCTTCTGCTGCAACGACGGCGCGGTTGTTTGCAGTCGTCAACTCGCCGTCGACAGGCTGCAACTCGATTTCGACGATGTTCGTCCCGGTGTGCGGGATCGGCATGTCGATTTTGACGTTACGATTGACTTCAGTGCGGATCGTTTCGTCGGGTTGGCCTTCGCGGCGAACTTTCAGCGTCGCAGCGCCAGAGTTCGCGGATGGGGCGGTACCGGTCTGGCGGACGGCAACTTCGATTTCGCGCGACTGGCCAACGAGACCGTAACGCGGAGCTTCGATCACCTCGATGCGGCGGTCGAATTCATCGCGCTTGCCGGTCAGCAGCGTGTGAACGGGGGCGTCAAAGCCGAGCGATGCGGCGGACTTCGGCACGTCGTGAACTTCGCCGTCGGTTACGAAGATGACGCCCGCGATGCGGTCCGGCGCAGTGTCGTTCAGCGCTGCATTCAGGTCCGTGAAGAGGTTCGTTCCCGGCGGCGCTGAATCGGACGGCACACCGCCCGTCACCCATTTGATGTCGAGGTTCGGGATCTTGGCGAACTTGGCTTCAAGATTGGCGCGGATCTCGTCCATCTGCTTGGTGCGGTCGGCGAGCTTTTGGCTCGGGCTTTCGTCGAGGACGACGATCGCGACGTTGGCTAGGCTTTCGCGCTGCTCTTCCTTCAGGATCGGATTGAACAGCGCCGCGATCAACGCTGCCAGCGCACCGGCGCGCAGAAAAGCGCCACGCGAACGGCGGAACAGAAGAATGAGGATCAGCGCGGCCGCCAATACCGACAGGCCGATCAGGATCGGCATCGGAATCAGGGGCGCGAAGGTAATCGACCAGTTCAAAACCTAATGCCTCTACTGACCGAGCCGCTCAAGCAGCGCGGGAACGTGGACCTGATCGGCTTTGTAGTTGCCGGTCAACGCGTGCATGACGATGTTGACGCCGCCGCGGAACGCCATCTCGCGCTGCATCTCGCCGCCGGGCACGACCGGATAAAGCGGGCGTCCGCGGTCATCGAGCGCCCAGGCAGCAGCGAGATCATTCGACGTGATCATGATCGAGGTCACGCCGTCCGAAACGCGAGCCTTGTGGGATTCGTTTTCGTCTTTCGGTGTCGCTTCGACCCAAAGCTGGCCGCCGTCCCAGCGGCCGGGGAAGGAGCGCAGCAGATAGAACGATTTCGTCACGACGTGATTTTCGGGAACCGGTTCGAGCGGCGGCACGTCGAGCTTGCTCAACAGCCGCTGGATGGCGGTGCCGCCCTGGCCTGCCATCGGCAGCATGTCAGCGCCGCCGTCGCCATAGTCGCGCGTGTCGAAGATGATGAGACCACCTTCTTTCATATACGCGTCGATCTTGGCGATGATTGCGTCGGGCAACGCCTTTGCCGTCTTCAGCACCGGCCAATAGAGCACAGGATAGAACGCGATCTCGTCTTTCGTGATGTCGACGGCTGCGGGTTCGCCGGGCTCGACAGCCGTGCGGGTTTGCAGCACGCGGCCGAGGCCTTTCAAGCCCGCGCGGCTTGTGTCGTCGGTTTCTCGATCGCCGCTCAACACGTAGGCGAGCGTGACCTTACTCGTCGCGTCGATGGCGGCATTATCGGCGGGCGATGCGGGCGGGCGCACAATCACCGGGCCTTGCTGCTGCGACGGGCTTACCGGACTGAAGCCGTCGAACTGAGGAATGGCGTCGCGAAACTCGGACGGAAACTCCTGCGCCTTCGCATCGGTGCCGAGGGCGATGATGCCCGCGCCTAAAGCAAGAAGACCGAGCACGATCGTGGAAGCCGTTGCGGCGCGGCGCCGCGATCCGGGGCGGCGGGAAAAGAGACCGGCGATGCCGCCTGCCTGGAGGATCATGACGGCGATGATGTCGAGGAACAGCAGGCCGAGCGCCAGTGCTAACAGCGCAGGCTTCAGCGAGGTGCTGGCAGCGTTGTCATACGTCAACCTCTCGATGCTCGCGGGCAGTTCCGGGAACGGCGCAAGCGTGCTCTTCACGGTCAACACGTTGACGGCGCGGGGCGCCGCGGCCTGGCCGTAGTAGCCCGGCGGATGCTCGAAGTTCGGCCGGATTGCACCGATCTCGGCAGCCTTCAGAGGTTCGGCGGTCGGCGGTGGCGAGACGAGCGTTCCGACGCCGCTCAGCGTCTTCAGAGGTGCAAGCACGCTCGCTGACACGGTATTGGCTTTCGTTGCGGTATCGGCTGCGGCCGTATCCGACTGCGGTTCCGCCGATGCTGCAGCGCCGACCGTTCCCATGGTCGAGAGGCGGCGAAGCATTTCGACGAATAGCCCGGACATCGGCAGGTTCGACCAGTCGGAATTGGCGGTGACGTGGAAGAGGACGAGGCGGCCGTTGCCGCGTTTTGCGGAGGTGACAAGGGGCGTACCATCTTGCAGACGCGCCCAGATCTCGACGTCGGGCGTCAGTTCGGCCGGGTCGGCCAGTACCTGGCGCGTAACGGTGACATCCTTCGGCACGGTCAGACCGGCGAACGGACTGGTCTCGTCGAACGGTGCAAGTGCCTGAGGTGACGACCACGAGAGCGCGCCACCGAGCGAGCGGCCACCGCTGCGCAGTACGACGGGCAGCAGATCGTCGCCGGCCTTTTCGAGGCGCGGTCCCGCGAAGCGCACCAGCAGGCCGCCATGTTTGACGAACTCGTCGACCTTTTCTTCGGCTTCGCCGCTGATGGTGCCGATGTCGGCGAGAACCAGAACGGAGATGTTCTGCTTCAGGACGGCGTCGAGGCCTTCCACGAGGTTGGCGTTTTTGGCGGCGACAACGTCTGCGTAAGGCTTCAGCGCTTTCTCGATGTAGTAGAGGGGTGCGAGCAGTGGTTGAGCTTCCTCGCGGCTCTCGCCTGAGAGAAGACCCACGCGATGCCATTGTGTCATGGCGTCGATCAGGCTAACGGCGCCTGCCGAGCGTTCGCCTGCGATTTCGATGCGAGCGACTTGGTTGCGCAGTTCGAGCGGCATTTCGAATTTAGCTTTCGCGGATGTTGCGCCGGGGCCGAGCTTGAAGGGCGCTTCACCGAGACGTTCGCCGCGAGCTGAAAAGGCATTGACCACACCTTCGCGCGCCGGGCCACCGGTCGAGAGCACCGTTGCTTCGAGCTTCCCGCGCTCGGCGAGATCGGCGACGAGACCCAAGGCTTCGCGACCTTTGGTTTCGTCGATGACGGAAAGCGTACCGCCACCCGCTAGATTTTGCAGTTTCGTTGCGACGTCGCTGACTTTGCCTCTGTGATCGATGCCGTCTTCGATCCAGACGATCGAGGAATTTTTAACGGCGGCGTCCGACAACGCAGTTTGCAGGGCGGCGACGGCGGCTTCGCGATCAGGCTCGAACGGTTGCGGTTCGATTGCCGCTGCCGTGCTGCGCGCTTCGCCGGGCGGCTCGATCTTGATGGCGGGCAGCTTTGTGGCGGCGGCGGTCGGCACCAGCATGACGGGACGGCCGCTGCTTTCCGCTTCGCTGATGAGGCGTTGCATGATGTTGGCGCGCTCAGGCCAGCGCGATGCTGCCGCCCAGCCGTTATCGACGAAAATGACAACAGGGCCGGTGCCGGTCAGGCCCTTGTCCTTCGAGGAATTGAGCATCGGGTCGGCGAGCGCGAGAATGACGAGCGTCGCCGCGATGAGGCGCAGGAGCGTCAGCCACCACGGCGTCTTCTCGGCCGTCTTTTCTTCGTTCTCGATGCCGACGAGAATGCGGGTCGGCGGAAATTCGATCTGCGTCGGGCGCGGCGGCACGGCGCGCAGCAGCCAATAGATCAGCGGCAGCGTGACGAGCGCCGCAAGCAGCCAGGGATTGAGGAAGGCGAGCGGGCCGAAGCTCATCGGGCGCGCTCCTTATCGTCGGAGCTGACGGCATCAGAGCTGGACGACATCCAACGATAGCCCTGGGCTGAACCGTTGAGACGCATCAAGAGCGACAGCAGCGGCTCGGAGGCCGGGCGGTCGGTGTGGTGGGTCAGCAGCGACCAGCCGAAGCGTTTCGCCATCTCGGCGACCTCGGCGCGATGGGCTGCGAAGCGTTCCTGATATTTCGGACGGAGCGATTCAACGCGGTCGGCAACCCAACGCTGACTGCCGGACGGCGTCAGGAATTCGGTGCGGCCGTGATAGGGTAGCGTCTCTTCCGCCGGGTCGATGACCTGCACGAGATGACCGCCGACGCCATTGCCCGCATAGCCTTCGAGGCGTTCGCGAATGGCGTGAACGGGCGCGAGAAAATCGCTGAACAGGATGAGGCCGGAAAAGCGGTTGAGGCCGGCGTTCGGCGGCAAGCTTTTCTGGATCGTTTCGGAATTGGCGTTGGCCGCAATCGTTTCGGCAATGCGCGTCGCGGCGTTGCGGCTGGCAGTCGGCAGCATCTGCGCGAGCAATGCAACGCGCTCACCGCCGCGAACAAGCATCTCGGCGGCGGCGAGTGTCAGCACCAGCGCGCGGTCGCGTTTGGTGACTGGCGCGAGATGGCTCTTGAAGTCCATCGACGGCGAGATGTCGGGCCAGAGATAGAGCGTGTGCGCGGCTTCCCACTCGCGTTCGCGAACGAAGAGATGATCAGAGCTTGCCGAGCGGCGCCAATCGACGAGGCTCGCATTCTCGCCCGACTGATATTGGCGGAACTGCCAAAACGTTTCGCCGGGTCCGGCGCGGCGGCGTCCGTGAATGCCCTGCGCGACGGTCGAGGCGATGCGCGCGGCTTCCATCAGCAGTTCCGGCATCCGGTCGACGAGCGTAACGGCTTCGCGCTCAAGCGTGAGGACGCGCCGCCGCTCGGAGCTTTCGCTTTGGCCTGACGTTCCTGTCCGCCCGATTGGGCTCGCCATCCCGCACCTACTCCACAGCCGCCGCGAGACGCGCGATGATATGGTTCAGATCTTCGCCTTCGGCGCGGGCGGCGAATGTCAGCGCCATGCGGTGCTTCAGGATCGGTTCCGCGAGCGCGATGACGTCATCGACGGACGGGGCGAGGCGGCCGTCGATCAGCGCCTTGGCGCGGACGGCGAGCATCAGCGCCTGGCTGGCGCGCGGGCCAGGGCCCCAGGCGACGAACTTATCGGTATCGGCGTTCGCTCCGGTGCCTGGACGCGCCGAGCGCACGAGTTTCAGAATGGCCTCGACAACTTTATCGGGCACCGGGATCTGGCGGACGAGGCGCTGCGTCGCCATCAGTTCCTGCGCCGAGATAACGGTTTCGAGTTTCGGCGTTTCCGTGCCGGTCGTGGCGTAAAGCATGCGCCGCTCGGCGACGAGATCGGGATAGGTCACGTCGATCTGCAGCAGGAAGCGGTCGAGCTGGGCTTCGGGCAGCGGATAGGTGCCTTCCTGCTCCAGCGGGTTCTGCGTGGCGAGCACATGGAACGGCGCGGGCGTATCGTGGCGCTGACCGGCCACCGTGACGTGATGCTCCTGCATCGCCTGCAGCAGTGCCGACTGCGTCTTCGGCGAAGCGCGGTTGATTTCGTCCGCCATCAGAAGCTGCGTGAAGATCGGACCTTTGATGAAGCGGAAAGCGCGGCCGCGGCCCGGCTCATCTTCGAGGACTTCGGAGCCGATGATGTCGGACGGCATCAAATCCGGCGTGAACTGAATGCGCTTGGCGTCGAGGCCCAGCACGCGGCCGAGCGTTTCGACGAGCAGCGTCTTGGCGAGACCCGGAACACCGATCAGAAGGCCGTGCCCGCCGGACAAAATCGTGATGAGCGTCCGCTCGATCACCTGATCCTGACCGAATATGACGCTCGCTGCCGCTTTGTGGGCGCGCTGTACGCGCTCGGCAGCGGCTTCGAGCCGGGGCACGATATCGGTATGCGTTTCGACGACAGTGCTCATAAAGGGGGCCTCGCGCAGCTGCTTCTTGTCATTCTTGGTGGCGAATTCGCCTTACAAAACAATGGCCGAGCGGCTGCGTACTCGGCCTTAAGCATCAGCCTAGACGATCCTGCCCAGCCCTCATAGGGTCAAGTGAATGTTACGTTAGGATGAGGTGCATCTGAAGGCACCTTGAGGGCGCGGGCAGAAATGCCGAATGAAAAACTGCAAGTTGCGTCCGGGAATGGAAATTCTGACGCACGACCGGGTGGATTGGATGCGCTTTTGCGGGCGGCGTCAGAAGGTGGCGCGTCGAGCATAAGACCGGTGGAAAAGTGGGATCCGCCGTACTGCGGCGACATCGGCATGGCGATCCGCCGCGACGGGACGTGGCTCTATCAGGGGAGCCCGATCGGACGCATCGCGCTCGTCAAGCTGTTCGCGTCGATCCTGAGAAAGGACGAGGACGGACGAACGTATCTCGTGACGCCTGCGGAGAAGGTCGACGTTCACGTCGAGGACGCGCCGTTCCTCGCTGTCGAGATGGCGGTCGAGGGCGAGGGGAAAGCGCAGCGGCTGACGTTCCGCACCAACCTCGATGACGTCGTTACGGTCGATGCGGAGCATCCGCTTCGGTTCGCGCCCAGCGGACCCGACGGCGGGCTGAAGCCTTACGTGCTCGTGCGCGGAAGATTGGAGGCGCTGTGCACGCGCGCGGTTTACGCGGAGCTGGTGGAATTGGCTGTTGCCGCAGGTGATGACGGCGATGCGGTCGGGGTTTGGAGTGGCGGGACGTGGTGGGGGATGGGGTAGGGTGCCGGACGAATGCCCGCCGCCATTCGGACGTCCATTGGCTGAGTCTTCGAGCGCCAGCCCCGCAAAATGTGGTTGGGATCGATCAAAGGAAATATCTCTGGGGTGGTCATGGGGGAAATGCACCGTTAGCGGATTAATAGACCTTTGGCGTCGAAAGATTAAAAATGCAGCACACGTTGCATTTGGCTTCCGTTTGTCGTCCGCGATCTACTTGTTGTGATTGAATTTGATTGCGGCATTGGAGATGAAAAAATAACCGTGTACGGATCGTTGTGCGCGCGATATGATTTGAAGGTCTGAAGAATTTTCATTTCTACCGATGTGTTTTTTTTATCTCTCAAGTCGTTTTCCGAAAATGAGTTGCCTGGCCGAGTTCTGCTCGGCTGTCGCGTGGTGATCGCGTGTCGACGCACGGAAGATTTTTATGAAGCGCGAAACGCACATGGGGCACCAACTTGCACCGATCATTGCGTTGCCTCGCTCGTTGACTGCCGAGAAGCTGTTAGATCTTCAGTGCAGATACGGTAATCGGTATCGCATAGTGACGGTCGGCAGCTCTCTTACGGGCTGGCACTCTCCACGAATTCTCGTCCTGACAGAGGCACTCACGGATAGCCATGAATCTGCGTGGGCTTATGATTGGATCGACGGCCATCTCGCTTGTCGATTGCTGCCAGAAGGGAAGATGGCCGAGATCGTCTGGGATTCTAAGAAGCCTGGAACGGTCACTTACTCACCCATGAGACGCAAGGGCGGACGGGTGTGAAAGTTCGCGACAAGAGGGCCTGACGGGGGGCTGAAGCCCTACGCGCTCGTGCGCGGGAGATTGGAGCACTGTGCACGCGCGCGGCTTATGCGGAGCTGGTGGAGTTGGCAGTTGCCGCAGGTGACGACGGCGATGCGGTCGGGGTTTGGAGTGGCGGGATGTGGTGGGGGATGGGGTAGGGGACGTGGCAAAACTAAACGGCAAATAGGTAAAACGATCCACTTAAAAAATCGGACCTAGCAAGAAATTTATTGGACACCTTCGGCGGCCCATCGAAAGCATCGAAGTCTTGGCGGAGATGAACTTCTTTGGGATTCGCGAGGATCATTTGGCCCGGCGCACTAATCCATCAAAATCTGCAAACCCAACGGATGATGCCTTTCGTAAAGGAAAGTGGCTGTCTGTATCGGAAATACTAGCGGCTATAGCAATTATTGTGGCCGCTACGCCGGCATATTGGAGCTACGAATGTCGCTCGACGGGCACATTTTGTGAAGGATCGTTTGCAGCCCCAACGATTACCGAAAAGAAGAAAGATGTTGTGCTCGCAAAACTCGAAGCAAATGGAGGCGAGCAGAATTTTGATGGCTTATCGATTAGAGAGGCCGGGGTGTGGCCGTTCGCAAAGCGCTACGATGTCGTAGCATCGTTTAAAGACGGAACAGAGGTGGCCGTTGATTCATTCCCAGTGGATCAGATTTCGCAGGTATTAATTGCCGACAAAAACTCGCTTATCGCGGTTGTTGGTCGAGAGAGCGAAGCTTCCGAAGTAAAGGTAACTGCGTATTTTCCCTCGTTTAAACTTGCAAAAAGGATATTCGAGATTGCGGCAGCTTTCCATTCCGGTGGTTCGATAAAGGTAAGCAATCTCACCTTTGATGCTTCCGAGAAATCCCTGACAATGGACGTCGTGTCACCCTCGCCATGGCTGGTAATAAATAACAACAAAAGCACGCAATTCTCCATAAATCATTCGGATGCAGATAGCGGTCCATTTGGTGCTACGGTGACAGTTGAATTGACCGATGATCTCCACGTCAAGAAGGCATACGACCAGACGAACAGGGTAGCCTTCGAAAAATCTCAAGAGGATGTGGCGAACTGCAAGAAGTCGGCCTTGGGGGATGCCGACCTGACGGAAGGCACTTTAGTGCCTTGCTATAAGGTTCAAGACGAATCCCTTAATTTGCGCAGCGCTGCTTTACTCGTATTTGAATGGAAGGCGGGGCAGTTCCATCAGGTGGAGCGCGTTACTTGCGATAGTTGTTATTGGAATTACGATGGCGCGAATAAAACGCTATTTGTGACGAATGATCGTTCCTTCACCTATTCCCAAAAGCGCGGGAGTAGGCAAGCTGATCTTTGGCTGTCCATTATTAGAGTTCCATTCAATAAAGAGCGCACGATTTTTGTCAGGGGTGATTGCAAAGGCTTCAACGTGTATGAGATGGCTTATGCGGATGATTTGACGATTAGATTTCAGCTCACTACAGATTGTGCCACCGTGACAATCAATAATACTCGTTTCGATATTCGGCCTGCAGAGCGGAAGGGCATTGAAGTCACGCAAATTTATCGTTTGAAGCTGGATCGTGACGGCCTGCCGGTTAGCCTTGGGCCAGAACGGGTCGCGGCCGACGTCCGCTAGCGCCAATTTGTGGAGTTTCGCGGCCCCTTGCCGAAAAAAAACTTACCCTCGCTCTCGCGCTCCCGCATGCACTCCCTCCCTTCCCGCAGCGACGTTAAAGGTCTAAGCCCGCCGTCTGCCGAGACTGCTGGACGCGTTGCCCGCGCTTTCGCGTTCCGCCATACCCTCCCGCGATGAAAACTCCTAATCCTCACCTTCCAGACGGCTATTCGCCGATACCGGCGGGGAAGCTGGTCAATGCCGTGACATTCGTCGAGATGTGCGAGCGACCGACGCCCTCGCGCGCCACGAATGGCTCGTCATCGCTTGCGATATCGCGATGGAGGTCCCCCGATCTCGATGCTTATCGCGCGTTGTTCCGCGCCGTCGGTGAAGATTGGTTGTGGTGGTCGCGCCTCCGGCTGGCCGACGATGCCTTGGCGGCCGTCCTCAGCGATCCGGGCATCGAGGTTTTTGTCCTGAACGACGGCGACGCGCGCATCGGTCTGCTCGAATTGGATTTTCGTGAAGATCAAGAGTGCGAGATTACGTGGTTCGGCGTCGTCAAAGAAGCCATCGGCAAAGGCGCGGGCCGGTTCATGATGGATTTCGCAATCGACGCGGCGTGGGCGCATCCCATTCGCAGGCTGTGGCTGCACACCTGCAGCTTCGATCATCCGGGCGCGTTGGCATTCTATCGGCGGTCCGGCTTTCGACCCTATGCCTTCATGGTCGAGGTGGAGAACGATCCGCGCCTCGCTGGCCTGCTGCCGCGAACGGCCGCGCCGCAAATTCCTTTGTTGGAGCGGTGACGGAAAAAAACTTATCCCCGCTCTGGCGCGCGCCCGCATACTCCCTCTCATCCCGCCGCGACTTGCAAGGGCGCGAAACTCGAGCATGGGGTTTTGCGTGCGGATGGGAGCGTGCCGGGCCGCCAGCGATATCGGCGCGCCTGGGGATCCCTGCCGGCCGCGAGCGGACCACCATGGCGTGGTATCGCGGTTCAACTCCCGCTCCAACTCGAGATGCACGGGAGGATGGTGGGTTCACGGCTCGAAAGGAAGCTCGCTTCCTTTCAGGTTGCGAGTGCCCCGGAATGCCGGTTCGGCCGCCGCTGGGTGCATGAACAAGACTTGGCACTGTCCCGGGGCGGCGAAGGCTGCATCCGAAGTACAATAAGATATGAGAGCGAGGCCCCGCCGCCCTGGCCCTTGTTGCGTTTGCCATCGGCGACTCCGCTACGCGGAGCCGGCCGCCGATGGCGCTTGCTTTTGCGTCTTTCTTCGGACGTCGGCCGCGCAACCGACACGCGTTCCACGAGCCGGCCGTCGGCGCATGACCGTTTCCACCGGCCGTCGATCGCGGGTGTGTGCCGTCGCTTAGAGCGTCGAAAAAATCATCACTTCGACGGCTTCTTGCGGGCGTCCAGGCATTTGCCGCCCTTGAGATACTGATACGTGCCCTTGCACGATTTCCAGCCCTTCACGTGATGGGTCTTGTGATGGCCGTGATGCTTCGTGGCCTTCTTGGCTTTGCCGGCCTCGGCAGCGGACGTCGCGGCGAATGCGATCGCCATCGTTGCGATGGCGAGCAGGAATTTCGAATTCATAAGGTGGACCCCCAAATGCGGTTTGAGCGTCTGAGACTCATCCGCTGGCGGACGAGTTCAGCCGTCCGCGCCCCTTATCCCAGATTTATAACAAGCCGGTGTAAGCGCCGGGAGGTTCCGACGAATGACGATGGGCGTGAGCGCCAGTTGGTGTTGCGGGAGGCGGCGCCTGGGGGTGTTGGAAAGTCTGCTACGTTATCGCTTCTTCTTCGTCGCGGGGGGATTGGCTGCTTCCCGGGCGAGCCGCTCGGCGCGAAGTCGTTCAGTCTTGGCGCGAACGGCTTGGCGTTCCGCTTCGTGGTCTTTCATCGCTTGCGATGCTTCCTGAGCCTTCCGCAGCTTAACGGTTGCTGCACTCGACAGGTCTTTCCGGGGCATAGCCATGAAATCGTTCCTTGATTTTGACGGGCAAACAAAAACCCGCGGCTGGCCGAGCAGACGCGGGTTTCGTTGATCCGGTTCGTGTTCGAGGCCAGCAGGGGCTGGCCAGGTCCCGATCTTTATGGAGATCAGGCGGCGCGCAGGTTGTCGGCCGACGACTTGCCGCTGCGGCGGTCAGCTACGACATCGAACGAAACCTTCTGGCCTTCGTTAAGGCCGTTCATGCCCGCACGCTCGACGGCGCTGATGTGCACGAAAACGTCGTTGCCGCCATCATCCGGCTGGATGAAGCCGTAGCCTTTTTGGCCATTGAACCATTTCACGGTACCAGTCTGCATAGGTAAAATCCTTAGTTTATGCGCGATTATTCCCGACAATGCCGGGACTGACAGTCGAGATTTGTTGGGAAGGTCGTCGGTCAGGCGCGCACTTCGCGGGCGAGGCCAAGTCATTTTCAGCGAAGCTCGAACGGAGAAACAATAGAAAAAATGCTGCTTCTATGCAAGCGCAATCGGTTCAGCGCGCAAAAACGTGTTTCCAATCGGACGTTGCAAAGCCCTTGATCTAAGGGTTTGCCTTGGTGGGACGATCGCAATCTTTAACGGTTAGGTGGCCGAGGTGACGGACGATCCGCGTCGCGCGGGCCTGATGCCGCGGACGGCAGCGCCGCATATTCCGCTGTTGGAGCCCCACGGCAAATAGAAGCTTGCGCGCTACGTTAAACGCTGTGTCTGTGGAGATGAACGCTCAGCCCGACGTCTTGGCGGGTGTGATGTGGAATTCTACGCGGCGGTTCAGACGGCGACCTGCGGCCGTGGCGTTGGATGCGATCGGTTGATCCTGTCCGTACCCGACGGCGCGCAATTTCTCGGCTGGGACGCCCGCGCTAACGAGCACGCCAACGACGGCATCGGCTCGACGCTGCGACAACTCACGATTGCCGAGGCGGGTGCCGAAAGTGTCGGTGTGACCGCTAACCTCTATTGCCACGTTCGTGCAACTGCGGGCGATCTCGGCAATTTTTTTGAGTTCGGCGACGCTATCGTTCGAGAGGATCGCGCTGGCATTCGCGAACGTTATCGCTGCGGCATGGATTTCGCTATCGAGCGTTTCCCGGCAGGGTTCGACGCCAGGTACGGCGGCGACGGTCGACTCGGCGGATGGCGGCGGGGCGGCGGTTGGCGACGGTTTTTCCTCTGCTCCAGGGTTTGCCGCTGGGGTCTGTATGGTGACAGCAGGTTCAGTGGACGCGCTCGGCGACGGCGGGGCGTGTAGCAACGGCTTTTCTTCTGTGCCGGTACTTGCTGCAGGAGCCTGCGCGGTATCGGCAGTTGCTATTGAGGCGCTTGGCGGTGGTGTGGCGGGTGTCGCTTCCGTCGCATTTTTCTCGGGTTCGACAGTTGCGCTCGGCTCCGCTTGCGCCGTCGGCGCTTTCGCAGAGCCGCTGATGTTACCTCTATAGTCGGCCGCGGTCTGGGCGTCGGCCGGAGGAGGCGAGGCGGGCACGCTTGTGGGTGGCGTGGCAGGCGCTGGCTCAGGTGCGCTTGTGGGCGATTCAACGGAACGTGGTTCCGACGGCGGCTCGGATGCCTTTGCCGAGCCGGCGGTGGCGTGTTCGTCGCCGGTCGTCGGCTGTGCCGAGGGTGGAGGCGCGGCAGCGAGGCTTGGCGGGGGAGCGGCGGAGAGCGGCTCAGCCGCATTCTTTTCCGGCCCGGAGATGGAGTTCGGCAGTGGCGGGGAAGTAATCGCCGCGAGGTTTTTGTGATCCTTCTCTTCAGTCTTCGCTTCGTCCGTCGCCGCAGGTGCGGAAGGCATGTTTGGCGACGTTGACAGCGGCGACGGCGGTGCTGCCTCGTTTGGCTCAGGTTTAGCGGCGAGCTTTGGTTCGATGTTCGGCTCGGCCTTCTGAGTAGATGGCGGTGCCGTCTGGCCTGGAATTGGCTCTGATTGTCGTGGGGCGCCCGCGGCTCGGTTCGATTGGGCGACAATGTCAGAGATTTTGGCGCGCACGCACGAGTCGAAAAATTCGCGATTTTTACCGCCACCCGAAAAGCCGCCGCTGTTGGCTGCCAAGTCGAAATAGAAAAAACCGAGTTCATCGCCGCTTGCTGGCGGAGACGTTTCCTTAACGTCCGTGCCGTCAACCAAAAGTGACATCGTCTTGAACCAGCCCTTGCCGAAATCGACCCTGGCGGTTTTGGCGGCAATGTTGATGGCGATGATGGCGGATCCGATTTTTCTTCGGGTCGCTTCCGCTTCGGAGCCAAGCTGATAATTGCACGTGTAGGCCACTTCTCCAGCCGACGCTGCGCAAGCAAATAGCGTCGAGAGCAGGATGAGAATTATGGTCGTTGTCCGTGTCACCGTACTGCTGCGTCCATCGAGGGGCGATTTGTCGATCTTAAATCAAAGCGCGCGGCAGGCCGCGATGGGTTTCAAAGCCTTTGGTTAGCGAGGCGGCGCGATCGGCCGCCAATATTCCCAGGTAAAAATTTATTCTCGTAGCGCATCGTGTGTCCCGGCTCCGGGTTCACGTGCGTAGGGTTCTACGTCGCGATACGGCCGCCGGATCTGAACAGGAACGCCGCCGATTGCACACTCCGCAGGCTGGCTTCGCCACGCTCCCATGCTGCGCGCAACAGTCTGCGAACGGGCGGCTCGCCATAGAGCGAAACTTCGTAAGCTATCGACAGCATCGACAGAACAGCGATCGTCAAAGCAATCCAAGGATTTATTCCAGATCGCACCATCACTCGGATCAAGAAGGCCCCGACGACGGAATGAATGAGATAAAGCGGATACGTCATCAGCCCCAGGTTCTTGAAGGCATTTTGCAGCCTGGGCGACAATGGTGTGAAGCGCTTGTCGTCTCGGACGATCACCAGCATAAACATTATGGTGCCGATCCATACAGCTGCTGGCAGTACCTGCGAAACTGGAACACCGGGGTGAACTTCCCATTTTGCCATATCTCGCGAACGGCCGACGATTTCGAGAATGCAGATCGCAAATGCGGAAACCAGGCCGAATACGTTGGGCATTCCCAATGTGCGCCTTGAGAAAAGCCACATCCAGATGCCGAAAGCGAAAAAACATCCGTATCGGAGCTGCAGCACGTCCGAATACGCCACGATGTGCCAGCCAAGATGGGATCTGTAGGCGTTGGGAAAGAAACTAACGGAAATCAGAAATGCCGCCGAGATCGTCGTCAACGCCCACGCCACATGCGTTAGACAATCGAACCGGCTGCTGAGTAGAAGGAAAAAGATGATCGCGTAAAACACCAATTCCACAGCGAGCGACCAGTAGACGCCATCGACCCATGGTCCGAAAATCCAAAGCGTGATGGAGCGCAAGAATTCTCCGCTAAGGTGACGTCCCGACACGCCTCCGACGAGAAGCCACGCTGCAACTGTGAAGCAAATGGAAAGCCATGCGGCTGGATAGAGTCTGAGCACCCGGCTTTTGACGAACGCAATCGGCGATGAATTGTTGGCGGAATTGGCGATCACAAAGCCGGAAATGACGAAGAATATCTCGACGCCGACCCAGCCGAACGATGTATAGGGCGCAGCCTGCGGAAAGGACGTCGCGGATGCGAACATTTGGCCGACGACGGAGTTCGTCGACGCCCAATCGTAAAAGCTCAGATGAAAGAGCATGACGCAGAGCGCTGCAAAAAAGCGGACTGCGTCAAGCGGATATATGTGGGCGCGCATGAAAGGCCCCCGGAATTTGGCTTTTGCGGCCAACTTGAAGGGTAGCGCAAGATTCGGGCCCTCGACATTCCGCCGAAAAGGCTAATTACGGCGTATACGTTCCGAAAGCTTGCGGCGTGCTACTCCATTCGGAGAGCGATCCGCAGACCGCGTCCGTTAAACATATCGCAGCGTCGTGAACATGCCTGCTGCCATGTGATAGAGCAGATGGCAGTGGAACGCCCACCAGCCGGGATTGTTGGCATCAAACGCGACGACGACACGGCCGTTCTCGGGAACGAGGACCGTATCGCGCTTGGCACCAGAAAAGCGCTGGCCGTCGATTTCCACGACCTGGAACGGATGGCCATGAAGGTGCATCGGATGCGGCATCGGGTTCTTGTTGATGATGATCAGCTCGACGCGCTCGCCTTGAGCAATGGCAAGCGGCGGCACATCCTTCGTCCAGGGCACGCCGTTAATCGACCAGACGTAGGTCGCCATATCGCCTGTCAGGTTGATGGTGTGGACGCGATCAGGCTTGCGAGGGGCGAGCGGATCGAGTGCTTTCAGATTGCGTTCCAGATCGAGCGTCAATGCGGGTGAAGGCTGTGCAGCCTGATCGGGAATGCGCGAGACGGTTGCCGCACCTGCCGAGAGCACGATGCCGGTCTGCTTTGCCGCGCCTTCGAGGATGGCAAGAACGGGATGCGCTGCGGCGCCGGCCGGTATCGTAAGCTCGATATCGAGGCGTTGCGCGACCGCTATCGGGAAACGCTGTCCCGATACGGGCTGGATGCGCAAGCCATCGACGGCAATCAGTTTGCCGGAGAGTGCGCCGAGATCGAGGTGAAAATTGCTCATCGACGAGCCGTTGATGACGCGCAGCAAGACGCGTCCGCCGGGTTCTACCTTAATCACCTCGGGATCGGCCAGCGTGCGGTCGTTGGCGAGAAACGCGTCATACGTTACGTCGTTGAGGTCCGGCACTGCGTGCGCACCGGTTTTGCCCATCTGCATGCCGGGCGTCGACATGTCCTTCATGTCCATGCCGGACATATCCATACCACGCATCGCCATTCCGCTCATGTTGCCCGGCTTGCGCAGGGATGCGTAAATCTCTTCAGGCGACTTGAAGCTGAAGTCGTGCAGCATCAGCACGACCTCCTGCTGGTCTTTCGTATCGCGCTGGTCGTGGATGATGAGCGGCGCCGTCATCAGAAGTTGTTCCTGGAAGCCTTGATGCGAGTGCATCCAGAAAGTGCCGCCAAAATTCAGCGGAAAATCGTAGTCGGCGCTGCCGCCAGGCGGAATGGCGGGGGATGAGATGCCGGGGACGCCATCCTGCTGCCAGGGTGGGGTCAAGCCGTGCCAGTGAATGAGGCTCGGCTTGTCGATCTGGTTCTCGACGCGCACGCGAAAGCGCTCGCCAATCCCGGTCGTCAATCCGCTTACGCCGTTTGGCTGGGCGATGCGATAAACCGAGGCGGACTTGCCATTCATATCGATTTCACGTCGCTGCAACCTTAAGACCGTAGCGGGCGTTTCGGCAGCAAAGGTCGGCGTGCGGAGCAAGCCAGCCGCGGCAGTTGCCAGAGCCGATGTGATGACCGTGCGGCGATTGAGGAGCATGGCATTTCTCGTGAAGGCAGCAATACGAAGCTCGTTCGCGAGTTTGCCAAATGTGCGAACGATTACTCAATAGCCTCGTATAGATCGGCGATCCGCGGTTTTGACATGAAACAATCGTCCGTGTGGGCGTGGGGCTGCATCGGGTTGATTGCCATTATTTCCAGAGCCCCAGGTCTTCGTAGCGGTCTTCCGGAATTTCGGTCCCGAGATCGTACGTAAAGGATGTGGCTGTCATCTGGTTTTCGCCAACCGTGCAGGTGAACTTGAGCCGGTACCAGTGGCCGTCGGCTCGAACGGCCGCGCCCTTGGCGACTACGGTAGCACCGTCGAATGTCGCTCGGGAAAGAATGCTCGTTTTCAGCCGGTCGATCTTTTTCAGTTTTTTGGCGCGCTTGAGCGTGTCCATGCCGCGCAGAATGCACGCCTGATGCGCACGTTCTTCAGGTTCGAGCTTCATCAGCGTCTTGTCCATGGACGCCGCAGATGCCGGCGTAATCAAGCCGATGAGTGCCAATAGTCGCAACCACAGATGCATTTCCCCTCCCTCGTCGCGCGTCACGCTGCGGACGGACCCGACTTAACGCCCCTCGTCGCTGGCGTCAAAAAAGTTATGCCGGCACGGGGCGTAGTGTGGACAGGGCTCTCGTGGCTTCGGGAAGGGAAAATCCGACGCTGATCGGCGTTAACGCGGCTGGGGCGCCCTCGGTTGCATTGCGGGACGATTGTTCGAACGGTCTATATGAGCACTTGAACGATTTCGGCCGCCGGTGCGTATTAATCCGCATGGATACATGGGTCGCTACTATTCACCGGGCTGCGCTTGCTGCTCGCACCATTCCGAAGGTGCTGCGCTACGCAATCACAGTGCTTCTCGTGGCGCTAACGGTTTTGGTGCAACTCGCGTTGGATGGCTCAACGGTCGATCGATATCCGTTTCTGACCTTCATTCCCGTCGTATTCGTTTGCGGGATGTTGTTCGACCGTGGGAACGGATTTCTTGCGACCATATTGAGCGCGATGGCCTGCGTCTTCTTTTTTCTGTCGCCACACCATTCGCTCGACATTCTGCAGGCACGCGATCAAGGCGGATTGGTCCTTTTTATCGTCATCGGTTTTGCGATTTCGTCCGTTGTCGAAGCCCTTCATAGCGGGCTTGTGGCGCTGGCGATGGAAAAAGAGGAGGCGCGCGATACTGTCCGGGATCGCGATTTGCTGCTGAATGAGCTTGCTCATCGCACGCGCAATGACTTTGCCAATGTCGTGACGTTGCTCAATCTTCAGTCTCGGTCCGCCAACCCCGAGGCGCGTGAGGCGCTGGCATCCGCGGCGGAACGTGTTCAGACGATTGCGCGGGTGCATCGCCGATTGGAGCTTCAAAACGATCGGGTCGTCGTCGATACCCGGGCGTATATCGGCGAGCTGTGCGCCGATCTTCGCCTCTCGCGGCTGGCGATGCGGCCAATCGCGCTCGATTGCGAGGTCGAAAGCCATTCGATTAGCCTGGAAAAGGCTGTGCCGCTTGGGCTGATCATCAACGAGTCTGTTACCAACGCCTGCAAGCACGCGTTTCCAGAACAGCGCCAAGGGCATATTACGGTCTATTTTCGACGCGTCGGATTGGAGTACACGCTCACCATCGCGGACAACGGCGTGGGAAGCGAAACCGTCACGAACGGCGGGATCGGCAACCGTCTGATGGGCATGCTCGCAGCTCAGCTCAATGGCGATCTTTCGTTTGAGCCGAGGTCGCCGGGCATGGCCGTGGTCGTCGTCATTCCTGTCAAAACAGAGAAATAAAAATTCCCAAAAAAAGAGGCAGCGCTTGCGCGCCGCCTCAAGAACTGAGTTTCGGATTGACCGAAGCTCAGCGCCACCAGCAGTGGCGGTGGCCGTGGCGCCATACGCAATGGCGATGGCGATGATAGTAGCCCGTCTTCTGAACGAGGCTTGAGCCGTGAATGCCGTCGAGCGCAGCGACGCTCGGAGCGGCATTTGCGATTTGAGAGCCCAGAGCGAATGTCGCCACTGTGGCGACTGCCAGAAAAAACTTCATGATTTTCTCCTCAATTGATCCCGTCGAGACAGCCTGGAGCGCGCTGCTTGCGAGATGCCCCGCCAACGCAGATCCAAGTGTGTGTCGGCTGCGATCTAGTCCCACCCAATGAAATATTTCGTGCGACGGCGCGAAGCTAAACCGAAGCGGTAAGGAGGAGGTACTTACCCTTTTGTAAAGTCGATTTCGTTCTGCGGGCAGAGGCGGAGAGACGCGCGCTCATTGTGGCGGTCGGAAAGGCCGACCGCTTTCGTTCATCGTTCTGCCGCAGATATAAGGCGCGCTCTCTCGCACTCGCGAACGCCCAACTCAATGCAGCTTCAATTCCGATCCAATGAGCCGTAATTCGCGCGGCCTTATTAATTCGGAATGGGCTACGGTCACGCGATAAAGTTTGCCTTCGAGCTTGGCGACCCAGAAATCGAGGAACGATTTGAGTTTCGGAAAACGCGGCGCGGCGTCGTATTCCTGCCAGATATAGCTTTGCAGCAGCGAAGGATGGTCCGGAAGACGGTAGAGGATTTCAGCGGTCGTCAGGCTGAACCCTGCAAGTTGAGCCCGGAAACCGTTATCGCAAGACATTTCCCGTTCGGTCACGTAGCAATCTCCTTTGAATTAGGTGATTGGGCGCCCTCCCTAGAATGATGATGATCAAGTGAGATTCGTTCCTTGTCCATTGCGAAGATGTGCGAAAATACATTGTTAGCAAACGCATTATTCGAGTGCTGGCGGTTTCTGCCGAAGTGCTGTGCGGACCGCTGACTGGATGTGCGTCAACGGCTGTGCCGATGGCTGTTTCGATTGGAAGGTAGCGTCGCCGGATGCTTGAGATTGCCCTCAAAAGTTTCACGACGTTCTTTGCAACGGTCGGTCCAATCGAAGCCGCGGTGTTATTTGCGACGCTGACGCCAAAGATGGCCTATGCCGAGCGTCAAGCGATTGCGGTGCGGGCGACGCTGATCGCCTCCGGTATTTTGGCGTTCTTTACGCTGCTGGGTGGTCCGATCCTCAGCCAGCTCGGCGTATCACTGGCGGCGCTGCAGGCGGCGGGCGGCGTGATCCTGCTCTTGATTGCGCTCGACATGATTTTTGCGCGGCCGGGCGGATCGATAAAACTTACGGCTCCGGAAGGTGCGGAAGCACAATCGCGCGATGACGTTGCGGTTTTTCCTCTGGCGACGCCGTTGCTCGCAGGACCTGGCGCAATGAGCGCAGGTATCCTGCTGGCCGCCAACGTCCACGGCGAGCCGCTGGGGTTGGCTGTCGTCGCCATCACCCTTGTCGTGGTGATGATCATCACGCTGGTCCTGCTGATGATGGCCAATCAACTCAACCACGTCCTCGGTATCACGGCGCAACGGGTGCTCATTCGCGTGTTCGGAATTCTGCTGGCGGCGATTGCGGTGCAGGCGCTGTTCAATGGCATCCTGGCGTCGGGGCTGATCCCGGCTGCAGCCAAGCTTTCTTAGAGACCTCGGCAACCCGAGCGGCTTCAAAAGCTGGCGGCCGTTAGGGCGCCTTTAACGCCTGGCTGTTTCAATCCCGGACAACTGTTGAACTTGCGTAGCGTTTGTTGCGTTGACGAAGGCGTATGTGATGTCCGCGTTTTCTTTTCACCGTCCGGCGGCTCCGTCCGTGCGCGCGGTGCTTGCATCTTTTGCAGCCGGAGCGGCAGCTCTTTCGGCGGGCGGATGCGCCAATACAGGCAACGGCTATTCCGCGAGTGCGACGCCGACGGCTTACGTTGCGCAGGGGCCGGCCGTGCAGATGGAGAGTGATGGTTTGCCGGTGCAGGCCGCACCTGCAGCAACGATCCGGCAATTGCCGGACGATCCGAGCCAGCCGTTCAGCCCGAACTACGGCGGGGCAAATCCGGCGAGCACGATTTCGCCGAACCCGACGGTCAAGGCGTCGAACGATGTGCCGCCGTTCAAGCAGGCTATTCCGTATGACCTGCCGCCGACGTTCCGCAGACAGCTCGTGGCGGCGGTCGACGCTGCCGGTTGATTGGGATGTGGACTTTCGCGCCGTGTGCTAAGGCGCAGGGATGTCCGAGACCGTTTCGATTTGCCGATACCGCGATATCGATCTGACGCCTGAAAGGGTGGCCGAGATCGACCGCATCTTTTTTGAATCGAGCAATACGAAAACGTTTCCGAGCGACGCAGCACGAGCTGCGTTCCGCGAGCGGTGGCTGGGACGTTATCTGGTCCACGATCCGGCGTTTGCATATTTGGCGCGGGATGGCGGCGGCAGGATCATCGGCTATCTCGTCGGCGCGATCGACGATCCGGCGAAGACGCCGCGGTTTGCCGATATTCCGTATTTCGCGATGCTCGGCGCGCAGACGAAGCGCTATCCGGCGCATCTCCACGTCAACATCAGCCCCGAGTTTCGCAATCGAGGGATCGGGGGGCGGCTGATTAGTTGTTTTATCGTCGATGCCCAGGCGGCGGGTGTGCCCGGCGTGCACGTCGTGACGAGCGTGGGGGCTGCGAACGTCAGCTTCTACAATCGGAACGGCTTTGAGGAGGTGGCGCGGGCCGGGCCGGATGGTAGCCTCGTCTTCTTGGCGCGCAGCTTGTGAAAATTGGGATTTGAAAGCCTTTCCGGCCGCCGACTAAGCGGTACAAACAGGCGGCCGGAAAGGTGAAGTTAAGCCCTCTGGGGGAAGGGCCTCTGGGGGTTTGGGGTCGTGTAAACTTTTGTGATCTCTCAGTTCGGCAATTCAGGCGGCTGCGCTGGGATGACAAAGCCGATTGGCTCCGCCTTGATTTCTGCCGTGCGCGGATCGTCTTTGGTGCGGCGCGACTTGCCTTCGAACAAGGCGCCCTGTTCGATCGACAGCGACTGATGGAAAATGTCGCCTTCGACCTGGCTGGTGGTCTGCAGCATCACGCGCTTGCCGCGGACGGTTCCGACGACGTGGCCGCGGACGATGACTTCATCTCCGGTGATGCTGCCTCTTATCGTGGCTTCCTCGCCGATGACGACATTGCTGCCTTCGATGTCGCCTTCGACGATGCCGTCGATTTGGACTTCACCTTTGCAGATGAGATTGCCGGTGATGGTGAGGTCGGCGCCAATCACCGAGACCGATTTCGGACCCTCGGCGGCGGCGCGGGGAACGGTCAGGAATGGACGGGGCTGAAACACCGGGGCGGGAGGCGTCGGCGTGGCCGTTTCAGATGTAGCGGATGCCAGCGTCGGGGACTTCGACAACTCAGGCTCGGAACGGCGGAAATTTGGCAACATGCTCGGACTTCCCTCTGACACAACTTAAGCAACAATCCGCACCCGAAACGACTCAACGCATCACATCATCGCTTTGCGACGAGCGCGTTTGATTCGCGTAGCACTTTTCCAACGTTGGTCCACCGTGTCGCCCGAGGCTTTCCACCGGAAATTCCCCGGCGCGACGTCGCAAGGCACTCTCTTGAGCGAGAAGTGTGGCGGAAGATCAACGGTCGTAATGATTATGCGCAGTATGGTTATATTTTGAGCGCGCGCACGGCCGCCAGAACTTCTTCGGCATGTCCCGGTATCTTCACCTTGCGCCAGCTTTTGACGACCTTGCCGCTGCCGTCGATGAGGAACGTCGAACGCTCGATTCCCATGTATTTGCGCCCGTACATCGATTTTTCGACCCATACGCCATAGGCTTGAGCGACCTCTTTCTGCTCGTCGGCGAGCAGGCGGATGGACAACTCGTGTTTCGCCTTGAACTTCTGGTGTTTGGTCGGGCTGTCGGGTGAAATGCCGAGCAGCTCTGCTCCGGCCGCGGCGAAATCGTCGGCGAGGCAGGTGAAGTCCTTGGCCTCCTGTGTGCAGCCCGAGGTGTCGTCCTTGGGATAGAAATAAACGACCACCGGGTGGCCCTTGAGCTTGGAGAGGCGGACCTTTTCCCCAGTGTCGTCGGGAAGCGTGAAGTCGGGCGCCTTTTTGCCGTCCTCGATCATCTTGAAAGTGCCTTTCTTTTGTCGTTTTTGACCCTTGTAGCTGGCTTTATGCCTGAGAGGGGGCCAGAGAGTTTAGACCTTCTATTGAAAGCATTTTCTGTTCGTTCCGAGCTACAGTACGGGTGACCGGCCCGCAACTGGCCGGTTGGGGGTTTTGAGGAGCGGAGTTGACGAGACCGGTAACCGGCGGGCGCGCTGCTGTTCGGCGCGGCGCTGACCAAAACGCGCAGCAAAACGCTTCGCAACGCCTGTCGGCCATCCCGCAGCGCGAGGTCTCGGCCTCGCCGCCGCCCATGCCGCGGAAAGACACTGCGATGGCGAAGGGCGCCAAGCATTTCTTTCGCGGGTGCCGCGTCATGTTCTATCTCGTGATGCCGCTTACGCTGCTCGCGGCGATCGCTATTGGCGTCTTGTATGTGCGCTTGCGCCACGGCCCGATCGCGTTCGATTTCGTCGTCGCTCCGATTGAGCAGGGGATCAACGCTGAACTCGTTACCAGCTCGGTGAAGATCGATGGCGCGGAGTTGCGGCTTGGGCAGACGGGAGAGCTCGAATTTCGTCTGCGGGATGTCAGCGTGCTCGAAAAGGGCGGCGATGTCGTGCTGTCGTCGCCGCTCGCGGCCGTGAATATCTCGATGGGGGCGTTGATGCGGGGCCGCATCGTGCCGGCCCGCATCGAGTTGATTGATCCGATTATTGCGCTCGCCTATTCGGAGCAATCCGGGTTTGTGTTCGAGCGAGCCATTCCCAAACCGATGCCGCTGCATCCCGGAACTGACACAGGAGTGCAGCCAGCGACGGGCGAGGCGCCTGCCGTGGTCTCCGGTACGACGATCGTGCCACAGCACGGCGCGAAGGGCACGAAAGTCAATCTCGCGAAAATGCTGACCGAGTCTTCGCGGCGGGCGCGGCAACGTCTCGATGCGACGTCCTACCTGACGGAATTCGGCATCTCGAACGCCACCGTCGTCGTCGATTACGAAGGACAGCGCAGCTCCTGGCGGATCGACGAGGCCAGTGTCGATTTCGATCATGCGGCCAAGCGCAGCGTGATTTCGGGGCGCGCCACCGTCGCGTCTGCGCGCGGGCCATGGTCGCTCTCGTTCCTGACGGACGAAAGCGAACAGATGGGCCGGCTCGAGGTCAAAGCGACCGTGCGCGGTCTGGTGCCGTCGACGCTGGCATCGGCTGCGCCGCCGCTCGCGCTTCTCGGAAACTTCGAATTTCCGGTTTCGGGCGACGCGACCGTAGACCTTTCGACGGTCGGCAACATCGAAGCCGCGGACCTTTCTGTCGAAGTCGGCAAAGGCCGGGCGCGGCTGCCCTATATGGTTCAGCCGATGGACGTTACGGCCGGTATCTTCAAGCTTGCCTACGACGGCAAGCAGAAGCGCTGGGAGCTCAAGCCGAGCCCGGTCAAATGGGCCGATGGCACGATCATGTTTACCGGCAACATGGCGGATGTGGCCAAGGGGACGGAGCCGCCGACGTGGCAGTTCAGTCTCGACGGCAAGAATGGTGTCTTTGAAGCGCCCGAGTTCAAAGTTCCCCCCGTCACCATCGACAAGTGGAACGCGACCGGTACGATCGTTCCGCGGCGTGGTTCCGTCGATCTAAGCGAATTTCAACTCGCGGGCGGTGGCGGCGAGGCGACGGTCAAAGCGAAGATGCAAGCTGGGCCACAGGGCCAGAGCATGTCGGCGGAGTTCCATGTTTCGCCGATGCCGCTCAACACGCTCAAGGCGCTATGGCCGCGGGCGGTGGCGACCGGGCCGCGCGAGTGGTTCGGCGAGAATGTGAAGTCCGTCGATTTCAAAGGCGGGACACTGAAGTTTTCAAACGGTGACGTCGGTGGCATCGAGCCCGGCACTGTGCAGACCGCAACGGAACAGGCCAATGCCGATTTCGAGGCGGAGAATGTCGTCCTTACGACGCTGCCGGGTATCCCGCCTATCGCGGCTCCCAAGGCTTCGATCCATCTGGAAAACAATATCCTGTCGGTTGCCGTCCCAGAAGGAACACTGACACTGCCGGACGGGAAGCAGGTGCCGCTCAAAGATGGAAGCATGACGACGGACAATATTCTGTCGCCGCGTCCGAACGGCGAGATCGCGCTCGCAGCGACCGGTGATCTCGGTCCCTTCATCGAAGCGCTTGAGCAGCTTCCGATCAAAGCCGTTCGCGATGCTTCACCGTTGCCGAAAGCCGGCGAAGGCAAGGTCAATGCGCAGTTCCTGATTAAAATGCCATTCTACGACGGCGTCAGCGGCGACGACATGGCCATCACCGGCAAGGCGCGCATTACGGATGGGCGTTTCGGCAAGGTTGCCGGGCGCTTCGACGTGCAGAACTTTTCGCTCGACCTCAATCTCACGGCAACGTCGCTCGATGCGAAGGGCGATCTTCTGGTCAATGGCGTTCCGGCAAAAGTCGTGGGACAGCGGCTGCTCGGTCCGGATGCCGGTGACCAGCCGCCGCTCAAGATCGTCGCCAAGCTTGACGAGGCAGACAGGACGCAGCTCGGGCTCGACGTCAACAACATGGTGCACGGCGTTGTACCCGTCGAGGTGACGTACCAGAAGGGCGATCGGCCGGAGCCTGCAATCAAGGTGCATGCGGATCTGACCGGCGCCGAGATGACGCTCGACAAGCTTCAGTGGCGCAAGGCGCCCGGCCGGACGGCGTCGCTCGATATGGATGTCGTGAAGACGCCTGACGGCGACACGGAGCTGCAGAATTTCAAGGTGCTGAGCGACAACATCGCGGCTGACGGCAAGGTCGTGTTCGGCCCGGACAACAAGATCAAGGAATTCGAATTTCCCGATCTCAACCTCAACGTCATTTCGAAACTCGATATCGACGGCACGCGCAGCAAGGACGACTTCTGGACGGTCAACATCAACGGTTCGAATTACGACGGCCGTAATTTCTTCAAATCGCTCTTCAGCGTCGGGGATGGGCCGGATCGCACGGCAAAGGCTGCTTCGGGCGGCTCCCATGCTTCGATCTCGCTGACCAACGTCATCGGCAGTTCGGATGTATCGCTGCGCAATCTCAAGCTGGAAGCCGAAATGCGGAATGGCAACCTGTCGAGCCTGGACGCCAGGGGAACGCTCGATGGCGGGGGCAATTTCGTTGCGACACTTGATAAAAGCACGGGCTCGCGGCATCTGATCGTGACGTCGAGCGATGCCGGGCAGGTGATGAAGCTCGTCAACTTCTATCCGAACATGCAGGGCGGGCGCATGCGTCTCGACGTGGCGCTCGACGGTTCGGGACCGGCAGAAAAGACCGGCCTTCTCGTCGTCGATAATTTCAGGATTTTGGGCGATCCCGTCATTACGGAACTCGCAAGCAGCGCCGACAGCGGCCGCCCCGCCATCGGCGGCAACGATCACGTTGTGCGCGAAGTGTTCGATTTCAATAGAATGCGCGCGCCGTTTTCCGTCGGCTACGGACAATTCGTGTTGCAGGAAGCCTATCTGAAAGGACCGCTGCTCGGCGCGACGCTGCGCGGCAAGGTCGATTTCCGGACGAAGCGGGTTAACATCGGCGGCACGTATATTCCGCTGCAAGGCCTCAACGGTGCGCTCGGCGACATTCCGGTGATCGGACAGATCCTGTCAGGCACGCAGGGTGAGGGCGTTCTTGGCATGACCTTCGCGGTGCAAGGGCAAACGAACGCCCCGCAAGTCATCGTCAACCCGTTCTCACTGGTTGCGCCGGGCATCTTCCGTGACATCTTCCAGATGACGTCGATGGACCCGACCATCCAAGTTCGCGATGCCGCCAAGCGGCAGGTTCCGGTCGTATCACCCAGCCCGTCTTCCGAGACGAAGAGATCAAAGTCGAAGGCCAAGAAAAAAGCGCCAAAGGCCGAGGCACAGGTCGATGGCTGGTCATCGACGACGACCAACCACTAGACCACTCCTTTAGTGCGGTCGCAGCAAGATGTGTTTTTTCTTGCCGAGCGACAGCTTGATAAAGCCTGATGCACTCGCATCGGCTGGGGTGAGGCTGGCTTTGTCGCTTGTGACGGCTACATCGTTGACCTTCAGGCCGCCGCCCTGAATCTGCCGGCGCGCTTCGCTGTTCGACGAAACGAGCCCGGCTTTCACGAACGCAACCAGAATGCCGATGCCGGCATCGAGTTCGTTTCGCGGGATTTCGATGGTCGGCAGATCGGACGCGAGCGCGCCCTGCTCAAAGGTCTTGCGCGCGGTTTCGGCGGCAGCTTCGGCTTTGTCGCGACCGTGCAGCAGCGCGGTGGCTTCGGTCGCTAGCACCTTCTTTGCTTCGTTGATCTCGGAGCCCGACAGTTTTTCGAGCCTGGCAATTTCATCGAGCGGCAGGAACGTGAAGAGCTTCAGGAAGCGGGCAACGTCGGCGTCTTCGGTGTTGCGCCAGAACTGCCAGTAGTCGTAGGCGGACAGCTGCGCCTCGTTGAGCCAGATGGCGCCCGCAGCGGTCTTGCCCATTTTGGCACCCGACGCCGTCGTCAGCAGCGGGCAGGTCAACGCATAAAGTTGATCCTTCACGCCCATGCGGCGGCCAAGGTCGATGCCGGTGACGATGTTGCCCCACTGATCCGAACCGCCCATTTGCAGATTGCAGCCATAGCGACGGTTCAGCTCGACGAAGTCATAGGCCTGAAGCAGCATGTAGTTGAACTCGATGAACGACAGCTCCTGTTCGCGTTCGAGGCGGAGTTTGGCCGAGTCCATCGTCAGCATGCGGTTGACCGAGAAGTGACGGCCGACATCGCGCAGGAAGTCGATGTAGTTGAGTGGCGCGAGCCACTCGGCGTTGTCGACCATCATGGCGTCGGAGCCCTGATCGCCGAACTTCAGGAACTTCTCGAAAACCTGCTTGATGCCGTTCTTGTTGGCTTCGATCTCATCGATGGTGCGCATCTGGCGCGTCTCGTCCTTGCCGGATGGATCGCCGACGCGGGTCGTGCCGCCACCCATCAGGGCGATGGGCTTGCCGCCGAGCTTTTGCAACCAGGTCAGCATCATGATCGAGATCAGCGAGCCGACATGGAGAGACGGCGCCGTGCAATCGTATCCGACGTAAGCAACAATACGGCCATCGGCCGAGAGCTTGTCCAGGCCCTCGATGTCGGAGCACTGGTGGAAAAATCCGCGCTCGGTCATAGTCTTAAGAAATTCGGAATTCGGTGTCGTCATTGCAATTCAGGCTTTCACTTCAGTCGTCGCGGGCTATGTTTTGAGCTGTGCCGCTTTTTAGTATGCGGCGTGGCCGCTTTCTATTTGCGGCTGCGCCACTTGATGATTTGCGGCCTGCGCCGCGGGGCGGCACCATGCACGGGAAGGTCGCGATGAGCAAGTTGATGAGAGCGGTGGGGCTGATGAGCGGAACATCGCTCGACGGCATCGATGTGGCGTTGATCGATACGGACGGGGAAGATCACGTGATCCGCGGTCCGGCGATGACGTTTCCCTATGACGATGACATGCGCCGCGTGCTGGTCAACGCCATAGCGGATGCGCGGGATCTGCATGTTCGCGATGCGCGACCGTATTCTCTGGCGGATGCGGAACGGGCGCTGACCGAAGCCCACGGCATTGCGGTCGCGCAGTTTTTCAAGGAGGCGGGCATCGAACGCTCGTCGGTCGATGTGATCGGCTTTCATGGCCAGACGGTGCTGCACAGGCCGGAGATTGGCCTGACGGTGCAACTCGGGCTTGGCGATCTGCTGGCGAACTTTACGCGCTGTCCGGTCGTCTATGATTTGCGTGCGGCCGATGTCGATGCGGGCGGAGAGGGTGCGCCGCTCGTTCCAGCCTATCACCGGGCGTTGACGGCAAAGCTGCCGCAGCGGCCGGTCGCGATCGTCAATATCGGTGGGGTCGCGAACCTGACGTGGATCGGGCGCGACGGCTCTCTGCTGGCTTTCGATACTGGACCCGGCAATGCGTTGATCAATGACTGGATGTTGCGCAAGACCGGCGCCTATCTCGATTCCGGCGGCGTGACGGCGGGTCAGGGGCAGGTCGACGAAGATGCGATCATTTCCTTGCTGAGCGATGGGTATTTCGCCGAGACGCCGCCGAAGTCGCTCGATCGCAATGCCTTTGCGCTCGATGCCGTCCAGCACTTGGGCATCGAAGACGGAGCTGCGACGCTGACGGCTTTTACTGCGCGCTCGATTGCGAAGGCGCGGGAGCACATGCCGAGCGAACCGGAGTTGTGGGTCGTTGCAGGCGGTGGCCGGCGCAACAAGACCATTATGGGGATGCTGGCGGAGCAGGTGCATCATGCCGTCGTTCCAGCGGAAGCAATCGGCCTTGATGGCGATAGCCTGGAAGCGGAGGCGTGGGCCTATCTGGCTGTTCGTTCGACGCTCGGACTGCCGATTACGTTTCCGGGCACGACGGGCGTTTCAGAACCAATGAGCGGCGGGCTCAGGGCTGAACCCACCGCTCACGTCATTCACTAAGCTACGTAAGACGGCGTTATTCGTCGTCGCTTTCTTCGTCGCCGCCTGCGCCGGCAGCGGGTGCGCTCTGGGATTCGAGCCGTTCAAGTTCGCGCTGGCGCTGACGTTCACGCTCACGCTCACGCTCGCGTTCCTTGTTGCGCTCGCGATCGAGTTCGAACTGAACCATGCGCTCGTCGAGATAGCTGCCGACGATATTGCCGAGTTCTTCCGTCTTGTTCTCAAAGAAGTGGTTGGCGCCGGGCACGACCTCGTGCGTGATCTTGATGCCCTTCTGGACCTTCACCTTCGCCGCCATTTCGGCAACCGAAGCGGTCGGGACGACGCGGTCCATATCGCCGTTGATGATGAGACCCGAAGAGGGGCACGGCGCGAGGAACGAGAAGTCATACAGGTTCGACGGGGGCGCGACGCAGATGAAGCCGTCGACTTCCGGGCGGCGCATCAGGAGCTGCATTGCGATCCAGGTGCCGAACGACACGCCGGCGATCCAGCAGGTCTTGGCGTCGGGCTTGACGAGCTGCAGCCAGTCGAGCGCGGAGGCTGCGTCGGCGAGTTCGCCGGGGCCGCCGTCCCAAACGCCCTGGCTGCGGCCAACACCGCGGAAGTTGAAGCGAAGCACGGAAAAGCCCCGCGCTGCGAACGTGTGGTAGAGATTGTAGACCACCTGGTTGTTCATCGTGCCCCCGAACTGTGGGTGGGGGTGCAGGATGAGCGCGATCGGGCTATCCGCGTTGCTCTCGTGGTGGTAGCGGGCCTCAAGGCGTCCGCCTGGGCCATTTATTATGAGTTCGGGCATTCGTTACTCGGTCTCGCTCGTGTGAAATTGGGCTGCATTCGGAGGCTGGATGCCGCCGCCAGGATGACCTGCGGCGTTTTGGCGTTCAAATCCTTGTGGCTCGAATTCTCAATCCTTGACTCCAGCGCTCAGGATTTCCATAACCTTAGAACCGTTCGAAATGTAGGGGCTGGCGTTCAAAAACGCAGGGCCCTTCCGATAGGGCGGGTCTCTTAGCACAGTCCGGGGTGCCGGATGCAAGCTAAGGATGCGTGGTGAAGGATTCCGCCGCCGCTTGGGGCGACGATAGTCCGGGGATTGATACGTGGAACTAACGACCAAAGGCCGTTATGCGGTCATGGCCATGGCGGACCTTGCCGGGCATGCCGATGAAGGTGCGACACCGCTGTCGGTCGTGGCTGAGCGCCAGAGCTTGCCGCTTTCCTATCTTGAACAGCTTTTTGTGCCGTTGCGCCGCGCTGGGCTAGTTGAGAGCGCCCGCGGGCGCTCTGGCGGCTATCGTCTTGCCAAGCCTGCAAATGAGATTTCCGTCGCCGATGTGATGGACGCGGTCGAGGAAGACACGCGTTTCACCCGCTGCTCGCACAACGATCCGCGCTGTTCGGTTGCGACGCCGTGCGTGACGCATGGGCTGTGGAGTGCGCTGAGCGACGCGACGGGGAAGTTTTTGAGTTCGGTCAAACTTGCTGACGTCGTAGCAGGCGGCCGAATGTCAGCCCGTCCGGCTGCCAGCCGCGGATTGCCGTTTGCACGCGCGGACGGTCCGCGAACCTATCTCGACTACAACGCGACGGCGCCGCTTCTGCCGGAGGCGAAAGCCGCGATGATCGAGGCGCTCGATGTTGCCGGCAATCCATCGTCGGTGCACGCGGAAGGCCGTCGTGCACGCTCTGTCATCGAAGCGGCGCGCGAGAGCGTAGCGCGTCTGGTCGGCGCGAAGTCGTCCGAGATCGTGTTTACGAGCGGTGCGAGCGAAGCCAACACTTGGGCGTTGTCGCAGCCTTGGGCGACGATTTTGACGAGCGGCATCGAGCACGATTCGGTGCTTGCACCTGCGCGGGCTTTAAACGCCGAGCTTGTGATGCTGCCGATCGGCACGGATGGCAGGCTCAAAGTCGAGGATATCGCTGCGCTGCTCGCGTCGCGCAGTTTCACCGGCCCGGCCGTCATTGCCGTTCAGATGGCCAACAACGAAACCGGCGTCGTCCAGCCTGTCGCCGAGATTGCCGAACTTGCCCGGGCACACGGTATAAAAATGCACGTCGACGCGGTGCAGGCGGCGGGCCGGATGCCGATCGATTTCGCCGCGCTCGATGTCGATACGCTGGCGATTTCCGCACACAAATTTGGTGGCCCGAAAGGGGTTGGCGCACTCGTCAATCGTGACCATGTGGACCTTGTGCCTCTTATCAGGGGCGGCGGGCAGGAACGTCGCCGTCGCGCTGGGACGGAGAACGTTGCGGCGATTGCAGGCTTTGGCGCTGCTGCCGAAGTTGCGCTTCGCAGTCTGGCTTCGATCGATGCGGTCGGCGCGTTGCGAGACAAGCTCGAAGCCGAACTGAAGCGGGTCAGCCCGAAGGCGGTCATCGTCGGTGAAGGTGCACTGCGTCTCGCCAATACGACGGCGGTGGCGCTTCCCGGAAAGCTTGCGGAAACGCTCGTTATTCGGCTCGATCTTGCAGGCATCGCAGTAAGTGCGGGGTCGGCGTGCTCATCGGGCAAAGTCGGCGCGAGCCATGTTCTGGAGGCGATGGGATTGGGGCCGGACATCGCAGCGGGCACGATCCGCGTCAGCCTCGGCCCGACGACGACCGAAGATGATATCGCGGCGTTTCTAGCCGCCTGGAAGACAATCGCGGGCGCACCGGCGCTCGCTGCGTAAAGATCAGATTTCAGGTGCCGTCGCGAGGCGGTGCGTAAATAGAGAGACGAAGAAATGGCTGCTGTTCAGGAGACGATCGATCAAGTTCGCAAGATCGATGTCGACCAGTACAAGTATGGTTTCGAGACGCTGATCGATAGCATCACGGCGCCGAAAGGCCTCGATGAATCGACGGTTCGTTTCATCTCGGCCAAGAAGGATGAGCCGGAGTGGCTGTTGAACTGGAGGCTCGAAGCGTTCACGCGCTGGAAGGCTATGACGGAGCCGACGTGGGCGAAGGTCCATTATCCCAAGATCGACTTTCAGGACCTCTATTATTATTCCGCGCCGAAATCGACCGAGGGGCCGAAGAGCCTTGCCGAGGTCGATCCGGAATTGCTGGAGACTTACAAGAAGCTCGGCATTCCGCTGAAAGAGCAGGAAGTGCTGGCCGGCGTGCAGGGTTCGCGCGTTGCGGTCGACGCCGTGTTCGACAGCGTGTCGGTCGTCACGACGTTCAAGGATGAACTGAAGAAAGCTGGCGTGATCTTCTGCTCGATCTCGGAAGCGGTGCGCGAGCATCCCGAGTTGGTGAAGAAGTATCTGGGCTCGGTCGTGCCGCAGTCGGACAACTTCTACGCGGCGCTCAACTCGGCGGTGTTTTCTGATGGCTCATTCGTCTACGTGCCGCCGGGTGTTCGCTGCCCGATGGAGCTTTCGACGTACTTCCGCATCAATGCGAAGCAGACGGGCCAGTTCGAGCGCACGCTGATCATCGCCGACAAGGGTGCATATGTATCGTATCTGGAAGGCTGCACGGCGCCGATGCGTGATGAACATCAGCTGCACGCGGCGGTCGTCGAACTGGTCGCGCTCGACGAAGCCGAAATCAAGTATTCGACCGTCCAGAACTGGTATCCAGGCGATGCGCAGGGCAAGGGCGGCGTCTATAACTTCGTGACGAAGCGCGGCGATTGCCGCGGTCATCACTCGAAGATCTCGTGGACGCAGGTCGAGACGGGTTCCGCGATTACGTGGAAGTACCCGAGCTGCATTCTGCGCGGCGACTATTCGCGCGGCGAGTTCTATTCGATTGCGGTTTCGAACGGCTATCAGCAGGTCGATAGCGGCACGAAGATGATCCACCTCGGGAAAAACTCGTCGAGCCGGATCATTTCGAAGGGCATTGCGGCGGGGTTCTCGCAGAACACCTATCGTGGTCTTGTCTCGGCGCATCGGAAAGCAACGAACGTGCGCAACTTCACGAACTGTGACTCGCTGCTGATCGGCGACAAGTGCGGTGCACATACGGTGCCTTACATCGAGGCCAAGAATTCGAGCGCGCACTTCGAGCACGAAGCGACGACGTCGAAGATCTCGGACGACATGCTGTTCTACTGCCGTCAGCGCGGGCTTTCGTCGGAAGAAGCAGTGGCGCTCGTCGTCAATGGCTTCGTGCGTGACGTGCTGCAGCAGTTGCCGATGGAGTTCATGGCCGAGAGCCAGAAACTGATCGGCATTTCGCTGGAAGGCTCGGTTGGTTGATCGTGGCTGAGGGTGACCGCCCCGCGCAGCTGTGACGAAATCAGAATTCAAGTTTGTAGAAACGGTTATTGAAATGCTTGAAATCAAAAACCTGCACGTGAAGCTCGCGGATGAAGATCGCGAGATCCTTAAAGGCCTGTCGCTCACCGTGCCGAAGGGCGAGGTGCACGCCATCATGGGCCCGAACGGCTCGGGCAAGTCGACGCTCGCGTATGTGCTCGCTGGGCGCGACGGCTATGAAGTGACCGACGGCGACATTCTGTGGAACGGTGAATCCATCATCGACATGGAACCCGATGAGCGGGCTGCGAAGGGCGTCTTCCTCGCGTTCCAGTATCCGATGGAAATTCCGGGCGTCGCCGGGTTGACGTTCCTGCGCACGGCGCTCAATTCCGTTCGGAAGAAGCGCGGTGAAGCGGAACTCACGACGCCTGCGTTCCTGAAGCTCGTGAAGGAAAAGGGCGCGAAGCTCAACATCGACGTGGATATGTTGAAGCGCCCTGTCAACGTGGGCTTCTCAGGCGGCGAGAAGAAGCGCTCGGAAATCCTGCAGATGGCGCTGTTGGAGCCGACGCTGTGCGTGCTCGATGAAACCGATTCCGGTCTCGACATCGATGCGCTGCGCATCGTCTCTGAGGGCGTCAACGCGCTGCGCGACAAGGACCGCGCGTTCGTCGTCATTACGCACTATCAGCGGCTGTTGAACTATATCGTGCCGGACAAGGTGCACGTCCTTGCCGATGGCCGCATCCAGAAGACAGGCGGCAAAGAGCTGGCGCTCGAACTCGAGAAGTCCGGCTACGCGGAATACACGCACAAGGCGGCTTAATATGAACGTTGCAGTGATGAAGACGAAGGCCGAACAGGCCATTTCGGAAAGCTTCGAGGCTGCGGCCGGAAAGCTGCCGGGAACCGATGTCGTGCGTGAGCGGCGCGCGCAAGCGATCGGGGCTTTCAGTGGCCTTGGCCTGCCTCATCGGCGCATCGAGGAATGGAAATACACCGATCTTCGCGCCAACGTGAAAGACATCTTTCCCGCTTCCCTCGACGACGCAACGCCGTTGACGATCGCGGAATTGATTGTGGCGCTCGGGCCGTTGGCCCACGTCGATGCGCATCGGATCGTTTTCGTGAATGGTCACCATCGGGCAGGGCTTAGCGATTTTGCCGACGCGGCAGGCTTCGAGGTTGCGGCGCTTGGCGAGTTGTTGGCAACGGCGACGGAAGACGTGAGTGCGGCTCTAGTTTCCACTCCGGAGGGCGGCGATGCGATTGAAACTCTCAATACGGCCTTCATGACCGACGGCGCCGTCGTGCGCATGACGGAAGGCGCCTCAGTCGCAAAGCCGCTGTTGGTCGTTTTCGTTCGAGCAGGCGCCGAGGCTTCTTCAGTTGCCGTGCGCAATTTCGTGACGGTTGAAGCCGGTGCGTCGGCGAGCGTGATCGAAGCGCACGTCGTTCTGCCGGGCGCGGAGCAGGACGTGCAGCTCAATGCACTGACGGATGTCGTCGTTGGCAAGGGCGCGACGCTGCATCATGCAAAGGTCGCGGTCGATGAGGGGAAGGCTTTGCATCTGTCGAATTGCGATGTGATGCTCGACGCCGATGCAACCTATCGCAGCTTCCAGTTTTCGGCTGGACTCGGCCTGGCGCGCAATGACCTCAACGTCATTTTCGAGGGCGAGGGCGGCAAAATCGATCTTTCCGGCGCCTATCTCGCGCGGCGGGCGGAGCATATCGATACGACGCTCGTCGTCGATCATGCGGTGCCGCGCTGCGAGAGCCGCGAACTATTCAAAGGCGTGCTGGAAGATCACGGCCGTGGCGTGTTCCAGGGCAAGATCATTGTTCGCCCTGATGCGCAGAAGACTGACGGTAAGCAGATGTCGCAAGCGCTGATGCTGTCGGAAGACGCCGAATTCGATTCGAAGCCTGAGCTCGAGATTTACGCTGACGACGTCGTCTGCGGCCACGGCACGACGGCGGCGGAACTCGATCCCGATCTTCTCTTCTATTGCCGTTCGCGCGGCATTCCGGAGAAAGAGGCGCGGGCGCTGATGATCGAATCCTTTATTGGTGAAGCCATCGAGAAGGTTGAAAACGAGCAGCTTCGAGGTGCGCTAGCGGCTTACGCTACGCAGTGGCTCGGGCGCTCGGCGGGCCGATAGTTTAGGGCCGAAAGTCTGGGCGGATAACATATGGGACATGAAACCAGTATTGCCGCTTCCCGAAGCGCCGCGTCGCAGGCGGGGCTCACCGGCGCGCCTTACGATGTCGAGCGCATTCGCGCGGATTTTCCGATCCTGTTTCGGGAAGTGAACGACAAGCCGCTCGTCTATCTCGACAATGGAGCGTCGGCGCAGAAACCGCTGTCCGTCATCGAGGCAATGGATCACGCGTATCGCTACGAGTACGCGAATGTGCATCGCGGGCTGCATTTCCTGTCGAACACAGCGACGGATAAATACGAAGCCGCACGTGAGACGGTGCGCCGGTTTCTCAACGCCGAGCATGCGGACGAGATTATTTTTACGCGCAATGCGACGAGCGCGATCAATCTCGTGTCGCGGTCATTCGGTGAGCCGAGGATCGGACAGGGCGACGAGATCGTCATCACGATCATGGAGCATCACGCCAACATCGTGCCGTGGCATTTCCTGCGCGCGCGCAACGGTGCGGTGCTGAAATGGGCGCCGATGACGGATCGCGGCGAGCTGATAATCGACAAGCTCGAGGCGCTTATTACGCCGCGCACGAAGCTTGTCGCTGTGACGCATATGTCGAACGTGCTCGGCACGATCAATCCGGTGAAGGATATCATTCGTATCGCGCACGCCAAGGACGTGCCGGTGCTGATCGACGGCAGCCAGGCGGCCGTGCACATGGGCGTCGACGTGCGCGATCTCGATGCGGATTTCTACGTCTTCACGGGGCACAAGACCTATGGCCCGTCGGGGATCGGCGTCCTGTATGGAAAGCGCCAGTTGTTGCAGTCCATGCCGCCGTACGAAGGTGGCGGCGACATGATCGAAAGCGTAACGCTCGATAACGTCACATATAACGAACCGCCGCACCGGTTCGAGGCCGGCACGCCGATGATCGTCGAAGCGGTCGGGCTGGCGGCGGCGCTGAATTACATGATGCAGATCGGGCGCGAGAAAATCGCCCGCTACGAAGCGGAGCTTGGCGCCTATGCCGCCGAGCGGCTGGCGGAGCTGCCGTGGCTCAAACTTTACGGCACGGCGCCGGGCAAAGGCGCGATCTTCTCGTTCACGATAGATGGGCTGCATCCGCACGACGTGTCGACGATCATCGACCGTTCGGGTGTGGCGATCCGGGCGGGGCATCACTGTGCGCAGCCCTTGATGGAGCGCCTGGGCGTGACTGCAACCTGCCGCGCGTCCTTCGCGTTGTACAACACAAAAGCCGAGGCTGATGCGCTGGTTACCGCGCTCACCAAGGCGCATGATCTTTTCGCGTAAAGGAGCTTCCGAATGGATGGGAAGCAAATCGAAGACCGCGAGGCATTGAAGACGGCGGTGGAGGCGCTCGATGCGCCGCCGACGTTGCCGCCGGACGGTGGCGTTGCGCCGGACCCAGCAGCGGGTGTCGTATCGGCAGATGGTGCCCCCAAGGGTGACGGCAATGCATCGGCACTCCCGCCGGAAGAGATCGAGCGGCTGACGAACGATATCGTCGCCGCGCTCAAGACGGTTTACGATCCGGAAATTCCGGCGGACATTTACGAACTGGGCTTGATCTACAAGGTCGAGGTCGATGACGACCGCAATGTCGTGGTCAACATGACGTTGACGGCGCCGGGCTGTCCGGTCGCAGGTGAAATGCCGATCTGGGTTGAAAACGCCGTCAATGCCGTGCCGGGCGTCGCTGGAACCAGGGTCAATATCGTGTTCGATCCGCCCTGGGATCAAAGCCGGATGTCGGACGAAGCGCGGCTTGCGGTTGGAATGTTCTGACGTGGGTATCGTTTTGGACGGCGAATACCCATATACTTGCAGTGAAGCAACGACCTACGGAGGCCAGCGTGCCCTCGCTTAGAATGATGCCAAAAGTCATGACCTTGACCGACACCGCTGCGGCGCGCGTTTCTGCTCTGCTCGCGCAGAAGCCGGGTGTCAAGGCGTTGAAGATCGGGATCAAGAAGGGCGGCTGCGCGGGCATGGAATACACCATGACCTGGGCCGAAGAGATCGGGAAGTTCGACGAAGTCATCGAAGACAAAGGCGCGGTCGTGCTCATCGATCCGGCAGCGATCATGTATCTGATCGGCACGGAGATGGACTACAAGACCGACAAGCTGTCGTCGCAGTTCGTCTTCAACAATCCGAACCAGAAGAGCGCTTGTGGTTGCGGCGAGAGCGTCAACCTCGAACCGGCTACGCCGGAACGGTTTGCGCCGGTCGGCTGACGCAAACCGCGGGCACGGGTTTGGGACCGGGGCATGTCCTCCGCGAACGATGATCTGCTTCAAATCCTGAAAGATGCTCTGGAACGCGAAGGTTTCGTGCGCGGTGGGCGCATGTTCGGCGGCGTTGGTGTTTATTTTGACGGCACGTTCTTCGCCATCATCACCGGCGGCACGATCTATTTGAAGACCTCTGAAGGAATGCGAGCGCGGTTCGAGGCGGAGCGCTCGCAGCCGTTCTCCTACCAGACCAAAAGCGGAAGGACGCAGCTTACGTCTTATTGGCGGCTGCCGGAGCGCCTGCTCGACGACGTCGATGAATTGAGGGATTGGGCGCGTGCATCCATTGATGCCGCGCGTGAGTTCGCTGCTAGCAAACAGCGGAAGCCGACAACCGCAAAGCCCAAAGCAGCGCGAAAGACAAAATCGGCCGCCCGATCATCCCGTTGAACATCATCCTCGGCACAAAGCCGAGGATTGTTTTTCTGCTGAGGATTCTGGCCGGTAGATCCTCGGGACGAGGCCGAGGATGACTGGCGAGGAAGCAAGCCAGCGGCTGGTCCCCTCGCTCTGTGGCCTCTCAAAGGGAGAGGTAAGATCAATCAGCCGCGGCCCGGGACCTTTATTGGGCGGGCGGGCTTGCGCATGAACGCCGGCATGTTTTCAGCGAAGCCGAGGCGCTCGCCACCCTTCTGCGGCGGAGGCGGGGCCTTGCTACGTGGCTGCTCTTGCGCCGCTTGCCGCTTCTCCGGCGCACGCTCGGGGCGACGCGGCGCTTTTGGCTCATCCGTCCAGGCATCGACCGTCGGCTGTTCGTTGCGATGGGCTGAGCGCTGAGGATGTTCGCGGCGCGGCTGCGCATGCTGACGGCTTGGCGACGGCGGTTGCTCTCCGCGCCCATGAGCACGCGGAGCTTCGTTGTCGCGCGACGGTGCATGGCTTCGCGGCTGCTTGTCCGCCGACGGCTTCTGCTCGCGACGACCGTGCTCAGAACCACGGTGCTGCGGCTTGGCCGACTTCTCGCGACCGCCCGAGGCTTGGCCGCGTCCACCGCGACCGCGGCGGCGCTTTCCGGCTCCGGCGATGTCTTCCTCCGATGGAGGTTCGCCAAGCCAAACGGCCGTTTCACCTGTGATCTTTTCGATGTCTTTCACGAACTTCAAATCATCCGGACTGACGAGGGAAATGGAATGTCCTTCGTGTCCGGCGCGGCCGGTGCGGCCGATGCGATGCACGTAGTCATCGGCTGCCCACGGCAGATCGAAGTTGAAGACGTGCGAGACCTCCGGAATATCGAGACCGCGTGCCGCAACGTCGGACGCTGCCAGCAGCATGATCTCGCCAGCGCGGAATTTGTCGAGCGTCTCCATGCGGCTCGTCTGGTCCATGTCGCCATGCAACGCGCCGGCGTTGAAGCCGTGCTTGGTCAGCGATTTATGGAGCACCGCGACATCGCGCTTGCGGTTGCAGAAGATGATCGCATTCTTGACGTTGCCGTCGCGGATCATGTCACGCAGGACTTCGCGTTTGGCCCAGTCTTCGCCGTTCTGGCAATAGACGAACCGCTGCGTGATCGTCTTTGCCGTTGTTGCTGGCTTGGCGACTTCGATGCGTTCGGGATTGTTCAGGAACTGATTGACGAGGCGTGTGATCTCGGGCGGCATCGTCGCCGAGAAGAAGAGCGTCTGGCGGCGCGGCGGCAGCAGCTTGCAGATCTTCTCGATGTCGGGAATGAAGCCCATGTCGAGCATGCGATCGGCTTCGTCGATGACGAGAATTTCGACGCCCATCAGCATGACGCGGCCGCGGCCGAAATGGTCGAGCAACCGGCCGGGGGTGGCGATGAGAACATCGACGCCGCGGTCGAGCTTCTTCACCTGGTCGTCCATCGAGACGCCGCCGATCAGCAGCGCGAGCGACAGCTTGTGATTGACGCCGTATTTCTCGAAGCTCTGCGCGACCTGAGCGGCGAGTTCTCGCGTCGGCGCGAGGATCAATGAGCGGGGCATTCGCGCGCGTGCGCGGCCCGTTTCGAGGCGTGTGATCATCGGTAAGGTGAAGGAGGCGGTCTTGCCGGTGCCCGTCTGAGCAATGCCGAGAACGTCTCGGCCGGTCACGGCGACGGGAATAGCAGCGGCTTGAATCGGGGTTGGCGCGACGTAACCCGCAGCCGCGATGGCGGCTTGAACCTTGGGCGAGAGCCCCAGGTCAGCGAACGTCTTGGTTTCCAAAAGCAGGTATCTCCATCTGCACAGGATCTGGCTGTCCGGCGCGAGGGGCGTCAGACGGTCTTTAAGAGAGCGCAGGGGGGACGGGTGCCGAAAGGACCTAAGCCGAAATAGGAGTGCGGATCAAAAAAGCATTAAAAAATGCGCAAATCGATCCCCTGCGCTCCGGCACGATCGCGTGCTCGCATACATCTCGGCAAATCGCAAGGAAAACCCACTAGTTTTGAGCCTGTAAGCCGCGGGCTTGTGTCACAGGCAGCTCCAGGGCCGCTTTTGGGCGGCCCTAGAAACCCTAAACTCCAAGTTTAGTCTTCAAGCAACCAGCGGCCGAACAGTCCACCGATGATGCCGCCGAGAATCGGCGCGACGAAGAACACCCAGACCTGCGACAGCGGCTCGCCCCCGGCATAGATCGCCGGGCCGAAGCTTCGGGCCGGGTTAACCGAAGTGTTGGAGATCGGGATCGACATGATGTGGATTGCAGTCAGGGCGAGGCCGATAGCGATGGGCGCCATCATCGAGGGGTGGTTCGCCCGCGTGACGCCCATGATGACGACAAGGAAAAATGCAGTCAGGACCGTTTCCAAGATGAAAACCTCACCCAGGGTCGCTTTCAGCATCGAGAGATCACCGTAGCCGTTGGCGGCGAACGTGGGGCTCGTATGGCCGACGAGGGAGAAGATTCCGCAGGCGGCACAAGCGCCGACGAGCTGGGCGATGATGTAGAGAATGGCGGGACCGAACTCGAAGCGGCCGCCGGCAACCAAGCCTAGAGTGACAGCGGGATTATAGTGCCCACCGGAGACGTGGCCGATCGCGAAGGCCGTCACCATGACGGTAATACCGATACAAAACGCGACGCCAAGTATGCCCGCCGCGCCGGACGGTGCTCCAAACGAATAGAACGCCGATCCAAGTATGGACGACATCAGCATAAATGTGCCGAACGTCTCGGCAGCCAAGGCTCTTATGTTCATAATATTATATTCCCCCCGGGCGCCGTATTCTGAGGTCGCTCAGAATTCTGCCGCCGTATGTTGGCATAATGAATGCGAATCAGCATTCGGAACAGGGGCATGCGTGCAACATGGTGGGCGTTGCGGCGAGTGCTTTTTTGCCGTGCCCGTTGAAAAAATCTTAACGAACCTCCACAAGCTCCGAGGAGCTTATTTGTCGTATCAACTAAATTGCCTTTTTAGCGGATATTTAGTGCCGTAGATTTCGGCGAGGCGGCGCCTGTCACGGTCTGGGTATAGGGGCGGTGTTAAGAGCGCTCTGTTGCGTGGCGTTTCGCGTGTGCAATTTTGAACGCGGGAACCGTCTCGCGACCTCGCAAGGATGTCGAGCAATGACAATCGATGCTGGTTCTGCGGTTGGCGGTGTGACCGCACGCGAAACTCCGGCGGTAATGGCAGAAGCCCGGCCACGCGGCATTCGTCGTGGCGATGTCATACGCGAATTGAAGAAGCGGGATAATTATACGAATTTCGCACACATCGGGTTTGTCTACCTGGTGATTGCCACCGCGATTGGCTTGACGATCTGGAGCTATGGCGCCGTCGCGGCTGCCGGCCTCGGCTGGTGGTGGAACATCCCGATGACGCTGCTGTGCATTGCGACGGTTGGCGCCTCGCAGCATCAATTCGGCGGTGTCATTCACGAGGGCACGCACTTCACGCTCTTCGAAAACAAATTCATGAATGAAGCCGTGTCCGATTGGCTTGGCGGCTTTCCGATTTACACATCGACGTTCCAGTATCGGCTGCACCACTTAGCGCATCATCAGTTCATCAATGATCCGCTGCGCGATCCCGATTGGGCACAGTTGAATGAGAGCGGCCACGATCTCGATTTTCCGATCACGCACGTCGACATGCTGAAGGAGCTGGCGAAGCAGCTCTGGCTGCCGAACCTCTTCCGCTACATGATCGTGCGTGCGCGTTACAGCGCGCTCGGGACGGACAATAATCCATATATGGACCGGGAGCGGAAGGGCGAACGGCTGCCGACGCTGGCCGGTGTCATCTATGCCGTTACGGCGCCGATTGCGGCTATCACACTCATCAAGACGGGCCACGGCCCATGGGCCTTTGCGGCGCTCGGCGTGATGACGGCGGCTGTCGTCGCGTATTTCTATTTTCTCGATGAAAACAAGCTGCCGCACGCACACGTCGAGACGGTGATTTCGCATCGGGCGACGAATATCAGCCGCATCATTTACATGGCGATCGTCTACACGGCTTTGACAGCAGTCGAAGTGGCGGGCTGGGGACCGGCTTGGAGCTATTACGGCCTGCTGTGGATCTTGCCGCTATTCACGGCTTTCCCGTTGTTCATGATCATGCGGCAGTGGGTGCAGCACGGGAACGCCGATCGCGGGCGCTATACGAACACGCGCGTGTTCCTGGTCAATCCGTTCATTCGCTATGCGGTGTTTCCGTTCGGCATGGACTATCACTTGCCGCACCACATCTACGCGTCGGTCCCGCATTACAAGCTCAAGGACCTGCACGAGCTGTTGCTGGACGATCCGAAGTATCGCGAGAAGGGTATCGTCGTCGAAGGGTATTTCAACTCGCCGCATGGTGAGACCCCGGAGCGCAATCCGACAGTGATTGAGGTTCTGGGCGAGAAGTATGCGCCGAAGCCGGATGGCGAAGTTTACGTCGATACGGATACGCTTGAATACGCCAAGGTCAGCAATGCGGCGGCCATCCAGCGCGAGAACGAAGCCTCATCGCGCGGGGAGTAATCCGCGAATTTTGTCGTCCTCGGGGTTTGTCCCGAGGATGACAAATGGAATGCTTTCAGGTTGAGCCGAGCGAAGGCCTTAAATATCCAGATCCTTCGCGAAGGCAGCGTTCTCCTGAATGAAACGGAAGCGCGCTTCAGGCTTCGAACCCATCAGAGCGTTGACCACTTCTGACAGGCCGTCGCGCGCGGCTTCATCGATGGCGACACGCAGAAGCGTGCGGCGCTTCTTGTCCATCGTCGTCTCTTTCAGGTCTTTGAAGTCCATCTCGCCGAGGCCTTTGAAGCGCGTGACCTTCGGTTTCTTGTTCTTGAAATGCGTCGCGAGCAGCTCGTCGCGGTGCGCCTCGTTGCGGGCGTAGGCAACGTCGCTCTTGTCGGAGATCTTGTAGAGCGGCGGCACCGCCAGGAAGAGGTGGCCGTTTTCGACCAGTTCCGGCATTTCCTGATAGAAGAACGTGATCAGCAGCGAGGCAATGTGCGCGCCGTCGACGTCGGCGTCGGTCATGACGATCACGCGCTCGTAGCGCAGGTCATCGTCTCGATACTTGGTGCCCGTGCCCACGCCGAGCGCCTGGATCAAATCGGCTAGAAGCTGGTTCTGTGACAGTTTCGCCGACGAGGCGTTGGCGACGTTCAGGATCTTGCCGCGCAAAGGCAGCACGGCCTGGGTTTCGCGGTCGCGTGCGCTCTTGGCGCTGCCGCCGGCCGAGTCGCCCTCGACGATGAAGATTTCGGTGCCGGCGGCCTGCTGGATCGAACAGTCGGCAAGTTTGCCGGGAAGACGCAGCTTGCGCGTTGCCGATTGGCGGCCGACCTCTTTTTCGCGGCGACGCTTCAGGCGTTCTTCGGACTGGTCGATCGTCCATTCGAGCAGTTTCGTTGCCTGCTGTGGAGAGTCTGCCAGCCAGTGATCGAAGGCGTCGCGCACAGCGGTTTCGACGATCTTCGTCGCCTCGACGGTCGCGAGCTTGTCTTTGGTCTGGCCCTGGAATTCGGGCTCTCGAATGAAGACGGACAGCATCGACGCGGCCGTTCCCATCACGTCTTCGGACGTGATCTGCTGGGCTTTCTTTACGCCGACGAGTTCGCCATAGGCACGGAGCGCCTTATAGAGCGCCTGGCGCAGGCCGTTTTCGTGCGTGCCGCCTTCTGGCGTCGGGATCGTGTTGCAGTAGGACGATGAGAAACCGTCTTCGTCGGAGATCCAGGCGACGGCCCATTCAACGGAACCGTGGCCTTCGTCCTTCTCGACGCGACCTGAAAAGATTTCCTTGGTGACGCGGGTGCGGCCGTCGATCGATGACGTGAGATAGTCGCTCAAGCCGCCGGGGAAGTGGAAAGTCGCTTCGGCGGGCGTGTCGTCTTTGATGAGCTCCGGTGCACACTTCCAGCGGATTTCGACGCCGCCGAACAGGTAGGCCTTCGAGCGGGCCATTTTCATCAAGCGCGCAGGCTTGAACGCAGCGCCTTTGCCGAAGATTTTCTCGTCTGGCTTGAAGCGCGTTTTCGTGCCGCGCCGGTTCATGATGGAGCCGAGCTTTTCGAGCTTGGTCTGCGGCTCGCCGCGCGAGAACACCATGCGATAAAGCTGTTGGTCGCGTGCGACCTGAACTTCGAGCGTTTCGGACAGCGCATTGACGACCGACACGCCGACGCCGTGCAGACCGCCCGAGGTGTTATAGGCCTTGGAATCGAATTTGCCGCCCGCGTGCAGAACGGTCATCACGACTTCGAGCGCGCTCTTATTCTTGTACTTGGGATGCGGGCCGATCGGAATACCGCGGCCATTGTCGGTGACCGTCAGAAAGCCGTCTGCCGAAAGCTCGACCTCGATCCAGGTGGCGTGGCCCGCAACGGCCTCGTCCATGGAGTTGTCGATGACCTCGGCGAAAAGGTGATGCATGGCTTTTTCGTCGGTGCCGCCGATGTACATGCCGGGGCGGCGGCGCACGGGTTCGAGGCCTTCGAGGACCTCGATGTGCTCTTCGCTGTAGGCGCTTTCGACAGGCTTGCGGGCACGCGACGATTTCTCAGTCATTTCGCTTTCGAATTCCGGAAAAAGGTCAGTTTGCGATCGGCTCATTAGCGGCCCCCAATCGTGCCATGGCATAACCACGCATTCGGAAAGAAGCGGCGGGGACGCCTGACAGCTGGGCCGCTGAAGCGAATCTCAGAGAGCTTCTTATAGCCCGAGCCGGGCCGGGGCTACCATGGCGTTTCGGTTCTGTGTCGGTCCGGCAACTCGCGGGCTGGATCAGGCTGCGACGTTATCGATCAGCCGGGTTTTGCCCAGCCAGCAAGCGGCGAGAACGCGCATCGGCCGCCCACTTGCGGTTGATGCCGGTTCGAGTGTTTCGGCATCCCAGACCTCGATATAGTCGATTTTCGTGAAGCCTGCCGCGGTGACTTTGCGTTTGGCATCAGCCACGCCCGCCGGAATGTCGGCACCGTTGGCGACATCTTTGGCAAGTGCGGAAATTGCTGCGTAAAGAGCCGGCGCGATCTTGCGTTCGGCTTCCGAGAGATAGGCATTGCGCGAAGAAAGCGCCAGTCCGTCGGCGTCGCGTTTCGTCGGTGAGCCGATCAATTTCAGCGGCATGTTCAGGTCGCGGACCATCTGGCGCAGTACGGCAAGCTGCTGAAAATCCTTTTCGCCGAAAACTGCGATGTCGGGCGTCACCTGATTGAAAAGCTTGGCGCACACGGTTGCGACGCCATCGAAATGACCGGGGCGGAATGCGCCTTCCAGGTCCTTGGCGGCGCTCCCGGCACGCACGCCTGTGGAAAAACCGTTTGGGTACATTTCTTCAACACCGGGTGACCAGACGAGGTCGGCGTCGGCAGCAGCGAGCTTGGCGAGGTCGCCCGCTTCATCGCGCGGATAACGCGACAGGTCTTCATTGGCGGCGAACTGCGTCGGGTTGACGAAAATAGAGACGACGGCCTTGTCGGCTTTCTTTTTCGCCAGTTTCACCAGGGAAATATGCCCGGCGTGGAGCGCACCCATCGTCGGTACAAGGCCAACCGTCTGGTCGCGGCCGCGCCATTTGGCGACGGCCTTTCTGAGGTCGTGGACGGTGCGGACGATCTTGATTTTATCGGACACAGGCGAAGCCCCCGAGCTTAAATTTCGGCCAGAGGTGCCGGGAATAGGGGCGAACCGTCAAGGGGACACGGTGGGCGGCGACGGCCGGGGGAGGCGACGGTTTAACGATCTGCTAGTATTCCTTAACGGGCGAATCGCATCGGCCGCCCTATATCAGCGGGTAGGACATGGTCGCGACATTGCGGCGTGAGGACAGCGTGACACAGCGGGCTCTCCCACCACGGGATGAATTCGCCGCCCAGTATCTTATGGACGAGCCGCGTCTCGTCGGGGCTTTGATCGAGCGGGCGTTTTTCACTGAAGACGAACGCCGGCGCACGGCCGACATCGCGCGCCGCCTCGTTCATACCGCACGCGCCGATAAAGCAAGCCATGCGGGCATTGATGCTTTCATGCACGAGTATGGGCTGGCGACCGATGAGGGCGTCATCCTGATGTGCCTCGCTGAGGCGCTGCTGCGCATCCCGGATGCCGAAACGGCCAACGCCTTCATTGCCGACAAGATTTCCGGCGGCGCCTGGGAGAAGCATCGTGGCCATTCCGATAATCTGTTCGTCAACGCCTCGACCTGGGGCCTGATGCTGACGGGCCGCATCATGCGGCTCAAGGAGGCGAAAGGCGCCAATCCGTTTCAGGCGATGAAGCGGCTCGTCGCGCGTTCGGGTGAAGGAACGATCCGGCTGGCCATCCGCCATGCCGTGAAGCTGCTCGGCGAGCAATTCGTGCTGGGCTCGACGATCGAGAGCGCATTGGCGCGAGCGCGCTTTTATGAAGAGAAGGGCTACCGGTTTTCCTACGACATGCTGGGCGAGACGGCGCGCTCGGAACATGATGCCGAGCGTTATTTCCAGCGCTACATGGCGGCGATCGATGCCGTTGGGGCGGAGGCCCGGCCATTCACAACGCAGCATGCCGACGCGATCTTTGGGCGCCCTTCGATTTCGGTGAAGCTTTCGGCGCTGCATCCGCGGTTCGAGCCGGGGAAAGAGAAACGACTGCGTGCGGAACTCGGCCCCCGACTGTTGACGCTGGCGCGAGCGGCGCGGGCGAAGGGTCTCGGGCTGACGGTCGATGCCGAAGAACAAGACAGACTCGATCTCACCGCGCAGCTTTTCGGTGATACATTCGTCAGTTCACAGCTCGAAGGCTGGCATGGGCTTGGGATCGCCGTGCAGGCCTATGGGAAGCGCGCGATCCCGATGCTTCGCTGGCTCCGGCGGCTGAGTGAGCAGACGGGCAAGCGCATTCCGGTGCGGCTCGTCAAAGGCGCGTACTGGGACAGCGAGATCAAATGGGCGCAAGAGCGTGGTCTTGAAGATTACCCGGTATTCTCGCGCAAGCTGCATACGGACGTTTCCTATCTCGCAGCGATGCGGCTGCTGATTTCCGATCCCGTCGCATTCTATCCGCAGATTGCGACGCATAACGCGCATACGATTGCGGCGGCGGCAGTCGCGGGGGGCGCTGTCGAATTTGAATATCAGCGCCTGCACGGCATGGGCGAAGCGCTTTACGAGCAGGTCGTCGGCGAAGGTAAGTTCAATCGCGCCTGCCGCGTCTATGCGCCGGTCGGCGGGCATGAGGATCTGCTCGGCTATCTCGTGCGGAGACTGCTCGAAAACGGAGCCAACACGTCGTTCGTTAATCGGTTGGGCGACGAAGAAACGCCGATTTCCGAGATCATCGCCGATCCGGTCGAGATCGCAGACCGGGAATTCAGCTCGGGCGAGCGGCCGAAGCTGATTGCGCGCCCGCGCGATATTTTTCTGCCCGAACGCAAGAACAATGCCGGGCTGGCTCTAACCGAGACCGGCGTGCGCGAGGCGTTGCAAACCGAGATCGCGAAAGCCCTGAAAACGCCATTCGCGGCGGGGCCGATCATCAACGGCGTTGTCACGGCGGGGGGCGAGGCAGCAGGCGTTGTCGCGTCACCGCACGACCATCGCGATCGGATCGGAACGGTGCGGCTTGCAACGCCGCAGCACCTCGAAGACGCGATTGCGTCGGCGAAAAACGCAGCGCCGTTATGGGAAAAAACCGACGCTGCCGAGCGTGCGCGCATTCTCGAAGTTGCTGCGGACCTGTTCGAGCGAGATCGTGCAGCGCTGATGGCGGCGCTGATCCGCGAGGCCGGGAAGACCATCGAAGCGGCGCAGGCCGAGGTGCGGGAAGCTGTCGATTACCTGCGCTATTACGCCGTCGAAGCGCGGCGGCTTTTTTCCGATCCGGTCGTACTCCGGGGCCCGACGGGCGAGGAAAACACTCTGACGCTGCGCGGGCGCGGTGTGTTCGGCTGCATTTCGCCGTGGAACTTTCCGATTGCAATTTTCACCGGCCAGGTGGCGGCAGCACTGGCGGCGGGGAATGCCGTCATTGCAAAGCCTGCCGAGCAATCGCCGATCTCAGGCTTTTTGGCCGTTAGGCTGCTGCATGAAGCGGGTGTCCCGCGCGAGGCGCTGCAACTCGTGACGGGCGGCGGCAAGCTCGGCGAAGCGATGGTGAAAGATGCGCGCCTGCAAGGAATTGCATTCACGGGATCGAACGAAACAGCCTGGGCCATTCAGCGGGCGCTGGCGGATCGGCGCTCGGCCATCGTGCCATTCATCGCCGAGACGGGCGGAATCAACGCGATGATCGCGGATTCATCGGCGTTGCCTGAGCAGGTGGTGCGCGATGCTGTGCGGTCGGCCTACGATAGCGCCGGTCAGCGCTGCTCGGCGGCTCGCATTCTCTTCGTTCAAGACGATAATGCGCCGCGTATCCGTGCGCTGCTCGCTGGCGCCATCGAAGCGCTTGATGTCGGCGACCCGCTGGATTACGCGACCGATATCGGCCCGGTGATCGACGAAGCGGCGCAGGACAATCTCGAAAGCCACAAGGTCTTGATGCAGCGTGAGGGGCGCGAGATCATCGATCTTGCGATGCCGGAAGCCTGCCGGGCTGGGACCTATGTCACACCAGCGCTTTATGAGATCGACCGGCTCGACAGGCTCGATCATGAAGTGTTCGGGCCGATCCTTCACATGGTTCGCTATGAGCGCGGGCATATCGACAAGGTCGTTGCTGCGCTCAATGCGACTGGGTACGGCCTGACGCTTGGGCTGCACAGCCGCATCGAGAGCGTCGCCGATTACGTGGCGGAGAACGCCCACGTCGGTAATCTCTACGTCAACCGCAATCAGATCGGGGCGGTCGTCGGCGTCCAGCCGTTCGGCGGCGAGGGGCTTTCCGGCACCGGACCGAAAGCTGGCGGACCGAACTATCTTGCGCGCTTTGCGACCGAGCGGACGCGTTCGACCGATATCACCGCGACCGGCGGCAATTACACACTGCTGAGTGGGAAGAGTTAGGAGGCTTCGTCACTCATAAACTGCGTAGAACTTCTTGGCGGGTTCGATGACTTCCCAGGTTCCGGTGAAGCCTGCGGGCGTCAGGAAGGCGTCTCCAGCGCGGAAGGTCGCCTCGGAACCATCATCGCCGCGGACGACGATGAGGCCCTCCAAGATGTAGCAGAACTCGGTTTCGGTGAAGACGACGCGCCATGCTCCTGGATCGCCGCTCCAGATGCCCGAGCTGAAATGGCCATCGGGGCTTTGAAACAGGTTTTGTGCGCACTGCACCGGGTTCCCAGAGACGATGCGATCGGCTGCTGGGTGATAAACGTCGCCGGGCGGAAGGACGCCTTGGAAGACGACGAGCTTGGGAATTTCGCTGTTGGCGGTCACGGGCGGGCCTTACATTGCAAGCTGGGCGGCGATGCTACGTCTGCGCTGCTTTCCAGTGCAAGGCGTTACTCGCCCGCCATGACGAAGCAATCGACCGCCTGGCGACGCAGTGCGTTGCACGTCGAGGCGGCACGATTGGCGTTGAAGCCGGTGAAGCGGGCCCGGAAGATCTGGTGGCCGTTCTTCATCGCCGGGTTGGTGACCGAGGAAACGCCGGCGAGAAGGCGTCCGGCACGATCCTGGACGTTGCTCAAGGCGCGCTGGGCGTCGTCGATCGAGCTATAGGCGCCGATCTGAACGGCATAGCGACCGCCATTTGCCGTCCGAGCCGTGTCCCGGCGCGGTTCAAACCGATCGTCTGACGCGTCACCTAACGCGCGGGCTTGGGCGCCCAGCGTAGACGGCGGCATGCCACGGATAACCGGCGGGTCGTGCAGTTCGGTCTCTTGCGGCTGCTGACGTCGCTGCGGCCGCGGGGCAAGCGCTGGCGGCGGCGGTTCATAGGCCGCGACGCGCTGCAGAGGGCGAGGTGGCGCGGTTATCGACGAGGTGCTGGAGCTGGCAAGGTTCGCCGGAGCGAATGGGCGAATTGGCGCGACCTGGGCTCCCGTCGCCGGGGAAGCGTTGCCGACGCGCGTGTAGCCGGGCGTTGCCTGGATCGGCGGAACGGCTCGGGCCGGGGCTTCTTCGGGGCCTGTGTCTTCCATGTCGGTCGTGTCGTCGGACGAGGGCGCGCGCGCCTTCGTCGAGATCGGCACCGCACGGACTTTGAAGATACGGACCGGCGTTTCATCGGCGTCGGCCTGGACAGCCGGTTGTGGAGCTTCCGCGCGGGCCGGCGCGCGCTTTATGGGGCGTTGCGCGATCTTCGGCTCGTTTCTTAGACGGGCGAGCAGCAGCGGCTTGCGGGTTTTGTTGCGGGAGGCGCGCGACAGCATCCGCGTCAGCAGGGCGCGCATCTCGGCATTGCGCGTCGCCGCGGTGCGGCCGCCGAAGACAACGCCGACCAAATGTTTCTCGCCGCGATGAAGGGACGTCACGAGGTTGAAGCCGGAAGCGCGCGTGTATCCGGTTTTGATGCCGTCGATGCCTGCGAAGGTGTTCAGCATGGTGTTGTGGTTGCGGTAGGACTTGCCGCCATACGAAAACACCCGGGTGGAAAAGAACGGGTAGTACTGTGGAAAGTCGTCCTGCAGGCGCAGCGCGAGGGTCGCCATGTCGTGTGCTGTGGTAATCTGCTCGTCGTTCGGGAGGCCCGAGGCGTTCTCGTAGTGGGTACCTGACATGCCGAATGCGCGGGCGCGGGCATTCATCAGACGGGCAAAATTGGTTTCGGAGCCGCCGATTTTTTCGGCAAGCGCGACGGCGATGTCGTTTGCGGACTTGGTGACGATCGCCTTGATGGCGTTTTCGACAGTGATCTGATCGCCCGGTTTGAGGTCGAGCTTCGAGGGCGCCTGATCGGCAGCATGCTCGGAGATCGTAATCCTGTCGGCCATACGTAGACGCCCGGTCTGGAGCGTCTCAAATGTCAGATACAGCGTCATCATCTTGGTGAGAGACGCGGGATGACGCGGCGCATCACCGTCTTCATTGTGGAGAACAGCGCCGGTGTTGGCGTCCAGGATAAACGCAGCGTGGCGGTTGTCCCGAGCTTCCGCGCTCGTCAGGCCAACGGCGAAAACGATGAGAAAAGCTGATGCGTACGCAAATACTCGTCGCAACACGACGCTCTATCCCTCTGGCCGCCCTCGAAAAGCGGCAATGACTGACACCCTGTTCGTGGGATTGCCGACCGGTTCCCACTGGCGCCCCACCCACCGATATCGGCAAGAAGAGCATTGTTTTTGGGCACCTTTTTGGCGTCAAAGAGGCTTTCGGCGCTTTCCAGGTGCCAGCGCCACTGTAGGAGCTGAAGGACTTCGTTAGCGTTAAGGAGCAAGGTAAAATTTACCCCTTTGGCTGTCCCATTATTGGGCGCTAAGGTCTTGATTATGGCCCGCGTGACGACGCGTGGGGCGAGACCGGACTGTTGGCCGCCGCGGCTTCTGTGGAAGGGCCAAGAGGGGGGTGTCATGAGGGTGGCGAGCATCTGTTGAAACGACATTGTCCCATGCTTCGAGCCTGTCTGAAGCGCCGCATGGCTCGTTCTATTTTTTGCTCGTCAGCGTGCCTATATTACAGGCTTGATGAACACGGGTGTTTAGCTTGAACATTTGGCGAGAGAGACAGTTGTCCCTGCGGGCATGCGTTTGCAGTGAAAGCGTAACTTTTCTGCCTCCAACGGTTGAAGGTTGCGGGATAGCTTTAGGAGATCCGATGGATTCGGGGTTTGCCCGAGGCACGCGATGAAGAAGGTGGACATCCACTCCCTGGTGCACGCTGCCCGCATGGCAGCGAATGAGCCGCCCGATGGTCCGCGCCGTGATGACGGTGATGGTGACTCCAAGACGGGTATTGTCACGAAGACCCGTCCCAAAACTAAGAAGCCGAACCTATATAAAGTTCTTCTGTTGAACGACGACTTCACTCCGATGGAGTTCGTCGTTCTCGTGCTGCAGCGTTTCTTCAATAAAGGACAGGAAGATGCCACCCGCATCATGCTTCATGTCCACCATAAAGGTGTCGGTATTTGTGGCGTGTATACGTACGAGGTTGCTGAAACCAAGGTGACGCAGGTCATGGACTTCTCGCGGCAGCATGGCCATCCTCTTCAATGCACCATGGAGAAAGAGTAGGACTCGATTGACATCGCTCTCCAAAAATCTTGAAGCCTCGCTGCACCGGGCGGTGCAGTATGCAAACGTCCGTCACCACGAATTTGCGACGCTGGAGCATCTGCTTCTGGCGCTCGTTGACGACCGGGATGCGGCCGCCGTGATGCGTGCCTGCTCGGTTGATCTTGAGCAGCTCAGGGCGCGCCTGATCGAATATCTGGATACGGAACTGAAGCCGATCGTATCCAAGTCGGCCAGGGATGCGCACCCGACGAATTCGTTCCAGCGCGTCGTCCAGCGGGCGATCGTGCATGTGCAGACATCCGGACGCGAAGAGGTGACGGGCGCGAACGTTCTGGTCGGGATTTTCTCGGAACGCGAGAGCCATGCCGCCTACTTCCTGCAGGAGCAGGAAATGACTCGCTTCGATGCGGTGCAGTATATCGCACACGGCATCGCGAAGCGGCCGGGCATGTTCGAGCCGCGGACGGTTCGTGGCGTCGACGAGGAAGTCAATTCGACCGAGAGCGAAGAGAAGAAGCCCGGCGACGCGCTCAACACTTACTGCGTCAACCTCAATAAAAAGGCCCGCGATGGCAAGATCGATCCGCTGATCGGCCGCGAGCAAGAGGTGCTGCGCACGATTCAGGTTCTCTGCCGCCGGCAGAAGAACAACCCGTTGCTGGTTGGCGATCCGGGCGTCGGCAAGACGGCCATTGCTGAAGGCTTGGCGCGCAAGATTGTGCAGGGGCAGGTTCCCGACGTTCTCAAGGGCGCAACGATCTTCTCGCTGGATATGGGCGCGCTGCTTGCCGGCACGCGCTATCGTGGCGACTTCGAAGAGCGGCTTAAGGCCGTGATGAAGGAGGTCGAAGCTTTCCCGGGAGCCGTGCTGTTCATCGACGAGATCCACACCGTTATCGGTGCGGGTGCGACGTCGGGCGGCGCGATGGATGCTTCGAACCTGCTGAAGCCGGCGCTTCAGTCGGGCGCGCTGCGCTGCATCGGCTCGACGACCTACAAGGAGTATCGCCAGCACTTCGAGAAGGATCGCGCTCTCGTCCGTCGATTCCAGAAAATCGACGTCAAGGAGCCGTCCGTCGAGGATGCCATCGAGATCTTGAAGGGTCTGAAGTCGGTCTTCGAGGACTATCACAAGATCAAGTACACGAACGAGGCCATTAAGGCCGCGGTCGAACTGTCGGCGAAGTACATCCACGACCGTAAGCTGCCGGACAAGGCGATCGACGTGATCGACGAAACCGGCGCGTCGCAGATGCTGCTTCCCGAAAGCAAGCGGAAGAAAAAGATCACCACCAAGGAGATCGAAGCGACCGTCGCAACGATGGCGCGCATTCCGCCGAAAACCGTCACGAAGAGCGACGCCGAAGTCATTGCGCACATCGGGCGCGATCTGAAGCGGCTGGTGTTCGGTCAGGACAAGGCGATCGAAGCGCTTTCGAGCGCGATTAAACTGGCCCGTGCCGGTTTGCGCGAGCCCGAGAAGCCGATCGGTTGCTACCTGTTCTCCGGCCCGACCGGCGTCGGCAAGACGGAAGTTGCCAAGCAGCTTGCGAACCTGATGGGCGTCGAGCTGCTACGCTTCGACATGTCGGAATACATGGAGAAGCACACGGTTTCCCGTCTGATCGGCGCTCCTCCGGGCTATGTCGGTTTTGATCAGGGCGGCCTTCTGACTGATGGCATCGATCAGCATCCGCATTGCGTGCTGCTGCTCGATGAGATCGAGAAGGCGCATCCGGACCTGTTCAACATCCTGTTGCAGGTCATGGATCACGGCAAGCTGACGGACCATAACGGTAAGTCGGTCGATTTCCGCAACGTCGTGCTGATTATGACGACGAACGCGGGGGCGTCCGACATGGCCAAGCCGCCGATGGGCTTCAATCGGACGAAGCGCGAAGGCGAGGATACGGAAGCCGTGGCCAAGCTGTTCACGCCCGAGTTCCGTAACCGTCTTGATGCCGTCGTGCCGTTCGCCGGGTTGTCGCCCGAGATCATCGCGCAGGTCGTCGAGAAGTTCATCTTCCAGCTCGAAGCGCAGCTCGCAGATCGCGGCGTTTCGATCGAGCTGTCGGATGAGGCGACGCGCTGGCTTGCGGAGAAGGGTTACGACGAGAAGTTCGGTGCTCGTCCGTTGGCGCGCGTCATCCAGGAGTACATCAAGAAGCCGCTGGCAGAAGAGCTGCTGTTCGGCAAGCTCGAAAACGGTGGCACGGTGAAGGTGCTGGTTGCCGGCAAAGGGCCGGATCGGACGCTGACGTTCGATTTCCTGCCGCTTGATCCTTCGAAGAAGGTGAAGACGCCGGACGACGAAGAAACCGACGAAGACGATGGCCCACAGCCGGTCCTGGCCGACGCGACGCCAAAGAAGGCGCTTCCCGGTCCGAAGGAGAAGGGCGACAAGCCCAACGGATCGGGTGCGGTGCCGAGCGTGCCGCGGAAGAAGAAGGACGAGTAGTTCTTTTTAGATTGAAATTCACAACGCCGGGCTCGAAGCCCGGCGTTTTTGTTGGAGCGTCTCAGTCGACGAGGATCGGCGTTTTTCCGTACGTGGTTGGATCGGCGAGGCTCTTGACCATGAAGTCCGCAACATCAGCGCGGGATATTGCGCCTCGGCGCCAGTCCTTCATGTCATTCAGTACCTTATAGCGCTTCTTGGCTGGCGCATTTGTCAGCAATCCAGGCCGGACGATAGTCCAGTCGAGGTTGCTTTTCTGAACGATATCTTCGGCGATGTCTTTGTCGGAATAAACGCGCTGCAGGAACAGCGGAAACATCACGTAATCATAGAGAGGGTGAATGCGCCCACGACTGTTCCCGGCGCCGATACCGGTCACCATGACAAGGCGGCGAACGCCGGTCTGCTGCATTCTGTCGACCATAACGCGCGTTGCTTCGGAAAAGATCGTTGTGCCAAAGGCAAGCTCGGTTAGCGTTTTGACGCCAAGTGATTGAATGACAGCGTCCACGCCTTGCATCGCGGCACTGACATCTGCGCTCGAGCGCGCATCACCGTTGAGCTTCACGAGTTTAGGGTGGCTGATCGATATGTTCTTTGCCGAGCGCGAGAATGCGCGGACTTCGTGACCAGCAGAGAGTGCGGCTTTCACAGTTTCGTAGCCGATCCCGCTGCTAGCGCCGATAACAAGGACAACGGACATGGCGCACCTCCTTATCGAGTTTAGAAGTGGGCTTCCGAGGGCGTGCCGTGAAGGGGAGCACGCCCGGCTCCTCACTCAGTTAAGTTACGCCAGCGCTGCTTTCAGCTTCTCGGCGTTGGCTGCAAGAATGGCGGCATCTTCCATCTGGCGCGCATGCAACTGAAGGGGTTTGCCCTCGTAGCGCGGCATGATGTGGAAATGCAGGTGAAACACTGTCTGCCCGCCAGCCGGTTCATTGAACTGGGCGATGCTGATGCCGTCGGCGTTGAAGGCGGCTTTGGCGGCGATGGCGACCTTCTGCACCAGCGGGATGATCTTTGCGAGCACAGCCGGATCGGCATCGAGCAGGTTGCGCGACGGCGCTTTCGGCACAACGAGCGTGTGGCCCGACGTCTGGGGCATCACGTCCATGAAGACGATGGCGTCAGCATCCTCGTAGACTTTGTGGCACGGGATTTCGCCGCGCAGGATTTTCGCGAAGATATTGGAATTGTCATAGGACATGGTGTTCGCTCGGCCCGGTATCGCGGCACCCGGCCGGGGCCGCTTCAGGCCTCGTCTTTGCGATAGGGACCCATTTCGGTCAAGTCGGCATTCATCTGGGCGACGGCCTCACGCTCTTGCGTCAGGAAACGCTCGACGGCGCGGCGGAACGATGGATCGGCGATCCAGTGGGCCGAATAGGTTTCGACCGGCAAGTAGCCGCGCGCGAGCTTGTGCTCGCCCTGGGCGCCCGCTTCGACGCGCGGCAGCTTGTTGGCGATGGCATAGTCGATGGCTTGGTAATAGCAGACCTCGAAATGCAGGGCCGGATGGTGCTCCGTGGCGCCCCAGTAGCGGCCGTACAAACAATCGCCGCCGATCATGTTGAGAGCGCCTGCGATGTAGCGCCCGTCACGCTTAGCGAATACGAGGAGGCAGTGTTCGGCCATCGTCTCGCCCAGCAGCGAAAAGAACGTGCGGTTGAGGTAAGGGCGGCCCCATTTGCGATTGCCGGTGTCCATGTAAAACGTGAACATCGCGTCCCAATGGTCTTCGGTGATGTCTTTGCCGGAGATCTGCTCGATCTCGATACCGGGTGCGAGGGCGGCCTGCCGTTCCTTTTTGACGGCCTTGCGTTTGCGCGAGGCGAGCGACGCCAGAAAATCATCGAATGATGCGTAGCCGTCGTTCTGCCAATGGAACTGCTGGCCGACGCGCGTCAGGAAGCCGAACTCTTTCAAACGTTCGGCCGTTTCGGCATTCAGGAAGGTCAGGTGTACGGATGACAGTCCGCCCTGGCGCGCGACTTCAATTGCGGCGGCTGCCAGCACCTGTTCGTCGGCGCGCGCTTTCTCGCCCGGTTTGACGAGGAGGCGTGGGCCGGGAACAGGCGTGAACGGGATGGCAATCTGAAGCTTTGGATAGTAGCGCCCGCCTGCGCGCTCATAAGCATCGGCCCAGCCGTGATCGAAAACGTATTCGCCCTGACTGTGGGATTTGACGTAGGCGGGGGCAACGGCAGCGATGTTTCCATCATCGTCATTGATGACGAGGTGGCGCGGCAGCCAGCCGGTCTGCCGGCCAACAGTATGCGAATCCTCCAATGCCTTCAGGAAGGCGTGGCTGACGAACGGATTGAAAGTCGCCGGATCGGGATTGGCGCATGCGTCCCACTGCGCGGCATCGAGTGTCGCGATCGAAGGAACGAGATTGACGGCGGTGTCGGAAAATATAGGCATTCGGTCGTTTGTCGCGCCTGCGCAAAGTCTATGCAACGCCTTGATATAGGATCAAAGCGATTACACGGCAGGGCTGTCACGCGCGGCGCGGGAGGCACGCAGTGTCGCGGGCTGCGGCTACTCGGGCCGGAAGCCTTCGAAGATCATGGCATCTGCCCATGTTTCGGCGATGCGGCGCTGTTTGGCGGTACGGACCGTCCAGGTGAAAACGGGAAGACCTAACGTCCGGCGCACGAATTCGGTGACGGGCGTCGGCAGCGCATCGACTTCGTAGGCGTAGAAATCAGGTGCGACGGCGCCCGATTCGAGCAGATCGCGAAGGTCTTTGGCGCGGGCCTTACCGATCTTGCGCGGCCACCAGCCCGGTCCTTCATAGCTGCCGGAGACCATACCGCGCAGGATCTCAGGGGCGGCTGTCCTTATCGCGACCATAACGGCGGGGTCGAATGACATCAACGCGATGGGGCCTGGGTACGCAGCGACTGCCGCTGCGATATTGGCGATGAACGTTTTGTTCGGCGGCTCCCACTCGCTTTTGATCTCGATCAGAAGTGGCACGCGTCCGGCGACCAGATCGAGCAGTGCGGGGAGCGTGAGAATGGGCGTGTCGCTGTCGCGGTGGCGCAGTGTTTTGAGGTCGCTTTCCTTCAGGTCAGCGACGAGGCCGCGGCCACCGACGAGCCTTTGCAATGTCTCGTCATGAAAAACGACCGGAACGCCACGTTTGATCGGACGGATATCGCATTCGATGCCGTAACCGGCCGCAATGGCCGCTTCGAATGCGGGGCCGGTGTTTTCGATGATGCCGCGTTTGCTGTCGTGCAGCCCACGGTGCGCGACGGGCCGGAAAAACGCGGCATGATTGGCCATGACGTCAGCGCACCTTGAAGATAGCGTCGATCTCGACGCAGGCGTTCAACGGCAGGCTCGCGACGCCAACGGCGGAACGGGTGTGGCGGCCTGCATCGCCCAGGGCGGCGACCATCAAGTCGGATGCGCCGTTGATGACTTTCGGCTGGTCGTAGAAGTTCGGTGCGGAGGCGACGAAGCCCGTGAGTCGCAGGACCTGCACGATGCGGCCGAGATCGCCGAGGGCTGCCTTGGCTTGCGCCAGCAGGTTGAGTGCGCAGTGGTGAGCGGCTTCCTGGCCTTCCTCGATCAAGACACCGGCGCCGAGCGTTCCCGTGAGAATGCGGCCGGCGCCGTCCTTGGCGACCTGACCTGAAATGAAGAGTTGATCGCCCGAAAGAAGAAACGGCACGTAGTTGGCAACGGGTTGCGGAGCCTCGGGGAGTTTTAAGCCCAATTCGGCCAGCCGCTGTTCGATGGAGGTCATTGAAAGATTACTCGATGTTTAGGTTGTTCAGTAGCTTGTGGCCGTCGCAACGCCCTTTTGTAAATGCTTTATCTGCCATCTTGTTTGCGGTACCTATAGCCTTTTCCGCCCGGAGAGCGAGCTAAGTTCGATGACGACGCGTTTTGGCTACGCTTTGGTAGCGCTTTCGACCCTGGTAGCGGGCCTTGCATCGGGAATGGCGAGCCATTCTGCGGCAGCTGCAGAGCTTGTGCCGTTTTCGCCGCATCGCGCCGTATACGATCTGTCTTTGGGCGATGCTTCGGCGGGCTCGGGCGTGACCGGAATCGTCGGCCGGATGGTTTATGAGCTGAAGGGCTCGCCGTGCGAGGGTTATACGCAGAACATGCGCTTCGTCACTGTGATGACGAACCAGGATGGCGTCGAGACGGTTAGCGATCTTAGAAATTCGAGCTGGGAAGAGGCGGACGCCAAGAAGCTCCGTTTTTCATCGACGCAATATCAGAACGATGAGCTAGCGGATTCGAGCCAAGGCGATGCGCTAAGGACGAAGGGCGCGACGCCAGTCGTCGGCGTCGATCTCGTGAAGCCCGCCAAGAAGCGGTTGTCGCTGCCGACCGACATTTATTTCCCGATGCAGCACGCTTCAACCTTGGTTCAAGCCGCCAAGAGCGGTGTCAAGATGTTCACCGCCAATCTCTACGACGGTTCGGAGAAGGGCGAGAAATACTACCTAACCAATACGATCATCGGCAAAAAATTCGGGACTGGTCCGGATGCGTCTGTCGGCACGTTCAAGGGTGCCGATCAGCTGGCGAAGGTCGAATCCTGGCCGATGACGATCAGCTATTTCGACGCCGGCAAAGAGCACGAAGATCAGACGCCCGCTTACGAGCTGTCGTTCCGCTATTTCGAGAATGGCGTCACGAGCGATCTCAAGATCGATTACGGTGAGTTTTCGATCAGGGGCGATCTCAAGGAGCTGACGTTCCTTGAACCCGGTAAGTGCCCCGCCACGGCGGCGCCGACGAAATAAATTTACTTCAGTCGTCGATCGGGCCGGCGAGTAGCTGATGGGCCGGCGCAATCAGCGCCGGGTCAATCCCGTTCTCCTGGCAAAATGCCAGAAGAAGCCCTTCATCGGACAATAGAAACTCGAGCGTCGCCAGCTGCATCTCGCGCGAAGAGGCGATGTTGCGAAGGTCTTGCGGGTCGCTTCCGGTCAGCGCCAGAAAGCGCGAAATCTGCTTGGGGTCGGCGAGCACGTACGTCAGTATCTGCAACGCGAGTGCTTCTGCCCGTTCCTCGGTCAATCGCGCGGGCTTCGATCGGAACATATGGTTACCTAATCGTCGAGGTGTCGTTAACTGTTGGTTACCGCTTTCAGGGGCAAAGTCGAGCGCCAATTCAACGGAGAATCGGTGCACAACGGCCGCAAGGAGCCTAGGCGGTTGCTATGACGTATCAGGAAACGGGAATGAGCGTCGAGCGTCGTTCGCCCGAGCCGCTGCTCGGTGCGCAATCTGTCCTGATCGTTGAAGACAACGAGCTCAATATGAAGCTCTTCAACGATCTCCTTGTTGCGCACGGTTATCAGACAATTCAGACGCGCAACGGCTTCGAGGCTCTCGAACTCGCGCGCAAGCATCGTCCCGATCTCATCTTGATGGACATTCAGCTGCCGGAGGTATCCGGGCTAGAGGTCACGCGCTGGCTAAAGGACGACGATACGCTTTGCCAAATTCCCATCGTCGCGGTCACGGCCTTTGCGATGAAAGGCGATGAAGAACGCATCCGTTCAGGCGGTTGCGAAGCGTACATCTCGAAACCGATCTCCGTCACGTCTTTCCTCGAAACCGTCCGGAAGTTCATCGGTGCATCGAAGGCCTAGTATTCTTCAAAGATTTTTCAGCTCATGACCGCGCGCGTTCTCGTCGTCGACGATATTCTGGCAAACGTGAAGCTTCTCGAAGCGAGGCTTCAGGCGGAATATTTCGAAGTTCTCACGGCGAACAGCGGGCAGCAGGCGCTCGATATCCTTGAGCATGAGAGCGTCGACGTCGTGCTTCTCGACGTCATGATGCCCGGCATGGACGGCTTCGAAACGTGCCGCCGCATTAAAGGTAGTCATCTCACGCACCACATTCCCGTCGTCATGGTCACCGCCCTCGATCAGCCGTCCGACAAGGTTCTCGGGCTGGAGAGCGGTGCGGATGATTTCCTCACCAAGCCGGTCGACGACATCGCGCTCGTGACGCGTGTGCGGAACCTTGCACGCCTCAAAATGCTCAACGACGAAATGATGATGCGCGCGTCGACGGGCCGAACCATGGGCATTCCCGACGACGGCTCCCTCGCGCGGGCTCTGTCGGCGAGGACAGGGCGTGTTCTGCTGGTCGACGATCATGAGCGGTCGGCGACGCGTTTGCTTGAAGTGCTGTCGCGCGCGAACGACGCGCATCTCGAACGGGATGCGCAGACGGCGCTCGTTCGGCTCGCCGAGGGCGGATTTGATCTGCTCATCGTCAGTCTTTCATTGAGCGGCTCGGACGGCTTGCGGCTTTGCTCGCAGGTCAGATCGCTCGAACGGACGCGGCATCTACCGGTTATCATGCTGGTCGAACCCGGCGATGAAGCACGATTGCTGCGCGGCCTCGATATGGGCGTCAACGACTACCTGATGCGGCCGATCGATCGCCATGAACTGCTGGCGCGTGTCAAAACCCAGATCAAGCGGAAGCGGCATTCGGATTTTCTTCGCCATCGGCTCGCGGAAAGCGTCGAGCTGTCGATTACGGATTCGCTGACCGGGCTACATAACCGTCGCTACATGGAAGGCCATTTGCGGACGCTTGTTTCGGAAGCGGCCCGGACCGGGCGCAGCCTGTCGATGCTGGTCGCCGACATCGATCACTTCAAGAACGTCAACGATACCTACGGGCACGATGTCGGTGATGAAGTGCTGAGGGAGTTTTCCGTGCGCTTGCGGCGCAATACGCGCGGGATCGATCTTGCCTGCCGGTTCGGCGGCGAGGAGTTCGTGATCATTATGCCGGACACTGATCTAACGCACGCTTATCAGGTCGGCGAGCGCCTGCGCGCATGCGTTGCCTCCGATGAATTCCGGATCGGTGATGGTCAGAATATCCGGGTGACGGCGAGCGTAGGGATCGGCACGTTGGAGACGGCAGACGACACGCCGGAGACGATGTTCAAGCGGGCGGATAGCGCCCTCTACATCGCCAAAAGACGCGGCCGGAACCGCGTTGTCGTCGACGCCGCGTAAATGAGACTTTAGCCGAAAGTCACGTTGCTTGCGGGCAAGCCGCAATTTGAGAACAACGCAACCGTCACGCAGATGTCAGAAAATAGCTATGCTTTTCTGTCAGTTAGTTGTGAACGCCATACAGCCAAGCTTGCGTGAATCGTAGCGCCAGCGACACAGTAAAGCAGTTGTTGCTTTCCGCGTCGTAATCTGGCACCAATCTACGCGTCTAAGTGGGGATAAATAGGAATTCTTGCGATTTTGACGTCGGCCTTGCGTGCACTCGCTGTGAGGTGACGCCTATAAAATCCCGCGCTATCGGGCCCGCCGCAAAGCCTGGTAGAGTGGGTATGATCGAACCAAGCGACCACACGAGTGGCCTCCTCGAACGGTTGCGGAGGATCGATCGCGAAGCTGGGTGGGGAACAACGCCCTCTTTGAACCTCGCCCGGTCGTGGCCAGGGTTGCGAAGCTGTCTCGGAACGATTTACCCCGCTGCCGAGTTTGCTTTAAGCCCTGGCCACATCATCAGCCAGAGCTTCCTCAACGCGATTGATATCCGTCAAGTTCAGCCGTAATCGGCTGAGCAGCAGCGCGGTTTATTTAATTTTTGTTTCTTTGAATTCCACGTGCTTACGCGCAACGGGGTCGTACTTCTTGAAAACAAGCTTTTCGGTTGCCGTGCGCGGATTTTTCTTCGTGACGTAGAAGAAACCGGTTCCGGCGGACGACAACAATTTGATTTTCTGCGTAACTGGCTTTGCCATGGATAGTGGCCTTAAGTGAAAAATGCCAAGAAACCTTGGCCAGGGAGCGCGCAACATACGCGTCAACTTTGCCGTGTCAAGGCATCGGAGGTGCGACTTTACACGATATCAGGTCGCGGTGGAAGGATGAGCCTGCGGAATAATAGAAAGGCAGGAGTTCGGCGCTGTTGCGAAATACCGGCGCGGCTTCGAGAAGTTCGGCCACATCATTAAGCACAAGCCGCGTAATGTTTGGCAAATCGAGCGCCGCGGCTTCCGTTAGCGTAAACCATCCAAGATCCAGCAGCTCGTCGTCCGTCGCAGAGCGATCGGCAGAGACCGCTTCGGAAACTGCAAGGAAGAACCAAGTATCGTAACGGCGAACGCGGCCCGGCGGCGTTATCGCGCGCGCGAACGGAATGAGGTTCGCGGGAGCTGGTGCCTGCCCTGATGCGGCAAACGTCTGCCAGGCAGGCAATGTCTCGGGCAGTGCACCTTCTTTGCCGATCAGCAGCCCTGTCTCCTCGAAAAGCTCGCGGATGCCTGCAAGCGCAAATGGTTTGATCTCGTCGGCCAGATCGGCAGGCGAGAATTGTCCTGCGAACTGCTTTGCGAAGTGGCGATCTTCGTCTTCGACGCGACCGCCGGGGAAGACCCATTTGTTGGGCAGGAAGACTTGATTGGAATGACGGCGTCCCATCAGCAGTTTGGGTTCGGCGTTGCTGAGGTCGGCGACGAGCAGGCACGCGGCGTCGCGAACGGGAACATCGGACGTAGGATTGTCGAGTGGCTCCGCGGACATGGACGGCTCGTTACCGCGTGTCCGTCTCGGCCGGAGCTGGCGGCCATTTCTCAGGCTCGTCGAGGCTCGGATCGCCGAAGCCATGCATGCGAAGCGCCCACTGATATCCGATCAACGCACCTTTGACGCGCGGCAGCAGCCAGAGGCTCAAGATCACCAGCGCCGGCATCCAGATCGAAAGCTGCACCCAGGTTGGCGGCGAATAGAGCTGTTCGGTGATGAGAATGCCAGCGACGATGACGTGTGCGGTGATCGTCATGACGAAATAAGGAGGAGCGTCGTCGGCGCGCTGATGGAAAAACTCCGTGCCGCAATCGGAGCAGATGTCGTTGACTTTGAGATATTTGCCGTAGATCCGTCCGGTGCCACAGCATGGGCAGCGCTGTCGCCAGCCGCGCCCCATCGCTTGCCAGAGATTACGATCCGTCTGGGCGTCAGCGTCGATAATCTTGTCGGCTGGGTTGGCCATGGCTAGGTGATGGGGTTTTCCGTTTCCGAGGTCAAGGTGGGCCTCCTGTCCTGCGGCGTTAGCGTCGTTGCCCGCGGAACTTTCCGAATTTTCGTTTGCCACCTGTGTTGCGCCGCAAGGTCTTTCCCGAGCCGAAGTTGCCGGGCGAGGGCTCCGTCAGCATTTCGAAACGCAATGCGCCTGCCGAGGGAATTGCCTCAAGCAAGCGGACTTCAACAGTATCACCAAGGCGATAGCCTTCGCCGGAGCGCGCGCCGATCAATGCGTGGGCGGCTTCGACGTGGTGATAGTAGTCGTTTCCGAGGCTTCCAATCGGAATGTAGCCGTCGGCGCCGGTGTCCTTCAGGCGCACGAATAGACCAGAACGCGTTACGCCAGCGATGCGCGCCGTGAACGTCACTCCGATGCGATCGGCCAGGTGAGCGGCGATCAGACGGTCGGTCGTCTCGCGCTCGGCGGACATGGCGCGGCGCTCGGTATCTGAGATGGCCTTGGCGACGCTCGCGAGACGCGGAATTTCATCGTCGGTCAATCCGTCGGGGCCGAGGCTCAATGCGCGGATCAGCGCGCGATGGACGATCAAGTCGGCGTAGCGGCGGATCGGCGACGTGAAGTGTGCATAGCGCACGAGGTTCAGGCCGAAGTGGCCGATGTTCTTCGGATTGTATTCGGCTTGCGATTGCGAGCGCAGGATCACTTCGCTGATGAGATCCGGTACGGGAAGGTCTTTCGCCTGCTCAAGCACGCGATTGAAGGCTTCCGGCTTTAGCGCGCCCGCGTGAGGAATTTTCATATCGAGCGTTTCGAGGAAGTCGCGCAGGCCTTTGAGCTTCTCGGGGCTCGGTTGATCGTGAACGCGATAGACAAGCGGCAGGCGCTTTTCTTCGAGCGTCTCGGCGGCAGCGACGTTCGCCTGGATCATGAACTCTTCGATCAGGCGATGGGCTTCGAGTCGTTCCGGTGTGACGACGCGCGCAACCTTGCCTTCCTCGTCGAGCACGATACGGCGCTCGGGCAGATCGAGGTCGAGCGGGCCGCGGTTGTCGCGGGCTTTCGCGACGGCGCGATAGGCTGCCCACAGCGGGAGCAGCGCGCGCTCCATCAGCGGCTGGCATTTGTCGGAGGGTTTGCCATCGATGGCGGCCTGCGCTTCCTGGTAGGAGAGCTTCGCGGCCGACTTCATCATGGCGCGAAGGAACGTGTGCTTTCGCTTCTCGCCATGCTTGTCGAAGATCATGCGAACGGCGAGGCAGGGGCGTTCCTCAAGCTCACGCAGCGAGCAGAGGTCGTTTGAAATCTTCTCTGGTAGCATCGGCACGACGCGATCAGGGAAGTAGACCGAGTTGCCGCGCAGTTGCGCCTCGCGGTCGAGCTTCGAGCCCGGACGAATGTAGTGGGCAACGTCGGCGATGGCGACGGTGACGATGAAGCCACCGGAATTTTTCGGATCGGTGTCGGGCTCGGCGTGCACCGCGTCGTCATGGTCGCGGGCGTCGATGGGGTCGATCGTCAACAGCGGGACGTTTCGGAGGTCCGTGCGGCCATCCATCGTCGGAGGCGGGAGCGTCTCGCACTCTTGCAGGACGGATTCAGGAAAGTCCTCTGGGATGCCGTGGGCGTGAATGGCGATGAGCGAAATCTTGCGCTGATCGTCGGGATTGCCCAGGCTTTCGACGATTTCGGCGCGCGGCGTCGCAAAGCGGCCACGTCGGTTGAGTTGGAAGCGCACGAGGTCGCCGTCTTCCGCGCTGCCCGTATCGTCGGGCAGGATCGGCCAGCTCTTCAATTCCTTGCGGTCGATCGGTTCGATGGTGCCGCCGCCGCGCTTCGACGCGCGGAAGATGCCGAGCAGCCGGCGCTTCTCGCGTGGCAGCTTCTTGATCGGCGTCGCTTCGTAAGACGCCTGCCCGCTGCCGCGGGGCAACTTTTGCAGGCGCGCAAGAATGTGATCGCCGATGCCGATCTCAGCGTCGCGTCCATCGCGGGTCGCGACAACGCGAACGACTGGGCGCTTGCCGTCGGACTCTTCCCACTGAAGAGGTTTAGCAAGAAGGTCGCCGTCGTCATCGCGGCCGGTGACTTCAAGCGTCGTGACGGGCGGCAGCTTGCCCTTTTCGCGCAAGTGCTTCTTGTCGCCTGAGAGGGCGCCTTCTTCCGTCATTTCGGCGAGCAGGCGCTTCAACGCAATCTTCGCGCCGCCTGATACACCGAAGGCGCGAGCGATCTCGCGCTTGCCGGCTTTGCCCGGAGCGGAATTCAGGAATTCGAGAATCTGCTCCTTGCTCGGCAGACCGCCATCGGCCGGGGCTCGCGCCGGGCTCGATTTGCGGGCCACCTTTGCGCCTCGTCGTTTTGCGGTCAGGCCTTTGCCCTCGCGAGTTTCTTGGCTCCAGCGGACGTTGCAGGTGCTTTCTTGGCTGGCGCTTTTTCGGCTTTGGCCGCTGCGGTTTTCGTTGCGGCTGGCTTCTTCGCGGCTTTCGGTGCGGCGGCCTTGTCAGCTTTTGGCGCTTTCGCGGGTTTGTCGTCCTTCGCGGCTTTTGCCTTGGCACCGCGCGCGGGCTTGCCCTTCTTGCCACCGCCGTTGGCGGTGCGCTCGTTAATGAGGGCGACGGCTTCGTCCATCGTCAGCTCGGCGGGGTTCTTCGCCTTGGGAACGGTGGCATTGACCTTATTGTGCGTGACGTAGGGACCATAACGGCCTTCGAGCACCTGCACTGCTCCGCCTTCGCTCGGGTGCTGCCCCAGGTCTTTCACGACCTTCGGTGCGTTACGCTGGAAGCGGCTCTTGCCACCGCCTGCGCGCTTTTCAGCGATGAGCGTGACAGCGCGATTAAGGCCAACCGTGAAGACGTCTTCCAGGCTTTCGAGGTTGACGTACGTTTTCGCGCCGTTCTTCTCATGTACGATGAACGGTCCAAAACGGCCGAGACCGGCTGTAATCATGCCGCCTTCGTCGGGATGTTCGCCAACATCGCGCGGCAGCGACAGAAGCTGCATTGCGCGTTCGAAATCGAGGGTCGCAGCGTCGATGCCGCGCGGAATGCTGGAGCGCTTCGGCTTCTCGTCGCCTTCGGCTTCGCCGAGCTGGATGTAAGGTCCGAAGCGGCCCGTCTTCATCGTGACGGCAAGACCGTCATCGTTGTAGCCGAGGATTTTGCCGTCGAGCGCGGCGGCGTCGCCGTCGGAGCTTTGTGTCAGCTGACGGGTATAGTTGCACTCTGGGTAATTTCCGCAGCCGATGAAGGCGCCATACTTGCCTGAGATTTTCAGGCTCAGGCGTCCAGTGCCGCACTTCGGGCAGAGGCGTGGATCGCTGCCGTCGCCCTTATCGGGGAAGACGTGCGGTCCAAGCATCTCGTTCAGCGCTTCGAGGACGTCGCCGACGCGCAGATCCTTGATCTCGCCGACGGCCGCCATGAAGTCGCGCCAGAAGTCGCGCAGCACTTGCTTGTATTCCAGCTCGTCGTTGGAGATGAGGTCGAGCTTTTCTTCGAGGTCGGCGGTGAAATCGTATTCGACGTAGCGCTTGAAGAAGCTTTCGAGGAACGCGATGACGAGGCGGCCCTTATCTTCCGGGATCAGACGCTTCTTCTCGATGCGGACGTAGTCGCGATCGACAAGCACGGCCATCGTCGAAGCATAGGTCGACGGCCGGCCGATGCCGAGCTCTTCCATGCGCTTCACGAGCGTCGCTTCCGAGAAACGCGGCGGCGGCTGCGTGAAATGCTGGTCGGCGCTGATCTCTTTGTCTTTCAGGCGATCGCCGACTGCGAGCGGCGGCAAGCGACGGCTGTCGTCGTCCTCGTCGGCAGTGTCGTCCTTGCCTTTTTCGATGGTGCGAACGCGGTCGTCGCGGCCTTCCTCGTAGACCTTGAGGAAGCCGTCGAACATCAGAACCGAGCCGTTGGCGCGGAGGCCATAAGCTTTGCCGTCGGAACCTTTGACGTCGATTTCCGCTGTCGTCTGCTCGATGTCGGCGGCGGCCATCTGGCTGGCGATGGTGCGCTTCCAGATCAGGTCGTAAAGCGCGGCCTGATCCTTTTCGAGGTGCTTGCGGACCTGGTCGGGCTTGCGGCGCGGATCGGTCGGGCGGATGGCTTCGTGCGCTTCCTGGGCGTTCTTGGCCTTGGTTTTGTATTCGCGCGCGAAGGGCGTGTAGTTCTTGCCGTATTCGGCCGAGATCACGTCGCGGATCTGGCTGACGGCTTCCGGTACGATCTGGACGCCGTCGGTTCGCATATAAGTAATGAGGCCGACTGTCTCGCCGCCGATGTCGACACCTTCGTAGAGGCGCTGGGCGATCTGCATCGTCTGCTTGGCGGAGAAGCCGAGCTTGCGGGAAGCGTCCATCTGGAGCGTGGACGTCGTGAACGGCGGAAACGGATTGCGCTTCGTGGCCTTCTTCTCAACGGACGCGATGCGGAAATCCTGCCCGAGCAGCGCCTTGCGGATTGCTGTCGCGGTCGCTTCGTCTTTAATGTCGAGTTTCTTCAGCGCCGTGCCGTCGATAGCGACGAGGCGCGAGCGGACGTCTTCGTTCTTGGCGGTCGAAAGGAGCGCCTCGATCGTCCAGTATTCTTCGGTCTTGAACGCCTCGATCTCGGCTTCGCGGTCGCAAACCAAGCGAAGCGCCACCGATTGGACGCGGCCCGCCGAACGCGAGCCCGGAAGCTTGCGCCACAGAACGGGAGACAGCGTAAAACCAACGAGATAATCCAGCGCCCGGCGGGCGAGGTAGGCGTCAACCAGCGGCTCGTCGATCTTGCGCGGCTCTTTCAGCGCGGCGAGGATCGACTGCTTGGTAATGGCATTGAACGCTACGCGCTCGACTTCGGTGTCTTTGCCGAGCGCCTTCTTCTGATTGAGAATTTGCAGGATGTGCCAGGAGATGGCTTCGCCTTCGCGATCAGGGTCGGTCGCGAGGATCAGCTTGTCGGCCTTTTTCACCGCTTCGGCGATTTCGCGCATGATCTTCTGGGATTTCGTATCGACTTCCCAGTGCATGTTGAAATCATGATCGGGCTCGACGGAGCCATCTTTGGCCGGCAGGTCGCGCACGTGCCCGTAGGACGCGATGACCTTGTAACCCGAGCCCAAATATTTATTGATCGTCTTGGCCTTAGCGGCGGATTCGACGATGACGACGTTCATCTGGCGATTTCGCTCCTCACGCCGTTAAACCCGCAATTGCTGCGGATTGGCGGGCTTCATCTCTGCCGCCCGGCGGGCCGGGAACATGGTTGATCGTCGCGGCGCTGTCAAATGCCCGGTCTTTCTATTTTTGATTGTATTTTTGTTGATGTTGCCACCATTTGGCGAGTAAGATGTTCTCGGGATATGGATGGTGGTGGGAATGATCGCAAGCACAATGGACGATTTGCATCATAATCGGCTTTCCGGCGGTTCGGGCGATGAGCGGCGGGAACGGCTTGAGTATCTCGCTGATTTGCTGGGACAATTGCAGCAAATGGCGGACCAGCATGGGTGCCGGAAGCTGTCTCGCATGCTCGCGATATCGCACGCCGAGACACAACGCGAGACGCTCAGGTGAGGCTCCTAACGAGCGTAAGGAGCGGTCGCTGGGCTCAAATCGCGGTCGCCTTCAGGGCGACAAGGCTTTGGCCCTGCCGTTCGATACGCCCCGCCAGATCGAGTTCCAGGAGGGCAACCTGCACGGCTTGGACGTTAAGGCCCGTTTGGCGGGCGATGGCGTCAGTGGCGACGGGCGCGGGCCCTAGGGCCGTCAGAACGGCATTCAGAACGTCTTCGGATGCCATCTCGGGTGCGGGAGGTGATGGGAGGGCGGTTGGTTGCGGCTCTCGGTCGGTGAAATCGAACCGGCGTTCTTCGATACCAAGGATCGGCCTCAAGACCTCTATAATATCCGAGACCTCCGTCACCAGCGTGGCGCCCTGCTTAATCAGGCGGTTAGTGCCTTCCGCGCGCGGGTCGAGTGGGTGGCCGGGGACGGCGAAGACCTCGCGGCCGAGCTCGTTCGCGTAGCGGGCGGTGACGAGCGTGCCTGAGCGGGCGGCGGCTTCGATGATGACGACGCCATAGACGAGGCCCGCAATGATGCGATTGCGGCGGGGGAAGTCCTTATCGCGGGGTTTCAATCCGGGAGGGCGTTCCGTGACGAGGCAGCCTTCCGTACCGATGCGGGCCTGAAGCTCGGCGTGTTCCGGCGGATAGACCCAGTCGATGCCTCCGGCGACCACAGCGATCGTTCCGCTGCCCAAAGACGCGTCGTGTGCAGCTTTGTCTATGCCGCGGGCAAGGCCGGATACGATGACGAAGCCTGCTTCAGCCAATTGGCTCGCAAACAATCTGGTCAGTTGCATGCCTGCTGCTGAGGATTGGCGCGAGCCAACGATGGCTATGGACGGCCGTTTCAGCAGGTTCAGATCACCTTTCACATAAAGCATCGGCGGCGGTGCTTCGATGCCCGCCAGAACCTGCGGATACCCGTGCTCGACGGTGAGGAACGGCGTCGCGCCGATACGGGCGGCGGCTGCTAGCTCGCGTTCGGCGTCGGCTTTTGGGCAAATTCGGATCGGCCGCCCTGAGCCGCCCCGCCGCGAGAGCGTCGGGAGGATCTCCAGCGCTTTCGCCGCTCCGCCGTAATAATTGATCAGATCGCGAAAGGTGACAGGGCCGACATTCTCCGAGCGGATTAGGCGCAGGCAGGCGATCCGTTCTTCGTCGGAGAGTTCGGAAGGAGGCGGCGATGGATTGAAAAGCTCGGGCTGATCAGGTTTTGGAGCCAATCCGCGGCTCCTCCCCAGCCATCAGACGTTCGATGTTTGCGCGATGTTTGATGAGCACCACGATGCTCATCAGAGTGACGGTGATGGCGAGCGCGCGCTCTCCCCATATCCAGGCGGCGACGGGAACGGCGATCGTCGCAACGATGGCCGCAAGCGAGGATATCTTGCCGACTTTCGCCACTGCAAGCCAAAGCACGGCAAAAAGCAGTGCGAGTTGCCAAGCAAGGGCAATGAGAACGCCGAGGTACGTCGCGACGCCCTTGCCGCCTTTGAAGCCAAGCCAAACCGGATAGATGTGTCCGAGGAAGGCTGCGAGACCGGCCACCATCGCGGCGGTTTCGCCGAGCCAGGCGCGTGCGATCAGGACGGCGGCGGCGCCTTTGGCGGCATCAAGCAGAAGCGTCGCTGCGGCGAGCTTTTTATTGCCCGTCCGGAGGACGTTGGTCGCACCGATGTTGCCCGATCCGATGCTGCGGATGTCGCCCAGTCCGGCGGCGCGTGTCAGCAGTAGGCCGAATGGAATGGAGCCTAACAAGTAGCCGAGCAGTGCCGCCACAGCGTGCGGCTGCCATGAGCCGTTGTCCGTCAGCAAAGCCAAGGGTGACAACAAGCTCATGACTGGGATCTCTCGTGTGCGAAATGGAGCGTCGCCGAGAGAGGTAATGCCTAGGTGCGTTCGACGCCAGCGTATTCATAAACGGTCTGACCCGCGACCATCGTCCTCAAGACGCGGCCTTGCATCTTGGCCTCATCGAAGGGCGTATTCTTGGAGCGCGAACGCAGGAGATCCTTGTTCACGACCCAGGGTTCGCCGGGGTCGAACAGGACGAGGTCGGCGATGGAGCCCTTCGCAAGTCGGCCGGAGTGCAGACCGAGCAGTCGCGCGGGGTTGATGGTCAGCGCTTTCAGCATGACCGACAGCGTCATGTCGCCGGAGTGAACGAGCCGGAGCGCGGCAGAGAGCAGCGTTTCGAGGCCCACGGCGCCGTCGGCGGCTTCCGAAAACGGTCGCCGCTTGGTGTCGGCGTCCTGTGGGTCGTGGCTCGATACGATGATGTCGATATCGCCGTTGGCGACACCTTGGACCATGGCGACGCGGTCTTCCTCACGCCGCAGAGGCGGACGCACCTTGAAGAACGTGCGGTACGGGCCGATGTCGTTCTCGTTTAGCGTCAGATGATTGATCGAGACGCCGCAGCTGACAGGCAGTTTTTTGGCCTTGGCGGCCTTGATGACGTCAAGACTTTCCTGGCAGCTGATCGTTGCGGCGTGATAGCGCCCGCCCGTCATTTCGACGAGACGAACGTCGCGTTCGAGGGCGATGGTCTCGGAGATCTTGGAAACGCCGGAGAGGCCGAGACGTGCCGCGACTTCGCCCGAGTTCATGGCGCCGGTCGAGAGATACGGGTCTTCAGTGTGATGCACGACGAGGGCGTTGAAGTCTTTGGAGTAGCTCAGGACGTTGCGCATCACGCGGGTGTTGACCACGCTCGCTTTGCCGTTCGAGAAGGCGATGGCGCCGGCGCGTTTCAACAGACCGATTTCGGTCATTTCCTCGCCCTGCAGGCCTTTCGTCATCGCGGCCATGGTGTGGACGTGGACAAGGGCGTTGTCGCGGGCGCGGCGCTGAATGAAATCGACGAGCGCGACTTGGTCGATCACCGGATTGGTATCCGGCATGACAACGATGGTCGTAACGCCGCCTGCCGCGGCAGCGTGGCTCGCAGTCTTGAGCGTTTCGCGATGTTCGTAGCCGGGTTCGCCGGTGAACACCTGTGCGTCGATCAAACCAGGAGCCAGGACGTGACCTTTGCAGTCTATGACCGACGCGCCTTCCGGTGCGTTGCGGCGCAGATGGCTGCCGAGATCGGCGATCAAGCCGTCCTTGACCAGAAGGCCGCCGGGCTCATCGCGGTTCGATGCCGGGTCGATCAGGCGAGCATTGATGAAGACGGTTGCGGGGCCGACGCTCTTCGGCTTTTCGATCGGTTTTCTCATGGCGCATCCTCCGCGAAGCCGGGAAGGTGCACAGACAAGGCTTCAAGAACGGCCATGCGAACTGCAACGCCCATTTCTACCTGCTCGCGGATAACGCTTCTGGAATGATCGGCAACGGTCGAGGCAATCTCGACGCCGCGGTTCATCGGCCCTGGATGCATGACAAGCGCATCGGGCTTGGCGCGAGCGAGCTTTTCGTGATCGAGGCCAAAGAAGTGAAAGAATTCACGGCTGGAGGGAACGTAGGATGCTTCCATCCGTTCGCGCTGCAGACGCAGCATCATGACGATATCGACGCCTTCGATGCCTTTCCACATGTCGGTGAAAACTTCGCAGCCGAGCCGTTCGGGCGAGGAGGGCAGAAGCGTCGTCGGAGCAATGAGGCGGACGTGAGCGCCGAGTGCGTTCAAGACGTTGATGTTGGAGCGCGCGACGCGCGAATGGAGAATGTCGCCGCAGATCGCGACCGTCAGTCCGGCGACGCGGCCTTTTGCGCGACGGATCGTCAGCGCATCGAGCAGGGCTTGCGTCGGATGCTGATGCGCGCCGTCACCTGCGTTGATGACCGAGCAATCGACTTTTTGAGATAAAAGTTCGACGGCACCTGCCGCGTGATGGCGCACGACGATGATGTCGGGACGCATGGCATTCAGCGTCACGGCGGTGTCGACGAGCGTTTCGCCCTTCGTAACCGACGACGTCGCGACATTCATGTTCATGACGTCGGCGCTAAGGCGCTTGCCCGCCATCTCGAACGAGGACTGCGTGCGTGTCGATGATTCAAAGAAGAGATTGATCAGCGTTCGGCCCGCGAGGACCTGCCGCTTGCGGCCATTGTTGCGGATGTGATCAGCGTTCCGGTCCGCGAGATCGAGAAGAAAATTGATCTCATTGGCTGACAAACCTTCGCAGGTCAGCAAATGGCGGCGCGGAAAAACCTTCAGCGCGTTGGAATTCGATTTCGTTGTCATTAAAGGCGCTTCTATAGGGGGAGTCTTGCGGGGCTGCAAGGTCGGGGCGCGACATCAATCGCAAACCTCTTAACGGAGCCTGAAATGCCACGCTTCGTGTGGCCGAAAGTCGGGGACAAAGCGAGTGTGGCGCACCGTTCGACGGGGTCACCAGCTGCGCCTTTTGTCATTCTCAGGACAAGCCCGAGGATGACATTTGGGCGATTGCCGCTCAGTTGTCCTGCTTCAGGCGGTCGAGGGCGCTTTGCAGGATTATGGTGGCAGCGAGCTTGTCGATGACCTCGGCGCGGCGTTTGCGGGTCTGATCGGCGTCAATTAGCATGCGTTCGGCTTCGGCAGTCGTCAGCCGTTCGTCCCAGAGCAGAATCGGCAGCGGCGACAACTTGTTGAGGTTGCGGGCAAGTGCGCGGGTGGCCTGGGCGCGTGGGCCTTCAGTGCCGTCGAGATTTCGTGGCAGGCCAAGCACAAACCCCGAGACGCCGTGCTCGGCGACGATTGCGAACAGTCGTGCCGCATCAGCCGTGAACTTTGTCCTGCGGATCGTTTCGAGGGGGGACGCTATCGTGCGCCGTACGTCAGACAGGGCAAGGCCGAGCGTCTTCGTTCCGGCGTCGATCCCGATCAGCCGGCCCGCGCCGGTTGTGGCGTCGCGAAAGTGATGGTGATCTTCGGTGGTTAGTCCCGACGGCGGGGAAACGGTGGGTTGTGTCACAGGCGCCTAATCTCGGCTGCAAAGGGTCATGACGCGACGCTCTAGCAGGTCCGGCGACAAATTGGCATCGCCAACGGGCCTTATCCGGCTTTCCCGGTCCGTTTCCGTGACTTGAACCCCTTGCGGAATGCCGCCGCTGGTTGCATTGGTGGCGTTCGCCCGGTTATGAGAGCGGCGCAATCCCCCGATTTCTTGAAGGGACTTTTCATGCAGGTCGATGAAGCGACCGTTCGCCGTATCGCGCGCCTCGCCCGTATCAAGGTGAGCGACGAGGAGGCCAAGGGTCTCGAGAAGGAGCTTTCCGGCATTCTCGACTGGGTCAAGCAACTCGATGAGGTTGATACGTCGGCGGTCGAGCCGATGACGCGGGTCGTCGATCAAAAGCTCAAGATGCGGGACGACGTCGTGACGGACGGCGAGATCGCCGACCAGATCACGGCGAATGCGCCGATGGCGGAAGACAATTTCTTCGTGGTGCCCAAGGTCGTGGAGTGACCGAATGTTTCACGCGTTGCTTGCTGTTGCAGCAGTGATGCTGGCTTCCGGGATGGCGCAGGCTGAGGAAACGAAGCTTGACGCCGCGTTCGTCGGCGACGGGACGTACTCGCCGACAACCGGATGCAAGAAACTTGAGGATATCCAGAACGGCAAGGATGCGCCGAACATCGAGACCTATCCGCTGACGTTGACGCGTGAAGGAACGGGAAGTTGGGAAGGCGGCTGCAATTTTGCAGCGCTACGCGAAGTGAAGTCGAACGTCTTCGAGGGCAAGATGCAGTGCTCAGAAGGCGCAGAGGAATACGCACAGACGGTGACGTTCACGCGTCTGGATGCCGACCGCATCGAGGTCAGAAGCGGAACGGAGGCGCTGGTTTATGAGCGCTGCAAAGGTTTAAAAGGGAAAGTCGAGCGGTGACCGATCTTACCAAACTCACCATGGCTGAAGCCCGGGACGGGCTTCAGAAGAAGTCATTCACGGCACTTGAGCTGACGGACGCCTTTCTGTCGGCAATCGACAAGGGTAATGGCGCCCTGAATGCTTACGTCTTGCCGACGCCGGAACACGCGCGCGCACAGGCGAAAGAAAGCGACAAGCGGATCGCAGCAGGCAATGCGCGTCCGCTTGAAGGCTTGCCGATCGGCAACAAGGATCTGTTCTGCACGAACGGCATCCGCACCACGGCGTGCTCGAAGATCCTCGACGATTTCAAGCCGACGTATGAGTCGACGGTCGGGCAGAATTTGTGGGACGCCGGTGCGGTCATGCTCGGCAAGCTCAACAACGACGAGTTCGCGATGGGATCGTCGAACGAGACGAGCGCGTTCGGCAACGTCGTCAACCCGTGGCGGCGCAAAGGCTCGGACGGCAAAACGTCGGCCGACAAACTTGTTCCCGGCGGCTCGTCGGGCGGTTCGTCGTCGGCGGTTGCGGCCAACCTTTGCCTGGCGGCGACGGCAACGGATACGGGCGGCTCGATCCGCCAGCCCGCAGCGCTGACGGGTACGGTGGGTATCAAGCCGACGTACGGCCGCTGCTCGCGCTGGGGCATCGTGGCGTTTGCCTCGTCGCTCGATCAGGCCGGGCCGATCGCAAAGACGGTTCGCGACAGTGCTATGATGCTGAAAGCCATGGCGAGCCACGATCCGAAGGATACAACGTCGGTCGATGCGCCGGTTCCCGATTACGAGGCGGCGCTTGGCAAGGGCGTCAAAGGCCTGCGCGTCGGCATTCCGAAAGAGTATCGCGTCGATGGCATGTCGGCCGAAATTCAGAAGCTCTGGGACGATGGCATCGCGTGGCTGAAATCGGCCGGAGCGACGATCCATGACATCTCGCTGCCGCACACGAAATATGCGCTTCCCGCATATTACATCGTAGCGCCTGCGGAATGTTCGTCGAACCTCGCGCGCTATGACGGCATGCGGTACGGCCTGCGCGTTAGCGGCGACAATCTGATCGACACGTACGAGAAGACGCGCGCTGCCGGTTTCGGCAAGGAAGTGCGCCGCCGCATCCTGATCGGCACGTATGTGCTCTCTGCGGGCTATTACGACGCCTATTATCTCAAGGCGCAGAAGGTCCGCACTCTCATTAAGAAGGACTTCGACGAGGCCTGGAATTCGGTCGATGTTGTGCTGACGCCGACGACGCCGTCGCCCGCGTTCGCATTCGGCGAAAAGTCTGGCGATCCCTTGGCGATGTATCTAGAGGACATATTTACTGTGACGGTGAACATGGCCGGTCTGCCGGGCATGTCCATTCCGGGCGGACTTTCCTCGCAAGGCACGCCGCTTGGGCTGCAGCTCATCGGCAAGCCGTTCGACGAGGAAACGCTGTTCCGGACCGCACAGGTTATTGAAGACGCTGCCGGACGGTTTGCCGTGCCGGACGCATGGTGGATGAAGGGCTAAGATCATGGACCCAAAACGTCCGTGGGAATGCGCAGACATGTCCCAGGTGCGTAGCGAGATCGATCGGATCGATAATGCGCTCGTCGATCTGATCACCGAGCGCTACGGCTACGTCGACAGGGCGTGGCAACTCAAGATGTCGACGCGCGAAGGCGCCGTCGTTCAGTGGCGCATTCAACAGGTCATCGACCGGGTCAAAGCGCGGGCCTCCGAAAAGGGGATGCCGCCTGAGATGATCGAGATGGTCGGCGCCCAATGGCGCAACATGATCGGTTGGTTCGTGCAGTACGAGGAAGAGAAGCTTCGTCAGGTGCAAGACAGCAGTGACAAGCCGGGAGCAAACGGTGGGGCCTGACTTTCAGCCGGACGTGCCGCTGACAGAGGTTCTGCTTTACGGCATCTTCAATCCGGCAACGATCATCGTGGCGTATATGCTCGGCCAGCGCGCTGATGATAAATCCAAGATTTTGATCGCCGGATTTGGCGGTGCGGCGGCCGGCGCGGCACTGCTTTACATCGTGACGTTGCTGCGCATCTGGGACGCGCCAAACCTGGGCCGGGCTGCAGCGGGCGTGTTCATCGTGTCCCTTGTTTTCGGCTTTATCTATGCAGCTATCGGCTACGCCATGAAGGCCCGGACTGGAGGCGGAAAATGAGTTCTCAGAAGGTCGCTGAAAAGCCGAAGGCGAAGAACCTTATCGCAGGCGCGACCGGCGACTGGGAAGTGGTGATCGGCATGGAAGTCCACGCCCAGGTCGCCTCAAAGTCGAAACTGTTTTCTGGCGCTTCGACCGGCTTTGGCGCGGATCCGAACAGCCATGTGTCGCTCGTCGACGCGGCAATGCCGGGCATGCTGCCGGTCATCAATCGCGAATGCGTGGCGCAAGCGATCCGCACGGGACTGGGTCTCAAGGCTCAGATCAATCTGAAGAGCGTGTTCGACCGCAAGAATTACTTCTATCCGGATTTGCCGCAGGGCTATCAGATCTCGCAGTTCAAGCAGCCGATCGTCGGCGAGGGAGAGATCGAGATCGAAGTGGATGGCGAGACGCTGAAGATCGGCGTTGAGCGTCTGCATCTCGAACAGGATGCGGGCAAGTCGCTGCACGACCAGCATCCCGATTATTCCTACGTCGATCTTAACCGCTCGGGCGTTGCGTTGATGGAAATCGTCTCGCGGCCGGATCTCCGGTCCTCTAAGCAGGCGCAGGCGTACATCACGAAGCTGCGGACCATTCTGCGTTACCTCGGCACGTCCGACGGCGACATGGAGAAGGGCAACCTGCGTGCCGACGTCAACGTGTCGGTAAGGCAGCCGGGCGACGAGCTCGGCACGCGGTGCGAGATCAAGAACGTCAACTCGATCCGCTTCATCGGCCAGGCGATTGAGTACGAAGCGCGCCGTCAGATCGACATCATCGAAGATGGCGGCAAGATCGATCAGGAAACGCGGCTGTTCGATTCCGGCAAAGGCGAAACGCGGTCGATGCGTTCGAAGGAAGAAGCGCACGACTATCGCTACTTCCCCGATCCCGATCTGCTGCCACTGGAGCTGACGCAGGGCTTCGTCGACGATTTGAAGTCGGGGCTGCCGGAGCTTCCGGACGAGAAGCGTGCGCGCTTCATGAAGAGCTTCGGGTTGTCGGGCTACGACGCCGACGTGCTCGTCGCCGAGCGGTCATCGGCCGATTACTTCGAGACGGTTGCCAAGGGCCGCGACGGCAAGCTCGCTGCCAACTGGGTCATCAACGAGCTGTTCGGGCGCTTGAACAAGGAAGGCAAGTCGATCGAGGAAAGCCCCGTCTCGGCGGGGCAGCTCGGCGGCATCGTCGATCTGATCGGCTCCAACGCCATCTCGGGAAAGATCGCCAAAGATCTGTTCGAGATCGTTTGGACTGAGGGCGGCGATCCGGCGGAGATCGTCGAAAAGCGTGGCATGAAGCAGGTGACCGACACCGGCGCCATCGAGAAGGCCGTCGATGCAATCATTGCCGCCAACCCCGAGAAGGTTGAGCAGGCGAAGGCGAAGCCGTCGATGCTCGGCTGGTTCGTCGGTCAGGTGATGAAGTCGACGGGCGGCAAGGCGAACCCGGCCGCTGTCAACGAGATCCTGAAAGGCAAGCTCGGGATTTAACCTCCGGCTTTGACCGGCACCGTTTGAAGGGCCAGTCTGGCCCTTCTGTCTTTCAGGCCGGTCATTGCGACGTGGGCGATCCCGAGGCACGCCAGTAGGATCAGTCCGCCCGGTGCGATTGCTGCGATCAGGTAGGCTATTTTTGTCATCGTCATTGGCCTCTCCTTGGAGGCGGTTCTTATGATGCGACAAATCATAGCACTGACTGTTTTCAGCCGCGCTCACGCCAAGCCTGCAATTGCGACAGTAAAATTTGGACTTCGCTAACGCAGCGTAAATGCTTTCCTAACGTCGCCGGTGCGCGCGTGGAGCAACTTCACAGTGGGCGGACGGTCAGCGGCATGCCGCCTTTCGGCCGGAGCGTTACGCGGCTGACCGGTTCCGGCGCGAGCCTGCCGTCCCATTCGAAACGGGCGTGGCGCAGAAGCGTTGCCAGGATGGCGGTCGCTTCGAGGATCGCAAACGACGAGCCGATGCAAATGCGCTGGCCATAGCCAAAGGGCATGAATTGGGTGCGCGCGTACCGAGCTTCCTTCTCGGGAAGAAAGCGATCCGGATCGAAGCGATTGGGGTCTTCCCACAATGCGTGATGGCGATGGATGATGAAGATCGGCATGACGATCAGTGTCGATTTCGGCAGCGTCTTGCCGCCGATGTCCGTCGCGTCGGCTGTTACGCGCGTCATCACGGGCGCTGGCGGATAGAGGCGCATCGCTTCCTTCAGAACGCGCGAGACAGTCGGCAATTTGGTGACGGTTTCGGGCGTGATCGGCGCCGAACCTGCGACGGCTGAAATTTCGTCGCGGAGACGGTCCTGCCATTCCGGTGCACGGGCGAGAAGATAGAGGGTCCAGGTGAGGGCCTTCGCGGTCGTCTCGTGGCCGGCAAACAGGAAGGTTGCCAGATTGTCGGCGAGCATGTCGTCGGACATCGGTTCGCCCGTGTCGGGATCTTTCGCAGTCAGCATGCGGGCGACAAGATCGTTACCTGATGCTCCGCCACTACGGCGATGCGCGACGAGGCGGCGCATGATTGCCCTCAGCTCGTCTGCAGAACGACGCATGCGGGCTTTACCGGGATGCCAATAGGTTTCGGGATACTGCAGCATCGATGCGGCAACTTCCCATGAGATCGGATCGAGATAGGAACGGCTCGATGCCTTGATGCGATCGCCCTCGGCGGTGTTGATGCCGGCGAGGACGGTGCGCGCGACGACGGCGAACGTCGCATCGGTCATGGCGGCTTCGACGTCGGTCGTGAACGGCGCAGAACCGTGCTGACGCCATTGCGCGATGCATTCGTCGGCCGCGTCGACCATCGTCGGCACATACGTCAAAAGCTCGGTGTGCCGGAACGGCGGGCTCGCAATCTTACGCTGCCAGCGCCAGCTCTCGTTCTGGGCGGTCAGCAGGCCGTCGCCGACGATGGGCCGCAGGACGCGCAGATCGAGGCGCGTCTTGGGGAACTGCTCAGCGTTTTTGACGAGAATGTTTTCGATGAGCGCCGGGTTTGTCACCCAGGCAAGCAGCGGACGCTTCTTGCCATAGGTAACGACCGGCTCTTCATAGACCGCCTGAGGAATCGCCCGCAGCGGATTGCGGATGAAACGCCTCAGGAAGGGAAGCAGCGGCAAAGGCTGCGCCGGCGGTGTCACCGTCGGCGGATAGAGCGCAGGTGTCATAAGGCTTCTTGCTCACGTCGTCACGATGCGCCGGCGTTGACGGAGTATAGCTAGGTAGCGGCGGCCCGATGTCTAGGCGGCCACTGCCTTTTTCGCGCGGGCGATGCCGGAAAGCTTCTTGAGGCGCTTGCGAGCGGCGGCCGTGTTGCCCTGGATCCGCGACTGAGCCGGACGGTCGATGGTGCGGCGGGCTTTCTTCTTCTGCTTCTGAATATTCTTCAACGACGTCTTAGACATGAAAAACGGCCTCGATGCCAGGAAAGGGGTGGATGAGAAGGCCGCGCATCGAAGCGCAGCATTGGGCGTTCCTCTAAGGGATCGCGCTGCGTCGCGCAAGCTCAGGCTGCGTTATGGGGCCGGGGGCGGGGATTCTGTGCCCAGAAGATAGCCAAAGCCGAAATAGGATGGGGCAATAATGCCAGCCGCCCAAATGAACGCTGATACAATATTGGCGAGTTGAAATTGCCACTGCGGCAAAGCGTACATGCCGGCCACGACAGGAATGACCGCCCGGATCGGCCCGAAGAAGTGGCCGAAGAACACGCTCAGCGCACCCCACTTATCGAAGAACGCCTGTCCGCTCTCGACCATCGCGGGGTTGCGATTGAAGGGCCACATCTCGCGGATGCCATCTTTGAAATAGAGGCCAATCCAATAGGAGAGCGCATAGCCAAACGATCCGCCCACGGCTGCTGCCACGATGGCCGGCCAAAGCACGCTTAATTCCACACCGCTTTTGGCGAGCAGCGCGGAAATTCCAACGAGAATTGCGGTGCCAGGCCAGAGAATGGACAGAAAGCAGAAGCTTTCTAGAAAGGCTACGGCGAAGGCGACGGGCACGGCCCAGTTTTCGTTCGCTCTTACGAAAGTGACGACTGCATCGACGAAGTCATGCACGCTCATTCTGAAGCTTTCGCGCTGGTGTTATTGTTGTTTGTTGGCGTGCACGGCGTAAACGCCCTCCCGGCAAAATGGGGAGCCGACGGGCAGCGTCAAGCCTCACCTGCATCGGCGCGCAATTTCCTTCGCGAGTTCTTTCGAGACTTCACGGGACAGCATCGCGCCGCGTGCGACCTGAGTTGACGTAATCCCGACATAGGCGCCGCCCGTCAACACGGTCGGGCCACGGTCGGCCTCTTCTTTGCCGTGTTGCAACTCGGCGCAGGAGAGTTCCTTGCGCTTCTTGCTCAGGGCCATGAGGCGTACGCCGGACGCGTATTCGTGGGGACCTGCGGGCTGATTGATCCAAGAGCGGGACGAATCCGCCATGTAGGAATCGTAGACCATCTTGCGTTGGCTGATGCAGACGTGGCTGTCGTCGACACACTTCAGGCCGCGCGCCGGATCGCCGAGAGCGGCCTGGTTGCCCGCGCAGCCGCCAACGGCCAACGACGCCAAGACGAGCATCAAGGCGGTACGCGGCTTTCTGGGGCGCTGCACAGTCGGCGGGCTTCGCAAGATATATTCCGTTGTCGTTGCCCCCTGCGGGTAGAAAGTCAGCGTGGCAGGCTCGTGGCAGAGGGCAGTCTAAGATGTGACCCTTGCCAAGCCACTAGCGGGATTCGCTGTGAAACGGCATCACTTGGTCCACAAGTTCGATCGGAAGGAACATTCGATGCCACATTCGGTCCGCGTGCATTCTATCGGAGGCCCCGAGGCGCTTGTTTACGAAGAAGTCGCAATGCCGGTCCCGGGACCGGGCGAGGTGCTTCTTCGTCAGCACGCCATTGGCGTCAATTTCATCGATATCTATCACCGGAGTGGCCTCTACAAGCTTCCTGAATATCCGGTGACGATCGGCTCGGAAGGCGCGGGCGAGGTGGTTGCCCTGGGTCCCGAGGTTACGCGATTGAAGGTCGGCGATCGTGTTGCCTATGCGGGGGCGATCGGCGGCTACGCAGAGGTGCGCACCGTGCGGGCCGACCGCCTCGTCAAAATTCCGGACGGGATCGACTACGAGACGGCAGCGGGGATGCTGCTTCGAGGCATGACGGTCCGTTGCCTGCTTCGCGACGTCTATCGGGTCGATGCTAGCACGACACTGTTGTTTCACGCTGCGGCAGGGGGCGTTGGCCTCATCGCCTGCCAATGGGTTCGGTCGCTCGGCGCGACGATGATCGGCACGGTGGGCAGCGATGAGAAAGCGGAACTGGCGCGCGAAAACGGTTGTACGCACGTGATCAACACCGCCCGCGAAGACTTCGTCGAGCGCGTTCGAGAGTTAACGGCGGGAAAGGGATGCGACGTCGTTTACGATTCCATCGGCAAGGATACCTTCCCGCGATCGCTCGATTGCCTCAGGCCGAGAGGCTTGTGGGCCTCGTTCGGCAATGCGTCGGGACCGGTGCCCCCTTTTGAGCTCACGGCGCTTAAAGGTTCGCTGTTCGCCACGCGACCGTCGATTTTAGCCTATACGGCGACAACTCAGGATTTGGAAGAAAACGCCGCAGACGTATTCGAGATGGTGCTGAGCGGAAAAATTCGGATCTCGATCAACCATCGATATCCGCTCGCTCGTGCCGCCGATGCTCATCGCGATCTTGAGGCTCGAAGAACGACGGGCTCGATCATTCTCGTTCCCTGAGGAGGAAGATGCTGGACGATCTCGAAGACGAGCCGATCATTCTCTATTTCTGGACGACGCCGAATGGATTTAAAATTTCGATTATGCTCGAAGAACTCGGCGTGCCGTATGACGTGCGGTACGTTGATCTGACCAAGGGCGAGCAGTTCGAGCCGGGGTTTCTCGCTATTTCGCCGAATAACAAGATTCCGGCCATCGTCGATCCGGATGGACCGGACGGCAATCCGCTCGCGATTTTTGAATCGGGCGCCATCCTGCGTCACCTCGCTCGCAAGTTCGGTGCGTTTTATCCCGCGAACGAGCGCGTCAAGGCGGATGTCGACGAATGGCTGTTCTGGCAGGTTGGGGGTCTTAGCCCGATGGCTGGGCAATACAATCACTTCGCCCACTACGCCCCGGAGAAAATTCCCTACGCGATCAATCGCTATCAGAAAGAAGTCGAGCGGCTGTTTTCGGTGATGAACAAACGGCTCGCCGATAGGCCGTATCTCGCGGGCGAGTATTCGATTGCCGACATCGCGTGTTTTCCATGGATGCACAACTGGAAGACACTCGACCAGGACATCAGCAAGTTCGCGAACCTTGCGCGGTGGATTGCCGATATCGAGGCACGGCCGGCGGTGATCAAAGGTCTTGCCGTCAAGAAGCCCTAAATCTCGTCAGTTCAGATGGCCTGTTACTGCGAGCTTTTTACTCGCTGTCGCCGCGGACGAGGCTGTCAGGATCGACTGTCCGGCCAGTCATGCGCTGGAACGCCATGGCCCCGAGGACTTTGTTCGATTGAACGTGACGAAGGATATCCGGCACGTCGCCGGTCGAGGGCGGCGGCTGTTTCAAAGCAGGGCTGTTCCCGGCAAGATCCGACAGGCCGAGATAAGACGGGCGCACGCCTTCCTGGGCGCAACCCGCGAGCGCCAACAATGCTGTCGCCGCCAGCACGCGGCAGACCATCGCGTGATCCATTATCCCTCATCAAGCTGCCTGGCAGCTTGAACCCTCCTGCTGTCCGGGCACGGCTACGGCCCGGTTATTATGGTTACCAGCATTTCGCTGAACCCCATCTGAACGCCGTTGCGCCCCGTCCGCGTAACCGGCCGTCAGAGGGCTTTTTTCAAGCATGGTTAGCAAATGATGGCAACCCGGCTTAACGCCCCGTCACCGACCGTAATGTTGTAGAAAAAATGGGTCACCGCGTGACGGCGCATAACTCGAAATAAAGCAAGTTTACCCGGCATTTACAGTAATTTTGTGCGGGTTTTTACGAGATTTCATCCAAGGACTGAGATTGTTCGATTGCGCCTTATGTCAGCGATTTGAAGGCGCGCGTAACAGGCCGTGCTTCGACATCAAGTCCGTTTGGGCGGTCAGGTTTGGGAGTATTCAGTTATGGCACGTGTGGACGTGTTGTTCCGTCAGACTGCGGAGTACGCCGCTCAAGGCGAGCAGTCGGACGCTCTTTTCGAACTCGGCCTCAGCTATTGCTCGGGACGTGACGGGGTGATCGATCTCGTTCAGGCACATAAGTGGTTCAACATCGCAGCGATCCGCGGCAACGACGATGCAAAGCGCTATCGGTCGGAACTTGCTGGCGACATGAGCAAGGCCGAGATCATGCGGGCGCAGCGGTTGGCGCGCGAGTGGTTGGCTTCAGTGCACTGAGGCCATTCCACGGTCGCTATACGCAGCCACCATGATCGGCTTCAGCACTTTGAGAAAAACGACGAAAGGCATTTCCACGAGCTCTTGGCGGCGCCGCCGACGGCGGAGCCAGCTTTTTCGAGCGCCGTGCTTGCGGATTTTGCGGCTTCGCCAGCAGTTTTTTGTGTCTGGCTGAGGCCGGTGCTCGCCGACAGGCCGCTTTTTTCCACCATTTCCTGCACCGTCTTTGGCGGCGCTTCCTTGGCGGGCGCTTCCTCTACAGGCGGCTTGGGCGGTACGCCTGCGGCGCCATCCGGGGCGGCTGGCGGGGTGGCAGCTGCGTCTTGGGTCTGTAAGCTCGAGTGATCCTGCTTCGCCGCTGGCACGTCGCCCGGCGGAGCGCCATCGTCGCCGCCATTGAGGAAAGCCGGAATCGGCAGGTTTCGGCGCTCGCCAGGGCAGGGCGCAGTCACGTTACGATCTATCGCGCAACTTGCATGCGAGCCAGCTTTAGCGAGGCTCGTGATGCAATAGAATTTCGATACGGTGTCGAGCGTCGGGTTCGAAGTGTTGCCTACAACGCAAGCGTAGTTCGCGTCGGGACCGGTGCATTTGACGCAGAGTTCCGTCGCCCCCGCCGGTGCTGCGGCTGAAAGCGTCAGGAGGGCCATGCCCGTCAGAAAATATGGCCGATAATTCACAGCCAGCACCCGTTTCGATGGAGCAACATTGCTTCCAAGAGACTAGGACGACTTTGCGGCAGTAGCCAGACAAGGCCGTATCCTTTTGCCGCTTCATCCAACGCGTCTTGCATTGCCGTGGCGTGCCCTCTATAGGGGGCCATTGCCCATTGATTTGGGGAGACGTGGCCGAGTGGCTGAAGGCAACGGTTTGCTAAATCGTCATACGCTTTAAAGGCGTATCGAGGGTTCGAATCCCTCCGTCTCCGCCAGTACCATTGCTTCGCCCCATCCCGAGATAACAGACAGTGCACAGGCACCGGAACTTGATGCCATCGTGGATGGACGACGGCGTTTCCGTTTTTTGTTCACAATGGCGTTCCAGATCGTGAAGCTCAGGGGGCTTGCTTCGGGACAGGCCGGAGCGTCGCTCCGGCGCCTTGGGTCGGGGCTGCCACAAGAATGGATTTGTCAGATCGGGCGAGACGCTTTGAGCCTGCGTGAGCGTATTATGGACTGGATCAAGCTAAGCTCACTCGTTGTTTCTGCCGGGCTATCCGCTTGCGCCAGCACGGGCACATCCAACAGCGGCGTCGTGAAGACGGGACTTCCGATGTCGGAAAATTTCCGCGTCGAGCGATCGCCATCGCCTGAATACGACTATCTCGTCACGATCAAGAACGGGAAGGATTTAGGCATCAACGCCGATAATCAGTTGGCCCGTGATCGTATGGCGCTGCTGGCGCTGAAAAATCAATGCGAGGCGCCGCAGATCGTCAAAGAGTTCGTCGTCCATTCCGGATCGGATCTGTTTGGGAGTGCCGAGCGCACCTATCAGCTTCATATCAAATGCTGATAGCGTAGCCGTTTCGTTTCCGCGCGTTCGAATGCGCAAAGCATGAGCTTCAAGGGGCTGAGCATCGATCGCTGCGGGATGCTCTTATACTATTTGGCATGGCGTGAAGGTGCGCAGAATTTCAATGGCCGGCGGGATGTCCGGGATGCTTGGCAGACCTTCTAAATTCGCGGTTCGATAAGCATTTTCTTGGGCTAGACGAACTATGGGCGGGCGGCGAGTCGTCTGCGGAACCAATCCCCCTTGGTCCCCAAAGGCCTTCGAATACTCCCGTCTTCGAGGCGCCGCCCCCTATTTTTGAAGACAGACGATTTGTGCAATCGGAACGTTCAGGCGCTGACGCCTGAGAGCCCCAGTTTCTCGGCCGCGCGCACGAGATCGGCGAGCGACCTTACAGCCATTTTGCGCATCACATGACCGCGATGGATTTTGACGGTGATCTCGCTTAGACCCATCTCGCCCGCGATCTGTTTATTCATGAGCCCCTTCGTAACGTAGGCCATGACTTCTTTCTCGCGGGCCGTCAGGCTTTCGTAGTGAGCCGACAGATCCGCGATGCTTTGATCGGATTCGAGCTGCTTGCGGTCAGTCTCCAGCGCCGAAAAGACGGCGTCGAGCATATCCTGGTCGCGGAAGGGTTTGGTCAGGAAGTCGATGGCGCCGGCCTTCATGGCGCGGACCGACATTGGAATATCACCATGCCCGGTCATGAATATCACGGGCATCCGAATGCCAGCCTTCGCGAGCTGGGCCTGGAAATCCAAGCCGCTGACGCCGGGCAAGCGGATATCGAGAACGAGGCAGCTCGGAATTTCCGGCAGCTTCTTTTCCAGGAATTCTGCGGCGGACCCGAACACCTCAACTTGCAGGCCGACGGATCTAAACAAGCTGCTGAGCGCGTCGCGAAGCGCGGGATCGTCGTCGACGACGTAGACGGCACGGCCGGCGGTCGAACGATCTGAACTAGGGTTGCTTTTCACGCTGCGTCCTCCCGGACTGGCAAGTGGATCGTGAACGTCGCGCCGTGTCCGAGTTCAGACGTCGCGACGATCGTGCCACCGTGGCTTTCAATGATCGAACGGCAAATAGATAGTCCCATACCCATGCCTTCGGACTTCGTCGTGTAGAATGCCGTGAAAAGCTTACTAATAACAGCCGGATCGATGCCGGGGCCGTTGTCGGCAATTTCGATAATCGCGTTTTTCTGCGGCGGTTCTGCCTTGTCGTCCTGTTCGAGCCTGGTCGAGATGCGAAGGGTTCGCGGCCGGTCGGTGACAGACGACATCGCCTGGACGGCATTCAATGCCAGATTGATGACGGCCTGCTGGAGCTGAACGCGGTCTCCGAGTAGCGGCAACGGGGTGGCCGCGAGGTCCAGCCGCAGGGCAACGTCCCGGGCGATGAGCTCCCGTTCAACGAGGAGCAGGACATCCTCCAACAGTTCGTTGGCGTCGAGCGGCGCGCGGATGAGATCGGTTTTTCGCGTCAGCGCCCGCAGCCGCGCAATGACGTCACTCGCCCGGCGACCGTTGCTGATCATTCGTTCGAGCGAGTTATTGACCTCAGTGAGATCAGGGACATCACGCTTCAACCAGCGCAATGCCGCTTCGCCGTTCGTGACGACCGCTGCGAGCGGCTGGTTCACTTCGTGGGCGATCGAGGCCATCAGTTCGCCGAGCGTCGTCAAGCGTGTGACGTGGGCAAGTTCGGACTCTGCTTTGTGCAGCGCCGTTTCGGCAAGCTGTTGATCGGTTATGTCGTTGTTCGTGACCATCGTGGCAACGGGCCGGCCTTTATCGTCGCGCTGCTGCGACCAGCGGCTGGCGACTACGACACTGCTACCGTCACGCTTGGCATGCGTGATTTCACCCTGCCAACGACCTTCGGCCGCAAGGTCTCTGGTGATTTCCGCGAGCGGTTTGGGAAACTTCGATTTGAGCAGGTCGATAGCGACCTTGCCGATCGCATCCTCGCGGGGCCAGCCATAGAGCTGTTCGGCGCCGGCGTTCCAATACGTGATGACATCGTGGTTGTCGCGGACGTAGATCGCGTCGTGGGTGAGATCGAGGAGGGCAGCTTGATCGCGTAGATCGTGGGTCGCCTGATTGTTTTTAAGCGCCAGCAGCGTCGTGACGATGATTGCGCTCAGGCTAACAAGGCAACGGATGAGAGCGCTGGTTTCCAGATCAGACCAGTGCGTGATGATAAACGATGAGATCGTCAGGAACACGCATGTGGCAGCGATGGCGAGCAGTCCCGTGCGGCTGAGGAATGTCGCCGACAGCATGATGACGGCCACGTAAAGCACCGCGACCGCGATATCGAGCGGCGTGAATGTATCGATCAGAAAAATCGCCGTCGCGCCGAGAAGAGCAAGTGCGGAATTGAGATGGGAATTCGGCTGCATAGGCGAAGGCAAATTTTTATTTTTCAACATTCGGTCCGTAACCTGTCCTGTGCAGGCTCGCCGGAAGAAGCCTGGCGCTCTCGGTGCGGCGACATTCGACCTGGGTGCAAAGTCGCTCGCTATAAGTGGTAAGCACGCGCCCTATTCGATGCGCCATGGGACAAATGGTAGTTCAAGCACTCTTGAATTGATTAGAAAAATTTATGACTTCTGATGAGTAGGCTTAATTCAATATGTCTGCCGGATATCCGGGGCGAATTTGATGTGCTCGGTGGCGGCGGCAGGATAATGCCGGTTGCCGGAAAGGAACGACGTCATTGTACGTCGTTCCTTCCGGTCCGATGGCATTCTCGATTTGTGCGGTTTTGCTGCGGCTTAGGGCTCGCTCGCCAATTCGTGTGCCGGGTTGGGAGCCGATGGCGGTGGGCCGAAAACGTTCTTGGCGCGGCGAACTTTGCCCGACTGTTCCGGCGCAATATTATCGACAATTTCGATATCGAACGTGATCACGTCGGCCAAGCCCTCAGCCGTCACCGACTGCTGAATGAGTTCACGCAGTTTTTCGGCGGACAGCGTGCGGCCAGCGAGCGGCGCGGCGCGCAAGACGAATTTGTTGACGCCGGTTTGCAGAAACTGATGCTCCGCGAGATCGGTCTCCGTATGGAGTGCGAGCAGGAACACATAATACGGTAGGTCGCGGATCTCGCCATTAACGTCGACCCAGAACTGATCTTTGGCGCGGCCTTCGACAGCCTTGACCAGGGGCAGCAGGCTGCCGCATTCGCAAGGCTCTGGGCTGATCGTGACGACGTCGTCGATCTCGTAGCGGATGATCGGCTGGGCGAGATTGTAGAGGTTCGTAAGCAGCACTTTGCTTCCCGCGGTCCCTTTGGGGACCGGACGGTTGTTTGCATCCACGACCTCAAGGAAGGCCAGCTCGTCGTTCAGGTGGCTGCCGTGCGTCGCTTGGCAGCCGCAGGTCAGAGCCATGCATTCCGCCATGCTGTAGACGTTGGTGATGTGAACGCCGAAGGCTTTCTCGACGCGCTGGGCGATGGCTTCCGGCAATGGCTCGCTGATGTTTGTCATCTGCTGGAGATCACCGTTCAGCTTCAAGCGACCAGCGTGGAGTTCATGTGTGATCGTTTCGAGCGCGCTCGTGTAGCCGGTGATGAAGTTCGGCTGAAAGCTATTCAGCTTTTCGACCAGCACCTCTGGCGGATCGAAAACGGAAAGGCGCTGCAACTTGATGTATCGGCGCGCACGCTCGGGGAAATAGTTGAAGAACGTGCTGCTTGGATAGAAACCGGGTTTCTGCGTGATGATCGCAAATCGGGCCGGATTGAAGAGCTTCTGCAGGAACGGCAGAAAGCGCCGCGAAACCGGTGTGCCGCGCGCAAATTGCGCTGCGAAGGTCGTCAAGATCGCGGGTTTGTCCTGGACGATAATTGCCGGCTGTCCCTGACTGCCGGACGTATGGCAGACGGCGTAATTGTCTTTGTAATACGAGCCGACGTTCGAAGGATTGGACATGAAGCGTTCCAGACCTTCGCGCCGGACGGCACGGTCGGTCAGGATATCGTCGAGATTCTCCATCATCTGCGCCTTCGTGAGCGTGGGCAGATCTGTGATGGAGCAGGTATTCAAGTCGATGCCCTGAAACTGCTTGCGATAGTACGGTGAGTTTTCGTTGGCGTAGTTCAGGAGTTTGCGAAACCTGGCTTCCCGCGCCGCGGCGCGGGCTTCCATGTCTTCGGGGCGTGGTGGCAAAAGCGAGCGAATGGCGAGCGCCAATTTCACTTGATCCACGACTGCCCGGAGAAATCCTCTCATCAGATATAAGCCTTTGAGATACGACGATAATTGTTAGGGGCAGAACCCGAGCAAACTTGCATCAGCGGCATGACCGCCCTCGACGCGGCTTAAGTATGGCAACGGCGGACAAATTGGCAGCGAAAACTGCGATCCGCATGTTTTTACACCGCCGGTTCAATCCAAACGAAGACGTTTCCATTGCCACTTATTGAAGAGTGTCAGCAAACGACGATCTTGCTCAGATGGTGACGCAACTCAGTCGCGGGGTTCAAAGCCGGGAAGATGTCCTGGAAGAGAAGCTTCCGCCCGGGCCTGAAGTTCCGCTTCATGGCGTTTCAAATAGATAAAGATCGCAAACAGGATGACCAGAGCGATCGTGATGCCGATAATTCCTGCCGGCCCCTGAACCGCGTGTATGCTCCGTCCGAATGTGTAGGCAGAGATACCGACAATGCTCGCCCAGACGAGTCCTCCCAGAGCGTTGGCGACAAGAAAACGCGGCCATGCCAATTGATTGACGCCGGCGAGGAACGCGGCAAGAAATCGCAAGACGGCAAAGAAGCGGCCGAAGAAAACGACCGTGCCGCCATACTTCTGAAAAAGGTACTGACCGAGCTTGATGCGTCCTTCGGTCAACCCCAGGTAAGCACCGAATTTCAGAACGAGGCGATAGCCGAATTCACGGCCAATCATGTAGCCGATGTTGTCGCCGACGATGGCGCCGATCGTCGCTGCGGCGATGACCATCGCGATATTGCCGTCATGGGTTGCGGCATAGACCGACGCCAGGATCAGCACGGCTTCGCCGGGCAGCGGAATACCTAGGCTTTCGAGTGCGACGATCAGGGCAACCGTCCAGACGCCATAGGTTTGGAATAGGTGGTGCAACTGTTCTGGAGAAAGCAAGCGTATCCCTCTCTGTGACGGCGCAGCGAACACGCAACGCCCGTCAGCACCACTAATTGTGCTGTCATTTTAATGTCAATCGAACTCGCTGGAGTGGATTGCATTGTTCACGTCGATTGGCGGCCCGTCCGTTCGCGGTGGCACCATCCAGCGAAATGCAATAGGCGGCATTTCCGTATATCTCTTGGCTGGCAAGATAATCGAACTCGTGGTTCTTAATTGCGCACTTGGCGCGAACGTGGCGCAATAAACGGTGCATCAACCATCGTCGCAGGCTGCGCCTTGCGGAATTGAATATCGGAATTCAGAGATAACCGATGATTTGGATTCCCAAGACATTGCTGAATGGGCAGCGACTTTCCGCGCTTCCTCCGGGAATTGCGGGCGATACGGCATTCAGGATTTTTTGTACGCCGGAATTATCGCAATATCGCGCTTCAAATCATTATCAGCTCGTCGAGCGGGCTCGGTTTCATTTGCGCAATGCGTCTTGGGCTCGTATTCCGACGCCGGTCGCCGATATCCAGACGTACACGTTCGATCCGGACACCGATGCGCCGAGGGGCACGATTCTCGTCGTTCACGGCTGGACGGCCGAAGCCTCTTTCATGACCGCGATTGCCGAGCCGATCCGGCGAGCGGGATATCGCGTCGTCCTGCTCGATTTGCCGGCGCATGGCTTGAGCGGCGCTCATTCGACGAACCTGATCGACTGCGCCCGCGCAACGGCGGCGGTGGCCGCGCATTTTGGTCCGATCAGCGCGGTCGTCGCACATTCCTTCGGCGGCATGATTTCGCTCGTTGCGGCGGAGGGGCGCATGCCGATGCCCTGCAAGCTCGATATTCCGCGTTTCGTGCTGGTTGCTTGTCCGAACCGTCTATCGCAAGTCACTGCCGATTTTTCGGTGCATTGGGGCCTGACACTCGCCGGACAACAGGCTTTCGAGCATCGGCTGGAACGCGTCGGCGGCCGTGCGCTTCGCTGTTTCGCGATCACTAAGCTTTTGCCGGCTATCGGCGCGAAAGCGCTCGTCGTCCACGATCGGGACGACCGTGACGTCACGTTCGAGGCGGCCGAAGAGATCGCCAATAACGTCGCCGCAGCGGAGTTGCTGTCGTTCCAGGGTTTCGGTCATCGAAACATCTTGTTCGCACCGCCGGTGATGCGTGCGATTGTCTCATATCTTTCTCGAGCGGATCGCGCAGCGACGACTGCGATGGCAATCGGAGATTCGGACTAAAACGATAATTCGATATCGTTGTCCGGCTATATCGCATGTCGGAAATCGCATGAATTCCGACATTCCCGCGACATTGAACGAAGGAATGATAGAAGTAATATAAGAGCCTTCTCAGACTGCGATAAAGATCGTCGGTCTAACGTCGATCATTTTGTGCCGGGAGCTCTCGATGATCACCCTTCAAGTTAACGGTCAGTCGCACGAGGTGGACGTTTCGCCCGAAACGCCACTGCTGTGGGCCTTGCGCGATGTGCTAGGCATGACCGGAACGAAATTCGGTTGCGGTATCGCGCAATGCGGTGCCTGCACAGTCCATCTCGACGGTCAGGCTGTTCGCTCATGCCAATTGTCGGTCGGATCGGTCGGTGATCGCCCGATCACGACCATCGAGGGCGTCAGCGCGACGGAAACAGGTGCTAAAATTCAGAAGGCCTGGCTCGACCTCGAAGTCATTCAATGCGGCTATTGCCAGTCCGGACAGATCATGTCCGCGGCTGCGCTTCTGGCGCACAAGCCGAACCCGACTGACGACGATATCGATGCGGCGATGGCCGGCAATATTTGCCGTTGTGGCACCTATGTCCGCATTCGGGCTGCCATCAAAAAAGCCGCTGCGGCGTAAGGGAGGCGTTCATGCGAACGAATGTCATGGCCGAGACACGCGGCCTTTCGCGGCGCGATCTGTTGAAGGCCGGTGCCGCTGGTTTTCTCCTTGTCAGCTTCAGGATGCCCGTCGCCCGTGCGGCGAGCGACTCGTTTGCACCCAACGCGTTCATTCGCGTCGGTGACGACGATGTCGTGACGCTCGTCATGCCCCAGGTTGAAATGGGCCAGGGCATTTACACGACTGTCGCCATGATCCTGGCGGACGAGATGGATGCCGACTTCAACAAAGTCGTTTTGCAGCACGCGCCGCCCGATAAGGCGTACATCAATCCAATTTTCGGCCTGCAGGCCACCGGTGGGTCGACGTCGGTTAAGGCTTTCTGGGATCCGCTGCGCAAGGCGGGCGCCTCGGCGCGAGGCATGCTGGTCGAAGCGGCTGCGCAACAATGGGGTGTCGACCCTTCGTCATGCCGGACGTCGAACAACGAAGTCATTCACGACGCCAGCAGCCGCAAGGTCAGCTACGGCTCTATCGCGGCGTCGGCGGCCAAGATGAAGCCTGTTGCCGATCCGAAGCTCAAGGATGCCAAGGATTACACGCTTATCGGCAAGCCAGTGAAGCGCAAGGACACGCCCGATAAGACGACGGGCGCGACGAAGTACGGCATCGATGCGATGCCGGCAGGCGTCAAGTTTGCTGCCATCGCGCAATGCCCGGTGTTCGGCGGCAAGGTCGGACACGTCGACGATACGAAGGCGAAAGAGATCAAGGGCTATCGGCAGTTCGTTGCCGAGGATGATTTTGTCGCGGCGGTCGCGGATACGACGTGGGCCGCGATACAGGCGCTCGATGCGCTCGATATCAAGTGGAACGAAGGACCGAACGCGAACGTCAATTCGGAGCAAATCTGGGAGGCCCTGAGGGCGGCCAGCACAGGGCAGGGCGCAGTCGCGAAGGACGTAGGTGACGTGAAGTCCGCGCTGTCGGACGGAGCGCGCTACGACGGCGTTTACGAGTTGCCCTTCCTCGCGCATGCGACGATGGAGCCGCTGAACTGCACGGTCCACTACACGAAAGACGCGTGCGAAGTCTGGATCGGAACGCAGGTCATCGGCCGCGTGCAGGAAGACGTCGCCAAGGCCGTCGGGCTTCCGGTCGAGAAAGTAACTGCTCATAACTTCTATGTTGGCGGCGGTTTTGGACGGCGGCTCGACCACGACATGGCGGTGCGGGCGGCGCGCGTCGCCGTGCACGTTGATGCTCCGGTCAAAGTGACGTGGAAGCGTGAAGAAGACACGCAGCATGACGTCTATCGGCCGGTTTATCACAATGCGGTCTCGGCGACCGTCAAGGACGGGAAGATCCAGGGTTGGTCACATCGCATTACGGGATCTGCCGTTATCGCGCGTTGGCTTCCGCCGGCGTTCAAGAACGGCGTCGATATCGACGCGGTAGATGCGGCGATCGATCAGCCTTACGACTTCCCGAATTTCAAGGTCGAATATATCCGCGCCGAGCCGCCAGCGGTTCCTACCGGTTTCTGGCGCGGTGTCGGACCAAACAACAATATCTTCACGATTGAAAGTTTCGTCGACGACATTGCGTTCAAGGAGAAGGTTGACCCGGTTGCCTTTCGGCTGAAGCATCTCGATCACAATCCGCGCGCTAAAGCTGCGCTTCAACTCGCCGCTGAAAAGGGTAACTGGGGAGCGCCGCTGTCCCCACGGATGGGTCGAGGAGTTGCGGTGCAGAATGCGTGGGGCACCTACCTTGCCACCATTTGCGAAGCAGAGGTCGATGAGAGCGGAGAGGTCCGCGTTCATCGGCTCGTCACGGCTGTCGATACGGGCATTCCCGTCAACCCGGATACGATCGTCGCGCAGATCGAAGGCGGCATGATCTTTGGTCTGACCGCAGCGCTTTTCAGCGAGATCACGATTGCGAACGGTCGGGTGCAGCAAGGCAACTTCAACGACTATCGCATGTTGCGCATCAACGAAGCGCCGAAGATCGAGGTGCATCTCATTCAGAGCACCGAACATCCGGGCGGGATCGGTGAACCGGGAACGGCATCCGTACAAGCCTCCCTCGTCAACGCGCTGTTTTCAGCAACGGGCGTGCGGCTGACGCGGCTTCCGATCGATCGCAAGGCGCTGGCCGGGAGAAAGCCTGTATGAAACGCATTTACTGGGTTCTACTGGCGCTCGCGGCCGTCGTGTGCATCGTCGCCGGCATAATCATCTATGTGCCGGGTCCGACCGCGTTTGCGGGCGGCAGCACAGTGGCGCTTGCCGACTACAAGGACGCAAATCCAACAGGCGTGCCGCCTAGCCTCGCGAAGGCCGACATTATCACGCGCGGCGAATACCTGACGCGTGCGGCCGACTGCGAAGCCTGTCATACGTCCAAGGGCGGCGTGCCTTACGCTGGCGGTTTGGCGTTCAAGCTGCCGTTCGGCACGCTTTACTCGCCGAATATCACGCCCGACAAGGAAACCGGCATCGGTAACTGGACGGACGCCAACTTCATCAATGCGCTGCACAAGGGCATTGCGCCGGATGGCTCGCGTTTCTATCCGGCGTTTCCGTATCCGTCCTACACGCTGCTGACGAATGACGACGCGCTGGCGATCAAGGCTTATCTGTTTAGCCTGAAGCCGGTGCATCAACCGACGCCGGAAAACACGCTGATGTTTCCGTTCAATCAGCGCTGGGGCATGATGTTCTGGTCGTTGTCCTACAACAGCGACGAGCGGTATCGTCCGAATCCGGGCCAGAGCGCGGAATGGAACCGTGGTGCTTATCTTGCGGAAGCGCTCGGGCACTGCGGCGAATGCCATACACCGCGCAATCTGCTGCAGGCCGTCGACAACAAGAAGAAGTTTGCCGGAGCTGTGACTGCGGGTTGGCGTGCCTACAACATCACGCAGGACAAGACGACCGGCATCGGCAGCTGGGATATAAAAACGACGGCGAACTTCCTGGCGCACGGCCACGTCGAAGGCTTGGGCACCGCTTCGGGGCCGATGGGTGAAGCCATCGACATGAGCCTTCGGCATATGGCGCCTGAAGATATCAATGCGCTCGTCGTCTATCTGAAGACGATCCCGGCGATCGCCGATACCTCATTGCCTGTTCCGAAGACGATGCTGGCGTCCGCATTCCCAAGCGACCATGAAATGAGCGAGAACCAACGGGGCGCCATGGTCTTTGCTGGGGCATGCGCTGCGTGCCACAACTGGACCGGCAAGAGCGCTGTACTTTCCTACGCCGACTTCATCGGCGGCCGGACGGTCAACGATCCGACGGCAAGGAACGTCGCTCAGGCGATTGTCTGGGGCGTGACGCGGCACACGCCAGACGGGGTTGTGAAGATGCCCGCCTTCGGCGCCGCCTATACGGACGAAGAAATCGCAGCGGTGTCGAACTACATCACCGCGCGGTTCGGAGCCGAGAAGTCGCGCATCACCGCCGACGAGGTCAGGAGCATCAGCAAGCAGGCTTCGCAGTAAGCCGACTGCCACGTTAACGAATTCAGCGGGAGTTTTTTTGCTCCCGCTGAGGGCTTTTCAATCGAATTGACGTATCACTTCCGGGCCGGAAGGCGCTTGTTCGCCCCGGCCTGGATCGTTACGAAGCTCGTAGAGTCGCCGCATTGAAGCTGCGGCACGGAAACGAGCCTCTGTTCATGTCGAATGCCAAACAAGAGACGGTTTCTACACGTCAGGGCGCCCGTATCGGGCCCCTCGCAACGCTGCCTGTCTTTTTTAAGCTCGACGGCAAACGCGTCGTGCTCATCGGCGGCGGCGAACCGGCGCTCTGGAAGGCGGAGCTGTTGGCGGCGACGGGCGCGCTGGTGGAAGTTTTTGCCGAAGCGTTTGCCGAGGAATTTTTCGCGTTGGCCGAAGCGCCGCCGAGCGGACAAATTCTTCTCGTTCAGCGAGGATGGTCGCCGGGGGATCTGGCGAACGCAGCGCTGGCGGTTGGCTCCTTTGCTAATGAAGCGGAAGGGGCGGCGTTTGCGGCTGCAGCTCGCGCTGCCGGCGTACCGGTCAACGTGGTCGATCGACCGGCGCTTTGCGATTTTCAGTTCGGCGCGATCGTCAATCGTTCGCCACTCGTCGTGGGGATTTCGACGGACGGAGCGGCGCCGGTTTTCGGACAGGCCATCCGCTCGCTGGTCGAAAGCTTGCTGCCTGAAAGTTTCCGGCTCTGGGCAGCCGCAGCGCGCGATCTTCGCAAGGAAAGCGATCGTTTTGGAGAGACGCCAGAACAAAAGCGGCGCTTCTGGCGGCGGTTTACCGATTTCGCTTTTCGCCATCTCGACCGGGGGCCGGGAGCCGACGACATTGCGCAGTTGATCGCTGGCGAACCCGAAGCGTGCACACCGGAGGCCGTGACGGTCATCGGGATTGGAAATGACGCGGACATGCTGACGCTTGGAGCCGTGAGGGCATTGCGGGCTGCGGACGATATTTTCTACGACGACGATGTCCCAGCCGCTATGTTGGACTTCGCCCGGCGCGAGGCGCGCCGTCATCCGATCGTGAACACCCTAGGCGGCGACACATCCGCCGTTGTCGCGTCGGCAAAGAGCGGCCGCCAAGTTGTGCGCGTCAGGCTCAACGCGGATGCGAGTAGACGAGGCGAGGAGCAAGAGCTGGAGGCACTTCGAGCCGCCGGCATATCGGTGGTTGTGCTGTCATCGTGACAGATGCCGCCAAGGCGATGCCCATTGGTGACAAGAAGCGATTTTTGCCTTTTTTGCCATGTGGTTGCCGTGAAGGGGTGCGAGCAACGGCCCTGAGCGGCACTGGAGCAACAGGGTGTAGCCGGTTCGGCGAAGACGGAATAAAATCTTTCTTTTTCAGTCGGTTATGGCGCGGTGCTGTGGCTCTCGCCTGCTTGGAATGGTCTTTCCTCTTGTCTATACTTCGGATCGGGGGATCCGCTCGGATCAAAGATTGCCACGCTGGGCGGGGTTAGCGCATCGCTTCCCTCATGGTTGGTTTTTTGTCGTTCCGCGACAGCGAGACGTCGGTAAGCATTCGGAGTCGCGTGCGCATGCGCTGCAATCCATCATGTTGGCTTTTGGGACTCGTCCCGATCGCGCTTTTGACTTGGGTTGCCGTGCACTTCGAACAGGGCGGTATCGAGTTCGATCTGTCGCGCCGTGCAGGCGAAGCGCTGCGCCGTTCAGGGCTCGATTGGGCCAAGCTGCATGTCGTCGGCCGCGATGCGGTGCTGACGGGACGTGCGCCGGACGAGCGGGATCCGGGACGGGCTCTCGCGAGTGTCGAGAACGTCTGGGGCGTGCGCGTCGTTGCCGACAGGGCTGCGCTGCTTGAGAGTGTCGCCAACTATCATTGGTCGGTGACGTCGTCGGACGATGGGCGCGTGCGGATTGTGGGTGACGTACCATCGGAAGACGCGCGCCGCGCGCTGCTGGACGCTGCTCGCAAAGCTTTCTCCGGCGCTAAGATTCAGGATGAGACGCGGCTGGCGCGGGGAAGCATCAATCGCAATGCGTGGCTCTCTGCTGCAATCTTCAGCATGAAAAATCTGGCCGAGTTGAAGCGCGGACAAGCGTCGCTCTCCATGCTGGATCTGTCGATCGCAGGCGAAGCCAAGACTGCGGATGCCTACCGCGATGTTCGTGAGGCGCTGTCCGAGAAGCGTCCGGCAGGGCTTGCTTTGGCTCGCGAGGCGATTACGCCGCCGCTCGTCCGGCCGTTCGTCTGGGGCATTAAGAAGAGCGGCGCGGGCATCGAGATTTCGGGGTTTGCGCCGAGCGACGACGACCGCGAGCGGTTGAAGGCGCGCGCCAAATCATTGTTCCGGGCGATGACGATTACCGACAATTCGGATATCGGCGACGGGGCGCCGCAGGGCTGGAACAAGGCGACGAGTGTGGCGCTCCAACAGCTCGCGCAGCTTCGTACCGGCGACGTCGCGTTTACGGATCGCGATATGGCTTTCTCTGGCGAAGCGCCGGACGAGCAGACGGCGACCGCCGTCAAGAGAACATTGAAGCTCGATGTGCCGCAGAATTTCCGGATCGTCGAACACATCCGTTTCCCGAAGCCGGAGATCAAGCTGCCACCGAGCGGCTATGTCATGGGCATCGTAAACGATGGGGCGTCGCTGTCTCTGGTCGGCATGGTGCCGAGCGAGGCGGCGCGCGGCGCACTGCTCGATGCGATCAAGGCGCGGTTCCCCGGCAAACAGGTCAACGACAAATCGCAGGTTGCGCCGGGAGCTCCGGATGGCTGGCAGCAATGCGTCGTCGCCGGTTTGTCGTCGCTGCCGCGGCTCAAAAAGGGCAAGTCCGTTCTGACCGACCACAAACTTGAGGTGTCGGGCGACACGGATGATTACGCCGCGTCGCAGTCGGTGCCGGGGGATGTGAAGGCGGCCGCCGGGCAGACCTGCGAAACGATGACGAACATCGCGTTCACCGGCAAGATGAAGACCGATCTCACGTGGAAAGCGGCGCGTGAGCCAAACGGCATGGTGACGATCGAGGGTGAGGCGCCCGACGACGCGTCGCGCCTGCGTATCGTTGAGATCGCGCAGCAGATTTTTGCCGGCTCCAGCGTGACCGACAACATGAAGATTGTCGGCGCGTCGGCGGAGCCGTGGTCGTCCGCGGCGCACCTCGGACTTGAGGAGATGGCGCGTCTCAAAAACGGCGAAGTCTCGATTGCGGGCAAAGAATTTGTGATCAAGGGCGCGGCGGAGAGCGATCAGGTCGCGAACGATATCCGCAGCGTTCTGTCGACGGATTTGCCGCCGGGCTTCAAGAGCCGGGACGAGATCACGGTCATGTCCCAGGAAGAGAAGGCGGCCGACAGTTGTCAGACGCTGATGCGGCAAGCGTCGGCCAACGGGACGATCAACTTTGCGCGCGCCAAGGCGGATTTGACGGCGGACAGTGCGCAGACTCTGAGAGATCTGGCTCAGATCGCCAACCAATGTCCGAGTTTCAAAATTCAAATCGAAGGTCATACGGATTCGGAAGGCACGGATGAGCGCAACCAGCGGCTTTCCAACCGGCGGGCGCAAGCCGTCGCCGACTTCCTGGCCCAGAACGGCGTCGATCCGCGGCGCATGACGACGGTCGGATACGGCGCGACGAAGCCCATCGCCGATAACGCGACGGCGGAAGGGCGGGCCAAGAACCGCCGCATCGAATTTACGGTCAAGGTCAACTGAGGGGAACGGAGGAAGACCGCAAATGGACTATCTGTTCATGAAGTTGATCTGGTGGATCGCAGCGGCGTTCGCGCTGGGGCTTGTCGTTGGTTGGGTCTCGTGCCGTGAAAAAAAGAGATGACGCGCGGCCGAGATTATCCGGCCGCCCTTGGGCATCTGATTAGGTAGGAAATGACGTATCTACTGCTGCAAACGTTCCTGCTGTTGCTTGCGTCGTATTTTCTCGGCGCTTTTGTCGCGTGCACGGTGAAACGCGCTCTGTTGAGTTCGCGGGGTGAAGCACCTGAGCGCGTGCTTGCGCCGGTGCAGGCCGACGTGCCGGTCGGACCTCCGATCGTCATCCCGCCGCAACCGGTGCGTCCGCGTCCGGCGCAGCCGATGCCGCCGGTCACGCCGCGGACGATTGATCCGGTTCAGCCGAAAATCGAAGTTCTCCGGCGTCCGGAGCCGCGTCCGGCGCCGGCTGTGCTCGATCCGTCGCGCTTCGAGCGCGCGTTGACCGGCCCGCATTTCAACGAAGGCGTTCCGCGTATCGCGGTTATTGAAATTTGCCCTGCGGTGCTGCCGCCGGTGACGGATATCTATCAGCCTGCGCCTCCGGAGTTGCCGCCCCCGCCGCCCGTCGAAGAACTTCCGCCCGACGTGCCGGATATCGAAGACATTCACGAGGAAGCACAGGAACCTGAGCCGGAGCCGACTCCGGAGCCAGAATCGGTGTCCGAACCTGCGCCGGAGCGTGAGCCGCGTACGGGCGGGTTGGCTGCGCGGTTGCGCGATGCGACCACTGCGGCGGCCGCCGGAGCCGTTGCAGCCGCCAAAGCCGCGGCTGCAGCGTCGGTTGCGATGCCGGGGATGGGGCTGTCGCGGCGCGAACCGGTGAAAGAACCGCCCGTTGAGGAAACGCGGCCTCCCATCGAGGAGATCGGTGCGGAACCGGTGATGACGGAACCGGACCAGACTGATGCTCCGGATGCGGATCGCGATGAAGCGGCGAAACCCTCGGAAGAGATCGTGGCTGCCGCAGCCGAGCCCCCGGCTGTTGTGGCAGAGGAAGAGACTTTTGCGGCTGAAGAGGAGCAGGAGCCTGCGCTCGAAGCCGAGCCGGAGGCTGAAGCTCAACCGCAATCAGATGACGAAACGCCATCGGAGCTTGAGCCGGAGATCGAACCTGCGCTCGAACCGGAGCCCGAACCTGAACTTGCACGTGAACCAGAACCGACGCCTGAGTCTGTGCCGGAACCTGTGGTGCCTGCGGCGCTGATCGAAGACGGCGACGATTTTCAACGTATTCGTGCCATCGACAGCGATATCGAGCAGAAGCTCAAGACGCGCGGCGTCGTATATTTCGAGCACATCGCGGGCTGGAGCGCGTCCGATGTCCGGCGGATCGGCCAGGAACTCGAAATGCCCGGCCGGATCGATAGAGAGCAGTGGGTCGAGCAGGCCCAGATCTTAGCGAAAGGCGGCGAGACGTATTACTCGCGCAACCGCAGGGCGATGCTGAAGGCCAAGGCCGAAACTGAGGCGGCAAGTGAGACGAAAGCGGAGCCAAGCTCCACAGGCGGGCCGCCGGCATCACAGGATGATGCTGCAGCGCCTGCGCAGTCGCAGCCCACGACAGGGACGGTGTCGCAACGTGAGGGGCTTTCCGGCGTCGCGGCTGCAAGTCAGGGACGCTCGGTCGCCGAGATGGCGGCTGCTGCTGCGGCGGCGATCGCCGCTTCGTCAGCAAGCGTGACCCGCGGGCTCAAACCCATCGAACCGATTTCGCCGTTGTCGAAGGTCGATCCGAAAATCTCGATGCCGGCTCGGATCACGGATGCGATCCGCGAAAAGGGTACGAGCACTGCGACCGTCGAAATCGCGAAAGACAGCACGCCGTTGCCGGAGGCTACGGCCGAAGGTCCTTACGACGACTTGAAGCGCATTCGCGGTATCGGTGTCCTGATCGAGAAGCGTCTCAACGCTATGGGCATTCGCCGCTACGATCAGATCGCGAACTGGACCAGTGGCGATATCGATCGGGTTAGCCGCATGCTGGAATTCAAGGGCCGGATCGAGCGCGAGAGCTGGGTCGAGCAGGCGCGCATTCTAGCGAGCGGCGGCTATACGGAATTTTCGCGCCGGGTCGACAGGGGCGAGGTCGATACCAGCCGCGAGACGTGACCGAAATCGCTGCGGGACAGGATTCCGTAGCGCGTGCCGTCATTTGGCTCGTCGGTTTCGGCAAAGAACGAGGCGACGGCGGAGATCGTCGGCACATCACGTAGCAGCGGCGCGTGCCCTTGGGCGGGCACCGTGAATGACGACAGTTTCGGATGGCGCTGGCGCATCTCCTCGACGGTCTTTTCGGATAGCAGATCGGAGTTTTCGCCGCGCAGAACGAGCACCGGCATGCGCTTCATCGCTTCGAACTGCGGCCAGAGTTTCGGGATCGGTCCATCAAGGACAGACAGGCATTTTGCCAGCTTCAGGTCGTAAGCGCCGACCGGCTTGCCGTCCTTATCATTGAACATCTGGCGGGCGATGATGGCAAAATCGTCATCGGTCATTTGCGGAAAATCGCGGCGAAAGAGATCGCCGATGATGCGCGTCGCGTCGGCCCAGTTCTTCGGCTGGGGAATGCGACCGACATAGCCTGCGATGCGTGCGAGCCCGTCTTGTTCGATCACCGGACCGATGTCGTTTAGAACCACCGCGCCCATCAGTGAGGGTTGCGCAGCCGCCAGAACCATTGAGATGAGGCCGCCGCGAGACGTTCCGATGATGCCGGCGTTGCGCAGCCCGAGCATCATCATGAAGTCGATCGCGTCCTGCATTTCGATCGGCACGGCGTAGTTCTTCCAGTCGGAATCGTATTCGGACAGACCGCGGCCGCGCGTATCAAGCGTGAACACGTCGCGTGCCTTCGCGCCCTGGCTCAATGCCATTGCGATGTCGTGGAAGTCGCGGCTATTGCGCGTCAATCCGGCGAGGCAAACGACCGGCCGCGCGTCGGACGCGACTTTGGGCCGATAATGGCGGCCGTAGAGGCGCAGCCCGTCGCGGCTGGTGAAGTGAATGTCTTCGAATTCCTGCACCGCCACCATTGGGGTATCGCGCCTCGGTTTGGTTTGCTCAGCCGTCGCTGTTGTTGTCGGCGATGCCGTTACCTGAATCGTCGTCTTTCGGCATCCGTACATCGCTACGGCCGCGCCAGAGGTCTTGGCGAAGACGCAGCGGGTTCTTCATGCCCATGCGCGCGCGATAGATCTGGATGTTCGACAGAACCTTGGTGACGTAATTGCGGGTTTCAGGAATCGGGATGCGTTCGATCCAGTCGATCGGATCGACGTTTGCGTCTCTCGGGTCGCCGAACTCATTCATCCACTGGCGTGCCCGGCCCGGGCCGGCGTTGTAGCCGGCAAGGCCAAGCACATAGGAGCCGTTGAAGTCATCCATCCGGTCGGCGACGTAGGCCGAACCGATCATCGCGTTATAGCGAGGATCGGAGAGTAAACGATCAATCTGGCATTTGATCTTGTAGTCGCGGCATACGTGGCGCGCGGTTCCAGTCATGACTTGCAGCAGACCTTTGGCGCCGGCACCCGAGACGATCTGAGCGTTGAATTCCGTCTCCTGTCGCGCGAGGCCGAGAAGGAGCGGAAGCTCAGGCGGTGCGCGCAGCGGCGTGTAGCCAGGAAACGGCTTCAGGGGATAGGCGTAGATTAGCAAGTTCTGGTCGCGCGCGATGGCGATCTTGGCGATGCGCAGCGACATTTGTGGGTCACCCAATTCTTCCGCCAGAAAGGCGACCATACCGACTTCCGCCTCGGACGGCGCAGCGTTTCTCAAGCCTGCCAGGAGCGTGCGGGTAATTTCGCGAGAGAGGCCCGCCTTTTGCGCAAGCACCAGCGCGTGCGCCTGATCGGAGGCGTTCAGCTTGCGGATTTGCGCGGCCGTCGGATAGGCGGGCGGGGTGATTTCGAGATGGGTGCGGCTGGGGTCCAGCGTTTGCATTGCCAGGAGACCGTGGAACGTATCGGAATACTTGGCTGCCTCACGGTACTGCTGGGCCGCGGCTGCCTTGTCCCCACGCGCCGCCAGGACGCGTCCCAGCCAATAATGCGCCTTGGCGCTGCTTAACGGCCCGTCCGATGCGGCGATCATATCGCGGAAGTGGCGCTCGGCGACGGCGGACTTTTTGAGATATCGGAATGCGATCCATCCGGCCATGAACGTCTGGTCTTTGCGCGGATTGACGGAGAGGGGACCGGCATCCTTGACGAGTTCGTAGGCAAGCTTCGGCTTATCGAGCTTGAGCGCTCCGTAGGCCAGTTCGCGCCGCTCGGCCCACCACTCGTCAAGCGCTGCGATCTTCTTGGGATCGGGCGGGATGGACAGAATGATGTCGGCGGCCAGCTCGATCTTTCCGGCTTTGCGCAGCAACTGCTCACGATGAAATGCGAGGCCGACGTCGTCGCGACCGCCTGGTGCGAGCGCACTCATCAGGGCTTGGGCGTTTGAGGCCTTGTTGAAGACGGCGAGACGCGCGACGGCTCTCTTGCGTTCGCTTGCCGGCAGAAGCGGGATGAGACGCTTCGCCAGCGCGGCGCGGTCCTTGCGGTTTCCCGCGTAGCGCACGTCATCGGTGATGAGGCGGTCGAAGCGCCATTTGTGATCGGCTGGCGTCAGCAGGTTGCCGAAGCGATCGAGAAAGCCATTTTCGAGCGTCGGCGGAATGGACATCTCGCGCCAGGCTTTAGAGGCGTACTTGCGAGCCGCCGTCGTGTTGCCCTCGGCCAACTCGGCCGAGGCGAGAGCGGCATAGCCTGCGCCGGTCTCGGGCGTGTTGTTGGCGAAATAGGCCTTGATGGCGTCGGCGCTGCCGCCATTCATGAACACGGCTTCTTCGAAGCCCTCCCGGATCGTCGAGCGATCCGGCCAATTGGGATGCTCGCGGAGGAAATCGCGAAATTCCTGGGGGTCGCCGAGACCGGCGCGCAGGCGCATCCAGACGACCAGCGTTCGGCCGACGGGGTCGCTGATCTTGCTTTTCGCAGTCGCAAAGTCGTCGAGGTTCTTCGACCGGATGGCTGAGGCCGCATCGCGCAGGGCGGACAGGTCGCCAGGATCAGGCGAGAGCGACAGCAAAGGGCTCAGCGCCGAATCAAGTTTGCGCTCTTGCGCCTTCTCGGACGGCAGCAGCTGCGGCGCGGGAACCGCCTTCACCGCAGATTCGGCGGGGGAAGGCGCGCCCGTTAACGTGACGCCAACCAAGAAAAGGGACGGCGACAGACCGCAGAGAACGCGGGTGAGGGAGCGAATTCGCGTTCTGGAATTGAGGCTTAGTCGCATTGCTCCCCATTGGGTAAAACGCCCTACTCGCCCCGACCTTGCGGCAAGCTTTACGAGCGCCTAATGTTACAGCGCTTGCGTCGCTAGCAACGATACACCGTATTAAGCGGAATTATGCATGCTGAGGCAAGCGGTTCAGGCCGGACGCATGGCACATACGTACGGCAAGACCGTGGCCCCTGGCCGTATGGCTCGAGTCCCTAATGACGTTGAATTCCTGATCGAGACAGGGGTGCCGCACCGCAGGGTGCCGGTCTCGGTTTTTTCAATCTAAGGCGAACGCATGTTCAGAGGTTCAATTACGGCGCTCGTTACGCCGTTCCGCAATGGCAAGGTGGATGAAGCCGCCTTTACGCGGTTCATCGAGTGGCAGATTTCCGAAGGCACGCATGGTCTGGTCCCCGTCGGAACGACGGGCGAGAGCCCGACGCTCGATTATGACGAACACAAGCGCGTCATCGAGCTTGCGGTCGGGACCGCCAAGAAGCGCGTCCCTGTGATCGCAGGCACGGGTTCGAATTCGACCGATGAAGCGGTCGAGCTGTCGCAATACGCCGAGAAAACCGGCGCGGATGCGGTACTGATCGTGACGCCGTATTACAACAAGCCGAACCAGGAAGGGCTTTATCAGCACTTCAAGGCGATCAATGACGCCATCAATATTCCGATCGTCATCTACAACATTCCGGGTCGTTCGGTTGTCGACATGTCGGTCGCGACGATGGCGCGCTGCTACGAGTTGAAGAATGTCGTCGGCGTCAAGGATGCGACTGCCAATCTTGCGCGTCCCTCGCAGGTGCGGTCGGCGCTTGGGCCGGATTTCTGTCAGCTCTCGGGCGAAGACGCGACGGCGCTGGGCTTCATGGCTCATGGCGGCGCGGGCTGCATCTCGGTCGCGTCGAACGTGGCGCCGCGGCTGTGCGCGGATCTCCAGAACGCGTGCATGGCGGGCGACTTCAAGAAGGCGCTTGCCATCCAGGACCGGCTTACGCCGCTGCACGAAGTGATGTTCATCGAGACCAATCCGGCGCCGGTCAAATATGCAGTTTCGCGGCTCGGTTTCGGCACGGCGGACATGCGTTTGCCGATGGTGCCGCTCACCGACGCGTCGAAGCGGGCGATCGATCAGGTGCTGAGCGACCTCGACCTCGTGAGCGCGAAAGCGGCCGAGTGACGACTGTCGGAAAGCGCTGAGTCATGGCATCCAAACGCGACGACGGCACCACGCTTGTCGCCGAAAATCGCAAAGCGCGGCATGAGTACTTCATCACCGATAGCTGGGAAGCGGGTATCGAGCTTCTCGGCTCCGAGGTGAAGTCTCTGCGGCGTGGCCAATCGAATATCGCGGAAAGCTATGCCTCGGTCGAGGACGGAGGTATCTGGCTGATCAACAGCTACATCGCCGAATATCCGGGCGCAGCGCTGTTCCCGCATGAACCGAAGCGCAAGCGCCGGCTGCTGATGCATGCCACCGAAATTCATAAGATCGGTATTGCGATCGAGCGCAAGGGCATGACGCTGGTGCCCTTGGAGCTTTATTTCAACGAGAAAGGCCGCGCCAAGATCAAGCTGGGCTTAGCGCAGGGCAAGAACCACGCGGACAAGCGGCAGGACGCCGCGAAACGCGATTGGAATCGGCAAAAAGCGCGCCTCATGCGCGAAAAGGGCTGATCTTGTGAGCGGCTGGAATGCGGGCCGCTTCGCTCGCGCTAGCGAAGGGGAAACGCGTTATGGAAGCATATTCGCCCTGGCCCATGCCGACCGATGATGGCGCAGCGAAACATCTGATTGCGGGAACGCGCCTTCCGGATGTGGCGCTGCCTGCCACGCGTGGTGCGATGGTCAACCTCGCGCGCTTTCAAGAGAGAGCGATTGTATTCGTCTATCCGATGACGGGGACGCCAGGCGTTCCCAATCCGCCGGACTGGGATACGATTCCCGGCGCGCACGGTTCGACGCCTGAAGCCGAAGGGTTTCGTGACGCTTATGCAGAGTTTGAGCTGGCGGGTTATGAGGTGTTCGGCGTGAGCGGGCAATCCTCGGAGGCGCAGCACGCTTTCGCTGCGCGCGCCGGTATTCCGTATCTGCTGCTGAGCGATGAGAGGCTGGCGTTTGCCGATGCGCTCAATCTGCCACGCTTTGAAACCGGCGGCGTTGCGTATCTTTCGCGGCTGACGATGATCGTCCGCGACGGCATCATTTATCGCGTGATCTATCCGGTCACCAACCCCGCCGGGCATGCGCGGACGCTACTGGAGTCCCTTACGGCAGTTCGTGCCTGATCGCTTCGAAGACAGCGTGAAACATCTCCGTCGTCAGCCGGCCGGTGTTGGTATTGTAGCGTGAGCAGTGGAAGCTGTCGTAAAGGGCGAGACCCCGTGCGAGTTCGTGACGGGCGCCGTGTGCGAACGGAAAAAGCGCCTTTCTTTTTGCAAGCGTAGTGAGTGTCTGATCGTGCGCGATCCGGCCTAGGGCGAGGATGACTTTCAGTTTTGGCAGACTTTCAAGCCGTGCTGCAAAGTAGGGACGGCAGTTTGCAATTTCTGACGGCTCAGGCTTGTTCTGGGGAGGCACGCAGCGTACGGCGTTGGTGATCATGCAGTTGCGCAGGCGAAGACCGTCATCGACGCGAGCGTGATACTCGCCGGTCGCGAAGCCATAGCGGATCAGCGTGCCATAAAGCAGATCGCCAGCGTAATCGCCGGTAAACGGCCGTCCAGTGCGATTGGCGCCGTTGCGACCCGGCGCCAGGCCGACGATCAGGAGGCTGCAGTTTGGCGTTCCAAATGAAGCGACCGCGCCGTTGAACCAGTCCGGCTCCTGGCGCTCGTTTTCAGCTCTGTAGGCAACGAGGCGCGGGCAGCGCGTGCATTTAGGCGGAGCTTCGGGGCCCAATGCCGTTTCGACTAAGGCCGCGCCCATCTTACCTTCGCTCAATTATCGTCTGTCGCTCAGACTTCCTCTTCAGCCAAGTCGTCGTCGCCCAGGTAATTGGTGTCGCGCGGAGACGAAACCTGTCCGCGTGCAGACGGGCCACGTCCACCTTCGCGCGACGTACGGCCGCCGTTGGAGCCGCCACCGGTCTGTGAGCGGCCGACCTGTTCTTCGAGATCGGCGAGGTCGATAAATTGATCGGCCTGACGGCGCAATTCGTCGGCGACCATCGGCGGCTGAGTCTGCAGCGTTGACACGACGCTGACGCGCTTGCCCTTCTGCTGAAGAGCGGCAACGAGACTGCGGAAATCACCGTCGCCTGAGAAAATGACGATGTGATCGAGGTTATCGGCTAGACGCATTGCGTCGACGGCCAGCTCGATGTCCATGTTGCCTTTGACCTTGCGGCGGCCGGTCGCGTCGGTGAATTCCTTGGTCGGCTTCGTCACCATTGAGAAGCCGTTATAATCGAGCCAGTCGATGAGAGGACGAATGGAGGAATATTCCTGTTCCTCTGCCAGGGCCGTATAATAAAGTGCGCGGACGAGGTGCCCTTTTTGCCGGAAAAACCCAAGCAAACGCTTGTAGTCGATGTCAAACCCCAGCGACTTAGCGGTGGCATAAAGGTTTGCGCCATCGATGAAAAGAGCGATACGTTCCGTGGGGTAGAAATGCATTGGTGGTTCCTGAGTAAAATTCCCAACTAAACAATGTTAAAAAATAACGTTGGGATTTTCTACTTCGCTATAGGCTACAGGGACTTGACTGTGGAGCATCGGGACTTGACCGAAGGCTCGAAGTCCACAAGTTTCTACGGCGTAGAATACTATCATTGCTAGGACTAACAGAAGTGCGCCGCAGTCAACAATTGTGACAAATAGTCTACTAAGAGCGTATATTTCCTTCGATGTGCCTATAGAACGTTCGGCCGCGGTTTTTCCTTCTCAGCGCTTGATTAATTCTTTTCGACGTGGCACAGAGGCATCAGCGCGGCGCCGAAAGGCTGTCTCGAACGGCTGTTTGCGCCCAATACGCCCAAAAGAGTGCGGCTGAATTTCACCAAGGGAAGGTTTGCCCCATGGCTCGCGTCACCGTCGAAGATTGCGTCGACAAAATTCCTAACCGGTTTGAGCTGGTGCTTCTCGCCGCTCACAGGGCTCGCGCGATCACGAACGGAAGTGCGATTACGATTGCGCCTGATGACGACAAGAATCCGGTCATCGCCCTGCGCGAGATTGCAGAGCGCACGCTTTCTCCCGACGACATGCGCGAGACGCTGATCTCTTCCATCCAGAAGAATACTGAGGTCGATGAGCCGGAAGCGGTTGCAGCACCGTTGCTGCCGCCGGAGCGTCGCGCACCGATGCTCGGCCGCGATGACCTTTCGTCCGACACGCAAGTCGACGTCATGACGGAAGAGCAGCTTTTGCGCGGCCTGGAAAGCATGACGCCGCTTGAGCCGTCGGCCAACATCGGATCGGGCTCGGGTCCGCGCGAGCGGGATCGCGATCCGCGCGACCGCGGCCGCTGAGCCGGCCAGGAAAGCCTGCTCGCGACAACAGGCTCGCGTCGTTCGACTTTAATCCGTCCTGCATCTTCGGTTACGCTTGCGCCCAGAAGGAGTGCGGCGGGTCATGATGCGGCAATACGAACTCGTCGAGCGGGTTCTCAAATACGATCCTAGTGCAGACGAGGCTCTGCTCAATCGCGCCTACGTTTATGCGATGAAGGCGCACGGCAACCAGAAACGTGCGTCGGGTGCGCCGTATTTCTCGCATCCGCTGGAAGTCGCGGCCATTCTCACTGATCTCAAGCTCGACGACGCGACGATCGCGACGGCTCTGCTGCATGACGTGATCGAGGATACGGACGCGACACGCTCCGAGATCGACCAGATGTTCGGGCCGGAGATCGGCGGTCTCGTCGACGGGCTGACGAAGATCAAGCGGCTCGATCTCGTTTCCAAGAAAGCCGAGCAGGCGGAAAACTTCCGCAAGCTTCTGATCGCCATTTCCAGCGACATCCGGGTGCTGCTGGTCAAGCTCGCCGACCGCTTGCACAACATGCGGACGCTGGAGCACATGAAGCCCGAGAGCCGCAAGCGGAACTCGGAAGAAACGCTCGATATCTACGCGCCTCTCGCCGGCATGATGGGCATGCAGGCGCTTCGTGAAGAGCTTGAAGATCATGCTTTTCGCTGGCTGCATCCGGAAGCCTATGAAGCGCTGACCGAGCGGCTCGCAGATATGCGCGAGCGCAACGAGGGGCTTGTCGAGGAAATCCGGCAGGCCATTGCACGTAAATGCGCGGATGCCGGGATCAAGGCGGAGACGTTCGGACGCGAGAAGAAGCCGTATTCCATCTGGAGCAAGATGGAGCACAAACAGATCAGCCTCGAACAGCTTTCCGACATCTACGCATTCCGCGTGATGGTCGACACGATCGAGGATTGCTACCGCGTGCTTGGCATCGTGCATACGACTTGGAGCACAGTGCCTGGACGTTTCAAGGACTACATTTCAGCTCCGAAGCGAAACAACTATCAGTCCATTCACACCACGGTTTACGGACCGCGGCACCAGCGCGTGGAACTGCAGATCCGGACGCGTGAGATGCAGCATATCGCCGAATACGGCATTGCGGCTCATGCGCTCTACAAGGCTCAGCAGAGCGACCACATGAATGGGCATGCCGTCGGTGAGGGCGAAGAAGTCGACGATAGCCCGTATGGACGGCTGCGGACGATGATTACATCGCTTCTCGAAGCGGCAAATCCGGAAGAGTTTCTTGAGCATACCAAGCTCGAGTTGTTTCACGATCAGGTCTTCTGCTTCACGCCGAAGGGACGTCTCATTGCTCTGCCGCGCGGGGCGACGCCGCTCGACTTCGCTTATGCCGTTCACACGGATATCGGTAATGAAGCGGTCGCCGCTTATATCAACGGGCGGCATGTGCCGATTGATACGCACCTGCGCAACGGCGACGAAGTCGTGATCGAAACTCAGAAGGGGCATGTTCGCCCTGCGGCGTGGGAAGCGTTTGCCGTCACCGGACGGGCGCGGGCTGCGATAAGGCGAGCGGCGCGTGAAGCGGAGCGCAAGCGTTTCGTCGAACTCGGGCGGCAGCTCGTGCAATCGACGCTGGCCGGTGTCGAGGTCGATTATTCGGATGAGAAAGTCAGGGCGGCCGCTCCGAAAATCGGCTTCAAGACCGCAGACGAACTGCTTGCTGCCGTCGGGCGCAATGATGTGCAATTGCCCGATGTTCTTTCGGCCGTGCTCCCGCAAGGGCAGACCTTGGGCGATGGCTATAAACCGACGCGGCGGTTTGGACGCGCCCGTGAGCAGGACGGCTGGTTCAATATCGACAAGGTAAACAGCCTCAAGTTCCGGACATCAGAAATCGACAGCATGACAGCGATTTCGATCGGTGGGCCGAGCCAGGAGCTGCCGGTCGCGTTCGAACCGGGCGGCGCGGTGCCCGGTGACCGGATTGTCGGTGTGATGGCGCCAGGCGAGGGGATTCGTGTTTTTCAGATCCATTCGCCTCGTCTTAAGGAATACGAGGAAGAGCACTGGATTGATGTCACATGGGACGTCGATCCTGATCGGCCGCAACGTTTTCCCGCGCGAATCAGCGTTACAGCGGTTAATGCTCCCGGGTCGCTTGCCGAGATTGCCAAGGTGATCGGCGAGACGGGCGGCAATATCGACAATATCAAAATGGCTCGCCGCGCGGCAGACTTTACGGTGATGCACATCGAGCTTGAGGTTTTTGATTTGGTGCATTTAAACCACATCGTTGCCGGGCTCAGAGCGAAGTCATCCGTCGCAAAGGTGGAACGGCTTTTCGAGTAAGCTAATGTGCGCACGGAATGGGTCGCATAATGGCGCCTAGGAACATAATCGTTTGAACGCAAAGCAACTGGCATTGGTGGACCGCGCAACGTCGTGGTGGAATTCCACGCGGCTGTGGTCGCGTCTGCGCTATTTCTGGCGGCAGGTGCTTCGACTGCGCGCAACGCCCCATGAGGTGGCGCTGGGATTTGCCATCGGCGTATTCACAGCATGCACGCCGTTCCTTGGTGTCCAGACGATTCTTGCCTGCGCTCTGGCGTTGGTGCTGCGCGTCAGCATGCCGGCGGCCCTCCTTGGGACGTTCGTCGGCAACCCGCTAAGCTGGCCGGCAATCTGGAGCGCCTCGTACGTCTCCGGAGCTCTGCTTCTCGGACAAGATCCGACCTATGCCGCCAACCATCTGGGTGAAACGGCCAACGTGCTCGGCGCCACCTTGATGACGCCTTCGCTGCAGACGTTTGACGCCGCCATCGATAATCTCTTGCCGATTGCAGAGCCGATGGTAGTCGGGGGACTTCTCGTCGGCTTGATCGCAGCTATTTTCAGCTATTACCCTACGCGTCGCGCGGTCCGCGTTTTTCAGCGTCATCGCAGCGTCAGTTAGGTGGATCGCAGCTCTTCTTTCGGTCCTTAGGCCAATTTCCCAACAATCGGTGGCACAGCCCGTGGCAACGATACGCAAAGCCTCTGACAACAACACGGCCATGATGCCGGTTCGCGCCCTGCGCCTCGGCGTCAATATCGATCACGTCGCGACGCTCAGGAATGCACGTGGCGGCATTCATCCCGATCCTTTGCGCGCCGCTCATCTGGCGATCGAAGGTGGTGCCGACGGTATCACTGCGCATTTGCGGGAAGATCGCCGCCATATCTCCGATTCCGATATCACGCGGCTCAAGAACGAGCTGACGCGACCGCTCAATCTCGAAATGGCCGCGACGAAAGAAATGCAGCAGATCGCGTTGCGGCACGTGCCGAACGCGTGCTGTCTCGTGCCCGAGCGGCGCGAAGAGCGCACGACCGAGGGTGGATTGGATGTCGTCGGCGCGGCGAAGACGCTGAAGCCGTTTATCGCCAAGCTCAAGGATGCAGGTATCCGGGTCTCCCTGTTCATTGAGCCCGACTTGAAGACGATCGAGTCCGCGGCGAGCGTCGGTGCCGATATCGTTGAGCTGCATACCGGCCGGTATTGCCATCTGGCGCTCGATCACGATGCGACGGGTATGGCGCGCGAATTGGAGCGTCACCGGAAAGCCGCTGCTGCAGCTTCTGCAGCCGGTCTTGAAGTTCATGCCGGACACGGACTGACCTACAACACCGTCAAGCCGATTGCGGCTCTGCCTGAGATCGTCGAACTCAATATCGGTCACTTCCTGATCGGGGAGGCCATCTTTGGCGGCCTGTCGATGGCAGTCCGGCGAATGCGCGTGCTGATGGACGAGGCACGAGAGGCGATGACAACAGCGCCCCAAGCACGGCGCGCGAAATGATTATCGGCATCGGCAACGATCTTTGTGACATTCGTCGGGTCGAGAAGACGCTCGCGCGTTTCGGCGACCGTTTCATTGAGCGGGTATTCACGGCGGAAGAGCGTCGCAAAGCGTTTTCGCGGGCACATGCTGCGCGTACGTTCGCCAAACGCTTTGCGGCCAAGGAAGCGGCCAGCAAGGCGCTCGGCACAGGGTTTCGCGCCGGGGTCTACCTTAAAGATATCGGCGTCGTGAATGCTCCGTCGGGGCGGCCGACGCTGGCGCTGACGGGCGGAGCGGCGCGCCGTCTGGCCCATCTCATTCCGGCCGGTTTCAAGGCCCGGATCGACGTTACGCTCACCGACGAGTATCCGATGGCGGAGGCGATCGTCATCATTTCGGCTGTGCCAGAAGGTATCGATCCTCCAGGCTGAGCTTTGGGGTTGCGGCAGATTGGTTCTCCAACGGCGATTTTGCTGATGCCAAACGACATCGAGTCGCTGTTTTCCTTACCTTTTAGTCAGATTAGCGCCCGTCATTGCGGCGTTAGACCAAACTCGCTATAGCGGTCCGCTAAAACGAAGCGAGCCCCGGCCAATGCCGCTCGGCGGCGCAAAGGGAGCCCTTTGAATGAGCGTTGGTACGAAGACGTCGAGATCGAGCTGGTCGGAAACCCTCATCATCGTCGTCGAAGCACTCGCTATTGCGATGTTCGTGCGGATTTTCTTTTATCAGCCCTTCAACATCCCGTCCGGCTCGATGAAAGAGACGCTTCTGATCGGCGACTATCTGTTCGTCTCGAAGCTTTCGTACGGATACAGCCGCTTCTCGTTCCCCTTCAGCCCGAACCTTTTTTCAGGTCGCATTTGGGGCGCTGAGCCGAAGCGCGGCGACGTCGCCGTATTCAAGCTGCCGCGTGATAACTCGACCGACTACATTAAACGCGTGATCGGTCTGCCGGGCGACGAAATCCAGATGCAGAACGGGCAGGTCTTCATCAACGGGCAGGGTGTGCCCAAGGAGCCTGCAGGATCTTTCACGACTTGGGAAGATGGCCGCGAACGGACAATCCCGGTCTTTCAGGAAACGCTTCCCAACGGCGTGAAGTACAACGTCCTCGATAGCGATCCGGACGGCCCGTACGACAACACCGGCGTCTACAAAGTTCCGCCGGGCCATTATTTTATGATGGGCGACAATCGCGACAACTCCACGGACAGTCGCGTGCGGAGCGCTGTGGGCTTCGTTCCTTATGAGAATTTCATCGGGCGTGCAGAGATCATCTTCTTCTCTGCGAAGGTCGACGGGCCGGACGCCATGCATTGGTGGGCACCATGGAACTGGCCGTTTGACATTCGTTGGAACAGGTTCTTCACTCTCGTGCGGTGACCGCGAAGCGGCATTTGCGCCATGTTGAGACCACGCAAGTTCAAAGAACTGGAAACAAAGCTGGGGTATAAATTTAAGGACCCCGGCCTTCTTGAGCGCGCACTTACACATGCCAGCGTGCGTGGCGGCAAGGTCGCCCGCTCCGATAACGAGCGCCTGGAATTCATCGGTGACCGGGTTCTCGGTCTCGCCATCGCGGAAGCCCTGAACAAGCAATATCCGGAAGCGAACGAAGGCGAGCTTGCCCGTCGCTATAACCGGCTCGTTCGCGGCGAGGCTTGCGCCAAGGTCGCGCGCAACATCGATCTCGGCGTTCATCTTATTCTGTCTGAGAGCGAGGCCGATAGCGGCGGCCGCAACAAGACAACGATTTTGGCCGATGCGGCGGAGGCGCTGCTCGGCGCAGTCTTTATTGACGGTGGTTTCGACAAGGCGCGTGCCGTCGTCACCAAGCTCTGGCAGGATCAATCTGAGCCGGTGCCGGAAGTGACGGTCGATGCCAAATCTGCGCTGCAGGAATGGGCGCAGGGGCAGGGGCTTGCGCTGCCGCGTTACACTGTAGTGGCGCGCAACGGTCCGGATCACGCGCCACGTTTTACAGCTGAGGTCTTGATTGCAGGGCGCGCTCCGGCGCAGGGTGAGGGCGCGTCTAAGCGAATTGCGGAGCAGGCCGCTGCCAGCGCGCTTCTGACGCGCGAAGGCGTGGGAGCGCGTGTCGGAGATGTCTGAGAACAACGTATCGACAGAGGCCGGTCGGCGGTGCGGCTTTGTTGCCGTCATCGGTCCGACGAACGCGGGCAAATCAACCCTCGTCAACGCATTGGTGGGGGCGAAGGTCGCTATCGTCTCACACAAGGTGCAAACCACGCGCGCCCCGATCCGTGGCATCGCGATGGAAGGCGACAGCCAGATCGTCTTCATCGATACGGCGGGTATCTTCAACCCGAAGCGGCGGCTCGACCGTGCCATGGTCGACGCAGCGTGGGGCGGTCTCGAAGACGCCGACGCGGTGCTTCTGGTGCTCGACGCCGCGGCGAGTCTCGGAGAGGATGTCGAAGGCATCGTCGAGCGGCTCAAGTCCGTGCGGATGCCCAAGATCGTCGTGTTGAACAAGATCGACCGGGTCGAGGACAAGCCGAAACTGCTTGAGCTTGCAAAAACGCTCGATGAGCGTTTGTCGCCGGATCGGATCTTTATGATTTCCGCGCTCGAAGGAAAGGGCGTCAAGGATCTGCTGACCTATCTCGCGGGCGTCGTGCCGGAGGGACCGTGGCATTACTCGGAAGACGATGTCACCGACGTGCCGATGCGGACGCAGGCCGCCGAGATGACGCGCGAGAGTATCTACCGCTTCCTGCACCAGGAACTTCCCTACACGACGACCGTTGAAACGACGGATTGGAAGACGCTGAAGGACGGTTCTGCGCGCGTCGAGCAGACGATCTACGTCGAGCGCGATGGGCAGAAAAAGATCGTGCTCGGCAAAGGCGGCGAGACGATCAAGAAGATTTCGAGCGCAGCGCGGCACGGAATCGAGGAAATGGCTGGGCATCGCATTCATTTGTTCCTGTTCGTCAAGGTGCGCGAGAACTGGGAAAGCGATCCGGAGCGCTACCGGGAAATGGGCCTGCCTTTTCCCAAATCCTGAGCAGCCTGCTATGAAGCCCGCATGCAGTGGACGGATGAAGGCATCGTTCTATCGGTAAGGCCGCATGGCGAAACGGCGGCGGTCGTCGATCTTTGGACGCGTGCCCACGGACGGCATATGGGACTGGTCCATGGCGGCCGTTCGCGGCGGCTGCGTCCCATTCTTCAACCTGGCAATCACGTCGATGCCGTTTGGAAGGCGCGGCTTGCCGATCAGCTCGGCTCGATGAGCGTCGAGATGCGACGCGCCTTTGCGGCGGAGACGATGGACGACAGCCAAGCGCTGATGGCGCTGTCATCCATCACGACGCTGACAGCGCTGCTGCCCGAGCGCGATCCGCATCCCAATCTCTATGAGATCACGCTGTTCGTTCTTGGCTTCCTGAACGATCCCACCGTATGGCCGGCTCTGCTCGTCAGGTGGGAGCTGGCGCTGCTCGATGAACTCGGTTTCGGTTTGGATCTTAGCCAGTGCGCGGCGACGGGCGCGAACGATCAGCTGATTTACGTGTCGCCGAAATCGGGCCGCGCCGTTTCGGCGTCGGCGGGTGAACCTTATCGCGACAAGCTGCTGGCGCTGCCGCAATTTTTAACGAAGCAGCGATCGAGCCCGGTAACGGCGCAAGACGTCCATCTCGGTTTTGCGCTGACTGGGCATTTCATCGAAAAGCATCTGTTGCTGCCGAAGGGACAGACATTACCAGCGTCGCGCATGCGGCTTGTGGCGCAGCTCGCGGCCTAGAATTCGAAATCCTTCGGTTTTTTAATGCGGATTTACGCGGTGAGGGCGACGGAATGTCTGCAGCGTAGTCGTTCTTCTTATCGACTGCGGGCAAACGGAAGAGCTTTCGTTTTGGCCTCCAGCCATGAGCGCACCGTCGGGCTTCTTTCTCCATTGGTCAGCCCGGGGTGCCCTGCAACTGGCCTCGCGTGCGACCCACACCGCCCGCCCGGCTAGCGACCGCCCGTTCGGATCCCCCCTCCGAACGGGCTCTCTTGCATCAGGATCCGGAAAGTTTCGGACTTGCTGCCGTTCAAGGACAGAAAAACGCTTTTCTTCAGCAACCGTTCATGCTGATGCGTAGACAACTATTAAAAGCGTTATTGTCTTTCTCACTGTGCATGCGGGAGTACGGTGGGAATTAACGGGACCGCGGTGCGAACTGCGGTCCCGATAGTTTTATGACAGCCTGATGCGGCGCGCGGAGCCCACGCCGCAGAAATCGCAGGCATTTTCCTTCCATTTTCCGACGCCGCTTAAGACGCGATTAAACATCGTTGCTTACGCTTCATGAGCATAGGTCGTGGCGTGGGGGCTTTCGATGGGTGGGTTAAGGTCGCTGCCGATTGACGACATTCTGGAGCGGCAAACGATCGAGTTTGACGACATTCTCCTTTTGAAGCGCGTCTTCTATGAGGACGGCGTCGTCTCGTCGGATGAAGCAAATCTGTTGTTTTCGCTGCAGCAGGGATGCTCGGTGCAGCATGCCGATTGGCCGGATTTTTTCGTCGAGGCCATCGCCGATTACCTCATCATTCAGGAACAGCCGCGCGGGTATCTGACGGCCGCCAACGCGAATTGGCTGATAAGCAGGGTTTCGCGTGACGGCAAGATCCGGTCCAAGACGGAACTCGATCTTGTTCTGAGCGTGCTCGAAAAAGCCCGCTGGGCGCCTGCAAGCCTTTCCAGGTTTGCACTCGAACAGGTCAAGCACGCGGTGCTGACCGGTGGCGGCCCGCTGCGTCGAGGCAAGTCGCTGGTTGCGGGCAAGATCAGCGAGAGCGAAGTCGATCTCCTTCGCCGCATTCTTTACGCCTTTGGCGGCGACGGGCATGTGGCTGTGACGCGCTCCGAGGCTGACGTTCTGTTCGATATCGACGAAGCGGTCGCGGGTTCGCCGCCGAATGCGGTCTGGACGGACCTTTTCGTCAAAGCCATCGCCAATGTGATGATGTCGGCGTCCGGCTACGCGGTCCCATCGCGTGAGGAGGCGCTGCGGCAGGAGGCGAAGCTCGACGAAGATGACGACGAGCAGACGTCTATTCTGTTCTCGCTGCTGTCGATGGTGCACGCGAATCTGTCGTCGATGCAGGATTCCTATCACGACCAGAGCGTGGAAGAGCGGGCGCTTGCGCGGCTGGAGCATCAGCGCATTGAAATCATTACCAACGAGAAGATCGCAGAAGCCGATCCGTCGTGGCTCGTGGGACGCCTCGGCCGCGACGGTCGCCTGACGCCGAGCGAGCGGGCGCTCGTCTCCTACCTTAATCACGAAAGTCCGCGGATACACCCGACCTTTACCGAAGCCGTCTGCCGGCTGGGGGAGGCCGCCTAACAGCCCGATCCGCTATAGTTACTTCGAGACCGCCGGTGAGCCCTCTCGCCGGCGGTTTTGCTATGCGGCAGCGGATCGCACAGGTCCTGGCATTCGGGGTGCCAACGGCGTGTTTACGCGGCGTTGCACACGCTCTAGAACGGCGTGTTGTCTTGCGACAAGCTGAGGCAGCCAAAATATTCACGGGAAGGACCGGGAAGCGCTGATGTTCAAGAAAATTCTGATTGCCAACCGCGGTGAAATCGCGTGCCGCGTGATCAAGACGGCTCGCAAGATGGGCATCAAGACCGTTGCCGTCTATTCCGATGCCGACCGGGATGCGCTCCACGTCGAGATGGCGGACGAGGCGGTCTATATCGGCGCAGCGCCGGCGGCCGAGTCCTATCTGGTCATGGATAAGATCATCGAGGCCTGCAAGGCGACGGGCGCCGAGGCGGTCCATCCGGGGTATGGCTTCCTGTCCGAGCGCGAGGCGTTCCCGCTGGCGCTCCAGAAGAACGGCATCGTCTTCATTGGCCCCAATCCCAAGGCGATTGCCGCCATGGGCGATAAGATCGAGAGCAAGAAGGCGGCTGCTGCCGCGAAGGTTTCGACCGTTCCGGGCTACATGGGCGAAATCAGCGACGCCAAGCATGCCGTCAAGATCGCCGACGAGATCGGCTATCCCGTCATGATCAAGGCCTCTGCCGGTGGCGGCGGCAAGGGTATGCGCATCGCCTACAACGCCCGGGAAGCGGCTGAGGGTTTCGAGCTTGCCCGCTCGGAAGCCAAGTCGTCGTTCGGCGACGACCGCTGCTTCGTCGAAAAGTTCATCGAAAATCCGCGTCACATCGAAATCCAGGTGCTGGGCGACAAGCATGGCAACGTCGTCTATCTCGGCGAGCGCGAATGCTCTATTCAGCGGCGCAACCAGAAGGTTCTGGAAGAAGCGCCGTCGCCGCTGCTCGATGAGAAGACCCGCAAGGCGATGGGTGAGCAGTCGGTCGCGTTGGCCAAGGCGGTTGGTTACGACAGCGCCGGCACGGTGGAATTCGTTGCCGGACAGGACCGCTCGTTCTACTTCCTCGAAATGAACACGCGTCTGCAGGTCGAGCATCCGGTGACGGAACTCGTGACCGGCATCGACCTTGTCGAACAGATGATCCGCGTTGCGGCGGGCGAGAAGCTGCCGTTCAAGCAGTCGGACATCAAGCTGACGGGATGGTCGGTTGAAAGCCGCGTCTATGCCGAAGATCCGTACCGGAACTTCCTGCCGTCGATCGGCCGCCTCGTTAAGTATCGCCCGCCAGAGGAAGGCACGAAGGACGGCGTGACGGTGCGCAACGATACCGGCGTCTTCGAAGGCGGCGAGATCTCGATGTATTACGATCCGATGATCGCCAAGCTCGTCACTCATGCGCCGTCTCGGCTCGAAGCCATCGACGCGCAGTCGACGGCGCTCGACGCATTCTATATCGACGGCATTCAGCACAACGTGCCGTTCGTTTCGGCCGTGATGCAGCATCCGCGCTGGCGGGAAGGCAACCTTTCGACCGGGTTCATCAAGGAAGAGTTCCCCGAAGGTTTCGTCCCACGCGAACCCGAGGGGAAGGATCTCATCACGTTGGCCGCCGTGGCCGGCGCCATCGACCATCTCAGCAATGCGCGCCGTCGTGACATCACCCATCAGATGTCGGGGCAGGCCGTGAGCTTTGCCAAGCGGCGAATCGTCAAAATCGGCTCGGCAACGGTGGAACTGGAGGCGCTGGGCGTCATTCCCGGACCCTATTACGTGTCGATCCTAGGCAAGGACGGACACCCCTCGAAGACGATGGAGATCACATCGGAATGGTGGCCGGGCGAGCCGGTTTGGATCGGAACGGTCGATGGAGCCGACGTCGCCGTCCAGGTCCGTCCAATTCCGAATGGCTTGACGCTGTCGTATCGCGGTATTCAGGCCCCGACGTATGTTTACACGCAGCGGGAGGCCGAGCTTGCCGCGCTGATGCCTGTGAAGGTTCCGGCCGACATGTCGAAGTTCCTACTGTGCCCGATGCCGGGGCTGGTCAAGGCAGTGAACGTGACCGAGGGGCAGGACGTCAAAGCCGGAGATAACTTGGCGGTCGTCGAAGCCATGAAGATGGAAAACATCTTGCGAGCCGAGCGTGACGGCAAGGTCAAGAAGATCGCGGCCAAGCCCGGCGATAGCCTCGCCGTCGACGCAGTGATCATCGAGTTCGCTTAAGATCAAAGACGCGGGCGGCGCTGAAATAAGCCGTTACGTTTGTGAACCGGCCTCAGCCGAGCTTCGCCGCCGCCCGCCTCAGACCTCGCAGAATTGGCTCGTAAGCCTCTTCGTTGCGCGTCTCCGGATAGACCATATAGACCGGATAGACGAATTTCCGAGCCCGCTTCGGCTCTCTCACCCGCCCACGGCTGATCAGTCCCCGCACCATACGCGCGGGGAAATAGCCGGAGCATTCGTTTGCCAGAAGATAGTCGAGGCCCATCGGGCCGAGGTCGAGACTGAGCGCCGGATTGGCATGCTCGGGAAACGCGGCGGCGTGATCCTGAACAAAATCCGTCCCCCAATCGATGAGCAGATAATCGTTCACGCCACGCCGGGCTGAGGGCTTAGCTGAGGAAACGAGCACGAACTCTTCGTCGAACAGATGCTCGATCGTCAGGCCCGGAGGTGGCGACGGACGATACATGATTGCAAGATCGAGCGTGCCTTCGATCAGCCGCTGGCCCAACACTGTGGAAGCTCCTGCTGTTGCCGAGACGGCGATTCCCGGGATCTGAACGCGTAGACCGGCGGCCCATTTCAGCAAAAAACCGCTCCAAAGACTGAGCGGCGCACCAACAGAAATGTGTTCGGGATGCTGATCGGCAAGCGAAACCTGGAGCTGCGCTTGTTGCCAGACGCGCACCATGGCGAGGGCATGTTTCTGGAAGAGCTCGCCCGCTCCCGTCAGTTCTGCTCCTGATTTCGAACGCGTGAAGAGCGGTCGGCCGAGCAAATCTTCGAGGCCTTTGATGCGTGCGGAGACCGTCGATTGGGTGATGTTGAGCTTGCGAGCGGCGTCGACGAAGCTTCCCGTCTCGGCAACAACGAGGAAAGTACGCGCGAGATTGACGTCCATCCGTTGAGATCCTCATCGATGAGGTGTGAAACTCATCTATCGAAATTTCCGATATCACCAAACATCAAATTTCGTTTGTGCATCGCTTTGAATTTCATCAATGTCGAAAACGACCTGACTTGAAGTCTGGTCGACAGATTCTTGTGTCTGTCAACGTTCAAACGGAAGGACGATCGAAAATGGCTAAAGCTGCAAAGAAAGCCGCCAAGAAGGCCCCTGCCAAAAAGGCAGCGAAGAAGAAGAAGTAATGACTTTCTGCCGCGATCGCAGGAGCGGCCGTTTCGACCTTTTGGTTATAGCGGCAGGCGCGATCGCAGTTCTTCTTATGACCTCGGCTGCTCCAGCAGCCACGATTGCCAACCGAGGTGACAAAGAGGTCAAGCTTACCATCACCGAGGACACGTCGATCAAGGACGAAGTTCTCCCAGTAGGTAAGGTGATCGGCGGGGTCTGTCAGAAGAGCTGTATCATCCGCCTCAACGACAATGCGAATGACGAGTACGAACTCGATGGTTCGGAAAGCGTTTCTGTCGAAGGGGGTCTTCTCTACTACGATTCACCCGCAAATGGGGGCGCGCCGCCGGTTGGCAGCGCCTCGGACGAGCGGCAAGGAAAATGACGTAGAGATAAGGTTGCGGCAACGGTAATCGGGCGCTTGTATCCCCCTCGGATGCAGGCGCCTTTTTAGTTTGGCGGACGTTCAGCCGACGTTTGTGCCGGTCCCGGGCTGGGGTGAGATGACAGGCAGATCGACGACCTTCGTCGGTCCGAAGATTTTCTGAAAACTGGTTCGAAGCGCGACGTCCATATCGTACATGGAAACCGGAAGGCCCAAGTCAGCGAGGCTCGTCACGCCGTGATCGCGGATGCCGCACGGGACGATACCGCCGAACTGCGAGAGGTCGGGGTCGACGTTGAGGGCGACGCCGTGGCTCGACACCCAACGGCTGACGTGAAGGCCGATGGCGGCGATCTTGTCCTCGACCTGTTCCCCTTTCGACGATCGGCGAACCCAGATCCCGACTCGATTGCGCCGAATCTCGCCGGTGACGTTGAATTCCGCGAGGGCGTTGATCAGCCACAATTCCAGGCGGGTGATGAAATCGCGGATGTCGCGACCGCGCGTTTCGAGGTCGAGCATGACGTAAGCCACACGCTGGCCCGGTCCGTGATACGTGAACTGGCCGCCTCGGGCGGTGCGGAACACCGGCAAAGCATTCGGGTTCAGCAGGTCTTCATCTTTGGCACTGGTGCCGGCGGTGTAGAGCGGGGGATGCTCAAGAAGCCAAACAAGCTCCCTAGCTGTTCCATCGCGGATTTCGCTCGTGCGTCGGCGCATGACCTCCAGCGCGAAATCGTAATCGACGTAGCCTTCGCTGATGGCCCACTCGACTCGGGCAGGCGTGCCGGCATTCGGAAGTTTCGATGTGAGCGTCTTCACCGTTGACCGCCTGTGACCGTCAAGTCGCGCGTGCCGTGCTAGGCTTTTAAGTAGGTCCAGCAACCTTGCGGCATTCTGTTCTCCATGCCGCATATATAATAATGAGTCTCGACATTTGCGCCTTCAGTGCTTTTCAGGCCAATCTGCCGCTTGCGTTCCGGCAGGGGCTCTGATACGTCGGCGTCTTCGCGGATTTGGGCAGCGCCAATGCCTTTCGCGATTTCCCAGATTTCAGGTCTGGACTGCGGTTGTGGCGGAATTGGTAGACGCACTACCTTGAGGTGGTAGCGCTGGAAACGGCGTGGAGGTTCGAGTCCTCTCAACCGCACCATTTTTATTTGCGCGATGCCGCCCGCCAACCCATCGCGCGGGTTCTGGTTCGAGGAAAGTCCTCGAACCTACACCATATTTATTTGCGCGAAGCGGGCACGCCAGCCCTGTGCGGCGATTTCGGTTCGAGGATGATCTCTCTGAAGCCGCGCCAATGAAGTTCAACTATTTCCGCTTCTGAGCCGCCTTGAGCTTAAGGCGCTGGCCGGGGCGACGTTCGCCCCCTTGGCTCATTTGTATCTCTCTATGTCGCATTTCTCGATTGCCTACCATTGAGACGAGCATGCGCTGTTGCTGCCCTCTACGCCGGAGCAACGGCCCCGGCGCTTCGTCATTCTTGTGGAGAAAAGACGGCAGGCGTCGCAGTGCCTACCAACGGCAAATGCGACGACCATTCCGCCACCAGCAGTGACGGGGACCGCGCCATCCGCCCACCCAACGGCAGTGTCTGCGTCCGTTCCGCCACCAGCACCGATAACGCACATTCTCAACGATGCTCGATTTTGAGGGCTTGATAATCTGAACGCTAGAAACGAGCGCGGCAGCGTTTGCCCGTGGCGCTGCAATGCCGATGAGTCGGGTCATCGCAATGCACAACGAAATTGCCAAAAGCCATTTCCTTTGCATTAGCCATCTCCCTTTTTTGTCGATTTGTTCAATTTTGACTTCGTTGAGTAGTATGTATGCTGAAATTCTTCGTGGCGATTTAATTCGCGCTTTTGGTTTTCGATCAAATCGATTTCGCTGAGGGACGCAGATTTAGATCCCCGGGGGCCATTGCCATGAATGCAGTACGATGCAGCTTGCTCGGCATGACGATCTGTCTGTCAGCGTGTGCTGTTCTGGCTACGGGGTGTGGGGAACAGGCACAGGTTGAAGATCAGCAGCCGCGCCCCGTTCGAACGGTCACCGTTGAAAAGAGTGAACTGGGTGAACTTGTTACGTTGACCGGCCAGGTTCAGGCGGAAAACGAGGCTGCTCTTTCCTTTCGGATCGGCGGCAGGATTATCGAGAGGTTGGCCGGCGTGGGCGACCATGTCGTGCCCGATCAAGTGCTTGCAAAGCTTGATCCTCAGGACGAACTCAACGCGCTTAGATCGGCGAGGGCGGCTCTTTCCGCGGCCGAGGGCCAACTCGTTGAGGCGCGGAACAATTATGATCGTCAGACCCAGCTTTTAACCCGCGGGCATACCACGCGGGTGCTATTCGATCAGGCGCAGCAGAATTTACGCACCGCACAGTCGCGAGAGGACGACGCCCAGGCGCAATTGGAAATCGCGGAGGATCGCGTCAGCTTCACTCAACTTAAGGCGAATGTCACGGGGACCATCACCTCGCGGTCTGCCGAAGCGGGTGAGGTCGTACAGCCTGGCCAAGCGGTCTTTCGAGTTGCGCGCATCGAGGGTCGGGACGCGGTTTTCGATGTTCCAGCGCAAGTCATCCACTCTGCGCCGCCCAATCCCGAAATTACGGTGGCGTTGACGGACAACCCGTCTGTGAAAGTGAAAGGATGGGTGCGGCAGGTCGATCCGCAGGCCGATCCGGTGACGCGCACATTTCGGGTCAGAGTCAGTCTCGTTGATCCTCCGGCCACGATGCGGCTCGGTGCAACCGTCACCGGGAGCATGCGCCAGAAGGCTTCTCCTGGCATGACGATACCGGCGAGTGCGCTGACCCGCAGCAATGGCCAGCCTGCGGTCTGGATCGTCGATCCGGCGAAATTCACTGTATCGCTGCGGAATATCGAGGTTCAGCGCTTCGATCCGGCAACAGTGGTCGTATCGAATGGACTAAGTGCGGGTGACATCGTGGTGACGGCGGGTGTTCAGGCGTTGCACCCCGACCAAAAGGTCAGGCTGCTCGGAGCATCTTCGTGAGTGGACTCAATCTGTCCGAATGGGCGCTGAAGCATCGCTCCTTCACCGTATTCATCATGATTGCGGTGACGTTCGCGGGCCTTTCGTCCTATCTCCGGTTGGGGCGGGCCGAGGACCCGCCTTTTACCTTCAGGACGATGATCGTACAGGCGTCATGGCCCGGCGCCACGATGGAGGACACGCTACAACAGATTACCGAACGTCTCGAACGCAAGCTTCAAGAGACGCGCGACCTCGATTTTCTTCGTAGCTACACAAAGCCCGGCGTAACAACGATTTTCGTTACGCTGAAGGGCTCGACGAAGCCCGCGGACGTTCCTGACATCTGGTATCAGGTAAGAAAGAACATTGGCGATATACGCCATACGTTGCCGGCGGGGGTCGTCGGTCCTGGATTCAATGATGATTTCGGCGACACATTCGGACTGATCTACGGCTTCACGGCCGATGGCTTCAGCCATCGCGAGTTGCGCGATTACGTTGAAGATATCCGCTCGCGCTTGCTGCAGGTTCCGGATGTCTCGAAGATCGAAGTTCTCGGCGCGCAGGACGAGCAGATCTATGTCGAGTTCTCAACGCAGCAACTCGCAGGGCTCGGGATCGACAGGGCGGCTCTGATCGCGGCTCTGCAGGCGCAAAATTCGGTCAGTCCGGCGGGCGTTCTTCAGACCGGAAACGAGAAGCTCATTTTGCGGGTGTCAGGGTCTTTCCGGTCGGAAAAAGACATTCTGGACGTCAATTTCTACGCCAATGGGCGGCTGATCCGGTTGCGCGACATTGCGGAAGTGCGGCGCGCCTATTCCGATCCGCCGCAGCCGATGTTTCGCGTCAACGGCAAGCCTGCGATCGGACTTGCGATAGCCATGCGCGATGGCGGCGATATTCTGAACCTCGGAACAAACGTGAAAAAAGCGGTCGCAGAGAGCATGGCCGATCTGCCGATCGGGATCGATGCGACGCTTGTTTCCGATCAGCCGATGGTGGTGAAAACGGCCATCAACGAATTCACGGAATCGCTGTGGCAGGCCATCGCCATCATCATGGCGGTCAGCATCATCAGCCTCGGCTTTCGACCCGGCGCGGTCGTCGCGCTGTCGATACCCCTGACCATGGCGATCGTCTTTCCGATCATGGAATGGCTGAGCATTGATCTGCAACGAATTTCGCTGGGCGCTCTGATCATTGCTTTGGGTCTTCTCGTCGACGATGCGATGACGACGGTCGACGTCATGACTTCTCGTCTGGCTGCCGGGGACAGCAAAGAGCAGTCAGCAACGTTTGCCTACAAGTCGCTGGCATTTCCAATGCTGACAGGCTCGTTCGTTACGGCTGCGGGGTTCGTACCGATCGGCTTCGCTCAAAGCGCGGCGGGGGAATATACGTTTTCGATCTTCGCGGTCGTGACGATCGCGCTCATCGTATCATGGTTCGTCGCGGTTCTGTTTGCACCATTGCTTGGCGTTTGGCTTTTGAAAAAGCCAGATCCGAATGCGTCTAAAAAGCAAAGCATGGTTCTTCGCATTTTCCACGACGTCCTCATCGGCGCTATGCGCAGACGCTGGCTGACGATCGGGGCGACGCTGGTATGCTTTGTCCTTTCGCTGCTGGCGCTTCCGCTGGTACCCCGTCAGTTCTTTCCGGCATCGGACCGGCCGGAACTTGTCGTCGATCTGGCACTCCCGCAAAACGCGTCGATCTTCGCGAGCGAGCAGGCTGCGACGAAACTGGAGGCGATCCTCAAAGGTAATCCGGACGTTGCGAGCTGGAGCCTCTATATCGGGCGCGGAGCCGTCCGCTTCTATCTGCCGCTCGACGTGCAATTGGCCAACGACTTCTTTTCGCAGGCCGTCGTCATCGCCAAAGATGTGCCGGCTAGAGAGCGTCTCCAGGCTACGCTTGAAAAGAAGCTCGCGGAACAATTGCCGAGTGTGGTAGCTCGCGTCTCGCCGCTGGAACTGGGGCCGCCCGTCGGCTGGCCGGTTCAATATCGCGTGACCGGCCCCGACGTCGAAAAGGTTCGCACGGCCGCTTTGCAACTCGGCGAGATCATGGGAGACGACCCGAATGTGCGGCACATTAATTTCGATTGGATGGAGCCTGCGAGAAAGGTGCGCATCCAGATCGATCAGGATCAAGCCCGGCTTCTGGGTCTCAGCTCGCAGACCTTGGCTGAAGTCCTGAATACGGTCACGACCGGCACGCCGATCACCCAGCTGCGAGACGACATATATCTCGTCAACGTCGTCACTCGCGCCATCGATGAGCAACGGGTGTCGCTATCAACATTGCGCGCATTGCAGTTGCCGGTCGCCAACGGGAGAACTGTACCGCTTGGACAGGTCGCTACTTTTGATTTCGAGCAAGAATATCCCTTGATCTGGCGGCGACAGCGTCTGCCGACGCTCACAGTTCAGGCGGATGTGGCGTCAGGCGTGACACCGGAAGCGGCCGTTGCGGCTTTGGCTCCGGCCGTCAAAAAGCTTAGTGAGGCCCTTCCGAGGGGATATCGGATCGATGTGGGTGGCACCGTAGAGGAGAGCGCGAACTCGCAAGCCTCAGTCTTTGCCAAGGTGCCGTTGATGCTGTTCCTGATGTTGTTGTTCCTGATGGCGCAGCTACATAGTTTCAGTCGCCTGATCCTGGTTTTGTGCATCGTCCCGATGGGGCTGATCGGCATCGTCGCCGCGCTTCTGATGTCGGGGCGGCCGCTCGGCTTCGTCGCGATCCTCGGGATCTTGGCGTTGATGGGCATGATCGCTCGCAATGCCGTCATCCTGATCGAGCAAATCGAAGCGGAACGTGAGGGCGGATGCGACACCTGGGACGCGGTCGTGCAGGGGACGGTCTCGCGCTTCCGCCCCATTATGTTGACGGCGATTTCCACGGTTCTCGGTTTCATACCGATTGCGCCGACCGTTTTCTGGGGCCCAATGGCTTTTGCGATCATGGGCGGTTTGTTCGTGGCGACGATGCTCACATTGATCGTTTTGCCGGCGCTCTACGTTGCGTGGTTCGGCATCAAAGAGCCCGAGCGTGAGGCCGCGGTCTAGAAAGATCCGAACGCCGTGCCGAGAACAATCACGGCCACCAATGCTATGAGCGCGCCGACAATCGCTACCATCACGATATCCAGATAGCTTTCCTTATGCGTCGATCCGCAAACGGCGAGCAACGTGACGACAGCGCCGTTGTGGGGCAGGCTGTCGAGTGTGCCGGCGCCGATGACGGCGACACGATGCAAGAGATCCGGGTTGATGCCCTGCTCATGGGCGATCTTGAGATATGTCGTCCCTAAGGCATCGAGCGCGATGGTGAGGCCGCCCGATGCTGATCCGGTTAGCGACGCCAGGACGTTGGTCGCTACAGCAAGCGAGACGAGGGGGCCGCCTTCGATTCCGAGCACCCAGTCGCGCACCACCGCGAAAGCAGGCAGCGCTGCAACGACGGCACCAAAGCCGACCAAACTGGCGACGCTGAGAACGGGCAGCGCTGAGGCGTTCGCACCGGCGTCCATGGTTTCGCGCAGCTTCGGCAAACGCTTGAGATTCAGGGCGATGAGAACTGCGATGGCGACAGTGAGCGCCGTCACGACGGCCCAAATGCCGCCTACGGCGGACAGAGAGGTCGATCCCCACGCGGGTTCGGCGAGATAGGAGGTGTCGAGGCGCGGCAGCACAAGCATCGACATCAGAAGATTGACGCCGACGACGATGGCCAACGGTAAGACCGCGATGGTAATCGGCGGCGCGTCGGCGCTTTGCGCGCCGTGCTCGACCTCGACGGGATCGAAGGTGCCCGAGGTCGTGGCGCGTTCGCGGATCTTTTCGTCTTTTGCCGCGACCATAGCAGCGGCCGCGGTACCATCATAACCTTCGCCGTTCTTGCGCGCGCGGGCTTCGACCAAAGCCAGCCACCACAGGCCGAAGCCGAGCGTGATGGCTGAGGCGAGGATTCCAAGTCCCGGCGCTGCGAACGGCGTTGTGCCGAAGAACGGCATGGGGATGGCGTTCTGGATGGCAGGCGTTCCGGGCAACATCGACATGGTGAACGTAGACGTTCCGAGCGCGATGGCGGCGGGCATCAGCCGCTTCGGAATAGCGGCGGCGCGGAAGAGAGCGTGCGCCATCGGCGCGAGCACGAAGAAAGCGACGAACAGGCTGACGCCGCCGTAGGTGACAAGCGCGCCAGCCAGAACGACGGCGAGGACGGCCCGCTTAGCTCCCAATCGTTCCGTCATGAAGTCGGCAATTGCGGATACTGAGCCGCTATCTTCCATCAATTTTCCGAACAAGGCACCGAGAAGGAAAATTGGAAAAAACTGCATCACGAACTGTGCTGCGCTGCGCATAAAGGTCTGAGTCCAATGCGCCAACAGCGGTTCTCCGGAAAGGCCGGCAGCAATGATTGCGGCAGCGGGGGCAAGCAGCAGGATGCTCCAGCCGCGATAGGCGAGGTAGATCAGAAGCCCTAGCGCGATCAGAATGCCAAGCAACCCCATCTTTCAGATTCCTTCGAGCAGGACGTCGAGGTTGAGCGTCGAGCGACGACCGAGATCGTGCACGTGGGCTTCAAGGAAGGCTTGCGCCGCTTTGCGTCCTTCATCGCGAAGATATTCGAAGAAAGCCCATTCGGCGTTGAGTTTGGAAGAGGCACCCAGCTCCGCCATGATGTCGTTGCGGACAACGTGCAATCGCATGCGCGCCCATCGCTGGCCCTCACCGTCGCCGGGATCGGCAACCTTGCGGAGGAGCGCCATCATCTTCAACTCCTTGAGTGCCGCCGAATTGAATGAAATTTCGTTCAAGCGGTTGAGGATGTCGCTGGCCGTGCGAGGCACTCCAGGACGTTCGATCGGGTTGATCGGGACAAGGATCGTGTCCTCGGATTCACACTCTTGCACCAACGTCGAGAGTGTCGGGTTGCCTGAGTAGCCGCCGTCCCAATACGCTTCACCATCTATTTCAATCGCTTGAAACAACGTTGGCAGACAGGCAGAAGCGAGCAGGACGTCGGGGGTCACAGCGGCGTTTTTGAAAACCCTGCCGCGTCCTGTGCGCACGTTGGTTGCGGTGACGAAAAGATGAATCGGGGCCTCTGCCAGCACATCAAAATCGATGACCTCGGCAAGGATGTCGCGAAGCGGATTGGCGCCGTGCGGATTGACGTCGTAAGGTGAAACAAGCCGGGACATCAGATCCATGGCGATGTACATGGGCGAGGAATCGAGCGTCCAGCGGCCGAGGAGAACGTCAAGCGGTCCTCGTTGAAATGGGCTGAAGCGTGCTGCCTCGGCCACGCGCCGCCAAAACTGTGCAAGTGCTTCACGAGCGCCGAGCGCGCCGCCTTTATGATGACCATAGACGAGAATGGCGGCGTTCATTGCGCCGGCCGATGTGCCCGACACGCCATCGATCCGGAGCCAGGGCTCTTCCAGCAAGCGATCGAGAACGCCCCACGTGAATGCGCCGTGGGATCCGCCGCCCTGAAGCGCAAGATCTACGAGCACCGGATCACGTTCGAAAACATTGCTGGTCGGCATTGCACCCCCACCATGGTCGTTCGTGATGAACCGGTTTTAATTCGTCCCACAATTCTCGTGCCGAAGCCGAAGCGTTCGGCAATTAACGTGAATGAGTTGCTAGCTTTCGGTGAAGCTTGTGCGGAAGGCAGCCTCCCGGTCAACGATCATGTCACCGACAGGAATGGATGGAGAGAAATTCTTGAAAGTGATATCGCCGCACAAGTAGGAGGCCGACTATGGCTGCCTCACAGAACTCTTATTCAGCCAACGGATGGTGGGTGCTTCTTGAGGCCGATTGCTTCTCGTCGCATTCGCGGATCGAACGCCACAATTTAATTGATTATTTCGCCAAATTTTGCGTCGCCGAAAGCTTGGTGTCGCTGGGAAAAGATGCAGAATTCGTGAAGGAAAGTCTCGTCCTCGATCGACGCGTTCAAATCGCTATCGAAAAAATCGCCTGTCCATTTTGTGCATTCGACATGAACTCTTGCTATAGTCCGCAAACGGGTCTGGGACACTTTGGGGGCAAAAACGCCTATAACCAAGGAGTTCAATGTGATGAAAGTTATTTTGGCAGCGGCTTTTTCCGCGTTCGTCCTCGCTCTCGCCCCTCTTCCTGCATTCTCCGAAGATCAGCAGCCTTCAAACGATCCTACGCGACACAGAATGGGTGATGAAGGAAAACTTCCGGCGACCAACTCCGGAACGACCCGCGTTCCCGAAATGGGCGCAGGAACCGGAGCGAGCAGCGGAACGTCGGGCTCTCACACGATGGGCGATGAAGGCAAACTGCCTGCGACGGGGAATATGAGCACACGAGTGCCCGAGCAGGGTGCCGGTACTCAAAATCAGAAATAGAAATGTGTAATCCGCGCGGGCGGACCAATCGGCCCCAATGTGCCCGGCTAGCTGCGAAGAAAGATCTCGCGGTTTAACTCGGATAAGTCGATGGCCTTTTTGAACCGCGCAATGAGGACTACCTGAGCGGGATCACCGCTCAGGCCTGCTGTTCGCGCCGCCAGCGAAGCGGCGTGTTGCCAGCGATTTTCTTGAAGATCGTCGTGAAATGCGCTTGCGTCTGGAAGCCGACGCTGAGGGCGATTTCGACGAGCGATTCCGATGTTGTGCACAACAGGTGCTGGGCACGTTCGATGCGCTTGTGCAGCACGTAGTCGTGCGGCCGCATGCCGGTTGCGACGCGGAACTGGCTAGCAAAGTACATCCGGCTCATCCCCGCCGCTGAGGCGAGGTCGGCCAGCGTGATCTGCTCCGAGATGTGCGAGTCGACGTACTCAACCACCCGCTTCATGCGCCACTTCGGGAGTGCCGACGGCGCCCTGCGAGCTCGCTGGTCCTGCTCTAATTTGGCGTTAGGCGAGATCGGAAGTTCGAAGAGGCGCGCGACGATCGCCAGGCGCTTTTCATTTTCGGCGTGACGGTCGAGCTTCTCGGGATTGACGCCGGCTTCCACCAATGCCTTGGCCAAGCGATCCAAAATGGCCGGATCGACGTGCTGATGCTGTGCTGTGTTGCCGTGGAAGTCTGAGGTCAATTGGAGCGACATCGCGTAAGACCTTCCCTTTTTCTGACCGCTTCGGTGGCCGGTGTGATTTGGATCAATGCAGATCCGTGTCTGGCCTAGCGTCATGGGAAGGTACGGAAGCGGGCCGTGGCGCTCCATTCTACGAGCGTTTGGGATCCTACATCGTCAGATTAGTCGGCTCATACTTTCGTATGGATATTACGGTTGGGAGTTTAGTGCGAACCGCGCTCGCTGCATGCTGGAGCTTGCTCGCGCCTTTGTTGGGCAAAGGCTTTTAGCGTCGAGGCGGGGTTGTGCGTTTTAGGAATCTATTGTGCGGAGAGAGAATATTCTTTGTCGCGACCATGGCAATGTCGTTTGCATTGGGGGTCGCCCTGGGCTCCCATCCTCGTTAACCGCTTAAAATAAAGGGTTTGTCAGAAGCATCTCTGCCCCGTTGTCCCCCACGGGGCTGTCCCCACCCCCCGGAAGATGTTCTGACGCCCAAGCGCGCCGGCCTAAACGCAGCCGGCGCGCTTTTCGTTTCGAGGGCGCAGTCCGAAAGGCCGATCCGTTACAAACCAGCGTATAATTTAAAACCGAGCGCAAAAGCGGCACGTTGAGTCGGCAAATGCGGTTCAATCCGCGTTAATCTTTCGAAAGGACTGCCGAAGTGTCCCAAAATCCCCTGATCAGCATCATCGATGACGATGAGGCGGTTCGCGTGGCAACCGAGAGCCTTGTGCGGTCTCTCGGCTTCGGGGCAACTACGTTCGCTTCAGCGGAAGAATTCTTGAATTCTGCCCGGTTGCAGGAAATTTCGTGCGTCATCACTGATGTCAACATGCCGGGCATGACCGGCGTGGAGTTGCAGTCGTATCTTCAGGCGCAGGGCCATAATGTGCCGATGATCTTTATTACAGCGTTTCCGGAAGAGCGGACGCGGCAGCGCGTAAATGCTGCCGGCGCGATCGGCTTTTTAAGCAAGCCATTTGACGGCGGCGCTATGATTCAATGCATCGATAAGGCTCTCGGGCGGGACTGCGAACCCACGCGTCACTGACTGTACGTCACTCATGATGCTTCATACTCAATCGGCAGCGGATAGAGATATCCGCTGCCGATTGCATTTCGATCTCTTAGCCCTGGCTTGTGGTCGGAACGGCGACGAAGCGATCGCCCTGTGCCGTCTTCAACTGCATGAGAACGGCGCGCTTGTTCGCGTTCCTAGCCGCACGCAGGGCTTCCTTGACATCGGCTGGCCCGGAGACCGACTTGCCGCCAACGGACAGGATGACGTCGCCCTGCTGGATGCCTTTCTCGGCGGCCTTACCTTCCGGATCGACATTCATCACGACCGCACCATGCGTACCGGCGCCGTCCACCTGATCGGCCGGAGCCAGCGTCATGCCGAGTTTGAAGTCGCTCTCGGAGCCTTGGTCGTTCTGGGCGGTCTTGCCATCCGGATATTTGCCGACGTGAAGGTCGACGCTGTGCTTTTCGCCGTTACGGATGTAGGCGATCTTGATCTCCGAGCCTGGCGATACCGCAGCGATGGTCCGAGCGAGATCGCGGCCGTCTTTGATCTCGTGATCGTTGACGGAAACAATCACGTCTTGCGACTTCAATCCGGCGCGAGCCGCGGGGCCGCCATCCTGCGGTTCATCGACGAGAGCGCCTTTGGCTTCCTTCAGGCCCAGACTGTCGGCGATGTCGGCCGTGACAGGCTGAATGGAGACGCCGATCCAACCGCGGGTAACGTGACCGCTCGAGCGAAGTTGCTCGGCAACGTATTTCACCGTTTCGGCGGGAATGTCGAATGCGATGCCGACCGAACCGCCGGACGGCGAAAAGATCGCCGTGTTCACGCCGACGACTTCGCCGTTCTGATTGAACGTCGGGCCGCCTGAGTTGCCCTTGTTGATCGGGGCGTCGATCTGAATGAAATCGTCGTAAGGGCCGGAGCCGATGTCACGTCCGTTTGCCGAGACGATACCCGCCGTGACCGTGCCGCCGAGGCCGAACGGGTTGCCCATCGCGACGACCCAGTCGCCGATTCGCGGAGATTGGGTTGCGAGGCGGACGTAGGGGAAGTCTCCGGAGCTATCGACCTTCAGAAGCGCAAGGTCGGTCTTAGGATCCGTGCCGGCGACCTTGGCTTTGTAGCGCTTGCCGTCGGTGGTCATGATCTCGACGCTCTTGGCGTGATCGACAACGTGGTTGTTGGTGATCAGGTAGCCGTCTGCCGAGATAAAGAAGCCTGAACCCTGTGCCTGCATCAGGTGCGGTTTTCCGCTATCCTGAGACTGCGGTCCGAACTGGAACGGAAGGCCCTGGAAAGGCGTGCCTTCAAAGGGATTCTGACCTTGTCCAGACTGGCCGGAGTCGGCGACCTGATCGACTTCTTCAGCTTTCACGAACACGGAAACAACGGCTGGTTTCACGCGTTCGACCAGATTCGCAAAGCTCGGAACGGCCTGCTGCGGCGCATTTGATGTGCTGACATCGGCGACCGGCGTCAGTAAGGAACTCGGGGCGGGTTTCTCTGCCGCGAAAACAGCGCCGGCGCCGAGAACGGCAATCATTGCGGCGCAGGCTGCCAATTTCGCCTTGTGGCGCGCAATCACGCGGCCGACACCTGAATGTTGCGGCGCGTTCATGTTGGTCTCATCCATTCGTAGTCTTCCTGATTTTACGAGGTGCAGTGCGGGGGATCGGCACTGGCCCCGGGCTGGGGTTGACGCGAATGTGCCAAAGCCAAGCTTTCCGGAATCCGTCCAATGGCTTAAAAATCAGAAAGTAAAAGCCCTATTCCATTCGGCGCAATTGTTCCGGCAAAATGCGCTGTATATCGTGCAATCGGACAATTTCAGATCGTTTGAGAAAGAAAGCGACCCTCCAGAGCCGCTAGTTTCAACCCATACAGGCGTCGTCCGCAGCGGCGGACGCTCAGGAGAGACGGCAATGGCAAATCGAGTTTATTCGTACAACGAAGCAGCCGAGCACGATCCGATCGTTCTGGCTGACGTCGACGAAGCCGCGGCGGTTTATCCGGATCACGACATCGTTACGCGCCATTTCGACAGGCCGTTGACGATCGGGGATTTCGTCAGCTCGATCGCGGACGGTGCGGATGGACATGGTGGATTGCCGACCTATCTGCGGATCACGCTGCAAGGCGACGCCGCTAAAATTCGCCGGCTGATGGTGGATGAGCCGCGCAAGGCTCGCACATCCAAGCGGGCGTCGCACTAAACCGTTTGCGGTCGAAGCGGTGGTTCTAACCGGGCATTTACCGCTTCGAGATTTCTCGCGCTCGAGCATTCGTCAATTTGATCTATTTCGTTGGCAAATATGCTGCGATGCCCGATGAAAGGGCTGCCAGGAACCTAACAGGTGGAGTGAGCCCCCATGTCTGATCTCGTCGTCATCGTCTATCCGTCCGAGGCAAAGGCCGAGGAAATGCGCACGAAGCTGTTCGATCTTCAAAAAGAGTATCTGATCGAGATCAAGGATGCCGTGATTGCGGTCAAGCACGACGACGGCAAAGTGAAGCTCAATCAGCTCATCAACACGACCGCGGCCGGTGCGCTTTCGGGCGGTTTCTGGGGCACGCTGGTCGGCATGATTTTCCTGATGCCGCTGCTTGGTGCTGCTGTGGGCGCGGCGTCTGGCGCGCTTGGCGGCGCGCTTTCCGATTACGGCATCAACGATGATTTCATGAAGGACCTCTCGGCAAGCCTGCAGCCTGGAAGCGCTGCGCTGTTCGTCGAGATCAAGAAGATGACGGAAGACAAGGTGTTCGAAGCGATCAAGGGCACCGGCGGCGTCGTACTCAAGACGTCTCTGGACCATACGAAGGAACAGGCCTTGCGCGACGCGATCGCGACGCATGCCCCAGCGATGGCTGCAGCGCAGCCTCCGGCAGCCTGACCGGCCGGAGGTCGGCTGCATTGCTGGCATCCTGGTTATTGATAGAAATCCATGATGCGCCGTCCGGATATCTTCGGGCGGCGTATTTGTTTACGCGTAGTGACTGAAGTCCCGCGAGGAGTCGGTAAACTTCCTAATTGAAGATGCTCCAGGGCGAGGTGACGTCCTCATCCTTGGGTTTGGCGCCTTTTCTATATTTCGACGCCGGGATTTTAACGGGTCGGCTATCCTCCACCACACCATCGATGAGCGTCGGTTTGGTCGCGACCCTTTTATAGCGGGAGGGCGATTTGCGGCGCGGCGCTGCTGCCGAAGCGTTCGCATTTCCCGTTCCCGGTGCGGCTGCCATCGGCCACACGATTGAGCGGGCGACCATGGGGTTGGCCGCTTTTGCTGCGGCTTTGGCGGCCAGCGCCTTCTCGGCCGCGGCGTCATAGGAGGCGATTGTGTCGACCTGGCTCTTCGGCACGAGGTGGACGACCTTATACCCGCGGTCGTGCAGTTCTTTCAGCAGGTCAGGAAGCTGTGCCGCCGTCCAGGGATGAATGTCGTGCATCAGGATGATGCCCTTCTTCTGCTTGGCGAGCTGCGAAAGAATATTCTGCTCGACGACCTTTGGGCTGCGTGTCCGATAGTCTTTGGAGTCGACGTCGATCCAAACCGCGCCGATGTTGCGCGATTTCAGATAGGCTTCCGTCTGTTTGGTGGCGTTGAGATAGGGAAAGCGAAAAAGCGGCGCGGCCGGGGTGCCGTTGGCTTTCGAGACGGTCGAGACCGCAGCTTCGATCTCCTGCTTCGCCTTTTCAAACGAGATGGCGCGGATATTCTTGTGAGACCACGTGTGCGTGCCGACGGTGTTGCCGCCCGCCGCGACTTCCTTCACCATATCAGGGTTGGCAAGCGCCATCTGACCGACCATGAAGAATGTCGCCTTCGTGCATTGATCGGCAAGCGCCTTGAGAATTGGTCCGGTGACAGACTTTAGCGGGCCGTCATCGAATGTCAGGACGACTTCGCCATCGTTGAGAAATTGCTTGGCGCCGGATTTATCGCCGCCGATGTCACCGCCACCCGCGGTGTCGATTTCAACGATACGCGACACGCCAAGCTTGGAGGTGTCTCCCGCACATGCGTCAGCCTTGACGGCGGCGCCGGGCTCGATTTCGGCCGACAGCTGATCGTGCGTGGCAAATGCCAACAGCGACGCAACAGCCAGGATATAGACGGAAACGTACCGCATCTCTCTCGCTTCGTTCAGGGAGCCGAAGCGGACTATTATGAGGGCGAATATGAATGATCAAGCAACGGCGATTATCCTCCGCCGATCCTCGGCGCGCTGTTACTGAAGTGCCGCTTTTGGCTGTATTTCTTACGTTTTTGTAAAGCCAAATATGAACGAATGCTGACGATCTGACCTTGCGGGCGCGATTTTGGGCTGAGTGGCGATGCGCTGGAAGCCCGCTGACAACCTCCGTGATTTGCGTCATAGAGCAGCCCTCTCAAGATCAGGAGGTGGAACGATCGATGGTCAGTGTCAGGCCGGTGGTTGCGAGCGACGAAGATGCGTGGCTCAAGCTCTTTCGGGACTATATCGTTTTCTACAAAGCCAGCGTGCCGGACGAGATCATCGCACTTACGTGGCGCCGTCTTCTTAATCAGGAAGACAACATGATGGCGCTGGCTGCCGTCGACGATAGCGGAAACATGCTCGGAATCGCGACGCTGGTCTTCCACCGTTCGACTTGGGCATCGAGCTGGTATTGTTATCTTGAAGACCTATTCGTCGCACCTAAGGCGCGTGGGCTGGGCGTCGGGCGGGCGCTTATTGAAGCCGTCTACGCGGAAGCGGATCGTCGCGGTGCTGGGCGGACCTATTGGGCGACGCAAGATCACAATGCGACGGCGCGCAAACTCTATGATCGCATCGGAACGCTCACGGAGTTCGTGCAGTATCGGCGATGAGCTGTCGATCGGCGCGTGTTCGCTCGCGCGCCGCTCTCCAAGCGGACAGGAATCTGCGTGTCTAGACCAGACTGTTGATGTGATCGAAAAGCTCGACCGCCTGCGGATAGGCTCCGAGGATCTGGGACATTTCGCCGGAGAGCTCGCGCAAGCGGGTCTTTTGCGAGATCGTGGGCGTTCCGGCACGCATCAGAAGTTCGAGTTCCGACAAGCGTTGCTCCAAATGCTGCGTGCCGGATTGGCGCGCATAGAAGCGATGCATTTCGACGATGGCCGGTAGCACGCCGCTATAATCGACAAAGCTTTCGGTCGGTGCCGGACTGGGTGAAGCGGCGCCATTCATCGCACCCGACAACGTCGGCTGCATGCGTTGCTGCGGATGCTGGCGTGATGGCGGCACGGTGTTTTCGGCCGGGTTTTGACGCGGCCTACCACCTGCCGTCTGAGGACTGCGATCGGACGCGCCGACATTGGCGGGGCGACCTGATGGGCCGGCATGTTGCGAGGTATGATCAGGCGCGGGGAGAGCTGCTGGCTGCATCGCGCCGCCGAGATTCTCGATGTGCCCACGATCGAAGTTGACGTTGAACGTCATCGACTCGTCGCCGCGATTGATCTTGTCGGTGAGAATCGTGCGGACCTCTTCGAGAATCGTTCGGTCCGGAGCGGAGAAACGAGACAACACGCCATCCGTCGAAGAGATCAGCAGGTAATGCGTCTTGTCGTCGGGGCGCAGCGCAAGCGCGGCAAAGACGACGGCCAGAAAGCCGAGCAAGACCGTGCCGCCATTAGGAGCCAGCGGCCCCCATGTGAAGTCCGGCCGCATGGAACCCAACGCCATCAGCACAAATAGAAGCGTCAACAGCCAATAGATTGCGGTCGGCCGGTGCGCGACATGCGTGCCCGTGCTGACCGTCGCGATATTGGCGATGGCGATCGTGCGCGTCGGCGTCGATAGCACGCGGCGGTCAATGCGCAGCGAACCGAAAGTTTTGGTCGCAGCCGCGCTCTCTCTGATACGTCCCGAAAATACCATCGAAAACCTGCTCATGGGACTACGTTAATAGTCCGAGCAGAAACATAGTCGATGCGGCAAGGAAACAGAAGCCTTGCACAGATGTCACACACGCGATCAGCCGGCAGGAACATCAAGTTTCCTGGTGAGATCTTCGAATTCTCTACGCAACTCATCGCTTTTGAAGATCTGCTCAAAGCTCGGTGCTTCGAGTTTCTGGATCGCTTCGAAGGATGTCGAGCTTTCGCGAATCAAATTGCGAAGCTGGACGCTGGCTTCGACAGTCTCGTAAGTGTTGTCTGCAATCTTCAGATCGTGAGTCGCTTTGAGACGGGCACCGGCGATCTGTTCGCGTTGCTGCTGGAGATAGCGGCGATACGCCTTTGCTGCTTCATCGGCGACTTGCTGGCTGTCGCGATTCGATTGCAGCGCGCGTGTCTGATCGGGCCGATTGTCGGCCTTGAGCAGTTCGGACGTGCGCTTACGGGCGGCGGCGATGTCGGCGATGATGGTGTCGAGTTTCGGCAGATATTGCGTATCGATCTTGGCGATGGTCGCATCCTGGGCCTGTACCAGCATCGCAAACAGCGCCGCATGCATCGCAAAGTAGCGGCGCGCAGCTTCCATGTTATCGCCCGTGGTGCCAATGAGCTTGGCAAGCTGGCCGTCAATCAGCTTGGCGGCATTGAACACGGCGACGAGCCGGACGAGATCGCCGGAGAGCACGCTATCGAGAAGCAGATCGACCTGTTCTTGCGACAGCTCCACGCCTGCTGATTTCAACGCGGCTGCGATTTCGGCCTTCACGCTTTTGATTTCGGTGCGGTTCGCCTCGATGCGCTTGTTGTTCTCGGTGATCTGATCCTGGAGCGACGAGACGGTATCGGTCAGGATGCCGGGGAAGTCCGCGTCTTTCGGCGCGAGGAGCTGCTTTTCCTTGAGCTTTACGTTCGCGTCTTCAAGCTCGCGAATGTTGTGGCGGAGAAGTTCGACCCGCTTCTGCATTTCAACGACCGGCGCGTTCGTTACGATGCCGAGGGCGGCATCGAGCAGGCCGCGGACCTTGGTGTTGCGGTCCTCGCGGGTTTCCTTCCAGAACGGCGGAATAATGTAGTCGTCGCGGCTCGGCAGCTTTTCGGCGCCTGCGCGCGTGTCGGCTGCGTCGCGCAAGACGTTGTCGATGGCGGCCATCAGCGATTTGGCCTGCTCGTATTGCGGATCGCCATCGCGCGGATCGGAGGCTGCGGCCTTGGCAGCTTCTTCGGCGGCGCTAGGCTTCGATGGCTTTTTTGTTGGATCGAGAGCGTTCGTGGCACCCTCGGCGGCGGTCTTGCCTTCGACGGATTTCAGCCAGTCGGCGATCGCGTCGCGTTTGGCCGCTTGCGCGTGGGCGCCGCTGGAAAATCCCAGCAGAACAACGAGTGCAAGATACCCGGCCGATTTCACAACGAAACTGGGCCTCCGCTCAACCGACATAGCGCCTCCGGCGCGACAATGGCGATGAAAAATCCGGCAAATCAATGGTGCTGGGCTGATGTGGTTGATGCAATCTATGCCGGCAGGAGGTTATCGCCGGGTTAGCGGGCAGCTGCGGCGCGGATCAGGCGGTAAAAGTCTTCGTCGATGCTGCGGGCGTCATCGAGGACGAGCATCTCGGCGAACGGCGGCGCGCTTTTGTTTATCGCCTCCGCCGGCTTGCTGCGATTGCCGCCGGCCGTTCCGAAATTAGCGTAAAGCCGTAACTTTCTCGGTGAAGGGTGGAGCGCAGCGTAGGGCTGCGGCGCGGACATCGTAACCAGCTGCCCGGAGGTTGCAAACACGGTCGCCGGTACGGCGCGCCCGACTTCGCGGAGAATGTGCTCAGCCAGCGGTCGCAGCCCTTTGGCTTCACGCAGCAGAGACTGAATGTCGGTTGCGGACGTCTTGGCCGGCGGTTGAATAGGCGGACGGAGCTTCGGCGCCCGCGGGGGCGGCTCGTCGGTCTGCACGGCGTGAAGATCGCCAGCGTAAATGAGGCGGCCGCCGTTATGATGGATGCGTTCAAGCCAGGACGCCCACGCGAACTGGAAGCCTTGCAGGCGCAGCCAGTCGATGATGTCGTTGCGCTCGGTGTGTCCGCTCTGGGCGATTGCGGTCATCCAGCCCGCGAGATCGCGGCCCGTGTCTTCGGCGAGATTGGCGACGAATTCGCGTTCTTTTTCGGCGTAAGCGGAACTCATGGCGATCTGATATCAGATCCAGCGGCGTGAGCGAGCCTTGTAAGCCAGATATTCATCGCCGAAGACCGCTTCCAGGTGCCGCTCCTCGGGAATGATCTGCAGAATTGTGACAAGAAGGCCAAAAAGCAATGCTGCCGCGACGAACCAGACCGACTTGGTGGTTTCCGCTCCATAGAGAAGAAGCATGACTTCGCCAAGGTAAATCGGGTTTCGGAAGCGGATGAACGGTCCTGACGTGACGAGCTTGGTCGACGCTTTGTGCGGCAGGTAGGTCGTCCGGTGCCAGGCAAGCGTCGCGAAGCCCGACACGATCAAGAGCAGGCCGAAGACGCCGAATGCGACGCCTACCCAATGGCCCGCCCTATCGTCAAGGCCCGGCCAGGGAACGGGGGCGAATACCGTCAGCAGCCAAGCCGCCGCAATGGCGAGTGCGAACAGTACCGGCGGCCAAGGGAACCGTGTCGCTGGCGTCGAGGGGAGGGAGTTGGGCGTCTCGTCGATCATTCGGGGAGATTATCGCCAAATGGCGAGGCGGTCAGCTCGGTCGATCAGTTCTTTGCCTTGGCTTTTTTCGGCGGCAGTATCGTTGGGGCCGGGACATCGTCGATGTCGCGTTTGTTAAGCTCGGCCTCGAGGTCGTAGCTCTTGCACCCCAGTGTCACCAGGCGCTGATTGTACTGGTGGAGCATGTTGAGCTCGGCCTGATATTCGCCGTTGGGATCGACACCGTGCGAGAGGTTGCCGAGTGTCGCCGAAAAGCCCGATTGAATGCCGCGTGCCAGCGCCGACGCTTGTTTGCGGTCGCTGAAGCCGCGCATTTCCATGATTTTTATCTGTATGCGGCCGGTTAGCTGCTTGCAGTTCAGCTTATCCTCGGGCGTGTCCGGCTTCTTCGTCTTGGCGTCGGCAGAGGACGGCGCAGCGACGGCCAGACCAATAAGGAGGGGGAGAACAAAAGATCGCATCGTGCCTCGCAGGGGTTCAATGTGAGAACCATATCATTTCCTGGGCAGCCTCAAGGCAAACTCCCGGTACCCCGGACGAACGGGCGGCATTGACGGCGGCCATGGCGTCGTGTTGCTTCGCGGGTCGGTGTTGGGGGCGCGGGTGCCTCCGTTGCGAGGCGGGGCGTTGCAATGCTGGATATTCGAAAATCGGTTGTGCTCATCGCCGCCGTTGTTGGTGGGCAAGCGGCTCTGGCCCAGGAGGATTTTCCGACGCATTTCGCCTGCGATTTCAACCAAGGTTATGCGTGGACGTATGAAGCCGGAAAATACAAAGCCGTTCCGCCCGCCGATCTCGCTTTCGAAGTCGCGCGTATCGACCTCGAACATCAGACGGCGTCGCTCATTCTTGGCGGTAAGCCCGCCAAAGACCTGAAAGTCGTGCGCGCGATCAACGCCAACCATTTCATCGAAGTCGTCAACGAGGGGTTTCTGAACCTCACGACGATCTACGATCTGGATCCGGCGACCGGCAAATATCCGGCCATACATTCACGGCATTTCGGGCTATTTGGGCAGCCTGTGTTTGCACAGTATGCAGGTGAATGCGTTCCTAAGCCCTGAGCCATGTGGACGGCTCAGTTGCTCTCGCCGTTCGGCTAAGGCAAAAGGCTCGCCATGACATTGAACCTCGTCAAGCTGTGTGTCGGCGTTTCGACGATCGAAGATCTTGCGGCCTGGCAGACCGAGCACCGGCGGCGCAAGAGCCAGGACGGCGTCGATTGTGCCTATCACCGGACATTCCAGACGCCGAAGAGGCAGGCCGAGCTGCTCGACGGTGGCTCGATCTATTGGGTTATCCGCGGCATCATCATGGTTCGCCAGAAGCTCGTCGGTTTCGAAGAAGGAACGAAGGAGGACGGATCGGCATGCTGTACCTTGATGCTGGACCGGACGCTCGTTCCGGTGCGACCAACGCCGCGGCGCGCGTTTCAAGGTTGGCGTTATCTTGATGCTGCCGATGCTCCGCCTGATCTTCGCAAAGGCAAGAAGGATCAGATTGCGGCGATGCCTGCCGAGATGCGCAAAAAGCTTGCCGATCTCGGATTGATTTGAACGCGGAACTTATTCGAGTGATCCATGTCCCGTCCTCCGTTTACGCCGACAATCGAAGCCTTGCCGAAGCTCGTGCCATTCGTCGGGCCGGAAGCGATGGAACGGGCTCGAGGGCGGCCGTTCAAGGCGCGCCTTGGCGCGAATGAGAGCATTTTCGGGCCGTCGCCAAAGGCCATTGCCGTCATGCGCGAGGCGGCGGCAGGCAACTGGATGTACGCCGATCCCGAGAACTACGAATTGCGTGCCGCCATTGCGGCGTATCACAGCGTCCCGATCGAGTGTGTCGTGGTCGGCGAGGGCATAGACGGGCTGCTTGGCCTGACATGTTCGCTGTTACTGACGCCCGGCAGCAATGTCGTTACGACTGATGGTGCGTATCCGACGTTCAACTTTCACGTCAAAGCACATGGCAGCAATGTGCACGCTCTTCCCATGCGCGATTTTCGCGAAGATGTTCCACGCCTGATCGAGACGGCGGCGGCGATCTCAGCGCCGTTAATCTATGTGTCCAACCCGAACAGTCCGATGGGGACATGGTGGACGGCGGATCAGATCGACGCGTTTATCACAGAGTTGCCGCCACGGACGTTGCTCGTTCTTGATGAAGCTTATTGCGATACCGCGCCGATCGGAACCGCACCGGCCATCGATGTCTCCAATCCGCAGGTCGTGCGGTATCGGACGTTTTCGAAGGCGTACGGGCTTGCAGGTGCGCGGATCGGGTATGCCCTCGGTGAGCGCAGCACTATCGAAGCGTTCGACAAAGTGCGCAATCACTACGGTATCAATCGCGTTGGCCAGCTTGGCGCGCGAGCCGCACTGCTCGATCAGGACTATCTCAGGACAGCAGTCTCGCAGATTGCTACGGCCCGCGAGAGGATCGCCGCGATCGCTATCGAAAATGGCTTGAGACCTCTGGCGTCGGCGGCGAGTTTCGTCGCCATCGACTGTGGCGGCGATGGCGCCTTTGCGACGCGCGTCTTGAACGGACTTCTGGAGCGGGACGTCTTCGTTCGTAAACCCGTCGCGAAGGGGCTCGATCCGTTCATCCGCGTTTCGTGCGGGCGAGACGAAGATCTCGATATTTTTGCAGGTGCAATCGCTGATGTCCTCGCGCGTGTGAACGCGTAGCGGCGAGCGCCGCCCTTAATCCTGGGGGACTGTGGATGACGGTGTCCGTTGTTTTGCGACCTGCGCTTCGATGCCAAATATTAAATTGGATATTGCGGCATCGAAGACATCGTCGTCTTTCAAACGCGCGAATATGGGCAGCAGTTTTTTCGTCAACGGCAAACCACTTTGCTCTTCGACTTCGCGCAATGCCTCGGCGCTAGGCTTTTGCAAAAGGCCTCCGATTTCGCCGGCGCAAATGCCGAGAATTGCGGCGTAGGTGGCGAAGCTTAGGGCCGGAATTTCTGCTTCAGGGACGCCGGCATCGAGGAGGGTCTGATAGCATTCCTCGGCCAATTGCAGATCGATCGGCCCACTGGTCCAAAATCTCAAAAGCAGGGGGAAGGCGTTCGGAAATTGTCTCGCGAGATTGCGATAGGCCTTTGCCGTTTCGATGAAGCGAATTTGCCAGGGGAGTTCTCGTTCCGGTGCCTCGACACTGCCTTGAAGACGGTCGGCGACGGCGCGTTCGAGACCTTCCTTGGAGCCAAAATGGTAGCTCAAAGTCGCGACGTCACAGCCGACGGCGCGCGCGGCACAGCGCAGGCTGAAGCCCTCAAGCCCGGTTCGCTCGATTTCCAAAAGCGCAGCCTGGACCAGATCGGCTGCGATCAGCCCCCTTTGCCCTCGTGTGTGAGGTGTTTTCATCAGTGTTGAAATTGTCCCTTGCAGGTGATCAAGTCAAGCGCTATTCCAACACTGTTGAAATGTGGGGATGGGCATGTCGGCCGTCACGGAACGCGAGTTTAGTTCGCGCGAAAGGATATTAAGCCTTGCTGCGATCATCTCTACGTCATTTGGCGTGGGGATCTCGTTTGGCGTCGGTTTTCCGCTAACGGCGCTGACGTTCGAACTTTGGGGCCAGCCGAACTGGCTGATCGGCTTGGCTGGTGCGGTGCCCGGTTTGGCGATCCTGTTGGTGCTGCCGATCGCGCCGCGGCTTATCACCAAGATCGGGCCAGTGAATGCGATCGCGAGCGGCTGCATCATCGGCGCGCTTGGCTTCCTAGCGCTGGGTCTGTTTCAATCGCCGTGGGCTTGGATAGCCACCCGGCTCATCATGAGTGCGGGCTTTGCCGTTCCGTGGCTCGCGGGCGAAACATGGATCAATTCTGTTTCGAAGGAGGAGACGCGAGGGCGCGTGATCGCGGTCTACGCCATCGGCTTCTTTTCCGGTTACGCGATCGGTCCGATCTTTCTGCAGGTGCTTGGTCTCGTCGGTCCGGGACCTTTCATCGCCGGAGCCGCGCTCACGATTTTATCGGGATTGCCGATCGTCTTCGGGCGAAAGCTCGCCCCGGATTTCATTCATGACGACGCGCATAATATCGTCACGGCATTCTGGTCGGCTCCGGGTGTCATGATCTCCGGATTCATCGGTGGTTTTTCGGAGGTGACCATCCTGTCGCTCATTCCGAACGTGGCCTTGGCGGCGGGCTGGAGCCAAGATGCGGCCCTTGCGCTGGTCACGGTTACGACTGTCGGCGGTGTGGCGTTGCAGTTTCCGCTCGGCTGGCTGTCAGACAAGACGTCTCGCTTTGCGCTGACGATTTCTTCCGTAGGCATCTTCATTCTGCTGGCGTTAGCGTTGCCGCTGGCCCTGCAAAACACGATTGCAGCCGTCGTGACGGCTTTTCTGATCGGAGGTGTCATCCTTGGCTTTTATGCGCTTGGACTGGCGACTATTGGCGAGCGAGACGGCGAGGGCGACCTTGCGGCCGTAAACGCTGCTTACATCGTCATGTACCAGTGCGGTTCTCTCGTTGGACCGATCTTTGCGGGCATCGCCATGACCGACCATCCCATCCAGGGATTCGTCGTGATCGTCATCGCGGTCATGGCGATCGCGGGCGCCTTGATGATAAGGGTGGAGTGCAAGGACCGGCGCAACCAGCGGCGATAGCCGTCTGCTGGCGTCCCGATCATGGTTAATTGTTTGTTTGCGTACTGACGCTAGTCTCGCTCAAGCTTCACAATCATGCGTTTTTAGCGAGATTGCCCATGTTCGTGCGATCCGTCCTGTCGTTCTTTTCCGTGCTTGCCTTCGGCGTGATGGCTGCGGCGGCCTTTTTCGCGTTGACTCCTTGGCTGTCGGCCCATGTTCCCGACAGCGTGCGTTCGCTGACCGAAGGTCTGCAATTTGGGTCTTTGGCCGTGGGGCTGGGTCTAGGCTTGACGCTCGGCGCCATCGGCCGCTTCAACTGGTCGGATATCCCGCGCCGGATCGTGACATGGTTTTTGATCCGCGAGCAGAAGTTCTTCTACTATGCGCTCATCGCGATCTGCGCTGGCGTTCTGGTTTTCTATTGAGTTCAAAATGCAAAGAGGCGGCCCGACAGACCGCCTCTCGAAGCATTGAAATGTGGCTCGATCCTCAGACCGAGTAGTACATGTCGAACTCGACCGGATGCGGCGTCATCTCGTAACGCATGTTCTCTTCCATGCGCAGCGCGATGTAGGCGTCGATCATGTCGTCGTTCATGACCCCGCCCGCTTTCAGGAAGTCGCGGTCCTTGTCGAGGCTGTCGAGCGCTTCGCGGAGCGAAGCCGATACTGTCGGGATCTTCGCCAGCTCAGCCGGCGGCAGATCGTAGAGGTTCTTGTCCATGGCGGGACCCGGATCGATCTTGTTCTGGATGCCGTCGAGGCCAGCCATCAACATCGCCGTGAATGCGAAGTAGGGGTTGGCGCCCGGATCCGGGAAGCGGATTTCGATGCGCTTGGCCTTGGGGCTTGAAACGTGCGGAATGCGGCACGAAGCCGAGCGGTTGCGCGCCGAATAGGCCAGCAACACAGGCGCCTCGAAGCCCGGCACCAAGCGCTTGTATGAGTTGGTCAGCGGATTGGTGAAAGCGTTGATCGCCTTCGCGTGCTTCAGGATACCGCCGATGTAGTTGAGGCACATCTGCGAGAGGTCGGCGTACTTGTCGCCGGCGAACATCGGCTGGCCGCCCTTCCAGATCGACTGGTGAACGTGCATGCCCGAGCCGTTGTCGCCGAAGACCGGCTTCGGCATGAACGTCGCCGTTTTGCCGTAGGCCTGTGCCACGTTGTGCACGACGTACTTATAGATCTGCATGTGATCGGCCATCGTGATCATCGGGCCGAACTTCACGCCGAGCTCATGCTGGGCCGCAGCGACTTCGTGGTGGTGCTTTTCGACGGTGACGCCCATTTCCGAAAGGACTGAGAGCATCTCGGAGCGGATGTCTTGAGCGCTGTCGATCGGCGGGACCGGGAAATAGCCGCCCTTCACGCGCGGACGGTGGCCGAGGTTGCCGGATTCAACAATCGTACCGGTGTTCGAGGGCAGCTCGCTGGAGTCGATCTGATAGCCCATCGAATACATGTCAGTGGTGAAGCGGACGTCGTCGAAGATGAAGAATTCGGCTTCCGGTCCGAAATAGACTTTGTCGCCGATGCCGAGCGACATCATGTAGGCCTCGGCCTTCTTGGCGACCGAACGCGGGTCGCGCTCGTAGGGTTGGCCGGTCGAGGGTTCGAGAACGTCGCAGAAGATCGCGACGGTCGTCTGGGCGAAGAACGGATCGACGTGAGCCGTTGCCGGATCCGGCATCAGCGTCATGTCGGAGGCTTCGATCGATTTCCACCCGGCGATCGAAGACCCGTCGAAGGCATAACCATCAGAGAAGACGCCTTCATCGACGCAGCTGACGTCGGCCGTGACGTGCTGCATCTTGCCCTTGGTGTCCGTGAATCGGAAATCCACGAACTTCGCTTCCTTGTCCTTGATGAATTTCAGGACGTCATTTGCATTTTTCATAGACACTCCCATGCCTAGGCATTCCGTTAAAGTTCACGCGTGCCAAATCGTTTAGCCGGTTGAGGCCGGTTCAAGCGTGACAGTCTTTTTTATAGTTCGTTTATCGATCAAATGGCATCGCGACCGGATTCGCCGGTCCGGATGCGAATAGCGTCTTCGATGGACGAGATAAAGATCTTGCCGTCACCGATCCGGCCGGTCTTCGCGGCCTTTTGAATGGACTCGATTGCCTTTTCCAGCATGTCGTCGCTCAAGACGACTTCGATCTTCACTTTCGGCAGGAAGTCGACCACGTATTCCGCCCCTCGATACAGCTCGGTGTGACCCTTCTGCCGTCCGAAGCCCTTCGCCTCGATAACTGTGATGCCTTGCAAGCCGATTTCTTGTAGCGCTTCTTTTACTTCATCGAGCTTGAAGGGCTTTATAATCGCTTCAATCTTTTTCATTTTCGCCCCTTAGATCTTGGACAGCATGTCGGTCGTACCCCACGCCTGCCCAGCGGCCCGAAGGCTAGCAGAGGCCGTGCCACCTGCGACGTTCTCGAGAAACATTACATATGTCATTGGCTTAGCGTGTCGTGATGGCTTCTTAGATGGTCAGCCGCTGTTTAGTAAGCCTTAAATGCATGCTGGTTGCACATTTTTTATGCTGATTTTTCTCAACGACGGTGAGTGGCTTTTAGGCGCTGAATTTCCAGGCAGTCGCCGGAGGCGGAGCAACAGCAGGGGTTCAGGTAGCGGATATGAATGAATTGCTGACGACGTCGGAGGCGGGACAAGCCGACCGTCTGGCGGCCGAGGGCGGTGTCGCCACGATTAGCCTCATGGAGCGTGCAGGGCAGGCGGTGGCCGAGGCGGCGCTTGGCATGGTCTGGGGTCCGGACCGGCGCGTGGCGGTGCTTTGTGGCCCGGGAAACAATGGCGGTGACGGGTTCGTTGCGGCCCGGCACCTACGTGACAAGGGTTGGGACGTCCGGCTTTTTCTGCTCGGGGACAGAGATGCGCTCAAAGGTGACGCGGCCGAGATGGCTCGGCGTTGGCCGCTCGTCGTTCGCCCGGCAACCCCGGATGCCCTGCAAAGCATGCATCTGGTCATCGACGCCCTTTTTGGTGCGGGCCTGTCGAGGCCTCTTGAAGGGGAGGCGGCGGAACTTGTTCGCGCCGTCAACGCCAGCGGTCTGCCTGTCCTTTCCGTCGACGTGCCGAGCGGGCTCGATGGGACGAGCGGCGAGGTGCGCGGCGCTGCTGTTCAAGCGCGCCGGACGGTGACATTCTTCCGCAAGAAGCCGGGGCATGTGCTGATGCCAGGGCGGCAGCTCTGCGGTGAGGTTATCGTTGCGGATATCGGCATTCCGGAGCGCGTGCTCGAGACGTTGAAGCCGAAGCTGCACGAGAACGGCCTGCCGCTTTGGGTCGATCATTTCAACTGGCCGAAGGATGGCGGCCATAAGTACGACCGTGGACATGCGGTCGTCGTCTCGGGACCGGCATTGCAAACGGGGGCAGCGCGTCTTGGTGCGCGCGCGGCGTTGCGGGTCGGCGCTGGGCTCGTCACGCTCGTCGGCAACGCTGCTGCAACGGCAATCATCGCGACGCAGATCACCTCGATCATGGTGCGATCGGTTTCAGGCGCCACGGCATTGTCGGAATTTCTTCGCGATACCCGTCGCAACGCAGTGTTGATCGGTCCAGGCGCGTCTGTTGGGCCAGAGACGGCAGATGACGTATTGGCCGTGCTTCGATCATCGGCTTCAGTCGTGCTCGATGCGGACGCGCTGACCTCATTCTCGGATACAGGAGAAAAGCCGCGCAGCGAAGCCAGCATGGGATTTCTGGCACGGAACGGCGATAATCCGCATGGTCGCGAGACGCTATTTGCCGCCATCAAGAAACGGCCGGCACCTGTCGCGATGACGCCGCATGAGGGTGAATTCAAGCGTTTGTTCGGAGAGCTTCCGGGTTCGAAGATCGATCGCGCCCGCGAGGCGGCGAAGCTCTCAGGCGCGATTGTCGTTCTGAAAGGCGCCGATACCGTCATCGCCGCGCCGGACGGTCGCGCCGCCGTCAATTCCAATGCGCCGCCTTGGCTTGCCACGGCCGGGTCTGGTGACGTTCTCGGCGGCCTCGTGACGGGGCTTTTGGCCCAGCACATGCCGCCTTTCGAAGCCGCCTGTGCTGCCGTCTGGTTGCACGGAGAGGCAGCCAACGCGTTTGGCATGGGCTTGATCGCCGAGGACTTGCCTGACGTTCTGCCTAAGGTGCTGCAGCGATTGTTTACGGAGCGCGTCTGACCGGATCGGTTGCGTCAGGCGCTGGAACTCATGGCGGTTCGTCCGGCCTGCTTGAGCTGATCGTCGGCATGTAGGAATGCTTCGACTTCCGGCGTAGCGGGTGGGCTGACCTCCGAGACGCCGAGGAGGGACATCAGCCGGGAGATCTCGACGAACTTCTTTTCTTTGCGGTCGTAAAGGCCGCCTTTGAATAGGGCGCGCGTTGCGGGCTGTCCGTCGCGCGGGCCGCCATGGATAACGAAGACCTGCTCCATGACGACAAGCGCCGCGTCCCAGCAGAGAAGCCGCGTTTCGAGGCGGAATTTTTGAAAAGGCCGCAGCTCGCGTTGAAAGCGGATGGTGATTGCGCTGGCGATCGGGGTCCAACGATGGCGCAAAACCAGCCGCCAAAGGCCGGACCGGACGAGCACATCAAGGCGACCGAGATCCATCAGCGTAAGATAGCGACCGTTGTTCATATGGATCGAAATATCGAGATCGTGCGGCCAGACGCGAAACCACAACTTGGATGTTTCGCTGGGCAGCGAGAGAGGCCCTCGGCGGCGTGCCGTCATTAAGACCCATATCAGTCTGAACCAAAGGTTCATGCGCCGGTTTCCGAAATGTAGGCATTGAGACCTAAGCAGCCTTTACCTATACGTCAACTGCGCGGTCTGCCGCGATCTCATTTGGCGATTGCCCGTCGGCGGGCCACAATGGCACGATATCGCCTGTGCAATTATGAATCGCGAATCTGACGAACCAAAGAGGGTTTGGCTCGGCGCATGAAAAGCTTTCGGGCATTTCCGGTGTGGCTGCTCATGGCTTCGCCTCTGGCGGGGGCACCTGCGCTCGCGGCTGATGCCATCACCGCGCCTTCGCCGGTCGAGGAAGGCGCGACGTTGCTCATTCGGGGCGACGCGGAGAAGGCTGTTGCAACTTATACGGCAGCGCTCAAGGATACAGGGCTGCCCAACGACCGGCGCGCGACGATTCTCAATGATCGCGCTGTCGCCAACGTGCGTCTTGGCGAGACCAAGGCTGCGCTTGAGGACTACAATCGCGCCGTCGAGCTTTTCCCCGAGTATCCGGTCGCATACAACAATAGAGGCAATCTTCTTCTGGCGCTCGGCCAGTTGAAAGAGGCGATGAAGGATTTCGATCGTGCTCTGCTTCTGGCGCCGAGCTTTGCCGCCGCCTATTCGAACCGCGGCAATGCGAGGATGAAGCTCGGCCAGTCGGCTGCAGCGCTGGCGGATTTCAACAAGGCGATCGAGTTGATGCCCGCGAGCGCGCCGCCGCTATCGGGACGCGGACTTGCCTATCTCTCTGTCGGCAAGCCACACGCTGCCATTCGCGATTTCTCGCGCGCCGTCAGCGCCGATGCGCGTTTTGCGGCGGCCTATCGCAATCGAGCAGAGGCGCGCATGGCCGTTGGGCAACGTGACGATGCGATCGAAGATCTGTCTCGCGCCATCGCCTTTGATCCTAATAATGGCGAGCTTTATGTGGTGCGAGGATACGCTTATCTGATTAGCGGCAATGCGGCGTCGGCCATCAAGGATTTTTCGCGCGCCATCGAACTCGATCCGAAATCGAGCGCGGGATACGAAGGGCGCGGGCTTGCCAACGGTGTGGCGGAAGCCTTTGACGACGCGAATTCTGACCTCAATCGCGCGATCGAACTCGATCCGCGCTCGCCGGTGGCGTTCGCGTTCCGGGCATACATCTATAAGCAGAACGGTCAGCCGGATATCGGCGCCAAGGACGTCGAGACGGCAATCAAACTCGATCCCAATTCGCCTGAAGCGCTCTGGGCGCGTGGCGAAATCGAAGAAGCCAATGGCCAGGCCGATACGGCCATTACGGATTTGCGCCACGCCTTGCAGCTTCGTCCGAGCTGGCAATTTGCGTCGGATGCGCTGCAGCGACTGGGTGCGGCGCCAGACGATGTCGAGGACAAGCCGGTGCCATCACTGGATATCGATAAATGGCATGTCGTGCTGCACGGCAAAGATTATTTCGCAACCAGCGTCGACTATCCGCAAATACGCGTGCCGCTGGAGATGACAGGTGAAGGGCTGCCGAAGCTGTTGTCGTGGGAAGTGCAAAAGCCGCCTTACGCGGGATACGGCATACTGCGTTTTTCAGGCGGCACGGTTCGTGGGAAAAACGGTCCGGAAGACACCGAGCTTGCCGCGATCATCTATATCGGTGGCGGCAAGGTTTTGGCAATCGAGCCGCATCGGCAGGGGCCGCGCGTCGCATCGTGGACGTGGGATGGCGATCGTCTGCAGATTGCAAGCGTGGATGGCGTCACCGACGAATATCAACTTCATCCGGTGAATGCTGCGGTCGTCGGCAATCGCGACCAGGCGTACGCTGACGGAGCGCGAGCGGAGCGGCAGCAGCGACGCTCCAAGCCGAAATCTTTCTTCCAATTGCTCTTCGGGTTCTGATAGCCAGCGCGTCGCCGCAATGACGGCGACGCAATCGGGATGCTGCGGATGACCGAAAGCGCGACGATCGTCTGGTTTCGCAATGATCTCCGGCTTCACGATCACCCCGCGTTGACCGCTGCGGTAAAGCGGGGTGGACCGGTCATTGCGCTGTTCGTTCTCGATGATGCGGCTGCGGGGTGTTGGAAGCTGGGCGGTGCATCGCGGTGGTGGCTGGCGAAAAGTCTGGAAGCGTTGAGCCACGACATTGCGCAGCGTGGCGCACGCCTGATTTTGCGTCGAGGCGATACGGAAAGTATTTTGAAACGTCTCGTCGATGAGAGCGGTGCAACGGCAGTTTACGTCACTCGCGGTTATGAGCCCTGGGCCAAGGGGTTGGAGGAAAAGCTCCATAAGTCGTTCGGTGGATCGGGTGTGGTCTTCAAACGCTTCGGCGGTCGTTTGCTGAGGGAACCGGAAGATTTGCGCACATCGTCCGGCGCAGCCTATCAGGTCTTCACGCCGTTCTGGCGCGTCTTCAGGAAAGAGTTTTCAGCGCCAAAAGCACTGGCGGCGCCACGTCATCTTGGCCCGGTGCCGGACGCGATTGCATCGGACGATATTTCCGACTGGAAGCTCGCGCCGACGAAACCGGATTGGTCGGGAGGTTTGGCTGAGGCGTGGCGGCCCGGCGAGCGTGGCGCGCAGTTGCGTCTTAAAAATTTCGTCAGCGAGGGTCTTGCAAATTACGATGACGGACGCGATCGGCTCTATGCGGAGGGGACGTCGCGACTTTCGCCGCACCTTGCATTCGGTGAAATTTCTCCGGCGGCGTGCTGGCGTGCAGCAGCGGAGGCATCGCATCAAAAGCACGGCAGCGATGGCGCCGTCGAAACATTTCTCAAAGAGCTTGCATGGCGCGAGTTCGGTTACGCGCTGCTCGTTCAATTTCCGCAAATGCCGGATGAACCATTGCGCGATGAGTTTGCGGCGTTTCCCTGGGCGAAGTCGTCGGCTAACCTCAAGGCATGGCAGCGTGGTTTAACGGGATATCCCGTCGTCGATGCCGGAATGCGCGAACTCTGGACCACCGGATATATGCACAATCGGGCGCGGATGATTGCGGCGTCTTTTTTGACGAAGCATCTGCTTCTGTCGTGGACATCAGGAGAGGCGTGGTTCTGGGACACGCTCGTCGACGCCGATCTCGCAAACAACGCTGCGAATTGGCAGTGGGTTGCCGGTTGCGGCGCAGATGCGGCGCCTTACTTCCGTATTTTCAATCCTGTCTTGCAGGGCGAGAAATTCGATCCTGATGGCGACTATGTTCGCCGCTGGGTTCCGGAGCTTCAACGCTTACCCTCTGCCGATATTCACAAGCCATGGGCGGCCGATGCGACGACGCTGAAACGCGCGGGAGTCGCTATCGGGAAAAATTATCCGTTTCCGATCGTGGACCATAAAGAGGCGCGCGCTCGCGCGCTGACGGCGTATGACCGCGTGAAATCGAGCAAGCGAGGTTGAAAATACGAGGCGACTTCCGACATTTAACGTCGTTGCACATGAATCCTTGAAGAGAAGCTTTGCAGGTGCGTGATTTTGAAATGCTCACGACGAACCTCGAAACCGTTTCGTAAGCTAGATGAGCCGCAGTCCTGTACGGGGGGCGATTTATTGGTAATTCCCATTAACGTTGGGGCGTTTTCGCCGTATTATGCGGGCAATAAGCGTATTGCGTAGGGAGCTATCATGTTGCGTAGGATGATGTTGGCGGCAATTTTGTTTGCCGCTCCGTCGGTTGCGGCCATGGCCGCGCCGAGTGAAGCACCGGCGAACGGGGCATCGACGACCACCGAGACGCAGTCGGGCACGACGACATACTTTGGCAAGGCCGAAGGAGCGAAAGAGCCTGTGACCGTCGAGGCGAAGAAGGAGCCGGTCGCCAAGCCGCGGCCGCTTCCGCCGACACTCACCGCATCCATTGATCTTTCTCGGCAGACGATGAGCGTTTCGGTCAATGGCGAGCCGCGCTATCGCTGGCGTATCTCGTCCGGGACACAGCAGTATGCGACGCCGACGGGCAACTTCTACCCGCAATGGACGTCGCGAATGTGGTATTCGAAGAAATACGACAATGCGCCCATGCCGAACGCTGTTTTTATCGACGGCGGCGTTGCCGTTCATGGAACATATCATATGGCTGCGCTCGGCCGTCCGGCGTCGCACGGCTGCATTCGCTTGGCGCCGTCGAATGCCAAAATTTTCTACGATCTCGTTCAGCGCCACGGAATGATGCGCACGCGCGTCAGCGTGCATGGACGCCCGAATTGGGGTGATAACGCCGTCGCGCGTCGCGACTCGCACGATGACGATGATTACGCGAGCAATGGCGGCAGCAGCTCGTTCTGGGGCAACATCTTTGGCGGTCCGCAGTCCGCCAAGGCGAACGGCAAGAAAACACGCTATGTCTATATCGATGGCGTTCGCACGAAGGTCTATCAGGCGAAGGACGGCACGTATTACTACAAGAGGCCGAAAGGGAAGAAGTATTCGGGCTACGCCTACGGCGCAAACTGATACGTCAAACCGTTCCATAATTGAAAAGGCCCGCGATTTGCGGGCCTTTTTTGTTGTCGGCGATTAGAACGGGTTCCAAGTCGGCTGTTCGGTGAACCGAAGGTAGCCGATATTGGCGCCCAGACGCATGCCAACGCCGGATCGAATTGGTGCCATGATAACGGGGCCGCCCTTCAGCAAGGTCACGCCGACGCCGCCGACAAAATATGCCGATCCGTCGACGCCTGTGAAATTCCGATAGATATCGTTCGCATTATCCATGCGGTAGATGAGGAAAAGTGTGCGCGAGCCAGAGGCGCCTAAGTCGGTGCCAACCGAAGGCCCGTGCCAATAAACTTCCCGCGTTCCAGGTTGGGAACGCATAAACAAGGTGCCTTTGCCGAAGCGAAGACCCGCGAGAAACGCGCCGCCGCCTTCGACGCCGAGGACGTAGGCAGTCGGGCGTCCCGACTGTTTGAAGGCATGCTCGATGACGGCAGCCAAGTTCGTCGAAATCGATCCGAAGAACCCGCGCGTGACGTCGCGAATTTCTTCGATCGAATAGCCTTCCTCTTCCGGTGGCGGCAGATTGGGAATGGGTGTCGGCTCTCGCATTGCAACAGCCGGCGGCGGCGTGGCCTCATCCGGGTGTGTGCGCGTGGCCCAGCCTTGAGATGTGTGTGGCGTGGCTTTGACGGCCGGCTTCTTGGCCACAACGGCAGGCGGGGAAGGTTTCTTTGCGGCGGATGCCGACGGCGGCGTTGCGGGAGAGGGCGCTGGAACGGGAGGGGTGGCCTGCGCTGTCGCCGGTGGTGGAGCGTTGCGCTTTGCTGCGGCGATCTTCTCATCGAGGCGCTTCAGCATATAATCCGACTTCGCCTTGATGACGGTATTGAGTTCGGCCGCCGCCATTTTCAGCTCTTCGAGCTTGGCGCAGTCGGGTTCTTCGCCGTCGGGTATGCGGCCGAGAGAGTCGACGGTAAGCAGCAGCTGGCTGCTCTTCTTGTCGAATTCTTCGAGCTTCGGGTCGTCGATGGCGTTGAGAGCCAGATTCTCGTCATCGGTGTCGGGCAACTGCAGCGCCTGCTTATAGCGTTTGAGGCGCTCCTGCAGCTTGGGTTGCACTTCGAGCGTCAAAGTTCGCAGACTTGCGCCCGACTGATCGACGGCTGCAGCGAAGTCATTTGCCGTGCAGGTTGCGGCGACGGCGCGCGGCGCGTTTGTCAGCAATGCCGCCATCATGGCAATGAATGCAAGCGTCGATCGCATGGCTTTGCAGCTCCAATATCAGTCGCCAGTGCCGGGCGATCGTCGGTCTTGCGCAAACGAGCAGAAGCCTTTGTTACGGTCGTGACGCGGATTTTGCGGCAATGCGCGCCATGAACCGGGCGGTGTCAACGATAATCCGAGTGTGCGTTCCCGATCCTATTCGATCAATGCCATCGGTTGCCGAAACGTCGAACGTGATTTTTCGGCCATCGACAGATTTGACCGTTGCGGTCGCGGTTACCGTATAGCCAATCGGCGTCGGCGAAGTATGTGTCACATCCAGGTGCACGCCGAGGCTTTCGTGGCCTTGCGGCAGGAAACCATCAAGGCAGTCGACCGCTGCCGCTTCGATCGCGGCGATCAGCATCGGGCTCGCGAAGACAGGCACATTTCCACTTCCGACATGCGTTGCGAGGCGCTCATCAGTGACAAGCATGCTTGCCGTGCCGCTTAGTCCAGCGCGCAACTGCGAAAGATCGGCCATCCGTTACGCTCCTTCTCGTCTGGAACGGCCATTAAGGGGCGTCGCTCGAATGATCAATAGGATTGGTGACGCTCGTAAACAGGGCTAGCGTTAACCAGCTTTTCGGAACGCGCTGCCCAAAGCCGCAGGAGCACGTCTAGCTAATTATGACGTTCGCTCAGTAGAGTTATTCAGGCGATATTCAGGATGGCTGCGTGCTGCTTCGCTTTCGCTCGTTCATGATCGCATTTTCGATTGTGCTCGCTCTTGCGCCGTTTTCGGGGATTGCGGCGGCGGCGCTTTTGGCCTCGACGCTCGGCTGCGAGATCAATGATGCTGCGATGGAACCGTGCACAGCGCATGGCATCGACTTTGGTCCACTGCTCACGGATTTGTTGCTGACCGCGAGCCTCGGGCAGATCGCATTCCTGATCCTGACGGCCGTGCTGATCGTCTGGGCCGTAATTGAAGTCTTCGCCCTGCTGGCACGGACGTGGCAGCGGGATCGCGGCGCGGCAGTTAGGCGCTAGGGACGGGTGATTTCGAACAGGCCAGGGAAGGCTGATCCCGCGGGGCCGATTTCGGAAACCGCAGCGGCGCAGCTTTCGTCGATGACCAGCTTGCATTGGTTCGAGGGATCATCTTGGGCGCAGTGCTTGGCGCGCATCCAAGCGTCGTAAATCTTCTTTTCCTGGGCGTTGAAAACATCAAGTTCGGGGCCGTTGTAAACCGACGGAAGAACGGCTGCTTTGTCCGTCAGCTTGCCGCCGGGGCAGGTTTCAGATGCGCCTCGGGCCTGGGCATAGCGAGAACCGATGTCGTAAGGCGTCAGATTGGTGGCGGCGATGGCGGTGCGCGTGGCTGTCAGAAGATCCTTGGGCGGATCAGCCGCCGTGGCAGCGGTATCGTCGGCCAGCAGTCCGGCCAGAGCCAGAAAGAGCAGCATGGAAAGGCTTTTTGGCCGCCTCAAGCCCATCGGGATCCTCATAGGTCACGTTGCTTGCCTCGGCAACTTATCGTCGTATTGCTGCGCGTGCTGATGGTGCCGGATGGAAGTCCGCGCGGGCGACGATGCGAAGAATGCCGTCAAATGCATATACTTTTTTGTAAGTCGAAGCGATTTGCATTTCAGCAAATCCATCAACCTCATATACCCTATCTTCGCAATTGGCGATCGAAGGCGCTATCCTGTCTTTGAGCTTGCCGGCTGGCGGCGATATCATCGTATTATGGGTTGAGCTTGCCCGTGCGCCGTCCCTAGGAGAGAGACATCACATGACCTCACGCATTGCGTTATATGCGGCTGCGTTTGCCGCTCTTGCTGTCACCGACGCCAGCCCAAGCTTCGCTCTTTCAACCAAGGAATGCAGCGTGAAATATCAGGCTGCGAAGTCCGCTGGAACGTTGAACGGACAGACCTGGGCGGAATTCCGCAAAAAGGAATGCGCCGGAGCTGCGACGACGACGGAAGAAAAGCCGGCTGCGAAAGTCGAGACGACGAAAGCTGCTTCCGGCGCTATTTTCCCGAAGGCGGTCGATACGAAGTATTCCAAGGAGAGCGCGGGCCGGGCCCGGATGCATACGTGCCTTGATCAGTACAAGGCTAACAAGGCGAACGGCGGCAATGGCGGCCTCAAGTGGATTCAAAAGGGCGGCGGTTACTACAGTCAGTGTAACGCGGCCCTGAAGAAGTAACTTTGCTCGTTCCGCTGCAGACATGACAACGGCGAGATTTTCATCTCGCCGTTTTTCGTTTCGGAGAAGGTATCAGCCCCGTCTCAGCGTTTCATTTCGCGCTCGCGCTGCCAGGACAAAAACAGCACCGTTACGAGTGATGTCAGAAGCATGGTGCCGAGAATAGCGGGCTGGCGCATGAAGGACTGCCAGACGTTGAAGCCTTCAATCCATCCGCCGCGGTTCGTCAGGACGTTATTGAGAACGAGAACCACGAACGCGACGAGCGACGTCAGGGCGGTGGCGATAACGGCTTCGACCAGCCGTTTGGTCAGTCGTGGTACGGATATGGAATTGCGGCCAATAGCGAGTTGTGTCCGGTCCGACATGGTTTGCTCCCGTATTGCTTAGGCGAAGGGGCACGGCGATCGCCACGGAGCCCCGGATTTATTCTCCCTTTCTATCAGATTCGCATCGGCAACGTGGCAGGGGCGAGGCGTTCGCGCATCGTTAGCTTATCAACGAGGCGAGCTTTTCTAGTGCCCGATCCTCAAAGCAAGTTGATCACTATGTTCGCAGCTTCGGCAACATCGTTCAGTGAAGCCGGGATATAATGAGCGGGCGTCGCCCATGCTGCGGCTGGCTAGCGACGAACGGGACCGGCGGATTTAAGGCGCGGTTCCAGATCGGAGAGCGTTCATGCTTCGCTTCGTACATCTGCTTGCTAGAGCTTTGCTGGTGGCAATCGTCGGTATGTCGGGTGCCGCGACCGCGGCTCCTGGCGGTTTAGGTGCGGTCGCGTTTGGCAAGCCAAGCGGTCTTGTACTGACGCACGGCGGAGGTGGCGGCCACTGGGGCGGTGGCGGCGGAGGTCACTGGGGCGGAGGTGGCGGCCATTGGGGCGGTGGGGGCCATTGGGGCGGAGGCGGTCATTGGGGTGGTGGAGGTCACTGGGGTGGTGGAGGTCACTGGGGCGGCGGCGGCCACTGGCACGGTGGATACTGGCGCGGTAGGGGCTGGGGTTACGGCTTCTACGGCGGGTATCCCTACTATGGCGGCTATTACCCGTATTATGACGACTATTATTACGATGATTACTACTATCCGGATTATCCGACCTGCTACTACAGCCGCAGGTATCGCGCGCGCATCTGTCCAGGTTATTGATACTTCAGGCCGTGGTGCCAAATTGTCCGAATGAGTCGGCGGCTTAACTGCCGACCGCAGGAGCATTTAGAAGTTACATGAAACCGATTGCGCGTGCTGTTCTTATCGCTCTGTCGCCATTGGCATTTGTCGCCACCGAGGCGAAAGCGCAATCGATCTTCGATGTCGAACATGCGCGTGCCATGTACCGTGCCGGCGTCGCCAGCCGGTACGATATGGAGCAGTTGAGACGCTACGGTGCGCCCAGCGGCTTTTACCCACAGTACGGGCCGCCGCCGCCCCGCCGGATTGATCTGCGCCGGCTCTGGTTACGAGAGCGCTATCGCGATCGCTATTACGACTGAGCGGCGGTCTTGAAGGGCGGCTGCAGTTGGCCGATATATGCGGCATGGATAAAAAATCGATGCCGGCCGACGAGGCCGAGTGGCGGAAACTCTTGACGCCGGAGCAATATCGGATCTTGCGCGAAAAGGGCACTGAACCGCCCTTTACCGGCGAGTATCTGCATTCCGAGAGCGATGGAACGTTCACCTGCGCGGCTTGCGGTAACCCGCTATTTTCCTCCGATGCCAAGTTCGATTCCGGTTCGGGCTGGCCTTCGTTTGATGAAGCGCTGCCGGGCGCTATCGAATATCACACCGATACATCTCACGGGATGGTGCGCACCGAGATCACATGTGCGCGGTGCGGATCGCACCTTGGTCACGTTTTCGACGACGGTCCGACGGATAGCGGCAAGCGCTATTGCATCAATTCGGTTTGCCTCAATCTCGATGAAGAGGCACCCAAGCCCGAAAGTAAGTAGTGAGCCTTTTTAAGACGGCTCACGTGCTAGGCAGGCTGTCAGGACTTGCCGTCCGGCGCCACGCGCTTCTGAAAAGCCATCGCGGCAGCGGGAGCGCGTATCTTTCCCTCGTGAATGAAATAGACAAACACGTCGCGTGGCGTTTTCGGGGCCTTGTCCTTTGGCGCCATGACCGGCAGGTCGTCGGGCGTGCCACCGTCGGCCCATATTTTTGCGCGCGCCGCCCACTGATCGAGAGCTTTCGGCTTGTAGGCGGTGGGCACCGTGTCTTGTCCCGTCTGAAGCCGAGCATAAACGAAGTCGGCCGTCACGTCGGCGATGGCCGGATAAGTCGCGTGATCGGCGAAGACGATGCCGACCGCATGCTCGCGGGTCAAGGCAACGAACGACGGCGTGCAAAACGAAGCATGCCGCACTTCGACGGCGTGCTTCAGTGGTCGCTTGCCGACTTTTTTCGGTAAAAGTTCGAGGAAGGCGCCGAAGTCGCTTTCATCGAATTTCTTTGTCGGGGCAAACTGCCAAAGGAGCGGTCCGAGCTTGTCTCCCAGCTCGGCGACGCCGGAATCGATGAAACGACAGACCGAATCTCCAGCTTCCGCAAGAATGCGGCGGTTCGTGGCGTAACGCGGACCCTTCAATGTGAAAATGAAATCGGGTGGCGTCGCCTTTGCCCAGCTTGCGAACGTTGAGGGTTTTTGCGTCCGATAGTATGTGCCGTTCACTTCAATCGTGGCGAGTTGGCGGCTGGCGTATTCCAGTTCTTTCGCGTGCGCCAAGCCGTCGGGATAGAAAACGCCGCGCCAGGGCTCGAATGTCCAGCCTCCGATACCGGCCCGGATCGTGCCGTTGCGGGCTGTTTCGGCTTTGCGCGCCATAGCTGGCCTTCCATATATCGAGGACGGAATCGCCGTGTTCAGCGAATCGCCATAATTCTGGGCAAGTTCTTGTTTTTCCCGCGACCTCGGGGCGCATGCACGGACAATCGCGGGCACGGCATCTCGGCGTTTTTTCGCCGATCATTTATCATTGGTGACAGCGCTTGGGGCAAGCGTTGTAATCTTGCGCCGTTGGGATCAGCATTAGGCACATGACTGCCGAGAACGTGGGGCAAACGGCCGGTCTTTCCATTGCGGGCTTCGTACCTTGGGGTGCGGGCGCGTCGAAGCGCGAGCGGAATTTTTATATCGCGCTGGGCGTCGCGCTTCTGCTGCACGCTTCGTTTTTGATCAGCGCGGTTAGCAGCGGAGGCGCCAAGCGTCTTGGCGCCGAAAATGGAGCGGATGACGCGATCAGCGTTTCTCTTGTAACCGAGCAAGATCTCAAGAGCCGGGCGACGGTCGCCGACGAAGTTTCGCCGCCGCCGGGGCCGATTGCGCCGACGCAGCAGGAGCAGAAGGCCAAGCCCGAGCCTCAGCAGCCGCCGGAGAAGCAGCAACCTCCGACTCCGCCTCAGCAGGAGCAGGCTAAGCAAGAGCCGCAGCCGCCCGAACCGCAGCAGCCTCCGCCGGAGCCGCAGGCTCAAGATACGCCGCAGCCGCCGGATCAGCCGCAACCGGACGTTCCTCAGGATACGGACCCGGCCAAGCCAGACCAGGTCGCCAAGCAGGACGATACGAGCCCGGATAGCCAGCCGCCGGACCTCTTCTCGCTCGACGATCAGGATCCGTCGAAACTGCAAAGCGCGAACGAGCCGAAGCCGAAACCGCAACCCAAAGAAGATACGAAGCGCGCGAACAAGAAGCCGAGTACGAGTAAGGCAGCGAAAAAGTCTTCTTCGAAGGCTCAGAAGAAGGTGGCTGCGCTCGATTTATCGACGCAGGCCCTGGCTCCGAGTTTCAGCGGCGGCGGTGGCGCGGCTGCATTCCAGCGCCCTCCGGGCATCACTCGCTCGGGCCTCAACGATGCTTTCGCGAGGGCGGTGATTCGGGCGCTCCAGCAGACCATGCCGCAGCTCTCGAATACGCTCGGCCGTGTGACCGTTCGAATTTTTCTGTCCGACAGCGGCAACGTGATTTTCGTGAAGATGCTCGCTGGATCCAAGGATCCATCGCTTAATCAGGATGTCGTCTTTGCGGCCAAGCAGACGAGCTATCCTATTCCGCCGGCGGGCTCGAATGAGGCCGACCGCACATTCATCGTGACTTACATCTACGATTGAAGCCGCCGAACTCGATGGTTCGTGGCCATCGCTCGGCTTGCGACAGACCCGCGGAATTTGTCCGCTGTCTTGGTATTACGCGAAATCAGGCAGGCAGCGTCGCGGCAAGCAGTTCTTCGGCGTGTGTGGCCGACGAAATGACCAGTCCGACGACTGTCAGGATGAGGAGAGCTAAGAGGAAGGTCACGTCGGTCTTCTCGCTCATGATCGCTCCAACAGGTTGTTGCGATGGCAGACAAACTGCCAATCGTACGGTCCTGGGCGATCCCGAAGAAGTTTCTTATGACGTTGCCATGAGGCTAAGTTCGACTCAGGCTCGGCCACAATAGCCAAAGTGAAGCAGCGTCACCGACACCCGCTGAGAGTGGCCGTGACGCTGCAGAGCTTCTTTTCGTTATGTGTTTTGGAGAAGGGGGACGGACACTTATTGCTGCTGCACGGCATCCGAAGCCGTATTCGTGCCTCCGAGCTTCATTGGCGCATATTCCGGCGTTTCCCTGCGGCAAGCTCCGAGCGCGAGTGCGGCAATGCATATTCCAAGCGCGACGACTTTCATGATCATCTCCCGTGGTCGATTGCGATTTGTCTGGATACGCATGTGAATGCGGAAGCAACGCCGGAAACGTCGAGCTTGTTCCGTGCTGGGCTGAAGGCAACTGGCGCCAATGGCCTAGCGAATCTTAGCCGTTCGGAAGCCGCTTTGACCGGCATGATTTGAAACGGGCAAATCTTAATGTTCAGGCAAGCATGCTTTCCAATTTAATTGGCATTCTCACAAAGTACGATCGCGAGCATTAAGCGCCAGGCTGTTGTTGCCGATCGTGGAGCTGGTAACGCGCTGATATGTTTCGGATATTTTTTGCGTCTCATGTGCATGTGGCTTGCGCGGCGAAGAGGGAGAACAGATGCTTGTTTTCCTATCGAGAATAATTGCTTTCATCTTCACGCGTTCTGTGTACCTCGCATTAAGGAGGCCGATAGTAGCGTCCGGGCCGTAGCCTCCGCTCATGAGGAGCGGGGAAAATGCTTGTGATGGAACGAGTGACGGGCGAATCCATTCCGGCCGGCGTCGAACGCTCGACGCTTGAAAAGGCAATTGCATCTGGCTTTCCGCTGCTGAAATTTCCTCAGCAGCTCGAAGCGGCCTTTGAACAAGAAGTTGCGGTTCAGCGATGCCGACAGCTCGCGCTGGGCGGGTTGTTCGGGATCTTGCTGTACGACCTGTTTCTCATTCCCGACTGGCTGGTTTCACCGCAGACGTTTTTGACGGCCCTTTGGGTGCGTCTTGGTATGGTGACGCCAATCGCGCTGCTTATGATTGCGTCGCTCTATCTCAATCCGCCGGTGGCGATCCGCGAATTTCTGGTGGCGGCCGGTGGCGTCGTGCTCGGGGCCGGCAGCATTCTATATCTCATGCTCGTCGGCGATGGTGGGCCACTGGATGCACAGCATCAATCGCTCATTCTCATCATCCTCTTCATAACAATGGTGCAGCGGGTGCGATTCTGGTGGGCCATGGCGGCGTGCCTGGCCTGCTTTGCGATGCACGCGGTTGGATTGTCTTTGCTGCCGGCATACACATTCGAGTTTCAGATTTCTGCCAACACCGTGTTTGGATGCGCCGTCGTTCTGACCCTCTTCGCCTCATACGTGCTGGAGCGAGAGACCCGGATGAATTATCTGCTGTCGCTCAGAGGCCGGTTGCAGCGCCAGGATCTCGATGCCAAGAGCCGCCGGGACGCGCTGACAGGGCTTCGCAACCGGCTCTCTCTCGACGAAGCGATTGAGGACTGTGACAGTGCGGATGGCCTCGACAATGAACTGGCGGTCATTCTGCTTGATATCGATCATTTCAAATCGTTCAACGATACGGCCGGTCATCAGGCCGGAGACGTCTGCCTGAAGCGCGTTGCGGGGATCGTGCAGAGCGAGTTGCGGGACTATTCCGACGACGTCTTCCGCTTCGGCGGTGAGGAGTTCGTCGTCCTTTTGCATGGCGTCGATCTGCCGAGGGCGATCAGGATTTCGGAGCGGATTCGAAAAGCAGTGGAGGATGCATCGATCCCGCATCCGGCGCTTGACCTAGGTGAGGTCGTGACCGTCAGTATGGGTGTCGCGTCGGTGGTCCTGAGTCGGGATATCCGCGTAGGGCAGGTAATCGCTGCGGCAGATACGGCGCTTTATTTGGCGAAGCGAAATGGTCGCAACCAAGTGGCGCCGCGGATGCCGGTCGTCGAATTCGTCGAAATGGCTGATCGCAGGCTCTACGCCCACTGAAGTTGTCAGCAAGAGTATTTCGAAAACGCACGAAATGCGCGTGTTTGCGCGCATGCAGGATCAGCTTCCTGATATGCAAGGCTGGCACGAGTTTCGTGCGACATCTCTCTTGCCATGTTGCGTTTGTGTTTGTCGCTCTTGACCAGGGAACAACGCCGCTGCATTTGCGTTTGGGGACGGGATCTCACTTAGAAGGAACACGGATATGAAGAGGGTCGCGGTTTTGGCTGCGGTGGCGCTTGCCTTTTCGTCGGGTTGTGCATTCGCGGTCAGTCAGGCCGTGAAAGACGCATGCAGCGCTGATTATGCTGCTTATTGCAGCCAGCATAAGGTCGGCACGTCGGCGGCAAAGTCCTGTATGCGCGAGCATCGCAAGATGTTGACCGACTCATGCATCCATGCGCTTGGACATTCGAGCGAAGTTACGCAGGCTGATATCGAGCAGTATCACCGCGAGCACGGCAAGTAAGTTTGCCTGCGCGGCCAGGGTCTTTCGGACAAGCTTTGCGCCCGTCACTGCATCTCGCGGTGGCGGGTTTTCTTTTGGTCTACCGCTTCGTCACCAGCGTACGCGGCTAAGTCCCAGATAACGGCCGATCAGCTTTCTGACGACGGTGCTTGGCAGCTTGCCGCGCGCGAAGTGGTTGAACTTGGCCGTCGGGCCAACCGCATAGCGGAACCGAGGGCGCGGCGCCGCCAGAGCTTTCGCGACGGCCTTGCCGACGTCTGCAGGATCGCCCGCCGACTTGGCGACAAGGGCCTCGACCGTTACCTCGAGGTGCCGCAGGAGCGGCAGGTAGACGCTATCCTTCGGGAGGATTCGCGGCGAGTTCTCCCAGATGCTCGTGCGGTAGGGGCCGGGTTCGATTAGGATGATGTCGATGCCGAAGTGCTCTACTTCGTAGGCGAGTGATTCGGCCCATCCTTCGACGGCCCATTTCGAGGCACAGTAAGGGGAATTGGCGGGCTGGCCAGCAAATGCCGATTCGCTTGAGATGATGACGATACGTCCACGGCGCTGCGCGCGAAAAGTCGGCAGCAGGCGTTTCGTTAGCGCCAAGACGCCGAAGTAATTGACCTCCATGATGCGGCGGACGTCGGTCTCGGGGAGATCTTCGAAGGCACCGCCTGCCGCGACGCCCGCATTGTGCACGACGGCATCGAGTTGCCGATTGGGAAGATCCAATTCGGCGACGGCGCGTTCGATCGACGTTGGGTCGGTTACGTCGAGCTGTCCGACCGTTACCGCTTGGTGCACGCCTGCCGCGACTAGCGTCCTGTCGAGTTCTTCGCGCTTGGCGAGGTCACGCATCGTGGCGACGACGTCCCAGCCCTGCTTTGCGAGTTCGACCGTTATGGCTAGTCCGAAGCCGGACGACGTCCCGGTGACGAGAACTCTTGGCATGGGGCAGGGGCTCCGCGAATTTTTGGTATTGGCGTTTTACGCGACTGCCGGCGTTGAATCGAGGCCGGGCTGTTCCCTGGGGAACAGCGAGGTGGGAGCGGCGCCGGTTATTCCATTCCCCACGACGCCGCCTCGCGGTGTCGGCCGCGAAACGACAAGTCCTGTGTTCCCGCCGGCTCACAGGGGCGTCGTGATGCGGCCGACTCCCCGAGGCGGTTGCGATTGGGCTGGAACTAGTCGAGGAAGGTAACGCGTCCGGTTGCGACGTCGTGCATAGCCGAGACGATCTTGAGCTGTTGGGCTGAGACGAGATCGCGGAGGACGCTGCTGAGGGCGGTCAGCCGCTCCGCGCCTAGGTGGGCATTGGCTGTTGCGACGGCCTGGACGAAAGCCTTGTTCTTCGACGTGCGATCGTCCGGAAAGTCTTTGCTTGCTTCTGCGACCGCGGGCTTGATCCGCGCCAGGACGCCGGTCAGCAGACCGAACTCGACATCGTCGACGGCGCCTTTGATAGCGCCGCATTCGCTATGGCCGAGCACTACGATAAGCTTGGCGCCTGCCAGCTTCGTTGCGAATTCAGCGCTCCCGGCAATATCGTCGTTGATGACGTTGCCGGCCACGCGGGCGCTGAATATGTCGCCGATACGTTGATCGAAAACGAGTTCGGGCGGCACGCGGGCGTCAATGCACCCGATCACGACTGCCGAGGGGAATTGTCCGCCCGCTGTCGCACGGACTTGTTCGATCAGGTCGCAATTGCGCATGTTCTGTGTGGCGAAGCGTTCGTTTCCGGCCTTGAGCTTAGCCAAAGCGTCGTCCGGGCTGGTCGCTGACTGGCGCTCGGAGGTCATGACGGAGCACTGATCGGCGGCGAAAGCCCGATCGACCGCCAGCAGACCGGCGGCTAAGGCGCTACTGCAACAAAAATGGCGGCGCGACAGCATCGAAGCCTCCCTGAAATCAACGGCCGAATCTAACCGGGAAATGCTTAAACGGACACGTCCAAACCGGGCGCAAATTCTCGCTTATTGTCGGCGAGTTGGGCGGCCCGTCTATTTTTGGCGGGATTTCCGTCTCGCGTCTAAGCCAATTCCAGCGGATTAGGGTGTCTGCGGGATTTGCCTTCAAAAAAGGAGCCGGTTTCGAGCAGCAGTTTCTTATGAACGATGTTGGCGTTGACCACGCAGGCGGATTTCAGCGTCAAATCGTTGGCGAAAATCTCGCCGGTGACTTCGCCCACGACAGTGACGGTTTCCGATTTGATCCGGCCTTCGATCACGCCGCGCGCGGCGACCGTGAGGGAGAGACAATTGACTTCGCCGAGGACCGTGCCCTCGATGACGAGGGGGCCGGGATAGTCGATGCCACCTTCGATGGTGGCGGTGCGCGGAATAGTGAGTGTGCGGCCGACGCTCGTGGTCGTCTTGAGCTCACGCATAAAACTCGTACCTGTCCGTAGCTGACACAACTCCCGCTAGCGTCAGCCTGACGGATATTTTCGGCAAATTTCAGGCTTTTCGCACCGGGTACAGGTATCTTGCGTCCGCGGCAGCGGCAACTCATGTGGCAGCGCGCGTCGTTGCCACCGACGTCCTCTTGCGCTCTTTCCGATGCGGTATTAGCAAACGGCCGTAAAGTCGGCGCTCGAAGGGAGAATGGGCTAATGGCGGAGACGACGGATACGAACGCGGCAATCGCCGAACTGAAACGCGAAATCGCCGAGCTTTCGGGATTGTCGCTCGCCACGGGGGTTATTCTTACGCAGCTTCTGCAGAAGATCGTGAGCCGCGAGATGAGCCCGCAGAATGCTGCGACGCAGATCGTCGGCAACGCCCGCGAGGCAATCGAGGGCTTTACATCGCATGTGGAGGTCGATCCGGCGATGAAGAAGCGGGCACTGGAAGCGGTCAAGCAGTACGAAGACCAGATCCGTTCGGTTCTGCCCATCTAGCTTCATTGGCGCGCGGTGACGTGCGGCCTGCGCCCCGGCCGCCGCGCGCTGACACACTTTCTGCCGTCACGTTCTGGCGGGGACTGCCGCCGGAGTGGCAAGCGGTGGTCAGGGACTGCCCGGCCGGATGCGTTTCAAAAAATCCCAAAGCGGTAGTGCTGCCAAGCCGCCGACCATGCCGCCGATGTAGCTCGGCAGCGGGAAGCGGAAGACGGCTTGCCAGATCAGGCCGGCGACCCAACTCGCCACCAGCATGGCGACGATCGTGACGAGCAGGCGTTGCCAGAAGGGAAGAAAGAGAGACATGGGCGGTTCTCAAACGGCTGCGGATCGCTATTTCTCGAATTCTTTGTACAGTGTTTTCATGACTTCCAGCGTGGCCTCGTCCACTTTCTGGCCGCCGATATTGCTCGTCACCACGATGGCGAGATCGTGATCTGGGTCGACTGCGATGGACGCAAAGTTCAGACCGTTAGAGCCATTGTGCGTGAGGATCGGTTTTTCCGTCCAGTCGAATTTTGAAAGTCCCCAGCCGAGCGCGTAGGCTCCAGATTTCGGCGTGCCGGGCTTTGGATTCTTTATCTCCATCGTGACGGCCGGCGCCTCCAAGATTTTCAGCGTCTCGGGTGTCACCAGGGCCGGGCCGCGCTTGCCGCCGCCTGCAATCCATCCAGCCCAGGTCGCGAAGTCCTTGATGCTCATATGTGCCAGCCCGGCTGGACCGAGAGAAGCCGGCAGATCTGCGCTTTCGCCCCATGCCATCGGTGTGATCTCGCCATCGGCCTCGATGCGATGGCCGACCGGCGCGTCGTAGAGGCCAAATGTTGCTTGAGCGCCGAGGCCCGCCGTCGACAGTCCGAGCGGTTCGTAAATCCGCTCGTACATCAGACGCTCCCAAGGTTTGCCCGCCGCTTTTTCGATCATCGCTCCGGCGGTGATGTAGCCGAGGTTCGAATATTGAAACTTGCCGGATGCCGGAAAGCTCGGGTCGTGCTTCGAACCCCAGGCGTCGATCATGTGTAGACGCCAGTCCTTGAGCGTGTGCTCGTAGGCGTCAGCGCTGAAATAAAGTTTGCCGATTTCTTCATTGTCAGTCGGTATGCCGCTCGTATGCGAGAGCAACTCTTTCAGCGTGATGGCAGCGAACTTCGGCTTGAGATTGGGAAGATCGGAGCCCAGAACCTCTCCAATGGTCGAATTCCAACTCAGTTTGCCTTCTTCTACCATCATCGCCGCGAGGGTTGCGGTCATGGCCTTGGTGTCGGATCCGAGGTGATAGCGGTCATCGATCGTGACCGGAATTGTCGTCTCCGCCACACGCACGCCTACCGCGCCAACTGCTACGAGCTTTCCATCTTTAACGACCGCTGCCGCGAGCGACGGGAGTGCATATTTTGTACGGATCGGGTCAAGCAGCGCATCGAGTGAAGTTTCGGCACGGGCGGTTACTGCAAACAGAAGGGAGGCAGCAAGAAAGACGAACGGCATACGCATCAGGGCACTCCAGCTTTCGGTGAAACATAGCCCGTTTCAGGACGGAGTGTCTCAACGGCCGGCTGTTCGTGACGGATTTGGTTGAGCTGCCGTTAAATTTTTGGCCGCCGACGTACTTACCGGGTGGATGGTACAACTCTAATTCGCCGACGGTTTCAGTACCTCAGTTTGGCGACATGGTTTTTGAATGCAGATGATTGCAATAACACGATTTTTCGATCGTCTTTGTTTGGATCGGCATTTTGCCAAAGATGCGTCTGGCGACACCGTGCTATTTCCCTTTGCTCGAACAGGGCGCGGCTATGTATTGACTGCAGACAAAGAAACCGGCGTCCGATGGGCACTGCGCGTTCAGATTATTGCCTCGTGGATTGCCATGCTTTCGTTCTGCATTCTCGGCGTGTGGATGACGATATCCAGCGAGAAGCAGGCATGGCACGATTGGCTTACGATCATGTCGTGGTTTGCCTTTATCACGGCGTACTTGATCTATTCGCGTTTCAGCCTTGTTCGCGGTCTTGCGCGGGCGTGATGAGGTGCGCTGCGCCGACACGCCTCACCGAATGTAGACATAGTATTTCGCTGCCCTATCTCTATTTAGGCGGCGGACGATTTTTCAGACTCATGATGTAGGCGATAACGTCGTTACGGTCGTCCGCATGCAGTACGAAATTCGGCATCGTGGGATGAGATGTGTCCAGCCACACAGCGAGTGCACGTCCGCTCATGCCAGACGTTTGAGCGACACTCGTGAAAGAGGGGGCATCGGCATTGGGTGATTTCGGATTTCCGAAGTCTATCGCATGACACTCAGTGCAGTGCTTCGCGGCGAAATTGTATCCCTGTCGCGCGTCGCCGATCTCCTGGCTGTCGACAGCCGATGGCGTTGAGACTGCGGCGAGCATTGCAGCCGTGGCGAGCCCTCGCATCGTTTTGGAATGCAACTGATGCATGCGGCTTCTCCTCCGTCCATGTTCTCTTATTTCTCGGTTCGAAGTGACATGATGTAGCCGGTGAGATCTCGGATCTCGATGCGCGTCAAATTAAGATTGGGCATCGGCGGGTGTGGCCGCGTAAGCCACGTAGCGAGATGGTCCAGTGTTTGTCCCGGTTGATTGGCGATACCGGCAAACGTCGGAACATCGCTAGGGACCGGAGCGTTCGCCGGTTCTCCAATCAAATGACAGGACGTGCACAGCTTGCGCGCGAGATTGTTTCCGTTCTCGATGTCGGGATGTTTAGATTCCGCTTTGCCGGGCTCTTCTTTCAAGTTCGGCGGCGCATCCATCTGCTGTGCCAAAGCTGAAATCGACAGCGGAGCCGTACAGCCAAACGCAATGACCGCAAATGCCAAAGCTTTAGTCGCAAAAGTTCGCGTCGTACGTATCGCCGATTTCGCCGTCATCTTGCCCCTCAAAATCCATTGTTCGAAATCAATACGATTGTGACATCGGTGCGCTAGGTCATGAATTGACGAAGCGCAAATTGGCCGGGTGGGCAGAGATGATTTATTTGAGTGCGGATTGTCGTGCATTGATGCTGGCGCTGGGCTTCGTCTTTGTAGTGTCGAGCGGCGCAAGCGCAAGCGCGGATGAGCAAGAGGCGGCTAAGGGCTTGGCGATCCTGCAAAAGAACTGCGCGCGTTGTCATGCGCTGGGATTGACGGAAAAGAGCCCGCACGCTCAAGCGCCGCCGTTTCGCGATATCGTCAATCGCTATCCTGTTGAGGATCTCGAGGAATCGCTGGCGGAAGGCATTATGTCGGGTCATCCCGATATGCCCGAGTTCAGCTTCGATCCGGACCAGATTGGGTGGATCATCGCCTACCTCAATAGCCTGAAAGCCAAGGAAAAAGGTAACTAGACGGCTTTTTTTAACGCTGCATCCGTAAGCAGAAGGCCGCCGTGGCCTTCGGTCGCCGATCGGTGTGGAACAGCCCCGCATGTGGGCGCGTTGGCCTTTGTAGTTAGGGCGCGCAAAAAAAAAGCCAGCGCGCCCAGGACATGGAGGACTTCGATGAAGAGGACATTTGTCGCTATCATCGGCGCGGTTTCCATCGCGGCGTTCGCGGCGCCTATTGCGCACGCGGATTCCATTAGTGGTGTCGAAGGCGCCCGCGCCAAAGAGCGCCAGGGCCGCTATCTCAATCGCAGCGACCGCGAGCATCTTCGCCGTTACGGTAACAACGACGACTACGGTTGGCGCGGACGCTATCGCTACTATGATGATGGCTATGACGACTATGATGACGGCCCCGGTGGCGTGAGCGTTTATGTCGGCCCTGGTGGCGTTGGCGTTTACGGTTACTGATCGCTGACGATAGAATCTCAAAACGCGTGAGGCGAGCGGGTAGACAATCCTGCGACGCCTTGCGCGCCTTTGCAAAAGGCGGGGACAATTTTCTTAAATCGTTGTTGGAGCCAACTGGCGTCTGCCGGGGCCTATAAGCACGTCCCCCAAAAAAGTTCCGCCCACAGCGCTGAAAATATCGGCTTTTGACGCGAAAATACGCAGTTTTTCGCTGCTTTATTGCGGCGGATATTTCCTCTGAGATCGTTTCAAAACGTATGCGGCGAGTATCTCTGTATCGCCGTGCAATCGCAGCGGCTTGGTGGGTGTCAAGCTGCGTCATTCGCAATCAAACCGAAGGAGAGACCTCGGGATGAAACGTCTCGCACTTATTTGTTTAATGGCAATCGGAACGGCCATCGGCGGCACGGCAGTGTCAGCCGCGCCTGCATCGACTAGCCTTGCCGGCATCGGAAAAGCACAGAGCGGCGTTGAGCTTGTTCGGCATAAACGCGGACACTGGAAACGCAATCGCCATTATCGCCACAACAATTGGCACCATCGGAGTCACTGGCGGCACAATCGCTATCGTGGTTGGCATCGCTATCATCGCCGTCCGTGGAACTGGCGTTCGCGCGGTTGTGTGATCATCGGACCGGTTTGGATGTGCCCATAAGAGACGCTTGCGTCGCAATGATCGACTGCGTTTTTGTGGAAGAGCCGGGCGCCCGTCCGGCTCTTTTTTATGCGAGTTCTCTCGGTGCCTGCCGTGATTGGTCTAGTTTGTGAGCAGGTGCGCACCGATGTCCTCGATACGCTCGAACATCATATCTGGTTGGAGTGTGCGTAGCTTTTCGGGCGCGGTGTAGCCCCAGGTCACGGCGGCGAAGTCGATGCCGGCAGCGCGGGCGGCATTAAGGTCGCGGGCTTCATCGCCGATCGCCAGAACCTGATGCGGGGCGACACCCGCGCGTTTCATCACGCGGCGGAATTTTCCGGACTTGCCGAAGAGGGCCGCGCTGCAATTGTAATCCGAGAAGAGGGCGGTGTTCTCGGGGCCGAGAACGACTTTCGCATTCTCTTCGTTGTCGGATGAGACCAGCGTCAGCGTGACGCCTCCGCTCTTCAGCGTGCGCAGCATGTCGTCTGCGCCGGGAAAAAGCGAGATGGTGTCGAGCTGCGTCGATTTCAGCTTGCGCATGTAGCGGGCGATCATCGGCAGTTTCCAGCGCGGTACGCCGAGGTGTTTCAGAATTTCGGGGACATCGGCACGGCGCAGCGGTTCGATCTCGTCTTCGCTGACGCGGCGCAGGCGGAACGCATCCGCCACGTCGTTCAGACTACCGATGAACCAGGGGAAGCTGTCGGCGAGGGTGCCGTCGAGATCGAAAATAACCAGCGAATAGCGCATGTGCTAATGACGGCTCCTCTAGCTCCGACCCTGTCTCGGAACGGAGAGGGAGTCAATCGCGCATCACTTGCAGGGTTTTGCGTACGGACCGTGACAGCACCGGCTGCGTATTGTCGCTGAGTGCGAGGGGGCGGGATCTGTCTTTCGTCGGCGTCTTTTGATGGCGCACAGCAAGTCCCCAGCAGGGAGACGGCCGCCATGCGCGTGGGCTCGGAAATGTCGGTTGGCGACAACCAAGCTTCGTGGCGATGCTTAGCTTTTCGATGCCGTAGGGCTCTGGCTGCCAGATATAGCGTTCGCCCGCCGCCTGACGGATGGTCTCAAGCGTTCGCGAAGCGCCTGGAACGTCACGTATAGTGACGGGATCGCGAAAATCCCGATGAACGATGCGAAAATCATTCCGCCGAATACTGGCGTGCCGACATTCCGGCGCGCGAGTTCGGCAGCTCCAACGGCAATGACAAGCGGCAGCAATCCGAGGATGAAAGCGAATGACGTCATCATCACCGGCCGGAACCGCAATCGGCTGCCTTCGGTCGCTGCTTCATGCAATTCGATACCGCGCTCACGCTGCTCTTTGGCAAATTCGACAATGAGAATGCCGTTCTTCGCCGCGAGACCGATCAGCACGACCATGCCGATTTGGCCATAAAGGTCGAGAGTCAGGCCGCCCAACACGATGGCCGCGAATGCGCCGAACACGCCGACGCTGACCGATAACAGAACGGGGACCGGAATGGTCCAGCTCTCATAGAGTGCGACGAGGAACAGATAGGCGAAGAGCAAGGCAAATCCCAAGATGATCGCCGTCTTGCCTTCGGCGCGCTTTTCCTGGAAAGCCGTATCGGTCCATTCCCCCGCGTATCCGTCAGGCAGAGTGCGTGCGGCGACGGCTTCCATCGAGTTGAGAGCTTGACCGGAGGACACACCAGCCGCCGGGCTGCCTTGAATGGTCACCGCGCGGAGATTGTTATAGCGAATGATCGCGGATGGACCGATGACGGGTCGCACTTCCACCAAGCTACGCAACGAAATCATCTCGCCTTTGTCGTTTCGCACATTGATCCGAAAGATATCGTCCACGCTCGTGCGATCGGCAGCGTCGGCCTGCACCTGGACCTGCCACGTTCGGCCGAAAAGGTTCATGTTATTGACGAAGTAGCCGCCAAGGGATGCCTGTAGGTCTTGAAAGACGTCGCTCAGTTTTACGCCCTGGACTTGAACTTTATCGCGATCGATATCGAGGTAGATCGACGGGTTCGTGGCGGAATACGTGCTGAAGACGCGCGAGAGCTTCGGGTCCTGGTTGGCGGCAACGAGAAGCCCTCGTAATACCTGTGCCAAGGCTTTTGGATCGCCGCCGCGGAGATCTTTCAGAACGTATGCGAAACCGCCACCCGACCCGAGACCGATGATCGGCGGCGGCGCCAACGGTACGACAATTCCGCCCACGATCTCGCGGAATTTTGGCCCCAACCGCGCGATCAATGCATTGACACCTTGCGAGCGGTCCTTCCTCTCTGCAAAAGGTTTCAGCGTCACAACCATGAACGCGCCGTTGGCCTGGGAATAGTTATCGATGAAATTGAGGCCGATGACGGACGTAACATCCTGAACGGCGGACTCACTTTGCAAAATTTTTTCGGCCTGCTTCACGACATTGGTGGTGCGCACGACGGATGCGCCTCCGGGAAGCTGCGCGATAACGAATAGCGCGCCCTGATCGTCTTCCGGCAGGAAGCCGGTCGGCGTCACTTTTGACAGTGCGTAAATTCCGACGCCCGAGATCGCCACGAGAGCAAGGCCGGCCAACGAGAACCGAAGCATCCGCGCCACTGCGGCGCCGTACGCATCCCGAATGTAATCGATGCTTCTCATGACGATGCCGATCAATCCTCTGCGCGGCCCATGATGCGGTTTCAGAAAAATGCCGCACAGAGCCGGCGAAAGCGTAAGGGCGTTGACGGCGGAGAGGAACATCGACACTGCGATCGTAACGGCGAACTGACGAAACAGCTCTCCCGAAATCCCGGGAATGAATGCGACCGGCACGAACACGGAAAGAAGGACGAGGGTAATGGCAATGATCGGCGCGGTAATTTCTTGCATGGCGAGTTTGGTCGCCTCTGCTGGAGATAGCTCCGGTCGCTCCTCCATGACGCGCTCGACATTTTCGACCACGACGATGGCGTCGTCGACCACGATGCCGATCGCCAGAACGATTGCGAGCAGTGATACCGTATTCGCCGAATAGCCGATGGCGAGCAGTCCGACGAAAGTGCCGATGAGGCTGACCGGCACGGCGAGCGTCGGGATCAACGTCGCGCGAACGCTGCCGAGGAAGAGATAGACAACGATAACGACGAGAATGAAAGCTTCTATGAGCGTCTTTTGAACTTCGTGAATGGTGTCGGTGACGAACTCTGTTGGATCGTAGGTTACCTTCCAAGCGAGGCCCTTCGGGAACCGCTTCTCTGCAGCCTCGAGTTTGGCCTTGACCTCTTTCAGCGTCGCAATGGCGTTGGCACCGGGGACCTGATAGATCGCGATGACGGCGGCAGGACCGCCGTTGAAAAGCGTTTCGCGGTCGAGATTGGCGGCGCCGAGTTCGAGGCGCGCAACATCGCCGAGGCGTAGAATGGAGCCGTCGGGATTTGTCCGCAGCACGATCTTTTCGAAATCTGAGACGGTATTGAGACGGCCCTTGGTTTGAAGATTGAGCTGGAGCTGCTGCTCGTTCGATATCGGGCGCGCGCCGATGCGTCCCACGGCGGCTTGAATGTTCTGCGCTTGGATCGCGCTGATAATGTCACCCGTTGTGAGGTTAAGCCCTGTGAGCCGGTCGGTCCGGATCCAGGCGCGCATGGCGTAGTCTTGCGGTCCCCACAACGTCGCGTCGCCAACACCTGGCGTGCTTTTGATTTGATCCAGAAGGTTGATCGTCACGTAATTGGAGAGAAAGAGCGGATCGTGCGTGTGCTTCGGCGAGTAAAGCGCGATGACGCCCAGCAACGCTGACGATTTCTTTTTCACCGATACGCCCTGTCGTTGCACTTCGGGCGGCAGGCTCGACAATGCGACCTGGACTCTGTTGTTGACGTTGACGGTGTTAATGTCAGGATTTGTGCCGAGTTCGAAGGAGCAGATGAGCGTATAGCTGCCATCGTCGCCGCTGACGCTCTTCATGTAGATCATCTTGTCAACGCCGACGACCTGCGCCTCGATGGGCTGCGCGACGGTCGCATCGACGACCGCGGAATTCGCACCGGGATAGGTCGTCGTAACCTGCACCTGCGGGGGAACAATGTCCGGGTATTGTGCCAGGGGAATTGCGTAGAGTGCTAGCGCACCCGCAATCGTCGTGACGATGGCGATGACGATTGCGAGCCTCGGGCGGTCGACGAAAATGGCAGAGAGCATTGATCAGCTCCGATCCGTCGTGGACGGCACGGGCGTTGCGATCACCGGCGCTCCAGGTCGAACCCCCTGCAATCCTTCGACGATGACCTGTTCGCCTGCGGAAAGGCCATCTTCGACGACGACGCCGTTTCCGAAATCTCCACCGGTTTTGATCCTGCGAACCGCTGCTTTTCCATCATCGACGACGAAGACGTAAATGCCCTCCTGATCGGCAATGAGCGCAGCTTGCGGAACGACGACTTTATCTTGGGGCGTTCCAGTCTCGACGCCAACGCGCACGAATTGCCCGTCGATCAAAGCACCATTCGGATTGGGGAAACTCGCGCGCACAAGAACGGTATCGGTCGATCGGTTGACCGTGACGTCGACGAAATTGATGGTGCCGATTTGATTGTAAGTGCTCAGATCCGCGAACCGCAGCGTCGCCTTAAGTTTCGTTACATCCAGAGCTTTGCCACTTTGTTGAAGACGCAGAAATTCCCGCTGGCTGACGGGAAATGTCACGTACATCGGGTCCTGGCTAACGATAACGGTCAGCGGCCCGGTGTCCGGACCGACGACATTGCCTTTAGTGATAGTCGACCGCCCGACCTTTCCTGCTATCGGAGCAGTAATAACGGTATATCCGAGGTTGATCTTTGCCGTCTGCAAGTTGGCTTCGTTGATGAGTATCGTGCCTTTGGCTTGCTCATCCGCGGCAAGAGCCTGATCGCGGGCGACAGCGGTGCCGACGTTGCGTTCAAGCAGATCTTTTGCGCGATCGAGCTGGACCTCGGTCAGCACTTTCGCGGATTTGCTGCGCTCCAATGCGCCTTGCGCTTCGCTGACGGCCGCTTTGAAGAGGCCGTCTTCTATTCGAAAGAGCGGAGCGCCAGCGGAGACCATCTCGCCTTCCTTGAATTCGATGGCGTCTAGAAAGCCCGTGACCCGGGCGCGGACGTCAACCCGTTCGATCGCCTCCACTCGGCCGACGAAATCGAGAGCATTGGAGATCGGCTTAAGATCGGCACGAACGACGCCGACGGAAATTTTTGGCGCCTCAGCCTGTTGAGCGAGTGCCAGAGGCGGTGCAATGAAGAGCGCAAGGATGGCGAACGAAGCAAGGCGCATTTCGGCCTCCTGGTTCATGTCGTCAATGCGGTTCAGGGACGAGCTTGAACGCGGGGGCGTTATGCTTCTTGGGTTTGCTGACTTCCCTTTTCGGCAGCTTGATCCTGTCGCGCTTGATGTCCTCATACGGAATGAGACTGAGAAGGTGCTCGATGATATTGAGCCGTGCCTTCCGCTTGTCGTCCGAGTACGCCACATACCAGGGCGCCCATGCTGTGTCGGAGGCTGAAAACATCTCGTCGCGCGCGTGCGTATAGTCGTCCCAGCGGGTATAGGACTTCAGATCCATATTCGAGAGCTTCCAGATCTTGCGGCCATCGTCGATGCGCGCCTCAAGGCGACGCGTTTGCTCATCGGGACTGACCTCGAGCCAGTATTTGACCAGGATGACGCCGGAATCGATGATGGCCTTCTCGACCGAAGGCACGATTCTGAGAAAGCGTTCGACCTGCTTTTCCGAGCAGAAACCCATGACGCGCTCGACGCCTGCGCGATTGTACCAGCTGCGATCGAAGATCACGATCTCGCCGCCCGCCGGAAGATGGGGCAGATAGCGCTGAATATACATTTGAGATTTTTCGCGTTCAGTCGGAGCCGGAAGCGCAACGACGCGAAACACGCGCGGACTGACACGCGCCGTAATGGCTTTTATCGTGCCGCCCTTCCCGGCACCGTCCCTGCCTTCGAACACGATGCAAACTTTTTTCTGCTCGTGGCGAACCCATTCCTGCAGTTTGACGAGCTCGGTATGCAGACGCTTCAGTTCGCGCTCATAATCCTTGCGTTTCAGCTTGAAGTGATTGCGGGGGCGTTCGCTTTCCAAGGTGGGAGCGTCAGCGCTCTTACTGTCTTCCATGTCATTGCCTCAGCAAACCGCGTGCCCCGCCGTCCTTAATGCAATGTAGTGCCCACTGTTGCCGATATTGCGTGCGTTAGAAAGATCCGAACACGGTCTGTTTGGGTAAATTCGTTATTGCGATGCGAACGACTGAACACTGCGGGAGCGCAAACTAGACTTGCGGAGTCAGGAAGAAAGCGATCCCCAGTATGAAGTAGACGGCCAAAAGTTGAACGCCCTTCAACCAATCCGACCGGCCGTCTCCGGCAACTTGTCCTGTTGCGACGACTGCGAGGAACACCGCGAGCACCAAGCCCTTGCCAAACAGCAAGTTCATAGGGGATGGGCCGACGAAAAAGCTTAAAAGAACCAGGACGGGAGCGACAAACAACGCGACCTGAACGCTCGACCCAATGGCAATCGATAGGCTGAGATCCATTCGGTCCTTCAACGCGGCCGTCACCGCAGTCGCGTGCTCGGCAGCATTGCCGAGAATGGCAACGACGAACACGCCGACGAAGAGATCGCTGAAACCGAACGCATGTGCCGTTGGCTCGATCGCACCGACCAGGATTTCGCTGAGCCACGCAATTGCCGCGGTACACGCGGCAAGAACGCCAATCGCCTGGCCGAGTGGCCAGTTTTTTCTATGTTCGCTGTTATTTGATGTGGTCAAGGCCAGAAAGAAGTTGGGGTGAGTCCGCACGGAAAATATGAGAAACAGCCCATAGAGAACGAGAAGCACAATAGAAATAGCGATGCTCAGTGTGCTCTCGCCTCCGCTATAGCGTTCACCGACAAGCGCGCCGTAAGCAGCGGGAATGACGAGCGCTATCGCCGCCAGTGTCAGCATGGTCGCTTGCGCTCGCGCTCCCGCAGCGTTGAAGCGCTGCTCATGATGGCGCAAACCGCCGGCCAGCATGGCGGCACCGAGCACGAGAAGAATGTTGCCGACGATCGAGCCGACGATGGTGGCTTTTACGATATCGTGCAATCCGGCGCGCAACGCTGCGAGGGCGATGATCAGTTCCGCGGCGTTGCCGAAAGTCGCATTGAGCAGGCCGCCCACACCCTCGCCGGCGCGGTCTGCGAGTTGTTCTGTCGCTCGTCCGAGCCAGGCTGCTAACGGTAGAATGGCGAGGGCAGACGCGAGAAATATATATGTGTGCTGATTTGGAGCAAGATACTCAAGCGCCACAGCGACAGGGGCGAAGCACAGCAGCCAATTCCACATCGCTTACTCCTGATGCCGCGCGCGCTATGGCAGCCTATCTTCCCAGTCGACCCAATCGACTGGGATTTCTTTCAGATAGGCGCTGACGGCTGCGCCGATCGTCGGAAAAAACGCTTGTTCGCCGAGTTGTTTCGCCAGACCAAAGCGCTTCAACTTATCTTTTACCGGGTCTTTCAATTCGGCAAAGCACAGCGCGATTCCCGCTTTCTGCAGCGTGCGGTCGAGTTCCGCCACCGTGTCGGCTGCGGTGACGTCGACATTCGTTATAGGTTCGGAGGCGACGACAACCCATCGCGCTGGCGTTGGCGCGGTTTCAACCGCCGTGATCACGCAATCCTGGAACAGTTCTGCGTTCGCAAAAAAAAGAGGCGCGTCCCAACGGAAAAGCACAAGACCCGGAATGCGGCGCGCATCGGGATATCGGCTGATGTCGTGATAGCCTTTGATGCCTTCGGCGCGGCCGAGAACCGCATAATGAGGCCGCCATGCATCCCAGAGGAATTGCCCGAGGGCGATGATGACCGCGAGCGCGATGCCCTGAATTGCGCCAAACACGGCGACGCCGGCGAAGCATACGATAGAAAGCCAGAATTCCCACTTCTGCATCCGATAGATGCGCTTCAGGTCTTGAATTTCAAACAGCCCGATTGCCGAAGCTATGACGACGGCCGCAAGCGCGCTCGTGGGCAAGTTCTGCAATAAGTTGGGTGCGGCGATGATAAGTAAGGCAACTGCCAGCGCGCCAGTGATGCCCGTCATCTGGGTCATTGCGCCCGCGGCCTCCGCGACGGGGGTCCGCGATGAGCTGCTGCTGATCGGAAAGCCCTGAAAAAATCCCGCCGCGAGATTGGCCGCGCCTAATCCGACAAGTTCTTGGTTCGGATCGACATATGTCCTCGTTCGGGCAGCGTATGCCCGCGAAAGAACGCTCGTGTCAGCGAAGGAGATCAAGGCCACGGCGAGGCCACCCGACAGGACCGTCGCGAAATCTGTCGAATAAATCCAGGGAATGCTAAACGACGGCAAACCCTCGGGTAGCGGCCCGAGGACTGAAACGCCGGCACTCTTCGCCAGACCCAGCATGCCGACGACGGCGGTCGCCCCAATGACTGCTATCAAGATGCCCGGGACAACCTTGCAGCGCTTGAGAAGCAGGATGACAGCCAACGTTGCGGCGCCGATCGCGAACGCGGTCCAATTCGTCTTGCCGCTGGTAACACCATTACCGATCGCAACGATGTCGCGCAGGGGGCCCTGGCTTTCAATCGAAAATCCGAGCAGCTTCGGCACTTGGCTCAGCAATACCGTCAGGGCGATGCCGTTCATGTAGCCATAGCGGATGGGCTTCGACAAAAGTTCGGTGACGAAGCCTAACTTCGCAAGACCTGCCGCGACGCAGACGACGCCGGATACGATCGCCATTGCTCCTGCGAGCGCGACTGCCCGCATTGGATCGCCGCCCGAGAGGGGCAACACTACAGCGAGGATGACGGCAGCAAGGGATGAATCCGGACCAAGAACGAGGATGCGGCTCGGACCAAAAAGGGCATAGACGATCAACGGCACAATCGTCGCGTAGAGACCGTAAATCCCCGGCAAACCAGATGCGACTGCATATGCGATCCCCGCCGGTACAAGCATCGTCGCAAGAACCAAGCCCGCAACGACATCATGCTTTATCCAGCTCGGCTGATAGTGCTTAAGCGTATTCAGGCCCGGAAGCCAACGCTCCGCTGCGCCGCGATTACCTGCCATTTGGGGGCGCAAGATCTGGCGTTGGGTCGGGCTTCGTGTCGCCGTGGGGTCAACGGTCATTCAAGGCCCCGTATGGAGACTGAGCATGCGCTCCAAAATAGGGTACGCCGCTTAAATTTTGCTGCAATAGGTGTGCTGTGCCGTTGCGAAGTCCTTGATTGCCGTCAAGTGCGCGATGGTAGATTGGCGTTAAAAGTTTCATGCAGCGCGCTGGCGATCCGTATGCTGCCCCGTTTTCCATTGTTGATTTTCTTCGGCGTCGGAATATCCTGAACAAACATAGTATGCAGGCTGATCTTTTCGTGAGTTGCCGCATATTTGTTGACGTTCTCAGTCAAAGAAGCGCTCGGTATCACGAGCATGAATCCAAAAAGCGCCGGATGTTCGAAACGCCATTGAAGTCGGGGGAATTGAAAAGATCCAAGGAGAAAAGCAATGCCTGGGCTCTTGCGACCCGAAGACCTGAAGATGATTTCGCTCGATGCGGAAACGGAAGAATACAATCGAGAGCGAGACCTCAAGAAAAAGAAAGTGCAGCAAGACAAGGAGCTGCGCGAGGCGTTCATGTCGCGCAAAGTCGCAGAAAAAGCCCTGGCGATTGATCGCGTCAACAATGCCATTCGAATTGCCGCTCAAAACGGCCAGCATCATCTGCAGGTCATCACGTTCCCGTCGAGCTACTGCAGTGACGGCGGCCGCCGCATCAACATTGCCGATCCGGAATGGCCGACGACGCTTACGGGTTTCGCAAAAGATGCGTATGAATTCTACGATACGGAGCTACGCCCCCTGGGGTACAAGCTCCGTGCGGAAATCATAAGTTTTCCCGGCGGGATGCCCGGCGAGGTGGCAATGTCGCTGGCGTGGTAGGCGCCGGGCGACTCTCATTTTGTTGGCGCTTTGCGACACGCGTTCCGCGAGCCGGCCGCAAAGCGCGAGGATGTTTGGCGCGCAGCGCTACGCCTTCTTGACGAATTCGGACTTGAGGCTCATCTGGCCGATGCCCTCGATCTTGCAGTCGATATCGTGATCGCTGTCGACAAGGCGGATGTTCTTCACCTTGGTGCCCATCTTCACGACATTGCTTGAGCCCTTCAGCTTCAGATCCTTGATGACGATGACCGTATCGCCGTCCTGCAAGGTGTTGCCCGCCGAGTCCCGGTAGACCTTCACGTCTTCATCATCGGACGCGGCGGCCGTTTGCGGGTTCCACTCGTACGCGCACTCCGGACAGACGTAGAGGTTGCCGTCCTGGTAGGTGTATTGCGAGGAGCATTTCGGGCAGGGTGGGAGAGTGCTCATTAAGGATGCCTTATTGATTGCGCGTTCCGACTCGCCTGCGGCGAGCCGGCCGGAACGCGCATTTGATGTTGCTTCGTTCCCGCTGGAATAAGGTGTGAAGGACGACGCTGCAAGTATGCGCGTCCATCCGGCTCTGCGAAGCGGAGCCGAATGGCGCAAATAAAAAACTCTCTCACCCCCGTCTCGCTTTCTCGATGGCCGCGACGTCGATCTTCTTCATCGTCATCATGGCGGCGAATGCGCGCTTGGCTTCGTCGCCGCCAATGGCGAGCGCGTCGGTTAGCACGCGCGGGGTGATCTGCCAGTTGACGCCCCATTTGTCCTTGCACCACCCGCATTCGCTTTCCCGACCGCCGTTGCCGACGATGGCATTCCAATAGTGGTCGGTTTCTTCCTGATCGTCGGTCGAGATCGAAAACGAGAACGCTTCGCTGTGCTTGATCCCCGGTCCGCCGTTGAGGCCCATGCATGGAATGCCGACGACGGTGAATTCGACGACGATGACGTCGCCCTCTTTGCCCGAGGGATAATCGGTCGGCGCGCGGATGACGGCGTCGAGGGAACTGTCCGGGAACACGCTCGCGTAGAAGCGGGCGGCGGCTTCGGCCTCCTTGTCGTACCAGACGCAGATCCGGCTCTTGGACATGACTAGGGCTCCTTTTTGTTTGCGGCTTCCGACTTCGCTCCGCGAAGCCGGCCGGAAGCCGCGACTGATGCTGCGCGACCGGTGCTTTCTTAAGACGGTCTCGGCATTCCCGTTCCGACACATAGATGCGCTTTTTCTTGATTGCGCCGAGGCGACACGCTTTTGATTTGCGCATGGCGACTGCTTTTCTTTTGCGCCTTCCGACACGCCGGCGGCGCGCCGGCCGGAAGGCGCGGGCTTGCTCGAGGGAAAGTGCGAAGGACGACGCTCCGGGCATGCGCCAACGGCCGGCTCTTTGTTAGTTTGCGCCGAGGCGACACGCCTACGGCGCGCCGGCCGCCCGGCGCGTCGCGATGGAAGAAACTCCGGGCATGCGCCAACGGCCGGCTCCGCGGAGCGGAGTCGTTTGGCGCCAATCAAAAAGCACGAAGCGGACGGGTTCCGCGGCGTAGGGTCTTCGCAAGGGTGGTCTCGGAACCGGTCCGCTCCGTGACAGCCAGAGATCAGGGTTCCGGCAGGCCACTTAATGAAGCGGGATATTCCGCACACGGTTTCTCTCATGCCGTGCGGACCTGCTTTCCGCCTTGACCGCATCGCGCGCGTGACGCGAGCGGGTGAGGCTGCCCCATCCGAGCGCCGCGCGACGCCTCGCGCGATGCCCTTGCCGGATGGGTGAGGGGATTATCGTGCAGGTAGAGAGGGCGGGGATAAGTTTTTTGAGTGCGCGGGCGGCCGGCTCGACGAAGGAGAGTCGCCAGTGCCAACGGAAATGGGATGCGGCGCTCTCCGCAGCGTGAGACGCCTTCTTAAGATAACATGTTTAGGTATGTTTCGTGCTAGCCATGGAATCCGTGCTAGAATTGCCGCTTAGTTTATTTGATGTCCATCGCAAACGGCTCTCAGGAGCCAATAACTAGCAAGTGTCATAAATGCAAATGGAAACCCAAAAAAAGCTCGCTGATCGGTTGTTTCCTGTTGCGGCTTCTGGCGACGAGACTGAACTTCGCAATATTCCCCCTGAGCAACGACGCCTTCATACAGAGAGCGCTGATTTGACTGTGTCATCCCTTCATCAATATATGACACATGGCAAAATTGAAGTTCCTGAATTTCAACGAGGCTACGTCTGGAATCGAAATCAGGCTTCGCGCTTGATTGAGTCTCTCGTAATTCAGTGCCCAATACCGGTGGTATATTTTAGCCAGGGGTCGGATAATAAGCTTATCGTAATAGATGGCAATCAACGACTTTTGAGTATTAAACTATTTCTGAATGATGCTTACGAGCTGCAGGGTTTGACTACTTATCCCGAGCTGAATGGATATTCCTGGTCTAGGTTGGATCCAAGATTTCGAGATCATATTAACAACCGCACGCTACGGTGTATTACAATTTTAAAGGACACTCATCCGCAAATAAAATTTGATGTATTCGAGCGGCTTAATACTGGCTCTGTGAAGCTTAATGCGCAGGAGCTTCGTCATGGCATAAATCACGGACGACTGATGACAGAGTTAGACGAGCTGGCTAAGTACGATAAATGGAAAAGTGCCGTAGGAATACGGAGCGATAAGCGAATGAAAGGCGCTGAGCTTATATTGAGATATTTTGCTTTTCGGAATGATCGCGCAAGCTACGAAAAGCCCCTTTCGAGTTTCTTGGATGCCTATAGTTCTAAAACGCGCTTGCTTTCTTCTGATGAGGTGGTTGAATTGAGTCGGGACTTTATGTCCGTCATGGATAGAGTCGATTTTGCATTAGGCCGGCTGGCCTTCCGATTGTATGGCGATGATTTGAAAAACGTCACCCCATTCAATTCTGCACTCTATGACGCGGAGATGATTGGGTTTGCCGAAACAAAAAATGAGAAAATACTTTCAAATAGATATGATCAGGTCGATATGCAGCGCTACGTATCTAAACTCTTCCATAATGATAGATTTGTGGGCAGTGTAAGGCAGGCTACCAGCGATGAGCAGTCGGTGAGGGCAAGGCTTGATATATTTTTGGATCATCTTCAAAAATTCTGATGCCTTACGCGCGGAGCATATATCGTAAGAACTTTGATTCAGAAGTGGATTTTCTGATCAAAAAAGCCCGGCGCGCGCAGAGATTGCGTGCGTCAGATTCTGATATACGTGACCTCGTCTTTCAGTCTTCCGTTTTTCGAACTGGTGCCGCGGTTGAGACCTATATACGTCTACTTATCGAGTCGTGGGCTCAAGAGGTAAAGAACAAAGCGAGAGGACATTTGACGCCTGGTGAGTGCAGGGCGTTTATTGTTTCAAAGCGACTTCAAGATAAATTTTCTCGGTACGCATTCAATGGCGATGAGAAGGAACTCTATATGGCGCTTCGTGCCGAGACAGATATTGTGGTCCTTCTGGGTGGAAATGCAAATTTGCCAGCTGCGTTCGATGGCAAAGTTCTCCATCAGGGAGCTGCGTATCCGTCTAATAAAAACATCAAGAAGTTGTTTGCGCGAGTGGGTATTGACAACATATTAGGCCGAATAAGCGCCAATCTTTCGCGCGATGCTGAAGTACTCATTGAAAGTTTTCAAAGCGTCAGAACAGCCCTAGCGCATGCGGCCCCTCCGACCGTTACGATTGGGGACGTGGAAAAATTGCTGGGCGATAGCAAAGCGCTTGTTGGCTCGATTGACAGGATATTTTATAAACATGTGGCTGCACACGGCGGTCGCGACTGCTGGACATCGTAGCTTCGCATCGTCGTGAGGGGAGGGTTACTCCGCCGCGTTCTTCTTTGCTCTGTTTGGTTGCGCCGAGCGACTCTCCTTCGTCGAGCCGGCCGCCGGGCGCGGACTTTACTCCGCCGCCGCTTTCTTTGAGGCGGGCTTAGGCTTACGCGCAAGCACCGGCTTCAAATACTGCCCGGTGTAGCTCTCTTTCACCTTCACGATGTCCTCGGGTGTGCCGGCGGCTACAATCGTCCCGCCGCCGTCGCCGCCTTCGGGGCCGAGGTCGATGATCCAGTCGGCGGTCTTGATGACTTCGAGATTGTGCTCGATGACGACGACGGTGTTGCCCGCGTCCGCCAGCTCGTGCAGCACCTCGAGCAGCTTGGCGACGTCGTGGAAGTGCAGGCCCGTCGTCGGCTCATCCAAAATGTAGAGCGTGCGGCCCGTCGCGCGGCGGCTCAATTCCTTCGACAGCTTGATGCGCTGCGCCTCGCCGCCCGAGAGCGTCGTCGCCTGCTGGCCGATGTGGATGTAACCCAAGCCGACGCGCGCGAGCGTTTCGAGCTTGTCGCGGATCGACGGCACGGCCTTGAAGAACTCGGCGCCTTCCTCGACCGTCATGTCGAGCACGTCGGCGATCGACTTCTCCTTGAACGTGACGGCGAGCGTCTCGCGATTGTAGCGCTTGCCCTTGCATTCCTCGCACGTGACGTAGACGTCGGGCAGGAAGTGCATCTCGATCTTGATGACGCCGTCGCCCTGGCAGACCTCGCAGCGTCCGCCTTTCACGTTGAACGAAAAGCGCCCCGGTTCGTAGCCGCGCGTTTTGGCTTCGGGGAGCCCTGCGAACCATTCGCGGATCGGCGTGAAGGCGCCGGTGTAGGTCGCGGGGTTGGAGCGCGGCGTGCGGCCGATCGGCGACTGGTCGATGTCGATGATCTTGTCGAAGTGCTCGATGCCGGTGATCTTGTCGTGCTCGCCGGGGTGGTCCTTCGCGTTGTTCAGCTTGCGCGCGACGGCCTTGAAGAGCGTGTCGATCAGCAGCGTCGATTTTCCGCCCCCGGAGACGCCCGTGATGCAGGTGAAGAGGCCGACGGGGACGGACGCGGTGACGTTCTTCAGGTTGTTCTCGCGCGCGCCGGTGACGGTGAGCATGCGTTTGGGGTCGGGCGCGCGGCGGTTTTTCGGAACGGGGACAAAGCGGGTGCCGGACAGGTATTCGCCGGTGATGCTTTGGGGTGAGTCCATAATGTCTTGCGGCGTGCCTTGCGCGATGACCTTGCCGCCGTGGATGCCCGCGCCGGGGCCGATGTCGACGACGTGGTCGGCCGTCATGATCGCGTCCTCGTCGTGCTCGACGACGATGACGGTGTTGCCGATGTCGCGCAGGTGCTTCAGCGTTTCGAGCAGGCGGTCGTTGTCTTTCTGGTGCAGGCCGATGGAGGGTTCGTCGAGCACGTAGAGCACGCCGGTCAGGCCCGAGCCGATCTGCGAGGCGAGGCGGATGCGTTGCGATTCACCGCCCGACAGCGTGCCGGACGAGCGCGAGAGGGTGAGGTATTCGAGGCCGACGTCATTCAGGAACTTCAGGCGGTCGCGGATTTCCTTCAGGATGCGCGTCGCGATTTCCGACTGCTGCTTGGTGAAGGTTTTCGGGATCTCGCTGAACCAGACGTTGGCGGCCTTGATCGAGAGATCGCAGACCTCACCGATGTGCTTGCCGCCGATTTTGACGGCGAGAGCTTGCGGTTTCAGACGGAAGCCGTTGCAGCCTTCGCATGGGTGCGCCGCCTGATAGCGCGACAGCTCCTCGCGGACCCAGTCGGAATCCGTTTCCTTAAAGCGGCGGGCGATGTTGCCGATGACGCCTTCGAACGGCTTTTCGGTCGAATAATTGCGCGTGCCGTCCCAGTAGGTGAACGTCACGTCCTCGTCGCCGGAGCCGAACAGGAGCGCGAGCTGGACGTGCTTCGGCAACTTCTCCCACGGCGTCTTCATCGAGATCTTGTAGTGCTTGGCGAGGCTTTCGAGCGTCTGCTCGTAATAGGGAGACGAGACGCCGGTTTTCGCCCACGGGTAGATCGCGCCTTTTTCGAGCGAGAGCGAGCCGTCGGGCACGACGAGGTCGGGCTCGAAGCGGAGTTCGGAGCCGAGGCCGTCGCAGACCGGGCAGGCGCCGGCGGGGGCGTTGAACGAGAACAAGCGCGGCTCGATTTCGTCGATCGTGAAGCCGGAGACAGGGCAGGCGAAGCGGGACGAGAATAGGATGCGCTCGTGCGTGTCGTTCTTCGACTTGTTGGCGCCTTCGGTTTCGGCTTTCGACAGTGGCTTGTCGACGTATTCGGCGATGGCGAGGCCGTCGGACAGTTTCAGCGCCTGTTCGAATGAGTCCGCGAGCCGGGTGCCGATGTCTTTCTTCACGACGATACGGTCAATGACGACGTCGATGTCGTGCTTGTATTTCTTGTCGAGTTTCGGTGCGTCCTCAATAGCGTAGACGGTGCCGTTGATCTTGAGGCGCTGGTAGCCCTTCTTCTGCCACTCGGCGATTTCCTTGCGGTATTCGCCTTTGCGCCCGCGAACGACGGGCGCGAGAAGCAGAAGGCGCGTGCCGTCGGGCAGCGCCAGCACGCGGTCGACCATCTGCGCGACGGTCTGGCTTTCGATCGGCAGGCCGGTCGCGGGCGAATAAGGAACGCCGACGCGGGCGAACAGCAGGCGGAGATAGTCGTAGATCTCCGTCACGGTGCCGACGGTGGAGCGCGGGTTCTTGCTCGTCGTCTTTTGTTCGATGGAGATGGCGGGCGACAGGCCGTCGATGTGATCGACGTCCGGCTTCTGCATCATCTCCAAGAACTGGCGGGCGTATGCCGACAAGCTCTCGACGTAGCGGCGCTGACCTTCGGCGTAGATCGTGTCGAAGGCGAGGGACGATTTGCCGGACCCCGACAATCCCGTGAACACGACGAGCGCGTCACGCGGGATCTCGATGTCGACGTTTTTGAGGTTGTGTTCGCGCGCACCCCGGACGTGGATGGTCTTCATCAGCTCGGAGGCGGGGCGGGAATTGGGTTTTGTCGATTTGGCCATGAGAACCGTCTAGCCGAGGGGTGGCGGGACTGGCAATGGAACCCGACGGCGCGGGGGCAATATGGGGGCGGGGTGCGGCATAAAACAGTCCCGCGACCGTGACGCTTGGCTGTCCGGCTGGTTATTCGGTGGCGTTCTAGGCGGCGTCTGGGGGATTGTCCGGCTTGCTGGCCGGGTCTGGGTCGACGATCGGGGCTGGAGAAGGCGTGTCGAGAGCTACGATCATGGCTCCAGCCGTTTCCCGTGAGCCCTGGACGACGTCGGAGGCTCCGTATTGCTTCAGGTAGGCTTCCTCGGCGTCCGAATGAGCGCGGGCGATGATCTGCAGGCCGGGATTGGCGGCGCGGCCCTGGGCGACGATCTGTCCAGCCTCGAAGCAGTCGGGAATGGCGACGATCAGCGCCCGGGCGTCCTTCAGGTTGGCCGACGCCAGATCGGTGACGGCGTTGGCGGCCACGGCGTCTAGACCGCGGGCTTTCAGCATTTGGGCGGTGTCGTCTCGGTCGTCCATGACGAACAGCGGGGTGCCGCGTTGGATCAGGCTCTCGCCGATCAAGCTGCCGACCCGACCGAAGCCGACCAGCACGGTGTGACCGGTTTTCGACGTGACGTGCTCCAGCTCCGACGCCGGTTTGGCGGCCAGGGGAACTTGCCCTGGGGCTGGTCCCGCGGGCGCAGGTTCTTTCGGCTTCGGCGGTTCGGCTGCAATGGTGGGGCCGTAACGTTCGACGGCGAGGAACAGCAGCGGGTTGAGCATGATCGACAGCAGCGCGCCTGCGAGGATCAGCTCGCGCCCCTCGACCGGGAGCAACTTCAGCGTCACGCCTAGTCCGGCGAGAATGAACGAGAATTCGCCGATCTGGGCGAGGCTGGCGGCAATCAGCAGCGCGGTGCGCATGCCGTGGCCGAAGGCGAGGACGATCAGCCATGCTGCAAGCGATTTTCCGACAATGATAATCGCGATAACAGCCACGACGCGCAGCGGATTTTCGATGATGATATTGGGATAGAACAGCATCCCGACCGACACGAAGAACAGCACCGCGAAGGCGTCGCGCAGCGGCAGCGTTTCGTTGGCGGCGCGCTGGCTCAATTCGGATTCGCTCAAGATCATGCCGGCGAAGAAGGCGCCGAGCGCCAGCGATACGCCGAACAGTTTTGCGGCCGCAAAAGCGACGCCGAGCGCGATCGTCAGCACGCCGAGGCGGAACAGCTCGCGCGAGCCGGTGTGTGCGATGTGGTGCAGGATTGCCGGAATGAGCTTGCGTCCGCCGAGCAGCATGACGGCAACGAATGCGGCGACTTTCAAAAGCGTGACGGCGAGCGTCATCGCCAGTTCGTTCGGCGAGTGGGCTCCCGCCGCGTTGGCGCTCTCGGTGCTCAGCAGCGGGGCAACGGCGGGCAGGATCACGAGTGTCAGGACCATGACGAGGTCCTCGACGATCAGCCAGCCGACCGCGATGCGGCCCTGATCGGATTTGACGAGACGTCGTTCCTGGAGTGCACGCAGCAGCACGACTGTGCTGGCGACGGAGAGTGCGAGACCGAAGACGAGGCCTGCGCCCAAAGACCATCCGAATGTCGTCGCGAGGCCGACGCCCATCGCGGTCGCGACAGCGATCTGAACGAGAGCCCCGGGCACGGCGATGGCGCGCACCGCCAGCAGCTCCGACATGGAGAAATGCAGCCCGACGCCGAACATCAAAAGAATGATGCCGATTTCCGCCAGTTCGTTAGCGAGGCCTTGGTCGGCCACGAAACCCGGTGTGAAAGGGCCGACGGCAACTCCGGCGAGCAGATAGCCGACGATAGGAGAGATGCGAAATCTCTGGGCGATGGCACCGAAAATGAAGGCCAGTGATAGGCCGACGACGATCGTAGCGATGAGCGGGGTATCGTGCGCCATTCCAGATGCGGCACCTCCTGAAGGCCGTTCCTCCAGTTTGCCCGGCTCAAGGCGAAACAATCAAGCCCCGCGGGAATTTAGGCTGGAGATTTCAAAGATGAGGGAGTTGGTTTTAGGGACCAGGTTCTGATGCCAAGGGTGCGGCTTCGTGGGTTCCCCTGTTCATCTCGGCTTTGCCTCGGGGATGACGGTGTTTCCGCGACACCCGTCCCCCCAAACGTCATCCCGGCGAAGGCCGGGATCCAGTCAAACCTCGACACCGAAGATACGGATACTTGCCTGGGTGCCGACCTTCGTCGGCATGACGGTGGTTGATCAGCCCGCGCGATTACAATGAGGACACCCGCCCCCGCGGGGAACGGTGTTCATGCGATGATATTCACGTGGTTGTCAGGATACCGTCAGCATTCAGCCTTGACGGCACGTTAAGCGTCGCGGAAATGAACCGCGGATCGTTATCGATGGGGGCATCACGTGAGCGACGCGCCGTCTCTTCTCAACTTTTCGCATCCGGCTCATCCGGTGAACCGAACGCTGACGGTGGTCAAGCTGCTGGTGCTTGCCGTATCCGTCGCCGCGGCCGTACCGACCGCGCGCAATCTGTATTTCTCCTGGAAGAACGACGTGCCGTTCAGCCAGGTCGATCACCGCCTGGCGCAAGCAGCGTTGCTGGAGAAGAATTTCGACTGCCGGATCGCGTATCGTTCGCTGACGACGCAGGGCAATGCGCAGGTTGAGGTCGGATCGTGTGCGAAGACCGGTGACATCTCGATCCGCGTGAAGAGCGCGGACGGTCAGGTCAACTACGAATGGATTGCATTCGATCAGTTGCCGAAGCCGATTTCGAAAACGGCGAGCCTGTGGGACTTGATTGTATCGCGCGCGGTGGCGGATGAAGCCGCACGGCGGGATGAGCCGTTCAATGTTGCGCAGGATGTGACGGTGCTGTGCCAGGCAAAGTCAGGCGACAACATCATTCGCGTCGTGCAATCCGGCGGACAGTGCACGCGCGAAACCGTTTCGATTTTCCGCGGCTCCGTCGAGAAAAGCGCGAGCGTGCCTTGCGATAAGGCGTGTCCTATTAAGTAAGCGCGTGCGACTCCCCTCCGGGGAGCCGGCCGCACGCGCAGGAGTTTTTTTATTGTGCTCGGGGACACGCATTCCGCGCGCCGGCCGCCGAGCACGGCAGTTTTTTATTTTCGCTTCCGACTCCGCTTCGCGGAGCCGGCCGGAAGCGACGGGACGTTTCACCATTCATCTTTCTGCGGCAGGCCGTCGGCGATGTCGTAGTAATCGGACTTCGAGCCGACAAAGATGTGCTCCTTGATCTTGAGGCCCGTCGGTCTGTCGAGCGTTCCGGCGGTGACATAAATTTCTTCGCTGCCGGGGGACTGCCAAAAGAGATTGCTACCGCAGCGCATGCAGAAGCCGCGGTTGCCGGCATCCGACGACTGATACCAGCGCAGCGTCTCGTCATTCAGCAATTTTATGTCTGCGGCGGCGCAGTTCGTCATCGCAGCGTAATTTCCACTCGTCTTCGCGCATATCGAACAGTGACACGCGAGGATCGGGTTGAGTTCGCCGCCGATTTCATAGCGGACACCTCGGCAATGGCAGCTTCCTGTGGCGTGAACGGTCATTAGCAACGAATATCCTTCGAACGGCGATGCGGCTCCCGGTAAGATCACTGATATTGCGCGCATTTCAAACATTACCGATGAGAATTGTGATCGCTTTCTCCCTGATGACAACTTGACGACCGGGGTTTTGAGGCACACATTTCTCTTTGTGACGGTGCCGCTCTCGCTAGCTGTTCCGGTAATTGCGTCTCGGCCGAGGGGTCGATGAGCTGCGGAATGGAGACGCGAGCCGCAAGGGCTTCACGTGGTGCGTATGGGTCCCGTGAGGCGCATGTGGAACGTGGTAGGCGTGACGTTGAAACAGATCGAGGAGAGGAGATGACTCCACCGGGTTATCAATCAGGACCTCGAGACTTGTTCACGGGGTCAGCAGCTTGACAAGCGCTCTCGAGATTGTGGCCACGCTTGGCTCAGCTGCACTCGCTGCTACAATTTGGATATCTCACACGAGGGAGGCGGTCCGTGCGGCCGCTAGAGCCTCGCATTCAAAGGCCCGGTTTTAGTCTGGGCGAACCATCGAAGGTAAAAAACACAGCCCCGCGCGAATCCGAGGATTCGGCGGGGTTAGTTTTTTTATTGTTGGCGAAGTTTTTTGTTGTCGCTTCCGACTCCGCTTCGCGGAGCCGGCCGAAAGCGACGAGCCGCTAGGGTGGCCGGTTGGTATTCGCTGACTGTCCAGAGATTTCCTTCGGGATCTTCAAGATCGAACCCCATCACTCCGTCGGGAAATGCCGGCGAACTCGTCCTGCGAAGAGGGCGAAGGAGCTTCGCTCCGGCTTTTAACGCCAAGCGATGATAATTTTCGACGGCGTCGACGTTTTCCGCAACGAGGCAGATGCAGGTTTTCCCGACCCTCGACCATGCCCCGTCGGCTGGAATCGTGGAGACGAAAATTATTCCGTTCCGCCAGGCAAGTTCTGCGAACACGACTTTACCGTTGGGACCATCGTAGGATGCGACGACGCGAAAGCCGAGCGCCGATACCAACCAATCAATCGCCGATCCAAGATCGGCATAATAGGCGCCCGGAACTACGGCGGGACCGTCGGTCGGAGAGCTCATCGTCATCCCACATCAAGATTGAGAATGCCGAAGCGGTAGCGATGTCGAAACCCTAATCCTTGTGGTTCGTGATCGCGACGAATTTGTCGTCGTTCTGGGCACGGCGTTCGTGCATCAGGAAGTCGTAGTAGCCGCAGCGACCGGAGCCAGGGTATGCGCGGCAGGCGGCGGGGCGCGCCTTATAGATCGTGCAGCAGCGCTTCTTGGTGTCGAAGAACTGGCAGATGCGGCCGTAGTGCTTATCGCGCTGGCGGCGCATGATGTACTTGTGGCCGTGGGCTTCGCGCGTAAAGCGCCGCTTCGCGGTTTCGTATTTCAGGTCGAAATGCTTGGCGAGGCGTTCCACGTCGCGCTTGTTCAGCGCAATGACCGGATACGAACAGCAGTATCCTGGGCAATTCAAACAATTGTACTGAGCCATTGCGGCTTTGGTGCTCCCGCGTGCGCACGCCATCCTCTGGGTAACGGCCTTAGATCATGCGGCGCGGCAGTCAAGACGGCATTCGCGGCGAACGCGACATTCCGGTGAGACCGTGGCGCGATGGGTTAATTTGCTTGCGCCTAGTGGGGCGGGCGCTATATAGAACAATGAGAGAACATTGCTATCCCCGCCCGGTCGATTAGGCCGTGGAGAACGATAAATGAAGTGAAGAAGGTGGCGGGGAGAGCCTTTAAAGTCAGAACGATTCCGCGCTATCCGAATAGCGCGTCTATGCAACTATTCATGTCGGCTGGCGAGCATGCCGCCGGTCGTCGCAAGGGAACGCGGTGGCGTTCCTCGCGTTCAGTCACGTTCAGTCAAGGAGACGAGTGAAATGGCAGGGTCGGTCAACAAAGTCATTCTGGTCGGCAATGTCGGCAAGGATCCGGAGATCCGCCGCACGCAGGATGGCCGCCCGATCGCCAACTTGAGCATCGCGACGAGCGATACCTGGCGCGACAAGCAGACGGGTGAGCGCAAGGAAAAGACCGAGTGGCATCGCGTCGTCGTCTTCAGTGAGCCGTTGTGCAAGATCATCGAGCAGTACGTGAAGAAGGGCGCGAAGCTCTACATCGAAGGCGCACTGCAGACGCGTAAGTGGACGGATCAGTCCGGCGCGGAGAAGTATTCGACCGAGGTCGTCATCCAGGGCTACAACGGCACGCTGACGATGCTCGATGGCGCAGGCGGCGGACGCGGCGCGTCGATCGGTATGCAGGAGAGCGGTCCGGATTACGCATCCGACGGCGGTTTCGGTTCGAGTTCGGGTGGCGAATCCCGGCGCGCGTCGGGTTCCAGGAGCGGCGGTTCGAAGCCAAGCTTCGACAAAGCGCTCGACGACGAGATTCCTTTCTGATGGTTGCTTCCGACTCCGCTTCGCGGAGCCGGCCGGAAGCAACGGGCTTGGTGAGGCAGTCTTCGGACGTCGGCGCGACTCGCGTTCCGCGAGCCGGCCGCCACGCACGGAAGTTCTGAGTTGTCGTTTCCTACTCCGCTTCGGGGAGCCGGCCGTCGGGCTTGGTGAGGCAGTCTTCAGACAAATGCGCCGGTTACAGAATGGATCCTCGGCCTGAAGCCGAGGATGACATTTTGATAGCGGGAACGCGTCCCAACACCGCCATGGCCCGCGATGGCGGCACGTGACGCTTAATGCGTCGCGCCTGCCGCGATCGGCGGCTTGGTTTTGTTGAACTGGAAGGCTTTCTCCGACTGCACCTCGATGAAGAGGTGCTGCACCTCTGGGAAGCGCGTCTTGATGGCCTGCTGCAATCGTGCCGTTACGTCTTCGACCGTTCGTGCGCTGACCCAATCCTCGAAATCGACGCTGGCCGTAACGAGCACATCTTGCGGTCCCAGATGCATCGTCCGGATTTCGTTGATGGTGCGGATCGGTTTGTCAGGTCCGATTTCCTTGGCGATGATTTCATTCAACCCGGCTTGGACTGCGCGCGACGCCGACTCGCCGACGATCAACGAGCGAATTTCGCCCGACATGAAAATGGCAACGAAGCCCAGCACGCAGCCGATCAGAATCGAGGCGATGCCGTCAGCCTGCTCGTAGCCGCCGAAGTCGGCTGCCATCGTTCCGATCAAGGCGATGCTCAGTCCAATCATTGCGGCGCTGTCTTCCAGCACGATCGCGAACAGCGTCGGATCTTTCGATGCGCGTAGCGCGGCAATGAAGCCCAAGCCTGACGGGCCGCGTCGCGTGTTGAATTCTCCAACGGCCTTCCACGTCGAAAATCCTTCAAGCGCCATGGCGACGAGCAGCACGATGTAGACCACGAAGACGTCGTGTATCGGGTGCGGATGGAGCATCTTTTCGATGCCTTCGTAGATCGCGACGCCGGCGCCGAGTGCGAACAGCACCATCGCGACGATGAAGCTCCAGAAATAGATCTCCTTGCCGTAGCCGAATGGGTGGTGCGCGTCGGCGGGTTTTTCGGCGCGTTTGATGCCGAAGAACAGTAGCAGCTGGTTCGAGGTATCGACCAGCGAGTGAATGGCTTCCGAAAGCATTGCCGAGGATTGCGTCCACGCCGCCGCCGCGAATTTTGCGGCGGCGATGCCTAGATTACAGGCAAAAGCGACGACGATAACGGCTTTCGATCCGCCGGTGTCCACGGTTGTTGTCTCCCTCTACGGCACCCTCATGCGTACCCGATAGCAGGGGAATGCGTCCACCCGCGCGCATTGAAGGCCGCGCCACGCGAGCAATAACGGTCAGCCGAAACGTCGTCAGCGGCTGAGGACGTTGCGCTTATTCCAAAGAAAAACGGCCTGTTTCAAACGATCTTTGACAGCGCAACCGAAGCGTGTCTGAGACCATGGGAGAAGCCGAGCGCTACGATCGGTCGCCACATAGTAGCGGCTGATAAGCGGGTAAATGGCCCACGCCATCGCGACACCAACGATCACGTCCGTCACGTAATGCGAGCCGATTGGGACGCACGAGACGAGCATCAGCAGATTAAGCGGCACGAAGAGCCAGCGTAAAATCGGGACCGCCATCCAACCATACGCGAGCAGCACAGCCACAACGGCGTGATAGCTTGGGAACGTCACCAGTCCGGCAAAGTGCAGTTGATGATCGCCGTTGCGCAGCCCGTCCGTAATGCCCGGAGCAACCCATGCGGCAGGCACAATGACGCTCGGAAAATCGGATGATTTGAAATTGAAATGTGCATAGGGGCCGATCGCGGGAGCAACGAGAAAGATGGCGATGGTTGCGGCGAGTACCACGGTGGATGTTGTCATGACGCTGCGGAGACGCTCCGGATCAGCCCAGGCGAGCGTCAGCACCAGAATGATCGGCTGCCATTCGATGCTTGCGTAAGCGTGGCTCAAAATTCTGGTCAGTTCGGGATGGTCACGGAACCAGAATGCCAGCGCCACCCAGTCTATTCCGAGACCGGCGTCGGCAGCGACAAGAATCTTGTCCTGAAACGGAAATGCTGCCGAGGCAAAAATGGCTTCTAACGGCGGCATGATAAGAACGGTTGAAATTGAAAGCGCGGTCGCTTCAACCGCTATAGCGGCCCGCAGGTGGCCGCAGTGTATGAGATAGGCCGTGGCCGCAGCCATTGCCGCCAAACACGCCCCTTGGCGAAGAAAAAAGGCCGGAGGCGGGAACGCGAAATCCGTAATGGAGCAGAGCAGCGCAAGAAGTGCGGCACTTAGAGCTATCAAGATCCAGGCTGGGCGCATGGCGCGCGCCCATACTTTGCTAGCGGAGGGACGAAGTCCGGGAATGCCTTGTTTCAAAGGGCGAGCTGCTGCGGAAATGCGCAATGAATTGGCCATCATCAGCTCAGCAAGTAACGTATCGCTCGGAAACGCGCTCTATACAGGCAAAAATATAAAAGTCGCGTTAAACGCAGATACGCCGGAACGAAGCAATTAATAAAATCGAACGTATTTTTGAGCGTGCAGGTGGGCGCTACCGGCTCTAATTAGACCGCCGCAGTTTCCGTTCTGTGATGTGATTGCTCGCCGCGTACGCGTTTGTGGTCGCCGATTAACCGTGCAAGCCTGAGCGTCGTGTCCGGATCGGTTGCGGGGGAAGAGAATGCAGAAGGGCCCTTATGGTGGCGGCGGGATATTCTTTAAGATATGTCAGCCTTGATGCTCAAAGGCCCGGAAAACTCCGGGCCTTTGTTGGTCTCGCTGTCGGTTTTAGTGGGGCGTTTATTTCAGCGGCACGGGCTCGCTGCTGCGGCCGCTGAGGAGATCGGCAAGGTTGAAGCGATAGCCAACGCCGGCTGAGACGATGAGGGGGTCGACGTCGACCTTGGCGGTGATGCCTGTTCCGCGCCAGTTTGCATCGGTATCCAGCCAGATCTTTTTGACGTCGGCGTTCAAGTACCAGCCGTTTCCGATCTCATAGTCGACGCCGCCCTGGAGGGCGAAGCCGAAGGAATCGCTCAGGTGCAGATTGCCGCCGAGGTCGCCACTATTGGTATTGAAGTAATGGATGTATTGGAAACCAACGCCACCATACGGCTTGAAGCCCATGATCGGGTCCATATGGTATTGCAGCGTGACCACTGGCGGGAAAGCCCAGAAGTTTCCGAGGTTGGTGCCGTTGATGGCGCCCTTGCCCTCGGCGCTGAACTTGGCGAAGCAACAGAAAAGTTCAGCCGCAATGTTCTTGGTAAAGAAATGGGTGATCGTGAGTGACGGGATCGTTTCCGTGCTGATCTCGGCGTCGGCGCCCGACAATGTGGTGCCGCCGCTGTAGACGTGCGCGCCGGAGTCCGGAACGACAACAGAGCCCTCGACACGAACCAAAGTGTCGCCGCTGTAGTCGCCAGCCCGCGCCGATGCCGACGCCGATATCAACGCAAGCACCGTCAACGTCCCTATCCCAAGCCGCCGCATTCTCAATTCCCCTTCTTCAAATTTTCCTGCCATCGCAAAGTCGCATTCGACTCGATGGCTCCCCTTCGAGTTATCGTAGCGTTGTGGAGGAAGGCACAGAGCGCTTTAAGCCTCTCTCCTGATGGGAGTCAGAGTGGCGGCGTGATTGGGTTCGCTGTGACACGAGCGACACGGCATTTATTGATTCACATCAAATGCTACGTCTCGTGACGGTTGGATAACACTAACCGAATGGCCGGATATGCCGGCGCGAGTCGGGCCACATGCTCCCATGACATATGACGTTGCCGCACGATTGACGCCACGCAGTGAAGACCGCGTGCAGTTGGAACCGGGATTAGCGGGGATTGGCAGGCTTCGAAGCCGCGCGCAGTTCGTTCGCCTTGGCAATCGATATGCGCTTTCCTCTCTCGGATCGGGAAATGTCTACGTGGCGGCGAAAGGTGTCGTCGGCATGGAAGGCGGAGCGCCGGGATCGGATGTTCGCGTCATTACCGCGTTACTTTATCCGGGGGACGTTCTCGTTCCCGAGCTGCAGCCGCCGTTGTCGAATTTGGCGCTAGTCTCGCAGCGGCCGGCGGAGTTCTGGAAGCTGACGGCATCGGCATTCGCCGAGGAGGCGGCCCGCGATAGTCAGCTTTGGCAGACGATCTTTGCGCGCATCAACGATCAGAATGCGCGGGCGCAGATGCACGCCGCGGAGATGTCTATTCTCAATTCAGAAGAGCGTGTCGCAGCGTTTCTGATCGAGGCGGGGACGCGGCTCGGCATTTCGTCGGGCGGTATGATCGCGTATGAGCTGCCGTTGTCGCGTTATAGCATTGCCGATTACCTGTCGCTCAATGCCGATACGATCTCGCGGACGTTCTCGGCTTTCAACACGGCGCGGATCATCGAGCGCCGCGGGCGCTTCCAGATTGTCGTGCGCGACTGGCGGGCGCTGATGGAACGCTGCCCGATGAGCGAAGCCATCGTCGCCGCTCATGGCAACGGACGGTTGCCGGTTATCCGCTGACGGGCTTTCTTTCAGCAACGCGACGATTGTTGTCTTTGGTCGCTGGCTGAGATGACCGGTGTGGAAGGCGTTCCACTTCTAAAATCGTCATGGCCGCGGAGGCGGCCGTCTACGACGGCCTTCGCTGGGACGACGTCGTGCCGGAGGTGTCGTTGGGCTTTCGCTCAGTCATGCTCGGGACAAGCCCGAGCATGACATTTGTGGCGTGAAGCGATTACTCGCTGACGGCTTCCTGCGATTCTTCGGCTTCTTCCTCGGTGATGCGCTCGACCGAGACGACCTTTTCATCCGCGTCGGTCTTGAAGATGCGGACGCCCTGCGTGTTGCGGCCGGCGATGCGGATGTCGTGCACCGGGCAGCGGATCAGCTGGCCGCCGTCCGTCACCAGCATGATCTGGTCGTTTTCACCGATCGGGAACGAGGCGAGCAGACGGCCGTTGCGCTCGTTCGCGACCATCGCGACGATGCCTTTGCCGCCGCGGCCCGAGGTCCGGAACTCGTATGACGACGAGCGCTTGCCGAAGCCCCTATTCGACACTGTCAACACGAACTGCTCGGCGGCCTGCATTTCGGCGAAGCGCTCCGGCGTGAGCGTGATGGCGTCGCCGCTGGCTTCCTCGCTGTCGCTCTCTGCCGGAACGGTTTCGGTATCCTCGGCATCTTCCGAGCGGCGAAGTGCGTTCGCCTGCTTCAGATAGGCGGCGCGTTCTTCGGCGGGCGCCTCAAAATGATTGAGGATCGCCATCGAGATCACTTCGTCGCCGTCATCGAGCCTGATTCCGCGAACGCCGGTCGAGTCACGCCCTTTGAAGAGGCGAATTTCGTCGGAGATCAGGAAGCGGATGCACTGGCCTTCCGCGCTGGTCAGCAGCACATCCTGGTTCGGTGTCGAGATGCCGACCTGCACGATGCGATCGCCCTCGTCGAGCTTCATCGCGATCTTGCCGTTACGATTGATGCTCTCGAAGTCCGCCAGAGCGTTGCGGCGGACGTTGCCGGAACGGGTGGCGAAGATCAGCTCAAGGTCGCCCCAGGTGGAGGAATCCTCCGGCAGCGGCAGGATCGAGGTGATGGCTTCGCCTTCTTCCAGCGGCAGCAGGTTGACGAGTGCCTTGCCCGGCGACTGCGGCGACGCAGCCGGCAGGCGCCAGACCTTCATGCGGTAGCACATGCCGCGCGAGGAGAAGAACAGCACGGGCGTGTGCGTCGAGGTCACGAACAACTGCGTGACGAAATCCTCGTCGCGCGTCGACATGCCGGAGCGACCTTTGCCGCCGCGGCGCTGGGCGCGATAGGCGGCGAGCGGCACGCGCTTGATGTAGCCCTTGTGGCTGACGGTCACGACGCAGTCTTCGCGCTGAATGAGGTCTTCGTCTTCGACGTCGCCGTCGAAATCCATGATCTCGGTTTTGCGCGGTGTCGCGAATTCGTCCTTGATCGACTGCAGCTCGCCCTTGACGATGTCGACGACGCGGGCGCGCGAAGCGAGGATCGTGAGGTATTCTTTGATCTCGGTCGCGATCTTGTTCAACTCGTCGGAAATTTCGTCCCGGCCGAGGGCGGTGAGGCGGGCGAGGCGCAGTTCGAGGATCGACTTGGCCTGCTCTTCCGAGAGGCGATACGTGCCTTCGGCCGAAACCTTGTGGCGCGGATCGGCAATGAGTTCGATCAGCGGCGTCATATCTTTGGCGGGCCAGTCGCGCGCCATCAGCTGCTCTTTGGCTTCGGCGGGCGATGCCGAATAGCGGATGAGCTTGATGACTTCGTCGATGTTGGCGACGGCGATGGCCAGGCCGACGAGGACGTGAGCGCGGGCGCGGGCCTTGTTCAACAAGTGCTTGATGCGCCGCGTCACCACTTCCTGGCGGAAGCTCGTGAAGGCCGAGATGAAGTCCTTGAGGTTCAGGCTTTCCGGGCGGCCACCGTTGATCGCCAGCATGTTGGCGCCGAACGTCGTCTGCAGGTCCGAATATTTATAGAGGTTGTTGAGCACCACGTCGGCGACGGCATCGCGCTTCAATTCGATGACGATGCGGATGCCTTCGCGGTTTGATTCATCCCAAAGGTCGGAGATGCCTTCGATCTTCTTGTCGCGCACGAGATCGGCGATCTTTTCGATCAGCGTGCGCTTGTTGACCTGATAGGGGATCTCGGTGACGACGAGCGCCTCACGGTCCTTGCGGATGTTCTCGACCTTGACGCGAGCGCGCATGATGATCGAGCCGCGGCCCTTGTGGTAGGCATTGAGAATGCCGCCGCGGCCGAGGATGATGCCAGCCGTCGGGAAGTCCGGGCCCTGGATGATCTGGGTCAGGTCTTCGAGACTGACCTCGGGATTGTCGAGGTCGGCGATGCAGGCGTCGATGACTTCGCCGAGGTTGTGCGGCGGGATGTTGGTCGCCATGCCGACCGCGATGCCGCCTGCGCCGTTGACGAGCAGGTTCGGGAATTTCGAGGGCAGAACGGTCGGCTCTTGAATCGTGCCGTCATAGTTGTCGCGATAATCGACGGTGTCGTTGTCGAGGTCATCGAGCATGAAGCCCGCGACCTTGGCGAGACGCGATTCCGTGTAGCGTTCGGCTGCAGGCGGATCGCCGTCGATCGAGCCGAAGTTGCCCTGGCCGTCGACGAGGGGCACGCGCATGGAGAAATCCTGCGCGAGGCGCACAAGCGCGTCGTAGATCGCAAGGTTGCCGTGCGGGTGATATTTGCCCATCACTTCCCCGACGATGCGCGCCGACTTGACGTATTTCTTGTTCCAGTCGAGCCCGAGCTCGTGCATCGCGAAGAGAATGCGGCGGTGGACGGGCTTTAAGCCATCGCGCACGTCAGGAAGCGCGCGGGAGATGATGACGCTCATCGCGTAGTCGAGATAGGAGCGTTTCATCTCGTCCGAGATGGAGATCGGGCGGATGTCGCTCGGCTCGCGGCCGGACGGATTTTCTTCGTCGTTATTGTCGGTCAAAGTCAGCTCTTTCCGGGATGAGATCGGCGGGGGTGATACGCACCAGCGGCCGACGGGAAACCAGTGCTTATACTGTAGCCGAAACGGAAACCGAATGCCACCTGCGCGGCGTCGTGCCACGGCTCCACAGAATTTGGAAAAACTATTTTATATCAAACTGTTATGGAGCCGTATTTGGGCGTATTGCGATTGCCGCCATGACGTGCCGGCGAGATCGCGGCGAACGGCGTGGAATGGCGGCAGAATCGGTGCGCTGAAGACTGCGCGGCGCACGCCTCCACGGGCCGCCTGCGGGCGTTTTTCGCGATGGCTGACGGCCTCGGCTTTTCACGCGGAACGGCATTTCGTTCATTGCGTTGGCGAAGCAGGAACAAGTTGCAAAAAACAAAACATCCGGCGCACGGCGTCGGAGGGAGGACTGTCATGCGCGCGATATTCGCTGGTTGTGCAATCGCATTGTCACCGATGCTGATCGAGACCGCGTTTGCGGCGGAAGAGGTTGGGCCGGAAGCGTTCAATAACAATTGCCGGACCTGCCATTCGTGGAAGGAGGGCGACAATCGCCTCGGCCCTACCCTGCACGGCATTATCGGCCGTAGGGCGGGAACGGCTGCGGGCTTCAATTATTCGAGTGCGATGAAGTCGTCAGGCATCACGTGGGATGAGGCGACGCTCGACAAATTCATCACCAACCCGAATGCGGTCGTTCCCAATAACAACATGAAGCCGTTCAGCGGCGTCGGCGATGCGGCGACGCGCAAACAGATCATCGATTTTCTGAAAAGCAATCCGAAGTGAGGCACCCTTGTCATCCTCGAACGGCGAGCTAGCGAGGCCGTTCGAGGATCCAGCGTGATGTGTGCCGAAGGCCCGATATTGGGTCTCCGACGACTCTTGCGCGGAGGGAACGGCGCCCAGCGGACAATTTTCATCGTATTGTGCGATGTTCGACAGAGCCCTCTGGGCAAGGGGAGGGGCAGAGGCTATTCAGGACATTCCTGAATGGTGAAGGCACATATGGCTCGCATCGGTTTTTATTCCGGCTCGTTTGATCCCGTGACGCTCGGGCATACTGACGTCATCCGGCGGGCTGCGGGGCTGCTCGACAGACTCGTCATCGGCATCGGCGTCAATCCGGGCAAAGCGCCGATGTTCGACGACAACGAGCGCGTTGCTATGCTCGAAGACGAAGTGCGGCCCATCGCCGAGGCGACGAAGACCGAGATTGCGGTCGTGACGTTTTCGGGGCTGGCGGTCGATGCGGCGCAGATGCACAAAGCGTCGATCATCATTCGCGGCCTGCGCGATGGCACCGATTTCGACTACGAGATGCAGATGGCTGGGATGAACGGCGAAATGGCGCCGGAAATCCAGACGGTCTATGTTGCGGCGTCTCCTGCCGTGCGGCACATCGCGGCGAACCTCGTGCGGGCGGTGGCGACGATGGGCGGCGATCCCTCGCCGTTCGTTTCGAAAGGCGTGCTGAAGCGCCTCAAGGCGAAGGCCGCGAAACCTCGCTAAGGCACTCATATGGTGCTGCCGGTCAAAGCCGAACTTTTGAAATTGTTGCGAAAAATTCCGCTCGGCCGCGTAGCCTCATCCGACAGGCTTGCGAGTGAACTCGGAGTTCCCGCTCCACTCGTCGTCATGCTCATGGGGCAGCTTTCCGAAGACGAACGCGATCTTGTGCCTTGGCATCGCGTGGTCGCCAAAGGCGGCGCCATCGGCCGCGGACCGCATCGTGATCAGCAGTTTGCCCGGCTGGTACGAGAGGGCGTGATGGTTTCGCCCGCGGGGATCGTTCAGGACCTCGAACGGCACATGATCTCGGGGTTCGACGACAAGTCTTTGCTTGCAAAGGCACCTGAAGAGCCGTCGAAGATGGGCGGGCGATCGCGCGGCATGAAAGATCGGCCTTAAGGCTAGGCACCGGCGCCGGCACCCAGGCAGCGTAAGGATGCTCTGCTGAAGCTTGTCTGGATCCCGGCCTGCGCCGGGATGACGTTTGGTGTATTGCGCAAATTTATCATTCTCGGGCTCGTCCCGAGGATGACATGAAAAGCGCGGTTGCTCCCAACCACCGTCATGCCGACGGAGGTCGGCACCCAGACAACGGCCAACATGACCGATATTTCGGTTTACCAGCATCCCGGCCTTCGCCTTGTTCGAGAGGCGTCGAATACGTAATTCCGCCTTGTGGGTTGCGGCTTAGCCGTCAAATCGCCATAAGGGCGGCAACACTGCCCGCCGCGGCGCTAGGCGGCCGGGATTGGCCCGGAAAAAGCCTGGCGAAATCATTCATCCACGAGGAACGCCATGGTTCGGTTTTTATCGTTCGTTCTCGCTTCGCTGCTGATGGCGAGCGTGTTTACAGGTTCGACGGCACGCGCCGACGGCGACAAGCTGGTTATCGAGCTCAAGAACGGCAAGGTGGTCATTCAGCTTCGGCCGGATCTTGCGCCCAAGACGGTCGAACAGATCAAGACGCTCGCCAACCAGGGCTTCTACAACGGCATCAAGTGGCATCGCGTCATCGACGACTTCATGGCGCAGACCGGCGATCCGACCGGCACGGGCATGGGTGGCTCGAAGCTGCCCGACCTTCCGGCAGAATTTTCCGATGAGGAGTTCAAGCGCGGCACGGTTGCGATGGCCCGGTCGTCGGACCCGAACTCAGCGAACAGCCAGTTTTTCATCTGCTTCAATAGCATCGGCTGCGCAGGCCTGAAGGGCCAATACACCATCTTCGGACAGGTCATCGATGGCATGCAGTATGTCGACATGATCAAGCGCGGTGAGCCTGGCTCGGGCACAGTGACCAATCCCGACGTGATGCAGAAGGTCTACGTTCAGTAGTTGAATCGCCTTCTCCCTATTGCCACTTGGCAGATTGACGAGGGGCGGCTCGTTATTTCGTGTCGCCGCCACCCCTCAGCTTAGCCCTCTCGCCTTGGACGGGAGAGGGGAAGAAAAGAAAGGAACTTTCCGAAATGGCCGAATACAAAGATCCCGAAAACACGCTTCTGATCGAGACGAGCAAGGGGCCTGTCGTCATCGAGCTTCGTCCGGACTTGGCGCCGAAGCATGTCGAGCGCATCAAGACGCTGGCGCGTGAGGGGTTCTATGACGGGATCGTGTTCCATCGCGTGATCGATGGGTTCATGGCGCAGACGGGTTGCCCGCAGGGTCGCGGCACCGGCGGATCGTCGTATGAGAACCTGCCCGCAGAGTTCAATGCCGAGCCGCATGTGCGTGGCGTCTGCTCGATGGCGCGGTCTTCGAACCCGAATTCGGCCAACAGCCAGTTCTTCATCTGCTTCGACGACGCGCGCTTTCTCGACAAGCAGTACACCGTCTGGGGCAAGGTGATCGAGGGCATGGATAATGTCGATCAGATCAACAAGGGCGAGCCGCCCAAGAGCCCGGACAAGATGATTAAGGTCCGCGTCGCGGCGGACGCTGCCTGATGGCGGTCCCCGGCGATAACGGCGAAGGCGCGCCAGCGGGTGCGCCTTTTCTCATTCCGGTATGGGCTGGGCTTGCGGGTGCTGCAGGCGTCGCGCTTTCGGCCGCGGCGGCGCATAAGGTCGATAGCCCTGTGCTGGCGACGGCCGCGACGGTTCTGACGCTTCACGCGGCGGCGGCTGTCGGGATTTTTGCGGTCGCCATTCGCAGCGCATGTCCGAAGCTTTGGTCGGCGGCGGCGCTGCTGATGCTGCTTGCGGCCTCGGTGTTTACCGGCGAGATCGCGTTTCACACGTTTACAGACAACGCGTCGTTCCGGTTCCTGGCGCCAATCGGCGGCTCGGGGATGATCCTGAGCTGGGTGCTCGTCGCCGTTGCGGGCTTTTGCAGCCGCGGGCGGAATTGATGCGCGCGTGCTCTCCCCAAGAGAGAGACTGAGAGAGCAAATAACTTGCTCCCTCAGGTGTCGCTGCCTGATGGATCCTCGGGACAAGCCGAGGATGCCACGCAAGGATAGGCTGTCGCCTTCAACACCGTCATGCCGACGAAGGTCGGCACCCAGGCAATGGTCAGCCAATGACCTGTTTCTGTTTGGCTGGATCCCGGCCTGCGCCGGGATGACGTTGCAGGGATAATGGTCGCCCGCGACCTTCGTGGACCCGATATTAATGGTGGGGTGTTTCGCGCCTTCCGCCAGGGCCGATGATCGGGTAAGTCGCGCGCATGCGTACCGATCTTTTCGATTTCGTCTTACCAGATGCCTCCATCGCGCTGTATCCGGCCGAGCCGCGGGATAGCGCGCGGCTGCTCGTCGTGCATCCGGTGAAGGGCAGTTGCGCGCGCGACGACGCCGACCTCGAAGACAAAGCCATTCGCGATCTGCCGAGCCTGTTGCAGCCGGGCGATGCGCTCGTCTTCAACGATACGAAGGTCATCCCGGCGGCGCTGTCAGGGGTGCGGGCGCGTGGCGACGTTCGCGCCAAGGTCGATTTCAATCTGACGAAGCGTGTGAGCGACAACACGTGGCGTGCGTTTGCGCGGCCGGCGAAACGGCTCGAAGCCGGCGATCGGGTTCGCTTCGGGCATGGCGAAGATACGTGCATGCTCGGTGCGTTAGATGCCACGGTTGCAGCGAAAGGCGAGGCGGGCGAAGTCGAACTGGCGTTCGATCTGTCGGGCGCGGTGCTCGATGAAGCGATTGCCGCCATCGGTGCGATGCCGTTGCCGCCCTACATTGCGCTGAAGCGTGAGCCCGATGCGCGCGATCGCGACACCTATCAGACGATCTATGCCGACAAGGACGGAGCGGTTGCGGCGCCGACCGCTGGTTTGCATTTCACGCCGGAGCTGTTCGCAGCACTCGATGCGCGCGGCATCTCGCGCCATTTCGTGACGCTGCATGTCGGCGCGGGCACGTTCCTGCCGGTGAAGGCGGACGATACCGATGGCCATAAGATGCATTCGGAGTGGGGCGAGGTTTCGCCTGAGACTGCGGCTGCGTTGAATGAAGTGCGCGCGCGGGGCGGCCGGATCGTGGCCGTCGGCACGACATCGCTTCGGCTGCTCGAGAGCGCCGCGCGTGAGGATGGCACGATCATGCCGTGGTCGGGCGAGACTGCGATTTTCATTACGCCCGGCTATCGCTTCAAGGCGATCGACGTGCTGATGACGAACTTCCATCTGCCGCGTTCGACGTTGTTCATGCTGGTCTCGGCGTTCTCCGGCCTCGGCACGATGCGCGCAGCCTACGGACACGCGATCCACTCTGGCTACCGGTTCTATTCCTATGGCGACGCGAGCCTGCTGTTTCGCGACACGGGCGGTTAATATTGCATCGTCGGCGCTACTTCTCTTGCACAAATCGCATTGCTAAGCTTGGGAGTGCCAATCCCGGCAATCCGCCTCGTTCCTGTGAGCCTCGATGACATCTCATATGCGTGCCCTTCTGCTCCGACTTAGCGCGATCGCAATTCTGACGACGGGCATGTTCTTGTGTGCCGGCGAAAACGCTCGGGCGGAAAGCGCGGCATGTACGTCCGTCGATACGCCACGCTGCGTCGAGAAGCTGCCGACGGGGATCGACATGGCCTACATCGAAGTCGGCCCCGCGGATGGCAAACCTGTTCTTCTCATTCACGGACTGACCGATAGTGTCCGTTCGTGGTCACTGTCGATGGATGATCTTCACAAGATCGACCCTAGCTTTCACATCATCGCCGTTGATTTGCGCGGGCATGGCCAAAGCAGCATGCCGGACGCCAAAGCGTGCGCGCCCGACCCTGAAAAATGCTATCGCATGTCGGATCTGGCAGGCGATGTCGTTGCCTTCATGAAGGCGAAGGGAATTGCCAAGGCCGATATGGCCGGGCATTCGATGGGATCGTTCGTCGTCCAGGAAATCGCGCTCAGCCATCCGGAGATGGTGGGGCATGCCATTCTTGTTGCGACGGGAGCGAAGAGCGTCGGCAATGCGGCGCTTAGCGATTTCGTGCTGAAGCAGACGGTCGAAGGCGCCTGGAAAAAAGCGCTGGAAGCAAAAGGATTGGCGTTTCCTGCCGGCGTTTATGAGTTGACGCCGCTCGATGCCGATCCCAAAGCCATGGAATGGATCGCGGCCAACTGGACGCTCGATCCGGCGGCGCAGCCCACGTTTCTGAAGCCCTATACGCCTGAGACTGCAAAGACCCGTCTGGGAACGTGGATCGGCGCAACGCGCGGGCTACTGGCCCAGGATAATACCGAGCGCCTGAAGAGCATGTCGGTGCAGACACTCGTGCTGTGGGCGACGCAAGACAGCATCTACCTTGCGAAAGACCAGGACGAGATCAAAGCGTCGCTCAAGGAGGCCGCTGCGAAGACGGGGTTGACGTTCTATTGGAAGGAATTCGGTAAGCTGCCGCTGCCTGCTTCAGGGGCGCAGGAGAGCGACATCGGTCACAACATTCAATGGTCGGCGTCGGAAACGGTGGCGAAGGATATCGATTCTTTCATCAAGACCGGCGCGCCGACATCCGATCTAGCGCATAGCGATAAGGCTCCGAATTTCAGCACCATCATCGTCGAGCCCGGCAAGGCCATAGTCGACAAAATCGAAAAATAAAAACGTCCGGACGAGAGCCGGCGCATGAAGAGATTTGAATGCAAACGACTAAGGTTGATACGCCTTCTTCCGAGGTGCCGGAAGGTACTTCGGCTTTCGAATTCCGGAAGCTGGCGCAAGACGGCAAGGCGCGGCTTGGCGAGATTCATACGCCGCGGGGTGTGATCCGCACACCGGCGTTCATGCCGGTCGGCACGGTTGCCACAGTGAAGGCGCTGTACCCTGAGCAGGTGCGCGATGCCGGCGCCGACATTCTGCTCGGCAACACGTATCACCTGATGCTGCGGCCGGGCGCGGAGCGCGTGGCGAAGCTCGGCGGACTGCACAAGTTCATGCGCTGGGAAAAGCCGATCCTGACGGACTCGGGTGGTTTCCAGGTGATGAGCCTCGGCAAGATCCGCAAGATCACGGAAGAGGGCGTGGCGTTCCAATCGCATATCGACGGCTCGCGGCACATGCTGTCGCCGGAGCGTTCGATCGAGATCCAGTGTCTGCTCGGTTCCGACATTCAGATGCAGTTCGACGAATGCATCGAGCTTCCGGCGGAGCGCAAAGAAGTCGAGCGCGCGATGAAATTGTCGCTGCGCTGGGCCGAGCGCTCAAAGCGCGCCTTCGAGATGCAACTTGCGTCAGGCGGTGCGGGGCCGGGGCAGGCGCTGTTCGCGATCGTGCAGGGCGGCACCGATATTCCGCTTCGCCATCGCTCGGCCGATGCGCTCGTTGCGATGGATTTTCCGGGTTACGCGGTCGGTGGTCTCGCGGTCGGCGAGGGTCATGAGGCGATGATCGCTACGCTCGGCGAAACGCTGCCACATCTGCCGTCCGAGAAGCCACGCTACCTGATGGGCGTCGGCACGCCGCTCGATCTGATCGAAAGCGTGCGGCTTGGCGTTGATATGTTCGATTGCGTGATGCCGACGCGGAACGGACGGCACGGCTATGCCTTCACCTGGGGCGGTCCGCTTAACCTTCGGAATGCGAAGTTCGCGGAGGATATGGCGCCGCTCGATGAATTCAGTTCGTGTCCGGCAGCGAAGGATTTTTCGCGTGCCTATGTCCACCATCTGATCAAGTCGGGCGAATTTCTTGGCGCGATGATCCTGTCGTGGGTCAACACCGTGTTCTATCAGGACCTGATGGCTGCGATGCGCGCGGCAATCGCCGAAGGCCGCTTCGACGACTGGGCGGCAGAGACGAAGGCGCGGATCATCGCTTCTCCTCAATCGGCTCCAGCGCCATGAGGTTTTCCTTATGCGCGATGCGCTCGCGATGGATCAGGTAAAGCCCTGAGCCAACGATGACGAGCGAGCCGATAAAACTCCATTGATCGGGCTTGTCTCCGAACACGAAGTAGCTCAGCGCGATCATGCTGATGAGTTCGACATAGATGAAGGGCGTCACCGCCGAGACCGGCGCGAACCGGTAGGCTTGGATCAGCAGGAAGTGACCGCCGCCGCCAAGGGCGCCGAGCAGGAGCAACATCGTCCATATCTCGACGCTCGGGAACCAGATCCAGTCGTGAAAGGCGAACGGAGCTGAGGCAACGAGGCCGACGATCGAGCCGTAGTTGAGCGTGACCAGAGGCGGATCGAACATCGAAAGCTTGCGCGTGACGATCAAGAGCAGCGAATAGGCAAACATCGATCCGAACGCGAAAGCGAATGCCGGTTGAATCGCGGTGAAGCCGGGGCGCACAACGATCAGGATGCCGATGAAGCCGACGGCAATCGCCATCATGCGGCGCCAGCCAACATGCTCGCCGAGCAATGGCACGGCGAGCGCTGCGACGACGAGCGGCGTCAGGAACGTGATCGACAGCGTCTGGTCGAGGCGCAGGTATTTCACGGCCACGAAGTTCAAAAGCGTCGTCAGCACCATCAAGGTCGAACGGGTGAGCTGAAGCTTTACGCTCGCTGTTTTGAAGAGGCTCAGCATTCCCGCGGGGCCGAGCAGAGCGGTGATCCAGAAGATCTGGCTGAAGAAGCGCATCCATACGATCTGCGAGACCGGAACGCCGAGCCGCGTGCCGAGGTACTTCGCGGTCGTATCGAGAACCGAGAATAGGATGACCCCGGCGCAGACGAGGAGGATGGCCTTCAGGCGATCGGGCATCGGAAGATTGCTTCTGCGATAAAGGGTGCACGGCTCAGCCACGCCGGGTAACCGGCGAGCGCCACCATTCGGTTCCGTGTTCGAGGCCCCGCGTCAGCGCGTCGGCGGACGCAGGGAAAGCGTGGCTTATGCGATGCCCGTTAGGACTTGGTCATTGCATCGCGTTTTTTGAGAAGTTCGTCGAGTTCGGCTTGCTGCTCATTGATGCGGTCGGCGGTCAGTTCCTCGTTGGCCGCTCCGGAAAATCCGGCAGCCTGCTCGACGAGTTCGCGAAGGTTGTCGCGGAGGATGGCGATGCGCTGCTCGATTTCGGCAAGGGTCTCGGTGTCGGCCATAGTCATTTCCAATCGTTAGAGGTGGCGCGCATCTCAGGCGCCTAGTTCGTCGGTGATATAGCGCGCCGCAACTTCGGGAGCCACCCGCGTTTCTTGCGGGGCTGCGACCATCCGCCAGAAGGGCTGATAGAATGAGGGTTGCGGGTTCCGAAGGTCGTTTCTATAAGCACGCTTCGGCGCGCGACGTGCCCATCCCCATCCGGTGGATGCGGTGTGGCTTGGGGCCGGGATCAAGCTTGGCAGTGCATTCTGTCTAAGTCATTGATTTGGTGTGATAAAGGGCCCGTAGCTCAGCGGTAGAGCATCTGACTTTTAATCAGAGGGTCGTTGGTTCGATCCCAACCGGGCTCACCACCAGAATCAATGGGTTAGTCTTTTCGAGGCGAGTGCGATCCAGGGGCAGATCCGAGGGGCCGCCGTACCAAGAGTGCTTCAGCGACAGTAATCGCTTATTTCGCAAATCCGGGGCTGTGCCCAACCTAGCCTCGCAGCATGTCGGGCTACAATGCTGAGAAAGCTGCTTTCGGTCAGCGGGTTTACGCTCTTGTCGCGCATGACCGGGTTCGCGCGCGACGTGCTCATGGCGTGGATCCTGGGCAAAGGCATGCTCTCGGATGCGTTCCTGTTCGCGTTTCTTTTTCCGAATTATTTCCGCGCCATTTTTGGAGAAGGGACGCTCAATCCTGCTTTCCTTCCGCGCTATGCAGCGCTTCACGCAAAAGGCGACTTGAACGCGGCTCAGCGTTTCGCCAATCAAGTCTTCACGTGGCAGATCGCTGCTCAGGCGGTGCTGCTGGTGGGCGCGATCATTGCCATGCCGCTGCTCGTGCACTTTCTCGTGCCTGGTTATACAACCGAACAGCTTGCGCTGACGGCCAGTCTCGCGCGCATCACCTTTCCGTACCTTATTCTGACGGTCGTCGCGATTCAGCTATCGGCGATGCTCAACGCGATCGGAAAGTTCTGGGCGGCTGCAGCATGGTCGAACTTTCTGAACTTATCGATGATCGCGACACTGCTCGCATCGAGCTGGTTTCCTAATGCCGCGTACGCTGCAGCGTGGGGCGTTCTGATCGGCGGGTTTTGCCAGCTGGTGTTCATTCTCTGGGCGGCGAGACACGACGGGCTTTCCGTCAGGCTCGCGATACCGCGATGGACGCCGGAGGTCGCTGAATTCTTCAAGGCTCTCGGGATCGTCACGGTCGGGGCGGCCAGCGTGGTTGTGGCGCCGCTCATCGACTTCGTCATCGCCAGCTATCTCGCGACAGGAAGCCGGACTGCCCTTTATTATGCGGATCGTATCAATCAGTTGCCGCTCGGTGTTCTCGGCATCGCTCTCGGGACCGTCCTGCTGCCCGAAATGTCGGTGCGATTGGCGCGAAACGACCGTGCCGGATCCGACAATGCTCAAAATCGTTCCGCAGCGCTAACGTTGCTGCTGACGTTGCCGTTCGCATTTGTGTTCATCGCGATCCCCGACACGATCATGCGGGCGGTGTTCGCGCATGGGGCGTTCGACACGCGGTCGGCGGAGCTTGCGGGATCTGCGCTCGCGGCGTACGGCGCCGGGCTTCCGGCAATGGCACTCGTGCGCATCGTGTCTTCGACTTTTTATGCGCGGCACGACACGCTTACGCCTGCGCGGGCAACCGTGACGTCGATCGTGCTCAATATCATCCTCAAGGTCGTGTTTGTCTGGGGCTTCGGTCTCGGCGTGGCAGGCGTCGCGCTTGGAACTGCGTTAGGCGCTTGGATGAATGTCGCCATACTCACATGGCTTGGCCGGAGCCGCGCACTGTTAGCGATCGAAGAGATTTTCGTCAGAGCGCTGGGGCCTGCACTGTTAGCGGCTGTGGCGGCCGGAGGAGGCGCGTGGTTCGGCGCTCGAATTGGCGCCACCCTTGTTCCGGGGCATTTCGTGGACATCGCTGCGCTGGCCGCTGCTATCGGTTGCTCGGGGCTCGCATACGTTATCGCGGTCGTGATGTTTCGGACGCGTCTTCCGCTCGGAAAATTTGCCGGAGAAGTGCCGGCTGCCGGTCGATCCGAATGATCGAGCATCGCTAGGTGTGGCTTCGTTCGTGCTGATCGACCTCAGCGCAGTCCGGTGGCTGAATTGCCTGCGCGGAAGGCGCGGCTGGAATGTTGCGTGACGCAATCGGACAATTTTTAGGTAAGTCTTCAGTGTAAAGATTAATATGATGGCGCGTCTCGTCCATTCCCTCAGACGCGAAAGCTGGTTTCGCACTCCCCCCGTGCCACCAGCTCAGGCGTCGGCCGTCCCCCCCCCCCGAAGGCCGACGCCCCCCAGTCCCCCGGTATTACAATCACTTTGCCCCTAGGCGCCGCTCGTCTATTTGCGGCGCGCAAACCCTTTGACAGAAAATCGCGAGTGGCAGATTGTTAGTCCGCGCTGGACGGGGACCCATAACGTCTGGGAGTGTTCCATGCGTAAAGTGATCTTGGCAGCAAGTGTGTTTGCTGGCGTCCTTACTGCTCTTGGAAGTTTCGCTTCGGTCAGTTCTGTTGCGGCTGCGAATTTCGTAGCGCCGATACCTAAACATCAGAGTGTCGCGATGAAGGTCACCCATCGCCGCTACTGGTATCCCGGCTATTACGCGTACTATCCATCTTATCCGGCTTATCCTGCTTACGGGCCCTACTATTACGCGCCGCCGCCGCCGGTCGCGTATGCGCCTCCCGTCGTCTATTATCCTGGCCCTCGCTACTATCCTGGCCCGGCCGTCTATCCACCCTATGGAGCCGTCAGGTATGGGCGTCCGTATGACTCGTTATATGTGGGATGGTGAAGGCGTGTTGAGGCGTCGGCCGAACGGACCAATGGCCGACGCTCTCCATTCGTTTGCTAGTTTGGCCGTTGGTCGCGTTTGGCCTGCGCTCTGGCATTCGCTTTGAGGATGCTGCCGATCTTGGCGCCGGGCGTGCGAACACGTTTTGGCGCGCCACCCTTGTCTTTTTGACCGGCACCCGCCGTTTGTCCGCCAGAGGGATGGTGAGCAAATTTGTTTTCCCGGTGAAGCGCCAGCGCCCGATGTGCCGCTTCGACGTGGTCGGCTTTGACTTCGAGCGCATAGATAAGAGCGCGTTCTTTTTTTACGCGCTTCAGAGCATGGGCGAAGACCTGCTTTCGTCTTGCGGGATGCTCCGCCGTACCTGGAAAGCTCTTGCCGCGTTTGTCCGCGGTGCCTTTGGTCTCGCGACGCTTTTGGCGCGTGAAGGTTTTTTCTTTGTCGCGAAATCCTTCAAGACGCTGCGCCAAGTTCCGAAGCCCGTCTTTGTCGAGATCATAAATTGCCGGGTGATGCGACGACTTAACGACTTCGTATTCGTCGTGGCTGAGAAGGCTTCTTTCGTCCTTGTTTGAGAATGACATGACGCTCACACCCTATTGGTTATAATGCGTGTTCGTATGATAGGTGATCATCAGCATAGCCATGATGATGGCCGAGAAGAGCCCCGCCAGCGCGCCGAGCAAAACGGGCATTTGGCCAAGAACGTCGCCATAAAGGTCGTGTGCCGCCAGGCTTCCGGCAATTGAGGCGATGGCCGAATACGTGACGACAAGACCCGGCACGCGCGTGTCGTCAGCGCCAAATCCGGCGCCAAGAAAAATCACTTTATAGCGGATGATGCTGGCCACCGTGGTTGCAACCAAGCCGGCAATGATCGCAATTGTGCGGGAACTCAATTCTGTGCCGCTCAGCACCAAACCGATGAGCGCGCCGATAGCTGTCGCGACGAGGATAACAATTATGAGGCTGGCGGAGATTGTACCGGGTTTTCGTACTGGCATGACCGCTCCCTATATTTTTTTATTTGAAAAGGCGCAGTCTGATTGGTTTTCCAGGCTAGTCAAGGAAGCAGCGCGCGAGCGGACGTGATCCATTCAGGGCGTTGGTAAAGGAAAAGGAAGCGAGTTTCCCATCGCGGCGAAAGCACACGCGTGCTTCGCTATGGTCGACATACAGCCCATTTGGGCATGGGCTTTGCGAGCGGTTAGCGCGCAATTTTAATCAGTTGTCGTCAGTTCGGTGCGGCTCGGACCAACCGGCAAATGCAATGTGGACCAATCAATTAGCATTTGCGGGCGGCGAAAACCGACGTTCGGCTTGTCGTCTGAGTTGGTCGGCTGGGCCGACGAACGTTTACCGGCAGTCCTGCCTTGGGCCGCATTCCCGTGAGATCAGCCATGCAATCCCGTGCATGGACAACTTGCTGGCTGCGCTGCATGACCCGCCGCTCAAATTTCATGAGGCCGCGCGAGCTGCGCGTTTAGCGTTATGGCACTTTGCACGTACAGTTCCGATGAACTCGCCGAGGTTCAGCGCATCCTCCAAGAGATCATTGCTGAGGCTCAGGCGTCCCCGGATAGCCCTGATGTCGAAGAAATCATCGAGCGGCTGTTCGACTTGGCCGATCACGGCGAGCGCGATCCGGAAAAGCTGCGGGCGTCGGTGCTTCGCAAGGCCGCCTAAACCGCTCGTGATGCGCTGTGGCGCAAATCGAATTTCCAACTCGTAGATTAACAGCAGCAGCCGGACGACGCGATCGTCGCCCGGGTCAGACGCCGTCACAGTCGTGGTGCGTGGTGGAGGGGTAACGACGCCTGTTCCATTTGCGGATCATTCGCGGGGCGCCTGCGGCCCTTGATGCGCCGGTTGCGATTGCGTCGGCTGATCCAGCGAGCGGTCGGCCAGCGTCGTCGGGCGTTCGGGATGTCCGAGACCGATGAGGGTTGCCAAAAGGACGACGCCGAATGCCGCGCCTGCGAACATCATGAACCCCGGACCGATACCGGCTTTATCGAACGGATCTTCTATTCGCTGTTGCTGATTGCGCTTCTCAGTGTCGGAAAAGCGCGGGTCTGACCACAGAGCCATGTTTTCCTCCATCGTTTTTATTTTGATACAGAGGATCAACGTGTCGTGGCTGACGGGGTTCCAGCCCTGGCTCTGTGTGCAATGCAAAATCGAAATTAGCGAAGGAAATTGCGCTGAACCGGCATAATGTCCGGTATTCGACGAAAACTTGATTGCGCCCTGCCATACGAAATGCACGATCATTCATCGACGACATCCACTCAAGAATGGTGCGTCGATATACATGCGGTGCGTTTGTTTCTTACTAGGGAGAAAGTTTCATGCGTTGTACCATTTTCATTTTGTCATTCGCCACTTTGTTCGTTGCAGCTTCAGCGCAGGCGCAAACGCCATTGAGCGACGCCGATTGCGAAGCGACGTGGAAAGCAGCAGGCGGAGTTGATCTCACGGCAGACACAGCGAAACCTTTTATCGCAAGTTTCGATCAGGTCGACATCGACCACAACGGCGCGATCAACTGGGAAGAGTTCAAGGCGGGTTGCGCGAAAGGATTGATCACGAAGTGACCGGCGACGTGCAATATGTTGACCCAATGGCTTTCTGATTTTCTCATAGCCATTGCTCGGAACGAACGCCTTGCGCCGACGGCGTGAAAGGCGTCAATAGACGTCAGCCTTGCTGGGGGAGCTTTTCCTGCCAGCAAGGCTTTCCGGTGCGGTTTCATTTTTATGAGGCACCCATGCCCTACGCCGTGAATGACGACCTGCCGCCGTCGGTGCGCGATCATCTGCCGGACCATGCGCAAGACATTTTTCGTGCCGCTTTCAATTCGGCTTTCGAAGAATACGCCGGCGATGAAGAGCGGGCTTTTCGCGTGGCTTGGGGGGCGGTGAAGCGCATGTACGTCAAGGAAGGCGGTCAGTGGGTTCCGCGCGGCGTTCCGGGATGATCCGGCTTTATAATGGGCAACCGAACTGAAGCTCATGGCGACTGATAATGGCGGCCGCTTTTGCTCACAGAGGTCGAGGATTTAAAATCTGATACTCGCCAGGGCAGCGCTTCCGGTTGTTGCAAGCTAGGCACTACAAAAAAGCCGAACTGAATTTCCCTGGCTGAGATATAAGTCTGGCATTATCCGATCCAGCAGAAACGAGGTTGAGGAAATGCCGACGTATAAAGGTGAGTGCTTTTGCGGAGCTGTAAAGGTAGAGGCGACAGGCGCGCCTGATGCGATGGGCTATTGCCATTGCAATTCGTGTCGCGCGTGGTCGGCGGGGCCCGTCAATGCATTCACGCTGTGGAAGCCGGATGCGGTCCAGGTGACGGAAGGCGCCGAATTCATCGGCATGTATCAGAAGACACCGGTGAGCGAGCGACAGTACTGCACGAAATGCGGCGGTCACGTGATGACCAATCATCCGCCGCTTGGGCTTGTCGACGTTTACGCGGCGATATTGCCGACGTTGGCTTTCAAACCCGAAGTTCATGTGAACTATGCTGAGACGGTTTTGCCGATGAAGGACGGACTTCCCAAGCTCAAGGATTTCCCGAAGGAGTTCGGCGGCTCGGGCGAGGTTATCGCTGAGTGAGGCTCGGCCTTTGCGGCTCGCACTTTAGATGATGAGCGCTCGCTTCGGCGGGCGCTTTTTCTTTTGCGGATGTCGGCTGCAAGCTGCGCGTCGCGATGACGTTCGAAGCGGTGTGTCAGCAAGTCGAGAGAGGCGGCAATCCGCAATACGGCCGCAATGAACATGCGATGAATGTAAGGCGGCGAAACCGGTTCGTGCCGCGGCGGCGCACGGTCTCATAGCATTTCGTTCACGTTGCCCCATTTACGAAACGAAACGCAGCGGCGCCCGAGTGAAACAAATTCCGGGGTGTCTGCGTTCTGCGCTCAGAAGACGGCGGGCCACCCGCCGAAGGAGGAAGAAATGAGAAAATATATCGGGCTCGCCGCCGCGTTGGTTTCGGCTCTGCCGCTCATGACGTTCGCGACCAGCGCTGACGCGGGCGGCCGGCATTATCATGGCGGCTATCACAACGGCTGGCATGGCCGCTATGGACGTGGCTATGGCCGCCATTGGCATCGCGGACGCGGGTATTGGCACAACGGGCGCTGGATTGCGCTCGGCGTCGGTGCGGCGATTGCCGGCGCTGCTGCCGCAAGCGCTTACGATGACTGCTATTGGCGTCACGGCCGCCGCTACTGCTACTAAAGTCTCGGTCTTTTCCGTTCAGACTAATGCCCCGGACCGTCAAGGCCGGGGCATCTTTTTGCCCGACTGCTGCCATCAGGTGCGTATAGCCAGCTTCCTGACGCTGGGTTTTGCACAGCCCGCCTGTGCAATACTCGATTTATGTGGACTTCGTGGCTGTCGACGTTGGCCTAAGGTTCCGCCTTATGCTGGGTTGCCCTCAGTTGTGGGAGGTTGCGTTATGTTTAGCACGAAGTTGGTTGCGTCCGCGTTCATCGTTCTGGCGTCTGCCAGCGGTATCGCGGGAGTCAGCACGTCCGCGCCGGACGCGCTCAAGCCCCAAAACATCCCGATAGCACTCGACAACAATTCTTTGCTTGTTGCGACACTGGCGAACGGCGAAATCCAGACGCATTGGATGCCGCGCACCGCGTGCGAGCAGGTCGAGGCGGCGGTCGCGTCCGGAGACGCTGTAGCCGGTATCAGACCCGACGGCGTGAGCGTCTACATCGCGAAGGCCAACTGCAGCACGCGCCGGATCGAGGTCGATCCTGCCGCTGTCACGCTCAGCAGCGCGTCTCCAATCGAGCAGTGAGCGCTCGGTCGTCGGCTTCATGCAGGGATCAAAGCCGGTTTGCCGGTTAGGCAGGCAATGAGTTCGGCTTCGTCGTGAATACCCGTCCGCCGCAGGATGCGAGCAAGACCGTCACGCGCAGCGGGCATCGAGATGGCAAGCGCTTGGGCTGCGCGGTCAAGCGAGAGACCTTGCGCCAGCAGCGAGAGCAGCCAACTCTCGGCGATGCTCACCGGATGATGGCGCAGGAGCGTTTCGGCGGGTGAACGCTCCGCTGTATCGAACGCTTTGACGAAGACTGCAACGCGCGCGCAGCAAGAGACGCCGACCGGCAGCCTTACGTGCTCGTCGATATGCGCAACCCACACGGCCAAAGATTTCGTTCCGCATCCCTTGATGATGATCGGCGGCCCGCGGCGCGAACAGGTCGAGCGGCCGCGGCCAGCATCGGCTATGGCTTGGCGCAGCAGACTGTTGCCGTGATTTTCGCGGGCGGCGAGTTCGTCTTCGAGACAAAGCAGGGCGCAGCCGTCGAGTAATTTTTCTCCCGCGGTATTCGCGTGCAGGATTTTGCCGGAGCGGTCTGTGAGGATGATGCCGACGCGCATCGGGTCGAACGCCGCCGACTTACAATGGTGCGCGAGCGGCATGTAATCTAGAAGCTGTGCGATTGCGGTCGCGCGGCGAATGTACGGCGCGAGGGCAGAAAATATTGCGATGTCCTGCGGGACGTAGGGGCCGGTAGCGTCCGGGCGCGCAATCATCAGCACGGAGAATGATCTGGCGGACTTCGAGATCGGGACGATGGCGACGTCATCGAGTCCTTCGGGGCGAAGGGTTCTTTTGTGCCAGAGCGAGTTACCCACCTCCTTGCTGCCGAAGAGTGCTCTCGTCGTAAATGCCCTCTCGACTCCAAGCAGCCAGACAGCGGGAAGCGCAGGGCTCAAGGGCGCCGTCGCGACCATTGCCCGTTCAAGACGTGTGCTGACGTTCCAGCTCGCTTCCATGCGTGCGCTGTCGCCGGGTGTCTGGGAAACGATTGCGGCTGCGCAGCCGCGGATCAATCGGGCGGCGCTACTGAGGGCAGTGGCCCAGCGGCTCGGGTCCATCGAGCAATCGTAGATGTTGTTGAGGAAATTGAGGGGGGCGCGAGTAGTAGCGCAATCGACCTCTACCAAAGGCCCCCCCCTGTGATGAAAACATAAACGCTAGAAATCAATAGGTGGCTGCAATGCAGCAATTCTCAAACGGTGCTGCGCTGACCTGCATCACCCATTTGGATAATGAGAAAGAAACTTTTGTCTGATCGTTACCGGAAGTCCACCAATTAATCAGTGTGCAGTCTTTTTTCCGTGCACAGCGCGGATTTGATCGCCGTTTATTGATTTCTTGACATACAAAGTACGGATTGGGATCAGGCGGCCGTACGGCTGGCGTTGTCTGGTCCGTTCAGGATTTTGCGGATGACGTTGGCAGGCTCGGGGCGATTGAAGAGGAAACCTTGCACGGACGTGCATCCGTATTCCTTGACGATGTCGAGCTGCTCGTTGGTCTCGACACCTTCGGCGGTGGTGAGCATGCCGAGCGTTCGGGCGAGATCGACGATCGTGCCCAAGATGGCGCGGGCCTCCATCGAGACGGCGAGGTCGCGCACGAACGAACGGTCGATCTTAATTTTCTGGAATGGCACTTTCGTTAGCGAACTGAGAGATGAATAGCCCGTGCCGAAATCGTCCATCGCGATTTCGACACCCAGATCGCAGACCTGATGGAGGACGTGAGTTGCGCGCTGGATATCCTTCATGATCATCGATTCCGTAACTTCGATGGTCAGACGGTGGCTGGAGAGTCCAGATTCCGCCAGCGCGGCTTTGACGGTTTCGACGAAGCTTTCGGATTCGAGTTCGACCACGCTGATGTTAACGGACACGCTCATATGCTCGGGCCACGACATGGCCTCGATGCACGCCTGACGCAGCACTTTCGCGCCGAGTTCGGCGATCATGCCGATTTCCTCGGCAATCGGAATGAAGTCTGCGGGGGAGGCGAGCCCAAGGCGCGGATGCTGCCAGCGAAGCAGCGCTTCGGCGCCGATAGGCATCATTGTCGTGACGCCGTAGATCGGCTGGTAATGCAGCTCGAATTCGTTGTTGGTGATGGCCTCGCGGATTTCTGCTTCGAGTAAATTGCGGGCTTTGACCTTCGCATCGAGTTCGCGCTCGAACAGGCGGAATGTGCCGCGCTGATCTTCCTTGGCGGCATAAAGGGCGAGGTCGGCCAGCCGGAACAGCTCGTTGGGATCGCAGCTGTCATCGGGGGCCATCGCGATGCCGATGCTGCCGCCGCAGATGACGTCCTTACGGCCGAGGCGGATCGGCTCGTTCAGGATCGTGATCAGGCGCTGGGCGAGCTTGGTGACGCTGGAGGGATGGTCGAGGTCGATCACGAGCACGGCGAATTCATCGCCGCCGAGACGGGCGACCGTATCGCTTTCGCGCAGCGCACCGGTCAAACGGTCGGCAACGACTTGCAAGAGTTCGTCGCCCGCGGCATGGCCGAGGGTGTCGTTGACGACCTTGAAGTTATCGAGATCGAGCAGCAGCAGCGCCATGCGATCGCCGCGCTTGGCACGCGCCATTGCAAGCTGCATGCGCTCGGCGAGGAGGTGACGGTTTGGAAGCGACGTCAGCGCGTCGTGGCGCGCCATGTAGGCGGCTTTGCGGTCAGCCTTGCGGCGTTCCGTGACGTCGATCGCCGCGATCAGGAGGGCGTCGCCGCCCTCGTGAATGAGCGGGCGAACGTAGACTTCGACTTCCATCGAGCGGCCGTCGCGACGATAGTGCTTGAACAGCTGTGCTTCTTCAGTGGGCAGAATGTGCGGGATGCCGTGATCGTGCGGCAGGTTCAGATCGCCGTTTTGAATGTCACGGAGCGATAGCAGCGAGAAATCCTTGCGGGAATAGCCGTAGTGCGCAATCGCGGCGGTGTTGACGGCGAGGATCGCCTGCTTATCGCGACTGACGACGAACATCGGCAGCGGGTTGTTTTCGAATAGCAGCCGGATCGAGGCCTCGCGCTGCTTCATCTCCGTGATGTCGATACGCAGACTGATCAAGCCGCCCTCGCTGGTGCGGCATTCTTCGATCAGATAACAGCGGCCGTTGTCGAGAAGCTGCTCATGCGAGGCCGCTGGGATTTCGAGGTTTTTGATGCGCTCGGCGAGCCAGGCTTCTTCGCGGCCGAACGCCTCCGGGTACATCTGCCGTTCGAGGCCGATCCTCAGCGCTTCCTCAAGGCTGCGGCCGACGGCAATCGTGTCGCGAGCGCGCTGGTAAATCTCAGCGTAGCGCTTATTCCAGGCGACGTAGCGGTTCTCGGCGTCGAGGATGACGATGCCTTCGGGAAGGATATCGATTGCTTCCTTGAGCCGGTGGTGGGCTTTCTCGATTTCGGCATTTTGAGCCGACATCGTATGCTCCTGGGCTCGCAGGTGGTCGTTCAGTTCGTCGCGCAGGGCGATCTCAGCGGACAGACGTTCCTGCAGGCGGGACTGAGAGTCGATCGCTTCGGCAAGCAGCATCACGATCATGAAGACCGTCAGCGTCCTGAGCTGCATGAGCTGAGTGTCGGTCAGCCAGGATACGTCATTAAACTGGATGCCGACGCGAATGCCGGCTGCCGTCGCAACGAAGAGCATCGTCGACATCATTAGCGCTGCGGCCGAGGTCGCGTTGGGGCCGAGCCGGCAGGCGATCAAGACGAGCACCGGCAGAACCACAAAGCCAAGGGGCTTTAATGCGATGACGATGACCATTGCACAGGCGAGCGCAGCGAACAGGGCATAGGCTTCCCATGCTGCGGTGGAGGACGGCGGCCCCTGGCTTTCCTGGCGCAAGCGCACGAGCGCCGGCGTTACCAGCAGTAGGCCAAGGAGATCCGCAAACAGCCACGAGCTGAAGACGCGCCAGCTTATAGCCCCCGTCGTCAAGTTCGAGACGATCGAGGCCGCGATGGATGACAAAAGCGCGCCTGCGGCGGCGGCGATCGAGAAGGAGATCAGAAAGCGGACACTGCGGAATTCGAAAGGCTCAGACTCCCTGAGCCGCAGAACGTGGAAAGCCGTACAGAGTTCGATGGTGTTCGTCAGCGCAAAGCCGACATTGGCCGCCGCTCCGCGCAGAGCGAAGTAATTCGCGATGATGTTTGCGACGAGGACGGCCGATAAAATCTGCTGCCGCCGCCACGGACGTTTCGCAAGAACGAGCGCAGCAAGCACGATGCCGTTCGCAGGCCAGATGGTGGCGACGCCGTTGCTGTCCTGGGTGAATGCGGCCGAGAGATAAGCAACAATTCCGAAGATGACGGCCACGGCAACCGCATTGGTGAGGCCTTCGCCATCGGTGATGTGCAGAGTTCTCAATCGAGAGAATGTCCGGACCCCGCTAACCGACATCAGAAATGCTTTCGTTCCCCAACGGACCTATCGTCCGCCTATTCCGATTTTCTCAATTGTTCCGGAATTGCGTTGGAGAGAGAGTTTCCAAAAATAAACGAAGACACTCTCGTTCCATATCACCCGACTTGCGGTCAGGCTGAGGCTTTTAGATTAATTTTGGGTCAAGGGCATGATTGTAGGAGCGCGTGCGGATAAATTTTTGGCGCGAATTTGGAAGGTGTTAGCGCCTACGGCGAGACAAAAGTAAAGAATTGATTCACGAAAGTCGGATGGAGCGCGGCGGGCTGCGGACCGGAGCACTGAGGAGGGCGGCAGGGGCTTTGTCGCCACCCACCCGGGATTGTCGGCGGCGGCCGAACAAACCCTGTTCCTCAAGTTCGATCTTGTAAATCAGCACAGAATACCAGATCGCGCCGATAATGACGCCCAAGGCCAATTGGCCGAACACGATCGGCAAAAGGAACGTCTCGGCGATTGTCACGGCGTAATTCGGATGCCGGATCAGCCGGTAGGGACCGCGGTCGACTACGGGGGCATTGTCGAGCGTAATGATGCGGTGGGTCCAATATCGGCCGAGCGAGCCGATAACCCAATATCGGATGATTTGCAGAATGCCGTAGAGAATTGCGAGCGAGATATAGATTTCCGCGTTCGGCGCAATCAGGAAGAATATGGCTGCAATCCAAGCTAAATGCGTCGTCGCCACGACGGGATAATAGGAGCGGCCGATTTCGCGTGCTCCGGCGGAGAGTAGTCGGCTGGTATTTCGCTGCGAATAAAGTTCTTCGAGACCGCGCTGCGCGAGCAGAAGTAGGGCAGCGATCTGCGGCCAGCCGAGAGAGTCGATGATCATGACGAAATCTCCGAAATGAAAAGCTAGAGGTCGAGCGCTGCGAAATACGCGGAGAAGCCGGGTCCGAACGCGGCGAGAAGATGCAAGCCTTTGTCGTTCTGGCGGATCGCGCGAGCGAGAATGAAGAGCGCGGTTGCCGACGACATATTGCCGAAGTCGCGGAGCACGGCCCAGGAATGAGCAAGATCGGATCGGTCAAGGGTCAGCACATCTTCCGCCGTTTCGAGAACCTTCCGGCCGCCGGGATGAAACAGATAGCCTTTGAAATCGGAGAGTTTCAGGTCATGGCGTTCAAGGAAGGCGTTCGCGACGGGCGCGAGGTTGGCGCGCATCAGGGCGGGCAGTTCGGGGCTCAGCACCACGCCGAAGCCGTCCTCTTTCACGTCCCAGCCCATGATGTGGCGAGTGTCGCGCCAGAGATGTTCGCCGGATGCAATGAGCGCGGGTCGCTGCATACCTGTTCGACCCGAGGGCGCGCGACTTCCGTCGTCGGATGCACGCAAAACGACCGCTGCGGCGCCATCGCCGAATAGCGCTGAGGCAACGAACATCGTCGCGCTGGCGTCATTCGGGCGGATGCACAGGCTGCAAAGGTCGACGGTGATGAAAAGAACATTCCGGCCGGGTTGGGCTTGCGCGAGGCGGGCCGCGCGCGAAAGTCCGGCGACGCCACCGCCGCAGCCAAGACCGAAGATCGGCAAACGTTCGACCGTGGGAGAAAAGTCCAGCCGGTTCATCAGCAATGCGTCGAGGCTCGGGATCGCCAGGCCCGTGATCGTGTTGGTCACAAGGGCGTCGATGTCGGAGAGCTTCAGACCGGCGCGAGAAATCGCTTCGAGAGCCACGCGCTCCATGAGGTCGAGTGCACTGCTTTGATAAGCAGCGGTGCGTTCTTCCCACGAATGCCGCTCGCGATACCATGACATCGGCTGGCACATGTAGCGGTGTGCGACGCCGGTATGAGCGAAGAGGCTGTTCAGGCGCGAGAACTGCGGAAAGACCTCGGCCGCGTTGGCGAGCACATCCTCTTGAGCGTAGCGCCGCGACGGATTGGCCGTGGCAATCGACAGGATCTCGACGGGCAGGGCTGCGGAAGCGCGCGGGAGGCCGAGGCGGAGTTCAGGCTTGTTGATTGGTAGAAGTGTCATGAGCAGACTTTTTCTATGCCGGCACTAAGGCCGAGCGCTGAATGTCCGGCGGCGGGCAACCGGCCCACGCGGGCTGAACGACTGCGGCCGTCGATAGAATTGCGAACAGAAGGATGAGAAACGTCGGTCGCTTCGTTTGCATGACCGTCTCCATCTCTTTGGCAGGAGAAGCCCGGGCCGGCAGCGGGTTCGTGGGCGTTTGTCGATCCGGCGGTCCATCGCGGCTGTTCCCTGGGGAACAGCCTGGCGCGCTCGAAGGGGGGCGTTCGGCCGCAGCACGCGTAAAAAGCCCAAAGTATCGGCGCTAAACCGCGAGCTATGAGCGTGAGACAGTTCGCACTTGCAAAATCCGGGCGCGTGACATCTCGACTTGGAACGATTTCCGTAAGATACGCGGTTACTCCAGTTGCTGCAGCGCACGTTGCGCGATGCAGCGAAGCGAGAGGGGAGGCTTCCGCGTGGAGGCAAACGCCAACGGATTCGACAATGTGAATGCCGCTCCGGCGACGTTGACGCGCGGACAGGTGCGCCTCGTGCTGTTCGCGCTGGCGATGGGCGGCTTTGCGATCGGGACGACTGAATTCGCGGCGATGAGTCTATTGCCGTATTTCGCCGCCACGTTCGGCATTACCGAACCGATGGCTGGGCATGCGATCAGTTCCTATGCGCTCGGGGTTGTCGTCGGGGCGCCGGTGATCGCGGTGCTGGCGGCGAAGTGGCCGCGGCGGAAACTGCTGCTGGCGCTGATGGCCTGCTTTGCCGTCTTCAATGTCATGACCGCGCTTTCGCCGACCTACGGAATGATGGTTGTGTTCCGCTTTCTGAGCGGCCTGCCGCATGGCGCTTATTTCGGCGTGGCGATGCTGGTTGCTGCTTCGCTCGTGCCGCCCAATGCGCGGGCGCAGGCGGCGTCACGCGTGCTGATCGGCCTGACGATTGCAACGATCATTGGCGTACCGGTTGCGACCTGGATGGGGCAGGCACTCGGGTGGCGCGTCGGCTTCGGGATCGTCGGTGTGTTGGCACTGCTGACGGTGCTGCTCGTCTCAATCTTCGTACCGCGCGATGAGCCGATCGTGGGCGCGAGCATGATGCGCGAACTCGGCGCGCTGAAACGGCCGCAAGTCTGGCTGACGCTCGGGATCGGTGCGATTGGTTTCGGCGGTATGTTCGCAGTCTACTCGTATCTGGCGACCACGCTGGTTGACGTGACGCACGTCGAGCCTGGCGTCGTGCCGATCGTGCTGATGGTCTTCGGGCTTGGTATGACGATCGGGACGTTCGTCGCCGCGTGGCTCGCAGACAGGGCGCTGATGGCGACGGCGGGCGGCCTGCTGGTGTGGAGTGCGTTCTGGCTGGCGGTCTTTCCGTTCGCCACCGGGAATATCTACGCCGTATCGTTCGTCGTGTTTATGATCGGCTGCGGCGGTGCATTAGGCGTTCCGTTGCAGACGCGGCTGATGGATGTCGCCGACGATGCTCAGACACTTGCAGCATCGCTCAATCATAGCGCGTTCAACACGGCGAATGCGATCGGGCCGTGGCTTGGAGGATTAGCGATCTCGTACGGGTACGGCTGGAGTTCGACCGGCTGGGTCGGCGCAGTGCTTGCTGTCGGCGGGATGGTGTTCTGGGTGATTTCGGTGGTAACCGACCCCAAACACGGTCAGCACGTCCGGCATCATCTACCCCAGGCCGCGCCCGGGGAGTAGCACAAGGCCGTCATGCCGACGGAGGTCGGCACCCAGACAACGATCCACACATGCAATGTTGCGGGATGTATGGATCCCGGCCTGCGCTGGGATGACGTCATTGTGCGTTTTTTTTTGTCGGGTCAGTTCATGTGCCAGCCGTGGCTGACGATGATGCTTTCGCCGGTCATGGCGTTGGTCTTGAAGGCGGCGAGGAAGAGGGCGACCTCGGCGATGTCGGTCACCATCGTGAATTCCTTGTCGACGGTTTCGCCGAGCATCACTTCCTTGATGACACGTTCTTCCGTGATGCCAAGCTCGTGCGCCTGCTGCGGGATCTGCTTGTCGACGAGCGGCGTGCGCACGAAGCCGGGGCAGATGACGTTTGAGCGGACGCCGTGCTGCGCCCCTTCCTTCGCCATGACGCGGCCGAGACCGAGGATGGCGTGCTTGGCCGCAACGTAGGCCGACTTCAGGGGTGAGGCCTCGTGACTGTGGACCGAGCCCATGTAGATCAGCGCGCCGGACTTCTGCGGATACATGTATTTCACGCAGGCTTTAGTCGTGAGGAACGCGCCATCGACGTGGATGGCCATGATCTTCTTCCAATCGGAGAACGGGAATTCCTCGATCGGGTGCACGATCTGGATGCCGGCGTTCGAGACGAGAATGTCGATGGTGCCGAAGGCTTTCGCGGTTTTCTCGGCACCGGCGTTCACCTGATCTTCGTTCGAGACGTCCATGGCGACTGCGATGGCTTCCTTCTCGCCGCCGAGTTCCTTCGCGGCGGCAGTGGCAGCATCGAGGTTCAAGTCGGCGATGGCGACGCGGCCGCCCGCTTCGACGTAACGCCGAGCGATCTGATGGCCGATGCCGCTTGCGGCGCCCGTGATGAGCGCGACTTTGCCGTCAAGTTTCATTGGGGGCGTCTCCTTATTTCTCTTCGAGGTAGTCGTAGACGACCTTGCCAAGGCCGAGGGTCAGGTCGGCGAGGATGTGTGTCGCGGATATGATTTCGCGCACAGGCAGGTCAGCAATCGGCGCGAGGGCATGGGGGTGCAGATCGAGCGCGCCGGGGCCGCTCCATGCGCCTTTGATGGTCACGTCTTCGAGGCGGTAATCGACGAGTTCGAGAATGCGAGAGCTGCCGTCGACGTGCGGAATGATTTTCAAAAGATAGTTCGGCACGGCGAGCGATTTGGCGACGGTGGCAGGATCGAGCGCCTTGTGCTTGAAGCCCATCGTACCCGTCGCGATGCGAACGCTGCCGTAATCGAGCGTGCCGACGAGTGTGTCGATGTCGGGGCCGAGCGTGGGCTTGGCGAATTTCTTCGGGAAGCCCCACAGCTCGCGGCCGCCATAGATTGGCGGGCCGTCGTTCAGGAACATGGCGTGCGTATAGCCGCCTTCGACGCCGTTGAATTTGACCGGAATGACCTGGCCGGATTCGGTGTAGTCGCCGAAGCCGGTCGAGTCCGGCATGCGGATGAATTCGTATTTAACGATGGGTTCGTCGAAGGTGAGGGGCTCGGGCACAACCTTTTCGAGGGCTTCGCGGTCGGTGCGGTAGGTGATGATGAGATATTCGCGATTGATGAAACGATAGGGGCCGGGAGGGAAGGCAGGACTTGTCAAAGGCATCGCAAAGGCGCGTTTCTTGACGTCCGCAATTTTCATCTGTGTGTCTCCGAAGGCGGTGGCGGGCTGAGTTCTTTCGTAAGATCGAGCACCATCACGCCGTCTTCCGGTTTTTCCCGATTGATCCAAGCGGGGTTGCTGAGCGTGCGCTCGACGTCGTCGATGCCGGCGCGCCAATGCTCGTTCACGGTGTAGCGCGAGAACTCGTAGTCGTTCGACTGCGTGGAATAGACGGCGCGGCGATGAATGAGATGGACGATCGTGATCGCGGCGTTGCAGCTGTGGCGCGTCAAAAGTTTCCAGTCGAACGTTGATTTTATGTCGTCCGGCAGTACGCCGTCGAGGCGGCGCACGGCGCGGCGTAGCTCTTGCAGAAGCTTCGAATAGTCGGTGTTCAAGCGCGTCCGGCTCGAATAGCGGATTTCCTTTTCGCGGGTCTGAACGTCAAAGAGCGTTTCGGGGACGGTACCCTGGGCGCTGAACAGATCGACCTGGAAAATGCACATGTCGGAGCGCGGGAGGCTGCCGTCGAGAACGTATTGCAGAGGCGTGTTCGAGACGATGCCGCCGTCCCAATAGAGCATACCGTCAATAGATACGGGCGGGAATCCTGGCGGCAGCGCGCCGCTCGCCATGATGTGCTCGGGAATGATTTTCGTGGTGGCGCTGTCGAAATAGACCTGATTTCCGGTTGCGACCTCGACCGCACCAACGCTGATGCGCATTTTTCCCGAGTTCAGCAGGTCGAAGTCGACAAGTTCGAGAAGCGTTTTCTTCAGCGGGCTGGTGTCGTAGATGCTGATCGCCTGCACCGTGCCGGGCGGCATGATGACGGCGGGCGGATAGCGCGGATCGAAGAAGCCCGGCGCGCCGGTCGATGCGACGAGCGCGGCGGCGGTCTCGTTGAAGATCTTGCGTGAGGCGTTGTCGGTTGCGAGGGGTGGCAGCAGAAGATGGCTGGAAACCCGGTCCCAGAATTCGCGAAGCCGCTTCACGCGGCGTTCAGGAGGATTTCCTGCGATAATCGCAGAGTTGATGGCGCCGATCGAAATGCCAGCGACCCATTCGGGCTCGAGTCCGGCGGCACATAGCGCTTCGAATGCTCCGCCCTGATAAGCGCCGAGGGCGCCGCCGCCTTGTAATACGAGCACGGTCTTTTCGGTGTTCTTTGCCGCGCTGCCGTTGGGCTGGGCCATGTTTTCTATCTACCAAGCTTGGGGTGGCTATGGAGACGGAGAGGTTGTGAAACCTCGGGTATTTCTCAGGCTCTGCTGCAATGCAGTAGATTGGCCGCAAAGGCAAGGGGGCGAATGTTCGATCTTGCTAAACGTCTCGTAACTCGCGACGTGAAATTTATGAACGATTTGCGTCGCCGTTTAGTGACCGCCGGCACCAGCAGGAACGGGAGCGGGCTTGCGCATCAGAAGCGTGAAGAACCCGGCGGTGACGAACAGCACCGTCAGTGCGAGGAAGAGATCGGCGAACGACAGCACGTTTGCTTGATTGCGGACGATCATCGCCAGCTTTTTCAATGCAGCCATGTCGCCGTCCGCATGCATGGCTTGTGAAAAGCTCTGCTGCATCATCGCCAGCCGTTCTTCCGCGACCTGATGGCCCCATGCGACCTGTTCGTGCAAACGTGCGAGATGCAAGTCGAGCCGCTTGTTCAGCAGCGTGTTGATCATCGCAAGGCCGACAGCGCCGCCGAGGTTGCGCGTGAGATTGAAAAGGCCGGACGCGTTCTTGATCTGCTCCGGGGGGAGCGTGCCGAGCGACAAGTTCGTGATCGGAATCATGCACAGCATCAACGACGAACCGCGCAGGATCTGCGGAACGAGAAGCTCCCAGAAATCCCAATCGGGGGTGATGTAGGACGCGATATAGGTGCCGAGCGCGAAACCCATGAAGCCGGTGAACATCATGACGCGCGGATCGAGAATGCCGGCGAGACGGCCACTGATCGGCGCGGTCAAGAACATCGCGACGCCGGTGACGAACATCGTCTGGCCGATCATCAAGGAGTCGTAGCCGCGGACCTGGCCGAGGTAGACCGGATAGACGTAGGTCAAACCGTAGAGGCCGATGCCCATCGTGAAGCTGAAGGCCGATCCGAACGCGAAGTTGCGATCTTTGAAGGCGCGGAGCTGGACGATTGGTTCTTTCGCGAAGGCGGCGCGCAGAAAAAAGATGACGGCGCCTACGACGGTCAGCACCGCAAACGTCGCGATGGTCTGGTCGTCAAGCCAATCATAGCGCGGGCCTTCTTCGAGCACGTATTCGAGCGAGCCTAAGAACATCGCCATGCCGAACAGACCCATGAAATCGAAGTGATTGAGCAGGGCGTAATTCGGCTTGTCGAAATCGACGAGGAAGAACACGGCCGTCGCGACCATGATGCCGGGCACGACGTTGATCAGGAACAGCCAGTGCCAGGAATAGGTGTCCGTCAGGTACCCGCCCACGGTCGGGCCGATGGTCGGCGCGAGCGTGGCGACGAGGCCGATGATCGGCGAGACGATGTTCTGCTTCGAGCGCGGAAAGAGCGAGAACGCGACTGCGAAGACGCTGGGGATCATGCCGCCACCGATGAAGCCTTGAATGGCGCGGTAGACGATCATCTCGTTGATGGTCGTCGCGGTGGCACATAGTGCGCTTGCTGCCGTGAAGCCGACGGCCGCTGAGAAAAACAGCGCACGCGTCGAGAACACCCGGCCGAGGAAGCCCGACAGCGGGATCATCACGACTTCGGCGATCAGATAAGACGTCTGAACCCACGGGATTTCGTCGGAACTCGCCGAGATGCCGGCCTGGATTTCCTGCAGCGACGCCGACACGATCTGAATGTCGAGGATCGCCATGAACATGCCGAAGACCATGGCGATGAAGCCCGCGAGCTGCCGCGGCGTAACGCCGATCCATTCGAGCTTCTGCGGTTCATCCGCAAATGTGATTGCGTCGGTCATGAGCGATTGCCGGATTGTTTCCGAATAGGTTTGCGGACGGCGCTATTTCTGCGCCGTCTTTTCGGTCTTTGGCGTCGTGCGCGTATCGATGCTAACGACGACCGAGAGGCCGGGGCGCAATCTGCCCCTTGCTTCGGAGGCAGGGATCGCGATGCGGACCGGCACGCGCTGCACGATCTTCGTGAAGTTGCCCGTCGCGTTCTCCGGGGGGAGCAGGGAGAACTGTGATCCCGATGCGGGCGATACGCTTTGCACCGTGCCCTTTAAGTCTTCGCCATCGAGCGCATCAACGGAGATCGTCGCCGTCTGGCCGGCCGCGATCGGCGGCAACTGGGTTTCTTTGTAGTTCGCGTCAACGAAGACCTTGTCGAGTGGCACGACGGCCATCAGCCGCTTGCCGGGCGTGACGTAGTCGCCGACCTGGACGCCGCCGCGATTGCCGATGACGCCGTCAAACGGGGCGCGGATGGTGGTGAACGAGAGATCGCGCTTGGCCTGATCGACTGCGACCTGCAGTTCCTTCGCCGTCTTTTCCGCCTGAATGCGCTGGGCGTGGAGCAGAGCGACGTTGGCATCCGCCGACTGGATGGCGGCTTCGTTCGCGTTCACTTGCGCAATAGCCGAGTCGCGCGAGGCGACCGCGGCATCGAGCGCGGCTTGCGTCGCATAATCCTTGGCGGTCAGGGCCTGAGTGCGCTCATAGTCTGCCTTGGTCTTGATGACGTTGGCTTTCGCCGCATCGAGCTGGGCGCGCTCTTGCGCGGCGTTGGCTTCGGCTGCTTTGATCTGTGCGTCGAAAGTCTTGATGACAGCCATCTGTGTGGCGAGCTTCGATTGCGCCTGATCGAGGGCAAGCTGATAGTCACCTTCATCGAGGTGGACGAGCACTTGGCCTTCCTTCACCGCCTCGTTGTCGACGACGGGGACCTCGGTAACGATGGCGGAGACCTTCGGCGAAATGATCGACATGTAGGCGCCGACATAGGCGTCGTCGGTCGAGATCATGAAACGACCGACGGTGATGTATTGATAGGCGAAGTAGGCAGCGGCCAGCAGAGCAACCGCGCCTAGCCCCATGAAGATCGGCTTGCGGCGTGAGCTTTTGGCGGGTGCTGCGCCTTTGACCGGGGCCTCAGAGCCTTTCTCGCGCGCGGCAGGTGCTTCGGCGGAACGCTCAAATGGCGTCTGCTCGGATTTTTCTGCGGTTGTGGATTGCTGTTCAGCAGGCTTTTGTACGCCGGACACGCCGGGTTGACCGTGCTCTGCCACGGTCGTCGTCGCTTCCGCGTCGTCAGAACCGTTACGCCGAATTGTCAAAACGCTGTTCAAATTATTCCTGGCCATCACGCCCGCCTCGTTCAACGACCAAACGTCACCGCACTGAACCGTTTGGTTCAATTTGTGCTTGACATACAGCGTTCAAAAGTGGATAGCAAGTAGAAACTGAACCGTTTGGTTCGTTTGTTAATATAAATTTACTGAACTTAAGGTTCGGTTTGGGCAGGGTGTGATCGATGGAAGGTTCTCAGTTCGCAAAGTCGGAACGGAAAGAGGAACGGCGCGGCGGCCGTCCGGCGGCGGGCACGGACCCGGCGAAGCGGCGTCAAATCTTGGAGGGGGCGGGCCGGATCTTTTCGGAGCTGGGGTTCGATGCCACCAGCATGAGTGACGTGGCGCGCGTCGCGCAGGTTTCGAAGGCGACGCTGTACGTTTATTTTCAGGACAAAGAACACCTCTTCACCGCGATTTGCGCGGAGCAACGTGATCGCAAGATTGCTGAGAAGATCGCTCTGCTTGACGTCAATCTACCGATCGTCGCTGTGCTGCACCGTTTTGGCGTGGAAATTCTGACGACGATGTCCCAGCCGTTTGTCGTCGCCGCACATCGCATCGTGATCGGCGTGGCGGAACGGATGCCGGAAATTGGATCGGAATTCTATGAGGCCGGTCCGGTGCGCGTCATCGGAGCGTTGGCGGATTACCTCGATCATCACGTCAAAGCCGGTCATCTGGACATTCCTGACACGCGGCTTGCTGCGGCGCAGCTTCTTGAAGTGATCCCAGGTTCGCTGTTCAAGGCGCGGCTCTACGGCGTGCTGAAAGAACCGCCGGCCATCGAGGAAGTCGAGAAGAACGTCGCGTCTGGTGTGGCGCTGTTTATGAAGGGTTACGCGGCAAACAACGCCGCGTAACTAAATTTGGCTGAGGCCTACGGTGGAAGAGGCGGAGCGTCCGCCGCTTCACGCGACGCTTTCTTCAACTCCGCTCGTCTCGGCGAAATCGAGATCGCTCCATTCCGACGGCACACCCGCGATCGAGCGCCAGTCGGGAAGGTTGGCGAGCGTCGGGTCGATATAGGTGTGATGCCAAAGCTGGGTCGCGAGAACGGCAACGAGCCCAAGCTCACCCGATTGGCGCTGATAGCCCCACCAGGAGAGATCCTTGTATTCGTTGCGCCACTTTGCGACGGCTTTCGGATCGAAGTATCCGGCCTTCTTGATCGACTCATCGCTGAGCAGCTCATCGACGTAGGGCAGGCGCTGTTCGAGGAAGAAGCCATCGAGCGGGGCGCGGAACATACCCTTCGGCCGCCATGCGACGGACTTCGGCAACCACTTCTCGGCGACGCGGCGGAGCAGATATTTCTCCGTCAGGCCTTTGAGCTTCCATTTCGGATCGATGCCCGCAAGGAAGTCGAAGACATTGTTGTCGAGGAACGGATAGCGCATTTCGACCGATTGGCTCATCGCGATGCGGTCGCCCTTGAGGCTCAGGAGCTGGCCGGGAAGATGGATCTTACCTGCCCAGTACACGCCGCGGTTCACCGGATGCCACTTCGCCGCCCGGCTGCTGTCGGGGTCGATTGCCAGATAAGGATCGTGGTCCGACAGGCCGGCCATCATGCCGGTGCTGTAGAAGCGGAAGCGCGAGGCACCGAGAAGATCGTAGAAACGCTGGAACGGATGCATGCCGCCCGAAGACGTGGCGCACTTGTCGAGATAGGCCATCGCCTCGTCGTTGCAGCCAAGCCAGCGATGGAAATAGCGCTGCATCTTCGGCGGCAGAGTGCCGCCTGAGACCTTGCCCATCATTTCGATGATGCGATCGAATTTGTACCACGGGTAGCCGGCGAGCCATTCGTCGGAACCTTCGCCGGTCAGCGCGACCTTGAAGCCGGTGTCCTTTACTTTTGCGGCGAGCATCATCAAGGCGGTGCACGACGTATCGGTGACGGGTGCTTCAGTGGCGACGAGCAAGCGCTGATAGTTCGAGACGATCTCTTCCGATCCGCAGGCGACGACATACGGGTCGGCGGACAAATGCTTGGAGATGATTGCTGCCTGCTCGGTTTCGTCGAGCTTCGGGTCGCGGATCTTGACGGTGAACGTCGTCGGTGCGGCGCCGAGAATGTCTTTCGCCATCGCGACGACAGTGCTCGAGTCGACGCCGCCCGAGAGATACGAGGCGACCGGAACATCGGCGCGCAGACGACGCTTCACAGCATCGTAGAGGACGCGTTCGAAATCGTTGACGAGCTTTTCCTCATCGGCAAAGCGCGTTTCTTTCCCCATGTCGGGGAAGTCCATCCGCCAGTAGGTGCGCTCGTCGATCGTCGCCTCTTCGCCGACGCGGCCGCGCGAAATGGTCAGGAACTTTCCCGGAGGCAGGATGTTGATCCCTTCGAAGCAGCTCGCCGGTCCTGGAATGGCGAGATAGTTGAAGAGAGCATCGATGCCGCGCGGGTCGGGCTTCGCCTCGACGAGGCCGGTGGCGAGGATCGTTTTGATTTCGGAACCGAAGACGAGCCAGTCGGTACCGAAGCGCGTCGTGCGCGTCCAGTAAAGCGGGCAAATACCGAAACGATCGCGGGCAAGAATGAACTTCTGCTTGCGCTCGTCGAACAGTGCGACGGCAAACTGGCCGTTGAACTTTTCGAACATGTCCTCGCCGTACTGCTCCCACATGTGCGGGAAGAGTTCAGTATCGCAGTGGGTCGTCAGCGTGTGGCCAAGACTGCGAAGCTGCTGACGCCAATCGTCATGATCGAAGATTTCGCCGTTGAAGACGGCAGCGATGGATTTGTCTTCGTTGAAGACAGGCTGCTGGCCGTCGGCAAGGCCGACGATGCTCAAGCGGCGCGAGGCGAACCCGAAGCCGGGGCGCTGAAGATAACCGTCTTCGTCCGGGCCACGATGCAGCATGGCATCGGCGGCGCGCTTCAATACCGATAGCGGTACCGAGCGTCGGCTCTTGAGGTCGATAATTCCAAAAATGCCACACATGGGATCGTCCAAGGTCCTGCAGATGGTCTGGCGGCTTGCTGCTGCCGTCGGGCAGATATAGGGATCTTCGCGTTATCCCAAACCGCCGGATCGGAAGACGCGCTGCAATTCTAAGGCGCCGACGTTAATCAGTTGCCGCGCCGGAAGCTATATTGCCAGTCCGGCGCTCAATGGTGGTTACCATTCGCGACAAATACGCGCGTCGCGAGACTTTCCTAGGCTAGGCGGCCTAATGCAAAGTGTTAGCATACAGGCCGTGGGGTGAAAGAAAGCGGCGGTTGCAATTGTCCCGCGCGCGATTTGTGCAGCAGATACGCTGCTTTTTCCCACTATCGTCCGTTCGTGCTGCTCCGTGATCGCGGTTCATGGTTAGCGCGGAGCGCGTCAGGGTTGCACGAAACACTGTCCGCCATGTGTTCACCGCGGCGATCGCCGAAAAATTCCTGATCATTGGGAGTTATTCGCCGCGGCGGCGGGTCATGAATGCCAGACGTTCGAGCAGGTGCGCGTCTTGCTCATTCTTTATCAGTGCTCCGGCCAGCGGCGGCACGAGCTTTCTGGGATCGCTTTCGCGCAGCAGGGACGGGTCAATGTCCTCGTGCAGAAGCAACTTCAGCCAGTCGAGAAGCTCCGACGTCGACGGCTTTTTCTTCAGGCCCGGTACGTCGCGTAGTTCGTAGAAAACGCGCAGCGCATCGTTGACGAGTTGGTTTTTCAGCCCCGGAAAATGCACCTCCACGATCTGGCGCATGGTGTCGGCGTCGGGGAATTTGATGAAGTGGAAGAAGCAGCGGCGCAGGAAAGCGTCGGGAAGCTCTTTCTCGTTGTTCGACGTGATGAGCACGACCGGGCGGGTTTCAGCCTTCACCGTTTGGCCCGTTTCGTAGACGAAGAACTCCATGCGATCGAGTTCCTGCAGGAGGTCGTTAGGAAACTCGATATCGGCCTTGTCGATTTCATCAATCAGCAGCACGGACCGCTTCGACGCAGCGAACGCGTCCCAGAGCTTGCCGCGCTTGATGTAGTTGGCGATGTCCCTGACGCGTTCGTCACCGAGCTGACCATCGCGCAGGCGCGAAACAGCGTCGTATTCGTAAAGGCCCTGCTGGGCTTTCGTCGTCGATTTGATGTGCCACTCGATCAGCGGCGCATCGAGCGCCTTCGCGACTTCGGCGGCGAGGACCGATTTGCCCGTTCCCGGTTCGCCCTTGATGAGGAGGGGCCGTTCGAGACGGATGGCGGCGTTGACGGCGACCTTGAGGTCGGGCGTTGCGACGTATGCGGAGGTGCCTTCGAAGTTCATGATCCTGTCTTGGCGGGGTTCGGGCGCGTGGGCAAGGTGACCGAAGCGCACTCCTCGGCATCAGACTGTGGGGAGAGGGTGACAGTCGGGCGTCTGCTGATGTGACATAACAATATGTTTTTACTGGAAAAAGTCGGACATATCAAAATTTATCAAGGCTTCGTCTCGTGCTTGACTCGGAGGCCTTCGCGCATAGATAAGGGTCGGCCGGATGAGGCCGACTCAGGTCAGACCTTCGGCGGAGGATGATCGGCTCGAGCGAACGCAGCCTCTGGAGAGGCGGACGATGAGCAAGGCAATCGGAACGAGGGCCGCGAAGTCGAAAGCGGCCGCAAAGAAATCCGCAGCCAAGAGCAGCGGGCCGCCCAAGAATGGGGCCAAGAACAAGGCTTCCCCAGCCGGCGCGTCCACGCCGGCCAAGGCCGCAAAGCCGGCTGCAGCAAAAATTAAGGTGGCAAAGACCGCTACAAAGGGTACGCCGACGAAAGCCGCGACGGGGAAGATCGCCCAGATCGTTCATAAGGCGGCCGTTGGCAAGGTACCGCCGCAGAAAGCTACTCCGGCGAAAGTACCGGCGCGAACATTGGCTGTTGCTAAGTCGACAGCGTCGAAAAAGTCAGAGGGTACGATTAAGAAGATGGCTGCCCGCGTAAAGATTGCAGATATCGTTCTTCCGCCGGATTATAAGCCTTCGGAAAACGAGCCTTTCATGAACGACATGCACAAGGCTTATTTCCGCAAGCGTCTTCTGGATTGGAAGGATGAGATCCTGCGCCAGACGCGTGAGACGCTGGCGATCCTGCACGAAGATTCTGCGCAACATGCCGATCTCGCTGATCGTGCGACGTCCGAAACGGACCGCGCGACGGAGCTGAGAACGCGCGACCGTCAGCGCAAGTTGATCGCCAAGATCGATGCGGCGCTGGGTCGGATCGAAGACGGCTCCTACGGGTACTGCGAAGACACCGGCGAGCCGATCGGTCTGAAGCGGCTCGATGCCCGACCCATCGCAACCCTGTCGGTCGAAGCGCAGGAGCGTCACGAGCGTCGCGAACGCGTCTATCGCGAGGAATAAGACACGCTTTGGCTTTCCGGGATGCGTTGCCTTAGACGCGTTCCGGGACAACCCTTCATTGCTTCTTAAGACTTTGCTCCGACACTCTCGTGCGTTCGCCTATCGGCGTCGCTGACGAGGGTCCCGTCGTGAGAGTTGGAGCACATTTTTTCGGATTGGCATGTATTGCCGTCGCTGCCGTCGGATTTGGCAGCCGCGAGAGCAGCTCCGAGATGCTCAACCGCGCGGGCTTCGTGCACACCGGTTTCACGTATAATCAGGCGAAACCGGCTTCTGCCGCGGCGGCGCAACGCCGCCGTTTGCTGCGGCCTTCGGCTGAGGTCGCCAGCGCGACGCGGCAACTCGACCTCAGCAAGTTGACATTGGCCGATTTCGGCGACGTCGAACGCTAGGCACCAAGGCGTTGCTCGGCCTGACTCGCAAGCTTCCCAATTTGTTTTTGTGCGTGCGCTGAGCGTAGCGCTTCTAAACGTTGCGCTCGCGTGGGACGAGGGCGGGCGCTACCTCGGGGCCGTGACCGAACACCGGCGCGCGGCGGACGGGCGGCGGGACTTCGTTCTGCGCTACGGAGACTGGGCGCGCGGCGGTCGCCTTTATTCCCGTTTCGACCACGACATCGACCGGTCCGCCCGTCAGCAGCAGGTGCTCGACGTCGTCGCGTCTGATGAGGATCAGTTTTCGGCGGCCATCGATGCTGGCGTGGTCGATGACTTCGAGGCGACGCTCGCCCTTCGGCTTAAAAAGAAGGGCGGATGGCGACGTGCCGGTCAAATAGGCCCGCACGAATACGACGGCGCCGGCACTCAGGACGGCCAGTACCGCCAGCATGAAGGTCCAGAAGAAATAGCTTTCCATGTTTTCCCCGCGGCCGGACTTGCCGGCTGTGCCGATAACTCTCGCACGTCAACCAATCGATAGCTTCGAGTTGACTGCATGTTAACTCTCTTAAGCGAAGTCTTATCCAATCGAGTCTCGCCGCACCGTTGCGGCACAGTTGCAGTTGCGTTTGAGTTCCACATCCATGCCCCAATCCCCCGCTTCGATTTTCGAGAATCAGCTAGATTCTCGGCCCATGAAGGATCGCGAGGCGTTGAGGATCGATGCCGCCCCGATCGATCCGCTGAACTCAGCGGAAGGGTTCGGCGGCCTCCTCCCCATGATCATAATCGCGGCTGCGGGCGGCGCAGTTTTGTTCGGGCTGCTCGCGAGCGGATCCGGCGAACCCTTGCTTTTGACCGTCATCGCGCTGCTCGCCATGTTCGGCGCCTTTATGCTCTTTGCGATTGCTGCCGGGCATTTGCGGTTTGGCGCTCGCGTGGTGCCGGGGGATCTTCTCAAGGCGTCTCTGGATTCCGACGATGAGCCGCAGATCATCGCCGAGGATGACGGCACGATTTTGTACGCCAACGCGGCTGTGGATAAAGTTCTGGGCCAGCACGAGGCGGGGCCATTCTCAGCGCTCGAAGCGTCGCTTGCAGGCGACTCGGAGGGCACGCAGGCGTTCTTCCGCCTGATGAAGGCGGCCGAGCGCGGCGAGCCGAGATCGGAAGATGTGCGGTTGCGGCTCGGGGCGGATCGCAACGTCTCCTGGGCAAGGATCACGGTGCGGCCCTTCGCTGGTCCGGAAGGCTTGCTGGAAGGTGGCTTGCGGCAATCGCGGCTCGTCTCGTGGCAGATCGTCGATGTTACGAATGAGAAGAGCCAGGAGACCGAACGCATCGGCCGGCTCGAAGCATCGCTTGCCGCATTCGATGCCATGCCCGCCGGTTTCATGTGGGTCTCGGGCGAGGGCGCGATCGTGCATGTCAACGCCGCGTTCGAGCAGTGGCTCGGCTATCCGGCAGGTGCGTTGAGAGCGCGATCGCTCGGGCTTGCAGAACTCGCCGGCGCGGAAGGCCTGCGTCTATTGAAGCATATGGCGGCCATTCCTGAAGCCGATCAGCGCATCATCGATCTCGATCTGACGCGCAGAGACAGTCGCATCGTGGCGCTGACACTCCTCGTCGAGCCCGTCGCTGGAAACGCCGAGCAGGGCTTTACGATCACGGCGATCAACCGGCAGACGACCGGGCTCGTCGAGCGTGGTCACCAGGACGTCAGAGCATCGCAATTCTTCCAATCGGCTCCGTTCGGCATTGCAGCGCTCGACGCGGAGGGCCGCATCGCCAACTGCAACACCGCCTTCATGCAGATGGTGCTCGACGGCAAGCCGGCGCAGGACGTGCTGGCATCGGAAGCCTTGAGCCGCACGGCGGAGGCGGATGAGCGCTACAAGATCGAAGCGGGTCTTGCGGAAGTTCTTGCCGGACGCGGCAACATTCAGCCGATCGAGATCACAGCGGGCGACAACAAACAGTTCACGCGCCGCCTTTACATGTCGCCGCTGGCAGCGGTGCAAGGCGGCGCAGCTGCTGCGCTCTATGTGATGGACGCGACCGAGCAGAAGACGCTCGAAAGCCGCGTGGCGCAGGCGCAGAAGATGGAAGCGGTCGGCAACCTTGCGGGCGGCATCGCACACGACTTCAACAACGTGCTGACGGCGATCATCGGGTTCTCGGATTTGCTGCTGCAGACGCATCGCCCGAGCGATCCGGCTTATCGCGACATCAAGAACATTCAGTCGGCGGCCAATCGCGCGGCTGGTCTGGTCAAGGGGCTGCTCGGTTTCTCGCGTAAGCAGACGCAGCGGGTCTCGGTCTTCAATGTCGGCGAATTGACGTCCGACATGCTGCCGGTGCTGAAAACGCAGTGCGGCGAGAAGATCGAGCTCAAGACGCATTCCGAGCGCGACCTGTGGTACGTGCGGGCCGACAGCGACCAGCTTTACCAGGTCATTCTCAATCTCGTTCGCAACGCGCGTGACGCGATGCCGAACGGCGGCAAGCTGACGATCAACACGCGCAACGTCACGGAACGCGAAAGCCAGAAGATGCGCGACGTCGTCGGCTTTACACCGGGCGAATACGTGCTGGTCGAAGTGGCCGATACCGGCACCGGCATGAGCCCGGAAGTTATGGCCAAGATCTTCGAGCCGTTCTTCACGACGAAGGGTGTCGGCAAGGGCACGGGTCTTGGTCTCGCGTCGGTCTACGGTATCGTCAAGCAGTCGGGCGGCTTCATCCAACCGGAAAGCGAGATCGGCAAAGGCACGGCCTTCAAGATTTTCCTGCCGCGGCATTTCGTGGAAGAAGGCGAGGAAGTCGCGAATGCAATGCCGGAGTCGATTGCTGCCGCGAAGAAGCAGCTTAAGGCAACGGACCTGACCGGCACCGGCCGCGTGCTGCTGGTCGAGGACGAAGTCGAGGTTCGCCAGTTTGCAGTTCGCGCGCTGAAGCGGCAGGGCTATCAGGTGTTGGAAGCGACCGATGGCGTCGAGGCGCTGGAGATCATGGCCGAGAACGAAGGCATGATCGACATCGTGGTGTCTGACGTCGTCATGCCGGAAATGGATGGGCCGTCGCTCTTCAAGGAGCTGCGCAAGCGCAATCCGTCGATCAAGGTGATCTTCGTGTCGGGCTATCCGAACGAAGCATTCCGCGAGTCGATGGGCTCGGACGATTTTGCGTTCTTACCGAAGCCGTTCTCGCTGCCTCAGCTCGCCGCGAAGGTGAAGGAAGAACTCGCGAAGTAGTTTTCGATGGCGCCGGGCGACTCTCCTCCGGAGAGCCGGCCGCCCGGCGCGAGGCTTGGATTACACCTCGCCCTTGAGGCCCTTCTCGAAGTATTTGTGAATGATCTTGTCCTGGTTTTCGAGCAGCCAGTCGATGTCGGGCTTGAAGTTCATCGCCTTGTGAATGGCGAGCGCGGTCGCCTTGCGATGGATGTCGAACAGGATCTTGTGATCAAGCTTGTCGATCGTCGAGACGACGGGGTTCAGCCACACCGAAACGATGATGCCGAGATCATCGACTTTGTCTTTCGGCAGGTCGCCGGCGCGTACGGCGTCGAGGACGCCCATCGCGGTCGCGTATTGCACGGTGCCCATCAGGATGTTGGTGTAGCGCTCGTTGTCGACCGTCACCTTGCTGACGCACAGCGTCGGCGGACGCACCATCACGTCGGTGTTCAGAAGCGACAGCACGCGGCTGTGGCCCTTTACCTGGTCGCCGAGAAGCGTCGCGAAGGCGGTGCCGAAGGGGCCGTCCATTTCGCCGATCGCGACTTCGGGTTCCGCTGCCGTTCCCGGAGGGCCGCCTGCGACCAGGGCCTCGCCGACGCGAATGCCAAAACGCCCCGACGGGCGCGATGCAATGCTCATATGTCACCACCTTGTGCTCGGTTATCAATTGAGCGCCGAAGCCGACGCACGGGGTGGGCTTAAACCAGAGTGGCCAGAGACGCGCCATAAGTTCTGGTTATGGCGCGTCTCACGGTCGCGATGCGATGGGGGGGCAATCGCACGCGCTAGTCGCAGGGAATTTCGATGACGCTGTCGGCAGCGGCGGAATAGCGGCGGCAGACTTGCGGTGCGGCTGCTGCTGTTTTCGTTGCGGTCGCGGTTGCGTTTGAGGCCGTCGAGACAGGCAGCAGATCGCTTTTCTTGGCGATGTTCGTGGCGTCCGTCGATGCCGTTTGCTGCGCGATCGTTTTCGTTCGTGTGGCTGCAAGCGTCTGAGCCTGCTTTGCGGCTGCAGCTTTCTTTTGGGCGAGCGCTGCGAGACGGGCGCGTTTTGAGGCAAGGGCCGCAGCCTGTGCGCGTTCGGCGCGTAATTCGGCGAGCCGCTTTTCACGCGCTCTCGCAAAGGCTTCTTCGAGATTGCGGCGCTTGTCCTTCTCGCAGGGCTGGGCCGGCTGGCGGCCCTGGTTGCGGAAGAACGGGCTGGCATAGAACGAGCCCATGCCGTGTGCTTCCGCGTTCGATGCGACGGTGCTGGCGACGACCAGAACGGCGATGAGTGTCGAGATCTTGAGCATGGGTGCCTCCCACGAATTTGCGATGGAGGCATCTTGGAGCAGCGCGATTTTTCCCGCTGTTTCGGACGGAACACGTCTGCAAATCGTGCTGGGGTGTTGAAAATAAAAACGCGGCCCGGCCGAAGGACGGCGAGCCGCGTTTTATGAGTGAAGGGCGAATGCGAATTACTGGCAGGGCGCCTCGATCACACTATCGGCAGCTGCCGAATATTTGCGGCAGGTGACGGTCGTGGCGGCCGGAGCGCTCGGTGTCGTCGATGACGTTTCGATAGCGTTCGACGGTGTCTTTTCAACTGTCGTCGTCTGCGCTGAGCTATCTGCCGTTGTGGCTGCAGGCGTACTGTCGCCCGAGGTCAGCCGGTCGCCCTTTTTGAGCGCGGGCTTGTCGTCGCTCGTCGTGGATTGGGATGCAGTCTCGGCAGCGGCGATCTGGGCCGCTTTCTGCTTCTGCAGCGCGATCTGGCGGGCGCGTTCGCGTTTGGCGGCCGCGGCGGCGATGGCGCGCTGGCGGGCACGTTCGCGGGCGGCGATTTCCCGGCGAGCGCGCATTCTCTCGTAAGCTTCCTCACGACGGCGCTCCTCGGCGGCGTGCGCGAGCATGCTGGCGGCCGCCATGCCGCCGAGGAAGAACCCAAGGCGGCGGCCGGGGCCGGCTTCGGCGGCTGATGTGAACGACGCGGCGACGACGGCGATGGAAATCAGAACTGCGAGCAACTTGGACACGGGCTGTCTCCTTCGGCTTGGGTTGCCAGGAGAGTGCCGCGAGTGGCCGCGACGCGCTGTCCCTAAGGAAACATGTGCGCAAGAGTGAGAAAATTCGGCGCGGAGACTCCACAATGAGAACAAAACGTGATTGACAGAGGTGGAACAAAAAGTGTACGTTTATCCTTAATTGATGGCGCGCGGCGCTTGCCATAAGGGATTGAGGGTGACGACATGGAACGGCCGGACTTGACTGTGCTCGAAGGGGGCAAGATGGACAAGAAGCAGGCGCTGGAGCAGGCACTCGCGCAGATCGACAAGACCTTTGGCAAGGGGTCGATCATGCGGCTCGGCGCCAATGAGAAGCTGGATATCGAAGCGATCTCCACGGGATCGCTCGGGCTCGATATTGCGCTCGGCATCGGGGGATTACCGAAGGGACGCATCATCGAAGTCTATGGACCTGAATCCTCGGGCAAGACGACGTTGGCGCTGCAAGTCGTGGCGGAAGCGCAGAAGAAGGGCGGCACGTGTGCGTTCGTCGATGCCGAGCATGCGATTGATCCGGGCTATGCCAAGAAGCTCGGCGTCAAGGTCGAGGATCTTCTGATTTCGCAGCCGGATACCGGCGAACAGGCACTGGAAATCGCTGATACGCTGGTGCGTTCGGGCGCCGTCGACGTGCTCGTGGTTGACTCGGTTGCCGCTCTGACGCCGAAGGCCGAACTCGAAGGCGAGATGGGCGACAGCCTGCCCGGCCTGCAGGCCCGCTTGATGAGCCAGGCACTCCGGAAGCTCACGGGCTCGATCTCGAAGTCCAATACGATGGTGATCTTCATCAACCAGATCCGCATGAAGATCGGCATCATGTTCGGCAACCCTGAGACGACGACGGGTGGTAACGCCCTGAAGTTCTATGCCTCCGTTCGCCTCGATATTCGCCGCATCGGCCAGATCAAGGAGCGCGAAGAGACGGTCGGCAACCAGACGCGCGTCAAGGTCGTCAAGAACAAGGTGGCGCCGCCCTTCAAGCAGGTCGAATTCGATATTATGTATGGCGAAGGCATCTCGAAGGTCGGTGAGCTGATCGATCTTGGCGTTAAAGCCGGTCTCGTCGAAAAGTCGGGTGCGTGGCTGTCGTACAACGGCGACCGTATCGGCCAAGGCCGGGAAAACGCCAAGACGTACCTCAAGGAAAATCCGCGCGTCGCGGCAGAGATCGAGCGGGCTATCCGTGCCAACGCCGGGCTCATCGTCGAGAAGATGCTGGCCAATCCGGAAGCCGGTGAGGACGACGGCGAAGAACCCGACGAGGACGGGGTCCTTCCCGACGAATCGGGCAAGAAAGTCGCCAAGGCGAAGCGGTAGAGTTTTGAGTGGCGCCATCCGACTTCCCTTCGGGAAGCCGGCCGGATGGCGCAGAAGCCGGCCGTCAGCGCCTGTCGTTCCGCCGCAGGCGGACGGCCTGCCGCAAGGACCGCCCCTTCCTAGACATGCCTCAGGGCCGCCGCTACAACGGCGGCCTTAACCCGTTTCGGGGCTGTGTCCCGGAACATGTTTTTTATCCAGATCAGGCCGAAAGCACCACATGGCTGGCGTCAGCGAAATCCGCGCTTCGTTTCTCGATTTCTTTGGCAAGAACGGACACGAGATCGTGCCGTCGTCGCCGCTCGTTCCGCGCAACGACCCGACGCTGATGTTCACGAACGCGGGCATGGTGCAGTTCAAGAACGTTTTCACGGGGCAGGAGACGCGGGCCATTCCGCGTGCGACGACGTCGCAGAAGTGCGTCCGTGCTGGCGGCAAGCACAACGACCTCGACAACGTCGGCTATACAGCGCGCCACCACACGTTCTTCGAGATGCTCGGCAACTTCTCGTTCGGCGACTATTTCAAAGAGCGCGCGATCGAGCTGGCCTGGAACCTGCTGACGAAGGATTTCGGCCTCAAGAAAGACAAGCTGCTCGTCACGATCTATCACACCGACGACGAAGCCTATCGCATCTGGAAGAAGATCTCCGGGTTCTCCGACGACAAGATCATTCGCATCGCGACGTCCGACAACTTCTGGCAGATGGGCGACACGGGGCCGTGCGGTCCGTGCTCGGAAATCTTCTTCGATCATGGCGACAAGATTCCGGGCGGTCCTCCGGGCTCGCCCGACGCCGATGCCGATCGGTTCATCGAAATCTGGAACCTCGTGTTCATGCAGTTCGAGCAGATCGCACCGGGCAATCGCGTAGACCTGCCTCGGCCGTCGATCGACACGGGCATGGGCCTTGAGCGCATCGCAGCGGTGCTGCAAGGCAAGCACGACAACTACGATATCGATCTGTTCCAGCATCTGATCCAGGCCATCCGCCAGGAAGCGGCGAAGGTTGGCGCGAAAGAGAACGCGGCGACGAAGGATTTCGATCACGTCGCGCGGCGCGTCATCGCCGACCACCTGCGCTCGACGAGCTTCCTGATCGCCGACGGCGTGCTGCCGTCGAACGAAGGCCGTGGCTACGTGCTTCGCCGCATCATGCGCCGCGCCATGCGCTATGCGCACCAGATGGGCTGCACCGATCCGCTGATGTATCTGCTCGTCCCGTCGCTCGTCCGCGAGATGGGTGACGCCTATCCGGAACTCGTGCGCGCGCAGCCGCTCATCACCGAGACGCTGAAGCTCGAAGAGACGAAGTTCAAGCACACGCTCGACAACGGCCTAAAGCTGTTGGGCGAAAGCTCGGCGGGTCTCACGAAGGGTGCAGTGTTCCCCGGCGATGTCGCGTTCAAGCTCTACGACACGTACGGCTTCCCGCTCGACCTGACCGAGGACGCGTTGAAGCCGCGCGGCATTACTGTCGATACTGGCGCGTTCGATGCAGCGATGAAGAAGCAGAAGGATGCCGCCAAGGCCGCCTGGAAGGGTTCGGGCGAAGCGGCGACGGAAGGCCTCTGGTTCGAAATCAAGGACAAGACCGGCGCGACCGAGTTCCTCGGCTATGACACCGAGAGTGCGGAAGGCATCGTCACGGCCGTCGTGGCAGGCGGCAAAGAGGCCTCCGAACTCAAAGCCGGTGAGGAAGGCGCGATCATCGTCAACCAAACGCCGTTTTACGGGGAGAGCGGCGGTCAGGTCGGCGACCAGGGCGTCATCAAAGGTCCGAAAGGCACGCTGTTCCGCGTGACCGATACGCAGAAGAAGCTCGGCGATCTGTTCGTGCATTTCGGCAAAGTCGAGAGCGGAGCGTTCAAGGTCGGCGAAGCGGTCGAGCTCGAAGTCGATCATGGGCGGCGCTCGGCGACGCGCGCCAACCATTCCGCGACGCATCTTCTGCATGAGGCGCTGCGGCAGGTGCTCGGCACACACGTCGCGCAGAAGGGCTCGCTCGTTTCGCCGGATCGTCTGCGCTTCGACTTCTCGCATACGAAGCCGATGTCAGCGGACGAGATCAAGCAGGTCGAGGACATGGCGAACGCCGTGCTGCTCGAAAACACGCCGGTCGTCACGCGGCTGATGGCGCTTGACGATGCGCGCGCGACGGGCGCGATGGCGCTGTTCGGCGAGAAGTACGGCGATGAAGTGCGCGTCGTGTCGATGGGTGCGACGCGGCCCGGCGCCAACAAGGCGTGGTCGGTCGAGTTGTGCGGCGGCACGCACGTATCGCGCACGGGCGATATCGGTCTCATTCGCGTCGTCGCCGAAAGCGGTAGCTCGGCGGGCGTCCGCCGTCTCGAAGCGCTGACGGGTGAGGGCGCGCGCGCCTATCTCGATGAGCAGGATGCACGCGTGAAGGAAGCGGCGAGCGTGCTCAAGACACGGCCGGAAGATCTCGTCGATCGCTTGAAGCATCTCGTGGAAGAGCGCCGCAATCTTGAAAAGCAGCTTGCCGATGCGAAGCGCCAGATCGCGCTTGGCGGTGGTGCGGGCGCGGATGGCGCGGCAACGAATGGCGAAGCGATCCGCAATGTCGGCAACGTCAAGCTGCTCGCGCGTACGGTGCAAGGGCTCAATCCGAAGGACCTGCGCGGCCTCATTGATGACGGCAAGAAGCAGGTCGGCTCGGGCATCGTCGCCGTCGTTGGCGTGACGGAGGACGGCAAGGCGGGCCTCGCGGTCGGCGTCACGGACGATCTCGTCAAGACGTGGAGCGCGGTCGATCTCGTCAAGGCCGGTGCGGAAGCACTCGGCGGCAAAGGCGGCGGCGGGCGTCCCGACATGGCGCAGGCGGGCGGACCGGACGGCGCAAAAGCGGGCGATGCGCTAAAGGCCATCGAAGAACGGCTCGCGAGCTGACACTGTCGTCATTTTCGGTCGAGCGCGGCGAAGCGTAATGCTGCGGTGCGGAAGCTTTTTCCCGTTACCTTGCAGGCATTTCACTAATGACCGTCGGGAAAATTGGGTATATACGGCCCGCTTTCGCCAACGAGGAATTTGAAATGTTTCGCATGGGTTCGCTGGCTTTTGCCGCTCTTTTGATCGCCGCCACTTCGGCTTTGGCCGATGATTCAATCGTGAAGCTTCCGGCAACTCCGGCACCTTCCGCGGGGCCGACGATGATGGCTGCGCAGGAATTCTGTGGCGAGGCTTCGGGCAAGGCGGAAGATCTGATTTCGCGCTACACGTCGAAGGCTGGCCTGCAGAAAGTGTACGAGAGCGATCAATACCTCGCGTATTCGGACGATCCGAAGAACGCGACGGTGATGTATACGTTCACGACCAAGAAGAATCCGGCGTATCCGGCTGCTGTCTGCCGCAAGATCGAACACAAGGGCGACAACCTTGTGATCGCGATGAAAGTCGTCTGCGATGGCAACGGCGAGGCCTGCGCGAAACTTCAGAACGACTTCAACGTGATGAATGCGCAAATGCAGGCGCAGGTCGATCAGCAGATCGCGGGCCAGAAGAAATAGTTTTACGTTTGCGCTTGGCGACTCCCCTCTGGGGAGCCGGCCGTCGAGTGCGGGGCTAGACCTGCTTGCTACGGGCGAGCCAGATCGTGTGGCCGCCGGCAGTCGGGTCGTTCTCGACGTAAGTGGCGACCTCGAACCCCTGTGCATCGAGTAAAGCGCGGTATTCCTCCGGCGCGAGGCTCGCGTGATAGAGCGGTTCGCCGCCGAATGTGCCCATCGCCACGCCATTCTCCGTTCCGCTCGTGAACATCAGAGCCGCGCCCGGTGCTGCGTGCGCGCTGAAAATCGTGAACATGCGGCGTTGATCGTCCTGGGTCAGATGGAAAAAACTGTCCCAAGCAAGAATGCCGTCGAACGTTTGGCCGAGCGCGAGGGTGCGCATGTCGGCGACGCGCCAGTCGCTTTGTGGAAAGCGGGCTTTGCAGCGCGCGATCATCGCCTGCGAACTGTCGACGCCGTGAACGCGATAGCCTGCGCGAACGAAGAAGCCTGCGATCGGTTCGCCTGATCCGCAGCCGATGTCGAGAATGGAGCCGCCGGCAGCGATCGACGCAAGGAAGCGGTCGAGCCATTCTTTTTCGAACAGGCTTCGCGATCGGACCTCGTCCCAGGTGTGGGCGTGTCTTTCGTAAAGAGCGATGATGTTCGCCGCGTCCGACGTCATGGCGTTGGATGTTTCTCCAAGGGCGTCGGTCAGCGTTTCACCTTTTCCCAGTCGATGATGGCGAAGTCGGTGATGAGGGCGACGACGCGCCCGTCTTTGTCGTAGCCGAAATAGGATGCGTAGAAGCCGTCACCCCAGCCGCTGGCGAACATCGCAACGTTCGTCTCGCCAGCAGGGAGCATCAGGAAGAGGTTCGGTTTGAGGTGCGCGGCCTTACCGTTGGCCTCGCCCTTGTCCTGCCACTCCTCCCAGGCGTCGGGGTTCGCTTTAAGGACGGATGTCAGCGTCTCGCCGGCTTTTGGATCGTAGAAGGCGCCGGTTCCGGCATCGACCGGATAGCCGAAGATTTCGCCGCCAGCGAGCGTGGACGCGTCTTGGCCGTCGGTCACGGCCATTTTCCATTTCACTGCCGGAGTGTCTGCGAAGTCGATGCGAGCGAATGCGATACGGCCATCGTTAATGCCGCCGACCGCGAGCGCGAGGCGGACCGGAAACGATCCGTTCGGCACCGGCTCGGAAAACGGCAGCCGCGCGTCGATCGAAACGAACGGATCGCAAGCGGCGATCCGGCCGCTCACGATCTTTAGATTGCCGAGTTCGAGGGTGCGAAAGGACGTCGGATGAAGACGTGGCGGCTTGCCTTCATCGGCCTCGTCGACCGTCAAGCGGTACGTCGCGTCGAAGGCGCGGGTGAAGGCCTCTGCGTAGTCGGGAACAGCCCCGGAAGCTCCATGTCCGGCGAGCAGCGTGAACACGGACGAGAGAAACGAGCGGACGCCGGCCACTTTGCTCTCCTCCTTTTCGACGCATCATCGTATCCCGCGCGTTACCATTATGTTGACTTTGCCATCGCTGCCTTCAGGTTTTCATCGACCTTGTCGAGAAAGCCCGTCGTCGACAACCATTTCTGCTCCGGCCCGACGAGAAGCGCCAGGTCTTTCGTCATGTAGCCTGCTTCGACCGTTGCGATGCAGACCTTCTCGAGCGTCTGACAGAATTTCAGAAGAGCATCGTTGTCGTCAAGCTTAGCACGATGGCCGAGGCCGCGTGTCCACGCAAAGATCGATGCGATCGAGTTCGTCGACGTCTCCTTACCCTTCTGATGTTCGCGGTAATGGCGCGTGACCGTTCCGTGCGCGGCTTCGGCTTCAACCGTCTTGCCGTCCGGTGTCATCAGAACGCTGGTCATCAGGCCAAGCGATCCGAAGCCCTGCGCAACCGTATCCGACTGCACGTCGCCGTCGTAGTTCTTGCAGGCCCAAACGTAACCGCCCGACCACTTGAGTGCGGAAGCCACCATGTCGTCGATCAAGCGGTGCTCGTAGGTCAGCTTGCGCTTCTGAAATTCTTCCTTGAACTCAGCGTCGTAAACCTCCTGGAAAAGATCCTTAAAGCGGCCGTCATAGGCCTTCAGGATCGTGTTCTTGGTGGAGAGATAGACGGGATAATTGCGCGAAAGGCCGTAGTTCAGCGAGGCGCGTGCGAATTCGCGGATCGATTCATCGAGGTTATACATCGCCATCGCGACACCGGCGCCGGGGGCTTTGTATACTTCCTTCTCGATGACATTGCCGTCTTCGCCGACGAACTTGATCGTCAGCACGCCCTTGCCGGGGAACTTGAAATCGGTCGCCTTATACTGGTCGCCGAAGGCATGGCGGCCGACGATGATGGGCTGCGTCCAGCCAGGGACGAGGCGAGGGACGTTTTTGCAAATGATCGGTTCGCGGAAGATGACGCCGCCAAGGATGTTGCGGATGGTGCCGTTCGGGCTTTTCCACATTTCCTTCAAATTGAATTCTTTTACGCGTGCTTCGTCGGGCGTGATCGTTGCGCACTTGATGCCGACGCCATGCTTCTTGATGGCGTTGCCGGCATCGATCGTCACTTGGTCCGCGGTCTTGTCGCGATTTTCGACGCTCAGGTCGTAGTATTCCAGGTTAACGTCGAGGTAGGGATGAATGAGCTTGTCCTTGATCAGCTTCCAGATGATGCGGGTCATCTCGTCGCCGTCGAGTTCAACGACGGTGCCTTCAACTTTGATTTTCTGCATTGGATGTCTCGCGGAGCGATTTGAGGACGGTGGATCTTGTTCTATGACGCAGGTGCGCAAAGCTTAATCGCTCATCACGCACTTGCGAAGAGAACCTTCGGCGAAGTGGTGCGTCAGATCAAGACGCGTTTCAAGTCTTGCTCGGCGGCGCCAAGTTCGTTCCACCTGCGCGGCGTGGTTTGTGCTGGGGAACGCCGGAGCGTTCTTGCCTGTCCGCAGGCGTGTCGCGCTGGGCCCTTGACGTGCGCTCCGGAATGACACCCTGTCCTGGCATATGGACGATGCGGGACGCCGGTCGAGTTACCGAGACCCACCTGGAGGAAACGATTGAACGTCGAGACTGAGACTTCGGCAGGCGATGCGCTCCGCATCATGGTCGGCAGCGGCGAGCCTGTGCTCGGACCGCGGGCGACGCGCGTTTGCGAAGTCGTTCACGCCTGTCACGCCGGCTCGATCGATCAAGGGCTTGAAAAGCTCGCCATTCCAGGGCTGACGCGCGATACGCTCGAACCCGTCTTGCAATACTGCGCCAGCCTCACGTGCATCTCGGACGAGGTGACGTGTCCGGGCTGCAAGCGGCGCACGGAAGTTCAGGGCATCGAGACGCTCGATCAATTCGTTCTCAGCAAGAAAGAAGTGATCGTCGGGCATGGGCGCGTGCGCCTGAAGGGGGAGGGGACGGAAACGGTCTCGACGCCATGTCTCGAAACGCTCGCCAAGCAATGGTCGGGTGAGAATTATTGGTTCTGGGCGCGGCGTGTCATTCGCAAGCTGCGTCACGGTTTGCGGCGGGCAAATATGCGCGGCGAGCCGGTGGCGGGCGAGGGCGAGACGCCGTCGGTCATTCTCATGGAGCCGCAGCTTGCCGACAACATCGGCATGGTGGCGCGCGCCTGCGCGAATTTCGGTCTCGACGATCTTCGACTCGTCAGTCCGCGCGACGGCTGGCCGAACGAGAAAGCGCGCATTGCGGCCTCGGGCGCCAATTACATCATTGACGACGCGCGCGCCTATTCCAGTCTCGACGAGAGTATTTCGGATCTCAACTGGATCGCGGCGACGACGGCGCGGCAACGGGATCTGCGAAAGCCGGTCCTGACACCGGAGCAGGCGATCGCCGAGATGCGCACCCGGATCGGCCGAGGGGAGCGGTGCGGGATTTTATTCGGGCGTGAGCGTAATGGGCTGGAGACCAGCGAAGTTGCCCATGCAGACGCTTTGATCATGATTCCTGTCAATTCCCGGTTCGCGTCGCTTAACCTTGCCCAGGCTGTGCTGCTAACGGGATACGAGTGGATGCGGGGGGATTCTGGGCGAAGCCTCGGCCGTGTCACAACCTATGAAAAGCCCCTGACCGAGGGGCTTTACATGGGCCGGGACAGGCCGGCGACGAAAGAGGAACTTATTGGACTATTTGAACATTTAGAACGGGAGCTGGAAGCGAGCGGGTTTTTCAATCCAGCCCACCGCAAGACGGTCGTGTCGCAAAATCTTCGCACACTGCTGACCAGAATGAACGCGACGGAGCAAGAAGTCCGCACCCTTCGTGGCATAGTTGCAACGCTCGCACAGGGCAAAGGAAAGGCCCGAAAAGGGGGGGATTAAGTGCCTTCATATGGCCAAGTTTTGGGCCGAGCGATGCCAAGCCGAGAGGCATACTCGCGATATGCAACGCGGCTGCCCATTGGGTCGCGCCCGAAACGTATTTTTGCAACGAGATAAAAAACGCAGAGGCTCAACTGGAGATGTGGATGAACACGAGGGCGGGGGTTGTGTTGGCGGGCGTGGCAGCGCTGTCGCTGTGGGGATCCACAGTGTCGGCTGGCGCGCAGGAACTCAGTGAGCATGCCGTAAGATCATTCATGGAGTATGCGTGGTCGCTTACCCCGCAGCAGTTCTCCAAGCCGGATGGATCGGTCATCGTTATCGACAAGAACAAGAAGGCGCAGGTCGAGGTCCCGCTCGATGTTGCGCGCCGGGTGATTATGGCTGGCCGCCTTTCGGCCCATGCTCAGATTTGCGACTTGCGCGACGAGCAGGTTCAGAACCACCGTGCCCTGATGCGCCGGGAAGAGGCGACACGGAAGTGGACGCAGCAGCAACTCGTTTACATCAGCCAGTTGCATCTGACGACGCTGATGCTGATGACCGGCCGTATCAAGCTGGTCGAGCAGGAAGGCGACAAGCAAGTCGTTGTCGACGAAAAGAAATCGCCGCCGCAGACGTGTACGCCCGAGCAAAAGGAAAAGGTTAAGGAGCTGATCGAGGCGTACGTCGCCAGCAGCCCGCCGCCGAATTTCGCTCAGGCGGGCCAGAAGCCGCCGGCCGGGGCTCCTCCTGCAGCCGGTGCGCCCGTTTCGACCGGGTCGACGTCCGTCAGCGAGACGACGATCGAGAAGAAATAAGCTTTCGAGGCGGTTCGGGGGCGGTTGACGCGGCTCTCGATGACCGTTATCAAGCACAACCTTCGCGGGCCTTCGGGCCCGCGTTTGATTTCTGCGCACCCGTGGCGGGACTGTCGAAGGTCCATGCCTGTCAAATCCCGAGAGGGGTTAGAGGAGGGGGCGCTCCAATCGGCTCCGGCTCTTCGGCCGGACCATAACTCATGGAGTGCTAGAAGATGACGAAGCGCATTCGCGCCAAGCATAAGATCGACCGCCGCCTTGGCGAGAACATCTGGGGCCGTCCGAAGAGCCCGCTCAACCGCCGCGAGAGCCGTCCGGGCCAGCACGGCGAGCGCCGTTCGGGCAAACTGTCCGACTTCGGCCAGCAGCTCAAAGCCAAGCAGAAGCTCAAAGGTTATTACGGTTCGATCTCCGAGCGGCAGTTCCGCGCCGCTTACGATGAGGCTTCGCGCCTCAAGGGCTCGACGTCCGAGCACCTGATCGGCCTACTGGAGCGCCGTCTCGACGCGCTCGTCTACCGCGCGAAGTTCGTGCCGACCGTGTTCGCTGCGCGCCAGTTCGTCAGCCACGGCCACGTTTCGGTCAACGGCCAGCGCGTCACCGTTCCGAGCTACCGCCTGAAGGTTGGCGACGTCATCGAAGTTCGCGAGAAGGCGAAGCAGATGACGCTCGTGCTCGAAGCGATCAAGAGCGCCGAGCGTGATGTTCCCGATTACGTCAACGCTGACCACGGCAAGCTGACGGCGTCTCTGACGCGCGTTCCTGCTCTGTCGGACGTGCCGTATCCGGTTCAGATGGAACCGAACCTCGTGGTCGAATTTTATTCGCGCTAGTTTTTTGTTTGTCGCTTCCGACTCCGCTTCGCGGAGCCGGCCGGAAGCGACGGACGTATTTCACCACGGCCCTTGGCCGAAGTGGATCGAGTTTCAAAAAGGCCGCCTTTCAGGGCGGCCTTTTTCATGGCCGGTGGCGATGCCGCCTATCGGTTCCGTCATGCCGACGAAGGTCGGCACCCAGACAACGATCCTCAATCAATCTGTTGATGCTTGGCTGGATCCCGGCCTGCGCCGGGATGACGGCAGGTTGCGTTAGGCGGCTGTGCGGCGGCGGGGTTTTGGGCCGGGCGCAATGGAGATGCCGGGGTTGGGCGTGATGGCTGGGCCGCCGCCGTCGCGGCGCTTGCGGCGACGCCGGGATGGCGTTTCAGCGTTGGCCCAGGCGTAGGCGAGCATCGTCATCAGCGCGGATGCGGCAAAGAAATAGACGCCCGGCAGCACTCGCGCTTCGGTGTAGCCCGACGAGTTCACGTAGAAGATCATCAGCGCCAGCACCATGACATCGGTCATCGAATAGCGGCCGATCCATTCCATCGTCGCGAACGATTTGCGGCGAAACTCCTGCGGCATGTCGTGCGCGGTAATGAGCGTCAACAGATAGAAGAGCTTCAGGAACGGGAAGAACACCGACACCGCAAACACAACTGAGCAGAGGAAGTATTCGTTGTTCTCGAACAGCGCGTAGATGATCGTCAGGATCGAGTGCTCGTTGGTCCAGACGTAGACGGTCGTAAAGCGGATCGACGGCATGATCAGGCCGAGCGCGAAGAACACCGTTGCGAGAATAATCAGGAAGCTCAGCGCGAAGTTACGCCACGCGGGCCGCGTTTCCTTCTGGCCGACGTCGGGCTGCGGCAGCACGGGGACGAGTTCGGGCGCGGCGGCCATGCCGTCTGTTCTGATCCAGGCATAGGCGAGGATCATCAGCACGACGGCGGCGGTGAAGAAATAGACGCCGTTGAGGCTCGATGCGTCATAGACCTCCTGGCTCTTGATGAAGAAGATCGTCAGCGCCAGCACGAGCACGTCATGCATCGACCATTTGCCGAGCCATTCGAGGGCGCGCAGCCGCGTCTGGTGGCGGACAATTTCGGCGGGCGGCAATGTCGAGACGAGCAGCAGGTAAAGTAGCTTGGTGACGGGCAGGAGGATCGAGAAGACGAGTACGATGAGGCCGAGGAAGGTCTGGTTGTCCTTCAGCAGTACGTCGACGGTCGAGAGCAGCGAATGCTCGGTCGTCCAGATGCCGAAGCTCGTCAGTTTCAGGATCGGCAGCGTGATGCCGAGCGCGAGGCAGACGCTGGCTGTCAGGATGGTCAGCGAAAGAAAGAAGCGCCTGCCGCTCAGCCACATGACCTGCACGATCGGTCTCCTTTCGCGGCGAAGCGGGCCATGCTCTGCCATGCCATCGAGGCATCATCCGGTTAGGGCAAAATTGAGACACTGCGGGTCAAGTCGCAAGCGCATTTGGAGGCTAGGGATGGGAGAGCAGAACAGGTGAGAGCATGACGGACAGCAGTACGACGCGTGATCCCGCGAAATTCGGTTCCACAGGCAAGCCGCGGGCGCGGGGGCTCGGATTGCCGATGCCAGGTGTAACGGGGCCGTTGAACGCGATCACGGACGTCGGCGGCGTGACGGTCGGCTTCACGACGCTGCGCAATGACGGCGGAAACGTGCACACGGGCGTGACGGCGATCCTGCCGCGTGCGCCGGAAAATCTGGCGCATCCGCTGTGGTCGGGCGTGTTTTCGATGAATGGCAACGGCGAGATGACGGGCGCGCACTGGATCCGCGATGCGGGCTGGTTTACAGGGCCGATCACGATCACGAATACATTCTCAGTCGGGCTTGCACATCATGCGACGCTGAAGTGGATGGCCAAGCGCTTCTCGGCGCTGGGGGAGGATCTTTGGGCATTGCCGGTCGCAGCCGAAACCTATGACGGGTTTCTGAGCGACATCTCGGGGTTTCATGTCACCGAAGCGCATGTGATGGCGGCGATTGATGGTGCGCAGCCGGGACCGGTGGCGGAGGGCTGTGTCGGCGGCGGCACGGGCATGATCGCCTATGAATTCAAGGGCGGAACGGGGACGGCGTCGCGGATCGCGAAGACGCGGCTCGGCGAACACACCATCGGCGCGCTGGTGCAGGCGAACCACGGCATTAAGCCGTGGCTGACGGTGTGCGGGAAGCCGGTCGGCGATCTGCTGCCGGGCGAGCGGGTCTATTCGATGGAGAAGGGCTCGATCATCGTCATTATCGCGACGGATGCGCCGCTGCTGCCGGGACAGCTCGAACGCCTGGCGCGGCGGGCGTCGATCGGCATTGGACGTGGCGGCACGCCGTCGGGCAATTCATCGGGCGATATCTTCATGGCATTTTCGACGGCGAACGATCCGGGGCAATTGCCGGAGCCTGCGGCGTTGACGTTCACGGCCGTCAGCAACGACGATCTCGATGCGGTTTATCTGGCCGTGGTCGAAAGCGTGGAGGAAGCGGTGTTGAATGCGATGCTCGCGGCCGAGACGACCACGGGCAAGCACGGTCGCGTCGTCAAGGCGATCGACACCGAGAAGCTGAAGGCGCTGGTCGTCGGATGAGTTTCGATTTGCGGAGCGATCCAGCGTTCTTCGAACTGCTGACAGGCAGTTATGCGCGGCTCGTCGGCGCGTCGCTGGTGCCGGAGGGCGCAAACGCGCAGTGGCTTTACGAGGACGCGCCGTTCGTCGTCGTGGCGCATAACACGGATGCCGATCCGCGCTTCGTCTATGCCAACAAGCGGGCGCAGGCGTGTTTCGAATATCCGTGGGACGAGTTCATCACGTTGCCGTCGCGGCTGTCGGCGGAAGCGCCGAACCGCGAGGAGCGGGCGCGGATTTTGGAAGCTGTTGCGCGCGACGGGTTCGTGCGCGGCTATCGCGGCGTGCGGATTTCGAAGTCGGGCCGCCGGTTCTGGATCGACGACGGGATCGTCTGGCAGTTGATCGACGCCGACGGGGCAAATCGCGGGCAGGCGGCGACGTTTGCATCGTGGACGGACGTTTGAATTTTGTTCGCAGCCGCGCTCCTTACCGCGCCATAAGGGGAGCGAGTGTCCAGTCGTCTCGCATCGTCATCCCGGCGCAGGCCGGTATCCAGTCAGACAGAAACAGTTTCTGTGCCGATGCTTGTCTGGGTGCCGGCCTCCGTCGGCATGACGGAGTGTATGTTTTGTTTTTGGAGACGTTCGACGAGGATGACGGGACCGCCAAAAACAAAAGCGGAGCTGAAACAGCTCCGCTTGGAATTTCACACTTGATTGCGAAAACTCAGCCGTGGTGGTGGCTGTGGGCGATGCCCTTTTCGCAGATAAGGTCGTGCAGCTCGCCGGCCGAATACATCTCGCGCATGATATCGCAGCCGCCGACGAATTCGCCTTTGACGTAAAGCTGCGGGATCGTCGGCCAGTTCGAAAACGTCTTGATGCCTTCGCGGATGCCTTGGTCTTCGAGCACGTTCACATCTTTGAACGGCACGCCGAGGTGCTCAAGGATCTTCACGGCGGTAGCGGAGAAACCGCACTGCGGGAACTGTTTCGTTCCCTTCATGAACAGGACGACGTCGTTGTCGGCGATCGTCTTGGCAATCACGTCATTGGCGGTGGTGGTGTCAGAGGCCATTCCGGGGCTCCTATCGTGCCGGGGCGGCCGTAGCGGCGCACCCGTGAAAGGTTGAGATGTGGGCGAGAGTTGTCCGATAGTCAATCGGGCGCTTTAGCTGGCGCGCCGGTCATTCGGCCGGCAGGGCGGTTGTCAGCTGCAGGGCATGCAAAACGCCACCCATGCGGCCGCCAAGCGCGTCGTAGACCATCTGATGCTGCTGGACGCGGCTCTTGCCCTTAAAGGCCGCCGAGACGACGTGCGCCGCCCAGTGGTCGTTGTCGCCCGCTAGATCCTTCAAGTGGATTTCGGCGTCGGGAAAACGGGCTTTGATCATCTTCTCGATATCGGCCGCGGCCATCGGCATTGGTGGTGAACTCCCGGTTTGATCGTGATCTGGAAGGTTTTCTGATCTATGGCGCTTCCGATCAGCTCCGGCAAGGGCTTCGATCAGGCAATCTTATGGAATTCTCACGTGATTGCGATTGGACGTTATCGGAGATCAGGTCTATCCCATACGCTATGTGGAGTGAGAAACTCCCTCAAAGTCTAATGGAGGACACCATGAAGACCTGGACAAAGCCTGAAGTTCGCGAGCAGGAAGTCGGCCTCGAAGTGACGTCGTACCTTCCGGCTGAGATCGACCTCATCTAAGGCGATCCGAGCGATTTGAATTTGGACGCGGTGGCAGGAAACCCTGCCGCCGCGTTTTCTTTTGTTAGCTTTTCAGGGTTTTCAAAGGGGTGAGACGCTCGCCACCTGCAGGTGTAGCGAGCGTCTCTGAAACGCCGAGAACGGGGGGAGGCCTCGGCGCAAGCGGACTTTCTTCGATCAGCGGTCGCAGTCGAGCGTGACCTTCACCCATGGAAGGTCGAGCTTGCATTTGCCGTCCTTCGTCTTCGTGAAGACCTTGTCCAGCTCCGTGCCGCCGATCTTCATTTTGCCGAGGTCGCTGCCGCTTGTGTCGCTGTCTTTCGCGGGTGGCGGCTCGTCAGCCTTGGCAGTTTCCTTGGGCGGTGTCTTACCCTGATCGGGTGATGCCGAAGGTTCTTTTGCTTTGGCTGTTGTGTTGGTCGCCGGTGCAGCGGCGTTGGCGTCAATGCCTGTGCCTGGCGACGGAACCGCGCTCTTGCCTGAAGTATTGGCGTTCGGTGTGATCGTAGGTGGGGCGGATGCGTTGGTCGCGCCGCCGTTGTCGGCATTGTTCGGCGATGTGTCGGTGCAAAGCTGAAGGTCGGTCGGCGCCGGCGTCCAGATCATCGTCCGCGACAGGAATTTGAGGCCGGCATAGCCGACAACTTTGAGATTGCCGTTGGAAAGCGGCGTCAGCTCGACATCGTACTTGCGGCCCTTTTCCGGCGAGTAGATCCAGCCGTTGTCCCAGTGGCCGCTGCCCGCGGGCGTGACGTTGCCTATGATCTGCTTGCCGCAGCCATCGTTATCCGTCGACGATTTCACCCAAACGACGTTGCCGCACAGCGCGTTGCCGCACGGCTTGATCTCGACGGCGCCGCGGCCGGTGTCGTCCAACCAGACGCCGACCGGATCGGAGCCGGCAAATGCGTTAGCGAACGTGGCCGGCGCCAGCGACAGGGCGATCGCGGCAGGGGCAATCAACTTTATGATCCGCATGACAAGATCCTTTTCGTAAGATCAGGTTTGCTCTGGATGACCGATGTTGCTGCCGTTGTGCCCTGGATCGTCGGAACCGGAAGTTCCTCCCGGAACACACTGATCGAAACGGCTATCGGCACGGTCGTGGGCTCCTCGCATTCCTTAACGTCCGCCGCGGAAACTTTCGCTGAAACTTTCTCCGCCAGCGCCTGAAACGAACCTCAAAAGCCCGACGTACCGATCATGCAAGAGCGAGAAACAGTCGCAGCTCGATGCGGCGGTCGAGCGTTTCACCGTACTGCGTTCCGGTCGCGCTCTGGACTGAACAATTTTTAACTTTTGAGATCAGGAGCTTGTACGATGAAAACGACGATTTTTGCAGCTTTGCTGTTGGCCCTTTCCGGTTCGGTTGCGCTCGCAGAGGACGGCAATCTCACCACCAAAGCGATGAAAGATCTTCCCGGCACGCATGGCGGTTCGACCGCTACGCCGACGGCCAAGCCGAACTCCGGCAGCCTGTCCGAAGCCCAGATGCAGCGTCAGCCGGGCGTCAACAGCGATAAAACCGGCAAGACCGCGACGCCGAACGCCAAGCCCGAGGACGGCTCTCTTGCTGGCGCTGAGATGGAGCAGAACGTCGGCGCCCATAAATAACATTCGATCTATATTCAAATTTCCACGGGAGCGACGACCTCGGCTGTGTGCTGACGGTCGTCGTTCCCGTTTACGAGGGTGTCTGGGAAGTATCTTCACGCGTTCGCGAGCGTAATCTCAAATTTTAATCACCAATGTTCACCTCCGGTTGCCGTCGGGTGGGCGTGTTTCATGACGATTGCGCGCAATCTCGAATGTTCCAGCCGCGGAGCGAAATATTTTTTTGGGGAAGGTGGCGATACGTAAACAGGCTCGGCCGCATGTCGCCCGAGGCTGCTAAGCGGAAGCGACAGAAAGCAGAATGCCGATTGCGACAATCTTAAGCTTCCATCGCGCCATGCAGTCCTTATGGGACGGCTATATCTTTGCGCCGGACCTCCCGTCGAAACTTTATGGGTAGGTGCCTACGTTTCTGTCGTGTGCCGATAACGCACATAGAAACGGTTAGAACCATGTCCAGCGATTTACTCAAATCCAAACAGCGCATCGGGCAAGCGGTACAGATGGTCCCGGCCAAGAAGCGCGATAAAAGCGAAGGGCCGCTTATTCTTGCGCTTCTGATCGGCGCTTGTGCGGCGCTCGGAATTATCATCGCCGCCAACAGCGAACCTGACGAGACTGTTTCCAATGCCGCGCCGACGCAACAGCTCGATGGCATCCGCCACTAGCAGGGAGGCCTTGTGCCATGCTCGCGATCAGGCATCACGCGCATATCCTGGAATATTGCGTGCTTCACAATACGACGCCGGAAGGCCCGGTGATTGGCCGGCTCGATGGGAGCGATTTTTCGGAATTCGTGTTGGATGAGTTCGGGCGGCGATTTGCCTATTCGGGCGTTGCGCCGCGCCTCAGCAACGGTCAATTCGACGATGCGGCCCTGAAAGACGGCGAATTTATCGTGCCGCCGGGGCTGATCTACAAGTATCGCGGCTACGCCGACAAGAGACGGCGCCTGCTGGGCTTTGCGACGACGACGTCGGCCTAGACCAAGTGAACGTGAGCCAGTCTGTCTGCTTCAGCGATTGATCGAATCGCAGCATATCTTTCCACCGGGATCAAACGCATGGCGCCTGATAGCTGTGGATGCCGCAGCGCGGGGCGGTGCTTGTTCGCTTGGGGGCTGAGATGCGGACGGTTGTTTGCCACTTCTTCAACGAGGAATATCTGCTGCCTTGGTGGCTCGCCCATCATCGCCGGATTTTCGATCACGGCATCATGATCGACTACAATTCGACGGATGCGAGCCGAGACATCATCAAGAAGATGTGCCCGGAGTGGGAGATCTATCCGACGCGGAATGCCTACTTCGACAGCGCCTGCATCGACCGCGAAGTGGAAGACTATGAGCGGACCTGCAGCGGCTGGCGGATGGCGCTGAATGTGACCGAGTTCCTTTATGGCAACGTGGCGCAGCTCGATAAAATCACGGTGCCGGCGCAGCACTTCATCGGCAACTATGTTTTCGTCGAGCCGCAGGGCGGCTATCCGGCGCCGCTCGATCACAGCAGGCCGCTGCACGAGCAGGTGCGCTTCGGCTATTACGAAACGGATCCGCGTCCGTGCGATAAGCTGAATTTCGGGTTGCGGGCCAGCCGCAGCATCCACAATTACCCCATCGCGTATGCGCGCGAGGGCGGCCGGCACTGGTATCAGATGCCGACGCTCGGCGATCTGGCGATCTTCTATTACGGCTATGCGGTGCTCAACGACAAGGGCATTTCCCGCAAGATGCAGATCAAGACCAAGATGAGCCCGGAAGAACGGCAGGCTCGCGGCGCTGAGCATCCGAACATGGTCACGCCGGAGCGCTTCCTGACCAACATCGAACGCTTCCACCGGCCGCGCTGCTCGGACCTTTCCGGCGTCGTTTCGCGGGTGGCCCGGCATCAATATCCGGCGGAGGCCCCGGTGTTGGCGACCTCCGCCGCATAAGGTTATTTCACGCCGAGCAATTCGACGTCGAAGATCAGCGTGGCGTTCGGAGGGATGACGCCGCCAGCGCCGCGTGCGCCGTAGCCGAGCTGCGGCGGAATGATGAGCGTGCGCTTGCCGCCGACTTTCATGCCAGCAACGCCTTCGTCCCAGCCCTTGATGACACGGCCGGTTCCGATCGGGAATTCGAACGGCTGGCCGCGATCGACAGACGAGTCGAACTTCGAGCCTTTCTTGCCGTCAACATAGAGCCAGCCGGTGTAGTGCATGACGCAGATCTGCCCGGTCTCGGGCGTCGCGCCGGTGCCGACGACGGTGTCTTCGTATTGGAGGCCGGACGGTGTGGTGGTCATTTTCGATCCTTGCGTTTGTGCGATTGCCTGGTTGTTGGGAAGGATGGCGCTCACGATAGCGAGCGTGGCGGCGATGGCCATCATGGTGGGGAAGCGGGCGTAGCGCATGTTGGTTCCTCTATGGGTGCGGCGCCCTTTGGCGGGCATTCGTCTTGTTTTTTCGTTATCCCGGCAAAGGCCGAAGTCTCGACAAACTTCAAAATTCGTTTGCAGGTCGGTGTCGTGGCTGGTCGCCTCCCCGGCCATGACGATTAAGAGATCGTTTTGCCGCGGAGATCGCGTGTTGCGCACGCCCGATTAGGATTGTGCCGCGGCCTTTTTCTGCAGCTCGGCGAGGCGACGCTGGTATTCTTCCTCCATGGCGAGGACGTGCTGATAGACGTTGTCGAGTTCTTCTTTGCGCACCCCGTCTTGGGCTTCCTCGACCCATGTCGCGAACTCTTCGCGCAGCGTAAAGAGTACGTCGAGGGCGCCCTTGATTTCGCTGAGTTCCTGCTGGGATTGCGGATTATCGCCGGTCGCCATGGTCCGTACTTTCCTTCCGTGTCAGCTAGCCAACTCACCCTGCATCAGCTTCGGCAGGAAGCCTTCGTTGGCGCTGCGGAGTTCGGAGAGCGGTAGTGCGCCTTCGCCTTTCAATGCAATGGTGTTGCCAGCGACGCGACCGATGATGCGGGCCGGGAGTTCAAGCAGTCGCGCGCGTTCAAGCACTTCCTCGGCTTTCTGCGGCGTTACCTCGACAACGTAGCGGCCCTGATCCTCGCCGAACCAGACGGCGTGCGCGGGAAGTTTGCCCTCGTAGGCGAACAGTTCGACACCAAGGCCTGATGCTTCGCGCGAAAGACCGTTCTTGCCGCCCGCAAGCGCCATTTCGGCGATGGCGACGAGCAGTCCGCCATCGGCGCAGTCGTGCACCGAGAGTGCGCGGCCTTCGCGGATCAGCGTGCGGATCAAACGTCCGGCCTTAATCTCATCTTCGAGGTTGACCGGTGGGGGTGCGCCTTCGAACTTGCCAGACGCGTATTGCTGATAGAGCGATTGACCGAGGTGGCCTTCCTCCCGGCCGATGACGATCAGCACATCGCCTTCGTTCTTGAGGCGAATGTCGGCGAGCTTCGCTGAATCGGGCACGAGACCGACGCCGCCGATGGCAGGCGTGGGCGGAATGCCGACGCCGTTCGTCTCATTGTAAAGCGAGACGTTGCCGGAGACGACCGGATAGCCGAGCGCGTTGCAGGCTTCCGCCATGCCGCGGCAGCTTGCAACGAACTGACCCATGATCTCTGGGCGTTCGGGATTGGCGAAGTTCATATTGTCGGTGATGGCGAGCGGATCGGCGCCGACGGCGGTCAGGTTGCGCCAAGTTTCGACGACGGCCTGCTTCGTGCCTTCTTCCGGATCGGCGGTGACGTAGCGGGGCGTCACATCGCAGGCGACCGCGATGGCTTTCTTCGTGCCGTGCACGCGGACAACGCCCGCGTCGCCGCCCGGCCGGCCGACGGTGTCGCCCATAACCATGTGATCGTACTGTTCCCAGATCCAGCGGCGCGACGCGAGGTGATGTCCTGCCATCAGATCCTTCAGCGTGCCGAGGATTGCGTTCGGCGCGGGCACCCATTCGGGTAAAATCTTCGCGGGCTTCTTCGGCTCGACATGCGGGCGCGTGTACATCGGCGCGGAGTTCGCGAGCACCGGCACGGGCAGATCGGCTTCGACCTCGCCCTTGTGCTTGATGATCATGCGCTGGGTATCGGTGGTGTGGCCGATGACGGCGAAGTCGAGGCCCCATTTCTCGAAGATCGCTTTCGCGTCGGCCTCGCGCTCGGGCTTCAGGATCATCAGCATGCGTTCCTGGCTTTCCGAGAGCATCATCTCGTAAGCGGTCATGCCGGTTTCGCGCTGGGGCACGAGGTCGAGGTTCAACTCGATGCCGACGCCGCCCTTGTCGGCCATTTCCGAAGTCGATGACGTGAGGCCCGCGGCGCCCATGTCCTGAATGGCGATGATCGAGTCCGTCGCCATCAGTTCGAGGCAGGCTTCGATCAGAAGCTTTTCGGTGAAAGGATCGCCGACCTGCACGGTCGGGCGTTTCTCATCGGACTTCTCGTCGAACTCGGCCGACGCCATCGTCGCGCCGTGGATGCCGTCGCGGCCCGTTTTCGATCCGACATAGACGACGGGGAGGCCGACGCCCTTGGCGGCGGAATAGAAAATCTTGTCCGTCCGCGCGAGGCCGACGCACATGGCGTTGACGAGGATGTTGTTGTTGTAGCCTTCGTCGAAATTCGTTTCGCCGCCGATGGTCGGCACGCCGGTGCAGTTGCCGTAATGCGCGATGCCCGCGACGACGCCTGAAACCAGGTGGCGGGTCTTGGCATGATCGGGGGCGCCGAAGCGTAGCGCGTTCATGTTGGCGACGGGGCGTGCGCCCATCGTGAAGACATCGCGCATGATGCCGCCGACGCCGGTCGCCGCGCCCTGGAATGGCTCGATGTAGGAGGGGTGGTTGTGGCTCTCCATCTTGAAGACGACGGCGTCGCCGTCTCCGAGGTCAACTACGCCCGCGTTCTCGCCCGGTCCCTGGATGACCTGGGGGCCGGACGTCGGCAGCGTTTTCAGCCAGACGCGGGAGGATTTGTACGAGCAATGCTCGCTCCACATGACCGAGAAGATGCCGAGTTCACAAATCGACGGCTCGCGGCCGAGGATTTCGAGTAGCCGCTCGTATTCGTCGGGCTTCAGGCCGTGCTCGGCAACGATTTGCGGGGTGATCTTGCGGGTGGTGGTCGTCTCGGTCATTCAGGATCTCGGGCAAATCTCTTGGGGCGCGCTTGATTTGCGACCGCTTATATGGGGTCGAGGCCGGTTTGTCGCCCTTTGGTTGCCACCTTGCGACTCCGCTTCGCGGAGCCGGCCGCAAGGCGCGGGTTTGCGGCTTCATTCTTCGCTGGCGGGCGGTTGCGAGCCCTCGTGCGAGACCCGGGACTTAGAATGCTTGGCCTCGGTATGGCCCTGGGGCCCAGCCCTTCGCTACGCCCCGGCCGGTATGGCAACCGCCATAGGGTTCACTTCGCGTTCTTGGCGAGCCAGGTTTTCATGAACGCGATTTCGGTTTCCTGGGCTTTGATGATGTCCTCTGCGAGCTTTCGAAGCTCGGGGTCCTTGCCGTACTGAAGCTCGATCTTGGCCATGTCGACGGCACCCTGGTGGTGCGGGAGCATGCCCTTGACGAAATCGACGTCGGTATTGCCGGTGAAGGACATCATCATGTCCTTGTGCATCTTCGCGTCCGCTTCTGCGAAAGCCTTGGACGACGGCGCGGCGTCGGCGGACGTACCCATATCCATCTTCATTTGGCCGCCCATGTTCATGTGGTCCATGGACTTCATGTCCATGTCTTCCGCCAGGGCAGGCGTCACGAGGAAGAAACCGAGGCATAGCAGTCCGGCAATGGTTTTCACGGGGTAAGTGTCCTCCTCGTTTGGATTGTCGTCGAGCCGAATATGGGCGTGCCCGGCGATAAAATAACTGTCGTAGTCGGACGCACTTTATAGCGGCGCATCGCGGTGTTGTCGCGGCCGCCGGCTTCGAGAAATGCTCCGTGCGGATCGCTTCAAAATTTCTGAATGCGATATGAACCGGCTGCACCCTATGCCGCGGCGGCTCAGCGCTGCTGACGGCGCATTTCAGTATTGCGGCGAGATGCCATTTTATTTGGCAGATTCTGCATCCTATATGCTCGTCAAATCGGCAGTGCAGGGAGCGACTGGATCTCCCTCAGCTGCGCATATGATGGGTCAGAAGGTCTACACACATGTCGTCGGGGAAGTTCGAGAGGCGCGCATCGTTGCTCGCGGGTGTTTCGTTCGCAGATGTTTGGCGAGCTGCCAGGTATCACCAACTCGGCGGCCATGGAGAGCATCCGTCGTCGCTCGAAATCGCGCACGCATCGCGCTTTGCGGCACCGGGGCAGCCTTTTGCCTCTGAGGCAAGTGTTGCCGGTGAGCCCGGACGTGCAGCCGACATCCGGCGTTATCGTCAGGCCGCTTGAGCGATTTCGTCACGTGGAATCGTGCGGCGTTTTTGCCGGCTCGGGGCATTTTGGGGCTGACGGACTATTTTGCGTCGCAAATCAGCCTTCGGCCAAGGTCCGTTGCCCAGTTATGGGGCAGGTTGGCACTTTCCGTCCTACCCGTTCGTACTGTGACCGTTTCGCGCTGCAAAAGGCGCAACACGGACTTGCGGGTATGGGGTATTTTGCTAATCAGCTCAGATGGTTATGTAATTCCGTGAAACGTGGCGCTACGTCTATCAGCCGTAGTGCGGACTTGAACATCGATCAATGCCGACGGCCCGCGAACTCGCAGTTCAGGATTGTCGGAAGGAATTGAGGGTTCGTTCGCAGAGTAGCGCCTTCGCGGTTGCGAAATCCGGCAGCGGGTTTGTCTCGGCGCTTCCAAGTCCACGCTTGCAAGCCTTCGAGCAAGGGAGGGAGTTACAACTCTCTCCCTTTTTTTATTTACGCTTTAGTCGCTGTAATCGTTGAGTTTTTGCGACACCCCCCGCGACAGAGGCGCGCTGCTGGGCGTGCATGATAGAGCTGCTCGGCACCCCCCTGGCGCGACGCACACGGATCACCTATCTACACTGTAGAAGAAAGCGGCCCGGGGGCTAATCCCGGGAGTTAGGTGGGGTTCTCCCGCTGGCTAGCTCAAAACAGGTGATACTATGAAGGCCATCGTGTTCGCTGTGTTCAACTCGCTGTCGTTCGGCTCTCAGCCGACGCGCAAAAACCAGCGGCGCGGGAACAGCCGCTAATCGAGCGGACTGTTTGACTGCACGGAAAAGGGGCCAGAGGGCCCCTTTTTTGTTTGTGCGCGACGACTCGCGTTCCGCGAGCCGGCCGTCGCGCACGGGGATGTTGCGAAAGCCGTTGCCGAGCCCTGGCGACTCCCCTTCCGGGAGCCGGCCGAGTCTCTTTGGAGGTGCTCGGCGACACGCGTTCCGCGCGCCGGCCGCCGAGCACAGGCTCGGTATCTCACCAATGGCCCGAGAGGGCGGGGGCGGAGCGGACGTTGCGGAAGACGACGTCCGGGCGCAGACGGGGGGCGGACGCCATCGCGATGATCCGTTTCTCCGTCAGGCTTCTGAGCCGACGTGAAATCATCAGATAGACCTGCTTCATACGCATCAGCCGGATGGCGTTTGGCGCCGATGACTGCTGTTCGCGGTCGATCAACTCGCGAATGCGGGCGGCTCGTTCGAGAAGGACCAAGAAGCGACGGGACATAGTTTTCCTCCGGTTCGGAATGTTGGAGGTATGTCCGGTGGAAAAAGTCGAAGCACCGGGCACACCCGATGCGGTCCGACATCGCAGCACCGTTTTGGTGCATGCCAGAGGGGCCCGGCCCCGCAATCTTCCAATGATTTAGGTGCGCTTGCGTGGGGCGCAAGTGGCCGCCCGCAAATGCCACCGAAAGATCACAATTGCGCGGCGAAAGCGGCTTTTCGGGCGGCTGCGGCCTTCGGCGCGTGTCATGTTTTGGCGGGGGTCAGAGCGAGCAAATTCCGCAGGGCCGGATTGAGATTGCCGGGCCGCCAGACAAGGACATGCTCGACGGCGGGGGCGTTCTTAAGCGACAGGAACGAGACGCTGGGCACCGTCAGCTTGCGCATGGAATCGGGGACGAGTGCGACGCCGAGATTTTCCGCAACGAGATTGACGATCGTGTTCTGCAACTGCGCTTCAAGGCGAATTGCGGGGACGTAGCCGCCGCTGCGGCAGTAGTCCTCGACGGCTGTGCGCGTCGTCGTTGCAGAATCGGCGGACGTGACGATCAGCGGCTCGCCTTCGAGATCGGAGGCGTTCGCCGTCTTGCGCTGCGCGAGCGGGTGGCTGTCGTGAACAGCGAGGCAGAGCTTCTCGTGAAAGATCGGACGGGTTTCGAGGCCGTGCACGGGACCGGGTGAAAACATGATACCGGCGTCGTAACGCGCGGCCAGCACGTCTTCGACGAGAGCATTCGGCACTACTTCGCGCAGTTTTAGGTCGACGTCGGGATAGGCAGCCAGAAAGCGGCGCGCGAGCGCAGGCAAAACCGTATAGGCTGCGTGCATCATGAAGCCGATGGAGAGGCTGCCGGTCTCGCCGCGGTCGGCGCGTTTGGCGTTATTGCAGGCCTGATCGAAGGCGGCCAGCACAGCGCGTGAATCTTCGAGAAAGCCTTGGCCTGCGCGCGTCAGTGATGCGTGACGCGAACTGCGGTCGATGAGCTTGACGCCCAGTTCCTTCTCAAGTGCCGCGATCTGTCGGCTGAGCGGCGGCTGCGTCAGGTGCAGGCGCTCGGCGGCGCGACCGAAGTGCAAGGTTTCGGCGAGCGTCACGAAATAACGCATCTGGCGGATGTCGATCATGATACCGAAAAGGTATGAATGGGGTCCAGAAACGGCATTGGATTATATCGAAGCCAAACCGTACGTATAGCGGCCTTTGTTTTCCTCAGAGCCGCATTCGATGCTGTCGACACTTCTGATCGTGTTGCCGATTTTCGCGCTGGTGCTCGCCGGGTGGCTCGCGCGGCGGATCGGCGTGCTCGGCCCGAACGCGACGACGGAGCTCAACCGGTTCGTCGTCTATCTGGCGTTGCCTGCGCTGCTGTTCGACATCACGAGCCACGCGCATTGGAGCGATCTCTGGCAGCCGGGCTTCATCGCTGTATTTGGGATCAGCACGCTGCTGATCTTTACGGTGACGGTTGCCGCGCGTCTGCGATCGCCGCGGCATCTGGCCGATGCGGCGATCGATGGGCTCAATGCCGGATATGCGAATACGGCCTACATGGGCTTTCCGATCACGCTTGCAGTGCTCGGCCAGCAGGCGCTGGCGCCGACGACGATCGCGTCGATCATTACGGTCTGCGTGGTGTTTGCCATTGCGATCGTGCTGATCGAGGTCGGGCTGCAGAGCGAGGCGCGGGCTCTGCATCTCGCGCGCAAGGTCGGCCTGTCGTTGATGCGCAATCCGCTGCTGGTGGCGCCGGTGCTCGGCGCGCTTTTTCCGGCGAGCGGATTGACGGTGCCGGTACCCGTCGAAACGTTCCTGAAGATGCTCGGAGGCGCAGCGTCGCCGTGTGCATTGGTGGCGCTCGGCTTGTTTCTCGCCGCCAAGACCGAACAGGAAGCCGACGTAACGCGCTCGACCGCAATGCTCGTCGGATTGAAGCTTGTGCTGCATCCGATTATTGCGTGGGTCTTGGCGAGCATGGTCTTTCATCTGTCGCCGACGCTGACGCGGACCGTCGTTTTGCTCGCGGCGCTGCCGACGGGGACAGGGCCTTTCATGCTCGCGGAATTTTATGCCCGCGAGGCGGCCGTTACGTCGCGCGTGATTCTCGTTTCGACAATGATCTCTGTTCTAACTGTTTCAGCATATCTCGCGATGTCGGCTTGAAGCTCGCCCGCTGCCAGAAATCATTGAGTTTTTAACTTATTCGCAAATTGTTTCAGATCACAGAATTACCCCGAAGCTGGCTTACAAGCCGTTCAAGCGCGGTTCATTGATCAAAGATCAGAATTGCGCTTCGAGGGACGAAGGGGAACTTCGATCATGAAACGCATTTTTGGCGCGGCTGTTGCCGCGGTCGCGATGATGGGGCTGGTGGCTCCCGCACACGCCGGTGGTGGAGACTTTGCTGCCGGGCTTTTTGGTGGTCTCGCAGCCGGGGCTATCATCGGCTCGACGGCGCGGCCCTATTACTACGATCCGCCGCCGCCTCCGCCGCCTGCATACTACTACGGCGGTGGTTATGGCGGTCCGTGCCATTGGGAACGTGGTCGCCGCTACTGGGATGACTATGAGGGCAGGTGGCGCTGGTCGCGCGTCCGCGTCTGCGACTAGGTTTGTCATTTGAATAACGCCTCTCCCTTAGGGAGAGGCGGACGCGGAGCGTCGGTGAGGGCGCTTCGCGACGATGAGCCTTGGTCCACGCCCATCCCCCCACTTTGGCCCTCTCCCCAACCAAGGTGAGAGAGGAATAAAAAATCAAGCAGCTTCGAGGGTCGAGAGCAGGATGCTTTCGAACACGCGGCGGCCATCGGTGCCGCCGAGAGCGCTTTCGTAAAGACGCTCGGGGTGGGGCATCATGCCGAGCACGCGGCCGGTTTCGTTGGTGATGCCGGCGATGTTGCGCTGGGCGCCGTTCGGGCAGGTCTCGGCGCTGACGGTGCCCTCGCTATCGGAATAGCGGAACGCGACGCGGCCTTCGCCTTCGAGTCGGTCCAGCGTCTCGCTGTCGGCGAAATAGTTGCCTTCGCCGTGCGCGACCGGAACCTTGATGACTTCGCCGTTGCGGTAGCACTTCGTGAAGAACGAGGTGTCGTTCTCGACCTTCAGGAACACGTCGCGGCAGATGAAGTGCAGCGAGGCGTTGCGCAGCAGCGCGCCCGGAAGCAGGCCCGACTCGCACAGGATCTGGAAGCCGTTGCAGATGCCGATGACGGGCGTTCCGGCGTTGGCCTTGGCGACGACGTCTTTCATGATCGGCGAATGCGCCGCCATCGCGCCGCAGCGCAGGTAGTCGCCGTAGGAGAAGCCGCCCGGCAGCACGATGACGTCCGAGGAGGGTACGCTGGCATCGCCATGCCAGACCATCTTTGGCGCAAAGCCCGTAACCCGCGAGATCGCGGTTTCGACGTCGCGGTCGCAGTTGGAGCCGGGAAAGACGATGACGGAAGCGCGGAGCATCCTGGATAGCCTCGGTTGGCGATTTCGATCGCTGGCAGGTGTCGTTGATTGACGGGCTTCAAGTAATGCGACTCCGGCCGCAAGTCCACTTGCGGGGCTGTCACAGTCCTTGAGGCGTTTAAGGCCCGCCGAGCGGCGACTGCTCGCGCTTTTGCTTTTCGACTTCGGCGCGGGAGGCGTTGGTCAGCCGCGTGTCCTCGGCTTTCATCGCATCGACAAGGGCCATGTATTCGGCCTGATTGCCGTAGCCGCATTCCTTGCTTTGCGCTGTCCAGACGCCGGTGACCTGTTTTATGAACTTGCGCAGGACAACGGCGGGGTGGGCGGGTTGACCCGGTTCGGTGAAGGTGATTTCGACGCGCCAGACGTCCGGGTTTTCAACCGTGACGACATTCGGATTGGCGGCTTCCTGTTTGGCGCCCGGCAGCCATGCGGACCAGTTGCGCAGCGCCTTGAAGCCCATTTGGCAATCGAGATCGGGTGCGGCCGCAGGCTGGGAGAGCGCCGGGCTGGACCCGAGCGCTGCGATGGCCAGCGCGATCCCGAGCGTTGCCCGCATCGTCAGCCGATTTCGTAGCTGTAGTTTTCGATGACGGTGTTGGCGAGCAGGTCCTTGCACATCTGCTCGACGAGGGCTTTCGCCTTGGCAGGGTCGGTTTCGGACAGATCAACTTCGATATACTTGCCCTGGCGCACGTCGCCGACGCCGGAGATGCCGAGGCCCTTGATGGCGCCTTCGATGGCTTTGCCCTGAGGATCGAGCACGCCGTTCTTCAGTGTGATTTTGATTTTGGCTTTCATCGTTGTTCCAAATTGTCATCCCGGCCGAGCGTAGCGAAGAGCCGGAACCCAGACGATGAACTCTCGCACATTTTGATTGAGTGAGCCTGGCTCCCGGATCGGCCTTTCGGCCGTCCGGGATGACAGGTGTGTTTAGTTCGGCTTGCCGTTGATGGGCGCGACCGGGCCGTTCGACGTTGCATTCGAGGCGACAAGCACGGGGCCTGCACCACGCGGACGCGGCGTTTCGGTCAGAACGCCGAGGCGGCGGGCAACTTCCTGATAGGCTTCGAGAACGCCGCCGAGATCGCGACGGAAACGATCCTTGTCGAGCTTGTCGCCCGACTGCGCATCCCAGAGGCGGCAGCAATCGGGACTGATCTCGTCGGCAAGAACGATCCGCACCTGCTCGTTGTCGTAGAAGCGGCCGAACTCAACCTTGAAGTCGACGAGGCGGATGCCGATGCCGAGGAAGAGGCCGACGAGGAAATCATTGATGCGCAGCGCGAGCTGCATGATCTCGTCGATTTCCTGCGGCGTGGCCCAGCCGAACGCCGTGATGTGCTCTTCCGAGACCATCGGGTCGTTCAATTCGTCCTTCTTGAAGTAGAACTCGATGATCGAGCGCGGCAGCTGCGTGCCTTCTTCGAGACCGAGGCGCGTTGCGAGCGAACCGGCCGCAACGTTGCGCACGACAACTTCGAGCGGCACGATTTCAACTTCGCGGATCAACTGCTCGCGCATGTTGAGCCGCTTGATGAAATGCGTCGGCACGCCGATCTCACCGAGCTTCATGAAGATGTATTCGGAGATACGATTGTTGAGTACGCCTTTGCCTTCGATCAATGCGTGCTTCTTCGCATTGAAGGCCGTTGCGTCGTCCTTGAAATGTTGAATAAGGGTGCCGGGCTCCGGACCTTCGTAAAGGACCTTCGCCTTGCCCTCGTAGATGCGCCGACGCTTGTTCATTCCTGGACCTCTGAGGATCAACAGATTGCTCTCACTCATTGCGGTATACAGATCTTCTCACGAGTTCGTACGCTGACGCTGACGCCTTGATTTTCCAACGTGTTTTCTTCATGTCGGGAAAGGAAGGGCGCACCTTTTTCGCGCTCGGATGTCTTGGGCGGACACTAGCCGAACGAGGGGGGCGACACAATGTAGACCATGAGCCGCAGCGGTGCTTATGGTGACTAAACGCCAAGCCGTTGATTTAGCTCAGGGCGCGCGGTAACGCTGCCGTAGATATGCGTTTTGCGGGCAGCTGAAATGCTCGTAGTGCTTGCGGAAATAGAGTTAATACAACCAAGGGTCAGGCGCCGCGGGGCGCTCGGGAGATCAGGGAGCAAACGGACATGACGACCTTCAACGAGCGCGAAAAGGGCTTCGAGAATAAATTCGCTTACGACGAAGAGCTGCGCTTCAAGGCGGAAGCGCGCCGCAATCGTGCTGTCGCGGAATGGGCGGGCGCGAAGCTCGGTCTGACCGGTGATGCGCTCGACGCGTACGTCAAAGAGGTGCGCAAGGCCGACCTTCTCGAGAAGGGCGACGACGATGTCTTCCGTAAGGTCAAGGCCGACCTTACGGCGAAGGGCATCGCGGTCGACGACACCGAGCTTCGCTCGATGATGTCGGAAGCTTTGGCGAAAGCTGTTTCCGATCTCGAGTCGGCGAAGGGTTGAAGTCTTAGTTTGCGCCCGGCGACTCCCGTTCCGGGAGCCTGCCGCCGGGCGCGGACGCTAGCCTAGCTTTTTCAAGAATTGTCCGAACTGCAAAAGACCTTCCGGCCAGGGACCGTGGCCGGAGGCGATGTTGATGTGACCGCTTTCGCCCGCATCGCTGATGGTTGCGCCCCATTTGTTTGCGAGGTGCTCGGCGCGGGCGTAGCTGCAATAGAGATCGTTGTTGGCAACGACGACGTGCGCGGGAAACGGTAATTTCCGTTCGGGCATCGTCTCGAAGCCGCGCGTGCCTTTTTCCGGCGGCCAGCGCTTGCCGCCGGTGTCGGGCCAGAAATCGGCGTGATCGACGTCGGCGGGCGCCACCAGAAAGGCGCCGATGACGCCGTTTTTTCTGAGCTTGTCGGCTGCAAAGACGACGGCCGGCACACCCACGGAATGGGCAACGACGACAACCGGCTGCGTGGCGCCGCCAGCGAATTTCGCGATCCTGTCACCCCAGCTTTCGACGTCCGGGTTCTCCCAGTCATGCTGGATGACGCGGCGCGCCGTCTTGAGATTGCGCTCCCAACGGCTTTGCCAGTGATCGGGGCCGGAATCCTGCCAGCCGGGTACGATAAGAATGTCGATTTCTGATGTTTTCATGGGCGGCTCTGATTAACCGAGAGCGCCGCCGGAGGGAAGAGTGGCGGAGAGGCCGAAAACGGGTTCCCGCGGTGCAGCGGGAATGCGCGGAATTTTTTCCGCGTGATCGGGCAATCGGAAGGCACTCGCGCTGGGAACCGGACGGCAGGCATGACGTTGCCCGGTGACACATAGTCCGTACCGTGAGGAGACGCCCCCCATGAAAGTCGAAAACCTCGAAGACCTATTCAATCATACGCTCGAAGACATTTACTTCGCCGAAACGAAGCTGGTGAAGGCGCTGCCGAAGATGGCCAAGGCAGCGGATTCCGCGCAGCTTGCCAAAGCCTTCATGGGACATCTCGAAGAGACGAAAGAGCATGTCACGCGTCTGGAAGAGGTGTTCACGAAGCTCGGCCGCAAGCCGAAGGCGACGGAGTGCCCGGCGATCAAGGGTATTCTGACGGAAGGCGAGGAGCTGATGTCGGAGATCAAGGATGCCGATACGCGCGACGCGGCGATGATCGCGGCGGGGCAGGCGGCGGAGCATTACGAGATCACACGCTACGGCACGCTCGTGTCGTGGGCGAAGCTGCTCGGCCACAAAGACCTCGCAACCATTCTCGAAAAAACGCTGAAGGAAGAATACGCAGCCGACGACAAGCTGACGAAGCTTGCCGAAAGCAAACTCAACAAGGAAGCGGCGTAAATTCTTTTTCTTTCCGGTCGTTTTTGAGTTGGCAGCATCGGCATCGTAACCATTCGACGTGCCGATGCTGACACATGCGAAAAGCGCATATACTCTGCCCACATATTCCGATTGATGTTTTGAGTTGATGTTGGGCAGGGGCAATATGCGCGAAATTTTCGCGTTGGCGGCGTGCGCCTTTGTGTTGTTGCTCGGCGCAAGAGACGCGCACGCACAATCCGCATCGGTGGTTGAACGCGAGGATGCAGAGCGTTTTTGCCCTCTCGTCTCTAAGCAACTGGCGGCAAAAGCGGCTGAAGCCGTCAAGACGATGAGCCATTGCGAAGTCTACTGTAGCGGATGCGGCTGCAAGGGTGGTCCTGGGTATCGCAGTAACAGCACGGGGCACTGTGTCGGCTGGAAAGACATCGTCTCGGTGTGCGGTCCGCCCCCTCATGCGCGGTGCACGCGAGAATGCGCGCCGGTTGTGGCGGGTTGCGTCGGGCGCGCATGGGTGAAGGTGCTTGCCGCCAAGATGGGTCTTGCAGCTCCGCTGTTTCTTCCTGGAACGAAGAAAGCAGATTCCGCGGATCGTCAGAGTGGAAATCCGGATACAAAGCATAGCGCCCCGGAAACGCTCATGGACCAAAAGGCGGGTGCTGCAACGTCATCTCAGCCTTGCGGCACGAAGAGAACGTGCCGCGAAATGTCGAGCTGTGAGGAAGCGCGCCACTATCTTCGCGACTGCGGCTTGAGGCGTCTTGATGGAGATGGCGACGGCGTTCCCTGCAACAGCCTGTGCCGAGGGCGCTAGAACTTATCGTCCATGGCGAGCGGCGGGGCGATGGGGTCGGAGACGAGATAGAGAACGTAGGTCGCGCCGCCGCTGCCGTTGTGGCGGGTCAGCGTGCCGATCTTCTCGATCTTACCGAACTTGCTCTTGAGCAGCGGAAGATCGACGCGGCGTTCAAGCTCGACGTAGAGCGCGGGCCGGTTGACGACGGTTTCGGGTAGCGAAGGTAGAAAGGCGTAGCGGATGCGCTCGTCGAGCTGCGCGACGGGACTGCGGCCTTTGATGGCAGACATGAGTTGGCCTGTCGTGGCGTAGCTGGATGTTGCCAGCCACGCTGCGCCGGTTTCCTCGCGTTTCTTTTCGATGGTGTCAGCGAGCGCGGGCCATCCGCGCATCTGTTCCGTCGGGTCTTTCGGAGAACTGAATAACGGGTGCAGCGCGTGGACGTAGATCACGGCGGTCATCGCAAAACCGAGCGCGAGTGCTGAGACAAACGCGGTGCGGCGCCACGCGACGGGAAGCGCTGCCACACCGAGCGCCGCGCAGATGGCGAATGATGGATAGAGCGGTCCGGGCCAATTGCCCTGCACACGATCGTGCAGCGCGTGAATGCAAAAATAAAGCAGCATCGGCACGATGGCCGTGGCCAGCAGAACATCGCTTCGGCTGCGATCCGATATCGCTCGGCGCATGACGCCGATGAAGCCGACGAGCGCGAGAAGAGCGATCAGCGGACTTTCCAGCAGCGCGAAGCCTCCGATCAGTTCGACGAGGTAGCCGACACCCGCTTTACCTTCGCGGCCGACGCGGCCGAACTGCTTGATGAAGGAGACCCAGCCGTGCTCGGCGTTCCAGATCACGACCGGGCTCGCGGTCAGTGCTGCGATGATGCCGCCGATCCAAAGTTCGGGCGCACGAAACCATTTCCGATTGTCGGGCGTGGCGAGAAGCCAGAGTAGGATCGTCGCGCCGAGAAAGAGGTTGGTGTATTTCGAGACAAGGCCAAGTCCGGCGAACAGGCCGATGGCAAGCCACCACCTGGCGTTACGGCTGCGGTCGAGTTCGGCTAAACCCCAGACGACGAGACCGGCGAAAAGAACGCTAGGCAAATCCGGCGTGACGATGATGCCGCCGACGGCGAGCAGGGGCATCGCGAGCAGGAACCAGACGGCGCGGCGGCCGATGTCTGGGCCGTAGAGAAGATAGGCCGTTCGCCAGAGAACCGCGGTGCCCAGAAGCAGGATGATCGGTGCGAGCAGGCGGACACCCAACGTGCTGTCGCCTGCGATGGCGCGTCCGGCCCCGATGACCCAGGCGATCATCGGCGGGTGATCGAGATAAGAGAGCGACGGGGCGAGCGACCAGATCCGATAGTAGGCCTCATCATCGACGAGGCCCGTGAAGCTTGCGATAGCGAAGCGCACTGCCGTCAAGCCGAGCAAGACGGCCAGCAAGACATTGTTCGCGGCGAGACCATTGCGCGGTCCTGCGGCCGGATGAATTCTGCTCGGCGCTGGCGAGGCCGCGACGTCCATCAGCGCCGCCACGTCAGCGCTGAGCTTGCTGCGTAATTGAAGACGGCGGCCATCAGTGCACCGGCGATGCCTGCGCGCCACCAGTTCGGATCGTGATTGTAGACGAGATCGGCGACGCCAATGTTCGCCAGCGTGCCGACGCTGCAAACGACATAGAACGTCAGCAGGCCGCTTATTATGTCGACACCTGAAAGGCGGCGATCACGGAACGTCAGGGCATTGTTCAAGAAGAAGTTGAAGGTCATGGCAACGAACGCGGCGAAGATCTGCGCCTCATTGAATGAGGCACGGGCCAAGACGATAGCGCTGCGCAGCGCCGCGAGGTGAATGATGAGGCCCGTTGCGCCGACCAGCGCGAACAGGAAGAAGCGCGGGGGAACGAGGTTGCCGGTCGTTTTTGTAAGCAGGAGGCCGAGGAAGTCGGCGATGACCAGACCGTCGAGCTTCGACTGGCCGACCTTGCGCGGACGGAACACATAGGGCTTTTCGGAGACGCGCACGCCTGAGGGAGCGGACGCCAGAATATCGAGTAGCAGCTTGAAGCCGCCGGGAGAGAGTTTTGGGGCGATGGTATCGATAATGCTGCGCTTCAACATGAAGAAGCCGCTCATCGGGTCGCTGACGTTGGTCTTGAGCAGCATGTTCGTCAGCGCGGTCGCGAGCATGCTCGATACGCGACGCGTCGCCGAGAAGCCTTCGCGGGCATCGCCGGTCTGATCGTAGCGTGTGCCGATGACGATGTCGGATTTGCCCGTCTCGATATCGCGCAGCATGTCGGGCAGGAGCTTTTCGTCATGCTGAAGGTCGGCATCGACCACGGCGACGATGTCGGCGCCGGACGCCAGCATGCCTTCGATCACCGCACCCGCCAGTCCTCGGCGGCCGACGCGACGCAGGGCACGGACGCGGCCATCGTGGGCGCCGATTGAGCGGATGGTGCTCATCGTGCCGTCGGGACTGTCATCGTCGACGAAGATGACTTCCCAGTTGATGCCGGCAAGCGCGGCATCGAGCGCCGAAATCATCGACGCGATATTGCCGGCTTCGCAGTATGTCGGCACAACGACCGACAGCTGTAGGCGCGCGGGTAAATTCGCTGCGCGAGGCGGGCGTTCTGTCTGCGTTTCAGTCATTACCACAGGCGCTGTCCCGTCAAAGGATCTTGTATTTTCTCGCCACGCCGGGCGTCGCGCTTTCGTGCGATCGTCCGAAAGACAAGATAAATGGCTACTACCGTCAGCGCCATCGTTACGCCGGCGAAGATCACGTCGGACAGAAAATGTGCGCCTTGCGATATGCGAATGAAGCCCGCGAGCAGTCCGAAGGCGACGCCGGCTGCGACGAGGGCGCCACCGATAGCAGGAAAAATAAAGGCGGAAGCGAAGAATGTTGCGTACATCATCGATGCTTCACCCGCGACGAACGAGCAATTGCGGCGGCATTGATCCGACCGAACGATGGGCAGGGAATACTTTTTCGAGCCGCCGAACTCTTTGATTTGAACGGGGCGAGCGCGGCCCCAGCCATCCTTCAGCATTACATTGCCGACGAGGCCCGGTCCGAGCGCGAGGCAGGCGGCGAGGAAAAGCCATCGCACGAAGCCGAGGCCAAACACGTCAGACTTCAGAACGGAGGAGGCGATCAAGCCGATCACGTTCACGACGCAGACGGCGATAAAGGAAAAATAGAGGGTGAGGCGGACGTAGTCGGCCAACGTCCTGGGTGCGCCACCGGCGAAGACACCGCCGCCTTTGCCGGAAAAGACGCCGTTGCCGAGGTAGAAATATCCGGATGTTGCGAGATCGAGCTGCGGGTACAGGCAAAACAGCAGACCCGCTACAATGGCGACGATCAGCGCACCCCAGAGCAGGATGGAGACGATATTGCCGTGGGCGTCTCGCTCCTGTCGTCCCAATCCGGATTGTGCCGTCATGATCCTCATCGGGTTCCCCGCCCCTCCGTCAGAGGTTCGCTTAGACTTTCGGTCTCAAGATGTCACGCGGAAGCGTTTCAAAGGCGAATTGGCCTAGGCCGTGCCTTGCTCGATCGGTCGTAGGCGTTCGGCGTCGAGCGCCTCAAAAACGATTTGAACACAGGCGGCTGTGATCGCCATTAGAACTCCGGCGAAGACGACGTCGGACAGGAAATGGCCGCCTTGTGCCATTCGCGTCAGGCCGGAGAGACTGCCGAAGACGATGCCCAGCGTGGCAAATTTTCGCGAACGCGATTTGAACAGAAGGGCGGCAGCGAACATGACGATGTAGATCGAGGAAGCCTCTCCCGAGACGAACGAGCAGTTATAGTCACATTGACCAGAGGGCTGGAACGGCGGCGTGAAGGCCTTCGAGCCGGCAAATTCAACGATCTGGCGCGGGCGGGCGCGGCCCCAATGATCCTTGAAGCCCAGATTGGTGACGACAAGCGGTCCGGTGACCAGACAGAGCGCGACGAACAGCCAGTTCCGCATTGAAAGGTCGAGCCACGGTCTGGCGTGGCGAGCGGCCATCACCAGGCCGACGACCGTCAGTGTGCAAACCAGATAGAAGAAGATCTGGAATGCCAAGCGGAGCAGCAGAAACACGTCGAGCTCATTGCCGATGAAGTGGCGATCGCCGACGTAGAATAAGCGAGCGACGACGAGATCGATGTCGGGTGCGAATACGAACAGTATCATCGCGAGTGCGCCGACCGTCAGCGCGCCGCGGAGCATAGCCGTTGCCGTTACGGGCGGCCGGGCAACGGCTTCGTCACTGTCATCGCCACGCTCATGCCAATCGAACGCAAAGTTCGGCGCCCACATCCCCGACTGTCCTGATTTTCCCCCAAAACTGCGGGTACCGTTATCAGTCGGCGTGTCAGAGGCATGTCGGTTTGATTACGGATTGGTGACAATAGCGAGTGCGCGGCTAGCCGTGTCTCAGGTCACCTCTCCCTTATTAGGGAGAGGTGCTTTTCTTGCCACTTCAAGCCGATCCGAACACGCGCTTGAAGATCGTGTCGACGTGGGCGGTGTGGTAGTCGAGGTCGAACATGGCATCGAGGTCGGCGGGCGAGATTTTCGTCGTCACGTCCTTGTCCGCCTTCAACTCGGCCAGGAAGTCCTTGCCTTGCTCCCAGGTCTTCATGGCGTTGCGCTGAACGAGGGCGTAGGAGTCTTCGCGGCTGAGGCCAGCCTGCGTCAAAGCTAGCAGTACGCGCTGCGAATTGTGCAGGCCGCCGAGCTTGTCGAGATTCTTCTTCATGTTCTCGGGGTAGACGACGAGCTTCTCGATGACGCCGGCCAAACGGGCGAGCGCGAAGTCGAGCGTCACCGTTGCGTCGGGGCCGATCATGCGTTCGACGCTCGAATGCGAGATGTCGCGCTCGTGCCAGAGGGCAACGTTCTCCATTGCCGGAATGGCGTAGGCGCGGACCATGCGGGCAAGACCCGTCAGGTTTTCCGACAACACGGGATTGCGCTTGTGGGGCATGGCCGACGAGCCCTTCTGGCCCGGCGAGAAATACTCTTCGGCTTCGAGCACCTCGGTACGCTGCAGGTGGCGGACCTCGATTGCGAGGCGCTCCATGCTGGAGGCAATGACGCCGAGGGTGGCGAAATACATCGCGTGGCGGTCACGCGGGATGATCTGCGTCGAGACGGGCTCTGGAACGAGGCCCATCTGCTCGGCCACGTATTCCTCGATGCGCGGATCGACGTTGGCGAAGGTACCGACGGCTCCGGAGATGGCGCAGGTCGCGACTTCCTTCCGGGCGGCGACGAGACGTTCACGCGCGCGCTGGAATTCCGCATAGGCGAAGGCGAGCTTGATGCCGAATGTGGTCGGCTCCGCGTGGATGCCGTGGCTGCGGCCGATCGTGATCGTGTTCTTGTGCTCGAAGGCGCGGGTCTTCAGCGCAGCGAGCAGCCGGTCCAGATCGGCGAGCAGCAGATCGGCGGCGCGGACCAATTGCACGTTGAGGCAGGTATCGAGGACGTCCGACGACGTCATGCCCTGGTGGACAAACCGGGCTTCCGGACCGACGTGCTCGGCGAGATGGGTCAGGAAGGCGATCACGTCATGTTTCGTGACTGCTTCGATTTCGTCGATGCGCTTCACGTCGAAGACGGCGGCCGAACCTTTTTCCCAGATTTTTTTTGCCGCGGCCTCGGGAATGATGCCGAGCTTGGCGCTGGCGGTCGCGGCGTGGGCCTCGATTTCGAACCAGATACGGAAACGGGTTTCGGGCTCCCAGATGCGGGTCATCTCGGGGCGGGAGTAGCGGGGAATCATTGAGCTAAATCCTTGATGCAACGCGGGAGGCGTAGCAGACGTGCAACGGCGCATCAATCTCAAGGCTGCCCAATGCCGCCGTCTGGGGGTGAGGGCCGCGCCATTCATGCTGAGATCTCGCGTGCTGCTTCGCAGCTAACGCTTTGCAACAATTCGTGAAGAGTTATCCAAAAGTCGCCCGCGTGCCGCCACGAATTGCTGGGCTAATCGACAGATTACGAGGGTGGCAATTCTGTTTCTTGTTCAGGCTGTATTCAGGGCAGATTAGTCACACTCGCAGAAATCGTCGGTGCACGTTCGAATCTGCCGTTCTTTTCGGAGATGGGTGCGCCTACATTCGAAGACCCAAGGAAGTAATGAGTCGAGGCGTTTTCAGGCGGGCTGGAAAAGCCCCCTGCGCTTCAGAAAGAATCAAAAGCGGGAGACTAAACGGATATGTCGGAACAGATGGGCAGCGGGGATCTTGCTGAATTGGTCCATCAGATGGAGCAATCGGAAGACGATCCGCGCCAGTGCTACGCGCTTGTCAAAGAGAGAATTAGCGAATTCCGGGATTCAGGTCGTGCCGTTCCGGACGAATTGAAGAAGCTCGAAAGGCGCTTCATGACGGAATGCATGCTGGCCTCGCAAGGCCGGTGAGGGACGTCGCATCGCAGGTCCGAGAGAACCTGCTCTCAATTTCATTTGGTCAATACATTTGGAAATGATCGAGGCTGACTGGCGCGAGTGTTCGCGCGAGGCGGCCTCTTTTCTTATGGCTCCTTTTGCGGGCTGACCTTGGCCGCGGCGCGGTCCCGATGGTGGCCGAGCTCTTCTGTTCGATAAAAGTGGGCAAGGCCCGCGGGCGACGCCAGCCTGATCTTCGGCAGGTTGATAGCATCGAACGTCGCGCGGTTGCGTTGGCGGTTCTTTCGGGTGGTGACCGCGATATGGCGGATCATCTCCCATTTCACGCTGTCCTGGCCGCCCTCCAGCGCTCCCACGCGTTCGCGCTCGAACCATGAGCGGCGCAAGTAGCGAAACAGGCTCGTGAGGGTGGAGGCGTCGAGCTGGATGACGCCTGTCGCCCGCGCGAGGCGCTGCGGCAGCAAGCGGGAATAGTTGCCATCCATGACCCAACGCTCCTGCAGGATGGCGGCGTCATGCAGGACTTTGAATTCCTCGTCGGGCCGTTCCTGCCAATCCGTTTGGGGCAGATGGCGAAGCTGGTCCAGATGGACGGGGACAAGGCCGCGCGCTCGCGCGATCGCGGCCGTGAGGGAGGACTTGCCGCTGTTGGACGGACCCATGATGCAGATGCGGGGTCCGAGATCGTCGAGCGTCACTGCCAGGCCTCCGTGATTGCGGTGATACCGCAGCGGTCTGCGCCTGCAAGGAGACGGGCCCGTCAGCTAAAAGATGCTGAGATCACAAGACGTTATGCGTGCCGTCGCAATAGGGTTCGTCGTCGGTGGCCTTGCAGCCGCAGAGATTGAATGTGCCGGTCCGGTCCGGGACGAAACGCAAGGGCTCGAAAGACGTCCCCTCATGCGAGCCGTCGCAGAACGGCTGCGTCTTCGAGCGACCGCAACGGCAATACCAATATTCCTGCCCTTCCGTCAGCTCGACTTGGAAAGGACTCGTTTGGGCGACGACGGCCTCGTCGGACATGGCATGCTCCATTATTGGCTCGGGGGCTCAGGCCCCCTGGCTCGTTCGAAGTTTAGACTCGCTATAAGGTTTGAGCGTGCGGGGCAAGGCTACAGCTGGACGCGGAATAAGCTGAATTTCTGACATCGGTCGTCGGCGCTGCCTAACATCTGGGCGGGCAAAATTATTCGGCAGCCCGGTTGTAGACATCGGCAAAGGCCTGGGCGAAGCTCGGCGCGAGCGGGAGACTCTGTTCATCGGCGCGACGGGGGGCTTTGCGGCCTGCAGGTGCACGGAGGACCCTCACGATGGCGGCCGCAAGGCCATAGCAGCCCGGACCTCTTACTGCGCGGGGGGACGTTCACATGAGGGGACCATTTCAGATGTCAGATCTGTTTCGGAAGAAACCTGTCGGCTATGACGGTGCCGACTACGGGCTGAAGCGCGTCTTGAGCGCCTTCGATCTGACGCTGCTTGGGATCGGCGCGATCATCGGTACCGGTATTTTCGTGCTGACCGGGCATGCTGCCGCAACTCAGTCGGGGCCTGCGGTCGTGTTGTCGTTCATCGTGGCAGGCGTCGCCTGCGCCTTTGCGGCGTTGTCCTATTCGGAACTCGCGGCTTCGGTGGGTGGCAGCGGAAGCGCCTATGGCTACAGTTATGCGGCGTTCGGTGAACTCATCGCCTGGATCATCGCGTGGGACCTGATCCTCGAATATGGCGTTTCGGTTGCGACAGTCGCTAACGGCTGGTCGGGCTATTTCAATAATGCGTTGACGGCAATCGGGATCGGATTGCCCGAGCAATTCACCAAGGGACCGTTCGACGGGGGCGTGGTCAATATACCGGCGATCATCGTCATCCTTATTTTGATGGTTCTGCTGATCATCGGTGTGAAGGAGACCGCACGGATCAATGCGGCTGCCGTGGGAATTAAGCTTTTAGCCGTTGCGATCTTTGTCGGGGTCGCAGCCTTTAACGTGCATCCGGCGAACTGGTCGCCGTTCCTGCCGTTCGGCTGGTTCAGTCATAATGGGGAGGGGCAGCCGGTGGGCGTTCTCGCCGGGGCTTCGCTCGTTTTCTTCGCATATGTCGGCTTCGACGCCGTTTCGACGGCCGTCGAGGAGGCGCGTGATCCGCAGCGCGACGTTCCGATCGGAATTCTCTCGGCCCTGGCCTTTTGCACGATCATTTACATTATCGTCTCGGCGTTGATGACAGGGATCGTGCCGTATCAATCGCTTAACGTGCCTTCGCCGGCGTCGTCGGCGCTCCTTCAAATCGGGCACGATGCCGCTGCAGGTCTGGTCGCCGCCGGGGTTATTTTCGGACTGACGACCGTGATGCTCGTGCTCTATTACGGGCTGACGCGGATCATCACCAACGTGTCTCGCGATGGGTTGTTGCCGCCCTATTTTGGTGTCGTCCATCCTCGGACACAGACCCCTGTCCGCACGACGGTGTTGACGGGCATCGTGATGGCCGTCATGGCGGGTCTCATCCCGCTTGGCGTACTGGCAGAACTCGTCAATATCGGAACGTTGGCAGCGTTTGTGCTGGTCTGCGCGGGCGTTATTACGCTGCGCACCTCCCACCCCAATCTGCATCGTCCGTTCAAGACGCCGGGGGGCATTATTCTGCCCGCGCTCGGCGTGCTCTCGTGCGGAGCATTGATCGCGTTCCTGCCGTTTGAAACGCACCTGCGCTTTATCGTTTGGCTGGCGCTGGGTCTGATCATCTACTTCGTCTATTCGGTCAAGCACAGTCGCCTCGCGACCGCATAGGGTTAAGGCGTCATCGAATAGTCATATAAAAACCCTTCCGCCGCAGGCGGCGCCGACTGGAAAAACGTCGGCGCCGGGGTTAGGGTCGCGCCGACTCGGCTGCCGGGAGGCCGTTTCGCGCCACCCGGGCCGATACCAAGGACAATCGACAATGGACTGCGACAGTCGCAGTGATGCTTCGCTTTCGCCAGCATCCTCCAGGCGCACCTGATGGCATAGGTGGCTCGGTCGGCTGCGCGGTGGCCGTCAACCGAAAGAGAGCCCGATGCTGCGCAGCTATCGTCGCGAAAACTCACACATCGTCCTGCAGCACGAAGGTATTCCGGCCGACGGTGTAGCTCCCATTCCGGGGCAAGCGGTCTGGATCGATCTTTACAATCCGGCGCCGCAGGACAATCGTTTCGTCGAGCAGCTTTTGTCGATCGATCTGCCGACGCGCGAGGAGATGCAGGAGATCGAGGTTTCGGCGCGTCTCTATCAGGAGGACGGCGCGGAGTTCATGACGCTGACGGCCGCGTCGCAGCTCGAAACTGACGAGCCGATGACGTCGCCGATTACGTTCGTGCTGAAGGGCAGCACTCTGGTGACGATGCGCTACGCCGAGCCCAAGGCGTTCGCCAATTTTGTGACGCGCGCGCAGCGTCCCAACAACGTGCCGGTCGCCAACGGCGAGCAGATCATGATGGGCCTGATCGAGGCGCTGCTCGACCGCATGGCGGACGCGCTGGAGCGGGTCGGCACGAATATCGATCAGGTTTCGCGGCAGGTCTTCCGCAAAGGCAAGATGAAGGCGGCGCCGTCGAGCGACGATCTGCAGCTTGCGATCGAGCGCATCGGCCAGGACGGCGACCTGCTGACGAAGGTTCGCGAAAGTCTCGTCAGCATCAACCGCGTGCTGACGTATCACACCAATGTCGATCAGCAGGTCGACAAGAAGGTGACGAAGGAAGCGAAGGCGCGCACCAAGGTGCTCTATCGCGATGTCGTCGCCTTGACCGATCAGGCGACGTTCCTGTCGAGCAAGGTGAACTTCCTGCTCGACGCGACGCTGGGGCTCATCAACCTGCAGCAGAACCAGATCATCAAGATTTTCTCGGTGGCTGCCGTAGTGTTTCTGCCGCCGACGCTGGTTGCGTCGATCTACGGCATGAACTTCGAGGACATGCCGGAATTGAAATGGCTGTTCGGGTATCCGTGGGCGCTGGCGATGATGGTCGTCTCAGCGATCCTGCCGTACCTCTACTTCAAGCGGCGCAGGTGGCTTTAATGATTGGCATCGGGGACACGCGTTCCGCGCGCCGGCTGCCGATGCCGACGAAATGTCTGAAGGGGAGCCGGCCGGAAGCGCCGGCTGTGTTTCGTCGTCCTTAAGCTGGACAGCGGCGATAACCATCCGCGCGCGAGCCGCTGATCGGGGCACAGCATTATCGACCCTGTCATGCCGACGCAGGTCGGTACCCAGACAAGCATCCAAATTCTCATTGTGAATGGCTGACGGGATCCCGGCCTGCGCCGGGATGACGGAGTGTTTGTAAACTTGTGAGCAGCGGGCGTCCTGGCAGTGTGAGCTAGGACTCGAGCAAGCGGCGCGCGGCTTTGTCGGGGGACATGGTGCCGGAGAGAACGGCGTCGGCGAGAGGGTCGAGGCCGTCCTTGCCGCCGGCTTTGATGCGAGCGGCGACGATGTCGGCGGCGGCGCGGGCGATGAGGTAGCGCGCGCGGCGGCGGCGGCGATGCAGGGCGCCACCCGCAACGACGCGCTTGCCGATGGTATCGAAGGCGTCGACAAGCTGGCCCACTCCGTCGCCGTTGATGGCGCTCGTCTTCAGTACCGGCACCTTCTCGTTTGGCATCGCGCGGATCGACAGCGCGCCGATCAACTGCTGCATCGTCTGTTCGGCGCCCGGGCGGTCGGCCTTGTTGACGACGATGATATCGGCGATTTCGAGCAGGCCCGACTTCATCGCCTGGATATCGTCGCCCAGGCCTGGCGCTGCGATGACGACGCGAATGTCGGCGACCTCCGCGACGTCGATTTCGTTCTGACCGGTGCCCACGGTTTCAAGAAGTACGATGTCGAAGCCCGCGCCGTCGAGGGCGTCGACGATACGGACCGCAGCCGGCGACAGGCCGCCGAGATAGCCGCGTGAGGCGAGCGAGCGGACGAAGACGCCGTCATCATCGAGTGCGGCGGTCATGCGGATGCGGTCACCGAGAATGGCGCCCCCCGAGATCGGGCTCGATGGATCGACGGCGATGACGCCGACGCTGCGACCCTGCTGTCTCAGATGCGCGATGACGGCGTTGACAAGGGTCGATTTGCCGGCGCCCGGCGGTCCGGTGAAGCCGACGACGAGGGCGTGGCCGAGGTGCGGCTGCAAAGCCTGAAGCAGGCCCGGCGCGGCTGCCGATAGGCGTTCGAGCTCGGTGATTACGGTCGCAATGGCGCGGCGCTCGCCGGCCCGCATGCGGTTAACGTAACCGGCGATATCGGCGTCGCTGATGCGGGCGGCTGGGGGAGGTGTTTCTGCGGTCGTCTTGGCCATAAGCGCTGATAAAAGGGAAGCGGCCGGAAGGCAACGGTTAGGATGTTTTGGCAGGCGGTAGTGCACTTCCTCCACAGGCCGGGGCGTGCATTCCCGGACGTCCTATGCAACGCTCGCTTCCAACGGGGGAATGGGGGAGTGAGACGGGTGTTAAACGTCAACCGGGCAGCCGCACCGGCACATGCCGGGTCGGCATCTCATTATCGGACCTGTTCCGGAGAATGTTTTCAATGCCAGCCTAGCGTTTGCTCGTCATCGCGCTTGGAACGAGCCTCTGCCGCAGAAGACAGCATTATCCGATTTCTTCGAACGCGAGCGGCACGTTTTGCCGGTGTTGGCCAAGCTCGACGCGATGCCGAATGTTCGAGTCCTCTATCTGCATCTGCTTCTCTGTGATGAGCTGGTCTGCCGCTACGGCAAGAGCGGACGTCCGCTCTATCGGGACGCAAATCACCTCAACGCTGATGGGCTCGCCGAGCTTGCGAGCTTCTATCCGAAGCTGTTTGCGTCCGATGCGATGGGTTTTGATCGAACAGTCGACAGCGCCTTTTCTTCCGAGATGGCAAGTCGCGGCCTCTAGAACTTCCGCAGCAGCTCCTGCTCTTTGCTCTCCGACGTCGGGGCGGCCTTGCCGAGGATGGTGGGCAGGATCTCTTCCGCCGTATCGACGACTGAGAAATGGACATCCAGTCCGGCGCGAATGAAGGTTTCGGCCTTCATGTGATCGAGCAGGTTCAGGAATGGATTCCAGAAGCCGTTGATGTTGGCAACGACGATGGGCTTGGAATGGCGTCCGAGCTGCGACCACGTCAACTGCTCGACGAGTTCTTCAAGCGTGCCGACGCCGCCGGGAAGCGCCACAAAGGCGTCTGCGCGGTCGAACATCAGCTGCTTACGGACGTGCATGTTCTCGACGACGATCAATTCGTCGACATCCTGCAGCATGTGCTCGCGGCTGCCGAGAAATTCCGGGATGATCCCCGTTACCTTGCCGCCCGCTCCGAGCGCGGCGCGCGCGACTTCGCCCATCAGGCCGAGACTGCCGCCGCCATAGATCAAGCGGATGCCGTTATCGGCGAGCGTCTTGCCGAGCTTTCGCGCTGCGATGGTATAGGCGGTATCGAGGCCTTTGCCAGAGCCGCAGTAGACGCAGACGCCTTCAATCCTGGCGGGCGTTTCAGATTTCAGAGCTGAATTTTGGATGGTCTTGCTGTCGGCCGGTTTCGTGACCGGCATTTTTGTCATTTCGTTCATAAGTATTCCGATCTCAGACGATCTGTCTGCATTATTTAGTGTCGCCGCGCCGCTCTGCCCAGGTGCGCCGGAGGGTGCCACCCTCAGATGTCTCATGTGACCGTTGTGAGCATCCGGTCACGCTTCCGAATCAATCCACGGTCATTACGCCGGGAAGCATGGCGCCGCTACAAGACGTGTGCTTAGGTCCCTTAATATAGGGGCTACAAGGCGATGTTATGAAGGACGGGGAACCTTCAGAAACGGCAGTGAAAACGGCGTTTCGTTACGCTCGAACGGGCGCTGCTGCGGGCCTTCTCGTCTCCGCGGCGCTGTTGGCGTTGCCGCTCGATGCTGCCAGTGACCGGCCGGACGCAGAGCGGGGGCTATCGCTGCCGGTTATCGACCGAAATTTTCGCGCTGTGGTCGCTCTCAATGACGAGGACACGCTGGAGTCTGCGCAGGCCTCGCAGCGCGTGGTGGCGCAGGATGCTCCGGATGAGATACAGGCCCAGGCGGACACTCCGGCGCAGCCCGATCCGAGCGACAAGCAAACGCCGTGGCAAACGCGCGAGCTAGGATTGGTCGATCGCCTGCAGGATTGGCTGGCGCGTGCCAATCGCGAGTTTCAGGGCGTCATCATCCGGCGATTGTCGGTCGCGCCTCCAGGCGGGGGCGGCGACGACATCGCGCGCAAGCTGGAACAGGTAAAAGAGGAAGACGCCGAAACGGCGCGGCAGCATGCAGAGGAGGCCATCCTCGCGGCACAGGCGAAGCGGGCAGCCGACATCAAGCATAGCCAGGAGCTGGCGGACGAAGCGAAACGCAAGGCTGACGCAGCCGAGGCCGAACTGAAGGCCGAGGACGAGGCGGCGAAACGCAAAGCGGCGGCGCTGGCGGAAGCGCAGCGTCGCGAGAGCGAGCGTCTCGAGGCCGAAGCAAAACGTATCGAAGACCAGCAGCGACAGGCGGAAGAGCAGCGCAAGGCCGACGAGCAGAAGCGTCTCGAAGCGGCACGTCTGGCAGCACAGGCGCAGCATGACGCCGAGGAAAAAGCTGCCGCCGAAAAGAAGGCCGCTGACGAAGCGGCGCGCGAGGCGGCTGCGAAAGCCGAAGCTGAGCGTCAGACTCAGGAAGCGAAAGCCCGCGAACTCGCCGACGAGCAGCGCCGTCGTGAGGAAGAAGAGCATCGGCGCGCTTTGGCCGAGGCCGCGTCTGCGAAGGCTGCAGAGGAGAAAGCCAAGCAGGAAGCCGCCGCCCGTGCCGCCGCTGAAAGGCAGCGGGTTGCCGAAGAAGAAGCGCAGAAAGCGCGGATCGCGAAAGAGGCCGAGGAAAAAGCTCAGGCGGAAGCCGCTGCGAAGGAAGCCGCCGAGAAGCAGCGCCTCGCCCAAGAGGAAGCTGCTGCCGCCAAAGTAGCGGCAGAAAAAGCCCAGCAGGAAAAGCAACGGCTCGCAGACGAGGAAGCGGCGAAGGCGGTTGCCGCGAAGGTTGCGGCGGAACAGCAGCGTCTCGCTGAGGAAGAGGCAGCAAAAGCTGCTGCTGCAAAGGCCGCCGAGGACAAGGCCAAACAGGAGGCTGCGGCAAAGGAAGCGGCGGACCGTCAGCGCATTGCCGAAGAAGAAGCCGCGAAAGTGGCTGCGGCGAAGACCGCCCAGGCGAAGACTGCCGCGGCTTCACCGCCTGTCGCCGACCGCCAAACGCCCGCCATCGAGGCGAAGACGCCTAAGGCGCATGCCATCCGGGAGGCCCGAAACACGCACGTTGCGCACGGCCCGGTCGTCAAGCGCTGGGTGCGTCGGGCGCGCGTCCGCCGTGCCGCGCCGAGCCAATGCCGATATGCCGGGCGCAAGGCGTTCGTGCCGGGCCGTTACGTCGTCGCGCGCGGCGATACGCTGTGGCGGATCGCGCTCCGCCACTACCGCAACGGCCTCTATTACATCCGCATCTATCGCGCCAATCGCGACACGATTCGCAATCCGAACCGGATCTATCCGTGCCAGACCATTTATCTGCCGCGAAAGCGGGGGTGATGGACTTTCCAGCCGGTTGACCCTATTTCAGGCCGAATGCAGAGAACTTCCGTCAGCGTGCGCGCGCCCCGAAGCGGGCTTTTGGCGCGCCTTATTCCGTCCACCGAAACATCTCGGGTTTTGAGGGCCTTGTGGCCCTATGTCTGGCCGCAGGACCGGCCGGATCTGCGGCGCACTGTGGTCTGGTCGTTCGTCATCGTCGTCATTGCGAAAGCGGTGACGGTCGGCGTGCCGTTTACGTTGAAGTGGGCGACGGACGCTCTGGTCGCTGCGTCGGGCGGCCATGTCGCATCGAACCAGACGCTGCCGTGGCTCGTCGGTGCGCCAGTGCTGGCTGTGCTGTTCTACGGCATCGCCCGCATCGTGATGGCGCTGTTGGTGCAGATCCGTGAAGGCATGTTCGCGCGCGTCGCGATGCATGCAGTACGCAAGCTCGCCTTGTCGACATTCGAGCACATGCACCGGCTGTCGCTGCGGTTCCATCTCGAACGCAAGACGGGCGGTCTGACGCGTGTGCTCGAACGCGGACGCACCGGCATCGAAAACATCAGCCGTATGGCGCTGATGACGCTGATCCCGACGATCGTCGAGTTCTTCATGATCATCGCAGTGTGTGCGTATGAATTCGACTGGCGCTACATTGTGACCATCGTCGGCATGATCGCTGCGTATCTGTGGTTCACGATCCGAGCGACCGATTGGCGGCTGTCGATCCGCCGCGTGATGAACGAGAGCGACACTGACGCCAACACCAAGGCGATCGACAGTCTGCTGAATTACGAGACGGTGAAATATTTCGGCGCCGAGGGCCGCGAAGCCGGGCGCTACGACAAGTCGATGGCTGCTTACGAGAAGGCGAGCATCAAGACCTACACGTCGCTCGCGGTGTTGAACTCAGGGCAAGCGGTCATCTTCACGATTGCGCTGACGATCTGCCTCGTGATGGCGGCGAACGATGTCGTCGCCGGCAAGGATACCGTCGGGCATTTCGCGATGGTGAACCTGCTGATGTTGCAGCTCTTCATGCCGCTGAACTTCATGGGCATGGTCTATCGCGAGATCAAGCAGGGGCTGACCGACATCGAACGCATGATGGAGGTGCTGGAGCAGAATCCGGAAGTTGCGGATCGGCCGGGCGCGAAGCGGCTCGATGTTTCGGGCGGCGCGATCCGGTTCGATCATGTTCGCTTCGGCTACGATCCTGAGCGCATTATTCTGAAAGACGTATCGTTCGAAGTGCCGGCGGGACAGATGGTCGCCATCGTTGGGCCGTCGGGTGCGGGCAAGTCGACGGTCGGGCGGCTGCTGTTGCGTTTCTATGATGTAACGAGCGGGCGTATTCTGATCGACGGGCAGGACTTGCGCGACGTGACGCAAGCCTCGCTGCGGGCGGCGATCGGCGTGGTGCCGCAGGATACGGTGTTGTTCAACGATACGATTTTCTACAACATCAAGTATGGCCGCGCCGACGCCACGGACGAAGAGGTTTACGCAGCGGCGAAGCTGGCGCAGATCGACGATTTCGTGCGGGCGCTTCCCGACGGCTACGAAACGATGGTCGGCGAGCGCGGGTTGAAACTCTCGGGCGGCGAAAAGCAGCGTGTTGCGATTGCGCGGACGATTTTGAAGTCGCCGCCGATCCTGCTGCTGGACGAGGCAACGAGCGCGCTCGACAGCCATACGGAAAAGGAAATTCAGGACGCGCTCGACCGTGTGTCGAAGGACCGGACGACGGTGGTCATCGCGCACCGTCTATCGACCATCGTGCATGCGGACATGATTTTGGTGTTCGAAGATGGACGCGTTGCGGAGCAGGGAACGCACGTCGAGTTGATCGCCAAGAACGGGCTTTATGCGAGCCTGTGGGCGCGTCAGCGGCAGGCGGAGAAAGCGCGTGAGGATCTCGTGCATGCGCTGGAAGAGGCTGGCGAGCTGCCGCGGCGCTCCGATGTCAACGACGCGTCGTTACTGGAGCGCGCCGAGCAAGAGTAGGCGCTCGGGCAATCGTACTGGCGGAGGAATGGATCCTCGGCATAAGCCGAGGATGACATTTTGGGGTTGGACGGAGATCAGTCTTCGACGACGATCCAGTTGTCGGGATTTGGAAGTTTCGCGCGTTTCGTTTCGGCTTCGTCGCGGGTGGCGAAACGGATAGCGAGCGGGCGGCCGACGAAGACATCGCCGTTTCCGAGATAGGTGTGGCGATTGCCCGGCGCGACCAAGTCGCGCCGCTTCTCTTCAAGCAAATAAGCCATGGGCAATCATCCTCGCGTTTCAGCAGAGGCAGAATAACGCAAAGCCTGCAAAAGTCGCATTGCGTTTGATCATTGCGAGGCCCTGAAATGAAAAAGCTAACCCCGAGATCTGGGGCCGGGAGACCCATCTCGGGGTTAGCACGAGCTTAGCCTTCGGCCCTTCCAGGACAACCTCGGGCTCTACTCGATTCCGTTACGGCGTCACCTTCGCGACTTCGGCGTCGAGACGCTGTTTCGCCTTGCCCGTTGCGACGAATGACTTCACCGCGTCGAGGTTGACGGGCTTGCCGATCTGGACGAGGGCGACCATGCCCATGCCGTAGTGGGGCAGGCATTTGAAAACGTAGAGGCCATCTTTCTCGGCCTTGAAGACGACTTCCTTGCTAAACGGGCCTTTCACTTCCGGTACGTCTGCCGGCCAGATGTTCGGCACGCTCTGAGCGTTGTGGCCCTTGTCGGTCGGGACGAACTTAATGGTGTCGCCGACTTCGGCCTTCACGAAGCCTGGAACGAAGACCATGAGATTGCCGGCGTCGTCCTTGTTGCGCATTTCAATGATGTGCTCGGTAGCGCTGGCGACATGCGGAGTGGAGACTGCAGACAGGGTGATGGCCCCCGCCATCAGAATTTGATGGGTTAGCTTCATGTGTTTCCTCACCCCGGCTTTTTGTTTACGAAAAACGTATAGAATAGGATCGCCGACTTCTCAAGCGCCGTTTTGCCGCGCTCTTTAGGTTGCGCGTCTGACTCCCGGCCGGAACGCGCATATCGGGCGCTGCCAAAAAGACGCGCGGCGCACGGGGGGCGGAAACACTTATCCCCGGTTCAGCAGCGGATGATACAATTCGCTTCAGTCGCCAGCATGGTTTTGAAAGAGCGAGAAACGGTTGAGTACGGATCAATTTCGGCAGACGGTTAAAACGATTCTCGGCGCTCTCTGGCGCGGTACGGTCATTGCGATCTGGACACTTCGCGAGCTTCTGCGGACGGCCTGGAGCATCGTGCGCGGGCCGCTGATAACGGCGCTTAATATTACTGCAGCGCTGATCATCCTTTTCGAAGAGTGGGGATGGCGGCCGCTTTCGAACCTGCTCGGGAGGCTCGCAGCGTTCGCGCCGATCGCGGCGATCGAGCGGTTGCTGGCGCGTCTGCCGCCTTATGCGGCGCTCATTGCGCTGGCCTTGCCAACCTCGCTGTTGCTGCCGCTGAAGTTCGTGGCGATCTGGCTGCTCGCGAATGAGCATTTTCTGTCGGCGACCTTGCTGTTCGTCGGGGCCAAGATCGCGTCGACGGCGCTTATCGCGCGCGTCTTTCTGTTGGTGAAACCGGCGCTGATGCGGATCGGCTGGTTTGCTGCGCTCTTCAACTGGTTCATGCCCTGGAAGGATGCTCTTTATGCGCAGATCCGGGCATCGTGGGTCTGGCGCTACGGTCGTGTCGTCAAGGCGCGGGCGATGGCGGAGGTCCGGAAGGCCTGGGCGGCCGCACGTCCGCAAGTTGCGGCGGTCTGGCGGCGGTGGACGGGGCGGGAGCTGCCCTTTTCTGACGCGGCGCGCAAAAGCGCTGATCTTTCTTCGAAGTGATTCGTGCTTCGCCTGCGCCGGAAGATGAGACGCCTACTGACGGATGGAAAAGTTCCCGCTCTGCGACATGTCGGACCTGATCGGCATCCCCAATGATTGCAAAATGGCAACAGCTCCTCGGCAGGCAGTGGGCAACGATGCTGTTTTTGAATTCCAATGTTGACTGGTTGCGTCAAGTATCTTCTGTTCAGTTCATTGGGCCGGGAGGCAACAGGTTCAATAGCCGGGACGTCGAGGTGCGGGGTCCGGCGTTTGGGGGAATGACGATGGGATCGAAACTCGTGGCCGGCATCTTGCCGGTCTTTGCGCTGGGCACTCTCGTGTCCACCGTCGCCGCAAAGGCTGACGACGCTTCTGCCAACGGCGTGCCGGAGGATTCGATTGCTCACGATTGGGATGATCCGATGCGGGCCTCATTGGCGAAGCAGGGCATCCTCTACGGTGTGGGGTACATCGGCGAGTACTGGAATGTCGCTAAGGGCGGCAACTCGCAGGGCTCGAACTACGACGGCTTGGTTTCCGCGTTTACGGATTTCGATCTCGACAAGATGTTCGGCTGGAAGGGCGGGGCTATTCACGCCAGCGCCTATTACCTGAACGGTGTCGGTCCGGCGACGCAGCGCATCGGCAACATCTTCCCACCGAGCAACATCGAAGGCGACGAGCGGTTGCGCTTGTTCGAGTTGTGGTTCGAGCAGTCGCTGCTGGATGACAAGGTGAAGGTGCGTATCGGTTCGCTGGCAGCCGATAGCGAATTCTTTATCAGCGATACGGCTGCTGTGTTTCTCAACAGCACGTTCGGGTGGTCGGCAGCGACAGCCAACAACATGGCTGCCGGTGGTCCTGGATATCCGCTGGCGTCGCTCGGCGTGCGTGTCCAGTATCAGCCGACGGATAATCTCAACATTCTCGCTGCGGTGTTCAACGGCAGCCCGGCGGATCCGTTTGCGGATGATCCGCAGGCCGACAACCCGCATGGCGTGAACTTCCGTCTGCAGGATGCGCCGCTGCTGATGGTCGAAGCGCAGTATAAATATAACATCGGCATGCCCGGCACGTTCAAGTTCGGCGGCTGGAAGCAGTTCAATCATTACGCGCCGGAATTTCTCAATCCGAACGAGCTGGATACCAGCTCCGGCGTCTATGGCATCATCGACCAGCAGATCTGGAAGGGTGCGCATGATGACGCGGTCAGCGCATTCGTTCGCCTCGGTGGTTCGCCGGATAAGCAGAACCTGATCAACACCTACGTCGATACCGGCATCGTGTTCACTGGCTTCGTGCCGGGGCGCAAGGATGATTCATTCGGCGCCGCCTTTGCCTATGGCCATGTCTCGAACAAGCTGCAGCAGGCTCAGATCGATGATGGCCAGACGGTCATCTCCGACTACGAGTCGGTGGTCGAACTGAACTATACTGCGAAGATCTCGCCCGGCTTCTCGGTTGCGCCTGATTTCCAGTATATCTGGAACCCCGGTGGTCGGGTGCCAAGCGAGAACAATCCGGCCGTGCCGGAGAAAGACGCGGCCGTGTTCGGCGTCCGGACCACGCTCAATTATTAATCTGACTTCTACCGTCTGACTTGCGCCTCCTAGTGCCACAGCGCTAGGAGGCCTTTTCATGAGTAGCACAGAAACAGACCTGCGCCCCATTTTGATTGCCGGCCCGACGGCCAGCGGCAAGTCGGCGCTCGCAATGGCGATTGCGGAGCAGGTTGGCGGCACGATCATCAATGCCGACAGCATGCAGGTCTATCGGGAGCTGCGCATTCTGACGGCGCGTCCGACGCCGGCCGACGAAGCGCGGGTGCCGCATGCGCTCTATGGCTTCGTGCCGGCGCAAGAAGCGTATTCGGCCGGCCGTTTCGTCCGCGATGCGGCAGAGGCGATTGCAAGCGCCCAGGCGCAAGGACGGCGGCCTATCGTCGTCGGGGGCACCGGGCTTTACTTCAAGGCACTGCTCGAAGGGCTCTCACCTGTTCCCGAGATCGATGAAGACGTGCGCGCGCATTGGCGAGCGGAGGCGGCACGGCGCGGTGCAGAGGCGATGCATGCAGAGCTTGCGGAGCGGGATGAAGTCATGGCAGGGCGGCTTCAATCCGCGGATACGCAGCGGATCGTGCGTGCGCTCGAAGTTCTGGAGTCTACGGGGCGGTCGCTGGCCGAGTGGCAAACCCTGAAGGGCGCGCCCGTCTTGAACGAAGCGGAGACTGTGCGTCTGGTGGTTCGCGTCGACCGGGCTGAGCTTCACGCTCGTGCGGATACGCGTTTCGCCGCGATGATGCGCCAAGGGGCGGGCGAGGAGGCTCAAGCTTTGTCCGAGATGCAACTCGATGCCGGGTTACCGGCGATGCGGGCAATCGGCGTTCGGCCGCTGATCGGAGTTTGGCGAGGCGAGATAAGCGTCGAGGAGGCGGTGGCGGCCTCGCAGGCGGAGACCCGTCAGTACATCAAACGGCAGGAAACTTGGCTCAAAAGTCATATGATTTCTTGGATGCCTGTCCATACGAAATATATGGAAAGTTCACTGCGTGAAATTTTCGCATTTATTCACCGTTAGCGTTGACCAAATAGGATCGTGCGCCTAGGTTCCCCGCAATTTCGAAATGTTGGCAGGCGGCAAGCCTGTAGAGGAGTTTGACGATGGCACGCACGATGACCGGCGCGGAAATGGTGTTGACTGCGCTGGCTGACCAAGGCGTCGAGTTCGTTTTCGGGTATCCGGGCGGCGCCGTTCTTCCGATCTATGATGAGCTTTTCCAGCAGGAGAAGGTTCGTCACATCCTGGTTCGCCAGGAAGGCGGGGCGCTGCATGCGGCTGAAGGCTATGCGCGCTCAACGGGGAAGGTCGGCGTCTGCCTCGTGACGTCGGGGCCCGGCGCAACCAATGCGGTGACGGGCCTTGCCGATGCGCTGATGGATTCCATTCCGCTCGTCTGCATCACCGGCCAGGTGCCGACGCACCTCATTGGCAACGACGCGTTCCAGGAATGCGATACGGTCGGCATTACGCGGCCGTGCACGAAGCACAACGTGTTGGTGAAGAACATCAACGACCTCGCTCGTGTTCTGCACGAAGCCTTCCACATCGCGCGTACGGGCCGTCCGGGTCCGGTGGTGGTCGATATCCCGAAGGATGTGCAATTTGCGACGGGCAACTACGTTGGGCCCTCCAACATCCAGCACAAGACCTACCGCCCGAAGCTGAAGCCGGAACAGCAGTCCGTGCGCGAAGCGGTCGATCTGATCGCGAATGCGAAGCGCCCAGTGTTCTATACGGGCGGCGGCGTCATCAACTCCGGACCGAAGGCGAGCCAGCTGTTGCGCGAGTTCGTGCGGCTGACAGGGTATCCGATCACGTCGACGCTGATGGGGCTTGGCGCTTATCCGGCCTCGGATAAGCAGTGGCTCGGCATGCTCGGCATGCATGGCACCTACGAAGCGAATCTGGCGATGCACGACTGCGACGTGATGATCAACATCGGTGCGCGCTTCGACGATCGCATCACCGGCCGTGTGGATGCATTCTCGCCGAACTCGAAGAAGATCCATGTCGATATCGACCCGTCGTCGATCAACAAGAACATCATGGTCGATATTCCGATTATCGGCGATTGCGCCTACGTGCTCGAAGACATGCTGCGTGTGTGGAAGGCGAAGGCGCCGATCCTCGACAAGGCTGCGCACAAGGCGTGGTGGAAGCAGATCGACGGGTGGCGGACGAAAAAATCGCTGTCTTATAAGAACTCCAAAGACATCATCATGCCGCAATATGCGTGTCAGCGGCTCAACGAACTGACGAAGAATCGCGACACCTATTTCACGACGGAGGTCGGGCAGCATCAGATGTGGGCGGCGCAGTTCCTCCACTTCGATGAGCCGAACCACTGGATGACGTCGGGAGGCCTCGGTACGATGGGCTATGGATTGCCCGCCGCGATCGGCGTACAGCTTGCGCATCCGAAGTCGCTCGTCATTGACGTTGCGGGCGATGCGTCGATCCTGATGAACATTCAGGAGTGCTCGACGGCGGTGCAGTACCGTTTGCCGGTCAAGGTGTTCATCATGAACAACGAGTACATGGGCATGGTGCGGCAGTGGCAGCAGCTTCTGCACGGCAATCGCCTATCGGAAAGCTACACCGAAGCCTTGCCGGATTTCGTGAAGCTTGCCGAAGCCTACGGGTGGACAGGCATGCGTTGCGAGCATCCCGCCGATCTCGATGATGCTATAAACGAGATGATCAACACGAAAGGCCCCGTGATCTTTGATTGCCGGGTTGCAAAGCTTGCGAACTGTTTCCCGATGATCCCGTCGGGGAAGGCCCACAACGAAATGCTTCTCGGCGAGAACATCACGGACGACGAAGTCGAGAATGCGATCGGCGAAGCAGGAAAGGTGCTGGTTTGACAAAGCACGGGGGAACAGGTTTCGGAATTTTTGGCGCCGTCATCGCGGTTTTCGCGATGGCACTCCTCGTCATGCCGGGGACGTTGGCTGCCAAACAAACCTGGGACCACGTCGCCAACATCAAAGATGCAGCGCGGCGGCTTGGGGCGCTGCATCAGCGTGAAGGCTCGGCAGGCGTTCTGAAGTTTCTCGACGCCTGCTACCGGACGCAGATGCTTGCCAGCGAGTATTCGCCGGGGCTCGAGTCGTGCTTGGCGCAGGACTACATGCACAGCCAGGTGCTGGCGCAGATCTATGCGCGTATTCCACAAGCAGACCGCGTGCGCATGGGAACTCCGGCGCCGGAAGACATCGCGCGCGGTATGGGCGCCCGCTTCGTCGCGGCGTTCCGGCAATACAAGATTTCGACGAAGCAAGCCGAGGCTCTCAAGAAGATGATCGACAAGGACGGCATGCCGATCTTTCTGAAGGCTGTGTTTCCGCCGAGGAAGCCGGGCGAGGCCGACAGTGACGACACGACGGGCAGCGGCAAATAACGATGTTGAAGCTCGTCATTGGCAATAAGCTCTATTCGTCGTGGTCGCTCAGGCCGTGGCTTGTGCTGTCCCACTTTGACATTCCGTTCGAGGAAGAAATCATTCCGCTGCGGATGCCGGAGAGCCGCGGGCGGATGCTGGAGTTTTCGCCCTCGGGTAAAGTTCCCACGCTTGTCGACGGCGATGTGGCTGTCTGGGAAAGCCTCGCGATCATCGAGTATCTCGCAGAGAAATTTCCGGACTTTGCGATCTGGCCGCGGAACGGCAACGCGCGGGCGCATGCGCGTGCGGTTTCCAATGAGATGCACTCGGGCTTTCAGGCCTTGCGGCAAGCGTGCCCGATGCACCTCGGCGCGCGCTTTGCAACACCACCGATCACCGAGGCTTTGCAGGCCAATATTGATCGGGTCGAAGACATTTGGTCGGAGGCCCGCAATCGCTTCGGCGGCGGACAGCCATTCCTTTATGGGGCGTTCTCGGCGGCGGACGCCATGTATGCGCCGGTCGTCACGCGCTTCGACAGTTATCAAATTCCGGTCCGCGAAGCGACGCGAACGTATATGGATGCGATGCTGGTGCATCCATCGTTCGTTGCTTGGCGCGACGCAGCCCTCGCCGAGCCGTGGAGCATTCCCGATTATGCTGCCGGCCACACCCTCGTTGAAAGTTTTGTTTGAGAACGCAGAGACCGACGATGTCCGAACCTTTAAAGCAGTCGCACTATCCGAGCCCCTCCCGTTCGCAGGAGATCGTGTCGCGGACGCTGTCCGTCGTCGTCGACAACGAGCCGGGCGTGCTGGCGCGCGTCATCGGTCTGTTCGCTGGGCGCGGCTACAATATCGAGTCGCTGACGGTGACCGAGGTCGAGCATGAGCGGCATCTGTCGCGCATCACCATCGTGACCAACGGCACGCCGGCGGTGATCCAGCAGATCAAAACGCAACTTGAACGCCTCGTGCCGGTGCATCGCGTCCGCGATCTGACGGAAGAGGGCGCTTCGATCGAGCGAGAGCTGGCACTCGTGAAAGTCGGCGGCAAAGGCGAGAAGCGCATCGAGGCGCTGCGGCTGGCCGAGATTTTCCGGGCGAAGGTCGTTGATACGTCGACGGAGCATTTCGTTTTCGAGGTCACCGGTAAGTCCTCGAAAATCGAGACGTTCATTCAACTGATGTCGGAGCTGGGCCTCGTCGAGGTTTCCCGTACCGGCATCGCAGCGATCGGCCGTGGCGCCGCAAGCTGAGTTCTTTCCTTCGGCGGCAGTTTCCTTTCTAGATCGGGACGCGCAGCCGGTTCACCGTGCTGGTGAAGAGACATGTCTCACGAACTTTTCCTCTCACTCGTTGCGTTTGCGTTCGTATCGGCGATGACGCCGGGACCGAACAATACGATGTTGCTCGCGTCCGGTGTGAACTTCGGTTTTTTCCGAACGCGCGCGCACATTCTCGGCGTCGTGATCGGCTTTACCGTTCTGCTGCTGGCGATTGCGCTCGGCGTGGGGCGGTTGCTCGTTCTGGTTCCCGGTCTTTATTCCGTTCTTCGCATCGTCAGCGTTGCTTATCTTCTCTGGCTGGCTTGGCGTATTGGAACCGCCGGCGCGACCGATCCGATCGCCAGCGAGGATGCGCGGCCTATGACCTTTCTGGAAGCGGCCTTATTCCAATGGGTCAATCCGAAAGGATGGATGGTTTGCCTCAGCATTGCAGCCAATTACATCACGCCGGATAACCCATGGGCGGATATCGCGACGCTTGCGACCGTCATTACGATCATGTCGACCGTTTCGGCGTCGAGCTGGGCGTTCTTCGGCACATCGCTGCGTCCGCTTCTCAAGGATGAGCGGTCGATGCGTATTTTCAACGTCGTCATGGCCGTCGCGCTCGTCGCGTCGCTATGGCCTATCGTGAAGGAGATGATCTGAAGGTTCGAGGACGCATTTTGGGTTAATTTCGCTATGCAGCATGGGCGAAAGGCTGCGGTGAAATATCCGAGTTTCGGCCTGCCGCCAGTGTCCGCGGGCCGTTGAATCCTCGATCCGATGTCTGTAGGTTCCGCCCAGATTTCAGGGCGCCCGGTTTCAGAACCATCCGGGCCGCCATTGCTTTCAACCCAGCCCGAACGTCGATTTCGACCGGGGAACCCGAGAGGCCGCCCATGCGCGTCTATTACGATCGTGATGCCGACATCAACCTCATCAAATCAAAGAAGGTCGCTATTGTCGGCTATGGCAGCCAGGGCCATGCGCACGCGCTGAACCTCAAAGACTCCGGCGTGAAAGACATCGTCATCGCGCTGCGCAAGGGATCGCCTTCGGCGAAGAAGGCAGAGCAGGCCGGTCTCAAGGTCATGGAAGTCGCGGACGCTGCGAAGTGGGCAGACGTCATCATGATGCTGACGCCTGACGAATTGCAGGCCGATATCTACAAAGAGCATCTTGAAGCCAACATGAAGAAGGGCGCGGCGCTGCTGTTCGCGCACGGCCTCAACGTGCACTTTAACCTGATCGAGCCACGCGAAGACCTCGACGTCGGCATGGTCGCGCCGAAGGGCCCGGGCCACACGGTGCGCGGCGAATACCAGAAGGGCGGCGGCGTGCCGTGCCTCGTCGCGGTGCATCAGGACAAGAGCAGCAACGCGCTCGACCTGTTCCTCTCGTATGCGTCGGCGATCGGCGGCGGCCGTTCGGGCGTGATCGAGACGACCTTCAAGGAAGAATGCGAAACGGACTTGTTCGGCGAGCAGGCCGTGCTGTGCGGCGGTCTCGTCGAGATGATCCGCGCCGGTTTCGAGACGCTGGTCGAAGCGGGCTATGCGCCGGAGATGGCGTATTTCGAGTGCTTGCACGAAGTGAAGCTGATCGTCGACCTCATCTACGAGGGCGGCATCGCCAACATGAACTACTCGATCTCGAACACGGCGGAGTACGGTGAATACAAGACCGGTCCGCGGATCGTGACGCCGGAGACGAAGGCGGAGATGAAGCGCGTGCTCGCCGACATTCAGACGGGCCGTTTCGTGCGCGATTGGATGCTCGAGTGCAAGGCAGGCCAGCCGAACTTCAAGGCGACGCGCCGTATCAACGATGCGCACCAGATCGAGGAAGTCGGCGCGAAGCTGCGCGGCATGATGCCTTGGATCGGCAAGAACAAGCTTGTCGACAAAGGCAAGAACTGATCCGCGACGCGCTTTGGCGCGCAGGAAGGTTTCGTTCGACAGACACACGGCGGCCTTTCGAGGCCGCCGTTTTTTTTCTGTTCTTAGATCCTCGTGGTCTGAACAGGCGAACGCCGTGCATCACAACTGTCGCCTATGTGTCACTTCGTGACGATGGAGTGCCCACGATGCGGCGATGACGGCTTGTTCTATACAAATTTGGTATATAATTGGGCATCGCGGGCTTGTTTTCGCGGGGGATGCACCGGCTGACGCCACAGACTTACAGGATACGTATATGTCTCGATCTAAGTACGTAAGTGTTGCCGCGTCCGTCGTTTTCAGCTCCGTCGCTTCTTCATGGCCGGTCTTCGCACAGACGGCGGAAACCGATCCTTCAGCCGCTGCCGGATCGCCTTCAGTCGGCGCGCCCGATAGTCCCCCTTCCGATTCGCCTCCGACCCCGGACGTGCTGCCGAGCATGGTCGTAGAGGGAAAGGTACAGAAGAAAAAGATTTCGAAAGCCAAAGCGAAGACCAAGCCGGTTCAGGCGGTGACGACGTCACAGCCATCCGCCGCCCCAAAGCCAGCGGGCATCATCAATTCAAGAGCGGGACGGAATACGCCGTACGGTCCCGTCACAGATTATCTTGCTGCGGCTACCGAAACCGGCATGAAGACCGACACGCCGCTTAACGAAATACCGCAATCGATTTCAGTGGTCGGTGCCGAACAGATCCGGGATCAGGATGCGCAGAGCGTGCAGGATGCCTTGCGCTACGTTCCCGGCGTGGTGGCAGATGGCTACGGCCTCGATAGCCGCACCGACGGTCCCATTATCCGCGGCAGCACCGAAGTTCCCGAATATCTCGATGGCTTGCGCCGCACCTTCAGCTATTACACCTACAATTACCGGCTTGAGCCCTATTTCCTCGAACGCATTGAAGTGCTTCGAGGCCCGGCATCCGTGCTTTACGGACAAGCGGCGGTTGGCGGCATCATCAATTCCGTCTCGAAGCGACCGCAGTCCGAAACCGCGGGCGAGATCGGCGTGCAATACGGTTCGTTCGATTTCAAGCAGGTCAATTTCGATCTGACCGGACCGATGACCACGGACGGCAAGTGGTCGTATCGACTAACTGGCGTTGCGCGCGATGCTGATACCCAGGTGAAGTACGTTCCCAACGATCGCTACGCCCTGGCCCCGGCCATCAGCTATCGTCCGGATAACAACACCACCATCACCGTCATTGGAGACTTTCAGCGCGATCGCACGGGCTCCACCGCGCAATTCTTCCCGCACATCGGCACCATCTTCCCCAACGTGAACGGGAAGCACATCAGTTGGGACACGTTCGCCGGGGAGCCGGGCGACCACTACGACACCGACGCCATGGCAGGCACAGTGCTCGTCGAGCACAAGTTCAACTCGTGGCTGAAGTTGCAGCATGCCTCGCGCTACGCCGATATTCACAATGACTACAGCGCCGTCGCTGTTAATTGGGACTATCTCGATGCGGCGCAGGAGGAGCTATCGCGGTATCGCTGGATGTCGATCACCGATACTCAGGTCTTCAACCAGGATACTAACCTCGAAGCTAAGTTCGGAACCGGTCCGCTGGAGCACAAGGTGCTGGCCGGTGTCGACTTCACACACTTCCATGCGACCCAGGGTTGGGATTATGCGTACGACGCGAACCCCGATTTTTCCGAGAGGCCGTTCAATATCTATCACCCTGTTTACGGCCAGGCGAATTGGGTGGGAGCCAATTGCGCGGGTGAAGCGTATGCTTTTACGGCAGCGCCTAAGACACCAGCTTGCGACCGGCAGTCGGTTGTCCAGACCGGGCTCTATGGTCAGGACCAAATTCGTCTTGGGAACTGGCTCGCGGTGCTTGGTTTGCGCCACGACTGGGTGGACAACACGACAAACGGCTCAAGCCAAGCGGACGAGGCGACGACATATCGTGCCGGGCTGATGTATGAGTTTTCGAATGGCTTCACGCCATATTTCAGCTATGCCGAGTCGTTCATACCGGTCGTTGGCTTCGCCCGAACAGGCGCTGCATTCAATCCGCAAGAAGGCCGCCAATATGAGGTCGGCTTCAAGTATCAGCCAGTCGGTTCAAATTTTTCCATCAACAGCGCGATCTACGACATCAACGATACCGGCCGCCTTGTCGCGGACCCGATCAATCCTAACTATTCTGCCCAGATCGGCAAGGCCGAAGTCAAAGGCTTCGAAATCGAGTTGGTTGGCAGGCTGACGAAAAATCTCAAGAGCGTTCTCGGCTATTCGTATACGCAAGCTGAATACGCTGGCGATTACGAGTACGCGGGCAACCAGATCGAATCGATCCCCAAAAATGTTGCGTCGCTTTGGGCGGTCTGGGATTTCGATCAGCCTGGTCTTAAGGGCTGGTCCATGGGCGGCGGCGTTCGTTACATCGGCGCATCGTGGGACGAAACGAACACGATACAAGTTCCGGATGTGACGCTCTTTGATGCCATGATCGCTTATGAAACCGAACATTGGCGCTGGCAGCTCAACGGCAAGAACCTCGAAAACAAGCTGTATTACAGCACTTGTCTCGCTCGTGGCGACTGCTTCATCGGCGAGGCCCGTACGATTACGACCAGCCTGACCTACAAATATTGAGCATTCATCGCGGGTTTTTCCTCTCGCACGATGCGCACCAGGTCGAGGAGGTCGGCGCGAAGCTGCGCGGTATGATGCCTTGGATCGGCAAGAGCAAGCTTGTGGACAAGGGCAAAAACTGATCCGCGACGCGCTTTGGCGCGCAGGAGGGTTTCAAAAAAGCGCGGTGGCCGTCCCGGCTGCCGCGTTTTTTGTTGCGCATTTGATTTCAGATGAAAGTGTCATCCTGGGGCTCGGCCCAAGACTCCGTTTCCATTGAGCGGCAAAGCTTGCGGCCGCCAGCAAATCGTCGAGCGGGCCGCGGCGTGATCTCGGGAGAGCTATGCGGCTGCATCCCGCCTGCGCCGCCCGATGACGTTAGGTCCAAAGTACAGGGATGGAGCGGGAGACTGTCAGCGATAACGCGGAACCAACCCGCACTGCCGCGCTCTTGGGGAGGGTTTACGTGCGGCAGCGCGGGCGGTCCACGTCATTTCCAGCCTTGGCCCTTGCGGGCGCAGGCCGGGACTAACGCGGGCGGCAGAGGAGCGGGGACCTCTGCCGCCCGTTTCCGAATACTGCCGCATACACGGCATCTTCGGATTTGAAGGGGCTCTGACGCAGCGCGACCGCTGCGTGAGCCCGATGGAGTTTCCATCGGGCGGCAGATGATCCCATGGGCACCTCACCGCTCTACAACCCTGGCGCAACACCAGGATTTGAAACCGGCTCAGAGGTGCTGGGAGATCTTGACTGTCGCCCCCCAGCGACGCTGTCGTTAACGGTATATGGCTGTCGAATCTTGGCCGCGTCATGACCAAACTTGGCTCAACAAAAGGCTGACGTGAAAATCTGCGAAAAGAGTCCGGAGCCGAAATCGATCCGAATATCGGCATGTTGAGCATTTGAATTTGCATGGAAGTGGCGCTTTTCGGTTTTAATCAAACCGAGACTTAATTGTGGCTGATGCGGCGGGGATTTTTTCTCCGCGCTGCCTATAAAGAAGGGTGAGAATGCAAGATATGTCCGAAGGCGGCTTTCCGCACGAAAATGGCGTGAAAGTCGTATCGAATTGCATGCTGAAGGTGATCGACGCGCCTTGGCCATTTGCCGAAGAGTATGCAGCGGAGATCAAGGCCAATTGGGAAAAGGCGAAAGCCTTCAATTCGAATTATTTCAACGGCATCGTTTATCTGACGAAAGACGCACGCTCTGTCGGCAGCGAAATTCACGCTACGCTCATTCGGACCGATTTCAAAAGCTATCTCTATTGGCGCGGGCAGGGATTTCCAGAATCCGGCGTTATCGACGGCTTTGGTTCGGCGCTGATTCGCTCGTCCGACGGGAATTTCATGCTGATCATGCAGCGGCCGGGGAACGTCAATCACGGTTTCGCCTATCTGCCGTCGGGCTTCATTGATCAGAACGATGTTCTTCCCGATGGAACGATTGATATCGGCCGCAGCGTCGAGCGCGAGGTCGATGAGGAAATCGGGGAAGCCGGAAGCAGCTTGAAGCGCGAAGAAGGCTTCATCGTTGCGCGGGCAGGCGTACACCTGTGCTTTGCGGTGCCGTTCTATCTTCCGATGACGTCGGAAGAGTTCGTCTCGCGGGTTGCGCGCCACAATGCGACGACGGACGATCCCGAAATCGAGAGCGTCATTCCGGTCGGCCACCTCGACGATCTCGCAAATCTCAAGGTTCTTCCGCATGCGCGTGTGTTACTCGAAGCACTTTTGGTCGGGCGCTAAAGAGCTTTCGAATGGGAAAAAAGGGCTTGGCGCAGGCAAAACCTTGCCGCATGGTGCCGCCGCTCGCGCGGGGTTTGGCTGCGCAGCCGACAGCGGGGAGACCGGCGCGTGGCGCTTAACTATCACGTTCTTGATGTTTTCACGGAGCGGCCGTTCGGCGGCAATCCGGTTGCGGTGGTTCTTGGCGCCGATCATTTGAGCGCCACGGAAATGCAGACCATTGCGCGCGAGTTTAATCTCTCCGAAACGGTCTTCGTGTTGACCTCGACGAGTCCCGGTCACACGGCGCGCATTCGCATCTTTACGCCAACGCGTGAGCTGCCGTTCGCCGGTCATCCGACGATCGGAACGGCGATCCTGTTGGCCGAGTTGCGTGCGCCGCTTGGCAACGGCCATGGCGATGCGATCATCGCGCTCGAAGAGGAAGTCGGCAGCATTCGCGTCGGCGTGCGGATGCGGGGCGGTGGGGCATCGTTCGGCGAGTTCGACGCGCCGAAGATAACGAACCCGATCGAATCGCTTTCCGAACCGGAGCAGATCGCGGCATCGGTCGGGCTCATTCCGGCGGAGATCGGGTTTGAAAATCACAAGCCGACGCTGATCCGCGGCGTTCCAGCGTTTGCCTACATTCCCGTGGCCAATCTCGAAGCGATGGCGAAGGTTCGCGTCGCGCCGCAGCACTGGGCGAGAGCGTTCGGCGACCGCGGGATTTTGGGCGTCTATCTCTACACGCGTCAGTGCGTGCGCACGCAATCGGCGTTTCATGCGCGGATGTTCGCGCCCGACATCGGCGTGCCGGAAGATCCGGCGACGGGGTCGGCGGCTGCAAGCTTTGCCTATGTTGTCCAAGGCTTCGACGCGCTTCCCGACGGCATGCACAAGCGCCCGATCGAGCAGGGCTTCGAGATGGGCCGGCCAAGCGCCATTTCGCTGACGATGTCGATTGTGCGTGGCAAGCTCGACGGCGTTCGCATCGGCGGCTACGCGGTGCGCGTGGCCGAGGGCGTGCTCAAGCTCTGAGCGCCTTGTCATCCTCGGCTTTATGCTGAGGACCCATTTTGATGGGGGTGGCGATGCCCGAGGGATCCTCGGGACAAGCCCGAGGATGACAGTGGTAAGCGGCGATATCTGACATCACAATCTCCTCTCTCCAGTGGGAGAGGAGATCACTTCAGCGCGCCGGCCGCACCATCCGTATCAGCGTGTTGTCCCTCAGCACGTAGTGGTGGAACAACGCGCCAACGGCGTGGAGGCCGATTACATAGTAAAGAGCGTTGCCGATGAACTCGTGGATTTCTTCCAGATTGTGGGAGAGGGCTTTATCCTCACCAACTATTGGCGGAAGTGAAAGCCCGTAGAAGGGCACGGAGTGACCGGCCGCGCTTACCATGATCCAGCCAAGCAGAGGCATACCGATCATTGCGGCGTAGAGGATGAAATGGGTCAGGTGTGCGATGGCGGTCTGCCATACTGCCGGGCGAGGAATGATCGGCGGCGTGCCGTTGTGCGAGCGAATGCCGATGCGGATGATGACCAGCAGCAACACCGTGATGCCTAGCATCATATGAATTGAAGCAAGAAGAGCTCGTGTCTCGCTGCCCTTCGGATAGTAGCCCTTCAGTTCGATGGCGGTGAATACAGCCGCGATCAATACTGCCATGATCCAGTGCAGCGCGATCGCTGACGGAGGGTAGCTGCTAGAGTTGACAGATGAATTTGTGGCGACGGTCACGAAAAATTCTCCACGAAACCTATTGGACTACACCGGCATATAAGCGCTCGGGCCGAATTGAGGCTGATCAATGTTGGCAATGTTTCAAAATTGGATGGCTTGAGGTTATGAAACGGCAAAGCCTGTAAAATCCGTCTCGGCGCCAGTTTGGCCCCCCGCAGCGGCGCGACGGTAGGACAGCTTGATTTTCGGGGGGCAGATCGGCTATTGACGCCAGACTGGACCTTTGGCCGGTTTTCTTGGATTAATTGCCGTTATGGCTTGCGCGACCGACATCGCCGTTTCTTTTGCGCCGCTTTCGAGCACGCGCGGCGGATCTTTTGCGCCCAAGCTCCTGCTTTCGCTTCTCCTTACCGGCCCCTGGGCCGCATGACGCCCGGCTGTCCGCCGGGTTGGTGCCCAGGGGATTGGACGGCCAGGACTTCGAGATTGAGAGCGATCGGTGGCGAGCCCCAGAGGTCGCCCGGCAAAGGATGAATACAATGACGTCCCCAAGCAAAGGCGCTGCGCCCGAACAGCAGCGCGACGACGATAAGATCATCATTTTTGATACAACTCTGCGCGACGGTGAGCAGTGCCCCGGCGCTACGATGACGTTCGAGGAGAAGCTGCAAGTCGCCGAGCTTCTCGATTCCATGGGTGTCGACATCATCGAAGCGGGCTTTCCGATCGCGTCGGAAGGCGACTTCGAGGCGGTGACGGAAATCGCCAAGCTCGCCAAGCAGTCGGTCATCTGTGGCCTGGCGCGAGCGAACTTCAACGACATCGATCGGGCGGGCGAAGCGATCAAGCCAGCGAAGCGTGGCCGCATTCACACATTTATCGGCACGTCGCCGCTGCATCGCCAGCACCAACTCCAGCTCAGCCAAGAACAGGTCTATGAGCGCGTCGTCGCTTCGGTGACGCGGGCGCGCGGCTACACCGACGACGTCGAGTGGAGCGCGATGGACGCCACGCGGACCGAGCACGATTATCTGTGTCGTGTGGTCGAAGCAGCGATCAAAGCCGGTGCGACGACGATCAATATTCCCGACACTGTCGGCTACGCGCTGCCGGAGGAATATTTCGACCTCATCACGATGCTGAAGACGCGCGTTCCGGGCATGGACAAGGTTGTGATCTCGACCCATTGCCACGACGACCTCGGCCTCGCGGTGGCGAACTCGCTGGCAGGTATTCGCGCGGGTGCGCGACAGATCGAGTGCACGATCAACGGTCTCGGCGAGCGTGCAGGCAACGCGGCGCTGGAAGAGATCGTCATGGCGATCCGCACGCGCCACGATCTGCTCTCCTATCACACCGGCATCAAGTCGGAGATGCTGTCGCGGGCCTCGAAGCTCGTGTCGGCAGTCACGAATTTCCCGGTGCAGTACAACAAGGCCATCGTCGGCCGGAACGCCTTCGCGCACGAGAGCGGCATCCACCAGGATGGCGTTTTGAAGAATACCGAGACGTACGAAATCATGACGCCCGAGTCCGTCGGCGTCATGAAGTCGTCGCTCGTCATGGGCAAGCACTCGGGTCGCGCAGCGTTTAAGTCGAAGCTCAAGGAACTGGGCTACAATCTCGGCGATAACGCTATGGAAGACGCCTTCAATCGCTTCAAGGCGCTCGCCGACCGAAAAAAGCACATCTATGACGAGGACATTGAAGCGCTGGTCGATGAGGGCGTCGCGCACATGAACGATGCCGTGAAGGTGACGGCGTTGACGGTCATTGCCGGAACGATGGGACCCCAGACGGCGACGCTGACGCTCGATATCGACGGCCAGTCGAAGACGGTGCAGGCTGTCGGCAACGGACCTGTTGATGCAACTTTCAACGCCATCAAGCAACTGTTGCCGAATAACGCGCGCTTGGCACTCTATCAGGTGCACGCGGTGACCGAGGGGACGGACGCCCAAGCTGAAGTTTCGGTGCGGCTCGAAGAAGAGGGCCGGGCTGTAACGGGGCGGTCGGCCGATCCCGATACGCTCGTCGCCTCGGCGCGGGCCTACGTCGCAGCGCTCAATAAGCTCGTCGTCAAACGCCAGAAAACGGCGCAGGCACAGCAGGCGTTCTAAGCAAAAAGCCCGAATTTCGTCGGACTTTGGTCGGGGCAGCGTGCCACGTTCGTAGCATGCTACCCCGCCGGCGCTTGCCTGTGTATGAACATGCTGTGACCGGTAACCATTCGGGCACTCAAGTCGTTCTCGATGGTGGGCGACCTTGATTAACGCCGTACGTCCCATAAGCTGGGCGACATGAAGTGGGCCGGATTCACGGGATGTTTGGTTTAGGTGTCAAAAGAGCTTTCTCCGACAGCATTGCCATCGATCTCGGCACGGCCAACACGCTCGTTTTCGTCGCCGGACGCGGTGTGATCCTGAACGAGCCTTCGGTGGTCGCCATTCGCTCGCGCGGCGGCGTTCGCGAAGTTCTGGCCGTCGGCGAGAAGGCGAAACAGATGCTAGGGCGGACGCCGGAAAGCATCGAGACGATTCGGCCGCTGCGCGATGGCGTCATCGCCGATTTCGTCGCCACGGAAGAAATGCTGCGGCAATTCATCGGCCGCACCAAGTCCCTCGTTGAGTTCATTCGGCCGCGCATCCTGATCTGCGTGCCTGCCGGCGCGACGCCCGTCGAGCGGCGCGCGGTCTATGAAACCGCGATGCTGGCGGGGGCGCGGAAGGTCTACCTGGTCGAAGAACCTGTGGCGGCCGCTATCGGCGCTGGGCTGCCGATTGACGAGCCTAAGGGCTCGATGGTGGTCGATATCGGCGGCGGTACGACGGACGTTGCGGTGCTGTCGCTAGGTGGCGTCGTGCAGGCCAGCTCGATCCGCTGCGGCGGCAATGCGATGGACGAAGCCATCGTGCGCTATGTCCGTCGCCGTCATCAACTGCTGATCGGCGAAGCGAACGCTGAGCGCATCAAGATCGAGGCAGGGTCGGCGTCGCGCGTCGTCAACGGCGAGACGGCCGAGATCGTCATTCGCGGCCGCGAGATTCGCGAGGGTAAGCCCAAGACGGTCACGCTGAGCCCGCAAGATATCGCGGAGGCGCTTGAGCCGCCGATCGAGAAAATTGCCGAGTTCATACAACACACCATCGAGGACCTTCCGCCCGAGATTTCGACCGATATTTGCGAGCGCGGCATTCACCTGTCGGGAGGCGGATCGAAGCTTGCAAAGCTCGATCAGGAACTCGAACGGCGGATCGGCGTCAAAGTTCATGTACCCGAACAGCCGGAGCAGTGTGTGATCTCCGGATCGGCCGCTATTCTGGAAGCGCTCAAGGAGCGCGAGCATCTTTTGATCAAGCCTTGAGTTTGATCGACGTTCGAATTTGAGAGCAGCGGAACCCCTTTATGACGCGCCTCAAGGAAGGTCATGTTTACTTCGGGCGCGGCGATGGCACGGCGTCGCGACGGCGTTTGCGTCCGCTGCTGCTTTTGCTCATTTTCATTTCAACAGCATTGATGCTGCTGAGCCGGCTCGATCACAGCATGCTCGGCGATGTGCGCTGGCAGATCGCGTCGTGGATGACGCCCGTATTCAAGACCGCGATGATACCGGTCGAGCCGATCCGCGAGATGGGGCACGCGATCTCGACGCAAGTGTCGCTGCAAGACGAAGTCGACCGGCTGCGGAAAGAGAACCAGAAACTCGGCAGTTGGGAGTGGCGGGCGCGCCAGCTTGAAGCGAAGCTTGCCGGTCTCGAGGCGATTGCGAAAGTTGTCCCGGAGCAGAAGCTCGATTTCATCACCAGCCGGGTGATCGCCGACTCGAGCGGCGCGTTCGTGCATAACGTCACCATCGACGCCGGGCGCGCGCGCAAAGTGAAATGCGGCTATCCGGTCGTCAATGCCGACGGGCTGATCGGACGCGTCGTCGATATCGGCCCCAATGCGGCGCGCGTGCTGCTGGCGACCGATCTTAATAGCCGCATTCCTGTGGTCGTCGGGCCGAAGGCGGTGCGCGCGATCATGGCGGGCGACAACAACTCGCAGCCGCGGCTGATCTACATTCCAGACGGCGCGAAGATTTCGCCAGGCGATGACGTTTCCACCTCAGGGCAGGGCGGGCTATTTCCAATCGGGCTGCGTCTCGGCGTTGTTGCTGACGGTGCGAAGCCGCGCGTCGCACTGCGCGCCAATCTTGATCGTCTCGATTACGTTAGCGTGCTTTTCTACGACGATCCGTCTGCGCATCTGACCGACGATCTCATGGGCGGCAAGGCTGCAAGCGACGCCGCGGGCACGGTGCCGAAATCATTCGAGAGAGCGGGCCCATGAGGTGGCTGCGGTTCCTGATGCCGGTCGCTTCCGTCGCAGCGCTGACGATCGTTGCGATCCTGCCGTGGGGCCTGCCGACAGTGGATCGCTTCGTGCTCCCGCTGCTGCCGGTCGTCGCCATTTATTATTGGACGCTCGATCGCGACGCATGGCTGCCGGAATGGAGCATTTTTCTAGCCGGGCTTTTGCTCGATGTGCTGACCCAGGGGCCACTCGGCTATTGGGCGCTCGTCTATCTCGTCGCTTATGTCATTGCGGTTTACTGCTCGCGCTTCGCGGTTGATACCACGGCGCTGAGGCTGGCGCTTTTCACCGGCGCGATCATCACCGTAACGCTCTTTGCGTGGCTTGCTGCTTCGGCGTATTTCATTGCGTTTCTCGATGCTGAACCCTATGTGCGCGGCGCTGGCGTCGCGGTGCTGGCTGCCTCTCTTATCACGCTGTTGCGCGGCGTTGCCCGATCCGCAGGAGCACCCGCCCGTCCCGTTCGACTGACGCGGGGGGATTGATGGCGGACAAGCCTGACGACGATCTGAGGCGAAAGAACCAGTTCACGCGGCGGTCGGTGCTGCTGGGCTGCGCGCAGGCGGCGGGGTTTGGGTTGATCGGCTGGCGTCTCTATGACCTGCAGGTGGCGAATGCACGCCGTTACGCGCCGATGGCGGAAGAAAATCGCCTTAACGTGCAGGTGCTGACGCCGAAACGCGGTCGTATTCTCGATGCATTCGGACGCGTGCTGGCCGACAACGAAGAACTGTTTCGCGTGACGATCACGCCGGCGCTGGCGAAGGACGTCGGCGGCGTCCTGCAGCGCGTCGGACAGATCGTGCCGCTGACGGACGATCGTATCGCGCGGATCATTGCCCGCGCGCGCAAGCAAAACCGCAATCTGCCGACAACCGTCGCGTCGGATTTGTCATTCGATCAGGTGGCGAAGATCAACCTTTATGCGCCGAGCCTTCCCGGCATCAAGACCGATTTCGCCTGGCGCAGGCGCTATCGCGACGGCGCGGCGCTGAGCCATGTCGTCGGCTTCGTCGGTAGCGTCGAGCGCTTCGGCATCGATGATGATGCCGTGATCCGCATTCCGGATATTCGCATCGGCAAGAGCGGCGCAGAGCTCGGTTTCGACGCCGATCTTCGCGGCACGGCAGGTACGCAGAAATCCGAAGTCGATGCTCGCGGACGCGTGGTGCGGAATATCGAGACTGTCGATCCGGTTGCCGGGAGCGATGTGCATCTCACGCTCGACAGCGAATTGCAGCGGCGCGTCGTCGATCGCATGCAGCGCGATGGACTGGCTTCTGTCGTTGTGCTGGACATCGCAACGGGTGCGATCCCGATCATGGCCTCGGTGCCGGGCTTTGATCCGGCGCAAATCGCGGGCGGCATCTCGGAAGCCGATTGGACGAAGCTTTCAGCGTCGGACGACAAGCCGCTGCTCAACCGGGCGGTCGCCGGTCTTTATACGCCGGGTTCTACATTCCTCATCGTAACGGCTTTGGCGGCGCTCGAAGCCGGCGTCGTTTCGCTCGACGAGCCCGTGTCATGCAGCGGTCGATACGAATATGGCGGGCAAATCTTTCGTTGTTCCAATCCGAACGGACACGGCAAGATCACCTTGCAGGAGGCCATCAGCGCGTCATGTGAGGTGTTCTTTTGCGAGATGTCGGCGCGGCTCGGCATCAAGCGCATCGCGCGTGCTGCGCGTGCGATGGGTTTGGGCGCGACGAACAACATCGGACTGCCTGACGAAAAGCCCGGCATCGTTCCGGATCGCGATTGGAAGCGCGGCAATCTCAATGCTGGTTGGCTCGGCGGTGAGACGCTGCTGACAGGCATCGGCCGCGGTTATCTGCAAGTCACTCCGCTGCAACTTGCCGTCGTCGCGGCGCGGATGGCGAGCGGACGTGCCGTCGTTCCGGTTCTGCGCAAGCCTGACAATCCGGCGGCGACGCAAGCGGTTGCGTTTGCCGACCTGCCTTTCCGATCCGCAGATTTCGACGCGGTGCGTGGCGGCATGTCGGCTGCCGTCAACGACACGAAGGGTTCGGCGACGGCGGCGCGGCTTGGTGACGGCAAAGGACCCGTTGCGGGCAAGTCAGGCGTTTCCGAGATCGGCGCGCGCGGGACGGATAGCGCCGACCGATCGAGACGCAATCACGCATTGTTCGTCGGCTACGAGCCCGCAAATGCGCCGCGCTATGCGCTTGCTACTGTCATCGAGCATGCCGGTGACGGCGCGGTAGCCGCGGTTCTTGCGCGCGATGTCCTTGCGCTTGTCATCGACCGTGACGATCACGATCGCAGCAAATCGGGTGCCGATGGCAGCGAGGTTCCGCCGTTGAGTAAGCGCGCGGAGGAGGCGGGGTAATGGAGACGATCTATTCCGCGTGGAATACCGGCCAGCCGCTTCGCATCGGCGCCAAGCTGTTGCGTATCCATTGGCCCGTGATTGCCACGGTGTGCCTGCTTGCGGGAATCGGCACGGCGACGCTTTATTCCGTGTCGGGCGGCTCGTTTGTCCCGTGGGCGGAGCGGCATACGCTGCGTTTTCTCGTCATGCTCGCCGTCGTCGTCATCATGGCGACGGTACGTCTCGAAGTCTGGATGAAACTCGCCTATCCGGTTTATGCGGTGGCCCTGCTGACGCTGGCCCTCGTGCCGTTCGTCGGTGTCGAGGCGCTCGGCGCGAAACGCTGGATCGGGGCGGGCGCGATCTCGTTTCAACCCTCAGAGTTGATGAAGCTCGCTTTGGTGGCGGCGCTCGCGCGCTACTATATGTGGCTGCCGCAGGAAGACGTGCGCCGCGTGCGTTATATTCTCATTCCTCTGGCAATGATCGGCATTCCGGTGCTGCTGACGCTGCAGCAGCCGGATCTCGGCTCGGCAGCGTTGTTTCTGGTGTTGGGGCTGTCGCTGATGTTTCTCGCAGGTGTGCCGCTGCGCTATTTCGCGCTGGGCGCGATCCTGGCCGTTGCGGCGATGCCGGCGATCTGGTCGGGCATGCACGGCTATCAGAAGCGTCGCATCGAGGTCTTTCTCAATCCAGGGATGGACCCACTCGGCGCCGGCTATCACATCATGCAGTCGAAAATCGCACTTGGCGCAGGCGGGATCGCTGGCTCGGGCTTCATGCACGGCACGCAGAGTCAGCTCGATTTCGTGCCGGAGAAGCACACGGATTTCATCGCCAGTATCATCGGCGAGGAGTGGGGTTTCACGGGCATGATGCTGCTCATCGCCATCTATGCGGCGCTCATTCTGATGATGATGCTGATGGCGCGCCGGTGCGATAACCGTTTTGCGCGCTTGGCCATCGCAGGCTCGGCGATGACGTTCTTCATATACGTCTTTATCAATCTGGCGATGGTGACAGGCCTCGTGCCCGTCGTCGGCATTCCACTGCCACTCGTGTCTTATGGCGGGACGTCGATGACGACGCTGATGATCGGGCTCGGCATTGCCATGTCGGCCTATGTGCACGGGCGCGACGGACGGCGCTGAAAGCCGCGGAACTTGCCCGTCCGGTCGTCCGGCGGGTGGTCAAAAAGCCCCATTTTCTCAATCGCGTGGCGAATGTGAGGGAGGGGGGTGGACAGAGCCCGCCAGCGATGCTATGCGCTCCGGTCTCGGGGCCCGTTCGGGCCCCTTCGCCGTCCTTGGAGGCTTCGCGCCTTCGATATTCAGGCGGTGTTGGTACGGGTGATTAGCTCAGTTGGTAGAGCAGCTGACTCTTAATCAGCGGGTCGAAGGTTCGAGTCCTTCATCACCCACCAATCAAAGATATTTCGCGTGAATTCAGCAAGCTAAGTCTTACAATTGCAGCTGATTAAAAAAATTCGCTGATTTTCTCGAGCTTAGGCGAACCGCTCCGGGTTACGAATTGTCCGTGAGGACAGGTCGCCCCTTCGAAGCGGAGCCGACAGCTTTAATCGTGCCCGCGTGTCTCGGGTCTGCTTGCTCTGTAGTCCCGCAAGCGTTCTCGCTGGAACAGGTCAATTTTGACAGCATGTTCAAGTACAGATGACTTAGACCAGCGATGTCCCCCTAGAAGCGTTGTCGGGCCTGCGGTTGTTTTGCTTGTCTGTCTCGATTGCGCACAGAATTTTCTGTAGCGGACGTAGTGTCACGGACATCCATCTTTTAGAGTAGCCGTAAGTCGGAGGTGGCGGCGAATAGTTTGTTTCGAGGTCACGGGGACAGGTGTCATGGCCGCTTTGCAGACTCAAAGTGTTTGCGGTGTCTCGGTCGTGATGCCCGTTTATAACAGTGCACGTTATCTCGACGCCGCAATCGACAGCATTCTGCGCCAGACATTTTCGGATTTTGAATTTCTTATCATCGACGACGGGTCCACGGACGGCTCCTACGAACGTCTTCTGGAATGGCAAAGGCGCGATGAGCGCATCCATTTGATTGGTCGTCCACATCGGGGTATTGTCGCTTGTCTGAACGAGGGACTCGCGGCTGCACAAGGCGCGATCATCTCGCGCATGGATGCAGACGATGTGTCTTTCCCCCAACGCCTCGAGCGACAAGTCGCGTTTCTGAAAGACAATCCCGGCATCGCTGTCGTGGGTTCGGCAATTCGCTTTATCGACATCGACGGAAATCCGCTTTCGACCGCCGCATATCCCACAACGCCGGATGAGGCGATGGTGGCGCTCGATCGGGGAAACGCGCCTGTAGCGCATCCCGCGATTGCGATGCGCCGCGATGCGGCACTCGCCGTTGGGGGATATCGGCCTCTCTTCGATTTTGCTGAAGATTTCGACTTGTGGCTCCGGCTCGTCGAGCACCATCAGATCAGCAATCTGCCGGACGTGCTGCTCGAGTTTCGCGTGCATGGTAAGAACGTCTCGACCACGCGACGTTGGGAGCAGGCACTGGCGGCACATATCGCCAGATTTTCTGCGAAGCGCCGACGAGCCGGGTTTCCGGACCCGGTCGAGGGCGTATCGAATTTAAAGTTGGAGCATCTTGAAGAATTACATCTTTCGGCTGCGGAACGTTCTTCTGTTCTTGCTGATCTGGCCGAAGCCGCGCTGGTTTCGTATGAGGCTGGGAAACGGCATAGCTATCTTCTGCATGCGTTCGATAGTCTCATGGCCAAAGATGAGCTAAAATCCTCACGAGACCGCCGTTCCGCACGAAAGCTCATCGCACGATTGTGGATGACGAGCGCACCATCAGATGCAGCTCGCCTTACGGCGCAGATTACGAGAAAACTCGCAACAGGGCGGGATTTGCGAGCCATGTCAAATCAGGACGCTGTCCATCGCTGGCTTCTGCACGGTTCTGATCCGACAGGGCCGCTGACAGGCGCCCCGCGGGACCTGCTGTCGGCCCAAGGGATGCAGCAGCTCGTGATTGAGGGAGACGCACACGGCGTTCTTCCTATCCTGATGGACAACATCCCCGGCCTCAAAGACAACGACGATTATGAGCTTGCCCGGAACGACGCGCTATCGAGAAGGCGCATCGGTACGACATTCTCCGCAATGCTGCGCATCCACTGCGATGCGATACTCCGTGCGGCCAAAGATCTTCCGCTGACTGTCGTTAAGGGACAAACCTTCGCGCGAGTGCTTTACCCGAAGCCTTCTTTCCGGCCGTTCACCGATATCGATCTGCTTGTTGCGCCGGATGCTGTTCCGGCTATCAGCGAAATTCTCGCAGGCCACGGATTCGTAATGGTCGAGGACGGTCATGATCCCGTACGGCTGGAAACGAAATGGCTCCATCGCGACAACGCGACGTTGATGGTCGAAGTGCACACGAACCTGGTCCATCATCCGAAGTTGAGGTCAGCTCTTTCGCTAGCTTACGAGGACATCGCCGATGGACCGGAGTCGGCCGCTGCTTTAATGACAATTGCGGCCCTCCATGGAGCGTTACATCGGTTCGAACGCCTCCGGCAAGTCGTCGATATCTGCCAAGCCGCCAGGCATCTTTCGACACCTAAAGACGAAGCTCTGTTCGCGCGGATGCTGGACAAGAGCGGGGCAAGATTTGCGGCGGTCGCTGGACTGGAACTAGCTTACAGCATTTTCGGTGAACCGCGTTGCCGGGAAATCGCGCGTGAGATCGGTCCGACGAGATATACTTTTTTTGCGCGGGCACTCGTTGGGCGATCGGCAGTCGTCTCGACAATGAGCAGCGCTCGCTTGTATCATTCCTGGCGACGGCAGTTATTCCGGATGATGCTCATGAAAAGTCGGACCTTCCAAGGGAGGCGTAACATTGCACACCCGGAAGGGGCCTTCGACCCGGCAGACACGTTGGTGCAAAATCGTTTAGAGTGAGGGTATCTCATGCTCCATCGAACTGTTCCCAGGCAAGCCTTCGGGTTCTTTACCGAAGAGATGGACGGCGAAAGCGTTCTGTTTCGTCTCGGCAGGCCTAAGGCCATTCACCTGAACGAGACCGCCGCTTTGATCTGGAAACTGAGCGATGGTACACGGTCGGTCCAGGATCTGATTGATTTTCTGAAAGCCGAATATCCGGATGCGCAGTCCGACGTGGAGGTCGATGTCGAGCGCGCGGTCGCCGACCTGATGCGGGTAGGCGCGCTTCTTTCAACGGAAGCAAAAAGCGCAACGCCTTAGAGAACGAGAGAAGCCGGCGATGACCGCTACAGGACGGAGATGGAGAACTCGCGTTCGATGTCATCGAAAATGCGGTCGGCCGGTCCAGCGCCTAGAAGCTCGCGAAAATGTTCTTTGATCTCGGCGGTCGGTAAGCCGAGCTCGTGAAATCCAAGCATGTAGTTTCTTATCCGGTCTTCCCAGATGTTTCGGTAGGGCGTGCCCATGGGCCGCTGAAAGCGATGGAGCCATCTGAGAAAAGGCAGACAGAGCGTACGTCCTCCGCGTTGCCTGAATTTCTCGTGGATATAGCCTTCCTCACCTCCGAACCCACGGAACAGCGGATTGAAGCCGGGCCAAACAGTGCGTCGGCACGCGAATAAGCCGAGCCCTTGCATGGGAATGTCAAAAGGTGGCGCGTCCACATGGACGGCGCGCTCGTCCGTCCCCCAATAACCGTACATTCCTCCGCGCCAAGCAGGCTCGAAATGTGTCGCCAGTTTTGTTAAGTCATCATAGACGAGGGGGCCTTGGACGAGGTCGCGGGTGTCTGGATTGGTGTCGAAGTAGTCGAGGAGCTTGGCGATCGCGCCCGGCTCGAGGAATACATGACAGTCCATGCACATGACAAACTTGCCGGTTGCTTCTTCGAATACCGCATCCCTGATGGCGGTTCCGGCGCGCGTGTTCGAAGGGACGTAGCGATAGTTTGAAATATGCGTCTCGAGCAGCTTCAGAGATTCCGAGCAGGGGCCGTCCGGGTGATTGTCAACGACCAGAAAGTCCGTCCGGTCGAGGATTTCCGGATGATACATCCGTAGAGCCTGCAGAGAAAAATAGACCCCGTCATAGTCGTCATAGGTCGCCATGCCGATCGTCAGCTTGCGCGGCTCCTTGCGCGGTGTCGGCGCTGGAATGGGGAAAGTCTTTTCCTTCTGGGCCGGTTCGGCGGCTGCGCCTTCGCGTCTTGGAAAAATAGACAGGAAGCGTCGCTTTTGATCGGCATTTTGATTGCCCTCGAGAAGCAGCCTGGCCAGCTCGTCGACTGTTCCGTCGAGCTGGCCAAATTCGCCGTAGCGCAGACCTATAGCCGGAGCTTTCCGTGCTAGTTGCGCGATGGCTCGGAATCCTCCGTCGGGGAGATTGCGGGCATTGAGATTGCATCCAACCAAGCGTGCCAGTGTTTCTGCTGAACTCAGGCTATGGATTTTAAGATCGGATCCCCGCTTGAACTCGGGGAAGATGATAAGCCCGCATTGACTTCTTTCCGTCGGCGATCTGGTCGCCGACTGAGGTCGCATCAGCGTGTGTTCACCGGCTGCGAACGTGATCTCGTTCCGAAAGTTCGGAAACTCCGCGACGCGTTCGGCCGCGCCGGGCTTGAGAACGAGTGCTCGCGGAAATCCCAATAACTTTGCGGTGTCGTCGGTTAAGAGGACGACTTCGTCTGTGAGGTAGTCGAAGCCACGTGCCGAAAACCAAGAAGTCAGGGACGATTTGCCGGCGCCGCTCTCACCGGCCAACAAAATCGCTTTATCGCCCCAGGCTACGGCACCGGCGTGAAGCGCGACCGCGCTTGCTAGGTCCGTCACGAGATCACGGACAACTGCTTCCATCACGAACGTGAGAAGATCGCCTTCGGTCAGGTCCGAAACGGTCTCCGCATTCCTGCTGCTCAGGGAAAAGAGCCCGTCGTCTTGCACAGAAACATCGATAGTACACGCGCGAGCTGATGGCTCGCCCGTGAGGTTATCTTTGAAGATCCATTTGACGGTCGAAGAGATCGCAGGGACACAACGGACCCCGACGATCTGATCATGCAGCTTGACCCATAAGGTCTTTGAAGCAACGGCATCCATAACCGCACCGCAGAACTAAAACTCATGGCATTTTGTTCAGAGGGCCCAGCCGCGTTACGGTATCGGCGCCGCTGTCGTCGTAGTAGTCACTGTCGTTGTTGGAGTGGGTGTGGTTGTTGGAGCGGCTGTCGTCGTCGCAGGTGCAGACGCCGCTGCGTGGGCCGGGACGATCACGCTGTTGACCAGCGGTTTGGTCCATTTCGAGGGCATCATGATGGTCGCGAGAACGCCACCAATGAGCACTGTTCGCATAACCTGTCGTCGATCAAATTTCTTGTCTTCGCTGTCCATAATGGCCCCGCGTTTTTGCCCAAAAAATTTCGACAAATGCATTACGAATTTGTAAATTATAGCCGATTCCGAATGTATAAATGTTGCGTAAAATCTACTTTCCACATTTTTTGAATCGACCTGCTGTCAGAAACAAAGGGGCTATGGCCTAAGAGCGAGGGCTTATATCGGCGGACCCACGTAAATGCTGCGTTGGCGACTGCCCGCAGACGTCGGCTCCCCAGAGCATAGCGGCACAGCGGAAATAAGTCGTCCGGGTTCGGATTTTGCTTCGGCAGCGGCTTTGGTGCTCTGGGCTTTGTAAACGTGCGGCACCCGTGATCACTCTTGACGCCCGCTGACTTCTCTTGACGATATCGAAGTGCAAAACCCAATTGAATTCGTTCGAAATTACGTTGTCTCTTAATCAGCGGGTCGAAGGTTCGAGTGCTTCATCGCCCACCATTTGATTCAACCGCTTAGCCCAAATGCTGCCTTTCATTCCGACTCTGTAGTCAACGTTCCATTCCGACTCTTGTCCGCCGATTGTTCTCGATTTCGGTTGCTTCCGATCCACGCACGGCGGCCTCTTGCAGGGGCGATGCGCTGGGTCTCGGTCCGCTTCACGTAGAGCCTGACTGCTTCCGGAGTTTTGCGCCCGGAAAGCGCCATTACACCTTGTTCGGTGAGTTCGGCATTCGCGAGTTCCGTGAGACCGCAAGCAAATCAATGGGACCGCGGCGAGATGTAGTTCGCCTGCTGTGACGAGCGCCTTGTGGAGTGCATCGGCTTCTTCGCGTGACGCCGGTCGCGTAGCTTGAGCATAGCTCTTGCCGAGGGATTGGCGATGAATTGGGCACCCCTGCTTTTAGATCACGAGTGGCAGGGGCCCAATTCTTCCTTGGCGCGGTTACCGGGCGACGATTTTGACCCTAAGCGGACGTCGCCTATCGCTCACCTGAGATATGCAGTGTCTGTAACTCCAACTCCAATCTGCGCATGGTTCTGCGCTTTTGTGGGCAGTCGCCAACCTTTCACCAATCCATAGATCGCCGGTATCACGATCAACGTCAGTAACGTGGATGAGACCATACCGCCGATCATTGGCACGGCGATACGCTGCATGACCTCAGAACCTGTGCCGGTGCTCCACATGATGGGCAGCAATCCAGCCATGATAGCAACAACCGTCATCATCTTCGGTCGGACGCGTTCAACTGCGCCGACCATGATGGCACGGTAGAGGTCTTCACGCGTGAATTGCCGTCCTTGAAGCAGACATTCCGCCTGGACTTCGCGCTTGGCGTTATCGAGATAAATCAGCATCACGACGCCGGTCTCGGCCGCAACGCCGGCAAGAGCGATGAAGCCAACGGCAACTGCTACCGACAGATTGAAGCCCAGCCACCATATCAGCCAGAAGCCGCCGGCGAGTGCGAATGGCAGAGACAGCATGACGATGAGCGTTTCAGTCAGTCGCTGAAAGTTCAGGTAAAGAAGTAAGAAGATGATCATCAGCGTTACCGGCACGACCATCTGCAAGCGTGCCTCGGCGCGCTCCAGGTATTCGAACTGTCCCGACCACACAAGATAGGTGCCGGGCGGCATCTTCACCTGTGCGTCCACCGCCTTCTTGGCATCGGCGATGTAGCCGCCGAGGTCACGGTCGCGGATGTCGACGTAAACGTAGGTTGCGAGCTTGGCGTTCTCGGTGCGGATCGTGGTGGGGCCGCGGGTAAGTTTAATATCGGCGACTTCCCCTATCGGAACCGTACCATTGCCGCCGGGCAACGAGACCACGACATCCTTCGCGATCGCCTGCGGATCGGAGCGCAGATCGCGTGGGTAGCGGATCGCAACCGTATAGCGCTCGCGGCCTTCGACAGTTGTCGTTATTGGCTCGGCGCCAAGCGCCATCGCCACGACATTTTGCACGTCGGCGACCATCAAACCATAACGGGCTAGCCGCTCTCGGTTCGGAATGATCTCCAGGTAATAGCCGCCCAACGTGCGCTCGGCATAGGCGCTTGAAGTGCCTGGTACAGACTTAACAGCCGCTTCGACCTGTCTTGCGACGTTGTCGATTTCGTCGAGATTATTGCCGATCACCTTAATCCCGACCGGCGTGCGAATGCCGGTCGAGAGCATATCGATCCGCGCCTTGATCGGCATCGTCCAGGCATTGGACACGCCGGGAAACTGCAGTGCTTTGTCCATTTCAGAGATGAGACTGTCCGTCGTGACACCCGGTCGCCATTCTTCCTTTGGCTTGAGATTGATGATGGTCTCGAACATCTCCGTCGGTGCGGGATCGGTGGCCGTTTGCGCGCGGCCCGCCTTGCCATAAACAGACGCCACTTCTGGAAAGGACTTGATGATACGATCCTGCGTCTGCAACAAATCAGCCGACTTCGTGATCGAGAGACCCGGTAATGTCGTCGGCATGTAGAGCAGCGTTCCTTCATTGAGATTCGGCATGAATTCGGTGCCGACCCTGCTCAGCGGCCATATCGAGATCGCGAGAAGGATTGCCGCCAGCGCAATGGTCAGCGTCTTCGCCTTCAGAACACCCTTGATGATGGGACGATAGACCGCGATCAGTGCGCGGTTGATGGGGTTCTTTTCTTCGGGAATGATCCGGCCGCGTACGAAGATGACCATCAACGCCGGCACCAACGTCACCGACAGAAGTGCAGCAGATGCCATTGCAAAAGTTTTGGTGAAGGCTAGCGGCCCGAACATCCGCCCTTCCTGTGCTTCAAGCGTGAAGATCGGAAGGAATGAGACTGTGATGATTAGCAGCGAGAAGAACAAGGCCGGTCCCACCTCGGCAGCGGCCTCGGTGAGGATTTGAATTCTCGGCTTGTCCTTTGGCGCTCGTTCCAAATGCTTGTGGGCATTCTCGATCATGACGATAGCTGCATCGATCATTGCGCCGATGGCAATAGCGATACCGCCAAGACTCATGATGTTGGAGCCTATGCCGAGTACCCGCATCGCAACAAACGCCATCAGGATGCCGACCGGCAACATCAGAATGGCGACTAGCGCACTTCGAAAATGCAGCAGGAACACGATGCATACGGCAGCAACGACGAGACTTTCTTCGAAAAGCGTATGTTTGAGCGTTTCGATGGCCCGGTGGATCAGCTCGGAACGGTCGTAGACCGGCACAACTTTCGTTCCCGCCGGTAGCGAAGGCGCGATCTCCTTCAGTCGCTCTTTGATATTGTCGATAACGGTGAGCGCATTGGCACCATAGCGTTGCAAGGCGATTCCGCTTGCCACCTCGCCGTTGCCGTTAAGTTCGGCAATGCCGCGGCGTTCGTCACCGGTTGTTTCGACGTGCGCGACGTCCTTCAAGAGAACAGGCGTACCGCCGTCAGACTTGACGACGATGTTCTGAAGGTCTTTGACGCCTTTGAGATAACCGCGCCCGCGCACCATGAACTCGTGCTCGGCCAACTCCAGTGTCCGTCCGCCGACATCCATGTTGTTGTCTCGAATGGCATCGCGGACTTTGTCTAAAGGAATATTGAAGCTTCGGAGCCGGCTTGGATCGACGACAACGCTATACTGTTTAACGAAGCCACCGACACTTGCGACCTCGGCGACTCCTTCAGCCTTCGACAATCCGTAGCGAACTTCCCAATCCTGCATCGAGCGCAAATCTGCGAGCGACTTATTCTTGGATTGCAAGGCATACTGATAGACCCAGCCGACCCCGGTAGCATCCGGCCCGAGCGTCGGAGTGACGCCGCTCGGCAGACTCTTTGCTGCGGTATTCAGGTATTCAAGGACACGCGAACGCGCCCAATAGATGTCGGTACCGTCTTCGAAAATGACGTAGACGAACGAGACGCCGAAGAAGGAAAATCCTCGCACCACTTTGGAACGGGGAACTGTCAGCATTGCGGTCGTCAGAGGGTAGGTGACCTGATCCTCGACTACTTGCGGCGCTTGACCCGGGAACTCGGTATAGACGATGACTTGCGTATCGGAGAGGTCGGGGATGGCGTCGAGCGGAAGTGTCTTTACCGCCCAGATCCCTGCCACCACGGCAAATGCGGCTGCGATGAACACCAGCATAAGATTCTTCGCCGACCAGGCGATGAGGCGCGCGATCATTGGCTGGCCTCCGTCGTTTGGTGCGTTTCGAAGCCCTTCAATGCCGATTGCAAATTACTTTCGGCGTCGATGAGGAAGTTGCCGTTGGAGACGACACGATCCCCTTCCACAACGCCGCTCATGACCTCGATATAGCCGTCGCCGCGCCGACCGAGCTTCACTTCTCGGGGCTCATAGCGACCGTTACCGAGATCAACGAGAACGACCTGTCGATTTCCGCTGTCGATCACTGCACTCGACGGCACGGTTAGCGTGGTAGCATTACCGGTGGAGATATCGACGTCGCCGTACATGTCCGGAAGCAGTGCCAGGTCCGAGTTTGGCAGTTCGATCCGCACTGGAATTGTACGCGTCTCCTTGTTCAATTGCGGATAGATGACTGTGACTTTGCCTTTGAATGTGCGGCCTGGACGCGCGCGCGCCGTGACCGTCACGGGTTCTCCTGGCTTCACGCCGTTTATGTCGCCTTCGGCAACATCAGCCATCATCCACACGACCGAAACATCGGCGATCCGGAAGCCAACATCGCCGGCTTTGAAGCCTTGTCCATCGCTCCAGTTCCGTTCGAGGACATATCCGTCAATGGGGGAGCGATACGTGAATGTGTCTGGCACGCTCCGCTCACGCTTCACCTCGTCCATGAATTCTTCCGGCACGCCGAGATTCTGCAGTCGACGTGTGGCTCCGACGACGCCGGCAGGTCCTTTGAGTCCTGGGAGCTCGGATGCTTCGTCAATTTTCGTCCAAGTCTGCTCGATCAACAGGCGCGCGGCTTGGTTCAAGACTTCTTGGCCGAACACCTTAGCCAACGCGTCACCTTTCATGACATGTGTGCCTGTCGTTACCGGTCCAACCGACACGACGTACCCGTCGAACCGCGGCGCCAACACGGCAATGCGTTGCTCATCAAGCTGCACCACACCAGGTGCCTGGATGGTTCTGACCAGCGGTCGTCTCGTTACCGCGACGGTCTCAACGCCCGTACGTTGAATTTTGCCGGCTGAAACCTTGATGGAGCCGTCGTCGCTATCCTCGCCTTCGTAGACGGGAATGTAGTCCATCCCCATCGAATCCTTTTTCGGCACGGGCGATGTGTCTGGCAGGCCCATGGGGTTGCGGTAGAATTTGATTTTCCTGGTGCCGCCGCTGTCGACAGGTTTCGTTTCCGGCTTTGCTGTCGGTGAAGACGATGTCCCGTCTTCACCGACATGAACAGCAATGTAAGGCCTGCCGTCATCGGTCGTTTTGGGTGTCGGCGAATAGAGCGGCTTGCCGTCGGGATCGCGGTAATAAATGACAGGCCGCGATTCCTCGGCGCGCGCTTCGGTAATGACCGCTGCGGGAGTCAGCGGAAGTTTGAGCAGGTTTGTTTGACCCGCCCAAATACCAGCTCCCGTCGCAGCCGCTAGCGCTGCGACGGGAGCCGTTCCCCTTATCAAGGCGTTCATTGGACGGCCTTGACGACGAGCTTGTTTTCGACTGTGCCAGTCTCGCCTTGCACCTTCGCGCCAAGTGAGAGCGCCCATTGGCCGGCCATGCCGAGATCGGTCTTGAACTTGTAGACACCGGGTTCCGTCGACGAAACCGCCTCGATTGGCGCGGTCATCGCTTCCATACCGTCAGGACCCATATCGATACGCTTGGCAAAGATCACAGCGTCAGCGACTGCGCGGCCGGACGGCTTGTGCACGAGCTTCACCGAAATGACGGCAGCGCCCTGCTTCACTTCCTTGTCCAGGAGCTGGAATTCGTAGTCCTTAGTGTCGGCAAGGGCCGAAGCGGCCATGCCCATGAGAAGCGCGACGCCGAGGGCAGCCGCACGCAATGAACGACGTTGCATATTGGTTGTCTCCGATTGTCATTGAGCCCGCACAGGCCGTCATGGCCATGCGTATGAGGGGCACGGCGACGAGCCGCGACCGCACAATCACGCTGACTGCGTGGGCTCAGACGCTCGGAGGTCGAAGTAAGGGCGGGATTTGAGAACCAGCGGTGACCGGCGTAGGCGCAGGCGCCACTCCGCGGCTGACAACATCACGATGAAAATGGGCATCAGAAATCGGTGCCGACAACGGCTGAAAACATTTAACGAGGCAGTTCGCCATCTCGGGGCAGAACTTCTGCGGGCAATGAGGGCAGGACTTGCCGGTTTTGTGGCAAGGCATCGCGTCAGATTGACCGGACATCGTCGTGTCGGCAGAGGCTGTCGCACCGCTTGAGATGGCGAAGGCATAGGTCGCCGTAAGCGGCATGGCAATGAGAGCGCTCAGTATGGCAAGCATACCGAGAATCCCAAACCAGCGCTGAAACAGACGCATCCTCATGGGGTGCAGAGTGCCATACCTCGTCGTGCGCCGCAATAAGGGGAGTGAGGCCGTTCAGTGGCTTTTGCTGACGCAATGCTTATGCTGCGACAGCACGTCGATGATGCGGCATTCCGCGATGCGGCCCTTCGCACAGCTACGGATCATCGTCTCCAGCTCGTTCTTCAAGGCCTGCGCCGAGTTACGGCACGCTCATCATAAAGCCGCCATTTGCCCTCGGGCCTTGGCGCCTCCGGCATCCGGCACTTTTAAAGCCTGTTGCCGCAATGAACCGACCGCTGGAAATATCCTTGGGAGCGCACCTCGATTACATTTTTGCATTAGTGCAGACGGCGGCCAAGGAACATGAGTGCTTTCATGGTGGCGTGTTGCCCCAACACCGACGTATCGCGATGGCCCGCATTGTAGTCATCGATAATTGCTTGAGCGATAATTTCGAAAAGTGATGCAAGCTCTTCATCTTCGACACGGTGTATTTCGATAAGTTCGGTACACGCGAGCCGTATTGCGGCCTTGAGTTCGATCGTTTCGAGATCGCCGCTCATCAGGCGGGAGCAAACGAGCTTCACGACAACACTCCCGTGCAGTTGAAGGCGGGAGCGTATCGATAATCACTCTCAGTCAGCAGAGCCCTTGCTGTGTAACTGCCGATGGTTTCGTTTATCAGAGTGCAGATGGAATGTCAGCTGCAACTCGCAAGTCTCAGCCAACCTGGGGCGACGTATTATTTTTCGCTCTTGTAATGCGATGATTACTACTTACATTGCATTGATCGAGCTTCGCTGAAACCGACTTGGCCTCGCCCGCGGAGCGCGCTTGACCGACGACCTTCCAAAAGAGTCTCGACCAACTCTTCCTGACTTCGTCGGGGGGCAAACGCGTTCATCTAATGAGAAATTTTATCTATGCAAACTGGAACCGTGAAGTGGTTCAATAGCCAAAAAGGCTTTGGCTTCATCCAACCTGAAGACGGCGGCAACGACGTATTCGTCCATATCAGCGCGGTAGAGCGTGCAGGTCTGGGAAACCTAAGCGAAGGGCAAAAAGTCTCTTTTGACGTTGTTGCCGATCGCCGTAGCGGCAAGTCTTCCGCAGATAACCTTCGCGCCGTGTAATGGCATGCCGGAGAAATAGATCGGGCTCGACCACGGATGTACTGGCGATAAGTTCGATCGAATGGACCCGCGCCTGGCTTAGCCGCCAGTTGCGGGTTTTTTGTTTTTTTCGAGCGCGTAGGAGACAAGCTGAATGGCAATGACGCCGAGAAATCCGACCAACACTGCCGCTACAAAGTTGCGCCGGGCTCAAGAAGCGTCGAAGGCAATGAAAGACCATGAAGCGGAGCGGCACGCTGTACGGGCGAAAACGGAACGTCTCCGTGCAGAGCGATTGGCGCGAGAGGCCATCGCCCCGACCAATAAGAAGAAGTCAAAAAGATAACCGCGCCATCAATAAGGAATATCGCGGTAATACACACCTTCCCGTTTCATTTTCCACCAATGCCGCATCTGAAGTGGGCCTATGTAGACACAGTCGCCCATCGCTATGCTAATTTCCAGCTTGTCGCCGCGCGCATCAAATTCGCTTGCCGCCATCGCGAACGCCTCGGCCTCGATATCAAACGACACTTCGCGACCGTCTATTGTAAGCGTGTAGGAAGGAAGCGCCATTTAGCAATCTGCCTTTCAATATGCTTCGTGACCCAATCAAAACTTGATGGCGCCGTAGGATCGGCCGCAACCGGTTGTGGTTAGCTGGATCCTCGGTGATGCTTCGGCAAAGTTCGCGTATCTTCGACCGGGCGAGCAACGTGATAGCCGTAGGACCTCAAGTCCGAGAGTGCTGTCATTGAATCGATGCGGAAAACATCTAGCGCGGCATCCGACATTCGAACTTCATAAGCGCGGCTCCAGTTCTCTTGATACGATGCGGCTGGCGGCAGATCTGATCCACACTTTTGGAGCGAAAAGCCAAGCACGCCGGAATTCCCGCTCGTGAATACGTAGACCATCGGTGCCAGCTCCATATTTCGACAATCCTCAGAAGAGCAACGACGTTCTAGTTGACAGATTTGGAAGTTGCAGACAGGTGGCGTGGTCGACCGGCTCTTGCGAACCCAATTGCGGCCGCAAGAGAATTCAGGGCTTTTTCTTTCCGCTGGTGCTCATCGTCGAGCCAAGTGCGGCGCTCTGGAACCTCGGCACGCCCGGACCTGGCTTCGGTTTGTCCGCCTTCGGTTTCCTAATTTCACGATTGCTTCTTCGCTGACCTTTGGGCATTCGTTCCACACCGGTTTTGAGAAAAAATCACATGGGTTAAACTTAACCGAGGCGGGGCCACCGATAGCCACGGTCCAAAAGCGACAAGTAATGTTCCATTGCCGGTCTGATGTCGGACAAGCGATCAGCACGATAGTCTTTGACCAGATGCTCGACTTCCTCCCAGCTGAAGAGCTGAGAGGGTTTCGATGCCGTGACATTTGCCGATCGGGTTTCTACAACTGCATCATTGTATGCTCTGATGAGGCAAACACTGCGCTCCCGCTCTTCGCTGGAGAGCAGTGCGAAGGATGCTAAACAACTGCTGATATCCGGCATTTGCGCGCTCCAAAATTCCTTGAGCTAAGCCATATCGTCGGTGGAGGCTTGTGGTGCTTCCACCTCGTCGTCATCTTCGATCTCAATTAAAAGATCTTCAGAAGGCGACGGGATTTCTGATTCCTTCTCGGCGCTCTCATCGGCCATTCCCGACTCATCGACGTCGTTTATTGGGACTTTGGCCTGAGGTTTTGTTGGCTCTGGCGGACGTTTGAACCTACCTGGCCGTTGTTTTCCGAGCGTCTCGAAATCGACCCGAACGATCGACGAGGTGTTGGAAATCGTGCCGCAGTGCGGACAAGCTGGCTGCAGGCTCATCAGATCATAGTATCGGCTGCCACAGGTTTCGTTTCCGCAAGTCTGCTTTGTCCCGCGCTTAGTCTGCAGGGCGGATCTTGTGACGACGTGACTTGGGAGCATATTCGTTACCTCTCGCCGGCGTTGGAGCGACGTGCACATGACGGCGGCGAAATGCACGGGGTCTTGAATTCATTCTGCTAGTTGAGAATCCTCGGGTAGGTGAGACTTGAAGACGACTGCCGAACTCCAATTCCAAATTTATCGTCGACAAAAAGCGCCAGCTTACGCGAAAACGAAATCGCACGTGCGTAAGCCACCGCGTGGGCTTTCACTCTGAATGCAAGCAGCGCGAGACCCTGGGAGCCGCGAAATACGGCCCAAGCGCCGTCACTGCGTCGCGTGACGCGAATAAAATCATTTTTCATAGCAGGGCTCCTTACGCGCTCCGGAACAAACAATCCGGAACGGGCTAATGATCAAAGCGATTCAAGCCAATAGCTGTCAGCCTGAGAAAGGCAGCATTGGCAGAGGCCCGAATTCGGGACGGAGCAGAATAATGCCAATGCTTAAGGCGCTGTTGAAGCTCGTGCGCCATATATCAAAATCACAGTAGACCTTTGGCATCGGGATGTCCAACCTTTAATCCCTTCGCCGAACGAGACTACTTCTAACAGTTCGATATGTCGTCAGCAGCTCGCTTGTCAGGCGGAATATCAGGTGATGGCCCGATGTTCAGAAGGCCGGAAGGTTCGAGTCCAAATCCCAATCTTGAAGTGTCCGCTTCGCGTTGGCGGGCGACTATAAAAATCTTGAGTACTAGTTGTCCGCTGGCGGGTGGCACCGTTACTCGGGATAGGATTTTTCAGTGTCGGCATGAACGCCTTCGTGCTGTGGTGCGCCCGGCTGACTAAATAGTATGAACGCCAGCACGTTGCCGGGATCTGACGAGGCGTCGGTGCGATAGGCGGCCAATTTGCCATTCACCGCGGTGGTATACTCGGCGACCACTTCGCCAAACATATTCCGCTGCACGGCGATGGTCTGACCAGCTTTGACGTCCTCGTCGAGCTTTGCGTGAAATTCGACTAAGCCCCCATGCGTAGCAATGATTGGAAACGCGGCGTTGCCAATGAGCATTTTTGCGTCTGCCGCGGTTCGGCCGATAGGCCCGCTAACGACGCCATAATGTTTGAGGACGTTCAAGGTCCCTTCGACGAACAGGGCGATCATATCCCGATCGAGGATGCGCGCCGCTCCGACTTCCGGCGTGAAGCATGGAATGCCGACGTCGACGAACGCGTTGTGCAAGACGCCCGGATAAGCCGCGTCATCCCACATCAAGCCGACGGGATAGAGGTCGGCCATGGTCTTCACGTCGGGGAGGTGGCGATCCCCGATGAGGAAAGCAGCGACTTCCAGACCGGTCGTGCCGGTGTGGAAATCAATCGCCAAGTCGGAGTTCGGTTTCAGGAGGCGATTGAACAAAAGGCCCGCGTGACGGCTTGTGGCGCTTGCGCCGTTCTCGTCTCCCGGCCATTCCCGGTTCATGTCGATGAGATCGGTCCCGCGCCCCGAATTGGGCCAGCGGCGCTGCATGCTTTCGACGGCCGGGCGTGCAATGTCGAGAACGGCCATGACTGTGCCTGACATCTGCGCCGGATCCAGCCGGTCGATCACCGTCTGGACCGTTTGGATCGAGCTCATCTCGTCGCCGTGCACGCCGCTGGTCAGGGTGAAGCGCTTGCCGGGCCGAACGCCCTTGGCAACGACAACGGAGACGTACCAGTGCTGGCCGCCAGGCGTCTCAACGCCTTGGAAATAGAGAAAATGTTTTCGACCCGGTTCGAGGTCGTCGACGTTCAGCCGACTGACAACTTTCTTGCCTTGGATAGACTCGCCCGTGAAAACGGTTTCCGAGTTTGAGCCAACAGTCTTCGCAGTTTCTTCAGAAGCCGCCGCGACAGCGTCGCTGGCGATGATTGCAGAGGTGCCGGCGAGGGCAATCGAATGGGTCATGAAATCGCGACGATCAATCTTGTTAGGCGACATGACAGAGGCCTTTCGTCAGATGGATCCGATAGCTACTGGCAGACCATTTTCGTGTAGCGGCAGGAGAGCGCTGGGAACGGCGGGCGTCAAACGAATTCGCGACGCGACCGTTGCAAAGATTAACCGGCTGTGAAGCTTGGACCCTTCATGAGATCATTGAGACAATGGCTATCGGCCCAGAGTTTAGACCTCGGCAGGTTGGACATGTTGGAGGCAACCTAAAGACATCCTTTGCAATAGGTCTCGCCGAGGCGATCGTCCGTTTCACTTTGTTGCGGGCCGACTTCCGAGTGAAGCCCACGCTCTCAAGGCGTCCAGCGCCGGGCAAAGATCTTGTCCCCACTGCGTCAGTGCGTATTCGACCTTAGGCGGGACTTCCTGATGAATCGTTCGCGCGACCAGACCGTCGCGCTCGAGTTCCCGCAACTGTTGAGCGAGCATCTTCTGGGTGACCTCGGGAATTGCGCGTTCGAGTTCCGAGAAGCGCATCACGGGAGTGGCGTTGAGGTTGAAAAGGATGCGCAGCTTCCACCGGCCATCAATCGCCCTCAGCGCATCTTCGGCAGTGCGCGAAGCATTATCTGTTGGGGCAACGGTATTGCGGCGGGTAAGGGACCTTACTTTTTTGTGCGTACTTGTCATGGAGAAACGATCATCGCTAAGAGGTCCATCGTTAAGCGTTGCGTGCTGTCGATAGGGTCGAAATCCGGCTTATTCGATGCGCGCAATTGGAGGAAGCTTCAGATTGGAGACAATATCCCAAAAATCGACGAACCAACAATGTGACGTCAATCACTCATTCCAAGATGAGGGCGATCGGCTGCACATCGCGGGCAGTATCTGCCGAACAATACGCAGATGGACCTGAAGACGCGATGAGACACGCGGCTATCGAATAATGAGCCGTGGCCTGGAAACGGGAATAACCGGCCGGATCAAGTCAGCAGTACCAACATTTAAATAACGTTCGCCGTCGCGGCGCGCGACTGCGGGCGATTGGCAACCCTCATGGAGGTCTAATGAGCGCCAAAGCCGTTTTCTTAAGTAGCGTTTGCGGTCTGTATCTGATGATCGGTTCCGCCTACGCTGCCGGTCCAACGCAAGAACAGCTGAACAATGCGGAGAATGACGGAGCCAATTGGCTCTATGCCGACCATGACTATCGCGGCCATCGGTATTCGCCGCTCGGTCAGATCAATACGAAAAATGCCGCGGACTTGGCTCAGGTCTGCAGCTACCGCTTCCCTGAGAAGATGCCCGCGCAGACTGCGCCCATCGTGTATAATGGCGTCATCTTCGCAACGACGGCACACTACACGGTGGCGCTCGATGGTGCGACTTGCAAGCCAATCTGGCAGTATCAGTGGAAGCCGCGGGATCACGAAACATTCGTCACGCAGCGTGGTGCTGCGATCAAAGACGGCAAGATCGTGCGCGGCACGGCGGATGGCTATCTCATCGCGTTAGACGCAGAAACCGGCAAGGAAGTCTGGGTCAGGCAGGTCGTCAAACCGACCGACGGCTATTTCTTCAGCATGCCTCCGCTGATTTATGACGACCTCGTACTCATCGGTCCTGCAGGTTCGGAATTTGCCAGCAAGGGCTGGGTCGGTGCGTTCAAGCTGAGCGATGGCGAGCAAGTTTGGAAATTCAACAATGTGCCGGATCCGGGCGAACCCGGTGCCGAAACGTGGGGACCGGATCCAAGCATATTGAAGCACGGTGGCGGCAATCTCTGGACTCCGATGTCGCTGGATGTCGAGAAGGGCTGGCTTTATGTACCCGTCGGTAACCCGGCGCCGGACTTCTTCGATCGGCATCGTCCGGGCGACAATCTCTATACCGGCTCGGTCGTTGCGTTGGATGTCCACACCGGCAAGCTTGCCTGGTATTATCAGGCCGTCCCGCATGACGTGCGTGACTACGATCTAAGTCACGCGTCGCCGGTTTTCACGACGAACATTGATGGCAAGGCGCACACGCTCCTGGCTCTCAACGGCAAGGATGGTCTGCTGCGCGGGTTGGATCGCGACACGCGCACGATTGTCTACAGTGTGCCGTTCACCACGCGCGAGAATGCCGAGGGTGACTTGAAGCCCGAACTTGGACGCGTTTGTCCGGGTCTTCTTGGTGGCCATGAATGGAATGGCGGCGCCTATAGTCCACGTCTGCATGCCTTGTTCATGCCCGCGACCGACTGGTGCAACCACATCGTTCCGGATAAGGAGGCGCCGAGTCCCAAAGGCCAAAACAAGCAAGGTCAGTTCTTCGGCGGAAAGTTCGAGTTTGAGCCTTGGGACAAAGCGCGAGGCTGGGTCGGTGCCTTCGACGATGCGACGGGCAAAAAGCTCTGGCAGTATCAATCTGCGAAGCCGGTGATCGCCAGCGTTGCCGCGACAGGTGGCGATCTGGTTTTTGTTGGCGAGTTGACCGGTGATTTCCTGGCCTTCGACGCCAAGGACGGCAAAGTCCTGTTCAAGCACGATCTCGGCGGACCTGCTGCAGGCGGCGTTGTAAGTTACGCGGTCGGCGGCAAACAATACGTCGGCGTCGTCTCAGGTTTTGTGGGCGGCTATTATCATCAGTTGGCGCCCGCCATCGAGGGCGGCAACCCGACGATTACAGTTTTCACGCTGAAACCGTAACGAAAATCGCTCGGCGCTTCCCTCGGATGCCAAGGTACTTGGAGCGCGGCCGGAGATTTTTCGGCCGCGCTGTTTTTGGGTAGAGATAAAGAAACCTGCGTCGTTGCCTTTGATTAAAGCTCTAGCTTGCTCTTCGTCTTCCAGATTTCACTTCTTATTCGCGCAAGCTTGTAGGCGTCGGGGATCGACAAAGCCCAGACGAAAAGTCCCGCCGCCGCGCGACCGACGAATGATTGGGCCGGCGTCGAGAAATGCCACGTCAGAGCCGCGAGCAGCATCGTGAAGAAGGCAAAGCGCAGTCCTCGTTGCGGTTCGCCGATCGCAACGTGACCGGCGCCTGGTGCTAGGATCGCAAGAGCCAACACAAGATAGGGGTTAAGCGGTCGACGCTCGATCGCAGCAATCATGCGGCCTGCGCCTCATCTGGTGTGTCTAACGAAGAACTGAGATCGCCCAGAGCTGAGAGGAGGCTCTCGAAGATCTTGGGATCGACGCCGGAGCTGTCAAAGCGGCATTGGCGAAAGAGCAGATGTTCGCCGCGTGCGCCTTCGGCGGCCTGCCAGACGAGGCGAAGTCCCCGGGCTGTCACTGCTGCTTCTTTCATCCGAGGATCGGCGAAAATGCGCCGAAGCGCAGGCGCGGAACCGTCGAGCGAGTTTTGCGACGCGTGAGCGCTGCCCTTTGCGAGAATTTCAGCGGCGATGCCGGTCGGTGGATCGAGGACGACGGCATGCGCAGCCGTCAGCGAATAGAATTCGGTGCCGCAAGGTCGAATGAGCAATGAAAATTCCGGAAAATGCGGGCGGGGTTCGATCCGCGTCAATTTCAGCCACAACTGAGGCAATCGACGAATGGTCATCGTATCGGGGACCAGCTCGGCGCGGAGATAGTGTCCGCGGTGAAGTCCTTCAAGCGTCGGGAAGCCGTCGCCGCCGTGTGTGATCTTCGCTTCGGATAGCGCTGCAGCACAACCGTCCAGCAGCGGGCGTCGGGCCGCGATAATCCTTCGGTGCTCCCGCATCGCGACGTTGACGACGATCACGAGGCCGATGAGGGCGAATGTCAGAGATAAGGTCAAGGAATGTCTCCAGCCTGAAAGAGAATGGCGGCGCCGACCGCCATTCCCTTTTTCACCTTCAATAGCCCTGTGGTCGGGGCCATTGCATCGTGAACTGATCTCCACGCCGCACATATTGATAGCGGTGGAAGTGGAACCAGAGCGACGCGACCATGAAGAAGACGAGCATCGCGATGAGCTGGGTTCCATATCCGAGGAACACCGCGAAATATGTTGCCGAGCATAGGATCAGCAACACCAACGCGGGCAATGGGTGGAAGGGATGGATGTAGCCCCGCTTGATCGTTCCGAGTGGCCATTTTCTGCGGAACAGGATCACGTTGAGCGACATGTATGTGTAGCCAAGTAGGCCCGACAGGATCGAGAACGTGATGACTTGGTCGAGCGGCGCGAAGTAGGCAAACACCAGTGCTACCGGAACGAGGAACACGATCGATCGATAGGGTGTCCGGTTCTTCGGATGTACAGCACCAAACCAGGTCGGAAGATAGCGATCGCGCCCCATCGAGAACCACGCGCGGGATGCGTCGTTGATGCAGCCATTCGCCGAGGCGAGTGTCGAAAATACGGTTCCGACGAACAGCAGCACCATCAGCGGCATCGAGCTTGTAAGCCGTGCGGCATCGAACAACGGCGTGACGGCTTGGCCGAGATATTCCCACGGCATCAAGCCCGAGCAGATGTACCACGTCATCGTCGCCGCGATCAGGAGCGTGATGATTCCGGTCATGGTGCCGAGAGGCAATGAGCGCGCTGGTGAGCGAACCTCCTCTGCGGCCTGACAGGTTCCTTCGATGCCGAGGTAATACCACAGGCCAAAATGCAGCGATGCGATGACGCCAAGCCAGCCGTAAGGAAGACCGTTCAACAGGTCCTGATGATGCAGCAGGTCGTTTGTCCAAGGCTTCACCGCTGTAAACAAGATCAGGATCGCGATGAAGGCCACGGCGGTCAGCACCAAGTTCACGGTCAGCGTCGCGTAAACGCCGCGATAGTTGAGCCATGCGAGGAACATGATCGTCAGCACGATGAAGGGCTTATCGTGCACGTCGGCAAACCCGGCCATCGTCCCGACCGTCTGCACGAGATACCCGAGCGTAATAGCATTCGCCGCTTCGAGCATCGTGTAGGCAAACACCAGATAGAGTCCGACGTTGAACGCCATAAGCGGTCCAACGATATGTTTCGCCTGGGCGTACTGCCCGCCGGCTGCTGCGACAGTCGATGTCACTTCGGAATCGATCATCGCGACGCAGGTGTATAGCAAGCCGGCAACCCAACATGCGATAAGCGCCGCGATCATGCCGCCCTTGCCGACGGCGAAGTTCCAACCCATGTATTCGCCGACCAACACGATGCCGACGCCAAGTGCCCAGACATGGCCCGGGCCGAGCACACGCAGCAGAGAGATTTTCTCGCCGTGAACCGCAGTAGACTGTGTCATCGATGGCCCCCTTGGTGCGGCGGATCAATGACAAGCGTGTCGTCGATTTCACCTTCTCTGGATGAGGTCAGAAGCTCTTCATCGTAGGACCTGTCGGTGCTGATCATATCGAAGAGCATCCATAGCCCGAGGATCGCAGACAGAGCCCAGGCCGCGTATTCCAAAAGTACGAAACTATTCATGAGATGCCTCACTTTTTGCCGAAGCGTTCTTCGATGACGTCGCGGTATTCAGTCCGTGAGAAAATGAAGAGCAGGACGAAATACCCGATGATTACGACGGCAGTGACGGCAAGCTCGGCGGTGTTGAAGCTGTAGTCGAAGCGCGATGTGATGAGCGAGGCTGCTGTGTCAGGCGTGAAGCCCAACTTTTCCCATTGAGCCTGTTGCACGGCATTCTGGCCGAGTCCGGCCCATGTCGATTTGTCGGCAACGGGGAGATCAATCTTTCCGCCGCCGGCAAGTTTCAGATAGAGCGGCGTGAACAATGCCGCGAGAACGAGCACGAGAAGAAACAGACTGTCGACGAGCTGGCCGAAGGCAGATTGCTTCGGAGGCTCGTAGTGTGAGTTGGCCACGTTTCCACCTATCAATTCGAATTTGTTATTTTTTCTTGAGGTCGAGGTAGTGCAGGTCGAGACCGTAGATCTCGTCGCGCTCTTCGCTCAGGTGGAAGAGCATCGCGAGGATGGCTGCGGTATTGAAAAGGATGACCAACGCCCCCGCGACGAGGAGCGCGCCGACAACTTCCGATGAGCCCGCGTAATCTTTGATCTCGTAAAAGACGAATGCGTAGAGAAGCCAGAGCACGATAATCGCGGACAGAGACCACATGCGATCGCCGGAGAACTTCCCGGTGATACGAGGGTCTGAATTCGTTTTTTGCATTTTTTCTCCCTTCGCCTCACAGTGCTGCTCGGGTGCAAGGCCGTTGGCGCGCTCTCCCAAACGTTGCGATTTGAGCGTTGCTCCCTGCGACATAAGTGGCGCAGGGGGGCGGCGTTTCGTCAATATTTTTTCGTGATAAGAAACAAATATTCGATGCTGCGATGCGCATGTTCGTGCCGCAGAGCACCAAGCAACTTTAGCCAAAATCAAAATGTTACGCTGCGTGCGCTGCAATGACGTGCCCGGTATTTGAGCAAGATGTTTTATTGAGCGGGCGTCAGCGAGCGTTCATTGGGCGTTTGCGAAGTTATCGGGATGCGAATTTCGCAAGTGCAGGACGGCGGCGGATTTGGGCCTTGCGCTTCTTAGTCAGCCGCTTGATTGGCGTCGGTCGGATAGGAATGAGATGATGATCGCTCGTGCGATCAGTCCGACGGGATAGCGCTTTCTGTTGGCGTTGGGACAGACGCCGACCTGATGAATAAAGAGCGTCAAGTTTTCGTGCGGCTCATTTCCAAGCCTGCAACAAATTCTTTGTTCGGGCATGGGTGCGCTGGGCCCAACGCACCGGCTGTCGGAAGCATCCGTCCATTGTTATCTTCATGCATCGTTGCCTTCTATGCATCGGGTGCTGAGTGCCTCACGCGTATCGCAGCATGAGGCGGAGAGCGCGCGGCGTGCCGATCCACAATCGATTTTTTGACGAGCCGACAGTCGCCGTTGAACGAGCGCTGGCGTCCTCAGTGTTTCTACGGAGGTGTCCAACCGGGGTCTTATCGTTACACGCCTGTTAACGCCCACTGATGACCTGCTCGTACCGGGCAATCGAACAAGGATGCACGTCAGCACACTGCTGTCTTGCTCGCTTCGACAACCGGGGCCGCGCTGCTGAGCGCGGTGAGGGGGTTTCTTCAGGGGAGAATTCAACTTATGAGCTACCGCATCGGCAGAGCGCAATTGGCTCTTTGCACTATGTTTGGTACTGCGGCTTGTGCATCGACTGGTGCCTTCGCCGCGGATCTTTCAATTCCGAACGTTCCCGATGACGAGCAAGTCGTGACGGTCATGCCGAACGGCACTATTCGTCTCGGTGCGATCAAATTGAAGTTCGGGGGCTTCAGCGAATTCGCAACGTTCTGGCGCTCTCGCAACGAAACGGCGGACGTCGGTAGCTCGTTCGGTGGAATTCCATTCGGCAATAGTCCGTTGGCGCATGAGCATGAGACCCGCTTCAGCGCCCGTCAAAGCCGTATTTCGGCGTTGGCCACGGGTGATCTCGACCAATACACGCATCTGTCGATGTATGTTGAGTCGGACTTCCTGGCTGCCGGTACGACGTCCAATTCCAACGAGAGCAACAGCTATACGCCGCGCATTCGCCATTTCTACGGTGCCTACGATAACGACCTGACGGGCTGGCACGTTCTCGCTGGTCAGACGTGGAGCCTGCTGACGACGAATACGAAGGGAATTCAAGCGCGCAACGAAGACATCCCGCTGACGATCGATGCGCAGTACGTCGTCGGCTTCAATTGGACACGAAATCCGCAGTTCCGCGTGGTGAAGGATATTGCTCCGTGGCTTGCGGCCGGCGTTTCTATCGAAAGCCCGTCGACGCAAATCGCCGGTTCGCCTCCTTCGGGCGTCGATGCAAACCATCCGGGCGGATCGCTGCTTAACAGCACGGCGAACTACAGCAACGACATCATGCCTGACGTTGTCGGTAAGTTGGCGTTCGATCCCGGCTGGGGGCACTATGAAATCAAGGGTATCGTTCGTGGGTTTACGGATCGCGTGAACCATAGCAACAACACGATCCTTGCAGGCGGTGGCGGCGCCTCAGCATCGCTGCCGATCATTCCGAAGGCGCTGGAACTGCAGGCGAGCTTCATGGCCGGCAACGGCATCGGCCGCTATGGCGCGGGGCAACAGCCGGACGTCACCTTCAACAGTGATGGAGACTTCGTCGCAATTCCTGCGGTGCAATTGCTGACGGGTCTGGTTGCGCATCCGTTCAAGGGCGACACCATGTATGCCTATGGCGGCCTCGAGCAGAACTTCAAGAAGGTCGATGGCGACGTCGGCTATGGCCTCGATACCGTCAACAACTCAGGTTGCGATATCGAAGGGGGAACGTGCCAAGCGCAAACTAAACGCCTCTGGGAAGTCACGGGCGGCGTCTGGCAGGATATCTATAAGGGCTCGTTCGGGCGTGCCGCTGTTGGTGCGCAGGCCGAGTACATCAAGCGTGAGGCTTTCGATAGCACAGATGGCGGCGCGCCGACGACCGATGACATGATCGTGCTCGGATCGTTCCGCTACTATCCCTTCCAGTAAAGACACTCACCGTCTCTACACTCCAGGCGCTGCTTCGGCAGCGCCTCTTTTTTGAGGGGCTGAGACACACGTCAACTTCCCAAGCGCGAAAACATGCAGCTGCTCGTGCATGTTTCGGAGAACACACGCCGTCAGTATTTACGCGGATGTACGTCTGCGTTCGTCATCTGTCGGACGGCATCGAGCGGAATAACGCTCCATCGGCGATCAAACTAAATTTGTCTGCACGCAATCGAATTGCGCCGGTGGCTACGTTCGCGCTCATGCATTTGCGGCTTGCGAGCACCGAACTTTCAAACTCCCGGATGGAGTGTTCGCAATGCATAAATTTTCACTCGCAGTCTCTGTTTCTTTGCTTGCTCTTGGTTTCGCCACGGCTGCCAGCGCTCATGCCCGGTGCGACGGCGATTTTCAATTCATAAATGGCAGTTGGATCGCAACGCGATATTGCCAACGAGCGGAAGCTGAGCATGTCGCAAGAGCTGAGCACACGCATATCACCCATCATACGGTGAGTTCACGCGACGAGACGCCGGAGGAGTTCTGCCGGTGGCACAACGGTCAAATCGAGACCGATACCTATTGCTCCAGCTACAACGACTGATCCTGTCTCGGAGGGCATCACCGGCGTTGTTTGCAGTTGCAAACGGCGCCGGTCATGCTGAAGCATTCGGTTGCGTCGTAAGGATCAGGCGCTTTCGGTGTTGCCCTGATGCCGATTTTTTTCTGCTCGCATCGGAAGCAACATCTCTTCGAAGCGTACGGCAATCCGCACGAGATCGGCGATGTTGCGAGCGCCCGTCTTTTCCATCACCCAGGCGCGATATGTTTCGACGGTACGTGGGCTGATTTTTAGTGTCAGAGCGATTTCCTTGTTCGAAAGGCCCTTGACGGCAAGATCCATCACTTGCCGTTGACGGTCCGAGAGCTCGTTGACACGGGTCGCGAGCTTGACGGCCTCCTGGTCGTGGTTGCGCTGATTTTCGGTCTCATTAATTGCCGACGAAATGCTTGCGATCAGGCGGTCGGGTGAGAAGGGCTTTTCAATGAAGTCGCGGGCACCCGCTTTTAGCGCTGCGACCGCCATCGCGACGTCGCCGTGTCCGGTAATGAGCACTAGCGGAATCATGGGCCATTTTTTTGCGAGTTCTTTCTGAAGTTCCAGGCCGGACATTCCGGGCATGCGGATGTCGCAGACGACGCATGAAGGAATCTCATTCGCTTGCAAGGCAGAGAGAAACTGTTCGGCCGATGCGAACGAGCATACGCCGAAGCCGTGATTGCTGAGCATCAGAGACAAAGAATCTCGGACGGGTTCGTCGTCATCGATAATCGCGACTGCTGATGCGAGTGTCATGATACAGTACCCCTTGGGAATGAATTTAATCGAATGCGAACGAGGGCACCTTTGCCTTCGTTTTCGAGGATGAGCTCGCCTCCGTGTCCTTCGACAATCGTTTGGCTGAGCGAAAGGCCAACTCCGAGGCCGTCTTTCTTGCTGGACGAACGAATTCCGGATTTTTTCAGATTGAAACCCGGGGGAAAGCCGGGGCCGCTGTCACGAACCTCGATTTCAATGCGGTTGCCGTCGATGTTGTTGGCGCTGATGCTAATCAGTCGATCCTTCGAGGGATCATTTTCGCTCATCGCGTCGATGGCATTGGAAATGATATTCATAAGGACCTGCTCGATCTGCAGCCGATCAACGGCGGCGTTGCGGATATCGCGTGCAACGGTGACCTTTACCGAGGCGCCGGTCCGTTGAAGGTTGGGTTCTAAGAGATCAAGCGCCTCTCGAATTAAAAGATGCGGAGATTGCTCGCCGATCTGCCTGCGTCCCAATCTGATGAAATCGCGAAGGTTGCGGACGACGGCTGCGGTGCGATCCACCTGGCTTGCGACTTTCGAGGCGGCTTCGATAGCGATCTTCCGATCGCCTTCGCCCTTCACGAGATATTCCTGCACCAGCTGAGTATAGTTCGAGATGGCGGTCAAAGGCTGGTTGATTTCATGCGCGATGGCAGTCGTGACTTCGCCGGCGCTGCCCAGGCGGAAGATCTGCGAGACCGAATCCTGGTTGAGGCGCAAGTCCTGTTCGAAGCGGCGACGGTCGGTCACGAGACCGCCGATGGCCAGTCCGGTAAAGGCCAGCACAAGCATCAGCGACTGGTACGTTGTCACGCCCGCAACCTGCGGTCCTGAAATCAGAAGCGCAATGATCAACCCGACCTCTGTCACCACAAGGGCGTAGGTTGCGCCTTTCAGGCCATGGCGCAGCGCAATCCAGATGATGGGGAAGAACATCACGTTGAAGAGCCGAAAATGGGGAAGGCTGCTGAAGCCGAATGCAAAGACGAGCGCGGCGACGATCGCCAATCCTTGGATGCAGGCTTCGAAATTCGGCTTCGGAATTCCGCCGGTGCCTGCGACGATAAGAATGAAGGGTGTGATGATCGAGACACCGATCAGGTCGCTAACGGCGTACCTAAAAATATTGTAAGGAATTCCGGAAGCCGTAAGAACTCCTGAGGCGTAAAGGAGCATTACCGATGCGGTGGCCACGAGGGCAGAACTGATAATCGCGGTCGCCTCGAGGAGCAAAACGTCGCGCAGCGTTCCGAGTCGGATGTCGAATTGCCATCGCGAATGCTGGACCCAGTTCAGCGCGACCGCGTATCCCCCGCCTACGATGATCGGTGAGAGAAGTTGCGCAAGAAGCGGGAGATCGCGGCGCAGAATTATGTCTGAGGCTGCAACGGCAAGTAAGAGGTAAGGCCAGAATCGCCTTCCGAACATAAGGAACGCGGCGAAGGTCAGGCCGATTTCAGGGCTCCACGGCACGATATCGAATGACCGGGTGGATGAGATGATGCTCAGCCATTCCAGTACGACGTAGGCAATGATGTAGGCGGGGCCAATCAGCCAAATCGGGGCAGCTTGCATTCGAGCCATACGATTCGCATGCGTTCTTTCTGTCACCACTACTTGCGACATCGTTCTTTTCCTACGCTGCCTAGCGTCCCGCCACTCCGTACGGGAACGGAGGCTTAGTCACGGACGGTGCGCCACGCAAGCGGACGGCCGGAATTTCCCTCGGTGATAATGGCTCGAATATAGGTTGCTGTCGCGGCGCATTTCGTGCGGCGCGTCGCAACATGACATGATTGTAATCGAGTGCGCGTCTCTGCAATCGGCGAGGTCCAGCACACGGGAAGACTTCCACCGATCGAACGGCGACGAAGCTTGGATTGTGTGCGAGCGAGAGAGCGTCGGGTCGGACGAAATTAGCCGCAGAAACTTCGAGCATCGAACGCAACGCTCGGGGCGGTCGGCTGCAGAAGGTCTGTAACGGCGGAATGAGCCGCCTAGGAACATAGAACGCATGTCGCTGCCAAAATTTTCTTTAACTCATCCGCATTCGGTGGCGGCGATCATCATTCTTATTTGCCTGCTCGGGTTCGGCGCGGTGTCGCGCATGCCGACGGACATTTTTCCGGAAATCAACATTCCAGTCGTCAGCGTCGTGTGGACGTACAGCGGAATGAGTGCGGAAGAAATGCAGGACCGCATTCTCATCAAGCACGAGCGGCAGATGGCGTCGCTCGTTGATGATATCGATCGGATCGAGGCCAACAGCTATACCGGCGTCGGCGTCATCAAGGTCTATCTGCATGAGGGGGCCGACGTCAGCCGCGCCATTACGCAGCTGTCGAGTTGCGCGCAGACTGTGCTCAAGAGCATGCCGCGCAATATCACGCCGCCGCTCATCGTCCGTTATAGTGCTACGGACGTTTCGGTTATTCAGCTCAGCCTCGCGAGTAAATACCTGCCCGACTCGCGCCTGACCGATCTCGGTCAGCAGGTGCTCAGACCCAATCTTGCGGTCGTGCATGGCGCACAGGTTCCCTATCCCTATGGCGGCAAAATCCGCGTCATCATGGTCGATCTCGATCCGCATGCGCTGCAGGCGCGCGGGCTGACGCCGGCGGAAGTTTCCGATGCGCTGGCGAAGCAGAACATCATCGTTCCGTCGGGCGATGTGAAAGTCGGCCAGAATGACTATCCGGTCGCGATGAACAACACGCCCAACGCCATCGCGACGATCGAGAATTTTCCGCTGAAGCAGATCGACGGAAAGACGATCTTCGTCCGTGACGTCGCGCACGTGCATGACGGACATCAGGTGCAGACCAATTCGGTCAGCCAGAACGGCGCGCCGGGTGCGCTGATGCTCGTGCGAAAGACGGGTGGAACATCAACGCTGGACGTTATCAACGGCGTCAAAGCGGCATTGCCTGGCCTGCAGCGGATGATGCCGAAGGGCGTGACAATCAAGGCGATCTTCGATCAGTCAATTTTCGTCAAAGCGGCGTTGAATAGCGTCGTGATGGGCGGCTTGATGGCAGCCGGACTGACAGCGTTGATGATTCTGCTATTCCTCGGCAACTGGCGGCTGACCATCATCATTCTGGCATCGATCCCGCTGTCCATCATCACTGCGCTGTTGATGCTCTGCCTCGCCGGACAGACGCTCAATACCATGACGCTCGGCGGTTTCGCGCTGGCGGTGGGCATTCTCGTCGACAACGCGACGGTGGTGATCGAGAACATCGAGCGTCACGTTGGACTGGGCGAGGAGATCGAAGAGGCAATTCTCAATGGCACCTCGGAAGTCGGCATTCCGACACTCCTTTCAACTCTGTCGATCAGCGTCGTCTTCGTGCCGGTTTTTCTTCTGACCGGCACCGCCAAGTATCTGTTCTCGCCACTCTCGCTGTCGGTGATCCTGTCGTTGTTTGCGAGCTTGTTGCTGTCGTTCACGCTCGTACCCGTGCTCTTCATGTATTTGATGCGGTCGCAGGTCGGAAAGCATGGCGGAGGACACGGCGAAGAGCACAAGCCGTCGCGCTTCAATCCGTTCAGCATAATTCATCGCGGTTTCGAAACCGGCTTCGGCGCTTTCCGCGAGAGGTATCGCAACGCTGTGTCGTGGTCCGTGAACCATCCTATTCCAACGATAGTTTTCTTCGCGGTTCTGCTCGGCGCGACCGTTCTGCCGTTAATGAACCTCGGAATGGATTTCTTCCCGCAGATCGATGCCGGACAGATGCGGCTGCATGTTCGCGCACCGCCTGGGACGCGCATCGAGGATACGCAGAAGGACTTCAGCGAAGTCGAGCAGGCTATCCGCAAGATCGTCGGCAACGATCAGATCGATGTCATTCTCGACAACATCGGCCTGCCGTACAGCGGCATCAATATCGCCCTTAGCGATACGGCTACCGTCGGTCCGATGGATGGCGAAATTCTCGTGTCGCTGAAGGAGAAGCATACTTCGACACCTGCTCATATTGCAGAACTTCGCCGTAAGTTGCCGCGGATGTTCCCTGAGCTTCAGTTCTTTTTCCAGCCGGCTGATATCGTCAATCAGGTCTTGAATTTCGGGCAGCCTGCACCGATCGACGTTCGTATTTCCAGCCGGAACGCGGATAAGGCGTATGCGCTCGCATCCAAGATTGCGCACGATTTAAAGTCGGTGCCGGGCATCGTCGATTCGCATGTCTTCCAGGTGCCCGATGCGCCTGCCATCAAAGTGGACGTCGATCGCACAAAGGCGAGGGATCTCGATCTCGATCAGCATGGTCTGGCAAACGACGTGCTTGTCACGCTCAATTCCAGCGCGCAGGTCTCTCCGAATTTCTGGCTCAATCCGCATAATAACGTCAGCTATCCGCTGGTCGTGCAAACGCCGACATATCGCGTCAAATCAACGAAGGATTTGTGGACGCTTCCCGTTACGGCGCCGAACGGCAAACATTCCCAGCTTTTGATGAATGTCGCCAAGTTCGGCCGAACGAAAGTGCCGATGGTGGTGTCGCAGTTGAATATTGCGCCGGTGTTCGACGTCGACGCCGACGTTCAAGGCCGGGATCTCGCATCGGCAGCCGATGCGATCGACAAGGTGCTTGCGAAAGATCGCCCGCCGGTGACGAGCGGCATCAAGGTGAAGCTTAGCGGACAGATTGAAACAATGCGTCAGAGCTTTGCAGGATTGTTCGGCGGCATGGGCCTCGCCGTCGTCCTGGTGTTTCTGCTGCTGGTCATCAATTTTCAAAGCTGGCTCGATCCGATCATCATTTTGCTGGCGGTACCTTTTGCTCTCGCCGGCATCGTCTGGATGCTCTTCCTCACCGGAACGCACATCAGCGTTCCGGCACTGATGGGCAGCCTGATGTGTATCGGTTTGACGACCGCAAACGGCATTCTTGTTCTGACATTTGCTAATCAGCAGGTCGCGCTTGGGATTGATCCGATGCATGCGGCAATCGAAGCGGGCTACACGCGACTTCGGCCAGTTTTGATGACTGCGGGCGCGATGATCCTCGGTATGATCCCGATGGCTCTGGGCGTGGGCGAAGGCGGAGAGCAGAACGCGCCTTTGGCTCGCGCGGTCATCGGCGGCCTTTTGCTAGCAACGGTCGCGACACTCATTGTTGTCCCGACGATGTATCGGCTTTTGCGCCGTGACACTTCTCGAAAAACCGCAGACGGGAGGATGCCCCTTGCGCACGCTTAAGAAGAGCGAGACTGACGTGAACGCCCTGCAGACGGAGCCTTGCGAGGCTGATCCACTTGCGCCTTCGGACTTTCCGGCGAAGGAAGGGCTCGGCGACGTCGCGAAAGAAGATTATCCGAAATCAACAGGGCGCTGGATGACGATGATCGCGATCGTTGTCGGGCTCGGATTGACTGCCGGCTTTGTCGAGGTTAGCCGAATTAAGGCTCAGGAAGCTGAGAACCTAGCGCAGGAAACGCAAAAGAACGTCGCGATGCTTCCGCTGGTCGACGTTGCTGTCGCCCAGTCGGGACCAGCATTCAAATCCCTTATTCTCCCGGGCGATACTGCGTCCTGGTATCGGACGATACTGTATTCGCGCGTGAACGGTTACCTGGCAGACTGGAAGGTCGATATTGGGGACAAGGTGAAGAAGGGGCAATTGCTCGCCACGATCGACACACCTGACCTAGATTCGCAGTTGGTAGCGGCGCGCGCGGAACTGGAAGCGGCAAAAGCTGAGGCCAAGGTCCGGCAAGCGGATGCCGATTTTGCGAAAAGCAGTTACGATCGCTGGCGTGATTCGCCAAAGGGCGTCGTTTCTGATCAAGAGCGAGAAGAAAAGAAAGCCGCTAACGACAGCAGTCTTGCGAAGCTCAATGCCGCGATTGCGCAGGTGGCGGTCGATCAGGCCAAGGTTGATGGGTTGATGACGCTCACGCAATTCAAAAATGTGACCGCGCCGTTCGACGGTATTATCACGGATCGCCGCATCGATCCCGGCGATCTGGTGACGGCGGGCAGCTCCGCTAATACATCACCGCTTTTCGTTATTCAGCAAACCGATCAAATCCGTATTTTCTCGCGCGTTCCTCAGGGCGTGGCTGAGCGGCTTACGATCGGCTCTCCCGTGAAGGTTATGACCGCAGACGGCTCCGGCCGCGTTTATGAGGGCAAGATCGTGCGCACGACCGGATCGGTCGACCCGCATGCGCGCACGATGCTGGTGGAGGTCGTTCTGCCAAACAAGGCTTATGCGCTTTCACCGGGCATGTACGTCCGCGCCGAATTTCAGGTCGCGCAGTCGAAGAGCGTTGTTGTGCCGGCTGCCGCGATTTTGTTCCGGGGCAAGGGCGCTCAGGTCGCGGTGATCGAAGACGGCCGGGTTGCGTTTAAGAATGTTTCCATCGCGACTGACGATGGCGACAGCGTTGAACTGGCATCAGGCATAAAGGTCGGAGATCACGTGGCGCTCAATATCAACAACCAGATTTCCGACGGCGACAAAGTCGAGGTCAACGGCTCCGGGAAGGCCCAAAGCTGATGATGAGACGGGGGGGACTGAAATTTCTCCTGCCAATCCTAGCCGGGGGGCTTACGGGTTGTGCAGTCGGGCCGGACTATCTGATGCCGCATATCGGCACGCCGGCGATGTTTACGACCGGTAGCCTCGGCGGCAGCTCGGGCGGTGCTGTGTCGGTGGCGCAATCGCAGTCGCCCGCGATCGCCAGGTGGTGGTCGTTGCTTCGGGATCCGCAACTTGAAACGCTGATCCAGCAGGCTGTCGTCGCGAATCCGGATATCGAAGTTGCTGCCAATCACATCCGCGCAGCCCGCGCCAATGAGGTCGCGGTTCGTGGATTGGCGCTGCCGATCGTAGAAGCGAATGCCGCGGCAGGCCGAGGTACCGGTACAAATTCGACGAAGGGACGCGTCGCTGGTCCGTTGAACGCCGGGACGAACACCAACGGGCTCGAAGAGATTACACACGTCGCTGGCTTTGACGCCGCATGGGAGCTGGATCTCTTCGGCAAGAACAGGCGCGCATACGAAGCAGCCCAATATTCGACGGATGTTGCCATCGAACAGAGGCGTGCGGTTCTAGTCTCAGTCGTTGCGGAAGTCGCGAGAGCTTACGTCGAGACGCGTGGCATTCAAGCCAAGATAAAAGCATCGAAAGAGAACGTCGCGCGGGCGCAGAAGATCTTCGATCTGATGAAGACGCGTTTCGATCGGGGCCTGACGAACGAACTCGACGTCAAGCTCGCATCGCGCCAGCTTGCGACGCTCAAGGCGGAACTCGCACCGCTTGCGAGCGAAGAATATGCTGGGTGCGCACGCATTGCGGTTCTGCTTGGAACCTATTCCGGCGGTGTTTGCCAGGAGCTCAGTGCTTACCGGCAGATTCCCACAACGCCGAGCCGTTTGAAAACGGGATTGCCGGCGAGCGTGATCCGCCGTCGCCCGGACGTTCGCGCGGCGGAACGCCAGCTTGCGGTCGAGACGGCGAGGATTGGCGTTGCTGTCGCGGATCTCTTTCCGCGCGTCGAGATTACGGCGGGTGGCGGCTTACAGGGACAGGGTATCGGTGTTGTGCCTGTGGTCACCAAGAGTATCTATTCGGTGGGACCTTCGGTCTATTGGCCGCTGCTCGACTTCGGGACGCTCGATTCGCTCGTGCACATTCAGCAGCTGCAGGCGGATTCGCAGTTCCTCACATATAAGCGCGTCGTTATTTCGAGCGTCGAAGAAGCGAACGTTGCGCTGTCGCGTTATCGCGCGGCGATGGCCACTCTCAGGTCTCTGGGCATCGCTGTCAAGGAGAGCAAGGGCGCGGTCGATCTCGCAACAGAGCGTTATGATCGCGGCGTAACGGACTCGCTCAATGTGCTGGATGCCGAGCGGCAGGATGACGAACTTCAGCTGCAGTATGTCCAGGCGAAGGCCGACGCGGCCACGGCGTTCATTGCGCTCTACAAAGCTCTAGGCGGCGGCTGGGAAATGTTCGAGCAGGATCTTCCTGCGCCGCGTGCAAGGCCCGCTGTTCTTGCCGCGTTCGATCACTTGCACGATCACTGAAAAATGCAGCGATAAATCCTGCAGGCGCCGTGGATGCGCCTGCGGGAGGTTTGCGTCCCTGTTTTTATTTGGTCGTTGTCGCGATTGATTGACCAAGCGGTGCGCGAGACTGACTTTCGCGCAATTTCTCAATCGCGAGCTTATTGGTAATCGCTGCATTGTTCATCGGATCGATGGTGAGAACGCGATCGAAGTCAGCCTCGGCATTTTTCAAGTCGTGGCCGGCGGCGCGCGTATTTCCGCGGGCGATGTAGGCGTTCAAAAACTTGCCGTTAAGTGTGATGGCATAATCGTAATCGTGGATTGCATCCTTCGCGCGACCGAGCGCGCGTAGTGTATTTCCCCGATTGAAATAAAGGGTCGGTTCATTTGGGGACAGCTCAATGGCGCGATCATAGCTTGCTAGCGCGTCCTGCAGATGCCCCTCAGCCTTATATGCGTTCGCTAGGTTGTTGTACGCCCGCGTGCTTAGCGGATCGATATCGATAGCTTTGCGGTCATCTGCAATTGCATGTGTGTAGTCGCGCTCCGAGGCGAAGACGATGGCACGCGCTTCATAAGCGCCGACATCTCGCGGAGCTAACGCGACGGCCTGATCGAAGTCGGCAACGGCCTTCGGAAAGTCCTTCGTGGCAAAATAGGCGAGACCGCGATTGACATACGCAATCTCGACTTTCTGAGAGTCCAATGCGTTACCTTCGATGGTCGCGGTGCATGCAAAGATGTGCAGTGCAGGCGTCGCCGCATCGGCACATTGGTCGCCGCCCGCCGCCCATGCAGATGACGCTGCCGATAGCGACGAGACGGCTATCGCGAGGGCGAACATGTTGATTGATGTGCGCGAGAAGAGCATGGCGTTCGGTCTCCGACGTGTTGGCAATCGGGACAGCGCAGCGGCGATAGAGGATGCCGCTATTGGTTCTCGAACAGCCCCGGAATAATCCCCACGAATGGTCTCCTGCCCACCTGCATCCGGCTTTCCTAGATCCGTATGAATACGGACCAGCTATTACCGATGTGATGTTCCCGGCGCGACGGTTGTGAGACTCTCGCGATATAGCTTTGAGGATATATGCCTCTGGGGGACTGCAATGGGGATAGCTAAAGCGCTTGGGACGACGCTCGTGTTCATGGGAGTCGGCGTCGCTCCGGCTACTGCAGGCGATTTGCTGCAAACATCGGCGAACGGCAGTTCATCTCTTCACGATTTGAATATTCCGTCACCCAGCTATCTCGGCGCGACGTCGTCCGATGAGGACGCAGGGGACGCCATCCAGGACTTCTTTCAGCGTTGGCAGGAAATTGCGCACGCCGCAAAAGCCTCACAGCCGGATTGGATGACACCGCTCGCGACCGTGACGCCGCGGTTAGAACAAGAGTTTCGGTCCGACCAGTTTTTTGAGCAGATGGGAAATGGGGCGCATCAGAATGTCTACGACGGCGGCAAGGGCTTCGAATTCATTCCGACGATGACCAATGAAGTACTGATCAACCTGCCACCCTATGAAGAGCGGACGCATGCCAAACAGGCGTCCGGTTGGGGGGACTGGCCCGCTGTCACCATCAAGCAGCGGCTTATCAGCGCCAACAAAGAAAATGGCGATTACATCGTGTCGGCGTTTTTCGGCGTGCAGGCTCCGACCGGCGACGATCCTTTTACGAACGATGCGTGGGTCGTGACGCCGACGTTGGCGGCGGGCAAAGGCTGGGGCGATTTCGATATTCAGGCGACGGTCAGCGTTCCCATTCCGTTGGAACGCGAAAGTGAAATCGGGACGTCCGTCGTTACCAACGTCGCGTTTCAATATCATCTTGCGAAATATTTCTGGCCCGAATTCGAAGTCAACTATACGCATTGGGCCGACGGCGAGCGAAGCGGCAAAGACCAAGTCTTTTTGACGCCCGGTCTCATTCTTGGTCGTTTCAAACTGTGTGACGACAGCAATCTGATCGTCGGCGCAGGCTATCAGTTTGCGGTTTCGCCGAAGACGACATCCCCGGTTCTCACGCCGACTTACGATAGCAACTGGATCGTCACGACACGGCTTTCGTTCTGACGACGTAGAACTACGGAGGGGCTTGCCGGGTGTTTAATACCATGCCGGTTTGCTTAATAGTCCCAGCGTTACAGACCTCAACTTTGGCCCCGGCTTTTACCCGAAGTCCGGGGCCTTTTTCTTTTTGAGTTGTCTCAATCGATGTAAAAATTGAGATGCAAGGGCGCCAAGAAAAGACGAGTTGCCGTCAAGGCGGTGCTGCAGCGATTAGCGCGGATACGGGATCGTCGTTTGCAGCCGGCTTTTGCTTGCCTCGGAGGGCGAGCGCTGGTCCCGCGCGGATGGAGAGCGATCCGAATGCGGCGGCCAATTGCGCGGCAGATTATCGGAGACATGGCAATAGGCACGTCTCGCCATATGATGGCAATGGCGGTAGTCGCGCGCATCGACAGGGTTGAGAGTCGCTGCCTTGTCGCCGACAAAAAATGCCGGAGCGTATGAGTTCGCCGCCGCCGATACCGTACCTGCAAAGATGAATGCGAATGCCGCGCAAGCGGCGAGCGAGCGGTTTTGTTTGTGGTTCAGTGTCATTGTCAAAGATCCTTTCGAATGGGTTCACATTTCGGCGGGACGCTTATTTCCATGCGTCATGCGCACCGTGAGGCGATTGTCTTTAGTGGAATTCAGGATGACGGTGTGGACGTCACAGCCGTGGTGATGCGGCGTCCAATATTCGAGATGTTCTGAACCGGCTCCGTCAGCGGTCTCCACGGTGGCTGTTTTGGTCGCCGCCGTCTCGGTGTGTTCGTTAAAAGCCGCTCTAAAATCCTTGAACAGATGAGGCGTGATGCCTTCGATCGTAATGGAACAGACAGTCCGTCCCGGTTGCTGGACAGATTGTGCAAGGACAAGACGTGCTTTGCCAAAGCTTGTCTTGCCGGTCCAGGTTTTCAGTCCAGCCGATGTCATTGTCGGTTGGCCCCGCCAAGGCGTGGCTTCAACAGCGCGGCCTAGAGCACGGGTGTCCTCGCCGTTGGTGAAGCATGTCTCGTCGATGTCCCGAATGAGGTCCGCGATCAGTTTGGCGTGTACAACTTCTCTCGAGAGACGATCGGCGGCGGCTGTATTATCATCGAGCCTCTTTAGTCCAGCTTCGGCGCGTGCGTTTGCGGGCTGGTATTTAAGCGTGGTCTCGAATTGGGTTCTGGCTTTGTCGCTGTCACCTTGTTGCAGAGAGAGAAAGCCTTTCTCGGCGTAGGCGGGTGCATAGGTCGATGATACCTCAAGCACGCGGTCGAAGGCTTTGTTCGCTTCTTCCAACCGCCCTTGCTGCGCCAGGATCAAGCCGCGATTGTAGGCGATGAAGCGATCGTCGGGTCGTATCTTGGCCGCGGTGTCGTAATCCGAAAGTGCTTCGTCGAAGCGCTTGGCTCGAAAATGAAGGCTTCCGCGATTAACTAGAGCGGCTGCGAAATCCGGCGCGCGGGCGATGGCAGCGGTATAGTCAGCGAGCGCCCTATCGAACTCATCCAGCTTGGAATAGCTGTTCGCCCGATTATAGAAGACGCGCGCGTCGTTCGGTTGGAGCTGAAGAAGCACGGAATAGAGCTCCACTGCAGTTTTGTATTCGCCACTGCCGTAGGCACGGTTTGCCTTGTCAGCGAGGTGTTGTGCGCGTTGCGTTTCGATAGCTGCTGTCGACGCCGGTGCGTCATCAGGCGTTGCGCCGAGCGCGATGTGTGAGCTGAAAGCGGTTGCAGTGAGTGCAATTGCTGTGCTCAGCGCCGCAGTCAGGAGTGTCGTCGGCGATATGGCTGGGATCGTCGTTGCGATCTTGGACGCTTGGCGAGCCAAGGCAGCAGAACACGACCTCTCCCTGCCAACAAAAATTGGCATGAGTTTTTCTCCAATAAAGCAAGATGGATTTGCCCGCGCCAGCGGCGCGGAGCGCAATCAATGCACTGGGGGCCGCGCTCTAAATCTGGAGAACAATCGTGCGGCGGTCGCTAAGCGTGGACCGCAGATGGAGCGGATCATCAAACGTTGCGTGTGAGATGGCGCAGTGAAAGCGCGCGGCAAGCAGCTCGCCGGACGTGGGTAGAAGAGCCGGTGCGTAACCACCTAAATTCGCGCCATTCCGGTCAGACGGCTTGGACTGATGCGGTTGTTTGAAAAACGATGCATGCTGAAGCCGGTAATCTGTGCAGGGCTCGGATTCGGCTTGCGCGTGGGAATTCGAGAAGAGAATGAAGTGATCGTTCGATCCGGATTGCGTGTCGTGGTGAAGACGCTCGATCTCGACCGCAACGCTATGGGTGCTGCTCACACACAGAACCAGCGGCAAGCCTGCGACGGATGTCGCGAGCAGGACCGCTGATGTGATCAGATATCTGACGAAGCGAGTGAGCATGCGCTATTTAAACATCTTCCAATTCATATTGCCGCTGGAAAGTGTTTGTAAGATGTCGCATTGGCAATCCCGTCGCGACATATCTTTCGATATGTTGTGAGCTTGCAACAAAATCAATCCCGAACTGCGCAGTACTCTTTCGGTTTGGCCGAAACATTTGGAGGCAGAGTCCATGTGACGGTTCGCTGTCGGCGGTTCAGGGTCTTGACTAAGTAGAGTTTGGACATAAACCTAATCGCGATGCACCATTCGGCAAACCACACCTCAAAATCGTCTCTCGCTGCCACACGCAGCGGACGGTCGGTCGTGTGTGCGTTGCTTGCATTACTTATGATGGCTCTCAGCGGTCCCTTCAGTCTGTCGCATGCGGTTGCCGAGCATGGGCATGAGAATTGTGCAGGCCATGGCATCGACGCGAAAAAAACATCGCAAGATTCGGAGGTTCCTCAGGGGCTCTCAGGGCAGCATTGCGTGCTTTGTTTTTCCGTTCAGCATCTGATTTCGAAACCGAGTCTCCCCACCCGCACCGAGGCTATCGCGCCGGTCACCTATACAGCATGGGAAACGCTCGATGGGCCGTTGGAAGGTCCGGGGCCGCTGTTCAAGCCGCCGCGCGTTTAAAGCGCTTTTCAATCGCGATGACGTGGCTGCGCAGTCTCTTTCTGCGCGCCGCGATCGCGTGAACCTCCGTCAAAATCGCAACGCGGCGCCCTAAGCGGTCTCCGCAACACGGGATTGTTTCGACATGCAGCGAATGCTGATCGCTGGTGGCGGGCGCTTGTGCGCCGCTGCTCTGGCACTGGCCGTGCTTTGCGCGGCTACTTTCGCACCTGGCCTTTCCAGGTTTTTCACCATCTCAAGCGACGCCAAGGCGCACGCGCCAGCGGAGACCAAGGGTCATTCGGAAGGCGGACATCAGCATGACGAGGGGCATGCACGTGACGCCGGTGGAGAGGCCGTAAACGAGGAAAACGGATCGGATGCTGCGCACGGCGAAGAAGCCGGTCACGAGCATCATGAGGGCCTCGAAGTCTCGCAGGATCGGATCGATGCCGAAGGCATTGCGTTGACGGAAGCCGGAGCGGGTGTGCTCGATCGGAGCCTGACAGTGCCGGGAACGGTGATCGCAGACCGCAATCGCGTGGGGCGCGTTGCAGCCCAGGTTGTCGGCACAGTGGCCGAGTTGAAGAAGCGCCTTGGCGATGTCGTCGCGAAGAATGAAGTCGTCGCCATCCTGGACAGCCGGGAAGTGGCCGATGCGAAGAGCGAATACATCAACGCGCTTGTCAACGCGAACCTGCAAGAGACGCTCTTCGATCGCGAAAAAACGCTCTACGAGAAGCAGATTTCGGCGGAGCAGCGCTATTTGCGGGCGCAGGCTACCGATACCGAAGCGAAAGTCCGATTAGGCGTCGCGCATCAGAAGCTTGCTGCTCTGGGCGTCAGCGAATTGGACATCCAAACGTTAAAGCAGCGCGGCCAATCCGCAACGAACCTGCAACGTTACGAAATTCGCGCGCCGATCGGCGGGCGCATTGTCGAGCAGCTTGTCGATCTCGGAACACCCGTCGGTCGCGAGGGCGAAGCCAAGGAGCTTTATGCCATTGCCGATCTTTCGGTGGTGTGGATCGAGCTTGCCGTTTCGATCAGTCACCTTCCCGATATCAAGGAGGGACAGAGCGTGCTGGTCAGCGGCAGCCAACCGGCTGAGACGACATCAGGAAAAATCATCTTTACGAGCCCGATGATCAATGAGGAGACGCGGACGGCGCGCGTTATTGCGTCGGTCGAGAATAGGGATCTGGCGCTGCGGCCGGGTTCGTTCGTCAACGCCGACATTCTTTTTGGAACGAAACCGGTTGGGCTGAAGCTTCCGAAAACCGCGCTGCAGACAGTCAAGGGTGAGACGATTGTTTATGTCCGCACCGAACACGGCTTCGAAGCGCGCAAAGTGGCAGTGGGCGGCACTGATGGCTCGTCTGTTGAGATCGTCGCCGGGATAGAGCCGGGTGAGATGGTCGCGGCGACGAACACGTTCCTGCTCAAGGCCGAGAGCGGGAAATCCGAAGCTACGCATTCGCATTGAGGACGTTCCGATGATTGCACAGGTGCTCGAATTTTCGGTCCGCCGCCGTTGGCTCGTCATTCTCCTGACGCTGCTCGCCGCAAGCTACGGCGTGTGGTCGCTTAATCGGCTGCTGATCGACGCCGTTCCCGACATCACGAACAATCAGGTTCAGATCAATACCGTCGCGCCATCGTTGCCGCCGTTCGATATCGAAAAGCAGGTGACGTTTCCGATCGAGACGGCGCTTGCGGGGATACCGGGTCTTGAATACACGCGCTCGCTTAGTCGCAACGGCTTTTCGCAGGTCACGGCGGTTTTTACCGAAAGCACCGATATCTATTTCGCGCGCCAGCAAATCAGCGAGCGCTTGCGCGAAGTGGACGAGCGACTGCCGGCAGATGCTAAGCCGAGCCTTGGTCCGATTTCGACCGGCCTTGGTGAGATCTATATGTGGACCGTGGCTTTCGCGTCCAAAAGCGAACAGATGGGCGAGGTCGGGCCTCAAAGCGACGGCTCTTATGTGACACCCGAGGGTCAACGTCTGACCAACGATATCGAGCGTGGCGCCTATCTGCGTACGGTCCAGGATTGGATCATCAAACCGCAGATCGCGAGCGTTCCCGGAATCGCTGGCGTCGACGTTGTCGGTGGATACGAGAAGCAATATCTCGTGCAAGCGGATCCCGCGCGTCTGACAGCCCTCAATCTTTCCTTTGGTGACATCGTCGAAGCGCTTGAGAAAAATAACGTCAACCGCGGGGCCGGCATTTTCGAGCAAAGCGGCGAGGGGCTTGCGGTTCTCAGCACCGGACGGCTCGAAAACATGCCCGATATCGGCAACGTCGTCGTGACGACGCGTGGCGGATCGCCGGTGAGGATTAAAGACGTCGCGCAGGTCACGATCGGCCGCGAGTTGCGCACCGGCAGCGCAAGCATTAACGGGCAGGAGGCCGTCGTCGGCACGGCGCTAATGCTGATTGGCGAGAACAGCCGGACGGTGTCGTCGGCCGTCAGTAAAAAGATCGACGAGCTTTCGAAGTCGCTGCCACCGGGCATTGCGTTGCGACCGGTGCTTGACCGGACCGTGCTGGTCGATGCCACCATTTCGACGGTCGCAAAGAACCTGCTCGAAGGTGCGCTTCTTGTCGTTGTTGTTCTGTTCGTTCTGCTCGGGAATATTCGTGCGGCCGTTATAGCGGCGCTGGTCATACCCATTGCCATGCTGCTGACGCTCACCGGGATGGTACAGGCGAAGATCAGCGCCAACTTGATGAGCCTCGGTGCGCTCGATTTTGGTCTGATCGTCGACGGTGCTGTCATCATCGTCGAGAATGCACTGAGACAGATTTCTGAGCGACAGCACGCTTTGAAGCGTGTGCTCAGTCTCGATGAACGCTTGGAAACGGTGACCAAGTCGGCGGAGGAGATGATCAAGCCGTCCGTCTACGGTCAGGCGATCATTATTCTAGTTTATGTGCCGCTGCTGACGTTTTCCGGCGTTGAAGGAAAAATGTTCGAGCCGATGGCGGTCACCGTTATCATGGCGCTCATCGCGGCTTTCGTTCTGTCGCTGACATTCGTTCCAGCGGCCATTGCGGTTGCAATCAGCGGGCGTGTTGTCGAGGCCGAGAGCTTGCCTGTTCGGGCGATCAAGAGTGTGTATGAACCTCTGCTTCGCGCGACGCTCAACAGGCCTTTGCTACCGATCATGGTGGGCGTGGCGCTCTTTGCCGGAGCGCTGATGCTGTTCGGACGGCTCGGGCAGGAGTTCATCCCGACGCTTGATGAGAAGAACCTCTCGATGCATGCGATGCGGATACCGAGTACGTCGCTGACGCAATCGCAGGATATGCAGCTTAGAGTCGAAAAAATCGTCAGCTCGTTTCCGCAGGTTTCGCTTGTGTATTCCAAGACGGGCACTGCCGAGGTTGCATCCGATCCGATGCCGCCGAACGTTTCGGATACATTTATTATTCTGAAGCCGGAATCGGAATGGCCTGATCCTTCGCTCAGCAAGCAAGCGCTCGTTGGGAAAATTCAGGAGAAGCTCGAAAAGCTTCTAGGAAATAACTTTTCGTTCTCGCAACCAATTCAGATGCGCTTCAACGAGCTGCTAGCCGGTGCGCGTGGTGATCTCGCCGTTAAAGTTTTCGGCGATGAATTCGGCCAGATGCTGGAGGGCGCAAATGCGATCGCCCGGATTTTACGCGGCACGGAGGGTGCGACGGACGTCAGTATCGAACAAGCTCAAGGTCTGCCGTTCCTTGAGATCAAGCTGAAGAAGAACGAGATCGCGCGGTTCGGATTGAGCGCGTTCGCTGTGCAAGAGGTGATCGGCGCGGCGATGGCCGGGCGCTCTGCCGGGGTGATTTTCGAAGGCGATAGGCAGTTTCCTGTTGTCGTCCGGTTGCCGGACGCGATGCGCGCGGATCTCGAAAAGCTGAAGCACATTCCTGTTGCGTTACCGCCGAACAGCGCAGGCCGCATTGCCACCATTCCGCTGGAACAAGTTGCGAGCTTTGCCGTGACTGAGGGACCGAACCAGGTCTCACGCGAGAATGGCAAGCGGCGCATCGTCGTGACGGCAAACGTGCGCGGGCGCGATATCGCGTCCGTCGTCGCGGAGGCACAAACGAAGGTCGCAGAAGAGGTGAAGCTGCCGACGGGCTATTACATCGCCTGGGGCGGCCAGTTTGAAAATATGGCTGCAGCGCAGCAGCGTCTCGCCGTCGTTGTGCCAGCCTGTTTTCTGCTGATCTTTCTGCTGCTCTATTCCGCCCTTGGCTCACCACGCGATGCCATCCTGGTATTCAGCGCTGTCCCACTCGCTTTGACCGGCGGCGTCATTGCTCTTTGGTTTCGCGACATGCCGTTCTCGGTTTCGGCCGCGGTCGGCTTTATCGCGTTATCGGGTGTCGCGGTTCTCAACGGGCTCGTCATGCTGACATACATCAAGCAACTGATGGCGGCGGGATTGCCGGCGGCGGAAGCAATACGCCAGGGTGCGCTGGCCCGTTTGCGGCCTGTCGTGATGACGGCGCTTGTCGCGTCGCTCGGGTTTTTGCCGATGGCGCTCGCAACGGGAACGGGGGCGGAAGTGCAGCGGCCGCTGGCAACGGTCGTCATTGGCGGGTTGTTGAGCGCAACGCTGCTGACACTGCTCGTACTGCCGGCGCTGTCAATTTGGTTTGGTTCGCGTGCCGCAGCGGCGAAACGGACGCCAACGGCTGTTCCTGCGGCCGCGGAATAGGTGCGGGCTGCAATCAGGCCGTCAACCGCGCCGTCGCTTCGTTATCCTTGAACCAGTTGTAGGCTTCGGTGAGGCCGTCGCGCAGGCCGTAGCGCGGCGTCCAGCCCGTGGCCTTCAGCTTGGAGACGTCGAGCAGCTTGCGCGGCGTGCCGTCGGGCTTCGTCGGATCGGTGACGATCTTGCCGTTGAAGCCGACGACGTCGCATACCAAGCGCGCTAGGTCGAGAATGGTGATGTCTTCGCCCGTGCCGACATTGACATGCTCAGAACCTGAATAGACTTTCATCAAATGCACAACGGCGCGGGCAGCATCATTGACGTGAAGAAATTCGCGTCGCGGTGTGCCCGAGCCCCAGATGGTAATTTCTCCGGCGCCGGACTTCTTCGCGTCATGTACTTTGCGTAAAAGTGCCGGGATGACATGGCTTTTGAGCGGATCATAGTTGTCGCCCGGGCCGTAAAGATTGGTCGGCATCGCCGAGACGAAATCGGCGCCATACTGACGGCGATAGGCTTCGCAGAGTTTCAGCCCGGCGATCTTGGCGATGGCGTACCATTCGTTCGTCGGCTCCAGACTTCCCGTCAGAAGGGCGCTTTCGGGGATCGGTTGCGGCGCGAACTTCGGGTAGATGCATGAGGAACCGAGATACAAAAGCTTCTCGACGCCGCTGCGGAAGGCTGCGTCGATAACGTTCATTTCGATGGCGAGATTGTCGTAGAGAAATTCCGCCGGGTAGGTGTCGTTTGCGAGAATGCCGCCGACTTTCGCTGCCGCAAGAAACACGGCGTCCGGCTTTTCGCGATTGAACCACTCTCTGACGCGCGCTTGATCTCGGAGATCGATCTGGTCGCGACCAACCGTCAGGACGATGCAGTTTTCGTTCTGTAGCAGACGGAGGATCGCCGATCCGACCATGCCGCGGTGGCCGGCGACGAATATGCGCTTGTTGGTCAGATCAAAAGACATCGCTTCCTCGCATGGTCTTCGCACTTGCTATTCGTTGAGGCTATTGCGCCAGCTTTCGCGTTCGAGGAGCGCGAGGTCGGCGGCGACCATTTCTTTAACGAGCTCCTGGAAGCCGACCTTGTGGTGCCAGCCTAGTTCGTTGCGGGCCTTGCTTGGATCTCCGAGCAAGAGATCGACTTCTGTCGGACGAAAATAGCGCGGATCAATGCGAACCAACTCGTCACCGGTTTTGACATCGTAGCCGATCTCATCGACACCGTGGCCCTTCCAGGCGATGGACTTGCCGACTTCGGCAAATGCTAGCCCAACGAATTCGCGCACGGAATGGGATTCTCCCGTTGCTAGCACGTAGTCGCCCGGTTTTTCGTTTTGGACCATCATCCACATGCCTTCGACGTAGTCTTTCGCGTGGCCCCAATCGCGTTTGGCGTCCAGATTGCCAAGATAAAGTGCTGACTGCAAACCTGCGGCGATGCGAACAACGGCGCGCGTGATCTTGCGGGTCACGAAGGTTTCACCGCGGAGCGGACTTTCGTGGTTGAACAGAATGCCATTCGAGGTGTGCATGCCGTAGGCTTCGCGGTAATTGACGGTGATCCAGTAGGCATAAAGCTTGGCGACGCCATAAGGCGAACGCGGATAAAATGGCGTCGTTTCCTTCTGCGGCGTTTCATGCACCTTGCCGTAAAGCTCGGATGTGGAAGCCTGATAGAAACGGACCGAATTCTCGAGTTTGAGGATGCGTAGCGCTTCGAGGAAACGCAGCACGCCCATGGCGTCGGCGTTTGCCGTGTATTCCGGCGTCTCGAAACTTACCTGGACGTGGCTTTGTGCGGCGAGATTATAGATTTCATCGGGCCGGGTTTCCTGGACGAGGCGGATGATGTTGGTTGAATCCGTCAGGTCGCCATAGTGCATGAAGAATGACGTGCTCGCCTCATGCGGATCCTGATAGATTTCGTCGACGCGTTGGGTGTTGAATGATGACGATCGTCGCTTAATGCCGTGGACGACGTAGCCCTTATCGAGAAGAAAGCGCACAAGGTAGGCGCCGTCCTGACCGGTGACACCCGAAATCAATGCAGTCTTGCTTTTGCTCATGCCATTTCCCCCAAGTCCCGCCGAGATTTATGTGGGGTTGTCGCTTTGAGCGCAATACGAATGCGCGAGATTCTTTTTTTGTTTGATCAGTCCGTAGACATTTTTTGGGAGGGCTGAAACGGCGGCACGGTCCGTCCGAGGCTGTTGCGAAGCTTGCAGTTATTTTCGAAACTGATGCCGATGAAATTTGCGGCAGAAACTTACGTCGCTCTCGGTATTCCGAAAGTTATCGGCTGGCGGTCGCTGTATGAACCGGTTGGTGCCCTTCCGTCGCCTTCATGAAGACGACGGCAATTGCTGCGACCACCAGGACGACGGCCATGACATAGAACGCGTCGGAGAAAGCCATGATCAGCGACTGCTGGGCGACAAGGTTGCCGAGCAGAATTTCTGCTTGATGGTAGGCGCGTCCGGAGTCCGGCAAGCTGTGAGCTTCGAAATAGTGCTGCATGCGGGTAAGGAAGGATTGATCCGTCAGATTGTAAGGCGTTACCGACTGACCGATGATATTGGAATGAAATTGTTCGCGCTTGGTGATGATGGTCGCGAGAGCCGCCGTCCCGATCGCGCCTCCAAGGCTGCGCAGCATGTTGAATAAGCCTGACGCAGCTGCGGACTCTTTCGGAGCCACGCTGTTCGTCGCCAGAACCGAGAGCGGCGAAAGTAGGATCGCCTGGCCGAGGGCGCGTACGATGTTGGTATAGAAAAACTGTTGTCCCGCGTCGTTGAAGCTCAAATGCGTATTCATGAAGCAGCTGACTGCGAAGATGCTGAGGCCTGTGCAAACGATCAAGCGGGCATCGAAACGCTGCAAGAGGAAGGGGACGAATGGAATGATGAGCAGCTGCGGAAGTCCGGCCGATGCGAGCACGAGGCCGATCTGTTGGGCGTTGTAGCCCTGGACCTCGTCGAGATACGCCGGAAGCACATAGATTGATCCGAACAGCGCGAAGCCGACGAGTGTATTCGCCAACGTTCCGAGGCCGAAACTCCGTCGAGCGAGCAGGCGAAGTTGCACGGCGGGCTTCTCGACGGTGAGTTCAATGACGACGAAGATCGTCAGCATGACCGCCGAGATGATCGCAAGATGCACGATGAATGGCGAGCCAAACCAATCGTCCTTGTTGCCTTCATCCAGGACGGTTTGCAGGCAGGCGAGACCGATTGCCATTGTCGCGATGCCGAACCAATCGCCTTCCCGCAAAAGGCGAAGCTGCATCGGTTGACGATCGAGCGTCGGGTAAAGCAGTGATAGCATCACCGCGCCGGGAACAAGATTGACGAAGAAGATATAGGGCCAGCCGTATTGTTCGGTGAGAATGCCGCCGATGGTCGGGCCGATGGCGGGGCCGAACGTGGCGGTGAGCGCGAATGCAGCCAAGCCGATGGGGCGCTGGCTTTCGGGGAGCTTTGTCAACACGGCCGTGAAGGCCATCGGGATCATGACGCCGCCGGTGAAGCCCTGGAAGCCGCGCATCACGATCATGGTGCTGAGATTGCCCGCAAAGGCGCAGGCGACTGAGAAGATGAGGAACAGCACGACGTTCGACAACAGGAAGCGGCGGAAGCCAAACACGCGGCTGAGGTAATCCGTCAACGGGATCATGATGATTTCGCCGATCAGATACGAGGTCGAGATCCAGGTTCCATTATCGACTCCGGTGCCGATGCCGCCTTCGATTTCAGGCAGGGACGAATTGACGATCTGGATATCGAGGACGGCGATAAGCGCACCCAACATGCATCCCGAAACTGCGATCCATGTCCGTAGCGAGGCCCGCTCGCTGTCTGGGCTGGCGGGAGCATCGCTCATGGCGCTTGCTTCGTTGTGGGCTTTGCGGACGGCGTTTTGTGGCGTGTGTCGATCGTCGTGATAACCGACATGCCGGGACGCAGCTTGCCGGCAAACGGATCGTTCAGGTCGACGTATATCTTCACCGGGATGCGCTGGACGATTTTCGTGAAGTTGCCCGTTGCGTTGTCCGGTGGGAGAAGAGCGAATTCCTGGCCGCTCGCCGGAGCGATGCTGCCGACATAGCCCTGTACGGTGTTGTCGTCGAATGTGTCTACGGCAATCGTGACCGGCTGCCCGGGGCGGACATCAGCGAGTTCCGTTTCCTTGAAGTTGGCAATGATGTAGGCCTTCTTGAGCGGCACCACCGCAAGCAGCTCGGTTCCGGGTTGGGCATACTGACCGACCCGCACCGTGCGATCGCCGATGATGCCATCTACCGGTGAGGTAATCGTCGTATAGCCTAGGTTGATCTCCGCCTGTTCAAGCGTCGCATTGTTCTGCGAAAGCATGGCCCGTGCTTGCTTGAGTTCGGCAGTCAACGTCGCAATCTGTTTTTTGGCTGCTTCCAGTGCCGCCCTATCTTTCGCAAGCGTGGCCTGTGCCGTGCCGATTTGCGAGGCCGCCTGTTGCTCGTCTTGAACGGAACCGTATCCTTCGTTTGCGAGTGTGCCGAACCGCTGATTGTTCTGTTGGGCGTATTTTTCGGTCGCTTCGTCGGCCTTGATGGTCGCCTCGGCTTCGCTCACGATGGCTTGCTGTTCGCCGATCTGAGCCTGGTCGGTGGCAATGGCCGCTTCCGCCTGTCTGACGCCGGCTTTCGCCTGATCGACGGCCGCCTTGTAATCGCGCTGATCAATGATTGCGAGGACCTGGCCGGCTTTGACGCGCTGATTATCGTCGACGTACAGAGCGGCGATATCGCCGGATACTTGTGGAGCGATGGCGACGACGTCAGCTTGCACATATGCGTCGTCGGTCGAGACTTCAAAGCGCCACCCGGTCCAATATTTCCAGCCGGTATAGATGCCGCTGCCGATAACTGCCGCAGCAACAACAGCGATAAGAATGTGCCGGGGACCGAAGGGTAGCCAATGATGCGATTTTCCCGCCGTGTTTGCAGAATCCTGATCCGGTAAAGCGCTCGGCGCGGGCGCGATTATTTCCCTTGCCGTCGGGACCATGCTTTCAGACTTCGCAGTCTCGTGCGCCATTACGTGCGTCGTTTCGGGTGCCGCCTCGGTTGCGACGATGTCGGTGCCTGCGGTCAACATAGTCCACATCTCCATCTCGGCTCTTGCCAAGATATAAAAGACCACTCGGCAGCTCAGCTATTTAACCTTTGGCGCCGTTGGCCATACGTTTGGAAAGACCAGCTATACGTGTGTTTAATGATGTGCCCGCTTTGCGCCGACGTCGGCGAGAATGAAGAAAAGGGGCGCGCCGTTCAGCGCTCCCCCTCCGAGATGCATCTTCTTTTGTAGGCTTATGTCTTGCGGTTTTACCGGATCACGAAACACTGTGCCGTGCCGGACGTCTTGAAATCACCGTTGCAATGGGGCGATGCGAATGCGCCCGAAACACCAGAGACCAGAAGCGCCACTGCGAGGATTGCGACTTTCATTTTCATATCTCCAATTCACCCAAGCGCCGTTTCGTCCCTGACTGGATGTCGGCGCTGTTGAAAGCGATGCATTGGAGATAAGTGCGGTCGGCGCCCATTCCATAATCTCTTGGTATATGGGGCAGATGGCGTCATGCGATCGTTCGTCGGCGGCATACCGGAACGTTCACTCGGCAGGCTCACCAAATCTCAAGATGGTTTGGTTTAAGCTCTTGCTGCTGCACAGCGGGCGAGGCGACCACCGCCTCGCCGCCCGGCGCTGGTTATGCAGCGGGGAGCAGTCAACCAGCACCGTACCGGGACCGGCTACACATTTGTGTTGTCGGTCTCGGGTTCCTTCATTGGTGCATGGATGAGCCGTTACCCCGCCCGGATCAGCCTCGGCGAGAGGATGCGCAGGAGATGGTTTCCAAGTTTTAAACCTAAGGAAGATTTACGAACACTCGCGCAATTGCTCCGACTGTAGAAAACATAAATGCCGGAGTTGCTGTCGTGCGCCGAGCCAAAGCTGACTCGGCAAAACAAAACGGCACAGGCTCGCTTGTGCCTGCGCCGTTCGCGGGAGGAGAGAGGAAGAGGCGATCAGATGCGAAGCGGCGAAGTTTTGCCGCCTCAGTGCACCGCCGCGATCGCGATTTCCGTGAAGAGAAGCGAAAACAGCAACACGCCAGCAAACATGCCGAAAAAGCTTTGTCCGGTCGGTTTCATTGTTATTCTCCCATTCGGGCATCGTGGCTAATGGAAGTCGTACGCGTCGCTTAGCCACCTTGTTACGAGATGGGGGCTTTCAGTTGGCGAGCAACAGCGTCCTCACGCACTTGTGCGCGTTTTGCCCTTACGGATTGGACAGCTTTCGGATAGGGCCGCCGGGTTTAGAGATTGCGGCTCGGCGATGGGGTTACTCTGCGGCGGCAGCGCTCTTTGGCGGTACCGCTAGCGCCTGCTCTTCATCGCTCGCGCTTGCGGAGACGTGAACGACGCGGTCGTGAAGCTGCAGCAGCGACGAGCGATGGCCGATGGAAACAATGGCCGTATCGGGCAGCTTGTTTCGTATCGCGGTCAGGACGCGCGCCTCGGCGGCCTCGTCGAGCGCAGACGTTGCCTCATCGAGGAAAAGGATATCCGGACGGAGCAGAATGGCGCGTGCAAGCGCGATGCGCTGCTGCTCGCCGACTGAGAGGATATTGTTCCAGCGATCGACGACGTTAAGAGATGGCTCCAGGTGTTCGAGGCCCGTAAGTTTTAGGATGTCGGAGATTTCTTCGTCCGACGGTTGGGCTTCCGTCGCTGGGTAGGTGAGCACGCTATGGAGGGAGCCCAGCGGGAAATAGGGCTTTTGCGGCAGCGCGAGGAGGCGGGCGCCGGATCTGGTGAGGATCTCGCCCGTCGCGTGGGGCCAGTAGCCAAGAATGGTGCGCAGCAACGTTGTCTTGCCGGCGCCTGATGGAGCCATCAGGAGCACCGACTCGCCCGGTTCGATATTGAGATTCACCGAGTTCAACAGCTTCTTGCCGCCGGGCGTCGCAAGCGAAATGCCGGCAAGGCTCAGCACCCCGTTGGCATTCGTCGTGCCCATCGAGACAGCGGATGTCTCGCTCGCGGTCGAGGCGAGCTGCATCTGATCGGAGAAGCCGGAAAGCCGGTCGACGACGGCGATCCATTCCGCCAAGTCGGTATAGGAATTGACGAAGAACGACATCGACGATTGCACCTGGCCGAACGCGCCCGCCGTTTGAGTCATGACGCCGAGCATGATTGCGCCTGCGAAGTAATGCGGGGCCATGATGAGAAACGGCAGCACGACAGCGATCTGATTGTATCCAGTCGTGAAGAACGTCAGAAATTTCTGGCGCCGCATGATGTCGTGCCAGTTGGTGACGATATCGGAGAAACGATCGCGCAGGATATTACGCTCTGCGTTCTCGCCGCGCAGCAATGCGATCTGTTCGGAGTTCTCGCGAAGGTGCACCAAGCCGAAGCGAAAATCGGCTTCGCGCCGCTGGCGACTAAAGTTGAGGCTCGCCAATGTGCGGCCGATGAGATGCGCACCGACGCTGGCCACGAGCGCGAATATGGCTGCGAGCCAGACGAGATAACCATGGGCGCCGATGTGATATCCGGCGATCTGCAGCGGGACTTCGGCTGAAATTCCCCACAGGATGATGCTGAATGAAACGAGGCTCGTGATCGACGACAGGAAGCCGATGCCGAGGGAGAGTGTTCGTCCGATATAAAGCGCGATGTCCTCAGCGATACGCTGGTCGGGGTTGTCGGCTGTCTCGCCGTGAAGACGCATGCGGTAGTGGGTGCTGTTCTGGAGCCAGCGGTGAACATAGCGCTCCGTCATCCAGCGCCGCCACCGGATCTGCAGCCATTGATTGAGATAGAGCTGATAAACCGACGAGATGATGAAGGCCGCGGCGATCACCGAGAATATGGCGAGCTGGTGCCAGAAGGCGCCGACGTTTTTCGTCTGAAGCGCGTTGTAGAACTCGGCGTTCCAGCTGTTGAGCAGGACGGACAGCCCAACCTGGCCGAATTCGATGGCCAGGACGACTAAGAGAAGGCTGCCGCCGATCCAGCGTTCCGCAACGGTGAATTTCAGTCGGGAGCTAATGCGAACGACACCCGGATCTTTCGAGAAGAAGTAGGGCGTCGTCAGTTGCCAAACCGCGCTCAGGCGCGAGCGCGTATCATTTCCCATCACAATTCCACATCACGGTTGCCTTGCATCCTCAGCTGGCCAGCTGCGGTTTTGAACCATCCGCAAGGCCGTGTGGCTCCTCATTTCGTCGAGGGTGGCGCGAGGCACATTTCCGGAGGGTGGCCAGAACCTTAATTATTTGCAAGCGTTGGCGGGATGCCGCGCGACTTGGCTGGGCCGTCAAACGCCGATGCACTCGTGACGCACACAAGCTAGTTTGGGCCGTCCCGAAAATCGTGTACTTGAGTAAGCGATGGGGATGGGGTTCCCCCGATAACCGCCATTGTGGCTGATGACTCCTACGATAGCCGTTTCCGACGGGAGACGGCCGTTGGCTGAAATGCTGAAGAGGAGCCTCATATGAATTTCACGACATGTCTTGTCGTTATGTTCGGCGGAGCTATCGGGACTTTGTGTCGGTATGCCGGGTCATATCTTGCCCTTCCGATCAGCGGCACGCTGCCGTGGGGCACGATCCTTATCAATATCGCCGGGTCATTTATCATAGGCTTTTTCGGCACGCTGACCCTGGCGCATGGGCGTTATCCGGTCAGCGAAGAATTCCGCCTGTTCGTGATGGTGGGGATTTGCGGGGGCTTTACAACTTTTTCGTCATTCAGTCTGCAGACGCTCGATCTCCTCCGCTCGGGCGCTATCGGGCGCGCCGCGATCAACATTGGGTTGTCCGTCGTGCTTTGCATCCTGGCCGTGGCGGCAGGACACTTCGTCGCCGCCTACTTCAACGGCGGCGCAACGGAAATTGCACAGACGACATTGGAAGAAGACGCCTAGGGCGTCTCCTTTCCTTCGGCGCAGTGTGTCAGGTCGCGATCTGGGACTTCGCCAGCGTGACGTTGATGCTGTGCACTGCGCAGCTTTGAGCGAGGTCGGCTTTTTCTCCGGGGTTGAGGACGTTGATATTGGCTCCGGAGGCTGATGCCTTCGGCCATTGGCCTTTGGGTGCCAGCAGCACGCCCGCTGGAACCGCCGATGAAATGCCAACACTCAACTCGATGGAGCCGGTCTTGCTGCTCACCTGCAACCGGTTCCCGGATTCGACGCCGATCGTTTCGGCGTCGGAGGGATTGAGCCAAGCTTCGCACATTTGCAGACGGCGGGCGATCTTGCCGTCATTGGCGTAGCTGCTGTTCATAAGCCATTCGGAGGCAGGCGACAGCATGCGGTATTCGCCCAGAGCCGGACGGCGCTCCGATAGTGGGGCAGGGGCTGACGGCAATCCGGCCTCGACAAATTGCGCGCCGGTCATTTCGATCTTTCCTGACGGCGTGCGATAGTCGTGGGATGCAAACTGAACATTCGGGTCTTCGGGCACGTACATCGTGCCTGCGGCTGCGAGTGTTTTGAAATCGAGTCCTGGGCGCGCTTGGCTCAGAATCGTTTCGATGATGACGCCGTCGGTCTCACGCAGCTCAGGATCGGTGAGACCCATTGCAGCCGCAAGGCGCCGGAAGATCTCCTGATTGGGGAGCGCGTCTCCTAGCGGCGGAAGGGCTGCAACCTGTGCCGAGACGGAATGAGTAAAATACGACATGACGACGTCGTCGAACTCCAGAAAGCTTGCCGCGGGCAGAACGAAATCCGCGTAGTCGGCCGTATCAGTCTGGAATAGATCGACCGTGACTTGGAGAAGATCCTCGCGCCTCAGCGCCTGACGCAATCGCGCCTGCTCCGGGCTCGAGGCTGCGATGTTGTTATTCCAGGTGAAGAGCGCTTTCGTCTCGCCGCTTTCGAGCCGCGCCGCGAGATCCATATGGCTGACGGATTGGGGATCGGCGTTGAGATGCGAAGCGGAAAGATAACCGCCGTCGACGCCTCGGGCGTCCCAGCCGTTGAGATAGAGGAAACCGGCGCCGAGCTTTCCGATGTTGCCTGTCGCTGGTGGCAGCAGGCCCACCGAACGCATGGCGTTGCCGCCGAATGTCTGGCGCTGGAAGCCTTGTCCCATCCATAGCAGCGATGGGCCGTCCGCATAGAGCAGCGCCGCTTTTTCGATGAGGGACGCAGGAACGCCGGTCGTTGCCTCCGCCCAACTCAACGTGCAAGCGTCGAGCTGCGGTTCGATGTCGTCCCAGCCGATACAATGGCGTGCAAGAAAATCGCGGTCGAGCTTTCCGGCCGATTTGATGACGGCGAGCATTGCGAAGGCAAGCGCCGCGTCGGTGCCGGGAAAGAGCTGCAGATGAATGTCGGCCGCTTCAGCCGTCGCGTGGCGGATCGGATCGACGACGATCGTTGGGACGCCGCTGCGCGCTACCCAATGCTCATGGACGTGAGGCGCTGAGGCTGACGGGTTCGCCCCCCAGATCAAGACGCACTTGCTGGAACTGACCGTGCGTGGGTCGAACCCGCGGGTCGATTCCCCGAATGCGAGTTGAAGCGCGACGTGGCCCGCCTTGTTGCAGACCGTGTCAGGGTCGACTTCAGTCGCTCCGATGCGATTGAAGAAACGCAGCGGAAACAGCCCGGCGATCAGCGAGCACGTTCCAGTGTAATGGGTCTGCAGGATGGCTTGGCCGCCGTCGGTCGCGATAATGCTCTGCAGCCGTTGCGCGATCTCCGATATGGCATCATCCCAGGAGACCTCGGCAAACTGTCCCGATCCTTTCGGGCCGACACGCTTCAACGGAGTCGTAAGCCGATCCGTCTTGCTGCGCCACACGCCGTTGTAGGCAATCGAGCACTTGCCGCAAAGCTTGCCGCGACTCATGTCGTGATCGGGATCGCCGACAACCGAGACCGCGCCGTCGCTCGCCATTTTTACGATCATGCCGCACGCGTCGTAACAGTCCCGGGGACACGTTGTCTTGACGATTGCCTGCGTTGCCATTGCGCCGAACCTTCCTGGAAGCGTAGAGCCGCTTTAAATCTAGTCCGGAATTTCAGCGCCGGTAAAGGCTTTCGCGTCGGGCGCACGTTCGGGATTGGCGAGGGGTGATCGGAGCTTAGGTTATGCATGAATGCACCGCACGATGGCGTTTTATCCGGCAGTAGAGGCATCCACGAGCAGGCAGGCTTGCATCGTGTTCTGTGTCACCCGTGAGCCCCAGATGGAGACTGACGGTATGACCCGCGTCGCTCGCAAACGACGACGCGATGATCTCAGGCCTTCGGGACGATTGCTGTGTCCGAGGCGAGCTTCGATGCTTTGCATCTTGGTCGCCTCTGCTCTGCACGAGGTTTTCTGGTGCGGCTTGTCGCAACCGCGCCATGCCATGTGCTGCTATTCTTAGCGGGTTGAGCCGATTCTTTTTTGCCGGGAGCCGTGATGCGGGGACGCTTGGTTTTTCCCGCAGCTTGTCTTGCGTTCTGTCAGCTGCTGTGGGGATGCGCGATCGAAAACGCCGACATCGCCTTGCGTGGGAAGTCGGAACTGGTCGGACTTCGTGAGCGGGACGTTCTGATGTGCGCCGGGCATCCGACGAGCGAGGATAGCATACCCGGCGGCAAGATCTGGATGTACGAACACGGACAGGCGACCGGCGGCTTCACGGTTCAGCCGGTCATTCCGTTGGCAGGAGCGCAACTCTCGGACCCCAACAGCGGCTATTGCCGCGTCCAGTTCCGCTTCTCAGGCGGCAAGGTCGCCGAGGTCTCCTATGCGGGTGCGACGAGTTCCTGGGGCCGCAAAGACGCCGTTTGCGCGCCGATTATCCGCAACTGTCTCGATTATCGGGGACGGTAGGTAGTGCCGTTTCAAGACCAGACCGCTACCTGAACACGCGCGCGGCGAGCGCCTTGGCGACGAGGTGCGGCTTGATTTGGGTAACGGCCGTCGACGCTTTGCCTGAAAAGATGAGCTGAAGGACCTGAGCTTTGGTTTGCTCCGTCAGCTCGAATTCCAGTCCGAAGCCGTTTGCCGTCGATCGGCGGATGTGGGCGTCGACGTCGATGCCGGCGAAGTGGGCGTTGACGGTACTACCGATCGGAAGCGGCGCATTGCCGAGAAGATGCATTCCGCTCACAGATATATCGGATGCGCGATAGACGGCGCTCGAAGTTTTCGCCGACAACCTGACAGGAAGGTCCATTTCGAAGCGCTGACCAGTGCGCCGCTGTTGCTGCTCGCTACAGACGTAGCAGCAGAGCGTGAGCACGACGATGTTATACCAGCTCCAGAAAAGAGCGATGGCGCTCGACTCTGCAAGCGGGCGTGATTGATCCATAAGAAACGCGTGGGCAATGCCGAGCATCGTAACGACGAGGAGCGTGCCGAAGATGCGCAGCAGCGGCCACTGGACGAAATGCCGGCTGCGATCGCCGCCCTTTGCCGTGACTTTGAATTTCTGGCCTTTCGGCTTGACGAGGCCGGAGACGACAGCTTTCAAGACGTCCATGGAACAGAGCATCTGATAGAGGTCCGTCATCAGCGGCAGCACGCGGCCTTCCGTCAACCACGTGAAGATCGCCCACTGCGCGACGAGGAACGGCGCCAGATACCAGATCGCATCAATGACGTTTGCGTGGACGGCCTCTATCCCAAACAGCAGATAGAGAGCCGGCACAATCACACCGAGAAGTCGAAAAAGGTGGGTCGCCGACCAATGTAGGAACGTCTCGCAGAGCATGATGCGATCGACGATCGGCAATTTGTTCCCGAGGCGTAGCGGTCCGCTCGGGCCGCGGCAGATTTGAACGAAACCCAAGGCCCAGCGGCTGCGCTGGCCGCTATATTCGGCGAGGCCCTCGGGTGCTAAGCCCAGTGACAGGGCTTCGTTCAAGTAGACGGTCCGGAAGCCCTTTTCGCGCAAGCGGAGAGAGAGGAGATAATCCTCGGTGACGGAATCGGTCGGAAAGCCACCAATGCGTTGCAGTGCGTCGAAGCGAATGACTGAGGACGTGCCGCAGCAGAAGGCGGCGTTCCAGGCGTCCTTCGAGGCCATGACGATATCGAAGAAAAAGCGCTGCTCATCCGGCCAGACGCGCGTTAGCGCGAGATTGCTTTGCACCGGGTCGGGATTGAAGAAATGCTGGGGCGTCTGGACGACGCCGACGTCGGCATCGAGCGCCAGCGATACAGCGCGTGTCAGAAATGAGGGCAGTGGTACGAAATCCGCATCCAGGATCGATACGAAGTCGGGCTTTTCATCGAGCTTGGCGAGCTTTTTCAGCGCGGCGTTGATGTTGCCGGCTTTGGCGTGGGAATTTTCTTCGCGGGTGATGTAGCCGACGCCATGATGCTCGCAGAGCGCTTTCAGCCAGGCCCGGCGTCCGTCGTCGCAAACCCAGACGCGGAAATTCGGATACGTCAACGCGAGCGTGCCGATGATGGTGCGCTCGAGAATGCTTTCGTCTTCGTTATAGGTGCAGATCAGGACGTCGACTTTAGGCGGCTCGTGCAGGGCTAGCAGGCGCGGGACGTTGCGATCGGCGTCGCCAGAGCGGTTGCGGGTGCGCGTCAGGAACAATTGCGAGATGGTCGCGCCGATCATTGTCAACGCTTCGACGGCTGTGAAAATCACGCCGGTGGTGAAATTGACGGGATTGTCTGCTGAGGGAAGGGTATCGAAAATGCGCCATGACATATATCGCCAGCCAAGTGCGATGCCGAAGAGAATGGCGCAGGTGCGAATGATCGTGTTGTTGCGATTGACCCACGGCAGGATGGCTGTCGCCAGTAGGGCAACAATCAGCGCCGGCAACAGCGCGTCGGCATATCCCATTCCTGCGGCAGCGCTCATTGTGCGGTCCGTCAGTAGAGGCTGCCAGCGAAGACGCTGCCGCCGTCGGCGAACTTGACGAGGCCAGATCGGCCAACCCTGCAATCGAAGCTCTTCGACAGTTCTGGAAACTTGAGGCTGACGTGATAGGGCTCGCGCGAGAGGGCGCTCTGCTGGATTGCAGTATTGGACTCGACTGCAGCGAGACCATTCAAGCCGACCACGATGCCATGCAACTCAGGGCCGCCATCGCGGGGCGTAAACGTCGCCGGTTGGCCGATCGAGAGGCGCTCGTAGGCCGTCTCGCTGACGCTGGCAGTGACGATGGCGCTTCCGCAATCGAGGAGCTTCATCAAATCCTGTCCGGCATTGACGTGCTCGCCCGGGGCGGTGAGCATTTCCCAGACCCGTCCATTGACGCTGGCGTGAATATCGGCTTTCGCCAATTCCGCCTGACGGGCTTGTTCGGCGGCAATCGAAGCGTCTATAGCGGCGAACTGAATTTGACTGCCATCGAGGCGAGCCTGAACGTCGGAAAGTTCAAGGGAAACTTCCATTTTACGCTGCGCCGATTGCGGTGTGTCGTTATAGCTGTCGCCGACGTAGGTTCCATTTTTTGCGGCATTAAGTTCGACGAGAATGCCCTTCTTGTGCTCGATTTGCGCCTGGATGGCTTGCTCAGTTACATGAGCTTCGCCCTGGGCCTTATCGAGGAACGCTTGGCTGGCGGCGTCGGTCTTTCGCAATGCAGCTGCTCGTTTCAGCGCTTCGGAAGCAACCGCGTATTGGGCCTGTGCCGAAGCGATATTGGCATCTGCTTCCCGTACGCGCTGCTCTAGCTGAGCGATGCGCCCGAGGCGAAATCGCTCTTGCTGGGCATTGAGTTCTTCCAGGCTGCTGCGAAGCAGATTTTTCTTAGCTTCGAGCGCGCCAATGTTCGTGCGCAGTTGGTCTCGATCCCGCTGCAGGTTCGTCAGATGTACTGAATCGGCGCGGGTGTTGCGGATCGTCAGGATATTCTGATCGGCGCGAAAAGGACTGCCTATATCCGTGCCGTTTTGCGCCATCGTTACTTCACCTTCGATCGGCGCCCTTATCGTGATGATGCGGGCGTTCACGACGGCTTCGGCGCTGGTCGTGGCAAGAAGGCGCTGAACAGGGAACCATCCGAGCGCGATCGCGACTGCGACGGCAACGAGAGATTTCAGTAGAGTCATCGACCTGACGGCGGGGCGCGACGACAGCTTCGGAGGCGTGTCAGCGGGTGGCTCAGCATCTGCTGCAGGAGGCGGCGCGGCGTTTGGCGCTTGCCATTCGTTTACGACTGACTCGAGATACGCGAGTTGAGCGGTTGCCGTAAATTTATCGTCGGCCAGGGTCTCGGCGTCTGTTTGCTCAGCGCTCGGAAGCTCCGGCGGCGGCGGCTGTACGGCGCGGATCTTCGCGCCGCGGGCAAATGCGGTTCGGCGTTCGACGGGTTGGGAGGACATTGGTACCCACGCAAGCAAAATTGTCTGCGTGGAATGTTACATTCGATATATAAATTAATAATCGCATATTTTCTAAATTAGATATTAAACCGGCAGTAAAAATGATCCGAATAGAGACGATTTTCTGACCGTATATATGCTTATTTAAGCATGTCTGTCTTTTGGTCCTGAGAGGATTGACGTATTTGAATCCGGCCTGAAACGACCGGTGAGGCGACTTTTGGGGACGAGTGCATGCTAACGACGCGATACGCGAAAATTATGATGTGTTTCGTGCTGGGCCTGTTTTGCCTGCTGGTCGCATTCAACAACATCACGGACTACGGAACGAATTATGTGTTTGTGCAGCACGTTCTAAGCATGGACACGACACCGACTGCCAGCGCTCTCAAGTATCGGGCGATAGCAGAACCGCTGCTTTGGCAGATCGCGTATGCCGCCATCATCACGGCCGAGGCGTTGACCGGTATTTTGTTCGTTGCGGGGGCGACGGCGTTGTGGCGTGCGCGTCGCGCCTCTGCCGAAACATTCAATGACGCGAAACGCTATGCTGTTGCTGCGTCCACGCTAGCGTTTCTGATCTGGTTCTTCGGCTTCATGGTGGTGGGCGGCGAGTGGTTTGCGATGTGGGAGTCGCCGGCTTGGAACGGTCAGCAGGCGGCTTTTCGGTTTTATGTCTCCGTGCTCGCCGTCTTGATCTTCGTGAATCAATCCGATCGCGATCTTCCCTGAAACGTTGCCGCGACCGAGGCGGCGTGGCGTCGGTCGCGACTTGAACTCAGAGCAAGTGTTCGGCGACCCGCGTGAGAAGTTCCTTCTTGCCATGCTTTGCTTTTCGTTCAGCGAGCAGCCCCAGATAGTGCTGCAGGACGGCTGCGCCTGCGATCGACGTGACGTCGGCGTGGTCGTAGGCTGGGGCAACCTCTACGACATCCGCGCCGACGATGTCGAGATCGCCTAAGCCGCGTAGGATCATCAGCGCTTCGCGCGATGACAATCCACCGGCGACCGGCGTGCCCGTGCCCGGTGCATACGCCGGGTCGAGGGAGTCGATGTCGAACGTCACATAGGTCTTGGCGTCGCCGACGCGCGCCGCGATGTGCTTCAGGACGCCGGAGACGCCGAGGTTGGCGACGTCATGCGCGTAAAGGATCTCGATGCCGCAATCCTCTGGCGCGTGCGTTCTGATGCCGACCTGGATCGAGCGTTCCGGCATGATGATGCCGGCGTGGACTGCGCGCGCTACAAACGAGCCATGGTCGATGCGTTCCTCCTCGTCGAACCAAGTATCCTGGTGAGCGTCAAATTGCACCAGCGCCATAGGTCCATGCTTTTCGGCGTGTGCTTTCAGCAGTGGCCAGGTGACGTAATGATCGCCGCCGATCGACAGGAGCGTCGCACCAGCTTGAACGATCTCTCGCGCCTGGCCTTCGATCTGCGCGGGTACGTCGAAATGCCGGCCGTAATCGAGCGAGCAGTCGCCGTAATCGACGACGGCCAGCGTTTCGAACGGGTCGGCGTGGAAGGGGTACTGCGGGTCTCCTTCCAGGATCGCCGAGGCGCGGCGCACGCCTTGCGGTCCGAAGCGTGCGCCGGGCCGGTTCGAGACAGCGGCGTCGAAGGGGATGCCCCAAACGGCGACGTCGACATTGCGCAAATCGCGGGACAGCTTGCGGCGCATGAATGACAGCACGCCGCCGTACATCGGTTCGTGCGAGCCGCCCATGATGTTTGGAGCGAAGACGGCCGAGTCGGTTTCCCTCGGGCGGAGCGGAGCGTGGGACGTTTTCGACATTGTTTCTCTCCTGTCTTGATATGCAGGGTATTGAATACTGGGGCGCTGCTGTCGGCGTTATTCGCCGGTCATGAAGCGCGTCCAGATGCGATTGATGTCGCGGAGCGATTTCGGATCGCGGGGGCGGGCGGCAAAGAGCTTGGCCATCATGTCCTTGGGCGGATAGATGTTCGGATCCGACTTGATGTCCGCGGTGACGAACTCCGTCGCGGCGGTGTTCGCGTTCGGATACCAATAGTTGTTAGTGAATGTCGCGATGTTCTTCGACGCCAGAAGAAAATTGATGAACGCATAAGCGTTCTCGGGATGCGGCGCGTCGGCGGGAAGCGTGATCATGTCAGCGAAGATTTCGGTGCCTTCTTTCGGGATCGAATAGCGCACCTCGACGCCTTTCTTGGCGTCGGCGGCGCGGCCTGCAGCGATATAAGCGTCGCCACTCCAGCCGAGCGCCAGGCAGACGTCGCCCTGGGCGAGGTCGTTGATGATTGCGCCGGTTTTGAAGTGACGGATATAGGGGCGAATGGAGTCGAGCAACTTGCTCGCCTTTTCGAGTTCGGCTTTGTCGGTCGTAAACGGATCGAAGCCGAGATAGTTGAGCGTAATCGACATGACGCCTTCAGGCGAGTCGATCATGGCGATGCCGCAGTCTTGAAATTTCGCTGCAAGCTCGGGCTTGAAGATAATGTCCAGGCTGTTGACCGGCGCGTTCTTCATGCGCTTCTCGATCAATGCCGGATTATACATGATGCCGGTGGTTCCATAAGCGTAGGGCACACCGTATTGATTGCCGGGATCTTCAGTCGCGACGAACTTCATGATGTCGGGATTAAAGTCTTTCAGTACGGCGAGCTTGCTCTTGTCGAGCTTCTGGAGCGCGCCTGCCTGGATGAGCCGGCCGATTGACGAGGCGGTCGGCAGGACGATGTCGTAACCGGTTTTTCCGGTCAGGACCTTTGTCGTCATCATTTCCGTCGACTCGAACGTGTCGTAAACGACCTTGTCGTCGGTTTGCTTCTCGAAGTCCTTGATCACGTCCGGCGAGACGTAGTCGTACCAGAAGTAAATGTTGACGTTCTTGTCTTCGGTCGAAATGGCATTTGCCGCAGGCGAAGCTGCGACCAGAGAAAGTGCAATTGCACAAGATGCGAGCAGGCCGAGCCGACGCATGACGTCACCCTCCAGAAAAGGTTGAAGACCGGAATTGCGAATGAATGAAGCAAACGATGCGGCTTGCACGTTGCGGCGACAAACGGTATTTCCTGAGGAATGAGTTGAGTAAAACTCATCTGAAGGCCCGTCTTGCATGCCATTGCCTTCTCTCAACGCGATCCGCGCATTCGAAGCCTCGGCCCGGCTGCTGAGCTTCAAGGATGCGGCGGAGGAATTGAAGCTCAGCCCATCGGCTGTGAGCCGCCACATCCGTACGCTGGAAGATGCGCTGGGCGTTCCTCTCTTCGAGCGCGGGTTCCGTCAGGTGCAATTGACGGAAAAGGCCGTGCATTACGCGCGCCGTCTCGGCGAGGCGTTCAAGATCATTCAGGATTCAACAGAAGAAGTGAGCGCTTACGGTCCGGCGCGGCGGCGCAAGCGCCAGCGGGTGACGCTGTCGATCAATGCGACGTTCATGAACCTATGGCTTGCGGATCGGCTGCCGCAGTTCCGGGCGCTGCATCCGGAGTGCGAGCTTGAGGTTTCGACACATGACGACGCCGGCAAGGGTGGCAATGCGCGGGCCGATCTGCGCGTGCTTTTTACGAGCGACGAGATTGACGATCCGGCGCTGACGCCTCTGCTCAAGCTGATCATCATTCCGGTTTGTGCGCCGTCGCTGACGACCGGCAGAAAGGCGCTCCGAAACCCGCGCGACCTGGCGAAACATCGTCTGCTTCACGAAAACACGACGGCGTGGTGGGAGGAGTGGATCGTCGGAGAGGGTGCCAAGGGTGTTGATCCCAATACGGGGGCGATTTTTCACGATCCGTCGCTCGCCATTCGAGAGGCCGTCAATGGCGGTGGCGTTGCGCTTGCCGATAATATCATGGCTGAAGATCTGTTGGCCCGCGGGCTGCTGGTCGAGCCATTTCGCATTCGGCGGCGCATTCCCAATTGCTACAGTCTTGCCCAGCGATCGGGGGCGTCTTCACATGCCGGGGTCCGTGATTTCCGCGCGTGGCTGATCGCTGAGATCGCCCGGCATAAGGCCGTCATGGGGCTCAATTAGGAGCTGTGATTTGATTCCTGGTGGTGGCCGGAGATTTGTGTGCTCGCTGCACAGCACCAGTGAGACGCACATCTGGACTTAAGTGCACAAGACAAATGCCGGCGCCGAGGTTCTTAGATTCGTAGCGAGCAATACCCGCAGCTTTTGGGGCTGTCGCAAAACCACCACGGCGTGCTCGGTTTTACTGGATCGGGTATTTTGTCGAGCAGAAAATGAGTGCCCGGACTTTCATCGCGTTTGATGTGTATTCTTCATGTGCAATGTTAGCTTTTTCATTCAAGCACCTGATGTGAATAAATTTTTCTTCCGTTTTTTCTAGAGTGCCCGGCGTGCCCAAAAAGCACGCATCCGCTGATCCAATTTCGAGCACGCAAGCTATTGGATTCGTTTCGGAATTTCCGGAAGCGTGACTAGAGTCTTGGAGCTGCAGATTTTCAAGGTGCCGAGTTTGGCACTGCCGTCTGCTTCGAATTTCACGCTTTTGGCTCTCGTCGAATTCCGGGGGGAATTTTCTGATGACACGATCTAGGTGGGGATTGGCTGCGGCCGTCTGCACGTTGGTTCTCGCAAGCGGTTCGGCCGCTTCTGCAGGAGAGAAATTTCAGCTTTGGGACGATGACTCTTGGATCAGCTTCGGCGCTGGCATTCGAGGGCAGTACATCTACAACCCGGATGCCAAAAACACCGATGACTTTTCATTGAACAGCGCTCGCATCTACGCCAACGGGCAGTTCACCAAAATCATTGGCTTTACCTACAACACGGAAATTGATCACGCGCCGGACGACACGTCGGACATTTCTCGCATAAGGACGCTCGACGCGATTTTGCGCCTCGAGTTTACCCCGTCGTTCAACATCTGGGCAGGCCGCATGCTGGCGCCGAGCGATCGCGCCAACCTTGACGGTCCGTACTATTTGGGAACCTGGGAATATCCGTTTGTCAGCGCCTACCCCGCGATCTTCGCCGGTCGCGACAACGGCGGCTCCGTTTGGGGCGACATCGGCAAGTTCAAATATGAGCTTGGCGGATTTCAAGGCTGCACGGCCGGAGACAACAGCTGCAGTACGCCAACTGCGAGTGGGCCGTTGTTCGCGGGCCGTTTGCAGTATGACTTCTGGGACAAGGAGTCTGGCTACTACACGTCGAGCGACTACTACGGCGAGAAAGAAATTCTCTCAGTCGCGGTGGTTGGGCAGTATCAAAGCGGCGCGGCAAGCGACGGAACGCACTCCGGCGACTTTGGTGGCTTTAACATTGACGCCTTGATGCAGAAGAAAGTTTGGGGCGGTGACGTCTTCACGCTCGAAGGTGCCTATTACGTCTATGATACGAGCGGCATCGATACATCGCTCCCGACGGGCAATGGCTTGGCGGATGGCACGAGCTACATGCTGCTCACGAGCTATCTCATCAATCAGAAGGTCGGGCCGGGTAAATTCCAGCCGGTGTTCCGCTACCAAGAGTTCGACCAGGATCACGGTCCGGACATCAGCGAATATTCGGTGGGTACCAACTACATCATCAAAGGCCACGATGCGCGCCTGTCCGCTCTCTATTCCCGGCAGAACGTCGACAACGCAGGAGACAGAGATATCGACCGGTTCATAGGCGGTCTGCAGCTTCAGTTCTAAGAAAACACTTCTGCCACTTAGGAGACATGCGCCTTCATCCCTTCTCCCGGGAGGTTCGCATGTCTCCTTTTATTTTTCTGATGATTTAACGAGAAAGACCCTTCATTCATTCTCTGTAAGCCAATCGCGGGACGACCGCCGCCGGTGATTTCTTGTTTGCGAAGCAGGAGGGAAACCGCCATCATCGCCGTCCGCAGGACTTCGAATTTGCGCAAGAGTTGAGTGACGGCTTTGTTGCAGTCATCTCTTGCAGTCGTGGAGCGAGGCTTTATCGTGTTATCCGGTGGCCAAGCAGAGTTGCAATCGCCCGATGTTCGCCAACGCGTTTCAGTCTAGCCTTCCGGCCATCCCCTTTTATGTGCGTGCGAGCGCCGAGGTACGCGGCACGTTCGCGTGCGCCGGGCGCACGACCAAGCTGATCGATACGTTCGAAACCGGTGGCTTGCGCCTCAGAACTCCCAAGGCCGGAGAATGGTGCGAGGCTGTCGTGTTGAATACCGCTGGTGGGCTGGCTGGCGGCGATGAAGCGCGGATGAGCTTCGTTGCTGAGAGTAACGCCAACGTCTGTATCACCACACAATCGGCCGAGAAGATCTATCGCGCGGAGGACAAGCCCGTTGTACTGGCGGCGGACGTTCACGTCGGCGACGGCGCGAACCTCGTATGGATGCCGCAGGAGACGATCCTGTTCGATGGTAGCGGGCTCGAACGTTCGCTGATGATCGAGATGGCCGAGAATGCCTCCGTTCTTGCGGTTGAAAGCACAGTGTTCGGTCGCGTGGCGCGCGGCGAAAGATTGAGTTCGGGTGCATTTCGCGATCGCTGGCGTATTCGCCGCGGCGCTGGGCTGGTATTCGCCGAAGACGTCCGACTAGCCGGCGCGATTTCAGAAATTGCGGCTAAGGCAGCGGTCGGTAATGGCGCGTGTGCGATCGCTACTCTCGCGTTTCTATCGCCGGACGCCGAAGAGTGTTTGCCGATCGTACGATCCGTTGTCGAGACCGACAGTGTCGATGGCGGCGCCAGCGCCTGGAACGGCATGCTGATCGTCCGTCTCGCCGGTCGCGATCCGTTCGATGTCCGAGCCGTCGTCACGGCGGTTTTGCGGCGGTTGTCGCGAATTCCGTTGCCACGTGTCTGGTCGATTTAGCTTAAGAGGGCCGAATGCTTCTAACTCCGCGAGAGAAAGACAAGCTGCTGATCGCGATGGCTGCGGATGTGGCGCGGCGCAGGCTCGCGCGCGGCGTCAAGCTCAATTATCCGGAAGCGATCGCGCTGATCACCGATGCAGTGGTGGAGGGCGCACGCGACGGCCGGTCGGTTGCTGAGCTGATGCAACAAGGTGCGCGTGTACTGACGCGCGATCAGGTGATGGACGGCATAGCGGAGATGATCGAAGACGTGCAGGTCGAGGCGACGTTTCCGGATGGAACGAAGCTCGTCACCGTCCATCAACCGATCCGGGGCGGCAGCGATGCGACGACGATCATCGCGGGCGAATTCATTACACCCGATGGCGACATTGAACTCAACGTGGGCGCGTCTACGGTGACGCTGAAAGTTGCGAACACAGGTGACCGCCCGATTCAGGTTGGCAGCCATTATCATTTCTTCGAAACCAATCCGGCGCTCGAATTCGAACGCGAGAAGGCGCGCGGCATGCGCCTCGATATCGCTTCCGGTACGGCCGTGCGTTTCGAGCCGGGACAGACGCGGGAAGTAACGCTGGTTCCCTATTCGGGAGCCCGAACGGTTTATGGATTCCGCCAAGACGTGATGGGAAAACTCTGATGGCCGCCCGCATTTCTCGCGCCGCTTATGCCGACATGTTCGGCCCCACGACCGGCGACAAGGTTCGCTTGGCCGATACGTCGCTCTTCGTCGAGGTCGAGAAGGATTTCACAATCTACGGCGAAGAGGTGAAGTTCGGCGGCGGCAAGGTCATTCGCGACGGCATGGGGCAGTCGCAGGTGTCCCGCTCACAGGGCGCCGTCGATACGGTGATCACGAATGCGCTGATCATCGACCACTGGGGAATCGTCAAGGCCGATATCGGTCTGAAGGACGGATTGATTGCGGGCATCGGTAAGGCCGGTAATCCTGATGTTCAGCCGGGCGTCGACATCGTCATCGGGCCGGGTACGGAGGTGATTGCGGGCGAGGGCAAGATCGTTACCGCAGGCGCGTTCGATACGCATATCCATTTCATCTGTCCGCAGCAGATCGACGAAGCGCTGGCGGCTGGCATCACGTCGATGCTCGGTGGCGGCACGGGGCCCGCGACCGGAACCAATGCCACCACGTGCACGCCGGGCGCTTGGCATCTTCAGCGCATGATCGAAGCGGCCGACGCTTTTCCGATGAACCTCGGGTTTGCGGGTAAGGGCAATGCGTCGCTGCCGCAAGGATTGGTGGAGCAGGTCGAAGCCGGCGCGTGCGCGCTGAAGCTGCATGAAGATTGGGGGACGACGCCCGCAGCCATCGACTGCTGCTTGTCCGTCGCCGACGAGCACGACGTGCAGGTGATGATCCATTCGGATACGCTCAACGAAAGCGGCTTCGTGGAAGATACGATTGCCGCTTTCAAGGGGCGCACGATTCATGCGTTTCATACCGAAGGTGCGGGCGGCGGCCATGCACCGGATATCATGAAGGTTGCGGGATACGCGAACGTCTTGCCGTCGTCGACCAATCCGACGAAGCCGTTCACCGTCAATACGCTCGACGAGCATCTCGATATGCTGATGGTTTGCCATCATCTTCATGCGTCCATTCCCGAAGATCTGGCATTTGCGGAAAGCCGGATCAGGAAAGAGACGATTGCAGCGGAAGATATTCTGCATGATCTCGGCGCGCTCTCGATGATGTCGTCGGATAGCCAAGCCATGGGGCGTATCGGCGAGGTGATCATTCGCACGTGGCAAACCGCAGACAAGATGAAGAAGCAGCGTGGCGCGCTTCCCGGCGATGGCGAGAACGATAACCAACGGGCGAAGCGCTATATCGCCAAGTACACGATCAATCCGGCTATCGCTCACGGTGTATCGCAGCACATCGGCTCGGTCGAGGTCGGCAAGCTTGCCGACCTGGTGATCTGGTCGCCGGCGTTGTTCGGAGTAAAGCCCAATCTTGTCTTGAAGGCGGGTTCGATTGCCGTCGCGGCAATGGGCGATCCGAATGCTTCAATCCCGACGCCGCAGCCTGTCCACTACCGGCCGATGTTTGCATCCTTCGGCAAATCGCTGACGCGAAGCTCGCTAACGTTCGTTTCGAAAACGTCGCTCGACAAAGGCTTGGCGGATCGACTCAAGGTCGAAAAGAAGCTCGTTCCGGTTGAGAACGTGCGAGAGGGGATTTCGAAGAAGAGCATGGTTCACAATGGCGCTACTCCGCATATCGAGATCGACAGCGAAACTTATCGGGTGACGGCAGACGGCGAGCTTCTTGTTTGCGAACCGGCCAAGGAGCTACCGATGGCGCAACGCTATTTTCTGTTTTGAGGCGAACGATGCTTCGTGCCATTGCATGCGAGCCCCAGGGCGCTCGTCACGGGTTGATCGATGATGAGGTAACGCTCGATTTCGACAATCGCCATCGCCGTCGTTTGGCGATGACGGGAAAAGATGGACTTGAATTTTTGCTCGATCTGCCGCGTGCGCATCGGATTCGACAGGGCGATACGCTCCTGCTGGAAGACGGCCGCAGAGTTCGGGTAATGGCGGCAAAAGAAGAACTTACGGAAATCACGACGACATCGGCTGCCGATCTCGTGCGCGTTGCCTGGCATCTCGGTAATCGCCATCTGCCGGTCATGCTGCTGCCGGATCGCATCCTGATCCGCCGTGATCATGTTATTGAAGATATGGTCCGGCTTCTCGGTGCTTCGGTCGCGATGGTCGAGGCAGCGTTCGATCCGGAAGACGGCGCGTACGCAGGCGGCGGCCATCATCACCACCATCATGACGACGATCACGGCCATGGATGACGTGTCCGAGCGTCAGCATAAAATAGGCGGCGAGCTTTCGTCTCAAGACGCGTCTACGCCGGTCGTGAAGGAAGATAAGTCATCCGATGCGGCTGCGAAGCTGCTGATCTGGCTTTCTCCTGCATTTCCTGTTGGAAGCTTTGCATTCAGTCATGGCCTGGAATGGGCGGTCCAAGCTGGGCAGGTTAGAAACGTCGCCACAGTCATCGCGTGGCTCGATGCTCTTCTTGAGTATGGAGGGTTACGTAATGATGCAATCTTTGCCGCGCATGCGTGGCACGCTGCGATGGTTCGCGACGCGCGTGCGCTCATTGAGGTCAACGAGCTAGCGCTAGCGATGGCCGGTTCGAAAGAGCGGTATTTGGAAACAACAGCGCAGGGTAATGCCTTCGTCACCATTATCCGAGAGGCATGGCGCGCACAGGATTTCGATTGGGGGATTGCGTCGGTACGAGGAGATGTCGCTTATCCGGTCGCAGTCGGCTTGACCGGTGCGGCACATGAGATTTCCCGGCACGAGATGCTGCGCTGCTTCGTGCTCGCCCAGGTTCAAAATCTGGTGTCGGCTGTGATCCGCCTCAGCGTCATCGGGCATACGGACGGACAGCACGCGATTGCGTCGCTGCTTCCCGCGATCGGGCGGCTGGTTCTTGTGGCAGAAACTGCTACCCTCGACGATATCGGTGGCGCCGCGTTTCAGTCGGACATCGCCGCCCTTCGGCATGAAACACAATATTCAAGGCTCTTTCGCTCATGACCTCCTTAGATCACGGACCTCTGCGGGTCGGCATTGGCGGTCCGGTCGGCGCAGGAAAAACAGCCTTGATGGAAGCGCTGTGTAAACAGTTTCGCAGCGAGCTCGATATCATCGCGATTACAAATGACATTTATACCAAGGAAGATGCGTTGATCTTAACGCGTGCCGGTGCGCTGCCGTCGGAACGCATCATGGGGGTAGAGACGGGCGGTTGTCCGCACACCGCTATTCGTGAAGACTGCTCGCTCAATCTCATGGCGATAGCCGAGATGCGCAGCAAGTTTCCGAATGCCGATCTGGTTCTGATCGAGTCGGGAGGTGACAATCTGGCCGCGACCTTTTCACCGGAGCTGGCCGATATAACGATCTACGTGATCGACGTTGCGCAAGGCGAAAAAATTCCGCGCAAGGGTGGTCCAGGGATCACGCGCTCCGATCTGTTGGTGATCAACAAGATTGATCTTGCTCCATATGTGGGCGCGAGCCTTGAGGTAATGGAGCAGGACACCAAGCGGATGCGCGGCGAACGGCCGTATGTGTTTACGAATATCAAGGATGGCAAGGGCGTGAGCAAGGTTGCAGAGTTCATCATTCGCTCGGGCGGCCTGTCGCTGACGAGGCCCACCGCGACCTCAGGCCATTAGCATGCTGGCCAATCCGTTTGACGACCAGCCGACTCGCGGTGTCGCGAAAGCCGTGGCGATGTATGCGTTGCTGATCGCCTCGAACGTCGGTGCATGGGTGTGGGCATTCGCTGCTTTTTCCTATCGGCCGACGCTGATGGGGACGGCGCTGCTCGCCTACGTATTTGGTCTTCGACATGCGTTCGATGCCGACCATATAGCGGCTATCGATAACGTCGTTCGTAAGCTGATGCAGGAGGGAAAGACGCCGTATTCCGTCGGCTTCTTCTTCTCTCTCGGGCACTCGACCATCGTTATTATCGCTTCGATTGTCATTGCGGCCACTGCAGCGGCTATGCAGGGGACGCTTGAAGAGTTTCACGGCATCGGGGGCATTATCGGAACAATTGTGTCGGCACTGTTTCTGCTTGTCATCGGGATCATCAATCTCTTGATCCTGAAGAATGTCTGGGCGGCGTTTCTGCGCGCACGTCGCGGCGAGCGGCTTACGGACGCGGATCTCGAGACGTTACTTGCGGGACAGGGCGTCTTTGCGAGATTTCTGCGGCCGCTATTTCGGGTCGTGTCGCGATCCTGGCATATGTATCCGGTCGGCTTCCTGTTCGGTCTAGGTTTTGACACCGCGACGGAAGTTGGATTGCTCGGAATTTCCGCTGCTCAGGCCGCCCAGGGCATGTCGTTCTGGACTATCCTGGTTTTTCCGGCGCTCTTTACGGCCGGAATGTCGCTGATGGATACGACGGACAGCATTCTGATGACGAAGGCCTATGGCTGGGCGTTCGTCAATCCGATCCGCAAACTCTGGTACAACATGACGATCACGGCGGCGTCGGTCGTTGTCGCCATCTTTATTGGCGGCGTCGAGGCGCTCGGGCTGATCGGGGACAAGCTTGGGCGCACGGACGGGATCTGGGGCGTCGTCAGCGAGTTGAACGACAACCTGACGAATTTTGGCTTCATCGTGGTCGGCATTTTCATGGCGAGCTGGATGATTTCGGCGATCGTCTATCGCGCCATTGGTGTCGAGACGCGAGAACGCTCTGCGCGGTAAATGACACGCGAAGCAATAATCTCGTGTGCTGACCTCAGGGAAGATGGCGGACGGCAGTTGCGGCCGCGGCGGCGCGGTTCTCGACGCCGAGCTTCACGTACACCTGTTCGAGATGCTTGTTCACGGTGCGCGGACTCATTCCGAGGATCTGGCCGATATCGCGGTTCGATTTGCCGCGCGCGATCCACAACAATACCTCGGCTTCACGCGTCGTCAGACCTAGCTTTTCCTTCAGCAGGCTTGCGTCAGCGGATGAGCTTTCTTCGGAAACGCGCATGAGGCGCTCGTCGCCGCTCATGCGGCCGACGAATGAGAGACTGAGTGTTTTCTGCTCTGCGCCGATTGTGAGTGTACTGGACGACGGGTCGCCGCTGCCTTCGATGCGCGCTGCGAGCCATTTGACCACTAGGGATGGGAACGCGAAGCTTCGCTCGTCGAAATCTTCAAATGCGGTTCCGAGAAGCTTGCTCGCCTGCGGTGTCGACCATAAGAGGCGTCCGGCGGAATCGGCGGCGAAGAGGTAACGTCCGGTGGTATCCAAGGCCGCGCGTGCGCTACGCGACATGCGCGCGTTGCCGACATGGACGCGGATTCGTGCAAGAAGTTCTTCGATGATGACGGGTTTTGTCACGTAGTCGACGCCGCCGGCTTCGAGCCCTTCGATGATGCGCTCAGTGTCGCGAAGGCCCGTCATGAATATGATCGGAACGTCTGCGAGCGCCGGCAGTCGCTTCATGCGCCGGCATGTTTCGAACCCGTCCATGTTCGGCATAACTGCATCGAGCAAGATGATGTCGGGGACAATGCGCGCCACAGTTGTCATGGCACGTTCGCCATCAGTTGCAATCAGGACTAACGCACCGATTTGCTCGAGGGCGGCTGTGAGCATTGCGAGCGTATCGGGATTGTCGTCGACGACGAGGACGATCGTTTTCGCTTCAGCGTCAGTCATCGGCGTGCTCGGGCTCGGCGGGCTGTGCGAGGAGCGCCATGTAGCCGCGAAGGTCGAAGGCGCGAATACGATCTCGTGCGGCATTGATGAATACGAGGGAGCCGTTGCCGGCAGCCTCCAGCTCATCGAGCTTGGACTCGATGCCGGAGACAAAGCCGATTTCGCCAAGCCGCATGAGTTCCTCGATTTGACGGGCATCAGGACGGCTTGCGTATTTGATTCCCTGGGGCGGGGCCGAATATTCTGGCGCGCTGGTCGCTGTGACCACCCGGAGGTTCAGCAGCTTTCGGATGTGATTGAGCAGCGTCTGCATGTCGACCGGCTTTGACAGGGCGGCATCGTGATCCGGTACGTCATCGCCACGTGGAGCCTGGTCGCCGATGTTGGCGGACATCATCAGAATTGGAGCGGTGTGGCCAATTTCTCGGAGACGTTTTGCCACCTCCCAGCCGGACATGCCGGGCATCGAGATATCGAGAATGAAAAGATCCGGTGCGCACTCTTCGGCAATGGTGAGCGCGGAGGAACCGTCCGGCGCGGAGATGATGGAAAATCCGACCGGCTCCAAAGCTTCCTTGATCAGCTCGCGATGATCGGTGTCGTCGTCCACGATCAAGATCAGCTTGCGCTTGCCGAGATAGCCGACGATACGCTCCTGAGCTTTTGCGGGCGGACGCGAGTCGGCGACGTGCGCCAGCAGCAATTTGATGCGAAACTGGCTCCCCTGGCCAGGTGTGCTCTTGACTGAAATTTCACCCCCCATGATTTCGACAAGCAGCTTCGTAATGGTGAGGCCCAACCCCATTCCGGGTCTCAGTTTGGCGCGCATGATCTCGCCGCGCTCGAACGGTTCGAAGACGCGTTCCAGATCTGTCTGCATGATGCCGATGCCGGTATCTTGGATTTCGAATTCGGCAACTTGACTGCGATAGGAGACGCGTAGCGCGACGCTGCCCGTATCGGTGAATTTGACGGCGTTCGAAAGCAAGTTGATCAAGATCTGGCGAAGGCGCTTCTCGTCGGTGCGCACCACGGGCGGAAGCGACGACGCGCCTTCGAAGATGAACTCGATCCCCTTCGAATTGGCTTGCAGGCGGAACATGTCTGCAAGCTGATCGAGAAAGTCGCGGATACGGACTTCGCTGGTGGCAAGTTCGAGCCGTCCGGCTTCGACCTTTGAAATGTCGAGCAGTCCGTCGATCAGGCCGGAGAGGTGCTCGGCGCTGCGACGAATGACGCGGACGCCTTTCTGGGCCTTGACGGGCAGCATGTCGTCGACATCGAGAAGCTGCGCATAGCCAAGCACTGCATTGAGCGGCGTGCGTAGCTCATGATTGATGGCGACGACGTAGCGGCTTTTTGCGAGGTTGGCGGCTTCGGCGACTTCTTTCGCCTTATGCAGTGCGCGGTCCGTGCGTTTATGGGCTTCGATTTCGCGGGTGAGCAATGTCGTCTGGCGGGCGGATTCGTCCTGGGCGATTTTGCGACTTTCCTGAGCGAGAACGAAAAGCCAGCTCGCGACGCCCGCGATGATTGCAAGGATCAGGAACGTTGCCCAGAGCGTGCCGGCAATCGCGCCGGCGTCGTGCGGAACGGCCGTCACCGCCAGATAGTGCACTAGCAAAAGCACAAGCCCGAGAATGGTGCAGAACAGCGTGAAGACGCCGAAGAAGTGACCCGTTCGTGAATTGAGCCCCTTGACCAGATGTGGGGGCAGGGCGCCGCGCAGGAGATTGACGAGCTGCACCTGATAGCGTCCGTGCGGCTTGCAGCCGTCGCGGCAGCGGGCGTCGATCGAGCAGCAGAGCGAGCAAATCGGACCCGAGTAGACCGGGCAGTGCGCCATGTCCTCGGGTTCGAATTCGTGTTCGCAGACAATACAACGGATTGCGGACTTCTGGCCCCAGGATGCGCGCGGCTTGCGTGCGAGATAGTATTTTCCGTTGGTCGCATAGGCGATGGCAGGCGCCGTGATAAGCGCTACGATCAAGGCTACCAATGGCGCCAGTGACTGGGCATAGATCCCAAAGGTGCCGCTGTACGAGAACATGGCCGCGGCCGTTGCGATGATCATCGCGCCGACGCCGACGGGGTTGACGTCGTAGAGATGGGCGCGTTTGAACTCGATGCGCTTGGGGCTCAGTCCGAGGGGCTTGTTGATGCAGAGGTCGGCGACGATAGCGCCGAGCCATGCCACTGCGACGACCGAATAGAGACCTAGAGTGTGCTCAAGTGTTTTGTATATTCCAGCCTGCATTAGCAGGAGCGCGATGGCGACATTGAAAAACAGCCATACGATTCGGCCGGGATGGGCGTGCGTCAGCCGTGAAAAGAAATTCGACCAGGCAATCGACCCGGCGTAGGCGTTCGTGACGTTGATCTTCATCTGGCAGAGCACGACAAAGGTTCCTGCCAGTGCGAGAGCCAACTGTGGAGAGTTCGTCACGTAGCCGAATGCGACCAAGTACATCTGCATCGGCTCGCCGGCCTGTGAAACAGGGACGCCGTGCCGGAGACACAGGACGGCAAGGAACGATCCGATCAGGATTTTGATGGCGCCGGGGACGATCCATCCGGGGCCGGAGACGAGGAGGGCGGTCCACCAGGCCACGCGGCCCGTTTTCTCCTTCGGCGGCATGAATCGCAGGATGTCGACCTGTTCGCCGATTTGCGCGATGAGAGCAAAAACAACGGATCCGGCAGCGCCGACGCCCAGCAGGTTGAAGGTTGCGCCCGGCACAAGATCGCCGCGATAGCCGATCCAGGCGTCGAAATTCTCCCGGTGTTGTAATGCAATGATGATGGGCGGGGTCAGCTGCAGCAGAATCCAGAACGGCTGTGTCCAAAGGTGGAACCGGCTGATCCACGTGATGCCGTGGGTGACGATTGGGATGACGACGATGGCGCTGATCACGTAACTGACGGCCAGCGGAAACCCAAAGCAAACGCTCAGCGCGAGAGCCATAATTGCGGCTTCGATCGCGAAGAAAATGAACGTGAAGGAGGCATAGATCAGCGACGTGACTGTCGAGCCAATATAGCCGAAACCGGCACCGCGGGTCAGCAAATCGATGTCGACGCCGTCACGTGCGGCATAATAGGCAATCGGAAGGCCCGTCAAAAAGATCAGGATCGAGACGGCCAGAACGGCCGTAACTGCGTTCGAGAAGCCATAACTTATGGTGATGGCGCCGCCGATGGCCTCGAGCGCCAGGAATGACACTGTTCCGAATGCTGTATTCGCAACGCGCGCAGCGGACCACCGGCGCGCACGTTTGGCGGTGAAGCGAAGCGCGTAGTCCTCCAGGGTCTCGTTGGCGACCCACTGGTTATAGCTGCGGCGAACAGGAACTATCCGAAGCCGGTTAGTCATTCACTCAAATCGCCTCCCCCCGAACGGTAACCATACCGCGCCGCAAAAATGTAGCTGTCGCTGAAACCTACCTCTCACACTCCCTGAGACAAACCTATTTCGATCATGCGGTTGGTTCTCGTCGAGCCGTCTGCCACGCGCGCGGGCGCGCGTAGGCAACCTACGCAGGGGGTGCGGCGCACCATATACGTTAACTGACGTATGTGCTGCGGCGCAAAATCCGTTTCCTATGTTCGCGCGATGTCCGGGGTGGGCAGTTCGAACGGAGGATCTTGATGGCGACGGAAGATAACGGACCTCAATCGCGGCTACGGCGTAAATTGTTGATGGGTATGGCCGCGGCTCCGTTTGCCGGGTTGTTGCCGAAAGCCGCATTTGCCGACGCACCAGCGACGTCGGCGATCAATACGACCGGATTGGCGGTCACCGACAAAGAAGTGACGGTCGGTATTCTTCACTCGGTCACGGGCACGATGGCCATCAGCGAGACGGGTTCGGTCGAGGCCGAGAAGCTCGCGATCCAGCAGATCAACGATGCGGGTGGCGTGCTAGGTCGTCAGATCAAGATCATTCAGGAAGACGGCGCCAGCGATTGGCCGACATTTGCGGAAAAAGCGAAGAAGCTACTCGTCAACGACCACGTCGCGGCGATCTTCGGTTGCTGGACGTCGGCGTCTCGCAAGGCGGTGCTGCCGGTTCTCGAGCAGTACAACGGCATGCTCTACTATCCAACCTTCTACGAGGGCCTGGAGCAGTCGAAGAACGTCATCTACACCGGCCAGGAAGCGACGCAGCAGATTCTGTCCAGCTTGAACTGGATCAACAAGGAGAAGGGCGCCAAGACCTTCTACCTGATCGGCTCGGACTACATCTGGCCGCGCACGTCCAACAAGATCGCGCGCAAGCATATCGAAAACCATCTGACGGGCTGCAAAGTCGTCGGTGAAGAGTACTTCCCGCTCGGCGCGACGCAGTTCAACTCGGTCATCAACAAGATCAAGTTGAAGAAGCCCGACGTGATCTTCATGGACGTCGTCGGCGGTTCGAACGTCGCCTTCTACAAGCAGCTCAAGGCGGCGGGCATCAACCTCGACAAGCAGCTTTTGCTGACGATCTCGGTTACGGAAGACGAAATCGACGGCATCGGCGGCGAAAACATCGCGGGCGCCTACGCCTCGATGAAATACTTCGAGTCGCTGAAGAACCCGAACAACGAAGCCTTCGTTAAGGCGTTCCACAAGATGTGGGGCGACAAGACGGTGATCGGCGACGTGACGCAGGCGGCCTATCTCGGCCCGAACCTGTGGAAGCTCACGGCTGAGAAGGCAGGCAGCTTCGACGTCGACAAAATCGCCGCGGCATCGCCGGGTATCGAGTTTAAGGGCGCTCCGGAAGGCTACGTCAAGATCCACGAGAACCACCATCTCTGGAGCCGCGCACGTATCGGTCGGGCGCGGATCGACGGTCAGTTCGATCTGGTCTACGAGACGCCCGAGCTGATCGAGCCCAATCCGTTCCCAAAGGGCTACCAGTAAGGTCCTTTCCGGCGGGCTTTCGAGTCCGCATCGCTTGAGTGCTTCGCGCCGATACGCACATGCGCGGCGCGAAGCCATCAACGTCCGATACTCCGGAGCGCGCAATGTTCGGCGATTACTCGTTCAGCGATCTTGGTTCAATCTTTGTGATGCAAGGCTTCGCGGGATTGATCCTGTTTTCGGTCTTCGTGCTCATGGCGCTCGGACTGGCCATCATTTTTGGCCAGATGGGCGTGATCAACATGGCGCACGGCGAGTTCATGATTCTCGGTGCGTACGTCACCTGGATGACGTCGGAGTTCTTCAAATCGCACTTGCCGATGCTCTTCGGCGGATACTTTTTCGTCGCGATGATCCTGGCATTCATAGCGGCTGGTGCGCTTGGGATGTTCGTCGAGTGGGCGCTGATCCGACATCTTTATAAGAGACCGCTCGATACCTTGCTGGCTACGTGGGGCCTCAGCCTCATTCTGCAGCAGGTTTATCGCTCTGTTTTCGGCGGCCGCGAAGTCGGCGTCGATCTGCCTGAGTGGATGATGGGCTCCTGGCAGGTGACGGACACCATCCAGATTCCCATCAACGGCATGTTCGTGATGGCGCTGACATTAATCATCACGCTGATCGTCGGCTACATCATGTATTATTCCAGCTGGGGTCGTCAGGTTCGCGCCGTGATGCAGAACCGCGTCATGGCCAGCGCCGTCGGCATCAATACCGAACGCGTGGATCGCTTTACCTTCGGGCTCGGTTGCGGAATTGCCGGCGTCGCGGGGAGTGCCTTCACGATGATCGGCTCGACCGGTCCGACGTCGGGTCAGCTTTATATCGTCGATACGTTCCTTGTCGTCGTCTTCGGCGGCGCTGCCAGCTTGCTCGGCACGATCGCATCGGCCTTCACGATCTCGCAGACGCGTTCGACGCTGGAGTTCTTCACCTCCGGATCGATGGCGCAGGTCATCACGCTTCTTGCGGTCGTCATCATCCTGATGCTGCGTCCACAAGGACTGTTCGCCCTCAAGGTCCGCAAATAGCCGCCGCCGACTTCAGATCCAAGCGCGAGAGCACACTGACATGAACGCCAATCCTCGCTTCTTCTCCCGTTCCGAGTTGGTCGGCCTCGCCGTCCTGGCATTGCTATTGGTTGTCGTGCTGCCGATGACGCTCGATAATTTCCGCCTGAACCTCGTGGCGAAATATCTGACCTATTCGTTCGTCGCGCTCGGCTTGGTGATCTGCTGGGGATACGGTGGCATTTTGAGTCTGGGGCAGGGCGTGTTCTTCGGCATCGGCGGTTACTGCATGGCGATGTTTCTCAAGCTCGAAGCATCGAGCGTCGCCAACACGAAAATCCAGTCGACGCCCGGTATCCCGGACTTCATGGACTGGAACCAGATCACGCAGCTTCCCTTCTTCTGGGAGCCATTCCACAGTTTAACGTTCGCGATCCTGGCCGTGTTCGTCGTGCCGGCGGTGTTTGCATTTATCATCGGCGCGGCGATGTTCAAACGTCGTGTCAGCGGCGTCTACTTCGCGATCATCACGCAAGCGATTGCTGCCATTCTAACGATCCTTATCGTCGGGCAGCAGGGCTACACGGGCGGCATCAACGGCATAACCGATCTTCGCACCTTACATGGGTGGGACATCCGGACCGACAGCGCCAAAGTCATTCTCTATTTTGTTGAAGTCGCGGTGCTGTTCGCCTGCCTGCTGGTGGCGCTGTTCGTGAAGCGTTCGAAACTCGGGCGCATTCTGGTGGCGATGCGCGAGAAAGAGGATCGCGTGCGGTTCTCGGGTTATAGCGTCGCCAACTTCAAGATTTTTGCATTCTGTTTGTCGGCCGTGTTCGCGTCGATCGGCGGCGCGCTGTTTACGCTTGAAGTCGGTTTCATGTCGCCGTCATTCGTCGGCATCGTTCCCTCAATCGAAATGGTCATCTTCGCGGCGGTCGGCGGCCGCATGTCCATCTTCGGCGCGGTCTACGGCACGCTGCTCGTCAACTATGCGAAGACGAGCCTTTCTGAAAGCTTCCCGCAACTTTGGCAGCTGGGTTTCGGCGCGCTCTTCATTGCCGTTGTGCTGCTCTTCCCAGGCGGCCTGGCGGGCGCTTGGAATGACTATGTCCAGCCGACAATCGACAGGCTCTTCTCGCGGAATAAAGGCAAGTCTCTTGCGAGCGGCCAGCCGATCGCAGACGGCGCACCGGCAGAATAGGAGAGCGATATGGAGATCGGTCAACAACCTCGGGATTTCCTGCTCGCTGTCAGTGGGCTGACGGTATCCTTCGACGGCTTCAAAGCGGTCAACGATCTGTCGTTCTATGTCGATGAGAACGCGATCCAGGTCATCATCGGACCGAATGGCGCGGGTAAGACGACAGTGCTCGATTTGATCTGCGGGAAGACCAAAGCGACTTCCGGATCCATCACCTTCCGCGGCAAGGAACTCACGAAGCTATCCGAGAACGCCATCGTGCATGCGGGCGTCGGCCGGAAGTTCCAGACGCCGTCGATCTACGACGATCTGACGGTTTTCGAAAACTTGGAAATCTCTTATCCGCGCGGACGCAGCGTGTTCGGCGCCTTGACGTTCAAACGCGATGCTGCCGTGCGTCAGCGCGTCGAGGAAGTCGCGGAGATGATCTTCCTGAAAGACAAGCTCGGCATGAGCGCGCAGCTACTAAGTCACGGCCAGAAGCAGTGGCTGGAGATAGGCATGCTGCTCATCCAGGATCCCGAGCTTTTGATGCTTGATGAACCCGTCGCAGGTATGAGCGTCAGCGAGCGCGAAAAGACCGCCGAGCTTCTGCATCGGATCATCAAGGATCGTTCGGTGCTGGTGATCGAGCACGACATGAAGTTCGTCGAAGACATCGCGCACAGGGTGATCGTGCTCCATCAGGGCAAAATTCTATCGGAAGGCTCGATGGAGAAGGTCCAGAACGATCCCAAAGTGATTGAAGTCTATCTCGGCCATTAAGGAAGCAATCGACAATGCTGGATATCTCCGATTTCCACGTCGCCTATGGCCAGAGCGAAGTTCTGCACGGCCTCAATCTGTCGATTGCGCCCAATGAGATCGTCGCGATCATGGGCCGCAACGGCATGGGCAAGACGACCATGATGAAGGCCCTTATGGGCATCCTGCCGACGAAGCAGGGTTCGGTGTCGATGAATGGCGCCGACATCACCAAGCTCAAAAGCTACGAGCGTGTTGCGAAAGGTTTGGCCTACGTTCCCCAAGGTCGAATGATTTTTTCGACCATGACAGTCGAAGAGAATATCGAGACGGGGCTTGTAGTCCACGGCGGCAGCAAGGTTTCGCCCGATATCTACGAGCTTTTTCCGGTTCTGCTCGAAATGAAGAAGCGCCGCGGCGGTAACCTGTCTGGCGGCCAGCAGCAGCAGCTTGCGATCGCGCGCGCGCTTGCGACCAAGCCGAAGGTCCTGCTGCTCGATGAGCCAACGGAAGGCATCCAGCCGTCGATCATTCGCGAAATGGCGCGGACGCTTCGGCGCATTCGCGATGAGCGTGGGCTGTCGATCATTGTGTCGGAACAGGTTTTGAGTTTTGCGCTCGATGTCGCCGACCGCGTGCTCGTCGTCGAGAACGGCGAGATCGTACACGACGAGCCTCGTTCATCGGTCGATGAGGGGAAAGTCGCGAAGTATCTCTCAGTTTAAGTCTGAATTCGGGTGTCTGCAGAAATAGAAGGGGCAGTATGAATGACCGAAACGCTCATTAAAGTCGACCTGTCGAAGTCCGCTTATGAAAACGACATGGTTCACAATCGATGGCATCCGGACATTCCGATCGTCGCCTGGACCGAGCCTGGTTCGGACTTCATCATCGAGACGTACGACTGGACCGGCGGCTTCATCAAGAACAATGACGATGCGTCGGACGTGCGCGATATCGATCTGACGATCGTGCACTTTCTCTCAGGCCCCGTTGGCGTCAAGGGCGCGGAGCCTGGCGACTTGCTCGTTGTCGAGATCCTCGATATCGGCGCGAAGCCGGAGAGCAATTGGGGTTTCAATGGCTTCTTTTCGAAGAACAACGGCGGCGGCTTTCTGACCGAGCATTATCCCTCGGCGCAGAAGTCGATCTGGGACTTTGAAGGCATGTTCACGAAGTCACGCCACATTCCAGGCGTGCGGTTTCCGGGACTCATCCATCCCGGCTTGATCGGCTGCTTGCCCGATCCTGCACTGCTCAAGACCTGGAATGATCGCGAAATTCCGTTCGTGGAGGCTAATAAAGATCGTGTGCCTCCCGTCGGCACGGTGCCCTTTGCGCCGACCGCGCACATGGGCCGCCTCAAGGGTGATGCGCGGGACAAGGCTGCAGCCGAAGCGGCGCGTACGGTTCCGCCACGTGAGCATGGCGGCAACTGCGATATCAAGGATCTGTCGCGCGGCTCGAAAGTATTCTTCCCGGTCTACGTACCCGGCGGCGGCCTTTCGATGGGCGACCTTCACTTCAGTCAGGGCGACGGCGAAATCACGTTCTGCGGTGCGATTGAGATGGCCGGTTGGCTGCATCTCAAGGTCGACGTGATCAAAGACGGCATGTCGAAGTACGGGATCAAAAATCCGATCTTCAAGCCGTCGGTCATCACGCCGAAGTACGACGACTATCTGATCTTCGAGGGCATCTCGGTCGACGAGATGGGCAAGCAGCACTACCTCGACGTCCACGTCGCGTATCGTCAGGCCTGTCTCAATGCCATCGAATACCTGAAGAAGTTCGGCTATTCGGGCGCGCAGGCTTACTCGATCTTGGGAACGGCGCCTGTGCAGGGGCATATCTCCGGCGTCGTCGACATTCCGAACGCCTGCGCCACCCTGTGGGTGCCGACCAAGATCTTCGATTTCGATATCAATCCCTCTGCCGCAGGACCGACAAAGTTCCTCGACGGATCGATCCAGATGCCGATTGCGCCCGACGCGTAAGCGCGTTCGAACGTACACGAAAGCTGGGTTGGCTGTGTTGGCCAACCCACCTCAAGGGAGCCGCCAATAATGCCGGTTTACGATTATGATTGTCCCAATTGCGGACCGTTCTCAATTCTACGTTCGATGTCTGAGTTCGAGTTGCCGCACGATTGCCCGGATTGTGGGACCGAGGCGCCGCGAGCGATTTTAACAGCACCCGCCATAGCGGGAATGAGCCGGGCTCGCCGCATTGCAGCTGAGACGAACGAGCGCTCATCGCACGAGCCGCGAAAGTCGAAAGGGCATGCGCCGGGATGCGGCTGCTGCTCCAAGACGAAAGCCAAGCCAAAACAAGACGGCGGGACCGCGATGAAGAGCTTTCCTTCGTCCCGCCCCTGGATGATCAGCCACTAATCCTGCGATTCAGCAGCTGTTCGCGGCGGTTTGTAGGTTACGGATGGATCATAGCCCGACACCAAAGAAGAACGCGAAAACGCCCCGGGGGGCGAACTCGCACGATAGTGGCCAGTGTGCTGTTTCGGATATGCGGCGGCCCGGCGCTTCTCGGTGCGATCGCGATCCGATCTTGGATGTTGGATATCTCAGCTCTGCGCGTTGCCGGACGTCGATGTCAACGAGGACCACAAAGTTTCTGACGGATTGGCTGCGGTGGCACGTCGTGGGGCGCGTCGCGAGCGCCGAGGATATTCCCGCGCTCGCTGCGAAGTGTCTCCATGATGCTTGGAGCGAAGGCATATCTCGATACGATCTCGAAGGCGCCGTCGGCTCCCTCGAAGACTGCATTCGCGAGGGCCTGCTTCAGGTCAAGAAGTGAGCGCCACTATATTTGCGTGCCGACCTTGGACCGCGCATGCCTATAACTTCGCCTTGCGACGCATGAAGTCCGTTATCTGGGCGGCGATAAACGTGCTGTGCGTGGCGATCGCGAAGTGGCCGCTGTCGACGAACTTGATTTCTGCGTCAGGGATATCGCGCTTGAATGCTTCGGCGCCGGGAGGAATGAAAAAGAGATCGTTCTTGCCCCAGACCGCCAGCAGCGGCGGCTTGCTTTCCCTGAAGTATTTCTGCCAAGCTGGGTAGAGCGCAACGTTGTTGCGGTAATCGTAGAAGAGATCGAGCTGAATCTCATCGATGCCTGGCCGCTGAAGATAGGCGTAGTCGAGCATATAGCCGTCCGGAGACACCAAGCCTGCATCGGCGCCGTGGAGATACTGGTCTTTTGTGGCGTCCAGAGTGAGCACGGCGCGCAGCGCGTTGCGGTTTTCAAGCGAAGCGTCTTTCCAATACGCCTGGATGGGTTTCCATGCGTCGCCCAATCCTTCTTCGTAGGCGTTACCATTCTGGGTGATCAGCGCGCTGACACGTTCGGGGTGCGCGGCGGCAATGCGGAACCCTATCGGTGCGCCGTAATCGAACAGGTAAAGTGCATATCTCTTCAAGCCTAACGCATCAGTGAAGCCGTCGATGGTCTTGGCCAGATTGTCAAACGTATAGGTATAATGCTCGCGATCGGGTGCTTTCGTCAGACCGAAGCCCGGCAGGTCCGGTGCGATCAGCCGGAATTGGCCCGCGAGTTGAGGAATGAGGTCCCGGAACATGTGACTGCTCGTCGGATAGCCGTGAAGCAGCAGGATGACTGGTGCATCTGCAGGACCGGCTTCGCGGTAGAAGACTTCGACATCGCCAATCTTCACCGTTTTATAATGAACGGAATTCGGAGGAACGGAATTGCCGAAGGTCACGATGTCTCCCGCATTGACGGCACTCGCGCGCAATGTCAGCCAGGCGGTGGCGGCTGCGGCTCCAAAAATTTTTAGCGCAACTCTGCGATCGGTCTCGGTCAGCATGCTCAACCTCCATTGAAACTAGGTAGGGAGGTAGGCGATCGGCACTCGGGCCTAAAGCCGGAGATGTTGGGAGACACAATTCCAGATTTTGGAAGGGGGACACGGCATTCTCGTGCTTCGCATACCCACGTTTTTGCTAATGGTGCGGGGTAGTCGTGGACGGGGCGTCGAACAAGGCCATATGTTTTGTCGTCTCTCGACTGGGTTTGCGTTCGCCCCGGCATGGTAAATCGTGCGAATTCGCAATGCGTGATCGATATTTGAAAGATTATCGTCGCAGTTGCAGGATATCGCTGCGCTAAGCCACCACCGCATACTTTCATCACAAGCAATAGCGAGGTCTCAATGTCAGACTCTCACCGATCACCGCCACTTGGTTCGTTGGCGCTGATCGCTGTCGTCATCGCAGGCGGCGCGGCAGCGTTCGCCTATACGGCCGGCTGGTTTTCACCACACCGTCTCACTCCGATGAAAATGGTCGAGGCTTTTGCCCCGCCTGGCGGTCCGGCTCTGGGCCATCGCCGTAACCATGCCAAAGGCATCTGCTTTACCGGTGAGTTCGAAGCGAACGGCGCCGGCACCGAAATCTCGAAGGCGGTTGTTTTCGAGAAGGGGGAGTATCCTGTCGTCGGGCGCTTCAATCTAGGTACTCAGGACCCTAATGTAGACGACGCTACTGTTCGTGTGCGCGGCATCGGCCTGCAGATCACAACTCCGGATGGGCAGGTCTGGCGAAGCGCCATGATCGATCCGCCATTCTTCCCGGTTTCGACGCCGCAAGCGTTCTACGATTTGCTGAAAGCATCGAAGGACAAGGCTGCGGACGCGATGAAAAACTTTATAGCGGCCAATCCCGAATTTTCGCATTTTGCTTCGTGGGCGGGTAGCGCGCCGTGGACGGCGAGTTACGCTGAGGAGCCCTACAACAGCCTAAACAGCTTCGTCATGACAAACAAAGAGGGCGAGCAGAAGACAGTTCGATGGGGGATCGTGCCGGAAGCGCAAGTCGTTCCGGTATCGCAGGATGACCTGAAAAAGCTAGGGCCGAATTTCCTCGACGTTGATATCGCCAAGCGTGTTGCGGCTGCGCCTCAACGCTGGAAGCTGGAAGTGATCATCGCAAATCCAGGAGATCCGACGGCAGATCCCAGTAAGGAGTGGCCTGCCGACCGCCGCAAGATCGATGTCGGCACGCTGACGGTTACGAAAATCGAACCGGAGGCGGACGGTCCGTGTCGAGAGATCAACTTCGATCCAACCGTTTTGCCGACGGGCATTACGACATCCGACGACCCGTTCCCGGCCGCACGGTCAGCGGCGTACATGAAGTCATATGATCTGCGTACGGCTGAATCCAAGTACTATCCCCGCACCCCGACTGGAGAAAAGCAATGACCGGAGAAACGCCGCGTTTCAATCCATTGCAGCGCCTTCTGCATTGGGTGATGGCCGTTTGCATTCTAGCGATGCTGTTCATCGGCGTGGGGATGCTCTCGACCGTCACACCGAAGTTTTTGCCGCTGATGGAGACGCACAAATCGCTTGGTGTCGTCATCCTCGTGCTCGTGCTCATTCGGCTTGCGGTACGGTTGCGGTACGGCGCGCCGGCGTTGCCGAAGGATTTGCCGGAGCCGATGAAGCTCGCGGCAGAACTGTCTCACTACGCACTCTATGCGCTGATGATCGCGATGCCGTTGCTGGGATTGGCGCTGTTGTTTACCGCAGACTATCCTGTCGTGATCTTTGGGCGCACCTGGGTTCCACAGATCCTGCCGCAAAGCGACAGTCTTCATACCCTGTTCTGGAACGCCCACTACTATCTGGCGTTTTGTTTCTTCGCACTGGTTTTGCTGCATATCGCGGCGGCGCTCTATCACGCGCTCGTCCGGCGTGACGGCGTGTTCGAGGCAATGGCCTCTGTGTCGACGCATCATCAGTCGGCTGCCGCCGAGTGAGGGCGTGAAGCACATCTGAGGACGCGTCGTCCACGAACCTATGATGGGTCTTCCTGCAAATGTCGGCAGGGAGGCCCATTGCATTTTTATATCTCTCCATGTCGAGGCACATGGAATCCCTATGCCGGTGTTCCTAGTTTGATGGCAAAGCGTCCACACTGGAGGCGGCCATGGAAAAAGACCTCGAAAGCGTCCCTGCGGCGTCCGATGTGTCTCCTCGCATTGAGGCATGTGCGGAGTGGTCTGACTGCGAACTCAAGGATGCGCCCGCTCACGCTGTGGATTGGTCGACGCGGACCATCGGCCTGACAGACGATCAGATGCGGAGTGCTGCAATGCTCTTTGGCGTGATCATTCTGTTCTTTGCCGGGATCGGAATCGCTTTAACGGAATTCATGTCGGCTGAACCGCAAGTGGCGCTTATGGATTGCGTTCAAATCGTTGGCGATACCGAGCGACTCGCTTGCTACGATAAAGCGGCAACGCAATCGTCGGCGCCTTTCAAGGGGGGATCGCCCTTTTCCACTTATTCACGACCGGACGTCGATGGTGGCTAAGAGCTCTTCTCTATCCGGCAATCGGTTGCGGGACAGCTGACGCTATCGTCGCTGCGAAATGTCTCGCGTGACGCTCGGAAGAAGTCCTTAGTTCCCGCATTTTGAGGGAAATTTTCCCATAAATTTCAATTCCGTTGCCACGATGCCACGGGAGGGTTGGGAATGCGGCGGCCGGGAAAAAGTCAGCCTGTGCATCGGATTGACCCACCCAACCAAAATCCATTTTGCTGACTTTGGGGAAAATGGTCCGAGTCGAGACCAAAGGGGAAGTTCGCGTTGCGATGCCTGCCAGGGAAGCAGGGGATTGTGATGCGCAGATAAAGGGAACCGGGGGATGATGCGTCAGTTAATGGCTTCGGCCGCGGCTGTGGCGCTGTTCGCAGCCAGCGGAACGGCCGTCGTTTTTGCTCAGGATGCGGACGGGACGGGGGCAGCGCAGCCAGCGCCTCAGCAAGGTCAGCAGCTTCCTGAAGTCGAAGTTATTCAGGGACAGCCCAAGCCGAAGCCGACGCAAGTAAAGAAGGCCACCAAGCCGAAGGCCAAACCCTCCACCGCGGCGGCGGTGACGGCTCCATCAGCAGCGCCGGATACTACGGGATTTGCGACCGAGAGTTCGCAGGAGTTTGCTGCCTCGCCTGAATCGAACACGGTGAAGATGTCGCCGGTCGGCGGCACGATCCCGGTCGATAAGGTGCCGGGCAGCGTCTATCAGATGAATTCGGAAGCGCTCAAACGTGGCGAGCAGGTCATTCTGCAGGACGCCCTTACGAGCCAGATCCCGGGCCTGATCGTCAATGACCTTCAGGGCAACCAATTCCAGACCAACATCCAGTTCCGTGGGTTTGAAGCATCGCCCGTCAACGGTGTTGCGCAGGGGCTTGCGGTCTATCAGAACGGCGTCCGCATCAACGAATCCTTTGGCGATATCGTCAACTGGGACTTCCTGCCGTCGAACGCGATCAACAACGTTGCCGTTGTCGTCGGCAATCCGGTGTTCGGACTTAATGCGCTGGGCGGCGCCGTCGTTGTCGATATGAAGGACGGCTTCAATTACCAGGGTTGGGACGTCGATACGATGTTCGGCTCGTTCGGACGCAAGCAAGTCTCGACGGAGGCCGGATATCGCAGCGGCAACTGGGCGGCTTACGGCGCCTTCGAGGCCATCGACGATGATGGGTTCCGCGATTTTTCCGATGCGCAAATCCGCCGTGGATACTTCGATGTCGGCGTCAAAGGCGATAACGCCGAGTTTCATTTCAACTTCACCGGCGCAGACAACAATGTCGGCGTGACGGCGGCGGCGCCTGAACAGCTTCTCGACATTAGCCGCAGCCTGACGTTTACATCGCCGCAGACGACCGAAAACACGATGCAGATGTACTCGGTCAACGGCAAGGTGCGGGCAACCGATACGTTGACGCTGTCCGGCGTCACCTATTACCGGCATTTCAATCAGAAGCATCTCGACGGTAACCTCTTTGACGATCCCGAAGAGTGCGAAGGCGCCGGCCAAGAGGGAACGCTGTGCTCCGGAGATGATCAGGTTCTCAATGCAGCCAACGGCAGCCCGATCCCGTTTACGGACAATGTTTACGGCTCGATCGACCAGACGTCGCAGAATGCCGATACGGCTGGCCTGACGCTGCAGGCCCAAGAGAACGCCAAGCTTTTCGGACACACGAACCAGTTCATTGTCGGCGTCAGCTATGATCATGGCCGCGTCGCCTATACGGCGAAAAGCGAACTTGGGTTCATGGAGCCGAAGTTCGTCGTCGACGGTCAAGGTATCATCATGACCGGTACGGATGATTTCAATCCGCGCTCACTCACGACGACGAACGATTATTTCGGCGCCTACTTCACGAACACCTTCGACATCACTGATCAGTTGGCTTTGACTGTCGGAGGTCGTTACAACTTTGCACGAATCGAGATCGAGAATACCGGCAGTCCGGAAAACGACGAGCTCAATGGCGTCAACAAGTACAACCGCTTCAATCCGTCGGCAGGTCTGACCTACAAATTCTCGCCGGGCCTCAACTGGTATGGCGGATACTCGGAAGCCAACCGCGCGCCGACGGCTGCGGAGCTGGCCTGCGCTGATCCTGAAAATCCGTGCTTGATCGAAAGCTTCCTGACAGCCGATCCGCCGTTGAAGCAGGTCGTTTCTCATACCTGGGAAACGGGCTTCCGCGGCACGATCAAGAACTGGCAGAACCGCTCGCAGTGGGATTGGGGTATCGGCCTGTTCCGTACGCTAAACACCGACGACATCTTCGATGCGGCTTCAACCGATACCGGCCACGGCTATTTCCAAAACGTTGGTAAGACGCTGCGTCAGGGCGTCGAGGCAAATATCGCGTACCGCACACAACGTGTCTTTGCTTACGCGAACTACACCTATACGGACGCAACGTTTGATACGAATGCGATTTTTCCATCACCCAATAATCCGCTGCCGGGTAATGTTTCGTGCGGCGATGCAGGTGGCGGTGGTGATGACGATGAAAACGGACCTGGCAACTGCTTCCTGGTTCACAAGGGCGACAGGCTCCCCGGTATTCCTGCGCATACCTTCAAAGCCGGTGTCGATTACTGGATGACGCAGAAGTGGAAGGTCGGTGCGGATTTGGTGGCTGCCAGCGATCAGATCTTCTTCGGTGACGAAGCGAACCTTAATCGTCCGCTGGCAGGCTATGCGAAAGTCAATCTGCACACGTCCTACGACGTCACGGATCACGTGCAGATCTATGGCCTGTTCGAGAACCTCTTTGACAAAGACTATAATATCTACGGAACGTATTTCAGTGTGGACGATGCCAACGATCTGACGCCGGCAACCGGTGTCGCGTTCAATGAGAACAATCCGCGGACCGTCGTTCCGGCCATTCCCTTCGCGGCTTATGGCGGTGTGAAAGTGAAGTTCTAGACTACTCTACCTCTAAGACCTATCCCGAAACTCGATGCGGCGGACCCCAAAGTCCGCCGCTTCTTTGTTTGCAGCCCTGGACAGCGACGAAGCACTCAGAATTTACCGTCTGCCATGTGAAACACCGTCAGGCAGATGACGGCGGTGAGAACGAACAGCAGGGTGATGGCGATCTTATCCATATGAGCACTCCTAATAGGTTATATCGAAGCATCTTCTTTATATGATCGTCCCGCCGGGGAGAAGTTCGGTGGCCGCAGGTGCCGTGAGTGCGGCTGTTACAGCGTTGGCGATTGAAGGCGCGCGCTTATCGCGGTCGCTGCGGCCTAGTCCAAATAGCCGATAATCGCTTTGCGCCCATTGTACCAATTTGCAGAGCGGCGTTCATCAGAGCGCCATGTGCCGGCCGATAAGGTCCAGGACGCCGTGGGATGTCTGCGAAGGAACAAAAAGTGACGGAAATATATCATTGCTCCCCCATGTCACTGGTGCGGTCCGTTCCTACATCTCCCTGCGTTGCACAATACCTAGCCGATGTCGGCTAATTACAGCGGAGGCGATCCCATGAACCGGGAAGAACAGCAACTAATTGAAGATTTGTTTTCCCGCCTGCGCAGCTATGGAGGCTCGGGCGGCAAGGATCCGGAAGCCGAGGGCTTGATCAACGATCTCATTCGCAGGTCGCCGGATGCCCCTTATTACCTAGCCCAGACGGTCATTATTCAGCAGCAGGCGCTCGAGCGGGCGGAAGCCCGTATGCGCGACCTCGAGGAAGCAGCGGCGCGTCAGCCGCAATCTGCGTCGGGGCGCGGCAGTTTCCTTTCTGGTGGATCGGTTCCGTCGGCCGGTGGCCGCTTTGGTAGCCTTGGCGGTTCTGCGCCAGAGCCGCAGCGCGGACCGGAGCCGATGCCGCCTCCGCAGCAGTCGCGTAGCCCTTGGGGCTCTGCGGCCCAATCCGGAGGGGGCGGCGGTTTCCTGTCGTCAGCTCTATCGACGGCAGCAGGCGTCGCCGGTGGCGTTTTCCTGGCGGATGGCATCCGCAGCCTCTTCGGTGGCAGCAACGCCTACGCCTCGGGCGGTGGGACAAACGCCAACGATCAAGCGACTATCGATAGTTTACAGGATCAGCTGCAAGACGCTCGCGACGATGACAAGCAAAATCAGAAAGACCTTGCTGCGGATGACGCCGAGCTCGATCAGATGCAAGACGCGCAGGATGACGACGACGATACGTGGACCGATGACGACAGCATGGATGTCTGACGTTCCGTACGCCAACTGACGTTTCCGCTCATCGTGCGATGGCAAGTACGATGAGCGGCAATAAAAGTGCGGCAGCGATCCCGCCGATGAACACGGCGCGCTGCCAGGGTTGTTTCAAGATGATTTCGCCCTGCGATGCCTTTTCCGCGGGGTAGGCTGGGGCGTCCGGCTTTTTCGTGGTTTGTGCCATTATCGTCAGTCCGGGTTTCGCGTCGTTATCAGAATAATCCGCAGACGCGCCTTTCGTTGCTTCGCAAATTGAGGACGTTGGATTTCTGCCGCCTGCAGACGGCTAAGCTTCGCTTCGTCCGCACGCTTACAAAAACGTCACACACGCTTTGCGGGAAACATCGGAACCGCCTTGCTGCAGGACCGTTGGCCAAGCAGTTGTCGAGCTGCGTGTTGAAAAGCGCGGCGCGTGGCCGGCGGCAGTGGCCTGAAACAGCAGGCAACCTGAAACACGAAAGCAAAAGGTAGTTGTGATGGCTCAAGAGGACAGAACATCAAAACGCGGCTTTGCTTCGATGGATGAAGCCAAGCAGCGCGAGATCGCCCGAAAAGGCGGCGCAAGCGTTCCCGATCATGAGCGCAGCTTTTCGAAGAATCACGATCTTGCCGTGTCCGCCGGCCGCAAAGGCGGCCATGAAAGCGGCGGCAATTTCAAGCACGATCCGAAGCGCGCCGCTGAAGCCGGTCGAAAAGGCGGCCAGCACTGATGGTGTGAGCGTATTATTAGAGACTATTGCGGGAGGCCGGAGCGATGCTCCGGCCTTGTCGCGTTTCATCGTCAGGCGCTGCTCGAAGCGGTCAACCATTTCGGATTGAACCAGCGGTCGGCTGGGCCATCGTACGGGAGACGAGTAACGTCCCAGTGGCTCACATATTTGGCGTAGATGTCCCAGACAGGCGGGCCACCCCCGATGAAGACGACGCGGCCGGCGTACTGCTTCAGTGTCTCTTCGGGGTCCATGTGGGAACGCAGGACAACGAGCGTGCGATCGGTACGTGCGAATTCGGGGACAGCGCCGATGGTTTTCGGCCCGGCCATTAAAACATGGCCGCGGGTGATATCGAAAAAGCGCGCGACATCGGCGACGTATTCCGGATCCGTATTACCCTCCCAGGGGAGTTGGCCATGAAGGCCGAGTTGGCCCGATTGGCCAATCGCGCAGATGACCCGCACGATCGTTTGCTGCATTTTGCACTTCCTTCAATCTGTCGTTCAGCACGCGTCGATCCCACGCGATGGGCGTGGGCGTCTATTCGCACAACTGCCTTCTCTGTGTGAAATTCGCCGATAGATGTAAAGGCCGGGCCGCGTCGTCAGCGCAGCAGATAGCGGATGACCCAATCGGACGTGCGGTTGAAGGGGGGGCGTAACAGACCACCGAGGTTCCAGCGGCTTTGCTCGAAGACGCCCTTCGCGTGGCTGAGCGATTTAAACCCTTCGATACCGTGATAGGCGCCCATACCGGACATGCCGACGCCGCCGAACGGCAGCGCGTTCTGAACGTAATGCATCAAGGTATCGTTGACGGTGACGTTGCCTGAGGTCGTGCGTGTGAGAACCTTCAGGCGATCCTCGCTGCTGTTGCCGAAATAATAAAGCGCCAGCGGCCGGGGCCTGTGGTTGATGTAGGCGATGGCTTCATCGAGCGTGCGATACGTCACGATGGGCAGAATCGGTCCGAAGATTTCTTCGCGCATGATCGCCATGTCGTCGGTGACGTTCAGGACGATCGCGGAAGGGAGCTTTCGCGTCAGGACAGCGGTTTGAGGTCCAGTCTGGATAACGCGAGCGCCCTTGTTCTCGGCGTCTTCGAGGAGACGGCGGAGACGGGTGTAATGTCTCGCGCTCGCAATGGCAGAGTAGTTCTTGTCGGCGGCGCCGTCGGGATAAAATGCTGCTGCCGTTGCGTCGTAACTGGCGACGAATGATGCAGCGTCTTTCTCGTGGACAAGTACGTAGTCGGGAGCGATGCAGGTCTGACCGGCATTCGCAAGTTTGCCATAGGCGACGCTGCTGGCCGCGGTCTCGATATCGGCGTCTGGCCCGATGAGCGTCGGTGATTTGCCACCGAGTTCCAACGTTACCGGAACGAGGTTTTCGGCGGCTTCACGCATGACCATGCGGCCGACCTGCGCGCTGCCGGTGAAGACGAGGTGATCGAAGGGGAGGCGCGAGAAGGCGGCGCCAAGCTCCGGGCCACCGGTGACGACGGCCACTTGGTCTTCCGGGAAGATATCACGCAATGTTGATTTCAAGAGTTCGCTCGTCGCGACCGTTAGCTCCGAGGGCTTTAGGATCGCGCGGTTGCCAGCCGCAATTGCGGACAGCAGTGGCATGATGGCGAGCGAGAGCGGATAGTTCCACGGCGACACGATTCCGACGACGCCTAGCGGCTGGTAATGGACGCGGGCGCGACCGGGAATGAAGTGGAGCGAGATGCGCCGTTTCTCTGGCCGCATCCATTTTGCGACGTTGCGGCGAAGGAAGTTGATGGCCTGGATGATGGGAATGACTTCCATGATCCGGGTTTCGTATGCGGACCGGTAGCCGAAATCCTTGCTGATGGCGGCTTCGAATTGAGCGCGGCGCGCGAGCAATGCGCGTTTGAGCTTGCGAAGGTCGGCTCGGCGCTGTGCAGCAGACGGCGGCCCGTCGCGCATGAACGCGGCTCGCTGCTTCGCCAGCAGCGGGCTTAGCAGGAAGTCATCTTTGACCGGGAATTGAGCAGTCATTAATCGGTCTCCAATGTAGACGGTGAGAACATATAGCGATTCAGGACGCTACGTTTCTCCGTCGACACGAGTATGTGGGCTTTCGCCTTCGGCATCGTCCGCCTGCCATCATGCCCAACGACCATACGATCGTGGCGATCTCAAGCGCGCATGATCGAAACGCCGATCGGCACGCTTGTGGACGGGATAGCCGGCAATTTATCCTGCGCGAAGTGGCGCAGCACCCGGGTCAGCCCCCGAACTTCGTAAATAAGCTCCTCGCCAGCAATGCGGAAGCTTCACTCTGAGATTGTTGCGTATTTTATCTGCAACTTTTTGGCGAGCAAGGCTCGGCAGTAGAAAAGAGCGTTGAGGGTACGCGGCCGGTCAAGGCCCCCGGTCTATTCGAGGAATAGCGGCTCAGGGTGCGCAGCGATCAAGCGGCGATGTCGAGCGTGCCGAGAACCCACTTCTCGTACTCATCGCTCAGATCCTGCAGCCACTGCTTGGGCACAGTGTCGATCTTCTTACTGCCGTTGTTCGCGCGGACAGGAAGCGTGACGAGGATCTGCTTGTAGCCATTCTCCATCGGGGGCGAGGAGATCGTGCCGCCGATGTGGCCAATCGAAAGTGCGGCGCGGAGATAGTCGCTGGCGCGCTTCGGCGCGGTGTGCAGTGGTGCCGTAAAGAGCACGCAATCCTGAATCGCACGCTGAGGTTCGCAGTTGCGCAATTCGAACTGGAGTTCCACGCTGGCGTCTTCGCTGTTGTGCGTATCGCTCTTGATGTTGACCTGAACCGTGCTGCCGGACGACGGCCAGAGGCTCATCGGCTCCATCAGCTGAATCATGATCTTTTGCATCGTCGTCGGGTCGGCAGCGACGATCATCTCGGGCTTATCGGCATTGACATAGATCTGCTGCGCGCCAATCTCACGATTGATTGCTTCCGCGCACGACGTCACGATCGAGACGATGTCGGCGTCGTGACCCGGACCGATATCGGCATGCAGCGTTTCGCGTGACAGTTCTTCAGAAAGATCGATGGCGCGCTGGGTTTCTTCGACAGGAATGCGCCAGTGGTCGCGAATACGAAGCTGCGACCAGAGTTTCTGTGCGGACGGGCGCCACGACGTCTCGGCGATCGCATCCTTCAAGTAGTGGTACATCGTCAGGGGGGCGTTGTTATACGGCAGTAGCCCCGAGAGCATCGCAAGATCGTTCATGCGATCGCGCAGCAACGTACGATGCAACGCGCTGAGCTTGTCGCGCAGAAGCATATCGTATTCGTTCTTCAGCAGATAGAACGTGATCGCCTGCTCGATTTCGGCTTCGAGAACGCGCAGGTCCCAGGGTTTCGAGATGTAGCGGAGGATCTCGCCCTTGTTGACCGCATCAATGGCGCTGTCGAGATCGGCGTACGCCGTCGTCAGCATGCGAATGATATCGGGCCGTTCATTGCGGATGCGGTTCAGCAGGCTGACGCCGCTGCGGCCGGGCATACGCTGATCGGAAATGACCAGTCCGATGTTGTGATTGCCGGACAGGATCAAGGTTTCGGCTTCGTCGGCGCTTGTCGCAGTCAGTACATCGTACTTCGCGCCAAACGCCTTCTTGAAGTATTTGACCGCCTGCGGTTCATCATCGACGATGAGAATCTCGACGGGCTGGTCAATACGAAACGACTCCATGGGAGACCTGGTCTTCTCTTTCCGACGCGATCGGCAAGTTGAAACGGAACTCGGTCCACTCTCCAAGACTACTCTTAACACTCAGTGAACCGCCGTGGTTGGCGATGATCCGGTGGCTGACCGCCAAGCCTAAGCCCATGCCTTCGCCGACGTCCTTGGTGGAGAAGAACGGATCGAAGATCTGGCTCTGGATTTTCGGGTCTATGCCGGTGCCGTTGTCGCGGACGGAAACGATGATTTCGTTGCCTTCGACGGCTGTCGTGATCGAGATTTCAGGCTTTCGCTGCTCTTCGACGGTGCGGACGGCCGCCACGGCATTGACGATGAGGTTGACCAGCACCTGCGCGATTGTGGATTGCGATCCAAAGACCTCGCCTTGCGCGGCGATATCTTTCTTTATGGTTATTCCTTTCTGAACGTGTGCGGTGAAGCGGAGCGCGTGGTCAATGGCGGATTCGATATGGAACGGCCGCGGATGCTCGGGGCGGTGGGGCGCCGTGAAGCCGCGAAGGTCGGTCACGACGCGATGAATGCGATCGTAGCCGGCGTGAATGTCCTTCAGCGTGTCGGCGGTATCTGGATCGGATTGAATCGTCGGGTCGCGGGCGGCGAGCTGCAGTGCGGTACCCATGAAGTTCAGCGGATTGCCGATTTCATGCAGCAAACCGGCGGCCATCGTGCCGAGCGCGCTTAGGCGTGCGTTCTGAACGAGGGCAGCCTCGGTTTCACGCAACTGCTGCAAGCTCTGCTTCAACTCGGCGTTGGTTCGGTGCAGGTCGCTTTCGAGCTGGGAAGCACGGATGAGGTTCGCGATGCGTGAGCGGACTTCCAGTCCGCTGAACGGTTTGATCAGGAAGTCGTCGGCGCCGTGCTTCAGCGCGATGATCTTGGCGTCCTCGTCGACGCGGGCCGTCAAGACGATGATCTTGATGGCACGCGTTTCCGCGCGCTCTTTCAGAGACCGGCAAACCTCCAAGCCGCTGACGCCGGGCAGCATGACGTCAAGCAGGATGAGGTCGGGTTTTTCCTGCTTGGCTTTTTCCAGCGCGCTGATGCCATCGGGGGCTTCGATGACGCGATAACTTTCGCGCAGCATCGATACGAGGTAGCGGCGCATGTCGGGCTCGTCGTCAACGACGAGAAGGAGGGGAAGTTCGGATCGTCCGTCGGGCTGGTTGGCGGCGTTTGACGCCGTCGGATCCGACGTCAAGCTGGGGTTCTCGGAAACCATTATTGCTCGCGCGGAAGCTTTGCGGTCGAAGGCCCGCAATGGATCGTCAGCGAGGCGATCAGGCTTCTCTTCGGAGTTGGTCATGTCAAATTGCGTATCCTCTAGGGCGTGAGGAAAACGTAAAACAAATGTCGTGCCGTGGCCCGTATCGCTTGTGGCGGTGACGTCGCCACCGTGGCGGGTCATCAGCTCGCGTACCAATGCCAAGCCGAGCCCGAGACCCTGATGGCGCCGCGTCGCGGAGCCATCGACCTGATAGAAACGATCGAAAATATGCGGAAGCTGCTCGGCCGGGATGCCGATGCCGGTATCTGAGACTTTGACCGTCACGAAGTTTTCTTCGCGGACTGCTGAAATATCGATCCGGCCTTCGGGCGGCGTAAACTTGATGGCGTTGGCGATGACGTTGCTGACGATCTTCTCAAGCGCATCCTGATCGGCGTTGATCAGCAGGTCGCCTGGCGGTTCCTGCAGATCGAGATGAACGCCTTTTAGCGCCGCGAGATGCTTCATCGAGGCAGCGGTGTGCTTCAGGAAGTGGCCCATGTCGATCGGCCTCTTCGCGAGCGTAGCCCGACCTTCCTCCAAGCGAATGAGGCTCAGAATGTCGTTGACGAGGCGCAGCAGTCGCAGCGCGTTGTTCTCGATCACGTCCAGGAGCTGCTGTGACGATGGGCCGAGACGGGCGGCGTCGGACTTCAGCTTTTCGACAGGCGCGAGAATGAGCGTCAGCGGTGTCCGCAACTCGTGGCTGACGTTAGCGAAGAACTGGGATTTGAGGCGGTCGAGCGCCGACAGCTCCTGATGCTGGGACGCCAGCTTGTACTTTAAGCGGAATTCGTTGAAGCGCCGCCGGTAGTTGAAGTGAACGGCCGTGACCGAGATGATGCAGGTCAGGACGAGAAAATAGAGGTTGTTCAGAAGCGTATTGGTGGTGTCGTGGGCGCTCGGCACGCGCGAACAGGCGATGATGTAGATGCCCAGCGTAGAAATGCAGAGCAGGGCCGCTTCGAACGGCTGCATCGGCGCCAAGACGCCGACAGCGAACAGAATAAGAAACAGGCCGTTGTAATAGGTCGAGTTGGCGCCGTCTGTGATGCCGATGATGACCGCGATCGAGGCGACCGCGATCAGCAGGCCCGCCATCGTCAGATAGCGGACGTAGACAGCCGATTTTTCCCAGAAGTGCAGGGCATAGAGAATTGCGATCAGCCCGGCCGCGACGAGGCGAATAACGGTCAGCGTTCCGAGCTGATCGGCATAGGTAATGCGATCGAGCGCAATACCCGCAGGTATGAGGACGATGCCAAGGATGCAGGCGACCTTCGACTGCCTTAGCCGAAGCTCGTGCTCCTCAGCCTCGAAGGCGCGTCTCAGGTCGGTGCGGTCATCCATGCGGTCAGACGAGTGGTTTGTCGATCTCCAGGAATACGTTGATACCCGTGTCGTCTGTATAAATCTTTAGCGGACCGAGATCCGGTGCAAGTCTTTCCATGTCTGCTTCGTCGCGCAGAACCAAGTGCCATTCCATGACGTGCTCCATCAATCCTTTCACAGGGTTTGACGAATGCACATTTGTGACAATCACCCGGCCGCCGGGTTCGCACCACTGGTAGAAGAGGCGTACCAATTTGGTGCAGACGCGATCGGAAAGGTAATCAAAGAGGCCGGCGCAGTAGATGATGTCATAGGTTTTGGCAGCTTCGGGCAGCTCGATGGCCTGCCGAAGAAGCTCCTGCACGGTCTTGAGGATGTAAGTGACCTTCGGCGGATCGTCCTGACTGTCGGTGATCGCCTCGATCTGATTTTGGGCATAGGCAAGCGTCTCGGCATTGAAGTCGAGCAAGTCGAACGAGAAACGCTTGGCTTCCTTGTTGTTGGCAAAGAACAGCTGGAGTTCCTGAACGGGACCGCAGCCGACATTGAGGACACGCACTTCTTTGTTGGCGGCTACCGCGTCCTCGGCGGCCTTCGACAGCATCTTTTCGAGCATATAGATGCGGTTGCGATGGGCTTCCGGCGGGCCGCCGTTGAGCAGCCAATCGTTGATGATCTGGCCGTACGTCGTCTTGCCGCCGCGCTCCTTGCGGAACATCATGTTGACCATTTCGTAGTCGCCCGCATAGCCAAGCGGCTTCGAATAGACGCGATTGAAGAAGGGCGAAGCCATCATCAACGGCAGAAGATCGCGCTGGGCGAGCTGTTTGTGGTTTTCGACTTCGTCGGCTTCGAGCTGTCGGCAGGCCTTTTCAAGCTCAAGGAAGAGCTCGGTGATACGCGGCATCACTGGCGCCTTGATTTCCTCAAAGCGTTCGGCATCGAGCATCGCATTGCCTGCGCCGGGTTCGCCTTCGATGGCCAGGTCGACCTGGTCGAGCCAGAAGCTCAGGTCGCTCAGAAAAGACCGGAGATCGGCGACTTTCAGCTGGTAGTTCGGATCGAGCTTGTTGACTCGTTCCCATTCTTCGACAAAGCGCCCGACTTCCGATCCGAGCCCGGCGGGGTCGGAGATGATAGTGTCGATTGCCGACCATTGATTGACCAGCGTTGCTGAGACAACCACCAAGATGCTCGTTGTAACGACCCCCGTTACGACGGCGTCTCCCTGGTAGACCAGGTTCTTGCCGCGGCGCACCTTAAGGTCGCTCAATACCTCGCTCGTCTGGACGGGCGAAAATGGATTGTAAATCTCAAAAACAATGTTACGCCGCGACAGCTTTCTGAGGGTGCCCCGGAAAATAGTACCTTGGCTACTTCTAAAGGAAACCGTGCGATCAATATCTCGCTCGATGCGCAAGGGGTGTGCTCCTACAACTGAACGATGTGGACTTCGCGAACGTAAGGTTACCACAATCGTTCAGTTTTGCGCCGCGTGATTTAGAAACAGTTGAGATGATTTCTAAGCATCAATGGCTTGGAGGTACATCTTTGCTACGCCTCCTTAGGGAGGCACACCGTGAACGTTGATTTGCACAAATTTTCATCGCTGGAAGTCAGCAGCTCGCCGCCGAAGGCCCAAAGGGCGCTGCGGATCGTCCGCCACGTCTGATGATCCTCCAGAGTGCCAGGCACATCCTTGGCCGGCACGCTGAGCCGCACTTCGTTGTGTGCGGCACCGCAAAAGAGTTCGATCTCAGCCGATGGCGTCGACTGGCGGCCGTTGGCGCCGCTGTTTCGCAGCAGGTTGGCGAGGATGAATTTCATAATCTCGCGCGGCATCCGATAGGTGAAATCGCCGGAGGTAGCGAGCGAGAGGCCTTTGGCGGGCCCTCTTACATTTTGCTCGATCACTTCGTGCAGCGTATCCGCCATGGAGGAGGACTGGCCAGCCGAGGCTTGGACGAGGCCGCGGGCGAGTCTGCCGATCGAATTGGCCATGGACCTGCATTGCTCCACGTCTTGCAAAATTTGCCCCGAGCATGCTGCGATTTTGGACTGACGCAGGCGCGCCGACCAAGATTCGAGGTACGCATTCGTATTCTGCGGCGCTTCCAGCGATCCTTGTCCAGCGAGATGGGCCAAGTGCTGGGCCTCGCTGTGAAGGGATTTCAAAGGTGCGTCCAAACCACCGGCAAGAATGGACAGCAGTGCGAGATTAGCTTCGCTGGCATCGCCGGTTGAGATCGGGCCGACGACGGGTTCTGCAAGCTTGGATGCCGAACGTTCGACGCTCAGCGCGTCCTGCATTGCCGCGCAAAGCTCATCGAGGTTCCAGGGTTTCGGCACGAAGCGGTAGATCGCTGCATCGTTGATGGCGTGCTGCAGATTGTCGATGTTGGCGTAAGCGCTCGTCAGTACGCGGATGGTTGACGGCCAGGACTTGCGGACATCGCTGAGAAAAGAAACGCCGCTGTCGCGCGGCATGCGTTCGTCGCTGACGACGACGGAAATCTCGTCGCCCTCGGACTCGAGAATTTCCATAGCCGCATCGGGACTGCTGGCCGTTCGGACGTTCGCATATTTGCCGACCGACGCCTTGAAGTATTTCAGCGATAAGGGTTCGTCGTCGACAAAGAGAATTGTGGGGTTCTGCTTGTCGCTCGTCTCTGAGCGGTTTGACATGGTTCAAGAGGCCTTGCTTGAGGCGAAGTGTGAAAATGACTTCTGATTTGCGTGCATGCCTTGGATATATATACGTGCCTAGATAATTCAATCTGGCTACTGATATTCAAAATCAATATCGGATTGAATGAAAATTTGAGATGTTGGCAGTCAATCTTAATAGTTTCTGACTGCTATTTTCATAGCGATACAAAATGGAGTTCGGCGTATGGCGGAGGCATACTTCGCTAAGGCGGGCGGAGCCGATGAGCAAGGAACTCGTTAACGTCTGCCTATGCAGCCTGACAGTATCTTTATCTTTTGGAAATTCGGAAATCGCTGTCGTTTCTGCGAGCGCCGACGTGGGCGCTCGCTATCGGAATAGGATCGGGCAGCCGGTCCTCAGACGCTGAGCAGCAGATGTTCTCGCTCCCAAGGGCTGATGACGCGCATGAATTCTTCGAATTCACTGCGCTTCAGGGCCAGATACACGTGGCAGAAACGTTTTCCGAGAATGTCGTGAAGGGCCGTGCTTTCCTCGAAATCGGTCAGCGCTTCGAGCAGGCCGCGTGGTAACTGATGATCGTTGCGGTAAGCGTTACCGACCACGGCTTGGCGTGGTTCAAGCGCATTCTTCATTCCGAGGTAGCCGCACGCGAGGCTCGCGGCGAGTGCCAGATAGGGGTTTGAATCGGCGCCCGCGAGGCGGTTCTCGACGCGCCGGGCCGAGGTGTTGGCGACCGGCACGCGCAGGCCTGCAGAGCGGTTGTCGAAACCCCATTCGACGTTGATTGGCGCAGCTCCATTCGGCACGAGGCGGCGATAGGAATTCACGTACGGGGCAAGCAGGCACATGGCTGCCGGAAGGTACGTTTGCTGACCGGCGAGAAAGTTGAAGAATAGCTTGCTCGGTTCGCCGCTCTCCAGCGTGAAGATGTTTTTTCCGGTCTTGGCGTCGACGATGCTTTGATGCACGTGCATGGCGCTGCCGGGCTCATTGGCGAGTGGCTTTGCCATGAAGGTCGCGTAACAGTTTTGCGCGAAGGCGGCTTCGCGGATTGTCCTTTTGAAAAGGAAGACCTGATCGGCGAGGTCGACAGGGTCACCGTGAAGGAGATTGATTTCGAGCTGCGCGGCGCCGCCTTCCTGGATGATGGTGTCGATCTTGAGGTACTGGCGCTCGGCGAATTCGTAAATGTCATCGACGATCTTGTCATATTCGTCGACAGCGCCAAGGCTGTAGGCTTGGCGGCCTGCGCCAGGACGACCGGAACGGCCCGTCGGCGGCTCCAAGGGATAATCGGGATCGGGGTTGGTTTTCGTCAGATAGAATTCGAGTTCCGGCGCAACGACTGGCACCCAGCCTTCCTTGGCGTAGAGATCGACGACGCGCTTCAAGACGTTGCGCGGTGCTATTTCAACCGGACCGCCGCTCTGCCATTGGGCGTCGTGAATGACCTGCGCGGTTGGGCTCGAAGCCCACGGAGCTGGGCGGATGGTTGACAGATCGGGAACCATCATCAGGTCGCTCTCGGCGTAAAGCTCCTGACCGTCTTCTTCGAAACCGACGTAGTCGCCGGTGATAGTCTGATGAAAAATCGATATCGGAAGATGGACCGCATCGAGTTTCACGAATTTCTCAGCGGGCATCGTCTTGCCGCGCGCGACACCTGCAATATCGGGCACTGCACAATCTATTTCTTCGATGCGATGTTCGCGCAGCCAATCCCGAAGTCCTTCAGGAGTGGAGCCGACGCCGAAATCACTTTCCTCGTGGATGGGACGTACTGGTGGGGCGTTCATGGAGCACCTGGGTATTGTTCAACTATATTCGGCTGACGCGTTGTGTTCGGTCTAACGAACGTCATCGCCAAGCGTCGAGGTCATGTGACAGCCATGGCTTTGATAAGGAGGGCTTGCCCTCTAAGTTCAGACATCGGTCAGACGCATTGAGCCGTCGCTCGGTAGGCTAGAAGAGACTTAACCTTTTACATGGGGGGACCTCAATAGCCGCCACGATGACATATCTTATCGCCAAATATCGTTGCCGTCGCCCAATAGGGCGGCGCCCTGACTTGAGATCGGGCAATCGTCCATTGGACGAACGTTTTTCGTTGCGCGTCGCAGTGCAAACAAGAAATCTCCGACAAGCCCCGTTGTGCTTCGCAATTTAAATGCGCAGTATGGTCGGTGTTTAGCAAAACGCTGTGCGAGCGGCGTTGGGTGTGGTCCGGCCGTTTAACGTGGCCGGGTATGGGACTGATCCGTGGAGGATTTCGGATGTTGTGGCTCAGTAAGGCGGCGCGTAGCGTCGCGTACTCTATTGTTGCGGCTGTGGCGACAGTCGGACTCGTTGGCCATCACGCGCAGGCAGCTGATAGAGTCGTAAAAGTCTACAACTGGTCGGATTATATCGATCCTTCGATCCTTACCGATTTCACGAAGGAAACCGGTATCAAGGTCGTTTATGACGTCTTCGACAGCAACGAAGTTCTGGAAACAAAGCTTCTCGCAGGCGGCAGCGGATATGACGTCGTCGTTCCGACCGCATCGTTTCTTTCGCGCCAGATCAAAGCCGGCGTGTTCCAGAAACTCGATAAGGCCAAGCTTCCAAACTTAAAGTACGCATGGCCCGAAGTTTATAATCGTATCGCGCAGTACGATCCGGGTAACGAATACGCCGTCAACTGGATGTGGGGTACCACGGGCGTCGGCTATAATGAAGGCAAGATCAAAGAGCGCATGGCTGATGCGCCGGTCAACTCACTCGATATGATCTTCAAGCCGGAGATTGCCGCGAAGTTCAAGGACTGCGGCATCTATATGCTGGATTCACCGGAAGACATCATTCCGGTTGCACTCAATTACCTCGGCCTCGATCCGAATACGAAAAATCCGGAAGACTTCCAAAAAGTCGAAGATATGCTGCTGAAGATCAGGCCGTATATCAAGAAGTTCCATTCCTCCGAATACATCAACGCGCTGGCGAACGGCGATGCTTGCATGGCGCTCGGCTGGTCGGGCGATATTCTTCAGGCCGCGTCGCGCGCTGAAGAAGCGAAGAATGGCCAAGTCATCAAGTATAATATTCCGAAGGAAGGTACGCAGATGTGGTTCGACATGATGGCGATCCCGGCGGACGCCAAGGATGTCGACGAAGCTCTGACCTTCATCAATTATCTCAACCGGCCAGAGGTCATGGCGAAGGCTTCAAACTTCGTCCAGTATGCGAACGGCAACCTCGGTTCGCAGAAGTTCATCGATAAGAGCGTCCTCGATAACCCGGCGGTCTATCCGGATGCCGATACGATGAAGAAATTGTTCGTCCACTTGACGTGGGATAATAAAACCCAACGTGTCGCCACGCGAATGTGGACGAAAATCACGACAGGCCAATAAGTTCAGGGCCGCGCCAGAAACATACTGGCGCGGCTTTTTCTTTCTTCACTGTCGCCGGTGTCCCGGCGGTCAATTTCGATCGGTTGAAGGGAACTCTCATCATGTCTGTTGCGACTGCTCCATCCCAGGCGAACGCTGCTTCCTCGCAACGTGCAGGTCCGCGGACGGCCGCACCGCAGACCGGGTTCGCGCCGTGGAAGAATCCAGACCTTCCGCCGATGGTTCGCTTCGAAGGCATCACGAAACGGTTCGATGACTTTGTCGCCGTCAATAATGTGACACTCGATATTTATGAGAAAGAGTTCTTTGCGCTTCTTGGGCCTTCTGGGTGCGGAAAGAGTACGCTTCTCCGAATGCTCGCCGGGTTCGAGCGGCCAACTGAGGGTCGCATCATCGTCGCCGGGCAGGACATCACCGACATGCCTCCCTATGAGCGGCCGGTAAACATGATGTTCCAGTCGTACGCGCTGTTTCCTCATATGACGGTCGAGCGCAACATCGGTTTCGGCCTCAAACAGGAGGGGATGCCGAAGGACAAGATCGAAGAGCGCGTCGATGAAGCCATGGGGATGCTTGAGCTTCGTCAGTTCGCGAAACGCAAGCCCAATCAGCTGTCCGGCGGCCAGCAGCAGCGCGTGGCGCTTGCGCGCGCCATCGCCAAGAAGCCGCGCCTTGTTCTGCTCGACGAGCCGCTCGGCGCGCTGGACAAGAAGCTGCGGCAGCAGGCTCAGTTCGAATTGATGCGTATTCAAGAAACGACGGGGACGACCTTCATCATCGTCACGCACGATCAGGAAGAGGCGATGACGGTCGCGAGCCGCATCGCCGTGATGGAGAAGGGCCTTCTTCAGCAGGTCGCGACGCCGGGCGATATCTATGAGAATCCGAAGACGCGGTACATCGCGGGCTTCATCGGCGACGTGAATGTCTTTGAAGGCACCGTCTCGAATGTTTCGGAAGGCTGCGTCGAAATCGATGCGGCGGACGGCTACAAGTTCAAGACAAGAAGTGCAGAGCCCGTGACCGTTGGGCAGAAAGTCGGGCTGGCGCTGCGGCCTGAGAAAATCCGGATCGGGCGTGAGAAGCCCTCATCAGACGTCAACGCCATTCCCGGCAAAGTCGAAGATATCGGCTACCTTGGCTCAATTTCGCATTATCACGTTCGTACGGCTTCGGGCGAACGCATAACGGCGCTTCGTGCCAACGCGGCACACACGGTCGAGCAATCGATCACCTGGGAGGACGGCGTCTGGCTCGATTGGCCGGTCGATGCAGGCGTGGTGCTGACGGGCTGAGGTTGCACATATGCGTTCAAAAACTTCCGATCTGAAGCGCTGGTACGTGATCGGCGCGCCGTTTCTCTGGTTGCTCGTTTTCTTCCTCATTCCGTTCTTTATCGTCTTCAAGCTATCGCTTTCCGATGTCGCGACCGCGATCCCGCCGTACACGCCAACGTTCAGTTGGTCGAAGGGGATCGGCACGTTCCTCTCGCAGCTCGATTTCGAGAACTACACATTTCTTTTCAGCGACTCTCTTTACATCAATTCGTATCTCTCGAGCCTCAAGATCGCGTTCTTTTCGACGATCCTGACCTTGCTTGTCGCGTACCCGATGGCTTACGGCATGGCGCGGGCGCCGAAGTCTTGGCAGCCGACGTTGATGATGCTCGTTATCCTACCGTTCTGGACCTCATTTCTGATCCGCATTTATGCCTGGATCGCGATCCTGAAGCCCGAGGGCTTTCTGTCGTTGTTCCTGATAAAGCTCGGCATCATCAGCGAGCCCTTGCAAATCATGAATACGACGACGGCGGTCTATATCGGCATCGTGTATTCCTATCTGCCCTTTATGATCTTGCCGCTCTATGCCAGCCTCGAGAAGATCAATCCGTCGTTGCTTGAGGCCGCGCAGGATCTCGGCTCGCAACCGTGGCGCGCCTTCTGGCAAGTGACGTTTCCATTGTCGATGCCCGGCGTATTCGCTGGATGCCTGCTCGTTTTCATTCCGGCGGTTGGTGAGTTTGTCATCCCGGACCTGCTTGGCGGCTCGGATACGCTGATGATAGGTAAGACGCTGTGGACGGAATTCTTCAATAACCGCGACTGGCCGTTGGCGTCGGCGGTGGCGGTGCTGCTGTTGCTGGTGCTGATCATTCCGATCGTCCTGTTCCAGCGGCAGCAGGAAATGCAGCGGGAGGCCGGACGATGAAGGGACGCTTTTCCTGGTTCAACGCGACTTCGATCACGTTCGGATTTGCGTTCCTTTACATTCCGATCCTGCTGTTGGTGATCTTCAGCTTCAACGAGTCAAAGCTCGTTACCGTATGGGCCGGATGGTCGACGAAGTGGTACGGCTCGCTGCTTCAGAACCAGGGTCTCAAAGATGCGGCGTGGGTGACCATTCGTGTCGCCATTGTTTCGGCGACAGTCGCGACGGTGCTCGGCACGCTTGCGGCCATCACGCTTGTCCGCATGGGACGGTTCCATGGTCGAACACTTTTTTCGGGAATGATCTTTGCGCCGCTCGTCATGCCGGACGTTATCACCGGCCTGTCGCTGCTGCTGGTGTTCGTGGCGCTGGGCTTCGATCGCGGCTTCTGGACGATCACGATCGCGCACATCACATTCACGATGTGCTACGCCGCTGTCGTCGTGCAGGCGCGCCTGCAGGACTTCGACAAGTCGGTCGAGGAAGCTGCGATGGATCTCGGAGCGACGCCGGTCGGCACGTTCTTTCAAATAACGCTGCCGATCATCGCGCCATCGGTCGTATCGGCATGGTTGCTTGCGTTCACGCTTTCACTTGATGATCTCGTGATTGCGAGTTTCACGACAGGCCCGGGTGCGACGACCCTGCCGATGAAAATTTACAGTCAGGTCCGGCTTGGCGTGACGCCGGAGATCAACGCCATCTCAACGATCCTGGTCGGCATCGTAACGGTTGGCGTACTTTCCGCGGCGTTCTTTACCAAGCGGCAGACGGATCGGGCTGAGCGCGAGCGCCGGAAGGCTTTTGGTGCCACGGGCTGAGTTGCGACGAGCGGGTGGCTTAACGGCCGCTTGGCGGTATTGCTTCTATCCATTGCAAGGGCGGATTCCGATTGCGCGGAATAGGGAGCGGTGCGCGATGCTGGAGATGAGAAGTCGCATTTGTCTTTCGCGCCAGAGCGCGCTAAGCACCGGGCCATCGTGACAGCACAAGATTACATACGTTCCTATTACGCCGCGACGGCCAATGACCAGACGCGCTATCCGGTGCTCGAAGGCACCGTTAAAGCCGATGTCTGCATCGTTGGCGGCGGTTTTTCCGGCGTAGCGGCGGCGCTGACGCTGGCGGAGCGCGGACGGTCAGTCGTTCTGCTCGAAGCCAACCGCATCGGGTGGGGCGCGTCGGGACGCAACGGCGGCCAGATGATCGGCGGCATCAGCGGCGAAGAGGCAATCAAGCGGCAGCTTGGTTCGGCGGGCGCCAAGCTCGTGCGCGATATGCGGTATCGCGGGCATCAGATTATCGAAGAGCGGGTCGCTAAATATAAAATCGCCTGCGATCTGGCTTACGGCTGGATGGAGGTCGCGGCCCGGCCGAAACATATGGATCATATGCGCGCCTACGTCGAAGGCCGGATGAAAGATGGCGACGGCGATCAGATCGAGGTCGTCGAGAAGCATCGGATGCCCGAAGTTCTCGGCACGGAATCCTACTATGGCGGTTACATCGACCGGCGCAGTGGTCATGTGCATCCACTCAATCTGTGTCGCGGGGAAGCAGCGGCGGCGGCTTCGCTCGGCGTCAAGATTTTCGAAGGAACGAAGGTCGTCAATCTGTCGGGCGGCGCAAGGCCCTGGGTTCAGACCGAGCGAGGCCGCGTCGAAGCTGGAACTGTCATCATCGGCGGCGAGATTTTCGAAAAGTTCGGCCAGCCGGGGCTCAAGGGGTTGATGCTGCCCGCGGGCAGCTACATCATCGCGACCGAACCACTGACGGGCTCAGAGACGGCATCCGTCGATCCGCAAAATCTCGCGGTCGCTGACAGTAACGTGGTGCTCGATTATTTCCGGATGTCGGCGGATCGCCGCATGCTGTTTGGCGGCCGCTGCAACTATACCAACCGCGATCCGAAAGATATCGCTGCGGTCATGCATCCGCGAATGGTGCAGGTGTTTCCGCAGCTCAAGAATGCGCGGGTGGAATTCAAGTGGGGTGGGACGATCGCGATCGTCGTCAATCGCGTGCCCGCCGTCGGGCGGCTGTCACCGAACCTTTATTACTTCCAGGGCTATTCGGGGCACGGCGTCAACGCTACGCACATCATGGCCGAAATCGTTTCCGACGCCATTTGCGGTACGACAGAGCAGTTCGACCTGATGTCGCGGATCAAGCATGTGCGGCTGCCGCTGAGCGACGTGTTCGGCAACTACATGCTGGCGCTCGGGATGCTCTACTACCGCATGCGCGATTTGATGTAAGCGCCGCAGCAGCAGCGCCAACTACCAGCGAAGGACGCGCGGTCCGAGCAACGCGCCGAGGCCCGTCATCACCAGAACGCCGATCGAGTACCAGACCGCCAGAAACAGCGGGCTGTCGTCCGGGCAATGCGCTGCATAAAGCGTTGCGGATATGCCTGCCGATAGCAGGCCGCCGACGGCGCCGGCAATGACCGGGTGGGTCGTCGCGCCGTTGCGCAAGGCATAAAGCACGGCGACCAGCGGCGTCAGCGACAGCAGCGGAATGACGATCAGGCAGAAGACGGCGTTGTGTCCGACCATATTGGCGCGCCAGGCATCGCTCGGCAGGGCGAAAAGTTCGAGGAGGACACCGACGGCAAGCACCAGCGGTGCCAGGGCTAGCCACCACATCATTTTGCCCGGCTTAAAGTCCGGCCGCGCCAAGTCGCGAACCAAGAAGAACGCGGGAATGGCGACGCTCAGCGTCAGAACGAATTTGAAAAGGAAGCGCGGCGACGAGGTCACCAGTTCCATGAAGTGATCGCGAATGCCGAACAGACCGTAAAACACGAGGGCCGTGATCAACGTGCCAACGCCGACCGCCGTCGCCAAGGTCTGGGCGACAGGCGGCTCGACGCTTTTGGCGTCGGCAGCAAGGGCTTTGATCAGATCTTCGGTTCTCATATCTTCTTCTCTTGATAGGTCTCCGAGAGGGCCTTCAGGCTTCGGTGCAAAGCGACGCGTACTGCGACTTCCGTCATTCCAAGGCGTTCCGCGACGTCGCGTGCGGAATGCCCATCGATGCTTATGGAACGTACGATATCGCGGTTTTTCTCCGACAGACCATCGAGGATGCGATCCACGTCGCGGGCGTCGATGGAGGCCTGCTGATCGTCGCCTTCGATGTCGAATTCGGTGAGATCAACTGCCACTTCGGGACGTCGGCCGCGACGGCGCAAGTCGTCGATCATCTTGTTGCGCGAGATCGCCGAGACCCAGGGGCCAAGCGGCATCGATTGATCCCACGTATGCCGTTTCAAATGGATGGCAAGCAAAACGTCTTGCACCACATCCTCTACGTCATCACGCGGCACACCGATGCCGGCAAAGCCGCGCCGAACAACCCCTCTCAGAACCATCGACAGTTCGGACAGGAGTTTATGGTAAGCGTTCTCGTTGCCCGCGATCGCCGCGCGCATCAAGGTCGACCACTGAGCGTCTCGAGCCTTTCGGTCCAAAATAGCCCTTCTTCGTCGTCTTCGCTGCTCGTAGAGCAAACGTTACATCGTGAAGAAAATATTTCTGCTGCCGCCGAACAGCATATTTCGACTCCGCGCCGCATATGGCAGGGATGGCATAAACTGCGCAAGGTGACACGAAGCAAAAAACGCACTTTGGGGGTTAGTTAGCGGGCAGCCAAAGCCAGAGAATGGCGATGTAGGTCAGTCCGTGGAGAAGCTGGTCAATCCCCAAGGCCCACCAGAAGCCCGTATCTTTCGGCGTCCAGCCTTCGCGCGCGACGAGCCGCTGTTTCAGCCAATCGATATGATAGTGCAGGAGAAATTCGCCAGCGAGGAGAGCGGCGGCAAGCGGCAGGCCGCCACCCGGAAACAGCCAAAAAACGGGCGCCGTCAATACGATATGGATGAAGGCATGCAGCAGGCCGCCGGGCGCGCCATAGTGCCCTTTCTGCCGGAAAATCCCATCCGATTGCAGGATGAAGTCCGCGACGGCATGTTTCACAAGCAGATAGGTGATCGCGGCAAGCGCCGCGTGACCGGGTGACATGAAGCTCCATCGCTGCCGGACGGCGATGGGCAGACACCGCTCGCTTCGTCCTTTTTCGTGGTTTTTAGCGTAACCGGGCTGTCTGGAATGTCACCTGGGGAACAGGTGGCCTGGGCAACGCGGTGCCGCCCAGGACCAATTTCGGTGTGCAGATGGCGTCTTAATTCACGCGCTGAACTTCGACGAGGTTATCGGAGAACGTCGGGGCGCGGCCTAATCCGCTCCAGGCGTCCGACGAGATGCAATTGACGGAACCATCCGAGCGATTGAGCGACCGCCAATACCCGAGCGTCGCGACGACAACGCCGTCGGGAACGTCATCTGTTACGCGCGCGACGCCTTCGAAGTCGCCGCGGTCGTTGTAGACGCGAACCGGATCACCGTCGCGCACCGAACGCCTCTGGGCATCCCCGGGGGAGATCATCACGAACTGGTCGCCCTGCACTTTAACCTTGTGCGGCTCGTTGGCGTAGCACGAGTTCAAGAACGCGTGGCTTTTCGGCGAGATGATGTTGAGGGTATAGAGTTTGGCGCGTGTTGGGTTCGTTTCGGGCGTTTCGCGCGGCGGTACGAAGCCGGGAAGGGGATCAACAGGTTCGCCCGATTGCTCGCCCTCGTACATGGCGCGGAAGGGACCGGCTACGAAGTTTTTAGCGTCGTGCAACAGGAACTCGACCTTGCCTGACGGCGTCGGGAAGTTGCCGTTGGCGTGTGGAGTGCGGGTGTCGGCTGCCCCGACGTTGATCTTGAAGTAGCCGTGGGTCTTGAAATACTCCATGTCGACGCCGCCCATCTTCGGGTCGGTCCAATTTATGTACTCGGCGCACAATTCGCTGTCGGTCATTTTGAAGACGGGATCGTCGAAGCCCATTTCCTTCGCAAGCATCCGCCAGAGATCGCTCGTCGGCTTGCATTCGCCTGGCGGCTCAACGGCCTTCTGATTGTACGTCAGATAGAAGTGGCCCCACGACCACATCATATCCTCGGCTTCACCTGCCATCGCTGCGGGTAGGACGATGTCGGCATATTTCGCGGTGTCGGTGAGGAAGTGCTCTGCGACGACCGTGAACAGGTCCTCGCGCTGCAGGCCTTCGACAATTTTGTTCGTCTCGGGCGCCTGACTGACCGGATTGGTGCAGAAGACGAAGAGGCTTTTGATCGGCGGATCCAGCTGCATTTCGCCGGTCAAAGCCGCACCGAGACGCAAGTTGTTGACGACGCGGGTGCCGGGTTTGATCCATTCGGGGCGTGCGGCTTTTACCCAATCGATCGGGAAATCCCAGAGCGGCATCTGCAGCAGGCCGCCGCCGACGTGACGCCAGGAGCCGACGAGGGCAGGCAAGCTGCAGACGGCCCGGATCGCTTGACCACCGCCCGCGCTGCGTTCAAGCGCAACACCCAAGCGAATGACGGAGGGCTGCGCTGTTGCGAATTCACGAGCGAATTTTTCAATGTCCCCGGCGGGGACGCCGGTCGTGCGTGCAACGTACTCGGGCGTGAATTCGGCGGCGCGTTCTTTCAGCTCGGGAAAGCCGTAGGTGTGATTGTCGACGTAGTCTTGATCGACCAAGCCTTGTGCGATGATGGAATTGATGAAGCCCATTGCCAGCGCGCCGTCGGTGCCGGGCTTCGGGCAGATGTGCCAGTCCGCGGCTTTTGCCGTGCGCGAGCGATAGGCGTCGATCACAACGAGCTTCGCGCCGCGTTTCTGCGCTTCGAGCACGAACGGCCAATGATGCAGATTGGTCGAGATCGAATTGGACGCCCAGATCACGATGAATTTGGCGTGGACGAAGCTTTCCGGATCAACCGCGCCGGTCGGTCCGACTGTCAGAAGCCATGCCGTCGAGGAGCCCGAGGCGCAGAACGTCTTTTCATTCACGGTCGTGCCCAGGCGATTGAAAAACGGGTCGCCCGAATTGATGCCCTGCACGAGGCCCATATTGCCGAGATAGCTGTAGGGCATGATTGCCTGAGAGCCATGCTCCGCGATGATGTCGCGCCAGCGCGCGCCGATCTCGGAAATGGCCTCATCCCAGGAAATGCGTTTGAATTCTTTTGAGCCTTTGGGGCCGGTGCGTTTCAGCGGATAGAGCAGGCGGTCTGGATTATGATGATGGTCGGCGAAATCCTTGAGCTTCACACACAGGCCGCCGCGGGTCATCGGATGCTGTTTGTTACCGCGAACCTCGACGAGGCGGCCATTCTGGACCTCGTAGACCATTGCGCAGGTGTCTGGACAATCGTGGGGGCAGGCGCCGAAGAATTTCTCCCGCTGCGGTTGCTCGTTCATGTTTCCTCCGTGGAAAGCCCGCCCATTCTTGAGGCGTGTTCTTAACGTGCGTCAGTTTGGCACCGAAGCGACGGAGAGCGCAACGCGAAAGCGTTTTGGCGACAGAGAGGGAAACGCGTTCAGAGGTCGGCGGGAAATAAAAGTGGTCCCGCCATTGGGCTGAATTGGCACGAAAGTCTGAAAGCGCGCCATCTTCTGTCTTCAGATGAATTCACTAGCTTTTCCGGCATGCTAAGACGACAAATTGGGAAGACCGCGTGGGAAGGGTCGCAGGATATGTCGAAGGCGCTATTTCCAGGGCGACGGGTGCTTTGGATGCCCTTGAATCTCGATTGGGCGCCTCCCAGTCGGGCCGTCCAGCACTGTTGCGCCTCAATGGTCGATGCATTGCGATTCGACTGCAAGGACCATGAGGATCCCTTCGCGTGCGCGGATTCGCTGATCGTCTACAATGAGGTCATGAACGAATACGGGCTGATCATCCACGACGGCACGGCATCGTATGTCTTGATCGATCGATGCCCGTGGTGCGGGACGCGCTTGCCGCAGAGCCTGCGGGATGAATGGTTCGATGCCGTCGATGCGCTGCATCTGGAAGATGGCGTGCCACCGCCTGAACGTTTCCTATCGAGCGCGTGGCGCAGGATTTGATCGCGGCTGGCGATCAAGGGACGTCCGGAGCGGCGCAGGCATCCTCGTAGACGTGTATTGCTCCCTCGCGGTCGACAAATATTTCGCTGCCGTCTGCAGCAGTCTTCGAATGTCGCTCGACCGGGACCTTGCCGTGCGCGCCTGGAAGGTCGAGCACGTAGGTTGGCAGCGCCAAGCCTGAGAGGCGGCGGCGCAGTTCGATCATCAGTTGGCGGCCTTCGGCGATCGTTGTCCGAAAGTGCGTGGTGCCCGGGGCGAGGTCACCGTGGTGAAGGTAATACGGCTTCACGCGCAATTCGACGAGGCGGCGCATCAGAGCTTCCAGCGTGTCGGCATTGTCGTTGATGCCTTTGAGCAGCACGGTTTGGCTGACGAGCGGTATGCCAGCATCGACGAGGCGGTCGATTGCGCCGCGCGCCGAGGCGTTCAACTCTTGCGGATGGTTTGTGTGCAAACCAACGAATACCGTCAGCCGCGATGCTTTCAGCGCCGAGATGAGATCGTCCGTCACGCGCTCGGGATCGACGATCGGTACGCGGGTGTGCCAGCGCAGGATTTTAACGTGCGGGATATTTGAAAGCGCCTCCGTGATCTCGCGGACGCGGCGCGGCGAGAGCACGAAGGGGTCGCCGCCGGTCAGGATCACTTCCCAGATTGCCGGCGTTTTCGCGATGTAGTCGAGCGCCGCGTTGAGTTCCGCGGCGGAGAGCGCTTCACCGTTGTCCGGTCCCACCATCTCGCGGCGGAAACAGAAACGGCAGTAGACGGGGCAGACGCTCGCGATTTTCAGCAGGACGCGATCGGCGTAGCGATGGACGACGCCGGGGGCCGGACTTTTGATGCGATCACCGATGGGGTCGTCGCGCTCATGCGGATGCAATTCGAGTTCGCGGGCGCTGGGGACGAATTGGCGGCCGATGGGATCATCCGCAGAAGACGGATCGATCGCATTGGCGATGGCGGGTGTGATCGCAACGGCGTAACGCTTGGCGATATCGTGCAGTGTGGCACGATCTTCGGCGCGGGCGAGGCCCGCGTCGATGAGATCGTCAATCGATGTCAGCTTGCGTTCGATCAGCGTCATTTGGGCGGCCAGATCTCCGTATCGTGATCGGGGTGCTGGTAGGAGACGAGCGTTTTAAGGAACGGCGCCGCGTTCGGGTCTTCGAGCGTCTCGTGCTGCGGAAGACCCGCAACCCAATCGACATAGGGTAGCTTGGCTTCGGTGCCCCATTGGATTTTCGGGACGATTGTTTCTGGGTGATCGAAAGCGCCGATCGCGATTGCAACGCCGTCCGGCGCTTCGTAGGTTAGAGGCGTGCCGCAATCGGCGCAGAAGCCACGCGCGGCCGCGTTTGACGATTGGAATTTTTTCGGTTCACTGCGCGTCCAGACGAGATTGGCGCCGCGCACGCTGACCAGCGGCGCGTAGAAGCTGCCGAACGCTTTCTGGCACATGCGGCAATGGCAGACCGATGCGTCGATGAGTTCGCCCTCGACGCGAAAGCGGACCGCGCCGCATTGGCAACCGCCGGTGTGGATCTCTTTGGTCATCGGTCAATTCTCCCTCTCCCCATTCTCCTGCACTTTAGAATGGGGAGAGGGGACTTTGGCTGAGCTTATTTGCCTGGTTCCGGAAAGGGCGTCCATAATACTTGATCAATTCGCTCGGCGCCGGTGGCGAGCATGACCAGACGATCGAAGCCGAGCGCACAGCCTGACGATGGCGGCATGACGCTCAGAGCTGCGAGGAAATCCTCGTCGATCGGATAACGCTCGCCGTAGATGCGTTGTTTCTCCACCATCCACATTTCGAAGCGGCGGCGTTGTTCGTCGGCGTCCGTCAACTCGCCGAAACCGTTCGCGAGTTCGACGCCACAGGCGAAAAGCTCAAAGCGTTCGGCGACCTGCGGATCACTCGATACGGGGCGTGCAAGCGCAGCCTCCGCGACGGGATATTCATAAAGGATCGTCGGTGCGGGTGACCCGAGGCGGTCGTCGATCTTCTCGACGAGCACGCGGCTGAAGATATCCGACCATGTATCGTCAGAGGCAATGCGAATGCCGGCAGCTTCCGCGGCGGCGGCAAGTACTGCGCGGTCGAGAATGTTCTGCGATATCGCTTCGCGCAGCGGCATCCCGGCGAATTGCAGAAAAGCTTCTTCCAGCGTCAGCGCTTGGAACGGCGCGCCGGGATTACAGGTCTTGCCGCGAAAGGTCCAATTCGAGTGCCTGGCTGCTTCGGAGGCGATTTTCAAGATCGTCGCACAATCGTCCCAGAGCGTTTGGTAGGGCTCGTCGGCACGATACCATTCGAGCATGGTGAATTCCGGGCTGTGCAGGCTGCCGTGTTCGCGATTGCGAAACACCGGTGCGAACGCGAAGATTTTCGTTTCGCCGGCCGCCAGCAGTTTCTTCATCGCAAGCTCGGGCGACGTATGCAGATAAAGTTCGTGCCGGGAAAGATCCGTACCGATCAGATCCGTCCGGAAGGCATGGAGGTGTGTTTCGTTGCCGGGCGACACCTGCAGAATGCCAGGCTCGACCTCGGTAAAGCCTTCGCCCACGAACCAATTGCGGATTGCGGCCTTGATACGGCCCCGCCCGGCCAGAAATGGGCGGCGGTCGGCGTGGCGTTCGGGGCTCCACCAGGGGGATTGCTGCGACATGCTTGCAAATTGGGCGTTCAGGACAGGGTTGCCGCACTTGGCGGCAAGGGGCTAAGCGGGTATGAGACGCGACAGATTCCCTGAAGGCTTCCGCCGGCTGGCCGCCCATGAGGCGGCCGCAGCGCTTTGATTAAAACGGAGACGTACCCGTGGTGAAGGTTATTGCAAGCTCGGTCCGCAAAGGCAATGTGCTCGATCTGGATGGCAAGCTTGCCGTCGTGATGCATGCGGAAAATATCCATCCGGGCAAGGGTACGCCCGTCACACACCTTGAAATGCGCCGCATCGCCGATGGCGTGAAGGTTACCGAGCGCTACCGCACGACGGATCAGGTCGAGCGCGCCTACCTCGACGAAAAAGACTTCAATTTCCTTTATGAAGACGACATGGGCTACAACTTCATGCAGCCCGAAACCTTCGACCAGATCACCATTCCGAAGGATGTGCTCGGCGATCAGGGCCAGTGGCTGCAGGAAGGCATGACGTGCCTCGTGTCGCTGCACGAGGGCAATCCGATCTCGGTGGAACTGCCGCAGCGCGTGACGTTCGAGATCGTCGAAGCCGATCCGGTCGTCAAAGGCCAAACGGCGTCATCTTCTTATAAGCCCGCGAAGCTTTCGAACGGCGCCCGCGTGATGGTGCCGCCGCACATCGGCGCTGGCACTCGCGTCGTCGTCATGACGGAAGACGGTTCGTACGTCGAACGCGCGAAGGATTAGTTTTTGTTTACACCGGGCGCTCCCCTCCGGGGAGCCGGCCGCTCGGCGTGTTTTTTTAAGCCGCGCGTGACGAGAGTTCTTCGGCGCGCTGGGGCGCGACTTCCTCACAAATGACCTTGAACTCGGCCAGATAGTGCTGGCCGAACGACGTCACCATCGCGACGTCGGCAGCGTCGCGGCCGCGCGCGATGACGATGCGGCCGGTGCGCGGAACATTATGGCGCGCGTCGAACGTGACCCAGCGATGGTCGACGTAGGCTTCGAACCAGGCGCTGAAGTCCATCGGAGCCGGATCGGGCGGCACGCCGATATCGCCGAGGTAGCCGTTGACGTATGCCGCGGGAATGTTGAGGCAGCGGCAGAACGCGATGGCGAGATGCGCGAAGTCACGACAGACGCCGGTCCCTTCTTTGTAAGCTTCGAACGCCGTGCGGGTGGAGCGCGCCTGCTGATAGTCGAAGCGAATATGATTGTGTACGAAATCGCAGATCGCTTTCACACGTGCGTAGCCGGGCGGCACGTTGCCGAAGAGTTGCCAAGCGATCTGTGTCAGCTCATCGGTCTCGCAATAGCGGCTGCCGCTGAGGAAGTGCATGGCGTAATTCGGCAGGTCGGCGACGGGAATTTCTCGGGCGCCAAGTGGCGCTTCTTCCTGCTCACCGCTGTCGCGCACCACGGCGCGATAGCTCAGCTTCAGTAAGCCTTTGGGCGCAACGAGGCGCTGAGTGCGGTTGCCGTAAATATCCAGTCCGCGTTCGATAGCGATATCGGGAACGTTGAGTGCATCTTCGTAGATGATATCGCGACGACGGCCGGGGTGGACGTCGAGAAGCAGGAGCAGTGGCGTGGGGGCAGAAACTTCAAGTCCAATATCGTATCCGACATGAATGAGCATAATCGTACGCCCTCGCGACAAACAAGTTTGCCAAAAAACGTCATGCAGCAGTCGAATGTTCCGAAATAAAAGGCTGAGATCTGCACAAATATCCAGCAAAAATGCGCTGTTTGGCGTGTTCAGCCAACAAATCCGGCGCACACGGCCAACTTTAGTTCTGATTTTGCGCCGCGTTTTATTTTGCGTTGAAGATACTCAGCACGCAATCAAATATCCAACCGCAGTACTTTCACGGTCGTTCCGGCATGGAGCGATGGCGCGTCCGCGGGGATTACAACGAGGCAATTGGCGCGCTGGAGAGATTTGACGAGGCCGCTGTCCTGGTTTGTGAACGGCGTGACACGAGCTGGTGACGTCGAAACATCAAGCAAGCCGCGCATATAGTGTTCGCGTGGGCCGTTGGCGGGCACGGGGTCTGTCAGCGCAGCATCGATGGCTTGGAACGGCTTCTCAAGGCCGAGCAGACGACCGATGAGTGGCACGAGAAAAACGCGCGCACAGATCATCGCAGCAACGGGGTTTCCGGGGAGACCGAGGCAGTATTGCAGTTTACCGCCGACGTGACGTGAGCCGAAGAAGAGTGGCTTTCCCGGGCGCATCGCGATTTTGTAGAAGTCGAGCTTAGCGCCTGCGTTCTCAAGTGCCGGTCGAACCAAATCGTGGTCTCCGACGGACGCACCTCCGCTCGTGACCAATACATCGGCATCGCCGGCGGCTGAGATGAATTCTTCAAGCGAAGCAAGTGAATCGCGCGCGATGCCGAGGAAGCGCGCTTTGCCGCCCACCATTTCGACGACGGATGCGAGACCGTATGCGTTTGACCCCGAGATCTGGCCGAGGGCCAAAGGGTTTCCCGGAGTGACCAGTTCATCGCCTGAGGAAAGGATCGCGACAACCGGCTTGCGGACAACAGAGAGTTCACCGTAGCCACAAGACGCCGATATCAAAACATCGCGTGCGGTCAGGAGACGACCGGGTTCGATAAGGCACTCGTCCTTCGCAAAGTCCTGGCCTTTCGGGCGGATGTTGGCGCCGCACTTCGCGGTTTCTAGAACGGTAACGGTCGGGCCTGACGCGGTGGTGTTTTCCTGAATGACGACGGCGTCGGCGTCGTCTGGTACGCGGCCACCGGTAAAAATGCGGACCGCTTCGCCCTTACCAAGAGAACCATCGAAAGGATGGCCTGCACCTGATTCACCGACGAGGTTGAGCGTAGCGGGAACGCTCGCGATATCGTCCGCGCGGACGGCGTAACCGTCCATAGCGGAGGCATCAAAAGGTGGGTTGTCGACTTTTGAAATGACTGGGCTCGCCAGCGTGCGACCGTGGGCACGGAGCAGATCGACCGTCTCGGCGCTGAGCGTCGTGGCGTTTTCAAGGATGCGTTGCAACGCGACGGAAACGGGAAGCAAAGCCATGTGCGTCAGCCGCCTGCCGGGCGGAGACCGGCTTTGTAGGTGCCCGACTTGCCACCCTTTTTTTCTACGAGGCGCACGTCGCTGATGACCATGCCGCGGTCTACGGCTTTCAGCATGTCGTAGAGCGTGAGGCAGGCGACGGAAACAGCCGTCAAGGCTTCCATTTCGACGCCGGTCTGGCCGGATACTTTCACTTCCGACGTGACGCGAATGCCGGTCGGCGCATGCGAGATTTCGAAATCGACGGTCGCCTTCGTGATGGCGAGCGGATGACAGAGAGGGATCAGCTCATGCGTGCGCTTGGCCGCCATGATCCCCGCGATGCGGGCAGCAGCGATGACGTCGCCTTTCTTGGCTGTTCCGGTTTCGACGAGAGCGAGCGTCTCGGGCCGCATCGCGATGAAGCCTTCGGCGACGGCGTGACGTGCGGTGACAGCCTTATCTGATACGTCGACCATGCGGGCGTCGCCCTTGTCGTCGATGTGCGAAAGCTTGCTCATGACACCGGCGCGAGCAGGGTTTTGGTCGCGGCCGTCACGTCGGACTGCCGCATCAGGCTTTCGCCCACCAGGAAGGTATTGACGCCGACCTTTGAAAGACGCGCAAGATCAGCCGGTGTGAAAATACCGCTTTCGCCGACGATGATGCGATCGGCCGGCACTTGCGGCGCCAGATCTTCCGTCGTCTTGAGCGTCACTTCGAACGTTTTGAGATTGCGATTGTTGATGCCGACTAGGCGACAGTCGAGTTTTAGCGCGCGTTCAAGCTCGGCGGCGTTGTGGACCTCGGCGATGGCGTCCATGCCCCAGTCTTTCGCCGCTTCGGCGAGGTCGTGGGCCGTCGCGTCGTCGACTTCGGCGAGGATGATCAGGATGCAGTCGGCGCCCCAGGCGCGGGCTTCGGCGACCTGATAGGTATCGATCATGAAGTCCTTGCGCAGAACGGGAAGCGAGGTTGCTTCGCGCGCCGCCGTCAGGAATTCGGGCGCACCCTGGAACGACGGCCGATCGGTCAGCACTGAGAGGCAAGCCGCACCGCCGGCCTCATAGGCTTTTGCAAGCGCAGGAGGATCGAAGTCGGCGCGGATCAGGCCTTTCGAAGGTGAGGCCTTTTTGACCTCGGCGATGAGCGCCGGTTTCTTTTTCGCATGCTTCGCCGCAATGGCATCGGCAAACGGGCGTACGTGCGGTGCGGAGCGAGCGTATTCGGCAATGACGCGCAGCGGCTTGATGGTCTTCGCGCGCGCGACCTCATCGAGCTTGTATGCGGTGATTTTGTCGAGGATGTCGGCCATGGCTTAGATCCGGTCGTTCGTTACCGCGACGAGGCGGTCGAGCGCTCTAGCCGCGCGACCGCTGTCGATTGAAGCTTCGGCTTTGGCGATGCCGTCCGGCAGCCCATCGGCCTTGTCGGCGACGACGAGCGCGGCGGCGGCATTCAGCACGACGATATCGCGATAGGGGCCGGGCTCGCCCTGCAGCAGCGAATGGATAGCGGCAGCATTTGTGGCCGCATCACCGCCTTTCAGCGCTTCGATAGTGCTGCGCTTCAGGCCCGCGTCTTCCGGCGTCAAGTCGAAGGCGTAGATGTCGCCGTCCTTGAGTTCGGCAACGTGAGTGATGCCGGTCGTCGTCAACTCGTCCATGCCGTCCGCGCCGTGTACGACCCAGGAATGAACGGAGCCGAGCTTGCGCAGCACCTCTGCGATCGGTTCGACGAGTTTGCGGTCGTAGACGCCGAGGATCTGGCGCTTCACTTGCGCCGGATTACACAGCGGTCCGAGCAGATTGAAGATCGTCCGCAGGCCGAGATCGGTGCGGATCGGTGCCCAGGCCTTGAACGAGGGGTGATAGAGCGGCGCCCAGAGAAAGCCGACACCGGCATCGGCAACGGCCCGCGAGACCATGACGGGCGGCACGTCGAGCTTGACGCCGAGGGCTGCCAGAACGTCGGAGGCACCGGAAAGGGATGTCACGGCGCGGTTGCCGTGTTTCGCGACGATCGCCCCCGCGCCGGCCGCAACAAACGTTGCCGCTGTCGAAATGTTATAGGTGCCGCGGCTGTCGCCGCCAGTACCGACGATGTCGATGGCGCCGGGCGGCGCGTCGACCGTCGTCATGCGGCTGCGCATGAACTTGGCAGCGCCGGTGATCTCTTCCGTCGTCTCGCCGCGGACACGGAGGCCCATCAGAAAGGCGCCCATCGCGACAGGAGGGGCGATCCCGGACATCAGCAGGTCGAGGGCCTGTTGCGTGCCTTCGTCACCGAGCGTTTCGCCATCGGCGATGCGGTTCATCAGGCGCTTCAGTTCGCGCGCGGGATTTGTGACGGTGCTGGTTGCTGTCACGGGTCAGGCTGCCTTGCGGCTCTTGGGAGCAAGTCCTGCGAGGTCGAGGAAGTTGGCGAGGAGGGCGTGACCCTGCTCGGAGGCAATGCTCTCGGGATGGAACTGCACGCCGTGCACCGGATGCGACTTGTGCTGCAGGCCCATGATCAAGCCGTCGTCCGTTTCGGCGGTCACCTCAAGGCAGTCCGGAAGTGTCGCCCGGTCGACGATCAGCGAGTGATAGCGCGTGATCTCGAAGCGTTCCGGTAGGCCCTTGAAGATGCCTTTGCCGGTATTGGTGATGGCCGACAGCTTGCCGTGCATCGGGCTTGGCGCACGGACGACGTTGCCGCCATAGGCCTGGCCGATGGCTTGGTGACCGAGGCAGACGCCGAGCAGTGGAATGGTCGCGCCCGCCTTCTTGATGAGGTCGAGGCAGACACCGGCTTCGTTTGGGGTACAGGGACCGGGCGACAGCACGATGGCTTTCGGCTTCTGGGCCAACACCTCTTCGGCGGTAACCTTGTCGTTGCGAATGACGACGCTTTCGGTGCCAAGCTCGCCCAGGTAGTGGACGAGATTGTAGGTAAAGCTATCGTAGTTATCTATCAGGATCAGCATATTGGCCCTTGGTCTGCCGACATCCGACGTGCGCGCTGTCCTTCTAGCAGACCATGACATGCGCGCGACACGGAAAAATATGGATATCAGGACCTTCGTTTCAACGTTTGCAGCGTTCAGGTCTGCGGACGCTTAGGCGCGGTCGCGAGGCGTCAGGAAGGCTTCCAGATGCCCTGAAGCCGGCAGGAGGTCCTGCCAGCTTGTTTGCTCGAACGAGAAAACGGCCAGGGCGCAGGTGGGGAACTTGTCTTCCAGGCGGGAAATGGACTTGGCGTCGCCGGTTCCGGTGAGAAACAGCGCGAGGCCGTGCATGCCTGGGTTGTGGCCGATCATTAGCACCCGTTTGATGCCGGCGGGGACGGCCTTCAGGCGGCTGTAGAGGGTTTCTTGGCTGGTGAGATACAACTGATCGTCAAACGTCACTTCGGCGTCTTTAACGCTGGGGGTAATGAGCGCCAGCGTCTCGCGGGTCCGTTTTGCGGACGAGCAGAGAATAAGCTCGGGAGCGAAATTCAGCTCTTTAAGGGCCGCGCCCATCAACGGAGCCGCCATCCGTCCGCGATCGTTCAGAGGCCGATCGAAATCGTCGATGTCGGTGGCGTCCCAGCTCGATTTGGCATGGCGCAGAAGGGCGAGTGACAGCATTTCGGCCTTGGGCTGGCGTTGTGCGACGAGCGAACCTTATAGCAGGTCGCTCGTGCCGTTAAGCGATAGGCCATAGATTCGCGCCGTCGTCATGACAAGGTCCATCAGCAATGGATTACCTTCTGGCGCCGCTTTTCTGGATCCTGGGTCTCATCGCCAGCATCGTCTGGTGGGTGATCGTACAAGTTTTATGGATCGTGCTGTGGCTGCTGCTGCCGCTGGCGGTCGTCGCATTCATCGGTTTGCGCGTGGCCGAGCGCGTGCTCGGGCAGGAGAAGGTGCGGGGCTGGGTCAAGACCCGGACGCAGCGCTACGGCTCGGCAGCTTCGAAGCGGATGCAGCGTTGGATTTTCGCGCTCGGGGTGCTGCCGATCCGCGTGCTGTTCTGGTTTCCGATCTATGCACTCTGGCACAGCATCGTCAGCCTGCTGTGGCGGCCGAAGTGGTCGCCGTGGCAGCGGGCCTGGGCCAAGCGTTGGAAGGCAGATGCAAAGCCGCGCGGGGCGGGTAAATCAGCGACCTGAATACGGCACGTTCGATGCGCGCGATGCGAAGCGCACGGCTTCTTCGGCGGCGCGAACAACAGCCATGGCCTTATTGATGCATTCCTGTTGCTCGTTCTCGGGCACGCTATCGTGCACGATGCCGGCGCCGGACTGCACGTGGATCATGCCGTCCTTCAGAATGGCCGTCCGCAAGACGATGCAGGTATCCATTTCGCCGTTGGCGGAGAAATAGCCGACGCAGCCCGCATAAGGTCCGCGCTTGCCCTTCTCGAGTTCCGCGATGATTTCCATGGCGCGGACTTTCGGCGCGCCCGACACGGTGCCGGCCGGAAAACCCGCCATCAGCGCGTCGATGGCGTCGTAGTTTTTTTCGTCGAGCTTGCCGATGACGTTCGAGACGATGTGCATCACGTGGCTGTAGCGCTCGATGATGAACTTGTCGGTGACGGTGACGGTGCCTGGCTCGGAGACGCGGCCGACATCGTTGCGACCGAGATCAAGCAGCATCAAATGCTCGGACCGCTCTTTCGGATCGGCAAGCAACGCGGATGCGAGAGCTTTGTCTTCGGCATCGGTGGCGCCGCGGCGGGCCGTGCCGGCAATGGGGCGGATGGTGACGACGCCGTCGCGGGCACGAACGAGAATTTCGGGCGACGAGCCGACGAGCTGCATGTCGCCGAAATCAAGATGAAAAAGGAACGGCGACGGGTTGAGGCGGCGAAGCGCGCGATAGAGCGCGAACGATGGCAGATCGAACGGTGCGGAGAAGCGCTGCGAGAGGACGACCTGAAAGATGTCGCCCGCCTTGATGTATTCCTTCGCCTTCGCGACCATCGCCATATATTCGGCGGGTGCGGTGTTCGATTGCGGCTCTTGCAGCGCGGCGCTTGGGGACATCGTTGATGTCGAATGCGGGAGGGGCGCTTCGAGACGATCGATCGCGGCGGTGATGCGTTTCAGTGCCGTCGCATAAGCGTCTTCCGCTGGGACGTCGGGATGCGGCCGGACGGGTGAAACCAGGATCATCTCATCTTTGACGTTGTCGAAGATCAGCATCAACGTCGGGCGGATGAGTATCGCGTCGGGCACGCCGAGCGTGTCGGGCAGCATTTCCGGCAGGTTCTCGATCAGCCGGACGGTATCGTAGCCCATGTAGCCGAAAATACCGGCGGCCATTGGCGGCAGCGCTTCCGGCAACGTGATGGCGCTTTCCTGCAGCAGGTTGCGCAGCGATTGCAGCGTCGGACGATCGTCGCGCTGGAAGGCATCAGGGTTGGCTTCGGGCGAGCGATTGATTTCGGCGGTGTCGCCGTTCGCTTTCCAGATCAGGTCTGGGGCCAAACCGATGACGGAATAGCGGCCGCGCGCCGAGCCGCCCTCGATCGATTCCAGCAGGAAGCTCATCGCGCGATGCTCGGCGAGCTTCAAGTAAGCTGAAACGGGTGTTTCGAGGTCGGCGATGAGGCGCGTCCAGACGACCTGGGGTTTGCCCTCATCGTAGATGCGCGCGAACGCATCTGCGGGCGGACAGATTTCCGTTGCGGGTAGGGCCGAAAGGACGCTCACGTCATTCTCACTCGTCGCTGACGCCAATTGCCGACTTCAACTCAGCCTCGTTGACGGAGGCGCCGAGCTGTTTTTTCAACGTTTCGGTGTATTCCGTCAGCGTCTGGTTCGCGAGTTCCCGATCGAGCTGTTTGTTCAGCTCATCGGTTTCCGTCAGCGACGCCGGGGGCGCTGGAATGACCTCGGTGACCTTGAAGACGACTTGGGTCGTGTTGTCCGGCGACGGACCATAGCTCGCCTTGCCTTGCGGCAGAGCGAACGCTTGCGTGACGACGCCTTGAGATACGCTCGGCGGAATGGTCTTGCGTGTGAGCGGATCTGTCTTTTCGACCTTGTTCTTGGCTTCCTCCTCGATCGCTGTCATCGGTTCACCGCCGTTGACACGATCTGCAAGCTTTTTGGCGAGTTCGTCGATGAGGCGGTGGCGTTCGGCCGTGATGAAATCGGTTTTGACCTGATCCTTCACGGCGTCGAAAGTCTTTTGCTTCGGTGCATCGGTCGAAAGCACGTTGACCCACGCAAAGCCGTCGTCGCCAAGCTCGATGCCGGCGTCGTCGTTGCTGCTGTCGGGAGCGAAGGCGCGTGAGACGATCTTGCGAAGGTTCGGCGTCTCCATCACGGGCTTGCCGTCAGGCCCCAGCCCGGTGGCATCCGTCGCGGGAATTTCCTTGAACGGCAGCTTCATGCTGTCGGCGATCTCTTTCAGAGATTTGCCGGCGATGCGATTGTCTTCGATCTCGTCGTGCTTGTCCTGCAACTCGGCCTTGGCCTTTTCGGTGGCGAGCTTGTCGCGCACCTGATCCTTGACGTCGGCGAGGGTGCGGGTCACCCCCGGCACGATCTGGGTGACGCGCAGGATGACCGTCGCAAAGCGGCCTTCGACGACGTCGGAATACTTGTCCTTTTCGAGCGAGAAAGCGACGTCGGCGACCTTTGGGTCGATCAGAGACTTTTTCGCGACGAGACCGAGATCGACGTCGGTGTCCTTGGCGCCGGTTTCCTTGGCGATGTCGCCGAACGTCTTCGTGCCGTCTCGAAGGGCTTTCAACGCCGCTTCGGCTGTCGCTTTGTCTTTGAATGAGATCTGCTGGATGCGGCGCTCTTCGGGCGTATCGTAGGTCGCTTTGGACGCTTCATAAGCCTTGGCGATATCTTCGTCGGTGATATTGATCTGCTTCTTCAACGCGTCGACGTCGAGGGTGAGCACCTGGATCTTGCGATACTCAGGCGTCATGTATTTCGACTTGTCCTTGTCGTAGAGTTCCTTGAGCTTGGCTTCCGTCGGGTCGGCAACGGTCACGGCCTCGGGATCGATCTTGACCCATTCGATGACGCGCTTTTCCTGGTTGTAGGCGTGCATCAGATCGAACAGCGGTTTGGGAACCGTCTGAGCTTCGACCATGGAACGGATGATGGCCGCGCGCAGCTCGTCCTTGCGGCGCAGGGAGAGGAAGCCCTGTTCGCTCATGCCGATTTGCTGCAGCAGCGATTCGAAATTCTGTCGCGAGAATTTGCCGTCGGTCTGGAAGTCGGGATCGGACTGGATGCCTTCGACGAGCGTTTTATCCGACATCGCAAGGCCGAGCTGTTTGGCGTGCGCCTCAACGGCCGCTCCGGCAATGAGCTGCGCCAGCACGCGGCGGTCGAGACCGAACGCATGGCCTTGCTCGGCCGTGATGCGGCGCCCGGCCTGCTGCGAGAACCGGTCGAGTTCGTTCTGGAAGGTGCGACGGAATTCTTCGTCCGAAATTTCGGTGCCGCCGACCTTGGCGACGAAGCCCCGGCCCCAGCCGTTGAACACGTCATGGACGCCCCAGATGCCGAAGCTCATGACGAGCAATCCGAACAGCAGCTTGGCGACCCGGGTTTGGGCGCCGCGTCTGAGAGCTTCGAGCATGGGTAATGACGTCCCGTTGATGGAAGCGTGACGCAGCCGCGCGGAACGGCGTAGGGTCAGCAGGCTTCGAATGGCAGTTTCCGCGCGGGGCGCGGGTTGGATGGGCGTGATATGAAGCCCAGGCCGTTTCGGATTGCAAGGGTGCCTCTGATGAGGTTACGGAGTGTTCACTGGGGTGAGCCTCTAAAGAGGGCATGTTAGCGTCCGCAAAACGAGGAACGGCATGGGGAAAACTGGGCGCGGAATTCGGCCTCTGGTTGCGGGAAACTGGAAAATGAACGGCCTGAAGGCGAGCCTCAGTGAGGCGATGGCCGTGCGGGAGGCCCTTCAAGGGCCGCTCGCGTCGCTCCCTGCCGAGGTGATGATCGCCCCACCCGCGACGCTGATTGCCGGGTTTGCGGCGGCGCTGGGGAGCGGCCCGGTGCTGCTCGCCGGGCAGGACTGTCACCCGAAGCCGTCAGGCGCCCATACGGGCGATATCGCCGCCGAAATGCTGAGAGATGCGGGGGCCTCGGCCGTCATCGTTGGGCATTCCGAACGGCGAACCGATCACCGCGAGACGAGTGCAGACGTCAGGGCGAAAGCCGAAGCCGCCCACCGCGCAGGGCTCGTTGCTATCGTTTGTATCGGGGAGACGCATGCGGAGCGACTCGCTGGTTCGACGCTCGCCGTTGTGTGTGGGCAACTCGAGGAATCGATGCCGGAATCGTCCACCGCGGCGAATACGGTCGTCGCCTATGAGCCGGTCTGGGCCATCGGGACCGGGCTGACGCCATCTCCGGACGACGTGAAAGACGTTCATGGAGCGATTCGCGCGCGCCTGGTCGCACAGTTCGGTGCGGAAGGCGAGGTGATGCGCATTCTCTACGGCGGGTCGGTCAAACCCGACAACGCGGCGACGCTGATGGCGGTGGAAAACGTCGATGGCGCGCTCGTCGGTGGCGCCAGCCTTAAGGCGAGCGATTTTCTCGCCATAGTTCGGGCATATGAGAACGTCTGATGCACTTTATTCGCCGAACCATTCTCGTTGCCGTGCTGGTCCTTGCGCCGAGTGCCGCTTGGGCCACGAAGCCGAAGCTCGATCCGGAAACCTGCAACTCTTTGAGGCTTGAGCAGATCAAGTTTCGGCAGTCGGGCATCCTTAACGACATGAGCAAGGGCGCAGCCTGGGGTAAAGCCAACCTGTCGCCGGAACGGTTGCGCGAGATCCAGCACTATCTGGAGCTCGACGAGCAGGTTCAGTTCGGCTGCCGTGATGCGAAGGTAACCGCCGAGGCGAAGCGCGCCAGCGAGGCCGCGGCCCGGATCGAAATCAATTCCGACGCCGATCCGACGGCGCCGGTTGCCAAGGACCCGCCGAAGCCTGGGGCGGCAGGGGCGGACGGCAAGGACACGGCCCCTAAGAAGGCGGCCAAAAAGACCGTTCACAAAAGCAAACCGACGAAATCGTCAAAGGCGAAGAAGGCTGGCGACAAAGAGTCGAATGCCGGCTCGAGCAAGGGGGCGAATGCAAGCTCCTCTGTCGCGGAGGGTGAGGTTTTGCCCTGGGCATCACCTTGAATTGATAAGATATATGACCGATATCCCGTAGCTGCGTCCGAACGGCTTTTCGGCGCGGATTTGAGGACTGGCCGATTGGGCGAGGGTGGTGTATAGCCCGTCGCTCATCGGGTCTCGACCCGAACATTTCTGGAACCGGATTTCATGGCTACCGTACTCCTCGTCATTCATTTGATGATCGCCGCGACGCTTGTCGGCGTGGTGTTGCTGCAGAAATCGGAGGGCGGTGCCCTCGGAATCGGCGGTGGCGGCGGTGGCGGCTTCCTGACGGGGCGGGGCACCGCCAATCTTCTGACGCGGACCACGGCAGGCCTTGCGGCAGCCTTCTTCACGACCAGCATCCTATTGACGTTGCTCGCTAATCATTCGTCGCCGCGCGGATCGGTGTTCGATTCGGTTCCCGGTGCGGCGGCACCTGCGAACGGCTCGGCGCCTGCTGCCGGCAAGACCGAGCCGGGCCGCGGCGGTATTCTGGACAAGCTCGAACAGCCGCACGGGCCGCTCGTTCCGCAAAACCAGTAGTTCGGTTTCTGCACGTTTTATGTGCGTGACTTGAGCCTATAGATCGCGAGGGTCTGGACCCTCGCAGTGTTCCCTGCGAATGTGCGCCGGTGTGGGGGACTTGATCATGGTAGATATGAGCATGGGCAGGCTTTCGGCTGTGCTGCGCGCTGCGCGGCTTTTTCCAGCTTTTGCGGTCGCGTCCGGCGTCATCGCGGCTCTCAGTCTTGGGGGATGCGGCTCGAGCTTGAGCGATCTCACTACAGCGTCGGTGACCAATTATGAGGCTGCGAACCTTTTTGCGCCGGCTGGATACAGCATCTCGCAGAATTCCGATGGCAGTCTCCATGTCACCGCTGCCGGTTCGCCGAGCACGCCTGCCGACCGGCTAAGCAAGATCGCGATGGCGGCGGCGGCCGATTACGGCGACCAGCAGCACCAAAAGACGTTTACCGCGACGCCGCCGCAGACGACGTTCAAGTGCGGAAAAACAAAGACGACCGACAAAGGCAAGGTCATCGACATCAAGCCGATCGACCTCCGGGTCGTTTCGATCGACGTGACCTACGGACGGGATGGGATCGCGCCCGCGGCGCGGAACTCGAAAGAGACGGCGGCGCAGCTCAAGTCCGAGCTGGCGTCTGAGACCGTTCCTCCCGACGTCCAGGCGGCCGCGACACAAGAGGTCGCCCAGCAGTGCGGACGGAGTTAGAGTGGCCCGTTTGTTTCACTTCTGAGCGTTGCGACCTTTTCTATTGGTGAAGGTGCAAAAAAACCGCTTCCGAATCCGGGGGCGGGTGTGCCACAACCAAGGCCCATGCAGCGGTATATCTTCATCACCGGCGGCGTGGTCTCCTCTCTCGGCAAAGGCCTAGCGTCCGCCGCTCTCGGCGCGCTTCTTCAGGCGCGTGGCTATTCGGTTCGGCTCAAGAAACTTGATCCCTATCTGAATGTCGATCCAGGGACCATGAGCCCCTATCAGCACGGCGAAGTGTTCGTCACGGACGATGGCGCCGAGACGGACCTCGACCTTGGTCATTACGAACGTTTCACCGGCGTGCCGGCGAAGCGGTCGGACAATGTCACGACCGGTCGGATCTATCAGGACATTCTCGCGAAAGAGCGGCGCGGCGATTATCTTGGCGGCACCGTGCAGGTCATTCCGCACGTCACCGATGCAATCAAGAATTTCGTGCTGTCGGGGAACGAGGACGTCGACTTCGTCCTAACGGAGATCGGCGGCACGGTCGGTGACATCGAAGGACTGCCGTTCTTCGAAGCCATCCGCCAGCTCGGTAACGAGCTGCCGCGCGGCGCGTCCGTCTTCATCCATCTGACGCTGATGCCGTACATCCCGTCGGCGGGCGAGCTGAAAACCAAGCCGACGCAGCACTCGGTCAAAGAATTGCGCTCGATCGGCATTCAGCCCGATATTTTGCTCTGCCGTTCGGACCGCGATATTCCGGTCGGTGAGAGGAAGAAGATCGCGCTGTTCTGTAACGTCCGGCCCGAGGCGGTCATTCAGGCGCTCGACGTCGCGTCGATTTACGACGTGCCGCTAGCGTATCACCGTGAGGGCCTCGACCGCGAGGTGCTGCACGCGTTCGGCATCACCGGCGCGCCGAAACCTGATCTGGCGCGCTGGGAAACGATCTCCCGCGGCGTCGCCCAGCCCGAAGGCCAAGTGACGATTGCCATCGTCGGCAAGTACACCGGCCTCAAGGACGCGTACAAATCGTTGAACGAAGCGCTGGTGCACGGCGGCATCGCCAATCGCGTCAAGGTCAGGCTCGAATGGATCGAAAGCGAAATCTTCGAGAGTGAAGATCCCGCACCTTATCTCGAAGGCGTCCACGGCATTCTGGTGCCGGGCGGCTTCGGCGAGCGCGGCTCGGAAGGCAAGATCTTAGCGGCGAAGTTCGCGCGCGAGCGGCGTGTCCCGTATTTCGGCATCTGCTTCGGTATGCAGATGGCGTGCATCGAGGCGGCTCGTAATCTCGCGGGCATCAAGGATGCAAGCTCGACGGAATTCGGCGAAACCAAAGAGCCGGTCGTCGCGATGATGACGGAATGGATGCGCGGCAACGAGCTTGAGCAGCGCCGTCAGGGCGGCGAGCTCGGCGGCACGATGCGGCTTGGTGCTTACGAGGCGCTGCTTGCGGAAGGCAGCAAGATCGCGAGCATTTACAAGTCGAACGACATCTCGGAACGGCATCGCCACCGCTACGAAGTCAACATGCGGTATCGCGCCGATCTAGAGAAAGCGGGCCTGCGCGTTGCGGGCACATCGCCGGATGGTTTGCTGCCGGAGACGGTCGAATACCCGGACCATCCGTGGTTCATCGGCGTGCAGTACCACCCGGAGCTAAAATCGCGGCCGTTCGATCCGCATCCGCTGTTCGCGAGCTTCATCACCGCGGCCGTGGTGCAGAGCCGGTTGGTGTAGGTCGAAGGCTTTTCCATGCCTTTTGTCCGTGACTATAAGTTAGTATGGCTGTCGTATCCATTGAAAGACTCATCTCACACAAATCGTATTTGATGGGGCATTCCGTGTTAGCATCTCTCACCGTTGAGCAATGGAAAAGCCTCGAAAAGGCTACGCTAAATATAGATCCACTTACTGTTCTTATCGGAGCGAATGCGAGCGGCAAGTCGAACGTTTTGGACGCCTTGTCGTTTCTGGCTCGCATCGCAAGTGGTGCGTTGTTGACGTCGGCTTTGCAGGGTGATGGCGCCTTAACACAACTCCGCGGCGGGCTGGAATGGGCGCCGCGGCGGCCGGGCACCACGTTTGCGATCAGTGCAACGGTTCGCGTTGGTGAGGGACAAGACTTAGAATATAAAATTGAATGTGAGGTGAGTAGCAAGCAGTGCCAGCTTGTGTCAGAGAAATTGCTGCGAACCAAATTTCGGCAAAACAAATCAGGAAAGCGTTTGGGTGCAGCGTCCAGTATAACCCTTTTTTCTACTGATCCGGTTACTACGGATTCTCCAACAGTCACTGCTCGCCTTTATAATGCTAAAAGTGGAACTAAGCGGCAGCTGAGTCGCGCCATCAGTGTTCTTATGCAGCTTTATGGGCAAAGCACGCTGGCTGAGACTCAGGAAGGAATCGAAAGAGTCTTAGGGACGTTGAGAAATATATTCATTCTTGATCCCATTCCTTCGCATATGCGCGATTTTTCGGTGCTTTCTGAGAAGTTGAACCCAGACGCGGGCAACATCGCGGGAGTTCTTGCGGCATTGCCGCCTAGAGAAAAAGCGACGATAGAAAAGACACTTACGGAATACGTGTCTCAATTGCCAGAAAAAGAAATTGTCAAAGTATATGCTGAAGCTGTGGGCAAGTTCGCTTCAGATGCGATGCTTTATTGCGAGGAACATTATGGCTCTTCAAAAAAAAATACGCTTGTGGATGCGCGCGGTATGTCTGATGGGACACTGCGTTTTCTTGCAATCCTGACTGCGCTTCTCACTCGCCCTCCGGGCAGTTTGCTTGTGATAGAGGAGGTCGATAATGGGTTGCATCCCTCGCGTTCGAATCTTTTGCTGACGGTCCTTCGCAAAATTGGCAAGAGTAGATCTGTCGACGTGATGGTCACGACGCACAATCCAGCTCTACTGGATGCTATGGGAACCGAAATGATTCCTTTTATTACAGTTGCTCATAGGGATGCGCGGTCTGGAACAACCGAACTAACTTTGCTGGAGGACATCGCGCAATTGCCCAAACTCTTGGCACAGGGGCCGGTGGGACGGATTTCGAGTAAGGGTCTAATCGAGAAAGCACTAGAGAAGGCGGTCGGAGAAGATCTCTAATGCCGTTGCGTGTATTAATATTAGACACGTCGGTATTGTGTTGCCTGCTCGAGATTCCCGGCAAGGAAATCTGTGGGCCAGACGGCGATAAATGGGATAAGGAGCGTGTTACCAAGTTGCTTAAGGAAGAAAAAGGAAAAGGCAGCTCTTTTGTTATTCCTTTAGCGACAATAATTGAAACTGGAAATCATATCGCGCAGTCTCCAAAGGGTCGATTTGAACTCGCGACTGCGTTTGGTGGCTATATGAAAAAGGCTGCTGATGGTTCTAGCCCGTGGGCGGCGTTTATCGAGCAGGCCGATCTTTGGACGGCGGAGAAACTCAATAGTCTAGCCGATAATTGGCCTACGCTTGCTGCAGCTAAGACATCTCTCGGGGATGCCACGATCATGGATGTAGCTGAGTTCTATGCCAAGGGTGGTTTCGATGTCGAAATTGTTACCGGCGATTTAGGCCTTAAGTCATATGAACCGAGAAAAAAGCCTATGATCCCGCGTCGACGAAATTAAACAATTACAGTGTCTCCGCAAACGCCGCCGCCAACGCCTTGGCACCCGGCAATTGCGCTTCGCTTTCCATCTTGGCATCGGTTGCGGCCAAGAGCTTCGCGACCGTGTTGTTGCGGATGGCGACGGGGTTTCGCTCGTAGCCGCCCTGCTGGAAGAAGTTCGATGTTGGAACTTTCTTGCGCAGCGCGTCCGACATCGTGACCATGTCGAAGCCGTTGCCGTCGCCGGTCAGGTTCATCATTTCAAGCTCGGCGGCGGTGAGCGGCGCCGTATAACCCTTCCGCTTCGCGTAGTTGACCGACGTCAAAAGTTTGTGGACCTGTAGCAGCGGTCCGACGTCGACATCGAGAATGAGCGCGTGGATGGCCAGCCCCTTCGACGTGCGCGCAAGGCGGGCGTGGGCGGACCAGCGATCCGGTACGCTGCGGCTGAAGGCGATCATGCGTTTGAGGGTGGCGATTTTGTCCTCGAGGTTGGCCTGGCGCGGGCCGCTGGCATCTCGCACTTTTGCGCGCAACGCCGCGAGGATCTTGTCACCCGCTTCCGCAAGCAGCTCGATGCTGTTGGTGGTGAGAAGCTGGTTGTAACCAAGGGCAGTCGTGATGGCGCGCGCGCCGGGGCGATCGTATTCGAGGCCTGCCTGCACGGCGTAGCCGCCGTTGCCGCCGGATTCAAAGGCGTAGACTTTCACGCACTGCTCTGGCGTCAGGCCTGCCGCAAGCGCTGCGCGCGCGTAGGCGCGGCGGTAGGCATCGTCCGATGATGGTTGGTCCGGCGTAAAGCCAAAGTATGCCTGCGCTTGTTCCAGGAAGTCGGCGGCGACGGGGACATATTCGCCTTCGGCGCGCGGACTTTCAGGATTGATGGGCTTCGGAGGCCCGGTATAGAGCGGCGGCTGTTCGAGCACGTAATCGGCGGCAGTTGGTTGCTCGCCATTTCGCTGTTTGGCGATGCGCCGTTTCCGTTTGCTTTCGACGACCGTCCAGTAGGGATCGGCCAACTCGTCATAAGCCGCACGCGCTGCTTTGTAGATTGCCAGCTTCTGCCTGTAATCGGCTATCTGCTGCGTGAGGTCGTCGGCGTGCGCGTTAAAGGGCACAGGGGAGAGCGCGACGAAAGCAACCGCAGCGCACACGCTCGCGAATGCATTTCGAATTTTGGTCCGCAAGCTGCCCATCGTTCGCACCGTATGTGGATTTGCGCCGTTCATGCCCTCGTGCCGCTGCAATCGCGTGCCCTTCTTTTCCAAGCGGGACATGCCCTTTTCTTATGTTCAGAGTGGATCAATCCGAGGGGGTTTTTATGTTCAGTCGCGAGTCACGAGCAGAAACGGCACGACAAACGTCAACACCAGCGGCCCCGCCGCGATTTTCCGGACCGATGGGAATCGTGTCGAATAATCCGAGTTCAGGCTATTCATCCGTGTCCCCCGACCGGCCGACATCTATCCTTGGGCCGGATATTTCGATCTTCGGGCAGCAGCTTATCTTAAAGACCAAAGGCTCGCTGCTGATTCAGGGCCACATCGAGGGCGACGTTCACGGCGAGTCCGTGACGGTTGATAATGGCGCACACGTCAAAGGTGTCATCACCGCGCGCACGATTGCCATTCAGGGCGGCGTCAAAGGCGAACTGAAAGGCTCGAACGTCATTCTGCATGAGCATTCGGTGGTGGAAGCCAGCATCGTGCAGGAAAAGCTGACGATCGCCGAGGGTGCGCACTTCGAAGGTAGCGTCAAGAAAGCGAAGGACGCCAGCGAAGTCACGCCCGATCTTTCGTAATCGCGCGTTGCCTTGCGAAACAAAAATCCCGGCGCATCGGCGCCGGGATCGCATGTCGTACAATCGGTTTTCTCAGACGCGCGTTATGGCGTCGTTGCCGGAGCGGCTGGCGCAGCCGGAGCGGTGGTGGCAGGTGTCTCGGTCGTGACCGTCGTCACGTCGAGCGTCAGGATGCCGGTGTAGAGCAGGCCGCCGAAAACGATGGCGAATATGATTGCCGTCGCGAGAGCGTTCAGCACGCGGTTCGAGAATGAAACCAAGTTCCCCACGAGATCGAGGATGAATACGATCACTGCACCGAGCAGAACGGGTTCCAGCCAAGGATATTTTTCGAACATCTTCGTAGTCCTCACCTATTTATTTTTGCCGCCTCCCGAGTCGCGGCTTGCCGTGCAGCCTTACCATGTCTGATGCGCCGTCGAGGCGACAACGGGTTTTAATGGCATTGTGAGCGGCCCGGCTGACGCTCCAGGAGCACACCTGACTGCCTCCCTGTGGTTATCGCCGACGCGTTCAAACAACCTCAAATAAGTCCGTTTGCAGGCCAGGGTTGTTGCAAAATCGCATTGCATCGGTGACGGGAAATCGATTGCAGATTCAAAAGCTCAGCGAATGAAACGATATAACGCATCACCATTTCGTGATCACGAAAAGTTTGAGCGGCGTTAGCGAAAAGAGATTGGAATTTTGGCAGTTATCTAACTATGTGAGTTCGCAACAGGAACAAACCTGTCGGAATACGTGGAGGACACACCATGAAGACCTGGACGAAGCCGGAAGTTCGCGAGCAGGAAGTTGGTCTGGAAGTTACGTCGTACCTTCCGGCTGAGATCGACCTGATCTAACGAATTCGAACCTTTTGGTTCCTAAAACGGCGGCCTTGGGTCGCCGTTTTTGTTTTGGGGAACTCGGTGTCGGGGGTCGCGGACGGCCGTGTCGGCGGCTATAACCCTCGCCATGACACAGCATGAGACCCTAAAGCCTGCTCGCGAGGTGCGCGTCAAAGATGTCCGCTTTGCGAATGATGCGCCGATTGCGGTGCTCGCCGGGCCTTGCCAGATGGAGAGCCGGGCGCACGCGCTGGAGATGGCGGCGGCGCTAAGCGAAATCTCAAAGACGCTCGGAATCGGCCTCGTCTACAAATCGTCCTTCGACAAGGCCAATCGGACATCGCTGACGGGGCGGCGCGGCATCGGGCTTGAGGCTGCGTTGCCGGTCTTCGCTGAAATCCGCGAGACGTTCGGGCTGCCCGTCGTGACCGACGTGCATGAAGTTGGGCAATGCGCGGCTGTTGCCGAGGTGGTCGACGTCCTGCAGATCCCGGCATTCCTGTGCCGGCAGACGGACCTGCTCATCGCGGCAGCTAAGACCGGGCGTGTCGTCAAGATCAAGAAAGGGCAATTTCTCGCGCCCTGGGACATGAAGAATGTCGTCGCCAAGGTAACGGGCTCGGGCAATCCGAATGTTTTGGTGACGGAGCGCGGGTCGAGCTTCGGCTACAATACGCTCGTCGTCGATATGCGGGCACTGCCGCAAATGGCGGAAACCGGTGCTCCGGTCATTTTCGATGCGACCCATGCCGTGCAGCAGCCGGGCGGGCAGGGGACGTCGTCGGGCGGAGATCGGCGGTTCGTGCCGGTGCTGGCGCGGGCTGCGGTGGCCGTGGGCGTTGCGGGGTTATTTATCGAGACGCACCAGGATCCGGATAAGGCGCCGTCCGACGGCCCGAACATGGTTGCGCTCAAAGACTTCGGTGCGCTCATTGCCGAACTGCAGGCGATCGACAACATCGTCAAAGCACAAAAGGCCGCGAGCCAGACCTGAAGCTCGCGCCCTTCTGTACGTGCCTAGCTCTTTTGGTTCCGCTCCAGCCGGTTCGGAGCACGACCAAAAGGCTTCGTTTGGTCTTGTCGTGTATCGAGTGACTTCCGTCCGTGCGCCCGGACGGCATGCTTTCTATGCGGGTCGTGACTTCAAGAGTGCTTCAAAGTCGTAGTGGCCTTGGGCATTTCCCTCTTGCCGCCGTTTCCGCACGAGCCGTCGCGATCGGCTTTTGCATCCGCATCGGCGAGAGTATTCGTTTTTCAGGCTTTGGCGGACCAGAGCTCAGTAGCCAACGCATTGACTTGAGCGGGGCTCGTGAGAGCGCCGAACTGTCCGTCCTTCGTGACCATGATGCCGGCAACGCAGGCATGCTGGGCGCAGGAAGACAGCGACGTTCGTCCGACGTTGATGGCGGCGATCGCCATCGACGTCATGAGCAGGCTCATCGTCGAAATGCAGGAGACGTAGGCAAGGGCACGCGAGACAAGTTCTTGGTGCATGGTCAACCTCACAACGCGAGACTAGGGATGACGACACGTTTCACTTGCGGTGTTGGCTTCGGGGCCGGAACAGAACCGGCGGCGAGAGCCGATGTGTTGACAGTGCATCAACCTTGGTTAAGGACGCGTTAAGGCTAACGAAGCGTGAATAAAAAAATCGGGCGGCGCGTCACCCGCCGCGCCACCCGAATAGAGCCGTTGATGGTTGAAAACGAGCGCCCTAGCTTTTCATCTCGGCGCGAATGGCACGAGCGAGGGCGCCGGCGCGTTCGTCAATCAGCTGGGGAATTTCACACGCAATCGGGATGTTCGCCTGCTTCTCCTGGAAGGTGCGAATTTCCCATTTGTATTTTTCCTGCTTGTTCGAAAGCTTTGAAATTTCGCCGGCGGGTCCGCTCGACTCGTCGGTTATGCCCATTTCGTTTTCCGGCGGAAGCTGCAGCCCTTCGGCCTCAATTTCTTTTGCGCGCTCCATCTGGCGTTTATGGAAGCGCTCGATACCCGACATCACGACCTTGCGGTTTTCGTTGGTGCGGGTCAGGACGGCCGAGAAGAGTTCCGTCAGCTTTGCGTCGCGCTGATCAGCGGGAATGCTGGCGGCATACTTTTTGATCGCGGCTTCGGCGTCTTCTTCCTTGATGCGACGCGAGATCAGATACTGCGAAAGCGTGCGGATTTTTTCGTCGTTCCGCCAGCTCTTCGTGTCTGTGATTTCGGGACCATCCCAGATCGTGGCCGCCGACAGCATCGGCACCTTGCGGTAAACGCACGGCCACTCATTCTTGTCCGGTTCATCGGCGAATGCGGGCGATACGGCGGACCATGTCAGCGGTGCCAGCATAACGAATGCGGTTCCCAGGGCGGCGCGACGGAGAAAGTTCATTTTCATTGTCAATCAAACCTCAGGCTGCTCCTCCAGGGCCGCCGCGCCGAGCGATCAACCCTTTCGAGGGATTATAGGCAAATACCGCCGCGGCAAGGAAAACGATCGTGCAGCCGACGACGATGGCAAGGGACACGGTATCGACCTGTCCATATAGCCCAAAGCGGATGAGTTCTACTGCATACGTGAACGGATTGAGGCGGCAGATCTCGAAAAGCGCAGGGCTCGCTTCGCGGATGCGCCACAGCGGGTAGAGCGCGGACGACGCAAAGAACATCGGAAAGATCACGAAATTCATGACGCCCGCAAAATTCTCAAGTTGCTTGATGACCGACGACATCAGGAGGGCCAGGGAGCCCAGCATTAAACCCGCCAGCACGATTGCGGGAATTACAGTTATGTAACCTGCAAACGGCTGGATGAAGTCGGGCAACGAGAAGAGTGAGGTCGTAACGGGATCGGACATGGTCGGGATCACACCGCCTGCCCAGGTCGGCGGATCGTAGAACGTAAAGAGCTTCACATCGGTGATGGGCGGTGGCTCGATGCCCCAGAACCATGCAACCAGCATGAACGCGTAGGCTTGCAGCAGAGCAACACACACGCCGCCGAGCAGCTTCGAAAGCAACAGGAACGAGCGCGGAAACGGACTGACGAGCAATGTCCGCATCGTACCCGTCTCGCGGTCATAGACCATCGATAGCGACGACTGCATGGCATTGAAAAGGAGGATCATCGCGATCAGGCCAGGTGCGATGAACTCTTCATAGAGGACATAGGTCTGGTAGGGCGGGATGATCGAAATGCCGAGCGTCTGGCGGAAGCCAGCGGCAAAGATGAAAAGCCAGATCAACGGTCGAACAAGGGCGGACAGGAACCGTTCGCGCTGATGCAGATAGCGAAGAATCTCGCGCCAGACGATGCCCTTGAAGCAGGCGAAATAACCCGCGATGCCAAGACGGCGGCGCGCGTCGTCCTCGCTGCCGTGATACATGGCGGAAATGTTATCGGGACTCGTGGTCGCCGCTTGCGATGACATCAGGCGGCCTCTTCGATCGTTGTTTTGGTTCCCGTCACCGTGCGAAACGCTTCGCGGACGCTGGACGTTCCCGTCAGCGTCAGGAGCTGCGGTACCGGGCCGTTATAGAGAATGACGCCCTTGTGCAGAATGACGACCTGATCGGTGCGCAAGACTTCGTCCATCAGGTGGGTCGCCCATAAAACGCCGAGCTTTTCCTTGGCGACGAGATCGCGGACGATCTTCAGGACGCTTTCGCGCGAGCCGAGGTCGAGGCCAACGGTTGCCTCATCGAGCAACAGCAGATCGGGACGGTGCATCATCGAGCGCGCAATCTCGACGCGACGGACCTGACCGCCGGACAGCGCGCGGACTTTTTCGTTGGCGCGATCCGCCAGTCCGACGAGCTCCAGCGCTTGTTGCGCGCGCCGTGTCGCCTCGCGGCCAGCGAAGCCATGCAGGGCGGCATGGTACTTCATGTTCTGCATCAGCGTCAGATCGACGTCGAGCGTGCGGCTCTGGAAGACGACGCCGAGGCGTTGCAGCGCCTGCGACGCCCGTCTGCGGACGTCGAACCCGCGAATGAAGATTTCGCCGGTGACGTTGTCATAGAGGCGCGTGATCAACGAGAACAGCGTCGATTTTCCTGCACCGTTGAGGCCCAACAGCACGACGAACGCGCCTTGCTCGACAGTGAGCGAGACGCGATCGAGAACCTTCCGGTCACCGAAACTGTGGCTCACGCCGTTGACGACGAGGGCCGGCGTTTGCTCGGCTTCGGCCGTGACAGTCGATGCCATAATTGTATTCAGTCCTTTTCGTTCGTTACTTCGGCGAGACCACGACGCCCCAGGGATAGCGACCGACCTTGATCGATTTGATCGCCTTCAAGTTGGCAACGTCGATGGCGGTCACATCGTTCGAAGCGCCGTTGGTCGTGAATAAAAGCTTGCCATCGGGGGTGAAGTACATCTGCCAGACGCGCTGGCCAACCAGAATATACTTCAAAACTTTGAACGTCTTCGTGTCGATGACGGCCACGCGGTTGGCTGGGCCGAGCGCGACGAAGGCGATCTTGTCATCCTTGGTGATGCGGATGCCAACCGGCTGGATCGCTTCCTGCTCGATGCCCGGGATAGAGAAGTTGATCTTGGCGATGATCTTGCGATCAGCCGGATTGATTACCGCCACCGTGCCGCCGACCTCAGATGACACCCACAGCTGGGTCTGGGCCGAATTGAACATTGCGACGCGCGGGCGGCTATCGACGAGGACGTTGTCGAACAGCTTGTGCGTGGTGGTGTCGATGAAGTGGGCCATGTTCGTCGTTTCAGACGTATTGACCAGCACTTTGCCATCCGGGCTCATGCCCATGCCCTCGGGTTCGACGCCGACGGGAATTTCGGTGATGACCTTCGAGGTTTGGATGTCGACGACAGTTACGAGGTTGTCGTCCTCATTGGCGATGTAAAGGCGACGCCCGTCGGGGTGCAGCGTGAGCAATTCCGGATCGGGTCCCGACGGAAGAGATTTTATGTATTGGAGCGTTTTTGCGTCGTAGACCTTCACGTCGTTGTCGTCGCTCGTGCAGATGATGATCCACTTGCCGTCATTCGACATGACGATGCCGCGCGGGCGCTGGCCGACTTTTGCGGTCTTGATGACTTCGAGTTTGTCGGTATCGATGACCGAGACGGTGTTGTCTTTTTCGTTGGTGACGTAAGCCGTATAGGCGTCGGCAGGCGTCACGCCGAAAGATGCAATCGCGGCGGTGACCAGCGCGGGCATGAGCGTTGAAAGTCGCGACATTCTAAACTCCGGTTGAGAAATACGCGCCGAATGACGGGCGCGCGAACGACTGCGGATCATTGCGTATAGGTTTTGCACTTGGTCTCCGGCTTATCGATGCCGAGCGTATCGAGCAGACTGAACTGATGCAGGAAACCCGGTTGTGGGGAGACGCTGACAAATATCTTCTGGGTGCTGACGAGCAGCGGTTCGCGGAGCTGGCCGTTCCAGCCGCGGAAGCTAACAGCGACTCCTTTGAAGGCGGCAACGTCGAATTTCGGCGAGTGAATGAAGTCGTGCAGCGTTTTGAAGTCGGTCGACCGCGTCCGTGATGCCGCTTCGCCGACGACACGCGTTGCAATCCAAGCGTCGTAATCGAGCGGTCGCATGATGCGGCCGGTCAAACGTTTGAAGCGGTTTTGGAACTGGGTCGCGCCCCATTGTTCAAGCGCTGGGTGCCAGCTTCCGGGAACGAGGCCCGCAGAGCCGACGATCGGACGCGGAACCCAGGTCCGATAGGGGAAGTAGTCGCCGAAGATCTGGTCTTCGTCGACAACGAGGACGACGTCGTGGTCCTTGGCCCCCTGCATGAATTGCGAGATTTGCTGCTGGATTTGCTCGAATCCGCCGTCGGCGCGGCGGTTGCCGGTGTCGACGTTGAACTTGCGCTCCTCGACGATTTTTGCGCCGAATTTTTTCGCTGAGCGGCGGTAGGCATCGGCCAGAAGCTGGTCGTTGGCGCTCGGGCCGATGACCATCAGCATGTTCGGCCAGCGCTTCCAGACCAGATACTGCACGAGTGCATCGGCCAGCATCGTGCGTGTCGGCGCCGTATGCAGGACATTGGCGCGGCAGTCTTCCTCACGCAGGCGATCGTCCGGGTTGCCGACGTTGAAAATCTGCGCAGGCTTGCCCTTCATGCCATCGGCAAACTTCAAGAGTGAGTCCGGTCCCATGTCGGCGACGATGAAAGAGTTGCCGGCGGCGACCTTGTCGGTCGCCTGCTTGATCAGGTCGTCGATGTCGCTGCCCTCGATGACATCGAGCCTGAAGGTTTGGTTGAGAAAACGGCCCGTCGTGTTGTCGTCGGCGATGCCGAGTTTGGCACCCGCGATGCCGTCATCGGCGTTGGGCTGATCGAGGAGCGAAAGAGGCAACTCCTTTTCCCGGTCCTCTTTCACGTAGAGCATCTGGATAACCGCACCTTGCGGTTGCGATGTCTGCGTCGGGATCGGGATAGGCTGCGGCGTCGTTTGCGCTGCAGCATAATTGCCAAAAGCAACGCTGGCGGCCGCAAAAGCCGTGAAAAAGACGCCGAAAATAGCTGTTTTGGATGACATCAAGCGTATGAAAGGGCCGGGAGTTGCAATGGGCAAATGATCAAACTCCAATTCGCCTCGCAGCACACGGCAGCGAAGCTCTCGGGCGTCAAAGTGTTACTGTGTTGCTAAAAGGGGGCCGTTGGCCGCCTTGTCAAGCTGGAGGCTTTCGCCTCGCGCGTTTGTGACCAGTCATTCTATGCAAACGGCGGGTGAACCTCTTGCAATGGCGGGGGGTTAGCGGGCACCTACAGTCTTAGAGCGCTTCGGCCGGGCGCGATGCTCCTCTTACTGTATGAATCCGCTCAGTTACGTGGAAACGAATGCATATGCCCTTGCTCAAGCGCACTTTTCTCGTCTTTTTCGCATCTTTGTCGATGACGCCCGCAGCTCATGCCGTCACGAAAGCGGCGGTCTTTCCGTTCGATCTTCACGATGCGGAGCAGGACGGACAGCTTATTCCGCAATACAACCCGGAGGATTTGCGGCGACTGAAGCTGATTGCCGACGAGCTTCGCTCGCTGATGCAGAAAGACGGCAAATACCAGGTCGTCGATCTGTCTTCGAAAGAGAAGGAAATCGAGACGGCCGCGCCGTTCAATCAGTGCAATGGCTGCGAAGTGCCGATTGCGAAGGAAGCGGGCGCCGACATTGCTGTCACGGGCTATGTCGATAAGGTCTCAGGCGCGTTGATCAATCTGGCGATCGTGGCCCGCAACACGAAGACGGGCGAACTGACGAAAACGATGTCGGCCTCGATCAACGGCAACTCCGATGATCTTTGGCTGCACGGCGTGCGTTATCTCTGGAGAAACCGGTTCAACGTCGAGGCGACCTCAAAATGACGATGCTCAACCGCCGAGGCATTCTGGCGGCCGGTTCCGCGCTTGCAGCCTCCGTCATGATACCTCGCTTCGCATTCGCGGCCGCTCCAGTGCGCCTAACGTCGGTTAAATTTGGCTCGTTGAGCTGGGTGATCGATACAATCCGCACGCAAGGGATCGACAAGAAACACAAGCTCGATCTCGATGTGGTCGAGGTGGCGAACAATCCGGCGGCGCCGGTGGCGTTGCTGTCGGGCGCCGCTGACGTGATCGTGAGCGATTGGACCTGGGCGCTTCGTCAACGCGCGCGCGGCGATGATCTGAAGTTTTTTCCGTACTCCTCGGCGCTCGGCAGCGTAATGGTCGCCAAGGATAGTCCGATCAAGTCGCTTGCGGATCTCGAAGGAAAAAAGATCGGCGTCGCGGGAACGGGCATCGACAAGAGCTGGATCCTGCTGCGCGCCTATTCGCGCAAGAAACTTGGCAAGGACATTGCCGATTTTGCAGAGCCGGTGTTTGGAGCAGCGCCGCTCGTGTCGGAAGAATTCAAGAACAAGCGTCTGGACGCGGTGCTGAACTTCTGGACCTATGCGGCGCGCTTGAAGGCTGGCGGCGCCGAAGAATTGCTGGCGATGTCGGACGTCATCAAGGGGCTCGATGTGTCGCCAACGCCGGCGCTCGTCGGATTCATCTGGTCGCAAAAGGAGGTTCGCGCTAAGGGGGTGCCGGTTGACGCGCTTCTGGCGGCTGTCTCCGACGCCGACGCGGTGCTGGCGACGTCGGATGCAGCTTGGGAGCGTTTGCGGCCGTTGATCAAGCCCAGCTCAGACGCCGAGCTTGTCGCGATCAGAGACTACTATCGGTCGGGCATCACGCGCTCGTGGGGGCCGGAAGATACCGCGGCGGCGGAGAAGCTTACGAACCTTCTCATTGAACTTGGCGATACGGAACTCGTTGGTGATGGCACCCATTTCGACCAGGATCTCTTCCACACCTAGGCTGATGGCGGCGCCGACGGGTTTCACGGCATCGCTTGAGAGGCTCGCGTGGATGGCCGGGTCGCTGCTGGCGCTGGCTGTTCTCTGGCAGATCATCGCCGTGTACGCGGACAATCGCTATCTGCCGACGCCGCTCGCCGTGTTTGACGTGCTCTGGCGGGAAGGCGCGAACGGCAATCTCTGGAAGGATACATCGGCAACGCTGGCGCGCGTCGCGGTGGCGTTCGTCGTCTCGATGTTCATCGGCACGACGATCGGGATTTTTCTCGGCCGCTACCGGACAGCCGATAAATTTTTCGACGCATGGCTGATCCTGTTTCTCAATCTGCCGGCGCTCGTCACGATCACGCTTTGCTACATCTGGTTCGGGCTGACGGATGCGGCGGCGATCACGGCGGTGGCGCTGAACAAGATTCCGAACGTCGCCGTCAATATGCGCGAGGGCGCGCGCAGCCTGTCGAAAGATCTCGACGAGATGGCGCAGATCTACAAATTCGGCTGGTGGAAGACGTTGCGTCACGTGACCCTACCGCAGCTCGCGCCGTTTTTCGCGGCGGCGGCGCGATCCGGCCTGTCGCTGGTTTGGAAGATTGTGCTGGTGGTCGAAGCCTTCGGGCGGTCGAGCGGTGTGGGTTATCGGCTCAGCATCGCGTTTCAGGAATTCGACGTAAGCACGATCCTGGCGTATGCGCTGGCGTTCATTCTGGTGGTGCAGATCATCGAGTTTGCGGTGTTGCAGCCGCTGCAGGAACGGGTGACCGCATGGCGCCGATGAACGGAGTGAATCGGTCTTCGCCCATACGCGTCGAAGTTCGCAGTAAGGTTTTTCCGGCCGTCGGCAACAGGCCGCCGCAACCCGTGCTGAAGGATATCGCGTTCGAGGTGGCGCCGCGGTCGTTCCTCGTCATCACGGGGCCGTCGGGCTGCGGAAAGTCGACGCTCCTGAACGTCATCGCCGGGCTCGACAAGGATTTCGAAGGCAGCGTCGATCTTGGCGCAGCGAAGGATAAGCTGACCTTTATTTTCCAGACGCCACGTCTTCTGCCCTGGCGGACGGTTTACGAAAACATCGCGCTGGTCCTGCCGGAGGGCGATCCGCGCCACGCAGAAATTCCCGACATGCTCGAGCGCGTCGGGCTGAAGGACGCCATGAACGCTTATCCAGAGCGTCTCTCGCTCGGGATGCAGCGCCGGGCGTCGCTGGCCAGGGGCTTTATCGTGGAACCCCAGATCCTGCTGATGGATGAGCCGTTCGTCTCGCTGGATGATCCGACGGCGATCAGCCTGCGGGCGCTGTTGACCGGGCTCTGGCACCGCCATCCGACCACGGTCATTTTTGTTACCCACGACCGGGCCGAGGCAATTCAGCTCGGAACGCGCATCTTGCGCTTGGCGCCCGGAAAGGCGAGTGTGGCGCAGGATGTGACCATCAACCTGACCGAGGCGCAGCGACACGACCGGGCTGCCGTCCTCGCGGAGCAAAATCGCATCTTCGCGGCCTGAAGGCCGTCGGCGGACCAATCTCGGAACGACGAAATGATTGACGGTTTGAGACGAGGCACGCCAGCCTTTCTCGCCAGCGTGACGACCGCGGGCGAGGCGGAGATCGCGCTGGCCGGCGGTGCCGACATCATTGATTGCAAAGATCCGGCAGCCGGGGCGCTGGGAGCGCTTAGCGCCGCGACGGTTCGTGAGATCGTGGCAGGCGTCGGCGGCCGCTTGCCGGTCAGCGCAACCATCGGCGATCTGCCGCCCGAACCTGATGTTCTGACGAACGCCGCATCCGATATGGCCGCGACAGGTGTCGATATCGTCAAGATCGGCTTTTTCGGCAGCGAGGACCCGCGGCGCGCCATTGCAGCGTTAGGGGCGGCGCATGCGAGGTCGACAAAGTTGGTGGCGGTCCTGATGGCCGACCAGAATCCGGATTTTGCGCTGGTTGCCGATTTGGCGGCCGCAGGATTTTCCGGTGTGATGGTCGACACGGCGGATAAGTCCGCAGGCAGACTGACGACCGTATTATCCGCGGCGCGATTAATGGAATTTGTACGTTTGGCGCGGGACAATCGGCTTTTTGTCGGGCTTGCCGGATCGTTGCGAGAGCGCGACATCGACGTGCTGGCCGGCCTTGGCCCCGACTTGCTCGGTTTTCGTGGTGCGTTGTGTGCTCAGGGGCGCGTGAGCGCCATCGAACTTAGCCGTGTGGTTTCAGTTCGCCGGGCGCTCGATAATGCAAAGCTGTCACTGGCGCGGGAGACGTCCGTCGCATGAAAGACAAGAGAAAGCCAGTCAAATCCAAGGCCGCCGATGTCAGCAACGCACTGAAGCTCAAGAAGGCGACGGCGAAAGCGCGGGAAATCGGCGATACCATTTTTGTCAACGACTTCGTCGTCGATTGCAATGTCGGCGTCTATGCCGAAGAGCAGGGCGTGACTCAGAAGGTGCGGTTCACCGTTGAAGCGCGGCTGGCACCGGACGTGTTCAGCCTCGATGACGAGATGGCCGAGGTGCCGTCCTATGCCGACATCATCGACATGATCGTCGACTTGGCGCGCGGCGGGCATATCAATCTCGTCGAGACGTTCGCCGAACGGATTGCGTCGCGGGTGCTTGTCGATCCACGCATCGCTGCCGTGCGCGTTGCGCTTGAGAAGCTGGAGCGTGGACCCCGGCGCGGCGTTGAAATCATTCGTCCGGCAACGCGTGCTGCTGCGCGCGAGTTTGGCCGTGGCTGAGCGCCATGCGATGAGCGTTCGGCCGCTCGTCATCAAGATCGGCGGCAGCCTAGCCGAGACGGGGCGTCTGGCACCCGTGCTCGCGATGATCGGTGGCGCGCGCATTCCTGTCGTGATCGTGCCGGGCGGCGGTCCCTTTGCCGATGCGGTTCGCCATCTGCAAGCGGAAATGCGGTTCGACGATGCTGTCGCGCATCGTCTCGCCATGCTGGCGATGGAGCAGATGGCGGAATGCATCGTGGGGCTGCAGCCCGGCATGACGGTTGCGCGATCGCTGGACGACATTTCCGAAGCGGTGATGGATGGACAAATTCCGGTCTGGGCGCCGCTGCAGATGATCGGCAGCGATAAGACGATACCCGAGAGTTGGGATGTTACGTCAGATGCGCTTGCTGCGCGGCTGGCGGAATTGCTTGAGGCGCGCCTCGTGCTTTTGAAATCGGTCGGTGCGAGGGATATTTCATCAGCAAAGGACCTGACGCGCGAGGGGATCGTCGATCCGGTCTTTCCGGAAATTGTTGCGCGCGCCGATCTCGGCTGGTCTATCTTCGGGCCAAACGACGACGCCGCGCTGGCGGCACTTCTGACTGGTGAAGGAAACACCTGATGCCTCGGATCGTCGAAACGATCGTTACGACGTTTAACGCCAACGGCGAAGCGCATATCGCGCCGCTCGGTTTGATCGACGATGGCGAGCATTGGGTGATTGCGCCGTTTCGACCATCAACGACGCTTGAAAACCTGCGCATCAATCCGTTCGCGGCTGCGAGCCACACGGACGATGTGCGCGTGTTTGCGGGTGCCGTTACAGGGCGCAAGATCTGGCCGCTCCTGCCGACCCGAACGATCAAAGGCGAGCGGCTTGCAGATTGCGTTTCGCATTGGGAGTTGAACGTCGAGAAGGTCGTTGAGGACGAGCAGCGTCCGCGCTTTCTGTGCACGATCGTCGACGAAGAGATGCATAAGGCGTGGGAAGGCTTCAATCGTGCGCAGGCTGCCGTTCTCGAATTGGCTGTGCTGACGACGCGTCTTCACATGCTGCCGCCGGAAAAGGTGGAGAGCGAGTTGAAGTATCTCGAGATTGCGGTTTCGAAAACGGCAGGCCCTCGCGAAGACGAAGCCTGGGAATGGCTGATGGAGAAGGTTTCGGCGTGGCGGCAAGCGCGTTTCGATCAGAAAACGCCATGACTTCTGCAACAGATGTGAAGGGCGAATTTATCTCGGCGCTCGCGGCGGCTGCCGATGACGGTTCGTTCGCCAAGCTGGCGCTGGGAAAGTTTCGCGGCGAAGGGGACACGCGTAAGGCGGTCGCGACGCTCGTTCTCATAAAGGATAAGCCGCATCTGAAGCTCGTCACCAGCTATCCGCGCAAGGATGAAACGAAGACACTCACCATCGACGAAGGCGTCGAATTCATCGCGGATCTGATCGGTGCGGATTATATGAGTGCGACGCTGTTTACGAACGTGCGGGATGTTCGTCTCGACTACAGCCGCAAAGGTGTGCCGCACCTCAGCACCGGCAAGCCGACGATGACGTCATCGGCGCCGCAAGCCCATGACCGGCAGAAAGCTTATCTCGTTCCGGCAAATCGGCCCTATCTCAAAGGGCTGGAGGTTGCCGATCGCGATGGCCGCATTAAGCCGACGATGCAGGGTAAATATCGCCAAATTTGCCGCTTCATCGAAATTGCAGCGGATCTCATTCCGGAATGCGCGTTCGAAAAATCAACGCCAATTACCGTTGTCGATATTGGCGCAGGCAAGGGCTATCTAACATTCGCGTTTTACGACTATGTCACGACGATCTTGCAGCGCTCATGCCGATTGACGGGCGTCGAGCTGCGCAGCGATCTCGTGACGCTATGCAATAACCTTGCGCGCGATCTTCATTTCGATGGATTGAAATTCGTCGCAGAGGAAGCAGCGCAGGCCGAATCGCCGGTGGTCGATATCGTGATCGCGCTGCATGCCTGCGATACCGCAACAGACGATGCTATGGCATTCGGGATCCATTCGGGAGCGCGGCTTATCCTTTCCGCGCCCTGCTGCCAGCATGAAATTGCACCGCAAATCAAAGATACCGGCGAGGGATTGAAAGGGCTGATCAAATATCCGCTTTTAAAACAGCGCCAAGCTGATCTCGTGACCGATGCGGCGCGGGCGTTGCTGCTTGAAGCCTCGGGCTACAAGGTCCGGTTGATTGAATTTGTTTCGACCGAACACACCTCAAAGAATATTCTGATCGCGGCTGTCAAGTCGGCAACCGTTGATCGTTCTGCTGCACTTCAGCAATTCCGGGCATTGCAGAATACAATCGGCTTCTCGGCACATCATCTCGCATCACAACTCAAGGATGCCGAATAGGCCGTATTGGACTTTTTGGCCTCGCCTCATTTGTTGCTCACTGACATGGAAAGCATGTAAAGGGAACTGAACCGGATTAGCTGTGTTTGTTTCCGGTCACCCCCCAGAATGAGCAATACCCAAGAGAAGGCAGAATTCGATGATTGAAGTTTCCCGTATCGTGCGCCTCGCGTGTGCCGCGACCGCCATTGCGCTGGCCACGGCTGTGCCCGCGAGCGCTGGCCACCGTCATGTGGTCCAAGATGATCCGGCTATCGTCGCTGACAGACTGCATCACATGGGCTTCGTCGAGTGGCGCAAGCTCCGTTGGGACAACGACGGTTACTGGAAGATCGACGATGCCCGTCGCGAGAACGGCCATGTCTATGATCTGATCCTCGAGTCCGGCTCGTTCGATCTCGTTCGTCTGAAGCGCGAACGCGGCTGAGCCTCGTCGGCTTTTTGAGAATTCGGCCGCGGCGGTGACGCTGCGGCCGATTTTTTATGCACCGAGCAGGAGCGCGACCGCGACAGCCGGTGCGCAGCGGGTCGCCCAGGGCTTCTGATCGCCGTCAGATGATTCGATCAGATCGCCGAAAAATTCGGAGGGGAGGCCGAGGCGCATGGCGATTTGCTTTGCGGCCGAAGCGCCTATCCCTGCGGCGATCACGCTTTCGACCGTGCTCCCAGGTCGCGACAGAACTTGCAGCACACCGTCGTGCATCGACCTCAGCTGCTGCTCTTCGATGTAAGCGGCCGAGACCTGCCACGTCGAAAGATGGCGGATGTCCGCGTCGCGTCCAAAACCGCGCGCGAAGCGTTCCAGGCTTTCCTTCTGCGTCTTGCCGCGGCCATCGGCTGTTGCGTGCTGATCGACATCGTCAGGCAGCGTGCCGAGGATGCGGCGCACGTCCGCCATGCTGGCGAAGGCGTCGCGGGCGAGGCTTTGCCATTGTCCGGCGAGTGGCGCACGTGTCGAGACCGACGGCACAGCCGTCCGCGTGAAGCCCGTGTAGACGAGTTCGCCGGTTTGCATGCGCTCGGCATCGCTGAGGCCGAGAGGGCGATCGCAGGCGATGATGTCTGTCGTCGTCGAGCCCATGTCGATCAGGAGCGATCGCGGGCGCAGGCGCGAGACAAGGGCCGCTGTCGCGAGAAAATTCGCGGAGGCGACGGACAAAGGATCACCGGCGGCGACGTTGGGCGCGGCGAGCCCTTTCAATCCCATATAGATTCGAAGTTCGCCCTGTAGTCTTTCGCGCAGATGGTTGAGAATCGCGAGAACACCAGACTCGCGGCTTTCGAAAATCTCGGTTAGCTCCGCCGTCATCGTGATGGCGAAGGCATCGGCGCCGCCTATCAGTGGTGCGGCTTCGCGAATGGCTTTATCCAATTGATCGAGGCCCTGCCAAAGCGGGCAGGCGATCTGGCGGACAGCAACAAGGCGCGTGCCTTCGACGCGTGCGACCTTCAAGTGCGCGCCGCCGACGTCGAGACCGATGGTTACCTTGCTCATTTGGGCCTTCGCTTCCTTATCTCAAGCCGTGATACACTCGCCGGGTGAGGAGGCAAGCGGTGGACGTAATTCCGGTTATTGATGTCGCGCGCGGGCAGGTCGTTCGCGCGGTGAAGGGCGTGCGATCCGCATATCAGCCGATCGAAACCCCGCTTGCGCCGTCGTCGGAGCCCGTGGACGTCGCGCGTGGGCTGGCGCGGCTCTTTCCTTTCCGGAAGCTCTACCTTGCCGATCTCGACGGCATAGAGGGACGCGGCCGCAATACGCATATCGTGCCTGTGCTCAGTCAGGCATTGCCGCGTGCGGAAATCTGGATCGACGCCGGGACGGGCTCACGCAGCGCGGCGCGCGCGGTTCTGGCGGCTCCTGTCGCGACGCTCGTCGTTGGAACGGAGAGCATCGAAACGGTGCGCGGCTGGGAGGATATCGTCGCGGAAGCGCCGTTGCGCACGGTTCTCTCGCTCGATTTCCGCAATGGCGAATTCATGGGGCCGGAAGCGATGCTCAACGATGCTTCGCTGTGGCCGTCGCGCGTGATCGCCATGACGCTCGACCGCGTCGGCGCCAACGAAGGCCCCGATCTCAATCGGCTGCACAATATCGTGACGCGGGCCAAGGGACGGCGTGTCTATGCGGCGGGCGGTGTTCGCGACCGCGGCGATCTCGATGAGATTCGAAAAATCGGCGTTTCGGGAGCGTTGATCGCTTCCGCACTGCATTCCGGAAAGATTTCGGCCGACGACCTCAAGGAGATCGCCGGCCGATGAATGTCCGGTTTCAGTGAATTGGCAGGAGCCACTCCAGCCGAAAACAAATCCCAGTTGCGGCCAAGGTTTGTTTTCGAAGTTAACCGCTGTAACGGCCCGAGAGCAGTCTACCCAATCGCTGCAGCAGACCCCCCTTCATGGGAGGGGCAGTCTCATTTTTGTTTTCTACCTGCTGAGGACGGTTTCCGCTTCAAGCCTTCGCACCGAACGGATGCTGGACCGAGTTACGCTGAGCGGTCGCTTCGGCAGCCGTCGGCTTGCCAGCAACAGCGCGCGCGATCGATTCCTTAACGGCGCGATAGTTGTAGTCCTGGATCTTCGCGTCGTCGGCAGCTTCCCAGTGGATGAACACGCCAACGGCGATGTAGAGATCATCAGCTTCAGCAGCCGGGATCACGCCTTCAGCAACCGAGTCCTGAACGGCCTTAGCAACGCCGTACTGAGCCGGTCCGAACATCTGAACGGCCTGACGGGCGTCCTTGATCGTGACCTTGTTGTAAAGGATCGTGTTCGGCTTGCAGGGGAGGTTCGGCGCAATGACGGCGAGAAGAGTCGTGAAGCCGTCCTTGTTGTTCGTCAGGGCGTTGCAGAACGCCGTCTCAGCAGCCGAACCGCGCGGTCCGATGATGAGGTCGATGTGAGCGACTTCGTTGCCGTCGCCGACGAGCGACTCGCCGACCATGACTTTGTTGATTTTGGCCATCAGGGGGGTTCCTCCCACGAATGAAACGATATGGATATGAGCAACAACGCTCCCCCGTCAGAAGTCGGGACTTCGCTGTACTGCTCTGGCGATGAATATCCACGCGCTTAGCGCCCAGGTTGTCATGAGTACCAGCCTCGGCGCGTTGGATCGGCCCGCGGAGTGCGCGGACACGGCGCCTGTATTGCCCTAGGTCACCGGGAGAGACAAGCCCTTAAGTTGGGGCCAATCGCCGTTCAGGTGCGTTTCCGCTCGATCAGCGCGTCGGCAAAAAGGGTCGTGACCACAAAATCGGCAGTGGTGCCGGGATTGAGGCCCTCATGTTTCAATTTTGCGTCGAATTCCTGAAGCGCCGGTAGCGATTTCGCAGTTGCAGCAGGTGACCACTGCGGCCTTAACACGCGTGCTTCGTTTTGCACCTTCGCGGCAATTTCGGCACCGAATTTGCGTGCAATATGCGTATCGGGAAATTCGGCAAGCAGCGCCATATGCAACGTCGTTACCGCTAAAGTCGCATCGCGACCAGATACCGCTTTGGCATCGCGAAATACCGGCAAGGCAAAATCGAAAACATCTGCGTACACGCTAATGTAGGCGTTTGCGATGCGGTCACGTTCGGCTGCGAGCTCCATGGCGCCGAGCAACGTCAAATGCTGCGGTTGCGAATGGACGTCGCCCTGTTCGACCTTGCCCATGCCGGCCGGATTGGCGACGCGGATGGCGGCGAATGCATCTTCGGCGTCCTGCTCATCGAGCGACATTAGAATCATGCCAAGGCGACGGCGCAGGCCGACATCGAAGGTAGTCTCGCTCGCAGCTTTCGCGAGAGGTGCGCAAAGCAGCACGATGCCGAGGTTGGTGTTGATGCCCGTTGCAGCGACGCTTGCCTCCGTCGCGCGAAGGATGCGTTTGCCGACGCTCAATTGCGGGTCTGCGATCGGCCCTGCCGCAGCGTTTGCGGCCTGTTCGAAATGCAAAACCTCCATGCCGTGACCGGCGGAGTAGCGATGGACGTTGCCCGGCTTCAGCGCTTCGAGTTCAGCGTTGCACGCGTATAAAAACGCGGCGCTGATTTCGGCAGCGGTTCGGGCGGCTTTCATGAGACTGCTGCGACGGCAGGCACGTGCAATGCCGCGCGATGCGCAACGACTGTTTTCAGAAAGTCCTCGGCGATGGCCCAGGCGATATTAACGTCAGCGACGCCTTGAAGGCCGCGCCATGCCGGATTTGAATTTACTTCGAGGACCTGCAATTCGCCCGATGCCGAGCGAATAAGATCTATTCCGGCGTAGTCGGCATCGACTGCGCGCATGGCGGCCATCGAGATGCGAGCCATCTCGTCGTCAGGCAGATGGACGCGCGCCTTGCCGCCCTGATGGATATTCGTGACCCACGTCGTGCCCCGACGCGTCATGGCGGCGACGACGCGATGGCGTGTCGCAAGCACGCGCCAGTCTTCGTAGAAGCCATCCTTCGGCGGGACGTAATCCTGCATGTAGTACATCTGATCGACTGTCTCGGGGGCCGGCAATTCGCTTTGCTGCGCGATCATGCCGATGCCTTTGCCCTGACTGCCGAACAGCGGTTTCAGGACAAGCGGACGGTCGAGACCCTCGGTATATTCGAGGGCATGGGGAAGCGTTTCGCAAACGCGCGTGCGTGGCGTCGGAATGCCGTTCTTGTGCAGAAGAAACGTCGTTTGCGATTTGTCGACACAACGCTCGATCGCGCGCGCGTCGTTCCAGACGCGAACGCCGCTTTCGCGCAGCGCATGCAGAAGGCCTAAGCGAAATGTGATCTGCTCAAGCGTTCCGGCAGAAATCGAGCGGACGAACACGCCATCAGGCAGGCGGCCCTGAAAACCCGGAATGTCGATGCCGCTTTCAAGGCCAGTATCGAATGCGCAGTGTGGAAGCGATGAAACGGTGACGCGCGCGCCCATCGCTTCGAGCGAACGGACGATGCGGCGCGCATGCCATTCGCCTCGCCCCTCTTCGATCAGAAGGGCGAGGTGAAGTCCATCCCCTAGGCCTGGCAGAGTGTCAGGCTGTTTCTCAGCGGAAGCTCGCATCGACGACTCCCGGCGCCAGTTCGCCAGCACGGAAGGTATTGCCTGTTTCGACGTTCGACACCATCACCTGCGCGGGTGAGAACAGCATCGGGTCGATCTTGTAGAAGTCGCCTTTGACGTCGGCGAAGATTTCAGCGAACGGCTTGCCGTACGCTTCGCTGTTGCTCGCGGGCAGGCTTTCGGCGAGACGCTTCGCGTCGCTGTCCGGGCCTTTCACAAAGAGATGAATGCGGCCGCCATAGATGATGGCGTCGTTCGTGCGACCCATGGCCTTGACGAAATCGGGGATGGGCGGCGCGATCGGTGTGGTACCCATGCCGTCGAGAATGTTCTCAAGCGGGAAATGCAGAGCGTGGGCTTTGTGGATCGCGACTTCGAGAACGCGCGAGGCGATCTGGACGATGCCTGCGAAGCTCCACGTCGTCGCGTAGATGATCGTCAGTCGCGTCGGGTTGATGCCGCAGTTCTCGGAGATTTTTTTGATTGCGGCTGCGGGCGGGGCCTTGTCGCCTTCGATGACGAGCGTCGTCTCAGGATTGCGGTCGGCGTAGCCCAGTTCCTTGAACAACTCTTCGACGCGCGAGACGGCGCGGGCAGGACCGGAGCCGAGCGCGAAGAAGCCGCTCGCCTCATCCGAGATCGACCAGCCAGCATATTGGCTGCCGAGGCAGGCGATAACCGGATCATTCGACGTCACGACGACGCCGAGGGGCCAGTTCGCAAGCCCGGACGATTGCGTGATCGCCACCTGACCCAGGCCGCCCATGCAGACTTCGCCGAGGCGACGGCCGGCTTCGAGACCGCCGACGACTTTGGCGCCCATATCGATCAGGCGTTCGCCTTCGCTGCCCGTGCTCACGTCGATGCGAAGGGCATCGGCGTCATTCACGATGCTCTCTACGAGCTTGGCGGCGCGTGCCGAGACGCTGGGCTGCTTAACCATCTTTGAAACTCCCGTCAGGTCAGGATTTTGCGTGTCCGTATATCAGGTCTTCGAGTTCCGCCAAGCGCTCACGGGCGAGGGCTTCTGCCGCATCGGCGGTTGGGGCCTCGGCAAACGCCGTCGCGAGAGGGGCGCCGAGGGGAACAAAAGTGCCGGGTGTGCCACGGTCGGTGCTCCAGGCGGGCCACGGCGTGTCACCAAGCGTTGTCTCTCCGCGGTCAGCGTGGAGGATCGCTATGGCTTTGGCGGGGGAAGGATGGCCTTGTTGCGACGATACCGGCTTGCCCGTGTAGGCGGCGATATGTCTTGCGAACAAAGAGCCGAAGCGATCGTCGAGAACGTCAAGTGATGCGCCGGGCCGCGGGTTCACTTCCAACAGGTAAGGCACGCCTTGCGCGGCGATGAAATCGAACGATACGAGGCCGCGCAATTGCAGTTTTTCAGAAAGTTCGCGGGCATAGCGGATCATCCCGGACGATAACGAATCATCGATGGCGGGCGCGGAGACGCAGCCGCCGAAGCGATAGGGGTGTGCAGGTGATGGAGATATCCATTGCCGGCTCACAGCGAATGTCGATGAGGCTGCGCCGTCCCCCGCGCACAATGCGCCGACGGAATAGCGCGTGCCGGTCAGTCGCTTCTGAAAGTAACGGCGCGGTTTTGCGTGTGGGGTGCCGGCGCAATCGCGAATATGTCGGCCGCCGCTGCCGCCGATGCGCTTCGAGATCCAGCCCGATGCGTCCCCCGGCGGTGTGCTTTGCGTCTCGGGGTGCTGGATTGCAAGGTCGTCGAGAAGTGCGAAGAATTTTTTCGGATCTTTGCAGGTTGCGAGCGTCCGCGCATCGCAGCCAAGCAGGCGAAAGCGCGATGCAAGGGCATCGACAAGCCGCGGCTTATCTTCAAGGCCCGAGCCGAGCACGAGGCCAATCGGCGCTGCGGGCGCCGATTGAGAGAGTTCGTTCAAAGCAGCGATCAGCGGCTTCGTGCGGAAACCGGTCTCCATCGCGCCATCTATAACGCGAAGACCTTCCGCGGCATCGCGGGTGTCGAGATCGCCGAAAGCGTCGACGACGAAGGGCCTAAATCCAGCGCGCCGGGCGGATTGCGCGAGGCTCCGCCCGGAAAATGCTGCGATCAGGACAACGTCGCCGGTCAATCTCAAGCCAACCCGACGAGCTTCTTCGACAGCTCGTACGCGTGACGGAAGTCGAGAGACAGCGGCACGTCGGAATCGATCATCTGCTTGAACAGGCCCGATTCACATTTGTACTTGATGTCGCCGATGGCGAGCGGGCCGACGCCGAGCGTTTCGGTATCGAGCAGCTTCTCGCCATTCATGAACAGTTCCATGCCTTCGACGCCCGGCGGCGGAACGGCGTTGACGTCGGCCATGACCAAAAGATTTTTGGCCTTATGCATGTTCTCTTTCGAGACGACGCGGACGCCAGCGGCGGCGGCTGCGAAGATCACTTCGGCGTTGGCGATGATCTCGCTCTTCTGCTCTTCTGTTTCGCCGGGTACGGGTTCGAGATCGACACCGAAGCGCTCTTTCGAAATCTTCGCGTTCTTGATGACGCGATCGATACCGCGATGTGCAACGAGCTTTACTTCCGCACCTTCAAGAGCGGAGATGATCGAGGACGCGAAGCCGACAACGCCGGTTGCGCCGAATACGGCAACCTTCGTGCCTTTCCACGTCTTGCCGAACTTTTCCTTCAGCACCTTCTCGACGCAGGCGACCATCGCAGCGGCCGTGGTGAACGAACCGGCCGGGTCGGCGAAGCACGAGCATTCGAACGGGGGCACCATCGCCTTCTTGGCGGCTTCGAGCATGTCGAGCGCGAGGATGGCGTCCTTGCCGCCCATGAAGAAGCCGGTGCGAACGCCGTAGTTCGGGGGGCGCGAGAAGATGGCGTCCTGGATCAGCCCGGTGACTTCCGCAAGCTCGACGTTGATGTAGGGAATGATCACCTTGTAGCCGGCGTCGGCTGCCATGTTCACGTCGAAGGGGCTCATATGCTTCTGCGGCGCCAGCATGTGCAGGATTGGGGTTGCGTCGCTCATTTGTTCTAATGCTCCGTTCGTTATGAATTGCGCAGCGTTTCGATGCTGGCGCCGGTGTTGCGGCCATGAATGATAAGGATTTCGAGCCCGTCGCGTTTAGCGTCTTCGCCTAAAGAATGATAGAGGCGTTCTGCCGCTTTCTGGCTCTCGACGAAGGCGAATCCGGTCGGCCCCCAGGAGCTTTGGCCGATGCCGGTTGCGCCCATGTCTCGCATCCGCGAAGCGATTTCGCCGACTGCCCGGCTGGTCCACGGGCTGCCCCCTTGTTTCGACGCAAAATGCCCGCCCACGATTTCCTGGATTTCGGTGATGGCCGAGCCAAAGGCCTCGATATCCAATTCCTTCAAGCCGGGAACGAGCTTCATCAGGACGAGGTGGCAAATGTGCGCCGCCTGACGTTCCGGGAAGGGCGGTAGACCAGCGAATGCGGTCGTTTCGGCTTCACCGGAGACGCCTGAGAAATTCGGATCGAGGATCAGCATCACGCGCCAGTCCTTGGGGAAATCCGTGCGTAGCGTCAGCGGGGGCGGGCGGTCGGTTTTGCCTTTGCCACCATCAATGATGAAACCGCCGGAAGCAAAGGCTTCGAGGCCGATGCCCGAGCGGGCGCCGCGCTCGCCCAAGGAGGCGAGGTCGGCGGGGGAAAGATTGCGGCCCTGGAGGCGGGCGATGGCTGCGCCGACTGCGAGCGCGAGCTGCGTGCCGGAGCCCAGGCCCGCGTGTGCCGGGATGGCATTCGCGATATCGACGGCATAAGCGCCCGACTTGCCGTCGTCGGTATATTTGCGCAGCAGCTTGAGGACACGCCGGCTTTCGGGGCCGGTCGCGGAATTCTCCGTCGACGGGGTTATGGTGAGGTCGGTGCTGGGACGGTCGATGGCGATGCCGATGCTGCCGTAGCGCCGCCCGATCTCGCCATTCAAGTCGAGGAAGCCTAGGTGCAGCCGCGCCGGAGCTGTAACGCGGAGCGCGGCAGAAGTTGCCGGAATAGGCTTCACGTAAACCAGTCCTTTCTTTTGAATTTCCGCCTGTTCAGGCCGTTTGCCATCCTGGCTACGGGGGCGGTAGGATTTCGGAACCGAGTTGTCCGATAATTGGAGGTCGAGGGCAAGATGAGTGCAGAACGCGAAAAACCGATGGCGGAAGCCGATGTCAAGGCATGGCTTGCCGCCAACTTGCCGGCCTGGAAGCTCGAAGACGGGTGGATCCGGCGCACCTACAAGACGGCGAGCTGGAAAGGCACGCTCATGGTCGTCAATACAATCGGCCATCTGGCAGAGGCCGCGTGGCACCACCCGGATATCACCTGTTCGTATGCCTGGGTGGAAGTGCGGTTGATGACGCATTCGGCCAAGGGCATCACGTCGAAAGACCTCGAACTCGCGAAAAAGATCGAAGAGGTCGTGCATTGGCAGCCGGGCAAGGAAGGCAAGGGTCTCGAAGGTACGCCTGAGAGCGATATGCGATTTGCGTACATCAAATACGATTGATCCGCGCATGGGGCTTGAGATGGGAGCCTGAGATGGCGGAGACGAATTGTGCTTCGGCGGCCGTGCAGGGAATGCCGCCGACGCTTGACGCCATCCTGGCGCTCGGCACGAACATGGGAAACCGTGTCGAGAACATCGACGATGCCGTGCGCAGGCTGGAAGCCGACGGTTCGATCATCGTCGTCGCGCGTTCGAAGCTTTATCGCACGGCGCCATGGGGTGATACGGATCAGGACTGGTTCGTGAATGCCTGTATCGGCGTGCGGACTGCGCTGTCACCGCATGAGCTGTTGAAGCGCTGTCAGGCGGTTGAAAACGACATGGGCAGGGTGCGCACACGGCATTGGGGGCCGCGGATTATCGATGTTGATATTCTGGCGATTCGAGATCGTCAGATCCGCGATCCGGATCTTGCCGTACCGCATCCGCTCATCGCGGAACGGGCATTCGTTGTTGTGCCGCTCAGGGACGTCGCGCCTGCGCTCACGATCGGCGGCAAAACGCTCGATGACATGATCGAAGCTCTCGACGCTAGCGATGTGACGCCGCTTCAATAAGCTCTGATAAAAAGAAAGCACCGCGGAGAACCCCTTCCCCGCGGTGCTTTCTGCAGTCGTTACGAAGCACGAATTACTTCAACGTCGCGAGATACGCGATCAAATCGGCGCGCTGCGTTGCATCCTTGACGCCCGGGAAGATCATCTTCGTGCCGGGAACGTCCTTGCTCGGGCCCTGGAGCCACTTGTCGAGCGAAGCTTCATCCCACGTGATGCCCGACTTCTTCAGGGCTTCAGAGTAGTTGTAGCCTTCAACCGAACCAGCCTTACGGCCGATCAAGCCGCCGAGGTGCGGGCCAACGCCGTTCTTGTCGACTTGGTGACAAGCCTTGCATTTCGCAAAGACCTTCTCGCCGGCAGCCGCATCAGCGGCCATGCCAGCGCTCGGTGCAACAGCGATCATTGCGATCGCCAGAACCCACTTGCGCATTTTTGAATTTTCCTTCCCGTTTCGCCTGAGCGATACTTTAGAAACGTTGCAACTCATAGCTCAGTCTCTGGAAATTGGCATTTAATTTCTGAACTTCGCCCGAACAGAATGCCGCACCGACTAGTGAATTAGTCGGATGTCTTTTGCGTCGCAAACACACGTCAAGCGGGCGTTTTCTTACAAATTATTCAGCCGCCGGCGCCTTCACTGGGCTCATGCGCCGATAGACGAACGGCGGCGGCGTCTGCTCGGCGCTTTCGCGTTCGGCGGCGGCCACGAATGCTTCGTGGTAAGGTGAGAGCTTGCACGCCGGATCTGTATTTGCTGCGTCGCCGGTGAAAGCCATGGCCTGGCAGCGACAGCCGCCGAAATCGATTTCTGCGCGCGGACAGCCGCGGCAGGGTTCCTTCATCCAGCTCGTGCCACGATACATCTGGAAGGCTTGGCCGTTAAGCCAGATATCGGCCAAGCGGCGATCCTTAACGTTATCGAAGATAAGTCCCGGAACGGTCTCCGATGCGTGGCAGGGAAGGACGCGCCCCTGTGGTGTGACGTTCATCACGCCGCGACCCCAGCCGCCCATGCAGGGTTTCGGTGTTTTGGCGTAATAGTCCGGCACGACGAAGTCGAAGACCATGACGCCCTTCAGGCGCTCTTTTGCAGCTTCGACGATTTCAGCGCTTTTCAGAACTTGGGCGCGAGTCGGCATCAGCGCGGCGCGATTCTTCAATGCCCACGCGTAGTATTGAATATTGGCGACCTCGATGCGGCCAGCGCCCATCTCGACGGCGAAGTCGATGATGTTCGGCAGGTTCTCGATGTTGAGGCGATGGATCGGCGCATTGATGGTGAGCGGCATCTCAAGCTCGCGCACCCACTTGCCGACTTCGCGCTTCTTGGCGAGGCCGTTTTTGTAGGCGGAGATTTTTTCGGCATTCACATCATCAACGTCCTGGATCGACAGCTGGACGTGGTCGAGGCCCAGGTCCTTCAGGCGTGCGAGGCGATCCCGCGTCAGCGTAACGCCGGCGGTGATAAGATTGGTATAGAGGCCAGCCTTGGCCGCGACTTCGACGATGTCTTCGAGATCCTTGCGAACCGTCGGCTCGCCGCCGGAGAGATGGATTTGCAGGATGCCAAGCTCGGCAGCCTGACGCATCACGTCCTGCCACTGCTCCGTCGTCAGCTCGCTGTTGACGCGATCAAGCTCAAGCGGATTTGAGCAATAGGGACATTGCAGAGGGCAACGATGCGTCAGCTCGGCGAGGAGGCCGACCGGGGCTCGCGCACAAGCCTCGACAACGGGCTTTTCGGAGAATTGCTCCATCGGCGCTATTTCGTTCATGACGTCAGCTCCGTTCTGTTCCTCAAGCAGCTTTGATCACGCCTTTGTCCGAAAGCTCCTGAAGCATGGCTATCGTGTCGATCAGAATTTCCTGCACAGGCGCGTTGTAGTCTTTGGCAAGATCATTCGCGATCTGCTCGACCGAAGTGACGCCGTCACAGCGCTTCAGGATTTCGATGGCGATCGGGTCCGGTTCGAACACGCGTTCCGGTGCCAGAACATGCCAGCGACCGCGTCCGGGATCGTGTCTCAGCTTAATGTGGGGTGGCAGCGCCGGTTTTGAAGCCGGCGCTATAATCACGCGTGTGCGAGTGGTTTCGCTCATCAATCAAGCCTCTGGCCGGAAGGCGCCGGGCGGAATGTGTCCGTCGACGTAGGCATGATAGAGGGCGTCGAGCTGCACCCACAGCACGTTGCACTTGAAGCGCAGAGCTTCGATGCAGGCTTCCTGCTCGTCGCGGGTCTTGGCGTTTTTCAGCACGTATTGCAGCGCGAAATCGGCATCGCGTGGCGCTTGCGTCAGGCGGCGCTTGAAATACGCCATTACCTTATCGTCGATGAAATCGTAGTTTTCGAGCATGCCGACGATCCGCTCTTTGTGGATCCTTGGAGCGAAAAGCTCGGTGAGGGAGGAGGCCACAGCGATGGTCAGCGGCTGTTCGCGAACGAACGTGACATAGGCCTCAACCGCGAAAACCGTGGCGGGAAGAGCGCCGCGGCGCGAGATGACGTATTCGCGGTCGAGGCCCAAGCCGTCCGTCAACACCAGCCAGCGTTCGATGCCGCCTTGCTCGTCCGGCAGCAGTCCATCGTGATCGAGGATGCGATGCGTCCACTCGCGGCGGAGTTCGCGGTCGTAAACGCGGCTGACGAGAGCGGCGTCCTTTCGCGGCACGGCAGACTGATAGCAGTAACGATTCAGCGCCCAGGCCTGCACCTGGCCCTTATTCAGCTTGCCGCCATGCAGCATGTGATGAAACGGATGCAAGTCGTGATAGCGCTCGGGGCCGATGGCGCGAAGTGCTGCTTCAAAATCGGATGTCGACATCGGCGGCTCGTTGCCAAGCCGTTCTGCGGTTTTCTTTTCGAGACTGACCGGGTTCATAGGCGGACCTCCATGCCATCGAAGCCGACTTCCCAACCGGATGCTTCGACGACTTTACGGGCTTCTGAATTTTCGTCCAGGATTGGGTTGGAATTGTTGATGTGGACGTAAATCCGGCGCTTCACGTTGAGCTTGCTCAAGGCGGCGATCGAGCCATCGGAGCCCGACACAGAGATGTGACCCATGCGCTTGCCGGTTTTGTTCAGCAGCCCCTGGGCCAGCATTTCGTCATCGGTAAACAGCGTGCCGTCCAAAAAGATCAGCTCAGCGCCGCGGATTTTTTCCGCCAACGGCGGATCGATCTCGGCGACGCCCGGAATATAAAAGAATGCTTTGCCGGTTTTGGCGTCGGTAATCTTGAGGCCGATCGTGTCGCCATCGCGACTGCCGAAATTGTTGCTGGCGTCGCCCTTCTCAAGGAACAGCGCGATTTTGCCGGGGACCGCGAAAGCTTCAACGACGAGACCGAGATCCTGGCCTGCGCCTTCGAGGCGGGTCGGCTTGTCGAGTTCGAAGGTGATGCGTTTGACCTTATCCGCCGCCAGGACGTCGAAGATCGAGTTGGCGGCGAGCGTCGCGAGCACGCGATCGGAGCCGTAAATCGAGAACGGCTGACCTTCGCGCAGGCTCAAGAGGCCGGTGATGTGATCGACGTCGGCGTTGGTGACGACGACGGCCTTAATGGGTGAAGTTCGCAGCGGACCGGAGCGCGCCGGCTGAAGCTCGGGCGTTTCGTTGATCTGCTGACGAATATCCGGGGAGGCATTGAGCAATACCCAGTTCACGCCGTCAGAACTGACAGCGAGAGAGGATTGCAGCCTTGCCTTATATCCCGCTTCTCCGGCGCGCACTCGCGATGAGTGATAGCCGTTGCAATTCCATTGCGGGAATCCACCCCCAGCGGCGGATCCAAGCACTTTTATAAGCATCGCTGATTTTTTGATTTACGCCGACGGGTCGCCAAAGCCGGCAGCGCTCTCTGTCCTTTTTCGAGAGCCATAAGGCTGCGGCGGCCGATTCGCCAAAAATCGACCGCTGCGCCGGTATCTCACAAGATTTGCGAGACCGAAGACTTCATCTGATTAGATGAGGTCGATCTCTGCCGGAAGGTAGCTCGTGACTTCGAGACCAACTTCCTGCTCGCGAACTTCGGGCTTCGTCCAAGTCTTCATGGTGTTTCCTCCAAGCGGTGAACTGCTTTCCCTACTCAGCAGACCCCGCCGAGGGTCCACTCAATTGGTGCAGGCACTTATGTTTGTGCCGGCCCAATCTGCGGATCGGCCTTTCAAAGTCAAGGCTCGAACCGCCGCCGACCGCAGAAGATCACGTTTCGAGACTTCTTTTCAAATCAATGCCCTTCACGTCTGCGTGTGGGTCTGATCCAGGACGTTCTGTGTGCATGTGCGAGAGGATGATCGGCAGGCTCGGAATGGGTCCGGAGCGGAAGAGGCGTCCCGGCGCCTCCTGTGGAAGCTTCGCGATTTTGGGGCTGGCGCATCCAAATCGGGTGGAATGCCTGGCACGTTAGAATATTATTCTTATATTTGGGGTGGAATGCCGCAGGCATGTAGAAAATTGTTCCAAAATGACGTATGCAAACCAGCGTCGGGCTGGGCCAGTTATCGGATGGTCCGTTAGCCATTGATGGCTAAATGATCGATTAAAGTGATTGGTTCGATCACGAAGATGGGGCTTTCGCTGAGATCAAAGGCGCGTTAGGCCCGCGTCTCAATGTTCCGAGCTGAAGGATTTCGGGCTGAGGGCCCTGATTAAGGAGAGCTTTTTGTGACCGCCACCCCTCTGCTTCCGCGTAACGCGCCGTTTCTGCCGGAAGAGATCGAGATGCTGAACAAAGTGGTTGCGCGGACAACTCCGCAGCAGCGCTCTTGGCTTGCCGGTTTCTTCGCAGGTTTTGAAGCGGCTCAGGGCGGCAGCGCAGGGCAGGCAGTTCCCGCCGCAAGGCCGCGGGCGCCGCTGACCATTCTTTATGCCAGCGAGAGCGGCAACGCTGAAGCATTGGCGAACAAGGCCAAGAAGGCCGCCCAGAAGCACGGTCTCGATGCCAAGGTTTTCGATATGGCCGACGCCGACATGGCGCTGCTGGCCAAGGCGAAGAACATCGTCGTTTTTGCTGCAACCTGGGGCGAGGGCGATCCGCCGTCGCGCGTGGTCGACTTTTATCAGACCCTGATGAGCGACGCGGCGCCACGCATCGACGGCGTGCGGTTCGCGGTTCTGGCGCTGGGCGATACGGCGTATGCGCAGTTCTGTGCCGTCGGTCGGGCCATCGACGCCCGCCTTGAGGAACTCGGTGGCGTGCGGTCGTTCGATCGGGTCGATCTTGACCTCGATTACGCGAAACAGGCGGCGGACTGGACGGAAAACGCGCTCGCGAAACTCGCGCCGAAGGAAGAGGCAGCGAGCGGCACGGTCGTCCATGTGGATTTCGGGGCGGCTGCTCAGTTTGCCGATGACGATGAGCCGAAGTATACGGCCGAGCATCCGCTCGAAGCCGAGATTTCCGCGCTGGTGAACTTGAACGGCACGGGCTCGACGCGCGAGACGTGGCACGCTGAGTTCGCATTCGACGATCCGGCATTCACCTACCAGCCCGGCGACGCGATCGGCATGTATCCGGAGAACGATCCCGCGCTCGTTGACGACGTGCTGCAGGCGGTTGGTCTCGGTTCGGATGCGGCGCTGCTTTTGAAACTGCAGAAATCCTATGACGTCACGACGCTGTCGCGCTCGTTCGTCGAGAACTACGCCAAGCTGACGGGACGCGCTGACGCGAAGGCGCTGCTTGAAGGCGAGGCCTATCCGAAGTTCGCTTCAGATCGGCAGCTCATCGACTTCTTTCAGGCTTATCCGGAAAAGCTGACGGCTGAGCAATTGACGAGCTTGCTGCGACCGTTGCCGGGACGGCTCTATTCGGTGGCGTCGAGCCTAAAGGCGCATCCAGGTGAAGCGCATCTGCTCGTCGGTGCGGTGCGCTGGGAATCTCACGGCCGTGTTCGCAAGGGCGTGTCGTCGACGTTCCTCGGTGAGCGGCGAAAAGTCGGACAGACGGTGCGTCTCTACGTTAAGCCGAACCGGCATTATCGTCTGCCGCCCGATGGGCATACGCCGATTATCATGATTGGTGCGGGCACGGGCGTTGCACCTTATCGCGCCTTTGTCGAAGAGCGCGTTGCGGATGGTGCAAAGGGCAAGAGCTGGTTGTTCTTCGGTGAACGCAACTTCACCAACGATTTCCTGTATCAGCTCGAATGGCAGGACTATCTGGCATCGGGCGATCTTACGCGGATCGACGTGGCGTTCTCGCGCGACCAGCCGGAGAAGATTTACGTGCAGCATCGCCTGTGGGAGCGTCGGGACGATCTCCGCGCGTGGCTCGAAGAGGGTGCACACATCTACGTCTGCGGCGACGAGAAGGGCATGGCGAAGGACGTCGATCAGACGCTCGTCAAAATCCTCGCCGAGCCGCTGAAGGGTGACGAAGAAGCCGGCCGCGCCAAGCTCAAGGAGCTGACGAAGGCTGGGCGCTATCAGCGCGACGTGTATTAAGAATTGAATGTCCCTCTCCCCCATCACAGGGGTGATCTCGGAGAGGGGGAATGCCGGGAACAGTCGAAATGACCGATAAACGCTCGAAGAACGAGTTCATCAAAGAGAAGAGCCATCAGCTGCGCGGGACGCTGGCTGAAGGATTGCGGCAGGTCGAGACCGGCGCGATAGCCGAGGACGATCAGCAGCTCATCAAGTTCCACGGTTCGTATATTCAAGACGACCGTGATGTGCGCGGCGAGCGATCCAAGAAGAAGCTCGAGAAGGCCTACGCCTTCATGATCCGACTGCGCATTCCCGGCGGCTTCCTTGGTGCCAAGCAGTGGATCGGCCTCGACAACATCGCGAGCACCTATGCCAACGGTTCGATGCGGCTGACGACGCGCGAGACGTTTCAGTTTCACGGCGTCATCAAGTCGAACCTTAAGCGGACGATGCAGGGGTTTCACGACATCTGCCTCGATACGCTCGCAGCCTGCGGCGACGTCAACCGCAACGTCATGACGGCGGCGAATCCTGATCTGTCGAAGGCGCATCGGCAGGCTTATGATCTCGGCAAAGCGATCAGCGAGCATCTTTTGCCGAAGACCGGCGCCTATCACGAGATCTGGCTCGACGGCGAGAAGGTCGAAGATAAATCGGGTCCGGCGAAAGAGGATGTCGAGCCGATCTACGGCGTCCATTATCTGCCGCGCAAATTCAAAGTCGTCGTGGCGGTGCCGCCCGACAACGACGTCGATATTTACGCGCACGATCTGGGTTACATCGCTATCGTCGAAAAGGGCGAGCTTGTCGGCTGGAATGTAACGGTCGGTGGCGGCATGGGCATGACGCACGGCGATCCCAATACGTTTCCGCGCACCGCCGATCTGCTTGGTTTCTGCACCCCAGAGCAGGCCGTTACGCTCGCCGAAAAGATCGTGACCGTGCAGCGTGACTGGGGCAACCGCGAGAACCGGGCGCGGGCGCGTTTGAAATACACGATCGAGGATCGTGGGCTCGATAACTTCCGCGAGGAAGTGGAGAAGCGGGCCGGGTTCAAGCTTGGCAAGCCGAAGCCGTTCAAGTTTGCGAGCACGGGCGACAAAATCGGCTGGCGGCAAACGATCGACGGCAAGAAGAGCGCCGATAAGCCCTGGCATCTGACGCTGTTCGTCGAGAACGGCCGAATCAAGGATCGGCCAGGTTTCGCGCTGAGAACGGCGCTGCGCGAGATTGCCGATCTCGGTATTTGTGATTTCGTCTGCACGGCGAACCAGAACGTCATCCTCGCCAATGTGGCGGGAAAATCGAAGGCGAAGATCGAAGGCATTCTGACGTCGCATGGCGTCGAACTCGGTGTCTCTTCGGGACTGCGCCGCAACGCAATGGCGTGTGTGGCCTTGCCGACATGCGGTCTTGCCCTGGCGGAGAGCGAGCGGTTCCTGCCCGATCTCGTAACGGCGCTTGAGGAAAGCCTCGATCGCGCGGGTCTAAAGGACGACGACATCGTCATCCGCATGACGGGATGCCCGAACGGCTGTGCGCGGCCGTATCTGGCCGAAATCGGGTTGGTCGGGCGCAACCCAGGGCTTTACAACCTCTATCTCGGTGCGGCCTTCAACGGTTCGCGGCTGTCGAAGCTTTATGCGCAGGACGTCGACAAGCAGCGGATCGTGTCGCTGCTTGAGCCGATCTTCATCAATTACGCAAAGACGCGGAATGATGGCGAGCGCTTTGGCGATTTCGCGATCCGGTCGGGCTATGTGAAAGAGACGACGGCAGGCAATCAGTTCCACGCGGACGTGAAGCTGGTTTGAACTCGTTTCTTGCGCTTGGCGACACGCGTTCCGCGCGCCGGCCGCCAAGCGCAAAAAATCGCTTCGATCTTTCTCGTGCCGACGAAGATCGGCACTCGGGCAAGCCTCAACATGACGAAGGTTGCGATTTGACTGGATCTCGGCCTGCGCCGGGATGACGTTGTTGGTATGTGCGCTATAGTTTGTGTGCGAGCTGGTAGGCGGCGAAGCACAGGATCAGCGCAAGGAACGCGCGCAGCAGCCAATCGGGCAGTAGGCCCGTCAGGCGTGAGCCAATGGCGATTCCGGGGATTGAGCCAACGAGCAGTAGGCCCAGCAGCGTAAAGCTGGCGTTGCCGATCGACAGATGGCCTAGGCCCGATATCAGCGTCAGTGGCACGGCATGGACGATATCGGTCCCGATCAGACGGCGAGTTCTGAGCGTCGGATAAAGTAGCGTCAGGACCACGACGCCGATCGCGCCTGCTCCGACCGACGTCAGAGTTACAATTGAGCCCAACGTCAGCCCAAGAAGAAGCGTCGGCACGTGACGGATTTTGAATTCGGGGGGCTCGCCGACCTGTGCGCGACCGCGGACGACAAGCGGATAAATCAGAATGGCGACGGAACTGATGATCAGGGCCGCGATCAGCGCTTCCTTGATGAACAGGCCGAGAGCCGTGGTGTCGGGATCAAGGAGATGCAGAAGTACCAGCATCGCGAGCGAGCCTGGGACGCTTCCGGCCGCAAGCCATCCGACGAGGCGCCAGTTGACGTTGCCGAAGTTATGGTGCGGCCACGCGGCCGAGGCTTTCGTGATGGATGCGAAAAGAAGGTCAGTTCCGACGGCGAGCGTTGGCGGTACGCCGATCTGCGTGATGAGAAATGGTGTCATCAGCGAGCCGGCGCCAACCCCTGTCAGGCCGACAAGAAATCCGACGACGAAGCCGCCAGCGACGACCATGGGCCAGAGAGTGCTGAGATCGAATTCCGGCATGGGATTCCGCAGGGAACGTGACAGTCAGACCTACGCGAGATCGCCGCCGTCTGCAATCTTGGAGTTTCGTTGAAATGGGCTGAGCAGGGCCGTCATCCTCGACTTTATGCCGAGGATGACTTTCAATCGTGATGAAACCTAAAGCCCAGGATCCATGCCGTCGTCGACGGGGGGCGGCGGCTCAATGGCGACTGCGATGCCGGCCGCACGGAGAATGATCGCCACTTCGTTGGCGCGGCGCATAAACTCTTCGCGATCTTTCGAACTCATCGACAGGTCGCGATTGAGGCCGTTCGCCAGCATGTCACGCTTCAGGACGAAGTGACCTTCGGTCGGCTCTTCTGCCTTGGCACTGACGGCCGTCGCGACGCCACCGGCCATCGTTGCTCCGGTTACGGAATCGACGAGCAGCAGCGTGCCGGTTTCCGGCGTTTCGGTGAAGACGTCGATGGCCGCAGCGCGTCCCAATGAGATTTTGGCGATGGCGATGTCGTTGGCACCGCAGCTGCGCGCCGGGCGCGAGGCCATGGTCTCGAGATCGAGAAGCGCCTTGACCTCGATGTTCGAGATCGGAATGAGATCGGTCGACGTCCGCAGCAGATAACCTGCGGTGGGGCTGAAGGCGTCTTCCGACAGCCAAACAAAACGCGCTTCGACGGTCTGGGCAGCGACGGGAAGCATGTCACGCTTCGATAGAACCGCGCCCCGCGAGACATCGATATCGACGTCGAGCTGAAGCGCGACGGCCTGTCCGGCCGAGGCGCTTTGCAGATCACCATTCATCGTGGCGATGCGAACGACTTTGCCGCCAGCGTTGCTCAGAGTGTCGATGACTTCGTCGCCGACCTTGATCGAGCCGGACGTGACGGTGCCTGCGAGGCCGCGGAAATCCTGGCTGTCGCGCAGAACCGTCTGCACGGGGAAGCGGAACACGGAGCCGGCTTCGCTGACGCGGCTCGGCGTCTTCTCCAGGTGCTGGATGAGCGTCGGGCCGGTGTACCACGACATGTTGCTCGACTGGGTCGTGACGTTGTCGCCGAACACAGCCGAGAGCGGCACGGCGGTCGCGTCCCAGAAATTGAATTTCCAGCAGAGCGTGCGGAAGTCGGCTTCGATCTTGCGGAACACGTCTTCCGACCAGCCGACCAGGTCCATCTTGTTGACGGCGAGCACGACGTGCTTGACGCCGACGAGATCGAGGATGGCCGTGTGTCGCTTGGTCTGTTTCTTCACGCCCGAGCGGGCATCGACCAGAACGATCGCGACATCGGCGTGAGATGCGCCCGACGCCATGTTGCGTGTGTACTGCTCATGGCCAGGTGAATCGATGATGACGAAGCGGCGCGTCGGCGTGTCGAAATATTTCCACGCAATGTCGATCGTGATGCCTTGTTCGCGCTCTGCGACGAGGCCATCGAGTAGCATCGAGAAATCGGGGAGGTCGGTGCCAGCAGCTTTGCGGCCCGACTTGCGCACGTTCTCGCGCTGATCCTCGTAAAGGTCGGAAGCATCCCACAGCATGCGGCCGATCAACGTCGATTTGCCATCGTCAACAGAACCGCACGTCAGCAGGTGTGTAATGCCGCCGAGATCGCGCACGAGGTTCGGCACTACTTCCAGGCGCGGCGCCTCGTTGGCGGCGGGCTGAATTTTATGCAGGGCGTGCACCGACATTAGAAATAGCCTTCCTGCTTCTTCTTTTCCATTGCGCCGGCTTGGTCGTGATCGATCAGACGGCCCTGGCGTTCCGACGTCTGCGCGTTGAGTGTTTCGGCGACGACGGCTTCGATCGTTTCGGCATCGGATTCGACCGCAGCCGTAAGCGGGTAGTCGCCGAGCGTGCGGAAGCGGATCTTGCGCATCTCGACTTTTTCGCCGTCCCGCGGTTGCAGACGTTCGTCATCCTGCATCAGGATTTGCCCGTTGCGCACGATGGTCGGCCGCTCGGCCGCGAAATAGAGCGGAACGACATCGAGCTTTTCGCGCAGAATGTAACGCCAAACGTCTTTTTCGGTCCAATTGGACATTGGGAAGACGCGTACGGTTTCGCCGGTACCGAGGCGCCCATTCAACAGGTTCCACATCTCGGGGCGCTGCTTGCGCGGGTCCCACCGATGGCCGGGGGCACGGAACGAGAAAACGCGTTCTTTCGCGCGGCTCGCTTCTTCGTCCCGGCGAGCACCGCCGAAGGCCGCGTCGAAGCCGTATTTGTCGAGCGCTTGTTTCAGGGCCTGTGTTTTCAGCACGTCGGTGTGGATCGAAGGCGCGTGATCAATCGGATTGATGCCGCGCTTGATGCCGTCGTGATTGGTGTAAACGATCAGATCGAGACCAAGTTCACGTGCCGTCCGATCGCGAAAAGCGATCATATCCTTGAACTTCCACGTCGTGTCGACGTGCAGCAGCGGAAACGGCACCGCCTGCGGGAAGAAGGCCTTCCGCGCCAAGTGCAGCAGGACGGTCGAATCCTTGCCGATGGAATAGAGCATCACGGGCTTGCGGAACTGCGCTGCAGCCTCGCGGAAAATGTGGATGCTTTCTGCTTCGAGCAGATCAAGATGCGATGGCGAGGCCGTCATGCCGCGCGGTCCTTCGGTTCGAAACCAGGGTCTTGGGGCTGCGTATGAAGTCCGCATTCTTTGCCGTTCTCATTTTCCCACCACCAGCGGCCGGCACGGATGTCTTCACCCGGTTTGATGGCGCGTGTGCACGGTTGGCATCCAATCGACGGGAATCCCTTCGCATGCAGAGCATTCACGGGAATTTTGTTGGCTGCAACGTAGTCTTCGAGTTTTTCAAGAGACCAGTCAGCGATTGGGTTGAGTTTGATGAGCTTTTGCACAGGATCGTAGCTCGCGAATGGAACATGCGAGCGGCCCTGTGATTGCTCGCGGCGCAAACCCGTCACCCAACCCGCAGCGCCATGCAGCGCGCGATTCAGCGGACGGACTTTGCGAATTTCGCAGCAAGCTTTGCGCGCTTCGATCGAATAGCGAAAACCGTAGACGCCGTCGTTTTCAACCAGCTCTTCGACTTCGGCGGACTCAGGGAACATCACACGGATCTTGATGCCGTACTTGCCTTCGGTATCGAACAGCGTGTCGAGCGTCTCGGGAAAATGCCGGCCGGTGTCGAGCGTAAAGATGTCGATATCCGTTCCGCTCACCGCGATGGCGTGCGTGATCGCCTGATCCTCGATGCCGAGGCTGGTGGAGAAGGAGACGGTACCGTCGACGGCGGCGCGGATCGCCGACAGGCGCTCTTCGAGCGTCGTCAGCTCTGCGAGCTTGTGGTCGAGTTCGGCTGCGAGCGCATGTTGCGTCGCGGAATGAATGTCGGTCGGCTGGCCTGCGGGGGCGGATGCCGGTGCTTCGAACAGCGTCATGAAGGACCTCCGTGTGCCGCTACATAGTGGAAAACTATTCTCCTGAGAAGGCATTTCTATAAATAAGAATAGGATATTATTTCTCAAACTATCGCGAAATGGCCGCGTTCCTTTCTCGCAGTGCTTGAGAATGGCGTTCGCTGCGCCGGCAGCAGCGTGTGGAAATCATTGTCGTCCAGCGAGCCATCCGAGCAAGCCATTTGCTGCCGATGCGGCGGTTGCGAAGGTCCCCTGCAGCAAATAACCGCCGGTGGGTGCTTCCCAATCAAGCATTTCGCCTGCGACAAACAGGCCGGGGCGGTCTTTGAGCATGAGGTTCTCGTCCAGCGCGGTCCAAGCGACGCCGCCAGCGGACGAGATGGCCCTGTCGAGGCTGGTCACCCCCACAACCTGGAGGGGCAGAGCTTTGATGCGGCCGGCAAGGGCCTCGGCGCTGTCGGGTAGCGCGGCATTCCCTTCGCGAAGGAGAGCGACGGCGACCGGATCGAGATGGGCTGCTTTGCGCAGAAAGTTCGTCAGCGTTTCGCCGGAGCGGCGGCGGCCGAGACGTTCGGCGAGAGCCGACTGCGTGAGGTCCGGTTTGAGGTCCACTATAAGTGTCGCGCTTTTGCCGTCGCCAAGTGCGGCGCGGATTTGCGGGCCGAGAGCATAGATTGCTCCGCCTTCCAGGCCGTTTGCCGTGACGACGGCTTCACCCCGGACCGTTGTCGATGCGATAGAGAGCGCAATGCGCTTTAAAGCCAGACCCTCGAAACGCGATTTGAAAACTTCAGACCACGATACGAGGACGCCGCAGTTGGCCGGCTCGAGCGGTGTGATGGCAATACCGGTGTTCCGGAACTGATTAACCCAGGCGCCGTCGGAGCCGAGCTTCGGCCAACTGCCCCCGCCAAGCGCGAAGAGCGCCGCATCGGGTGTGATCGTACGTTGGCCATCAGTCGTTTCAAATACCAGCGCGCCAGTATCGTTGAACCCGACCCAGCGGTGGCGCGGTTTAATGGAAACACCGAGGCTGTCGAGACGCCGTAACCATGCGCGCAACAGTGGCGAGGCTTTCATCGCCTTCGGAAAGACACGACCGCTCGTGCCGACGAAGGTTTGAGCATCAAGGTCGTTCGCCCAGGCGATGAGCCGCTCAGGCGGAAAAGTTTCGACGGCCATTCGGACTTCATCGGCGCTTTCGCCGTAGCGTGTCAGGAACCGTTCGAGCGGCTCGCTATGAGTCAGGTTCAGGCCGCCGCGGCCGGCGAGCAGAAACTTGCGCGCGGGCGACGGCATCCTCTCATAGATAGAGACGCGATGTCCGGCGTTCGCGATGGCCTCGGCGGCAAACAAGCCTGCGGGTCCGGCGCCGATGATGGCGACGTCCTTCGCGTCGACGGTTTTGCTCACCATGTTCCCGTGTTCGCCATCGAGGTCCACGGTTCCTGCGGTGGCAGGGACGTACCCTTCTGCAGGAGTTCGATAGAGATCAGGTCAGGGGAACGCACGAAAGCCATGTGACCGTCGCGCGGAGGGCGGTTGATCGTGACGCCTGCAGCCTGAAGTTTTGCGCAGGTCGCGTAAATGTCATCGACGAGAAATGCGAGGTGCCCGAAGTTGCGACCCGTGCCGTATGGCTCAGGGTCCCAGTTGTAAGTGAGTTCGAGCATCGGCGCTTTCTCATTCAGCGCGCGCTCTTCGTCTTCGGGGGCAGCGAGAAAGACGAGGGTGAAGCGCCCCTTCTCATTCTCCATCCGGCGAATCTCCTTCATACCGAGTGCATCGCAATAGAATTTGAGACTAGCCGCGATATCGGTCACGCGAACCATAGTGTGCAAGTAGCGCATCACTCACCTTTTGCCTGCTGTGTGATCGTCTTAGTGGTCGTGTTGCTCGCGCGAAAAATTCTTCCGTACACGCGAATGCTGCACCTCTGCCACAGTGCGTCCTGAAACGTCTTACAGCGCCCGCTCGCTCGAGATGCGCGATTTCGTCCTGCTGTGGATGAGCATTGGAGATCTTCGTTTTCGCCGTTTGGATCAGCACCATCGAAGACGCGGAAAATCAAGTGCCGATGAACGAATCACTTGGAGGTGATTCGGAGCGCGCGGCGCTATCCACTCATGTGGAGGAAAGTTTGCCGGAGATCGACGCGTGATCGAACCTGGGGAAGAATCAGGATGCTTTTTAATGACGTTTTATCATGCTCTTAGGCGAGTAAACAGGATGTGGATTCAAGCATCACAACCGACGGTCAAGGGGGATGCGCCAAAATATTGCCCCTAGTTCCAGCCAGAGCCGGTGTTATGGTTTCCCACGTTTCGCGGTGGTGTTCGGTGTTTCGTTTCTGAAGAGGGCTCTTCCAGAAGCGAGATGTTCGGCGGCACGGCGCAACGAAAGAGTTATCGTTTGACGCACAGTATATGCGGGGTAAGCAAGTATGGGGGATAATAAACGTCCCGGGCTTTCTGAATTTTTGGAAGTGGGCGGTATCAGCCCAGAAGCGCTCGACGACGCGGCAACCGAAGTTTTTGAAGTTGCCGGAATGATCAAGTGGTTCGACGCTTCCAAAGGCTACGGCTTTATTGTGCCGGACAATGGACTGCCCGATATCCTTCTTCACGTGACCTGCCTCCGGGCCGGAGGTTTCCAGACTGCCTACGAAGGCGCGCGCGTTCATTGCGAAGTTTTGCGCCGTCCGAAGGGCATGCAGGCTTTCCGCATTCTCAGCATGGATGAGAGTTCGGCGATCCATCCGTCGCAACTTCCTCAGCGCACGCATGTCATCGTGCAGCCGGAAAGCGATTGGTGCCGGGCATACGTCAAATGGTTCAACCGCGTTCGCGGTTTCGGCTTCTTGACGCGCGGCGAGGGCACGCCCGATATCTTCTGTCACATGGAAACGCTGCGCCGCTTCGGCTTCACTGAGCTGCGTCCGGGGCAGATCGTTCAGGTTCGTTGGGGTTACGGATCGAAGGGCTGCATGGCCGCGGAACTCAGGCCGGATGGCGTGCCGACGGGGCTGCCGTCTCGTAACTGACGCGAGCAAAATGGCGAATATGGTGCCGAGTTCAACGAAGGGGGCCGCGATCAGCGTGGCCCTTTTTATTTTTCCGCCGCTGTTCGTGGCAGCGTGGCCGTGGATGAACGCGTTCGTCGATCTGGTGCCGCCCGCGCATGCGAAAATGCAGCAGGACACGTTGCGGATCGTCTCCGCCGGGGGCGCCGAGCACGCGTTTACGATCGAGGTCGCGACCACCGAGAAGGAAAAAGCTCTTGGCTTGATGTTCCGGACGGAGCTCAGCGACAACCAAGGGATGCTCTTCCCTTACACCGTCGAGCGCGGCCTTCAGATGTGGATGCACAACACGTACATCCCGCTCGATATGCTTTTCATTCGCGCCGATGGCACCATTACGCGCATCGAGGAACGCGCCGAGCCGCTGTCAGACCGAGTGATCTCGTCGGGGGCGCCGGTTCTGGCTGTGCTCGAAATTCCGGGCGGCGCGTCGGCGCGCCTTGGCATCAAGGCCGGCGACAAGGTGCGTTATCCAATTTTTTCGGGTTCGTGACGCCCGCGGCTATTAGGGATGGTGTGTCCGACCAGCGGCGACTTGACCTTAACGAGCGAAAGCGGCAGATGAGAGCGCAAGTCGGGGCGTAGCTCAGCCTGGTAGAGCATCTGCTTTGGGAGCAGAGGGTCGCGTGTTCGAATCATGTCGCCCCGACCAATATTTTCTGTAGGTTCGCCGAAAGCGCATTTTCATTCTGACTTTCCGGCAGCGGCGCCGTTCTGGCTTTCGGCCTCGGAACGTTCATCATTACTTCCACTTTCGACCCAAGCGCGCCGCTTGCGAGCGGCCATCGTGCGCTGGGTTTCCGTGCGCTTGTACAGTCGCGCCGCTTCGGGCGAAGTGGCTCGCAGGACGTTCTCCGGGCGCTGGTGCCATTCGAAACAGACGAGGGGTACAGCCGCCAGGTGACGCTCTCCGGCTGCCACGAGAGTCTCGTGTAGGGCATATCATTGCGCGTCGCAGGACGCGTGCTGCCCTTCCCGTGGTCCATTTCTACTCCGACGGGAACAACTGCAGCGGCGATATCGACCGATATCGAAGTGCCCGCCGAGAACAGCGGTTCTCCTTAAACCGGCGTTAGGCTATGAAGAACGCTGTATACTTGAAAGGGGGGGATCATGCCACGATGCGAGTGTCCAGCCACCGTTCAGGCCGAGATCAGCAGTTCATTAGCGTTTGCGTATATCTGCGATCTTGTCGGCTATGAAAGTCGCGTCGATCCTCCGACCACGACGTCAAATAAGCCCCTAAGGCTCCCATCACCCCCGCTCCCGAAATGGCGTGACGTTACGATCTCTCTCGATGGCTGGTTGGCGATGGGGAACGCGGCCAAACAAAGCAGCATTTCAGAACCGCATTGCGCCCAAAACCTACCGTTCGCGGATGCTGAATAATGAACGACCATCTATTCTACCTTTTTACGTCCGTCCCGCCGCACTTAGTCGGGGATCAACTTGAAGAACAGCGCCGCATTATCGCTTCGTGGACAGCTGCAGGCTTTTCGCCGGTATCCGTCAATGGGCCATCGGAGATTGAACGGGTTCTTGCCTACGGATTTGATCTCGATATCGAGCCATGCAGCAGCGAGGGCAAGCCGCTTGTCGGCGATATTCTCGACGCCGTTCGTAAGCGATCGTGCCCGCGCGCGGGGATCATTAATTCCGATTGCGCTATTCTTCCCTATCCGAATTTAGCGGCGGTTCTGGCAGACGAATTGGAAGGCGGTCTGCTCTACGCCGAGCGCATTGATGTCGGCGGCGACGACCCTCCGTCTATCGGTAATTGTTACGGGTTTGATGCCTTCTTTTTTGATACTGCGCTGAGCCGCGGTATTGTTGATGGTCATTTCCAGCTCGGCGAAACATGGTGGGACTACTGGTTTCCGACACAGATGGCGGCTCGTGGCGCGACATTGGGGAATATTGATGTACCCCTCATCACGCACCGGAGACACACATCCAGATGGAGCCGTGAACTCTGGCGATTCAATGCGATGCGCCATTGGAGTGAGATGAAGCTAGCGATTGAGGCTAAACAGTTGCCTTCTTTTTCGACGGTCATTTGTGACGAAGAGGAAGGATACTTAACTCGTCTTGCGCCAGCTACGTTCTGCTGGCTGCAGTCTCAGAAATGGCCGCGCCCACTTTCATTTTTACCGCCGGAGTTAATCGGCCTCGAAAACATTCTGCGTGCAGGTCATTATGCCATGCACATTCGCTTGCCGGAAATCCCGGAGACGCGGCCCGCGATCGTTGCCCCTGAAGCACCCAAGAGGCCGAAGAGCATGTTGAGTCGCGCCAACCGCGCCCGGCTGCATTTCCAGCGCCGATTGTTCCGGCGAGAGGCGGCTAGCAGTCAGAATGCACGTTGATTTTTCACATTTCCTGCGTACTTTGGCAGCAGCGGGTCGCGTGTTCAAGTCATGTCGCCCCGACCAAATTGCGATCGTTCTTCGTTTGGACTTTCTCGTCATTGCGGAGCCACTATGACGGCACGGATCTTCAAACCTGCGAAAACCGCCATGCAGTCCGGCGAGGCGCGGACGAAGGAGTGGGTGCTCGAATTCGAGCCGGCCAGCGCGCGCGACATTGATCCGTTGATGGGCTGGGTGAGTTCGCGAGACATGCAAGCCCAGGTTCGGCTCGAGTTCGATACCAAGGAAGAGGCCATTGCCTACGCGACGCGCGTGGGCCTCGCCTACACGCTCAGCGAACCAAAGCCGCGCAAGCCGATCAAGAAATCGTACGCGGATAATTTCAAGTTCGGGCGGACGACCAACTGGACGCACTGATGAGTTGGTGGCGAGCGACGCGCGTTTCGCGAGCCGGTCACTCGCCGCGGGCTTGCTTTGTGACTGCGTACGCCATTGGGCGGAGTAGGCGACACCGTTTCGCGGATCCGGCCGCTCACGCAATCTCGATGGCGCATTTCGCCTATCTCTCAAAACGTCGAACCTCTCTCGCGCGGCGGCACGGTCGCTCGGTGGCGCTACACTGATGCCGTCGCCCTGGCGCAATCGCCTGATCTGGGGCGCGATGATCCTTCTTCTTGTCGTGCTTGCATTCAAGACGCGGGATCACTTCGAGATCTATTTCGCGGGCGTCGGCAAACTTGATATCCGGCCCGTTCCAGGCGACGACACGCTCTATCTAAGCTGGCGCGGAAAGATCGATGCTCCGATGGCGTCACGCATTGCGGAGGCATTCGAGCGCCATAAGGGCGAGGCGCATAAGATCATCTTGTCGCTTTCATCGCCGGGCGGGTCGCTCGATCAGGGCGCGGACGTCGCGCGGCTGCTGGGCAGGATCCGACAGACGCATTCGCTTGTCACGCTTGTGGAAACCGGCGGCATCTGCGCGTCGATGTGTGTGCCGATCTATCTGCAAGGGCAGTTGCGTCTCGCGGCGCCGGGCGCGGAGTTCATGTTCCACGAAGTGGCGTTTCGCGATTTCTTTTCCAAGAAAAGGGATAGTAGCGTGCCGGAAAAGGCGATCGGCTCCGAGACCGATCGCTTCTTCGAGAAATACTTCGAAGCTGCTGGTGTGCCGCAATCGTGGATCAATAGCGTGCGCGCGCAAATGACCGGCGGCCATGAGGTCTGGAAGACCGCTCGCGAGCTGGTCGACGAGCACGCGGACATCGTGCAGCAACTCATCTGAGGCACGGCTAAGCGTCGCGCCTGAGCAACCCTTTGGCCGGGGCCTGCCGGAGGCCCGCAAGCGAGCCCCCGACAGGGAAATTATTTTTCCTAGCGGAACAGCACGGTGGCTTTGCCAAGCGTATTCCAGACGCCCCAGAAGAATGGAATCGCGACCGCGATCCACGCTACGATGGCGCCTGGGCTCACACCGCCGAAGCCGATGCCGTGCGAACCTGTGCTGACGTTTGCCGTCGACTTCGCTGCCTGGAGCTTCGCTACTTCTGCGTCGCTCATCATCCATTTGTCGGCGACCGGGCGAATGAGCGCGTTGGCGATGAAGCCGATGAGCAGGAAACCCGCAAGGATATACATCGTGCGATCGTAGACGAGGGCGCGCGGTACACCTGCCGAGATCTGCGCGTCACGAAGATAGCCGATCACCAGTGGGCCAAGGACGCCCGCCGTCGACCACGCCGTCAATAGTCGTCCGTGGATGGCGCCGACGAATTGCGTGCCGAAGATGTCGGCGAGATATGCAGGCACCGTTGCGAAGCCGCCGCCATACATCGTCAGGATCACGCAGAACGCCGCGACGAACAGCGCGATCGAGCCGGCATGTGCGAGCGTAGGCGCCAATGCATAGAGTGCCATGCCGAGGACGAAAAAGCAGAAGTACGTCGTCTTCCGGCCGATGATGTCGGAGAGCGACGCCCACAGGAAACGGCCGCCGCTGTTGAACAGCGATAGCAAGCTGACGAAGCCGCCTGCAATTCCTGCGATGATCGTGGCTTGCGCCGGCGTCAAATCCTTGAAGGAGACGTCATTAAGGCCGATCAGCTTGCCGGCGAAGATCTCCTGCAGCATCGGTGAGGCCATCGCCAGGACGCCGATGCCCGCCGAGACGTTCATGCAGAGCACGATCCAGATCAGCCAGAACTGAGGGGTCTTGTGGGCATTATCGAGGTGGACATGGCCGTGCGTGATCAGGGCTTTGGTTTGGCTGCTTGGCGGGGTCCAGCCGTCGGGCTTCCAGCCATCCGGCGGCACGCGGTAGCCAAAGGCGCCGCATAACATTGCGATGAGGTAGATGACACCGATCACGGCCATCGACTCTTGAACGCCGACGGATTCAGCGGTCTTGAAATGGTTCATCAACAGGATGGCAATCGGCGAGCCGATCATCGCGCCGCCGCCGAAGCCCATGATGGCCATGCCGGTCGCCATGCCGCGGCGATCGGGGAACCATTTGATCAGCGTGGACACCGGCGAGATATAGCCGAGACCGAGGCCGATGCCGCCGATCACGCCCAGGCCGAGCCAGAGAAGCCACAACTGGTGGAGGTGTACCGCCAGAGCCGAAATCAGGAAGCCGCCGCCCCAGCATAATGCTGCGACGAGTCCGGCCTTGCGTGGCCCGGCGCGTTCCAGCCAGCCGCCGAACACCGCGGCGGATAATCCGAGAAACACGATGCCGAGTGTGAAGGTGACGAGGAGGTCGCTGACGCGCCAGTCGCAGGTTGTCGTGATAAGGGCCTGGGCCAGCGTCATGTCTGGACATGTCACCGGCTTTGTGATGCCGAGCGCTTGCGACAGCGGGAGCCAGAACACGCTTAGGCCATAACTCATGCCGATGCAGAGATGGATGGCGAGCGCTGCAGGAGGTACCAGCCAGCGGTTAAAACCCGCCTTGGCGATGATTCTTTCTCTATCGAGCAATCCCGGAGCGTACGGGTCTGCGGAACTGGCCACTGTCATGCGTTTATTCCCCCAGGTTTATTGGCTGCTTTGGTGCGACCGTTTTTCCGGCTTTTGTGCACCTCGGCTGCGACACAATCAACATTGCACCGCGACGAGCCCCGGAAATTCCATCCTAAATCGTGCAGGGCACAATTGCCCGGAAGGGATCGCACGGGCGTGCGTCCCGGGAAATTCGACCTTCGCCACGTGCCGTCGCAAAGGCGTTTGCTCTTGAGAAAAAATTCGCTACAAAGCGCCTTCTTCGCGACTGCCGCGGGTGTAGCTCAATGGTAGAGCAGCAGCCTTCCAAGCTGAATACGTGGGTTCGATTCCCATCACCCGCTCCAACCGCTCTCCAGGAGTAGCTGCGAAGCGGCTCCGTTAGGCGTCCTGCTCGGAGATCTCGACGCGATCGGGATAGAACGCGACGTGATCCTGGATGGCGCTAACGGCCTCGTAGGGCGCCTCATAGCTCCATACTGCATTCTCGGATGAACCGCCGGGAGCGGAGAGGCTGAAATACGAAGCGTCGCCTTTGTAGGGGCAATACGATGTGTGGGCGGACCTTTGCAGAAACTGCATATCGACATCCGTCCGAGGGATGTATTGGACGGCAGGGTAGCTCGCTTCCGTCAGGACGATCGCGTTCGTGGTGTCAGCGACGACCTTTCCCGCGAACCTGACGAGGACGCGGCGCGGATTTTTCTCAAGCGTTATTGGGTGCTTGCTGTCGGGAATAAGCCGCGCACGGTCTTTCGTTTTGATTGCTGTCATCGTTGCCTCCTTGGCATGACGTAATGAGCAGGGGGGAAAACGCAAGGGATCCTGCGGAGGTGTCATAAGCTTCCGCTCGGCGGCGCCGTAATGGCTTCGCGGATATGAGCAAGCGGAGCCGTTTGCGAGAACATCACCGTGGTTCCTGATGGCGTTACGCCCAAATCGTTCCAAAGCTTGGCAAGATCGGGTGCATAAGGTTTGTCACGCATCTTGGCGTAAAGCTCTTCCATGACCGGGTAGCCGGCTGTCTGGTCGGCGACTTTCAAGATGCGTTCGATGGGCCAGTCCTGATCGTGGGTACCGCCCGCGGCAAGGACTCCACGCATCGCCTGCTGCAACCCGACCTTGTTGTGGCTTCGCTCGCGATACGTGATGTCGGCGAGCAGGCAGAAGATGGCGCCGCCCCAATAGGTCCGACCCCAGGTGTGGGTGCGGTCGAGGCCTTCGTCCCCCTCCTGCGGCAATCCCTTCGGCATGTCCCGAACCATGTCGGCCCAGATCTTATCTGCTTTGAGATCTCCTGCCTGGACGCGGGCAATCGGCTCGACATAAACGGCCAGCCCTTCCGCGAGCCACAGGTGGTCCTGCGAGACGTCGGGTAAGGCGAGATGCACCATCTCGTGCACGGCTTTCCAATCGGCAACCAGATCGTCGTCGGTTGTAAAGTCACCGACGAGAAGCCGGATGGCAGGGCCGCGATAGCCGAACGCCTGCCCGCCTTCGACGCCTTCACCTTCAACGGGAACGATCAAGATCTTCGCGCTGGGTACGGGAAACTTCCCATAATAAGTGGTGACGGCCTTCGCCGAAGTCTTCAGCCATTTGAGAATTCGGTCGTGACTTAGGCGGAGGGGACCAGGTGCAAACGCGATCGTTTGCGTGGCTCCCCCGATATGCAACTTCGTGGCGTGGAGTTCGTCGAAGGCATCGTAGGGCATGCCGGTCCCCCGAAACGCCTGCGATGAGACCGCTGCCGGTGCCGGTGACATCGGGAAGGGGATCAGAAGTCCCGCTCCGAACAGGATCCATTGCCATGTGCGCACAGGTGTTCTCCGAGATGCATAGCCTTCCGCTGCGTGCAGAAGCTACGGACCGCGACGTGCCGGCGTTACATTGGGTTCGTCATGGGGATCTTGGGGGGGGCGACGCCTTTGACAGGAGGGCTGATCGCCAGATTCTATCCCTCGGTATGTTGCCGGATGGACTCTGCCGCCCGGCTGCTTTGAGTTGTCCTGAACGCCCGCGCATCGGTTCGAAAAAGCCGGCCGGCATCTGATGTGCGCGCATAGAAGCGCGGAAAAACAAGGGATTTTCCAAGTTCGCGACGGCGCTCTCTCCGGCGTTAGTCATCGGTATTTTTACGGATGTGCCAGTCCGGCGGGCAGCAGCCCGATGGCACCGGCCGGAATAACGCGTGCGGAGGTTCCGATCTAGCTTTCACCGAAGACGAACTCGATTGCACAGAGAAGGCGGCGTTGGTGGGCGTCATCAGCGACGGCCGATTTCCGGCTCGGGTTTGCGAGCGGCCTTGTGGCCCTGACCAGAGAAAGGTGAAGGCAATGATCAGACTTCCTGTCGCCCTCGTTGTTTCGCTCATTGCGCTCGGTGCCGCGGCGAGTGCCGCGAGTGCGCGAGGCACGTGCTCGGGTGATTTCGAAAATGTCGGCGGAAACTGGATCGCAACAAACTATTGCCAGCGTGTCCACGCCAAACACGTTGCGAGTCAGGAAGGGATGCACCTGACCTCGCATCCCGTGCTAGCCCATGACGAGACGCCGGGTCAGTTCTGTCGCGAACACGTCGACGATAATCGCACCTCGACGTACTGCTCAGAGTATAATGACTGACGGACGCGTTTGAGGTTGACTGAGAGTTTTTGAAAGCGGGTCGGCAAACTGCCGGCCCGCTTTGCGTATCGGCGCAATTCTACCAGCGCAAAAGCCCCGACAGGAGCATTCCGCCGCCGACCACGATCAACACGCCGAGCGAATACCACGTGGCCAGGAACGGGATGCCGTATTCCGTGCAGTGCAGGGAATAAATGCAGGCACCGTAGCCGCCTGCCATGAAACCTGCTGCCGCGCCGGCGACGGCGTAGTGCGTCGGGGCGAGTTGGCGAAGCGCGAGGAAAGCTGCAACCAGAAGTGGGATCGAGAGCGCAACGATTGCCCACGGACAGAACGACGAGGAACTCCCCAGCCAAAGCTGGCTTCGCTCGTCTGGCGGAGACATGAAAAATTCCATGCCCGCTGACAGCGCGACGATTGCGAAGATCGCGGAAAGCAAGGCAAAAGACGAAGTTGCTGTCGCCCCGGGCCGTCCGAGACGCTCCAATGCGAAAAGGCCTGCCGTGCCGATCATGAATGTGTAGCCAGCCTTGATCCAGAACGGCGCGGAATGCATCGCCGTGCCGAGTTCTGGCCGGAGCCCCAGCCACAGGACCATGACCGTCAGCGAAAAGATGATCGAAAGCAAAAGGCTCGCCGTGATGATCCGCGCAACCGAACCGGGCGAGGTCGGGAGGTCGGCGACAAGGCTTCTGATAAGTTGTTCTGTTCTCAATTGATGTCTACTCCGAGGGAGCGGCCGAACTTCCGCGCTGCAAAAGAGCGGACGGCGCTCATAGACGTGTCGTTTAAAAGACATTCGCGCGCGCGGACGCCGGAGTTACATCGTTCAGGCACTTTTTTGAGCACATGCGCGGAAGGGGTACGACGGCCATTCGGATGGGATCGCGAAAACGAACTCCCTTAGGCTGAGATACAACCCGAGTCGAATAGGAGGCCACCCCATTCGCCGGCAAGCGGTGCGGGTATCTCATGAGCAATGTCAGAAAAGTTGTCGGCAATCGACTCGGGCGAAAGTAACCTTCGTGCTGCTTTCAGGTCGTCTTTCGGGCGTCGGAGTTACGATTTGAAATGTTCCTCGCCTATACGGCTATTGAGAGATGACCTACTATGCTCTCAACGGTTCTTAGATGTTCCGCATTCGCATACGTCGGGGTGAGCGCTCGAATGGGTGAAAATTTTCAACTGTGGCCGGCAGGGATGTCGAGCCCGGCACGAACTGGTTGCGCGCGGCAGAATTCGCGGCTGTTTTCTCGGGTGGTCCCCATTCTTGCCGTTGCCGCGACGCTGGCTCTCTCGGGATGTGGGGACAGGAATACCTTCATCCCGCCGCCCCCGCCGAAAATCGAACTGGCGTCGCCGCTGAAACAGAGCGTGACGCGCTATCTCATGGCGACGGGCAACACGGCTGCGGTCAATACGACCACGCTCGTCGCGCGTGTTCAGGGTTTCATCCAGAGCATCGATTATAACGATGGCGACTTCGTCAAGGCGGGCAAGACGCTGTTCGTCATCGAGCAGCAGCCTTATCAGCTTTCCCTGGAGCAGGCCCAGGCCGGGTTGGCGAGCGCTGAGGCGCAAACCAAGAAGTCAAAAGCTGATTACGAGCGTCAAGTCGATCTTGCCGCCAAAAACATCTCCAGCCAAGCGACGCTCGATGCGGCGACCGCGACCTACGACGCTGCGGTCGCGGCGCAAAAGCAATCTCAGGTCAATATCGATCAGGCGCAGCTCAACCTCAGCTATACTGAGGTCAAGGCGCCGTTCGACGGCATCGTGACGGCGCGTGAGGTTTCGCTCGGACAACTTGTCGGCGCGGGAAGTCCGACGACGCTCGCAACGATCGTTCAGCTGCAGCCGATCTACGTCAACTTCTACGTCAGTGAATCGGATGTGCAGTCGATCCGCGATAACATTCGGGCGCGCGCGATAACCGCGGAAGAGCTGAAGAAAATTCCGGTCGAAGTCGGGCTGCAGAGCGAGACGGGGTATCCGCACAAGGGCACGCTCGACTACGCCGCGCCGACCATCACTGCAAATACCGGCACGTTGCTGGTACGCGGCGTTTTCCAGAACGAGAATAAATCGCTGCTGCCAGGGTATTTCGTCAGGGTGCGCGTGCCGCGCGGCAAGGACAACGATGCGCTGCTGGTGCCGGATCGGGTCGTCGGCAGCGATCAGGCCGGCCGCTACGTCTTCGTTGCCAACAAGGATGATATCATCGAGCAACGCAAGGTCGTGCTCGGACAGCAGGTGGGCGATCTGCGCGTGATCGAGAAGGGGCTTGCTCCAGATGATCGCGTCGTGATCTCCGGGCTAATGACGGTCGTGCCGGGCCAGAAGATCGAACCTGTCGTGAAGACGATCAGCGCTCCGGCGCCGGATGCGGACACCGCGCAATGATCTCAAAATTCTTCATCGAACGGCCGGTTCTCGCCAACGTCATTGCGATCCTGATGGTCGTGATCGGCGCCGTGTGCGTGTTCGAACTGCCCGTAGCGCAGTACCCGAACGTGGTGCCGCCGACCGTGTCGGTTACGACGCGATATCCCGGTGCGAGTGCGCGGACCGTCGTCGATAACGTTTCCCTGCCGATCGAGCAGCAGGTGAACGGCGTCGAAGACATGATCTACATGCAGTCATATGCTGCATCCGACGGCACCTACACGCTCACCGTCACGTTCCAGATTGGCACCGACCTCAACGCAGCGCAGATCCTGGTGCAGAACCGCGTGCAGGCGGCGATGGCATCGCTGCCGCAAGCGGTTCAAGTGCAAGGCGTCGTCGTGCAAAAGAAATCGACGTCGATTCTGCAGATTGTGACGTTGACGTCGCCGAACAGCACCTACGACAGTCTTTATCTCAGCAATTATGCGACCATCCGGCTAAAGGACGAGATTTCGCGCCTGCCGGGCGTCGGCAACGTCAATGTGTTCGGTGCCGGGCAATACGCGATGCGCGTGTGGCTCGATCCGGACAAGATGCAGGCGCGCGGGCTCGACGCGCAGGATGTGATCCAGGCGCTGCAGCAGCAGAGCGAGCAGGTGACGGCCGGGCAGGTGGGCATGCCGCCGGTTTCCGGATCACCGTCGTTTCAATATACGATCGACGTGCAAAGCCGCTTCGACGATCCTGAGCAGTTTGCGAATGTCATCGTCAAGACGGGCACCAATGGTGATCTCACGCGCGTGAAGGACGTCGGGCATGTCGTCCTCGGGGCTCAGACCTATGCGCAGTATTTCAATCTCGATGGCAAGCAGGCGGCGGGTCTTGCGATCTTTCTGACGCCGGGCGCCAATGCGCTCAACGTTGCGAAAGAAGTGTCGGACAAGATGAAAGTCCTGGCGAAGGAATTTCCCCAGGACATGATCTACCAGATCCCGTTCGATACGACGCTGTTCGTGCAACAGGCGATCGACGAGGTCTACCGCACACTGATCGAAGCGGCCGTTCTGGTCCTCATCGTTATTCTCGTCTTCTTGCAGGACTGGCGGGCGACGCTCGTTCCTGCGACGACCGTTCCGGTGACGATCATCGGCGCGTTTGCGGCGATGGCCGCGATGGGATTTTCGATCAACCTTTCGACGTTGTTCGCGATCGTGCTCGCCATCGGCATCGTCGTGGATGACGCCATCGTGGTCGTGGAAGGCGCGGCGCATAACATCGAAAAAGGTATGTCCGGCCACGACGCAGCCATCGCGGCCATGAATGCGTTGATGGGGCCGATCATCGGCATCACACTCGTTCTGATGGCGGTGTTTCTGCCGGCATCGTTTCTTCCGGGGCTGACCGGACAGATGTACGCGCAGTTCGCGCTAGTCATTGCGGCGACGGCGATGATCAGCGCCATCAACGCAGCCACGCTGAAGCCGACGCAATGCGCGCTATGGCTGCGGCGGCCGGTACCGCCTGAAGAACGCAATTTCTTTTTCCGCAGTTTCAACGCCGTCTACCAGCGGTTCGAGAACTGGTATACGAAGGTCATCGATTGGATGGTTCACCACAGCATTGCGATGTTCATCATCGCCTTGCTGATTATTTCGGGGGCCGTCTATGGCATGACCCGGGTCGCGACTGGCTTTCTGCCCATCGAAGACCAGGGCTATCTGATTGCATCGGTGCAGCTTCCCGAGGGCGCGTCGCTTGGGCGTACGCAAAACTCGTTGCAGCAGGTCGAGCAAATTGCCGACGCGGTGCCGGGCGTTGAGCGTGTCATCACCATCGCCGGTATTTCGCCGCTCGATAACAGCGCATCGCTCGCCAATGCGGGCGTTGCGTACATCATGCTGAAGGATTGGAGCAAGCGCGGCAAAGACGAGGATCTTGCCTCGCTTTACAAGAAGCTCAACGGCGAGATGGCCGCCATCGAGGATGGCGTCGTGATGGTGCTGCCGCCGCCGCCGATCCAGGGCATCGGCAATGCCGGCGGCTTCACGATGCAGATCGAGCTGCGCGACAGCAGCTTCGATCTCGTGAAACTCGGCAGCGCCGTGGATGCCGTGGTGAATGCCGCCAATACGCAGTCGGGCATTCAACGCGCGTCGACGACATTCCGTGCGACGGCGCCGCAATACAAGGTCACAATCGATCGAGCAAAAATTCAGACGTTGCTGCTGACGACGGATCAGGTGTTCCAGACGCTGGCGAGCTATCTGGGTTCCAGTTATGTCGATCAATTCAACAAGTTCGGACGCATTTTCCAGATCTACGTGCAGGCGGATGCGGATTACCGCATGGAGCCGAGTGAGATTTTGCGTCTCAAGGTGCGCAATCAGAACGGCGACATGATCCCGCTCGGAACGGTGATGAATATTACGCCGATCGTCGGACCGTCGCTCATCAGCCTTTACAACCTCTATCCGTCGGCAACGATCGTGGGCGTGCCAGCGAAGGGCTTTTCGTCGGGTGATGCGATGTCGCTGATGGAACAAGTCGCGGAAAAAACGCTGCCGCCGGGCGTTGGCTACTCGTGGACGGCGCTGTCCTATCAGGAAAAGATCGTCGGCGGTCAGATCTACTATGTCTTCGCGCTCGCCATGCTGCTCGTTTATCTGGTGCTCGCGGGACAATATGAGAGCTGGTACTCACCGCTCTCGGTGCTGTTTGCGGTGCCGCTGTCGCTGGTCGGGCCGGTGTCGGTCATGCTCGGCCTCGGCATCGACAACAACCTCTACGTCCAGATCGGTCTGGTGCTGCTGATCGCATTGTCGGCCAAAAATGCGATTCTGATCGTCGAGGTTGCGCGAGAGTTGCGTGCAGAGGGCAAGAGCATCGCTGTGTCTGCCGTCGAAGCGGCGCGCGCTCGGTTCCGTCCCATCCTGATGACGTCGTTCGCCTTCATTCTCGGTGTGGCACCACTGGTGTTTGCGACCGGCGCTGGTGCGTCGGCACGAAAATCGATCGGCATCACGGTCTTCAGCGGCATGCTGGCGTCGACCCTGCTTGCGGTGCTGTTCGTGCCCTCGATGTTCGCTGTCATCCAGCGCTTCGAAGAGTGGCGTCAGTCTCGCAAGGGGGCTCCGACCAAGGCTGCCGAGGACACACCGCCTGCGGCATAAGCTGCTGCGGCGGCCGCCAGTATGACCTCGCCGCAACTGAACCACGTTCTTGGTCGAACGTGCAATTGCTGCGAGATCGCTGGCCGGGCGATCGGACATTGCCTATTTTAGGTGAAAATGGGCGGCTAGGAGTTTGCTTTCGCAATCTCAAAACAAAGCGTAGAAGTACGTCGGGTACGAGTTCAGAGGGTATTATGGCCAAGTGGCGTCGACGTAGCGAACCGACTGAGACAGTCGAGCCGCGTCAGGAGACTTTCGATGTCCCGCGCTTCATGAAGCTTTGTGGCATGCTGGCGTCCCCCAATGAAGGCGAGCGTGCGTCAGCCGCAGCGAAAGCCTCGGAAATGCTGAAAGCGGCCAATCTGACCTGGAACGACGTCATCAAGGACGCCAAGACACTCAACGATCACATCGCGTTGGGTAATGCGCGGGAAGAGGAACAGCGGGCGCATCGGTTCTGGAAGACGAGCGGCTCGTCCGAACGCGCGAGAGCATAGTCCGCTCCAGCGCGCGCTGGCGTCCGGCGCTCTGTTTATCGTTCCGCCTCGAAGCCTTTGATGGCCCAAGCTGCGGCATGGCCGAATAGCCAGAGGGCAATCGGGGGCGCGAAAAGCAAAATCGGAACTTCGACGAAATCACCGCGCGTGGTGAGGCTGCCTTGTACGCCCTCAAGCAGCAGGTAGATCGTCCAGCCCATGATCCAGCCTGCCGAGACCAGGATCCAAACGCGAAACAGGCCGCGTTTCCAGTTCAATGGGGGAGGGGTGTCCGCCCTCAAATCGTTAGCCGCAGCCCGGCGCGGAATTCCAAAGTTCGGCATATCACCCTCCAGTCTCGAAGGACGCGGGCCGCGCCGATTCCGGCTGCGCTGCGTCCATTCCCGCCGTTCGCCCTTGTCATCGCACAAGAGAGAAAGTGCGCTGGCGGCGCGGACGTTACCACGGCCCATCCCTCTCTTGCACGCCCTACCCTGGCATAGGGAAAGCGAGCGTGATTATGTCGCCGCGATGGCATCGGGCCGCCCGGCGGGCAGATGCTACACTTTCCCGCGGAAAGATACGGTCGGGACAGCCCTTCAGTCTCCAGCGGCGCAGGACGAGCGGTACCAATGGAACAATTGACGAAACTCTCGGTCTTGGATCTCGGCGAACATTTGCTCGGATTTTACGACGGGCGCATTTCGGGCGTGCGTTATTATTCGGACGCGCCGAATTGGCTCGATGACGGAGGGTTTGCGCTCGGCATTTGCAGCTATGCCGTCGTCGATGGGGCGAGTGCGGTCGTTTACGATACGCATCTGTCAATCGCGCATGCGCGGGACATTCGCAACATTCTGGAAGCGCGTGGAGTTCGGGACATCCGCATCGTGCTGAGCCACTGGCATCTGGATCATGTCGCCGGAAACGCCGTCTTCGATGATTGTGAGATCATAGCGTGTGCAAAGACTGCGCGTCTGTTGTCCGAACATAGGGCAGCTATCGAGGCTGGAACGCACGATGGATTGCCGGCGATCGCGCCGCTGGTGATGCCGACAACGATTTTCTATGGCGGCTTGGATCTGACGTGCGGCAACGTTGGCATCGAATTACGTCCGCTCGACATCCACAGCAGCGACGGTGTGGCGATGTTCCTGCCCGGCGATGAGACTTTGCTGGTGGGCGATACGCTGGAAGACACGGTGACGTATGTCGTCGAGCCGGATCGGCTCGCGCAGCATTTGACTGATCTGGAGCGTATGTCGGCGTGGGATTTCTCGCGCATTCTGCCGAACCATGGCGCGAGGGAGCGGATCATGGGCGAGGGCTACGATCGGGGCCTGATCGAGGCGACGCAAACGTATGTCGAGCGGCTTCTTCAAGTGCCCCATGACGAGCGGTTGGCTTCGGTCGCACTGCCAGATTTTATTCCTGAAGCGCTTGCCAGCGGGGCCGTAACGTTCTTCGAACCGTATGAGGCCGTCCATCGCGGGAATGTCGCGAAGGTCCTGGTGCTTCGGCCCGAAGCATCGGCGTAAGCGAGGACGGACGATGGCAAGCGGGCCGCGCATATCGAGGAAGGGGCAGCAATTCGCGCGCAATCTCGATTGGAACCTCGTGCGGCTCTTTCTCGATATCGTGCGTTCAGGGGGGATCAGCACGGCGGCGCGGACACTGAACAAGCAACAACCGACGATCAGCGCCGGGCTGAAGCGGCTTGAAGATCATGTCGGTGCACCGCTCTTTGTGCGCTCTGCCCGCGGTGTCGCGCTGACGCCTGCCGGGCGGTCGCTTCTAAAATCCGCAGCAGAGATCGAAATTCTGATTTCCGGTATGCCGGGTGACGTCGCGCAGTCTTCGGGTCGACTGCAAGGCGTCGTGACGTTGCGCGTGATTTCGGATCTCGTCGCTCCGGCATTCGATCGGGCGATGGTGGCGTTTCATCAGGTCAACCCGGAAGTCGAAATCCGTTTCGACATTTCACCGTGGCGCGACGTGGTTTTGTCGGTGAAGGATGGCAGCGCCGATATTGGCATTGCCTGCGACGCGGCGACCGGCATGGAACTACGCCATCGACCATTGATGCGCGAATGGCAACAGCTTTATTGCGGCAAGGCGCATCCAGCCTTCGGTGCTGCGCCGGTTTCGCCAGAGAGCGTTGCCGACGAGACGTTTGTCTTGACCGGAGAAGATGAGCCGGCCGAACTTGCCGCTTTCCGCCAACGCCACCGCTTAGGTGAACGCTCGGGCGGGTCCGCCGAAACGCTGCATGAAGTCAAACGGCTCATTCAGATCGGCATCGGCATCGGCTTTCTACCGACGGTCGTCGCGGCCGAGGCCGTGGAGGCGGGCGAGCTTTGGCCGATGCTGCACCCGGACGTCCTGCCGACTTATCCGGTCTATCTTGTCACTCGCGATGAAAGCCTCAGTCCGCCCGCGCGGGCGCTTCTCGACATGATCGAAATGCACGTGAAAGACGCCGATCCGGAGGATTCGGACGAGGCATAGAGCCATAGATCAAATCTATGGCTCGTATCTGCACTCAACGGCTTCTGAGGCTCGGTCTTCGATGACAGTCTTTTGTCATCGGAGATACGCAGATGGTCGAAATCAAAGATACGCTTGGTCTGTGGGAGCGCTCGCTCATTGCGTGGCCTGACGGTCAGGAGGATCGCACCACGTTCGTCGCGTGGCTCCAGGGACCGACGTTGTTTGCGGATCTCAGGCAGCCTGCCGATCGCCCATCGTTTGACGGCGTCTCCTGTCTTAACCATCTCGACTCCCAGCATTTCGAGTGGCTTTCCCGACAGGAAGGATTTGCCGGGATTTTCGTCCTTTCAGGAGACGCCTTCGAATGGCGTCGTGCGATTGATTTTCAGTGCCCGAGCGACGCGGCAGACGCTGGTTATCTTTCGTTCGCAGACGGCGTCCTGATCGAGCGCGGCCGGGACATCCCTTACATTGAGCATTGGCATCACACGTCGCCGAACATCAATCCGCACTTCGCCATTCGGATGCGCGATGAAACCGGCATCGACGGTTTTCTCGTCAGGGTCGGCGAAATCTTCATGTATGTGCGAAACCGCGCGGTTGTGCTGCCGCACGGTGGTTCGCTGGCCGATCTTGTCAATACGTCATCGCCGGATGCTGCCAGGGCGATGCTCGATTGCGAAATTTCGCTCGGCCGCGTGCGCGATGGGAAGTGGCTGATCGGGCGATCAAGTCTGCCGTTCCGTATCGGGGCCGATCTCGCACCTGAGGGCTATGGTGACGGACGCAGCTTGACCATTCACGACGTGTCTTCGGCCGGTGAGCCGTTTGCACGGCGATGGACGATTGCCGACCTCGATGTCGGCGCGGAACAACAAAACATTCCAGGGCAGGGACACGACGAAGGAGCGCTTTCCATTTTCCGCTCGATGACAGGGAGTGCCTGATGGCCATGCGTTCAATGCTTCGACTCGTACTTTGTACCGTCGCCGTTCTTTTTGCGGCACCCATGCACCCAGCACGCGCGGCCGAGCCGACATTTAAAGTCGCTTGGTCGATCTATACCGGATATATGCCGTGGCCCTATGCGCAGCACGCCGGGATCTTGCAGAAATGGGCGAAGAAATACGGCATCAACATCGAGTTGGTGCAGGTTAACGACTATATCGAGTCGATCAATCAATACACGGGCGGCAAGGTCGACGCCGTCGCGGCGACAACGATGGACGCGCTGACCATCCCAGCGGTCGGCGGTGTCGATACGACCATTCCGATCCTCGGTGATTATTCGAACGGCAATGACGGCATCGTGTTGAAGGGTGCGAACAAGACGTTCGCCGATCTCAAGGGCAAGCGGATCAATCTCGTTCAGTATTCGGTTTCGCACTACATGCTGGCGCGGGCGTTCGAAACTCACGGCATGGATCTCAAGGACGCCAAGCTACAGAACATTTCCGACGCCGATTTCGTGGCGGCCTTCCAGACCGATGATGTGGACGCGGTCGTCGCGTGGAATCCCGCCTTCATACAGCTGAAGAAATTGCCGAATGTCAGCGTCGTCTATCAATCTTCAGAGATGCCGGGCGAACTGGTCGATGCGCTGCTCGTCAACACCCAAACGCTGAAAGAGCATCCCGAACTCGGGAAGGCGCTGACGGGTGCGTGGTTCGAGACGCTCGCAGTCATCAAGGCGAACGACGAGAAGAGCAAGGAAGCCCGCAAGTTCATGGCCGATCTCTCGGGCACGAGCGTCGATAGCCTCAATTCGCAGATCGAGACGACGGCGTTCTATTACGATCCCGCAGCTGGCGCGGCGTCGGTCCGGTCGCCCGACATGGTCAAGGCCATGGACCTTGTCCGCACGTTCTGTTTCGATCAGCAGCTGATGGGAACCGGCGCCAAGTCGAAGGACGCGATCGGTATTGCCCTTCCCGGCAAGACGCTCGGCGATGCATCGAATGTCAAGCTGCGGCTCGACGATACGTACATGCAGCTATTGGCTGACAAGAAGCTCTGAAAATAATTGGCGTGGTCGCTAGCTTTAAGAGGAAAGAGATGAGCACGGCAGGTAACTTCTCGAGTATTCCGATCGTCGATGTCACCAAGCTTCGTACGGGCACGCCCGCCGAGCAGATGGTGGTTGCGGAAGAGCTTGGCAAAGCGGCCCGCAACGTCGGCTTCGTCTACGTCACTGGTGGTGGCGTAGATGAGGCCCTCTTCGAGGGCGTTCTCGATGCGACCAAGCGCTTCTTCGCGCTGCCTTACGAAGAGAAGATGAAGGTCTATATCGGCAATTCGCGCAATCATCGTGGTTACGTTCCTGAAGGCGAAGAAGTCTTCGCCTCAGGTTCGAAAGACAAGAAAGAGGCCTACGACCTCTCGATCGATTTGCCCTCGGACGATCCGGATTACGTTGCCGGTAATCCGCTGCTCGGGCCAAATCAATGGCCCGAACTGCCGGGCTTTGCGAAGGCGGTCGACGACTACTACAGCGCCGTTTTCGCACTCGGTCGCGTGCTGCTGCGCGGATTTGCGATGGCGATCGGTGAGGAGCCGACGTTCTTCGATCAATACGTGACCAAGCCGCCGAGCCAGTTGCGCTTGATCCATTATCCCTTCGACTCGAGTGCCGAAGACCGTCCGGGCATCGGCGCGCACACGGACTACGAGTGCTTCACGCTGTTGAGGGCCACGTGTCCCGGCCTCGAGGTGATGAACGGCAAGGGTGAGTGGATCGACGCGCCGCCGGTTCCGGGTGCCTACGTCGTCAACATCGGCGATATGATGGAAATCTGGACGAACGGCGAATTTGCTGCCACTTCGCACCGCGTGCGCAAGGTGCCGGCAGAGCGCTACTCGTTCCCGCTGTTCTTTGCTGCCGACTACGACACGGTCGTGGCTCCGCTGCCGCGTTATGTTGCGGGCGACGCGCCTCAGAAGCAGTCGCTCAAGGCTGGCGAGCATCTCTTCGCGCAGACGATGCAGAGCTTCACGTATCTGAAGGAGCGCCGGGCGCGCGGCGAAATCACATTGCCCGAGGGATCGGCGCCATTGTCGTCGTTCGGGCAGGAAGCGCGTCAGAAATACTGAGCGCGGCGCGCTTCCTGCGTTTTACGGGCGGTCGCGGCTAGCGGGTGATGTTGACCTTCGCAAGGTCGATCAGCTGCTTGGCGCGGCCGTCCAGAACAGCTTTTAGCATGAACATGCTGAAGTGCGTCGCTTCGGCGAGCGTCGCCTTTGGCGGCATGATCATTTCCTGACGAGCGCTGACGACATCGACGAGTGCGGGGCCGTCATGATTGAAGGCTTCGGTTATTGCACTGCGTAAATCCTGCGGGCGCTCGACGCGAATGCCTTTGACGCCCATTGCTCGTGCGGTTGCGGCGAAGTCAGGGTTCTTCAAATCGCAGCCTGTATCGGGAAAGCCCGCGGCTTTCATCTCGATCTCAACGAAGCCTAGCGTGCCGTTATTCAGTACGATGACTTTCACCGGCAATTTACTCTGGATCAGAGTGATGAAGTCGCCCATCATCATCGTATAACCGCCGTCGCCGGACAGCGATACAACCTGGCGCTTCGGGAATGCCGATTGCGCGCCGATGGCTTGCAGCATGGCGTTGGCCATCGAGCCATGATTGAACGACCCCAACAGGCGGCGCTTGCCATTCATCTTGAGGTAGCGTGCGGCCCAAGCGGTCGGCGTGCCGACATCGCAGGTAAAAATCGCGTCGTCGGCTGCGACTTCGCTCACCACGCGCGTTACGAATTGCGGATGGATAATCGTGCTCTTCTCGTTTTCGTCGGCGAGGGCGTCGAGATCGCGACGGGCCGTTTTGTAGCTTTCGAGCGCATCATCGAGATGCTTGCGGTCGTCATGGACGGTGAGCTTCGGCAGCAGCGTTTTGATTGTTTCCTTGAGGTCGCCGAGGAGGCCGATCTCGATTGGTGTGCGATTGCCGAGTGCTTCCGGGCGAATGTCGATCTGGGCAACACGAGCGTGGTGAGGGAGGAACTGGCGGTAGGGAAAGTCCGTGCCGAGCATCAGGAGCGTGTCGCAGCTTTCCATCGCGAAATACCCCGACGTGAAGCCGAGGAAGCCGGTCATTCCGACATCGTAGGGATTATCGTATTCAATGTATTCCTTGCCGCGCAGGGCGTGCACGATCGGGGCTTTGAGGCGCTCGGCCAGTTGGATAACTTCGTCGTGCGCGCCAGCGCAACCAGCGCCGCAGAGCAGCGTGATTCTCGAAGAGCCGTTGAGGAGCTTCGCCAGGCTTTCGATATCCGACGGGTTGGGAAGCACAACGGGCGGCTTCGGTGAGGTCCACTTTGGTGCCGGTGTCGCGAGTGGCATGAGGGCGATGTCGCCGGGCAGCACCACAACCGCAACGCCTTTTTTGGCAACGGCGACGCGCATGGCGCGTTCGAGGATTTGAGGCAACTGGTTCGGGTTCGAAACGAGCTCGACGAAATGGCTGCATTCCCGGAAGAGGATCTCGGGATGCGTGGCTTGAAAATAATCGATGCCAAGCTCGCTACTGGGCAAGTGTGCGGCGATGGCCAGCACGGGTACGCGACTGCGATGACAATCGTACAGGCCGTTGATGAGATGCAGGTTACCTGGTCCACAGCTACCGCAGCAAGCGGTGAGTTCACCCGTCAGCTGGGCTTCGGCACCGGCCGCAAATGCTGCCGCTTCTTCGTGGCGCATGTGCACCCATTCGATGGTGCCGTGGCGGCGGAGAGAATCCGTGAAGCCGTTGAGGGAATCTCCGACCACGCCGTAGACGCGCTTGATGCCGGCCTGCTGCAATGTCTCGGTCAGAAAGTCCGCCGCAATTCGTGCCATTCTTCACCTCCGGAGATTTCGGCATCAGTTGGGATCGTCGAAGACAAGCGATCGGCGATTAACGTGGCGTTGCATTTGGAAGGCTCTTTCACGACGAGCGCCGACTCGTCAACGAACTGCCTTCACGATGTAGTCTACGAAGGCGCGTACCTTCGCTGCTGGATGGTGACGCGAGGGGTAGTAGGCATTTAGCGGAAAGCGCTCATCGGCCCAATCGGGGAAGAGTTCGATTAGCTTACCGCTTTTAATGTGATCTTTGGCGACGACGGTAAAGACTTGGGCGATGCCAGTTCCTGCGAGACATTCGGTCAACATTGTTGATGCATCACTGAGCAATAAGCGGCTTTTCGTTTTCACGATCTGAATCTTGCGCCCTTTGTGAAATTCCCAGTCGAAGGGCTGCCGCGTGATCGGATCGCGGTAGTCGATACAGGCATGGCCAGCAGCAAGATCGCTTGGCGTTCGAGGACGGCCGCAGCGTTTCAGATAGTTCGGAGCCGCAACCGTAATCACCTGGAGGTCCACGAGCTTGCGTACAATTAGAGATGAATCGGGAAGATCTCCGAAGCGAACCGCAACATCGATACCGTCGGCAACGAGATCGCCGATCTGTTCGCGTGTCACACAATCGAGCGATAAGTCGGGATAAAGGTCGAGGAATTTACCGAGCCGACCCGGCAAGATGAGTTGCGAAACGACGGGATCGATGTTGACGCGCAGGCGGCCGCGCACGACGTTTGCAGAGCCCGATGCGATAGTCGCTGCGTCCTCGATGTTGGCGAGGCTCGGTTTCACCTGCTCGTAGAACCGACGCCCCTCGTCAGTGAGGGAGACAGATCGCGTCGTGCGGTCCAGGAGGCGAGCGCCAATGCGCGCTTCAAGGCGCGATACGGCGCGGCTGACGCCCGATGTTGTGATGCCGAGCGCGTCTGCTGCGCGGGCGAAGCTACCGCCTTCGACGACTGCGGCGAGAACCGATACGCCGGAGAGCAAGCGTCCGTCGAACGGCATTGCCACCTCTGTCTGTTGATTCACAATCAACAATATGTGGACAAGAGCGCACTTCAGTCAACGGCCTACCGCATGAGATCTTTGGCGCGGGTTATTCGATCTGGAGCCAAGAGCTATGTATGCAATCACAGGAATTACCGGGCAAGTCGGCGGCGCGATGGCGCAAGCACTGCTTGATGCGGGACTACCTGTTCGGGCCGTCGTGCGAAACGCCGAAAAAGGTGCGGCGTGGGCCGCAAAAGGGTGCGATGTCGCGATCGCGACGATGGAAGATGCCGACGCGCTCGCCAAAGCCTTCATGGGTGCGGAAGGTGTTTTCATTCTGCCGCCTAACGCGTTTGATCCCTCTCCCGGCTTTCCCGAGGCGCGTGCGGTTATCTCTGCCGTAATGCAAGCGTTGAATGCGGCGCGTCCTGCTCGCGTCGTCTGTCTCTCAACGATCGGTGCACAAGCGCGGCAGCCCAATCTGCTCACGCAGCGAACGTTGATGGAAGAGGCGTTGAGCGCGCTGCCGATGCCTGTCACGTTTCTGCGGCCGGCCTGGTTCATGGAGAACTTCGCCTGGGATATCGCCGCGGCGATAGACACGGGTGTCTTCAAGTCCTTTTTGCAACCACTCGATAAGCCCGTTGCGATGATAGCGACCGTCGATATCGGCCGGCTGGCGGCGAAGCTCATCCAAGAGCACTGGGAAGGCCGTCGAATTGTCGAACTTGAAGCGGAACGACGCTACAGCCCCAACGACGTCGCAGCAGCATTTGCGAGCATTCTGGGGCGGCCTGTTCTCGCAGAATCCGTGCCGCGAGAGACATGGGGCCCTCTCTTCAAATCGCAAGGCATGAAGGACCCGATACCACGGATGCAGATGCTCGACGGTTTCAATGAGGGCTGGATCCAGTTTGAGGGCGAATCGTTAAGCATAGAGAAGGGCCCAACAGCTTTGTCCAGCGTGCTGGCTGGGTTGACCTCTGCAGTCGGCTGAAGACCCCAATATTTAGGAAATTGGGCCTGCCTTTCGTCGTTAGGCAGGCCGGTCGCGCCGACGGTGTTGTTATTTGGAACCCGAGCGTGTCTTTAGCGTTCAGCAGGCATGGTTTAGCGGGGGTGGACGCATGTCCGGTCTCTCGATGCGGGAATGACGGAATGGCGCGGTTTGTCGGGATCGACCATATTTCGGTGCGTGTGAGCGATTTTGCCCGCTCCAAGTCTTTCTATAGCGGGCTGTTCGATTTTCTCGGGCTGGATGTGCTCGACGAATATGAAGACGCTATGGGGTGGACCAACGGAAAAACGCGGTATTGGATCGGGCAAGCGGATGCCAAGGGTGCTGCCCATAAGCACCGGACCGGAGATGTCGGTCTCCATCATTATGCGTTTGAACTCCGGAGCCGGAAGGATGTCGATGACCTTCAAGACTATTTACGGCGCCACCATGTAACGATCGTGGACCCGGCTGACGTATATTACGACGACTATTATGCCGTTTTTTTCCTCGATCCCGACGGCATTAAGCTCGAGGGCATGAAATACGGCGAAGAGAAAGAGAAGAAACGCAAGAGGAAGACGTAAGCGTCAATTCGTAATGACAGCCTTCTATTGACGCTGCAATCTTGGAACCAATTTGTGTGGCGACGCGTTTCGGACGACCAAATCCGGAACGAGGGGCCGCACGTATGTGCTAGGGGATGGGACATCATGCCATTCACGCCGAACCATGCCAGCTTCGACCGACCGGATAGTCAAGGCAGTGGCTTCGCATCGGCATCGCCGAAGCGTGGCCAGGAGAGCAGGGCAACCGGAACAAGTCTCGCCGAACGCCTGTTCGATACACGCAACCATTCTTTAAAGCTCGCCGAGCCTCTGTCGACGGAGGATATGACCGTTCAGGCTTCGGACGACGCCAGTCCGACGAAATGGCATTTGGCGCACGTGACGTGGTTCTTCGAAAACTTCGTGCTCGTGCAGCATCTCGACGGCTATCGCATCTTCGACGACGACTTCAATTATTGCTTCAACTCTTATTATGAGGCGCTTGGGCCGAGGCATCCGAGGGCGCGCCGCGGGTTGCTGACCCGACCTTCTGCTGAGCGCGTTCTAGCGTATCGCCAGCACGTCGATGAAGCGCTTCAGCGCCTTCTTGCCAGGGACGACGCGCAAAACGGCGAGATTGCCCGACTTCTCGAAATAGGGATCAACCACGAGCAACAGCATCAGGAGCTGTTGCTTACCGATATTCTTGCTCTCTTTGCAGCAAATCCGTTGCATCCGGCCTATCAAGCGGGGCCTACGCAAACCGATGCCAAGGCGCCCGATGCGCTGGGGTGGCTCGACATTGACGGCGGTATAATCTCGATCGGACACGGTGGCGAGGGGTATAGCTGGGACAACGAGCTTCCGCCTCATGATGCGCTCGTTCGGCCATTCAAGCTCGCGGATCGGCTTGTTTCGAATGCCGAATGGCTGGCATTCATCGAAGATGGTGGCTACCAGACCGCATCGCTCTGGCTTGCTGACGGCTGGATGACCGTCAATCGCGAGGCGTGGGACAGTCCGCTCTATTGGCACAAGACGGATGCAGGTTGGGCGCAGATGTCGCTGCAGGGTTTGCGGCCGGTCGTGCCCGCTGAGCCCGTCGCGCATGTGTCATATTACGAAGCGGATGCCTTTGCGCGCTGGGCTGGCAAGCGACTGCCGACCGAGTTCGAATGGGAGGCCGTTGCGCGTGCGCATCCCGAGATGCCGGCACGAAATGCGGATGTCTATCGTCCGTGTGTGGCGGATCCGGTCGGAAACGGCGCGTCGCCGCCGCGGCAACTCTTCGGTGAGGTCTGGCAGTGGACCGCGAGTGCTTATCTCGCGTATCCGGGCTATCGGCCTCCAGAGGGAGCGATCGGTGAATACAACGGCAAGTTCATGGTCGGTCAGCACGTGCTGCGCGGCTCGTCCTGCGTGACGCCCGCCGGGCACTCGCGGCCGACCTACCGCAATTTCTTCTATCCTCATCAGCGCTGGCAGTACCTCGGCTTGCGCCTGGCAGCGGAGATCGATTGATGCGCTACATTCCGACCCTTGAACGGTCGCCGACAGACGTTTCGAAAGCCGACGGAGAATTTGCCAGTGCGGTGATCGAGGGGCTGTCGCTCCTTCAAAAGGAGCTTCCGTGCCGTTATTTCTACGACGCGCGGGGGAGCTTGCTGTTTGAGGAAATCACGCGTCTTCCCGAATACTATCCGACTCGAACGGAAGCGCAGATTCTCCGGGTTGCAGCCTGCGATCTCGTGGCCGATTTTTCGGACGGCAATCTCTTTGTCGAATTCGGCTCGGGTTCGAGCTTGAAAACTGAGATCCTGCTGGATTGTGTCGATGCTGATATCGTCTACGTGCCTATCGACGTATCGGAAACGGCATTGGCAGATGCGGTGGTGCGTCTTGCTCTGCGCTATCCGTCGCTCGAAGTACGGCCGCTGGTGGCAAATTTTTCCGAGATGAAAGGTCTGCCACGCGATCTTTCCGGGCGTCGCGCGGTTGGCTTTTTCCCAGGCTCGACGATTGGCAATTTGGCGCCGGAGGAGGCCGAGGGGTTGCTCGCTGGCTTCAAGCGTGTTCTGGGCAAGCGCGGACGGCTGGTCATCGGCGTCGATCTGAAGAAGGACGAGCAGACGCTCACCCGCGCTTATGACGACGATGCAGGTGTTACGGCGGCTTTCAATTTGAATTTGCTGTCACGCATCAATCGTGAGCTTGGCGGCACGTTCGATCTGGGCGCGTTCAGGCATCGTGCCATCTATAATTCGGATGCAGGCCGGATCGAGATGCACGTCGTCAGCGATCGTGCGCAAGATGTGGCCGTGTGCGGAAGGGTGTTTCATTTTCGCGAAGGCGAGAGCATTCACACGGAGAATTCCTACAAATATACCATTCCGGAATTCCGCGATCTGGCAGTGCGTGCAGGGTGGCACGCAGAACGTGTCTGGACCGATGAAGCCAATCGTTTCAGTGTGCACGAACTCGTCTGATCGTCAGGCAGAGATTTGTTGCATTGCCGATGTCCCCCGTCTTTGCTGCCGCCATTGAACGATGGAGGTGGCGTGGCCTTGCGTCTTCGGAGCGCGACGTATAATCGGAAACCGGTGGCCTGGATCGGGAACCAATGCGGTTCTGGGCCATTTAAGGTCGTATGGGGGAAGGGAGACGCAAAATCGAACCGGCGCCCGCAGGAAAGGGCCAGGTCCTGGCACAGCGTTCGATATTGGTCGTGGAAGACGAAGTTCTTATCCGGCTGCATCTGGCGGAGGAGCTTCGGGATTCCGGATACAATGTTATCGAGGCCGCGACCGGGGACGAGGCGATAACGCTGTTGTCGAGCGTCGACGACATCGGCTTGCTGTTGACCGATATTCGCATGCCCGGAAATGTCGATGGTATAGCGCTGGCCAACTGGACACGCAGTCAGTTCCCTTCGATCAAAATCGTTCTCATTTCCACGGAAATTCGTGCTGGAAGTCCGGTCGAATTCGATGCCTGTTTTACGAAACCGGTGCGTTTCGTCGAGTTGATCCAATGCGTCCGAAAGTTGCTTCCCGAGACGGAACAGGGCCATTCCCACGGTCGTTAGAGGGGAGTGATTGAACAAGCGACCAAACAGAAAACTCTCGCGACGGTCCTTGTCGTTGAAGGTGCCGTGCTCGTGCGGATGGCGATTGCGGGATACCTTCGTGAGTGCGGGTATCGCGTCATTGAGGCGTCGACGAGCGATGAAGCACTGCTTGTGCTTGATCGCAGTCACATTCGGGTTGACGTAATTTTCAGTGCCGTCGATGTTTCAGGGGCGCTCGATGGGTTCGCGCTGACCCGGTGGGTGCGGAGCAACCGTCATCAGACCAAAATCGTAATGGCAGGTTCTCCCAAGAGCGCATCCGCTGCGGCCGGAAAGCTTTGCGAAGAGGGGCCGCATCTGAAAAAGCCGTATGAGCCACAGGCCGTCGAAGACTATATTCGCCGCTTGCTCGCGCTTGCGCAATCCACTGAGCCGCAGTGAGCGTAAAGGCTTGATCCACCGTTAACAAATTGGCCGCGTTGCATTTCTTGCCATCGCGTGTTGCTATCGGCTGGTGGCAAGCGAGGTGGAATCGGCCGTGGTTCAGACCAGTTGCACTGTTAGCACGCACGCGCTCCCGAAAGCGCCGTGGTATGCGGGATCGTGGGCTGCGGGATTATCCGTCTTTCTGGCTACCGTCGGTCTGATACTCGCGGCCACTTGCCCGGCCGAGGCGCACCATCCCCGCAAGAGCACGGACAAAACTTCTGGTATCTCGATCCCGAATCTTACGCACGGACAGTTGCACGTGCTGACGCGGTATCAATCGGCAATCATGAGCCTTGCGAACCGCCAAGTCCGTCCAAGCCTCGAAGCTCGAACGCTCCAGAATTTCGTTAACCTGCAGCTGGCGTACTGTCTCTGGGGCTTGGTGCCGGGAAGCATTTCCGACGAGGCCAGCCCGTTCAACGAATGCTCGCACGCATATCTTGCCGCGACCAAGTTGCTTTTGGAGCGGCTTCAGCGAGCGGACGACACGCGCGCGAAGGCCGACGCGCTGGCTGACCAGATCAATCTCGCGATGCTGGAAGATGCGACTGCGCTCGAAATTTGCAGCAACAGCTTTGAGCCTTTTAACACCGCGCAGATCATCATGCCGATGTGGGCCGATATGACCTTCAATCCGCTCGGAATCCTGCTCGGCTGTTTTATCTTTGGGGCATCGGCCGGCGGCTTGGCGATGGCTCGCGGCGGCCGTCGGTCAGCTCCGAGCGCGCAGTGATCGAAGGCGGATGCGTCCGGTTTTTCGGCTCGGCGCATTCCAGGCATTGATTAATCGGTGCGCAAATGCTGCTAGTAGCGGCATGACGATACGACGTATCCAGCGGTTTCGAATGCTCGTCGGCGCCCTTGCCATCCTGGGCGCTGCTTTGAACGCGTGGGTTCTAGCGGTCCACATCACATCTGTCGCGCTGACGTCGATGCGAGCCAACGGCGGCGGGGTCGTCATTTGCGGCCAGAGTGGAACCAGGACGGCTCCCTGGTCCGATGACGGTAAGTCGGTCCCACGGAAGCATTGCCCCATTTGCTCAGGCTTGGCGGCGCTACACTTCGGCGTTTTAAGCGATCCAGGTCTCAATGTTCCTCTGCGCGCCACATCCATGCGCGTCGTCTCGGAGACGGCAGAGGCGCACGTTCTCGACCGCCGGCCCGACCGGCTTCTCAATCGCGGTCCGCCATCGCTGCGTGCCTGAGCGTCCGAGCGTTCAGCAGACATCAAGCTCTACGCGCGCAAGACTGTCGCCAAAGGGTGCCGGTCTCGTATCGCTGCCCATAAGGGTCTGGCGGATACAGCGCGTTCCAAACTCAAACATTTAGCATTCGCATTGGAGAACTCATGAAACGGTTGATGATGGCGTTGGCGCTTGTGGTTGCGTGCAGCACGCCCGGAATGGCGCACAAGTTCGAAAAGGACGGCATTGCGATCAAGCATCCGTGGACGCGTGCGACGGCACCAGGCGCCGCGGTGGGCGTCGGTTATCTGACGATCACCAACACCGGCAAAGAACCCGACACGATGATGGGCGGGACGTTCGAAGGCGCAGGCAACGTCGAAATTCACGAGATGAAGATGGACGGCGACAAGATGCTGATGCGTCAGCTGAAGGATGGTCTGGAGATCAAGCCCGGCGAGACAGTCAAGTTCAGTCCTGGTGGCTATCATCTCATGTTTACGGGACTGAAGACGCCGATTGCGCAGGGACCCAACATCAAGGGGTCTCTAACCTTTAAAAAGGCTGGCACGATCGATGTGACCTACAAAGTGGAATCGATCGGCGCAATGACGAGTGGTGACGGAGATCACGGTGCCATGAAAATGGACGGCACGATGAAGATGGACGACACTGATATGAAGCACGAGCACGCGCAGTGATACTGACGTGTGTCAGTTTTCGTGACTTGGCAAGTTTGCGATCGGACAGCGGCGATGTCGGCTCGTTGCTGTCCGACCAATTGTCGTAGTCTAGCTTTTCGATCTCGCAAATTCCGAGTTGCGCTCTCGGGTTTGTTTTCATTCGCAAAATCGATCAAATTGACGGTGCAGTCGCGACGTTTGAGCGCTTGACTTAGACCTCACCGGGTTGTGAACGTCGACGTCATGGGCTGGCTTCGTCGCAATGACTTGACGCGCGGATTGCTGTTTGCACTCTATGTGCTCGCAGCGGCGACGTTTGGCTTTGCGCATAAACCGATCACGCCCGCGTCAAATGTCGACCTCGCCGCGTATGCGTTGCCCGATGGCTCGCTTCCTTTCATTTGCGGAGGAGGCAAGGGCGTGCCGGGCGGTAAGCATGCCTGCTCGGCGTGTGCGGCATGTCTGTTGTCGGCTGCGCCGGGACTCATCACCGAGCACGACAGGCAGCTATCCGTCGCTCAACGCTTTGTCGTTGAGGCGTGGCCTGATGGCTATCGCGCCGATGTCGGCGCCGATTGGCCGCCGAACTTCCGTTCGCGGGCGCCTCCTTATCCTGATGTCTAATTGCTAAGGCCGCGGCGGCGTGGAGTTCAACTCTGCAAAGCTGCGTCGCATCGGATTCAGCATTTGTGAGGCTGTCATGTCTTCGCCATGTGCAACAGCGCATGCGCAGTCACAGAGGGGCTGCGCGCGGGAGCGCGTATCGTTTGTTGTTGTTCCAAATCAGAGTCTAAGCGATCGCGGGGCTTATATGCTCTACGGCGCGCTTAGCGGAGCGGTCGCTATTTTTCAGGCGCCGTTTCTCATGCGAGGTTACTGGCCGGTTACGATGTTTTCCGTCATCGATTTATTGGGAATGGTGTTTGCCATCCACGCCTTTCGGCTTTGCCAGCAGGAGCGGCGGGAGGAAATCGTCGTTGAAGATGGCGCCGTCAACATTCGCCGTTTTGCCTTCGGAAAATCCGTCCGCGAGCTTCGGCTTGCGTGTTATGGCCTGAAGCTTATCCGTTCCGATGATCCTGACTTTGGTTGCCGTCGTCTCGCCTTTTCCGTTCGAGGAAAGCGCGAGGAGATTGCGCGCGATCTCTCGCCAGCGGAGCGGGCAAGCTTTGCCGATGTGTTGTGGCAGAGCCTGCGGCGCTATTCCGTTCCGCTTAGCACCGAAATGGCCTTTGGCTGGTCACTCTTTACCAAAGGGCCGTACGCGCCATGACGTTCGGAGACATCGGGCGCCGCGTGGAGACACGGACGGCCAGAAGCGTGTTGTTGGCGCTGTATGCGCTGGCGTGCGTGTTCTCGGTCAGCATTTCCAAGCCGCATCCCGTGCGGCCACCCATTGATGCAAGCGCGTACGCATTGCCCGACGGATCGCTACCGCCAATCTGCTCGCCAGCGAACAGGGACGGGCATGTCGGCGCGTACGGCGATGCTTGCGGGCTGTGCTGTCTCGCCAAGCTCTCTGGGCTGCAGCCGCCGGGCGCGAGAGATCTCGTGCCGGCCAGAAGCGCCGGCGAACGTCTGGCGATTGCGAATGTCGCATTTCGCGAGCCAGCGCAGCGCTTCGCAGCGTTGGGCGCGCGAGGACCGCCGATGATTTGAAGCACCATTAATCACAGGGAAGCGTCTTCGCAGTCCTAGCCATCGACGTGGCTCGTACGCGAGCGCTCAACAATCACTAGCTTAAGGATTCAGGAAACCCTCATGGACAGCATGCTTGGCATGTATCCGACCTTTTACGTGCCCTACATCGGCACGGCATGGGTCATGGGGATCATCGGCGTCATTCACGTCGTTGCCTCCCACACTTCCGTCGGCGCAGCATTTTTGTTCGCGCTGCTAGAGACGAAAGCCTATCGGGACAAGCAGCCGCAATTGCTCGACTTCATCAAGCGTTACGGTCTGTTTCTTCTGGTCTTCTCCTACATCATCGGGTCGATCACGGGGCCGGGCATCTGGTACGCGATCACAGTCGCGAGCCCTCGCGGGGTCAGTGGCCTCATTCATAACTTCGTCTGGGTCTGGGCAGCGGAGTGGGTCTTCTTCACGGTCGAGGTCATCGGGGCATACGCGCTGGTCTACCTTGTGGGCAAGATTGATCCGATCTCGCATCTCAAACTGACGTGGTCGTTTGCGCTGGCGTCCTGGGGGACGATGCTGCTGATCGTCGGCATCCTGTCGTTCATGATGTGGCCGGGAAGCGATACTTGGTATCAGACGGGTTCGACGAACGACGCCTTCTACAACATCAACTTCTTCGCGCACCTTGGCGTGCGAACGGGTTCGATGCTGGTCATGGCAGCTATCGTCGGCCTGATGGTTGTCCCAGGTGTCAAGGATAAGGCGCTCCGCGCGAGCGTCGTTCGCCTGATTGCGCCCGTGGGCCTCGTCGGCGGCCTCTTCTCCGTCGTCATGTTCCTCTACTATCTGCAGACGCTACCGAACAATGCGCACGTCATGCTGCAGGCGCATCTTCTGCCGGTCTATGCCCACGCCATGATCGGGGTTGCGGCAGTCACGGCCGTTTATCTCATCTCGGCGATGCTTTGGCCGCAGATGGTTCGGCTTTGGGTGGCGGTACCGCTATTCCTGTTCATCGCCATTGTCGGCGTCTGGCCGGAGGAACGCATGCGTGAAAGCATGCGCAAGCCCTACGTGGCCGGGCAGTACATCTATGGCGACCAGGTGATCTCCCGCGATGTTCCGGGCAAGGGCATCGTCGGCGAAGTGGATACCATCGCGGAAAAGGGCTTCTTGAAAGTCCATCCGTTCATTCCGGACCGGTTGCGAAAAATTACCGACAGTAACAAGCTAGAGGTCGGCGAACTGCTGACCAAGATTGCGTGCTCGAATTGTCATTCGCTCGATCCGGGTGCGCCGCTTCGCAGCTTACCCGACATATTCCATCGCTCGACGGATGAAGACATGATCGCAGCGTTCCTCAAGGGACCGCTACGGCACGGCAGCATTCCTTACATGCCGCGCATCGATCTTCCCGACGACGAGATCGGAGCGATCGCGCATTACATCGCCACTGTGGATGCAAAGGCCGGTCCCTTGAAGGAGGACACGACGCCAATTGCAGCCGCCGCGCCTAATCCCGAGACTAAGAAGGAATAGCAGACATGGATGTCGGCACAGTCATAAACACGATGAGGGATCCGGCAGGCGTGCCTGCGACACCCGTCGTGTTTCAAATTCTTGCCGTTGCGACGTGGGTGTTTCACATCGCGTTCGTGATGTTGACGATGGGCACCGGTGTGCTCGCCGTATATGCGTTTTTCAGGCGGGCAACCGGTCCCTTCTGGGAGCAGCTATCGCTGGCGATGACGAAGGTCGCAAAGGTCAGCGTTTCGCTGCTGATCGTGCTCGGCGTTTCGCCGTTGCTCTTCACCCAGGTCATCTATGATCCGCAGTGGTACACGTCCAACGTGCTCTCGGCGGCCTGGGTGATCGGGTTCATCTTCACGCTGATCGTCGGCTATTGTCTTTGGTTCGTTTTTTATGAGGCGAACCACGACGGCGCAAAGCAATACGTAGGCTTCTATGCTGTGATGAGCTTGGCGATTTTCGCGCTCGATGGCTTGATCATGCACGTCCTGGCTTATCAGGCCATCCTGCCCGGTGAGTGGATGTCGTGGTACGCGCCGGGTGGCGTCGTTGATACAAGCGGCACGAAGCTGCACGCAATCGAGTGGGCGCGCTATCTCTTCATCATGAGCCTGTCGGCGCCTGCCGTCGGTCTCTTCCTGCTCGCCTACAGCGAATATCTCACGGTGCGTCGCGATAAGACGCGGGAATACCTCGAGTTCGCTCGCGACCTCGGGCGTAAGATCGCGGCGCGCGGTGCGATCATTTCGGCGCTTCTTGCCGTCTGGTGGCAATTTGACCTCCCGGCTTCGACCGGTCTGCGGTCACAGCCGCTCGGATGGTTGATCCCGGCCGGTCTCGTCATCCTGGCTTGGCTCGCCTCGCAACGGCATCCGCGGCTTCATGGCTACACCATGCTCAGTCTCGGCCTCGTGATGGTCGCTCTGCTCGCGATTTGGCGTGAGGTCATTCGCGTCGCGTACCTGAAGCCGTTCGGCTACAACGCCGACACTTACACGGTGCACGCAGACTGGCCGTCAACGATCCTCTTCTTCTCGACGATCCTTGGCATCGGCAGCTTGGTGGGCGGGTACTACCTGACATTGCTCTACCGTGCAGGCCGGGTTGAGGGCGTCTATACCGCAGAAGCGCGGGTTGATCGGCTTGGCTCGGCGGCCGTCGCTGTCCTCGTTGTGTGGATTGGCGTGTTTTTCGTTTATGGCGTCGCGATCTGGCTTCGCAACGCGTTTCTCGCTTAGGATCGGAGGATACAATGGCGTTGATCAAACAGCGCGCCGTAGTCAGCTATATCGTGGCTGCATGCGCGATCGTTCAAACGGCTTCATACGCACAGGCTGCCGATCTGGCCGCCGGCCGAAAGCGGGCTGAAGTCTGCATGGCGTGTCATGGTGAAAATGGCATCAGCCAGATCCCGGGCATTCCAAGTCTCGCCGGACAGGACAACGACTATATCGTCTCGGCGCTAAAGGCGTATCGAGGCGGCACAGAGCGCACCAATCCGACGATGGCGGAAATGGCAAAGCCTCTGAGCGATGCCGATATCGATAACCTTGCCGCGTTCTGGCATTCGCTCGCCTCGCCGTTGGCGCAGAAATAGCAAACGATCCCGATCCACGGAGAGGCAAGTCTCTTGCATCTTCATGATCCGAAGCGGGGCCGAAATCGCGGATGGCAGTCGCTTTTACAGGCGGCTGCCATTTTTTGTGGCTATTGAACGACAATAGCCGGCCGCTAAGCGCCAACCTGCGCCGTTTTGTCGATCTTCTGACTGGAGATTTTGTAATCCGGCTCTACATCTCCTTGCGATGCCCTCGAAGCGACATCAGCCAAGGAGTTTTTCCCATGACGAACCTCGACCGACGATCGTTTCTCAAGGCGGCGCGCGCCGTTTCCGTTGTTGCGGCAGTTTCTTCCTCTGCGACAGTCAAAGCTTTCGCCGAAACGACCGGGGCCGGTTGGCCGTACAAGCTTCCGCCGCTTCCTTACGCATTCGGAGCGTTGGAACCGAATATCGACGCGCAAACCATGGAGCTGCATCACGACAAGCATCATGCGGCCTACGTCAAGAATCTGAATGCGGCGCTGAAGGATCATTCACAGCTCGCATCGCTTCCGCTGGAAGAGCTGCTCGTCAAGCTCAGCGACGTGCCGGAAGACATTCGCATGACCGTTCGCAATAACGGTGGCGGTCACGCCAATCACAGCATGTTCTGGGAGATCATGGGGCCGCCCGGGGGCGCTGGGCCGGATGGTGAGGTGAAAGCGGCCATCGACAGGGATTTCGGCGGGCTCGATAAGCTACAGCAGCAGTTCAATGCAGCAGGCGGAAAAGTTTTCGGATCGGGTTGGGTTTTCGTCACCGTCGACAAGGATGGAAAACTCGCGCTTGTCGCCAAGCCGAACCAGGACACGCCACTCATGGACGGCGGCCGCGTGTTGTTGGGAAATGACGTTTGGGAGCACGCGTATTATCTCAAATATCAGAACAGGCGCCCTGAATATCTGAAAGCGTGGTGGAACGTCGTAAATTGGAAAGCCGTCGGTGATCGCTATTCGGCGGCAAAGGCCGGCAAGCTCGCCATTTGATTTCACTGTAAAATCGACAAAGCCGTCCGGATGCGTTTCGGACGGCTTTTTGGCGGCTTAATTCAGTCCGAGCTGCGCGCCGATCCAGCTGAGAGCCGCCGCGTTATTGAATGCGATATCGAAGGCAATGCCGGCAAATATCGCCACGATAACGATGAGTACGCGCATGTCGTCCATACTAGGAGCAACGCCGAGTGGAAAACGGTTGTTCCGCTGCGAGACGGGGAACGTCACGGCGTCTTCTTGTTGACCGTTGCGTCGGGTGGAGGTGGTGTCGGGCTGATCGGATATGGCTCAGGCGCTGCCTTTGGCGGTGATGATTGATTAGTTCCTGAGGGTGCGGGTTTGGCCGCATCCACCGTCGAAAGATCAAGGCGCTGCCAATACCAAATGGCCCCAGCGATTATGATGATCGACAGAATGATGATCGGCCACTTCATAGCTTTTATCCGCGCGGCTTTTTCCGCCAACGAACGCCAGGAATGCAAAGTTCCCACCGTGCTTTCGCGAACGTTGTGGCCGGCGCGAGATTAACGCCTGTGGCGGATGAGATGATTTCACGCGGCGCTAACCAAGCGCTCAGTTGTCACGTGTTGTCCTGATTTTTCGGCGTAGATTCGACCTATCGTTGAAGGCAAACAGGAGTTCCCGCATGTCGAAGCGTACCTTATTCGCCGCCGCAATGGGAGCTGCAGCGCTCGTCTCGCTGCCTGCAGTCTCAGAAGCTCATTGCCTCGGTTACAAGCACATGAAATCCGAATTCAACTCTGCGGTCGACGGAACGACGACGATGGTTAAGCGCGTTGCGTATCGCACGGAGGCGTTTGGCCGTCGCATGTTCGGCTGGTTGGATTGCAAGAAATACTAGGACCGGCAAGCGACTTTCGCAGGCCTTCGGGACGCGTTTGAACGGCTGGGTCGTAATGCGACCTATGCCGCCAAGGGCCGAGGCTTGAGCGTGTCGGCAAGCGAGGCGCGGACGCGTTCCTCAAGAGCGACCATGTCGAAAACAGACTCCGAGGCGGCGAGGATTGTCATCACAATTCTCGCCCGCTGCTTATGGTTTGGATCGAGATTCCGTTCGCCACCGTCGATCTCATCTCGAAGTCTTATGTAAAGATCGACAAGCACGCTTCCCGGAAGGGGAGTACCACTATCCATGCTTGAGCTTTCGTTCGATGCTGCAGAGCATGAACGTCGGTGGGTCGCTTTTGGTTGCGTGTGATGGTGCGCGCCGGATCCTCTTCGAAATCTGCGATGCGCTATTGGCTAGGAGATCTTTCTTTACCGCCTGCGACGCGCCTGATCTCTGCTTCCAAGCCGCCAGTCAGCCAGAGTCCGTACATCTTCAAATCTGCCTCCAGCGACCAAAGTGGATTTTCAAAAGCGGCGGGGTTGTTTCGCTCAAAGGCGAAGTGGCCTGCCCAGGCACTGGCGTATGAACCAGTTATGCCTGCGGCCAGGTATCGACCTCGGCCGGTTTTTAGCCATCCGGCAACGCCAAGAAGACCGAGCGTCGTTCCTATCATATGCATCGCGCGCGTCTCAGGCTTGGAATGCGCCTTGAGATAATATGGCCAGAATTCATCGAATGATGCGAACTTCGGCGCGGGCTCTGTTGTCGAATTTCGTTTGCTCAAAGAGCGGGTCGCCATCTCTCTTACCTCCAAGCTGTTATGCTCAATGCCCAAGTGCTGCGGCGATACTCTGGGGGATCGATTTATTAATCGTCCCATGGCTTAGTTCCGTTGCCCGTCCGGGGCAGGCCTCGGATTTGGATCTCGCAATAAGGTCTTTCAGGTCGTCCTCTGTCCTCACGATATAGGGCGACAGGTGCTTGACGACTTTTGCGCTCGCTGCGATGCCCCACAAAATTCCCGTATTAAGCGGCATCGACGTGATGTCTCCTGCCGCGGTGATACAGTTCATCGATCTCGGAAGCGAGTTGATCATCGAATAACTGACGCGGCCTGACTGCAAGAGGGCAAGACGCATCTTTGCTCTCTCGAATAATTCCGCCGTGATCTCGTAGGGTCCCCAGGACTTTACGCGTCGGCCGGCGTGACAGGCCATTTGCAAAGTTTCGGAAAGTGAAAAGTTATGGCCTCGCTCAGATCCAAACGGCTGTACTTTTTTCGTGGCGGGTAGCCAGCTTATTGTCAGCGGGCTGACCACGCCCTTCGCCAAGTCATTTCCGCGATAGAAGCTGATGAATGTATGGGCATGTACTAGATCATCGTCCGGCCCCTGATAGGCCCACACCACCATAAAATAGCGACCATCCAAGCTTGCTGTCTCGGCGGCCCTTCCGAAAGAAACCTGCAAGAAACAGAGCGACAGTACGCAAATCAACGTCTTGAAGAATTTTCCGGTAGAGATCGACATTGTCCCTTCTCTCATCCGCAATGAAGATCCGGTGAGATCATTGAAATCACTCCGCACTTAAATTCGATTGGCCTTAGGAATGTTCCGCCGCAGGCCAAAACGTTGGGTTCGCCTTGGTCGCACATCCAATCTAAGTCTCGAAAATTTTCCTATCTATCCTCTTGAACGATCCAATCGACGAAATTAAATCGCCGCTCGGACGGCCCTGATGTGGCCGTCCCTTGCTCTGGTTGTCGCTTCTGGAAGGAGGATAGCTATGGCGACATTCGACTTCACGCCGATGTTTCGTTCGAGCATCGGGTTCGAGCAAATTCCCGATCTTCTGGCCCAGGCGTTACAGCGCCAGGGCGATGGATATCCCCCGTACAACATTGAAAAAGCCGGGGCCGACGAATTTCGCATCGTAATGGCGGTGTCTGGCTTTTCTGCGGATGATCTTGAGATCGTCCAGGCTGAAAATCGCCTAACGATCAAAGGCAGAGCCGAGAACGACGATCAGAAAATTTACCTTTACCGAGGTCTTGCCGCCCGGCAGTTCGTCCGCGAATTCGATCTCGCGGATTACGTCGAGGTTACAGGCGCGGAGCTCGACAATGGGCTGCTGGTCATTTCCTTGAAACGCGAACTGCCGGAGGCGATGAAGCCTCGGTCCATCCCGATCACGATTGGAAATGGTTCCGACGCGCCGGCGCGCATCGAGAAGAAAGCCGCGTAGATCATCCACTGAGAGGCAGGGATGAGCGTGGTTGCATTCTCCGGCCGTTCAGTTGCGGCCGTTGAGAGCGTGATGCCGGTGGCGACAGGACATGGCGCCGGCATCTCCGCTCGACAGGGACGGCTTTCGGGCCGTCCCTCGTGTCGGATCTTTCCGATGGGAAAGGGATGGGGCCTCGAGATTGAGCGCAATAGCGCTTGGCTCATCGGCTTAGGCATTCCTGGAAGCTGCAGATTCTTCAGATCGCTGAGAGCGGCAATCGCTTTCGCCGAGGCCCGCGGCCTCGACTACCACGTCGTCCGCCCGGCGCGTCTGTTTGAGAGTTATTGGCGTCGCCGCTGGCGGGGCAGGGGACGTGGGCGTGATTTTGGACGCCCGATCGTCTCCAAAGCTTCATCGGACTGATTAGCACGAGAGGGGATCATGCAAGCAATGCTTTCGGGAAAGCGAGTACTCATCGTCAAAGGTTCGCTTCTTGCACCTTGTGCGCTGGAAAAAACGCTGCGTGATCGCAGCGCCAAAGTGATCACCGCTACCAATGTCATCTCCGCATTTTCCATTATTGAACAGGAGGATATTGATGTCGCGGTTATCGACAAAGGCTTGCACAATGAAGCGTTCGATCTTTGCGCTGAACTGAATATGATGGAGGTGCCTTATCTTTTGGCGGACGCGCCCCATGAACTGCAAAGGCCTGTGGTCCAGAGAGGCGCTGCGGCCCGCGTCGTGGCCGACTTAGAAAATATGCTGCGCACGAAAACGTCCGCGCAAGCGCGAGTGGAGTCCAGCTTCCCCGCCGGAAGATTTCCTGCCGCTCGGAGTACGAGCGCGATGGTCGTCCTCGATCCAGAATGGTCTTAAGGTGATGGCGATGTTCGACGATACCCGGCAGAACTGGAGGCGCCTGGACCTTTATCAGCGGTTCGAGCAGGTCATCGTTGTTATTTTGGGCCTGCTCATATCGGTGGTCATTCTGGCGGCTATGGTCAATCTGCTTCGCTCTGTTTGTATCCTCATTGCTGAAGGAGTGATTGACCCTGCGCGTCCGAAGATTTTCCAGTCGCTCTTCGGCATGATTATGATTGTCCTGATAGCATTGGAGTTCAATCACACCATTCTCGGCATCCTCGAGCGTGGGCTTAGTATCGTGCAGGTACGCGCCGTTGTCTTGATCGCGCTCCTCGCCGTCCTCCGCAAATTTATCGTGATCGAGGTCGCAGAAGCGGATGCCATGCTGCTTCTCTCCCTCTCTGCGGCGACGATTGCGCTCGGAAGTGTTTATTGGGCTGTCCGGGAACAGGAAAGCCGGAGCGAAGACCGTCCTAAATGAAAAAGCTGATGATAGCGGTCGAGAGTAGGCCACGGTGGGGGGCGCTGAACCCGGCGACGTTGATCTGACCGAGCAGGGGTGATGGCGCTCAGCGGGCACAAGACACCGCAGGCTGCGCGTCGACGTCGTGCGTGGATCGAAAGCAGACAGAATAGAGAACGCAATGGCGATGCAAGTCAGAAGGGCGTCGATGGCGGAAAATCAGATTGACGACTGTATTGGTCGGCAGGCTTAGCCGATTCTCAAATTGTCACGTTGGATCTGAATACGGTGGGGATCAGAGGGCTGTTCGTGAGCCTTGGCAAGCCAATACGCTGCAACAGCAATGAGAACCAACAGCGACAGACCGGCCATCAGAATTCGAAACTTCATCAGACCTAATCGTGCTGCGCGCCGAGGAGCGGGTGCGTGTCGGTTAGCACCGTCTATAATCCGAAAACAAGTAAAACGAGTGAACAATCCGGCTACAAAAGTCAGAATGGCGCCGCTGTTAGAAAGTCAGAATGACAATCGGAAGCGGGCTAAGTATCGGAAAACATTGGTGCCGGCTGTAGGATTTGAACCTACGACCCCCTGATTACAAATCAGGTGCACTACCACTGTGCTAAGCCGGCGGACCGTTTGAAAATCAATAATTTAGATCCGAGCGAAACTTCAACGCTCGATTTTGTCACGCATTTGTCAGGTCGGACGAGGCCGAGCGAAGGCGCTTGATACAGGAGGTTGGGTGCTGGGTGCAAGTCGACGATGCGACTTCTCCGCTTACGTGCTAGGCTTTCAAAAGTAGAGGAGGCGATCACATGCAGTTCACAGTCGGCTTTAAGTACGACGGGCAGGTTGGGCATGTCGTCGTCGAGGGGGACGATGCCCTTGTAGCGGCGCTCAAACTGAAGGCGGAGCGACCGGCGGCCCGGATTATGTACGTGCGTCCTCAAAATCGGCGCGGTGATGCTCGACATCCTCCGCTGGCGGTCCTGCAGATCAATTGATTTTTGATCACCTGACCGCGCGAATGATTTAGGAATGCGCGCAGCCGCGGCTGGCGCACTCATGCGCAAGCGGCCGCGACGGATATAAGAAGCGGATTTAGCGCGAAAATCCGCAATCGAGAGAGGTTGCCCGCGCGAAACTGAGGGGCGTGGCCTGAAAGCATAAAAAAAAGGAGCGGAGATTATCTCCACTCCCAATCGCATCTCTTAGCGGTTTAGTCCGCGCTCCGTGGAGCGTCAGGGGCACCACCAGATCGGGCCAACGATGATGCAGCCACGACGCTGCCAATCACCCGGACGCTTTTTGTAACGATGCCAGTTGGAGGGCGCCCTGTCATAGCGGTGGCCGGCCCGGTATTTTCTACGGTCGTAGTGATGTTTATTTTTCTTGTAATCGACCTGTTGCAGGTTCGGGAGCGGCGCGAAGCCCGAGGGCTTCGTGACGGTCATCGCTGATGCAGCCGAGGCCAAGCCTACAGTAAACGCTGCGACCAGCGCGATGGTTTTAAGGCGCAAGACAATCTCCGTTTGTATTGTGTTTCCCAAAGACATAGCTGAACGCGTAAAGGGCATTTAAGTTCCGTGGGGGGCAGGTATTTGTTATGACTTGGAGGGTATTGAGCCGTCAGATTTGAAGCGGCGAGCACACCGCCGCCATTTCTGCACGTGTCCGTACTCATGCACTTTGGCAGAGATGTAACGGCTCGGAAGATTTTGATACCGGGCGACGATCGCAAGATGCCCCGTAAGGGATCTTAAGATAAGCTCTGGCAATGATTCTCGAACCTTTGCAGGGCATCGTTCCGCTCTGACTGGAACCACGCAGGAGTTCTGCCAATGCGCTTTAGGTCTTTCATGGCGCTCGCCGTAATCGCAACGGCCGGGGTTGCGGCTGCGCAGCCGGCGTCGGCGTTCGATCTTTTCAATAGCCCGGACCTCCGCGACCGCCCTTATTATCGGAACGACGCGCTTGAGGAGTACTATTCATACTTCTATTCGCCGCGTGGTTATTATCCCTACTACAACTCAGGTGAGTGGGGTCGACCCATCATCCGCCGTTCCCGACTGCAGCTGCCGCCCTATTACGCTGCGTGGGGCGCGCCGAACCGCCGGTACTATCACGTTGAATGGCATCGCCGGCATTATGGCGGCCATCGTCGCGGAGATTGGTGAGCAACGTCTGCTGTTTCGTCACGAAGACAGTTTGCGGCGCCCGGAACACCTGTTCCGGGCTTTGCTTTTGTCAGACCCGCTTTCGGGCGAGGAGCGCCGTATGAAGCGCGATGGCGGCGGCATTGGAGACGTTGAGGCTCGCGAGCGCGTCGTCTGTCGTGATGCGCGCCACGCAATCGCAGGTCTTGCGTGTCAACTCGCGTAAGCCTTTGCCTTCAGATCCCATGACGAGCGCGGTGGGCTTCGACCAATCAAGAGCTTCAATGGTCTGCTCACCCTGGCCGTCGAGCCCGACGATGGTAAAGCCGGCCTCTTTAAGCTCATCGAGCGCTCGGGCGAGGTTGGCGACGAGCGCCACGGGAATGAGTTCTAGCGCACCGGAAGCCGACTTTGCGAGCACGCCATTTAGCGGCGGGCTATGACGGCGCGTCATAACGAGACCGCTGGCGCCGAAGACGGCCGACGACCTCAGGATGGCTCCGACATTGTGCGGATCGGTGACCTGGTCCAGGACAATGAGCGGGCGTCCGTTAGCTGAGGCAGCCAAATCACGCCAATCAGGCTCGGGCAGGGGCTCCGTTTCCAGTGCGGCGCCCTGATGGACGGTGTCGGCGCCAAGGAGCTTGTCCAGGTCGCGCGGGCTGACGTGTTCGACCGGCGGTTTGATTTCGCCAATGGCTTCCCGGATCCGGCGCTCGGCGTTTTCCGTCAACAGCAGGCGCAGGATGCGACGATTGGGATTCTTGAGGGCCGCCTCGACGGCGTGGAGGCCAAAGAGGCGTATGGGCAAGTCTTCGTCGCCGGTACGGTCATCGGTGCGCTGGGATTTGCCGCGAAATGGCGCATTTGGTCCGCGCGAGGCAAACCCACTGGGGCGCTTCTTGTCGCGCCACGGCTTGTTAAAACGTGGTTTCTGCAGGGCTTGGCCTCAACTCTATAGGCGGTGCGTTTCTTTCCGCCTCGGGAAATACTGTTCTTTGCCCGGCCGTGGTTGGGGGCGCAAGAGCACATCGGCGCTTTTCCGATTGACAGGAGCGGCCGTCGTGAAGATAACCCGACGAAAGGCCCTGCCCCGTTTGGCAGGGCGCTTTCATTTCTGGGCCGCGGCACGCGGCTTCGGGGAGAGGTGCCCGAGTGGCTAAAGGGGACGGACTGTAAATCCGTTGGCTTCGCCTACGCTGGTTCGAATCCAGCCCTCTCCACCATACCCCCATCCAAAACAGTTCAAATCAGTCCATATAAACCTCCGAAATCATTAGGATTTTCGGTGGTTTTCTTTGTCGCGCCAGATGGCGCCGAAACCCCGTAATTTTATGCCTGATTTATGCTGGAATTTATGCTTGGCGCCGTAACAGCCGGAAATAAAACTAGTATGGGGAAGACATGGTGGATTGCTCCGTTGAGGCGATCCGTTGGCTCGGTTGGGGACAAGTCCTGGTGGCCATTGAACCCGATGTTCCCGCGCCCTACCTCTCGACTTAAGCCGAAGCGTGAGGGGGAACCCCGCCGGGCTTTCACGGAAAAAATCCCCGAACCGCTGGCCTCATGCGCGCTTGATTATCGGCACGGAAAGGTCGCGCTAGAGAGGAGGGGCGCATGCTTGTGTTCATCCAGCTCGAAGCCAGCCAGCCAAACGGTGCATGCTACCGTCTCGGCGCCGGGTGCCTGTTGCACCCTGTAATTGCTTCGATGGTAGCTGCATGTTGCGGTTGTTCTAAGTGGAGGGCGTCTCGTTCGCTGGGCGCCCTTTTTGCCACGAGCCTGCGTTTTGGATGGCTGATCACTGAAGGCGGATCTAAGGGGATTGGATGCTTTCCGAGAAGCACTGGCAATGGATTGGCCGGATCGGAGACGCCTATGGGCTCTATAGCCTTGGCGTCGCGATCATCGGCGCCGCTGCAACCTGGCTAGCCGCGTCTCATGACACGCGAGATGCGCTGACGCCCTTGGGTTGGCTCCTATTTTTCTTCGTCGGCACAGGATTTCTAATTATTTGCCTAGCAATTGGAGTCCGCATCGTTTCGCGAGCGCCACAGAAACCAAGCCATGCCGGTACGCCAGAACTACAGCATACTGCTGCAGATTATCGCCGAATACTTGAGGAAGGTTGCGTTGGCGCCGAGGGCGAGTCGGTGACAGTCCAGATGGATGCCGTAAAGAATTCTTTGCCGATCAATTCTGCCGGCAAGAACTATCAAATTATGATTAGCAAATCAGGCGGCACCGGAGTTTGGGTTTATCCGGAAAGCGGGGCCAAAAAGATGTCAACAATTGCAACCTCTGCGGCAAAACGCAGTGAGTTGATTGATGTCCGAACCGCCAGACCACTTCGCGACTCTGGACACCTGACGATAGGGGACCGCGTTCTCGTGGAGATGAGCGACGGATATTTCGTTCAGGCGCTTCTCACCGGCGTCCTATATTACAATGCCGGCGATGATCGAGATGAAGCTCGATTCAAATACAAAGTTTATGAGCCAGGCGAGTTCCTAATACCCGCGCTTTAGATCACGTTTCTAAAAAAGGCTGACCTGCGCGATCTCGTGCGTTGGTTTCGGCAGCGCTGCTGGCGTGCGCTTCTTCTTAGCTGGCGCTGGATGACTTTCGCCCAAAACATGATCGCGAATTCGCGCCATGGCCTTCTCTGCATATTCTTCGTCGCGCTCGATTAGAATCCATTTTCGTTCCGTCGTCTCTGCCGCCAATGCCGTTGTGCCGGAACCCCCAAACGGATCAAGCACCACGACCGAGATGTCTTGGCACGGGAAGCCGCCACAGATGGCGTCGACCATAATGCCGTCTGCCCGAAGGCGCTCGGCGGTGAGGGCTCGAATGTCTCCATAGATTGGTACTCCAACAAACCGCCGCGCCAGAACGCTTTGCGGGAAAGTGTCGATTTCGCAGAAGGCAACCGGCTCAAAATAACCGGATGCTTCAAGCCCGAGACTGAAGCCGCCAATGCCGCTGAAAAGATCGAGAAGTTTTAGTTTCTCCATACACCTCTAGAAGCACGGCGTTGTCCCCACCGCGTGGCCGTTTCGGTGTCCATCCGACACCTCGGAGTCGGCCCTAGCCGCAACGGATTAATCCGTCAACGGATGAATTTCTTGCGTCCTAATTTTGAGTGGGTTGGTGGAGGGTTTTTCCACCCATCTGGCGAGCGTAGGCGCGTAAGCGTCAATGTCCGCTTTGCCGAGAGGCTGTGTGAGAACGAAGATGCGGCCCCCCGCTGGCCCGGCCGCGGCCTGCGGGCAGAGCCTCAGATGGCTCTGAGCAGCTTCGGTACTCCAAGGATCGCCATCACGCGCTTCAGATTGTAGGCCAGGACGTGCAGCGCCATCTCGGTGGCGACATGCTTGAGTGTCTTCATCTTGAAGTGAGTGGCGCCCATCCACGCCTTGATCGTCCCGAACGGGTGCTCGACGGTCTGGCATCGTAACGACATCTTATTGGGATCATCGTCGAGGCGCTCCTGGACGCGTTCAAGGATGCCCTCGTGCTCCCAGCGACGGACGCGGCGTTGCTTACTGGTGGTGCACCGGCCTTTGATGGCGCAGCTTCCGCAAGCATCCGTCCAGTAAGAATGCAGCGTCTTGCCGGCCTCTGCATTCGTGAAGCGGTATGTCAGTCGCCCGCCGGCCGGACAGACGTAGGCATTATCGTCCGCGATGTAAGTGAAGTCGGCGCGATCGAAGCGGCCATGGGCTGCAGCGTTTGACGTATGTGGCTTGGGCAACGTGACCGGGATACCGGCTTCCTCGCACGCGACGATTTCCTCGCCCTTATAATAGCCCTTGTCGGCAATCGCCTCGATGTCGGGGCGGGACATCTTTTCACGCGCTGCACGCGCCATCATCGCCAGAGCGTCGCGATCGTAGCCGAGGTTCGTCACTTCATGCGCGACGATAAGGTGATGCTTCGTCTCGACGGCAGTTTGTACATTGTAGCCAATCACGCGGGGCTTTCTGCTCGTCGTCGCCATCGCACGCGCATCGGGATCGGTCAGCGAGACCTGCGTCTCGCCGCTGATGTCCATGCGCTGTTCGATCGCCTTCAAGGCATTGGCCTCTCGCCGGCAGTAGGCCAACTTCTTGACTGCGCGAGCGAGGCGCGCCTCGGGAACCGACATTCCGGTCTTGCTCGCCACTTCGTCAGCACGGTCAAGCTCGACGAGATATTTTTCAATGGCCGCATCGATCTCGCCAAGGCGCCGCTTGAGTTTCTCACGCGTGAAGCTTTTAGTCTTCGCATTGACGGCTTTGAACTTACTGCCATCGATCGCGACGATGCTGGCGTCCAGAAGATCGAGGCCGCGACAAAGAGCGACGAACTGTTGGCATACCTTGCGGATGGCCGGACCGTTCTCACGGCGGAAGTCGGCGATGGTCTTGAAGTCGGGAGCCAGGCGACCCGTGAGCCAGATCAGTTCTAGGTTCCTCCGACACTCGCGCTCAAGACCACGCGAGGACTGCACTTGGTTGAGATAGCCGTAGATGTAGATCTTGAGGATCGTTGCCGGATGGTAGCTCGGACGGCCCGTCTCTTGAGGAACCACCCCGTCGAAGCCAAGCGTACCGAGCTTAAGCGCATCGACGAAGGCGTCGACTACGCGCACAGGGTTATCTTCGTCGATGTAATCATCAATCGTGTCGGGAAGAAGCGTCGCCTGCGTCCGATCCGCGCCCTCGATGAACCGCCTCATTTGATCCCTCCTCAAGCTCGCGGGAGTCGTACATCTGTTCGTCTGAATGGGCGCGTTTTCACACAGCCTCCCGAGAAAGCGGACATCAGCATTTGTCCCGGCGATAGTTTGCGATCTCTGATAAGGTCCGATGGATAGCAAAAGGCAGACTTCATCGCTTTGTCCGCTTAGTGTTAAATCAACTGCCGCAATTCCAGGGTCTTTTCAATGAACGACGGTTGGTGTTCATAATCGAACATCATCGGCTTTCTGGCGTCTGGACTGCTGCAGCCTTGAGCAGCCCGCTTTCCCGGGCCACGCCGGAACGACTTGTTTCGCAGTCGTTAAAACCCTTACAAATAGCGGGCATGGTAGCTGGCCGAATGCTAGACGAATGGAGACGACCCTGGAATTATCCGCCAGCGAACGCGCTCAGCGCATTTTCTCGTTCGGGTGCTACAGGTTGATTCCTGGTCGGCAGCTTCTCCTTCGAGACGGTGTCCCAATTCCTCTCGGTTCACGCGCGTTGAGCCTTTTGACCACGCTGGTGCAACGCAGCGGCGAGTTGGTGACGAAGGAAGAGCTCATAGCCGCCACGTGGCCAGACGTTTTCGTGCATGACAGCAATCTCAAGGTAAATATGTACAGTCTGCGACGCTCCTTGGGCGATACGCAGAAGCGGCCGACTTATGTAGCCACGATTCCGGGCAGAGGTTATCGGTTTGTGGCTGCTGTTCAAATGAGCATGTTCGATATCGCGGACCCGCTTCCTATGGCAGCCGCGGGACCCAACAAGCTTCCAGGCCAAAGCGACATCATTGGTCGAGAGCGAGAAATCGCAGAGCTTCTAGGCCTTCTACGCACGAACAAGCATGTGACGATCGCGGGCGCCGGCGGTGTGGGCAAAACGACAGTTGCGATCGAAGCGGCCCGTGCCTGTGAAGAGAATTGCGCGGACGGAATATGCTTTGTCGATCTCTCGACGGTCGACAGCCCGACGGCTGTTCCGACGGTCCTCGTGGACGCGCTCGGAATTCGCGGCAATCCAAGCGATAGCCTCGCCGCGGTGCTGGACCATCTTCGTCGGCGCCACATGCTGGTTGTTTTGGACAACTGCGAACACATCCTCCCTGCTGCATCGATTTTCGCTCAAAGACTGATTTCCGAACAGGGATCGAGCACACTCCTCGCGACCAGCCGCGAGCCGCTCGCGACGTCCGCTGAAAATGTTTTCTGGCTAAGGCCTCTTGATTGCCCGCCCGACGACGACGGAATGATTGCTGAGGAGGCACTGCGGTTTCCGGCACTTAATTTGTTTGTGAGGCGGGCATCGGAGGCGAGCGAATATAAATTGATCGATGCCGATTGCGGCGCGATTGCGCAGATATGCCGTTCGCTCGACGGGCTTCCGCTTGCCATCGAACTGGCTGCGGCAAAGTTGGAGACCAACGCGCCACAAGAATTGCTTGCCGCCCTCGGCGAGCATCTCAACTTTAACAATCAGCATAACGAAGGGGTCCATTCGCGCCAGGAGACGCTTCTGGCGACAATCGACTGGAGCTTCAGGCTCTTGTCGCCCGACGAGGCAATGATCTTCCGTCTCGTTTCTGTTTTTGCTGACGCATTCGAACTCGATGATGTGGTCGACATCGCAATTGCGGCGGGTTTGAATCCCGCCGCCGTTACCATCGGCTTAGGCGGCCTCGTTGCCAAATCTCTCGTTACCGCGCACGTGAGAGGGGCGGGACTGCGTTACCGGCTGCTGGACAGCACCCGGCGCTATGCAACACAGCGGCGCCACGAGGATCCGATTGAGGCACAGGCGCGCCTCTGTCATGCCCGGCGGATGCTCACGGTCTTCGAGCAATCCGATGTGGAATGGGATTGGCGCGAAACTTACGACTGGACTCGTCGCTATCGCGATCGCCTCGCCGACCTGCGCGCGGCACTCGCCTGGGCTTTTGGTGAAGGGTGCGAGCCGGAACTCGGCATTAGGCTTACCGTAGCCGCGATTCCGTTATGGTTTGAGGTTTCACTTGTCTCGGAAGCGCAAGCCCAGGTCGAGCTGGCACTCGACGCTGCAGATACCTTCCCGTGCGATGACGTATTGAAGGCAAAGCTGGCGTGCGCTCGGGCATGGAATCTCGCCTACTCACGCAAGGTCGTCCCCGAGCTGCAGGAGGCTTGGATTGCTGCGATTGATCTCGCGAAACGCTCCGGAAATGTTGGCCTTATTCTGCAATCCGTATTGGGGCTCTCTCTGTATCTGCTTGAGACTGGATCGATTCCCGAGGCAATCGAGAGCCTAAAGGAGCTGGGTAATATTTCCTCACGTCACCGAGATTGGTCGGTTAGTCCCGAATACGAACGGGCAATGGCCCTCGCGAGGGCCTATTCGGGGCATTTGGCGGAAAGCCGGGAAGTCTTCGATCGGCTTGCCTTGACCTATGCGCAGCCCGATCGGCGATCGCGGATGGCGGGCTTCCAAGTGGACCGCTATATCGGGATACGATCCCTCCTTCCATTTGTCGCGTGGATGAACGGTCACCCGGACTACGCGGCAGCAACTGCGCGTGACGCGGTGGAGAAGGCCGGTAGCCTTGGGCATTTGGTCTCGCAATCCAATGCAATTGCTATGGCTGCGTTACCCGTCTCACTGTGGAACGGCGACCTGGTGTCGCTCGACCGCTACCAAGCTCGATTGAAATCCATTGTCGAGCTGGAGAACATAGCGATCTGGGTTCCGGATCAGCAGTTTCACGAAGCTGCGCTTCGAGAGCTACGAGGCGAGCAGCACGCCGTCGACGATTTGCGGACGGCGATCGAGGGGATTATCGAGTCCGGTCTCTGCTCTCGTATCGGTATGAAACTTGGCATCCTGGCCGATGCGCTGACCCGTCAAGGCAGGTTAGATGAAGCGAGCAACGCGCTAGCCAGAGCGTTCCATCATCAGGCTTCGCAGGGCGAACGTTGGTGCTGCTGTGAATTGCAGCGGATTGAAGCGTCAATCCTCCGTCGCGGCGGCGAGTCCGCCCGTTCGGAGAGGTTACTTGAAGTCGCGCTGGATGAGGCTCGCGAGATAGGCGCCGTGTCGTTCGAATTGCGCATCGCGAGCGATCTTGCGAGCCACCATCTCGAATCGGATCGCTACAGCGATGGACTCGCGTTGCTCGATCCCGTCTATCGCAAATTCAGCAAGGGCTTCACTACAAAGGATCTAACAACAGCCTCGCAGCTTTTGCATCGACTGAACGGCCGTTTAGGGTAACGGCACGGTACCACAGGGGAACTTGGCGGAGACAGAAGTGATGGAGGGGGACGGAATATCGCCGCGATTGAGGGCTTCTCCAGTTCGGGACAAGGTGACGGTAGCGCCCGCGGACGCGCAGGGAGTTCGGGCAAGAAGCGATGCGCTCCATCCGATATTCATCATGGCCGGCGCGACAGCAGCCCAGCTGATCGGCGGATTGTCCGCGCAGATGTCGCCGTTAGTGATCGATGGGTTGATGAAGGGACTTTCGCTATCGGAACGAGATGCCGGGTTTATTCTCACCATTGAACTCGTCACTCTCGCTTTGACTGCGATGGCGATCGCGCCTGTGCTTCCGAGAGTATCGGCGCGACGAGCGAGCCTCTTCGCCGTTACGCTGACGTTGCTTGCCCAAGGCGCATCCATCTTCAGCACGTCGTGGGCGTCGCTCGTTTTATTGCGCAGCGTCGGCGGCGTCGGCGAGGGCGCCCTTTGGGCGATATCGCTCTTTATCGTAGCGTCCCGCTCCAACAATCCGGACAAAGACTATGGCTACTTTACTGTTGTCTGGGCGCTGGGGAGCATTGCGCTCTTTGCCATAGGAGCCGAGGTTACCGCTGCCTTCCAGCATCGCGGCATTCTTGCTCTTATCGCGCTTGTCGATCTGGCCCTCGCTCCACTTCTGTTTTTAACGCCGGATACGTATCTCAGCCGTGTCGACGGGGCTGCGCCGAATAGAACAGTTCAATCCTCGTTACCCGGACTGATGACGCTCGCTGCGATCGGCCTTTTCCTGACGGCCGGTGCCGCCGTATATGCTTTTAGTACGTCATTGGGGGAGCGCGCGGGTCTCGATGCCCGAGCAGTCGCATACACGCTTACGATCGCCTCCGCGCTGGGCCTTGTGGGTGCCGGTACTGCTACTGCTCTTAACGTGCGCTGGGGACGAGGATTGCCAATTTCGGCCTTCTGCATCGGCTTCGCTTTCGCGGTGCTCACGCTCTGCCTCTGGCGCGACCCGACGGCCTATGTCGTCGCTCTTGTCGTGTCGGTCATCATTTACAATTTTTCGACGCCTTACCTTTTTGGACTTGCGGCCGCGCTCGACCGCAGCGGTCGTTGGGCGGCGGCGGGCGGGTCGGTCTATCTCCTCGGCTTCGCTGCGGGCCCACTACTCGCCGGAACAGTGATCGCGACTGCCGGCTACCTCGGCCTTGCAACGATCTGCGTTGCGATTACGATTATCGTTTGGGTACTCACTATGATCGTCAATCGGCGTCTTGGTACAATCGGTTCTTGAGCACGCTCCCTTTCACAGGCCGATCAACGTCACTCCGACACCGACCAATCCGGCGGCTGCAGCTTTCCTCTCCAGTTCGGGTCTTGAAAGGTCTTCTCGACCCCACTGAGGCGCTATGAGGCTCAAGGCGACGCCGATGATGAATACGAACACGCTCGTCGTGCTGCTGATTGCTTGAACGATGCTGAGAGGCGCAATCATGAGGGCATACCGCATGCCAAGGCTGCCCAAGAGATTGACGGTTTCATTCACAAGATTAATCCCCACTACGGCTCTTGCATTCGCTCGCACCATCTGGACGAGCTCTCTCCGGAATGTGCCGACGAACAGCAAGCAGCAGCCGAATATCGCCTCTCCGAAAAACATCCAGAATGTCGTCGGCCAGAAATTTCCGGCCACAGAGAAAATCTTGAAGATTAGAGAGCTCAACGCAGCCATCGCTGCGCACAGCAACATGAGCGCCGCGAGGCCGTGATGGGGGCGACCTGCGCCGACGGTCGCTACGACCAAGGCACCGGCAATAGTCAAGAGCGATCCCAGCAACTGCATTCCGGTGAGTTGCTCCCCCAAAACTCCGAACGCGAGTGCCATGCCGAACAACGGTGAGGCTTGGAAGAATGGAGCAACCACTGAAGCCTCATTGTACTTCAATGCCATCAAATAAAAGAGGATAGCCGACATCAGCATTCCCCCCGATAGCGTCATGACAGCAGCAGTCCGGAGATCGACATTCAATATCCGGGGGTCGATGAGTAAGAAAATCGGGAGTGCCGCGACATTGACGAGCCCGGTGAAGGCCAACGAAACCGCTGGATGGATATCTTTGAAATATTGATCGAGAAGATATTTATCGAGATGCGTGGAAATTGCCCAAAGCAACGGGCCCGATAATGCGAACAAGAACGAGTAAAGCGACATGAGGTCCGTGGCTCCGGCGGGCGCCCTCTTTGTATCAGGCGCCGTCCATTAAACTTCATCACTGGGCGCTCGTATTTGGATCGCTCGACGATGCCGGGGGAACTAACGCCGCAACCGCGGCCCGGGCGACGGCATTGTCCTGCTCAACTGTGCCTGCGCTGGTTCCGACCGCGCCGACGATGGTCCCATCGATCGTAACTGGAAGGCCGCCGCCGAAAATCACAACCTTGCCGGAATTGCTTTGGTGAATGCCGAACAGAGGTTTTCCCGGAGCCGCCAGAGTTGCGAGCTCCGCAGTCGATTTATCGAAAATTCGAGAGGTCACAGCTTTGTCGATTGCGAGATCGATGCTGCCTATGAGAGCTCCATCCTGACGAACAAAAGCAAGTAAGTGTCCTCCGGCATCGACCACGGCGATGTTGTAGGCAATTCCCAGGCGTGTAGCCATTGCCTCACCGGCAGACGACATCCGCTTCGCATCCTCAAGCGTCAGAGTTTGATAGGATCTAGGCATCTCGTTCTCACTTGCGGCGCGCCTCGTTGGCTCCTCGTCTTCTGTGTGAGCATCGTGTGCATTGTCACGCTTCGGGCGTGTGTCCGGGCAAGAGCCGGTGCACCTAAGCTGGGGCAAGCGGGTTAAGGGCGCCAGTTAATCTAGGTAAAAAAGCCGCCGAGCGAGCAGTCTGATAGGGGGATTCCCTTCATTACAGGCAGCAATCGCACGATTTAACCCGGTTTAACCGGTCGCCGTTTCGTTTCTGGGGTACATTCGCCGCGATTGGAAATGACCTCAGGAGCAACTGAGGGCGCTTTCTACATACGCAACTCATTCGTCCGAGAGAGTTCAGAGCAACGGCGGTCGGATGTGATTTCATCAGCAGCAGGAAGCTCGTCGCCATGGAGGTGGCTGCGAATTCTTCAATCGAGGAGAAGGCTGTGACGCTGCATGTCCTGTTCATCGTCACTAACGCGGCTGCCCTTGGTCCGCGCAGTCGTAAGACTGGTTTTTTCTTCGCAGAGGTCGCTCACCCGTTCGATGTACTCGACAAGGCCGGTATAGCAATCGAGTTCGCCTCACCCGCTGGTGGATGGACTCCTTATGATGCCTATGATGAGAAAGACCCCGCGCAAAAGGCGTTTTTTGAGAGCAAGGCGTTCCGTCGGTTGAATCGCAGCCGCAAGTTGTCCGAGGTGGACGCCGCGGACTACGACGCGATCCTCGTGCCCGGCGGTCTGGGGCCGATGGTCGACATCCAGCACAATGCGGACGTCCAGAAGGCCGTCGTACGCGCCTGGAGCACGGGCAAGCTCGTGACCGCGGTTTGCCACGGACCTTGCTGCCTTCTCGGCGTGGATCTCGGCGATGGCGCGCCGTTCGTGCGGGGCAAGAAGCTAACGGCATTCTCGAAGAAAGAAGAGCACGATTACGCTCGTGAGGATGTGCCCTACGAACTCGAGGACGCGTTGATAGCAGAGGGTGCCGAGTACTCATCTACAGACAACTGGCAGCCTAAGGTCGTCGTCGATGGTCGTCTCATCACCGGTCAGAACCCTGCTTCGGCGGGACCACTGGCAAAAGAATTGCTCACCGCCCTCGGACACACCAACCAAAGGGAGATGACATGATCGAGATTACGGTCAACGGCACAAAGCACCAGGTCGACGTTATCCCCGAAATGCCTTTGCTCTGGGTGTTGCGCGATGAACTTGGTGTCACGAGTGCCAAGTATGGATGCGGCGTGGCTCAGTGTGGGGCCTGCACGGTGCACATAGACGGAAGCGCTGTTCGCTCCTGCCAAGCCCACATAGGCGATGTTGCGGGAAAGGCAATCACCACGATTGATGGGGTGGATAAGGGTGAGCAGCATCCAGTGCTCCAAGCCTGGATTGAGCATCAGGTTCCTCAATGCGGCTACTGCCAAACTGGGCAGATTATGCAAGCCATTTCGCTTCTTGAATTGATCCCGAAGCCGACCGACGAAGATATCAATGAGGTGATGTCAGGAAACCTCTGCCGCTGCGGAACATATCCGCGTATCCGTGCGGCCATTCACTCTGCCGCTGCAAAAATGGCGGAGAAGTGAGATGGGCGAGGTTCAAAACCTTTCACGCAGGGCTTTCGTTTTCGGTTCTGCGGCTGTCGCGGGCGGAGTCGCCTTCGGATCGTATGCGGCTGCCGAAGCCATCCTCATGACTTCAAGCGGCAATCCGTTAACAGCTGGGCTTGCGCCAGATGCCGTAACTTTCAACCCATGGGTGGAAATCAGCCCTAATAAAATTACGTTGATCGCGCAGCATGCCGATATCGGTCAAGGCGTTGGCTCCGTGCAACCTTACATGATTGCCGAGGAAATGGACCTCGATCCAGGCCAATTCGAAATCAGGTTTGCTAGCCCAAGTCCTGCTTATTTCAATACCGGTTTTGCGGATGAATTCGCACCATTTCTGGCGGCAGACCAAAGTCCAGCGGCAGAAAAAGCTCGAGCCAATACGCTCGAGTACTTGAGAAAAACAGGGCTTCAGATGACGGGCGGTTCGAGCACCGTGCCCGACACATATGAAAAACTTCGGGTCGCCGGCGCGATTGCGCGAGAGACTCTAAAAGCCGCGGCGGCGAAGCGTTCGGGCGTCACTGCCGGTGAGCTTCGCACGCAATCCGGCCATGTTATCCTGCCAGACGGAACCAAAATCCCTTACGTGGACCTTTCGGCGGACGCCGCGAAAATCCCGCCTATCGTGAACGCCGAACTACGCGATCCGTCTAAGTGGCGAATGCTGGGCAAGCCCATGACGCGACTCGACGTTCGATCGAAAGTGACTGGCGAGATGAAGTTCGGGATCGATATGAAAATGGACGGGATGGTTTTTGCCTCCGTCAAGCTAAACCCGAACAAGGGTCAACCTTTGAAATCGTACGACGCCAGCAAGGCTCAATCGATGCCGGGCGTAAAGAAGATCCTGGAAATTAAAAATGGTGTCGCTGTCATCGCAACAAATAGCTGGTACGCGATGCGAGCTGTCGAGGTGATCGATTGCGAGTGGGCACCCTCTGCGTATCCTGCCGAGCAAGCCGATCATTGGAAAAACCTAGAGAGTTCGTTCAAGCCGGAGTTTTTGGGAAAGGAGTGGCGCAAGGTCGGTGATATCGAGACGGGATTGAAGGGTGGTACACACGTTGAAGCCGAGTATCGCGCACCATACGTGGCACACCAGCCCCTCGAGCCGCTCAACGGCATCGGCCTCTTCAAAGACGACAAACTGGAATTATGGTTCGGTCATCAGAGCCCACAATTGGTCCAGAACGTTGCGGCTGACGCGATCGGCTTGAAGCCGGAAAAGGTGACTTTTCACAATCAGTGGACCGGCGGCAGCTTCGGGCACCGGCTTGAATACGGGAATGTCCCGGTCTTGGCCGAAATCGCAAGCCAAATGCCCGGCACGCCGGTGAAACTCATCTTCTCGCGCGAAGAGGATTTCCGGCAGGACATTCCCCGACAGATTGCGATCGCCCGTCACAGCGGGAGTGTCGACGGGAATAAGATCGTCGCCGCAGATCTCAAATTGGCGTCGACGGCTCCCTTGAACGGCTTGCTGGAGCGAAGCCTCATACCATCGAAGGATCCTGACGCCCAATTAGCTGCCGGCCTGTGGAACGTGTATTACGACATCCCGAATTTTCGGGCGACGACCTACGAAGCCAAGGGGCTGTCGCCATGTACAACTTGGCGATCGGTGGGAGCCTCCACAGCTGGCTTCTTCACGGAGAGCTTCTTTGATGAATTGATACATGTAGCCGGTCTCGACCCGCTCGATGCGCGCATCGAGATGTGCACTGTTCCTACGCATCGCAAGGTATTGGAAGCGGTTGCCGAGATGTCGGATTGGAAGGGTCCGCTCGGCAATGGCAAAGGGAGGGGGGTGGCATTCGTCGAGTCATTTGGCACGGCGACCGCGGAAGTTATCGAAGTCTCGGTGACCGATCGGGGCATCAAAATCGAGAACGTTTGGGTTGCGGCCGAAGTCGGTAAGGTCGTCGACCCGGTCAACTTTGAAAACCAAGTTCAAGGCGGCGTCGTCTGGGGATTAGGTCACGCGATCAATTGTGAACTTACGTACGCAAACGGCTCCGTGCAGCAGACCAACTACAATCATCACGAGGCGATGCGGATCTATCAATGTCCGGTCATCCACGTTCGTGGATTGGAAAACGGACCGAAGGTCAGGGGCATCGGAGAACCGCCAGTTCCGCCAGCAGCGCCAGCACTTGCAAACGCCATTTTTGCTGCGACGGGAAAGCGTATCCGGGAAATGCCGTTCAACAAGTTCATCGACTTCGTATGAGGGCCGGTTATGGAAAGAGCTTGGGTCGCGATGGTCTTGGCCACTTCATCTATGGCCGCGCTGGCGGGATATGTCTTTGCCGAAGGCGAAACGAACAAGGATGCTCTGCCGGCTGGAAGTGTCAGCCGCACCGACGGCCTCGAAGCGTGGAAGCGCATCGAGGCGGTGGTCACGCATCCTCGTTGCGCCAACTGTCATGTTGATGCCAAAGCTATACCGATTTGGACGCCGGCAGGCGAGAGCAAGTCTCGCGTTCACGGTATGAACATCCATGGCGGAGAAAGTCGTATCGGGGCTGAGGCGCTGGTTTGCCAGACCTGCCACGTAACCTCGACGGTGCCCAATGACGCCGCGCCGGCGCCGCCGCACGCTGGCATCGACTGGCAGCTTGCGCCGGTCGAATTCATTTGGTTCGGCAAAAGCGGCGCGGAGATTTGTGCGCAGCTCCGGGATCCGAAGCGCAATGGTGGCCGCGACGCTGCGGGACTTCTCGCGCACTTAAGGCATGATGCATCACTGAATGGATTTATTCCCCGAAGCTGGGAGCCCACGGGGCGTCCGATCCCACCGGGGACGTTTGAGGATCATGTGAAAGATATGGCCCTCTGGGGAGCTGCGGGGCAGCCGTGTCCCGACTGATCAGAAGGGTGAATCGGCCAGCCGGGTCCCTACAACTCTACTCGCGCCGCTAAGGAACTGCTCAAGCATGAAGATATGATGTCTGCTCTGGGCCAGAAGCAGAAAATTACGCAAACCCGATTACTTCTGCTCTTCATTCGAAAGCAGACCTGCACAAAAACGCGTTCGGCCGCTTTGTGAAGCAGAGTTAAATGTCCGCAAATGGGATAAAGCCGACGCTGTCTGACTTCCACAAAGCAGAGATAGCGTTCATCGGCGGAGTACGTCAGCAGGTATTTTCGCAGTTTTTGCGGATGTCTGCTTTGGCTAAAGACCGGCCTTCTGCTTCGGTCTCAATGCAAGCAGATTCCCTTGATAGCTGGCCAGGGCACATAGATGGTCGCAAATCCGGCTAGGGCTAAGGCCATGCCAGCTGCGAACCGCACAGGCCATTTGGCGTTTATCGTGCGCAGGAAGGTCAAACCACTCGCGGCAGCAAAGACAGCCGGTAATGTGCCAAGCCCAAATCCGGTCATGAATAGAAATCCGTGAAGGGCAGAACCTGTCAGCGAAGAAAAGAATACCGCCCCGTAGAGCATCGGACAGGCATTGAGCCCCCACGCGACGCCTAACACGTATGGTCCGGCCGTTCGCCTCGTTCTGAGTGGCGCAGCGATCGTATCAAACCCTTGGGCGAGGTAAGACACTCCGCGGTCCAGGAAAGAAAGACGTGGCATAGCACCGGCAAGAACGAGCCCCATCCAAATTAGAGAGACGGCGGCGGCCCATTGCATGATCTCGAAGCTTATTCCGCCTCGGCGTGCTGCAAGTCCGGCGCCGATTGCGCCTCCGACTGCGCCTAAGGTTGCGTACGTCGTGATGCGGCCAGCCTGCATGATGGCCAATTGCCGATATCGCTCTTTGGGTGTCGGTGCGTCGAGCAGCAGCAACGCGCCGCACGCTATGCCACCGCACATCGCCGCACAATGAAGAGCGCCCGCAAGCCCGAATGCGAAACCCGATATGAGCAGCGACTCAGGCATGGCGGTCCGTAGGTTCTTCCTGCACGGCCGTGTTCGCAGGCTCTCCATCATCCAGGGCGCGCCAACCGGCACCCTCCAGATCTTCGAACTGGCCGTCGCGCAGCGCCCATAAAAAACCGCCAAGTCCCATGAGACCGAGCGTTAATGCTGCCGGTATAAGCCACGCGAGAGATGTCATGCGCTCCTCCTGACTGGCCGCAGACGAAGTTTCTTTGTCCTAAGACGGAGCGCGTTTGTGGTTACGACGATCGACGATGTCGACATAGAGAGCGCAGCGACCAAGGGCGTCACATGTCCGAGCATCGCAATCGGAACGAAGACAGCGTTGTACCCAATCGCGATCGCAAAATTTTGCAAAGCCATTCGGCGTGCCGCCTGCGCAACCTTCAGTGTTTCGATAATCGGGCCCAAGCGATCGCCTTGAAATACGGCATCTGCCGCCGCCTGACTGATATCCATGGCCGAGGCGGGCGACATCGAGGCATATCCCGCCGCCAGTGCGGGGGCATCGTTCAGTCCGTCGCCAACCATCAGCGCCTTGTGACCATTCGCGCGTAAATCGCCAATGCGCTGAAGCTTGTCGGACGGACGCAGCGCTCCCTGCCAATCGGATATCGCGCACGCGGTTGCGGCGCGCGCGACGGCTTGCGGCCGGTCGCCTGACAGCAATTCGACGGCATAGCCGGCATCTCTCAGTGTTTTGACCGTCTCACGCGCGTCGGGCCGAATGCGATCGATGAAACGGAAGCCGATCACCGCTTCATCGGCAGACCTATACCAGAGAGAGGCCTCGACATTCTGATTGATAGCGGCGCCGGCCCAATGCGCCGAGCCGAGCCGCTCTTCGCGTCCGTCCCCGACATATGAAAGCCCGGAGCCCGGAACCTCGCGGACGCCCTCGATCGCGTTGATGGCGATCCCGCGGTCATGCGCGGCGCGAACGATGGCTTGCGCATAGGGATGTCGGCTCGCAGCTGCGAGTGAAGCAACGCGAGCCAGAAGGCCAGACTCGATATTCTGGTCGTCGGCCAGCGCGATCTGCTCGAGTGTCAACGTACCCGTCTTGTCGAAGACCACGCTGTCGATTTCGCTCATCCGCTCGAGACCATCGGCCGCCTTCACGATGACGCCGCGACTGAAGAGCCTGCTGATCGCCGCGACCTGAACCGCAGGCACCGCGAGCGCCAACGCGCACGGGCACGTTATGATCAACACCGCGATGGCGTGAGTGAGCGAAACTTCCCATCCGCTTCCAAGCATCATCCACATCGTGAACGTCAATAGCCCGAGAACGTGAACGGCTGGTGCGTAGAGCTGAGCCGCCCTGTCGGCGAGCCGCACATAGCGACCGCGGCTTTGCTCGGCCGAGAGCATCAGGCGACCGATTTCGGCGAGCAACGTGTTCTCATCTGTGACGCTGACACGAATGTGCAAAGTTCCGCCGCCGTTGACGGTGCCGGCGTGAACGTGAGCGCCCGACGTGACGCTCCGCGGTACGGTTTCGCCGGTGATCAAACTCTCGTCGACTTCGCTGACGCCTGAGACAACGATGCCGTCGGCAGGGATACGCTCTCCAGCGGCAACGGCGACGCGCATACCAGGCAAAAGGGTGCGTGCGGGAAGCAAGCGCACCGAGCCGTCTTCGGAAACCACGGTCGCGCTCATGGCGCGAAGGCTCAGCAGATTTTCCGCGGCCCCTCTGGCGCGCATGCGCATGCTTTCGTCAAGCGCCCGGCCGATTAAAAGGAAGAAGACGAGTGTCGTCGCGGCATCGAAATAGACTTGGTCGGAGCCGCGTATCGTCTGGAATAGGCTCATCGCCGTCGCGAGGATGATACCGAGAGTGATCGGCACATCCATGTTGAGGCGGCGGGCGCTCAGAGCCGAGAAAGCCGAGCGGAAGAATGGCTGCCCGGCATAGGCGATGGCTGGCAGGGCTATAAGCGCCGATACCCAATGAAAGAGATCGCGGACCGAGCTGTCCATATCGGACACTTCGCCCGACCAGACAGACACGGATAGCAGCATGATATTGGCCGCTGCGAATCCTGCAACGCCGAGGCGGGGAATGAGCTCGCTCGTTCGCCCGCGCGAGGCGGACGTTTCGGCGCCTTCGACAAGCTCCGCGGCTGTGTAGCCTACGGCCTTTAACGCCGCGACGAGCTCAGGCACATCGGGACTCGAGCCGTCCGTCTGACGGCAGAGAGTGACCGTGACGCGGCGCAAAGCGAGGTTGGCTCGGGACGCTGAAACGCCTCGAACGCTTCTCAGCGCCGTCTCTACGGTGTGGATGCATGTTCCGCAGACGATATCCGGGACAGACAACGTTATCGTCTCGACGTTCGCCGTTGTGTTATCAGCCGGCGCGCGTCGTTGCGGCGATAGTGAATTGATCAGGGCTGCTTCCATAGCCGCACCTTGGATCGATAAACGACGCTCTTTTGGCCGGTATCGCCCTGGCTGACGAACAAGGAAACGTCCCAGTTACCTTCGGCCAAATTCGGCAATGTGACCGTGTAGACTCCCTCTCCAAGGGAGGCGAGAACGAGATTGCGATCCGCCACGTCCGTGGCGGGACGGCCGATGCTTCCGCTGATTTGCAGATCGTCGATGCTACGTCCCTCGCGATCTTTCAGCGTGACACTGAAGACACCGGTGGCGCTGTCGAATTTTGTTGCTTCCGTCCAACCGAGCTCATCCTGCCGGCGCTCGTCGGCGATGCGCTGGTTGTAACGCAGGCCCGTCCGGTAAGCGTCAGGCGTGTCGCCTCCGAAGGTCGAAATGGCATCGTAGATCATCACGCTGTCGACCGCAGTGACGGTGACAAAGAAGGCAATCATGCCGAAAAGCACGTGCCAGCCATTGATCCCACTTCGTACCGGAAGGGCTTGTTTCATGGCAGCTTGTTTCATGACGGTGGCCCGCTGAACGTCGTCGAACGTGAAGTTGTGTGACCTGTTGCAGTGTCCGTTACAGTAATCGTGATGGGTGTCGAATCTCCTTTGAGTTCTCTCCGTTCCGATGGCTCGATCAAGACGAAGAACTTCACCGCCCGAACCTCCGCGGGTTTGACGTCGATCACCGGGTCCTGTTCGTCGAATTCCACGAACTGGAGCTGGGCTCTCTCGAGACCTAAAACGGAAATTTTGAAATGCCGTGTCGCTTGGAGCTTGTTGGTGATCTTCACCGTATAACCATCGCGCAGACCGCCGTCGCTCAGCGTAACGAACAGCGGATTGCGATCGGGCGCGACACTTAGCTGTGTATCGGCGCGATTGAGCAGCGACCAGACCATCAGGCCTCCGACTGCAACAATCAGGACCGAATAGAGGATCGTTCGCGGCCGTACGATCCGCCATCCGTCACGAGGACCTTTGGTAGCGTTCGCAAGGTTGGCAGCCGTCGTATAGGCGATCAATCCGCGCGGACGACCCACGCGATCCATGATCTCGTCGCATGCATCTATGCATAGCGCGCATTGAATACACTCGAGCTGCGCGCCGTCGCGGATGTCAATGCCCGTCGGACAGACGGCGACGCAAGCCTTGCAGTCGACGCAGTCGCCCCTCCCTTCCCAGCTTTCATCGCGCTTATGTGATCCGCGCGGCTCGCCGCGAACCTCGCGATACGAAATGAAGAGGGAATCGTGATCTAGCATTGCTCCTTGGATGCGTGGCCACGGGCACATGTAGATACAGACCTGCTCCCGCGCAATGCCACCAAGTATATAAGTCGTGAAGGCGAACACGCCGACAAAAGCATATGCTATTGGCGAAGCAGTCCCATGCACGAGCTCGGCCGCGAGCGTCGGCGCGTCGCGAAAGTAAAAGACGAAAGCCCCTCCTGTCGCGATAGCAATGAACCCCCAGGTCAGATGCGTCGCCGCTTTCTTCCAGAGCTTTTCGAATGACCAGCCGCTCTGATCGAGACGCAGGCGCGCATTGCGGTCGCCCTGCCAGAACCGCTCGACAGCGATCATCAGATCCGTCCAGACTGTCTGCGGGCAGGCATATCCGCACCACATGCGCCCAGCGATTGCGGTCACAAGAAAAAGCGAGAGGGCCGAGATAACGAGCAGCCCCGTCACATAATAGAATTCCTGCGCCCAGATCTCGATCGGTCCGAACAGCAGGCGCTGATTGGCAAAGTCGAGCAGAAAAGCTTGATTAGGAAGGCCCGGTCCACGATCCCATCTGAACCACGGCAACATGTAATAAACGCCGAGCGTGAGCCCTAAGGCCACCCATTTGATGGCGCGGAAGGTGCCGTGCGCTTCCTTCGGATATATCTTTCGATGTGATGCGTAAGCGCTTGTCTTGGACGCAGCGGCTTTCGCGCCGGACGATCTGTTGTCCGTATCAGCTATGAACTTGTTATGTTCGCCCATCATCGTCATTTGGGCGCCTCATGGCCCTCTTCCTTATGTTCGGCCTCGCCCTCGTCGTCTTTTTTCGGCTCGGGTTTTCCGCCGCCGAGCGAATGGACGTAGAGCGCGACCATCTTGATATCCACGGGATCCAGGCGACCGTTCCACGCCGGCATCATGCCGCCACGGCCGGTCTCGATGCTACGCACGACCGCTTGCTGGCTGCTGCCATAAAGCCAGATAGCATCGGTTAGATTCGGCGCACCGACGTCGGTGTTGCCTTTGCCGTCGGCACCGTGACACGCCGCACAGTTGTCTGCGAATAGCGCAGCACCTCGCGAGGCGGCCGCGGCATCGACATCAAGATGCGAGAGCGAACGAACATAATTGGCGAGGTCGCGGATCTGAGCTGGCTCGAGGATCTTGTCGAGACCGAACCGTGGCATAGCCGTATAGTGGGTTTCGGGATCGCCGGACCTTGCGCCGTGCGTAATCGTCTTTTGGATGCTTTCAAGATCGCCGCCCCACAGCCAATCGTCGTCGTTGAGATTGGGATACCCAATGGCGCCTTGCGCACCACGACCGTGGCATGGGGCGCAGTTGTCGCCGAAAATCGCGGCGCCGCCATCGCGAGCGAATTCGAATAGCTCGGGATTCTTCTTTATGTCGGCAATCGGCATCGCGGCGATCGCGGCGCGATATTTATCTTGCGCTGCCTTTGCTGACGCGACGTCTTTTGCGACCTCACCGCGCTGGCTGTAACCGAACAACCCCTTCGTATAGCCGTTTAGCATCGGCCAAGCCGGATAGACGAGCCAATAGCCGAACGCCCAGACGATACACGCGTAGAACGTGTAGAGCCACCACCGGGGTAGTGGCTTGTTGAGCTCCATCAGGTCGCCGTCCCACACGTGTCCCGTGGTTTCGGCGCCCGTTACTTCGTCGATGCGCTTCTCGCTCGCCATGGGCTGTCACTGCTTTTCTAGCTTGTCGTCCTGATCGATTGCTGCTTTCGCCACGTGCTCGAACTTTGCTTTGTTGGACGAGCGAAACGCGTAGACGAATGCCGCGACGAGAAGAGCCATGAAAATCGCCATCGACACGAGTTGCGAGACGACCTGTGCTTCATCGTAAGTCATGGTCTCACCGCAAGTTGGGCCCGCTGGCGTCGAATTTCGTGAAATCGACAAGCGTGCCGAGCATCTGCAGATAGGCGACGACGGCATCGAGCTCACTCGGCGGAACGTCATCGCCGGGCTGACCGTCGAACCTTCTGACCTGCGCCTTCGGATAGCGTTGAACCAGCGCCTTCGCTCCGGTTGTATCGGGAGAGATCTGAGCGAGGACGTCGGCCTTTGCATTGGCGATCATGTCGTCGCTGTAAGGCACCCCGACCTCTTGCAACGTCTTCATGCGCGCGGCGATGTTGTCATAGTTGAGGGGCGTTTTTTCCAGGAACGGATAGCCCGGCATAATGGAAGCGGGAACGACCGAGCGTGGATCTCGCATGTGCTCGACGTGCCAAGCGTCGGAATACTTCCCGCCAACGCGGGCGAGGTCCGGACCGTTACGCTTCGATCCCCATTGGAACGGGTGATCGTACATGCTTTCGGCGGCGAGCGAGTAATGGCCGTAACGCTCGATCTCGTCGCGCAAGGAGCGGATCATCTGGCTGTGGCAGTTATAGCAGCCTTCGCGCACGTAGATATCGCGGCCAGCGAGTTCCAACGGCGAATACGGGCGCATGCCTTCAACCTTTTCGATGGTCGACCGCAACATGAAGAGCGGTGCGATTTCGACGATGCCTCCGATAGAGACGACGATCAGCGCGCCAATCAAAAGGATGAGGGAGTTCTTCTCAAAAATAGCGTGGTTCATGGTTTGCTCCCGTCACTCAGCCGGCACGGCGACAACGCCGGGACGAAGTTCGGGAGCGGCCGCCACGCCAGGCTGATCCTTGATATCGACGGGTTTGTCGCCTCTGATCGTGCGCCACACATTGTAGGCCATGATCAGGCCCCCGAGCAGGAAGAGCGCTCCCCCCGTTGCACGGATCACGTAAGGCCAATGAAGGGCCTCGACCGTTTCGATAAACGAATATTTGAGGAAGCCGAGGTGATCGTAGGCGCGCCACATCAATCCCTGCGTGATGCCGGCAACCCACATCGACGAGATGTAGAGAACGATGCCGATCATCGCGAGCCAGAAGTGCCATTCGACTAAACGCATCGAATAAAGACCCTCGCGCTTCCATAGCCAGGGAACCATGCAATAGACAGCACCGAATGAGATCATGCCGACCCATCCAAGCGCGCCTGAATGCACGTGCCCGATGGTCCAATCCGTATAATGAGAAAGCGAGTTCACGGCCTTGATCGACATCAGCGGCCCTTCGAATGTCGACATACCGTAGAACGCGACGGAGACGACGAGAAGCCGGATCACGGCGTCGGTCCTAAGACGATCCCAAGCGCCTGAAAGCGTCATCAGGCCATTGATCATGCCGCCCCATGACGGCATCCACAGCATGATCGAGAACGTCATGCCCAGTGTCTGCGCCCACTCGGGCAGAGCCGTATAGTGAAGATGATGCGGACCGGCCCAGATATAGAGAAAGATCAGCGACCAGAAGTGTACGATCGATAGCCTGTAGGAATAGACAGGCCGCTCGGCGCGCTTCGGAATGAAATAATACATGATGCCGAGGAAGCCCGCCGTCAGCAGGAAGCCGACCGCGTTATGCCCGTACCACCACTGTGTCATTGCGCCTTGAACGCCGGGGAACAGCGGATAGCTTTCTGAGCCCAACAGCGAAACCGGCAGCGATAGATTGTTGACGATATGCAGCATCGCGATCGTCACGATGAAGGCGAGATAGAACCAGTTGGCGACGTAGATGTGAGGTTCTTGGCGCTTTCTGAGCGTGCCGAGAAACACGAGCAAGTACGTGACCCATACGATCGTCAGCCAGATATCGGCATACCATTCGGGTTCCGCGTATTCCTTTCCCTGCGTGATGCCGAGCACATAGCCCGAGGCGGCTATCACGATGAAGAGCTGATATCCCCAAACGACGAACCAGGGCGCCCATCTGCCGGGAAGCCGCGCGCGGCACGTTCTCTGTACGACATAAAGCGATGTTGCGATCAGCGCGTTGCCGCCGAATGCGAAAATGACGGCGGACGTGTGCACAGGTCTAAGCCGACCAAAATTCGTCCAAGGCAGATCGAGATTGAGCGATGGAAAAGCCAGCTGCCATGCAAGGATATCGCCAACGAGAAAGCCTATGACTCCCCAGAACACGCAAGCAATCGTCGCGACACGAATGGGTCCGTCGAAGTAGCCTGATACTTTTTCTTGTCGAGTGGTCGGGTGAGAAAGGATGTAAAGGGCTGCGGCTGCGCTCGCACCTAGAAGAAAAAGCCCATGCAGACGCATACCGCCATCGACACCGGCAATGGCCAAAATCAATCCAACAATCGCAAAGAGCAGAGCCGCTCCAAGAGCCGGCATGTCGTTGACGCTGGATCTTCCGCCCGCCGTGTTCTCCACGGTTATCCTCCCCGCTTCCAGTCCGTTGGACGCGGACGTTATTTTTGACTAGCCTATTTGCTTGATCATTCCTGCGGGACTGAGCCTTGACTTGCGTCAAAGGGGGCGGAGCCCACTGGCGAGCTGCGTCTAAAAACTTCCCTCAGCGCAGCATCAAGCGTCGACCCTTGCGGGGCGGCACTGGCAGCTCGGTCATCGACAAAACGCGGGCCTATGCTTTGCATCACTAGAGATGCTTATCCTGTGAACCTCTGCGCTTGCCACGCTGACGAAGGTAAGTGTCTGCTGGTGAGCCCTCGTCGGACATGTCAGATCGTGACTTCCATAGCGCAAGCACGGTATGCTCCAATGCTTGGAAAAGTTGCGAAGCAGCGTCGCACCACTCACGACCTCGAAAACACTCGATGTCCGCAGTGATGCAAAAAATCGATTGTCGGTGCGCCGGAAAGGCTTCCGCTTTGCCCCCGAAAGCGGAGATCCGTGTTCGTGTGAATGCCCGCCTGGTCGAGCATCAAGTCGATGTCGGCTAATGGGATAAAGCGGCGGTGTCGAGATGCCGTTTCCGCAGGCGAACCTTCGAGTTGAGGAGGTAAGTTCTCATCACGCTCCGGTTTGTGGACTAATTTGTGGATCGGAGCGGAATAACAGGAAATAATATAATGAAATCAAAGGCAATTGGCGGAAGCCCTCTCCACCATAGGAATGTGGACCGAGATTAGGCGGCCTGTACACTAACGTCGGAAAAGCCGAGATCGCAGACATCGAATTGGCTTTCCGCCTTGTCCCTGAATGCCGATAACGAAGTGGCTGGTCTTCTATGCGAAAACCGACTTTGGTAACCAGATGAGATGCGCCCAAGCTAGTAAGCCCCCCTGTAATGTACGGCCCTGCTTATCGCCGCTTCGCGCTGAGGTAGCTCGTGAGCGCCAGCATGATCATAATCTCGACTGTGAAATAACCCGCAAAGAAGCTCGCCATTTCGCCGAAGGCTTCCAAGGGGAGCAATAGCCGACCCAATGTAAGTGCGACGCCGATATTTCGAACTCCGCTTTCGATCACAAGGACATCACGCTCCGCGGCAGTGAGTTGAAATCCCGACATCCAACCGCAGAGCATGGCCCCAAGGATGAACATCGCACCGATCAGGAGACTTGGAGCGAGGACTGCCGATTCTTGTGTTGCTGAAATCGTGAGAATGAGCACCAGAAGAACGAAGGCGAGAGATATTTTGCGAAGTAGCGTACCACTGGTCTCGACTTGGTTCGGACACACCTTTCGGAGCAACATGCCGCCGGCCATCGGCAAGATCATCAACGCGAAGAGCTGGAGAAGAATTGTGGACATCGGCACGGCTCGGATACCAGCGCTTGTTCCGACGAATGTTTGGAGAACTTTCATCCAAACTGGAATTGTAATGAGCGAAAGCACTGTACCGAACGCGGTGATCGATGCTGATAGCGAAACATTCCTGCGTGCGAGATAACAATAGAGATTCGAAATCCCTCCGCCGGGACTGAGCGCAAGCGAAAGCATGCCAAAGGAAATTGCCGGAATGCTTGAATAAGCCGCGGAGATGAGCAGAGCCATCGGCGGCAGAAATGCCAGCTGCCCGATCGCGCCCAAGAGCAGAGCGCGAGGATGCCGGACGGCCGTCGTTATATCGACAGCCATTATCTCGGTGCCTGCTACCAGCATCAGGAACGCAATTGCCGTGGGCACACCGAAATCTGTCAGCAGAGGGAGCATCGGATCTGAATTTTGATGGCGCTATGCCTAACAGCAATTGCAACATTTGAATCATTGTTCGTCTTCGTAGGATTGAAGCACGTCAGCATCGAGAACGCGTACTTTGCGGTAGAAAATCTCTATCGCGCCCTGGTCTGCGAGGTCCGCCAGGCATCTCCGCGATGTTGCGCGCGTCACGCCGATGAGCTCTGCTAGTTCATCCTGAGTGATCTCGACTTCCTGTGTGGTGGTCGCAAGCCGTAGCAATTGTCTGCACATACGTGCCCTGACTGTCAGAGACAGCGCTTCCGATAAATGCACGATCGCCGCTGCAGTGTTGATTGCGCTAAGAAAGTAGAAGCAGCGCCAATGATCGGGAACGTCATTCAAATGTGCCGAGATTGCCGAACTCGGCAGATGGAGAAGCCTGCTCTTCGTGCCGGCCATTAAGGAGATGAGGCGAGATCGTCCCGTGAATTCCGCGTTGTCGCCGACCCAGAAGCCAATTTCGGCGCGGTGGATAACTACTGCCTCCTTCGCAGTGAGCGGAAATGTTACCCGGAGGCTCCCTTCCGCCAATCCATAGATGCCGTCGGATGGATCCCCTGCATGGTAGATGAACTGCCCAGGGTCGTACGTCCGCCATCTCCCGGCGCGCTCGACCCATTCGCAAAACTCCTTAGGCTGAGTGGTGAGCCAGCCAACCGAATCAAGCGGCGCCAATTTCGATAAGGATTGCGATCGACGATGCGTAATGGCCCCTCTCCATTGCAAAGATTTTTATAAAATGCGGTGCGATCCTATGTAACGAGTCCCATTGTTAAAGGGCTAAATGGAGAGTTACCTGCAACGACTGTTATCTTTTGTTTGTTCAATTCGCCCCCCTGTCGGGATGTTGATGACGCGCCGCAAAACAATGCGCTGTGGCAGAATTCCGAGCGCGATATTTCTTCTTAATTGGTTCATTTTATCCAGTTGAGCATTTTTGAATATGTTTTGATCGCGTCGTGTGGGCGGGTGATCGGAGCACAGGCTGATCGCCAGCTTTGGGGGGCTCGAATTGGAGAGCCCGTCGTGAAATTGTTTCAGTACTTTGTCGGCATTGGTCGTCCGGCAAAGCATAATCTGACCGGATGCAAATTTGCGAGCGCGACTTCGAGTTTGGTGAGGTCGCGGTTGAAAAATTTTTATTGTTATGGCCCGAGCGTGACGGTGTGCTCGGACGGCAAGACAAAAGCAAAAAATCTGAACCAGCCGAGCGACGGTGTCTGAGACGCCGCCGCAAATTGTTGTGACATCACGAGGTGCATTATGCGTAAAACGGACGTTCAACCGCTTGATCAATGGGGCTGCTTTGAGCGGCCGCGGGGGTCCAAAAGACTAGTATTTCTTGCGTCTATGATCGTCACAGCGGTGCTTGCTGCGGTGGGATTGATGTCTCCAGCGTCTGCACAAGTTGCCACGCCCAATATTGTCCTGATCCTTTCAGACGACTTTGGCTACGGAGATGGAGGTGCATACGGCGGCGGCGAGAACCGCGGCATGCCGACACCTAGCCTCGACCGCATGGCGGCCGAAGGCATGACATTTCTGTCTTTCTATGCGCAGCCAAGCTGCACGCCTGGCCGTGCCGCGGTCCAGACCGGTCGCATTCCGAACCGTAGCGGCATGACGACGGTGGCGTTTCAGGGCCAGGGCGGGGGTCTTCCGCACGCCGAGTGGACGCTGGCGTCGGTGCTGAAAACCGCCGGCTACAGGACCTTCTTCACCGGTAAATGGCACCTCGGCGAAGCTGATTATGCTCTGCCCAACGCGCAGGGTTACGACGAGATGAAGTATGCGGGCTTATATCATCTCAATGCCTACACCTATGGCGATCCGACGTGGTTTCCGGACATGGACCCGGAGCTGAGAGCGATGTTTGAACGCGTGACAAAGGGGGCGCTGTCGGGGAATGCGGGGGAGCCCGCGAAGGAAGACTTCAAGATCAATGGTCAATACGTAAATACGCCTGTCATCGACGGCAAGGAGGGCGTTGTTGGTATTCCGTTTTTCGATGAATATGTTGAAAAGGCTTCGCTCGATTACCTCGACCGCAACGCTAAATCTAAAGAGCCGTTCTTCATGAGCATCAATTTCATGAAGGTCCATCAACCGAACATGCCGGCTCCAGAATTCGAGCATAAGTCTTTGTCGAAGACGAAATATGCCGACTCGGTCGTAGAGAACGATACCCGCATCGGTCGCATCCTGGACAAGATCCGCTCCCTCGGTCTCGACAAAAATACATATGTGTTCTGGACGACGGACAACGGCGCCTGGCAAGACGTCTATCCCGACGCCGGATACACCCCGTTCCGAGGCACGAAAGGAACTGTTCGCGAGGGCGGCAATCGTGTTCCATCACTTGCGTGGGGGCCCGGGATCAAAGCGGGTTCGAAGAATTCCGATATTGTCGGCGGCTTGGATTATATGGCGACATTCGCCCATCTCGCCGGCATCGCGAAACTTCCCGACAAAGATCGCGAAGGCCAGCCGATTATCTTCGACAGTTACGATATGTCGCCGATCCTCTTCGGGACAGGCAAGTCGGAGCGCAAGTCCTGGTTCTATTTCACTGAGAATGAACTGACGCCAGGTGCAGTCCGCTTTGGCCATTACAAGGCCGTCTTCAACCTGCGTGGCGATGACGGCGCAACAACCGGTGGTCTTGCAGTCGATTCGAATCTCGGCTGGAAGGGCGCCGAAAAATACGTCGCCATCGTACCGCAAGTGTTCGACATCTGGCAGGATCCGCAAGAGCGTTATGATGTCTTCATGAACAACTACACCGAACATACCTGGGTCATGGTGAGCATAGGTGAAGAAATTCAGAATCTGATGAAGACTTATCTTCAATATCCGCCGCGTAAAATGCAGAGCGAAGGCTATACCGGTCCACTCACTCTCTCGAACTACGAAAAATTCCAGTGGGTAAGAGAAGAACTCAAAAAGGACGGTATCAGCATTTCCATGCCGACGGGCAACTAACGCTGAAAGCCAATCGATGGGTGCGCTTCGGATCCCGTCGACTTGAGCCAGAGCGCAGCGAGGAGAAGTTGGAGAGGGTGGTTCACCCCGACTTCTGTGCACCCCCGTGTAACCTCCTGCGTTCTGGCTCATCCATCACGAGCAGGTAGATTTGGAAAACATGCGATGCGTCTCGCGTTCTATGCTTTGCTCTGTGCGTTTTTGTCGATCCGACCGAGTTTTGCGGATGATGCACTGCCATCTTGGAACGACGGGCCGACGAAGCAGGCGATTGTTTCATTCGTACAGCGCGTAACAACCAAGAGCTCACCCGATTACGTGCCTCCGCCCGAGCGGATTGCGACCTTCGATAACGACGGGACGCTGTGGGCCGAGCAACCGATGTACGTTCAGCTTGCCTTCGCTCTGGACCGCGTCAAGGCCTTGGCTCCCCAGCATCACGAGTGGAATGACCAGGAGCCCTTCGCTTCGCTTCTGAACGGCAATTTAAAAAGCGTGATCGCGGGCGGCGAACACGCGATCGCTGAGATCGTGATGGCAACGCACGCCGGCATGACATCGAATGAATTCGAAAAGATCGTAACCGATTGGATTACGACGGCGCGTCATCCAAAGACGGGCAGACTCTACACAGAAATGGTCTACCAGCCGATGCTTGAATTGCTCGCATATCTTCGCGCCAATGATTTCAAGACATTTATTGTTTCAGGCGGCGGTATCGAGTTCATGCGGCCCTGGACAGAAAAGATCTATGGTATTCCCCCCGAGCAAGTCATCGGCTCGAGCATCAAATTGAAATTCGAGATCCAGAACGGAAAGCCGGCTCTTGTACGACTGGCCGATATTGATTTCATCGACGACGGGGTGGGAAAACCCGTTGGCATCCAGAAGCACATCGGCAGGCGCCCGATTGCGGCGTTCGGCAACTCCGATGGCGACCTTGAAATGCTGCAATGGACAACCAGCGAGCAAGGCGCGCGTTTTGGGTTGATCGTCCACCACACCGACGCCGTACGTGAATGGGCCTATGACCACAATTCTTCATTTGGTCACCTCGAAAAAGCGCTCGATATGGCGACATCACAGGGGTGGATCGTAATAGATATGAAAAACGATTGGAAAACAATTTATCCGCAGGATTAGCACGCCAAAATGAGTGAAAGATGAGAGTCGTATATTCGCTTTTCCTGCTTCTACTCCTCATCGCATTCCCGTCGAGTGCGCTACGAGCCGATGAGCAAAAGTTCTCGAAGCAACAGCTCGATCAGATGCTGGCGCCGATTGCGCTGTATCCCGACGACCTGCTGTCAAATGTTTTGATGGCGGCGACGTATCCGCTCGACGTCGTTGAAGCTGAGCGCTGGCGGAGCGCCCCTGCCAATTCAAAACTGCAAGGCGACGCTCTCGTTGACGCGCTCAAAAGCGAAGATTGGGACCCGAGCATCAAGGCGCTCGTGCAGTTTCCAGATGTCTTGAAAATGATGAGCGACCAGCTTGACTGGACAAAGAAGCTTGGCAACGCGTTTCTCGCACAACAAAATGAGGTTATGGACGAAGTGCAGCTGCTTCGCCAGAAGGCCGACTCGAGCGGGCATCTCAAAAGCAATTCGCAGCAGACGGTGACCCAGGATGATGGCGCGTATGTCATTCGGCCTGCGGATCCAGACACCGTGTACGTGCCGGTTTATGAGCCGTCGGTCGTTTACGGGTCCTGGTGGTATCCGGATTACCCACCCTACTATTGGGGGTATCCGGGCGCGACCTTCATCAATGGTTACTTTTGGGGAGCGACGGGCGTCGCCATCGCGGGCGGCATTTGGGGCTGGAACCGTTGGGACTGGCACAATCACCGCATCGACGTCGATGTGAACCGCTGGAACCACATCGACGTCAACCGCCGCAACATCAACAACAACGTCTGGAAGCACGATCCCAATCATGGAAGGCGTTCCGGCCACGACAAGACCATCGACCGCGCGCGCATTGACGATCGGCTGAAGAATTCCGATCACAAGGCGCTCGACAACAAATTTACGCCTGGGAACAAGCCGCGCCCTGCCGATCGCCCGCTCGACAAGGGAAAGATCGGTTCTGGTAACGTCGGCAAAGACAGGGTCGGCAAGGCGAAAGTCGGAAAACCCAAGGCTGCTCCGCGCCGCACGTCAGGTCAGAAGAAAGTAGCAAAACCCGGGAAGAAGCCAGCGGCTCGCGCTCATCGCGGTGGCGGCGGCAGAGGACGCAAACGACGTCGTTGACGGCTTCGCCGTGTGTAGAAGAACCTGTTGAGGTCGACTATGGCGCTCGACTATTTTGCATTAGTGATGCTGATCGTCATCATCGCTGTCGTCGTTTATGGCGTGGTTGCGGTCTATGGCGTTCCATACCAGATTGCCAAGGCGCGCCATCATCCTCATCAGGACGCTATTCGGGCTGCTACCTGGGCGAGTCTGTTCACGCTTGGCGCGCTTTGGCCCTTTCTGTGGATCTGGGCCCTGATGTATGACCCGGAGCGCGGCTGGGGCAACACGGTAGGCCTGGCTTCGGATGAGACATCGAAGGCCATGGCGAGGCTTGATGCGCGCATATCGGCTCTCGAAAAAACGCGGCAGGAGGGTTGATGGCTCTCCTGCTCCTTCTTGCGTACGCCGCAATTTGCATCATCGTATTCAAGCTGCTTCGCGTTCGCGTCAACGAATGGACGGTTACCACCGCATGCCTCGGAGGCGCGGTCGTCGTCGGCGGCATCCTGCTCGGCATGAACTACAACCACCCGTTCACGACGGACGGTCGCTTGTATTTCTATACGACGCCGATTATTCCGACCGTCAAAGGGCACGTGATCGATGTCGCGGTTCAGCCGAACGTTCCGTTGAAGCAAGGCGATCTTTTGTTTCGTATCGATCCGCGACCGTATCAGTATGCCGTCGACCAGAAGAAAGCGCTGCTCGCCGAGGCCGAGCAAAACGTCAAGCAGCTTAAGGCATCCTTGGATCAGGCGACGGCGGGCGTTGAAAAAGCCCAGGCGCAACTGGCGCTCTCCCAGGAAACCTACAATCGCCAAGCCGATCTTCTGAGCAAGGAGGTTGTATCGCAGGCGGCCGTAGATAAGGCGACGCGCAACCTCGAGGCCGCACGGCAGACGCTTGTCGAAAGCCAGGCCGCCGCAGAGCGTGCGCGCTTGGCATTCAGTTCGGAGATTGGCGGCGTCAACACGACGGTCGCGAGCCTGCAAGCCGACCTGGCGAATGCAGAGTTCAATCTGTCCGAAACGAATGTCGTCGCTCCGACCGACGGGTATGTGACACAACTCATGCTGAAGCCCGGCATGACAGCGAGCCCTTTGACGCCGACGATGGTGTTCATCCACGCCGATAGGAACTCGCTAATGGCATCGTTTCCGCAAAACGCTTTGCAGCGTGTCGAACCGAACGATGAGGCAGAGGTCGCGTTCGATGGCATACCCGGCCAGGTTTTCCGCGCGAAGGTGTTGGTCGTGCTTGATGCGATTTCGCAAGGCCAGCTGGAGCCGACAGGAGCGCTCCTCAACCCGCAGGACCGGAGCGGCGAGCGTGGTCGGGCCGTCGTGAGATTTAAAGTGTTGGACGATCTTTCGGCTTTTCAGTTGCCCGCCGGGTCCACCGCGCAGATCGCAGTCTACACAGATCATTTAGCGACGTTTGCTATCATCCGGCGCGTTCTCCTGCGGATGAAGGCGTGGTTGAATTACGTGGTATAGTTGTCGGAGGATTCGGTTGCGCTGATACATTCCATCATCGAGGCTATGCGACGACCCCTGTCCGCGCACAAATGGATAAGTCGCATAAGCGGCTCAAGCTTGGCATTTCTGACAGCCGTCGCAATTCTTGCTACCGGGAACGGCCGCGCCGAGGAGCAGCGACAGCAGCCGGCAAAAGCGGCTGTGGCGGAATTTGTCGGCTCAACGGAGTGCGCGAGCTGCCATAAGGCGGAGCATTCCGACTGGATGTCGTCGCAACATCATGCTGCGATGCAGCTTGCGAACGAGGCGGCCGTCCTCGGCAACTTTGCCAATGCGAAGTTCGCCAAAGACGGAAGCGACACTACATTCTTCAAAAAGGGAAATACATATTGGGTTCGGACCGAAGGGCCCGATGAAAAACCCGGAGAATTCGAAATTCGCTACACCTTCGGCGTCTACCCTCTGCAGCAATACCTGGTCGAACTTCCCAAAGGGCGCCTGCAAGCGTTCGGCATCGCGTGGGACACGCGCCCGAAAGAGGCTGGCGGTCAACGCTGGTATGATCTTTATCCGGACCGCAAGCTCAAGGCCGGCAATCCCCTGCACTGGACCGGCATTGACCAGAACTGGAATTATCAATGCGCTTGGTGTCACTCGACGAACCTGCAGAAGAATTACGATCGCTCTACAGGCGCATTTAAGACGACGTGGTCCGAGATCAGTGTCGGTTGCGAGGCCTGCCACGGGCCGGCGTCGAAGCATCTCGAATGGGCAAAATCCGGCGCCGGCGCCTCCTACGATCACGCAGGCTTCGCGTTCAGTCTCGATGAGCGAAAAGGCGTTGGCTGGCCCGTGGATTCAACCGGCCAGGCGCATCGCTCGCAGCCGTTGAAGTCGCAAAAGGAAATAGCTGTCTGCGCCACGTGTCATTCTCGCCGCGAGCAATTTTCTTCGCTCCCGGAGGATATCGGACGGCTTTTCGACGCCTTCCGACCAACTTCTCTCGAAGCTGGGTTATATTTTGCTGACGGACAGCAGCACGACGAAGTTTATACTTACGCCTCGTTTCTGCAGAGCCGCATGCACGCAGCAGGCGTCACGTGCGCCGACTGCCATAATCCGCATTCTGGAAAAGTGCGCTTAGGGGGAAATGCGCTCTGCGGCCAGTGCCACGCGCCGGAACGTTTCGATGTGCCCGCGCACCACCATCACCTCGCTGGCGCGAGCGGATCGAAATGTGCGTCGTGCCATATGCCGACAACGACCTATATGGGTGTCGACGCCCGCCACGATCATTCGATACGCATTCCCCGTCCCGATCGCAGGATCGGCCTTGGGACGCCGAACGCATGCAGTCAATGTCACACCGACAAATCCGCGGCCTGGGCGCGCGATGCGATCAAGGTGTGGTATCCGACCGCGAACCCTGGAGCCCAGACTTTCGCTGAGGCGCTGGCGCTAGGTAATCAAGGCGCGCCTGGCGCCCAGGTCGCGCTTCAGGATATCGCAACATCGCAAATTGCCTCTCCAATCGCCAAGGCGAGCGCTCTCGAGCGATTGAGCCGTTTTCCTTCGTCTTCCGCCATCGAGGTCGCAAGCCAAGCGTTAAAGAGCGACGATCCGATGGTGCGATCCGCCGCCGTCGCCGTTGTCGCTACGACGGACGATGCGACGAAAGTTCGACTGCTTGTTCCGCTGCTGAAGGATCCGACTAAGATGGTTCGGATGGATGCAGCAAGTGCTTTGGCGGGGAGGCCCGCAAGCACATTGGATCCGGCCGATCGTCCGACATTCGAAAAAGCCCTCCAAGACTACGTCGACGCTCAAATGTTCAACGCGGAACGTCCGGAAGCCTCACTCAACCTTGGAAATCTTTACAGGACACAAGGCAAAATCGATGAGGCCCGCCAAGCCTACGAACATGCCATTGTCATTGGCCCCTCATTCGTCGCGGCCGCCGTTTCTCTGGCCGACTTGATGCGATCTTCGAACGATGAGCAAAGCGCCGAAGCCTTGTTGCGACGGACACTGGACGCAAACCCCAACTCCGGACCGGTTGAGCATGCACTCGGACTCAGTCTCGTTCGCCAACACCGCGCGAACGACGCGATCATTTATCTTTCGAAAGCTGCGACCGATGCCCCTGACGATTCGCAGTACAGTTATGTGTTCGCTGTCGCGCTTCACGATACGGGAAAACCCGCCGACGCTATCGAGACTTTGAAAGCAGCACTCTCCCGCCATCCATACGACCGGAATCTCTTGTTGACCTTGGCGGCCTATGAGTATGAGCGCGGCAACAAAGCCGACACGGTGAAATATTTGACACTCCTTCGCCAACTCGAGCCGGAACGCAACGATATCGCGCAAATGCTTAATTCAATCTCTCGATAAGCGAACGGCACAGGAATGCGCGGGGAGCATTGGACATGATCGTGCAAAACTTACTCCGGACCAAGGTCGTGCCGATCTATCGTCGAAAGGGACGTGCGCAATCTCAGCATCAAGGTTGATGTGCGATATAGATCGATATGACAGTGCCAATCGGACAGAGCGCGGGGAATACTCAGGCCACATCAAACGCGTTTTTGTGAGGCGTGGCCGTCGATGTCCAAAGATCATTCGAAAGCGGTCGTGGCTGTATGGCGCGGCTGATTACTGTCAACGAACCGCAAGAGTCCACAATTGGGACCGACGGTCGATTGACCCTCAGCTGTTCGCATTCTGACTCAATGGTTTGAAAGCAGCCATCTGCCTACCCGCGCTTCCGGCCAGAAGCAGACAAAAAAGGACTTCATCTTCTGTCGAGCGGGAATTCAGAAATGCAGGGTTGATCCTATGACTGGTCCCTGTTGAAGAACATCGTACTTGTAGAGCGTACCGCCAGAACCTTGCGAGTAGTCCACCGACAACGCGCGATAGCCGACGTAGCCATCAAGCACATAGCCGCTCAGGAGGCACATCTGCCAATTGTATGTTGCCAAAACCTGCCAAGAAAAGTCGCTGCCGACGCCGAAGCCGCCGAAGTCCGCACGCACAACGAGTTCGTCGCCGGATGCGAGTTTGTTGCGCAGCCGCGCGCCGACAAACGGATCAACCCAATCGACCGCGCCTGACCGCTCTGTCTCCCGCACAAATGGGTCGAGCACGAGCGACCCCGTGAGGTCAGCCTCCTGGTGCCAATATCTGCCACCTGCCAAGAGATCGAAAGCGGACGATCCCGATACGACAGGATTTCTCCCGCGCCAAACTTCATATGCGCCGCCGAATTCGACTGTCACCTGCGTATAATCGGCTGAAACATCGGCCTGCAGCGGGCCGCCACGTCGCCCATTGAACCCCTTCGAGCCGTCGACCGATGCGTAAACGACGTCGTTGAAAAGGCCGATCGGTCCGTTCCGTGCCTCCGCGTAGCTCATCCAAGCGGGCAGCGTCGACCAATCAAGATGTCCCAAAATATCGGATGGATCGGCAGCTACATTGAAATTTTTGCCCTTAACCGTCGTGCTTCCCGACATCCATGGTATCCAGCCGTAAGTGGTGAATGTCAGAGACCACTGTGGATCGATAGGGGGCTTCGGTGAGGATCCGAAATCCGCTGCGGATGCGCTGACCGGGCTAAGTGCCATTGCGAAGAACAGGACCGCGCCGTGACTGCATTTCATTTTTGCCCCACGGAAAGATAGGAATTTTGATTAACTGAGTATACTCCGCTTACGGTTCAATGACTGTGATGCTTTTGCTGCAACCCGCAGTATGCCTGCGATCTGCATGCATTAAAGAACTGGAATGCGATCTGAAATCCACACACGGCGGCCGCTAGGCACTCCTGCCAAGGGATTTCAGGCCCGGTGGCCGTCCGTGAACGCGCATCTCGGTCAACCTTTTTCACTGGCGAAATTTCCAACTCGCATCGAGAATTGATAGTGCCAAAAGTAGACATGCGGCCATCATCTTAAGCCGTTCCTTCCTGGAAGTGCTTCAAAGCTTGGGCAACGACAGCTCAGGATGCGGTCGGCCCTAAAATGTGGTTCGACGGCTGTCGATGGCGAAGACAGCCGGACGCCCAAGATTCGTTATTCTCGCCCAGGGGTACCTCTGCCCGGACACGCGTTGAAATGTGATCAAGAGGCGGCGCCAAGCAGAAGGGGGGGAAATGCTTAGCGCCTCCTCGAGGCTCGCACGGGGGGATCAGCGGAGCACCTTTTTTGCAAGGGCGAGATATTCTATGCGAGGTATCCACTACTGACTAAGCCGGATTTTATTATCTCAATTGCGGTACGTGTGCCGGTCTCAATTTACTGCAAACATTCTCGCACGAATTGAATCCGCCCGAGTGGTTCGAGCTTTTTTGCGTCGGCTTGCTTTCGGCACTCTTTTAATTTGTCGACCTTCTCTTCCAATCGCTGGACCAAGGTCAAATCCTCCGAGACTGGTCCGTCTGCGGAAGCTTGCATGGCAGCCTCGAACTTTTTGATGTCGTCGGGGGACAGATGCGGTCGATCCACATTGATCGTCAACTTGTTGAGTTTGGCAGTCAGCGGAAACGGCGGCTTGTAATCGGCGTCGTTTACTCCGGTCAGGGTATCTGAGCCGATATCGAAGCTCTCGTCCCATTGAAGGATCATCGGCAAAGTTCTCTCCATTGTCTGGCTGGCGACAACGTTGCCGTCAACCTTCAGAACGCCGGTGCCGGAGCGGCCTACGCCGGAGAAATTGTTGAATGCCAGCGTACCAGGACCCAACCCATCGTATTTGAAGTCGAACTCGATCACATGTCTGCCTGGCGTGAGCGGATTAGGGCCTTCCCATTTCAGGCGTTTGAGGTCGACGAGATTCCACAACCAAACCGGTTTGCCGCCGAGCAGATAGAAGCCGTAACCGCCGAAACGGCCACCGGAGGTTAGAATCATACCTTCGGCGCCGTCTTGCGGAACGTCGATGTCGGCAGTCACCGTGTAGGATGTATTGAGCAACAGCGGAGAATCGCCCTGAGGCAGGCCGGTCATCGGTCGCGTGTAAACAAATTCGGTGCGCCCAGCCGTGATATTCGGACGGGGCGCAACAATGCGCGCGGCCACCGAGGCGTCGAGCGGGAAGACTTGGTATTTCTTTGCTTCCGCGACAAACTTCTCACGCATCTGTGCGACTTTCACAGGGTGTTTTGCAGCGATGTCGTCAGCCTGGTTGAAGTCCTTATGTAGATCATAGAGCTGGAACACTTGGTTATTCAGTGGATCGGGGTTGGCAGGGCCAAAGGCCTCCCAAGGTGCTCGGTTGACTTTGGTGCTGAGCAGCCAGCCATCATCGTAGAGCGCCCACTGCCCCATCATCTCGAAGTACTGCGTCTTGTGTCGCGACGGCGCGTTCGCGTTCTTGGCATCAAAAGTGTAGAGGAAGCTTGTTCCTTCAATCGGCTTTTGCTTGATGCCGTCAACCGTTTCGGGTGCGCGGATGCCGGCAGCCTCAAGAATTGTAGGCACGACGTCTATGACATGCATGAATTGCTCACGCAGTCCCCCCTTGTCCTTTATGCGCGCCGGCCACGACACCACCATGTTTTGATTGATGCCGCCAAGTCTCGAAGCATTCTGCTTGAACCAGTCGAACGGCGTGTCAAAGGCCCAAGACCATCCGGCCGACATGTGATTATACGTCTGCTCGGTGCCCCAGACATCATAGAACTTCATTTGTTCTTCAGCAGGGATTTTGTTGAGGCCGTTGAAGAAGGCGACCTCGTTGGGTGTTCCCAATGGTCCACCTTCGGCGCTCGTACCGTTATCCCCGTTGATATAGATGATGAGTGTGTTGTCGAGTTTACCGAGATCATCGAATGCCTGCACCACCCGACCAATCTCATGATCGTTGTAGGCTGCATAGGCGGCAAAGACTTCGACCTGGCGTATGAAGAGTTTCTTTTCGACGTCACTAAGCTCGTCCCACGGCTTCAAGACGTTAGTCGGCCACGGCGTCAGTTGAGCATCTTTCGGAACCAACCTGAGCCTCTTCTGATTTTCGAAGATGCGATCGCGCAGCTTGTTGTAGCCGTCATCGAACAGGTGCATCTCATGAATCTTGTCCACCCACTCCTTCGTCGGATGATGCGGTGCGTGGGTGGCGCCGGGCGCGTACTTGATGAATATCGGCTTGGAGGGATCGGTCTGGTGAATTCGTGTCATGTAGTCGATGGCATCGTCCGCCATGCCCGTAATCAGATTCCAGCCGGGATTTCCTTCAAATGGATAAATCTGCGTGGTGTTGCGGAATAGGTTCGGCTGCCACTGGTTGGCGTCTCCGCCGACGAAGCCATAAAAGTATTCAAAGCCAAGGCCGGTCGGCCATTGGTCGAACGGCCCAACCTGACTGGCTTCGAAGGCGGGCGTATTGTGGTCCTTGCCGAACCATGCCGTGGCGTATCCATTGTCGAGCAGAATGCGCCCGATGGTCGCCGAATCCTTACCTATGATGCTGTTGTAGCCAGGAAAACCTGTCGACTGTTCGGATATGACGCCGAAACCTGCCGAGTGATGATTGCGCCCAGTGATGAGGGCGGCGCGCGTCGGTGAACACAGCGCGGTGGAGAAGATCCGATCATAACGAAGGCCCTCTTGTGCAATGCGGTCCATCGTAGGGGTCGGAATGACGCCACCAAAAGTGCTCGGCACCCCGAAGCCGGCGTCGTCTGTGATAATCAGCAGGACGTTCGGCGCGTTCTTCGGAGGTACGATGCGAGGTGCCCACCACGGCGTCGATTGCAGAGCATCATCCTTGATGACGCCGCCAAATCGAGGGTCCGGTGACGGGAGCCGTTTACCATCGATCGTAGTCGTCGCGTCGGGCGATCCGGGTACGCCAGTGGTCCCTTGGGACATTGCAGCGGTAGGCCCGACCATAAGCCCGCAAGTGACGGCAGCGAATACCCAACTACGCTTCATAACTGCGTCTCCGCGCTGGAATTCACGCTTCAGGTTGTGGTCCTCGTGAGCTATGTATCATGAACTTTGCGCGTTCGACCTTGCAGATTCGGCCATTTCATCATGAAGCAATCTCATGCCCGGCGCGGCGCGAAAACCGTAAGACGCCAGAAGGTTGTGACTGCCAGCCGTTCCCCTAAGCCTCGTACAACCAGCGACTTGGCCATGAGCAATCTCGGTGAAGTTCGCGTTGGACCGATCATGGCTATTCCGACGGTATTGCGGGAGTTCGGCGTAAAGCCGCAACGCGCATTCTCTGTCGCGGGCATTGATCCACGGATCTTTCAGAATCCGGATAACCGCATTCCACTTGATGAGGTAGGCCGCCTCCTGGAGGTCTGCATAGAACTCACCGGTTGCGGCCACTTTGGTGTTCTAGTTGGCGAGCGTTTTGATCTTCGATCATTCGGTGCCTTGGGCTGCCTTCTTCGCAACTCCGCCTCAGTCGGCGATGCGCTTCGCAGTCTCGTGCTTCATCTACACATGCACGATAGAGGTGCGGCGCCGGTACTATTGGCACCCCATCCGTCGAAAATTATTCTCGGATATTCGGTCTACCGCAGCGAGACGCCGGCGATCCCGCAAATATACGATGCTGCAATTGCTATCGCTTACAAAATACTTCAGGAACTTTGCGGTCCCGCGTGGAAACCGCAAACTGTCCAATTCTCGTATCGCAGGCCGAGCAATATAGAGCCTTACCGGCGCATTTTTCAGTCGCCCGTCCGCTTTGGCGCCGAAGTGTCAGGAATTGTCTTTCCTGCCTTTTACCTTCAGCGCCCCATCTCGGATGCCGACCCAAGTCTGCATGATATCCTCGTGGCGGCTATGGAGAATGCCGCAAACGGTCGACTGAGTTTGAGTGAGAAGGTGCAAGAGGTGCTTCCTCAAATGGTGCTTGGGGGCACTTCTGCAGCCAATGTTGTTGCACGTCTTTTTGACATGCCCGAACGGACGCTTCGAAGGCGTCTGGCAAAGGAAGGGAAGAACCTGCAACACCTTGTCCAGCAGGCCCGTTTCGAACTTGCGCAACAGATGCTGAAGAATACCGAACGTCCAGTGACAGGCATTGCAGCCTCTCTGCGCTATGAGGATGCGAACGCCTTTTCCCGTGCTTTTCGGAAATGGGCCGGTGTCAGCCCCCAACAATGGCGACTAGCCGCGTGCCCTCCTTAACCAAGAAAAGACAAGCCTGGCTTGATCGGCAGAACGGCCCGAAAAGTGTCTTCCGCTACACCCTCCGTGGACGGCGCGGTGGAACATGGACCTTGGCGCCTGCGTTGCCATCGAAGTCGACGAATCCAGAAATACCGATCCAGCAAGGTGTTGGGGCGGCACATCAACTTTCTGCTTGATGCTACTCCCGCGCTCGGAATATGGCGCTGCTTGCCAGAAAACAGAGCAGGGTATCCTCCGCCATGACGCGACGCTTCGTGCCTGCACACTTTCGTCTTGCTATCCGCCGGTCGTTCAGCGGCAGAGGTCTTTTCGCTGACGAACGCATACCTGCAGGATCATGCGTCATCGAATATCTCGGACGCCCTGCCACCGCCAAACAGATGAAAGAGAATCGCGGAAAGTACCTTTTCTGGACGAGCGAGAGGAGCATGATCGACGGGAACATACCGGCGAATACAGCTCGCTTTATCAACCACTCCTGCGCGCCGAATTGTGAGGTCGATATCCACAAGCGTCGCGTGTATGTCTTTGCCCTCCGCGACATCGCGCCCGGCGAAGAGCTTTCCTACGATTACGGCGAGGAATATTTCGAGATGCATTTGGCAGGAAGCTGCCGCTGCACCAAGTGCTCCCGATTATGAATTTCTGCAAACCGCGCCACCTGCGAATGGCGAGGGCTTCACTAATTCCACTATGCGCCGATCCTTGCCATAAGGCCTTTCGATCCGCCAGTCGGCGGGGTCGTGCCTGCTGTACGCGCGGTACCGCCATGATGTCATGCAGGGCATCTAGCGGCCGATGGCACGCAGGTTTTACGGCCTTCGCGCATTAAAGAAGTGACGCGCCGATTGAACGCGCCTGCGCGGGCGGGAAGAGGTTCGCTATTTTGCCACAATTTTGGACTTTACAGTCCAATCTAAAAAATGAGCATGCGTCTGTTTGGTGGTTTGATCCGAGATGCGCAGAAAACAAAAAATTCACGTAAGCAAACGCGATGCGATCATGGACGCAGCGGCAGATCTCTTTGTCTCGCATGGGTATGACGGCGCTAGCATGGAGATCATCGCTGAGGCGGCCGATGTCTCGCGTCAGACGATCTACAATCAGTTCGAGAGCAAGGAGGCGCTGTTTCGTGCCATCATTGACAATCTTGCAGATGAGTTCTTGGCGCCCCTGGCTAAGGCGAGCCGACGCGTGAGCGTTCGCGAGACGCTGATTGCGTTTGCCGAGCACACTCTTGATCTATTGGTCCAGCCTAAATTTGTCGGCCTCTATCGCTTGACGCTCACCGAGACCACGCGGTTTCCAGACTTCGGTCCTTCCGTTTACGAGGCTGGTGCGCTCCGAGCGCAGGAGACGGTGGCGCTATACCTTCGCGAGCAGGCACAAAGCGGCAATCTTGAATTGGCCGATCCCTTCCTCGCTGCTGGTCAGTTTATGGCACTGGTTGGTCGGGATACGGAACTCAAAGCGCTTTTCGGGGTCGAATCCCACCTTTCTTCCCAAGAGATCCGGCGGCGGGCCAAGGCCGGTGTCGACGTGTTCTTGAAGGCGTATGGGACACGAGGCGTGGTCTTGCCATCCAGAGTTCCAAAGACGGCTCGAAGATCATTGCGACTGAGGTAGGCGATGTTTTCGAGGGGGGAGAGCAAAGGTGACCGGAGCAGGTTCGTAGTGCACGCTACGTTGCTTTTGGCTGCGATACTTCTTGCTTTTCTCAATGCTGGTTGCGCGGCGACGCTTCCTCGCATCACCGTTCCAGAGACGCTAGTCGACGAAGCTCATCTAAGTGGAATGGAAGGTGTTCGCATTTGGGGAGATGCGTCTGAGGAATCGCTGCGACAGCTGGTGCGGGCGGAGACTCCCAAAATGCAAGCCCTCGTGCAATCGCGCACGCGTCAGGGCGAACGTCCTGTTATCAATATCGCTGCTATATCAGGCGGTGCCGACGATGGTGCATTCGGAGCAGGACTTTTGGTTGGCTGGAGTGATGCTGGCACGAGGCCCGATTTCGATCTCGTCACAGGTGTGAGCGCAGGGGCGCTGATCGCTCCGTTCGTATTTCTTGGACGGCGGAAGGATGCTGAGCTCCAAGATATTTTCACCAAGTATACGCAACAGGACATCTTCACGAAAAACGTCATATCCGGGTTGGTTGGGGGCCCGGCTTTAGCTGACAGTTCTCCTCTTGCGCGTCTTATCGCCAGATATGTCGACAAGGCGTTCCTGCGTGAAGTCGCCCGTGAGCGGGCTAAGGGGCGCATCCTCTTGGTCGGAACAACGAACCTCGATGCGCAGCGTCCAGTGCTTTGGGACATGGGACGCATTGCGATGAGTGATAATCCTGAAGCTCTTGGTTTGTTTCGGAATGTCTTGTTGGCCTCCGCCTCCATTCCCGGCGTCTTTCCCCCTGTGCACATTCAAGTCCGTGCGGACGGCAGGACGTATGACGAGATGCATGTCGATGGTGGCGTGACCCAGCAGGTGTTTGTGGCACCGCCTTCTTTGTCGCTCAAAAGTGCCGGACTAGGATCAAAGCCATTGGCCAGACGGGTTTTCATCATCCGAAATGGCAAGATAAGTCCCGAGTGGCAACCCGTGGAGGCGAACACGTTATCCATTACGGGGCGCTCGATCTCAACGCTCATCAAGAACGAAGGCCTCGGCGATCTCTACCGCATCTATGCGACCGCCAAACGCGATCACATGGACTTCAATCTCGCAGCTATCCCCGCAAACTTCGAAATGAAAAGTCCGGCGCCGTTCGATCAAAAGTACATGCGAGCGCTCTATGATGTCGGTTATCGCGCGGGACGCCTCGGTTTTAAATGGATGAAGGCGCCGCCGGGTCTTGAAGAACAACCCATCTCCCAGACAAAAGCTCGAGATTTAGCTGTGTCTACGAACAATTGAGGACCACGAATGACGTCAGCAATAGCATTGAGGTTTGCCAAGCAATTTGCGGCGGCAAGCTTCGTCTTTTTTCTCGCTTCCCCTGTATTTGCCCAGGTCCCGGGTGGTCCGCCGGTCGTCGGCTATGTCGTTGCTGAAAAGAAGCCGGTCACGCAGATCCAGGAGTTCATCGGGCGCATCGAAGCCGTCAATAAGGTAAATGTCGTCGCGCGTGTCTCTGCGGAACTTGAGGAAGCGCCGTTCAAGGAGGGCACAGAAGTCAAGAAGGGAGACATTCTTTATCAGCTAGAAAAGCCGCCCTATGAAGCGGCCGTTGAAAGCGCGAAGGCATCTGTCGATCAATTCCGTGCGCTCCTTCGCAACGCCGTTTTGACCACGGAGCGCTATAAAAAACTTTTGTCCAGCCCTGCGGGCCAGCAATCGAGCGTCGATAGTGCGCTCGCACAGCAGCAATCTTATGAAGCCCAGATGCTCGGCGCCCAAGCGCAGCAAAAGACGGCCGAGATCAACCTCGGCTATACCACCATCCGATCGCCAATCGACGGTAAGGTTGGACGCATCGCCGTCACGGTCGGAAATATCGTGGGACCGACTTCGGGCACGCTGACCACCATCGTCAGCCAAGACCCAATGTATGTGACGTTTCCGGTCCCATCGCCGACGCTGCTCGAGCTCGGACGAATGTACGCACCAAAGGGAGGCTTCGACGCGGTTGTTCTTCGTATCCGACTACCGGACGGCACTCTCTACGCTGAAAAAGGGAAGCTTGATTACGTCGATCCTTCGGTCGCAACCAATACGGACACCGTCACGGTACGGGGAACCATTCCCAATCCGCTTCGCAAGTCTGGAAATGAATCGCTTCGCCCGTTGATTGATGGAGAATTCGTCACTGCTCTCGTCGAGGGCGTCGAGCCGGTCGTCGCTCTGGCAATTCCAAGGTCAGCGGTCTTGTCCGATCAGCAGGGCGATTACGTTTACGTTATCAGCGCTGACAATGTCGTAACCCAGCGGCGAATTCAACTTGGCCAGTCGACGGCCGCCGTCGCGATGATTTCTGCCGGACTGAGTGAAGGGGAAAAGGTCGTAACCGAAGGCATCCAGCGCGTTCGCCCCAATCTCAAAGTCGCCCCGCAGCCTGCCGGGCCCGATCCAATCAAAGCGAATGGTCAATAAGCCATGTTCTCAGCAATCTTTGTCGACCGGCCCCGGCTGGCGATCGTCATCGCCATTGTCATCACGATAGCGGGCGCGCTTGCAATATCGCGTATTCCCGTCGCGCAGTTCCCTGACCTTGTGCCGCCTCAGGTGCAAGTTTCGACGACCTATCCGGGTGCCTCCGCCAGCGTTGTCGAAGCCGCCGTCGCCCAGCCGCTCGAATCCCAGATCGTCGGCGTCGACAAGATGCTTTACATGAAGTCGAACAGCGGCAACGACGGCAGCTATAATCTGACGGTGTCATTCGCGCTCGGGACAGACCCGGACATAGATACGGTGAACGTCAACAATCGCGTGCAAGCTGCGCTGTCGCGTCTGCCGCAAGAGGTTCAAAAGCAAGGCATCACCGCGCAGAAGCAGTCATCGGCTATTCTTCAATTCATATTTCTCTATTCCGAAAGCGGTAAACAGGATCCGCTCTTTATCACCAACTACGCCACGATCAATGTTCTCGATCGCTTGAAGCGGATCGAAGGCGTCGGGCAAGCGAGCCTTTTCAGCACGCAAAATTACTCAATGCGCATTTGGTTCGACACGCAGCGTCTGACGAACCTCGGTTTGCAACCATCCGATATCGTATCGGCCATCGAAGCACAGAACGTTCAGGCACCTGTCGGAAGGATCGGTGCTCAGCCGGCTTTGGATGATCAGCAGTTCCAGATGAATGTGCAGACCCAAGGACGTCTCGAAACGCCGGAGCAATTTGGCAATATCGTCGTCCGCGCGAATCCGGATGGGTCGGTCTTGCGCGTGCGCGACGTTGCTCGGACCGAGCTTGGAGCGCAGAACCTCGATGTCGGTTCGCGATTGAATGGCAAGCCCGCGGTGGCAATCGCAATCTATCTGTCTCCTGGCGCCAATTCCGTTCAAACGGCGGCCCGCGTCACGGCAGCGCTAGAAGATATGTCGAAGAGCTTTCCTGAGGGCCTTAAGACGCGCGTGGTCTATGACACGTCCGAGTTTGTAAGCGACACGATAGATGAAGTCATTCGCACAATCGGCGAGGCATTCGTGCTGGTCATTCTCGTCGTCTACCTATTTCTTGGAAGTGCCCGCGCGACCATCATTCCGGCGATTGCTGTTCCCGTCAGTCTGATTGGTGCGTTTGCCGTTATGCTGGCGCTCGGCTATTCGGCCAACACCGTTTCGCTTCTCGCAATGGTGCTTGCTATCGGCATCGTCGTCGACGACGCGATTGTGGTGGTTGAGAATGTGGAACGCGTGATGGAGGAAGAGCCTGAGCTTTCGCCAGCCGAAGCGACGAAGAAAGCGATGGCGCAGATCACAGCGCCGGTGATTGCCATCACGCTTGTTTTGCTGTCGGTATTTGTGCCCATCGCCTTCATTCCGGGACTGACCGGAGAACTCTTCCGACAGTTTGCCGTCACGATCTCCGCCGCCATGGTTATATCGGCGCTCAATGCTTTGACGCTATCTCCAGCGCTCTGTGCCATCGTGCTCCGACGCTCGGAGAAGCGCGGCCCAATGGCTTATGTACTGCGCAGCATCGATCACGTCCGCGATGGCTATACGGCCGTCGTTCGTCGCCTTGTGCGCGTTTCGATTTTGAGCCTTGCAGCAGTGGCTGCGGCTGCAGCCGCCGTCTTCTTCGTGGCTAAAGTAACGCCGACAGGATTTGTGCCAGAGGAAGACCAGGGGGCCTTCTTCATTATGATCCAGCTACCGGATGGAGCCTCGGTCAATCGAACCACGGAAGTCGTCGAGCAGACTGAAGCGATTCTCAAGCGCTATCCCCAGGTTCAAGATAGTCTCGCAATTGTTGGTTTCTCCTTGTTGGACAGCGGGGCACAGCCAAACTCAGCATTTATGGTCGCTCGTCTCAAACCCTTCGCCGACCGCAAGACAGCAAAGGATTCAGCGCAGACATTGATTGGCGAAGTGACGATGGCCGCGCAGCAAATAAGCAGCGCTCAAATCTTTGCATTCAACGTCCCGCCCATCATCGGGTTGTCGACGAGCGGTGGCTTCGAATATCAGCTCGAAAATCTCGAAGGCGCTGATCCCGCAACCATGGGCAACGTGATGCAAGGTCTGATCGCTGCGGCAAACCAGGATCCGCGATTGCAGCGCGTGTTCTCGACCTTCACGGCATCCAATCCATCGATCTATTTGAATATCGATCGCGATAAGGCGCAGGCCCTTGGCCTGGAGATCAGCGACATCTTTTCCGCACTGCAGTCGACATTGGGGGGTACCTATATCAACGACTTCAATCTCTTCGGCCGGGTCTGGCAGGTCAATCTGCAGGGCGAAATTGCCGATCGCAGCAATATCGGAGCTATCTGGAAGATCTTTGTTCGCAATAAAACAGGGCAGATGGTACCGCTGCGCTCAGTTGCAAACATTTCGACAGTTCTCGGTCCACAGACCATAGGTCGTTACAACAACTACAGGTCGACCACCATCAATGGCTCGCCGGCGCCGGGCGTAGCTTCCGGCACTGCGCTCGAGGCAATGACGGAGGTTTCCGCCAAGACGTTGCCGCCAGGCTATAGTTTCGAGTGGACCGGGACAGCGTATCAGGAGCACCAAGCGCAGGGGCAGACAGCGATTGTCTTGGCGCTTGCGGTGCTGTTCGCTTTTCTGTTCCTGGTCGCGCTTTATGAGAGTTGGATGATTCCTGTGCCGGTATTGTTGTCAGTCACGGTTGGCGTACTCGGTGCCTTCCTCGGCATCAAGATCGCGGGCTTGTCCCTCGACGTTTATGCGCAAATCGGCCTCGTCGTCCTAATCGCACTTGCCGCGAAAAATGGCATTCTCATTGTCGAGTTCGCCAAAGAGCGTCGCGAGCACGGCGACACCATCGAGGACGCGGCGGTGCTGGGAGCCCAGATGAGATTTCGTGCCGTTATGATGACGTCGATCGCGTTCATCCTCGGTCTTTATCCGCTCGTTATCGCGACGGGGGCCGCGATGATCAGTCGTCGCGATGTCGGAACTCCCGTGTTTGCAGGAATGCTCGGGGCAAGCATCGTCGGCATTTTTCTCATTCCGATGCTTTATGTGCTCTTTCAAACAATCCGCGAGCGCGTCAAGCGAAGTAGGAGTTCCGTTGTGGAATCCGCACAGAAGCCATAACCATCTTGACGGTCTTCCGTTGATCGGGAGAGGGACGACATTTAAGTTCAGCACGATGACGGATGCTAATCTTTTTCATCGGGCGATGACTGCAGGTGGGACACTCTGGTCCGCGTGCTCTGAAAACACCAAAGACCGCTAGGTCGACGGCGGTGAGAATATCACCGCCGTCGTTGCTTCTTTTGCACTTTGGTCACGCCACAGCGGGATTGGTGTTGTTCGTTGATACACAGACACCGACGTCCCAGGCCATTTTGTACGCGATCGCCAGTGCGTACCATGGAAGTAATAATAACGATCGTTCCTAAGGCGAAATCCCCAGTCGAAATTGCAAACGTGCGCTCTTTCCTTGCAACTCGTCAGGACTTAATTATTTTTGCGTGTCTGGAAATCCAGCGAAATTCTACGCCAGAGATTGTGGTAACTCGATAGATATACCGGTCGCCATATAAATTAGTGAAGCCGGCTGCTTTACCTATGAGCTGCTCTAAATGCTCTCCATCTTCGGATGAAAGAACGACGTAGGCTGGGTTGGTGAAGGCGATGAGCTTTAGCGCCTGCGCGATTTCCCTCGCAGCTTTTGAAATTTCTTGTGACAGCATTTGTTACGCTTTAAATCCTGAGCGAAATGCAACGAGAGCGTTGGTGCTTTTGATCGAGAGAAAGAAACTGTTTAGTTTGTTCTTCCGGAATTTGATGCCTAACGCATCGTAAAGAGTTCTTGGTGGAACCGCTTCTCGACCGGGAATTGATGATCTGCAAAATCCCGGCGCAAGACTTCTCCAAATCCGACAGGTCCACAAAACCAGATGCTCGCAGCTGCCCATCCGGGAACTTCCGCACGGATGCGGTCGGCGTTAAGACGTCCGTGGCGCGCGTCGACAAGAAAATGCAGGCGCACGCCGGCAGCCTCAGCATCCGCTCTCAGCTTGCGCTCCGCTACCTGATCGTAATCGGCAGTGGGATGAAAGAGATCGATATTTTGAGGTGAAGGCGCGTGGCCATCGGCGCGCAATTTGGCGAGGTATTTCATTCGCGCGATAAAGGGTGTGATGCCGATACCTGCGCCGATCCAGATCTGGTGCGGGCAGGTGTCGTCGAAAGTAAAGCATCCATATGGACCTTCAATTCTCACCTCCTGCCCTACGACAAGCTTGTCTTTGATCCGTCGCGTGTGATCGCCAAGCTCTTTGACGATAAAATTGATATGATGGTTCGCATCATTCCATGCGGACGCGATTGTGTATGGGTGCGCGCCCTCAGAGGGATCCGATACAACGAAAGCGAATTGGCCTGGTTTATGGCCTGCCCACCCAGAAGGGACATCGATCTCGGTCTCAAGAACCCGAACTCCGGGATAATACTCAAGAGACGCGATGCGGCCCTTCGCCTGTCGCCCGACCCCGATGCGCCTTAGAAGAACGATGACAGCTGACCAAACACCGCCAACAATCAATAATGCCGCGACAATACCGATTGGAGAAGACCAGTAAGAGAATTTGATAAGTACGGCGGAATGGAACGCGAGCACCAGAAATGCGAGAGCAAGGAGTTTGTGAGTCTGATAGAAGAAACGGTAAGGGATGCTGCGGATTAGGGCGATGGCGATGAGAATCACTGCCGCATAGAAAGCCCATTCCCCGAGTTCCTCGGCGTTATGGCGAAGTGTTAAAAGAATCTGTTCGATTTGGTTGGCCGCCGGAGGTCGTGGCCCGCGGACAGGTCGTTCAAGAAGTCCGAAGCCTACGGCCCATTTGGGACCCTTTGCCCACAACCAATGTGATATGGCGAGAACCAATGCGCCAATACCGAGCCATTTGTGGAGACGGTACATTTTATCGAGACCGCCGAGCCATGGCTCAACCCATCGCGGACGGAGCGAGAGCATCATGGCTACGCTCATGCATCCGACGGCGAGAACGCCCGTGTATTGCATCATCAGGGAGCGGAGGCCGAAGAAGTCTTTCGTTGTGAATGCCGCGGGCTCGGCGAGTATCCACAACGCCGTCAGCGCCGTGAGGAAGATCCAAAATGTGTATTTGATTGTGCGCATGGTGCCGAAAGTATGAAAGCATTTCTGCAAGCGGTGCTTGACACCTGTCAATGCTGCTGCGGTTTTTCATTCACGCAATCGATTTACGTGGTTCTGCCTGTTCACTCATTTCAACACTCGCATTTGCTTTACGGCCGCGGGAAATTCGATCGAGTTTGAGGAACCTATTCGGTCTTGGCGCGGCGTATCGGAAAGCGGGGGCCAATTCACAGGTAGCCTGTCGCCCTTGTGGCAGTAAACACGCGTGTGGATGTTGTGGCAGTGGCGATAGCTTCGAGCATCTGCAAGCCGAGTGAACTTTTCGGAAGTTGTCCTTTCCGTCAGCGTTTCGACAATTGAAGCTCTTGCCATGTCAAATCTGCCATTGGCGAAGCAAAGACAGGCGGTTATCGCAAATAACTGTAGAGCAGGGATACTGCGCATATTTAATGTCCCTTTAGTTTAGCAACATTGCATTTGGATTCAGGCGCGGAAGATCGATCAGAGGGGGGTGTCGAAATCCTGCGGTGCGGAGAAAGGAAATGATGAAATCGACGCGTTTGCGCGTCCGGCAGATTGAGCGCCCACACCGCCAGAGCCCAGACGCCGCCGACGAAAAGGGCTGGCCCGACAAGGGTCAGGATGGTTTCGGTAAAAAAGCTGACGCTCATCGCTTGCTCCCTTTGTTAGGGATAGCCTCGTTGGCTGATGCAAGCGGCTGGAGCCGGGCAAAGCGCTCAACGGGTTCAATCCAAAAGAGCATGTGAAAAATGGGCATTCGTTGTGCGATGGCTTCCAGAATATCGTCGGCCTCGGCACGCTCGAGAACGGCGCTTATGAGATGTCTTTTGACACGGCCGCGCACGCGCTCATTCACTGTCGTGCCGGTGAAACCAAAGCTATGTCCCTCAGCTTCCCATGTCGTGAAGCCGGGCATGGGCGGATCGCGCGAAAGCATTAGTTCGATGATGTTGTCGATGGCATCGGGCGGGCAGACGAGCGTGAGTTTGCAAAGGGATTTGTCCATGAGAGCTGTCCGGTGAGATTGGTGGAGCGTGTTCCGGCTACTCCGAAACGTTGAAAGAGGATCGGCAGCAAAATGAGAGTCAGCGCCGTCGATGTTGCTAGGCCGCCGATGACGACGATCGCGAGCGGCTTCTGGATCTCAGAGCCCGGCCCATTCGCAAACAGCAGTGGGACGAGCCCAAATGCGGCAATACTGGCCGTCATCATCACCGGCCTAAGCCGCCGAAGCGCGCCTTCATATACGGCCTCGCCAATGCTCGCGCCGGCTGCCAGCAGCTCATTGAAATGGGTGACGAGGACCAAACCATTCAGAACGGCTATGCCGAGAAGGGCGATGAAGCCGACCGAAGCAGGCACGGACAGGTATTGACCAGAAACCCAGAGCGCAAGGACACCGCCGACGAGAGCAAACGGCACGTTGGCGAGGATAAGGAGCGATTGGCGAAGCGAGCGCAGAGTTGCGAAGAGCACACCGAAGATGAGCCCTAGGGCTATCGGAACGACGATCGTCAGACGGGCGGCGGCGCGCCGCTGATTTTCGAACTGACCGCCCCAGACGAGATAATATCCTTGGGGAAACTGTACCTGGGCTGCGACCGCCCGTTGTGCATCATCGACGAATCCAACGAGATCGCGGCCAGTGACATAAGCCTGAACAACGGCAAACCTTGATGCGTTTTCGCGATCGATTTTGACTGGTCCAGCAACGCGCTCAAGCTTTGCAACATCGCCGACACGAATGAGGCCGCCGTCTCCAGTCGCGAGCTGCGTTGCGGCGAAGATCTCGGGAGCATCGCGAACCTCCCGTTCGCCACGTATGATGATGTTTGTTCTGCGCCCGGGCTCCGCGACGATCCCTGCGGAAGTCCCCTCGAGTGTCGAGCGGAGTTCATCTTGCAGCTTCGTTGCCGAAAGCCCCGCACTACCCGCTAGGAGCCGGTCGACATTGATTTTCAGATAGTCAACAGTATCGTTTGCGACCGTAGAGACTTCTGCGGCGCCGGGGACCTTGCTCAACGTCTCTTGAATTTTACCAGCAAGATCGGACAGTGTTTTCAGGTCTGGACCAAAAATCTTGATGGCGAGGTCGCCGCGTGCACCCGTCAGCATCTCGTTGGTTCGCATTTCGATCGGCTGCGTAAACGCGAATTCGTAGCCTGGTACGTTCACCATCGCCTCGCGGAGCTGTTTGAGCAGCCAAGACTTGTCGGGAACTCGCCATTCGCTCTTCGGCTTGAAGACCATGAACGTATCGGTCTCATTGAGCCCCATGGGGTCGAGGCCCAGTTCGTCCGAGCCCACACGCGCGACGATGCGTTCGATCTCGGGGACTTTCTCCTTGAGGACGCGCTGGATCTGAAGGTCGCCTTCAATGCTGGCCTTGAGATTGATGGAGGGATGCTTCGTGATCTGCATGATCACCGCTCCCTCATCCATGGTCGGCATGAATGATTTTCCGATCGCGCTGTAAGCAATTCCGATAAGACCTACGCCCGCCGCCGCGATCAGATAGACCGGCAGCGGGAAGGCGAGGCAGGCGGCCAGCAACGCGCGATAGCCTCGATTTAAAAGCCGCATGAGTAGCGGCTCGGAATGGGATCCGGCTTTCAGTGCCAACGAGCAAAGAACCGGGATCAGGGTCAATGACAGGATGAGGGAGCTGCTCAGCGCGAAAATGATTGTCAGCGCCACTGGCCCGAAGAGTTTGCCCTCAAGTCCCTGTAGTGACAGCAGCGGCAAGAAGACGAGGCAGATAATCAGAATTCCGGCCGCGACGGGCACTGCAACTTCGATCGCCGCCCGATAGACCGTATGCAGCTTCGGAACGCTTGCCGGTTCTCTGTTGTGCTGCAAATGCTCGACTGTGTTTTCGACAACGACGACTGCTGCATCCACGATTAAGCCGATGGCGATCGCCAGGCCGCCGAGGCTCATCAGATTTGCGGACATGCCAAACAGCTGCATCATGACAAAAGTCATAAGAGCTGCGAACGGCAGGGTGATTGCGACGACGAGAGCCGCGCGGAAGCTGCCCAAGAAGGCAACAAGCAGAACCACCACGAGCACTGTAGCTTCGATCAGAGCTTTCTTGACGGTGCCAACCGCGCTGGAAATCAGATCGGAGCGGTCATAGAAAACGTTGATCCGCACCCCTTTGGGCAGGCTGGGGCCGAGATCAGCTAGTCGTTGCCGGACGGATTTGACAATGGCGCTGGCGTCAGCGCCGCGCAGCGATAAAACCAAGCCTTCAACAGCTTCGCCTTTTCCATCTTCGGTCACGGCACCGTAACGTGTCAGGCTGCCTACCTCGACTTTCGCGACATCGCGGAGGCGCAACACGCGGTTGCCGTCGCGTTTGAGAATGATCGCCTCAAGATCTTTAGGGGTTTGGACGGCCCCCTGGACGCGTACGACAAGCGCTTTCTCGCCTTCGCTCAATCTCCCCGCACCGTCGTTGCGATTGTTCGCTTCTATGGCCTGAGCGATATCCGAGACGCCGAGACCGGAAGCCGCCAAAGCTGCGTGATTGGGTATGACTTCGAACGTTCGGACTAGGCCGCCGAGTGCATTGACGTCAGCAACGCCGGGAATTGTCCGAAGCGCCGGACGTATCGTCCAATCGAGCAGGCTTCGCCGCTGTTCGAGCGATAGGTCGCCACCTTCGATGGTGAACATGAAGACGTCCGAGAGCGGGGTTGAGACTGGTGCGAGGCCGCCTGTGACGTCCGTTGGCAAGTCGCCGCGAATTCCCGCCAAGCGTTCCGCGACCTGCTGGCGTGCCCAGTAGATGTCCGTCCCGTCCGCGAAATCGAGGGTGATATCTGCGATGGCGTATTTCGCGGCAGATCGCAAAACGACCTGTCCTGGAATTCCCAGCAGTTCCATCTCGATCGGCGTGATGACACGTGTCTCGACTTCTTCCGGCGTCATGCCGGGCGCTTTGAGAATCATCTTCACCTGAACCGGCGAGATGTTCGGGAAAGCATCGATTGGGATCGTTCGAAACGCGTAGCCTCCCGCCGCGGCGACGAGGCCGAACACCAACAAAGTGAAGGCTCTTTGCGTGAGAGAGAACTCAATAAGACGGCGAAGCATTCTTTTAGTTCCCGGCCGAAAGACGTTCGAGCTGGGGCAGCCCGCTTGCCGCTACCTGGGCGTCGCTTGTGATCGAACCCGAGATCGTGGCGATGCTCGAGGATTTGCCGCGCAATCGCACCGGAACGACTGCGAACCCGCCTTGGCTGCGGACGAATACCGCTGCCTGTTCACCTATCCGGACAACAGCCGAAGCCGGAACGTTCACGGCTCCCGTGACGGTTGAGCGTTGAATAGCTACCGAAACAATCTGGCCGGCGAAGAGGTGAGAGTTGGCCGGAATCGCCGCGAACATCACAGCCGAACGCGTGGTGCGATCGAGAGAGCCTCCTACGGAAACCACCCGGCCCTCGGGCCCGTTGGCTATCTGTACGATATCACCGGGCTTCACGAGCGCGATGATGTCCACGGGCACTTGGACCTGCACCCACAACTCGTCGCTTGTATCGATGGTCGCGACTCCGGCCATCGCCTCGACTTTTTCACCAGGCATGACGAGCGTCTCGGCAACCGTACCGTCTGCTGGCGCAGGAATGGTGTACTGTCCGTTCTCGCGAGTGATTATTCCGTTCAGCGCCGTCGCGCGCCTATGCTGGTCAAGGACGGCGCGTACTTTCGCCACTTGTGCTTCGGCTTCATCCGCCAACGTTGGATTCTGGAAATTCTTGTCGGCGAGCGCGCGCCTTCGACGTGCGATAGCTTCGGCTGTTTGCAATTCGGCTTCAGATTGCGCGAGCTGGCTTTGGGCATCAAGTAGCTCACGACTGGAAACCGTGATCAGTGGATCGCCCTTCCTCACGCGCTGACCCGGAAGCACGTGCACCTGTGTAGTCGTTCCCGCGAATGGCGCTGCCGCAACGAGACGGGAATTCAGAGGAGGAACGACGGTGCCTGGCAGAATAGCTATCGTCTCCCTGCTTGCCGGCTGGGCAGGCTCGACATGGATATTGAGATTTCGGATCTGCTCTTCGGTAATTCGGACGTCCTTTGCGTAGACGCTTACCGGCGATATAAGTGCAATAAATGCAAATATCTGGGAGAGGACTGTTCTTCGGTCCATCGATGAATCCTTTCACGGCGATGCCGTGCGCGGAGACATGCGGTGCCGAGCTGAAAAGAAGCTGAATTGAACCTGCAGCAAACCTGACGACACTTTTTCAGGTTCGTTTCAGGCTGACTGTGCTAATTTTTCTGCAATGTGCAGGAGAAGCCCATTCGCATTTTGCTAGTCGAAGATGATGACGAGATCGCCGACCGCCTCGTGACAGGACTTGGGCGATCGGGATTTACCGTCGAGCGCGCCGACAACGGCAGCGATGGCTACGCCATGGGGATCGAAGATGAGTATGCTGCGGCAATACTCGATCTCGGCCTTCCGCAGATGCAGGGTCTCGACGTTCTCAAGCGCTGGCGTGCGAGCGATTGCAAGATGCCTATCTTGATTCTCACGGCACGTGGGACATGGGCCGAGAAAGTCGACGGTCTTAACGCAGGGGCGGATGATTACATCACGAAGCCCTTCCACATCCCAGAGGTCGCGGCACGGCTCAAGGCGTTGGTCCGCCGGGCCTCGGGAATTGCAAGCCCGGTCATAGTCCATGGCGGCCTCTCGCTCGATACGGCTTCAAGCCGCGTCCTGCTCGATGGTGAACCTGTCGAATTGACAGCGAGCGAACTCAAGATGCTCACTTATTTCATGCACCGCATCGGCCGCGTCGTATCGCAGGCCGAGCTCATCGACCATCTCTATGCTCTGGAGGATACTCGGGAGTCGAACACCATCGAGGTATACGTCAGCCGCTTGAGGCGGAAGCTCGGTCCGAACGTCATTACGACGTTGCGCGGGCTTGGCTACCGGATGGATTGAAACGGCATGACCAGTTTGAAACGCCGGCTGATCGTTGCTGCGACGCTTTGGATTGCCATTGGCATGATTGCGGCGGGCTTCGTGCTCTCGGGCGTCTTCAAACGCCATGTGACCAATCAGGTTTATTTGGAAATCTATGAGCACCTCGACGAACTTGTCCATTTGACGGACTTCAAACTCACCGGGGCGCCACAACTCAAGCGCGGCCTAAGCGATGTTCGCTACGATATCCCGATGTCCGGTTACTATTGGGAAATCACGAAAGCAGGTGATGTTCTTGCAAGGTCTGCCTCTCTCAATGGCAAACAGCTTTTAATTCCAGCGAATGATGCGGCAGACCTTGGAACGCGGACCAGCGCTGTCGTGGGGCCGTCTGGAACTGTCCTTATTGCGGAAAGGGCTGTCTCAATATCGCCCGGCGCTCGTCCGATACGCTTTGTTGTCGGGACGGATCAGCGACATGTCGATGACGTCGTATCCCGATTTCGCGGCATCCTGTCGTGGTCGCTTGCGGTGTTTGGACTTTCGATGATCCTTGGCGCCGCGCTTCTGATCTTGTACGCAATGAAGCCGCTGGATGCATTACGAACGGCTCTTGCGAATGTGCGAACCGGTGCTGCCAAAAAGCTTGAGGGCACGTACCCTTTGGAAGTTCGCCCGCTGGTGGACGACCTCAATGCATTGCTCGTGTCAACCTCAGAGTTGATTAAGAGAGCCCGGACGCAAGCAGGTAACTTGGCGCACGGATTAAAGACGCCTCTCGCTGTTTTGGTGGATGAGGCTTATCGCATTGATGAACAAGGACTGCCGCAATCGTCGGCGACAATCCTGTCCCAGTGCCGCAAGATGCAAACACAGATTGACTATCAGATCGCCCGCGCGCGCGCCGTCGCTTTGCGTTCGGTGCCAGGGACTGTAGCTGAAGTTCACAAGGCTGCAGAAGAAGTCGCTAGAGCCCTTGACCGATTGTACCGGGAGAGCGGCATAGAGATATCGAACGACGTTTCGAAGGGGTTATTGGTCTCCTGCGATCCGCAAGACCTGAACGAGATGTTGGCGAATATCGTCGATAACGCGTGCAAACATGCCAACTCGCATGTTCGCATCTCCTGCGATGGGCGGCCTTCTGACAAAAGCTTTAGCTTGTGTGTCGAGGATGATGGAAAAGGGCTTCCGCCTGAGGCATTTGAGGTTGTTTTCGAAATCGGTGAACGATGGGATTCCCGTGAGGCCGGTTCCGGACTTGGACTTTCCATCGTCCGCGATTTGGCAGAACTCTATGGCGGCAATATCAAGTTGCAGAAATCAGGCATGGGCGGCCTTGGCGTTGTTCTGACGCTTCCAGCCGCGTTGCAAGTCGATGTCGCGCCCCTCACGTAGTTCTTTCTGGAAGGGACTTAGAACGGTCGTCGGCGAAAACAGCTAGGCACAGTAACGTGTGTGGCGATCGCGATGTCTATCACGAGATTGCCATCTAAGGCGTCTAGTCAGCCGGATTTGCCGAATGGAAAAAAAGTCAACGACCGACGTCCTTTCAATTCCAGTTCAGGTTTCTGAGCTGCGAGCATCGCCAGCCGTAATAGGCGCAATCGCTTCTGCACCGGAGTTTCAAAGTCGCTTTGGGTCTTTCGCGACTGTGGGAGCCGATCTTACTGTCCAATGTGGGACGCGACGCTCGGCGCTCGTGAGATTTAGATCTCTGGCAGCCCCGCAATGCGCAGGCCCTCTGAGAAGACGTCGACGTCTTGCTGGCGGCGAATGGATAACCAATCCTTTAAATTTGAAATGCGGAGCGATGGATCCAGCTCCCGAAGCTGAGCCATTGCCTGTTGGGCTTCGCCCACCCGTCCGGAAAGCGCTCTCGTCGCCGCGATGAGCCCGATCACCATAAGAAAACTCGGCAAGTTTCTGTAGGACAATTCCGCCCAGCGAGACGCTTCCTCAATACGTCCCGCAAAGAGATGCGCCATGCCGATTCCCGCCTGCATACGATAGAGTTCGGGATCCAATGGACTGAGCCGCATGGCGCGCTCGAAATGCGCGATGGCGCTCTCGCTTTCACCGTGCCAGGTTCTCAGGAAGCCGCCGAGAAACCAAGCCGAGGCAAGATTGGGATTGAGAAAGACCGCGCGGTCGAGGAGGGCAATCCCAGCGTTCAGATCGCCTGCAAGATGGGCCAAGGCATGGGCGCCGCGTGTTATGGCGATAGCATCGTCGCGTCCCAATTCGACAGCCCGATGTGCTAGTCGCGTTCCCTCTGCAATTTCCGTATCGCGATCCGCACACCAACCATTGATCTTGCGCCAAAAATAGCACCAGCCCGCCATTGCATACGCGGCCGCATAATCGGGGTCGAGTTCAATGCTTTTTCCGAAGAGTGGAAGGGCCAGTTCAATTGATTCTCGCGTTCCGCGATGCACATGGGCAAGGCCGCGCAAATATAAATCGTAGGCATTGAGGCTGGCCGTCGGCTTGCGTTTCGCGCGTTCGATTTCAGCAAGTTCGACGTGCGGGCCGATTGCTCCGGCGACGCCGGCCGCGATGCGATCCTGAAGCTGGAATATATCGTCGAGCGTTCCTTCAAAACGCTCTGCCCAGAGTTGTGATCCGGTCGTTGCATCTATGAGCTGGCCGGTGATGCGAATGCGGTCGGCCGCCTTACGCATGCTGCCTTCAAGTACATAGCCAACGCCGAGTTCTCTCCCGATTTGCTTAACATCGAAAGCGCAGTCTCGATAAATGAAACTTGAGTTGCGAGCGATCACGAACAGCCAACGCACGCGCGACAGGGCCGTGATGATCTCTTCGACGACGCCGTCTGCGAAATACGCTTGTTCGGGGTCACCGCACAGACTTTGAAAGGGCAAAACGGCAATCGAAGGTTTGCCGAGATTAGAAAGTTCGGAGGGCGGAAAGCCGATCGGAAAATCCGCTGAAGCAGCTGTAGAGCCGTTCGGCGGCTTGGCTTCCCTTACATCGCCGATAAAGCGAAATCCCTTGCGCGGGATCGTCTTCACGAGCTGCTGAGCGCTTCCGGTATCGCCGATTGCCCTGCGGACGGCATTAATATGGCTGGTGAGCGTCGATTCCGAAACAATTCGCCCGGCCCAGACGGTATCGAGCAAGTCGTCCTTGCTCACGACGCGATCACGGTTGCGGAGAAGAAAAAGCAGGAGATCGAAGACTTGCGGGCCGAGGGCAATGGCTTGCGATGCCCGCGTCAATTCCCGCCGCTCCGGATCGAGCACGCAATCTCTGAAAAGAAAATGCACGTAAGCGCTCCATCCAAGCCGCACAACGCGAACTCCCGCACGCTCTGATACGCACGGTCTGCGAAAATGGGCGCATTGCCTTCAAAGTCGAGCTTGGACGGATTTTCAAGAGAAACTCAAGCCTTTTTCAAGGTGCCGGCAAAGTCGTCGTGGCCGCGTTCCGGCATTCTCCGCAAAGACAGCGACGGATGCGCTGCGCTTGATTTGGAGAGCCTTTATGAAAATCGTGGTCATCGGCGGAAGTGGGCTCATCGGGACGAAGCTTATTCGTCATCTTCTGGAAAAAGGACACGAAACCATCGCGGCATCGCCCAACACAGGCGTTAATACCATCACGCGAGAAGGACTTGCCGGGGCATTGTCTGGCGCACAAGTTGTCGTCGACGTCGCCAATTCGCCGTCGTTCGAAGACAAGGCTGTTCTTGAATTCTTTGAAACGTCGGGACGCAATCTTCTCGCCGCCGAGGCTGCGGCCGGAGTTGAGCATCACGTGGCGTTGTCGGTCGTCGGTGCTGACCGCCTTCCTGAAAGCGGTTATCTTCGCGCCAAAGTTGCACAGGAGGCGCTAATCAGGGCCTCCAAAATTCCGTTCACGATATTGCGGTCCACGCAATTCTTCGAATTCGTCGCTGCCATCGCCCAATCGGCGACTAAGGATAACGACGTTCATTTGTCGCCGGCGTTTCTGCAACCCATCGCCTCGGACGACGTGGCGCGGGCACTGGCTGATCTTACTGTCGGAAAGCCGGCGAACGGTATCGTCGAGGTGGCAGGGCCGGAAAAGGTCCCACTCGATGAAATCGGCCGTCTCTATCTCTCCGCGACGGGCGATCGCCGGCGGGTGATTGCCGACGTCCATGCTCGTTATTTTGGAACCGAGCTCAACGACAAATCCTTGACGGCCGACGACAACGCGATCCTCGGACAGGTCCGCTTTGTGGATTGGTTGGCGCAGCGGTCTGCAGCATGAACGTTATCCCTCCGTTGTTGTCTCCGTCTCATTCAACGCATAGAAATCAAATCGATATGCTGAAAATCCTTTCTCTTGCCGTTGCCGTCGCCCTCGGCGTTGTCGCGATAGCGAACGGCATCTTCATGCTTGTTGCGCCGGAGAATTGGTATTTCGCCGTGCCAGGCGTCACGACGACCGGGCCCTTCAACCAGCACTTCGTGCGGGACATCGGACTGATCTTCGTTTTCATCGGCGGCGCGTTTCTTCTCGGTGTTGCGCGAGCCGATCTCCGGATCGTCTTTTGGGCTGCGCCGTCACTCTGGCTCGCCGGGCACGCACTCTTTCACTTCTGGGAAGTTGCGGTTGGCATCTGCTCAGCTTCCGTCATTCCTAGGGACTTTCCTGCGGTGACCCTGCCGGCGGTCCTCGGCCTTTCAATCACCACCTGGGCGATGACCGAGAAGTGTTCGAAACGCGTCTTAGGAGCCAAAGGCGGTCAGGCGATCAGCAAACTCTAGCGCGACGCGCTGAAGGTCTCGCGATTGAACGACTGCACGTGCCGTCATCCTGCTCCGCTATCGCCGAAACTGCTCCAGTGAAGCACGCTTCAAATCTACGAGAAGTTGCCGCGCAGCATGTACACGGCGCACGCGGATCTCGTGAACAGCGGACTTTTGTCTTTCATCATCGCCTGACATTTCACGAAAGACGTCACATTTCTTTCAGGAGACCAACATGAATCTGCACAATCCACTGCAACCCGGTAATCGGATTTCCGAAGAGCTTGTTCCCTCGCGTTACGCTGTGCGTGTCGGCGACATTGATGTGCTTGTCATCAGCGATGGAGTGCTCCCGCTACCGACGGCAATGTTGGGACCCAACGTCGCGGCAGCAGACAGGGCTGACTGGCTGAAAGACATGTTCCTGCCGCCAGATGCTTTCGACTGGGCGCTGAACGCGGTTGTGGTCCGCAGCGGAGGAAGGACGATCCTCATCGACGCGGGTTTAGGATCCGATCCGGACTTGCACCTGCCTCGCGCAGGGCAACTGATCAAGCGACTGGAAGCCGCCGGCATCGATCTTTCGACCGTGACCGATGTGGTACTGACCCACATGCACATGGACCACGTCGGGGGACTGCTTGTGGACGGAGTGAAGGACCGGCTGCGTCCTGACCTGCGGATCCATGTTGCTGCCGCCGAGGTTGCGTTCTGGAAGTCGCCTGATTTCTCTCGTACCGCGATGCCTCCGGGTTTTCCGGACGCGCTTCGGGTGGCTGCCCAACGGTTTGTGCAAGAGTACAGCGGTCAGCTACAGCAGTTCGATGAGGAGCAAGAGGTGGCGCCGGGAGTAATTATTTATCGCACTGGCGGCCACACTCCCGGACACAGCGTGGTTCGCTTGGCATCTGGCGGCGATCGGCTGATGTTTGCTGGCGACGCCATGTTCGCGGTTGGGTTCGAGCACCCAGACTGGCACAACGGGTTCGAGCACGACCCAGAGGAAGCAGCCCGCGTCCGCATCCGTCTTCTGCGGGAGCTGGCAGAGACCGGCGCAATGCTGGTGGCCACTCATCTTCCCTTTCCGTCCGTTGGCCGGGTGGCGGTAGATGGTGATGCCTTTCGATGGGTACCGCTCTTCTGGGATTACTGATGGCTTGTCAGGCTAGAGCCGAACGAGTCCGTGTTCATTAGATGAACTGGCTGATCGGTTGCGGTTCCCTCCGTGCAGCCGACCGACCTGGGAAGCAGCCGCCAGTCTGCTTCTTTCAGGCTGCGCGTGCCGCCGTGGCCGCCCTCTTTATCTCGTCTCTTCGGGCTGGCGATTGTAGATGTCGTCGGTGCGCTGAATATCGTCCTCGCCGAGGTACGATCCGATCTGCACCTCGATGATCTCGACGGGAACCTTGCCGGGGTTCTGCAGCCGGTGCCACTGCGTCGCGAAAATGTAGACGCTCTCGTTCTCGCGAACGAGCTGTTCCTTATCGCCGATCGAAACCTGCGCCGTGCCCTGCACCACGATCCAATGCTCGGAGCGATGATGATGCATTTGCATCGACAGCTTGCCGCCGGGCTTGACGTGCAACAGCTTGACCTGGAAGCGCGGTCCGATGTTCAGCGTCTCGAAGTAGCCCCACGGCCGATAGTTTCGCAGGTGCTGTTCCTGCTCCTTGCGGTTCGACAGCTTCAGGCGCTGCACGACTTTCGAGACGTCCTGCGTGCGGGTCTTGTCGGCAACGAGCAGCGCATCCGGTGTGTTGACGATGATGAGATCGTTGAGCCCGATCGTCGACACGATCGACTTCTCTGAGTGGACATAGCAGCCGGATGTATCTTCCAGCACGGCTTCGCCCTTGATGAAGTTGCCCTTGTCATCGCGCGGCGCGATATCCCACAGCGACGACCATGAGCCGACGTCGTTCCAGCCGACATCCATCGGCAGGATCGCGGCCTTGTTCGTCTTCTCCATCACCGCGTAGTCGATCGAGATGTTCGGCGACGCCGCAAAGCTCGGCTTATCCAGCCGGAGGAAACCGAGGTCTTCGCTGGCGCCCGCAAGTGCTGCGCGCGCTGCGTCCAGAATGACCGGCTCGTAGCGTTCGATCTCGGCGAGGAACGTCTTGGCATTGAGCGCGAAGATGCCGCTGTTCCAGAAGTAGGAGCCGTCCGCCAGATAATCTTCGGCGGTGGCGCGGTCGGGCTTTTCGGCAAAGCTCGCAACCTCGAAAGCGTCGCCGTCAAATCCTGACAGCGCCGCGCCGCGCTTGATGTAGCCGTAGCCGGTGTGCGGCTCCGTCGGCGTGATGCCGAAGAGAACGAGCTTGCCCGTCTCGGCCACGGCGGCAGCCCGCCGGATGTTCTCTGCAAAGAGCGCCTCGTCGCCGATGACGTGATCGGACGGCATGACGGCGAGGATCGCATTTGGATCGTCACGCAGCGCGATCAGCGCCGCAACTGCAATCGCCGGCGCCGTATTGCGCGCGATCGGTTCAAGAATGATGGCCTTAGGCTCGATGCCGGCGCGGTCGATTTCTTCGCGCACGAGAAAACGATGATCGTTATTGCACAGCAGGATCGGTGCTTCGAAACCGGCCTTCTGCGGCAGGCGCGCTAACGCCGAGCCGAGAAACGACGTGTTCTGACCATTGAAGAAGCGAATGAATTGCTTCGGATACATCGAGCGCGACAGCGGCCAAAGCCGCGTACCCGAACCACCCGACAAGATCACTGGATAAATGGTGCTCATGAAATAATTCCTTCTCTCCGGCGAGCCGTGTCCACATTAGAGTGCAGGATAGCTGTCAACTAATTGACCTGGTTAGCCCAGTCGCGATGCGTTCAGCCAATTGCTCAGAAGCTGGTCCTCTTGGGGCGAAAAGGAAATTATTGACGAAGTCCATCTCCCGCCGGGAACGTGACCAGTCGAGAGCTTTGCGGTCCTGCAGCCGGTCCTCGAACGCGTCGATCGGATGAAGCGCATTTTTGTAAATATAGTAGCCAGCGTAATTGCGCTCTTCGAAGAACTCGCGGATGAGGGCAATTTGACCAGGAGCGACGAGCGTCTCGATCTCGATTAGGAACGTGGGTGAGTTCGCCTCGATGAATTGCTTTGCACCGCAAAGAACGTCGTATTCATGGCCTTCGACGTCTATCTTTACGAAGCCGACATCATGGCCTGCCAGTTGGTCGAGCGTGGCGGTCGTAACTTCGGTGACGTCTGTTGAACCGTTTTGAGCAGTTTGCTCGAGGGTTGAGTGCCCTGTTCCTTCGGAGGGAAGAAAGAAAGGGCGCGTTTGATCGGCGGCCGAAGATGCGGCCTTCTCGACAATTGTCACATTGTCTATGCCCTTGCGGCGAACAAGTTCTTTCAACAGCCGCGCCACTTCGTGATGCGGCTCGAATGCGATGACGAACTCAGTATGTTTCGAAAGCAGGATCGTATAGCGGCCAAGGTTTGCGCCAACATCTATGCTCCCACGATTGGGATCGACGATGTCGCCGATGATGTCCTCTTCTCTCTCAGCAAATTTATCATGAGCCAAATATCGATCATGCATGTGTACCGGCGCGAGCTTCCACGCTAGGTGCGAAAGTGTCGTTCTCAGACCATTCTGCATATTACACTCCTATGACTGGGGGGATGGCGTGCGTACTTGGTAAGGATCGTGTGCGCGGTAGACAGCAACCAAAACGTACATCAGTGCCAACGCGAGGGCGCATCCGTAAACGCCGCCGGTCCAGATGCCTGTGGGCAGGAATACGGCAGTGAGCAAGGCGGAAAGCAAAGTGCTTTTCATGAGCAACGGATCGCGGCTCCTGCAGTAGAGACGCAATGCCCCCATCTCGGCGATGATCCGTGCGAGCGTCGCGGCGAGCAAGAGCCAAAGCAAGGCTTGGTATTTGATAAGGAGGGGGCGGTCTAGATAAGGCACGATGAACCAGACCACGCATGCAGCAGCCAATCCGAGGAGCGTCGCCTCCATAAGGGCGCTCCGCGTGGTCTGAATGTCGAGATCTCGGAATGCATCATCGTCTCCAGCCTGAAAAGCAGACACGAGGTGAGGCCGTGCAAATGACATAAGCCCAGAATTCACGAGATTATATATGGCCGTTCCGACTTGCCAGAAAAAGAAGTACACGCCAGCAAGTTCGAGTGACAGGAACGCGCCAACGAGATAGCGGTCGAGATAGATTGTGGCTGTCGATGCCAGACTATTTCCATAAAGAAGTGCGGATGCGCGAATGGATCGGCGAACCCGCTCAATAGAGGGAAGGTGAAATGCCGAGAGATGGGATCGAAGAAACAATGTGATCAGAATCGTCGCGGCTACGCTGCCGCCCAGCCAGAATGCCGACAGCGCATATATCGTGCGCCAGGCGGGCTCGAAGTATGCAGCAACTATGAATGCGATCGGCCACGATGTCGAAAGGACGCTCAGCACCACATTTGCCGCAAATGGGCGCCGGAGCTGAATCAAAAAGTCATAGCCGTCCATAACCAAGTGTTCGCCTGCCACGAGGCCAACAACAATAACAGCGAGCCAGGGGATCACGTCCGCCATCGCAAGTGCCGCGGCGATCATGAGCGCAAGAGCGTACAAGATGACGTACGGCGAAAAGTATCCCGAAATGAGCAGCGACTGTTCGGTGTGGCTGACGTCTGTCAACTCGCGCGCCACTTGGCGATTTAAACCGAGGCGAAGAACGATCGGCAAAATTGCGACTTGCCCCTGAAGCAGACCATATATACCGAGATCGGTCAGCGACATGAGTTTCGCGATGAACAAGCCGAGAAGGAACTTGCTCGCAATGCCAGATATGCGCATCGCAAACACGCTAAGCCGCAACACTGGCGATGACATTGTGAGTGACATCAGTTCTGACGCTGCTCCGTCGGATCGCCGTGAATGAATTGGGCGGCCTGTGCTGACAAAATTTCCAACTGAGGTCGTGGAGACCCGTCCTTTGCTGGCGAAAGATTCAAAGGATAGTCGTCGGGCCACCAGTCGCCGCCGGCCCACGCGGCCCAACCCATCCAAACATCACGGTTGTCGCGCATGGTGACACAGATGTTTTTCAAAGCGGCCAACGATTGCGGGTCACGACCGGCACCAAACTCTCCAAGAAATGCTCTAATTTCGTTTGCGCGGGCCCAAGTTTGGAACTTGTGCAATCGGTCCGATCCCACGTCGGGTCCCACAACATCCCCGGTCTTCCCCGAGGAGTCCTGATCAAGGTACTGATGGACCTCAAGCACGAAGTTTCTTTCCGGATCGACGACCTCCGCCATCAGGTCGTTTCCGGAAGAAAACCAAGAATGGGCTCCGGTGTAGTTCACGCCCGGAACAAAGACGAGTTGCTTTGCTTGGCTCGCTCGGATGGCCGCGAGCGCAACATTGGCTATCGGCAGCCAATTATACGCGACAATTCCAGTTGGCTCGTTCATCAATCCAAAGATGATCGAGTTATGATCTCTGAACGCGGCAGCGAGCCGCCCGCAAAAGTCGGCGAAAGCTGCGGCGCTCACAGCTTCCGATCCGATGACGTGTGCTTCCTTCCAGTCGTCGGTCTTAAGGCGGCGCTGCGCATAATTATGAGTGTCGAGAACAACTTTGAGGCCGGTAGCTCTCGCGGCGTCGACGGACGCCTTCAGGCGTTCCAACTCTTGCCGATCTAAATCCGAGTTGAGTGCCGGCTGCAGGCGTTCCCACCGAAAAGGCAGGCGCACGAGATTGAAATTCCTCTCGGCGAAATAGGTGAAGCTCTCCTTCGAAGGATACGAATAGTCGGTGCCATATCTTCCCGGTAGCTTTCCGAATTCGCCGCCCGCGATATTGACGCCCGCGCAGTAGGCAGGAGAATTTTCAGACAGCGCCGGTGCGTTCAAAGCCTGCGCGGCGATCGCAGCGGCGCCCGTGGCAATCACAGTTCGGCGCGTTGGTTTGAGAACCATCTTATGCTCCTTTTAACGCGGGTATTTGATTTCTTTCCGCGTCGCCCCCCGCCTGGAGGGCGCCTTGGATGAACCACAGGAGCGCGGCGGTTTTAATTGTCAGAAGCGAATAGCTGACCAACATGGACAGGGTGAGGTAGATACAGAGCGCGTGCGTAAAGCGAACCTGCTCCGTTGTCTTCTCGGAGACATGCCACGCGATGAAAGTCCAAAGCAGGATGAGGCCCGGGAGAGATTGCGTCACAATAAGATAGGCAAGGCCGCTATCAACCGTGGAGTTGACGAATTGTTCGGAGATTCCAAGAAGGTCCGGAAGTTCGAACCGATGAATGATTTCGACCGTTCCGGCCAGTCGCCCTGCGAAATCGTCCTCTCCAGATTTTAGTCCGAAGAGACCCGCGGCAGAAAATAACGTAAGCCCTGCCAGCGGAAGGTAGATGATCGCGGAGTACGGAGGCAGGTACGGCGTCACAAACGCTGCCGCCAAAATAATGACCGAGGCGAGTACAGCGAGCCGGCCGTCGCAGCCCATAAGCAATAGGACGGTCGTGACTGCGAGATAGATTGTGGCAGGCAAGCCAATGCGGCGAAAGCATGAGGTCGTAAACGCAACGATGATACTGCAATAATTTCCCAACGATACCGGCTCGAGAAATATCGATGACATCCGCAGTTCGTTGACCCATGGAAAATAGCGCGCATTCGGACGCGTGGCGCTGACGAAGAGATCGGAGTTCGAATTGTAGAACTGATCGGCGCGGGTTCCGCGGGTGTTTATGTAGTATTCCTGAATTTTGAAAATTGCCGAGTGAATGTCCGGCAAGAACGACTCGAGCAGAAAGACCGCAAGCACAACTGTTTGGATGAACAGCACAGTGCGCACCAGATAGCGTTCTGACGATGCCATTCCCAGGAGCAGAAACACGGGGATGATCATCACGTCGCGGATGTATTTGGGTTGCAGCTCTCCGGTGGCGATGGCGCGAACAACACCGAACAGGAAAATGAGACTCATTACGACGACGATAGGCGCCATCTCAGGTCGCCATCGAAGCAGTGCAACCGCGAGCGCAGTGGCAGTCAGCATCCCCTCGACGAGCATGACGAGGGATGGCGTGAGCGCCATCACGTTCGCATTCACGACGGCCAGCCCAGCGTTGAACATGATGGCGGCGATTACGATGGCGGATGGGGCAACGTCCAGCAGCCAACTGTTTGCTAGGCCGGATGAACGAAAATTCGCATTGCTGTTCGATAGGCTGGTTACGTCGCTCATGGCGCGAAGCCGGTGCGACGGTCGCGAGTGGCAAGATGCAAGAAAACGATATTTCCCACTACATAACGAGAGAACAGTCGGCGAGGCTCGAGCGCTAAGCGATACAACCACTCGCATCGGGCACGGCGAATCCAACCTGGTGCCCTTCTGATGCGTCCAGACGCGAAGTCAAAAAGGGCGCCGACGCCGAGCTGAAGTGGTACCGGGAGATCATGGCAGTGCTTGTCGATCCAGATTTCTTGAAGTGGATTTCCCATGGCGACGAGAAGTATGTCGGCTTTGGAGGTCTTTATCTCGTGGCGTACAAGTTGGATGTCTGTTTCTTGCGACAAATATCCGTCGCGGGCTCCGACGATGGAGTGGCGCGGATATAAAGCGGCAAACCGGGCGGCGGTGGAGCGGACAATTTCCGGGCGCGCGCCCAGCAGGAAAATGCGCAATTTATGCCGCGTATTGGTCAGATAGTGCGGGACAAAGTCAGTTCCGTTCAGATTGGCGGGAAATCGTCTGCCGAACTTCATGCGGCTGGCGATATCAACACCGAAGCCATCGTTGAGAACAAGAAAGCGCCGTAGCGCCTTACGTAAATCGGGATTTCGTGCCGCTAGGCGAAGCGTGTGAGCATTGGCAAATGCTATGCGCTGTTGAAAATTCTGGGCGACGGCCTGATCCAACGCATCGACGGCATCATTGCGCGACATCACGCTGATTTCAACGCCTAGCAGTGTGCGTGTCTTGTGACCGACGACACGCTCATATTCGTTACGATATAATTGCTCGACTTGTGCCCAATCATAAGGCGCTGCTGCCGCTATAGCTGCAGATCGCAGTTCGGTGTAGCGCTCGGAAGATGCCCGCATGAATCTGAGAAGATTATCGGCTGCTACTTCTGGCTTGTCGAAATTTGTGAGAAGCCCGACGCCGGCGCGTCGCAGGATCGCTTCGAAGCTTGGAATTTCATTTGCAATCGGTATGAGCCCGGCAGACATGGATTCGACGAGCGTCAGCCCAAATCCTTCATACTGGGACGCCGACGCGAAGAAGCTGCAGGTAGAAAGTTCATCGGCAATCTCTCCGTCATTTCGGTCGGTCAGAATTTTGATGCTGCCGTCGCGCAAGCCGTCGGCGCAGGCCGCCTCGATAATGCGTAGCATTCCGTCACTATCGTTTCCGATCAATACGAGACGGGCATCCGGGATCGCATGGCGAACGCGGTCAAATGTGTTGATGAGGTTCAGAATGCCTTTGTGCGCCGCGAATCTACCGAAATACGCGATCTTAGGTTGGTATTCTCGACTTGAGACATCTCTGAATTTTTGGATGTCGACGCCATTTTCGATCGCTACAACACGTTCACCCGCGATTGTGCGGAAGGTCTGAGCGTCGTTCTCGCTGCAGGCGATGACGCGACGGTAATTGCGGACCGAGGACTTTGTGATGGTCCTGAAATAGAAGCGCTTCAGGTGTTGCGCAAACGTCGTGTGGAAGAACCCCCCATGGGTCGTCAACACCATTGGTTTTCTGTGCCATGGCACGGTGGCTGATAGAAAATCCGCAAAGAAGTCGACACCGTGAACGTGAACCAAGTCGAAATCTTCAAGGTGCGACAAAACTTGCGGCGCAAGTGGGTAGCGCCGCGAGCCACGGAATGGAATTCTCCTGACAGGAATATCTTCAACGCAATCGCGTGAAGGAAGCACCGTGTCGAGATCTTGAAAGCGACGGTTGAGAGTGAGCACCTCTGCTTGCAGCCCAGCTCTCAGTTGGGCGCGTGCTAACGACAGCACCATATTTTCGAGGCCGCCCACGGCCGGATGAAACTGGCGAACGACATGCAATACACGCATGGACAACCTCCTAGAGCCAACGGGACGATCTCAAGCTGACCGCAAAACCTCCAACGGAGCCTTGTTGATGATGACGCCTGCTGCACGGATGCCAACCGCAGGCGACGTTTTAAGCGCCCGCATGAGTGTGAAGGTCGATGTGGATCCCCACTCCGCGACGATTACGCAGACATCGAGTGAAGTCGCGACGGCCTCGGCATCCGCGTGGTTTGTAAGCTCGGGCAGATCACAGATTATGAGATCATAGCTGCCGCGCGCGCTGGTGATCAGCCTGTCCAGCTCAGGTGATGCCATCAGCACAGCGGGCCGCACGTCATCGGAAATGCTGCGTTCGCCCAGAAAATCAAAGCCGAATTCGGTCGTCGTGACATTGTCGACGAGATCCGTAGGGTTCTTTAATGCGCTCAGCAATTCTGTTGCCGGCGTGCCGGTCAGTCCGCGCGCAAGTGCGGGTCGATGAAGGTTGCCGTCCATTAAGAGAACGCGTGCGCCGCCTTCAACACCGAGCACCGCGAGGTTGAACGCGAGCGTTGATTTTCCCTCGCCGTTGCGCGTTGAGGCAACGCCGACAACACATTTGCCGTTATTGAGGTTTTCTCGCAGGCGTAGAAGAATACTGCGCAATCCGTCCTTGTCGTCATGCAAAAGAAGTGGCGGTTCAGCGCCGTTCTTTGGATACAGTTTGCGGCCGGGCACAAGCGAGACTACGCCAAGTACAGGTAATCCCAGGCTGAGCTCCAAATTTTCTGGAGTGCGAACAGGACGAAGAACGAACTCGCGACGGGCAGCAAATGCGAGGCCAATGAAGCTGCCACCCAAAAGTGCTGCAGCAAGTATCGCCGTACTGAAGGTGGGCGAAGTGCGTGATGCGCTCGCCCGCGTCAGAATTCTTGGTCCCGTCGCGGCCATGGGCTCGGCGTTGAGCGCGTTGGCGTACTCACTAAGAGTCTGCTGATGAAGCGAGCGATAGGTGCTTGCTAAGGCTTCGAGCTTTTTGCGTTCGACGGGTCTGCTGGGTCCTGCCTGTGCCTGTTCCTCTGCGGTAGCCGCACGTTCTTGCAACGTATCGAGGCGTTGCTGCAGCTCCTGCACCGCTTGTTTTGGCCCATTTCCGATCGTTTTTTTGTAATCCTCAATGTAAGCATCAAGCACGGCATTTACGAGCTTCGCGGCGTTATATGGATCGCGCGACGCAAGCGTGATTCTGATCGCGGATCCCAATGCCACGGGAGATACGGTTAGAAGGTCCTTGATCTTTCCGATCGTCTTGAGTCTTTCGGCATCCGTCTCCGCGACAGATGACATCTGTTGCTGCTCGCTACTGGCGAGGGATGTTGTCAAAAGAGCCGGCTCGGAAAACGCCGGACCGTTCGCTTCACCCCAAAACGCGAGCCTGTCGAGTGTTTCGGAAATAATGTGATCGCTTTTGATTGTCTCGATCTGAGCCGCGACGAAACTTTCTCGTGCATCGGCATCCGACGCTGTGACGCTTGCGTTCAACGATGGCAGCAAGACTTCGCCTGTCACGACGTGGCGGCGTTGTTCAGTGCCAAGCGCTAAAGCTCCTGCAGCGAAGCCTAAGAGTGTCCACGTAATGATTGTTCCACGGCGCCATCTGATGGCAGCGCGCCATGCGGATAAATGTATCTGGCCGTAAGATGGAACGTTAATGCGATGCATCAGGTCGCGTCCGACTTTTACACGTCTAGAGCAATGACGTCAGCGGATGGTGATAAGTAGACAACGCATCGAGCGCGTTCGCGGAAGCGAACAAAACGTCGCATTACATAGTATTTTCATGAGAGTAACATTGAGTGCGTTGCACCATAATTGTGCCTCATGGTCAGTGGAGAGGTTGCCTCTCGATCGGCAACTCACTTGCCTTTCACTCATCTGGATTGCCGTTAGTGCGCAGTCCAATCGAACCAGTCAGTGTGCGGAGACGGTATCGATGGCCTTTCTCAATCGTCCTCAGTCTTTGTCTTTTTCCGGTGCCGAACTTGCCTCGTCGCCGAGCACCAACACTCTTGGAATTCAACTTGCAATTAAGCGCGCGGTCGATGTTTTTGCCGCGTCAACACTCATCGTTGTGGCATCGCCGATCCTTCTTGGGGCGGCGCTGGCAATCAAAGTGACATCGCGCGGACCGATCTTGTTCAAGCAATCTCGCTACGGTTTGAACAACGAGCTTTTCGGTATCTACAAATTTCGCAGCATGCGAATTGATTTGGGGGATGCCACAGGCGTCAGACAAACCAAAGCTGACGATCCACGCGTCACAAGTGTTGGAAAAATCCTTCGCCGCACCAACATCGATGAATTGCCGCAACTCTTCAATGTTCTGTTCGGCGACATGTCTCTTGTCGGACCTCGTCCGCATGTTCCTGGAATGCGTGCGGGCGGTCTACTCTATGAGGAGCTTGTTCCTCATTACTTCAAGCGTCATCGCATGCGTCCCGGAATTACCGGCTTGGCTCAAATCAATCGATTAAGGGGCAGCACGACGGACGCAAAATTCGCCAAGGCGCGTATAGAATACGATCTCGCCTATGCTGAGAGCTGGTCTCTTTTTCTGGATTTTCGGATCCTTTGGCAAACTTTCAAATCTGAGGTGTTCCGCGGCACCGGGAGCTGAGGCAGCAGTTGATGAAAAAAATGCGTTTTGTTTTTCTATGTCTGCCGATCCTTCTGGCTACGACGAGCGCAAGCCTGGCTGACGATAGCTATCGTATTCAGCCTGGCGATAGCATCGAGTTCAGCGCGGCCTCGGCACCAGACCTCAAGACGCGCGCGACAGTCGACATCGATGGGCAGATCAATTTTCCCCTCGTTGGGGAATTGAAAGCCCAGGGCATGACTGTGTCTGAGCTCCAAGCGAAGGTTCGCAGTGAGGTATCCTCACAAGTTCTCCAACGCCGTTCGAGTGATGGCCGCCAACTCTCAGTGATGTTGGCGGCTGATGAGATATCGGTCGTTATCGCCGAATATCGTCCGATCTATGTTAATGGCGACGTCTCGCAGCCCGGACAACAGTCATTCAGGCCCGGAATAACCGTTCGCCAAGCTATTGCTCTCGCGGGTGGCGTGGATGTCATGCGGTTTCGAGCGCAGAATCCACTTTTGGAGGAAGCCGATTTCCGAGCAGACTACGACGCCCAGTGGACGCTGTTTGCTACGCAGCAAGCGAAGATTCTGCGGTTGAAAGCGGAACTTGCAGGGAAAGCCAACTTCGATCCCAAGGCACTCCAGGCAACGCCGATCTCTGCGAGCAGTGTGAAGAATATCGTTGACCTAGAGGAGGCTCAGCTCTCTGCACGCAATAGCCTCAACAAGAAGCAAAGCGACTACTTGCAGTCAGCGATAGCGACCGAAAACGATCGTATTTCGGCACTCTCTCAACAAGAGGACAAAGAGAAGCTTGGTGTCCAGGCGGATACTGAGGAATTGGAGCGCGTAAAGGAGCTGTTCGGACGACAAACGCTGCCCATCACGCGGGTCATCGAAGCTCGTCGCACAATTCTCCTGTCATCGACGCGGTATCTGCAAACCGTAGCGCAGCGAGGCGTCTCCGAAAGGGATCGAGCGGACTTGGCCGCACAACTTCAAAAGCTCCCTGATGAACGACGCCAAGGGATTCTGACGGAATTGCATGATGCGCAGCTTGAATTGAGCCAAACGCGCGCGCGATTGCAAGCTCTTGGCGATAAGCTGATCTACACAGGGCTTGTTCGATCCCAACTTGTGCGCGGAAATGGCGGAGAGCCCAGCATTCTAATTCATCGGAAAACGGATGCCGGCGTCAGTAGCCTCAAAGCGTCACAAGATGAGGAACTGAGACCGGGCGATGTCGTTGATGTTGCGCTGCGCTTCCCCGAGAGCAGTGCGCCTGCTCCGCAAACCGATGAGAAAAGATCAGAATAGTGCTGCAATTTAATCAAAACGTGCGTGAGCTGAGATCGCCTCGTTGGTCGATCGGCGAAATCGCGAGCGTGCTTAAATACCAGCATAGCATAATCATCATTAGCGTGATTGGCTGCCTTTCCGCGGCGCTGTTATTTCTCGCGGTTACGCCCAAAAAGTATATCGCGACAGCGGTTCTTCTTACCGAAACCCGACAGGCTCCCGATGACGACGCGGCATCGAGCGACGCTGTTGTCGACAGCACGGTTATTGAATCGCAAATGGAGGCAGTCCGCTCGGGAAGCCTTGCGTTGCGGGTAATCGACGAACTCGGGCTCGCTGACGATCCTGAGTTCGGCAAGCCAAGACCAGGCTTTCTTTCGCGGTTGCTTGCTATGTCTCCGATTGGCAAAAGTCCGGCGCACAAAGCGAATCCACGCGAGATCGCACTAGACAATCTTCAAGCGAAATTGAAGATCGAGCGCATCGGGCGGAGTTACGTCGCGGAGATAGACGCGACGTCCATCGATGCGGAGAAAGCTGCAAAAATTGCGAACGCAATTGCCGACGGCTACATCGAAGAACAACTTGGCGCGCGTCAGGAATCGCAACTGCGCGCTAATAAATGGATGCAAGACCGTCTCGTGGTTTTAAGAGATCAAGCAACGCGCGCTGAGAAGGCGGCGCGAGATGCGACTCTAACCGGTTCCAGTCCGGGTCAGACGGCAGCGTCGGGTGTAGTTCCCGCCGACAACGGAAAAGCGTTAGATCTGGCTGCCAAAGCAAGAATAGCGCGGGCAGGGTACGAAGCCTACTTGAACCGTTACACCCAGGCGCTGCAGCTTCAGAAAGTTGCAATTCCATCGACTTCCGCCCGCGTGCTAACCAGAGCCATTCCACCGAACATTCCCGGTTCGCCGCGCACCACGCTCGTGTTGGCGCTGTCGTTGATTGCCGGCTGCACGCTGGGGACGCTCGGCGCCTTCGGCGCAGAGTTTGTGCAAGCTCCAGTGCGGTCGCGATCACAGTTGTCGACAGCGCTTGGAGTACGAGTCTTCGAGCCGCTTCCGTTATGTAAAGTGCGTACCGGCCTATTCGGTCGCGACAAAGGGATGCCGATTGTACTCGTCGGGAATTCCGGGATCGGCGCGAATGCTGCCGAAAATGAGCTTAGGAAAATCAAGATCGCGCTCAGTCAGTTTGACTTGCAGAAGCCAACTCGCGCGATTGGCGTGACCTCACCGAAATCTCATGATGGCAAGACGACGATTGCGTACAATCTCGCTTTGCTGTCTGCCCAATCTGGAAGTCGAACGCTACTGATCGACGCCAATTTGCGCAATCCGACATTGGCGAAATGTTTCTGCGAGCGAGACGGAGAATTATTTACGAAGTTCATTACAGGCGTAGACGAAGCACTCACGGTCGTACGCTTGGCGGACAATCTGAGCTTTGTGGGGCAGAATAATTTTGCAATACCAGCGCACCCCGCCGATATCCTGAGTTGCGACGCCATGCATCAAGCGCTGCAGCGAGCTCAAGGAAACTTTGACTACATTATCATTGATCTTCCGGCGATGCTCGATCATGTCGATGCGCGCGCCATCGCACCGCTTTTAGATCGCGTTCTTATGGTGTGTCGCTGGGGCAGTCCGATTGCCGATTTGGAGCGGTGTCTTGAGAACGCGGAGGTGATCTCAAGCCGCTTGCTTGGCATCGTGATTAATAAATCTCCGGAGACCCGGAGCAGTGGTTTCGTCCGTCCGATCAAGAAACCCGAACAATCCGACGGAACCGTCGACCGTGTGGAAGCGTGAAAGGTGCTGAACTGAGCGTTCTTTGCTTCAACGATTTTTTCAGCGCCAATCTTGGTGATCGGCTGCTTGGTCGATGTCTTCATGCAGCCTTGCGATCCGAACTGGATTGCGGTGTTGATGGTTGGGATATCGACGGAAAGAGCGGACCCGAGGGCGAACCGGCTACAGCGGCATGGTCTGCAAAAGATGTGGTTCGCACGCTTGTTCCGCGTCGTCTCAAGACGCAGCTTAACGTGCGTCGTGCGCGCAGCCGGCTGCTGTCTCAGTGGAAGACGGCTGTGCACCAGCGACCGGTGTCCGCGATTGTCGTCGGAGGAGGTCATTTAATTACTGCGACGACTGAATACTTCCCCGTGCGTCTCAACGCTGTCGCTGAATTTGCGCGCGAACTGGGTGTCGGTATCCACATACACTCCGTGGGCGTATCCCATCCCAATACGTGGCAGCAGGCGGCCGGCAAACAATTGCACCGCTTTCTGCAGGATGCTCCCATCGCAAGCATAAGCGTGCGTGACGAACAATCGGCCGATCATCTCGTCGCTACCGGCTGGCGAAAGGAAAATATCCGGATCGCGCTTGACCCAGGCTTGCTTGCGGCAAGGACTTTCGAGATTGGGAAGCGCTCGCCCCGTCAGCGTCTTTGCGTTGGGCTTGGCATCATGTCGCCCGCGGTCGTGAGGGCTGTTCGCGATGCGCCGACTGGGATTGACGATGCTTTTTGGGTCGCCGCTGCGGAGCATTTGGTTGCTGCCGGTGTGGACGTCTATCTATTCACGACCGGTGAGGTCGGTGACATCCGTGCGGCACATCGCTTGGGGTCGAAACTCAGCGAACGTGGCATAGCGTACGATGGTTCCGCCATCGCTCCCAGGGACGACGCCGATTTGGTCAGTCGTGTCGCTGGTTTCGACGCCATCGTGGCGCAGCGCCTTCACGCCTCGATCATTTCCTACGCAGTCGGAGTTCCTTCGGTGGGACTTGGATGGGATCCCAAAGTTCGCGGCTTTTATCGATTGACGCGGCGCGTGGATTACTTCTTCGACGACCGAGATGCACAGCCTGATGATATTTCGGTGCGCGTTCTGCAGGCCGCACAAAGTGGTTTAGATGGAGGCCTACGTGATCATCATATCGCTACGTGCGAAGATGGAGTCCGCTCCCTTGCAACTCTGATCGCAAAGGGGAATTGACGTGCGGGTCGTCCATGTATTGGCGGGTAGGCCCGACAACCGGTGCGGTGTCCTCGATTACACGACGAGATTGGTCGATGCGCTTTCACAAATGAATGGTGCAACGGAATGTGCGCTCGTCGATCGATGGTCGCTTAAAGAGACGCTGCGGGTCGCCAGCGCATATCGACAAGATGTTATCCATATACAGTACCCGAGTATGCAAATGGGCAGAGCACCATGGTGGGGGCTTTTGACCTTTTTGTGCACAAACTCTGTGGTGACGCTGCACGAGTTTCGGATATTCAGTGCGGCGCGCAAACTTTATTGCCTGCCAATTGCTGTGGGGGCAAAGCAGATCATCTTTTCGAATGCCGAAGAACGGCGCGCCTTCCTCTCGTTGTATCCTTTTGCGGAGCGTGTGTGCACGGTCGTTCCGGTGGGCAATAACATACCGGTTCATGCCGTTCGCCGAGAGAACCGGCCGCGACGTTTGATCTATTTCGGGCAGATAGGGGAAAATAAGGGCCTCGAGCGTGTCATCGAAGCCGTAGCCGCGCTGCGTGCACAAGGCTCAGACATTCCTGTTGCATTCATTGGAGCTGTCGTTGATCCGGCTTCGCCAACTGTGGCATTTGTCCGTGCGAGTGCCCAAAAAAACGCAGTCGATCTTCGCCTCAACTTGGACAGTAGAGAGGTATCACAGGAGCTGGCGCAAGCTAGTCATGCCTATCTCCCGTTCCCTGACGGCATCACCGACAAGCGGGGGTCTGCATTGGCTTGCCTGAAGCACGGCGTGACCGTACTAACGACGCACTCCGTACAGACGCCCGATTGGCTGCGTGCGGTTACAACTCATTGTTCTGGGCCGCTCGATGCTGTGGCGCACGTCATGGCACCTGAGCCTCCCGTAATTGATGACGCAGCACTTGCCAACGGCTTGGCGGAGCGTGAGTGGCCCGCTATCGCAATCCGCCATCTGGATATTTACGGCGATCTCGCCGCCCGCGGGTGAAGCAATCGCTGAGCCGGCTCCTCATTTCGTTTAGTGCTACCATCGATAACGCAAGCTGCCGATCACGGTGCGGCCCTGGTCGAGGTAGCAATAATCGGACGAGCATACGTCGACACGCTTGTCGGCAATATTATTGATGTTCAACTGCAAACGAGCGCCACGCAGGGTTGGGTCGAGACGGACGAGATCGTAATGCGACTCCATATCGAAGAGCGTATGCCCTGCGTTCTTGAATGTGTTCTCATCATTGCCGAAGCTCGATCCGATATAGCGGACGCCGAGGCCAAATCCGAGCCCAGCCGCCGGTCCTGACCGGAGCGTATAATCGCCCCAGAATGATGCGGTGTTGAAGGGAATGCTCGAAAGCACATTGCCTTCATTGCCATTTGCATTGTCTTCGATACGCATGTCGACATAGGAGTAAGAGGCCAAGAGGCTCAACCCGTTGTCGAGTGTGGTTATGCCCTCGATCTCGAAACCACGTGACCGCAGCACCCCGGTTTGGACGGAGCCGCATTGGGTGACGCCGTTGATATCCGCGCATTGGTCTTGGACGCCATCCGTTTGCTGAATGTCGAAGACGGCAGACGAGATGGATGCGTTGTAGCCCGGTACGAAATACTTGAAGCCGACTTCCTTCGATTCCGACTTTGAGGCGTTGAACGGTTTGCCGGTAATGAAATCTGTCCCGGAGTTTGCGACGAAGCCTGTACCGTATGCGATGTAGGGCGCGAAGCCGGAGTCGAAGAGATAGGTGAGGCCGGCGCGGCCGGTCCAGTCTGCATCGCTTTGCTTGAGATCGTCGCCATCCGTGTCGGTGTCGGTCGTAACCCAATCATGGCGGCCGCCCAGGGTCAAAACCCATCGGTTGAGTTTGATCTGGTCCTGCAGATATGTGCCGGTCAATATCTGATCCTGATGCGTCACCGTTTGGATCGCGGGCGCCGGGATGTGTGTCTGGCCATAATTGTAATTGACGAGGGGAGGGACGATACCGCCATCCTCGATGGGTTCGCCGAAGCCCATACCCTCTTTATACCAGACATAGGCGACGTCGACGCCGGCCAGCGCCACGTGTTTCAGCGGCCCCGTCGAGAAACGGGCTTCCAACTGATTGTCCGCCACGAAATTATTCACGTCGCTGATGACGATGCCGTTGGCACGGCTCCAAATGTCCGGCTCGATCTCATCTACGATATCAATGTATCTGCCGGTCGACGAAAGATGCGAATAGCGCGCTTTCTGACGGAAAGTGAAAATGTCGTTGAAGCGATGCTCGAACTCATAGCCAATGCGCTCTTGCGTCTGGTCGAAGAGCTGAAAATTCGGGTCGCCGGACCAGATGTTCGTTCGATGCGCGTGGCCGGAGCTATAGTCATTGTACCAGGCCGTGTTGGCGCCGGTCGTAGCATCCATGTATTCGCCGAGCACCGTCAGCTTCGTGTCCGGATCGAACTTTAACGTGACGGCCGGTGCCAGATAGAGGCGATCGTCAGGCGTTCCCATGAGTTCGGTATCGCTATCGCGCACAAGGCCGGTAAAGCGATAAAGCACATTATCGCCAAGTGTGGTCGGGCCGGAGAAATCGAAGTTGCCTTGGTAGCGATCGTAATTGCCGATCTGCACCTCAAGCTCGCGAAAGGGCGTTTCGGTCGGGCGCTTCGTGTACATATCGACGATGCCGCCGGCGTTGCTCGAGCCGTATAACGATGCCGTCGGACCGCGAAGAATGGTGATGCTGTCGAGGCCATAGGGTTCGGTGCGGAACTGTCCGAAGCCGCTGCTCATCTGACGCAAGCCGTCGCGATAGATGCCGGTGTACGTTGCGTCGAAGCCGCGAATATTGAAGGTGTCGAAACGCGGATCGTAGCCGGAAAGATTGGTCCGGATGCCGGGCACATATTGGATTGCGTCGCTAAGATTCTGTGGAGCGCGATCCTCAATCTGCTTGCGCGTCACGGTCGAGATCGACTGCGGTACTTCGATCAAAGGCGTATTCGTTTTCGTCGCGGCGAAGCTTTCCTTGGCGACGTATCCGTCGATTGCTGAAAGGGGCACGCTCGATCCGTCGCTCAGTGGAGGCGGAGTCTTAGGGGCATTCGTTTTCGTGATCTGCGACTTTGCCGCCGCAGTCTTCGCCGGTTTGGAAACGGATTTCTTCGCAGTAGGCTGCTTTTGGCTTTGGCCCTGAACCACGATTTCCGGCATCGGAACGGGCACGGTTTCTTGTGCGCGGGCGGCAGGCGCCGCTAGAATCGAGGACGCAGCAACACTTAGCGCCCGCACGCGGGCGCTTGGCCATTTCGCAAACATTGTCTTCCCCCACACAACTGGAACGCGATTGCCACCCCGCAATCACGTCCAATCAGAACACGCTAGCGACACATTCTTTACTTTTCAAGTCAATATTTGTCGGGGTACAATCGTCTTCGTTTGCAATGGTGCGGCAGGGAGGCGAAGTGCGCGGCTTACTCGTTATTGTCCATAGGTGGGCCGGTCTCTTCATTGCAGCTTTTCTGTTTGTGGCCGGTCTCACCGGAGCCGTGATCTCTTGGGATCACGAACTCGACGAATGGCTCAATCCAGATCTTTTCGAAGCGAAGCTGGCCGGGCCGCCGCTGCCGCCGCTCGAACTTGTGGCGCGTTTTGAAGCGGCGAATCCGCAGGCGCGCGTCACCTATTTTCCGCTGTCCTACGAGCCAGGAAAAACGGCGGGACTATTCATCCAGCCGCGAGTCAATCCGGCGACGGGGCGCCTCTTCGAACTCAACTACAACCAAGCTTATCTCGAACCGGCGACAGGCGAGGTGAGGGGTGAACGCTATTGGGGCCGGATCTCGCTGGATCGCCGGGACATTCTCCCCTTCCTCTATAAGCTTCACTACTCGATGCACGTTCCGGACTTCTTCGGGTTCGACGGTTGGGGAATCTGGTTGATGGGCATCGTCGGCATCGTCTGGATGTTCGATTGTTTCGTCGGCCTTTGGTTGACGTTCCCGCAGTCGAAGCGGGGGGCTACCAGCCTGATTGCCGTCTCATCGCCGCATCGGGAAAAAAGCTGGCTTGGCCGCTGGGCGCCGGCGTGGCGCATCAAGAGAAATGCCAGTGCCTATCGCCTGAATTTCGATGTTCACAGGGCCTTTGGGCTGTGGACTTGGCTCTTTCTTTTGATCCTCGCGTTTACCTCGATCTCGATGAACCTTGGCGATGAGGTCGTGCGTCCCGCTCTCTCCAAAGTGTTTTCCTTGACGCCGGACGTCGGAGAATCGCGGACCCCGGCTCCGATCGGCAAGCCCATCTCACCGCAGCTGTCGTTCGCGTCCGTTTTGAATATCGCTGCAGCCGAAGCGGCGAAGCGCGCGTGGCAGGAGCCGCTGGGAAGCACGTTCTATAATCAGCAGACCGGCGTCTACAGCATCTCGTTTTTCGAAGCCGGCGAAGAGCACGGCAGCGGCGGAATGGAGCCGAAAACCCTCTATTTTGATGGCAAGACCGGCGCCATGCTTGGCGACAGTATTCCGTGGGCCGGGACAGCTGCCGACATTTTCATGCAACTCCAATTTCCTCTGCACTCCGGCCGCATAGCAGGCCTTCCCGGCCGCATATTGCTGTCGCTCATGGGGCTCGTCGTTGCCGTCTTGTCGCTTACCGGCATTGTCATCTGGTTCAAGAAACGGCTGGCGCGCATGAAGAGAGTTGAGTACGGCAACGCGGCCGTCGGTGCGACAGGGGCCGGATATGTCCATGTGCTTACGTCTGGAAGCTATCGCTTTATCGGTAGCCTGGGAGATGAGAACGGGCTGCGTCTACGTCTAAGTGAACTCGGCGAAAAAGCGGCGCTTCTGAGCGTCACGCGCGGAGCGTTGCCTTTGGGACGTATCGCGCTTCTGTCTTGGGAAAGTTCGTTCTTGCTCGTCGTCGTGATCATCGTCGGTGTCCGGCGGATGCTTTATCGCGGTGGCCGCCTTGGTATGCTGATGGGGATGCTGTTTCGGAGCGTAGGCACCGTGCTTTTCAGTCGAAATTTCTGGCAGGCCGGCATGCTCGATGCATCTTACTACGTGCGCCATGTTCGATTGCGCGTCATGCGCGCCAAAGAATAGAGCTTTGGTGATCTAAAAAGGGATTTCACGAATGCTCTTCTTTTCCTCGCCACGCGCCTAAGGCGATCGTCTCTGAAGGGCACCCGCTCTTACTGGTAAGCAGACCTCGTCGATGATGACGATCATTTAGGTGCTCAAGCCTGGATGAGGTTCGCTAAAGGGCGGCCCGGAATTTCCGGACCGCCCTATGGCGCTTTAATGAGCGAGGGACCCTGCGTCAGACGTTTAGCGCGGCTGCTCGTTCAGGACACGTTGAACGTCTTCCTTCAGAATGTAGACAGACACCGCGAGCAGCACGAGATCCTTCAGAAGAAAGGCCGAATTAATTGTCATCGCTGGAAAGCCTAAACGCGCAATCGAGCCGAGATGATCGATTCCCGCTCATCAGGCAAGAATACCTGAAGCTTATGCTCGCATGCGGTCACTCGGCGTTGAGCCCGACATCGTTTTCATCGATGCGCTTAAGCATCGGGAAGATTATATCGAAGCTCACGAGCAGTTTCCGAATGCGATTATAACGGGGGACGACTGGTCGTGGGGAAAGCGGAAGGACGGAACTTATCCTATCCGGCCCTTCGTCGAGGAAGTCGCGAAGGCGCGAAATGCAACAATCTATGCTGCTGGCGCAACGTTCGTGGTTGTGGAGCCCCGGCACGGCCTCAACTTTGAAGAGAAGTATCGCTACGTAGCTTAGCTGTCCTTCTGGTGTCGACTGAAATTGCAACGATCAGGTGTCTGGAGTTATCGATGCTCGTTCGGCGTTGCTCTCGTCGAGCCAGGATTTATGATGTTGCGTCTTGCCCCGGCATCGTATTTCAAGTTCCTGTAAGGGTAGCGTCTCTTGTCTGTCCGTGATTATACTGCTTCCAAAGTGATAGCCTTTTGGGGGGGAGCATCCGGACCAAATCGGTTCGGTGTGACTGGGGTCTAGAAAGCAAGTTCGTGCCGATAAATGACTGCAAGATCTTGGAATTGCCAAAGATTTCTGATGTCCGAGGTAATCTCACATTCGTGGAAGCTAATCGGCATGTGCCGTTTGCCATCGAGCGAGTCTATTACCTTTATGACGTACCGGGGGGGTCCGAGCGTGGTGGCCACGCCCACAAGGAACTTCACCAATTTATCGTTGCCATGGCGGGAAGTTTTGACGTTGTAATTAGCGACGGACGAGATGAAAGGCGATTTCGTCTCAATCGCTCCTACTTCGGATTATATTTGTGTCCGATGATTTGGCGCCAACTGGACAATTTTTCTTCTGGTGCAGTTTGCATGGTGCTCGCTTCGGCAAAGTACGACGAGGCCGACTACTATCGAGATTACGATGAGTATCTCTCGGCCGTTGACAGGGCTCTCTCGTGATTCCCTTTTTGGACGTCAAAGCCTCTTACTTGGAACTTCAGGGGGAGATAGACGCCGCCATTGCAAAGTTTTTGCAAAGTGGTTCTTACGTTCTTGGCAATGAGGTTGAAGCGTTCGAGGCTGAGTTCGCTGCCTTTTGCAACTGCCAACACGCGATCGGTGTGGGCAATGGTCTCGACGCGCTTTCACTAGCACTTCGTGCGGTGGGCGTGAAGGCGGGCGATGAGGTGATTGTGCCGTCAAACACGTTCATCGCCACTTGGCTTTCCGTTTCTCATTGCGGAGCCATACCCGTGCCGGTCGAACCCATCGATGCGACGTTTAATCTGAATGCCGCTCTCATCGAAGCTGCAATAACTGCCCGAACAAAGGCTATCGTTGTCGTCCATCTTTACGGACAGCCAGCGGATATCGATCCAATTTTATCTCTCGCGAAGCGACACGGCTTACGCGTCGTCGAAGATGCGGCGCAGGCGCATGGAGCAAGATACAAAGGAAACAGGATAGGCGGACATGGTGACGCTGTATGTTGGAGCTTTTATCCAGGCAAAAACTTAGGCGCCATAGGGGACGGAGGAGCAGTTACGACTAATAGCGCAGATATTGCGAGAGAAATCCGTATTGCGCGGAATTATGGCTCCTCAAAAAAATATGTGCATGAGAGCAAGGGGCACAACAGCCGCCTCGATTCATTGCAGGCCGCGATCCTTCGCGTAAAGCTGCACCATTTGGAAGAGTGGAACATGCGGCGGAAAGAAATCGCGGCACGCTATACCGCTGGTTTGTCCGGTTTGGGAATTATCTTGCCAATAGTCCCGGAGTGGGCTGAACCTGCATGGCACCTCTACGTTGTGCGCCATCCCCATCGCGATTTTTTTCGCGAAGAGCTTTCCCGCCGGGGAATTGGTACGTTGGTGCATTATCCCATCCCTCCCCATCTTCAGGAAGCTTATAAGGGAGAGAGTGTGCAGCAAGCGCAATTACCAATAGCCGAGCGCATGGCCGCAGATGTTTTAAGTCTTCCCATTGGCCCGCAGCTCGCGAGCGCAGATCTTTGTGAGGTTATCAAAAATCTCGGGCAGATCGCTGCGGCAGCGCCCGCGGCCTGATTTGCAAATTTCGGATTGGGCTATTCTGTCTGACAATATGGACCTGATATCTAATCATCGCGCTGTGGATAATCTTGTGCGCCAAGCCAAGGCGCAATTTAAAAATAATGATTATTTGGCTAGCGCTGTCTCTCTTCAAGGCGCTGCCGAAACCGCATGGCACAAGCACGCCGGCATGTTTTTTTCGGCGGAAATTGAATCATTGCTTGTCGAAATGGCGAAAAAAATTACGCCATTTCGTGCGCGCCAAGCGAAACAGGCTGGTGGTCCCGAACGCGTCCTCCACGTTCTTACGCAAGGTTATAATATCGGTGGCCATACGCGACTTGTATGGCGCTGGATCGAAAAAGATTCGTCGCGCCAGCACTCGGTTGTGCTGACTCAGCAGGGCGAGTGGCCCAAGCCTCATTGTCTCGATATGGCCGCATCTAAGTCGGGCGGCAAGCTTGTTTTGTTAGAATGTTCCAAAAATTTATTGCAACTCGCTCAGGAACTTCGCGATATTGGAGAGCAATTCGATTATATTGTTCTCCACCAGCATCCCTTCGATGTGGTTCCGTTTCTTGCCTGGGGCAGTGGAATAGACCGTCCACCCATTATACACTTCAATCACGCCGATCACGTCTTCTGGATCGGCGCTTCTCTCGTAGATATCAACGCTGAGTATCGTGCTTCTGGGCAAAAAATATCAATCGCGCGCAGAGGCTTGGGTGATCGACAAATTATGCGATTGCCTATCCCGCTTCCCAACCCTCTCACCCGGTTGCGATCGAAAGCGGAAGCTAAAGTTCAATTGGGTATTCCCGCCGACGATTTTCTAGCTCTTACGGTTGCCTCTGAGCTTAAATTCCACCCGATCCACGCTTTCGATTATGCTCGGGTTCATGGCCCTTTATTGGGTAGATGCGAGAAGCTGCGTTTTCTTGTTGTCGGGCCTTCGCCTCATGCGGATTATTGGAAAAATCTGTACGCTTCGAGTGGAGGGCGCATACAGGCGGTTGGGACTCAGGGTTCCACAGATGTGTATTTGGAAGCTGCAGATATCTACCTAGATTCAACGCCTATTGGCTCGTTGACGTCCATGCTTGAGGCCGCATTGGCTGGCATCGCGTGCGTGAGTTGGAGGCCGTACAAACCAGAGGCCCCCGAAGCGGTATTGGCTTGCGATGACATAGCGTTCGGGAGTTTGCCGATAACATTTAACGAATATGGACCGTACCTTGACCATGTAGAGACGTGTCTGAACAACGCTTCCTTTGCGGCGAATATTTCGGCGGCATTGCAAGCGGCAGTGATCCAAGAACACTCCGGCGCGAAGTGGCTCAAGGCGTTGGAGTTAGTTTATAGTGCCGCGAAGGTCGAAGCCCTTGCCCGTCCTCATCAGCCTGACGAAAGCCGGATTGGCGGCCCAGCAGAGTACGACGAAATTCTTCTTCGAACGCAAGGTGGTTTCGTCGACGTGGGCGAGAAGCCTCATCGCAGGGACGACGGAGGTGGGCGCCTTCGCAGAAGTCTATCGAAGCGCAAATACACTTTTAAGCGTAGTATCACCAAAAGACTTCTACGTTTAGCTGAGCGAAATAAGATAAAGCGGTTGCCGTTCCGCTTTTTTACTCCGCCCCAAATGCAACTCGATACTGCTCTGTCCTTAATGCGACTCTCCGAGAGCGGTGGGGTGGTAGCCTATTGCGAGGCGGCCTATCAGCTCCTTGGCGAGGTTGATGAGCATTCGGCTCGTGAACTGCCACTCTCCACCTTGGAGAAGATACTACGCTGTTTTGCAGCAAACGGAGATCACAAGAGAATAAGTGCTATTGCCTCGGACATCCTACGCCGGAGCCCGGTACTTCCTCCTGCAAGTGAGGGGCTAGCGGTCGCCTCCGCTTTGATAGATGTCGACGCAGATGCGAAGGCGGACAAATTATTTGCGGGCTGGCGTTCCATCGCACCTAAGCTTTTCGGCGATAGGCACCTTTCGGGCGCGTTCAAACTCCGCACTTTGTTTCCAGAGCATTTATCAAGATCGGAGCCAGGAGGAACGTGCAGCTTCCAATTGCCGTCGATAAATGGCGAGCCACGCCTTGATAGAGATACTTTGCCATTACCATATGATGGTTGCAAAATTCTCGAGAATGCAGCCGTGGCTGGGTTCGACACAATTGTCGATAGTTCCAACCATATCGTGGTCTACGATCTCGCAGGACATCCGCGTTATCCGCATGTTGCCGGCCACGATGGGCTTTTGAAAGGTGCTCGGCGACGATCGGACCAAGCAATTTTGCATTTCCCATACGAGCGAGTCATTAAATTACCAAGCGCTGTTCATCTCGCTGGACGCTGCTCGTGGAACTATTTCCACTGGCTCGTTGAATATCTGCCCCGCTTGCTCAACGCGATCGAGGGCGGGCCCGATAGGAATGTTCCGGTTTTAATTCCGGATAATCTGCCCAACTCCATGATGCGGGCGCTTGAGATTGTTAACTCGGGTCGTTTTCAAACGTTCATTGTTCCGGCAAGCACTGCATTGGAGGTTGAACGCCTTTTTATCCCGTCAATGCATACATTCATTGTCGATGGGTTGGCCGCACCGCTCCGGTCCATTGGTGCTATGTCGCGACGGCATATGCAGTTTCTTCGCCAAAGAATTCTTGAGGCGCTCCCACCTGCTCCAGCGTCCAAATTCCCAACAAAAATTTTTCTATCGCGAGGTAATCGACCACGGTCGATCACGAACGAGGTCGAGATTCAAGAGATGTTAATGCGAGATGGTTTTACGGCCGTTGATACGGCGACGATGAGTTTCGATGATCAGGTATGCCTGTTCCGGAACGCGGAAATATTGGTTGGAGCGACGTCGGCGGCCTTCGCGAACATTCTTTTTTGCGAAAGAGAGCCCATTGTGCTCTCATTGATTTCGGCCCATATCTCCGACTTCAATATCTATTCAAATTTATTGCAAGTTGCGGGTGGGGGTGTATTCAGCCACGTTCTTGGTACGCCAATTGAAGGACGGATGACATCCACTGACGACGAACGCTATATGCACGTAAATTTTACCGTCAGAGCTGAAGACGTGCGCGCAACGCTACAAGCGTGCAAGGCATTGAGTGGTAATCGCGACAGGTTTCGCTTGTCGCACGCCGTATAAAGGCGTTCGCATGGGCTCGTGATTATTGGGTGTCGTCTGAATTCCTTTTTTCTCGAAAAGCTTCGTAATCATAGATGTAATCGCTTTGTTCGTGGGGGCGCGACTCGGCGATTAGTAAAACTGTATTGGGCGAGTAGTTGTGTCGGGTGATCCATACCATCGGCGCCAAGTGCAACCCGACCGAAGCGTCTTCTAGGCGAACTTCTTTTCTGTTTCGTCCATCGTCGAGAAGGGCTGAAAATCCCCCAGTGACCGCAACTATGAATTGCTTGCACTCGCGGCGCGCGTATTCCGTGCGAACATTGGGATTGGTAATACTAAGAACCGCTATAGACGCTGGCTGGAACTGTACTCTCTTCTGAATTTCTATGGGGGTAACGCTACCTTCCATATCTTTGGTGTGGGGAAGCTGTTCGGCCCAACAACCACCCACTCCAAGATCTGTTCGTTCCTCAATTTTTGACTTGATGATAACGGGCGTGTCGTGAATAGGACGACAGTCAGAGTTATTATAGCCGACGATAACAGCTGGATTTCCGACTACGGTGGCATGGGCAGGGACATTGCGCGTAACAACCGATCCTGCTCCCACCATTGCGCCGCGGCCGATTCGTAGTCCTGGGAGAATGGTCGCGTTGGCGCCGATGGAAACATTATCTTCCAAGATCGTTTTTAAAAATGCGTCGGGGTACGACTTTGATCGTGGAAACCTATCATTGGTAAAAGTGGCATTCGGTCCGATAAAGACGCCGTCACCGATTACAATTCCGTCCCACAGTTGCACGCCGCATTTGACGGTAACGTCATTGCCAAGCACAACGTCATTTTCGATGAAAACATGATCGCAAATATTACATCGGGTTCCAATGCGGGCACCTTTGAGAACATGTGCGAATGCCCAAATCCGCGTTCCCTTCCCCACGGATTGCGAGTCGCATATCCCGTGGGGATGTACGAAGATTGTGGGCTGGTTCGACATATTAGCGCGTAACTCCCTTTTCGAATTTATCAATTGACATCAGTTCTATGATCGCTTGGCCTTGACGTGCCTACGCTCTTGGTCGCAGGGATGGGGGCATGGGACTGCTATCGAAACTTCCGCGCATCATCTCCGATAATATATGAAGCGACAGGAAAATCATCGCGATGAAGGACGAGCACGTCGCGGAGGCGTGGCAAGACGCTTTTCGACCCGGAAGGCGACCAACACACCGATCCTGATGACTTACTGGAGCGGCGGAGATAAAGGTAAGCCAGCCGCTCTGAAATTTCCCGAATTGGCGTGCTGGCCCAGTGTTGCCGCCCGTGGTGCCTCGCGTCAGCTCCGCAGGATTCTCAACCGCTGAGAAGTGGCTATTGTTTGTGATTTTGGCCATGTAACGGGTGCGCTGACGCCGCGATAAAGATCTAGCGCTTTGATCCAAGATCGCCATCCGGCCTGCGCCATCTTTGGATCGTGTGCTTCACGCGTGCGAAAAAGCTGACTTCGCGAATGGTCATTTCCTTGAGACGCATCTAGCGTGATAGTCTGCGAGACACGCCCGCGCAAGGTTGCTGGGATGTGCAACTGAAGGGCGTTGTCAGCCGAAAGTTAAGCCTGCACGTGCTGCGGATGATCGCCGTCGTAAACAGACCGCCACTTTTTTGGCCGACTTTGCCTTCTTGCAATTTTCCTATACCATTTTTTCCTATTCTATCTCAAACAAGCACCTGCGCGCTGCAGTGCTCGAAATCGCCGGCCCGTCATCGAAGTCCGGAGAGTCGTCGCGATTTGGCCACATCCTACAGGGAAACACATGTGGACCACCGAGGCAGTGCGGTACCCTCGCCATTGGATTTGGTCTACAATATGGCGTCCGTCTGCGAGGTTTGGGCAGAAAGGCTTAGTTCTGTCAGCTTTGTCGCGCATACGAATGCGTTCGTTGACTTTGGCCCCTGTACAAATCAACGTGCTTTGACGTTGCGCGAGCCGGTGCGGCGGTCAGTCGAAAAAGCAGAGAGAAGCGGATGCCGACGCCGTCGACGACGCCTACAACCCTCGATTTATTGAAACGCCTAGCGCGCGAGAATGGCCGGGAGTACGCCCCGCGATACGCGATCGCCATCATTTGCATGTTGCTTGTCGCGGGCACGACGTCTCTAAGTGCTTATGTGCTGAAGACCGTTATCGACACGATCTTCGTGAACCAGAATCGCGAAGCGTTGATCGGCATTACGTTCCTTATCGTCGGGATTTTCATCGCCAAGGGTGTTGCGGCCTATTTCTCTGAGGTCATCGTCGGCAACATTGGCAACCGCCTCGTTGCGGATACGCAAAAACGCATGTTCAACCACATGTTGAAAGTCGATGTCGCCTTCTTTCAACAATACAGTTCGAGCAATCTCGTCACCCTCATATCTTATAATGCCAGCGCGGTGCGGGACATGCTGACGCTTGTTTCGTTGAATGTGGGTCGCGACTTATTCACGATCGTGGGTCTCGTTTGCACGATGATCGCGCTAGATCCCGTTCTGTCGGCGATCGCGCTGATCGGCGGCCCTGTCGCTGCAATCTCATCGCGCAAGATGGTGGCGCGGATTAAGAAAGCGACGAAGGGTGAAATTCATTCGATGGCGGGGATCATCCAGGCGACGCGCGAACTCAGTCAGGGAGCGCAGGTCGTCAAATCCTTCCAGCTCGAGAATACGATGCGCGGTCGGATGTTTAATGCCATCGAAGCCGTCCAGCGACTGTCCAACAAGATGCTGCGCATTCAGGCCGGCGTTAACCCTTTGATGGAGGCTATCGGCGGCTGTGCTGTTGCCGCCGTCATTTTCTATGCCGGCTGGCAAAATCTCTATCATGGCGCAAGCCCTGGCCAGTTCTTTGCGTTTATCACCGCCTTGCTCATGTGCTCCGATCCAGGGCGCCGTCTTTCGCGTGTCCAACTGCAACTCGCCTCCGCCTCGATTGGTGTGCGGATGATGTATGAGATCTTGGATACGCCGGCGCGAGAAGACGAGCCACCGGGCAGGCCTGAGCTTGATGTCAAAGGCGGCGAGATTGCCCTTCGCGACGTCGCTTTCAGATATGTGGCGAACAAGCCGGTCATTGAGCATATGACCTTTTCCGTGCCTGCGGGAAAGGTGACGGCGCTGGTTGGTCATTCCGGCGGCGGTAAGACCACGGTTTTCTCGCTCCTCCAGCGTCTGCGTGTCCCGGACGCCGGCACCATCGAGATCGATGGCCAGTCGATTGCTGACGTCTCGCTGAAGTCCTTGAGGCAGAACATCTCGGTCGTCGGCCAGGATGCTTTCCTGTTTGAAGGGTCGATCATCGATAACATTCGGGCCGGCCACGAAACTGCTTCTGAAGAGCAGTGCATCGAAGCAGCCAAAGCAGCGAGCGCACACGAGTTCATCAAATCACTGCCGCGTGGCTATGATACGCAGGTCGGCGAACTTGGCGCACAAGTCTCAGGCGGTCAGCGCCAGCGCATTGCCCTGGCGCGTGCCTTTCTGAAGAATGCGCCGATCATTCTGTTGGACGAACCGACGTCGGCGCTCGACAGTGAGACGGAAGACGTCATCCAGCGCGAATTGCGACGCTTGACGGAAGGGAAGACGACGCTCGTCATCGCTCATAGGCTGTCGACGATCCTGCATGCCGATTTGATCCATGTGATCGAAGCCGGTCGTGTCATCGAGAGTGGCACTCATGAGCAGTTGATGGCCGCAGGCGGCGCTTATAGCCGTCTGTTCAAGCTGCAGTTTGCGAAGTTCCTCGAAACCAAGCAGCCGCTCGCGGAAGCTATTTAGACATTTGCGCGATGTTGCGGGTTTGTCGGATCTTTGTTTGGCTTGACTGTGCAGTCAAAGGCACGCACTCAGGTTGAGGCTTGGAGGGGTAAATCGGACTGGATGCGCATAACCTGTTTCATGCCCCGAAATATGCGCTTTGGTCCCTCCAATGCGACGTCGATTGATCTTTGCGTATATGATCTCATCAAAGCCAGTCGTTATCGAGATACGACAAAAATACTTTGTTGTGAGAATGAGACGCTGTTTTCGGGGTTGAACATCTCAACGTACCCGCCGTCAATAGATCGCCACAAGACAAAAAAGACGAAGTTTGCGTTGGACCAAGCGCAGGAGAGCTCGGCCGATCTTATTGTCGTTCAACAGCATCTTCCGACTGCAGCCGGAGTGGCACGCAGAGTTTCTACGCCTGTGATCTTGCACAAGCACAACATGATCAAATCGGTGCCGGCAAAAGGCGTACTGAACGTGCTGAAACGTAGATGGCACGTTAATCAATACAAAGCTCTGGCAGGAATTATTTTCGTCAGCGAGACGTGCAGAGATCAATTTCGCGCAGATTGGCCCGAAGTTACAACCCCTATGTCGGTTGTTTACAATGGCTTGGATTTCAGTGATTGGCAGCCTGCGAATACGCGCCGGCGCGAGATTATCTGCGTCGGCCGCGCGGCACCGGAAAAAGGCATTAAAGAAGCCGCCGAGGCCGTTGTCGATATTCTGGGTAGAGAGCCATCTTGGTCCGCCCGATTCATACTGAGCGAGACACAGCGGTTTCCCGATTATCTTCAGGATGTCATGGCGACGTTACGTCCAGTCGCGGATCGGGTGATGGTGGAGGTCAATCAAACACTGGCCGTCGTTCGGGAGCGGTTAGAAGAAGCTGCGATTGCACTTGTGCCATCTCGATGGGAGGAGCCATTTGGCCGTACCGCACTGGAAGCTCACGCTGCGGGCTGTGCAGTTGTCAGTTCTGGGACCGGTGGACTGAAGGAAGTCAGCGGCAAATATGCATTGTTTTTGCCTGATCGTTTTTCTGCTGGAGATATCTCTGATCAGGTGTCCACCTTAATTGACTCTCCGGGGATGATGAACCGGCTCGCGCAAGAGGGCCGCAGCTATTGCGCGCAGAAGTTCGCCTTGGGTGCCGTTTCAGCCAGCGCCGACAATTTTTATGAGCGGATCGTTGGGCGGTTGAGAGTGTACGCCGCTTAAATTGGCGGCCGGACTGGGCCGGGTTCAAGTGGAGTGAGATCAGATTGTTGCGATAGGAAATAGCCTGTAAGTGCGTGATCTCTCAGAAGGGGGAAGCGTAAAGGTGAGCTTCCTGAATGCTGAATGTTCCTGACAGTTAGCTCGGTGCGCGTGCGGTCGAAGTTCAGTTGCGACGCTGGAATGCCATTCAAGCTCAGGCCTTTCTCAATTGTCGATCTCCATTGGCTAGCAGCTGTGCTGTGGCAGCGGATTTAAAGCAGCAAGGTCGGGATGAGGGTGAGATGAGCAAAATTCTGTCTGTCATTATGCCCGTCTGTAATGCGGAGAAATATTTATCTCAGGCGATTGAAAGTGTCCTTCGACAGGAACTTCGCGATTTTGAACTCATTTGCATCGACGATGGATCGAGTGATGCTTCCAGTGCTATTTTGAAGAACTTCGCAGATCGCGATTCGCGAGTTCGCGTCATCAGTCGTGGCAAGCTAGGTCTAGTTTCCGCCCTAAATATCGGGCTTGAGAGTGCGATTGCTCCTATCGTCGCCCGCATGGATGCGGACGATGTTTGTTTGCCTGGTCGTCTTGCGCAGCAGCTTGAATATTTGGCCCGGCGCCCGGACGTTTGGGTTGTCGGCACGGCGAGGAAATTGATCGACGGTCGCGGTCGCGTGCTGCGCGCTCCGACTGTTGTGCAGGGAGAAGGAGCGGTTTCGGAAGCGTTGCTTCGCAGCTGTGAACTATGTCACCCGACGGTAATGATGCGCCGCGTGCCTATCTTAAAGCTTGGAGGCTATCGGGAAGCTTTCCGGCATGCCGAAGATTATGATTTGTGGCTTAGAGTAGTGCAGCACGCGAAGGTGGATAATTTGCCATTTGTCGGAATTCTTCATCGGATTCACGGAGCGAGTGTCTCGGAAAAGCATAAAATTCAGCAGCGGGTGTCGGCGGCATTGGCGCAGGCTTGTTATCATTTGAGAATGGCGGGCCATTCCGATCCGGCGAGCTTCTATCGTGGTCCTCCCGATCTTTGGAATGACCGGCTGCTGGATGACCTCATATCTGAACATATTGAATTTTTTCGAGCTACACTCATTCTTCTCGATCCCACGGCTTTGTTTGACGCCAAATTCTCGGCTGTAAAGAAGATCGAGAGTGCTTCGCCTCGAATGAAGAGACAAAATAAGAAGCTTTATCAGGAAGCTCTATTGTTCGCTGCGAGCCACCATCGTCGCCTGGACTTCTTCAAGCTGCGTATGTTTGCCAACGCCGTCCGCTTGCATCCCGGAAGATTTGTTAGATTGTCATTTTCTTCATAAATGAGACAGCGCAATTTCCAATCACAAATGGGCACGCGGTCTGATGTCGACCTCGCCGTGCGAAGCGAACAATGACTGCGATCTGGACAATCCGGCCGAGGCATAAGCTCGCGAAGCTGTTGGCCTATATCCGGTATCCGCTCAACTCTTCCGAACGTAAATTGTTTCGCGGACGTCTTATCGAGACGATCGAATTTAATGGTTTTCAGCGTCGGCAATTCGCCGGGCCAAAATCGGTTTCCTATTCGGGGCTGCTCCTGGATGCAGAATACGGGATATCGGTTGAAGACGGGCTTCCGGTCTTTCGGGACGCGCGGACGCCGACGATATCGGTGATTATTCCGAATTATAATCATGCCGCATTCCTTAAGGAGCGAATACGGTCGATTCTTGATCAGGAAATAGAATTCCACGAATTAATTATTTTGGACGACGCATCTACCGACGATAGTCGAAATGTCATTCTGGAAACGATTCGGGACATTTCCGTGCCCGTGAGGCTTGTGTTCAACGAAACGAATTCCGGAAGCATTTTTCGCCAATGGGAGAAGGGATTTGAATTGGCGAAAGGGGATTTAATCTGGCTGTGCGAAAGTGACGATACGTGTGATCCCAGGTTTCTTGGCACGCTTGTTCCATATTTCAGTGATCCGAGCGTGATGATGGCGTTCGGCCGGATAGATTCGATCGACAGAGAGGGGATCGTCGTTCCGCAATCAGGTCTCTCGCTCTCTGCATCGAAGTTCTGGGGGGCACCGATAATCGCGAGTGCCTATTCCTGGTTCAATGGTCCGTTTGGCAACAAAAACATTGTTGCAAATGTTGGTGGCTGCCTCTTCCGAAGACAGGAGTTCAGTCCGGACATCTTCTCTGAATTGGCTTCTTATAGAATTTGCGGCGACTGGTATCTCTACAGTCGCGTCGCGCGGGGCGGCCGAATTGCCTATGATCCGAATGCAAAGGCTTATTTCAGGGTCCACACGTCAAACAGCTCAAAAGCAAGCTTAAAGAGTGAGAGCTTTTATAATGAACATGTTCGCATCGCCCAAGCTTTAAGAAGGCACTACGAGGTAAATAAATCCGCGATCAGATTATTGTTGCAAAACGCGTGGGCGATATGCGTCGCCAATTTGGGATATGCCGCGGGGCGTGAATTTGCCCAGGGGGGTCTCATTGGCGAAGTCATGAAAACTCCGCGAAATATAAATCATATACTGCTGATTTTGGCGGCGTGTGACGAACATGTTGTTTCCGCAGCGTGCCGTTTGGCTAATACAGTATCGGGACGCGGTGAAGACGTCACCGTTCTGTTGAGCGGCGATGCCTCTTTCTTTGATCGTGCGCACGGATTTCTGTCACCGTCCGTTTCAATCCTTCCGTCAATTTTTGCCGAGAGGATGGGGCTTGATCTCTTTTTGACTGAGTTCGGAATTACAATGGTCTGGGTCTCTGATCATGAAATCGGAGGCATGGGCGAGGCATGTAGATCTTTGCGTATACCGTTACATAAATCGAGCTTCGAGGGTTTGGATTTCTCGGCTTTGGGCCCTGAAGCTCGTTCCGGGTGACTTACAGTGTCAGCCGATACTGCATTTATTGGGGAGATGCGGGTAATCTGCATGTCTCGCGCTTCGGGCGATTGATAGGCGTTATTCGGCTGCCAAGATGTGCTTTACATATTCCGCATAGGCGCTCTTTCCCAGGCGACCGAGCGATGCGGCTATTTCATCTGCAGACAGATATCCCATGCGAAGTGCGATTTCTTCGGGGCAGGCAATTTTGAGGCCCTGTCGCCTTTCAATGGTGGCGATGTAATCGCCCGCATCCATCAGGCTCTCGAACGTTCCTGTGTCGAGCCACGCGAAGCCGCGACCCATTTTTTCGACGTGGAGCGCATCGAGCGTCAAATACATCTCATTCAATGTCGTTATCTCGAGTTCGCCGCGCGCCGATGGCGTGACGCGGGAAGCGAGTTCGACAACGCGTTCATCATAGAAATAGATGCCGGTGACAGCCCATCTTGATTTTGGCGCTTTCGGTTTTTCGACGATAGTCTGGGCTTTTCCCGCAGAGTCGAACGTGACGACGCCGTAGCGTTCCGGATCAGCGACCTCGTAGGCAAAGATTGTCGCTCCGTCCTCTCGTGCAGCGGCTGTGCGCAGCAAGTCCGCAAGGCCGTGACCGTAGAAAATGTTATCACCCAAGACGAGGGCGCAACGATCGTGACCGACGAATTCCCGGCCGATGATAAACGCCTGCGCGAGTCCTTCGGGCGCTGGCTGGACGGCATAGCTCAAACTGATACCGAATTGCTCTCCTGAGCCCAGGAGATTTTGGAACAATGGTTGGTCGCGCAAGGTGGTGATGATCAGGATGTCGCGAATGCCAGCGAGCATAAGCGTCGACAGCGGATAATAAATCATCGGTTTGTCGTAAACGGGAAGCAGCTGCTTCGAAATAGCAAGGGTCAGAGGATAGAGCCGCGTGCCGCTGCCTCCGGCAAGAATGATGCCCTTCAATTTGCCCATGCTGTCGAATCAAAGCCTTGTTGCAGATGTTGCTGTTTTTTCGCCATGAGGTACGCTGAACAATCGATCGAGCGCCTCCGATAACGCATCTGACCATGGCCGGAGCTTTATGTCGTAGACATATGAAAGCTTTTCGTTGGAGAGCACGGAATAGGCAGGGCGGCGAGCTTTCGTCGGATAGTCGCTTGTCGGTATTGGATGGACGATTGCGTGTGGCGCGCCTCTTTGTGCTGCTCCGTCGACGATCGCGCGGGCGAATCCGTACCACGACGTCTTGCCGCCGTTCGTCGCGTGAAACGTACCGAAATGTTCGGGGTTTGGCGGAAAGGTGTGAAGACGGTCGATGATTCGGCAAACTGTCGCGGCGAGATCCGGAGCGTAGGTCGGACTGCCTTGCTGATCGTCGACGACATTGATCTCCGGCCGTTCGCGGTTGAGGCGAAGCATTGTCTTTACAAAGTTTGAGCCAAACGGACTGAAGACCCAGGCCGTGCGCAGAATGATATGCTTTGGATTGGCTTCGGCGACGAGGCTTTCACCGATGAGCTTGCTGTGTCCATAGACACCGAGCGGAGACACAGTATCGGTCTCGACGTAGGGTGCGCGTTTGGCGCCATCAAATACATAATCAGTCGAAAAATGAATGATTGGCGCGCTGACATTAGATGCGGCTTCGGCTGCAGCCTGTGCGCCCGCCGCGTTTATTGCGAAGGCGGTTTCAGGTTCATCTTCCGCCTGGTCGACGGCCGTATATGCCGCGGCATTGACGATGAAATCGGGCCGCGACGCCAGGATTGCTTTAGATACCAAAGCTGGATTGCGAAGATCGGCTTCCGGTCGTCCGATCTGCACAACATGATATCCGGATGCGCTCAGGATTTCCTCAAGAGAGCGGGCGACCTGGCCGTCGCGACCGATGACTAGAACGAATTTTCCGTCTGATGTCACGCGGAATTGTCCGCAAGCTGAGTTCCTTCCATCGGCGAATTTCCTATCAGGCCAAGCCTAGCTCCGGAATAGACATTTTCGCGCAATGGACGCCACCACCAGGCATTATTCAAGTACCAGTCGACAGTCGCGGCAATGCCCGTCTCGAACGTATGTTGGGCGCGCCAGCCTAACTCCGTCTCGATTTTGGTAGGATCGATGGCGTATCGCCGGTCGTGACCCGGTCGGTCAGGGACGAACGTGATGAGATTTCGTCGGGCGATATCGCCAGGAGCGCGATCGTCCAGCAGGTCACATATGCGCTCGACCACTGCGATGTTCTCAACCGGCGCGCGGCCGCCGATATTGTAGGTCTCGCCAATCCGTCCGCGCTCGAGCACAGCCGTGAGCGCCTTCACATGATCATCGACGTAAAGCCAATCGCGTACGTTGCGGCCGTCGCCATAGACGGGCAGCAGTTTGTTTTCCAGGGCATTGAGTATGATCAGCGGGATCAGCTTCTCAGGGAAATGATAGTGGCCATAGTTATTCGAGCAGTTTGTAATCAGGGTCGGCAGGTCATAGGTCTCGTGCCAGGCGCTGACGAGATGATCGGATGAAGCCTTGCTGGCGGAATAAGGCGACCTTGGATCGTAGGCGGTGCTCTCCGTGAAGAAGCCGTCACCATCCAGGCTGCCGTAGACTTCGTCGGTCGAGACGTGCAGGAAGCGGAATGTCGTGCGAAGCGGTAAGGATAGTTCGCTCCAATATTTCCTGCTGGCCTCGAGAAGGACGTGCGTTCCAACAACGTTGGTTGCGATGAAAGCGGCAGACGACGAAATCGATCGGTCAACATGAGACTCGGCGGCAAGATGCATGACCGCATCGGGGCGGTACTCAGCGAAGATCCGATTAATGCCGTCGGCGTCGCATATATCGGCTTGGGCGAAGCGATAGTTAGCATGTCCCGAAACCGAGGCGACCGATTGTAAATTAGCGGCGTAGGTAAGTTTGTCGACGTTCAGCACGTCCCAGCCGCGATTACGCACAAGATATCGGACCAACGCAGATCCGATGAAGCCAGCTCCGCCTGTGACGATGACCCTCATGCCTTCCCTCCCGAAATCAGTAAAATCAAAAGACCGGAGTGAGGTCCTTCAGCAAAGGAAGCACGGCATCTTTATCAGAGACAATGGCGGCATCGCAACTGACCGGCCAAGCAATTTTCAGGGCTGGATCGGACCATAAAATTCCGCCTTCGGCCCGAGGATTATAATAATCAGAGACTTTGTAGACGACCTCAGTGTCCGGTTCCAGCGTGCAAAAACCGTGTGCGTAGCCGTGAGGAATATAAATTTGGAGGCCATCTTCGGCTGAAATTTCGCAGGCTATGTGTTGTCCGTATGTCGGAGATGACGCTCTTAAGTCCACAGCAACGTCGAGGATGCGCCCACGGCTCACGCGGACGAGCTTAGCTTGAGAATAAGGTGATGTCTGGAAGTGCAGCCCTCGAATGGTTCCAATCTTGGAGGTGAGTGACAAGTTATCCTGCACGAAGGTGTGCATTATGCCTGCCTCCGCCAACGCATTCGCATTGTAGAGTTCGGTGAAATAACCTCGCGTATCATGAAATCGTACTGGGGCGATTTTGAGAACGCCAGGAAGGTTGAGTTCGGTAAATTTAGCCACTTCGCCACTCAAGTTATTCTTTATTCGGGCACTTTGCATGCCGGCCACCAAGAACACAAGGCCAACCAATTCGAAGGACTTAGATCATTCCATGGCGATTGTGCTGTGCCCCATGCGCCACAGTGATCGATGGAAATCTGGAATTGACCGACGGCGCGCTTTCTCATGTCGTCACGTTCGTTTGAGGACGGCGCGAAACTCGTCCGTATTGCGCCTCGAACGTTTGGCTGTCCTAATTTTACTCGAACATGATCCACAGGCTTGAACAGGAAACGAACTTGGCGATACGCGCCTTATAAATCGACGAAAATTGATGAAGTCGACTTCAATAGACGTAGACACGAGTCGTCATTGGCGAAGCGCGTGACGATTTTACTCGTCAATAGCGTGGAAAAAGGGTTGCCTCAGACTTCGCTCATTGCGAATCGGACTATGCTTTCCTCGTAAGAACGGTCTTCTTCGGACATGTAGGAGAGCAAGTAAGCGGTATGGCCTCGCGAATATTCTTACATATTGGTGGCGAGAAGACGGGCACCACAACGCTCCAGTGTTTTCTAACTCGGAATGCGGAGGCTTTAAAGCGTTCGGGATTCTATTATCCTTGTGATGGGGACGATATATTTTTCGAACGCGAAGCTCACTTCCCGATTGCCGCACGTTTTATGGAAGAAAGAGCCGAGTTTATAAGCCAAGCAAATCAGGACGCTCTTCCTTTCGTCATGCAGGCATTGGCCCGGAAGCTGTCCGATATAAACGAGAGGGTCATCCTGTCGTGTGAGCAATTATCGTCTCGCCTCACTAAAGTATCGCAGCTATTGGCACTGCGCGACGCTTTGCCGGCCGATGAAATCAAGATTGTATTTTATGCGAGAGAACCGTCGTCTCTTGCGCTGGCTGAGTGGTCTACAAGTATTCGTTGCGGCGCGAAGCACGAATTCAATGTCGAGGACGTAAACCCTGAAAAGGCCTACTATAACCATTTGGAAAGGCTTAAATTGTGGGGGGGCGTTTTCGGTGAAGAAAACCTGATTGTGCGTGAATATAATCGAAGCCGTCTTGTCGGCGCCGACGTTCGAAGAGATTTTTGCGCTTCGTTGGGCATCGACTTCGGCGGTATGCGAATTGAAGAGGAGCAAAATCAGTCTTTCGATGTTCAGCGGCTTGAGGTGCTCAGATTTATCAATTGCGCGTTGGCGGAATTCGAAGGATCTGGGATGGAGTGGAGAAAGGCCCAAAAGGTGAGGGACCTTTTGTCGGCATACATTCCGCCGACGGGCGCTCTTGACGATTTGCTTGATGAGAGTGAAAGAGCGTCAATCAAGTTGAAGTTTGAAGCCGTTAATCGGGAGCTAAATGAACGGTATTTTGCGGGACAACTTTCTGAGGATTGGTTCCCGAATTTGAACTCGAATGCCGCTGTTCGTCGGCGACCGTATAAGCCTCCAACTGATATTTCCGCTGTTTTACGAGAAACCATTATCCGGATGGCGGGAGAGAGAACAGTTGCCTGATTTGAGAAGATGCCTGCTTCTTCGATATGGTCGCAACATAGTCGTGCATGAGAGCATCGGCGTGCGGACTCCGATGGATTTGTCCAGCACTACTGGCCATTCAAATTAATGCATGTTCGAGACTGTTTTTAAACCTTCATCACTGACAGCGGCTCTGAGACCCGTTTGCCTTATGATAGTGCAGTCAAGTGACAATGAGCATGGGGCAGTTCTGGCCTTAGTTGGCGGAGTTGGAAATAGCTTTACTCCTTCAGTCACCCGGGTGATGTTTCGGCGGGAGCAGGGCATATGCAATTAGCTCATTCTGTTCGACAAGTCCTGACCGGGGGCGGCAATCGGCAGTCCTAAATCCTCCAATAAATCTGAAATGGATTTTTTGACTGCCTCGATTGAAAATCGAGATTTAGCAAAATGCCTTCCATTTTTGGACAATGTTTCCCACAGGGCATCGTTGCGCTCAAGGCTAACGATCGAGTCTGCAAATTCAACTGGGTTCTTTGCTACAAGAATGTGCTTCCCCGTCACCAATCCCATTCCTTCGGTCGCTACAGGTGTTGCGACACAGGGAATGCCGTGCATAAGACTCATCACGATTTTTCCCTTCACGCCGGCTCCATAGCGAAGGGGTGCAATGGTTACCCGACACTTATCCAAAATTGGATTTAAGTCCTGGACGAAGCCAAGTACATTTATGCCAAGATCTTCATTGTCGAGCTCCAAAATTTCTGGGGTTGGATTACTACCGACGACGAGTAATTTGATATCCGGGCACTTTTCTCGGACAAGCGGCCAGATGGTTTTGGTAAACCATAAGATGCCATCGACATTTGGCTTATGATCGAATCCGCCGATAAAAAGAATATCGTTGCGTCGTGTTATATCTTCTGAAACTGCTGGAATTTCACGCACGACCGGAATTAGACGAATTGTTGCGCCAGGCAACAATCCTTCGATCAAATCGTACTCGGCTTGGCTCAATAAAATTGAGCAGTCGGACTTTTGAATGAGAGAAAGTTCGAGTTCCCGCAACTTTTTGGCGGATTTATGTGCTTCGTCATCGCCGGTGAGCTGCGCTTCGCGTTCGGCTCTTAGGAAATGAAGATCTACGGTATCAAATATGATTTTGGTCTTCGGCGCCTTCTCGCGAATTAGATCGATCAACATGTCAGCGACAACGCACCGGTAGATTAAGATGACATCAAATCTACTTCCATTTTTTTTCAAGTACACTTCAGCATCGAGTGCTGCCGGAGCCGAAACGCAAACGATGCCGAGGTCGCGGAGGGCGTCGGTATATCCTGCTACAGGCCAAAGTGAGAAAGCTGGTAGAAAAGTGACTTCGTAGCCGAGCTCGTTGAAGATCTGCATATAATTGAAGATGTCGACGGAGCCAGAATCATGGTCTGGCTTAGGGGTGATTGCGTCGATAAAAAGAACTTTTGGACGGACGTTTTGAGAACATTTGTCAACAGAATCAGCATTTGACCGACGCTCTTCGCGCGGCGTTGAGCCGACATCCTGATAAGCCACCGCGCGAGGTTCGCAGTAATTGTGTAGTCCTTCATTGCGTGCAAGGATTGATGCCTCTTCGATTGACGAGCGAAGGCTTTTGTTTTCGTTAAATCCAGATCGTTTAGTCCAATTGGCGACATTCAGTCCAAAAAAGGCAGCGCCTATCCCATCAACTTCCGCGAGGGAACCAAATTCGAAATCTTCGGACTCTGCTCCTTTCCCTCGTTCCAGCAATAAGTCGCCGGATCCGAACATCAAGCCGGCAGATATGGTTCTCCAATCGGGTCCGAGTAGTTTACCGCAGATTAGATAGCTTTGGCGCTTGAGCTCGAGGGCCTTTAACAGGCGACTAAGCGAGCCGAGCGAAATTTCTATATTTCTATCTATATATAATACATAACGTGAGTTGGTTGTGCGCAAAATTCTATTTAGAATGATTTGGCTTTCCTCATCGCTCATAATTATCTTGACGTCATCGACGCGAGGTTCGGAATGGCCTTTTGAAAGTATGGCGATTATTTCAAACTGATTAAGATAATCGTCTATCATCAACACGCCGAGATTGTTTTCGAAAATTGCGTTTTTGCCTCGAGCGTCGAATACAATTGTGGTCGATGGATTTGATGGACGAGCGCGCCTGATATCCTCTAGGCGTATTGACTCTCCTCGTCTGAAGGCAGTGATTGACGAAGGCTTTCCAAGATCTAGTCGATTATTTAGAATCGCATCAAAAAGTGGATTGCTCCACCGCGGTAAACGTGGCACTTTTTTGCTATACTCTTCCACAGAGAACGCGATGCTGGGATCGCGCCCTTCCTGCGCTCCCCATTTTACGAAATGCATTTCTGCGTCTATTTTACTTTTCGCCACATCAGGATACGTGGCCAGGTACCAACTGGGATCGAAATATCCGCTGGACCTTATTTTTTTTCGCATTCGGCGCTCCATTCGCCGGCGAGATAAAATTAGGCGAGATGCCCACCATTTTAGATCTGCGCGTGTATAGCCGATGCTTTTGCGGGGCTTTTCTATCGAACTCATCAATGCGGAGTTCATTTTTCGAATAGCCTCGTTCACGGCAATCCTATACTGATACTTGCTTTTCAGGATGCACATCTCGTTCTTAGCGTCCTGGATTTGGGCCTGAAGACGTTTGACCTTACTTTCGAGTTCTGCGATCTCTTGCGCCGGACGTTCCGCCCTTTGCTTCTGATTGGAAGCTGTGAGCCCTGGCTCGCGCAATTGATCGAACATCCAACGTAGATATTTTTCGCCATGAAGAACGCTGTTGTTTGGCTTCGGCAAAATTCCGTCTGATGCGATTGCTATAAAATAATGAGGCGTTGGAATGCCAACATTGGAGATGTATTGGCCGGCGATGTCGCGTTCTTCCCAGCCATCGATCGTGCCGACAGCGTCGGATTCAGCTGCCAATACAGAACCGAGAACAGCACGCTGTTCGAGTAATGTGGTATGCTTGAAATAACCACTTAGCAGCTGCCGAAATTCAGTTCGGTCCATTTCCCGAACGTGAAATTTATTCCAATGTTCATCCAATTCGGTATAAACGGCGCGGTTGGGCGAAGAGATTATGAGTAGACCCTTCGGTCTGAGGATTCGACGGACTTCGTCCATAAATGCTTCATGCTCTGCGAAGTGTTCTATTGTCTCAAAGCTTATAATGACATCGAAAGAATTTGCCTCTGCTGAGATCTTTGCTGCGCTGCTCAAAACAAAGTCGAGATTGCCCAGTCGGTAAGAGCTTTTCGCAAATTCGATAGAGCGCTGGTCGATATCCATACCGACCACATGGCGAGCGACTTGGCTTAAGAGAGCGCTGCCATAGCCTTCACCGCATGCAATATCTAGGACGTCTTTGTCCGTGCAGAATTGCCGAGCAAATAGGTATCTATGATGGTGCTCATACTGAATCAGACCGGAAAGCTTTGAAACGTAGCGTTCTCCGGTGAATTCGAAAGGTTTGTCGGGCGTAAAAAATTGAACCATAGCAGACGAAGAAGGGTTTTCCGGATTCGTCATTTCACGAACTCCCTAAGGAGCTGCCTTTTCCCAGGCGCCGACATGAAATCATAGAACTCGGTGCGCTCCTTGAATCGGGAACGCCAGAGGAGCGACGTGCATACGAGTTCCGTCAAATTCTTGTTTTGCAGAAAGCGATGGAACGCGTGAAGATTGCCCGCTTCGAATGCATCGTTGATCACTCGCGTTCCGCTATCATGCAGTGCCGCTGCAATGACCAATGCGATCTCAACGCGAATGGCGGCAAGATCTTCTTTGATCGTGTTGTGGCGATGAAGCCTGTAAATGATGTGGTCGTTTTCTCTGTCGATCGCGACTTTCCCAAAATTATATGCCGCCATGAGGAAGTCGAGATCATGACAGTATCGGAGATCTTGAAAGCCGGCACATCGTTGCCAAAGCGAGCGAGAAAAGACCATATTTGAAGTTGTTGTTATCGAATTTTCGTTCAGAATCGCCAGTTGTTCCAGGTTGAATTCCCGAAAAAAATTGTCAGCTCTTTCAAGCCAGTCGACGGTGACGCCGGATCGAACCGGTCGACTTTCATCGTCCATGAGCTGCACTTTTCCAGCAATGAGTTCGATCTGGGGTGTCCGACTAAGAAGGCTCCGGCAGCGCTCGATCTTCGTCGGTACGAATGCATCATCTGAATTCAAGATGGCGAGATAGTCGCCCCGGCTATCCTCGACTAGACGGTTGATCGTATTGTGGGCGCCTCTGTTCGTCTGCCTAATGACTCGAGCGTTTGCTTGGCCTCTCAGGGCAGCTTCCGCGACCGCCGCTGAGTTATCTTTGGAGCCGTCGTCCAGCACGATAATTTCGTCCACTGGAGAGGTTTGTCCAAGGACGCTTTGCAGAGCCTCTCCAATGTAACGTGCATGATTGTAGAGTGGGATTATCACCGAGATGGAAGGCATAGCTACTGAATGTCCGTATCGAAAAGTGGGAAATAGGAAGTTCGATATCGAAGATCTCGATTTCGTTCCTTGATTGCGCGGGCGGGATTTCCGGCCACGATAGTGTAGGGGGGGACGTCTCGCGTAACCACCGCGCCAGCTGCGACGACGGCGCCTTCGCCTATTGTAACGCCTGGGCAAATAATAGCTCGGGTGCCGAGCCAGACGTGGTCTTCAATTCGAACGGGTTTCTCAAGGCAAACAAAATCGGGATTCTGCGGGTCATGCGTCAGAGTTTGTATGATGACGTAATGCGAAATGTTGACGTTGTTTCCAATTTTCAGGGGAACCCTGCCGTCCAGATACGTAAATCTGTTTATTGCAGTATTTTCCCCGATTTCAATTTTGTATCCTGTTATAAAGCAGTAAGCGCAAATGCTGCTTTTCTTGCCGATTTTTACTCCGCAAAATTTTCTCAAAAAGCCATGCTTGATCGAATATGGCGTCCAATTCATGAAAAGCCCATTTGCCAGCCAAAACGCAATGGCCGGTAAATATCTTTCGTGCATGTTCTTGATGATTTTCATTTGTTGCTAACTCGATTGACCGCGTCGAGATTGGGTTAGCTCGTCGATTGCGGCTTCGTAACGAAGGACAATTTTGGAGAAATCGTAGGATTCATAGATTTTATCGCGGCCTCGCAAGCCTGCAGAAAACCATTTTTCTCGATTGTCCGCGAAACTTGCCATTGCTTCGGCTAAAAGCGGAGCAAGCCGATAATCGCGAGGCTCGAAGGCGAGGCTGTCCAGGAGACGATAATCGAGTGTTTTGAAGTCCGGATACTCGGTGGGGAGAAGTATGCCGATGTCGTTGTTGTGGATCACTTCGGAAGCTCCACCGGTATCCGTTAGAATGAGAGGTTTTCCGTAAAACATCGCTTCATTCATGGCAATGCTCCAGCCCTCAATGAAGGAAGGCAAGAGACAAGCGTCTGCAATTTTAAACGCGTCCTGAATTTCTGGAATGTAGCCCGGAAGCTTTATATTTTCGGTCAGTCCGTTGTCGGCAAGAAATTTCCGAAAGGCTTCTGCGTGAGGTGCGTAAACTTCGTTGCCGACGCAAACCACTTTTATATCTCGACGTGATGTCAGGAGTATTTGCATTGCGCGCGCGATGACGTAATGACCTTTATGCAGGTTGTAGGATGCAGGATGGACAAAGACGTAATCGGACGATACGAGGCCAAGGGATTCTCTGCTCAGGTGTAATGCAGTCTTATCGCGCCTTTCGTGTTCTTCGATAATAAGGCCATTGGGAATTACGACGATTTTTTCCTCGGGAAGTCCAATGTTGAAAGCAGCGTAGTCTCTGACTTTCGGTGAAACGGCTATGTATTGTGAAACATGGGCGTCGAGATATTTTAGTGTCTTTTTCCGGTCGGGGGGCAAAAATGCATATACGTTATGGATAAAAGAAATAATTGGGATATTGCGCTCAGCAAGGAACGGATATCCGTGGTGCGAGAAGTGTGAAATCGCTATATGTGGCTCGTATTGGCGCAGGAGGGCGCGATAATCTCTTGAGACGTTATCGGCAGATAGCTGGATAACTTCGAGTCCTTGCCGTCGCGCAACTTCCGCCAAATGGCCAAGGGGGCCAGTCGTTACGATCAGCGACTGATAACGGCTCTTGTCGAATGCAAGCGTCGTGTCAAGCGCGACTTTTTCCAGTCCGCCTTTATCGAAAGAGGATAGTTCAACGAGGATGCGAGTTTTATCTTGCCGGCTAATTTTCTTGAACTTATTAAAATTCCAGAGACTGCTTAGCTTGAATTTTGCCATTTATTCGCACCAGTATGTCTTTTTGGATTCGGTCGCATCCGAAACACTTCCTTTCAGGAATAATGATCGGATTTTTTTAATAGAGATGTCCATCTCTAACATTCTAAATCTCCTTCTCATCCGGTTTGACAGGAACCCCAGTCAACCCGCCGAGAGGTAGTTCTCTGCACCGGCGAAGAAGATTAGAGTTTCAAACACGAAGGTATTTCGTTCGCACTGAAGTGCCCTTGAGCCATTACCCCCATCGTGGCTCGCAACGTTAGTCTCGACCGTTGAGGGCGTTCCTTGATAATGAGCGAACTCCAACCTTGACGGCGACACATCGGGCATCACCACGAGGCGTCAGCAAACATCTATGATGATCTGGACTCGTTCATTTCCGCCCCATCGTGTATCGGATGAACAGATTGTTTTGCCAACACTTTGGTGGGGCCGGGCGCAACTGTAGACGAGAGAACATGGGAGTGGCAAGGTTCCCTCGCATCTCCGGTGGTAGCCAAGAGATGGCGGTCAAGAGGCTTTGAAATCCGTTATTTTTACTTCTCGTTTTGCTGTCGCCGAGGCGCCTTCCGTTCCGCTGGAGCGCGTGTTGCGCAGATGGCACAGGCATTGGTATGTCAGGCCAACGTGAGGTAGGCGAAACTGATTTGTGCGTGCGTCTAAGGGGAGGGGAAGCTAGGGTAGGAGCCGAGATTTACGCGATGATATGAGATTGGTTCTCCAACGTCGCTGTAAGTGAATTGAGATGAACTTCCTGCAGATTATGGCCGCCACCCGTTCCGCCGGCAAAGCCGAGATAGGCATATTGTGAGCCACCCTGATACGTGGCGACGATGTCTTGCGTCAGTGAGCCTTTCTGCACGCCATCGAACCAGTAGGTCATGGTGTGGTCTGTGGCATCCCAGCTGACAAGGACGTTATGCCATTGGTTGTCGGTTACCGAGCCGTTGCCGATAGACATCTGATCGCTGATCCTGCTCAGCGGCAGAGGTAGGCTGGTGTCGAAGAAGTCGGTGTGATCTCCAGCAATGTCGCCAAGCTTGGGGTTCTGCCAAGTGTCAAAGGCGATGCCCAGTCCGTTGTTGATGCCGACGGCCCCGTAGGACGCGCTGGTGGCTCCCAAGGCATTTTCCCCACGTGGGTCGTTCTGTAGCATGAAGGCCAGGCCGTCGCCGCCTGCGCCACTATTGCCTAGATAGACATCGAAGGAGATCTGAAAGTCGTAGGTGAGATCGACACGTTGGTCGAGCATCACCGAGCCTGCTTGATTGGCAGCATTGGGCGTCAAAATGAAAGTGTGATGACCGCTGTCGTAGCTCGCCGAGCCGTTGAGGGCGGCATGGTCCGACAATGCGATCGGATCCTGAATGTTGGAGTAGTTGTTACTTACTTTGTCGAAGTAAGCATCGACGGCGGAGACGCGCACCTGCTGGAGGTCGGAGGTGCCGCCGCTCCCTCCGGTAAATCCAGCATAGGCGGTGGTCTGGCTTCCGAGATATTTGCTGACGATGTCCCCGGTTAGGGTTCCACCGAGTTTGCCATCGACCCAATACTGGAGGACGTGGGCCTGAGAATCCCAGGTGACGCCGACCTGATGCCATCCACCATCGACGATGTTGCCGAGATTTTTCGGAGCTGTGAGGGTCGCTCTGGGGCCGGCATCGGTATCGATGATATCGGTGTGTTTATAGGCCGGATCGTTGAAAACGCCTTTATTGCTGAAAGTGTCGAATTCGATGGCGAGGCCATTCTGAAGGCCCAAGGCGCCGAGGCCTGCGCTCCCGATGCCGATGGCGTCGGCGCCAGCAGGATCGTTATGGAGCACGAAGGCCATGCCATCGCTCGGCTGCCCCGGTCCGAAGTAGACGCTGAATGCGATGTTGAAATCGTGGGTCAAATCGATCTTGTCATTGAAGATCGCGCTTCCGGTCTGGTTCGTGACATCCGGCGTCAGTGTGATGGTCTGGTGCGTGTCTTGTTGGCTCGCAGCGCCATTCAACGTCATGTGCTGACTGGTCGACGTTACATCAAATATGCTGCCGTCGTGGGGACGGCCTTGTGGCAAGTTAGGTTCCAACGTCGCTGTAAGTGAATTGAGATGAACTTCCTGCAGATTATGGCCGCCACCCGTTCCGCCGGCAAAGCCGAGATAGGCATATTGTGAGCCACCCTGATACGTGGCGACGATGTCTTGCGTCAGTGAGCCTTTCTGCACGCCATCGAACCAGTAGGTCATGGTGTGGTCTGTGGCATCCCAGCTGACAAGGACGTTATGCCATTGGTTGTCGGTTACCGAGCCGTTGCCGATAGACATCTGATCGCTGATCCTGCTCAGCGGCAGAGGTAGGCTGGTGTCGAAGAAGTCGGTGTGATCTCCAGCAATGTCGCCAAGCTTGGGGTTCTGCCAAGTGTCAAAGGCGATGCCCAGTCCGTTGTTGATGCCGACGGCCCCGTAGGACGCGCTGGTGGCTCCCAAGGCATTTTCCCCACGTGGGTCGTTCTGTAGCATGAAGGCCAGGCCGTCGCCGCCTGCGCCACTATTGCCTAGATAGACATCGAAGGAGATCTGAAAGTCGTAGGTGAGATCGACACGTTGGTCGAGCATCACCGAGCCTGCTTGATTGGCAGCATTGGGCGTCAAAATGAAAGTGTGATGACCGCTGTCGTAGCTCGCCGAGCCGTTGAGGGCGGCATGGTCCGACAATGCGATCGGATCCTGAATGTTGGAGTAGTTGTTACTTACTTTGTCGAAGTAAGCATCGACGGCGGAGACGCGCACCTGCTGGAGGTCGGAGGTGCCGCCGCTCCCTCCGGTAAATCCAGCATAGGCGGTGGTCTGGCTTCCGAGATATTTGCTGACGATGTCCCCGGTTAGGGTTCCACCGAGTTTGCCATCGACCCAATACTGGAGGACGTGGGCCTGAGAATCCCAGGTGACGCCGACCTGATGCCATCCACCATCGACGATGTTGCCGAGATTTTTCGGAGCTGTGAGGGTCGCTCTGGGGCCGGCATCGGTATCGATGATATCGGTGTGTTTATAGGCCGGATCGTTGAAAACGCCTTTATTGCTGAAAGTGTCGAATTCGATGGCGAGGCCATTCTGAAGGCCCAAGGCGCCGAGGCCTGCGCTCCCGATGCCGATGGCGTCGGCGCCAGCAGGATCGTTATGGAGCACGAAGGCCATGCCATCGCTCGGCTGCCCCGGTCCGAAGTAGACGCTGAATGCGATGTTGAAATCGTGGGTCAAATCGATCTTGTCATTGAAGATCGCGCTTCCGGTCTGGTTCGTGACATCCGGCGTCAGTGTGATGGTCTGGTGCGTGTCTTGTTGGCTCGCAGCGCCATTCAACGTCATGTGCTGACTGGTCGACGTTACATCAAATATGCTGCCGTCGTGGGAATGTGGGGCCAATGGAGGCGGGCCACTCTCAAATGTTGCTGAGAGCGATTCGATCTCGATTTGATGTTCCGAACTCAATCCGCCGGTCGAGGCTGTAAATCCAAAATACGCAAATTTATCTCCGCCGAAATATTTGGCGAATTGAGTCGATGTCAATTGAAGATTGCCGACCTGGACGCCGGCGAATGTGTAGGTGAGGGTGAGTGTAGAAGCGTCCCAATGCACGCTGACATCATGCCACCGACCATCTGTCAGGTTGTTGAGCGCGACCTGGGGACTCAGCCGATAAATGCCGACCATTGTATCGGTGGTGACGATGTCCGTGTGTGGTGAGGCTATATCACCTTGAAGAATGTTTTGATAGGTATCGAACTGAATGGCGATGCCGTTGCGCAAGCCGCCGGCACCAAGACCGCCGCCGCCAGATCCTAGAGCCGCGCTTCCGAACGCGTCGTTGTGCAAAACGAAAGTTAATCCGTCGGCGCTTTTTTGATTGTTGCCCATAAAGAGGCTGAACGAAAGATCGAAGTCTTGCCTAAGATCAACGCGCTTGTCGCTCATAACCGACCCGAGTTGGGCATTGTTGTCTGTATTAAGCGTGTAAATGTTACTGCCGAACGCATGCGACGCTGTACCGTTCAGCATTAGGTTCGTACCCGACACGCTGGGCGCAGTAGTATCGACGCCGAACTGGCTGATCTTAATCGATGCAGCAACCGATGGCGTACCGTCGTTGTTGTTGGCGAACAACATCCAATAACCGTTCGTAAGGGCATTGACGTTCGCCGGCAGCGTGACCGAAAGCGTGTGCGCGTCGATATGCGTAAAATTGAGACTGAAGGCGCGCTGTTCGGCGTCGGTGGAATGCGTAGTGGCGTTGAACTTAATGAGTTCGAGCTTCTGGATCACGTCGGCATTGTCGAGCGTGATCAGGAAAGTCTGCCCCTGCTGCAACGTTTGCGGAGCGCTCGTAATGACGGGTCTGTCGGCGCGGAGGCTACCGTCAGCATTGAGCAGATATCCGGGGGTATAGATTTCTGCGTTGAGGTTTGTTAGTGGACCAGGGGCGCCACCGCCAGCGGAGAGTACAGTGCCATCGGGCAATAGAGTTGTTGTTGAATGATAGAAACGGCCTACAGCAGCACTGGCGTCATTAGTCCAGAGCCCGGTGGCCGGATTCCAGATCATTGCATTATTTGTCTCGGTGGCAACGTTGCCTGCTCCGCTCGGGCCGAGGTCTTTGCTGCCGCCCGTAAGTAAAACTGTGCCATCCGCTAGGTCGGTGAGGTTTGACCAAGCGCGGTTGGAACCGACTCGTCCCACTTGTTTAAACGTCGGTACTGCCCCGCTGATATCTATCGACCAGGCCATGCCGGTCATATCAATCGTCAGGATTTTGTCTTGGGCGAACATCGTCGCTGGGTCGTATTGTGATGCTACGAACGGGGTGTGCCCAAGATTACTGATCGTACCTGCGCCGTCAGTTGTTATCTTGAATAAGGTTCCAGCGTTGGACTTTTCTGCACCTGCTGAAAAACCATAGATTGCGCCGCTGCTCGATAGCCATGCGCGCGGATAGAACCAGTTCGTGGCGATATCGGCGCTTGCAATGCCGGGCATCGTCTGCCAACCGACCCCGTGCGTATAGATTTCTGGAGTCCCGACACCAGCTTTGTTGCCGTCGATGCCGCCTAGGAGAAAAACTCTCCCATCGGCGAGCGTAAGGGATGTGGCGTACCAACGCGAATAGTTTAGGGTCTCTGCCTGATCCTGGCTTATCTGATTTGTATGATAGTCAAAGGTCTGCACGTAAGGCACGCCGGCATTAAAATGCCCGAGAGTGCTGGCGTCGCCGCCAGCAATGATAATCTGATCAGTTATCGGGTCAATCACACAGCATGAGCAGAAGATATTTGTGTTCTGTACATAGCTGAGTGTCGTATGCACACCGGTGTTCGGATCCCAAAGGTCATAGAGCATATGGCTGCCCTGCTGGCCCTGTTGGTCGGTGCCGAATGTGAGGATCTTTCCGTCCGGCGTCATGACGGAATGAATGGCCACGATAGGCCAGGGTGCAACGTCGCTCCAACTGCCAGAACTCATCGCTGTCCCGCTCCTGCTTTCAAGTCACAGAAAATCTCGGCGCCCGTTCCTCGCTGCCGAAGATATGAACTGTGCGCCCCCATGAATTTCGTTTCATTTTGGGGCAGTGAAAAACCTGAGCGGCGATAACTACTAGCGGCGGTTTGGACGAACTTGAAGATGGGTGACAGAAAATGATTGCATTTTAAGTTAAGTCGATCTTCTGCGATGCGACGCACTCTGTTCAAACGCCGACGGCCATCGGCGCCAATTAACTTCAAATTGAAACGGTAATTGATGAAAATCAGTGTGAGGATATTTTCAGGCGAGTCGCTCTGGTGTGCTGGTCGGCGGCGTTGACACATCGGTATCATGGCTTTTTGGCCAGCGGCACGTCTCGGAGTATCGCGGAATGCTGATGAATGATACGAGCACGAATATTCGCTCTCAGGATGCGAATGTCGCTAGGTTGACATCTGATGAGCCCGCGCAAGGTCGGCGCGCGATCATGAACTCATCAATGGCATTGGCTCAGATCGTCAGGCTGATGCTTCAGTCGCCTAATCATCGGCATTTCAGCTTGTCGGATCTTGAATGGATGGTGCTGCCCGCTTTGAGCACGGGCCAGCTAGCCATGGCTGAAGCAAAGCCGGATCAGAGCGGCCTCCGGGAGCCTCTTGCTGTGCTCTTTTGGGCTTCTGTCTCTCCCGAAATCGACCAACGCCTGTCTTCTAACCTTGAAGCGCCCATTCGTTTGCGTCCGGTCGAGTGGAGATCGGGTGATGTCCTTTGGATTACCGATATGATCGGCGATATGCGAACGGGTCATGCGCTTGTCAAAAGTGTTCTGGACAGCATCCTCGCGGGGCGAACAGTCAAGGTGCGTTCTCTCGATAGTGCAGGAAAGCGGATTTTGCTGGAAGTGAACGCCTCGTCCGTGTCTGTCGTCGCCACATCCGAACCAGATCACTGCGACCATTCTGGATCATGTCCACCGAACGGGGTGCTTTGTGCATCTTGCGTTAAGACGGGATGCACGGGGCGTTGCCGCCAAGGAAAGGCAAGCAGCAGCAATCCGGTCAACCACTAAGAGTCAGCTTGGGCCGAACCTGCCCAGAGGCATCGCGGATAGGAGCCCGCTGCCGTGTCATACTCGGAATGCCATAGCATTGTACCAATTGTCGGTTGGAGAACCTCGCTCGCGGAATGTGCGATCGGCGCGGGAAGCCAGTTGGCCGCACATGCAGCGTGTTTCTTTGCGGCCTTGTCGAACATGGTCCTAGGTGGCGCCGTGTTCGCCATTGGCCACGACCTCCGCTCCACGCTTATCCTTGGCGTATTGGTGTATCTGGGAACGATCGGCGCACGATGGGTTTTCGTTGGTCGTGGCCAATTGCCAAGTTTGAAGGTGGCGATATTCGGTCTTGCGCTAGGCGTTGCCATTTCTGCCGGACTCTATTCCACGCGAGTTCATAACCATCGTGAAGAGCTTTCCGACTGGTACGCAGGACTTTCGCATTCCGACCGACAGAAGGTTCGCGAGAATATTCGTCAGTGGATGGACGCACAGGCTGGTGTGCAGCGAGATTCGCTGTTGGTTATGGCGCAGCTCACAGGGTACGAGAATCCCGAAGACTATATCGTCTTCAATTACTGTTCGCCCTCGAATAAGGAGCTGGCCGCGATCTGGGAGCGTCACGGCCTTTCCATCGCCCGTCAGCAATAAGGGAGCAGGCTGTAAGCGGCTCGCCGGATGAGATGCTTGCGATAAAAATCCGTCGGTTCAAATTGGGGCGACGTCTGATTAATAATTGTGATCGCTCTTTCCGGCTGCCGACAGAGCCGACTTTTTTCCGCATTTTGTTCCAGATTGGTGCTTTTTCGCGGCACGCCGCTTGCTCCTTGCCGTCTGTCACGCGGGAGCGTTCTTTCCAATGAACCTTAAAATAGCGAATTCATCGAATTTAGGAGCAGGAACAAGCCTAATGAAAGCGGCTTGGTCCACGTGTCGTCTGGGGATCGCTGGGGCGGTTCTCATAAGCATAGCGATGAACGTCCTCGTTCTCACGGGACCGTTCTACATGCTGCAAATCTATGATCGCGTGCTTCCGGCACATAGCCTTCCGACGCTAGTCGCGTTCAGCGCCTTGGCGCTTATGCTGTTCATTGCCTATGGCGTACTTGATCTGATCAGGACGCGTCTTATGGCGCGCCTCGGCTCCGTTATCGATATGAAGTTTGCGGACGCAGCTTTTGATCGAAGCACGATGCGCAGCCAGCCGGGTGATGGTGCGGGCTACGCGCTTAGAGATCTTGCCGTTGTGCGGCAGTTTCTCAGCGGCCCGGCAGCCGTAGGTCTTTTGGATATTCCGTGGCTGCCGTTCTACATGGCGCTGATTTTCCTTTTGCATCCTCTTATCGGCTGGGTGGCAACGGGAAGCGCAGTGATCTTCCTGGTCATCGCGGGTCTTAACGAATGGACAAGCCGCAAGCCGGCGCAATTTGCGGAACTCCAGTCGCGGAGTGAAGAACAGTTCGTCTCGGACGTTCGCTCAAACATGGATACCGTGGATGGTATGGGAATGGCTCCGAATCTTCGGCGCCATTGGAACTTGACCCATGCACGCACGATCGAAAGCACTCAGGGCGGTAGCGACCGCAATGCATCTTATGCTGTGGTGTCGCGTAATCTGCGTCTCATCATGCAGTCTACGATTCTTGGACTCGGCGCCTATTTGACCATGCAGATGGAGCTTTCAAGCGGCGCCCTGATTGCTTCGTCAATTATTTTCGCGCGAGCATTGGCTCCCGTCGATCAGGCGGTGGCTCATTGGCGCACCATTCTTACCGCTCGTCGTTGCTGGAAGAGGCTCAGCGTACTGACGTTGCGCGGTCCGGATTTAAGTGATCGAACGGAACTCCGGCCACCGAGCCGCTCGCTTGCCGTATCAAATATTGCTGTCGGTACCCAAGGCAGCAGAAAGCTGCTCTTACCCAACGTCTCATTTCGCGTAGAGGCTGGCGATTGTCTTGGTGTCATTGGGGCGAGCGGTGCCGGAAAATCTTCGCTTTTGCGCGCACTGGTCGGATCGTCTCAGACGCTTTCCGGTGAGATTCGCATTGACGGCGCGACGCTCGATCAATGGAGCGAGGCGGCGCGCGCGAAGCATATCGGCTATCTCGCGCAAGATGTTCAGCTGCTGGATGGGACCATCCGACAGAATATCTCCCGATTTCAGAAAGACGTATCTTCGGAGGCGGTCATCGCTGCGGCGGAAATGGCCGGCGTTCACGATCTCATCTTATCGCTTCAAGATGGATACGACACTCTCGTTGGGGCGAACGGGTTCGCTTTATCCGCGGGACAGAAGCAGCGTCTCGGATTGGCAAGAGCCGTCTACGGAATGCCTTTCCTGATCGTGCTCGACGAACCAAACGCGCACCTCGACCGGCACGGGGAGGACGCTCTTGCTGTCGTTCTGCACAATTTACGTGCCGCGGGGTCTATCGTCATCGTCGCCGCGCACAGATCCGCCATTCTATCCGAGGTCAATAAGATGCTTTTGCTTGAGAATGGCCAGCCTAGCGTCTTTGGAAGCAAGGAGGATGTCCTTGCCCAACTCGCGGCAAATGTACGAAAGCAGGCTGAGCGGGGTCTTCATGTCGTTGGCGCATAATCTGGAAGGTGCCGTCAGAAGTCTCAATCGCCATGCGGCGCTCGGAATCGCCGGGACAATGGTGATCGTCGGCGCGACGGGAAGTTGGGCATCCTTTGCAAAAATTCAGGACGCGGTAATCGCGCCTGGAACAGTTTCCGTAAATTCTCAGAAAAAGAAAGTGCAGCATCCCGACGGCGGCATCGTCTCTGAGATTTACGTCGACGACGGCTCGCACGTCGATGCGGGAAACATCTTGTTCCGGCTCGATGGCAAGCAGCTCTCGGCCGATATGGGTACGGTGCGCCGACGCATCTTCGAACTTGCGGCGAAGCGATGGCGCCTGCAGTCCGAACGCGACCGCCTTGAGAAGCTGCCTGATTGGGTCCCTCCGCAGGAAGCCGGCGGGGGAAACGACGTTGATGCGGATTTGAAAGCCATCGTCGATGGGCAGAGGCAACTGTTCGCAACCAAGCTCGAAGTTTTGAAGCAGCAGAGGCTGCAACTCAGAGAGCAGATCAATCAGCTGCAACAACAAGTCGTTGGCTTGACGTTTGCGGAAGATGCACGCAACAAGCAGCTTGATATTGCCCGCGAGGAAATTGGCAAGCTCTCCGAGCTTGCAAAAAACGGTTTGGTGCCATTGACCCGATGGGGGCCAATCCAGCGCGAAGAGGCAGGGCTGGTGGGCGAAGTCGGTCAGGCACATGCGGAAAAGGCAAGGGCGAAGGGACGAATTTCTGAGCTTGAGCTCAAATTAATCGAACTTGAGCAGGACTATCGAAAAGAGGCGCTTGTGGATTTGCAGGCCGTCGAGGGTGAACTCAGTCAACTCTCGGAGAAGCGTGTTGCGATTGAGACCAAGCTGCAGCGTCTCGACGTCCGTGCGCCGGCCTCCGGACGCATTCATGAGCTTACAGTTCATACGGTCGGTGGCGTCATTTCCGCGGGCGATACGCTAGCTTATATCGTTCCCGACAACGATAAGTTGATCGTCGATGCGCTCGTGCCCCCCAAGGACATTGACCGTGTTCATAACGAGTCATCGGCGCGTATCCGTTTCACATCGTTTGACCGCACGACAACTCCCGAGCTTACTGGCAAGGTGATGTGGATTTCACCGGATCAGGAACTCGTCGGTGAGTACAAACGGCCGGCCTTCCGAGTCCGGATCGGCTTCGATGCTGGTGAGATCGCGCGCCTCAAGGGTGCAGCAATCGGGCCTGGTATGGAAGCGGAAGTCATGCTGACGGGAAGCGAGCGCACAGCATTGAGCTTCATTATGAAGCCGATGTCCGATCAGATTTATCGATCTTTCAGGGAGCGTTAGAGACGGAATTCAGAAGATACCCGATCAAATGCTTTGCTCTAGCCCTTCTGCGGACAAGCTTGAAAAACGGCCACTGTCCCAAGTCGGCAGTTTTCGTCTGCTGTTTCAATAATCAATAGTCGCGATGGTATGAGACACCGTGAAAGCGATTGTTGCGATTTGCGTTTATCGACCAACTATGTTTTCGGTCCCAGAACAACGCAATCGCGCTTTCAATTCCAGGAATGTGCTGACCTATCTTCGATAAGGTCGTCGGGCGGCTCTACAGGATATTTGATACTTCGATCACCGCTATTTTGCGATCGGAGAGGAAAGCGATTTCTGTTACCGAGCGCGGAAGGTTGGATGGCGACGCCGAGTGGCTGGCGATGTTTTCGTCGAACATTTTGGGGCGAAATTAGTCGGTGAGGCAAAACAAAGACATATGAAATCTAAGTTGGAAGTCTTTGCGCGTCTCCATCCGGAATTAGAGCTCCACGTTGGCAGGTTTACTCGACACGATCCGCTCCTGCCGTGTCGGAAAGCTCTTTTTCATCGCGGGTCAAGTAAAACGAAATGAGCCCGGAAACGGGATTGCAGATGAGCTGAGCAGGGCTTTCCATCGGCCCTCGGAAGTTTCCGAATGCCTCTTGCGGTTTAGAAAGGTGCAGAGCGTCAAGTTACGGGGCGTAACTTATGCTCGGGCGAGCGCCGCGAACCGGAGAGCTGGAGTCTGTTGATCCAGCTGAATGCGAGTTTTTCTATTGGCGAGTTAGCCTGGCTTGTTACTGATCGTCATCTCGTCACTGCGAGTTTTGCACGGCCTCGCCATAAAGCTTGAGCGTCGAATTTTTCCAAGGGTATGTCTTTAAAAGAATTTTGCCCGACTGAGAGGCCACCAAGTGATCAACCGCTTTGAGGTTCTGCGAAGCAGGAAATTGCTTGCCAAGCATATAGCCCGCAACATCGTTCGCGCCTGCCGGATCGAGCGTCAACACAAAATTGGCGCGACGGATTTGGCCTAGTGCGTCTGCTGCTGGAATGAGATTGTCCATCCGGCTGACATCTGGAAGCATGCGGTTCTTCTCGAAATGCAATAGAGCGATATTCGGATATCCCGCGATCTCGTCCTCGAACGTCACCAGCACCGAAGGATGTGCCGACGTTTCACGGGCGATGATATCATTCACGAGCTGGACGTAGGTCGCCCTCGATTGTTTCCGCGCGTCGTCCAATTTGTCTTCGAGCGGGTAGTATGTGCCAAACGCCATCACACTCGCTACGCCGAAAACAAGAACCCGACACGTTCGGTTTAACGACCCGACGTATGACGCTAGAAACAAAACGCCGCCCATGACGACGCCCAGAAATGTCGATCCGTAAGAACCGCCCGAAGTTCTCGCCAGCACAAGAGGCAGCAAAAACATCAGAGCAGCGAAAAAACTGGCGAACCATACTTTGAGAGAATCCGATTTCCCAGTCACCCAAACATGCACAATTAGAGCCGTCAAAAGCAGCACGAGCAAATACTGCAACGTGCCCCATGCCAGCTCACCTCCGGGAAGATAAACTCGAAGGCGTTCCGGCGCCGACAATCCGTCATACCAGGTACTGCTGAGGCCATAGCGGATATACCCGATAATGCTGTCATAGCCGATCGAGGCCCAGGCAAAGAAAACAACGAACGGTAGCGTCGCGATGACTGATCCGATACACAGACGCCTCTGATTACGAGACAAATAATCAGCAATCGCCGCCACCCGTGAGCTAGCCGACATCGACCCGAAACTTGAAATCTGGGAATCCATAAAGAAACGCGAGAGCTCAAAGCAGAGCAGGACGCAAATTGCGAGCACCGGAAAATAGAACGTCGTGAGTTTGGATATAATCGCTAGCCCTAAGAGCGAGGCACCCAAGAGCCAAAGCCGGTTGTTCTGATAAATGGTTGATTGGCACAGGACAAAGATTGCCGCCGCCATCAAGACGCCGCCTCGTAAATCGCTTTTCAGAACGATGAGGGAATGAACTACAAGAGGTTGTTGGAGAAAGATTATGGTCAGCGCCAGGAGAAGAAGAGGTTCGAACTTTCGCAGAGCCAGAAGAATAGCTGATAGCGCAACGATCGGAGCCCAAATGCTCAAGAAATATGGCGCCCGGACATTCCCATTCGAAAGCAATAGCCCGAAGAATGCTTGCGCATCTGCCAGCGGGCTATGCGGAGCCAAAATCCGCGCACTCCGGACGAGGCCATACAGCGTTTCCTTTTCTGAAACCGCAGTGAGTGAAACCAGCGCCTTTTGAACGATCGCGCAGTCATCCCACAACAATAATCCCGTGAGCCGGCCGAAATTGAAAGCGCGGAACAGCACGAAAGCCTGCTGCAGCGAACAGACCAACACGACCGCCGTTACGATAACCGCCACCTGCTTCGCGCGAGAATGGCTTATAGACGCCAGCATTGTGAACAACTAATTCCCTATTTGTCGCCATTTGGCGAAGCGTTCTTACTGGTTCCCAGTGGCAGACGGGCATGCAGACAACCGCTGTCACTAATTCTGAGGCCCTATGACTATCGCGCTTTTCCGTGTCGATGGCGGCGGGTACGTCAAAAAAAATCAGAAGTCATCTGATTTGAGTTTCTATTCGCCTGGTCCTTTTGAACCAGCCCTTGAGCGTAGGTCTTGAAGCTGAACTCCCGGAGAGCAGGCGGCATCCTTTCGACTGATTTTCTGAGCCAGTTCTTCGATTAATCGGCAGGCCTCGACACGGCTAGTTTCCTTAGTCGAACGGACCTTGTAGGCTCCCGTCCTTGGATCCAGGATACGAGCGAAATAGTACGGGCTGGCGTGAGTTTGGTAGAGCGCTATTCTCCTACGAAGCTTGATGATCGAGCCTTTCAAACGGTGAGGAGAGCGTTTGAGCATTGGAAGAGAGCAAGCTGAGGCTGGAGCCAACGACTATAAAGCATGGCTATAGAAATTTATGCAACTTATTGAAGTTATTAGCGTGAATAATAACTCTTAATCAGTGGGTCGAAGGTTCGATTCCTTCATCACCCACTAAACGCAAGAAATTCCGGGGATTTTTTTTGACGGTTTTGCACTTTCTGCTGACTCTCGAATTATCGATCGCGAAGTTTCCGTACTTCCTTCGAAACGAGCCGAAATGATCTGCGCCTGCCATGACGGCTTCGGGCCAGAAGTGGAACTGCCATCGCTGTGGGCTTCCCGATCCACGATGACCGCTCGGTCCCAATTACAGACATCGGCTTGGTATGCGGAGCTACCGTCGGCTTCCACTGGCAGACGTCGGCATTTGGGTTAGGAGCCGACGTCACAAACGATCCAGGTATCTTCGACCCTAAGCGGCAATCACGCAAACGTAGCACCTTATAGCTCGAGGCAGCGCTCGGCCAAGAAAGCGTACGCGTCTGCCAAGGATCTGAAGATTGGAAGCCCGCAAGTCGAGTGCATTTCTCATCCAAAAGCTCGCCACTCGATGAATTCTGTCGCCTAGAAACACTCGCGGACGTCGGCTCTTCAAGAATTGGATGCGGAATTGAAAGACACGTATCTTCGCGATGAGCGAAACAGAGATGGTCTGTCTCGTTCACTCGGAGCTTTCGGCGATGTACACTTTTTTCTGGTCTATCTTGGAGTTCATCGCATCCCCCCTCTCTTATCGTATGGGGATCGCAGCTACAAAAATCGCAATAGCAATCGTGTTTATTTGGATCGGCGCGCTGAAATTTGTGCCGTACGAAGCCGATAGCATTACGCCGTTCGTCGCGAACAGCCCCCTGATGTCGTTCTTTTATGAGCATCCTGCAGACTACAAAATTCACCTCACACACGAGGGTGAATTGAAGCCAGAGCAACGTGCATGGCAGACATCAAATAACACGTACGGCTTTTCCAAGGGGCTAGGCACCGTAGAACTTGTTATCGGCTTCCTGACATTGGCCGGACTATTCTCGATGCGTCTGGGCCTTGTCGGTACAGCACTCGCTTTCGCCACACCATTCGTAACGCTGTCGTTCTTGCTTACCACGCCTGAGGCTTGGGTGCCGGCGCTCGGGGATACTGAGCATGGATTTCCATTTTTGTCCGGCGCAGGCCGTCTTGTCTTGAAAGACACGGTCATTCTTGCCGGTGCCTGGTTGGTGCTTGTCGATACGGCGCGGCGATTGCTTGGCGAAATGAATACCTCCGCCGCGCGAACAAGCACGAAATTGTCAGCCCTATAACATTTTTATTTGGCTGGCTGGCAAGCCAACCCGGACTGCCTTACGGGTGGCATCCATGGCCACGTCGATCGCAAATATCCCTGTGAACGGAGACCTTCGGTGACAACCTCGACAATCACGAGCGCGATAACACGGCGCGGCTTCTGTATGTGCTGTGCGGCCAGTGTCCTTGCCAAAGGTTGGCTGTCGCCAAGAGAGGCCTTTGCAGCTTCTCGCAGTCTCGTCGACCTCATTAGAGATTCGGCCGCGAAGACTCCGATCTCGACATACAAACTCCGCGGGAACGTTGCTGTCTTTGAAGGATCTGGAGGAAATATCGCGTTTTTGCATGGGCAAGATGGAAAGGTATTCATCGACGCCGGCATTACCGCTTCCCGTCTGCGCATCCTCGACGCGGCGAACGCTCTCAGCAGTGAGCCCATCCGCTATTTGATAAATACGCATTGGCACTTCGATCATGCCGATGGCAACGCTTGGCTGAACGCTGAGGGTGCCGCAATTGTTGCGCATGAAAATACGCACAAGCATCTTCTCTCGGCGCAACGTGTCGAAGACTGGAACTTCAATTTCCCAGAGTCGCCTTTGGCGGCCATTCCGACGGAGGTCTTTTCGTCGGAGAAATCCCTGAAGCTGAATGGCGAGACATTGGCGCTCAAGCACTATGGGCCGGCACATACGGATAGCGATATCTCGGTCATGTTTTCCAACGCCGACATTCTTCACTGTGGTGACACGTATTGGAACGGGATCTATCCGTTCATTGATTACTCAACTGGTGGCAACATTCAGGGAATGATCAAAGCGGCTGATGCAAACCTCGCCGCCACAACGGACAAAACCATTATCGTTCCGGGGCACGGCCACCCCGTCAGCAATCGGACTGAGCTTCAGGCCTATCGCGATATGCTGCTAGCCATCCATGAAATTGTCGCCAAGCTTAAACAGAGCGGTAAGTCGCTCGACGAAACAATAGCGGCGAAGCCGACTGCTGCATTCGACGCCAAGTGGGGACAGTTCGTCATAGATCCGGACTTCTTCACGCAGCTTGTGTACGAGGGAGCGTAGGCTTGGCTTTGGAGCAATCGACCGAACGACTACACGACCACCGTCGCCGGCGCCTTCATGCCGTCGATCAGAAACTGAATGAGTGGTTGGGCAAGATCTCTGCGCGCGTTGTCTTGCCCAAGAACGACGATTTCCGTCTTCGGCAAAGGAGGCCAATGGTCGGGAACGCGCAGAATCTTCATATTGGATTTGATGAAGGACTGACCGAGAAGCGATATGCCCAGCCCGCCTTCAACCGCGGCCTGCACGCCCATCAAGCTGCTGACGGTGCAAGCTATCGTCCATTCTTGGCGGGCGGCATCGAGGGTCGAGAACATCAAATCGCGATACATGCACGGCTCTCGCAACAAGACGAGCGGAACCGGGCGATCGAGATTGAATTGAAAATCATCGGCGGCAAACCAGACCATAGGCTCCCGCCAAATAATGCGCCCTCTGTCATCAAACTGTTTGGTTCCGATAACGAGATCAAGTGAATCGTTATCGAATGCTTCCATGAGCTCGTGAGTGAGGCTTGTGTTGATGTTGAGATGCACATCGGGATAGAGCCGCTGAAAACGCAGTAGTAAGCGAGAGAGTTGATGAGGGACGAAATCCTCACAGATACCAACGCGAAGCGTTCCGCTGGATATTGGCGCCCGCAGCGAGCGAATAATATCATCATTGAGTTCGAGCAATCGTCGTGCCCCTACCAGAAGCTGAGCACCGGTTGCGGTGAGCGACAAAATACGGCTGTTCCTATCAATCACAGGCAACCCGACGAGATCCTCAAGTCTTTTGATCTTTTGGCTCACTGCAGATTGCGTACGCCCCAGCGTGTCCGCAGCGGCGGTAAAGCTGCCGCCGTCCGCGACTGCAACAAGCGCGCGAAGGAGATCGATTTCGAGATCAGGCGTGGCGGATGTCATTAGCAGCCTTACTGACCCTATTAGAAATATGCGTTTCACATGCACTGCTGCAGCGTCGATATACGCCGCATCGAAACGAATTTATTGGAAATTCCGATGAAGGCAATTGGCTACAGGGTTGCGGGTCCGATTACGGCTAAGGATGCGCTGATCGATATCGAACTTCCGGATCCAACACCCCGTCCACGAGATATTGTGGTGGCGGTGAAGGCCGTGTCGGTTAATCCAGCAGATGTCAAATTGCGCGCGGCTGTGTCGCCACCTGACTTTGATGGCAAACATCCGAGCGACCGAGCAAGAATCCTTGGCTTCGATGCTGCGGGAATTGTGAAAGCCGTCGGCTCGGATGTCTCCATGTTCAAGCCAGGAGACGAGGTATTTTATGCGGGCACGATCGATCGCCCTGGCACCAATAGCGAACTTCACCTCGTCGATGAGCGCATCGTCGGCAGAAAACCAAAGACGTTGAATTTTGCCGAAGCTGCAGCCCTGCCGCTGACCTCGATTACGGCGTGGGAACTTTTGTTCGATAGGCTAGGCGTCGCATTTGGAAATACGAACCAGAAGGGTTCGCTGCTCATTATCAACGGAGCGGGCGGAGTGGGGTCCATCCTGACCCAAATCGCTCGTAAGCTGACCGGGTTGACAGTTATCGCCACGGCCTCCCGGCCGGAAACAATTGCTTGGTGCAAGACGATGGGTGCGCACCATGTCGTCGACCACCACAAACCGCTTATGGAGCAAATAGCGACGCTTGGGATTTCTGGTGTCGAGTACGTTGCGGGTCTGACAGCGACGGACAAGCATCTTCCGGAGATTGAACGCGTTCTGCTGCCGCAGGGCAAGCTTGCGCTCATCGATGATCCTGCTGTGCTCGATATCGTGAAGTTCAAGCGAAAGAGCATCTCCGTCCATTGGGAGCTGATGTTTACGCGTCCACTCTATCAGACGGCTGACATGGTCGCGCAGCACAAGCTGCTCGATAACGTTGCGGACCTCGTCGACACCGGCGTTTTAAAGACGACGCTTTCTGAAATTGCTGGTCCGATAAACGCCGATACTTTGAAGCGCGTCCATCAGATCGTCGAGAGCGGGAAAGCGTTCGGCAAGATGGTTCTGGAGGGTTTCTGAGCCGTGTGTGCGCATGTCAAAAAGCCAAAAATCAGAAGATGGTCTTGTTCACGTCGGTCAGCGGTGTTGGCTTTTGCCTTCAGCCTTTCATCACAATGGCCTGTATATGCGGATGAGATGGTGCCAGCGCGATCGCTGATTAGCGCCGTATCGAATGCGCCGGGTCGAGGGGTTCAACCGAGTATCACTAGCCATAGCGCTATGATGCCAATCCCCTATCAGCTGGACGATCAGCCCGTCGAGCAGATCTCGCCTCTCATCCAACGGCAAGTGATCCATGGAACACAGTCCACGTTCGTGAAATGGATTGTAAAAAAGGGCGGCACGGTTCCGCTTCATCACCACGCCAACGAGCAGATCACTTGGATTCTCAAGGGGCGTTGCGATGTCTATTCGCAGGGAAAGAAGTTCACTTTAACAGCCGGGACGCTTCTCGTTATTCCTCCGAACATCCCTCACGAGTTTGTCTGCCCCGAAGATACCGTCGACATGGATTTCTTTTCACCGCAACGGCAGGATTGGATCGACGGTGCGCCCTCTGTCGCCGCCACCGGAAAGTGAAGTGACGCCGTTGGCACGCATCGATACTTCAGCTTGGAGCAGAAATTATGCGCATGTCGCTTTCGAAAGCCAAACGACAGCTCACATATGAGGGCGCCGCCGCGGCGGTAATGGCTGCTGTCGCCAAATCAAAGGAAATAGGCGCCCCCGAATGCATCGCAGTCGTCGACCCGGGCGGCAATCTTCTAGCATTCGCACGCGTCGATGGTGCAGCGACGCTAGCGCGAGACCCAGCCATTTCAAAAGCTGTCACAAGCGCGTCGCTGGGAATTCCGACAGGACAAATCCCATTTGAGTTTGGTGCAAATCTAAGCTTTGCAAGCCATGGCGATATCGTCAACCTCGGGGGCGGTCTTCCGATCATATTCCAGGATGAGATTATCGGTGCAATCGGCGTCGGTTCTGGGACAACCGAACAAGATATAGCTGTCGCAACGGCCGGACGCGACGCTGTCCTTCACGCACTGGCATCTGAAACCTGACGGGCGAGACAGAGCATGAGAACTCTACAAGCAACAACGATTGCAATTTTCTTTTCCTGTGCGACCCTAGGCGCAAGCATAGCCGGCGAGAAGCAGACAATAGAAAGCACAGACGCTTCCGCGTCACTTCCGAGCGACCGGACCATCGGCACGATCGAACCCGTTTTTGAATTCCGCGAAGCCATGCCAACCGGTGTTACTGTGTCGGCGAAAGGCCGCATGTTCATCAATTTTCCCAGATGGGGTGACAATGTTCCCTTCACGGTTGGCGAAATTCGCAACGACAAAGTCGTTGCATTTCCCGACTTGGCTACGAACACCTTCGATCCCAGTCGCGCCGCCCAAACATTGAGCAGCGTGCAAAGTGTCGTTATCGGTCCCGATGACAAGCTCTGGATTCTTGATACCGCCGCTCCAAAATTCTCCAAGCCCCTGATCGGTGCTGCGAAGCTGATGGCCGTCGATCTTGAGACGAACAAGGTTGTGAAGACGATCGCGCTATCCTCCTCCTCGGTTCTGCCAACAACGTACATCAACGACGTGCGCTTCGATCTCCGCAAGGGCAAGGCGGGATTCGCATATATCACAGACTCTTCCGTCAGCGGTCCAGGCGGCATTATCGTCGTCGATCTGGACAGTGGAGAAAGCTGGCGAACACTTACAGGCGATAAATCCACGTCTCCCGATCCAAATTTTATTCCGGTTGTTGAGGGAGAACGCCTAGCGGTGCGTGCGAAAGGTAGCAAGCCTTCGCCATTTGCAGTTGCCTCCGACGGAATCGCGTTGTCAGCGGATGGCGAAACTCTGTTCTTCTGTCCCCTTTCCAGTCGCCATCTCTTTTCTGTCCCGACGCGACTGCTCCGAGATCGGTCTGTTAACGACGGGGACGTCGCGAAAGCAGTGAAAGATCTCGGCGAAAAAGGTGCTTCCGACGGTCTTGAGGCGGATGACCAAGGTCACGTTTACGCAGGCGACTACGAGCGCAACAGTATTCGGCAAAGACAGATCGATGGCGAATGGATCACGATCGCCCACGATCCTCGCATCCTGTGGCCGGACACACTTTCGGTGGCGCACGATGGCTATCTCTACTTCGCTGCCAACCAGCTTCATCGTCAGCCTCAATTTCATGAAGGACAGGACCAGCGGCAAAAGCCTTACACGCTATTCCGCATCAAAATTGGTGCCGGTCCCGTGTTGCTGAAGTGAGCATCCATAGAGACCGCGTCATGAAGAGAACTTCAATCGCCGGAAGACGACGTGGCGTTGCGGCATCCACGCTGGGGCCGGTATTGTTGTTTTTTCTGTCTTGCGGGGCGTCGGCGGCCAACGCACAACAGATGCGCGATCTCACCGTTGAATTTCAATCGCCATCGCTAATTATCAATGGCATCACGACGACTCCGTCCGGGAGGAAATTTGTCGTTATTCAGCCCCTAACGGCGAAGCAGCCGCAGGTAGCGGAAATCACTACAGGCGAGCCGATTGCCTATCCGAATGCTGCCTGGAATGGCAGGAAGCCAAGCGAGGACGGTAGTATCCGTTTTGTAGGCGTAAATTCGTTGCGTGTTGGCCCCGATGGCATGTTGTGGGTTGTCGACCGGGGGGCGCCGGGGATTGGAAAAGCCCTCGTTCCAGGAGGTCCAAAACTCATTCGCATCGATCTGGCGAACAACAAGGTGACGCGTATCTATGACCTTTCGACTGTCGCCCAAGGCAAGAGCTTCGTCGATGACGTAAGGTTTAATGGCAAGCATGCTTATCTGACCGACGCAGGCCGCCCGGCAATTATCGTTCTAGACCTCGAAACCGGCAACGCGCGCCGCATTCTGGAAAACCATCCTTCAACGGTGGCGCATCGCCCCCTAACGGCTGAAGGCAAGCAACTCCGCGACTCCGAAGGCAAACCGATCATCATCCATGCCGATCAGCTTGAAGTCTCTGCCGATGGCAAATGGCTTTTCTATCAACCCTGCACAGGGCCTATGTCGAGGATCGAAACGCGCTATCTGGACGATCCGACGTTGACGCCAGACGCGTTGGACAGGAATGTTCAAAGTTTTGCCGATACCCCTTCGACGGGAGGCACGGCAATCGATGCGAACGGCACAATCTATTCAAGCGATACCAATCGCTCGCGCATTTTGAAAATAGCGGAAGACGGCAGCATCTCGACGCTTATCGCGGACCCGCGGCTCGCCTGGGTAGACGCAATGTGGATCGATGACAGCGGGAAGCTTTGGATGCCGGCTGCGCAACTTAATCGCGTCGCCGGGCTAAATGACAGCGTCGACGCGGTATATTGGCCGGTCACGGTTTATTCCATCGAGATTGGAGAAAAACCTGTCAGACGCTGACGTTTGCCCAGGACTTTCCACGAAGCCTGAGCAGACCCTGCTCGCGGTGACGAACTCGTACTCGGTCGGCATTCCGTCGAATGTTCCGCCCAATGCGGAATCTCAGGTTCGTCTGGTAACCTCGTCGCCCCTGCAGAAATGGCGATTAAAGCGAGTACTACTTTACATCGACGAAAAACTCTCGGAGCCGCTCCGTCTTTCTGATTTAGCTGCTGTTGCGGGGATGAGCCGGATGTACTTCGCGCGAAAATTCCGAGCGGCCACCGGCAAAAGTCCCCACGCGTATGTTCAATTCCGCCGTATAGAGTGCGCTCAATTTTTGCTCCTAACCACTGATCAGTCGATTTGCGCGATATCTCTAGAGGCAGGCTTCCACTCCCATGCGCATTTTTCGACGTTCTTTCGAAAGGCAACCGGCGAGACGCCCACTCAATGGCGTCAACGACAAATGAGCGAGAATGTGCCCAACTGGAACGCAAATAAAGAGCCTGCACATAGAAATAGAAAATCGCCGGCCATTTAGAGACGCATGCAGCGGGCTGCGTGACAACACTGACGAGCGGTCCGACTGTTTTTGGCCGTTTGCGTCGGAAGGCTATGTCCGCTCATTGGCTGTATGCGGTCATAAGGTCCCTTGATTCAGCAACCTAGACCGCAGCCGACGTCAACGTCAGCAAACTCGGCAAAGCATGCTGCTGCGCCGTCTCGGACGTCGCTTGCTGCAAAAGTCGGCCACAATGATATTTGGTTGGTCAGCGCGGCAGAAGCGCTGCGACGGCTGCCTCTTGAGCATTACCACTGCGCGAAAGCCCCTCAATGACGCCCGCTCGATCTGCTGCGCTGTAGTTCTGGCTCAGCTTGCGTTTACCTTCGAGCTTGGTGATCGGCATCCGAACCCCAACGATGCCCCTCAATTGCGCCTTGATGTAATCAGCAGGCGCATCGGACACGGCCCATGGCTCGGCACGCGTCTGTTCGTGCAGGTTCGTAAGCCGGGTGATAACATCGAGCAGGCTATCGGCGTCCTCGAAGAACTCGACCAGACCATAGGCGTGTACGGCCACGTAATCCCATGTCGGCACGACCTTGCCGGTTTGCTGCTTGGTCGCATACCAGGACGGCGTGATGTAGGCATCCGGCCCCATGAAGATCGCCATAGCTTCGCCTGAAGGTGCGACCTTCCACTGGGGATTGGCGCGCGCCAAATGGGCGTAGAGCGTTCCCTTCTCGCCCTCGCTCGTGTCGAGGAACATTGGCAGCGGCGTGCCTGTTAGGCCGCCCTCAGCCGCTGTGACAAGCGTAGCAAGGCCAGACTCGCGGATGGTCTGATGAATGCGAGTCAGGTCATCGTCCCGGAATGCAGGGGGGATATACATGAGAACTTTCCAGATGTTGACTGATCTTGTTATGACCGGAAATAACCTGCAGACTGGCCCGCGAGAAGAGCCAGTTATGAGAAAAACATATGGGCCAGTCGCGTAGCCATAGAACGACGAGTACCCGAACGGTCTACGAGACCCTGAAGGCACAAATCGAGGAAGGTCTTTACGGCCTCGGCGCGCGGTTGCCTTCGACACGAATGCTGGCGCTGGAACTTGGCGCATCCCGGACGACCATCAGTGCGGCCTACGAACAACTGGCTGCAGAAGGCTATATCGACACCTCGCAAGGTCGACACGCACGTGTGTCGACAAGACCTGCGCCAAAGCCCTCTTCATCCAGCCGTAGATCCGGGCGGTCGAAGCCACGACGGCTGTCTCGTCTCGCCGGACTGATAACCTCGTTTCAAGGATCTCCTTCTCCTGTCGAGGCGGGGCGATTGGCGGTTGATTTCCGCTACGGCGACGTTGCTGCATCCGATTTCCCACTTTCCGTCTGGCGGCGCGCGCTCAAGGTCGCGTCACAGCAGCGGCGGGGAAGCCTGCGCTACGGCGCTCCACAGGGAATAATCGAGCTACGTTCCGCGTTGCAAGCCTATCTCTGGCGGGGGCGAGGTCTCCGCTGCGAGGCAGAGCAGATCGTTGTGGTCAACGGTTCACAGCAGGGCCTCGACCTTTGTGCGAGACTCCTTCTCGATCCAGGCGACCGCTTCATCATCGAGGATCCATGTTATGTTTCCGCTCGGCAGATCTTTCAAGCCGTTGGCGCCGTTCCGGTCGAGGTTCCGGTAGATCACGAGGGGATGCAGACCACCGGCTTGAACGAAATCAAGCAGGCGCGGCTTTGTTATGTGACGCCTTCACATCAATTTCCGCTGGGCGGAGTACTTACCGCGCCGCGCCGGCAGCAACTGCTGGCCTGGGCAGAACGCGCGGGCGCCTATATCGTGGAAGACGACTATGATGGCGAGTTTCGCTACGATATCCGTCCCGTTCCGCCGCTGCAGGCGCTCGATCACCGCGCGAATGTCATCTACCTGGGCACGGTCTCTAAGACCCTGTCTCCGCTGCTTCGGCTTGGATATCTGGTGGTGCCGGGCGAGCTCGTGGCCGCTTTTTCGGCAGCGAAGCGCCTTGCCGACCGCCACGCACCGGCACTCGAGCAGCGGGCGTTGGCAGAACTAATCAACACGGGAGCTTATGAACGCCATATCAGACGAGCACGACGACGCAACGCTGATCGTCGCGCGACGCTACTCGCAGCGTTCTCCGACGGTTTTGGTGATGCGGTGACGATCGAAGGTTCAGATGCGGGATTGCACGTGGTCGTATGGGTCAATGGCCTGTCTCAGAACCAGGAAGCGCGTTTCGCCGAGACGGCGCGAGAAGCAGGCGTGGGCATCTATCCGATTTCCCCTCTATACTCAGAAGCGAAACGACGTAGGCAGCGTGGAATTGCGGGTTTCGTCGTCGGTTACGCGGCCCTCGATGAGCGAGCGATCCGACGGGGCATAATGCTTCTAGCCAAGGCATTTTCTTAATCGGCGATGACTTTATTGTCTGCTTGTGGCCCTGAGTGGAAGAACCGGCAGGTCTGCTTAGCAGTGAACTGCGGATCTGCCTCATCCGCCGTAATCCACTCTCGCCAAATTTCAGCCAATGTCCGCTTTCTCGGCAAAGCGCACAGTGACGCTTCCGCTGCCTAGTCACATTCGACTGCAGATTCCGTCCTCGTAAAGCATGCTCCTAGTCGGCATCTGCGAGCGCCTTGATACTCTGGAGTACTACGCGCACCCCGAATTCGGTCATTCGGAGCCGCTCCGCAACGTCGCGAGCGGAATACCCTTCAATGCTCATGAATCGAACAACATCGCGATTGCGATCAGGAAGACATCTCAGAACGCGGCCTAGATCCTGAGAATCGATTGAAGCGTGTTGATCCTAGTCTTCGACATCGCACAGATTGAGGGGGACCTCTGGATGTCGTCCTTGCCGTCGCAAATTATCGATTATCCTGTTGCGCGCCACCGCCATAACCCACGACGTCAATGATGTCGATGCGTCCCACGTGTGGCGTTTCCGATGTATCGCGAGCAATATGTCCTGCACCAACTCCTCGACATCATTATCTGAAGCGCAGAGGGCGCCAATCTCGCGTCGAACCGGATTTCTCAATATGAGAGAGAGATCTTCGAGAAGCTTGCGATAGGCAGTCTCATTTCCGCCTATCGCGGCGCGCATCACATTCGACCACTCTATGTCTCGAGCTTTCCGTTTCAAAATTGCCTTTCCTGGTGTTTTCCCTTTTCAGGTTATGAATGCGCTCGTCGCGGGCTCATGCGGACGAAGGCGTCAGGCGTTGAAAAATGCGTTGCCCGAACTAGCTTCGCTAACCTCTTTGACGAGTTACTCAAGGTGAGATGGCGCTATGCGTCAGGATTGAAAAAGTAGTACCGCGCTTTAGCCAGCCGCTTTGAACAGTGCTGCCTCGAGCTCATGATCGAGATATCGCGCAACTTCGCCAATCTTCTCGTCCTTGAATTGGCCGAAAAGGGTGGATGGCTTGTCGTACTCGAATACGACGTCTCCCGCCTCTGTTTCAAAAAGCACGACGCGGAGTGGAGCGTAGAGCGCTGCGCCCAGATTGTGACGCGTCATCTTCGAAGCCGTAATTGGATTTCCGATCTCGTACTGGACAGCATTCCGCTTCTGGCCGGCGATTGCTAATAGCTCTCCATGATCCCGTGAAAGGAACATGAAGAGCTTGGGGCCGTGGTCTTCGATCTCCTTAATCCGCTCTTTGTCGCCATTCCTCAATAGAACTTGGATGTGCTCATCGAGCTTCGGGAGACCAGTCTCTAGGGCCGCACGCACCTCATTAAATGCTCGTCTGCAAGTAATCCGTACGTGTTCGACTGCGATCGGCGCGAACGATACTTCGACAGCAGGCATGGCTTTCTCCCTGAGACAGTCTCGAAGATGATAATGCGTGTCACGTCGACTTAGCGGAGCGTCGCCTCGCGGCCGTGTTCGGTCTCCGAGGCCGAGCACCGACGGATGTTTGGAGACCAAGGCGACGATCCAGAAGCGTCGCCTCGATCGGCTTATCAGCGGAGGAAGAGCAGAACCTGCTGAACAAACACGGGGTAGTACTGGAAAATGCTCCCATGGCTAGCATCAGGGAAAATGCTTAGCTGTGCGTTGGGAAGCCGGCGCGCAAGCTCGAACGAGTTGATCGTCGGCGCCATCACGTCATTGTCGCCGTTGGCAACGAGAACGGGGTGAGGAATCTCGCTAAGCTTGGAAGGATTTCCCTGCCCCCAGGCATGAATGGCGGTTAGCTGTGCACCGATGGTCTCGTTGCTAATGCTGGCATTCCGATCTGCCGTACGCTCGTTCAGGCGAGCGAGGAAAGCATTCGCCGCTGCTTGGCCGTTGGCACTCTGAGAGAAGAACAGAAAATGCTTCGGATGCTTTCCTGAGGCGCTCGCCTTAGCAAGCGCGTCTTGCAGAACGGCTCCCATGTTCGAGATCCCTTCACCGCCCGCCGGGCCGGAACCGGCGATGATGATCTTACGGACGAGATCGGGCTCTTTCTGCGCGATCACCTGCGCGATGAAGCCACCCAACGAGAAACCCAACAAATCGACCTTGCTCAGACCCAAAGCACGTATGAACGCGACCGCATCGCTGGCCATCGCTTCGACGGACGCTGGCGTTGCGCCTCCAGATGCGCCGACGCCACGATTGTCGAATGCAATGACATGATGTTCAGCCGCCAGGCCATCGATGACCCTGGGATCCCAATCATCGAGCACCGCCGTCAAATGATGGAGGAGGATGATGGGCACACCGCCCTTCTTCCCCAACTCACGGTAGACGAACGGGGTTCCGCCAACATCGATCGATTGGTTAAGGGCATCAACGAAAGACATTTCTCATTCCTCTCAGTTTCAATCGCGGCAGCATCGAAGGCAAATGCAGGACTCCCGGCGTATGTGCGCCGGGAGTTCAACGTCACTTCGCAAGCGCCGCCTTTTCGATGACCGCTGCGACTTCGGCCGCATGAACAACGAGCGAGGCGTGACTGCCCGCGACATCGGTGACGTGGGCATGCATCCGCTCGGCGAAGATCTTCTGCACCTCAGGCGCGATGACTTTGTCCTTGGTGGTGATTACGTAGAACGTTGGCTTGTCGCGCCAAGCCGCCGTATCGACGGGAGCCTCGAAGGCCACGTGATTGAGCGGAAGCTGATGGTTGGCCAGGGATTCTGCAATTTGAGGAGGCAGGTCGGCAGCAACCGCTGACGGGAACACTTTGGGATCGATATAGAGGTTGCCTTTTGCGTCCGGATGAATTGCAGCCGTGCCTTCAGTGGCGGGGCCGCTATCCGACAGGGTCTTCAATGACTGTCCTACATCGGGTGCGAACGCAGAGACATAAACAAGCGCCGAGACTTTGGGATCGTTGCCCGCTTCTGTGATGACGACGCCGCCCCACGAATGACCGACAAGCACAGTCTTGCCGTCCTGCTTTGCGAGCGCCTGTTTGGTAGCATCGACGTCTGCAGCAAGAGACGTCAGCGGATTTTCAACGAGAGTTACGTTGAACCCTTTTTTAGAGAGGATATCCGCTACCGGCTGCCAGCTGGTTTGATCGACAAAAGCGCCATGGACCAGCACAATGTTGTGAGCCGCCCCTTTAGGAAGCTCAGCTGCTTGGGCAGAGGTAACGATTGCTGCTGCGCCGGCCGAAAGAATGGAGGCAGCGGACAGTAGAAGATTTCGCATCGATTGTTCCTTTGGGAAAGTCGGACCGCCCGGGTCCAATGGGTGGCGGGCGCTTCCAGCAGGAACAGGGTTCTTCTGACACCGATTTCGGGATGATCGGTGCACGCCGCTTCAGCCTGCGCGACATCATCTAGGTCGGCGGCATTTCGGACGATAGGCTTCTTCCGTCCGAATATTGTGTCGGATCGTCCGGTGGCTTAGAGTAGCGGGTATGGATGTGCTCGCCGACGTTCTTGATCGTGTCCGCTTCGGGGGAACGCTGCTCTACCACTTTGAGCTCGGGCATCCCTGGAGCTTGGCAGTCTCCAAACGCCCCTACGCGCGGTTCCATTACCTCAGTCGAGGCACAGCCACTCTGTCCGTTGACCAGGGTGAAGAACTGCATTTAAGCGCGGGTGACTTTGTCGTCGTCACGCGCGGCCAACAACATCTGCTCTATTCTGATCGCCTTGAGAAGCCGTTCCCACTCATCAACCTTGAGCGACCAGTAGGACGTCTCGGTGTCGTGCGCCACGGCGGCAATTCCGAGCCGAGAGCGACAATGATCTGTGGTAATTTCACAGTGTCGCAACCCTTGCGCAGCAGTGTTCTTGAATTCCTTCCCCCCGTGCTCGTGCTGCGACCGCCAACGAATGGCGAGGGACTCGATGCGATTCTGCAGCGCATGGTTTCCGAGTCGGCATTAGTGCGACCGGGACAGGACATTGCGCTCTCGCGATTGACGGAAGTCCTCTTTGTCGAAGTGTTGCGCAGCTGGATTACATCGCTTCGTCCGGGAGAAGGTGGATGGCTTGGAGCGATGGGTGATCCACATATTGGACCTGCGCTGCAACTAATTCACGAACGACCGGAAAGACGCTGGACGCTTCAAGAACTAGGAACTCGTGTGGGACTTGGCCGCTCAGCTTTCTCTGCACGCTTCACACAGCTGGTCGGTCAACCAATGCAGCGCTATCTGATCTCGCGTCGGATGGCTGAGGCCGCGCACCTGCTAGAAACGAGCGATGAGGCTATTGCGAAAATCGCAAGTCGCGTTGGCTACGAGACGAGCGCCGCGTTCTCGAAACTCTTTCAAAGGCACTACGGCTCGTCGCCCGGCCGCTATCGCGCAACGCGGGGGAAGACAGACAGCGAACGTTAAACGGTACGACGACGTTGGAGAAGCTTACCGCCAACTTGGCCCTCCCGGACGAGCAATCGATCGGTCTAGAACTGTCGTTCTCGGATGAATTGCAGACGTCGTTTGATAAGCGCGTCTTGCGCATACCGCTGATCGACTCGTGTCCGCTTCCTCGGCACTGCTGACTCCACCGGTCAGGTGTCACGGCGAACCCTGATGTCTGCAACGGGCCAAAAGCGGTTTTGACCGGGAAGACATTTGAGTTCTGCGTGCGTCGAGCAGAATTCGCGTCGAAGGTTTGTGCAAAACGGGTGATGCCCATGATTGCTCTTGGGGCCCTATGACCGCTCATGACGACATCGAAGTGCGAGTCGGCGCGGTGACGCCATGGGTAAGGGATCATCAGTATGCCGTGGATTTGAGCATTCGAACCGTCGCGAGGGTTTCTAAATCATCGCCGACGGCGAATGCGGCCGTCGCGAGCGCAGTTGCATTCAAAGCTCGTGGTGCTGCGGCCACATTCCGGGAGCCCACGGCCACATGAATTGCGATTAACTTGCACCGCCAGGGAATATTTCTTAGGTTCAGAATCGAACTGGTAATAAGTTGGAAGCATGCGCGCTTTACTTAAAATGCTGGCGGTGATCGCACTAACCGTTGTCGGTTGGTCGTCCGTTGCTAGCGCGCATGGCGGTGTGTCTCATGTCGGGCAGCGTTCGTCGCCAAGTTCCGCCGCTAGGTCCTTGCACCAAGCGACGCAAACAAAGTTAGCTGCTGAAACAGTGATCGAAGCTTCGAATGTCGGGGCTCCGATTTCCGATTGCAATGGTCCGTGCTGCTGCCAGGGGATGTCGCACTGCAGCTCCTCGTGTGGCACGCCATCCGCCCTCAACAGCGCGTCAGTCGCTGCGCATGATTTAACTGACGCTGGAGCGAAGGTCCGAGCATTTCTCGGCGGGATCGCGAGTCTTGACCGTAAATTCGGTCTCGAAAGGCCCCCCAGAGTCTAACTGCGCCTTTTTGCGCGCGGCCTAGCAAAGGCCGGTCGTGGCGGCATGATTTAGCGCTACGCGAATTTTTCAGCGAAAAACACAATCGGTCTGACGCGTCATCGTCGAACCTATCGGTTCGTCGTCAGACCTCTCTTCCGCGAGGTACCGATGCTCGTGCGCGTCTTCGTCGCCACGTCTGTTGTCTTAACAATGTCCGCTTGGGGTGAACCACCGCCGCCATGGCCAGTAAGCGGGCCAATGCCGGACCGCCCCGCACGCGTTCCGTCCGCCCATTACAGCAATGTGGGGGCGGGAACCAAGGTCTATGTGCCGGTCGAACCGATGCCATGGGGAGACGCGAACAAGCGCGTCGCCCCTCAGCAATCGAAGCCTAGTCAAAAGGGAAACTAGCCGCGCCGGAATGCGCGATGAGGGGATGGAATGATTTGGGGGAATGATTGGCACACGCGCACGTGTAGACGCACCTGCACTCGTGTCTTGGCCGGGATCTCAGGGCTGCTGCTCGCGGGATGCGCGCATTTTTCGAAGGATGGCGGGATGACACTCGTCGCAGACCAAACTGGCAGCGTGCTCGGCACGCCGGCGGTAAAAATCAGAAATGAAGCGGAAGCCGCCGCTGCGCAGGCGCGGGTCAAATCGCTTTTGTCGGCGCCGTTATCGGCCAAAGCGGCCGTAGAGGTGGCTTTGCTCAATAACCGCACGCTGCAGGCGGCTTACAACGACCTCGGCGTCTCAGAGGCGGAGATGATTGAAGCTAGTGTTCCTCCGGCACCGTCGTTTTCATTCGTACACTTGACCGGCGCAGAGCTGGAGATCGAGCGGCAGGTCACACAAAATATCCTCGCGCTGTTGACGTTACCGCGTAGACGACAGATCGCCGAAGATAGGTTCAAAGTTGCACAGTTGAAGGCGGTTGAGGCGACGCTTCAAACTGCTGCCGAGGCACGCCGCGCTTATTACCGTGCGGTGGCAGCCGCGCAGACAGTAAGGTTCCTAGAGCAATCACGCGCATCTGCCGATGCCAGCTCTGAACTCGCAAAGAAACTCGGCGAGACCGGCGCGATGCCGAAACTCGAACAGGCTCGCGAACATGCCTTTTACGCTGAGGTTAGTGGCCAGCTAGCCGTCGCGCGGCTGAGACAGCGTAGCGAGCGTGAGAAACTCAATAGAGTACTTGGTCTTTGGGGCAGCACACTTGCGTATCGGCTTCCTCAGAAGCTCCCGGCGTTGCCTGCCAGACCGCGCACAGCTCCGGAGATTGAGACTGAGGCGGTGGCGTCGCGTATTGATCTGCAAATTGCGCGCATGAATCTGGTGGCGCTCGCAAAGGATTACGGTCTCACGCGCGCAACGCGTTTCGTCGATGTTCTCGAGGCCAGCGGTGTCGACCGCAATGAAATCAAACCGGGCGAGCGGACGCCGCGAAGCGGTTACGAACTCAGCTTCCAGATCCCGATTTACGATTTTGGCGAGGTAAAGGTCAAACGCGCGGAAGAGACCTATCTCCATGCAGTGAACATGCTGGTTGCCAAGGCAGTCAACGTGCGCGCGGATGCCAGGCAGGCCTATCAGGCATATCGCGGATCTTATGATATCGCACGCTATTACGAGAAAACGATCCTGCCCCTCCGCGAGACAATCTCGGAGCAGACGCTGCTCAACTACAACGGCATGCTCTCGGACTTGTTCGGGCTTCTTACCGACGCCCGCGCACGGATTTCCGCGAATATGCAGGCGATCGATGCCAAACGCGATTTCTGGCTCGCCGACGTTGACCTCCATGTAGCGATGATCGGCGGAGGGGGGCTCGGTGCCAGTCCCGTCGAGGCGCAGCAAGTTTCATCTCAATCCGATTAACGAGGACATGCCGTCATGAGCGTCACGCGTCGTAATTTTCTCGCCACCTCCGGGCTCGCGCTAGCGAGCGTAACACAAGTGACCGGCCGCGTTGCCGCCGCGTCAATTCCGGAAGCGCCTATTCAGGCTTCGCCACTGATGCAACCGCCGCTCCATCCGTCGAGCGGTCCTGATTATCAGCCGGTGGTTACCCTCAATGGCTGGACGTTGCCCTGGCGGCAGAACGGAGATTGGAAGGAGTTCCATCTCGTCGCTGAGCCGGTGGTGCGAGAGTTTGCACCCGGCATGAAGGTCCACCTCTGGGGATATAACGGCCAAGCGCCAGGCCCCACGATCGAGGTGGTTGAGGGCGACAAGGTCCGCATCTTCGTCACCAACAAACTTCCCGAGCACACGACTGTCCACTGGCACGGCATGATCATTCCCAACGGCATGGACGGAGTCGGGGGGCTCACTCAGCCGCACATCCCGCCCGGAAAAACTTTCGTCTACGAGTTCCAGCTCAATGCCAGCGGCACCTTCATGTACCATCCGCACTCCGACGAGATGGTGCAAATGGCGATGGGAATGATGGGCATGTTCGTCGTCCATCCCAAAGACCGGGCGTACCGGCCGGTTGATCGTGATTTTGTCTTCATCATGAGCGCGTACCGCGTCGACGCCGGGGCCTACCTCCCAAAAGTCAACGAGATGCTCGACTTCAACATGTGGACGTGGAACAGCCGCGTCTTTCCCGGTATCGACGTGCTTCCCGTGCGCCTTGGCGACCGCGTTCGCGTGCGCATGGGCAATCTCACCATGACCAACCATCCCATCCATCTGCACGGCCATCACTTCGCGGTCACCTGCACCGATGGTGGATGGGTGCCGGAGAGCGCGCAATGGCCCGAGACCACGGTTGACGTGCCTGTTGGCGCGGTGCGCGCCTTTGACGTGGTTGCGGACAACCCCGGCGATTGGGCCTTCCACTGCCACAAGACGCACCACGCGATGAACGCGATGGGGCACGACGTTAACACCTACATTGGCGTCGATCTCAAAAGCATGAGTCCGAAGATCTCCAAGGCGGTGCCGGATGGCTTCATGCCAATGGGCCAAGCCGGCGGTGCCGATATGGCCGAGATGGAGATGCCGCTGCCTGACAACACCCTGCCTATGATGACGGGCTTCGGCCAATACGGCCCAATAGAAATGGGCGGCATGTTCACAGTCGTGAAGATCAGGGAAGGCCTGGACCGGAACGATTACAAGGACCCGGGCTGGTTCAAGCATCCTGAGGGCACAGTCGCCAGACCCTGGAACGGCAATCTCGCCGATGCTGAGGAGGCTGCGCCCGCCCGCGTCAAGCCCAACGACACGGAACTTCGCGTCATCAAGCCCAAGGGATCGATGAATCACTGATCAGAAAAATCGAGGAGACGTACCATTCATGCTTCTTAAGGCACAATTGTTCGCGGCGGTGATCGCTTTCAGCTGCGTGACGCAAATCGGCACGATGCCGCAACTCATATCTTATGCAGATGCGCATGAAGCAGCAGACGACGATGATTTCGCCGCTGGAGAAGCCGGCGACCCCAGCAAGCCCTTCCGCGTGCAAGAGATCACCATCTCCGAGAAGGACGGGGCGATGCTTTATGAGCCCGCCGAAGTCGACGTGAAGCTCGGAGAGCAAGTGAAGTTCGTCATTCACAATGGCGGTTCGCTGAAGCACGAGTTCCATCTGGCATCGGTGGAGCAGAACGCGAACCACCGCATTGAAATGCAGAAAAATCCCGAGATGGAGCACGACGATCCGAATGTACAGACCGTCCAGCCCGGAAAGGACGCTATTATGCTCTGGCGATTTTCGAAGCCGGGTGAATTCGAGTTCGCCTGTCTAATTCCCGGCCATTACGAAGCTGGGATGCACGGGAAGGCCGTCGTCAAATGACACCGACCGGATGGGGCGAACAACTCAACATCAACTGTGAACTGGAGTTTGTATGATGAAAAGATCGAAAGCGCTTCTTATCTCTAGTGTGGTCGCCTCTTTGATATCCGTTGCGGCGAGCGCGGAAGATGCCAAGTCCCTGCCGATCATCAACGGCGTGGTGAAAAAGATCGACTCAGCTGCCGGCAAGATGACGATCAAGCATCAGGCGATCACCAATCTCGATATGGGCGCCATGACGATGGTTTTTAAGGCGAATGATCCAGCGATGCTGAAAACGGTGAAGGCGGGCGACAAGATCAAGTTCAGCGCTGACAAGATCAACGGACAGATCACGGTCATGATGGTCGAGAAGGCCAAGTGACCGCGCGGATGGCCGGCATGACCCCCGCTGGCCATCCGCAATTCAGACAAAATCAAAATTGAGCTTTATGGAGGCACCCATGTTGTCTCTCTTCACAGGCGTCGTCGTATCGAGCACGCTGCTTGCAACCGCGCCTCAGACGGGAGTCGGTTGGATCACGAGGCCGCACCCGGAACGCTTTTTAGTCTTGGTTGACACACGAACCTACCGCCACTGCCATAACAAGCGCGGCAAATATGCCGTCTGCTTCAAGAAGGATCCGCGCGATCCGCCGCGACCCGTGTCGGAGCAAGCCGGACGGAGAGATCCCGATCAGTCGCAAAGTCATCAACACCACGAAGGTCATTTTTGTGTGCTGTTACCCCGAGCGGGCGGTTGCTCCGTATGGCCTACCATCAGCTTCGCGGCTTCTTGCAGGGGTGCTCTTTACCGAGAACTATTTCCTCTTTCTCTCAGAGGCAGATAACGGACCATGTCGCGGATGCCGTCGATAGATAGATGGCGCCTTGCACGGGCGTTCCTCTGGCGTTCTTCTGTGGAGGTTTTTCAATAGCGCGAAGCCATCGCATGCTGGAGCGCATAGAAGTTTGTGGTACTAACTGCTTAGTCCCATCCGATTCTGGCTACGCTCGATTCCATGAAAACACGAGATCCTAAGTCTGTCGATCTTCCGACCTATGCCGTACTGGTCAGCGCAGTAGGGGAAATCATGGACATACGAGCTCAGCATTGTGGGCCGAGGCCCCTCGACCCTAGGATAATCGGCCGGGCGTACACGCAGGAATGCGCGTCACGTTATCGTCCGGCGATCAAGGAGTTGCTCAACCGAGAGCGTCCGCTTCTGTCGGCCGTAATGCCGCCGCCGACTCTGGGCCTTGATGTTTGGTTTGCGGTTGTGGGCGTGCCTCTTTCCGATTCTAAAGAAAGCGGCGCGTTGTTCGTCCACACGGATATCTCGGCTTGGGTGACGAACTCTGGAGCGCAGAAAGCTCAACCAGAAAAGCTGAGCATGGATCTTGTGCAAAAAGCGATGGCAACAACGTTTGTGCGGCTTGATGCGGAGGAACCGAAGTCGCGCAGATCGAAGATTCATTATGACGGCATCGAAAGTCTGACCGCACGCCAGCGTGACGTCCTGAAGCTTATCGGAATGGGAAAAAGCAATGTTGAGATCGCGCAAGATCTGTCTTGTTCCCTCAACACTGTTAAGCGTCACGTTACAGCCGTGCTTCAGAAGCTCAAGCTCCCAAATCGTACGCGCGCGGCGATGCTCATCAATCAGACGGACTTCAAATCTGAAAATTGAAATCTGAAAATTGATGGCTCAGGCGGCTCCCTGACCGGAATCAATCAGTCGACGGAACTCAGCGTGTATTTCTTGGTAGTTGCGTTCTAGGTAGCGAGAAATTCGCGGGTTATCGGCAAGCTTTCTGAGATACCCGATCGTTAAAACCAAATCCAAGTGGTCGCCGCCGTATGTTTGCTCGACGATTTTGAATTCTTTGTCGAGGCTGGCGGATTCGCGGGCCATCAGGTCCATCTGTCGCTCAGTCAGGCCTTTTACCTTTTTTGGTTTGTCGGGCTCTACAAGGTGCTCTTTAGACGTGCTCGCAAGCAAAGAAGCGGCATATCCTTGGGAGAAGATGTTCATGGAAATCATCAACTCCGCCGCTTCGATTTGCCGAAGGGGGGTCATCTTCTTGAGCACGCCAAACGTGTGAATCGGCACGTGCTTATCTTTTAGCAGTTCCACCACTTCGGGGCATATTCCCTGAAGCATGTGAGTTTTGGCGTGCAACGTTGGCATCCGAATGTCTAACGCCTTTGCGATGGTCTTTTCCGGGACGCCTCGCTCGATTGCTCGCATGATCATCTTGTGTTCTTGGACGCTGGCGAGGCGGCTGATGTGCCTGTTGTACGTGAAGGCTTCGTCGTCAGTGGCGATCAAGCAAACCAGATGTTCATGACCTAGATCCCTGCAGGCCTCTAAACGGAGATGGCCGTCAAGCATGATGTACTTGCCCTTTTGGCCCGACCGGATGACGACAGGTGGTTCTATAATTCCAATCTCTTTGATTGATGAGCAGATTTGCCGGTATTTTATGCCCTTCTTGATCGCTGGCGTTATCTGATGAAGCGGCGCGATATCGTGAATTGATATGTGAAGTGTGGTGCGTTCGAAGCTGAGCTTAACGGGAGCGCGTGCTTTCTGGTTCATTGTGCCGACACTGCTCCTGTTTCGATGCGAGACGCCAAGTTTTTAGGAAGACTGTCTAGGCCTTCGGATTGCAGCAAAGCTTGAAACTGCTGATCGCGAAAAAGCGTGCGCAGCGCGTGCGCAGCAAAAATCAGCTTGTCTTTGGTCGCTGTTGCTTTTCGTATGAGCACTCTCTTTCGGTCGACGTCCTGTTGAAACGTCTTGACGAGAGCATGAGATGTCAGGGCCGTTTGACGCTTCGGGTATTTTGATGGGAAGCCCTTGCCGTACTGGCGGCGGCGATCGATGAGGCGCTTTACCGCCATCAGCTTTCGGCCGCGAAGAATTTTCTTTTCGTAAGCATGTGTGAGCGCTTTCTGCACGCCGACGTCGTCGGATTCCGCTATCTCGATCGCGACGCTAATCGGGATCTGTCCGGCTTCGACGGCTTGTAAAAGCCGTTCTTCCCCGCGATCGAAAAGCCTATTGATGTCGCTGACATAGTTCGAGTGCAAGCCAGTTTTGGTGGCAATCTCTCCCACCGAGTAGCCGCGGATCTTCATGCGTTGAATGTCTTTAAAAAGATCCAGGGCGCCACGGCGACGGCGAGCGCAATTTTCTACCAAGCTTCTAACCAAACAATCATGCTCGTCGGCTTCAATCACGACCGCGGGAATTTGCTTCTCGCCGAGGGCCAAATACGCCTCGTACCTTCCTTGGCCGCACACGAGATCGTATCTCACACCAACGGATTGGATACGTTTAGCTACGGTGATGGGCCGCTTGAGACCTACAACCGAAATGTTGCTCTTTATCTGATCGAACGAACGCGACGAGCGCACGCGAGGATTTAGAACGTCGATTAGATCGACGGAGATTAATTCAATTTCCTGAGCCGCTTCTTCTGTCATGCTGCCAACTCCGCTACCTTGTTCCTGGCTGCGAGTTCGAAGAGAACAGATAAATCTTCTATACGATAAGCCTCGATCCAAATGCCGTTGCTTTCACCCAGCCGGAGCTTTTGTTCGAGGATGTCCATGCGCGGCAGAAGATAGTAATCGCGGGGGCGCTCGTTGGTGCTGTCCATACGCACGGCGATCGTTAGGTCGGGACGCGGATCGCGTTCCAATCTTATGATCCAACGCGGCGTTCCCGCTTGGGTCGCCCGGCACCGGCTAATAGAGATCGAAGCAAACACTTCTTCGTTTATGAGAAGCGTACCGGTATCTTGAAGAACGCGCGCCCGGCCGCCTCGGCTAACGATGCCCTCAACTATGTTTGAAATGATTTCTGGATGAAGGCGGCGAAAGGCCTGATTAATCGCGACATACCGCTCATCGCGGTCCGGAGCATATCCGATCAGCTTGTAAGCACGTCTTAGACCTCCGAAACGACGTGCGTAGCTTTGACTGGAGGGGGCGTTTTCGCACTCGTCAATGATTATTCCCGATAGTTGGCCGTTTGCGTCGAGGATTTGCTGCAAAATCTCGAGCATCTGGTCGTCCGAAAGTTTGGTGGCGCGCCTATCAATTATCTCTCTTGCAGCGATGAAATCTTCGGCAGCTATGACGGGCGCAAAGGCGCCCGTTGCACGTATCCACATGTCCGGAGAGTTGGTGACGTACTTTCTTTTGAGCTTGAAAGAGCGTCGGTTCCAAACGTTGTTGCCGACATATTTCTCGTTCGTGAGGAGTTGGTGGACCGTTCCGCGCGTCCAAGGCCTTCCGTAGTCGGTGAGGAACCCCCGGGCATTTAGAAGCTTTGCGATTTCCGACTCGGAGCGATGATCGCTAATGAAGCTCTTGTAAATCCAGCGCACGGTATCGACTTCTTCGAGCGGCCCGTGGACTAAAATGACGCGATCTGTCTGGATGCTTTTGTGTTCGCCCGGCGCTAGTTCGCCCTTAGCATTTCCCGCTTGGTCGATGAGTTTTCGACGGAGACCGTAGCCGGGTGGCCCGCCTTGTCGAAAGCCTAGCTCGATCAGCCTGCATTGTCCGGCGAACACTTTAGCGGACAATTCGCGACTGTATTCGCCGGCCATAGCCCGCTTAACGCCTTTGACAATTGTCGAGACGGGACTGCCATCATTTTCGAATTGTTCGGCGCAATACTCAACGCGAATGCCGGAGCGCTTGCAGATATACTCATAGTAGGCGCTCTCGTCAGCGTCTTGGAACCGACCCCAGCGGCTAATATCGTAGACAAGAATAGCTTCGAAATCAGCATTATTGGATTGCACATCATCGATGAGCCGCTTCAGGCCGTTCCTGCCATCGATGCGCAGGCCGCTCTTGCCTCGATCGGAATAGGTTTTAACAATCTCGTAGCCACGGCGCGTTGCATACTGCCGGATGGCTTCGGATTGGTTTTCCGTCGAATATTTTTGATGTTCGGTAGACATCCGAACATATTCGGCAGCACGAAATCCCACGGGCTGTTACCCGTTACTTGCTGGATGGACCTTGGGTAGGAATAAGCTACGCTGGTTATGTGACACGGCCAATACAACGTGGAGGCGGTCAGTTGTTTCCTGGTCGTTTCTGATGCCTTTCTGATTTTGCGGTTGTGATTGCCAAAGGACCTGCCTGATGCCATCTGATCCAACGCGCGTCCTCGCAATCATCTATGAACTTGAGCAATCGTCGCCGGACGCGCTGAAAGCGATGGACCGAGACCTGCTGTTCGCTATTCGGAAGACGTTGCTAGATCACAGGCATGAAGTCGATAAGCTGCTTCTGCGCTTGTCCTTTGCTGTCGAACAGAAACTCAACTAACCAGACTTGACCCTGCAGACGAGCCACACGGGCGCCAGCGCAGAAATCCTGTTGCGCGTGGCCTTCTTTGGCGAGAGCTAGCTCAATTGCTAGCAGCGCGCACGAGCCAAGCGACCAGGCGTCCCAATCCCATGGAGGCGGGTATTAGGAGGGCGCGGCGTGGGCTCACCGGCGGTCCACTGCCATAGTCGGTTGAATGCTCATATCCTGAGGGTATTATCTACGTCCCATGCATCGCATCTTTTACGGAGAGGCAAAGACAATTCGCTGCGACCGGCTTCATCCGGCAACGGATCGCGGTTCGACAGAATCACCGTTCTGTTCACTGCGGCAGTTGTGAGCGTGCGCCGCACTGCGGCCCTCCGAGCCGGTGCAAGGTCTGGTGAACCAATGCAAGCTGCTGCTCATTCCATGATTTTGGTGGCTGGTTTTCGGAGCGGTGGTTCATTGAACTCTTCTTCCGTGTCAGGATTGAAAACTTGACTGGGCGACGGCTTGTTCTGTTCATGCGATAGTGCCCAGTATTTGGCCGCATGTTCCAGCGGATTTGAAATTTCTTGGCTATGCCAATAGGCCGGTTCATCGCCGCTTCTGTGCAATTGATCGTGATGGGTAACGCAAAGCGGCACCGTAAACTCATCAGAGACTTTCAGTGACATCGCTCGCGATTGAGCAAAGCGCAAGTGATGCGCCTGCGCTGGGCGTCGACCGCAGATCAGACAAGGCTGGCTTGCCACAAATGCCAGGTGCTGGCGATCGCGGATCCGCTTTTCTTTTGGCAGAAGAAAGGAGCGGGGAGGACGCCCATCTGAGATTGGATGTCTCTCATCGGCGACCGGACTCGATTGAAGCTTGTCTGTCGTTAGGCGGCGGGCCCGATCTTTCAGGGTGCTAATAATTCTCTGATTAAGCTCGCCTCCATGAGGATCGGCAGCGAGCACTTTCATCGTGGCGGCATTAAGGGCCCACAAGGTATACAGATCGTCTATGGTGGCCACTTCCTCAGCTTGGCGAAGCACTTCCTGGCTGAAGGCTAGTGGATCAGTAAAGCTGCACTCTTTGCCGCTCAGGCTGACGACGACGAGTTCGGGCTTGGTGCCTTTTCGCCAACGCTTCTTGCTTCTCGTGACGTGCGTTTGCTCAGGATCGTAGAGTGCCAGCCCAAAGGCATTGCCGAAAGTCGCCAGAGCCCGTTTCGTCGCATCTGTTTCGGCCGACTTGATCGCCACATCGTGGGCGATTTCGGGCTGCGCTGATCGTCCGAGCCCGGTTCCAAAACCATCGCGGATCGTCACGGTATCGCCGCTCCTGACTGTGACGCGGACGCGAGTCGAATAAAGACAAACGGTTTGTCCGGATCGCTGGAGCGTCCAGTGACAGTGCGGAGCAAGCGTCTGGCGATCCCACTGTGCGAAGCCAAAGATACGATTGGCTTCGGCAATGACATGCCATCCTTCGAGATAGGAAAGGCGTTCGCCGTCCATGGTTCGTGTTTTCACGTGACGCCGTTTCAATTTTGCCTTGAGAAGCCGTGTTTGTTCGTCGCTAAATGTCATGTTGAATTACTCGCTACGCAGATTATTTAGTCCTACCTTCCATTGATATGTTTGATCGTCAGTTGTTCGGCTGACCAACATAGTGCTGCCTGTACTCTCGCTTTTTACACGACGCTGCATTGGCAGTGCCGAACTCGCCTCGGATCTTCGCGCGCCGCTAGTCGGCTTCTGGGGAAAGGGCCCTCAGAAGGGCCTCTTCCTTGCCCGAGAGACTGTATTGAGATCGCCTACTGCGCACCGCGCCGTGGGCCAAAACGACTTTTTCCAGGCGCCTGTACTGTTCATCGGACAGATATAAGACCAGAGGTCTTGTGCCAGCGGGTTGCAGGGCAAGATTTCTTGCGAGGTCTTTTGCCGTCATTTGTTCCGCAAGCTCGAGCAGTTCGTCCTTATTTGAGAAAGAGATGTAGTCGCTCAGGATTACGAGCTTGGGCCATCCCAGTGTGAGCAGCCGTTCTTCGTCCAATTCCAGTTCTTTGAAGGTGCGAGCTATCCGCGCCATGTAAGCAGCGTCGCGACGCTCTATTCCTAGGAGCTTAGCAACGAGAGGAAGTTGCTGGGGATGTTCGTCCTCGATCTGGCGAAGAGACTGGGCGACATCAATCAGGCCGGATCCGGCGAGAGTGGCCATCAGGTCGGTTTCGATTTCAGTTTTGTTGCTCACGATTGTGCACTCTTTGAAGGTTATGGGTGCAGATGATCGTAGAGTTTTGGCGGCCTAAGTCATTGAAAAAGCGAATATTTACTGTAGAAATTATGGTGTCTCGCTATGGGGTAGCGGGTCTGTTGTCCTGCAAGACTGCATCAGTCTCTTCATCCTCGTAACTTCTTCTCGACCGAGCTTTCTAACCGGAAAGGGATCTGCTTGCGCCAACGGTTGGGGTTCATGCTCCGGCGGCGGCAATTGCGCCACGACTTGCGATGCTTCAAACGCGTTGAAGCGCGCTGATGGTTTCAGTCTCTGCCGGGCTTTTTGCGGTGGGCTTGATCCCGCTCGCCGCTATCGGGTTGCGATACTCGCTCTAAATGTTTCGTCGCCGAGTTGTAAGGTTTTGCCCAGAAGGTCCTGTCAGGTGCTCAGGGGGCAACGTGCTTTTCATCCAGGTTAGATGCGCCTTGCATGCGGTGCGGTTTGTTGATGTGTTGATTTAGCTCATCTTTGATGTTTGTCGAGGTTGCGCTTCAGCCAGCTTTTGAGCATGCGTCGACAACGACAACGACAACGACAACGACAACGACAACGACAACGACAACGACAACGACAACGACAACGACAACGACAACGACAACGACAACGACAACGACAACGACAACGACAACAGGGCGATCGGAAACAACGAACGCGGCGCTGCCGGCGATGTCGACGAGGTTCTTCCTTTGCGTAAGGAAGCAGGGACGGGGATATAGAGCAGGCCGCGGGAGCCCGCTCCACTATCAGTTTCCTAAAGCGAGGCGCCTACTCTGGTGTCTTATATGCGGTTATCGGTGTTAGGATTGTACCCTTCGAAGGGTCGAGATCGGTCCGCGATGCTTCATCCTGTTCCCTCGCACTCAGTTGTGGCGGTGGCGCATTTTGCGGGGCGCGTGGTGCAGGTTCGTCATAGCAAATGCGTGTGTCCGAACCTAATGGCTGTGAGAACTGATAGCCGATTTGTCCGCGCTTAAATCCTTCGCGGTGCTGCCAGTCTGCGAGTTCTTCAAGCTCCTTGTTGTTCTTCCGGACTTCTTCCGACAAGTCAGCCTCGTATTGCGAAAGTTTTTTCAATCCATCGGTTCGCAATATCATTTCGAGAAGGTCTGTGAACCACTGTCTTCTCTCCGGATCCACCGAAGTGTTCACGTCGGCTACTTCTTCGAGCGAGGCAAAGAATTGATCCTTAAATCGGTGCATTCTTTCCAAGCCGTATCTTAATTGCGTCGCACGTCTCACCATGTCGAAATGCAGAGGGAGATATGGCTCGTGCCTCTCTATCATCTCATCGTGGAATTGGTCGTAATGTTTGAGGCTGCGCCGCGGTGCCGTTGAATTGTTTTGACGGAAATCCGTCTTCAGAATTGCGATCGCTGTTTCCTTATCTGTCCGCTTCGTTCGGCGCGACCTAGCGTGTTGCCCTTGCCGGCTTGCTTTGTAGGATTTGCGTTTTTGAGGTGATGCCATCAGCTACTTCCTTTGCGAATCTGCTGTCTAGCTTCACATATTCGCAAGATGCTCACCGTCGCGGCAGGCCCTTATGTGGTTAAAATGGAAAGCCATATCAAGCACCCGTCTGCGCCGGGCGAAGACGGCAATGATGGCTATTAACCTTAACGTGGAGATCGCTTCGCTAAGCCCGCAGTCGTTTGTGAGCCAGTGGCGAGATGCCCTCGATTCACAGAGCCAGTCGGGCAAGCGCGATGAATAGAGGTGATGAATAAAGATGGAGGCCGTAGGGGTATTTTGGATGTCCAGTTCGAAAAGATACTTGGTTGAAATTGTTGTGTGCCGAAAAGCATTTAGCTCAATTTTCATAGCCAAATAAAGATGTCTCTTTGGATGTCCAATAGGGACAATTGGTCATGAATTTGGCTATGAAATTAGCCCTTGGAGACATACCAAGGACCGGACAGCTCGGTTCTTGCAGCGCCAGCGTGCTCGCCTTCGTCGTCGACGCTATCGGCGCGGGGCGATACGGCAGGGCACCCGCTGGATGATACCGGCTTCTTTTTCCTCTTAGAGCTTAGCCGTGCCGAGCCAAGCGTCTTGAGGCCGGCACGCTCAAGCTCTAGCCTTGGCTTCGATCTTGATTTGTTTGCGAGGGGCAGGTCGTCATGTCTGTCGACACATCGGGTGATTATCTGAGCCGTGTCGAGCGCGCCTACCAGGGCGAAGTCTACGGCGAGGCGCTCTATCGCGGCATTGCCGAGGCTCTCGATGATCCGGAGCGGGCGGAAAAATGGCGGGTGCTGGCCGAGCTTGAGGTCGTGACCAAGGCCCAGATGCACGATCTGGTGGCGAAGCTCGGCGGGGATACGGCCGAGAGCGAGGTCTTCCGGCAGAGGGGCGTCAATAATGTGCAGAAGTACGTCAGCCTGCACTGGGCCGACTTCATGGCGCTTTATAGCAAGGAACTGGTGCCGGTCATTGCCCGCTATGGTGAGCTTGAGCAGCTGTGCGCTCCCGAAGATGCCAAGACCTTACGATTTCTGACCGAGCATGAGGTCGTTACGAAAGCCTTTTGTGACCTCGAACTCGCAGGGCGGCCGGACATTTCGATCGCGCCAACTGTGGCCCTTATCGCGGCGATGCGGGCAGCATAAAACGCATAGGCGATATGTAGCTGTTTCAATGTGTTAGGTGGCCTGCGGACCTCTGAACGAGGTCGCCGTTGCGACATGTCGTAATTAGCAAAATTCGCGTCTTCCCTGGAAGGCCGATATTCGGCGCGGTCGTCTAACTCTCAGTTCGTGCCCGAAGAAGCCGCGCCACGTTCGCGCCGGGCCATATCGTCGGGGAATTGCGATGAAGAAGGACTACTCGATCTGGTCGCTTTTCGCGAAAGGTCTGGGCCACAACGAGGGCTGGGACCCGGCCTGGCGCAGCGCGGACCCTAAGCCCTCTTATAACGTCATAATCGTTGGTGCAGGCGGGCACGGGCTTGCGACGGCATACTATCTGGCGAAAGAGTACGGCATTCGCGACATCGCCGTCATCGAGAAGGGATATCTCGGTGGTGGTAACACGGCGCGCAACACGACGATCGTTCGTTCCAACTATTTATGGGACGAAGCGACGATGCTCTACGAGCATGCGTTGAAGCTGTGGGAAGGTCTTACCGAGGATCTGAACTTCAACGTGATGTTCAGCCAGCGCGGCGTCTTTAATCTCGGGCATACATTGCAAGATATGCGCGACATCGAGCGGCGCGTGAACGCGAACATCCTGAACGGCATTGACGCGCAAATGCTCGACACAGCGCAAGTCAAGCGGATGATTCCGATCCTCAATACGTCGAAGAACGCACGTTACCCTGTGCTTGGCGCGAGCTATCAACCGCGCGCGGGCGTCGCGCGCCACGATGCGGTGGCGTGGGGCTTTGCGCGAGCGGCCAGCAAGTATGGCGTCGACATCGTCGAGAATTGCGAAGTCGTCGGCATGGATATTGTCAACGGCCGCATTCAGGGGCTTGAGACGACGCGCGGTCCGATCCGAGCCGAACGGGTCGGCTGTGTGGCTTCCGGCCATTCATCGGTACTGGCGAAAATGGCCGGTATCCGACTTCCAATCGAAAGTCATCCGCTGCAGGCGTTCGTATCGGAATCGATGAAGCCCGTGCTCGACACGGTCGTCATGTCGAATGCGGTTCATGGATATGCAAGCCAGTCCGACAAGGGCGAGCTTGTCATCGGCGCCGGCATCGATTCCTATACAAGTTATACGCAGCGCGGCAGTCCGCACATCATCGAGCACACCGCGGCGGCGATCATCGAGATGTTCCCGATTTTCTCGCGCGTTCGGATGAACAGGCAGTGGGGTGGTATCGTCGATACGACGCCGGACGCCTGTCCCATCATCAGCAAGACGAAGGTAAAGGGCCTATACTTCAATTGCGGTTGGGGCACGGGCGGCTTCAAGGCTACGCCAGGCTCCGGCAACGTCTTCGCACACACGATTGCGAAAGACGATCCGCATCCGCTCAACAAGGCTTTCAGTCTCGATCGCTTCGCGACGGGACATCTGATCGACGAGCACGGCGCCGCTGCTGTCGCACACTAATTCAGGATAATTCGATGTTCGTTCTGTTCTGCCCGCACTGCCAGGAAAAACGCGAGGAAGAGGAGTTTGGATATGCGGGCGAAGCATTTCGCGTTCGCCCGTCAACGCCTGAAACCGTCAGCGATGAAGCCTGGGGCGACTACCTCTTCATGCGGACCAATCCGAAAGGCTGGCATTGGGAGCTGTGGTCGCACGCAACCGGGTGCCGGAAGTTTTTAGTTGTGAAGCGCAATACTGCGACGAACAACATAGCAGGCTCTTGGACGCTTGCCGAAGGCCGCAAGGCCTATGATGCGGAAGGTGGCGCGCAATGACGGATCATCGCGTCAAGCACGCCAATGCGCGTGTCGATTTCGAGCGCCCGCTGTCGTTCTCGTTCGATGGCAAGTCCTACACCGGATATGCTGGCGATACACTGGCCTCGGCGTTGCTGGCCAACGGCGTGCGCATGATTGGCCGCAGCTTCAAGTACGGGCGGCCACGCGGCATTGTCGGCGCTGGACCGGAAGAGCCGAACGCGCTGACGCAGGTCGAGACTGGCGCGCTGACGATTCCAAATCTCAAGGCCACGCAGGTTGAGCTGTACGATCAATTGATCGCCCGGCGCACGACCGGCTATCCGACCTTGGAGTTCGATCTCAAGAGTTTCTGCGGGCCTTTCGCGCGCTTCATGCCCGCCGGCTTCTACTACAAGACGTTTCAAAATCAGAAGCTCTGGCCGCGCTTCGAACACATCATCCGGCAGGCTGCGGGGTACGGCTCGGCGCCGGAAGAGGCCGATAGCGAAAGCTACGATCATCGCAACAGCCATGCTCAGGTCGTCATCGTCGGCGGCGGAGCCTGCGGGCTGCTGGCGGCGCTCGATGCCGGGCGCGCGGGACTGGACGTCGTGCTTCTCGATGAACAAAACGAGTTGGGCGGATGGCTATTGTCATCGCCGAATATGGTCATCGGCGGTGAATCGGGGACCGCGTGGCTGAAGGCGGTCATCGGCGAGCTGCAGAGCCTCGCCAATGTGAAGGTCATGACGCGGACAAGCGCGTTTGCTCTTCATGACATGAACCTGATCATGGCTGTCGAGCAGCTTCAGGATCATCTGCCGTTGAAAGACCGCGATGAGGCGACGCCGCGGCAGAGGCTGCATCGCATCCGGGCAGAACGCATTCTGCTGGCGACGGGCGCCATCGAGCGGCCGCTGGTGTTCGGCAACAACGATCTGCCGGGTATTCTGACGGCCTCGGCTTTGACGACCTATCTCAATCGCTATGGCGTCGCGGTCGGCAAGCGCATGCTTTTGCAGACGAGCAACGATTACGCCTATCAAGGGGCTTGCGATCTGGCGCGCGCCGGGTGCTCGGTCGTGCTTGCTGATACGCGAATGCGGCCGAACACCACTTGGGAGCAACGCGCCCATGCAGTAGGTGTCGATGTCCGACCGGGATGCGGGATTGCGGTGGCGCATGGCGGTAGGGCGGTCAAGGCCGCGCAACTCGTCAAGCTCGATGGCAACCGCAACGCCGTTGCAGGGCAGGGCGCGTCATTCGAGTGTGATGCGCTGGGAAGCTCCGGCGGTTTGTCACCAACAGTGCATCTCTATTGCCATGACGGCGGCCGTCCATATTGGGACGAGAGCAAGCTGGCGTTCGTCGCGCCTGCGACGGGGCGTGCCGCTGCTGGTATCTATTGTGCCGGCGCGATCACGGGAACGTTCGGACTGCAGGCGGCCCTGACGGAAGCCGAAAAAGTGACGGCTGCATTGATTGCCTCCTTTGGCAAGGAGCCGGCCGCCGAAACGCGGAGCCTGGAAACCGATGAGCCAGAGGCCACACCGGCGCGACGGATCTTCCGTGTTCCGGATGGCAAGCCGGAAGGACATGGCAAGAAGGCGTTCGTCGATTTCCAAAATGATGTGTCAGCGGCCGATATTCATCTTGCCGTGCGCGAGAACTATCGCTCGATCGAGCACATCAAGCGCTATACGGCCCTGGGATTCGGGACGGATCAAGGCAAGCTATCGAACGTCAACGGTTTTGCGATCGCAGCGGACGCGCTCGGCAAAAGCATTCCTGAGGTTGGCACGACGACGTATCGTCCGGCCTACACGCCGGTAACGTTCGGGACGCTGGCTGGCGCGAACGAGGGTGAGACGTTCGAACCGCGGCGCACGACGGCGATGCATGCTTCGCACGTGGCGCGCGGCGCGGTGTTCGAAGACGTTGGGCAGTGGCTCCGGCCGCAATACTTTCTTCATCGCGGCGAAGATCAGGACGCTGCCGTGCGTCGGGAATGTCTGGCGGCTCGCCGCGGCGTCGGCATCATGGATGCCTCGACGCTCGGCAAGATCGACCTTCAGGGTAAGGACGTCCGCGAATTCCTCAATCGCGTCTATGCGAATGCGTGGACGCAGCTCGCGCCGGGCAAGTGCCGTTACGGCTTGATGCTCGATGAGAACGGCATGGTAATGGACGACGGCGTCACGGCGTGCGTCGCGGACGATCACTTCCTGATGACGACGACGACGGGAGGTGCTGCGCGCGTGCTCACGTGGCTGGAGAACTGGCACCAGACCGAGTGGCCGGAGCTTGATGTCTATATGACGTCGGTCACCGATCATTGGGCGACAGCCGCCGTGGTTGGGCCGAAGAGCCGCGAGGTGCTGGCGAAGGTCTGCACTGACATCGATCTTTCGCCGTCGGCATTCAAATTTATGGACTGGCGCGAAGGGACGGTCGCGGGCGTTCCAGCCCGCGTGTTCCGGATCAGTTTTTCGGGCGAGCTGGCATTCGAAGTGAATGTCGATGCAAGCTATGGCCGTCATGTCTGGGAAGCGCTGATGACCGCGGGAGATGAATTCGGCATCACGCCCTATGGCACAGATGCCATGCACGTGCTGCGCGCCGAGAAAGGTTTCATCATCGTTGGCCAGGATACGGACGGTTCGCAGACGCCGTTCGATCTGGACATGGCATGGGCTGTGTCGATGAAGAAGCCGTTCAGCTTTATCGGCAAACGGTCGTTTGCGCGCAGCGACACGGCCGCGCCGAACCGCAAGCAGCTCGTCGGTTTGCTGACAGATGATCCGACTGTCGTTCTGGCGGAAGGGGCGCAAATCATCGAGCAACCTGATGTGACGCCGCCTGTCGCGATGTTAGGTCATGTGACGTCGAGCTATTTCAGTGCCGAGCTTGGCCGGTCGATAGCAATGGCCGTCGTGCGAGATGGCATCAACCGGCGAGGGGACGACGGTCGGAGCGCCGGGCGCGATACGTTGTTTGCATATGCAGGCGGCAAGACGCACAAAGTGAAACTGGTGTCACCCGTTTTCGTCGATCCGAAGGGAGAGCGGCAGAATGGCTGAGCCGACCATGCAATCGCCGCTTCTTGCTTTCGATCTTGCGGCTCAGGCGCAGCCCGCAGACGACGTCCGCGGTGTGTGGGCGAATGAAATTCCGCTGCGGGGCTATGTCAGCCTGCGGGGCAACTCCGCAGATCCGGCCTTCGTCGAGAAGGTGTCGACGGCGATCGGCGTTCCGCTTCCGGTCGATCCGTGTACGTTCACCGTGGCTAATGGGGTGAAAGTGCTGTGGATCTCGCCGGATGAGTGGATGGTCGTTTGCGCACGGTCTCGGCTGGGTGAGCTGATTGCCGCCCTCCAGGCCGGTCTTCAGGGGATCAGAAGCCAGGTCGCAGACAATTCTGGCGGGTACACACAGGTTCTGCTTCAGGGCCGGAACGCGCTCGACGTGCTTCAGCACGCCAGCGTTTACAATTTTGCGGCCTTGCAGCCTGGACGGGTTGTCGGCACGACGTTCGGTAAATCATCCGTCTATGCCTATCGTTCGGGCAATGGCTTCTGCCTTTTAATGCGCCGCAGTTTCGCCGACTATATTTGGCGCTATCTTGCCCGCGCCGCGGCGCCGTATGGACTGGGGATTGCCGCTATCGAGGCAACGGGCCACGCCGGGGATGGAGTGGCAGGATGAACTACAGCGTCTTCGAAGTTTTTCGCATTGGGATTGGCCCATCAAGCTCGCATACGGTCGGGCCGATGAGCGCAGTCAACAGTTTTATCGCGGAGCTTCGGACGGCGAACCTGATGCACTTGGTTGAACGCGTTGTCGTCGATCTTTATGGATCTCTGGCGTTGACGGGCGTCGGCCACGCGACCGATTTTGCCGTCATCGGCGGTTTGCTCGGCGAAACGCCGGAAGACGCGGACCCTGCAACGCTGGCGCAACGCGTCGATGATGTCCGGCGAACGAAACGTCTGGCGTTCGGCGGTGAAGGCGATATTGCCTTTACACCCGAAACGGACCTTCTGTTCCATCGCGATAAGATGCTCAGCGAGCATCCGAACGGTATGATCATCGAGGCGTTCGACGCGCTTGGCGTTTCGCTCTACCGAAACACCTATTTCTCAATCGGCGGCGGTGCCGTTCTCGATAAGGCGGCGCTGATTGCAAGTCGCAGCACGGATGAGGTTCCGCATCGGCCAGTGCGCTATGCCTTCAGTAGTGCGAAGGAGCTTCTCGCGCTCTGTCAGCGCCACAACCTGACGATCGCCGAGATCGTCTGGCGCAATGAGCTTGCCTACCAGGACGAAGCTGCGACCCGAGCCAAGGTTTTGAAAGTCTGGCAGGTGATGAACGATTGTCTGCAGCGCGGGCTTGCGACAGAGGGCGTTCTGCCTGGTGGTCTCAGAGTGAAGCGTCGTGCCCCGGCGCTCTATCGGCAGGCGAGCGATGTCGATGGTAAGCTCACGGCTGATTTTCGCGCGATGGATATGGTCAGCGCTTTCGCCATAGCCGTCAACGAAGAGAACGCGGCGGGCGGGCGCGTGGTGACGGCGCCGACCAATGGTTCGGCAGGCGTCATTCCGGCGGTGCTTGCCTATTATACGCGCTTTTGCGATGCGGCGCCCGATGCCGACGCCCGTGACGATCATATCGTCACCTTCCTGCTGACGGCAGCGGGCATCGGCATGCTCTACAAGAAGAACGCTTCGATTTCTGCCGCAGAGATGGGCTGCCAGGGTGAGATCGGTGTCTCTTGCTCGATGGCGGCCGCCGGGCTTGCCGCCGTTATGGGAGCTACGGCAGAGCAGATTGAGAACGCGGCCGAGATCGGCATGGAACACAATCTCGGCATGACCTGTGATCCGATCGGCGGCCTGGTGCAGGTGCCGTGCATCGAGCGCAACAGCATGGGTGCGATGAAAGCGATCAACGCCGCGCGCCTCGCAATGATGGATGACGGCGGGCACCTCGTTTCGCTTGACGCTGTGATCGAGACGATGCGGCAGACCGGTCACGATTTGCAATCGAAATACAAAGAAACGTCGCTTGGCGGCCTCGCCGCGACGGTCGTTTATTGTTGACGCGAAGCGGCGCAAGGATCAGGCGATGGCGGCTTATCCGCATATCTTCACCCCGATCAAGCTCAATCAGCTGACATTGCCGAACCGCATCTATTCGACGGCGCACGCCGAGGTCTATGCGGATGCAGGCGGCATGCCCGGCGACCGTTACATCCGCTATTACGAAGAGAAGGCCAAGGGCGGTCTCGGCATGGCGATCTGCGGCGGGTCGAGCCCTGTTTCGATCGACGTGCCGCAAGGGGCGTGGAAGCCCGTAAATCTGACGACGGATCGCGTGATCGAGCCGATGGCGCGTTTGGCCGACACGGTTCATCGCCATGGCATGAAGATCATGATCCAGGCGACGCACATGGGGCGGCGTTCTGCTTATGCAGGCGACCCCTGGCCGCATCTGGTGTCGCCGTCGGGTGTGCGCGAGCCGGTGCATCGCGGCAATGCCAAGGCAATCGAGATCGAAGACATTTGGCGGATCATCGGCGATTTCGCAGCAGCCGCGAAGCGCGTGCAGAAGTCGGGTTTCGACGGGATTGAGATTTCAGCCGCGCATCAGCAACTCATTGATCAATTCTGGTCACCACGCACCAATATGCGAACGGACGAATGGGGCGGCAGTCTCGCCAATCGCATGCGGTTCGGGATCGAGGTGTTGCAGGCCGTGCGTGAAGCTGTCGGCCGTGACTATTGCGTCGGCATGCGCATGTGCGCCGATGAGTTTCATGACGACGGCCTTGATCACGAGACGCTGAAGGAAATTGCGCAAGCCATGTCCGAGACGGGGCTTATCGATTTCATCAGCGTCATCGGCTCGGGCGCCGATACGCACAACACGCTTGCCAACTGCATGCCGCCGATGGCGTTACCGCCTGAACCGTTTGTGCATCTGGCGGCGGGCATCAAGTCGGTCGTGAAGGTTCCGATCCTGCATGCGCAGGGCATTCGCGATATCACACAGGCCGAGCGAATTCTGGCAAACGGCATGGTCGATATCGTCGGCATGACGCGCGCGCATATTGCCGATCCGCACATCATGAAAAAAGTGCGCGAAGGCCGGGAAGATCAGATCCGCCAATGCGTGGGCGCCAACTATTGCATTGATCGCATGTATTCGGGATCGGATACGCTGTGCGTGCAGAACGCGGCAACATCGCGCGAAGCCACTATGCCTCACATCATCGCGCCGACAACTGGCACAAAGCGGCGTGTTGTCGTGGTTGGCGCCGGGCCGGCTGGACTTGAAGCGGCGCGCGTGTCGCGGTCGCGCGGACATGACGTCATTTTGTTCGAACGGAACCAAACTGTCGGCGGGCAGATCAATCTCGCATCGAAAGCACCGCAGCGCGAGCAGATGGCAGGTATCGTTCGTTGGTTCGATCTCGAAACGAAGCGGCTTGGCGTCGATCGCCGCCTTGGCGTTGAGGCGACGCCCGAAATGATCGTCGGCGAGCAGCCGGATATCGTTGTTCTGGCGACGGGCGGGCGAAGCCATGTCGAGCAGGTAGAAGGGTGGGGCGCGGCCGAAGGACTGTCCGTCAGCGCCTGGGATATTCTTTCCGAGAAAGTGCCGCCTGCTGAGAACGTGCTGGTCTATGACGGTATCAGCACACATGCGGGTTTCGGCACGGCAGACTTTCTTGCGAGCCGCGGCTGCACGGTCGAGATCGTGACGCCGGACGTTAAGGTCGGCGATGATGTCGGTGGCACGACGTTTCCGATCTTTTATCGCCGTATGTATGCGCAGGGTATCATTCCCACGCCGAACTTCTGGCTCGACCGTGTGTATGCGGAGGGGAATAAGAAGATTGCGGTTCTGCGCAACGAATATACCGACGAGCTTGAAGAACGCGTGGTTGACCAGGTCGTCATCGAGAACGGCATAACGCCGAACACGGAGCTTTACTGGTCGCTGAAAGAGAAGTCGATAAACCGCGGTCAGGTCGATCTCAACGCACTCTATTCCAATACGCCGCAACCTGTGCTGAGCGACCCGACGGAAGGGGACCGTTTCGTGCTGTTCCGCGTGGGCGATTGCGTGTCGATGCACAACATCCACGCGGCGATCTACGACTCGCTCCGGCTCTGCAAGGATTTCTGATCGTGTCTGTCGCGCCTGTCATCACCGTGCTGTTTTGGGTGTCGGTGGTGACATTGGCGCTCGGTATAACGCGCCGCGCGTTGCTGTGGCGTGCAGGACAGCCGGCCACGGTTGCATGGTCGGGATTGTTTGCCGTTCCGAGGCGCTACTTCGTCGACCTTCACCACGTCGTTGCTCGCGAGCCCTACATTGCGCACACGCACGTTGCGACAGCAGGCGGCGCGGTGCTCGCAATCGGGTTAGTTGCGATCAATTATGGGCTGGGGATTTATTCGCGGCTTCTCGATTGGGGCATCGTTCTGGGCGCCGCCGTGATGCTTGCCGGCGTCTATTGCGTTTGGCAACGGCGGCGGAATCCGCCATCACGTCTGTCACGCGGTGCCTGGGATCGACTGCCGTTCACGCTTGCAGCGTTCGCGCTGGGGCTGCTCATTGCCGTGGCTGTTCCGCCGGGAATGCTTTCGGCTGCGATTGCAACGCTGGCGATATTTTTTCTGCTTATCGGCTCCGCCGAGTTGGTTCTCGGGATCGGCTTTGCGGAGCCGATGAAGCACGCTGTGGCGGGGCTTCTGCATCTCGCGTTTCATCCGCGGCCTGAGCGGTTCTCGGGTGTCCGATCAACGGCTCTCAAGCCGTTGCATCTCGATGAACGCGAATATGGTGTCGACGCACCGACTGATTTTCGCTGGAACCAGCTCTTGAGTTTTGATGCCTGTGTTCAATGCGGAAAATGCGAACAGGTATGTCCTGCTTTCGCTGCGGGGCAACCGCTCAATCCGAAAAAACTTATTCAGGATCTCGTCTGCGGGTTCTCGGGCACAAGCGACGTGAGTTATGCGGGCAGTCCCTACCCCGGCATCGCGATTGGTACACATCGCGGTGCGCCGAATGACGCGATCGTTCCGCAGCTTATCGAGGCGCAAACGCTTTGGTCGTGCACGACCTGCCGGGCCTGCGTCGAGGAATGTCCGATGTTGATCGAGCATGTCGACGCGATCGTCGGCATGCGCCGGAGCTTAAACCTGACGCAGGGCGATGTCCCTGGGACGGCGCCGGAGATTCTCGCCAATTTACGCGAGACCGATACGCAAGGCGGCTACGCAAAAACAACGAGATACAACTGGGCGATTGACCTCGACGCGCCGACGGCTGAACCTGGGAAGCCGATCGATCTGTTGCTGTTCGCCGGGGAGGGCGCTTTTGACATGCGCTATCAGCGGACGCTTCGTTCGCTGGTGAAAATTCTGAAAGTTGCTAACGCGGATTTCGCCGTGCTCGGCGAAGATGAGCGGGATAGCGGTGATACGGCTCGTCGGTTGGGGGATGAAGCAACGTTTCAATCCCTCGCCCAAAAGAACATCGCGACGTTGGCCAAGCTCGATTTCAAGCGCATCGTGACGGCAGATCCGCACGTGCTGCACAGTCTTCGCAACGAATATCCGGCGCTTGGCGGGCGTTACGTTGTCGTACACCACACCGCTCTGATCGACGAGTTGATGGAGCGTGGCGCATTGCAATTGGTCGAGCGGCAAGATGCGGGCGCACTTACCTATCATGACCCATGTTATCTCGGTCGCTATAATGGCGAGTTCGAAGCGCCGCGCTCGGTTCTGCGAAAGCTCGGTGCGACCGTTCGAGAGATGGAGCGCTCCGGGTTTCGCGCGCGGTGCTGCGGCGGTGGCGGCGGTGCGCCACTGACCGACATCCCCGGCAAGCTGCGCATTCCGGATATGCGCATGGATGATATTCGCGCTATCGGCGCCGAAGTTGTGGCTGTGGCCTGTCCGCAATGTACGGCAATGCTGGAGGGTGTGGCTGGCGATCGCGCGGAAGTGCTCGATATCGCGGAACTCGTCGCGGCTTCGCTGGAGGAACGGCCATGAGCGGGGCGAAACGGGTTGATCCGCGCCGTCCGTATCGCATCGGACCGAACGGCCTGCGTAGGATCGTTCTCGGCGAGACCGGTGCGGGGGACCTCGCCGTTGGCGCTTCACGAAATTCGGAAGCGCCTCGGGCGAAACCTTTGCGGACCCAAGTCGCCGCCACAAGTTGGCATATGGCCATCGCGCATGCCTATCAAGGACGGCTCGACGACCATGCCCGAGAGGCGATTGCAGCCGCTGCCATTCTCGCGGCGTCGGAGAAGGGCGTGATTGCCGTGATTCTCGGCGCCTTTCATGAGAATGCGGCGGCGCTGGGCGCTGATAAGGTCGTGATCGTGGACGATCTCGATGCCGCCCGCTTCGAACCTCGGCGTGAAGAGGGTGTGGTCGAAGCGCTCATCAATGATTATCAGCCAGAGCACATTTTCCTGCCTGACAACGCGCTGGGTGATGGCGATCTCGGGCGACGGCTGATTGCGAAGCTTCGTGCTTCTGCAGCGACACACGTTTCAGAAATCGACGACAAGCACGTCGCCGTCGGGTGGTCCGGCGGTGGGTGTCTTGCGGATGCGCCGCTGCCGCGTTTCGTGTTGCTGCAGGCAGGCGCGGTTGATAGCAATCTGCCCTTCCTTGGTGCCGGAGAAGTGCTGTCAGCGCCGTTGGCTGCCGACGTCAAGGACGTGTGTCGCGATCTCGGGCTTGAAGCGACGGAAATGGGCTCTATTGCACTGGAGGAGGCGGACTTCATCGTTTCGGCGGGTAATGGCGTGACGAACGTGGCGACGCTCGAAAAGCTGGCGGGCTGCTTCGATGCGGCGGTGGGCGCCAGTCGCGTTGCGGTAGATGATGGGAAGTTTCCGCGCAGCAAGCAGATCGGCGCGTCGGGCAAAACCGTGACCGCGACGACTTATATGGCGGTTGGCATCTCGGGCGCCGTTCAGCATCTGCAGGGTATCAAGGCGTGTCGTCATGTGATCGCAATCAACAGCGATCCCGGTGCGCCGATAATCAAGCGCGCGGATTTAACGGTGGTTGGTGACGCGGAAGAGGTGATGCAAGCTTTGATCGCGCGCGTCGGGCAAGCAAGAACTCAGTCGGAAACGCCGGAGGGGCAGGTATGAGCGCGCCCATTTCCGTCGCGGTACTGGTTTCGGCCGGTCGCCATCCGGTGAGCGGTGCGGCGCGCGCCTGTCGCGGCGATACGGTTGCCATGGCCGTTGGCAAGGCTTTATCCGGCGATGCCTTACGCATCGTTCACGCCGGAGAAAAAGAAGACCCCGCACTCAAGGATTACATGGCGCTCGGAGCCAGCAGGATCGAGGTGCTGGAGGGGACATCCGGCGGTGTTTCGATTTCGGCGCTGGCTGCGGCGTTGAGAAACTCCGACATCATCCTGACGGGGAGCCGGGCAGAGCAGGGCGCAGGCAGTGGTCTGTTGCCTTATGTTCTGGCCGAGGCGCTCGGGCGGCCGATTATCTCAAATGCGCTCGAAGTTAAAATTGAAGTCGGCGCGTCGGGATGCGGGGCAACGATCCGCCAGTTTCTGCCGAAGGGACAGAGGCGGCAGGTGGCCTGCCCGTTGCCGGTCGTTGTCGCCGTGCATCCCTTGGCGCCTGTGCGTTTGAAATATGCCTATGTGCGCCGTGTTTCCGGAAAAATCGTGCCTTTGCCGAGCGCTGGTCTGGATGAGAGCGTGATGCTCCAGCCTAGCTGGGCAGTGGAAGCCGAGCCGCGTCATCCCCAGCGTCTTAAGGCCCAGGAAAAAAAGGCGGCACACGCTCGATTGCTCTCAGCGATCGTGTCTGAGGTGAAAGGCGGTGTTGTCGCTTTTGAGGGGACATCCGTCGATAAAGCACAAGTGGTGCTGAATTATCTGAGAGAACATCGCCTCGTTGATTTTTGAGCTGAGCCCCTGCAATGGGAGGACCACATGCAATTATCAAATGAACTGCGGTCCCTGATAGCCAGACGGCGACCGGGCTATAGCCTGGAAGCGCCATTCTATCAGAGCAAGGAAATTTTCGATCTCGATATGGAGGTCATTTTCGGCGGGACGTGGATTTACGTCGGCTGCGAACCTGACATTCCCGAGCCGGGTGATTATTTCACAGTTCCGATCGGAAAGACGTCAGTCGTCGTGGCTCGTGACGACGACATGTCGATCACGGCGTTTCACAACGTGTGCCGCCATCGCGGCGCGCGCCTTTGCGACGGAGACAAGGGCAGCGTTGGCAATGTCGTTTGTCCTTACCATCAGTGGACTTACGACCTGCGCGGCAATCTGATCCACACGGAGCACATGGGCGATGACTTCGACCGGAGTAAATTCGGTCTGAAGATGGTCCATGTCGGGAATGTTGCTGGGCTGATCTTCGTTTGCCTTGCGGACAATCCGCCTGTCGACTTCGAGCAGATGCGGCGCGAGATGGAGCCCTATATTCTTCCGCACCGCATCAGCGATTGCAAAGTCGCGTATGAGGAAGATCTCATCGAGAACGGCAATTGGAAGTTCACGATGGAGAACAATCGCGAATGCTATCACTGTAAGGGCAATCATCCGGAACTTACTATTTCGCTCTATGAGTTCGGATTCGGGTATCAGCCATCCCCTGAGAATGCAGACGATGTGCGCGCGTTCAAGGATCTGACGACGCGCGAGCATGCAAGGTGGGAATCATGCGGATTACCGTCCGTTGAATTGGAGTTTCTCGACAGCAGGGTGACAGCGTTCCGAACGGAACGGCTTCCGCTCGATAAGGCGGGAGAATCCCAGACGCTCGACAGCAAGGTTGCGTGCAAGAAATTGCTCGGCGATCTTTCTCTGCGCAATCTTGGTGGCCTGTCGTTCTGGACACAGCCGAATTCGTGGCACCATTTTATGAGCGATCACATCGTGACGTTCAGCGTGCTGCCGATCGATGCGGAACGTACGTTGCTGCGGACGAAGTGGCTCGTTCATAAGGATGCCGTGGAAGGGCAGGACTACGATCCCAAGGCGCTCAGCGCTGTTTGGCACGCTACCAATATGCAGGACGGAGCGCTCGTCGAGAGGACACAGGTCGGTTCGTATAGTGCAGCCTATGTTCCTGGGCCTTATTCGCCTTATACGGAAGAACTGGTCGAGAAGTTCATGTCCTGGTATTTCCAGCGGCTTCGGACGGCAACCGGACATGAATCGGCGACCGTCAGCCCGTTTGCCGCGAGCGCCTGAACGACATGAGCGAGATGCAGGACAGGCTCGGCCCGGCGCAGTGGGATGCCGTGCCGGGCAAGTGGAATTCTGACGAAGACGATGTGCTTGTCTGCACGCATGTTCGGGCGGAAACGCATGACGTCAAAAGCTTCTTGTTTCGCACGCCGACGGCAAAGCTGTTTCGTTTTCGTCCAGGGCAGTTCATCACCCTCGAACTCGAGATCGATGGCGAGACGATCAATCGCTGCTATACGATGTCGTCATCGCCGACGCGGCCTGACACGCTGTCGATTACCGTGAAGCGCGTGCCGGGCGGCAAGGTTTCGAACTGGCTCCATGACAATCTGAAAGCTGGCGTTGCTATCAAAGCTTTCGGACCCTCCGGCGAATTCAGTTGCACGTTGCACGCAGCACCGAAGTACCTATTCTTGTCCGGCGGGTCCGGTGTCACGCCGTTGATGTCTATGTCACGTGCGCTTTACGATCTTGGCGAAGATCGCGACGTTGTTTTCGTTCACAGCGCGCGGACGCCGCGGGACATTATTTTCCGCAATGAACTTGCCACTATTGCGCATGGGATGAACCGATTTCGAACGGCATTCGTTTGCGAAAATATCGGCGAGCAACGCGACTGGAGCGCGCCGACAGGCTTTCTGACGCTGCCGCTCTTGAAGTCGATGGTACCGGATCTGTCAGAGCGCGAAATCTTTTGCTGTGGCCCTGAAGCGTACATGGCGAATGTTCGCGCTATGCTGGCGGCCGCCGGTTTCGACATGGCACGCTATCATGAAGAAAGCTTCTCGTTCGAACGATTAAGCCCGGTTGAGCAAGAGGAAGTGCAGGCGGCCGTTGCGGCAGAATCTGTGCCGAGCGTCGGCTTCAAAATCGAGTTCACCAAGTCGGGCCGCACGATTGATTGCCGTCCCGATCAATTCATTCTCGAAGCGGCGAAGGCCGCTGGCCTGCGTCTGCCATTTTCGTGCAGCAAAGGTGTTTGCGGTACGTGCAAAAGCAAGAAAGTCGACGGTCAGGTGGTGATGACACATGGCGGCGGCATCCGGCAACGCGAGGTCGATGCGGGCATGATCCTGATCTGCTGCAGCAAGCCGCTCAGTGATGTAACGATCGAAAAATAACTGAGGTCGTGGGCAGCGCCTCCGCCGGAAAATCAATCTGAACGGCGCAGAATGGCCTGCAGTACGTCTCGGACGCCGATCGAACCGACGAAGCGGTCGTCATCATCGAACAGTGCAACCGGAGCTGTGCCCGATTTATGCATCGCGAGGATCACGGTCTTAAGGCTGGTACCGGGTCTTGCCCAGTAGACTGGTGAGAACTCGTCGGACGGCGTTTCTTCGATTTCGCCGCACGTCACCCAGCTTGCTTGTTTTCCGCGGCATTCGGCGGCTTCAACTTTGCCCGTGCCGTCGATCCTAAATTTGGTCGTTTGCCGCCGGTCGAGCCAGAGCCAGTTGTCGCCGGCTGTTTCAAGGTCGCGCTTGTCGCGCATGACGTTCCAGGCCGTCAGCACGGACAACGGATTGACGTTAGCGATGAAGTCGCGGACGTAATCGTCGGCTGGGTTAAGGACGATGTCTTCCGGCGTCCCCGACTGTACGATGCGTCCGCTTTCCATGATGGTAATGCGGTTGCCGATCTTGAGCGCTTCTTCAAGATCGTGGCTGACGAAGATGATCGTTTTCTTGATGGTCTTTTGAAGCTGCAGCAACTCATCCTGCAGCTTGGTGCGGATCAGCGGATCGAGCGCGGAGAAAGGCTCGTCCATTAACAGGATTGGGGCGTCCGTCGCAAAGGCGCGAGCGAGGCCGACGCGCTGCTGCATGCCGCCTGAAAGTTCGTGTACGTATTTGTCGGCCCAGCTATCGAGCCCGACGAGATGGAGTTGGCGATCGACGCGCTCCTTGAGTTCGGCGGCCGGAACGCCTGCCAGCTCCAAGCCAAGGCCGGCATTCTCGCGCACGGTACGCCACGGCAGCAGCGCGAACTGCTGAAACACCATCGCGACCTGGTTCTGTCGCATGTGGCGGAGGGTTGCTGCATCGCAGGTTGCGATATCGACCATGCGGTCGCCGTCCTTCACCAGGAGCGAACCACGCGAGACCTTGTTAAGGCCGTTGACTGCGCGCAGGAGGGTCGATTTCCCGGAGCCGGACAGGCCCATCAGAACGGAAATCTCGCCCTCGTTGACCGTCAGGTTCGCACCGGCGGCGCCGAGCACGGCTCCCGTTTTGGCGAGGATCTCAGCCCGCGTCGCGCCGGCATCGACCATAGCGAGCGTGCGGGCAACGTCCTTGCCGAAGATGATATCGACGTTTTTGAAATCGACCGCGACGCTCATTTGCGGACCTCCGGTTTAATGGCAAGGACGCGATCAAGGATGATGGCGAGGATCACGATTGCAAGGCCGGCTTCGATGCCCAGCGGAATGTTGCGGTTGGCCAACGCGCGGTTGACCGGATTGCCGAGGCTTGGTGCACCGATCAGCGTGGCGAAGACGACCATCGACAACGACAGCATGATGCATTGGGTGAGGCCGGCCATGATGGACGGAAGCGCTGCGGGCAGCTCCACCTTCCATAAGAGTTGGCGTTTCGTGGCGCCGAAACTTTCTCCGGCTTCCAGCATCGGCTTGGGGATTGAGGTCAGGCCTAGATACGTCATGCGCACGGGGGCGGGCATAGCGAAAATGATCGTGACGATCAGCGCGGGCGCAGCACCGAGGCCGAACAGGATCAGAATGGGGATGAGGTAGACGAAGGTCGGCATCGTCTGCATCAGGTCGAGGATCGGCTGTGTGATGCGCCAGACGTGAGGTTTATGCGCAGCCCAAATTCCGATGGGCACGCCGATGATCATTGAGAGCGCGGTGGCCGACAGAACCAGCACGAGCGTCTGGACTGTCTCTTTCCACAAGCCCTGGTTCAGAATGAACAGCAGGCCGATCAAAACGCCGACGGCGAGAACGGCGGAACGCCGAAGCCAATAGGCGAGGCCGGCGAGAATAACCGCCAGAACGAGAGGCGGGATTTGCAGCAGGAAATCGGACGTTCCGTCGACGAACGTCTCGAGAACCGTCGATATGGCATCGAAAAACCACTGAAAATAGTCAGTGACGAAGTCGAAGATCGCTTTGCCGAATTGTCCAACCGGAATTTTCCAGGCAGTTACAAGCTTCGATACGGGGTCCATCTGCGCCATTCCCAGTGCTCAAGCTTCATTCGGCAACGGACGGCCGCTTGTGAAGCAGCCGTCCAGTCCTTTGCCGGGCGGATAGTGACAGGACCCCTACTTTGCGAGGTAGGCCTTCAGCGCAGCCTGTGGGTCGCCACCATCGAACGTGGTTACGCCTGCCAGCCACGGTGTTACGGCTTCAGGATTTTTCTTGAGCCATTCGAGCGCGGTCGCCTTTGGATCGGCACCGCTTTTCAGTACCGGCTCCATCATAGCGCCTTCCATGGCGAGATTGAATTTTTCGTTCTTCAGGAACTTGGCGACGTTCGGGCATTCTTTTTCGTAGCCGGCGCGAACGTTGGTGCTGACGGTTGCAGCGCCGAAACCGGAATCGCCCATGCCGTCGAGGTAGTGGATTTTCATGGCGCCCATGACCGGGTGGGGTGTCCAGCCGAGGAAGACGATCCACTTCTTCTTCTTCATGTCCTTTTCGGCTTCGGTGAGCATGCCCGCTTCGGAGCTTTCGACCAATTCGAAGCCCTGGAGGTTGTTCTCCGGCTTGGCGATCATTGTGCTGATGATGCGATTACCGTCGTTGCCAGCTTCGATGCCGTAGATCTTGCCGTCGAACTGATCTTTATGGGCGCCGAGGTCTTTAAGGCTTTTGACGCCCGCGTCGGCGACGTAGTCGGGGACGACGAGACCGTAACCGGCGTTATCGAGGTTGACGCCAAGCACCTCAACGGACTTGTCGTCGATGTAGGGCTTGATGTCGGCGGTCATGCTGGGCATCCAGTTGCCCAGGAACACGTCGATGTCCTTGTTTTTCAACGAGGCGTAGGTGACGGGAACGGAGAGCGTCTTGACCTCGGGCTCATAGCCGAGCGCTTCGAGAATGTTGCTGGTCAGTCCGGTCGTCACTTGAATGTCGGTCCAGCCGACGTCGGCGAAGCGGACTTTTTTGCAAGTGGTACTGTCGGCAGCGTGCGCCGCTGTTGCGGCCAGGACGAGGGCAAAAGTGGCCCCAATCGCTATGCGTGTCATGACAACTCCTGTTGTTGGCAATGGCAGGCGTGATGGACAACAGTCCGCTTGCTGGGGATCTGAAATCGGATCGCCCTTCTGTCGGTTGCCTGTTGAAGGCGCCACCCGGCGTGGGCGACCCCACCAGCTAATAGCAGCGGCGGGCTATCTATTTTTGCAATTGCGACGCGATCTAGCGCTTACGCGCCTCAGGCTACACTCCTTTCGCGAAGGGTGTCCATTTGATCCTGCGTAAATCGACGGTCTTCCGGTGCTCGCGAGCGCCGATCTAAATCGAAGGGACGCGTGCGCGCACCACAGACTTACGCTGTCGTGGCAGCGGCGGCGCGCTGAATTCGGCTGGGACCGTCTGGGGCTGGCGTTCGCTGCGCGGCGTGCGTCCGTAAAGGGCCCGATATGATTTGCTGAAATGGCAAGTCGATTGAAAACCGCAGGAAATAGCGATCTGCGTGATCGACATTTGCGATTGCACTAGCAGCTCGCGGGCGCGCCGGAGACGCAATTGCAAATAGTACTTTGTCGGTGTCGTTTCGAGCGAAACCTGGAACATGCGCTGGACTTGGCGCAAAGAAAGGCCCGCCAATTTTGCCAATTCGACAGCTGTCAGCGGTTCTTCGAAATTGGCTTCCATGAGTGCGGCGATGTCCACCAGCGCACTGTTGTTGTATCCCAGGCGCGCCGCCATCGGGATGTGCTGGCGGTCGAACCCGTCGCGCACGCGTTCCAGAATGAATTGGTTGGAAATATCGGCAACCAGCGTTTTACCGAATGCGCTTTTCACAACGGAGAGCATCAAGTCGGCGGGCGCTATCCCGCCCGTGCAGGTGACGCGGTCGCGGTCGATAACGAAAAGCTCTTCCTGGAACTGCACGCGTGGATGGAATTCGCGAAGGCCCGCCATGTTTTCCCAATGGACGGTGCATTTGTAGCCGTCGAGAAGGCCGGATTTCACGAGCGCGTAGGTGCCGGTGCACAGGCCACCAAGCACGATGCCATCGTGCGATATCCGGCGGAGAAGATTGATGAGCTTGTCGCTGACGTATCGCTCGACGTGCGTGCCGCCGCAGACGAGTACCATATCGAGATCGCCGGCATCATCGTAGGTTTTAGCGTCGGCGAAAGACAGGCCATTACTGCAGGACGTCGGCTTGCCGTCGACGGAAAGGATGGTCCACGAATAGTGGTCCTGCCCGCTCAAACGGTTGGCCATTCGCAAAACCTCGATCGCACTCGAAAGCGCGATCATGGTGTATTCATTCAGTGTCAGAAACCCGATCCGACGGATCGTTCTGAGTTTCGACGGAACCTCATTCACGCAGCAAAAGCTCCCGGATGCTCCGCAAATCTATGGCCTCCGCTTCTAGTCAAAGACTGAGGCGGGGTGATCGTTACGCCTGAGTATGACATCGAGCAGATCATGAGAAAATCTTAGCACCGCGCCGTGTTTTGACAAGTTCCAGAAAGTTCAATTCCTGCCGCAGAAAGAGGCTTTCGGTGCTGCAAAAGAAGGCGGTTGCAGCGCGAGATCGTTCGACTTTCGTCGGTCTTCCAGTGCGGTTTCGACTGTCGCGGGGGATAACATTTGTGTCGTATCTGACAATGCTTTCAGGCCTCTGGACCGGCATAGCGTGATGGGTGATCGGCGCAGGTTTTGGCGCCGGAAGTTGCTGCGAGCGAAGGGTGCCGCGCTCGGTTTGCAGCATGGGCAAATTCAATGAGTGTGGTCGATGGCGAAAGTTCTCCAAAACTATATCGGGGGCCGTTTTGTTGCGGCATCGGACGGGGAGACGTTCGCGAATGTCGATCCGGCGACGGGCGAGTTGATTTCACAGGTCGAGATCGCGCTTGCGCCTGAAATCGATGCTGCGCTGCAATCAGCAAAAGAAGGACTCGCTCGCTGGTCTGGCATGTCCGGTGCGGAGCGTGGGCGTGTTCTGAACAAGGCGGCACGGATTCTTCGCGACCGCAATCGCGAGTTGGCCGAGATCGAGGTTCGTGACACCGGCAAGCCAATTCAAGAAGCGGAAGTCGTCGATATCGTCAGCGGTGCCGATTGCATCGAATATTTCGCCGGGGTGGCGGCCACGTTGCACGGCGAGCAGATCGCACTGAATAATGCGTTCGTTTATACCCGCCGCGAACCGATGGGAATTTGTGTCGGTATCGGGTCATGGAACTATCCGATCCAGATCGCGTGCTGGAAGTCGGCGCCGGCGCTGGCATGCGGCAATGCGATGATCTTCAAGACGTCGGAGATGACGCCGACGACCTCCGCCAAGCTTGCCGAGATCTACACGGAAGCAGGGTTGCCAGATGGCGTCTTCAATGTTTTGCACGGAGACGCACGCACCGGTTCAATGCTGACGACAGATCCGCGCGTTGCGAAAATCTCGCTGACCGGTTCGGTGGGCACTGGCAAGAAGATCGTAGCTGCGGCGGCCGCTACTTTGAAGCGTACAACGATGGAGCTCAGCGGCAAGTCGGCACTTCTTGTGTTCCAGGACGCTGATCTTCGGCAGGCCGTTTCCGCGGCGATGCTCGGAAATTTTTACACGCAGGGCGAAATATGCACGAACTGCACGCGCGTGTTTGTCCACGACGACATCTACGATGCCTTCGTCGATATGGTGGTGGAGCGGACGAAAAAGCTGCGCATCGGTTTGCCACTCGATCCTGAAACACAAGTAGGGGCGTTGATTTCGCGGCCGCATATGGAACGGGTCTTGAGTTTCATCGAGGCCGGAAAGGCGGAAGGCGCACGGCTCTGCTACGGTGGCGAACGAGTTGATGAGGTTCCGCTCGATCGCGGCAACTATGTGCGTCCGGCCGTTTTCACCGAGTGCACGGACGAGATGAGCATTGTGCGAGAAGAAATCTTCGGGCCGGTCATGTCGGTTTTGCGGTTCCGCGACGAGGACGATGTCATAGCGCGTGCGAATGCGACGCGCTTCGGATTGGCCGCGGGGCTTTTTACGCGCGATCTTGCACGCGCGCATCGCGTCGCTGCGCGCCTCGAAGCGGGCATCTGCTGGATCAACAACTATAACATCACGCCCGTCGAGATGCCGTTCGGCGGCATCAAGGAGTCGGGCTTCGGCCACGAGAACGGCCAGGTCGCCATCGAGCACTACACGCAGTTGAAGAGCGTCTATGTGGAACTGGGCGATGTGCAGTGCCCGTACGAATGACGCATCGTCAGATTAAGACAGAAAGACTGAGGTCCAAGGAACGATGAGCAAAACCCAAGACTTCGACTACATCATCGTCGGTGCCGGGTCGGCGGGATGCGTCCTTGCCAACCGCCTGACGGAAGACGAAGGGGTTCGCGTTCTCGTTCTCGAAGCCGGGCCGCAAGACAACAGCATTTTCATTCATATGCCGTCGGCGTTCGCGTATCCGCTGGCCGGCACGAAATACAACTGGTGGTACGAGTCGGAGCCGGAGCCTTATCTCGATAATCGGCGGATGTACTGTCCGCGTGGACGCGTCGTCGGTGGCTCGTCGTCTATCAACGGCATGATCTATATTCGAGGTCATGCCTTCGATTACGACGCTTGGGCGCGTCATCAGGGCTTGCAGGACTGGTCGTATTTCAACTGTCTGCCGTATTTCAAGAAGGCCGAGACGCGGCTCAAGGGCGGCGATAAGTATCGCGGCAATTCCGGGCCGCTTTATGTGACGACTGCGCCGTGCACGAATCCGCTTTACGATACCTTCATTGAGGCAGGCCGGCAGGCGGGCTATCCGGTGACCGAGGATATGAATGGTTACCAGCAGGAAGGCCTCGGCCGCATGGACATGACGGTCTACAAAGGCCGTCGCTGGAGCGCCGCTCAGGCGTTTCTGCGGCCAGCGCAGAAGCGTGGCGGCGTTGAACTCAAGGCGAAAACGCTCGTCACGCGCATCCTGTTCGAAGGACGTCGTGCCGTCGGCGTCGAGTTCAGCCATGGCGGCAATCTGCAGTCGGCGCGCGCAACGCGCGAGGTGATCGTCAGCGGCGGCGCGATCAATTCACCGCAAATCTTGATGCTGTCGGGTATTGGCAATGCGGATGAATTGAAAAAACACGGCATTCCGGTCGTGCAGGATTCGCCGGGCGTTGGAGAAAACCTGCAGGACCACATCGAGGCCTACGTCCAGTACGAATGCACCAAGCCGGTTTCGATTTACAGCGCCAATAATCCGCTGGCAAAATTGAAGATCGGCATCGAGTGGCTGCTGACGGGGAAGGGCCTCGGCGCGACGAACCATTTCGAGTCCGGCGGTTTTATCCGCAGTGAAGCCGGCGTTTTGCATCCCGATCTACAATATCACTTCTTCCCGATGGCCATCAGCTACGACGGCACGTCGGCGGCGAAGGGGCATGGCTTCCAGGCGCATATTGGGCCGATGCGACCGACGAGCCGGGGCTATGTGAAGCTTAAATCAGCCGATCCGCGCGAGTATCCAAGAGTACTCTTCAACTACATGCAGACGGAGCAGGACCGCAAAGAGATGCGGGCGGGCATCCGTTTAACGCGCGAGATCTTTTCGCAGCAGGCCTTCGACCAGTACCGTGGTGCCGAATTGGCGCCGGGGCCATCCGAAACGAGTGACGCCGCCATCGACGCCTTCATCCGTGCGAAGGCCGAAAGCGCCTATCATCCGTCATGCTCGTGCCGGATGGGAACCGATGAGATGGCCGTCGTTGACGGTACGGGCAAGGTTTATGGCGTCGAAGCATTGCGGGTGGTCGATGCGTCGATCATGCCGGATGTCGTCAGTGGTAACCTCAACGTGCCGACCATCATGATGGCCGAGAAGCTGGCGGATGCAATCCGTGGACGGCCGCCACTGCCGGCGGAAGAGGTGCCGGTGTGGTTCAATCCGAACTATCAGACACAGCAGCGATAAGCCAGGGTGCTGAAAGCTCGGCAAGCGCCCTAGTGCTTGCCGACGTCCCCGAAGGGTGAAGCGGCGCCGGTTTGCCGCAGCAACAGCACGAATGGAATAAGCAACAGGAAGCTCAGCGTTACGAAGCCGAAGGCTTCGATGAAGCCGATCATTGTCGATTGGCGTGTCAACTCATAGCCCAGAATCTGCATCGCACGCGGATCGGTTGGCAACAGTCCCGTCGAGTTAAGCCACATGTGCAGGGCGGGATTGTAGGGATTGATCCCGGCCGAGAGGGTCTGAAGGTTCTCGTGCGTCGCGCGCGTCAGAATCGTTGCGCCTATCGCGATGCCCAGCGAGCCGCCAATCGTACGTGCGATGTTGAAGATGCTCGCGGCCTGATCCGAAGCGTTTTTCGGTAGCGTTTGATAGGCGAGTGTCGAGAGCGGCACGAAGATCATGCCCATGCCGATGCCTTGGACGATGCTCGGCGCGATAATCCAGAAGCGATCGACGTCGAGGTTATATGTCGTCGTCACGTAGGTTCCGGCGGCGGACAGTGTCAGTCCGACGAATACCAGCCAGCGGGAATCGATGTGCTGGATCAGCGTTGCGACCACGACCATGCCAATGGCGACGGCGATACCGCGCGGCGCCATCACCAGACCGGCGGTGCTTGCCGGATAGCCGAGCAAATGTTCCAGGAACAGCGGCTGCAGCGCGATGGTGCTCAGCATGCCGACACCGAACGCCATGATCAGGAATGTCGACGTCGCCAGATTGCGATCTCGCAGAAGATTGAGCTTCAGGATGGCGTCCGGCCGATTGAAGCTTCGAACCGTGAACCAGGTTAGGCATGCGAAGGATAGGAGCGCGAGGCTGACGATCATTTGCGATGCAAACCAGCCTTCGCTGTTGCCGCGGTCGAGCAGCATTTGCAGGCTGCCGACACCGATTGCCAGGAGCGCAGCGCCGAGCCAATCAATCGGCGAGCCCGAATGGGGCGTCGCTTTGATGTAGGCGGAGATCAGAAGCAGGTTGATGATGCCGATGGGAAGGTTGACGTAGAATACCCATTGCCAACCGAGGTGGTCGGTGATGAAGCCGCCGACCGTTGGCCCCATGATCGGGCCGAGCAGGACGCCGATACCCCAGATCGCCATGGCCTTGCCGCGCTTCTCCGGCTCGAAACTGTCGACCATCGTCGCTTGTGAGAGAGGGACGACGCTTGCCCCGAATGCACCCTGAAGCAAGCGGAAGATGACCATCTGCATCAGTGAATGCGATTGGCCGCACAGCATCGAGGACACGACGAAGCCTGCGACGCTGACTGTCAGCACGCGTTTTCGGCCGAAGCGCTCAGCGAGAAAGCCGCTCATCGGAATGACGATGGCTTCGGCGACGATATAGGACGTTAAAACCCAGGTGATCTGATCGGGCGTCGCTCCAAGGGTGCCCATCATGTCGGGCAGGGCGACGTTGACGATGGTCATGTCGAGAATGACCATCAGCACCGCCAGCAGCACCGCGAGCGAACTCAGCAGCCTGCTCGGTCCGGCGGCGGCGTCGGCTGGGGCCGCGACCTGATTATTTGGTGGCACTACCCGCTCCATCGGACGTGGTGTCGATGGTTACAGACGCAGACGCGCCGACGCCCAGCGGCAGGTCGCCAGATTCGACCGTAAGGGCGATCCTGACGGGAAAGCGCTGGACGACCTTGACCCAGCTGCCCGTCGCATTTTCCGAAGGCATCAGCGAGAACGCCGAGGCGCTGGCGCGGCTCACGGCTTCGACCTTCCCGGTCAACTTTTTCGACGGATCGCTGTCAAGCCACACGGACGCCGTTTGGCCGGGCTTGATGCGGGCAAGGTCGGTTTCCTTGAAATTCGCATCGACCCACCACGTCGAGGTATCGACGAGCGGGAAGAGCGGTACGCCGGCTTTCGCGACTTCGCCGGGCTGGACGCGGACTTTGCCGACCGTGCCGTCGACCGGCGCCTTGATCGTCGCGTGCGAAAGTTCAGCATTGGCTTCGGCGACGGCGATATCGGCCTCTTCAGCATTGCCTTTGGCGGCTGCGGCCTGGGGGCCGGTCGCCTGGGCGGCTTGCTGCTTGGCGATGTCGCGGCGAATTTCAGCGCGTTTGAGGGTAGCGCGGAAAGGCGCTTGATTGAGCTCGATCAGAACGTCGCCTTGCTGGACGGTCGAGAATTCCTTGACTTTCACGTCCATGATGAGGCCTGTCACCAACGGCGTGATCTGGATTATATTGGCTTCGACCTGGGCGTTGTCCGTCGATGGATAGAGCGTTTCGTGCTGCCAATAGGCGTAGCCGGCAGCGATGAGGGCGAGGAGACAGACAAAGCTAAGAAGGCCTATGCCCCGCTTCGAAAGCAGCGGCTTTTTATCGGAAGGCGTGACCTGGCCACCGTTGGCCGGTGGCTTTTTTTCTGGCAATCGGTCTTGCATTGGCTTCTTCCGTTTATTCGAAGGCTGCAACTTCCGTAGTCCTTTTGCAGTTGCCAGGAACGGGAATGTCTGCCGCAACAGGCAAAATGGGCACGCACGCCGTCCGACGCCCAATCACGGTATACGACTGGCCCGGCCGAAATATTGAGCTTTTTGATTGCCGCCGGCGCGGAAGTCTATCCCGACGCGGCGCACAAAAAGAGACAATCGATGCCCCCTCTACAGGCTCTTAGGGGATTTGTCACCAACGCGACGATTACGCGTGCCGGGTCGCCGAAATGTCGCGGTAGTGGGCTTTCGGGCGAGGCCCGCCGTTTATCTTCGGCTGGCGCTTTCAACCTGAAAAACGGTCGGCTTTACGGATTCGTTCCGGCAGTTTCCGCTGGATCGGAGGCGGGACAGGGCCGGGTGGGGCAGCGTTAACGGTCGTTCCAGGATGCGTGCATCATCAGAAACCGAAGTTTTAACCGGTCGAAGGAGCTAGGCCCCGACGTTAACGGATCGGGAGCGATTGGGGGCGCAATAATCGGTTCTCATTCCTAAGCTGACTTTAAAAACCATCCGTATTGCAAAAGGATACTCCCGTCGTGATCGTTTCGGGGCGATTGGATGAGGCTGAGGCGAGATATTCCCGTCTCTTAGCGCAGCGCACGAAGACACTTCAGGAATCGGAGGACGTCGATAAGCGGTTGGCCACGCTTATTTGCCAGGAGCCGATCGTTGAGTTGATGACGAAAAGCCAGCGGCTTTTCTTCGTGAGCCGTGGAATCTCCGACGTCGGTGTGGTCTATCGTGTCTTCCGAACGGAGCTGTCGGCTATCATCGGCGAGGAGCCGATCGGGTTTTGCGATATCGTAAAGCCGAAGAACGGCATCTGCGTCATCAGCAGCGCCGAGGTTTCGCGGTCTTGTCAGCGCAAAGGTATCGCGAGCGCAGTGTACGATCTTATCACGGCCGATATGTCCAAGATCGGCGGCCTGCTTTGGCCGGTCTCACCGAAAAATATGTCGGACGCAGAATTCAAGGTTTGGTGGCGGCGTTCGCCCGCCCTGGTCTTTTATTACCCGCATCGAAGCCGACTAGGCCTCAGCCGTCGCGCTGAATTCGAAGAGTTGTTCGACGAGACGGTGAACCTGGGCGTCTGGGATCGACTTCTGTCGCATAGCTCGGTGCTGATGGCTCGCATGCGGCGGTCTTGGCGCCTTGGCTGCTTTCGCCGCTGACGATCCGAGCATAGTGATCGGGTGTAGTCACAGGGCATCTCTGCGCGGGGCAGCCGTTCCGTCGCCGGCCGTCGTTCGACTATGCCAATGCCTATTCCGGTCAGTCGTACCGGTTCTGGGCGCTCGCAAGTATGCGTTCCGCTAAGTCGAGGGCCTCCCGCACCTTGGTTGAGATGACGCAGCGTTTCTGAAGCTCGTTGTCGGCAAACTTCAGGGCGTCCCGAAGCTGCTCAATAACCCCCAATGCGGTAATATCGTTCGGCAGACGTTCGTGTGCGTTCATTGTGGTTCCTCCCGGCCCCTTATTCTGGGAGGCAATATCTTTCTCGCGGCAATTTCAAGGAATAGCCGCCTGCATGTGTCGGAGCGACCCTCAGGGCAATTCGCACGGGGAATGTCATGGCATCGCCGATAACGGCCGTGCTTGCAACCTACCGGGCCGCGGACCGGCAGAGCCACTTTGAAATCGATCCGTGCCGCTACGCAGGCGTGCCAAGATTTGGGATCGTTTCACCACCAGCCAAACATTGATCGTTGGCGAGGATAGGCCCGGCGCCCGTAGCGATCATAGCCGTAGTAGTAGTAGTCGGCGCTGTCGCTCATGAAATTATCGTTGCGGAAGAACTGTTTCGGCCGCTTCTTGATGCCGCCCTGAGGTTCCGTGCTGATGAGGACGATAAAATCTGTGGCTTTTCCGGTTTCCTTGCTCATCGGTTCGTCCGAGACGATCAGCGACGATCCCGGCCATACGGCGCTGCTCAACCTGGCGGACACATCCGGCGAGATAGTGATGCGATCGAGTGCTGCGCTCGCTTCGGCCACGTTGGTCGGGGGAGGCGTGCCAGCATCGTTGAGCCTATACCTGCGGTCTTCGTTAAACGCATAATCGGCGTTGTCGTTGTGTTCGAGCGAAACAGCCGTCCAGCTCACGTCCTTGCCGCCATTTTTGTATCCAACCGCCGTGAAGACGTGCGTACCGATAGGCTGTTGCGGATCGGCGATGGTGACGGGCGCGTCGAAAACGGGCTCATTGCCTTGACGGACATAGAGCCGTTGCGTCTTCAGGCTTATGAAGACGGAGATCGGCAACGCCTTGCGTTTGGCTTCATTGAGAACGGCAACCGCCTGATCTCGTGCCGCTAATGCCGGGGCGGCCTGATCTGTTGCCTTCTGCAGTTCGGCCTCAGCGGCCTGCAAAGCTTCCGTGGCCGTGGCAACTTTTGCAGCAGCTTCATCGGATTTCTTGGCGGCGCGTTCTTTCTCTGTTGTCCATTTCTTCTTGAGCTTATCGGACTTGGCGTTCGACAGGCGCTTGTCGATCGCGGCCAAGCTGCTGTCGGCAGACTTTTTGGCCGCTTCGGCTTTGCGCAGCGCTTTCGCGGCCCTGTCTCGCGGCGCCTTCTTGTCGGCGATGATCTGCTCCATCTCCTTGGCCTGATCGAGGGCGGCGTCGGCAAGGATCTGCTTGCCGTCGGCGATTGATTTTAGGGCATTGAGTTCCACTTGGCGTTCCGGCCATGCGCGGAGGTCGGGAGAGAACGTCGGGCTGGAATCGGGATCGTTCACGATCGGATCCTGGTACGACATCGGGATGGCCGTCGCGGTCTGGACGGATTGCAGCGGCGTCGGCTTCATCAGCAGCGGGTGAGAAATCTCGACCGGCGCAACGTCGTCGTAAGCAACAACGACACGCATGCCGAGTTTCGTCAGCGGGAAAAGGCGCTGGGCAAAGCTGTCGGGCATGCGAACGCAGCCATGGGACGCGGGATAGCCAGGCAACTGACCGGCGTGCAGGGCAATGCCTGACCATGTGATCCGCTGCATGAAGGGCATCGAGGCGTCATCGTAGAGGTTCGAATAGTGTTCTTCTTCTTTTTGAAGAACGCTGTAGACGCCGACCGGAGTTTCGTAGCCGTCGCGGCCGCTTGATACCCGGCCGCTCATGGAGCCACCGTTTGCGTCGTAGACCGTGACGCGTTGATCTTTGATGGAGACGATCGCGATGACGGGAGGGCCGGATAGGGTTTCCCGGGCCGTCTCTTCGATAGGGCGCTGATTGCGTTTTCCGGCGTCTGCGGGGGTGAAGGCGGCACTGATGGCCAGGGTTGATAACGCGATGGTTGCCAACCGGACGATCGAACGCTTCCACTGAAGACGCAAACTGAACATTTGTCAGACCTTAAATATGCAGCTGATGCGAGAAAACAGAGGCCTCCAACATAATCTCAATCAGGTTGCCTATTGATTAGCGCATGCTCCGTAATCGTTGTCTCTGCCAGGGCGTGTGGCTCGAAAACCTCAGAATACAGGTTAACGGCCAATCAAGACCATCGCTTGACGGCCGATAGGGAAAGCGCCCCAGAACGAAAAGGTTCGGGGGCGCTGGCCAAAATGGGTATCAGTTGCGCTCAATAATCCGGGCAGGCCCAGCGATGATAGCGGCTGCTCCACCAACAATCATCGCCATAGTCGTCATCATAGTAGCCGTCATCATAATAGAAGTAGGGATAGCCGCCGATGAAGAAGCGGTGACGGTGGTGATGACCGTGTCCATGTCCGTGATGGAAATGGCGACCGTGATTTAGGTTCGCGCGGGCCAGAGACTGGGTGCGGACGTGCGATCGTCCCGCCATGTGTCCACCGTGAAAGTGACCGCCGTGGAAGCCCCCGAAGCTGCCACCATGGAATCCACCACCATGGAACCCTCCGCCGCCAAAACCGCCATGAAAGCCTCCGCCCCCGAAGCCTCCGCTGTGACCTCCGCCGCCACCGAAGCCCCCACCGTGGCCGCCGCCACCACCGCCTCCAAACCCGCCACCGCCACCGGCGTGCACTGGGATGAGGAATCCTTGAACGTTGCCTGACGTCAGGGTTGTTAGTGGCGTTATTGGTCCCGCCACCGCGGCGCAGGCGCCGGCAGCCAAAGCGAAAGCTCCGGCGACCAGCGGAAATAAGAATCGTTTTGACATTGCTGTCTCCTTGATCAGATGCGAGTGCATTCGGCCTTCGTGCCGTCGAGTGGCGGGGCCTTCGCGCGCAGGTCTGAGGATTCAGGGACGTGCGTGGGGGCGCGGCTGCGTCGGATCGGGAAGGCCGACGAACGGAACGTCTCTCCGTTAGCCATAAGGTAGGAAGAGGTGGCCTGGTTACCTGTTCCCAAGGGAACAGCCCGCGCATGGGGATTGATGTCGAGATCAAAGGATCGCGGCCGAGCGTATCATTTTGCGGCACACAATTACGTTATCTTTGCCGTGCCGATTTTGTTTTGTGACCCTTTTCTATTCTACGGATGCCTCCGGCGCTTTCATTTACCAGAGCCTCACTGGCATGCGCGTATGCCCATTTTGGCAGTTGGCGGGTACGCGGTTTGCGCAATGATTGAGGAAACGGGTCGAGCCCGATCCATTTTCGAGAAGGATGCTTCGGCGCCCGTGTCGGAGTGGGCGCCTCGGCTGAGGTCGCTGTTTTTCGACCGTCGTGGCAACGCCTCAAGGCCAAAATTGCTATTCGCCGTCGCATGCGCCGACGCCCTGTCGGTGATGGCCGCTTGGCCGCTGGTCAACTTACTCCTTCATCAATCTTTCACGCCGACGTGGCGCAGCTTCTGGGCGACGGTCTTTGTGGCCGGGTTGTTCATTGCCGCGCTGCGCGTGCAGTGGTCATATACAATTCCATCTCTCCGCAAGTTTGTTCAGCAAGTCTGGAAAGTGCTGATTTCCGTTGCCGTCGTCTCGCTCGCGATATCGGGTGTGATTTTTCTTGCGGGTGAGACATCGGTGTCACCGGAGGACGTCGGTGGATGGATGGAGCTGTCAGCCGTCCTTTTGTGTTTCGTGCGTTTCGTTGCGGCGTTGGTGGCTCGTCGGTTGACACGCGCCGGCCTGCTGGTCCGCCGAACGGTCATCGTTGGCGGCGGTAAGGATGCGGAGCACCTTATCCGCGAGTTGAACAACGACCCGGACAATCACTTGTGCATTCTGGGTATCTTCGACGACCGGCAAGATGATCGCTCAGCCGGCGACTTCGGAGGTGTCGCGCGGCTCGGGACATTCGAAGACCTGGCAGACTTCTGCCGCAAGTCGAGTGTCGATCTCTTGATCGTTACGGTGCCGGCGCGCGCCGAAGAACGTTTGATGCAGATTCTCGACAAGCTGTTCGCATTGCAAGTCGATGTACGGATCTCGGCGCTGAATTCAAAGCTCCGGATCAACTCGCGAGCCTATAGCTTCATCGGTCAGGTGCCGATGCTGGCGGCGATGGACAAGCCGCTCGGCGACTGGGATCATATGCTCAAGGCGGTCGAAGATCGGCTGATCGGTTCGCTGCTGTTGATTCTGGCGTCGCCAATCATGGCGATCGTCGCGATTGCGATTCGTCTCGAAAGCCGCGGACCGATTTTCTTCCGGCAGAAGCGGTACGGATTCAACAATGAGCTGATCGAAGTCCTGAAGTTCCGCTCGATGTATGTCGACCAGCAGGACGCCACGGCGAGCAAGCTCGTTACGCGCGACGATCCGCGTGTCACTCGTGTCGGGCGGATCATTCGGCGCACAAGCCTCGATGAACTGCCGCAGCTCATCAACGTTGTGCAGGGGCAGATGTCTCTCGTTGGGCCGCGGCCGCATGCAACGGGTGCGCGCGCGGAGCGAGATCTCTACGAGAATGTCGTGCGGGGCTATTTCGCGCGCCACCGCATGAAGCCCGGTGTTACCGGCTGGGCACAGATCAATGGCTGGCGCGGGGAAACCGATACCCACGAGAAGCTTGTCCGGCGCGTCGAGCACGACCTCTATTACATCGACCATTGGTCGGTGCTGCTCGATCTTTACATCATCGCGATGACGCCGATTTCATTGCTGACGGGCAAGAACGCTTACTAGCGTTTCGTCGTGAGCCTGATCGACCTTTTGGCCTAGTCCGAGATCTCTCGCGCGGCGGGAAAATATGTGGCGATGCACAAGGATGCCTCTTCAGCGAGGAAATGGCGCGTAGCAGCGCGAGTATTACGACCGGCGCAGATGGCTTGCGCAATCATGCCTGTTTGCTAGCTTGGTAGGAATTCGGCGTTCGCGCCGCGCTCGCGCCTGCAGGAGCCTCGCATTTTTAATTTTGTCGGACAGGGACGAGCGACCATCGCAGCGATCTTGGCTATTGTCGCCGGTGTTGGCTTCGCTGTGACGTCTGCCAACGCGCAAGAAGGGCCGCCGGTCGATACGGCGCTGGTTGTGTCTGTCGACGTGTCGAACTCCGTCGACGAAGGCCGCTATAAGCTGCAGATGGAAGGTATTGCGAAGGCGCTGGAAGATCCCGGCGTCATCGATGCCATTACCGGCGGTTCGGCGGGCGGCATTCTGTTTTCCATGGTGACGTGGGCCGACACACCGTCGTTCGTCATTCCGTGGATCAGGATTGCGAACAAGGCTGATGCCTTGGCTGCGGCGAAGCGCGTGCGATCCCTGCCGCAGCAGGGCGGCGAATTCACATGCATGACGCGGATGCTGCGATCTGCGAACGACAAGATCGTGCCGCAGATTCCCGCGAAGGCGTCGCGCATCATCATCGACGTTTCGGGCGACGGCCCCGACAATTGCAATGCCGAGGAGCCGATCGACAAAGTCCGCAATGAACTCGTCAGCAATGGCGTGACGATCAACGGATTGCCGATCTTGCTCGACACGCCCGAGGATTCAGCGCTGCTGCCGAAGGCCGTTCCGGGAGGGAAGCCACCGCTCGAACAATGGTATCGCGCGCACGTTATGGGCGGTCCGAGCAGTTTCGTGCTGCCGGCGCTGGGTTACGGTGATTTCGAGCGGGCGATCCGGCAAAAGTTCGTCATCGAAGTCAGCAGCGTGGCTTCGCAAAAGTATTCGGTCGCCACGTCCGGCCGATGATCGAGACGGCTGATAATCAGGCCGCTTGATAGCTCAGATTTTATCTTCGCTGGTCGGACCGCAATGCCAGCGCTTAACAGTCCAGCCGGGATGATCTGCAGACCATCGGGCGAACTGTGGCTGGGCATGTGCCAAGCACGTTCTTGCGTCGACGTCCGCATCAATCGGGATTTTATATTCGCGGCAGACGTTTGGATCGTTCGTCAAGCAAGCCGACAAAATGAGGGCGATCATGGCGAGGTTCCCGGGCGATGCGTCTTTGAAGCGTCATCATACTGAGACGCTCCGCACCGGGAATCCGTTTCTTATGTCGGCCGACCGCAAAGGGCGGCAGCTTAAGCCGCCGGCAACAGGATTTCGCCCCGTCCAATTGTAGCGGTGTCACCGCCAATCTTCTGGACAAACAAGGGCATGGGCTTAGGCGCGAGATGGCCAAGCGTTTCCTTCAGATAGCGGGCGATGACGCGCAGGATCACGAGATCGTGTTTGCCGCAATCGACGAACGTCGGCAGCAGGCTTTCGACGCTCGGGCCGATCAGTGTGCCGCGGCGCATCATAAGACCGGGTTCGGCACCGAAGCCGCCTTCCGCCCAGATGGTGCCGCCGATCATACGCGAACCGGCGCCAGGGCCGGTCTTGCCTTTGACGACGATAACGCCACGACGCATCTTGTCTCCGGCGCGGGCGCCAATGTTGCCTTCGATGACAACGGTACCGCCGAGCATGCCGAAACGATCGCCGGTCGCGACGCCGCCGAGATTGTCTCCGGCGTTGCCGGAAACGAGGATCATGCCGCCGGTGGAACCCGACGCCAGATAGTCACCGACATTGCCGCGAACTTCGATCTTGCCGCCGGTCATCAGGCGCGCCGCGAACGAGCCGATGTCGCCGACGACGCGGATCGTGCCGCTATCGAGGCCGCCGCCGACGAAATCAATCTCTGACGTTGCGCCTTCGATGGTCAGGGTATCGCCGACGCTGCCGGAAATATCGAATGCATCGCCGAGGGCGACGCCGCCTTTTTCGATGCCGACATTCAGCTTGCCGATCTCGTGGGACGATAGCGCGGCGAGCTTGGCGGGCGTGATGCCGTCGAGAGTGATCCGCTCCGTCGCGGGCGCCTTGAAGCGCAGCGTGAGGCCGCTCATCAGATCAGATCCTTCAGATGATAATGATGCTGTCCGAGCTTGCCGCCGTAATTGCCGGCGGTGATCCGCGTAACGCCGCGGCTGGCGCCGACATCCGTCACGGCTTTGAGACCCGCGTGCATGGCATCGGCGACGGCTTTGGACGTCAGACCGTCGATGACGATTTCGAGCACGGCGAGGGTATCGGGCGATACCTCACTGTGCTTGATCGTGCCGCGCAGCGTCGGGCAGAACGCGTCGTTAGACGAAGCGTGCATGCCGGCGTATTTCGCGCCGACCTTCGAGCCCGAACGAACAATGCCACCGGGGAACGGCGTGATGACGTCGTCGATCTTGGCGATCTCTTCGACAGCGTGTTCGGCCGTTTCGAGCAGGCCTTTGCGGTCGCGGCCGACGATCAGCATGTTGCCGCCGCCCACTGCATCCGTCGTGACGCCGGTGTCTTCTTCGATGATGAACTCACCGTCCATCACAGGTACGCGCCAGTAGCGGCTATCGCCGAGTTTTTTAGCCGTCTGATAGCCGTCGCCGAATAGACGCGTGCCTTTTCCGAGAGGCATCGTCTTTTCGGCCTTGAGGCCCGCATAGCAAGCCGAGCCGGGACTCGTCAGCACGCACTGGCCGATACGATTGCGGACCTGCGGGAGCAGGGCGTCGGGCGAAAATCCGAAGATCAGGATGCGAACGCCGGGACGACCATCAGGCGTTTCGTCCTCCGACAGTTCCTTATCGATACCGCATTCAGCGCCGGCACCGATAACGGAGGTGCCGAAGCCTGTCGCAACCGTCGCTGCGATTTTGGCCCACTTCATCGAGTCGGCCGTGATGATGATCCCGGTGCCGCTCATGCCGAAGGCTTCGGCGAACGTATCGTCGATCGAGATACCGTTAACGGTCTTGCTCATGCTACGCGCGCCCCGGTCGGTTGGATGATCAGCGAGCCGCGGCCACCATTGATAATCTCGTCATCGGAGAGGCGGAAATTATCCATGCGGATCGTGTGATAATCTTCGAAGTAAGGTTTGAGAGATTTTTCGATCGACGGATCGTACGACGGCCGCGCGACGTGCGTTGCGCCGTTGATGACCTTGATGATCTTGCCGTTGCGCACGATGAGCTCGCCGTTCTTGAAGAGCAATTCCGGCGTCGTGAACATCGCCTCGCGGTCGGGATTATCGTCATAGACCGTGATGTCGGCCCAGGCGCCGACGCCCAGGTGACCGCGATCCTTCAGGCCAAGGCTGCGAGCCGGACCGGCGCGCGTCATGATCGCGATCTCGTAGAGCGAATATTCGCGATCGAGCGAGGCCAGCGTCGAATACTTCAGCGCGTCCGGGTTGATCTTCTGCATCATGTCGTTGCGGAAGGCTTTGTCCATCAGCAGGCGAATGAGGTGCGGATACCAGGTGAATGGACCGCCGTTCGGATGGTCTGTTGTGAGGAACAGGCGCCACGGATCGTTGACCAGCAGGAACAGCTCCAGACCGATCGCCCACTGCAGCGCGTTGACGAAGCTCTTGTCGCGATACTTGAACGGCACGACACCGCAACCGGCGTCGCACTCGATGTCCATCACGACCCACTTCTTCGGTGTAGCCGAACGAGACGTCACGAACTGGCGCATGGAGTCACCGGATGCCGTGCACGTCTGGCCGAACATGACCTGACCGACGTCGCACGAGACGTTCGGATTGTCGTTGATGGCTTCGGCGATGGGGGCGGCGGCCGACGAGAACTTGAGATCGCCTTCAGTGCCGTAGCTGTGGAACTGAATGTGCGTCAGGTGGATCGGCAGGCCTTCCGCGCCTTTGATCGTATCGAGCGTCGTTTCATAGCCGCCGGGCACACCGAGGTTGCAGCCGTGGATGTGCAGCGGGTGGACGACGCCGAGTTCTTTCAGGCCGCGCGCCAGCGTCACGATGATGTCTCGTGGAGTGACGCCGTAGTAGACGTGCTTTTCGTTCAAGTCGAGCTTACGCTGATTGAACTTGAAGGCGCTGATGCCGCCGGGATTGACGACCTTGACGGCGATCGCCTGCGCGGCGTGCATCGTCCAGGCGATGTAATCCTTGATCGCGGAGAAGTCTTTCTTGCCTGCGAGCTGGCGCAGGAAGAAGTCATCCGAGCCGAGCATGACGAAGGCGCCCTTGTCGATGATCGACGTGTCGGCCATCTCCATGTGCGCCTGGCGGGCGTTGGCAGGCAGCATCGCAGGCTCGAATGCCGCAGTGTAGCCCATCTCGGCGTAGCGATAGCCGGTCAGCATCGTCGACGGAACGGCATGGCCGACGCCCGCGCGCGTCAGATCGGTGCGTGCAACGGTGTCATGCATATGATCTTCGGGCAGCATCATGCGGGCGATCGTCATCTTGCCGCCGCCGATGTGCGAGTGAGGGTCGATGCCGCCGGCCATGATCACTCTGCCATGGAGCGCGTATTCATGCGCGACCTTGGCATTCGGATCCGGGGAGACGATGCGGCCATCCTCGATGAAGATATCGCGGACTTCGCCGTCGACCCCATTCGCGGGGTCGTAGACTTTGCCGCCGGTGAGCTTGATGAGCATTCGCGATCTCGGAATTGTGCCTTAGAGGGCAGCTTCAATTTTTTCGAGGACGTCAGCCGCGCGCGGAAGCGTCGACTGGCGAAGTTGTCTCAACGGCAGTGAGACGACATTGTCGACGCGCACCATTGTGCCGGCGTGATCGACGCCCGGCGTTCCCACCGGAATATAGACCTTCGGTGTGCGCGACGGCTTGATGCCAGGTGCGCCGAGGAAGATCGTCGGGACGTCCGTCTCAGGCTCCGTAATGTTCGACGAGAACGACGAGAGCCACAACAGGAGATCGCCTTCTTTCGCCGCGAGCAAACGGTTTGCCGAATAGCGCTCGGGGTCATAATCCGGTTTGCCCGATGCATATGATACGCGCAGAGGGAAGCCTGACTGCCAGCTGCACACCGCGCCGGCGGACGTTGCGCCGTCATGGCCGCCAAGAGAGAGGCCGGCGAAACGCGATGTCAGGTTGATCTCTTTGACGAACTCGGAGATCGCCTGGACGGTGAGATCAGCGTTCGGGAAGGTCAAGCTCGGCGGCGCCCAGATGATGACGCCGTAGCTCGCTGCCTTACAACGCGCGAGGAGATCTTCGACAGCGGCGCGCGGCAGATCACCGATGCTATCGCCCGAGACGGTGCCGCCCTTGTTCATGGCGCGCATGGCGTCGAGAATTTCGGCGATGCGATCGGGCTCAACGGGCAACGACAGAACTTCGCCGATGCGTTTGCCTTTTACTGCGGACTGGTCGAGCTGATCGCCAAGGAACACAACGGTCCGCTTCGGCGGATCATCGGCAAACATCGAGGCCTCGTTGCACACGATGCGCTCGAAGAAGCGCGGGTGATGCTGATGGATATCGCTACCCGCAACGATGAAGAGATCGGCGCGGTTGCGGGCTTCCGTCAGCGTCGTCAAAACCCAGCCCGTCGATTGGAGCACACGGAAATTGCGATACTGTCCATCGCTCAGTGCGTGATCAACGATGCCGCCGCCTTTTTCAGCGAGGGCGATGGCCGCGCGAATGCCGTCGACGTCGGTGCCAAGTCCGCCGAAGATCGGCAGACGGCTCTCATTGATGAGGCGGGCAGCGGCAGCGACGGCTTCGTCGAGCGTAACGTCCTTGCCATTGATCTGCGGTTTCGGCTCGCTGAGCGGCCGCTCGAAACCAGCAACAGATTTTACGCAGCCGTTCTTGAGGACTTTCAGTCCATCACCGGAAGGGCCGATATCGAGATCATCGCAAAGGATGCCACAAAACGGGCAGGCGACGTTCTCAAAATGGTTCGCGCCGTTCCTCGACTTTTCGGATTCCAAATCGAGCTCCTCATGGACCCAGAGCCTCTCGGCCGCGGGATTCGACCAAAGTACGCCGGCGCAGGTAAAACAACGCGACGCTAACGGTCAAGCACAGCGAAGGGGCAGATCGAATGCGACACATTTTGCCGTCTTTCCGTCCATCCTGAACACGCATAATGTCCGCCCGCTCGTTGTCGGGCTCAGGGCTGGGTCCCACACCAGAAATCTCCGGAGGAAATGCATGCTGAAACGCTTGGTGATCGCCGCAACGATCGTCGGACTGGCGCCGCTCTCGCTCGCTGGGGCAGCTTGGGCACATGGTCCGAGCCGCCAGAAGGTTACGGAAACAATTGAGATCAACGCGCCCGTCGACAAAGTCTGGAAGGTCGTCGGTAACTTCCAGGACATGAGCTGGCTCGGTATCGTCGCCAAGACCGAAGGCAAGGGCGGCAACGAAGTTAACGCCACGCGGACGCTCACACTCAAGAACGGTGGTACGGTCGAAGAGATGCTCGACAAGTACAACCCGGAAGATCACATGTACGCCTACGAGATCACGAAGGTCGATGTGAAGGTTCTACCCGTCAACGATTACTCCTCGCACATTACGGTTGAAGCTGACGGCGCCGATAAGTCCACGGTGACGTGGTGGGGTGGTTTCTATCGCGGCTACATGCTGAACGATCCGCCGCCGAACCTGACGGACGAAGTGGCGCTCAAGGCCGTGACTGACCTCTACAAGCAAGGTCTCCAGGACCTGAAGAAGAAGGTCGAGAGCGGCGGCTGAGTGCGTAAAAACGCACATAAATTGCGCCTTTTGAAACTTGGGCAAGGCCTGATCGCGGTATGCGCGATGGCCTTGCCCGCGTCGGCGCACGAAGCACTGTTGACGGATCAGACGTCCGATACGCTGTCCTTTGTCGATCTCGATACGATGAAGGAAACGGCGCGGCTGACCGTGACCGGCAAGCCTGCCGGCATTGCGCTTTCTCCCGATAAGGCGACGGCTTACATCACGGCGCCCGACAGCAAGGAGCTGATCGAGGTCGATGCTGTTGCGCGCAAGGTGAAGCGGCGGCTTTTCCTAGATGGCGGACCACTCGGAATTGCTGCCAATCCGGTGCGGCCGGAAGTCTACGTCGCCGACTGGTATACGCATAAAGTTCGCATCATCGATACGAAGAGCCTGACCGTTGTTGGGGAGGTCAGGGTTGGCGACTCACCATCGGGGCTCGCCGTGACGCCCGACGGAAAATTGCTCGTGTCTGCGGATCGCGACAGCGATGCGATTTCGATTGTTGATGTTGCGAGCCGTAAGGTGCTGGCATCAATTCCGGTCGGCAAGCGTCCTTTCGGCATTACGATCGACGCGCGCGGCGAGCGTGCCTATACCGCGAACGTGAAGAGCGACGACGCAACCGTCATTGATATTGCAGCGCGGAAAGTCGTTGGCAGCGTCAAGACGGGGCGTCGGCCATATGCTGTGGCGCTTGCGCAGGGGAATGGGTTCGTCACGGACCAATACGGAGGGACGGTTACGGTTTTCGATCTGGCAACGCTCGCTCCGGTCAAGCGGATCGACACGTGCGATCATGCGGAAGGTATTGAAGCCGATGCCGGGGAAAAGAATGTTTACGTCTCATGCTGGGGTGAAGACGTTTTGCTTCGCATCGATCCCGTGAAGCTCGTCGTTACGGGGAGGGCAGCCGTCGCTGACGGGCCGCGCGCCTTCGGTAAGTTTCTTCGTTAAATTTTGTAGGGTTACCGGCTTGTAAGTTGTGAGTTGCCGTTCTTCCGGCAACTTTCGGGATGTTTTGCAACCCGGCAAGCGGCCCTGCGGTGTTTGGCAGATTTCTCTCAATCTCTGTTCAAGCGATCCATGTCCCGCTAAATAGCCGGGAAAAATTACCTAGACGATCTAGGAGGATCGCCCTTTATGTCAAAGTTTTCATTCCGTTATGCCGGTCTGGCAGCTCTTGCGGTAATGTGCATGGCGTCGGCCAGCGTATCGGCGGAGGAAACTCCAAAGCCGGCCGACATTCTGTTCGAACGGCCTCACATTGCGTCCGTCGCGCCAGGTACAAACCTAGTCTACAAATTCGAGCGCGCACCATCGGATCCGAAGACTTTAGGGCCCGGCTTTTCCGATAACATTACGCTGACGGTCGAGAGCGATGGCGCTCCGGGCAAAAAGAACGTTCGGCTGCAGATCTATTCGGGTGACCGCGCGAGGGATCCGCAAGAAATCACCGACATGGACGGCAATCCGCTGCTCGTCGTCTATCTCGACGATGCGGTGGCGCATTTCAGGCTTCTTGCCGGTGGCGACGGCGCCTATCTCAAGAACATGTTCAAGAAGAGCTTGGCGCAGGACGCAAAGATTGCGCCGGTGAAGATCGACTACAAAGGGCAATCCGTCGATGGTTTTCGCGTGAGCCTCACGCCCTATATCAACGATCCGGCGAAGGCACGCATGAACGGCTTCGAGGGCTCGGTCTTCACGATTGCGCTATCGGACAAGATCCCGGGCTATTTTGCGAAGATGGTTTCGGACTATACGAACAACGACAAAAAAGGTCCGTCGCTCAAAGAGACGTTGACCCTTGATGGTGTAGGAGACGTCAAATGAAAAGCCGTCTTGTGAATGTCGGCGTGAGCGGTTTTCTCGCGATTGCGGCGATTCTCGTTCCAGGTTTCACGACGCACTTGTGGGCGCAGGAATTGCCGGCCAACGACTATCCGACCGTTGCACGCGCCGACTATGTTTACGCGTGCATGGCCGTCAATGGTCAGACGCGGCCGATGCTCGAAAAGTGCTCGTGCTCGATCGACGAGATCGCAAACATTCTGCCTTATGCGCAGTATGAAGAAGCCGAGACGCTCATCTCAGTCGGCCTGAAGGGCGGCGAGAACGTCGCGTGGACCCACGCGCCGGAATTCCAGGAAAAGGTCAAAAACCTGCGCCGCGCGCAGGTTGAAGGCGAATTGCGCTGCTTTTGATGTTTGTGCCCGGCGACTCCCCAAAGGGGAGCCCGCCGCCGGGCACAGCATCGTCTTTCATTCCCACTCAAGCTCGGTGTAGGCCGCTGTGACGTTGCGCGGATTGTGCTCGTCGAAAAGGGCCCATTTATCCCGCTCGGACTGAGCCGCAGTCGCGACGGCCTGTTCGAGCGTTTTTCCGTCCTTGATCATCTTGCGGACGTCGGTTGCCAAGACTGTCAGGTAGCGCTGCACGGGCAGGATGGCGTCAGGCCACGTCATGGACTTTGGCCCGTGGCCGGGGACGGCGCGCTCGGCCTTTTCCTGCATCAATTCGGGAATGAGCTTGAGCCAGCCGACGATCGAGCCATCGAGCGTCGGAATGTGCCCCGAGAACAAGAGATCGCCTAAAAAGAACGTCCCGGTCGGTTGGTCGTGGATCGTCAAGTCATTGTCGGTGTGAGCTGTCGGCCAGGCCTTGAGCGTCAGGACGCGCCTGCCAAGGTCGAGTTCGAGAGTGTCTTTGACGAGCACCGTCGGCGGGATGATTTCGGTGCCTTTAAAGGCGGCTTCGCCGAGGCGCTCGCGGGCATTCGCCAGATAGCTTTCCTTACGCGCGTAAAGTGCGGCGGGAAGCTTGTAATGGCCCACGAATTCCAGGTTCGACGCCTTGAAGGCAGCATTGCCCATCACGTGATCGGGATGCATGTGCGTGTTGATCACGTAGCGAATGGGCTTGTCCGTGATCTGCTTGATGGCGGCGTGGAGATCGCTTCCCATAGCGAATGATCCGCTGGTGTCGATGACGGCTGCCGCCTCCGAGCCGACGATACAACACGGATTGGAGATATCGCCCCGGTTGGCCTTGTTCACGAGCTGATATTTGCCGACGTGAACGAAAATTCCTGGAGCGATTTCAAGAACTCCGATCCGTTCAGCCTCGGCGCGCGAGATCTGGGGCAGGAGGGGCAGCAGTGCTGTCAGCGCAGCGCCTCGCAGAAAGTCTTTTCGGGAAGGTTTTCCAATGGGGAAGGGATAATCGATCATGCATGCGAGCCAGTTGATTACGGCTCCTAGTATGCGCCTCTTTCCGCGGCATTTGAATTTACGCCCTTCACGAAAGCGCGAGTTTTTGTGATCGGATGCCGCGATTTTCACATTCGGGAACAATTAGACGTGCAGCGCACCATTTTTGCTGCGCCGCAATTTTCCCCCATAAACACAGGGGTTTTTTGGGTCAGAAGGGTTGTCCTAATTTGCCGCACGAGAATGATCGTCGCACTTCGTGTTGCGGCTTGAAAAAAAAAGTGTCTACATGCCCCCCGTTCACGCGGACTACCGGTTTCTACACGGTTTCGTGAAGACTCCTGCTGCGGCCGGGCAAAGACGGGAAAAAATCCCGCAAAACCTGAGATCGGAGTTGGGAGATATCGGCAGTCCGCGGGATCGACTTGCAAGCGTGGCAAGACATTTGTCTTAAACGGAGGAAGCGCGATGCGCAAAAGTGCATTCGCATGCGGCTTGCTCGCAACTGCCGCATTCTCGGCGTCCGCATGGGCGAACGAGGATGTGATCAAGTTGTCGAGCAATCCGAATAACTGGGCGCAACAGTCCGGTGACTATGCTGGTACCCGCTACTCAAAGCTGGACCAGATCACGACCGAAAACGTCGGTCAGCTGAAAGTGGCTTGGACGTTCTCGACGGGCGTTCTTCGCGGCCATGAAGGCGGCCCGCTCGTGATCGGCGACGTGATGTACCTTCACTCGGCGTTCCCGAACATCGTCTATGCTCTGAATCTCGCTGACGAGCAGAAGATCATCTGGAAGTACGTGCCGAAGCAGGATCCGTCGGTTATTCCGGTCATGTGCTGCGACACGGTCAACCGTGGCGTGCAGTACGCTGAAGGCAAGATCTTCCTCCATCAGGCTGACACCGCTCTCGTCGCTCTCGACGCGAAAACGGGTAAGGAACTGTGGAAGGTCGTCGACGGCGATCCGAAGAAGGGCGAGACGGGCACGGGTGCTCCGCTTGTCACGAAGGATAAGGTGATCATCGGTATCTCGGGCGCTGAATTCGGCGTTCGCTGCCACGTCACCGCCTACGACATCAACACCGGTAAGAAGGTGTGGCGCGCCTACTCGATGGGTCCCGACTCCGACATCCTCGTCGATCCGGAGAAGACCATGTCGCTCGGCAAGCCGGTCGGTAAGGATTCTTCTCTGAAGACCTGGAACGGCGACCAGTGGAAGATCGGCGGCGGTTCGACCTGGGGCTACATGGCCTTCGATCCGGACCTCAACCTGATCTACTACGGCACGGGTAACCCCTCGACCTGGAACCCCGCTCAGCGTGCGGGACCGGATGGCAAGCCGATCGATCAGAAGTGGTCGATGACGATGTTCGCTCGCGACGTCGACACCGGTATCGCCAAGTGGGCCTACCAGATGACGCCGTTCGACGAGTGGGACTATGACGGCATCAACGAGCCGATCCTGGCCACCCTCGATATCAAGGGTCAGGAGCGCAAGGTTGCGGTTCACTTCGACCGTAACGGCTTCGGCTACACCTGGGACCGCGTCACTGGCGAACCGCTCGTTGCCGAGAAGTATGATCCGGTCGTCAACTGGGCGACTGGCATCGATCTCGACAAGTCGAGCCCGAACTATGGCCGTCCGATCCGCGTGAAGAAGTACTCGACGTTTGCGAACGGCGCGGACTTCAACACGAAGGGCATCTGCCCTGCGGCTCTCGGTTCTAAGGACCAGCAGCCAGCGTCGTACTCGCCGCTGACGAAGCTGTTCTACGTGCCGACGAACCACGTCTGCATGGACTACGAACCGTTCAAGGTCTCGTACACGGCTGGTCAGCCTTACGTCGGCGCCACGCTTTCGATGTTCCCTGGCCCGGATAAGCCGGAGCGTATGGGTAACTTCATCGCTTGGGACGCAACGAAGGGTAAGATCGTCTGGTCGAAGCCTGAGCAGTTCTCGGTGTGGTCAGGTGCTCTGACGACGGCCGGCGGCGTTGCCTTCTACGGCACGCTCGAAGGCTACTTCAAAGCCGTCGACCAGAAGACCGGCAAGGAACTGTTCAAGTTCAAGACGCCGTCGGGCATCATCGGCAACGCCATGACCTATGAGCAGGGTGGCAAGCAGTACGTTGCCGTGTTCTCGGGCGTTGGTGGCTGGGCCGGTATCGGTCTCGCCGCTGGCTTGACGAACCCGACCGATGGTCTCGGCGCCGTCGGTGGCTACGCTGGCCTCTCGGAGTACACGAACCTCGGTGGCTCGCTCACCGTGTTCGCTCTCCCATAGGCTCGAGCCTAGACATAAAGGAGCCGGTGCGGGGCAACCCGTGCCGGCTCTTTGCCGTGAAAATTGCGCCGAATTAATGCAGTGGCCGAAAAAACATCTTTCAAGAAAATGGCACAATCTGCTACGAGGGCGACAATTTGTAATAGTCTAACAGGCAAGTTTGCGCAGGTATTTATCCCGCGCACTGTTCTATCGGACAGCAACAAGGGGTCCATTTGGAAAAAGGGCTCCATAAAAAAAGACCAATGGGCGGTGGCGACCCACGCAATTCAATCCAGGAGAAGAGGATCCTCGTGAACAAGTTGATTAAGACACTTGCAGTCGTATTGATGACGTTCGGGGCTGCAGGCGCTGCCGCTGCGAAGGAGCAAACGAAGACTGACGAAGCACACGCAGCGGCTCCCGCTGCGAAGCTGATGCAAGTTGCGGAAGATGCCGCTCCCAATCCGGACGATCCGAACGCCCCGCCTCCGGGCTCGCGCAAGCCCGATGGCGATGCCGTCTATCCGAACCCTGTCAGTGAACTGGCGAAGAAGGATGGCATCAAATTCGAAGACGGCCGTTATCGCAACAAGGACGGCGATCCTGTGCCGGTCGTAACGAAAGACTACATGGTGGACTGGGGTACCTGGAACGGCTTCCGTCGCTATCATGACGCCTGCCACGTCTGCCACGGTCCGAACGCTTTGGGCAGCACGTTTGCTCCCGCTCTCGCCGACTCGCTGAAGACGATGGATTACAATACCTTCATTGCGACCGTTTCGAGTGGCCGAAAGGTGAACCGCGGCGGCACAGAGTTCGTCATGCCGTCGTTCGGCGAAGACAAGAACATCATGTGCTACATCGACGATATCTACACGTACATCAAGGCGCGCTCGACAGGGGCAATGCCTCCGGGTCGCCCGAACGGCCGTGAAGACATCTCGCCGGAAGCCAAAAAAGCTGCCGACGACTGCACCGGCTGAGGTCTGGAAGTTTTTTCCGACCTTCTCATATGAGAAGCCTGCGCCGCGCGTCGGTGTCGCGTGATGCAGTCCAGGACTATCGGCATTTCAATGGATCGGGGGCGGGTCGCGAACGCGACGTGCCCCCAGTCCATATCAAGGGCCGCGACGTTCACGCCGCCATAACAAAAAGGTTACTCACGTGAGGAAACAAGCGCTCAAGATTTCGAACTTCTCAGCGCCGACTTTGGCGCTCGGAGTGATCGCGACGACCGTGTCGATGGTCTTTGCATTCGCAGGTGCGGCGCAGGCCGCTGAAACTCCCAAGGCCGACCTCGTCAATCGTAAAGAGCTTCGCGTCTGCGCGGACCCGGCCGATCTTCCGTTTTCGGACCAGAAAGGCGAAGGCTTCGAAAACAAGATCGCAAACATTATCGGCGACGAACTGAAACTTCCTGTCGTTTATACGTGGTTTCCCAAGGCAACGGGCTTCATTCGCATGACGCTCAACGCCAAGCGCTGCGATCTGGTGATCGGTTGGGGGCAGGGCGACGACATGGTGCTCAACACCAACGCCATTTATCGTTCGACCTCGGCGCTCATTTACAAGAAGGGTACCGGCCTTGATGGCGTTGAATCGCTCAGCGATCCGCGTCTTCAGGGAAAGCGCATCGGCATGCAGCAGGGCTCGGCCGGCGCTACGCTCGCAGCGAAATACGGACTGATGGCCAACGTCCACGGCTATCCGATGATCGTCGATCGCCGCTATGAAAACCCGGCTGAAGACATGATGAATGATATCCGTAAGGGTGACATTGCAGCCGGTATTCTGTGGGGACCGATGGCAACCTACTGGGCGAAGCGCGATGGCGAGCCGCTGGTTGTCGTCCCCCTCGTCAAAGACAACGGTGCTGCACGTATCGCGTTCCGCATCACGATGGGCGTGCGCAACGGCGACGACAACTGGAAGCGGCGACTCAATGAGGTGATTCGCAAGCGTCGCGCCGACATCGACAAGGTGCTGCTCGACTACGGCGTGCCGTTGCTTGTCGATGATGATACATCGACCGAGATGGTCACCAAGCCGCGACAGTCGGAAACCGATCTGCCGGCGCCGTCGAATGCGGCCGCGACGACACCAGCACCAGCGGCTGCGACGCCCTAAACAAAACGCATTAGTGATATCGGCCCCGCTCGTCGTTTGGCGATGGTGCGGGGCCTATTCTTTAGGCTGCAATTGGAGTTCCGCGGATGCCGCTGAAATCGGCCTTGCCAAAGTTTCTGGCGGCGGTGATCGCGGCATCAAGCACGTTCGGCAGTCTTGCCATCGGCTCCGCCGATCGCGTGTTGGCCGAAGACGTCTCCGGGCCATCGCCCGTCGGCCCGCCGCCGCCCGAACCGAATAGCTATCGCACCGACAAATATCGTTCGCCGGTGCCGTTGACGCTGAAGGGCGCTACTGTCCTATCAAGCAGCCAGGCCATGAAAGTCTGGTCCGAGGGCCACACGGTATTTATCGACGTTTATCCGCATCCGCCGAAGCCCGCAGGGTTGCCGCCCGGTACGATCTGGCGGGAGACAACGCACATGACGATTGAAAATGCGGTCTGGCTGCCGAATGTCGGCTATGGGGCGCTGTCATCTGGGTATGAGAATTATTTCAAGCACAATCTGGAAAAGCTCACTGCCGGGGACAAGGCAAAACCGCTGGTCTTTTTCTGTCTCCGAAACTGCTGGATGAGCTGGAATGCCGCGAAACGGGCGCTGAGTTTCGGTTATACCAATGTCTCATGGTTTCGCGATGGTACTGACGGTTGGCAAGAGATCGGCGGCCTCGTCGTCGATGCGCACCCGCTGCCTTAGAATTTCGGATTGAAATCTCCGAATTCGTCACCGGCGGATTTCCTTCGGCGGCGGCCAATAATCCATTGACTTCAATGTGTCGCACCTGCTGCGAGACAAGACGTGAAATTCTGCGCGCGTCAGTCAGTCCACGTTCATTGGTGGTCCAGATTTGGGTTGTCATACAACGGCGTGGGGTGGCGTATTGCAGATCTCTGCTTAAATTGCCTTGAGCGTGCGAGGGTACCGCGACAACGGGGGACGATGTGACACTGAATGAACTGGCAATCTTGTTGGCCGCGTTGGCGCTTGCTGCTCCGCTTGCACGGTGGCTCGGCATAGCCGCTGTGCTTGGCTATTTGGTTGCCGGGGTCATTCTCGGTCCTTACGGAATTGGGCGCATGTTTTCCGTGCAGGACGCCGAGCAGGTTCTGCACTTCGCCGAATTCGGCGTCATTCTATTGCTTTTCCTAATCGGTCTGGAGCTTCGTCCGCGGCGACTATGGGCCATGCGTCAGGCCATTTTCGGGCTCGGAACACTGCAAGTCGCCATTACAGGCCTTGCGCTGGCGTGCGTCGGCATTTTCTTCCTGGGCAGCGAATGGCAGCCGTCGCTGTTTGCTGGGACGGCGCTGGCGCTGTCTTCGACAGCATTTGCACTTCAGGTGATGGAAGAGAACGGCGAGCTCTCGACCCGGCACGGCCGTTTAGGGTTCTCCATTCTGTTGTTTCAGGATATCGCGGCCATTCCGCTGATCGCTTTGGCGCCGTACTTCGCCGTGTCGGCAGTTAAGACTCATACTGGGATCGATTATTTTGCGCTCGCGAAGGGCTTGGGGACGATCGTTCTGGTCGTGGTCGTAGGTCGGTATGTTCTCGATGCGTTGCTGCGCCTCGTGGCCCTGTCGCGCGTCAAGGAAGCGATGACCGCTGCAGCGCTGCTGACGGTCGTCGGTATTACCCTGATCATGGAAGCTGTGGGGCTTTCAGCCTCTCTCGGTGCTTTCATCGCTGGCGCGCTGCTCGCAGAGAGCAGCTATCGACATGAGCTTGAAGCCGACATTGCGCCGTTTGAGGGCTTGCTGCTTGGCATCTTCTTCACCGCGATCGGCATGTCGCTCAATCTCGGGCTGCTGATTTCGGCGCCGGCACTGATCATATCGGCAACTCTCACCCTGATCGTGGTCAAGTCGGTCATTCTGTATCTGCTCGGACGCTGGCAGGGGCTTGACTCGGGACCGGCGCGACGGCTTGCGTTCGCGCTTTCGCAAGGCGGTGAATTCGCATTCGTTTTGCTGTCGGTTGGGCAAGCGGCGGGTGTGCTAGGCAGTGGCTCGTCGCAGATCATGGCGGTCATCGTAACGCTGTCGATGGCGATGACGCCGCTGTTGCTGGGCGTCGACCGGCTATTTTCGAAGAAGTCGAAGGTCGAGATGCGGGCATTCGATCCGCTGCCTGACAACGATGGGCATGTGGTGATTGCTGGCTTCGGCCGGTTCGGCCAGATAGTGGCCCGCGTGTTGCGCGCCAAAGGCGTGCCGTTTACGGCGCTCGACATCAGCGTCGAGCAGGTGGATTTCGTCAAACGGTTCGGCAACAAGGCCTTCTATGGCGATGCAAGTCGGCCGGAAGTGCTGGAGGCTGCGCAAACCGACAAAGCGAAAGCCTTCGTGTTGGCCATCGACGATGTCGAAGCGTCGATGCGTGCGGCGGAAATCGTCAAGACGCATTATCCGCATGTGCCGATCTATGCACGAGCGCGGGATCGAATGCATGCCTACAGGCTGCTCGATCTCGGCGTTGCTGCGATGCGGCGCGAGACGTTTCTGGCCTCTCTCGATCTCACAAGAACGCTGATGCTTGGACTAGGGTATTCTGAGCGTGTGGCGAACCGCACCGTGCAGACGTTTCGCGAGCATGACGAGCGGCGTCTGAACGAGGATTACAAGCTCGCGACCGATGTCGAGAAGCTCTTGGAACGGGCTCGGACGTCTCAGGCCATGCTCGAAAAGCTCTTCCGCGAGGACGAGGTCGAGGAGGCCAAGTTGGCGCAGGCTGAGAAGGCCCAACGCGACGCCAAGGGCCAGCGGGAGAGCAAGGTCAAGGCGGGCGGTATCGCGTCCTGAGCGTGACACTTGGTCCGTCGCGGGGCGGCGGGGCCTGAAACGCCCTGTTTTTTGCCGTGCGCTACCCTTGCGCGCGCGGTAGACGCCGCTGCAATCCCCCGGTAAATGTCCCACCACTTTACAGCGCGCCAGCGGCGCTTAGCGGAACGGACTTAAGTAAGATAATGAGCAAAGCTCAAGTCGTGGCGGAGACATCCTCAACGCCGAGCCTCGAGGATATGGCTAACGCCATCCGCGCGCTCTCGATGGATGCGGTTCAGGCTGCCAATTCTGGGCATCCGGGCATGCCGATGGGGATGGCGGACGTTGCCACGGTCCTCTTCACCGAAGCGCTGAAGTTCGACGCCGGCGCGCCACAGTGGCCCAACCGGGATCGTTTCGTTCTCTCGGCTGGTCACGGTTCGATGCTTCTTTATTCGCTCCTCTATCTTACCGGCTATCCGGAAATGACGATCGAGGAGATCAAGAATTTCCGGCAGTTCGGATCGAAGACGGCGGGCCATCCGGAATATGGTCATGCACCAGGCATCGAGACGACGACGGGGCCGCTGGGCCAAGGCATCGCCAATGCGGTTGGCATGGCGATTTCGGAGAAGCTGCTCGCGGCGCGGGTCGGCTCAGATCTTGTCGATTACCACACTTATGTCATCGCCGGTGACGGCTGCCTGATGGAAGGCATCAGCCAGGAAGCGATCTCGCTGGCCGGGCATTTGAAGCTCGGCAAGCTGATCGTGTTCTGGGACGACAACTCGATCACCATTGACGGCGCGACGAGCCTTGCCGTGTCGGACAGCGAGGTGAAGCGCTTCGAGGCGTCTGGCTGGAATACGATCCGCGTCGACGGTCATGACGCGGCGGCGATTTCAGCGGCGATCAAGACGGCAAAGGCCGATCCTTCGAAGCCGTGGTTAATCGCGTGCAAGACGCAGATCGGCTATGGCTCGCCGAACAAAGCTGGAAAATCGTCGGCGCATGGCGAAGCGCTGGGCGCGGATGAGATCAAGGCCACGCGCGCGCAGCTTGGCTGGCCATACGAAGCCTTCGAAATCCCTGAACACATCTTGTCGGCGTGGCGTGCTGTCGGAAGCCGCCATGCGAAGATGCGTGACGACTGGACGAAGCGCGAAGCCAAAGCGGATGACGCGACGAAGGCGCTGGTCTCGGGGCGCGATCTCAAGGCCACAGTTACGAATGCGATCATCGCCGCGAAGAACGATTTCGCGGCCGACAGCGCCAAGCGCGCGACGCGTGTCTGGTCGCAGATGACGATCGAGCGGCTCATTCCGGTGCTGCCTGAGGTCATCGGCGGCTCTGCGGATCTTTCGGGATCGAATGGCACCCGCACGAAACATCATGTGTCCGTTACGCCCGACAACTTCGCGGGCAACTATATGCACTATGGCGTGCGCGAGCACGGCATGGCAGCAGCGATGAACGGCATCGCGCTGTCGGGCTCGTTCGTGCCTTATGGCGGCACGTTCCTCGTCTTTTCCGATTACTGCCGGGCTTCGATCCGTCTCTCGGCATTGATGCAGCAGCGTGTGATCTACGTTCTGACGCACGATTCCATCGGCCTCGGCGAGGACGGGCCAACGCATCAGCCGGTCGAGCATTTGAGCGCGCTGCGCGTCATTCCGAATTTGCACGTTTTTCGTCCGGCCGATGGCATCGAGACGGCTGAGTGCTGGGAGTTGGCTCTCGTCACGGCCGACACACCGTCGGTGCTGGCGCTTTCACGCCAAGCCGTACCGAACCTTCGCACCAAGGGCGATCAGAACCTCAGCGCCAAGGGTGCCTACGTGCTGACACCGACGGAAGGCGCGCGCGACGTGACGCTTCTCGCAACCGGTTCAGAAGTTGGTCTGGCGGTCGAAGCCGCTGCAACTTTGGCAAAGGATGGGGTCAAGGCTGCGGTGGTTTCGATGCCGTCGTTCGAGCTGTTCCGCGCCCAGCCCGAAAGCTATCAGAACGAAGTTTTGGGAGATGCACCGCGTATTGCGATCGAAGCAGGCGTACCGCAGAGCTGGTACGAATGGCTGCGCAAATCGGATGTGTTCATCGGTATGCATGGGTTTGGTGCTTCGGCGCCGGCCTCGAAGCTTTACGAGCACTTCGGCATTACCGCGGCGCATGCGGTCGCGGCTGCGCGCAAGGCGATCGGAAAAACTTCGTGATGCACTGAAACGCAGGCGCAGCGCAAACCGTAATGGTGTCTTGATGAACCTCGATAAGTTGAAGACGACCGACGGCATCGACGTCGCAGGAAAGCGCGTGATCGTGCGGGCAGATCTGAACGTTCCGGTCAAGGACGGGAAGGTGACCGACGCGACGCGTCTGGAGCGCGTGCTGCCGGGCGTGAAGGCGCTGGCTGATCGCGGGGCGAAGGTTATCGTCATCTCGCATTTCGGACGGCCGAAGAACGGACCGGAAGCGGACTTGTCGCTGCGGCCGATCGCAGACGCGATGCAGCAGCTTCTGGGGCGGCAGATTGCATTCGGGCCGGACTGTATCGGGGAACAGGCACAAGCGACGGTCGGCGCGCTTAAGAACGGTGACGTCGCGCTGCTCGAAAATCTGCGCTTCCACAAAGGCGAAGAAAAGAATGATCCGAAATTCGCCGAAGAGCTCGCGAAGCTCGGCGACATTTTCGTGGGCGATGCTTTTTCGTGTGCACATCGCGCTCATGCATCTACGGAAGGACTGACCAACTTCCTGCCGTCTTTCGCAGGTCCGCTGTTGATGGAAGAAATCAACGCACTCAGAACGGCGCTGGAAATACCGCAGCGCCCGACGGCGGCCGTGGTCGGCGGGGCGAAGGTGTCGACTAAAATTCCGGTTTTGACGAACCTCGTCGCGAAGGTCGACAAGCTGATCATCGGCGGCGGCATGGCGAATACGTTTTTGCAGGCGTCCGGCGTGATGGTCGGCAAGTCGCTTGCGGAGCCTGAATTCGATGCGACGGCGCGCGATATCATGACGGAAGCCAAGCAGAAGGGTTGTGAGATCATTCTGCCGGTCGATGCCGTTATCGCGCGCGAGTTCAAGGAAGGTGCGGCGAATGAAGTGGTGGCGGTCGACGAGGTGCCGTTCGACGCTATGATATTGGATGTTGGTCCAAAGTCCGTTGCGCGCACCACCGATGTGCTTGCAGCGTCGAAAACGCTGCTATGGAACGGTCCGCTCGGCGCTTTCGAAATTTTGCCGTTCGGAGAGGGCACATTTGCGCTGGCGCGCGCTGCCGCGGAATTGACGAAAGCCGGTAAGCTTGTGTCGGTTGCCGGCGGCGGCGATACGGTCGCCGCCTTGAATGCTGCCGGTGTGACGGACGATTTCACGTATGTCTCGACCGCGGGCGGCGCGTTCCTCGAATGGCTCGAGGGGCGTGAGTTGCCCGGCATCGCGGCGCTCACGCGCGAGAAAGTGCATTAGCCCGCGGGCAGTTTGAAAGAAGGCAGCATGCTGGCAGATGTCCATATCTACCTCGGTGTCGCGCTCGCGGGACTGGTAAGTTTTCTCTCGCCATGTGTGTTGCCTCTGGTGCCCCCTTATCTGGGTTACATCGGCGGCACGACCCTCGATCAGCTGACAGGGGAAGACAAGATCGACCGGCGCGTCTGGTTGCGCGTCGTCGCGTCCGCTGTTTTCTTCGTGCTTGGCTTTACGACCGTGTTCGTCAGCCTCGGTGCGGGTGCAAGCACTATCGGTCAGGTTTTGCTGTCCTATCGAGCGGCGCTCGGAACTGCGGCCGGCGTCGTCATCATCCTGTTCGGCTTGCACTTCCTTGGCATCTTGAAAATTCACGCGTTCTATAAGGAAGCGCGCTATTCGGCGGCCGAGATGGAGGCAAGCTTCTTCGGTGCTTACATCATGGGGCTTGCGTTTGCGTTCGGCTGGACGCCGTGCATCGGGCCCGTGCTCGCAACCGTGCTGACGCTCGCAGCGAGCGAGAACAGCCTCGCGACCGGCGTCAAACTGCTTTTGATCTATTCGCTGGGGCTCGGGGTTCCGTTCATTTTGGCGGCCGTCGCTGTCAGGCCGTTTCTCGGCTTCATGCAGAAGTTCAAACGGCATTTCGTGACGCTCGAGAGGGTGATGGGGTTGCTGCTCGTCGTGACCGGCTTGCTGTTCGTGTTCGGCGCGCAGAACTGGTTCAGTCAGTGGATGATCGAAAACTTTCCGGCACTCGGCAGGATTGAATCCTACGTTACGCCGGCCGATCTCGGGGCCGAGATTTTGAAACAAGGGGCGCACTGAACGCTGTCGATGCCATGAGCGCTGAAACGCCTCCGATTGCGCTGACGATTGCTGGCTCGGACCCGTCGGGCGGCGCCGGCATTCAGGCCGATCTCAAGACGTTTGCTGCGCTCGGCGTTTACGGCGCCAGCGTCATAACGGCGTTGACGGCGCAGAACACGACCGGCGTATCTGGTGTGTTTGCGATCCCTCCGGATTTCATCGCAGCCCAATACCGGTCTGTCGTATCGGATCTTTCGGTTGGCGCGATGAAGACCGGCATGCTCGGAGATGTTGCGACCGTCGAGATTGTGGCGTCGCTTCTAGGAGAGACGGGCGCCGCGCCTGTCGTCGTTGATCCAGTCATGGTGGCGACCAGCGGCGATGTGCTGCTGAAGCCGGATGCCATTGATGCCGTGCGCCACGCACTAATTCCGCGCGCGAGCCTCATCACGCCCAACCTTCCCGAGGCCAGCCGTTTGCTCGATCGTCCGGAAGCGACGACCGAGGCTGACATGCGCGGACAAGCCGAGGCGCTTATGCAGTTCGGCTGCGGGGCTGTTCTGCTCAAAGGCGGCCATGGGCGCGGGGAGGATGTGATCGATATGTTGTTCGACGGCAAAACGCATGCGTCGTTTCGTAGGCCACGTATCGTCACAAGCAATACACACGGCACGGGCTGTACATTATCGGCGGCGATTGCGGCCGGTTTGGCTCTCGGCAAGCCTCTCGATGCGGCTGTCGCCGATGCCAAGGACTTCGTTTGGGGCGCGTTATCGTCGGGTTCGCACTTGCATGTTGGAAAAGGTCGCAACGGTCCGATCGACCACAATTTCGCACTCAGAAAACTGTAGGCTGATTTTCGGGGTTCAACGTTTTTGGGTTTCCAATATGCGATCTGTTGCGAGGGCGCATCGTCCAGCACCGACTCGCCTGCTGCGTAAAGAGTCAAGTCTTGCACCATCAGTAGGACTTTGGCAGCTTGCGCGCGATTTCGGTGGCACGTCCGCCGCTTAAGGACTCCGGGGGGAGCGCCAAGCGACGTTTCGAGGGATTGAGACTCGGCTTGGCAAGAACCGGTCCGCTTCGGCGGGCCGGTTTTTTGTTGCCCAGGAAGCACAGCGCTTAGGCATCAAATCCGAACACTGAGTTTCATGTTTGAAACCCTGATGTGGCGCGGAGGCGATGCAGCTATTGTGGCATTTGTGGGGAAGGCGCTGAGTCGTCCTGGGGGTCACGAATGCTGTCTTTGAGCAAAATCAACATAATAAAAAATGCGTGCCGCCTTTTGGGAATTAGCTCGGCAGCCGTGCTGGCGCACATAGGCACGGCTTCCGCCGGCGGTTTCGATATTCACGAGCAATCGACCGTGTTTCTGGGTTCGGCTTCGGCAGGGTCGGCGGCAGGCGGCAGCCTCGGCTCGATGTTTTGGAACCCGGCGGCGACGGCCCAGTTTCCGGGTTTGAACACTGAATCGTCCTACACATTGATTCTTCCCTACGCGAATGTGGACGTTAGCAATCCGTTGGTTGGCTCCGGGAGCAGCGGCAACATAGGCATCGATGCGGTGAGCGGTGCAAGTTATGCCGCCCTCCAGATCAACAAAGACCTCTGGGTTGGTCTCGCGCTGAATTCGCCGTTCGGCCTTGCGACGAAGCCCGATAACGTGAACTATCCGGGTTCCTATCTCGGCGTGACGACCAAGCTTTTGACGATCAATGCCAACCCAACGATCGCCTATCGCATCGCGCCTGGAATCACGATCGGTGCTGGACTTCAAATAGAATGGGCGCAGGCGAAGCTTCAATTCCGCGATCTACTGACGCAAAAACTCGATAGGTTCGGCGGGGCGGATTGGGCATTCGGAGGTACCGCGGGTGTCACCCTTGAGCCATTTACCGGGACAACCATTGGTCTCGGCTATCGATCCCAGCTGACCCATAACATTGATGGATCCTTCAGTGCCCTTGGCGGCCTGCCGGGGACCGCTACGGTCAACCTTCCAGATATCGTCACTCTCAGCGGGCGGCAGGTCATAACGCCGACGACGCGGCTGCTCGGTACCGTAGAGTGGACGAACTGGAGCCGATTCAAGAACCTCCCGCTATCGTTGCCATCGATCGGGGGTGGGCTCAATCTGCCGACGAACTGGGCTGACGGCTGGTTTTTTTCAGTTGGTGGAGAATACGACTATACGCCCTATTTGACGTTGCGAACCGGTGTCGCCTACGAAATGTCGCCCATCGATTCTGCGACGGGGCGGATCGTCCAAATTCCAGACAATAATCGCGTTTGGCTGAGTGTCGGCGCGAGCTATAAATGGACCGAAGCAACAACGTTCGATATCGGCTATTCGCACATCTTCATTCAGGACGGCGGTGTAGACATTAGTACGCCGGAAGGAACAGGCACCCTCGCCCCACTCCCAACCTTGGAATTCAAAGGCGAATCGCAAGCTGCGGTCGATCTTGTCTCGTTCGGCATGCGGACGAGGTGGTAAGATCAGCCAAGCCACAAAAAAGCCGGGCATGGAGCCCGGCTTTTTTTGTGTCACTATGCCCGGCAGCTAATCGGCCTCATCAACCTGCAACTCGTGCAGGATGCTTTCGAGAACGCCTTCGAGTTTGTTAGCCGATGTTTCAAGTGCGCTCGCGGCGGCGACGACGCGGTTCGATTGGGCGGCCTGCGATTGGCTCATGGCATAGAGCTTACCGGCATTGCGGGCGATTTGCTCGCAGCCTTGCGGATCAAACGGATTGGCCTGGAGCGACCAGGCGATATCGTGAATGTCTTCGGCAGCCTTGAGCATGGCATGTGTCGGCAGCACGCTTTCATCCATCGTCGGGCGTGCCAGGAGGGCGGCTCGGGTCTCGGCCATCTGGGATCGGACGACTTCGATTTCGGCCTTGAGCTGGCCGAGCAGCGCCGGCGGCTCGCGGAGGGAGCCTTGTAGACGGCGAATGGCGTCTTCAAGCAGGGCGCTGTCCAGGCGGCGCGCGCGGCGGCCGTGCTCGGCCAGGAACCAGCGTCCGCGAGCGGTTTCGAGCAGTGTCGCCTCAATGGCGCGGTATTCGGTTTCAATATCGTCGGTAACGGGCGAAGTGAGAGCCTGCATGCCAGTTGTGCTCCGCAAAAAATCGCCTCAACGGGTATGCGATTCGCAAGTGGCGAAGACACAACCTCCGGCTGAACTAAACAGGACTTATCGGGCAGCGCTACGCCTTCCGCGTTATAGTGTGGCATGAGCATAGAGATGCGAGGACGGGCATGGTCAGCGGGGATGACGCAAAGCGCAATTTCGCGATGCGCGTCGCGCTATTTTACGGTGCGTTGTTCGTCTTTTACGGCATGCACACGCCGTTTCTTCCAGTCTGGCTGAACTGGCGCGGACTGTCTGCCGGCGAGATCAGCACGGTAATCGCGGCGCCACTGTTCCTGCGTGTGTTCGTGTCACCCGTGGTTGCGATGGCAGCAGATCGGAGTGGAGCGCATCGCCGGTATCTGGTGGTGCTTGCGTGGCTGACGATCGCGCTGGTGTTGGCACTGGCCGCATCATCGTCGTTCTGGCCGGTGCTGTTGTTCGCGATTGCCCTGATGCTCTGCAACTCGACGATCATGCCGCTGATCGAGACGATCGCGGTGACGGGTGTTCGCCACCGTGGCCTGGACTATGGGCAAATGCGGCTGTGGGGATCGCTATCGTTCGTGGCGGCAAATTTTATCGGCGGGTTGGTGATCTACGCTTTCGGCGGTGGAGCCGGTATTTGGCTGATTGCGTTCGGGTGCGTTCTGACTGTTGCTGCCGGACATTTCCTGTCTCCCGACGAGCGATTTGAAGATGCGATCAAGCCAGCGCTGCCGTTGTGGCGGTCGTCCGTGTTGCACGATCTCCTAAGCCAGAAGCAATTTTGTTTGTTTCTCGTGGCGGCTGGTCTCGTTATGGCTGCCCACGCGGCGTTTTTCACATTCGGAATTCTGCTTTGGGAAAAGCAGGGCCTTTCGGCTGCTTGGTGCGGAACGCTGTGGGCCGTCGGCGTCTTTGCCGAGGTCATGCTGTTTTCCGTTTCCGGACGGGCGGTCGCGCGGATTGGATCATTACGCATGATCGCGCTTGCCGCGTTGGCGTCGATTGTGCGTTGGTCGGGGATGGCGTTCGAGCCGCCACTTGCGATGCTTATTCCGCTGCAATTGCTGCATGGCGCGACCTATGGCGCTTGCCACATCGGCGCGATCCACTTCATCCACGAAAACGTGGCGCGCGATAAGCAGGGCACGGCGCAATCACTCTACGCGACAATGGCTGCGGGTGTCGCGCTCGGTGCGGCGACGCTGGTCGCTGGATGGATCTACGTGCGCGCCGGGTCGCTGTCATATCTCGGGATGGTCGCGATCTCGATGGTGGCGCTTGGCGCAGCGCTTTGGCTGCTCCGCAACCGCAGCGGCTCGACGATGGCGGCGGCGGATCCAGTGTAAGGCGGGTTAGCCCCACAGCTCAGGGCTTGGCGGCTGAACGATGCCGTTGTCGATGCGCAGGCCGTGCTCGCGATCCCGCGCCAACAGAAGCGGGCCGTCGAGGTCGATCCAGTCGGCATACGGTGCCAGCAGCATCGCGGGCGCAACGGCGAGTGATGTTCCGACCATCGAGCCGATCATGATCTTGAGACCGTTGCGGCGTGCTTCTGCGACGAGGCTGATTGCACCTGTCAAGCCGCCCGCCTTATCGAGCTTGACGTTCACGGCGTCGTAGAGACCGATGAGATGCGGGATATCGTCGGCGGTATGAACGCTTTCGTCGGCACAAATAGGGACGAGGTGGGGAGTGTCGCGGAGGATGCCGTCCTGACTGGCGGGAAGCGGCTGTTCGATCAATTCGATGCCACATTCAGCAGCGACTGCGAGCAGGGATGTCAGGGTTTCTGCGGTCCAAGCTTCGTTGGCATCGACGACGAGATGCGCGTCTGGGCGGACCTGCCGGACGGCGCGCATGCGTGCGTCGTCGCCGGCACCGCCGAGCTTCAGCTTCAAGAGCGTGAGAGGGGCAACGCCAGCGGCTTTTGCAGCCATCTCCTCAGGAGCGGCGAGACTCAAGGTGAAGGCGGTGACTTTCGGCGCGGGTTCGGGAAGAGCAGCGCGCTTTGAAACCGGAACGCCGGTCTGCTTGCTTTCGAGGTCCCAGAAGGCGCAGTCGAGGGCATTGAGGGCCGCGCCGGGTTTCAGCTCGTGAAGCAAGTCGGCGTGTGTTGAAAAGCGGTCGGCGGCTGTTCGGATGGCATCGAGGACGCCATCGACTGTTTCGCCATAGCGGCCATAGGGCACGGCTTCACCGCGGCCTCGGTGCGTGCCGTCCGTTATTTCAACGACGACGACATCGGCCGCGGTTTTCGCACCGCGTGAAATGACGAAGGCTTCCCTGAGTGGCCATGCCTCGTGTCGTGCTTCGATGCGGACAGGCGACATGCAGACAGGCGACATGGCGGCCTTTGCCGGTTAGCGAATCCGGCCAACCGCGTGCGCGAGGAAGAGATAGACGCGGCCGGTATCGGACACGAGGTGGCTTTGGGCCGTGCGGCCCGACGGGTCACGCGTGTCGGCTTCCTTGATGATCCGTTCGAAGTCGGTGAGGTACCGGAAGATCGACTGCGACAGGTCCGCGTCGGTCTGGGCGCGGGCTGCGATTTCGTCGAACAGCATACGCGCTTCCGGAGCGTAAATGCTGCGGACCAGGACGTTCCTCTGACCCGCGCGAATGCGGTTCCAGATGGCGCCGGCCGTCTGCGGATCGAGCGCGCGGGAGATCATACCGACGTCGAGGCGCACCGGAGCGGCCGAGTGAGGGGGAGCCGAATGCGGTGGAGGTGCAGGTTCGGGCGCTGGCGGAACGTTGCGGACCGGCGCGTGGTCTTCTTCGTGCGAGGCGCGGGCAAGGAGATCGCCGAGCGACCAGCCCTCGCGTTGATCCTGTTGGACGCTGGTGCGGCTGCGGCTCGGCGCATTTTCCTGTTGGATGAGCGCGGAGGTCAGAGACGGTGTCGGCGCGAGACGCGCGGGCGCGGGAGCTGGTTCAGGGCGCATGATTTCGCGAGGTGCGTTGGCGCGCTGGGAAATTTGCGTCAGCTGTTCGATGGCGCGCAACTGATCCTGCAGGGCGCGGCGCATCGATTCTGCCGTCTCGCGCGTCGAAGTCGGGAGGCGAGAGGCTTCTTCGCGGATGCGGGCCTGCTCGCTCGCCAGGGTGGCGGCGGCCTCGGCTGCCCGGAGGCGGGTTTCTTCGGATGCCGATGAGAGGCGGGTCGATAGCGTTTCGAATTCGCGAGACAGTTCGCCCGATACGTTCTGGAAGCGATGACGGAGATCGGATAGCGCGCGATCGCTCTGGGCCTCGGTCTCATGCTTGACGCGATCGAGTTCGGCCATCAAGGCGCGCGAGCGGCTCTCGGCGGTGTCGCGCAGCTCCTCGGCAATGGCACGGGCCTTGAGTTCGATATTTTCGAGCGAGCCTTCGAGGTTCGACGAATAACCGGCGATGGTGCGGCCGAATTCGTCGGCTTTGCCGGAGAGGCGATCAATGGTGTGCGAAAGCTCGGCGTGCCGCGTCTGCAGCGTCGACTCGATGCGAAGGTTGGCAGTGTCGAGGACGTTGGCGGCTTTGAGGATCTGCTCGCCCTGGTTCTCGAAGCGGTTGGTGACGCCGTGGATCTGCTGGAACAGATTGTCGGCGACGTCCTGCAGGATGCCCGACTGTTTCGAAAGCCCGTCGATGGCCTTCATCGTCTGACGCGTGATGTTTTCGCTCGTCCGGCGGACGGCGTTGATGCCGTTTACGACGGAATCGTCGAGTTCTGTCGCCTGCTGCGCAATCGTTTCACGGAAGGTCTGCGAATGGAGCTGCAGGGCGTTCGTCAGCAGAGACGCCTTTTCGCTGACCGCGTGGTCGATGGCAGTCGTCGAGCGCATGATCTGATCGTCGAACAGCTCAAGCCGCTTCTGGAAGGCTTCATCGAGCGAACGCGTGCGTTCGACAAGCTGGATGTCGAGGGCTTGGGCGCGGTTCGACAGCGTGGTGTCGAGCGCGCGCGCATATTCTTCGAAAACGGTCTGGAGGTTTTCAGTGCGGTTGCCGAGCGTCGTGTCGAGGGTCTGCATGTAACCGTCGAACGTTGCGCGCATCTGTTCGGTGCGGGCGCCAAGCGCGCTCGAGAAGGCGGTGGTGTAGTCTTCGAGAACCGACTGAAGCTGTAGCGTGCGCGAACCGACGGCATTCTCAAAACGGCCCGTCGCGGTGGCGAGCGAGCCTTCAAGGTTGGCGAGGTTTTCGCCGGCGTTGGCGATGATGCCGCGGAGAGTTAGCTGTTGTGTCGAGAGCTTCTCGATCAGCGTCGGAATTTCGGTGCCGAGCGTTTTCAGCGTTTCGGTGACGTTGGTCGAAGTGTCGAGAAGCGCGTGGCGTTCGCCACCGAGCTCGTTGATCAGCTCGCGGATGCGGCGCTCGTTGTGCTCGTAAGAGCGTTCGAGTTCGGCGACGTGATTGTGCACGAGTGCTTCAAGCTCGCCGGCGCGACCAAGGGCGCGGGACACGGCGTCGTTCATAAACGAGACCTGACGGCGGACTGCCTGGCCCAGGCTCGCAATCGATTGTTCGGCCGTGCGGTCGGGCTCGGCGAGGCGAATGGCGACTTCGCTCATCGTCGCGGATTTAAGTGCCAGCGATGCGATGTGCCACGACAGAAGGGCTAACAGCCAGATGATGGCGATCGGCGCGATGATGGCGGTCGCGGTGTAGAACGTTGTCGGATGCAGCAGGAGCGACGACAGGGGCTCGCCTGCCTGCCATCCGGGTGCAAGCGTCAAGGCGCCAACGATCAGTCCGACGACGGCCCAGACGGCGCTGCCGATGGCGGCGTAACGAAAGACCTTGTTCGACGGCTTCTGTTCGAGCGCATAGATCAGGCCGCCGATGCTCGGGATGTCGTCGTTGGCGGCGATTTTACCACGGACGGGTCCTGCCGGACGGCGGCGCGCGACGCGGCGGGCTGGCGGCTCGGTCGTGGGTTCGTCTGCTGGCTGTTCTTTGTCGGGCGGCGGCATCGGCGCCGGCGCGGGAAGAGCTAATGCTGCGGCTGTCGCGGCTGGCGCCTGGGCGGCATCGATTGAAAGCAGCGGCGGGGGAAGGGAGGGCGCCGGTCTTGAGGCAGGCTCCTTGGCGTCTGTCGCGGTTTGCGCATCGCTAGGGATGCCGTCCAGGGACGGTTCGACGGGCGGTGTTCTGCCCGCAATAGCCATGAGTTTCGCAATCTGATCTTGCGACATTGCGCAATGTCCCCCACTCGATCCGGTACGCGGCACAAGCCCGTGCGCTTCAGGCCACCGGAACTCCCATTCGCACCCTATAAGAGTTTTAATTGCCCGCAAAATGGAAAGACATGCGTAACCATAAGAAATGTCTATGCATCTTAGGGGGTTAGCGAATTGGGACCGATAATACGGCCGGATTGCGGCGGCAGGCGCTCCTCCGATGCGGCTGCGGCCTCACGTCGTAGGTTAAGTAGCCGTTTATGACGTTGGCCGAAACACTCCGGTCCGATTTACCCAGAGTTATTGCGGTTCTGCGACTATTCTATCCCCAAAAGTTGCGGCCGGGATGGCGGGAATGCGCCGTTCTGACCGCCATCGGTTTAGGTGTGACGTATGGATGCTCCGCGGGCTCGATCGTATGATCTGCACACCCCGGATAGAAGCGACAGGCCGATCGACGTGCCGGTCGATCTCGCTCATCTGAGGCGATATACCCTTGGAGACAAGGCTCTTGAGGCCGAAATTCTCGGGCTTTTCCTCGCGCAGCTGCCTGAAACCATTGCCTCTCTGAGGTCGGCAGAGACTGAGCGGGACTGGAAAATCGCGGCGCATGCCCTCAAGGGATCGAGCAGGGCTGTTGGAGCGTGGCGGATCGCTGCGCTGGCGCAGGAAGCGGAGACGCTTCCGGCGAACATGAAGACCGGTGCTTGGTCCAAGGCGATCGCAAAACTTGAGGCCGCCGCCGCCGAAGCCAGTACCTTCGTCAAGGAAACGGCGTGTAAAGCCTAGCGGTGAGCCGATCTTCTGTGGCCCTCCCGCCGCATCCCCCGCGTTCGGCTTGAAATACTAGCGGCGTCCAATTAAGTGTGCCCGCTAACCAACGATCCCCATCCGTCTGAGGTCGTTCTCAACGGCCCATTCAAGCCTCAAGGACACACGCGCAACCATGACGAAAATTACGTTCATCCAGCCTGACGGCGAGAGTCAGACGGTGGAAGCGGAAAACGGTCTGACCGTCATGGAAGCAGCGAAGCTCAACGATATTGCTGGGATCGAGGCAGAATGCGGAGGCGCGTGCGCCTGTGCGACCTGTCATGTCTACGTTGACGACGCTTGGCGCGACAAGGTCGGCAAAGCGAGCGACATGGAAGAGGACATGCTGGATTTCGCGTTCGACGTGCGCGAGGGCAGCCGCTTGTCTTGCCAGATCAAGATCTCCGATGCGATCGACGGTCTGGTCGTCCGCGTGCCCGCAAAGCAGTTCTGATCAAAGACATTCAACGGACGATCGTGATGGCCGAAACGATTTCTATTGCATCCGCTTCTTCCGAAGTGAGCGCTCCAATCGAGACCGATGCCGTTATCATCGGCGCAGGTCCGTGTGGGCTCTTTGCCGTGTTCGAATTAGGCCTTCTCGATATCAAGGCGCATGTTGTCGATATTCTTGATCGGCCTGGCGGTCAGTGCGCCGAGCTCTATCCGGAAAAGCCGATCTATGATGTCCCGGCGCTGCCTATCGTGACGGGACAGGAATTGACCGAACGGCTGATGGAGCAAATCAAGCCGTTCAACCCAGTCTTCCATTTCAGCGAGCGTATCGACGGCTTGAAGAAGCACGCCGACGGCCGCTTTCACCTCATTACGGATGCCGGCACGGAATTCATTGCCAAGGTCGTCGTGATTGCAGCCGGCGGCGGATCGTTCACGCCGAAGCGCCCGCCGCTCAACGGCATCGAAGACTTCGAAGGCAAGTCGGTCTTCTATTCGGTGCGCAAGATTGAATCGATGCGCGGCAAGGATATCGTCATCGTCGGTGGCGGCGACAGCGCGCTCGACTGGACGCTCAACCTTGCTCCAGTCGCAAAGAGCCTAACACTGATCCATCGCCGCGACGAATTCCGGGCAGCCCCTCATTCCGTCGAAAAAATGCGCAAGATGGTGGAAGAGGCGTCCGTCCGGTTGATGATCGGGCAGGTGACTGCGCTCGAGGGGGCAGACGGGCAGCTGTCGGCGCTCGAAGTAAAAACAGCCTCAGGCAGCGAAAAAATTCCCTGCACGGCCATGCTGCCGTTCTTCGGTCTGACGATGAAGCTCGGCCCTGTCGCGGATTGGGGCCTCAATCTTCACGAGAATCTCATCCCCGTAGATACCGAGCGTTTCGAGACGAGCGAGCATGGCATCTTCGCCATCGGTGATATCAACACCTATCCGGGCAAGCTGAAGCTCATTCTGTCGGGCTTCCACGAGGGGGCGCTGATGGCGCAGGCCGCACAACGGATCGTCTATCCGGACAAGAAGGTGATGTTCCAGTATACGACGTCGTCTTCGAGCCTGCAGAAGAAGCTCGGCGTGAAATAACGTTCGCTGCCGCCCACGCTCAGGCGTGGGCGATTTCCAGAAATCCAAGGGCAAGCAGGACGACGGCACCGGCAGCGACGATCAATTTGCCGCGGCGCGTCGGGGCAGCGGCGCCCATGACCAGCGCCGCAATCAGAATTGCTGCAGATATCAGATTGATCGGCACTAGCGCGGCAGGTCCGATGGAGCCGCGAGCTTCAGGATACGTGAGGCCGATCCAGATGCTGACCGCGACTGCGAGTATCAGCGCGCCGGTGAGCCGCGGCCAGAGTCCGGAGTTCGGTTTCTCTATGCCGGCCAGAGCCAATGCGATGAGAGGGACCACGATCAGTACGACGCCGGTTGTCCCCTTGATCGCGATTTCAGCCCATAGAATCTGTTGCACGCATGCGCTCCGAGAAGCGTGACTGCGGTATTACTGGAAGACTTCCTTCATCTTCTCGCTGGTTTCATCGCCGGTGCCGCTGTTTCCGAAGCCGCTGAACAAGCCGCCGCTGTCTTCTGGCGCTTCGGAGGGAGGAGGCGTGTAATCGCCGGCAAGATTGCGATTGAGTGCTTCCTTAATCCGGGCCGTGCGATCAGGCGTGCAGTAGTCTTCTTCCTGCTCCTTCGCGGAGATCGCCTTCGTCACGCCGTTGAATGCGGTGTCGTAGACGTTGGATAATTTCTCGCCCAGCGTGGGTGCGGATGCCGTTTCGTAGGCGAGGTATTGGCTCTTCAGTTTGCCCGGGTCGAAATTGTAACCGCATTTCAGGGCACGGGCCGAGGTCGCGGCGACGCCCATGGCGCGGGCGACGGGATCGTTCGGGTCGCGGTTTTCTTTTGCCGTGCTCGAGCCGCCCAGAAGCGAACCGGTGGTCGGCAGTTTCGGCAGCGAGGCGCCGCAGCCGCCGAGAGCTACGGTCGCGGCCACAATCAGGATCAGTTTGGCGTTTCTCATTGGGAATGTTCCCCCCACCCCCGATATCGCATTTGAGATGGCCTAGTCGCCGCAGCCGGTCAATGGCCCAGGCGCCATTTCCCACGGTTTGAGACAAACGAGTCGCAATACAACTTTAAGGGTCATCGGCCACGAGTTGGGCCGAAACGGGGCGTCAGCGCATCAGGGCGCGCATACCGGCGTCAAGGCCGTCGAGCGTCAACGGATACATGCGTCCGCCAAGCAGCTTGCTCACGATGCCGATCGAGGGTGTCCAATCCCAGTGGCTTGGATCCACAGGATTGAGCCAGATCGTGTGCTTGTAGATGTCAGCAACGCGTTTCAACCAGACCGCACCCGGTTCTTCGTTCATGTGCTCGACAGAGCCGCCGGCAACGGTGATCTCGTAGGGGTTCATCGAGGCATCGCCGATAAAGATCACTTTGTAGTCGGCCGGATAAGTGTGCAGGACCTGCCAAGTGTCGATCTTGTTGGTGTAGCGACGGGCGTTATCCCTCCAGACGCCTTCATAGAGGCAGTTGTGGAAGTAATAGTATTCGAGATGCTTGAACTCCGAGCGGGCCGCTGAGAACAGTTCTTCGACTTCCTTGATGTGATCGTCCATCGAGCCGCCGATGTCGAAGAACATGAGGAGCTTGACGGTGTTATGCCGCTCGGCCCGCATGCGAATATCGAGGTAGCCCTTTTCGGCGGTGCCGCGGATGGTGCCGTCGAGGTCCAGTTCGGACGCAGCGCCCGTTCTGGCGAACTGGCGCAAGCGGCGTAGGGCAACCTTGATCGTGCGTGTGCCGATTTCCGCCGTACCGGCCAAGTCCTTGAACTCGCGCTTGTCCCAGACTTTGATCGCGCGGCGATGGCGGCTTTCCTTCTGGCCGATACGGACGCCAGCCGGATTGTAGCCATACGCGCCAAAGGGCGACGTGCCGCCGGTGCCGATCCATTTGTTGCCGCCCTGGTGGCGTTCTTTCTGCTCGGCGAGGCGCTTCTTCAGCTCCTCCATGATCTTGTCCCAGCCGCCGAGCGCTTCGATGCGCTTCTTGTCTTCTTCTGAGAGGTGAAGCGTGCTCACGCGGCGTAGCCATTCTTCCGGAATCTCGGCTTCGGCGGCGTCGGGCAGGCTTTCGAGGCCCTTGAAGACATGGGCGAAGATCTGATCGAAGCGGTCGAGATTGCGCTCGTCCTTAATGAGCGTGGCGCGCGCCAGATAATAGAAATCTTCGACGTGGCCGCCTGCGATGCCCGAGCGTACGGCATCGAGAAGGGTCAGATATTCCTTGAGCGTGACCGGCAGTTTGGCTGTGCGCAGCTCGGTGAAGAAGGCCTGGAACATGGGGCGAAACTAGGTGTTTTGGGGCGTCGAGACAATGAGCGGAGCGCCGCAAGCACGTTCTGACGCAAAGAAGCCGCCCAAAGGGGCGGCTTCTCGTATTTCGATCGTCTGGCTTCAGATCAGAAGTTGATCAGAGCGCCCATACCGACGTAGTCGAAGTTGTCGTAGGCAAGACCCTGGGTGTTGTTATCGTCATAGTCGAGGTGACGATACTTAACCCAGATCGACATGGCAGCCGCGTCGATTTCCTGAACCACGCCGAGACCCCAGACCTTCGTGGTATCTTCGGTCGCGCCGAGGAGGCCCAAGTTCTCAGACTGCGAGAAGACACCCGAGCCCTTGATGTGCTCGTACTCGCCGTAGAGCACCGTGTGGCCGAGCGGAACCCAACGTTGACGGATACCGCCCTTCAGGTAGTAGGTCTCAGACTGGCCAGAGCCGCTGAAGTCGTAGGTGTCGTGGCCATAAGCACCGTATGCGAACAGGCCCGTCGGGATGTGTTCGACATATGCGCCAGCCTGGAAGTACTGCTGGGTCGCGTTGTTCACGAAACCACCAGAGAAGCCGTTGAGGGCCTCGTCGGTGCTTTCAGCGTAAGACGCAACGGCAGCAACCTTGAAGTCATGCCATTCACCGGCGTAACGCGTGGTGATGGCCCAGATGTCGTCTTCACCCCACGATGCGGACACCGAGAAGCCGCCAAAGGTCGGCGAGTCGTAACGAACGACGTTGCGCGGAACGCCGAAGCAGTCACCCCAGGCGCCGCCTGCGCTCTGGCAGTAGTCGCCGCCCCAGTGTCCAAAAAGGCCACCAGTGTTGGTGCGAATGCCGAAGCTGTTGACGTCGAACGCCACCCAGTTGGCAGGAACGAGCGAGCCCGAACCGTCAACCAAGATCGCTGAGTTGTCAGCTGCGTCGGACTGCTTACCGACCGAGACCTTACCCAGCTGGTCGCTCTTGATGAACCAGAACGACTGCAGCGTCGAGACGCCGTTGTGCGTGCCGGTCAGAGCGTTAACGCCATCAGGCTGGCTTTGGCTGGTCGTCAAGCTGTCGGAGCCGATGGCTTCGATGTGCAGAACGTAACCCGCTGTCCAGCCCGGCAGGATTGTTGCCTGGCCGGTGAACTTCACGTGGCTGCCGAGCGTGGAGCCCAAGTCCGTGACGTAGGCATTCGACTCAGCGCCGTCGTCCCACCACATGACCTGCTGGCCAACCCAACCCGACACCGTGAGCGAGACCTTGCGGTTGCCCTTGCGCGCCGTGGTCGCTTCCAGTTCTGCAATGCGCTCTTCTAGATCTGCGCAGCAGTTGCCGCCCAAGTCTGCCGCAGAAGCGTTCGTCGCGGCGAAACCGCCAGCGAGGACGCCTGCAGCGACCAAAGCGCCTACCCTCATCTTCCTCATTCTACCTTCTCCCGTCTTCAATCACTTCTAGTAGTAGACGCGGTACTTGGCGTTCGCCGTATTGTCGGCCGCATCAAAAGCGATCCACGGCGGAACACCTACCAAGTGACTTCGCCGCTTGCCGGGAAAGTCCGTGATTCGTGGGTTGGCAACAATTGCGGTTTGCGAAACGACCGCGACGAATCCGACAATGTGGCGCAGGGGCAACTAGCCGGATTGTTGGGCAGATGCTCGAAAACTAGCCTAAATAGCTGTTTTTGAAGGCATTATTTTTGTGCGGGCCATGGAAGACGCACTGTGGGTTTTCCACGCATCAGGGAATTCATATGCACACAAATAAAAAGGCCGCCCGGCGAGGGCGGCCTTCAATTTCGATTTTGTGGCTTTGGCCGGGGATCAGAAGTTGATCAAAGCGCCCATGCCAACGTACTGGAAGTCTTTGTAGCCAATGCCGAGATCGTTGTTGTCGCTGTAATCGAGGTGACGGTACTTCACCCAGATCGACATGGCAGCCGAGTCGATTTCCTGGACAACGCCACCACCGATGACTTGCGTGCGATCGTGGGTTGCATCGAGGCCACCGAGCAGGTTCTCCGACTGGGAGAAGACGCCCGAGCCTTTGATGTTCTCGTATTCGCCGTACAGGATCGTGTGGCCAAGCGGCGTCCAGCGCTGGCGGATACCGCCCTTGCCGTACCACGTCTCCGACTGACCCGAGCCAGCGAAGTCATAGTCGTCGTGGCCATAAGCACCGTATGCGAACAGGCCCGTCGGGATGTGCTCGACATATGCGCCAGCCTGGAAGTAGCGCTGGGTCGCGTTATTCACGAAACCACCCGAGAAGCCGTTGAGGGCCTCGTCGGTGCTTTCAGCGTAAGACGCAACGCCCGCAACTTTGAAATCTGCCCATTCACCGGCGTAACGCGTGGTGATGGCCCAGATGTCGTCTTCACCCCACGATGCGGACACCGAGAAGCCGCCGAAGCTCGGCGAGTCGTAACGAACGACGTTGCGCGGAACGCCGAAGCAGTCACCCCAGGCGCCGCCTGCGCTCTGGCAGTAGTCGCCGCCCCAGTGGCCGAACAGAGCGCCGCTGTTGGTGCGGATGCCGAAGCTGTTGACGTCGAACGCCACCCAGTTGGCGGGGACGAGCGAGCCCGAACCGTCAACGAGGATTGCTGCGTTGTCAGCCGCGTCGGACTGCTTACCGACCGAGACCTTACCCAGCTGGTCGCTCTTGATGAACCAGAACGACTGCAGCGTCGAGACGCCGTTAGACGTGCCGGTCAGAGCGTTCTTGCCGTCAGGCTGGCTTTGGCTGGTCGTCAAGCTGTCGGAGCCGATGGCTTCGATGTGCAGAACGTAACCCGCTGTCCAGCCCGGCATGATCGTCGCCTGGCCGGTGAACTTCACGTGACTGCCGAGCGTTGAGCCGAGGTCTGTGACGTAGGCGTTCGACTCAGAGCCGTCGTCCCACCACATAACCTGCTGTCCAACCCAGCCCGACACGGTGAGCGAGACCTTGCGGTTGCCCTTGCGTGCCGTCGTCGCTTCCAATTCTGCGATGCGCTCCTCGAGGTCTGCGCAGCAGTTCCCCCCGAGATCAGCTGCCGATGCACTGCCGGTTGACAGGCTGCCCGCAATCAGGCCTGCCGCCGCCAGGGCACTCAGACTGTACTTGTTCATAGAACTACTCCCGTCTGCTTCGACTTGAGGAATGACAGGCAGGAGCGCCAGCGCCCGGCCCAACACTCTTCTTTCCGTGGTGTTATTTTACCCGTCCTCAAACCCGTCTTTGCGGCCAACGGGTTTCCCCCCGAATCACCGCTCAGGGTTATGTTTTAAGCAGATCTGATTCGGTCGGGGAATAGTGGACGGGCGTTCCGCTGTGGAATTGCGGGGATTTGTGACGGAAAAGTCACGAGCGTTGATGCTGCCACACGGCGGTCACGGGCCGACCTAAATTCGGACGAAGTGACTTCCTCGTCATGCCGGCGGGGAAGGAAAAATCACTGGTGATTCATGTGGTCGCCATGTGGATAAACGGCGTCCGCATGTCCATTCTTTGACCGATTTTGAGGACATCGTCGAGATGCAAAGGCCGAGATTATTACCAAAAGCGCCGACAGGTGTGTCACGACAACCATTTCCGGCTGGGTTGCCTAACTCGCGAGCACGAAGCGTTCATTGCGCTGGCCCTGGAAGGGATCGGTGCGTCTGAACGCGTGGCGAAATCAGTCCTGCATGGCGTCGAGCAAGCAGGCTGACGTCGATGAGCGCTTTGCCGTTTATCCACCCCAAAAAAGCGAGTCCAGCTTCGGCTGATCCGGCTGCGGGGACCTTTAAGCCCACCACCGCAGGGTCGTAAATCGGCGGAAGCGCGAACAACGCGATGTGGACAGTGACAAAAAAACTGTCTGAGGAAATCGACCTGCTTGCGGACCAGCAGGGACGTCGACCAGAGGGCTTTCCCGATGTAGGCATCCGCGTCTGACGTCTGGGACTGCCGTAGCCAAAGGCTGGGTATGAGCAACCTATGGCCGCAGACGGTTGACGAGGAAAATCCTTCGAGGGGATTTTATTGGTGGTTTTGCCCGGTAGAATGCAACGAATGGCGGGTTGCTAACTTCATAATTCGTTGACGAGAAAGTCACACGCCAACGTCTCGCGAGTGGAAAATCTGCCACAATCGGTGGATAGCAGTCGTGGACTGTTCGTCAGTGCTGTCTCGCGATAGCGTTGCGGCTGGAACGTGCGCGCCTCGAGGTTTGGCTGATATCGGAAATGACAGGAAAAATCGTCGATCGCCGGGTACTGCTTGAGAAGGCGGTCGCAGGAACTTTTGCCATGGGCCTCGCCAAGATGGCGTTGGCTGTAACGGATGCCTATGCGGATGGGGCGTCGCCGGCGCCACAACAGAGCCAGCAGGGGACGACCTTCGGAACGACGACGGTAAAAACCGAGGCCAAGCGGCTTTCGGACCAGCCGTTCGTCAAGCCGACGATGGATCTGCCGCCGCCGTTCAATAAGCTGAGCTACAGCCAGTACCGCGATATCCGCTTCCGGCCGGAGAAGGCGATCTGGAAAGGGGATCATCTCGATTTCCAGATCCAGCCGTTTGCCATGGGCTGGCTCTATGACGTTCCGGTCGATCTGTGGATCGTCGACGCCGGTAAGGCGGTTCGACTGGTTGCGGACAACAAGCTGTTTTCGTTTGGGCCGCTGATTGGTCCGGGCCCCGATGCGGCGCCGTTCGGATTTTCCGGGTTTCGTATCCACGGGCCGATCAACCGGTCCGACGCTTTCGATGAGTACACGGTCTTCCAAGGCGCGAGCTACTTCCGAGCCGTGGGCCGTGGGCAGGTCTACGGTGCATCGGCTCGCGGCCTGGCGCTCAATACCGCGCAGCCTGGCGGCGAAGAGTTCCCATTTTTCCGTAGCTTTTGGATTGAACGGCCGAAGCCGATCGCAACCGAACTGGTCATCCATGCGTTACTCGACAGTCAGTCGACGACCGGCGCCTACCGGTTTGCGATCTCGCCGGGAGAGACGACGGTTATGGATGTTGAGGCAACTTTGTATCCGCGTGTTGCCCTGAGCCATGTCGGGATTGGTCCGCTCACGAGCATGTTCTTCCATGGACAGTCGAGCCAGCGGCGGGTCGAAGACATTCGCCCCGCTGTTCACGACAGTGAAGGGCTCGCCATGATCAATGGTGGCGGCGAGCGGCTGTGGCGGCCGTTAAACAATCCGAAGACCCTGCAACTCAGCGCCTTCATGGACAAGGACCCGAAGGGCTTCGGGCTTTGGCAGCGCGACCGCGACTTCCACAACTACGAAGACCTCGAAAGTCATTTCGAGCGTCGGCCTTCGGTCTGGGTCGAGCCGGAAGGTCCGTGGGGGGAAGGGTTCGTCGAGCTTGTCGAGATCCCCATCGAAGATGAGATTCACGATAATATCGCCGCCTATTGGAAACCATCAAAGCAATTGGCAGCTGGCGGTCCGCATCTCTTTAACTACAAGATCTACTGGGGCAGGGATGTCCCGGAAGCCTGGGCCGGCGCCCGCGTCGTCAAGACGCGTGTGGGAAATGGCAAAAAGCCAGGCATCATTGTTTTCGTCATCGATCTGGCAGGACCGTCGGTCAAGGACGCGAAGGATCTGCCAGCCGTGGATTTGTCTGCGAGCGCTGGTCAAATTTCCAACATCAATGTCCAGCGAAATCCTGAAATCTCCGGCGTTCGTGTCTCGTTTAATCTGGCCACGGGCGACAATGAACTCATCGAACTTCGTTGCGTTCTGAAGGCAGGCGATCAACCCGTCTCGGAGACCTGGCTCTATCGATGGACAAAGCCGTAAACGAGAACTTCATAGGCGAGATGCCGGAAGTCACATCGTATTCCAAAACATCGCCCGACGCGGGACCGTGGCGGCATTTGCCGCCGACGGCGCCGCTCGATATGCCGACGCAGGATTTTTCCACGCCGGCGCACGCGAGCACTGAAGTTCGGCGGCGCGGATATTGGGTGCCGCGTACGGCGATCTTTGCTGGCGCTGCAGTGCTGACCGCCGCCTTTGGGCACGAGCTGTTCAGCATCCTGTCGTTCGTCGTCATCACGCCGGTCCAGTTTCTCTTTCTCATTCTGTCGACGATCGCGTTCGGATGGATCGCCATCGGCAGCCTGAGCGCGGCGTTGGGATTTCTGCCGCTGTTCATCGGCGAGCAGCCCGATACCATCGAGCCGCCGCCACCGTCGTCGCCACTGACCGGGCGCACGGCGTTACTGTTTCCGGTTTATCACGAAGACCCCGCGCGGATCGCGGGTGCGATCGAAGCGATGGTGCGTGAACTCGCAGACCTCGGCCGCAATGACAATTTCGACGTGTTTGTGCTTTCCGATACGCGTGGCGACGAGGATGGCGCGAAAGAGGCGGCCGTCTATCGGGCGCTTGCGCTCGAACTCGACGATATCGCGTCGGTTTACTATCGCCGCCGGATGAAGAACACGGCGCGCAAGGCTGGAAACATCTCCGACTGGGTCGAGCGTTTCGGGGCCTCTTATGAGTCTTTCATTATTCTCGATGGCGACAGCGTGATGTCGGGCGGCACGCTCGTTTCGCTGGCCGCTGCGATGGAAGGCGATCCCAAGGCAGGCCTCATTCAGACCGTCCCGCGTCTGGTTGGTGGTGAGACGCTTCTGCAGCGCCTGCAGCAATTCGCGTGCAACACCTACGGTCCGGCGGTAGCCGCGGGCATTGCGTTCTGGCATCGCGACCAGGGCAACTACTGGGGCCATAACGCGATCATTCGCACGGCGGCGTTTGCCTCGGCGGCTGGGCTGCCTGACCTTCCCGGGCGCAAGCCGTTCGGTGGTCACATCATGAGCCATGATTTCGTCGAGGCGGTTTTGCTGCAGCGCGCGGGCTATGGCGTGCACATGATGCCATCGCTCGAAGGGTCTTACGAAGGCATGCCGCCGAACATCATCGATGTGGTGGCGCGCGACCGGCGCTGGGCGCAGGGCAACCTCCAGCATCTGGCCATCGTTTCGCAGCCGGGGCTGACGCCGATGGGCCGCCTGCATCTCGGCATGGGGGCGGCTTCCTATCTGATTTCGGGCGTCTGGGCGATGTCGCTCATCGTCGGTGTCGTGCTGGCGCTGCAAGGCCAGCAGATGATTCCGAGCTACTTCCGCGACGACAAGACGTTGTTTCCAATCTGGCCGACGATCGATCCCGGCGCTGCGTTGCGTCTGTTCATGGGTACGATGGTCGTTGTTCTATTGCCTAAGGCCCTCGGCCTGCTGCTCGCCTGGAAGCAGATGCGCAAGGAGCGGAATTTCTTTGGCGCCATTCGGGTGACAATCGGGGTGCTGATCGAGACGGTCTATTCGATGCTCATCGCGCCGATCTTCATGGTGACGCAGACAGTCGGCGCCGCCGAAATCCTCGCCGGACGGGATTCCGGATGGAAGCCGCAGAAGCGCAACGATGGTGCGATCACGTTTGACGATGCGATGTGGTTTGCGCGCTGGCAGACGGCCATCGGCGGCATCGTCGGGGCCATCACATACACGGTTTCCCCGGCGCTTCTCGCCTGGATGTCGCCGGTGATCGGCGGGCTCATTCTGGCAGGACCGGTAAGCTGGCTGACGTCACGCCGTGCCGGTCCCATCGAGCGGTGGGCGCTGGCGACGAATGAAGACCGCAGGCCGCCGCCGGTTTTGGTCGATGCCGGGCACAGGTCGCGCGATTGGGAACGGAAGATGACGACGCCCGGCGCACTCAGTCCGCTGCCGGACGCTGCAGCGGCCTAGCGAGCCGTCCTCTCGCAGATGCTCTTGCCTAGCCTTCGGCCTGCTTGTCAGCGCCACGCAGCGAACGGACCAATTCGTTGAAGATCTCGCGCACGCGTAGGGGTTCGGAGTCGAGGTAGGGGAGCGGCCGGATCACCTCGACGGCAACTACGCCCAGGCGTGAGGTGAGCGCACCATTGAACGCGCCTTCGCCGAGACGCCGCGACAGTCGCCGCAGCACATCTTGTCCGACGAATTGGCCGAGCAAGTCATCCGTCATGGCGATGCCGCCGGTCGCGATGATGTGGCCGATGACGTTGCGTCCGAGGCGGAGGGCGCCAAGAAGACCCGGGCGTCCGCCATAAAGACTTGCGATCGCGCGGAACATGCGAACGTTCTCGACAAGCACGTAGCCCATCGCAATCCCCATGATGGGAGAAAGCGCGGTCACGGTTGCGACGCGTTTCGCGGATGCCAGGATGACCTTGCGGGCTTCGCCGTCGAGCGGACGCAGCAGCTCGCGATCCGATAGGCGAAGCAATTCGCCGGGCTCTAGAACATCGCCGGAATGGTCTTTGACCCGCGCCAAACCCCAGGAAAGATCGGGACGGCCGCGGTAATGGGCGAGCAAGGCAGAGACGGCTTTGCGTTCGGCCGCGACATCGGGCTTGGCGAGCGTCGCGCGGACGAGGGAACGCAGTTTTGCGAGGCGTGCAAGGCGGCGGAACCCGAGGAGTTCGCGCAGAACGATGCCGAGCAACGCCAGTCCAATAATGACCATGAGGCCGAAGGCGACCCAGCCGATCCAGTCCTGGCGTTCGAGCGCGATGGAAACGAAGCGCGTGAACCAGAGTCCTGCCGCAATCGATGCTAGCGCCGCCATTGCCGAAAGCATGACGCTGCCGAAGCGGAAGCCACGATTGATATCGTTGACCGACAAACGCCGCGCGGGAACGTCCGAACGCCGCGACGTCACGGCGCCGCCGTCGCGAATGTCGTCGGCGGTGAAGTCCGTATCTTCGGTGATGTCGTCTGCCTTGAAGACACGGGGTTTTCGCGGCGGCGGAGCGTTGTCCTCGAAGCTCATGAGAGATAGTCCGAGATCAGGAAATCGAGTGCGCGGTCCAACCGGATATGCGGGAATGCGGCTGGTTTGCCGTCGGGCAGTGTATCGATGAGCTTCGGCGGTGCGAAGCGGACGAGTTCAAGAGAGGCCGATTTTGCGTGGCGCGCCGCGTTCAGCGCAGCGGCCGGGTCGGCGGGAAGGTCGCCCGGAAAGATTGCGGCTTCGGCCGTTCCGTCGAACGTCACGGTGCCGATGCGTTCGCCTTTGATCGGTGTGCCGCGCAGACAGGGTAGGCTTTCGCCGCCTTGCTTGGCGGTTGCTTCGCGGGTGGCGCGCAGGGCTGACAACGCAAGCGCATGAACGCCCGCACCTTCGGTCTGGGCGCGCTTCACTGCTTCGTCGACGATTTCTTTCAGGATGGCTTCGAGCCGGTCGTGACTGGAGGCGGGCAGGTGGTCGGCCTTTGTCGCCGCGAACAGGACGCGGTCGATACGCCGTCCGAGGAACATCGAAAGCCACGAGTTGGCGCCTGGGCGGAACGCGCGCAAAATATCGGTCATAGCGCGTTCGAGATCGCCGACGGCGTCGGCTCCGCGATGCAGCGCTGTCAGCACATCGACCAGCACGATCTGGCGGTCGAGCCGGGCGAAGTGATCATTGAAGAACGGTTTGACGACAGATGATTTATAGCTCTCGAAGCGGCGCATCATCATCGCGGCGAGAGAGCCACGGGGCGGGCGTTCTTCAGACGTCAGCGGCATCGGAAAGAACGTCAGCAGGGGTGAGCCGTCGAGTTCGCCCGGCAGCAGGAAGCGGCCGGGGGCGAGTGTCGATTGGGCGCCGCTGTCGCGCATGGCGCGCAGGTAAGCCGTGAAGAGCTTTGCGCCGGTGATGGCGATCTGCTCGTCTTCGGCGGCGGCCGGATCGGTGCCGGCGAGAAAATCCAGAAACGGCTTGGCATACTCGGCGCGCGACGGCGAACGCGCGAGTGCCAGGGCACCAGCCGAGAAAGCGCGGAAGTCCTGCTCCAGCATCGGCAGGTCGATCAGCCATTCGCCGGGGTAATCGACGATATCGACGTGCAGCTTCGAATATCCGGCGAGGCGCTTAAGAGCGTAAGCCGAGCGGTATTCGATGGTGACGCGCAACTCCGAGATGCGCCTGGTGCTTTCGGGCCAGCGCGGCGGTGTTGCGAGCAGGTCCGCCAGATGCGCCTCATAGTCGAAGCGCGGAATGCTGTCGTCGGGCTGGGGTTCGAGGTAGGCGCGGACGATGCGGTGCTCGGCGTCGGCGGCGAAAAAGGGCAGGCGGCCGCCGCTGACGAGATTACGGACGAGCGCCGTAATGAAGACCGTCTTGCCGGCGCGGGACAGGCCCGTCACGCCGAGCCGGATCGACGGCGTCAGGTAATCGGTCAGGCGCGCCTGCGCATCTTTGATGAGAGAATATGAGATATCAGCCAAGAGGTGCCGCGTGTCGCCAATGAAAAAGGGGCCCGGAAAGGCCCCCCTTTAAGTGGCGTAACTTGCAGGTCGCGACAAGACGTTTCGGGCGCCTGTCTTGCGCCATATCAAGTGCTGCGGCTCAACCGTAGAAAAAGACGATAACGCCTGCAGCCATTACCGCGACGGCCATCAGCATGATGGCGCCTGAACGCAGAAATTCGGACACGGCCTTTCTCCTTTGCCAAGTCCCCCACAACCAGTGTTGGAAGGACCATAGGCTCAAAGGTTTGAATAAGCCCTGACGCGTAGGTTCAGGCGGCGTTCATGGAAGGAAACCGGCGGTTCAGGAGGGAAGTCAGGCGTCGTGGGCCTTGCGCACTTCGAATATTTCCATGATCCGGCAGCCGCGATGGGGGCCGTCGACCACGAACGTCCATTTGCCCTCGGTGAAGGTGTCGCACATCTTGACGCCCTTCACCAGAATCCAGTGGCCTTCCTTACCCTTGTGAATGGCCAAAATGTAATAGGCCCAGGCACTTCTGGGTTTTTGCATCCACGTCCAGAACGTCGGCCGTTCTTTCCTGGCGCGGTGCATGTGGCTTTCTTTCAGCTCCATGCGGTAACCGAAATAGGCGAGCGCGGCTTCGACCTCGTCGGAATAGGTTCCGCGCACGACCGGCTTGCGGTGCGGAGGCAACTCGCGACCTTCGCGAATAACATCTTCGATCTTCGAAATGCCGTAGCCGGTGATCGCGGAGAGCACATACGGACCGCAAAAGGCCACGCGGCCGGTGTCGTTATTTGCCGCGCCGAGACTCGACGACGGTGAGCCGGTTGAAAAGCGATCGGTCATGGGGAAAATGCCCTATACAAGCAACGACGGGATGCTCGACCGATACGGTTAAGCAAACGTTAACGACAGGAGCCCGATCCACACCCATGGCAGACCGCGTCAACGTCTCGTTCTTTCAGGAATTGATGGCCACAGTTGCCGAGCAGGGGCGGGCGCTGCTGCCGAAAGCGCTGTTCCGCGACAGCGCCGGTGAATCGATCGAGGTTCTGTCGCGGGCGCTGATGTCGGGACGGGGCGAAGCCTCAGGCGTTGCAATCGCGCGGCAGCTCCTCAATCAGCTCAAAAAGGCGAGCAGCGAAGAGCGGCTGGCGTTCTATCATTTTCTCGCCGAGGACCTGCAACCTGACGCCGCCGACGTCGCCGAAGCGGCGCGGAATTACCTCGACAACCCATCGGAGAAAACGCTCGGGCGGCTGCAGAGAGCCTCCTACAGCCCGAGACTGGAATTTTTCCGGCGGCTCAACCTGGCGCCGGGAGCAACGGCTGAAATTGTGGCGCTGCGGGCTGACCTTGTTCGTCATATCAAGTCGGACGAGGGGCTGGCTGCCGTTGATCGCGATCTCGAACGACTGCTCGGCTCATGGTTCAACCGCGGCTTTCTCGTGCTTCGCCGCATCGACTGGCAAACGCCCGCGGCGATCCTGGAAAAGATCATTCAATACGAAGCGGTGCACGAAATTCGCGGCTGGGATGACTTGCGCCGCCGTCTCGATCCGAAGGACCGGCGTTGCTTTGCGTTCTTTCATCCGGCGCTGGTCGATGAGCCGCTGATCTTCGTCGAAGTCGCGCTGATGCGCGATACGCCCGATGCGATCTCGACCGTGCTCGACGGCCGTTCAACCGACGATGATGCGCCACCGACGACGGCGGTGTTCTATTCGATCTCAAACTGCCAGGAGGGCCTCAAAGGCGTCTCGTTCGGCAACTTCCTTCTGAAGCAGGTGGTCGAAGACCTGGCGAGGGATGTTTCGACATTGAAGACGTTCGTGACGCTATCGCCGGCGCCGAGTTTCGCGCGTTGGGTCGATCGTGCGCTGGCAAGCGGCAGCGACGTGCCGGTCAGCGCCGAGGACCGCAAGGCGCTCACGCGCCTGCGCGATCCGCGCTGGGTCGAGGATGCCGTCAAGGATGCACCCGGCACGGACGAACTGAAGTCGGCGCTGATGGGGCTTGCCGCCTATTATTATCTCTCTGCGCGCTCGAGCGATGAACGCCCCGTCGATCAGGTTGCGCGCTTTCATCTCGGAAACGGCGCGCGGCTCGAACGGCTGAACTGGCTGGGCGATACATCCGAAAAGGGGCTGCGTGAGGCGCACGGCCTGATGGTCAACTATCGCTACGATCTTGCAGAGATCGAGCGCAATCACGAGGCATATGCAGATCAGGGAACGGTCGCTGCCTCACGCGCCGTTCGCGGGCTTCTGCGGCCGCTGGCGAAGACAAAAGGCCTTGCTGCAATGCCAGAACTACTGGCGCTGCCCGGTGTTTCGAAGACGAAGCGTGTTCGCGGCGAGGAACCGCAATCCTAGTCGCACGGCGCGGCCGGGGCCGCCAAGGAGGCCCTTGTAAAGGCTATTTCCCCGTGCAGTATGGGTGCAAAGTATTGCGCTCTGCGCTGATATTCGGCTGCCGGATCGTAATGCAATTGTCATGATGAAGGTCCGCGATGCGCTACGATCAAAACGACCGGGAAAGCAGCAATATCGAGGACCGTCGCGGTCAAGACGGCGGCGGTGGCGGTTTTCAGTTTCCGGGCGGCAATGGCATTCAAATTCCGATCGGCCGCGGTGGGTTCAGCATCACGACGCTGCTGATCATCGGTGCGGTGATGCTGTTCTTCGGCATCAACCCGCTCGACGTTCTGCTTGGACCGAATAGCCAGATTCAGATGCCGCGACTGCCGCAGACGACAGAGCGGCCCGATCGTTCGCCGTCGAACATTCCGGGTTTACCGGGATCGCAGTCGAAGACAGCCAACAACGACGATGCCGAGAAGGAGTTTATCGGCAAGGTTCTGGCCGATACCGAGGATGTCTGGACGTCGGTGTTCAAGAGCTTCGGCCGCAATTATCCCGATCCCAAGCTGGTCATTTATAATGGTGCCACGCGCACGCAGTGTGGCGTCGGCCAGACGGCGATGGGACCGTTCTATTGCCCGCTCGATCAGAAGGTCTACATCGACCTTGCGTTCTATGATGAGCTGAAGCGCCGCTTCAACGTGGCCGGAGATTTTGCGCAGGCTTACGTCATCGCGCACGAGGTTGGTCACCACGTCCAGAACCAGCTCGGCATTTTGCAGAAGGTGCAGGAGCTGAAGGAGCGCGCAGGCGACGAAGCGACGGCCAACCAGATTCAGGTTCGGACCGAACTGCAAGCGGACTGCCTGGCCGGTGTGTGGGCCAATCTCAACGATCAGATGAAGAAGCGATTACAGCCGGGCGACGTCGAAGAGGCGCTCAACGCTGCGTCTCAGATCGGTGATGATATGATCCAGAAACGGATGACGGGTCGCGTCGTGCCCGATGCATTCACGCACGGCACGGCAGCACAGCGCGTCCACTGGTTCAAAGCCGGTCTGGAGTCGGGTCGCATGGATGCGTGCGATACGTTCAACACGGCCAGCCCGTAACTCGCCGAGCGCATGAAAAAGGGCCGTCCCGGACGGCCCCTTTTTTTGTGTGCGGGCAACCAAATAGAGAAAGCCCGCCGCTTTCTTGTAGACGAGTTTTAGAGCACGTTGCCGCGATAATCGCTGACCTTGCAGCTGATCGATTGTGCCAGAAGCTCTTTGCAGAGCTTACGTGCTTCAGCCTTCGACTTTACCGGTCCGGCAATCAAACCGTAATTCGGATTGCCCGCGGTACCAACGTCGGCATAGCGGGCTTTCAATTGGCTGAGCTGCTCGGGGTGAATTTGCGACAGAGCTCCCCAAGTGATCCGTAGACCGTCGATCGAAGGATCGGTTGCGATCTGGATGCCGTAGGGGTGCGGTGCCGGTTTCACGACGGCCGGACCGAACGAAATCGGCTTGTTTGCGGACTTCTTATCAACGCTGCCGGTTTCGATCGGCGCGCCGACGCGTGGCGTCGAGTTGATGATCTTCGGCGGAGCAGGGCCGCCATCTGCGTCATCGACCGGGGCGGCGTCCGTGCCTGTGGGCTGGTCGGCCGATGCGGTGGTCGTGACAGCCGGCGCCTGGGCAACGCGGATCTTGTCGTCAAGCGCTGCCACTTGCGAACTCAGTTGCTCGGTGTGGGTCGCTTGCGTCGCGACATCGGCTTTGACCATCGAAATATCGCTTTCGATCTTGCTCAGCGACGCTTTCAGGGTCTCGACGTCCGCGGAGACCTTCATGACGGTCGTCTCGGCTGCGTGCTGACGGCCATGCGACAGATCGGGAAGGAGCTGCGGCGCAAAAAAAGCGATGCCAAGATATCCGAGGCCTGCAACACCGAGTACGGCCCAAGCGGCCGAATAGGGCGAAGCGTTGGCTTTCGGGCGCATCGGCTTATCGGTTGCGGGCTTCGTCATGGCGTGTGTCGTCCTACTGCCTTGCGGGTGCTCCGTGTGGCCGGAGCTTCCCCGAATCATTTTCACTACGTGGATGAGGTTGGTTCGGCCTTGCGGCTGCCGCAATGGCATGGCGGGGGAAACATGCGCGAAGCTGTGGACGAAGGCCGAGATGCTGCAGATCGGCTATCCGTCAGTAAAACCACGGCAAAGCGGCTGTGGCGGCATTTGGTCAAGCCATCTTTCCAAGGCGACTGAAGCGGTTGCGGATGCAGGCCTTGCAGCGCATGGAGGGCAGGCGGTATGGCAGGAGCGGGCTGTGCGCGCGGGCATCTTGGCGTTCGCGTTCAGACCCAGGCTGTAGTTGAAACGCAAGGTCATCCATGAGTCCCCGGCCCTGTCTCTATGTCGTGCTTGCCGCTGGCAAGGGCACACGGATGAAGTCGTCGCTGCCAAAGGTGCTTCACAAGATTGCCGGGCAGTCGATGTTGGCGCACGTTCTTGGAACGGCGTCCTCGACCGGCGGCAGATTTGCTGTCGTGGTAGCTCTCGGTGCTGAGGCCGTTGCTGCAGAAGCGAAACGGCTCGTCCCGGATGTTCAGATATTCGAGCAGGCGAACCAACGCGGGACGGCGGATGCTGTGCTGGCGGCCAAACCTGCGTTTCTGGATAGCAAAGGCCTCGACGTTATCGTGCTGTTTGCCGATACGCCGCTCGTCCGGCCGGAAGTGATCGCCGAGATGCGCGATGCTCTGGATGGTGGTGCTGGGATTTCGGTGCTGGGCTTTCGACCGAAGGACCCCACGGGCTACGGCCGGTTGCTGCTCGACGATACTGGCGCATTGACAGCGATCCGTGAGGAGAAGGACGCGAGCGATGCGGAGCGAAATATCGATCTCTGCAACTCAGGTGTCATGGCCTTTCGAGTGCCGGATCTTGCCGGTCTGCTGGCGCGCATCGGCTGCGACAATGCGAAGGGCGAATTCTATCTCACAGACGCCGTGGCGGTCGGTCGCGAGGCCGGTGTGCGTGCGACGGTTGTCGTATGCGACGAGCACGATGTCGTTGGCGTCAATAGCCGAGAGCAACTCGCGCAGGCTGAAGCGATATGGCAGCGGCGTATGCGTTCGAAGTTCATGCGCGACGGCGTGACGATGATTGCGCCGGAGACGGTTTGGCTGAGTTTCGACACCAGGATCGCGGGCGACGTCAGGATTGAGCCGAATGTCATATTTGGGCCAGGCGTCACTGTCGAAGAAGGTGCCGAAATACTGGGGTTTTGCCATGTCGAAGGGGCAGTCGTCGGCAAGGGTGCCAGACTTGGCCCATTCGCACGGCTGAGGCCGGGAGCACGTCTCGGTGAGAATGTTCACATCGGCAATTTCGTCGAGGTCAAGAATGTGACGCTCGGGGCAGGAGCCAAAGCAAATCATCTCTCTTATCTGGGCGATGGTAGCGTCGGCGCGGGGGCGAACATCGGCGCAGGCACGATCTTCTGCAACTACGATGGCTTTAACAAGCAGCTGACGGAGATCGGAGAGGAAGCGTTCGTTGGGTCGAATTCGTCGCTTGTGGCGCCGGTAAAGATCGGGAAGGGCGCCTACATCGGTTCAGGAAGTGTCATCACCAAGGATGTCAGCCCCGGCGCGCTGGCGCTGGAGCGGAACGTGCAGGAGGAGCGACCGGGGTGGGCAGAGAAATTCCGCATCATGATGTCCCGTCGCAAAGCAGCGCAAAAAAAGTAACTGTTAACCAGTTTCGGAATTTGCGTGCGTTCGTCAGGTGCGACGCTTTGAAATATACTGTGATTTGAGAACGTCCTTAACCGGCTTCATCGTCGGATACGGGGAAGCGCATTCGGGGGACCGGTCCAATGTGTGGGATCGTCGGAATTCTCGGGAAATCGTCGGTTTCGACCAATCTGGTCGATGCCCTGCGGCGGCTCGAATACCGTGGATATGATTCGGCCGGCATCGCGACGGTCGAAGGCACAGGTATTGAGCGCCGGCGTGCCGAGGGCAAACTTCGCAATCTCGAAAAGCGGCTGATCTCTGAGCCGTTGGGGGGTCGCACAGGCATTGGCCATACGCGCTGGGCGACGCATGGACGTCCGACGGAGCGCAATGCGCATCCGCACATGACGGGCAAAGTGTCTGTCGTCCATAACGGCATCATCGAGAATTTCCGCGAGCTGCGGACGCAGCTTGAGGCGAAGGGCCACAAGTTCGAGACCGACACGGACACCGAAGCCGTCGTTCATCTCATCACGGAAGAGATGGATCGAGGTGCGAAGCCCATCGAGGCCGTCCGCAATGCTTTGCAGCATTTGCAGGGGGCTTTTGCGCTCGGCATCATTTTCGCGGGCGAAGAGGATCTGATGATCGCGGCGCGAAAGGGTTCGCCGCTCGCAATCGGGCACGGTTCCGGCGAAATGTATCTCGGTTCGGACGCCATCGCCCTTGCACCGTTCACGGATGCAATCACTTATCTTGAGGAAGGCGACTGGGCTGTTCTGCGCCGTTCGGGCGCCGAGATCTTCAATATCGACGGTGTCCGCGTTGAGCGGCCGCTCGTCAAAGCCGTTGCGAGTTCTCTGTTGATCGACAAGGGCAACTATCGCCATTTCATGGCGAAGGAAATTCACGAGCAGCCGGAGGTGATTTCGCACACGCTGGCGAATTACCTCGACATGACGGCTGGGCGCGTTCGTTTTCCCGATCTCGGCGTCGATCTATCGACGATCAGCCGGGTTACGATCTCGGCGTGCGGCACGGCCTATTATGCCGGGCTCGTCGCAAAATACTGGATCGAGCGGTTCGCGCGCGTCCCGGTCGATATCGATGTCGCGTCCGAAATGCGTTATCGCGAGGCGCCGCTGCCGGAAAACGGCCTGGCGGTCTTCGTTTCTCAATCCGGCGAGACGGCTGATACGCTCGCGACGCTTCGGTACGCGAAGGCCAATGGCCAACGTATTGCGTCCATCGTGAACGTCCGGACGTCGACGATCGCGCGCGAATCACATGCCGCGTTGCCGACGCTGGCAGGGCCGGAAATCGGGGTTGCGTCGACAAAAGCGTTCACTTGCCAGCTTTCGGTTCTGGCTTGTCTCGCAATTGCGATCGCCCGGGCGCGGAACACGATCACGGCTGAGCAGGAGGCATCTCTCATCAAATCTTTGATGGAAGTGCCCCGGCATGTGGCGTCCATTCTGAGGAGCGATGAGGCCTACCTGGCCGTCGCTCACGAACTGGCAAAAGCGGACGATGTGCTGTACCTGGGGCGTGGGTCGAGCTTCCCCATCGCCCTCGAAGGCGCGTTGAAACTCAAGGAAATTTCTTACATCCACGCCGAGGGCTACGCCGCTGGTGAGCTGAAGCACGGTCCCATCGCGCTGATCGACGAAAGCGTGCCGGTCGTCGTGGTGGCACCGGAGGACGAACTGTTCGAAAAAACGGTTTCGAACCTTCAGGAGGTTGCGGCGCGGGGCGGGCAGGTCGTCCTGATTTCGGATGCCGATCCGGATAAGGCCGGATGTAAACTTGCCGGGCATATCCCGATGCCAAAGGTTGACCCATTTGTCGCGCCAATGATCTATGCTGTTCCTACTCAGCTCATCGCCTATCAGACGGCGGTGCTGATGGGGACCGACGTTGACCAACCCAGGAATCTGGCGAAGTCAGTTACGGTGGAGTAGCCCAAAGCCGGCGCATTGGGGGTGGGGGCCCTTAATTCGCCTCGTTCCGCTGGTTCAATTATCAGCGCGAAGGGAGGGTTACGCCACTTCAGAACGTGACCATTGGGGAAGGTACGGGAGATGACGCAATTCCAAGTGCTCGCGCGCCAGGCGGCGCTCGCTGCTACTGTGGCGTGCGTATTTGCAAGCACCCTTGCGGTTTGGCCGTCTATCGGCGAGGCGCGTAAGGCAAAAGCAGCGAGCGGGCCTGCAGGTCCGTCGGCGCAAGGTCCGCAGGCTGGTGCGGGTGGCGATGCCGCTCAGAAGGCTGCCGAGACCGAAGCGGCCAAAAAAGCCTATGATGCCGGCCTCAAGGCTTATGCCGCCGGGAAATTCAAGCCGTCGATCGAACAGCTATCGGTGGCGATTAAATCCGGCAAGCTGTCGTCGCCGGAATTGGCCAAGGCAATGTTCACACGCGGCCGGGCCTACAAAAAGGACAATCAAGCAGGTCTGGCGATTTCCGATCTCACAAGCGCGATCTGGCTGAAAAACGGATTGAGCCCCGATGAGCAGAAGTCGGCGATGGCCGAGCGGTCAGAGGCCTACAGCATGGCCGGCCTTTCGGATACCGGCAGCCGACCCGACCAGCGCGTTATCGGCACACCTGCCGTCGCTTCAGCACCGGCGTCGAATGTGACTGCGAATGCAGCGCCAGGACCGAACGCCGGTTCCGCAGGGCTGTCGGCCGCGGCCGTCGCCGAGGCCGCCAATGCCCAGAAGGCAGCCGCCAATACGGACGCGGCGTCGGCTGAGAGCACACCTTCGCCCGTCAACGGCGAAACGACACTTCAGTCTGCAGCTGCTGGCAATATCGCCGGGACCCCGGCAAAGCCTGCGTCATCGGGCATTGCGGGCTTCTTCGGCTGGGGACAGTCGTCCGCGCCGCAGTCACAACCGGAGCCCGCGCCTGTCGCAGCAGCGCCAAGCACAGGATCGTCATTCACTCAGACGGTCACCGCCATTCCGGGCAATGTGTCCGGTTTCTTCTCAAACATATTCAGCGGCGGCGGCTCGTCAACGCCAGCGCCAGCGCCCGCAGCACCGCCACCGGCTGGCGTGACGACGGCATCGACCGTTGCGGTTGCGCCCGAGACATCAAGCTGGAGCAGTGCGACGACTGTTGCAAACCACGGCCAACATGACGTGATCCGCGCCGAGAAGGCATCCTATTCGCGAGAAGCGCAACCTGTTGCTCCTGTCGTGACGAAGGGCAAGTTCAAGATCCATATCGCGGCGCTGCGCTCGAAGGCTCAGGCCGATGCGTTGGCTCAGAAGCTCATGGCGGAGCACGGCGCGGAGCTTGGCAATCATCGGCCGGTCGTCGATTCCGCAGTGATTGGCAGCATGGGCACCTTCTATCGGGTCCGTATCGGCGGCTATGCTTCGCAAGCCGAGCCGCGAAGCCTCTGCAACAAACTCAGAAGCAGTGGCCTTGACTGTCTGGTCGTGACAAACTGAGGGATGCCCGTCCCTCCGTCGGGTTTGATGCTCGAGTAGGAGAGAATGGTTCCTCCCCCGGTTGATCCTGAGCACGATGTCCGTCGCGTGATGGGCGTTACGCCGTCCGACGCGCAATTGACAGCGGGCCTCAAGCGCCTTGCGAGCGACAGCGGAAAAACAGGCTGGCGGCTCGGCTCGCGTTTTCGCAACGCGTTCCTGACGGGCCTCGTCATCGTCGGCCCCGTCACCATTACGCTTTGGCTGATGTGGGGCGTGATCCATTGGATCGACGCCTGGATCAAGCCGCTCTTGCCGACTTGGTTCAATCCCGACACCTATTTGCCATTTCCGGTTCCGGGCTTCGGGCTGGTCATCGCCGTTTTCGGTTTGACACTCATCGGCGCGCTCGCTGCAAACCTTCTCGGCCGTGCGCTGGTGTCTTCCGGCGAACTGATGATGTCGCGCACGCCGATCGTCCGTAACGTTTACGGCGCGCTTAAGCAGATCTTTGAGAGCGTGATCTCGACGACGGGTCCGAGCCAAAGCTTTCAGAAGGTGGGGATGATCGAATTCCCCTCGAAGGAGATCTGGAGCCTCGTGTTCGTGACGGGCGAGACGACCGGCGAGATCAAGGACGTGCAACCCGGCGGTGAGGGCGATCTGTTGACCGTCTTCATGCCGACCGGCATCGTGCCGCCGACGGGCTTCATCTGTTTTGTGCCGCGCTCGAACGTGGTGTTCCTGAACATGACGGTCGAGGAAGCGGCCAAGATCATTCTATCGGGCGGCATCGTCATGCCGAATACCGAGCAGGAAAAGCTCAAGCTTCTTGCTGAGGCTGCCGCGAAGAAAAAATCACGCTTCCGGCGCGGTGGCGACAAGCCGGCTGCTTAGATATCCGATTAACCCTCCCCCTTGCGGGGAGGGTGGCGCAAAGCGCCGGGTGGGGGGCTGCGATCAAGAGCCGATAGCCCCCACCCCTAACCCCTCCCCGCAAGGGGGAGGGGAATTTTGATGACGATCTTGAACGTTCGGACGCGGTGAGCGCTTGGGTGTCTTCGGCCGATCTAGGCAGCACGAAACAGTCGGACGGCTTCGTCGCATTCGAAGAGGTAGAGCAGCGTGCGCAGCGCTTGGCCACGCGGCGAGACGAGGTTCGGGTCTTTTTCGAGTATCAGCACCGCGTCGTCGCGTGCCGCTTCGAGGAGGGCATCGCGTCCTGGAACATCGGCGATACGGAATCCCGGGTCACCGCTTTGGCGCGCACCGAGAATTTCGCCGCCGCCGCGCAGCTCCAAATCCTTTTCCGCGATTTTGAAACCGTCTTCGGTTTCTTCCATCATCTTGAGGCGTGCTTCGGCGGTCTCGCCGAGCGGCGATTTATAAAGCAGCATGCAGAAGGATTCCCGCGCACCGCGGCCGACGCGTCCGCGCAACTGGTGCAACTGGGCGAGGCCGAAGCGCTCGGCATGCTCGATCACCATGATGTTGGCGTTCGGCACGTTGACGCCGACTTCGATAACGGTAGTTGCGACGAGAATTTTGAGCCGGTTCGCGGCGAACGCGGCCATCGTCTCGTCTTTCTCTTTTCCGCTCATGCCGCCGTGGAGCAAGCCCACCGTGTCGCCGAAGAGTTGGCGGAGATAGGCATAGCGTTCTTCCGCTGCGGCGAGATCGGTCAGCTCGGAGCTTTCGATCAGCGGGCAGACCCAATAGACCTGCGCGCCTTCCTCAAGCTGTACGCGGATGCGGTCGATCAGACGTTCGAGCAGTTCGAGCGGCGCGGCCTTGGTGACGACGGGTTTGCGTCCGGCAGGCTTCTCGGTGAGCTTCGAGACGTCGAGGTCGCCGTAATGGGTCATCAACAGTGTGCGCGGAATGGGCGTGGCGGTCATGACGAGGACGTTGGTGTCGCCATTCGTGCCTTTCGACTGCAAAGCCATGCGCTGGTGGACGCCGAAGCGATGCTGCTCGTCGATGACGGCAACCGCGAGATCCTTGAAGATCACATCGGATTGAAACAGCGCGTGCGTGCCGACGAGAATGTCAATCTCGCCCGATGCCAAGCGCGAGATGACCGCGTCGCGGGCTTTGCCCTTTTCGCGGCCAGTGAGAAGCGCAAGGCGCAGCCCGGCGGCGTCAGCGAGCGGCGCGATGGTGTCGATATGCTGACGGGCGAGAACTTCCGTCGGCGCCATCATCGCAGCCTGGGCGCCCGCTTCCACTGCGACCGCCATCGTCATCAGCGCAACGACGGTTTTGCCGGAGCCGACGTCACCCTGCAGCAGACGCAGCATGCGGTGGGAAGCTGCGAGGTCAGCCGAAATTTCTTCAAGCGCGTTCTTCTGTGACCCGGTCAGCGAGAAGGGAAGCGCGGCGGCGATTTTGGCGCGGATTTCGCCGTTGCCCGACAACCGGCGTCCGCGCTCGGTCTTCAGGTTGCGGCGGACGAGTGCGAAGGCGAGCTGTCCGGCCAGAAGCTCGTCGAAGGCGAGGCGCTGCCATGGTGCTGCGCCGCTCGAAACATCCTGCGCATCGCCGGGGCGATGGACGCGGGAGATTGCGTCCCTGAAGTTCGGCCAGTCGCGCGCCTTCAGCCAATGGGCCTCTTGCCATTCGGGAAATTCGGGGACGCGATCGACGGCCTGACGTGCGGCTTTCAACGCGATCTTTCCGGAGAGGCCGGCGGTGAGCGGATAGACAGGCTCCAGCATCGGCATCTCGTCGCGGGCTTCCGGCGAGACGATGTAATCGGGATGGGACATCTGTAGGTTTTCGCCGTAGCGTTCGATACGTCCGGAGACGAAACGGATTTCGCCGACGGGAAGCTGGCGCTCGATGAACTTGTGCTCGGCGTGGAAGAACACCAGATCGATGCGACCGGTCTCGTCCTCGCAGGTCACTTTGTAGGGCGCCTTGGTGTTTCCGCGCGGCGACGGCTTATGTTTCAGCACGCGGAGTTCCAGGGTGACGATGGTGCCGGGGATGGCCTCCGTCAGGCGCGGCTGGCTGCGGCGGTCGATGACGCCGGTCGGCATGTGCCACAGTACGTCGATGACCCTGGGTTCGCTGATGCCGGGGGGCAGGGCCAGGCACTTCTTCAGCAGCAGGATCAGGCGGGGGCCGATGCCGCCGAGCGTCTGTGCCGATGCGAAAAGCGGGTTCAGGAGGGCTGGTCGCATCGTCGAAAGGGGCCTGCGGTTGTTCGAATTCGCGGCCGCGCCCTAAGGTCGCGGCAATAAGCATCGTCCGCCGCGCTAGGCGAGCCAAGCTGCGGGCGCTATACGAGCCCTTCGCGAATGACGCACCGTGACGGCCGGCCGGCACTCCGTCAAGCTGCCGGCAGCGCTTTATACCATTGCCATGCAACCTGAGCTGCATATGACCGACGAACTTGAAACGCGCAGGCGGCGGGCGTCGTACCGCGCGCATCACCGCGGCACGAAGGAAATGGACGTCCTTGTCGGACGTTATGCCGATGACCGGCTGCCGGGCTATTCTGGCGACGAGATCGCGCGCTTCGAGCGGTTTCTGACTATTCCCGATCCGGCGCTGCAGCAATGGATCTTCTCGGGCGAGGGTTTTGCGGGCATCGAGTTCGAAGATCTTGTGAATGACATTCGCGCCTTTCATGGCCTGAGCGCCGCGGCGAGCTAAGACGAGTTGATGACGACAGACGTTCAAAATTCACGCGCAATCTTTTCAGGCGTTCCGGAAGGCTTCGACGGCCGCGTCATCGCGGACGTGACGAAGGCCGCGCGCTCGGGCGATCTGCCGGGCATTCATCTGCACGTGGCGCGCGACGACCGGCGGCTCGACGAGCTGCAGGCGGCGGTGGCGTTCTTCGCGCCCGACGTTGCAATCGTGCCGTTTCCGTCGTGGGATACGGTGCCCTACGACCGCACGAGCCCCAATCCGGAGATCGTCTCGAAGCGCATCACGGCGCTCGGCAAGCTCGCGGTTGGGGGCCGCAAAAAGCCGACGCTGGTGCTGACGACCGTCAATTCGATTTTGCAGCGTGTACCGCCGCGCAGCTTCATTCGCGGCGCGGTGAAGACGATTGCGCCGGGGCAGCGGCTCGATCCGGCCGATCTGATCCGGCGGCTGGAGTCCTACGGTTACGACCGTTCGAGCACGGTGATGGAGCCCGGCGAATACGCGCAACGTGGCGGCATCGTCGATCTTTATCCGCCGGGACGCAGCCTGCCGATCCGGCTCGATTTCTTCGGCGACCAGCTGGAGACCATCAAGGCGTTCGATCCCGAGACGCAGCGCTCGCAGAAGCCGGTGCCGAAATTCTCGCTGATGCCGGTCAGCGAAGTGGCGTTCGGCGAAGCGGCGACGGCGCTGTTCCGCACGCGCTACGTCGCGCTGTTCGGCGGCAACACGGGCGACGATCCGCTGTACGAAGCGGTCAGCAGCGGGCGCCGCTATGTCGGCCAGGAGCACTGGCTGCCCCTGTTTCATCCGAACCTCGAGACGCTGTTTGATTACCTCCCGGGTGTCGGCATCAGTTTCGATCATCTGGCCGATGAAGCGGTGCAGCGGCGCTTCGAACAGATCCGTGAGCACTATGAAGCGCGCGTCGACTCGCTCGAAGGCCAGCGTTTCGGCGCGCCGCCGTACAAGCCGGTGCCGCCCGATCAAATGTTCCTCGACGGCAAGGACTGGAAGGCGGCGCTCGATGCGCGCACCGTTTCGCGCCTGACGCCGTTCGACGATCCGGGCACGACGAACGTCTATCAGATGCACGGCAAGCGCGGGCGCACGTTCGCGGCCGAGCGCGCCAATCCGGACGCGAACGTCTTCGATGCGGCGGTCGGGCATATCCGGCGCGTTCAAGGCGACAACCGGCGCGTCATCCTTGCATGCTGGACGCCGGGCGCGCGCGAACGGCTCATCACTCTGCTTGAAGATCATGGCCTGAAGGACACCGTGAAGGTCGACGACTTCGCTGGCGTGCAGGCGATGCGCCCCAAGGAGACGGCGTTCGCGGTGTTCGGCATTGAGGAAGGCTTCGAGACGCCGGACTTTGCCGTCATCGCCGAGCAGGACATTCTGGGCGACCGGCTCGTGCGGCAGCGCCGCCGGGCGAAAAAGGCCGCTGACGTTCTCACCGAGGCGACGAGTCTTTCGGTCGGCGATCTCGTCGTGCACAGCGATCACGGTATCGGTCGCTTTCATGGGTTGCAGACGATCACCGCGCTCGGCGCGCCGCACGACTGTCTGGAACTGCATTACGCGGGTGGCGACAAGCTGTTCCTGCCCGTCGAAAACATCGAGCTGCTGTCGCGCTACGGCTCGGACGAGGGTGACGCGCAGCTCGACCGTCTCGGCGGCGTCGGCTGGCAGACACGCAAGGCCAAACTCAAAAAGCGGCTGCGCGAGATTGCCAACGAACTTATCAAGATCGCAGCGATGCGGGCAATGCGGGAAGCACCCGTGCTCATTCCGCCGACCGGCGCTTACGATGAATTCGTCGCGCGCTTTCCTTACGAGGAGACGGAAGACCAGGCGGCGAGCATCGATGCCGTTCTTGCCGACATGGCGTCAGGAAAGCCGATGGACCGCCTTGTTTGCGGCGACGTCGGTTTCGGCAAAACGGAAGTCGCCATTCGCGCGGCGTTTACTGCTGCAATGAACGGTTTGCAGGTTGCGGTCGTGGTGCCGACGACCTTGCTGGCGCGGCAGCACTACCGCACATTTGCGCAGCGCTTTCAGGGCTTGCCGGTGACGATCGCGCAGGCGTCGCGCATGGTCAGTGCGAAGGACCTCGCCGAGGTGAAGGCGGGACTGAAGTCGGGCAACGTCGACATCGTTGTGGGCACGCATGCGCTGCTTGGCAAGGGCATCGACTTCGCACGGCTCGGACTACTCATCATCGACGAGGAGCAGCACTTCGGCGTCAATCACAAGGAACGCCTAAAGAAGATGCGCGAGGACGTGCACGTGCTGACGCTGTCGGCGACGCCGATCCCGCGCACGCTGCAACTTGCACTGACGGGCGTGCGCGAACTTTCGCTCATCACGACGCCGCCGGTCGACCGCCTCGCGGTGCGCACGTTTATTTCGCCATTCGATCCGGTGATTTTGAAGGAAGCGCTCAGACGCGAACGCTTCCGTGGCGGCCAAACGTACTACGTCGCGCCGCGCATTTCTGATCTCGACGACATCGCGGAATTCTTGCGTGAAGCGGTGCCCGATCTGGCGTTTGCGCGCGCTACGGGGCAGATGTCGCCGACCGAACTCGAAGACGTCATGACGGCGTTCTATGAGGGCAAATACGACATTCTACTTTCGACGGCGATCGTCGAGTCCGGTCTCGACGTGCCGAATGCGAATACGCTGATCGTGCACCGCGCCGATATGTTCGGCTTGGCGCAACTTTACCAGCTTCGCGGACGCGTCGGCCGTTCCAAGACGCGCGCTTACGCGTACATCACGACGCCGCCCGATAAAAAGCTGACCGAGGGCGCGGAGAAGCGGCTCAAGGTTCTGCAATCGCTCGATACGCTTGGCGCGGGCTTCTCGCTGGCATCGCACGATCTAGATATTCGCGGCGCAGGCAACCTGCTCGGCGAAGAGCAGTCGGGTCATATTCGCGAGGTCGGCTTCGAGCTCTATCAGTCGATGCTCGAGGAGGCGGTCGCGGCGATGAAGGGCGGCGATCTCGAAGCGGACGACAAGTGGAGCCCGGAGATCCAGCTCGGTACGTCGATCATGATTCCGGAAAGTTACGTCACGGATCTACAACTTCGCCTCGGTCTCTATCGGCGTTTGTCGAGTTTCGAAAAGCGCTCCGAGATCGATGCGTTCGCAGCGGAATTGGTCGATCGCTTCGGTCCGCTGCCGGACGAAGTCGGCCATTTGCTCGACGTCATGGAGATCAAAGGGCTTTGCCGTACGGCGGGAATTGCGAAGGTCGATGCGGGTCCCAAGGGCGCCGTCATCACGCTTTACAAGGGGCGGTTTGCGAACCCCGAAGGACTCATCTCGCTCGTGCAGAATTCACGCGGGCTTCTCAAGGTGCAGCCCGATCAGCGGCTCGTCTATCGCTCGGATTGGGACTTGCCAGAGCTGCGTCTCAAGGGCGTGCGCGCGCTGGTGCAGCAGTTCGCCGACCTCGCCGCGAAAACCAAAAAGGCGGCTTAACCTGCCTTATGCGGGATCTTTCCTCCTCGTCATGCCGGCGTAGGCCGGCACCCAGACAACGATCCGCATCCGTTATTCAGAGGCATGACTGGATCCCGGCCTTCGCCGGGATGACGGCTATTTGGAATGGATGGCGGGACGCCTTGTTACAGTCATCCTCGGGCTTGCCACGAGGATCCATCCATCAGTAAGCGTATTGCACGATGGATACTCGGCATGAAGCCCAGGATGACACTCGGTGACTGCTTTGGGACTGAATGGGGCACGGCATTTGCCGCCCCCTCACCCTAACCCTCTCCCCGAGGGGAGAGCGGAAGTTTGAGCGCCTTCCGCTGCACCTTGCCGTTGGCGGTGCGGGGGAGTTTGTCGACGAAGACGATTTCTTTCGGCACCTTGTAGGCAGCGAGGCGTTCGGAGGCGAAGGCTTTGACGGTGTCGGCGTCGATTTTCTCCGCATCGTTGCCGACGACGAATGCGCCGATGATCGATACATCGCTCCGTGTGCGGAGTTCCGAACACGCGACTTCGGCCACGCCGGGGCAGGCTGCGAGTGCGGCTTCGATTTCGAGCGGCGAGACGCGATAGCCGCCCGCGTTCATCAGTTCGTTGGCGCGGCCCAGATGCGTGACGTAGCCATCGGCGTCGATGGAACCGAGATCGCCGCCGACGAACCATTCGCCGCGCATGACTTCAGCTTCCTCGTCTGGGCGGTTCCAATAGCCGAGCATCAGGCCGGGATCGGTGCGATGGACGGCGATCAGGCCTTCGTCGCCAGTCGGCAACGGTTGATTACCGCCGTCCGCGGGAAGGATTGCGATGCGGCGTCCAGCTTGCGGCTTGCCGACGGTACCGGAGCGATAGGGCACGTCTGGACCTGTCGAGATGTACGTCGAGATCTCGCTCATGCCGAGGGCTTCGTAGAGCGGCAGGCCGGTGGTTGCGGTCCATTCTTCGATCAAGCCGGGCGGCGGCGTTTCGCCGGCCGTCAGTCCGTGGCGAAGCTGGCCTAGGGTGCCGCGTTCGGGGCGCGCGTATTTCAGAATTTGGCGATAGACGCCGGGCACGGCGGCGAACAGCGTCGCGCCGGTTGAAGCTATAAGGGCTGGCCAAAGCTCGGGCGCCTTATCGCCGGTACAGACAATGGCCGTTGCGCCGTTCGCCCACGGGTCGGTCAAGCCGACGCCAAGCGTGAACGTCCAGTTGAAGGCACCTGCGTGCAGCATGCGGTCATCGGGCGTGATGCCATACCAGCCCTGATACATCGGGCGGCGGCCGAGAGCGGAGCGCTGTGCGTGCAGCACACCCTTGGGTTTCGACGTCGTGCCGGAGGTGTAGATCAGGAATGCGGGATCGTCGGCGGCGGTCGGTGCGTAGTCGGCGCGCGTCGGTCCGCGCATCAGTAAAGCGACGTCAGCGGATGTCAGGACGATCGCGCCAGGCATGATGTCATCGGTGAGCGGCGACGATGTTGCGATCGCCGTGGCGCCGCTGTCTTCGAGAAGCGATTTCAGTTCCGTTGCCGTCAACTGATCGGACAAGGGGAGAGCGATGAAGCCGCCGGCCATCGCCGCAAAGAACAGCAACGCCGATTGGCTGGAGTTACCAAGGCGAATGGCGATCCGGTCGCCGGGCTTTAGGCCGCGCTCTGCCAGTCCTGCTGCGAGGCGCAGGATAGCGTCTTCGATCTCGGCGAACGTCCAGCTTTCCTGCGGCCGTTCGGGCGTCGCGGTATCGTAGACGAGCAGCGCCGTTTTATCGGGCGTGCTGCGTGCGGCCCGACCGATAGCGTATTCCGCCATGTTGAAGGGCGTGCCGTCTAACGGTGTCATTTCGGCTCGGTCCACCATGTGTCGACGGAATAGCCGAAAAGAGGTGTCTTGTCGGGATGCTTGAGGCGCGCCCAATAGGGCACCCATTGGCGCGGCGTGTAGAACAGCGGCACGACGTAGTCGCCCGACAGCAGGACGCGATCCAATGCGCGTACGGAAGAGACAAAATCCGTTTCGGTGTTAGCGGCGAGCATGGCGTCGATCATCGCGTCGGCGGCTGGGTTTCTGACGCCGGCGAAATTGAACGAGCCCTTTGCGTCAGCCGTTTTTTCCGACCAGCGGAAGAGCTGTTCGTTGCCGGGAGAGAGCGATGCGTACCAGGTGTTCTGGATCATATCGTAATCGAATTCGGTCAACCGCGCCTGATACTGGGCGCTATCGACGAGGCGGACGCGCGCCTGGATTCCGAGCGGCGCGAGGCTTCGCGCGTAACTAAGAAGCAGCGCCTCCTGCGCGTTGCTGTTGGCAAGAATTTCAAAAGAAAGAGTCTGGCCGGTCTTGCCGTTGATCATGCGGCCGTCTTTCAGGACCATGCCCGCCTTTTTCAAAAGCGCAAAGGCTGCGCGTTGGGTCGGGCGGTCCTGGCCGCTGCCGTCAGTCGTCGGGAAGCGATAGGTGCCAGCCATGATCTCGGGCTTAACGGCATCCGGATACGGCGCGAGCAGCTTTTGTTCGTAAGCGTCGGCGGGATGGCCGGTGGAGGCGAGATATGAACGCTCGAAGTAGCTTTCGGTGCGCTTATAGAGACCGTTGTAAAGCGTGCGGTTGCACCATTCGAAATCAAAAAGCATCATCAAAGCGTGCCGGACCATGGGATCGGCAAAGATGGGCCGGCGGGTGTTGAAGACGAGCGCTGTCATGCCTGCCGGTAAGCCGATGTCGAACTCAGCTTTGATGATACGCCCGTCGCGGACGGCGGGGATATTATAGCCCGTGGCCCAGCGGCCCGGATCTTCTTCCAGGCGCAGGTCGATGTTACCGGCCTTGAAGGCTTCGAACATGGATGAGGCGTCGCGGTAGTAATCGAAGCGGATCTCGTCGAAGTTGAAGCGGCCGCGATTGACGGCAAGGTCCTTGCCCCAATAGTTCGGGTTGCGCTGGTAGATGATGGAGCGCCCGGCGTCGATTTTCGACACCGTGTAGGGGCCGGAGCCGACGAGCGGCGTCATCGAGGCAGCTTCGAATTTCTCCGGCGTGGTCGCGTGGGCGGCGAAGACCGGCATCAGGCCAAGGATGAACGGCAGTTCTCGATCGCTGGCGTCTTCGAACGTGAAGCGAACGCTGCGATCGCCGATCTTTTCGGCCTTTGTCACCTTGGCGAAATAGGTCCGGTGATTGGGGCGGCCTTTGTCCTTCAGCAGCTGAAACGAGTTGAGGACATCTTCGGCGGTGACCGGCTGGCCGTCGGAAAATCGCGCGGCTGGGTTAATGGCGAACGTCACGGATTTGTGGTCGTCGGCGATGTCGATCGTCTCGGCGAGCAGGCCATAGAGGGTGAAGGGCTCATCGAGGCTGCGCGCCATCAGACCTTCGATGACAAATTCCCGAATGCCGGATGCGGGCGTGCCGCCGACGATCAGCGGGTTGACGTTTTCATAGGAGCCGAGGACGCCGAGCGTCAGCTTGCCGCCTTTCGGCGCGTTCGGATTTACGTAGGGGAATGCCGTGAAATTGTCCGAAAAGAGCGGTTTTCCGTGCAGTGCGACGGCGCTAACCGGAGCGGCCTCAGCGCTCCAGCCAAGCGTGACCACGAGCAGCAGTGCGAGAGAGAATTTCCCAAATGACATTCCAGGCACCAGAAAGCCGTCCACGTGTTTGGTAAAGCGGGATAATTCCCGGCACTCAAGATGCCCATCGAATAAGCCGTGGGCATGTTCTAGCGGCGGTTTCGACCTGCTGTCCAGCTTGTCGCAGTTGCAGAGCGGCCACGTTTGAGAAGGCTGCGGAAAAGCCCCCAATAGGGGCTCGATCCGGTCACGGGATTGCCGTATTCGGAGCCTTACTCGGCTCAGGAACGGCAAGAGGTATATGCCGGGTCTGCGCGAGCTTGCAATGTCGAGCAAACGGCGCGGCGACTTTGAGGGGACGAACCGGCGGGGCTGGTTCAAAACAAGCGAGGATTTTTACGTTGATGGCAAACGCAGTATTGCGCACGGGCGGTAGGGCGCTCGTTTCAGCCGTTGCTATGTTGGCGGTAATCGCTGCTGCGTCCGCCGGCGCTCAGGCCGCGGACGCCAAAAAGGCGCCGGCGCCTGCGAAGACCGCCGCTGCTAAACCCCAAAGCGCATGGGTCAAGCTTTGCGAGAAGGCGCCTGTCGTCACGAAGGGGCCCGACGGCAAGGACGTCAAGACCGAGAAGTCGCTCTGCCTCACGCATCATGAGCGTCTCGACGGCAATACCGGCATGGTTCTGGTTTCGGCGGCGATCCGCACCGTCGAGGGCTCGCCCAAGAAGTCGCTGATGATCATGGTGCCGCTCGGCATGGCCATCCCGCCGGGCATTCGCGCTGCCGTTTACACGAAGGCCCAATGGGCCGCTGCGTCGAAGGGCGAGAAGATCGACGAGAAGCAGCTGAAGCCTATCGAGCTGCGTTATGCGCTCTGCCATCCGGCCGGCTGCACGGCCGAGACGGAAGCGACGCCTGAGATCTTGAAGGAAATGTCGACGGGCGGCGGCATCATGGTTCTGGCCATGAACGCTGCGGCACAGCCGATCGGCTTCCCGGTTCCGCTCGACGGCTATAACGAAGCCGCTGCAGGTCCTCCGGTCGACAACAAAAAGTACGCCGAAGCTCGCAGCCAGCTGATGGCGCAAATCCGCCAGCGTCAGCAGCAGGCGGCCGAGAAGTGGAAGGCCAGCGAGATGAAGAATCTGCCGCTCGATGGTCCAGGCGCACCTCCGATCGAGAAGGCGCCGACGACGACGAGCTCGACGAAGAAGTAATCGTCGGACGAGCGTTACTCTAAATCGAAACCGCCCCGATCCTGTCGGGGCGGTTTTTTGTTGCGTGGGTACGGGATGCGGTTCCAGGCAGACAGCGGTTGCCTCTCTCGGACTGACGCCGAGGGCGCTCTCTCCTTGGCGAGAAGTGGCAGGGCGCTTCGAGGGAGGGCTTGAGCCTTCAGAGCCGTCTTACGCTGGATTCCCGATCGGCTTCGCAGGCTCGTCCGATCGAGAATGACGATGTTACGAAGACGACGTTAGGTGAGAGGGGTCAGTTATTCGCTTCGGGGCGAAGCCGATAGCCGCCGTTGCCGTCGATGATGAAATGATCTTCGATGTCGGGATGGCGCAGCGGCTGCTGCGTATCGTCGAGCAGCAGGTTCTGCTCGGACACGTAGGCGAGGTAGGTCGTCTCGGCGTTCTCGGCGAAGAGGTGATAGTAGGGCTGGTCCTTGTGAGGGCGGACCTCTTCAGGAATCGACAGCCACCACTCTTCGGTGTTCGCAAACTCCGGATCGATGTCGAAGATCAGTCCGCGGAACGGATAAAGCCGATGGCGGACCACCTGACCGATCGAGAACTTCGCGTGCTTAATGTCACTCATGGCGTGAATGTGTGGCGGTTGCGGTCGTGGCGCAAGCCCATATCCGCGCCCTAGAGGTCGCCATAAAGTGCCGCGCGCTCAGCGTCTTTCGAGGCCACGATCTTGGCCAGATCGACGATGACCTTGGCCTGTTTCCAGGTGGCGTCGTCCTGCATCTTGCCGTCGAGCATGACGGCGCCGGTGCCGTCCGGCATGGCGTCGAGGATGCGCTTGGCGAATTTCACCTCGGCCGGATCGGGGGAGAACACGCGTTTCGCGATTTCAATCTGGGTCGGGTGCAACGTCCAGGCGCCGAGGCAACCCTGGAGAAAAGCGTTACGGAACTGGGCTTCGCAGGCGGCGAGGTCGGAGAAGTCGCCGAACGGGCCGTAGAACGGCTTCAGGCCGTAGGCGAGGCAGGCGTCTACCATCTTGCCAACGGTGTAGTGCCAAAGGTCCTGCTGGTAGAAGGCGCGCGGTGCTGACGGATTGTCCTTCTGGGCGTCGGCCAGCACACCGTAATCGGGGTGGCCGCCGCCGACGCGGGTCGTCTTCATGCCACGGGAGGCGGCGAGGTCGGCCGGGCCGAGGCTCATGCCGTGCATGCGCGGCGAGGCTGCGGCGATGGCTTCGACGTTGTTGACGCCTTCAGCGGTTTCGAGAATGGCGTGGATCAGGATCGGCTTCTTGACGCCGTGCTTGGCTTCGAGCTGGGCCAGAAGCTGGTCGAGGTAGTGGATGTCCCACGGGCCTTCGACCTTCGGTAGCATGATGACGTCGAGCTTGTTGCCGACGGCGGCGACGATTTCGGTGACATCATCGAGAACCCAAGGCGAATTCAGACAGTTGATGCGGGTCCAGACGCCGGTTGCGCCGAAGTCGTTGTCGCGGACCATCTCGATGAAGCCTTTGCGGGCGTTCTCTTTCTGGTCCATCGGCACGGCGTCCTCGAGGTTGCCGAGTACGACGTCGACCTGGGACGCCAGGTCTTTGATTTTGGAGCGGATTTTCTCGTTGTGCGGCGGCACGAAATGGATCATGCGCTCAAGCTTCACAGGCAGCGTGCGATAGGGCTCCGGCGCGCCAATGGCGAGGGGCGAAAAGTGCTTGGCGGGCGTGCGCGTCGAAGCCATCGGCAGCTATCCTGTTCAAACGTTTGGAGGATCGTGCATCCTTTAGGGGACGTGCGGCGGCTGTCAACTCTTTGAAGGCGCCTTGCGACTCCTCTGCGGGGAGCCGGCCGCAAGGCGCGCCACACACGCTCGCCGCCGCGTGCTTGTCGCACCGGCGGGAAAATCGGAGACGGAGCGCGCCGGCACCTGGTGCCGTTCTCGTTCCGAAGAATGAAACAGCGCCTTGGCGCGCTCCGCAGCTGGGATTCTGATCGACCGGTCCGGCATGGGAGGTTCCTTACTCCTCCGACGGTTGGTACCGTATTCGCGCGGATCACCGGACGGTTCGCTCCGTTCGGGCCTCGGGCCGTTACCCCCTTGTGCCGCAAACGTTCGACCAGCCGCTCACCCCCAATCTCCAAACGGTCTCGAGACTGTCCGTCGTATCTTCGAGGCGAGGTGGGGTTAGTATGCGGGCTGCTGGGAACGCGGGGATAAGTTTTTTCAAGACAGCCTGCTTTGCGGTTCAGCTTTGACCAGTCCTGAGATTAGCGGAAACAAGCGGCGCCGCGCCGGCGTAATTCGCGAAGGGGAGGAGCCATCGCGTGACCATCAATGTTTATGAGGGCAGAAGAACAGCATTGCTGCCGCTCTTTCGGCTTGCCGACGAGTCCGACAGCCAAATCGAAAGCTACTACCGTTTAGGCACAATTCTCGCTGCATTCGATGGAACGTCCATTGTCGGCATGGCGCATTTCGTCGAGGAAACGGATTATATCGAACTCGTGAGCCTCGCGGTTCGCGCCGAGTTTCAACGGCAGGGTTTCGGCACGCGCTTGATCGAAGCCGTCGTTTATCATTGTCGTGCGAATAAGATTGGCCGCCTGATTGTCGGCACGGGCGCGTGGGAAACCGACAACATCAATTTTTATCTTCGTCGCGGTTTCCGGATAATCAACGTCAACCGGGGCTTCTTCAGTCCAGAAAAAGGCTATGCTGACGGACGGCGCGATCAGGTGCAGCTGGAAATGTCGATTTAGCTGCAACGAGAGTGCCGCATCATGCCCGAAGGTGCGCCGATGATCGACGTCACGAACCAGCCGCCGCCGCTCGAAAATTACAATCTGCTGTCGAGCGACACGGTGCTTGGCGAGGCTTTGGCGCGCGAGAACGCAGGCTGGGCGGCCGCGCGTCTCGCGATGCTCGGGCGGCAACTCGGAACGCAGGAGATGATCGCGGCAGGCGCGGACGCCAACCGCCACGTGCCTGAACTCAAGATCTACGACCGCTATGGTCATCGTCTCGATGAGGTCCACTTTCACCAGAGTTGGCACAAGCTCTTGGGGCTGGCGCTGGAGGCCGGGCTGCACACAGCGCCGTGGGCCGAGCCGCGGAAAGGTGCGCATGTCGCGCGCGCGGCGGGTTGTTTCATGCTGGCGCAGATCGAGAGCGGGGTCTACTGCCCGGTGTCGATGACGTATGCGTCAGTCGCGACGCTGAAACACGCGCCCGCCATCGCGGACGAATGGCTGCCGAGGATTTACTCGCGAACATATGATCCGAGTTTCCGGCCCGTCGCGCAAAAGACCGGGGCGCTGATCGGCATGGCGATGACGGAGAACCAGGGCGGCTCGGATTTGCGCGCCAACGTCACGCGCGCGGAGTTCTATCGCAGCATCGGGACGCGTCGCTTCTACAAGTTGAGCGGGCACAAGTGGTTCATGTCGGCGCCGATGTGCGATGCATTCCTTGTGCTGGCGCAAACGGCTGCTGGTCCGACGTGCTTTCTCGTGCCGCGCTGGACGCCCGATGGCGTGTGCAATGCGATCCACATTCGCCGGCTAAAAGACAAACTCGGCAATCGTTCGAACGCGTCGAGCGAAGTGGAGTTCGAGGGCGCGCACGGCGAGCTTCTGGGAGAGGAAGGGCGGGGCATCCCGACCATCATCGAGATGGGCAATTATACGCGGCTCGACTGCGCCATCGGAACGTCGGGTCTGATGCGGCAGGGTTTGGTACAGGCGATCCACCACGCGCAGCACCGGCGGGCGTTTCAGAAGTTTCTCGTCGATCAGCCGTTGATGGCGAACGTGCTGGCCGACCTTGCGATCGAGTCCGAGGCTGCGACCGTGCTGACGATGCGGCTTGCGCGCGCCTACGACGAAGACGACGAAGCGTCGCTCGCCTATCGGCGCATCGTGACGCCCGCCGCGAAATTCTGGATCTGCAAGCGTGGCCCGGCGTTTGCGGCGGAGGCGATGGAAGTGCTCGGCGGCAATGGTTACGTCGAGGAGTTCAATTTGGCGCGCATCTATCGCGAGATGCCGCTTAACTCGATCTGGGAAGGTTCGGGCAACATCATGTGCCTGGATGTGCTGCGGGCGTTGTCGCGGTCGAAGACGGCGATGGACATGCTGGAGGGTGAACTGCGCGAAGCTGCGAAGGCGGATCGCAGGCTGGCGGCGTTCGTTACGAAGCTTCAGGAAAGCGCAGGGCGCCTCGATGAAGCGCAGGCGCGGGTGTTCGTTCGCAGCCTGGTGCTGGCCTTGCAGGCAGCGCTGCTGATCCGGCACGCGCCGAGCGAAATTGCAGAGACGTTCTGCGCGACGCGTCTTGCGGGCGAGGCAGGCGGCGCTTTCGGACTATTGCAGGCGGGAACGGACACCAGGGCCATCATCGAACGCGCGGCCCCGGTGTTGAATTAAGGCGTCCGGTCAGCCTTTCGGGTCGGGCGTGGATGATGCATCCGCCGACGCCGAAGGATTTGCGGCAGGACCTGCCGTCTCTGCAACCTGCGGCAGTTCCTTGGCAAGGGCTGCCAGGATGGCATCGACCGGAATGCCGAGCGACTTCGCGATCTGCTGGACGTGCTCATCCCCGAGCGCGGTCTTGATCTGGTCCGGCGTGATCGGCAGGCTGTCCTTGTTCTTGTCGAACCACGACTGCACCTGATCGCCGAAACCGGCGCTTTGCAATTTCGAAAGGATCGTCTGCAGGCCTTCGTTGCCGAGAACGCCCTTGATGAGATCGGGAAGGGCCGCTTGCTCGGCTTGTCCAACGAGATTGCCGACAACTCCCTTCAGCGCATCGCTCCAGGTCATGCATTGCCCTTTCTGTTGATAATTTTTGCCGATGGCGACTGCAAATTCTACGTGCATTAGCGGGGGCGAGCGCACGCGTTTCGTGCAGGAAACCAAACTCACAGTATACCAAAACTGTGCGACATTCCCGTAAATGCTGTCTAGGAAAAACGACCTATTAACGAATGGCATAGGAGGGTTTCGGCGGCCGGCGATTCACCATATCGCCACATGATGATCAAAGTTCGTGGCTACCTCGCACTCATGATCGTGAAAACCTCAATCGCCCCCCTGAGATATCGCAGCCTGCGTCTCGGCTGCGTGAGCCTCGCCGCCCTCGTTGCCGCCACCGCCGCCGCCCGTGCCGACGACTGTACGGACGTGACGACGACGACGGCGCTCACGACGTTTCAGCCGTGCGAAGGCTACAGTGTGGACCTTGACCTCAGCACGCAGCCAACGGACTTGCCGCAGCCGAAGAAGCCGGCGCCGAAGTCAGATGGCATTCCTTGGATCGCGACCGACACCAACGACATTCCGGCGACGTTCAGCACGACGGATACCGGCGTTTCGGTGCGGACCAGCCTTGGCACCTTGCGCGACTACAACAAGCGCAGCGCGTCCGTGACGCTGGAGCAACCCGCATTCGGCGAGACCATCAAACCCGACTTCGCAATGCCGGCGGCGCCGATCGAACGCAAGACGCCGCTCGACGTTTGGACCAACGTCGACCTCAACGGCTACAACGGGTCGCCCGATCAGTCGACGCGGACGGGTTTGGGCGCCGACTATAATTTCAACAAGGCGGCGAAGGTCGGCGTCTCGATCGAGCGCGGCGATACGCGTAATTACGGCACGCCGGGCGTCGTCGCGGATCAGAAGGCTTCTGCCTACGTGACCTTGCAAGCGACGCCGCTGTTGAGTTTTGACGCGCGCACGCAATGGCAAACCGGGAATGCCGAATTCGCAGAGTCGACGGGCGCCGACGAGCGTAGCTCTTTCATCCTAGCGCCGAAGATCAATCACGACTTCAAGCTCGACGATGGCTCGAAGCTTTCGCCCTATCTGAGCTATCAGCGCGAGTTCGATCTCTCGACGTCGCACAAGGACGGCATTGATACCTCGTTCGATGCGACGCAATCGGTCGGCGCGGGTGTGACCTACACGGATTCAAGTGCATACTCGCTGAGCGTTTCGGCCGGGGTCGATAATTTCGGCGTTGCGGATGAAGCGCAGAGCGTATCGAGCAAGTTGCAGTTGAACGTGCCGCTCAACAAATAGCGGAGCGCATTTGGCTTCGTCCCTTGGCGTCGTGCTTGGATGCCGTTTCCACATCTGCATTGCTGCACGATCGATCCTCGGCATAAAGCCGAGGATGGCGGTGGGTCGAGTTCGCTTGGTCGCGAAGTCGCGCTTTTACAGCGGCGCCTTGAAGACGAAGAACGCGCCGAGGGCGATGAACGCAAAGCCGACGGCGTGATTGATGGTGAGGGTTTCACCAAGATACGTGACGGAGAAGATCGAGAAAACCGTCAGCGTGATGACTTCCTGCATGGTTTTCAGTTCAGCGGGATTATAGACCGCGCTGCCGTAGCGGTTGGCGGGAACGGCTAAGCAGTATTCGAAGAAGGCAATGCCCCAGCTCACGATGATGACAAGCCACAGCGGCTTGTTCGTAAATTTAAGGTGACCGTACCAGGCGAAGGTCATGAAGACGTTCGACATCGTCAGCAGGACGATGGGCAGGAGCGACTGAGGGATCATCGGCTGTCCGTTATGGGGCGCGTTGCAGAATGCACATTCGAGGCGTTTGTTCCCTCGAAGTCTACCGCCTACGACGGATCACCAAAAAACGGAACCGGAAATAATCCGCACGCGTTCACGCCTCAGTTGCACGTGACGAGGTGGATGGATGTCTCGCAGCATTCAGGAAACGGTTCCGAAGCTCCTTAAGACGCTTTGGGAACTCGAGAAGGACTTACGCAGCGCTGCTCAAAACAGCGTCGTGCTGCGCCGGGATGAAGCCAAACGACATTTGGCGGACGCGCGGCGCAATCTAGATGCACTTCTCAGCCTCGCGCAAAATGCCCGTCCAGACGAACCGGCGCGACATGACGAACCGCACCGCGACGTTCCGGACGAGCCGCTTCCCACACCACCGGTCAAGCATTGAGGAGAAAAGAATGGCACGCGATCTCATCCTTTGGTTCGCCGGCGTTCCGCTGGTCGTCATCATCGGTCTGCATCTGTTCGGCTTCCTGCACTAAGCGCCGAGAGGCTGAACGGAACGCACAAACCCAGAGCGCACGCTCTGGGTTTTGTTTTGTTCGCCGCTCATGAGCCATCAGCTTGTGCTTGAATCGTCGGCTGCGTCGTCTTTCGCCAGCATGACGGCGACGTGCCGGTTCAGAGCATCTGATGCAAGCGTCGGGAGAAGGGCCGCTCCGATCGGTCCTTTCGAGGCGTCGTAGACCGTTCGCATCTCGCCGTTGCCGTTCCATACGATCAGCGCAAATCCAGCGACGTCGTTACCGACGGCTTCGATGGCGGCTTCGCATTTCGCTAGAAGTTCGGCGCGTGCCAGTTCGGCATCACGCTCGGCGCGCAGCAGTCTTTCAGCATCGAGATCGACGAGATCGGTCATGTTTCGCATCCATCAAGCCTATTCTCCTGTGCTAACGCGCTGACGGGGGAAGCGGTTCTTTTGGGCCCTTTTTGCCGGAAAAGCAGCCATGCGTTTGAGGGCTTGACTAGAATATTGGGTCAGGCATTCTCTTTCGGCCGCGAAACGGAGGCACCGGGCTCGGCCCGGTAGATTGTGAAGGTGTCGGCCGGACGACATCGTATACAATCGAGGTCGTCATGCATTCCGGTACCATTCCCGGCGGTGTGCACGCGAACGCGTGGACCGCATCTCCTTCTCCCGACTGTCTTTCTTCCGAACAAACCTATTCAGGGACGCACACGTTCCTGAGGTCGCCGCGCGTGAAGCAGGCGAAGGCGGGTGATTTCGCGGTCCTCGGTGTGCCGCTCGATATCGCGACGTCGAACCGGCCCGGCGCACGGTTGGGGCCGGATGCGGTTCGGTGCGCATCGGCGCAACTTGCCGAGCTCAAGGCGTATCCGGGTGGCTTCAATCCACTGAGCTATGTGAATGTTGTCGATCTCGGCGACGCGTGGCTCGATTACGGCTTTCCGCAAACGATTCCGGCTGCCATTGAAGATGCGGCGACGAAGGTGGTCGAAACGGGCGCATTCCTGTGCTCGCTGGGTGGCGATCATTTCATCAGCTATCCGCTGCTGAAGGCGCACGCGAAGGTGCACGGCCAGCTGACGCTCATCCATTTCGATGCGCACACAGATACGTGGACGCCGCGAGTCGGCAGGGACGGCAGCGTCGAACTTAATCACGGCACGATGTTCGCCCAGGCGATCGACGACGGGCTGATCGATCCGGCAAAGTCGAGCCAGATCGGCATCCGGACGTGGGTGGACGATCCGAAAGGCATGAACATTTTCGACAACATGGTCGTCGCCGATAAAGGTGCATCGGCCGTCGCGTCGATGGTGAAGGCGCTCACCGGCGACAATCCTTGCTACCTCACGGTCGATATCGATTGTCTCGATCCGGCTTTCGCGCCTGGAACCGGCACGCCGGTGACTGGCGGGCTGATGCCGCGGGAGCTACTCGCCATGTTGCGACAACTCGATGGTTTGAAGATCGTCGGCTGTGACGTCGTCGAAGTAGCTCCGTCTTACGATCAAGGCGGCGTCACGGCGTTGGCGGCCGCAACGGTCGTCTATGAGCAGGCGTGCCGGGTCGCGCGGCAAAACGGGGCCGTCGCGGCCTCATATCCGGTTCCGCGCGTCGGAAACGCTCCCGACTGACATTGGCATCGTTTGCATACGGATGACCCGTTTCGCCGGGAACAGCGGGAGGCTGCTGCCTGCCGCTATGTCTCCTCGTCACGAGAGCCGTGGTGGCTCTCTTTTTCAGCGACGAGAAGGAGGTTTCCCATGGCGTCTTGGACCTGTGTGCTGCGGACCGGCACCCGTTCGGCAGGCGTCTCGATCATAGCGCTGGCTACGGCCACACTGCTTGCGAGCAATGCCAACGCCGTCAGTCTTCGGGTGCAGATCGCGTGTGCAACCGACTATTATGCGCATTGCAGCGCCTATAGTCCGAACAGTCCGCAGGTACGGTCGTGCATGCGAGCCGTCGGTGCCGGGCTTTCGAAGCGATGTGTCGATGCGCTGGTTGCGGCAGGCGAAGTGTCGGCCAAAGAGGTCGCTCATCGGCGCGGCATCTCCGAGACGGCGGCGCGGTAAAATTTTCCGGTATCTCAAAGGCGTTTTGGGCGCGCTCGGCGGCGGACGATGCGCGTGTGCGAACGGGTGGCAATGAAATTTTAACCATGGCGACGAAATGATTAAGCCACTGTTCAATTCGCACTCTGGGAAGTCATGTCGTTGCTTGCCGTCTCGCGTGAACCGGCGTTCGCGTCGCCAGTTGTCCCCCCTTTCCTTGTCTCGCTGCCGCCCATTAGGGTGCAGCCTCGAAAATCAAAACTGCTGAGCGTGCCGCTCGAAGAACTGCGGCCGACGCAAATGGCGGTCGGCATGCGGGCTGTCGCCGCCAAGCGCGATAAAGTGGAGCGGCGGGCGCGCAACAACCGCAAGCTCCGCCGCTTTCTGGAAGACCGGCCGATCCCGGCCGTCCGCGGGCCGAACGACGATCTCTTCATTATCGATCATCATCATTTGAGTCTGGCGCTGCTCAAAAGCGACGTCGAAGAGGCGTTCGTGACGGTGGTCGGCGATCTTTCGCATCTGCCGCGCAAGAGATTTTTGCAGAAGATGGCCGAGCTCGGATTGCTGCACGCTTATGACGGGCATGGCCGTGCGGTCGCTCCGACGAAACTGCCCGAGCGGCTCGATGACATGCGGTGCGATCCGTACCGGGATCTGGCGTGGTCGGTGAGAGGGGCGGGCGGCTTCGCCAAGACGGGCAAGCCCTATGCCGAATTCCGATGGGCGGACTTCTTCCGCACGCGCATCCCGCGTTCGACGGTCCGGCGCGATTTTGACTATGCACACGACCGGGCCATGTGGCTTGCCCGGTCGCGAGAGGCGGCAAGAATGCCGGGTTACATCGGCCGCTGAACGGCCAACGCCGCAGATCAGTGGCGCGGTGTGTTGAAGCTGAACTCGAACTCGTCGTTCATGTTCTGCATGTTCTGAGCTGCTTGGCGCCAGTCGGCTCCGGCTGCCATGCCCGGCGGCGGTTCGATCTCGCCCTGGACCTGATGATGATGGTCCTGCTGATCGATGGCCTGAACAGGCTGAGCGGGTCCGCGAACCGGCAGCGCGCAAAGACGGGACGCCAGTTCCTGAAGTTCGCCGAGGATCGCTTCGCGGCGAAGCTCATGCTGCAGTGAGACGTTGCGGACGTCGCGCAGCAACTGCTCGTCGACGCGGCGTAGCGCATCGGACAGCGTGCGGACGAAGTCCTGCTCGGTGCGGGCATTCTCGGCGAGGCGGCTCAACATTTCTTCGACGTTTTTGGAAAGGTCCGTCATCGGTTTCTCCTCGCAGGGTTGTTGAGCCTTAGTAGACCAAACCGATTGATTCGCATGGCTAAAAAATGTTGCAGATATACTCAACGAATGATCTATGCACAGCTTGAGTCGTCGGCATGCGGACTTTCGTCGTGGTTCGTTTGGATGGCAGCGAGCAAATTAAAAGCGCCCCGCACGAGATGCGGAGCGCTATTTTTTCCGGGAAGATCAAGCCGTCGCAGATCGCGCGTTAACACCGCCGCGTAAGGACGATGCGTCTGGCTTCAGCCGGTGACGTCATCACCGACAAGGTAAGAGCGAGCCGCGACTGGCGATCGATTACGACCGCGTCAGCGTCAAGCCTGCAACACCCGCTGAGAGATTGAGACCCGTCTGGCCTTCGACGCTGACCGGCTGGAGTACGACGGACTGATTCGAGCCGCCGACGAGAGCGTTGGCGCTCGCACCGATCCCAACGGCCGCGCCCGCCGTGACGCCGCCGTAGCTTCCTTCAAGAGCGTCGCCCGGCATGGCGTTCGTGCCGCCGAGAACCGTCCAGACGAGCGTGCTGGCGCCGGTGAAGCCGATGTCGACGCCGACCTGGGTGATCGTCGCGTGATAGGGGAACACGCGTCCGCTGACCGCCGTCGTGAATTCGCAGTTCATGCTCTCTTTCGAACCGAAGATGAGGCCCACGCCACCATGGCCGTGGCAGGTCAACGTGCCGAGCGCGACCTTCGGGTCGGCTGATGCGGGCGAAACCGTTGCGAGCGCTGCTGCGAGGAGCGCGGCGCTGCCTGCCAACAGGCGCAAACGGATGGGCGAAAGGGTCATTGTCGTCTCTCCTGACATCGCTCGATCGTTCGCAGCCACTATTGGCCACGGACGACGCAGATAAGAAAACTCAAAACGGTCGGATATTTCGAGCCCCGTACTGACACTGTGAGGTAGCTTCCTAAAGGCACCCTACAGTGGCTGCAACTGATGTGGTGCAGACGTACCTCGGATGGAAGCGGACGCCAATTGATGCTTATCAATTAGACGGATGACGTCTCGGATAATTGACTTTTTATGCGCCGTTCAATCTTGAGCGAGTCGGGATGCCTACTGCGGTTCCAGCATCTCTTTCAATTCCTTGGTGCGCCGCAGCGTCTTGTCGGTCATGCAACCGAGAATCGCGGAGGTGGCACCGGTGCCGTTGGTCCATACCTGCGCCATGACATCCTTACAGTCGGCATCGCGGTAGGCGATCCAGGCGCGCTGTGAGCCCCGCAGCGCCTCTTCGAAACTTTTTGCGTCGTAGGGCTTCTCAAGGTTGCGGGCGCGGGTGACCTTCAACGCCGAAGCGTAAGCCGCGTTCAGGGCCTTGTCGGCGGCTTGATACTCCTTGTCAGCGCAGAAATTGATTTCGACGGTCGATTCCGCTTTGGCGCAATCGATCGGTTCATCGGCTGAGGCGGGTGCGGCGAACGCGAGCGATGAAACTCCGACGATCATGCAAAGCGTTCTGGCGTCGAGATGCGGCATGGGGCGAACTCCGGGCGGCTGTGGTTCCAAGTCGATGTGTTAGACGGAGCGGCGCCCTATCGGAAGGCTGTCGGAGCGAAGATTTCGGCAGCATGGCGAATGAAACGTTTTCTCTGCAATTGCCGTCTTTTACCGTAACCCCCACATTGTCTGGGGATGAGAGATCCGATGCGTGCCGAAGCTTACAGCTATCGCGACGATGCGGCTGTGCCGCCGTTCGACGACACGCGTCCGATCGTAATTTTCGATGGGCTCTGCGTGCTGTGCTCGGGCGGCGTGCAGTGGATGCTTGCGCGCGATCCCAAGGGCGAGAGCCGCTTCGCAGTCATTCAGGATCCGTTGCCGCAAGCGCTCTATCGGCATTACGGCCTCGACGCGGCGGCGTTCGATACATTCATGGTTCTCAGGGACGGTTTGCCCTATACGCGGTGGGCCGGTGTTCTCGCGGCGGCGCGGACGCTGCCGCAACCGTGGCGGTTCCTCGGTTTCGCCGGGCGCATTGTTCCCGATGCCATTGGCGACCGGATCTACGATTGGGTCCAGCGCAACAGACTGAAGTGGTTCGGGGAGCGGCAGGCGTGCCGACGTCCGACGCCGAGCGAGACCGCTCGCTTTCTGACCGAGCCATGACGGTCGTTTTTCGTTTGAATAATGGAGGTAACGATGAGCTGGCTGACCCATAACGATCCTATTCCGGGCGACCGGCGATCTTGCGATGCGGTGGAGCAAGTGATCGTTCCGCGGGCGCGCGATCTCGGCGGCTTCTCGGTACGCCGTGCTTTGCCTTCGGCACAGCGCCAGATGGTCGGGCCTTTCATCTTCTTCGATCAGATGGGACCGGCGCAGTTCATTGCGGGGAAGGGGATCGACGTCAGGCCGCATCCGCACATCGGGTTGGCGACGGTGACGTATCTTTTCGACGGTGAGATCACGCATCGCGACAGCCTCGGATCGGCGTTGTCCATTCGGCCCGGCGAGGTCAATCTGATGACGGCGGGCCGCGGCATCGTTCATTCCGAACGTACGGGGCCTGAGGCGCGCGCCGTTGGGCAAGACCTGTTCGGAATCCAGTCGTGGATGGCGCTGCCCAAATCGCACGAAGAGACGGCGCCGAGCTTCGTGCATCTCGACGTCGCCGCGTTGCCTCGGCTGGAAGGCGATGGAAAGCGCGTGCGCATCATCATGGGCAGTCTTTACGGCGAGACGTCGCCTGCCGAGTTTCCGCACGCCTCGTTCTATGCGGAAGCAATGCTGGCGCCGGGCGCAGTTCTGCCGCTCGATCCCGATTACGACGAGCGTGCCGTTTATATCGCGTCGGGCCGCATTGATATTGCCGGGCAGTCGTTCGATGCCGGACAGCTTCTCGTTTTCAAGCCGGGCGACCGGATTTCCATTCTTGCGGAGTCGAATGCACGGCTCATGCTGCTCGGCGGAGAGCCGATGGATGGGCCACGGCACATCTGGTGGAATTTCGTGTCGTCATCGCAGGACCGCATCGAGGCGGCGAAAGACGAGTGGCGGCAAGGCCGTTTCGACATCGTTCCCGGCGACGCAGAGGAATTTATTCCGCTGCCGGACGACCGCTAACTGGATTCTCATCTTAAAGTTCCGCGCGTGGCGATATTTTTCGAATAAAGCAACGTGTTAGCTGCGGTTCACTTGCGGGTCGCAAATCCGGCGGCAGTGACGCCCATATTTCATCCTGAGTTGGTGCTCCGTGGTGGGTGCGGATCACACCGTTTGCCGTTTCGCAGAACCGCATTTGGGTGGGCGGTGTGAAGGGACAAGCGAACTCGTGAAGCAACAATCTCGGGAGACCAAAATGCGAAACTTGTTCCTAGCCGTTGCCCTGGCGTTGGGCCTTGGCTTCGCTGCGACCGGTGCTCAGGCTGCGGCCGTCGGCGGCAACGTCGCTGCGATCGATGCGGTTGCAAAGAGCGGCAATAGCGCGGTCGAGAAGACGTACTACCGGCGCGGATATTACGGCCGCCATCGCTATTGGCGTCGTGGCTATTACGGCTATCGCCCTTATTGGCGCCGCCGTTACTACGGGCGTCCGTACTACTACGGTTATCGTCCGTACCGCCGTCACTGGCGCCACGGTTACTACAATCGCTGGTAATCGGACCTAAGTAGCGATCTCTCTCAGGGGGACGGGACGAGCTTAGCCTCGTCCCCTGTAGGGCGCGACGCCTTGATCGGGCAGCCAGATGTCCGCCGGCGCCGCGCCTGTTTGCCAGAAGACGTCAATCGGAATGCCGCCGCGCGGATACCAGTAGCCGCCGATGCGCAGATATTTCGGCTTGATGAGCGCGGCGATGCGCTTGCCGATCGCAACCGTGCAGTCTTCGTGAAACGCGCCGTGATTGCGGAACGCGGCGAGGTAAAGCTTCAGCGACTTGCTCTCGAGCAGCCATTTTCCCGGCACGTAATCGATGACGAGATGGGCGAAGTCGGGCTGGCCGGTCACCGGACAAAGCGAGGTAAATTCCGGCGCCGTGAAGCGGGCGAGATAATCCGTATCGGTATGCGGATTGGCAACGCGCTCAAGCTCGGCTTTCTCAGGGCTGTCGGGAATGCCGACCTGTTTGCCGAGCTGCGTGACGTCCGGCTTCGATGCCGCCATGGCGCGTTACTCCGCAGCCAGGCGCGTTTCGGGCGCGGGCCCACGGTAAATGCAACCCTCGTTGCAGCTATCGCGGTGAACTTCGACCTGGGCCAAACCGGGGATGCGGTTGGCGAGGCGGTTCCAGATCCACATGGCGATGCGTTCCAGCGTCGGCGCTTCGAGGCCATCGATCTCGTTCAGCATGCGGTGGTCGAGCGCGTCTTCGGTGTCGGCAAGCGCGGCGGCAAGCTCATCGAAATGAAAGATGTAGCCCGTTTTTGGTCCGGGTTCGCCGTCGATGACAATGCGCGCACGGAAAGAATGGCCATGCACGCGCGAATTCGGCGAGCCTGGCGGTGCCGACGGCAGAAAATGGGCCGCCTCGAACCGGAATTCCTTATAGATCTGCATGGCGCTCAAATAGGGGATTTTCCCGGCGTCCGCCACCCCCGGTAGCAGGCCAAATCCGCGCCAAACGGGCGCGGAAAGCCCGAACGTTAAGGGATTCCGAGCAATTTGTGGGTCTGCACCGACAGCCGCCAGGCCGGATTGGCCTTGCAGTAGGCGATAGCGGCTTGGGTATTTGCAACTTGATCGGGGCCGTCCATCGGCTGGAGGAACCGCTGCTCGAAGGCGAGATCGAGGTATCCGGCCGGATCAATGCCCGTTTGCGGGAAGACGAGCTTCAACTCGTGGCCGTGGCGCTGTTTCAGGTCGGCGCCTGCTTTCGGCGAGACGCAGATCCAGTCGATGGTATCGAGCGCGGGGAGCGTGCCGTTCGTCTCCATGGCGATGCGGAAGCCTTCGGCGTGGAGTGCATCGACGAGGTCCTGATCGACCTGCAGCATCGGCTCGCCGCCGGTTAGAACAACGAACTTCGGCGAATCCGTTGTGGGCATCGCGGCGTCGCGGCAGGCACGGGCGAGAACTTCGGCCGTGTCGAAGCGTCCGCCGCCTGGGCCGTCCGTACCGACAAAATCGGTATCGCAGAATTGGCAGGTGGCTTTGGCGCGGTCCTGCTCGCGACCGCTCCAGAGATTGCAGCCGGCGAACCGGCAAAACACCGCAGGCGTCCCGGCGTTCGCGCCCTCGCCTTGTAGCGTATAGAAGATCTCTTTGACGGCATACATGCCGGATACCTACGGCGCCGGGGGCGCCAGTCAAGTGCGACTTATCCAAGTCTCAGAGGGGGCAATGGTGACCGAGCAGCGCACCTATCGCTATTTCGACCTCGTGATGGTCGCCTTTGTCGTCGTCCTTATATGCTCGAATTTGATCGGGCCGGCCAAGGCCGCGACCTTGACGCTTCCGGTCATCGGGCCGGTAACGTTCGGAGCAGGCGTGCTGTTCTTTCCGATCTCCTACATCTTCGGCGACGTGCTGACGGAAGTTTATGGTTATGCGCGGGCGCGCCGCGTGATCTGGGCGGGTTTCGCGGCCCTCATTTTCGCGGCGGTGATGGCGGCCGTTATCGTCGCGCTGCCACCCGCACCTGGGTGGCCAAACCAGCACATCTACGAAGTCGCCTTCGGCAATACGTGGCGGATCGCGGGCGCTTCGATGATCGCGTATTTCTGCGGCGAGTTCGTCAATTCTTATGTGCTCGCGAAGATGAAGGTGCGCAGCGAAGGGCGGCACATGAGCTGGCGCTTCGTGGCGTCTACCATTGCGGGCGAGGCGGTCGATTCCTCGCTGTTCTATCCGTTAGCGTTCTACAACTCCGGGATCATGCCGAACGATCTCGTGCTGACGCTGATGATCTCGCAGTTCGTTGTGAAGACACTGGTCGAGATCGTGTTCCTGCCGATTACGGTGCGCGTGGTCGCCGCGTTGAAGCGGGCGGAGAACGAGGACTATTTCGACCGCCACACTGATTTCAATCCGTTCAAGCTGGACGCGTGAGGGAGCTTCATATTGGCTGACGAAAGCATGTCCGCAGGAGAGCATCACGCCATCATCGACGTCGCGACGATGGCGTCGATGAGCGGGCTGCAGTACCTCGAAGCGATGATGCGCGGTGACGTGCCGAGAATGCCGATCGAGGCCACGCTCGGGTTTCAGATCGTCGAGGCGGAAGAGGGACGGACGGTGTTCGAGTCCGAGCCGCAGGTCGGACATTACAACGCCATCGCGACCGTGCACGCGGGCTACACGGCTACGCTGCTCGATTCCAGCATGGCGTGCGCCGTACTTTCGACGCTGCCGAAAGGCACGGGCTTTACGACGATGGAGTTCAAGATTTCGCTGCTCAGGCCGATGACGAAGGATACCGGCCTCGTGCGTGCGGAAGGGCTCATCATGAGCCGTGGGCGGCGCGCTGCCACGGCTGAGGGACGTTTGACGGACAAGCGCGGCAAGCTCATCGCGCATGCAACGACGACGTGTCTGGTTTTCAGTTTTTGATGTTTGTTATCCTCGGATTTAGATCGGAGATGACCTGTTCTAGGTTTACGCCGTCTCTTCAATATCGTCATGCCGGCGTAGGCTGGCACCCAGACAATGATCGACATTTGCGGGGCTGCGGTTTGCCTGGATTCCGGCCCGCGCCGGGTTGACGTTGTTCTGCCTCGATATAAGGCCGGATCATTCTAGCGCTTCGGCGATGGCCTGAAGCTCGGCTTCGGGCGACGGGAAATCTTCATAGGCATGACCGGAGCCACGGTACCAGTAGCGGCTGTTGAAGCCGTCGCCTTCGATTTTGTGCAGAATGGCGTGCAGCCAGCGATGCATCGGATCGCGCTCGTCGCGCTGGGCAATCTGATGGGCGCCGTCCCAATCGCCTGCGATGGCGAGATCGACGGCGCGTTTCAGGTCTGCTGAGACTGCCATTCGATCCAGCCTTTCGCGCGCAGCTCGCACGCCGGGCAGATGCCGCAGCCGTACCCCCAGTCATGACGGTTGGTGCGGTCGCCCATGTAGCAGGTGTGCGTATCCTCGATGATGATCTTGATGAGATCGTCGCCGCCGAGTTCGGACGCCATCGCCCAAGTTCCGGCCTTGTCGATGAACATCAGCGGCGTTTCGATGGTCATCGGCGTTGCAAGGCCGAGCGAGATCGCCTGCGCGAGCGTCTGGATCGTTTCGTTGCGGCAGTCGGGATAACCGGAGAAATCGGTTTCGCACATGCCGCCGACGAGGGTGGTGATGCCGCGCCGGTAGGCCAGTGCTGCAGCGTAGGTGAGGAACAAGAGATTGCGCCCCGGCACGAACGTCGTCGGCAGGCCCGTCGCCGCGAACGTGATCTCGGTTTCGCGTGTCAACGCCGTGTCACTGATGCTCTGTAGGGCAGGAAGATCAAGCACCGCGTCAGGCCCGAGCCGCCCGCCCACCTTTCCCAACTTCGCGAGCTTGTCGCGAACGACGTGGCGTTGGGCAAGCTCGACGCTGTGGCGCTGGCCGTATTTGAACCCAATCGTTTCGACGCGGTCGTAATGCGCAAGCGCCCAGGCGAGGCAGACGGTTGAATCCTGGCCGCCGGAGAACAATACGAGCGCGGATGTTTCAGGTGTCGTCATGGGGTACGATCAGAGGCTCTTGCCGTCATACAGCGTCGGTTTCAGGGACGCCGCGTCGATCCCGTCAAGGCAGCGGACGTTGACGGCGACCATCGTCGCGCCGCCCGGTGTGGTGCCGTAGGAGTAGGAGCCGATGCCGCATCCCGGGCAGAAGGTGTGGTGGATCACCTTCTTGTTGAACTGGTACTCAGCCTGTGCGTCTTTGTCCGATAAGAGGGAAAAAGCGCTCTCCGGCACGAAGCCCATGATGGCGCCGCGCTTCTGGCAGAAGGAGCAATTGCAGATTTTCAGGCCTTCGAGGGCCAGCTCCGCCTCAAAACGGACGCGGCCGCAGTGGCAACCTCCGGTCCACTTCTTCGTTTCCGACATTGGTATACCTTGGTTCTCGGGTAAATGTCCTTTCGGGTAGGCGTTCGACTGCCCGCAGGGACTTTGCCTTATTAGCGATTGCGGCTAAAACCCGCCCGAACCTGTCACACCCGTCGTCTCTCGACAAGCCAACCAGAAAATATCGGAAACGCTCATGACCGCCATCGTTGACATCATTGCCCGCGAAATTCTCGACAGCCGTGGCAATCCGACAGTCGAAGTGGATGTGGTGCTGGAAGACGGCTCGGAGGGACGCGCAGCGGTGCCATCGGGCGCTTCGACGGGCGCGCATGAAGCCATCGAGCTGCGCGACGGGGACAAGGCGCGCTATCAGGGCAAGGGTGTGCAGAAGGCGGTCGATGCGGTCAACGGCGAGATCTTCGACGCGCTGTCGGGTATGGACGCGGAAGATCAGCGCGGCATCGACGCGGCACTGATCCAGCTCGACGGTACGGATAACAAGAGCCGTCTCGGCGCCAACGCGATCCTCGGCGTTTCGCTGGCCGTCGCCAAGGCTGCGTCGATTGCGAACAACCTGGCGCTCTATCGCTATGTCGGCGGTGTCAATGCGCACATCCTGCCGGTGCCGATGATGAACATCATCAACGGCGGCGCACATGCCGATAACCCGATCGACATTCAGGAATTCATGATCATGCCGGTGGCAGCGGAGACCTGCGCCGATGCGATCCGGATGGGTTCGGAAATTTTTCAGACGCTGAAGAAGAACCTGCATGACGCCGGCCTCAGCACATCGGTTGGCGATGAAGGTGGGTTCGCGCCAAACCTCAAAAGCGCTGACGAAGCGCTCGGCTTCATAACGAAGGCGATCGAGAAGGCAGGATACAAGCCGGGCGACGACGTGATGCTTGCGCTCGATTGCGCTTCGACCGAATATTTCAAGGGCGGCAAGTATGAGCTTGCCGGCGAGGGCAAGGCGCTCGACAGCGCGGCGAACGCCAAATACCTCGAAGATCTCGTCAACCGTTTCCCGATTATCTCGATCGAAGACGGCATGGCAGAAGATGATTGGGCCGGGTGGAAGATCCTGACGGATCTTCTTGGCAATCGCGTGCAGCTCGTTGGCGACGATCTCTTCGTGACGAACACGAAACGGCTTGCGGAAGGCATCGCGAAGGGAACGGCCAACTCGATCCTCGTGAAGGTCAACCAGATCGGCTCGCTCTCAGAAACGCTCGACGCCGTCAGCATGGCGCAGCGCGCGGGTTATACCGCCGTCATGTCGCATCGCTCCGGCGAGACCGAAGATTCGACGATTGCGGATCTCGCGGTGGCGACGAATTGCGGTCAGATCAAGACGGGATCGCTGTCGCGTTCGGATCGTTTGGCAAAGTACAACCAGCTCATCCGCATCGAAGAAGAGCTTGGCGATGTCGCCGTTTATGCTGGACGATCAGTAATTAAACGTGCCTCAGCATAAACTTTAGGGGCCGTTTTTTCGAACATTAGGGAACCGAGGGCGTTTTTCACCGACTTTCCGTCACTTTCGCTTGCGATCTTCTATGCTGATTTGATGTCGGAACGTTTTGCCCCTCGCGAGCGTTTCTGCCGCGAGTAAGAGGGTGGGTTAGTAATGCGACAATCGAGAGTATTGGCTCAGCAGGCGATTGCTCGCCCGCGACGGGTCGAGAATTTCCGGCGTAAATCGTGGACGCCACGAACAGTTCGCAGGTCCGTGCCGGTCGAGATTTCGGAACCGGCTGTTGCGAGCAACTATATTCCGGGCGAGTTCGAAGAGCCGCAATCGCCACTCTTCGTGGCGGTGAAGCGTACCATCTGCCTGACCTGGGACGTCACGATTTTAACAGCACTGTCGCCGTTCTTCGCAATCTGGTTTCTCTATCGTGGCGCGAAGCGATTGACGGATGCGAGGCCGCAAAAAGGCTGACGCCTACGTCTTCATGCAAGCCATTTGTTAAAGCCCCGCGTCGGGGCTTTTTCTTTGTTGGAACTGTCGCGCTGTCAGGTCGTTTGCCTCGCAAAGGAGAGCTGCGACATGAAACATTTAACAGCGATAGCCCTAACTCTGATCGCCGCTCCTGCTGCATCAGCGTTGGCACAGGACAACACGCTGCCGGAAAGCATGCGCATCCAACAAAGCGTGACGCAGCAGAACGCCAACGATCCGAACATGCCCGCCAACCGCGGAAGCTCGCAGCCGACGACGGAAGCGCCGGGCAGCGCGGCTGGACCGGTGGAACGGCATCGGCTCGATCCGGCGGCACCCAGTCCGCAACGACTGCAGATTGAAGACGGCACCAGCGCCGCGGTGCGCAATCCCGATGCGGACACGTTGCACCCGGGACCATCTGGATCGTCTTACAACACGATCATGCGCGGAGCCCCTTCGACAAGCGGGACGAGTACCGGGACCACCGGCATCGGATCATCGCCGGGAACGGGTGCGTCAAGTGTCGGCGCGGGTGCAGGTGGGAGCGCTGGTGATGCGGGCGGCAGCGCAGGCGGCGGAGCTTCGGGCGGCGGCCACTAGTCCATTTGCGAAGGATAATCATGGCAACGCAAGCAAAATCAAAACCTCAGCGCACGGCGCAACAAGGCCGCGACATTCAGGATGAGGTCGATCTCCTGGATGCCAAGGAGGCCGGGCAGGAGAAAAAGAAAAAATCAAAGCCGGTCATGCAGGCGGGGGCGCGCGAATACCCTTCGCATTTTCCGGCGCAGCATCAGGAAAAGTCCGGCGATGAAGCCGCGCTTCAACTTGCGCCGATGTATGATGCGCCGGGATATCAAGGTTCGGCGAAGCTCAAGGATCGCGTCGCGTTAATCACCGGCGGGGATTCCGGCATCGGCCGGGCTGTCGCCGTGCTGTTCGCGCGGGAAGGCGCCGATGTCGCGATCTGTTACCTGGAATCGCGCAACGATGCGCTCGACACGAAGGAAGCCGTCGAAAAGGAAGGACGACGCTGCCTACTGATCGAAGGCGATGTGTCGGATTCCAAATTTTGCGAAGATGCCGTCGCGCAAACGGTGAAGACGCTCGGCAAGCTCGACGTGCTCGTGAACAACGCGGCTTTCCAAGAGCACACGTCGGATATTCTCGACCTCAGCGACGAGCATTTCGATCGGACACTGAAGACAAATCTCTACGGCTATTTCTACATGGCGCGGGCTGCCGTTCCACATATGGCGCCAGGCTCCGCGATCATCATGACGGGATCGGTTACCGGCATCGAAGGCAGCAAAGAACTGCTGGATTATTCGATGACCAAGGGCGGCATTCATGCGTTTACGCGTTCGCTGTCGTCTCAACTCATAGAGCGCGGCATTCGCGTCAACGCCATCGCGCCGGGGCCGGTGTGGACGCCGCTCAACCCTGCCGATCGTCCGGCCGAGGATGTTGCCAAGTTCGGAACATCGGCGGCGATGGGGCGCGCGGCACAACCGGAAGAGATCGCGCCCGCGTTCGTATTCATGGCAGCGCCCTGCTGCTCAAGCTACATCACGGGCGAGATACTTCCCGTCATCGGCGGTTATGGCGCTTAACGACAACGCGCTTACTGCCGATGTTTCTTGTGGCTCGGTGTTGCCGGAGTCGGCGCCGGGGCCGGCATGTTTTTGAGCACCAGATCGATGTCGATCGGTTTGCAGCCGCCGGTGCGCAGCATCTCGTTCACGGTATCGGCGTCGCGACGCAAATTAGCGATTTGCGCGTAACTGTCGGGATCGACGTGCGTGTTCGAGCTGAACAAGCTGAAAACGGTGTTGGTCGGTCGCGCGGCTTGCGAGGCCTGTAAGGCGCGAATTTTTACGAGCTGGTCGTTGACGAATTTTGTCGGCTCGGCGCAGGGATCGCTGTTGGCCGTGGAAAGGCTTTTCGGCTTTTTGTGTTTGGCCCAGGCGTCTGTGGGCGGCGAGAGCCATCCTGACAGCACGGCAGCGATGACACCTGCAATCGCAAACCTAGCAGCCGATCTTAATCTCATCTCAATAGCATCTCGCAGCGGGATCGTTCGCACGACAGCAATGATGCGCGAAATATGCCGTGAGTGGGACGCGCAGATAACAAACTTCCAGTTTTATGACATGCGCGCCCGCGGTGTCCGTTTGTTATGATCGATTTGATTCTGCGGTACCGCTCGAAGGGGCGTCGCGCTCCGAAGGGCGAATGGCAATGTTATCGTAAAGGCTATCTTTGATGAGCATGCTCGGATGGATCCATCGGCGCGAACGCAAACCGGATGCGGAGGTGACGCCAACCCCGGTGCAGACGCCCGTCAACAAGCGGCCGAAGATCGATCCTGAAGTCGCCAGAGAGCGGGCGCGCAAAAATAGCCCGTGGCGGTACGACGACGGCCCGTCACGCCGTCCGGTCGGCGCCAAATAGGGCCGTTTACCTTGTCGGTCCGCGCGTTGTGGTATCGCCGGGCTGGCATTTGCTCGATGTGGAACGTAGTGTCTATCCCGGGGAGTTGGGGGCGTTCCGGTATGCTCGTGCGTGGTCTCGTCGGGCTTCTATACAACACTTTGACGTCCTGGCTGGTGGGCCGGGGAGTGTGGCGATGAGCGTTACGATTGCGATCGCCAATCCGAAAGGCGGCGTCGGCAAGACGCTGACGACGATGATGCTGGCCGATGGGCTGGCGCTTTCCTACGGCGCTCGCGTGCTCGTACTCGACATGGATCCGCAGGCCGGGGCGACCAAGGCGCTGCTTGGCATCGACGCGGAGCAGGAACTACGCGAGAGGCGGATCGGCCTTGGCGCCATGCTTCAGGCCTTTGCGCGCGGACGCGATATCCGTCTTGCTTCGCATCGGGTGGCGGCGAGCGATCTCGTCGAGCTTCAGGACCGGGAAAAAGGTTTTATCGATATCGTGCCGTCGAACCATGAGCTGCTGGGCGACATGGCCGACTTCGAACGTTCTGCGCACCGGAAACGGCGGCGCGACCGCCTCGATGTGCAGCTTGCGAAAGCTCTGCGCGCAGAGTTGAATAAATTCGATGACGAATACGATGCCGTTCTGGTCGATTGTCCAGCGGGGCCAGGACCGCTCGCGCTGGCGGGCATCCGGCTGGCGCATCATATCCTGGCGCCGACGAGCCTTGAGACGAACGCCTATTCGACGCTGACGGACTTCCTGAAGTTCATTCTCGCGGACGATCTCGATCTTGCGGCGCAGGTCAAGGTGCATCCGCTGATTACGCAGTATCAGGCGACGAATTCTCTACAACGCGAGATGCTCCAGCACATCAAAGAAGGGCTGGCGCATCTCAACGCGATCTCCAGGCCGGTGCCTTATACGGCGGCTCTGCAAAACGCTGCCGCGCATCCGGGGATGGGCAACCTGCGGACGGCGCGGCAGAAATACGGCAACGCATTGCCAGATGTCGTGGCGCTGACGAAGGCGGTTGTCGAGCGCGTGAGCGCAAATAGCTGATAGTCGGATACTGAGTGGATCAGCGACCATTTGGGGATGCCGGAGCCCGATGCGCGCGCTATAAGTCCGGCTATTCGAGCCAAGGTCGGATCGCCCTTCGGCTTTGGGTTTTGATAAGTGAGGGGACCAATCATGCTGATCCGTTTCCTGGGATACCTGCTGATTTCGCTGGCGGCAGTCACGACGCCGGCGCTGGCGCAGCTCAAGCCCGGTGACAAGGCGCCTATGTTCAAGGCGCAGGCGTCACTCGGAGGCAAGCAGTTCACGTTCTCCCTGCCTGAGGCGCTCAAGAAAGGGCCCGTCGTCGTCTATTTCTATCCGAAGGCTTTCACGTCGGGCTGCACCGAGGAGGCGCACGATTTCGCTGAGGCGATGGGGCAGTTCCATGCTTTGGGAGCTTCGGTGATCGGGATCAGCAACGACGACATCGCGACGCTCAACAAGTTTTCGACGTCGGAGTGCCGCAGCAAATTTCCGGTGGCGGCCGACAGTGGCCAGCGGATCATGACAGCTTACGACTCGGTGATGATGGGCTTCATGCCTTATGCCAGCCGGACGTCCTATGTCGTGACGCCGGACGGGCGCATTTCCTACGAGTACACGGCGCTCGATCCGTCGGAGCACGTGAAGAATACGCTGGCGGCGGTCAAAGCCTGGAAGACGAAGCACCACAGCTAAACGCGATCGCACTCGGCGATACAGAAGGTGCTTCGGGATGGGCTGGCTGCCGGGTGGCGGTCAGCCGTAAGGGCCTTCCAGGGCGCCCAATTCTTCGAGTTTGGAACGGATCGCGACCACGAGTTCCTCGGGATGCGCGCGGCCGTTCAGCTCGATTTCGGCATTCAGTGGCGGCTCGTAAGGTGCTGAGACGCCAGTGAACTGCGGAATGAGGCCCTGCCGCGCCTTCTTATAGAGCCCCTTGGCGTCCCGCTGCTCGCAGACGGTGAGGGGCGTGTTGACGAAGACCTCAAGAAATTCGCCGTTATCGAAGATCTTTCGTGCCGTTTCCCGGTGAGAAAGGAGCGGCGAGATCAGCGACACAATGACGATCAGTCCGGCGTCGACCATCAACTTGGCGACTTCGGCGATGCGGCGAACATTTTCGGCGCGTCCCGCTTCGGTGAAATCGAGGTCGCTGCAGAGGCCGGTACGGCAGCGGTCGCCGTCAAGCACGAACGTGTGCTGGCCGGAGGCATGCAAGGTCTGGTCGAGAAGATTGGCGATCGTCGTTTTGCCTGCGCCGGAAAGCCCGGTGAACCACAAGCAACAGGCTTTCTGCCCCTTAGCGTCGGCCCGATCGTCTTTGCAGACGGCTGTATCCTGCCAAAGCAGATTCAAAGCGCGATCTCCGCGCAAACTTTCCATGCCGATTTTTCTCATGGCTCCCCCCGGAGGTCACGGCCCAGGCTTCTGGGCGACCGCACGCCTCCAAGATAATCGTCATTGGACGGCTATGCCGAAAGATATAGGCTTTTTTGCACATCTATATCTTGCTCAGTAATAAGCTCGTCGAAGCGGTGCGGGGAGGCAACAAAAATCGCGCCCGGAGATACCGACGGCGACCATCTGACAGACTTTGGCGCGTCTCGCTCTACCAGCGGCGGCGTGGCGGATGCGGCGGCCGCGGGGGAGGCTGCCAATACGGCTGCGGCATGAACGCGACCTGCGGTCCCCACTGAGGGAACAGTCCGAAGTAGGGCATCGGGTACGGCGGCGCGTAGTAGATGCCGTTTTCCTCGTAAACGTAATTATAGGGGCGGGCGAGCAGGACCGGCGGCGGAATTGGCGTGACGAAAGCTTCTTCCGGCGGGGCTTCCTCGCCGCCGAAGTCGGCAGCGGACGCCAGTGCGGGCATAAAAACGATGAAGGCGGCCGCGAGGATCGGCAGAATTTTCATGGCTTGCAAGCGCTCGGTCCGAATGTGGCTCATTGCGATCTTTGGTCGGAATGGTGCGAGCGCTGTTCGCTACTTCAACGAAGCGCGCGGCCTTACAACTTGGGATCGCGATAGTCGTGAGCATTTTCGGGGACGCCGTGTAACGAACAGTTAAGACGGCGAAAAATCTTTTTTCCGGCTTGGGTGCAGGCCGCGTGCGGAAATCTTCCGCGGATTATGTGTCCGGACGAAGCCTGTCAGTCGAGCTTGCGCGATTTTGAGAGGAACTCCATCGTCTTTGGGTCGGGACCATTGCAAAACGTGAACAGTGCCCGCGCGTAAATGCTTTCGTGTCCAGTGACGGCGGCGAAAAGCGTCATCGAGGAATGGAATTTCAGATTGTCCGGATTGCCGAGAATCTGGAGGAGCGAATCGTATCGGTGTTCGAGGATCAGCGCCGTCATTTGTGCAAGTCGCGGACCGAGCACCGGGTGACAGACATAGGCGAGTGCTTCCTCGTAGCTGCCAATGCCATATTTCTCCGACATGGCGCTGGAGCCTAATCCGCGCATCTGCGGAAACGTGTACCACATCCAATGGGATTGCTTCTTGCCGGCCGTCAATTCGCTGACGACGCGCTCGTAGGTGTGCGCCTGAGCACTGACGAAGCGTTCGAGGTCGAATGGATCGGGAAGGTCTTGCATGGTCTCACCGCAGAAGCCGGTCGACGCCGTGCGCACAGGATTTAGCGTCGTTACGACAATCCTGAGGCGGCAGCAGCGGACGGTCCGGAAGTGTCAGATCGACAAAAGAGAAGCTGAAAGCGAACGTGAAAATCGACGTCAGCGCTGCGCTTAGAAGGCGCAGCCTGTTGTTCGCAGTTGCGAGATCATCGGCATTTCATTGGTCATCGTCTGCTCCGGAAAATGGCATGCTGAAAAGTCATAAAAGCCCCGCTCTTATAGGTGGTGCTCCGTATTCGCACAAATATTTCCCGGCCGTCTTTCCAAAGGAAGTTTCAGGCGAAGGCTGCGGCGCACGATGAATCGGTCGTCTGCGGATCGGCGTGAGATTTCGCTTGAATTTTGGGGCTCTTCGTCAAGGGGCCCGAGAGCAAAGGTGCCATCGCGGAGCGCCTATTGTGGATGCCCCGTGCTTGCGTATGGTCGCGCGCGAACAAAAAGGGATACCGGTATGGCGCGCACTGATGTCTTGCAGGCATCTTCTCCGAGAATTGCCAGAGCCATCATCTGTGCATTTTGTACCGGCCTCATCGGTATCGGGCTCGCGCGCTTCGCCTATACGCCGCTGCTGCCCGCGCTCGTCGATGCGCACTGGTTTGCGCCGGCGGACGCTGCCTATCTCGGCGCGGCCAATCTCGCTGGATATCTCGCAGGCGCCGTGCTCGGGAGACCAATTTCCGCACGCCTTTCCGTCGTCGCGGTGTTGCGCGCCATGATGGTCCTGGCGACGGCCGCCTTTTTCGCGTGCGCGTCGCCGCAAGGCTTTCTCTGGTTTTTCGTATGGCGTTTTGCTGCGGGCTTTGCGGGCGGAGCGATGATGGTTCTCGCCGCTCCGATGGTGCTTGCGCACGTTCCGCCTGCGCGGCGCGGATTGGCGGGCGGGCTGATCTTCATGGGGATCGGCGCCGGCATTGCGGCGTCGGGAACGGTCATTCCTTTCCTATTGCAGTTCGGAGTGCAGGCCGCATGGATCGGCCTTGGAGTGCTGTCGTTCGTGCTGACGGCTATTGCCTGGAGCGGCTGGCCGGATGGGCCGGGTCATGTGCCGACGGCCCCATCGGGCCATGTTCATCCGCCGCGCCTCGGTGCACTCCGCGCGCTTTATGTCGAGTATGCGCTCAATGCGGGTGGGTGGGTGCCGCACATGATTTTTCTCGTCGATTTCGTGGCGCGCGGATTAGGGCAAGGTGTGAAAGTCGGTGCGGAGTTCTGGGTCGCCTTCGGACTGAGCGCGACGGCCGGTCCGATTCTGGCTGGGCACATCGCGGACCGTATCGGATTTAGATCGGCGTTGCGCTTGGCGTTCAGCTTGCAGATCTTCGCAATCGGTCTGCTCGTGTTCGACGTGACCAGCACGCCCTGGCTGTTTCTGTCGAGCGTCATCATTGGTGCGTTCGTGACCGGAACCGTGCCGCTGGTTCTCGGGCGCATTCACGAGCTTCTGCCGCATCATCCGGCCGAGCAGAAGGCGGCTTGGAGCGTGGCGACCGTGGCGTTTGCGCTGTGCCAGGCTGCAGCCGCTTACGGATTTTCATTCATCTTCGCACATAGCGGCGGCGATTATCGCATTCTGTTTGTTATCGGCATGATTGCGATGTCACTGGCGCTCGTCATTGATGTCGGCGGGACTTTCCGGGAAAAAGCAATGCGCTAGGCGGCAAGGGCTCGCGTATCGCCAGCAAGGCGTTGGCCGAAAAATACTGCCGTTCATATTCTGCGCACTTCGTTTGGCTGCCAATAACTGCTTTGGGAAAGCCATCGGGACGCGTAGCTTCTCCTCGCGGACATGTCCGGCCGTCGGGAGTTGCAATGATGCAGACGATCGTGACAGCGCTGCTCTGGTTTTCCGCCATTGGGTGCGCCGTGATGGGCGGCGTTTACTTCGCGTTTTCAGCATTCATCATGGCGGCGCTAGGTCGGATCGACCATGCCGCGAGGATTGCTGCGATGAATGCCATCAACACAGACATTTTAAAATCGCTGTTCATGCCGCTGTTCTTCGGCACTTCGGTCGCCAGTTTGGCGTTGGCGGTTCTGGCGTTATGGCATTGGGGAAACGAGGGCGCCGCTCCGATGTTCGCGGGCGGCGTGATCTATGTCGTCGGCATGTTCATTGTTACAATTGTCTTCAATGTACCGCTAAACGACGCTTTGGCGGCTGCAGATCCGATGACGGCATCGTCAGGGGGCGTTTGGAAGCGGTACGTGTCCGATTGGACGATATGGAACCACGTCCGTACCGCTGCCTCGATTGCAGCGAGCACGCTGTTCATTTTCGCCCTGACGGCGTGGAATGCGCGTTCGGCCTAAATACAATACCGTCGGCTTTTTAAGCGTTATTTTCATAATATCCGAATACGGAATATCAGAGAACTGTTGGCGATATCCTAACGCTTTCTCAATGCCGGCGGCTTAGAATACCTTTTCAGAATACGGAATGAATTTTGTCGTGACGCGGTGGGTCACTGATTTGATGCGCGACAGCGATATTCCAACGCGCAGTATTGATTTGCTTCTGTCTCGACGCTCCGACAACGGCGGCCTCGCCGGGATTTCGCATTTCGATTGGCCGTCGTCGGGGCTGCCGCCGTTTCAGGACTGGCCCACGGCATTGAGCATGGCCGCGCGGCTTGTGGCCCACGCGTCCGTACCCATGGCATTGATGGTCGGACGGGAAGGTCACCTCGTGCCGAATGCGGCGGCGACCGTGCTATTCAGCGAATTTACACGCGGTGATTTCCTCGGCCGGCCGGTCGAAGAGGTTGTCGGGGAAGGGGCGAAATTCTACGCCGACGTTCTATCGCGCGTGTTCACCGGCGAAAGCTGCAGCTTCCATGATCAGCCGATGCGTCTCGTGCGCAACGGCCAATGGGCGACGCGCTGGTTCAATCTGCATTTCACGCCGGTCGCCGATGCGCAGGGACAGGTGCTGGGCGTGCTTGCAATCGCGTCGGAGGTTACGAGCCATGTCCAATGCGCGCGCAAACTTCGGGAGTCGGAGCAGCGGCTGAAGCTTGCGCTTGAATCGTCCGGTATGGTCGGCGTCTGGGACTTCGACGTCAAAACGAATATCAGCACGGCCGACGCCAACGTGGCGCGAATGTATGGATTGTCCGCCACTGGCTGTGTCCGCGGTGTCGATGACGGGCATTTCATACGCGCGATCCATAGCGGTGACCGCGCGCGCGTAGAGGAGACGCTGCATACCGCCATCGAGACGCGGACCTCTTATCGCTGCAAGTATCGTGTCCTGCCGCATGGCGGAGCGCTGCGTTGGGTCATTACGTCGGCCAAGCCTGTCTACGACGACCGCGGCGACCTCGTGCGCATGTCCGGCGTCGTTGTCGATGTGACCGATCAGATGGAAACGGCGTCGGCGCTGGCGCAGAGCCGCTTTCAATTTGAAACCCTGACGGAAGCGCTGCCGCAAATCGTATGGAGCTGCGATGCCGAGGGACGGCACGATTATTTTTCAGCGCGCTGGAGCGAATTTACAGGGATGCTCTCACACGAAATCAGCGAAGATACCTGGAAGATGCTGGTCTATCCGGCGCACTGGGATATGGTCCGCAAGAAGTGGGGCGACGCGATTGCAACCGGCACGCCTTACGACATCGACTATCGGTTCCGTCATCATTCCGGAGAGTATCGGTGGCTTCGCGTCATGGCCTTGCCGATACGGGACGACGAGGGAAACATCACGCGATGGTTCGGCACGAGCACCGACATCCATGACTCCTACCTCGCGGCGGAGGAACGCGCCCGGCTCACAAAAGAGCTGGAGCGCATGGCGACGGAGGATCAGCTTACCGAGGTGTTGACCCGGCGCGCTTTCATCAATAGCGCCTCTGCCGCAATAGCGCAGGCCTCAGCACACGCCGCACCCGTCAGCCTGCTGATGATGGATCTCGATCACTTCAAGTCGATTAACGATGAGTATGGCCATCCGTGTGGCGACCAGGTGCTGGCCGCTGCGGCAAAGCGGATCAAGGCCTGCGTCAAGAAACAGGATCTCGTCGGCCGATTGGGTGGCGAGGAATTTGCCATTCTGCTCAGCGGTTGTGGGGCGCGTGAGGCGAAGGCCGTAGCAGACAGAATTTGCGGGGCGCTTGAGGCCAGGCCGATCGCAATGGAGAACGGTCTCAGCGTTGCCGTGACGGTCAGTGTGGGGGCGACGACGCGATCGGCGCCGGACGACGATTTGGCGTCGCTACTTCTCGTTGCCGACAAGGCGCTCTATCAGGCGAAAGCGGCGGGTCGTAATCGCTCGGTCTTTCACGAGAGCGTAGCCGACCAAGCCTAATCGGCGCGAATGCGCGCCTCATTTCAGGAATAATTACGCAAAAACAGTCTGTTATATGGGTTTCGCGCCGCGCGAAGCCGCGATCCCCCGCGACCAAAAAGTTGTCCATTATGACTTTTAGGATAGCTCTCTCGGTGTGACTTGCCGATAATGTGATCTAAGCTGCTCAGTCTATCCGACGTCGAGCTATCACGGGGGGAAGTCTGGCATGCCGGAGCCGTTGCTCATCCATATCCACGTGCCGAAATGCGCAGGTACGACGGTTGAAAAGCATTTGGCGTACGAGCTGGGCCATTCGGGCGTGTGGTTTGCGCCGAAGCGGACGCGGCAATTTCCGCTCGGTTGGTTCGGTCGAAAATACAACGATAAGCCGCCGGCGCCGCTCGACCAGATCAAAGCCTTATCCGGGCATTTCATCGGCCGCTCGATCGAGGAGCAGTTCAAGGACCGCAAAATCGTTCGCTCGATCATTCTTCGCGAGCCCGAAAGCCTGATGCTGTCCTATTACAATTATCGCATGATCCGGTACATCCAGCAGGGACTGCGGCCCTATGGGTTCTCGCTGTTTTTGCGGGCAACGCGCCAGAACTTCATTTCGCATTTCCTCTTGGACCGCTGGCTCGAACTTCCGTGGCTGGATCTGGTGCGACTGTCGGATCAGCAGAAGATGCGTCTGCTCGACGAAGCGTTGGCGTCTGTCGATCATATTGCTCCGATCAGCGAGGCGGACGACCTGGTTCGCAAAATCTCGGCCGAACTCGGTATCTCGCCGGTGGCTAAACGGCAAAACACGACTGAGGACGGAAAAGCAAAGGCCGGTTGGACGATGGTGCGCCATGGCGATCTGTCGGAAGCTGAGCGCGTCGAGCTTAAATCGCGCACACAGCTTGATCGTTATCTGTGGCGACGGTGGGTGCTGAAAGAAGACGTCAGAGTTGCCCCCGATCTGCAAAGTCAATTCAGGCGCTCGGAGCTTCTGAGACCCCGCTATCAATGCGAGCGGCGCCTTGCCCGTTTGTTCGGGTAAGAGAAGAAGAAATGCTTGATACGCTCGAACGCATTGCCATCGAGGCCGGCACACTCATTGCCAAAATTCGGCAAGGTGGCGCCAACGTTATGACCAAGTCCGACGGCAGTCCGGTGACGGATGCCGATCAGGCGGCGGAAGATCTGATCGTGCGCGCGCTGCAGAGGGTCGCGCCGGATATTCCGATCATCGCGGAAGAATCTGCCGCTTCTTGCGTTGCAGATCATTCAACAAGCCGCGCGCTGTTTTTTGTCGATCCGCTCGATGGGACAAAAGAGTTCATTCGTGGCAGGCCGGATTATACGGTCAACATCTGCCTCGTCGAAAACCGGAAGCCGAAACTCGGCGTCGTCTTCGCGCCGGCGCGTGGCGAGTTGTTTAGCAGTGACGGCTTGGCATCTTACCGGTCCGCAATTTTGCAAGATGCTTCGATTGGTGAGCGCTCGCAAATTCGCGCGTCATGTGGAGATGGCCGCCTAACCGCCGTCGCGAGTGCTTCGCACGGAAATGTGGAAACGGAAGATTTTCTGCAGAAGCTCCCGGTCGATCGCAAGGTCTCGGTTGGCTCGTCTTTGAAGTTCTGTCTCGTGGCGATGGCGGACGCTCATATCTATCCGCGTTTCGGTCGGACGATGCAGTGGGACACCGCGGCGGGGGATGCGGTCTTGCGCGGTGCCGGTGGCTGCACGCTGACGTCGGACGGCAGAGAACTCGAATACGGCGTGCCGTGCGCGGCAGACGGGTCTTACGACAATCCGCATTTCATCTCGTACGGCGGCGATGCGGAGACCCTGCGGACGCTGCTGCAGAATTGCAGCGGCGTGATCGACGCGTAGCATCGCTCGCTCCCAGCACTTACCTTCCCGGCGGATGGGGCATCGGCTCGGCCGGATCGTCAATCGGGATCGGCGAGGGCTCAGGCGGCTTGTTCGGCTCAGGTGGCAGCGGCGGTAACTCGCCCGGCTCTTGCGTCGGGAAAGGGATGGTCGGGGGATCGTTGCCGTTTTCCATATTGGATTAAGGCGTCCGGCTGAGAATTCGTTCCCCCGTTCCTTCAACGTTCGAGCTAATGCCCGTTTGCCGGGGCGGTGTCTGCAGAAATACGATCCAATTCGCCCATCGCATCGTCCGGCAATTGCAGCTCTGCTGCCGCCAGATTTTCGCGAAGGTGCGCCAGCGATGACGTACCGGGGATCAGCAGGATATTCGATGCCCGCCGGAGCAGCCATGCGAGCGCGACCTGCATAGGCGTTGCGCCGAGACGGGCGGCGACTGCCGACAATTCCGACGACTGCAACGGTGTGAAGCCACCGAGCGGGAAGAAGGGCACGTAGGCCACGCCTTCAGCGCCGAGCTGGTCGATCAGGGCGTCGTCGTCACGGTGCGCGACATTGTAAAAGTTCTGGACGCAGACGATGTCGCAGATCTTGCGACTGTCTTCGATTTGCTTGCGTGTGACATTGCTGAGGCCAATGTTGCGGATCAGTCCCTCTCGCTGAAGGTCGGCAAGCGTAGAGACTTGCTCTTCAATCGAGCCCTCTGCGGGTCCATGCACGTCGAGCATGCTGCGGAAGTTGACGACATCAAGCACATCGACGCCCAGATTGCGCAGATTGTCGTGCACGGCTTGGGTCAGCTCTTTTGGTGAGAGCGCCGGGATCCACGAGGCATCGTCACCGCGGCGGGCGGCAACTTTCGTCACGATCACCATGTCGTCCGGGTAGGGGCGCAGCGCTTCGCGGATCAGTTCATTGACGACGTGCGGGCCGTAAAAATCGCTGGTGTCGATGTGGTTCACGCCCGACGCAACGGCCTCGCGCAAAACGGCAATGGCTTGGGCACGGTCTTTTGGCGGACCAAAAACGCCGGGGCCGGTCAGCTGCATGGCACCGTAGCCGAGGCGCGTTACGGTGCGGTCGCCGAGTTTGAAGGTGTCGGAAGTGTCGAGGGTGGTCATGGGCGTCTCCTTATCGTGCTGCGCGGAGACATAGCGGTTGTTTAGCATGCGATAATCGACAACAATCCGGACAAGCTGTACGGAATTTCGAACAATGGCCGTTGACCTTGCAGATCTGAACGCGTTCGTCGCGGTGGCGCGGGCAGGGGGCTTTCGGGATGGCGCCCGGGCGAGCGGCGGGAGCCCTTCGGGCCTGAGCGACGCGGTGCGTCGGCTGGAAGTGCAGCTTGGCGTCCGGCTTCTCAACCGGACAACCCGGAGCGTGGTGCCGACGGATGCTGGCCGCAGCTTGTTGGAGCGGCTTACACCTGCTCTCAATGAGGTCGAAGCCGCGCTCGATGTCGTCAATGTTTTCCGCGACCGGCCTGCGGGCACGCTGCGCCTCAACGTGCCGGTGAGTGCGGCGCGGCTCGTGCTGCCAAGGATCGTTCCGCCGTTCCTCGCCGCCTATCCGGACATCAAACTTGAAATCATTGCCGAGGACAGTTTTGTCGATGTGGTTCAGGCTGGCTGCGATGCGGGCATTCGCTACGATGAACGGCTCGAACAAGATATGATCGCCGTGCCGATCGGTCCCCGCGTACAGCGCTTTGCGACGGCGGCGGCGCCTGCGTATCTCGACCGTCACGGAAGACCTTCGCATCCCCGAGATTTGTTGCGCCATGCTTGCCTGCGCGGGCGGTTCGCGAGCGGCTCGATGATGTCCTGGGAATATGAGCGCGAGGGGGAGGTTATGCGCGTTGATACAACTGGGCCAATGATCGTCCAGGCGGGCGGCATCGTCGATCTCGCGATCGATGCTGCGGTCGCGGGTTCGGGCGTCATCTATCTATTCGAAGACTGGCTGCGGCCGTATCTGGACAGCGGTGCGCTGGAACCGATCCTCGAACCTTGGTGGCAAGCGTTTTCCGGGCCGTTTCTTTATTATCCCGGCAGGCGTCTCGTGCCTGCGCCGTTGCGGGCCTTCGTGGATTTCATCAAAGCCAATTAGCTGCAAATGCTCGGCTCGGTCATTCTTTCGACCCAGTTTTGGCATTACTGATCGTTTCGCGGGATTCTGAAACATATTGCGCCGGCAATCTAAATGCCGGGCGTTTGAGCGCATCCGGAGCCCGCCATGCCACCTGTTTCTCCTTCCGACGCCGAGCTTGTCGATCTCGAATACGACGCCAGTCAAACGGTTTGGCGCAGAGCCGAGCCGGATCGCGGCACGGCGCTGCTGCAGATTTTCGACGGCGAATTCAGGACGGCGCTTCGGCAAATGCACCGGCACGTCATTCTGCGCAACGCGCTGCGCCGTCCGCAGAACCTGGCGCAGATCCTGCTCTTCATTGGGGTTGGCGGCGGCTTCGCGGAAGTTCTGCCCGTTGACGATATTCTTGCCGACGTCGTGAAGGAGGCGGCAGCGGGCGACGGCGATCTTATGATCCTGTGCCACTGGAACGTCGACCGCGACGATAGGCCGGTTTTTCCCCATCAGCCTGGGCGCCTGATGGAGGTGCGGCGTATCCTGAAGCTCGAAAGTCTGCGCCAACAATCGTCGAACTTGGTGGCGTGGGTCGACGACTGTGTGGCCGAAGCCGACCAGAAGGGCGGAACGTGGCTTAAGCGACGGGCAGATGACATCGGCCAACGTCCGACGAAACGGCTGGCAGCCTTTTAGCTTGCAAAGCTGATATTGCGACGGCCGGTCAGATCGTTTCCGCCTCGCGATTGGTGGTCAGCTTCGGCATGAGGCGGACGTAGACGAGTTCGCTCAAAAGCTCGATCAGCGTCTGGGTCACGATGATCGCCGGAAGAACCGGCACTGCGCCGGGAATGGCAAGTCCGAGCGGCAGGATGACGAGCGAATTGCGCGTCGCGGCGCTGAACGCGACGGCGCGTCCTGCCGGTGCCTCAAGCTGAAACAGGCGTGCGATGCGCCATCCGATGAGCGGGGCGAGGATCGCGAAGGCGACATAGATCGGGACGACGCTCAGAGCTTTGTCGATGGCAGGCCCGAGCTGGGGCACGACCGCCGCGACGACAATAAAGAGAACGATGGCGGTGGCCGGAACGGGCAGAACTCCGAAGATAGAGGACAGGCGCGCGGCGGTAGCGTTGCGGGCGGCCCAGTACTGAAGAAGAGCCGCAAACGCCAGAGGAATGGCGATAAGCCAGATGAAGGCGTGCACGAACGGTCCGGCATGGACGAGGTCTGCCACGCGCGCTCCGAGAAATAACTGGAGGTAGATGGGCAGCAGCAGCATCTGCACGATGAGCAGGACGGGCGTGGCGGCTAGCAGCAGGCGGGCGTCGGCGCGACCGAGATGCGAAAACGTGACGACGTAGTCGATGCAGGGACTGAGCAGGACCAGCAGCGCCCCGAGCCTAATCATCGGATCATCGGGAAGGATCTGTACGAGAAGCGCGACGAGCAGCGGCATCGCGACGAAATTCGTGAGGAGTAGCGCGGCAAGAAACCGGCGGTGCGCGAAGGCCACGCCAAGATCGGCTAAGGGGACCTGTAGGAAGGTGAGGAACAACATCGCGGCGAGTGCGGGATTGATGCTGTCTTCCAGAACATCCGTCCCGCCGACAGTTAGAGCAAGCATTGCGGCCAACGCGACGGCGGCGAAATAGATCGAGACCTGCCGGCTTTCCAGTATCTCGCGGAGTTCAGCCAAAACTATTTCCCCACTTCACTCCAGGCCCGAATGAACCCCGTTCGCAAGTTCGATCGTGCCCACATTGCCACGCGTCATACGATCAGAGAACGTGGTCGATCGCCCCAAAAGACGGAGCTGCGGGGGCGACACTTGTGCTTTGGGAAAAGCGCAGTCTGAAGCTTTTCGCGAAAGAGCATTTATTGGCAACGTCCTGGAGATGGCCGTGGCTGGTGCGGCCTTTCAGGAAAGTGCACTCGCCCGGAACGGGTTAGATGTCAGCGCGTACCAATGCGTTGGTGTCGCAGCGAGAAACCGGCAAAATAGCTACGTCCATCATTCCCTGTTGCGGCCGGTTGCCACCGGGCGCGTGCATTCATTCAACGCGCGGAAGGGAAAAGAGTTCAGTTCACTGTTGAATAAGCACTGTCTGCGGGCTGGGAACAGGAGGGAAGGCAGCAACGTTAAAGCGCGACGCTTCCTCTAACGTCCGATATTTCATCCGATGCCGTTACTCGCAGATTCGATACGAAGTTTGTCTGCCACGCTCGTAACGGCGGCCCTCATTATTGCGGCGCTCGTTTTGGGCCGGGATATCCTGGTGCCTCTCGCGCTCGCAGGCATATCCTGCTTCGTGCTGGTGCCTATCGTCGTTTTTCTCAAGAAACGTGGCATTCCCCAAGGCTTTGCCGAAGGCACCGTCTTGCTTGTCGTGGTTGTGTGCATGACGGCAGCCTCGATCGGTTTGAGTTCGCAACTTCTCTCGCTCGCGGCCGATCTGCCTCAGTACCGCACGAATGTGCTGGAGAAAGTCAGAAGCATCGTTGGCTCCTCCGTGCCCAGCGGTCTTGTTGGCCGTGCCATCGATGCGGTCGAGACGTATCAGCGAATGATCAATAACGAACTTCAGTTCGGGGTCACTTATCCTGAGTCTCAACCGCCAGCAGAGAATGCTTCGGGTAAGGACGGCGGCAAGGTTCAGGTCGTCAAGGACGACAGCGAAAGCACGGCGCTCTACGGCCTTCGCATTCTCGCCGAGCCGCTGACACAGGCGGCCTTGACGTTCCTGTTCACGCTTTTTCTGCTGATGCAGTTTCGCGACCTGCGAGACAGGATCGTGCGCATTTTCGGCGTCGAGCATATAACTGAAACGACTGCAGCGATGTCGGATGCCGGCGATCGGCTCATCGCGCTTTTTACCGGACAGGTCATACTCAACGCATCGTTCGGGACGTTCGTCGGTCTGTCGTTATTTGCTCTCGGAGTTCCGAATGCGCCGCTTTGGGGTGTGATGGCGTTCGTCATGCGGTTCGTTCCGTTCGTTGGCTCCTACGTCGCGGCCATTCCGCCGATATTGTTGGCTGCGGCCGTCGATCCAGGCTGGACGAAAGCTCTTCTGACACTCGCGATATTTGCTATCGGCGAACCTATCATGGGGCAGGTTCTGGAACCGTTGGTTCTCGGACGGCGAGCTGGCCTATCTCCCTTTGCGATGATTTTGGCGACGAGCTTTTGGACGCTCACCTGGGGTCCCATCGGCCTCGTTTTAGCCGCGCCTATCACGCTCATCCTGGTGGTGCTGGGCAAATACGTGCCCGACCTTGAATTCATAACGGTGCTTCTCGGTGATGAGCCGCCGTTATCCGAGCAGCAGAACCTTTATCATCGACTCTTGTCGAGCGATGTATTCGCTGCGACGGAACAAATCGCCGAAGCTGAAGAAAAGGCCCCTTACGCGGAAGTTTTGGACAAGCTCGTCTTTCCGGCGCTGGCATTAAGCGCCCGGGATCGGCGGCGTGGTCGTCTGGACAAGGAAGCGCTGGCGGAACTCTCGAGCACGATTGGCGCCATCGCGGAAAAGTCCAAGCCGGAAAAGTCCAAGCCTGAAAAGTCCGATAAAGATCCCGTTATGGTGCTCGTCCCCGTGCGGGGAGAATTCGACGAGCTTGCGACCCGCTTTGCAGTCTCGGCGATTAATCGGGATCACCCGGGCCTGACGTGTGCCATGAATGAAGCTTCGGGGCTGACGGCTTTGGCCTTTCTGGCGGATATCGGTTACGCCGACTTGCAGAAGATCGTGCTTATGACGGTCACAGGGCTTGCCGAAGGCGGGATACGGATACTGGTCGATCGTGCCCGCTCTCTATTCCCAGGCGTCGAGGTCGTTCTGCTCGACGTCTCGTCAAGGCAGCTCTCTCTGCCTTCGTCACGCGACCGTTTCGTCGCTCCCGAGATATTTACCTCGTTTGCGCGGTTTACGAAATCATTGGAACATTCTCTCTCAAACTCTTCGAACACCGAGCCGCAGACCAGTCGAGAAGTCGCTCCGGTTTCACATTAACCGCGTGCGGACGGTTTGGCTTTCGCCATACGGAACCGTCGCGGATTTTCCGGCGTTACAGTGCGCTATCAATTGATAAGGAGGCGCAAAATGGGCGCACTGAAAGGAAAAATTGATACTGCTGTTGGCAAGGCTAAGGAGAAGGTCGGCTATGCCGTCGGCTCCGATAAGCTTCAGGCCGAGGGCGCGGCTCAGGCCGTGAAAGGTAAAGTCGAGACCGCCGTATCCGACAAGGTCAATAAGGTTCGCGATGCGGTCGATAAGGCGACCGACAAGCTGTAAGGCGACCAAGGGTCGGGGGGATCGTTATCAAATCCCCCTCGATCCAAATTGTGCGCAACCACGTTTTCCAATTGCTAATGCGGTAGGGGAATTACGCTTATTTCAGCCGTCCCGTTTGTGTTCACACAGCTGATTTGTGCGCGCTTCGTCTGCACGACAACGGTCCCTTCCTCGTCCTCGCCATCCTCTATGCTTGCTCTATCCCAGCACTTTTGTAGCGACGACGAGAAATCATCGCTGCCGAGATCGAGCGAAGTCCCGATATCGGCTAGCAGCGCGCTATAGGCAGCAAGGTCTCCACCGTGCCACTCCGCATCGAATGAGAGTACCTTATTTCCGCAGGAGACCGTTATCCGTGCGGGTGGAGCTGCACTCTCTAGGTAGAACGCATCGAAATTATCCGTGACGTGCGTTCGTTGTTTCAAAGTCAGGCCTTTTATTTGTGACTGTACATTGGAGAGACGATCCCCGCAGGTATCGGCGAGGACCTCCGATGTCGCTCCGGCCAAACAAAGCGTCGAGAGAAAAAGCGTTCTGCAAAGATCGGCGAACATGTGAAGCTCCATCGCAATCCAATCTCTTTGTTATGAGCTTCACTCCGCTCTGTAACGAGGACAAAAGATCATGGCTTCCCGACAGCCCGTCGGTTTGGAATATTTCCGCAAATTTCGGTTGCCCATGAGCAACTTTGATCTCCCTTCGGCGTTGCAGTGCCGATTGTGTACGCAATGTTTGCGGGTTAGAAGGAACAATTCCTTTGAAATTATTTGAATGCCAGAATTGTGGGCAGGTTCTTTTTTTTGAGAACACGCATTGTGAGCGCTGCCACCTTCAGGTCGGATATCTTCCGCCCCAGGAGACCATGAGCGCCGTAAAACCCAACGGAAGCACGTGGATCGCGCTGGCCGACAATCAGAACCAATATCGATACTGTGCCAATTGGGAGCTTCATGCCTGCAATTGGCTGGTCAACGCCTCTTCCGCAAAACCTTACTGTTCGGCCTGCGAGCATAACCGAACGGTTCCCGATCTGTCTGACCCGATCAATGTTTCACGTTGGCATCGTATCGAAGAAGCAAAGCGTCGCTTGATGTACACGCTGCTAAGACTTCGCCTCCCGGTGCCGACGACAGCGAGTGGCGATCCCGAGCCCTTGCTTTTTGATTTCCTAGCATCGGCTCCACAAGCCAAAGTTCTGACGGGCCACGACAATGGCATCATCACGATTTCGCTTCTGGAGGCGGACGATGCCGAACGTGAGAAGCTGCGCACACATCTTCATGAGCCTTATCGGACGCTGCTCGGACATTTCCGTCACGAAGTCGGTCATTATTATTGGGATCGGTTGGTCAGGGATGCCGGAAAGATCGAGGCATTTCGTGAAGTTTTCGGCGACGAAACGCTCGATTACGACGCCGCTCTGCAGGCGCACTATCAAAACGGTGCGCCTGCGAATTGGCGGGAAAATTTTGTCAGCGCCTACGCGACCATGCACCCGTGGGAAGATTTCGCTGAAACCTGGGCGCACTACCTGCACATAATCGATACGCTCGAAATGGCGCATACGTTCAATTTGCGGATTTCGCCGCGACTGGCGGCTACAGAAGGCTTAAGCGCAACAGCGGATCGCGATCCTTATGCCATCGCCGATATGGAAACACTCATGAGCGAATGGATACCGGTTACATTTGCCGTCAACAGCCTCAATCGCAGCATGGGCCAACCGGATCTCTATCCGTTTGTGCTCTCGCCAGCCATCATAGGCAAACTCGCGTTCATCCACCGCCTCGTCAAAGACAGGGAAGCGGAAACCGAGCGCAAGAGCGATGAGGAGGCGGCGTCGCCACGGCCTGGAATTCTTCGCCGGATCTTCGTCAAGAATTGATGGGTGCGGCGATTGTGCGTCTGCAACTGCCGATCTAGAAGTCCGTTCAAGCTCCCGATCCCGATATCGCCAAGCAGAGAAAGTGAGCCGATAGTCTCTGGCTCTGCGAGCGCGTGCTGCAGAGCCAGAGAATTTAGAGCATCAGTCGTCGTAGCCAGTCAGGACTTCGCCGGTCGCCGGGTTGGCATGACCTTCGATGCGCACGCCTGCGGCATTCGTCGCATCGAACTCGTAAACGCCGTCGTCGGCTTCGATCTTCGTCACCTGATAGCCCTGAGACTTCAGCTTCTGGATCACTTCGGAGACGGAGAGCCACTTATCGGCCGGCACGTTGAGCCGATACTTGTGGTCGTCGGCCTGCGCGGATGCTGCAAGACCGAAGATGATCACTGCAACGGGAAGAACAAGGTTACGGGCCTTCTGCATTGTAAAAACTCCTGTGTTTTGCCAAACCGTTGTCGGTCGAGCGTGACCTTGCCCGAGGCGCGCTGACGCCGGTCTGATCGCATCTGTCAGGAGTTTGTCAGCTCCGATCCTGCACGATGCTCACGCCATGGAACCCGTCATGAAGCGCCTTATCGTCCTGTCTCTGACCGCACTCACGCTGTTGTCCGCCGGTACGCTCACTGCGATTGCCGACGATGACGACGAGCGCGATCATGAGATTGCCCGCAAAGCGTTGAGCGAGGGCCGCATTCGTCCGTTGACGGACATCATGGACGAATTGAAGGCACAGTTTCCGGGCCAAATCGTAGGTGTCGAGCTTGAGGTCAAAAAAACAGGAGCTTTCGTTTATGAGTTCAAGATCCTGACGCCTCAGGGCAAGCTGAAAGAGGTCAACGTTGACGCGGCGACGGCAAAGATCCTGACGATTGAGGATGACGATTGATGCGCATTCTCATCGTCGAGGACGAACCCAAAATTGCAAAAAGCCTTGCAACGGCCTTGACCGCTGCGAACTACAGCGTCGATGCCGTTCACGACGGCGAGGATGCCTGGTTTCGTGGCGACACGGAGAATTACGACCTCGTGATATTGGATCTCGGCCTGCCAAAAATCGACGGGCTTTCCGTGCTCAAGCGCTGGCGCGCAGCGGGCCGAATGATGCCTGTTCTGGTTCTGACGGCGCGTGGTGCATGGATGGAGCGGGTCGAAGGCATTGATGCCGGCGCGGACGACTATCTCGTCAAACCATTCCAGATCGAGGAATTGATCGCCCGCGTTCGCGCGCTCATTCGCCGTTCGGTGGGGCAGGGGTCGGCGCTGCTAACGGCAGGCAAGCTTTCCGTCGATACCCGGCAGATGCGCGTTCTTATCGACGGTGCGTCGGTGGCGGTATCGCCGCTGGAATACCGGTTGATTTCCTACCTCATCCATCACAAGGGACGCGTCATTCCTCCGGCGGAACTGATCGAACATCTTTACGGCGACGACGACGCGCGAGATGCCAACGCGCTCGAAGCCGTGGTGACGCGATTGCGCAAAAAGCTCGGCCAGGATTTGATCGAGACCCGACGCGGCTTCGGTTACACCGTTATGGAAGTGCCGGCATGAGCGTGGGTTCGCTTCGCCTCAGATTGCTTGCTGCTGGCGTCCTGTCGATCTTGCTCGCGCTTGGCATTGCCGCTTTCGGTCTCACGGAATTGTTCAAGCGCCATGTTGAGCGCCGCGTCGATGCGGAGCTGACTGTTTACTTGAACCAGCTCGCAGCGGGGCTGACGCGCAAGCCGTCCGGCGAATTGGGGCTGGCGCATCGCCCGTCTGACCCACGGTTCGAAGAACCGCTGTCCGGGCTTTATTGGCAGATCGAAGGAGGATCGCCGGCGGACGATCTGCGATCGCGATCGTTGTGGGACACGGTTCTGTCGCTTCCGCCCGAAACCAATGTCGCCGATGTTTCTCGCAGGTACGAGATTGTTGGCCCACAGAACGCGCAACTTTACCTCCTTCAACGGTACATCGAGTTGCCCGATAATATCGGGGGCTCGAAAGTTCGGATCGCGGTTGCCGTGGACTCTCGGGAAGTCGGCCAATCGGTGCGAAGTTTTGCGTCTGAGCTCGCGCCGTTTCTGCTGATCATCGGTGCGCTACTGGTCGCGGCATCCTGGATACAGGTTAGTGTCGGTCTGCGTCCGCTGTCGACCATACGTGGCAGGCTTTCGAGCATTCGCTCGGGCAAACAACAGCGGCTTGGCGGTGCGTTTCCGAAAGAGGTGAGGCCGCTCGCCGAGGAAATCGACGCGCTGCTCGACGAGCGGGAGAAGGCGATCGAGAAAGCGCGGGGGCGCGCCGCAGACCTGGCGCATGGGCTCAAGACGCCGCTGCAGGTTCTGAATGGAGAAGTGACGCGGCTCGAAGAGAAAGGCGAGACGGGCATTGCGTCGGATATTTCCTATCTCGTCAATCTCATGCGCCGCCACATCGACCGCGAGATTGCGCGCGCACGCATTTCTTATGCCAACAGCAACGCTTCAACGAACGTCAGGACGTCAGTCGAACAAATCATACGTGTCGTCGAGAAGACGCCACGCGGGCAGTCCTTGAGCTGGACGATTGATGCACCGCCCGATCTGGAAGCGCGCATCGATGCCGTCGATCTGGCTGAGTCGCTCGGTAACTTGCTCGACAACGCGGCGCGCCACGCCAAGGAAAAGGTTTCCGTGAAGGCGCGCGCCGAAATGCAGAGTATCTCGATTTCCATTATCGACGACGGTCCGGGCATTGAAAAGGAACATCAGGCGGCGATGCTGATTCGCGGACAGAGACTCGATACGCACGTTGGCGGTGCCGGTCTCGGATTGGCGATCGTCACCGACATCGTCGAGGCATGGGGGGGAAGCCTGACGATCGAGAACGGCACGGTCGGCCTCATCGCTACGCTGCGTCTTCCTGCTGCGACGAACGATTCGGACGCCTGAGGGGGTTCGGACTCCGCCGCTGCAAAGCTCGGCCGAAGAAATTCGCGCGGAGATTGCTTCAGCACGGCTGGGCTCGCCCTCGGCCAGTGGACTGATCAGCTAAGCCACGCTGGCTGGCTCTAGTCTTACAATTCTGTGGCTTTGATGCCGCAAAATCACTGCGAAGCATTGTGCTTCCTCGGCACACGAAAGATGCCCTGGAGGCTCATCCCATGCATACGAAAGACTTTGCGAGCGCGCTTCGGGCTTTCGCCGCGATTGCCGACTTTGATCGCTCATACGAACTGCATCGACTCGCAGCCGTACTGGATCGCGGTCGTGACGAGACCATCGCCGCTCGCGTCAAGCGCATGTCTCCATCCGAGCAGTATCCGGGGCGACTCAAGGAAACGCTCGACGCTATTGCCGCCGGACTTCACGCCAGCGGCGCCGTCAAGGCGAGTTCGTCCGTTCGCGAGCTGTTGAAAATCTTTACAGGTCGGCCCGGCGCTTCAGTCGACGATTTTTGTACGGCGATCTGCCTTCCGCCTGCGCCGCAAGGCGTGGGCGCGCGCCGCTTCAAAAGCCAAAATGCGGCGCTTGCAAACGATATCTGCTCGGAGCTTACGCCCTACATCGATGATGCCGACGTTTTCCGGACTCGTCTCGATGCGTTGATTGCAGCAAGGCCGGCAGGGATCGCGACCTGGACTCTCGTCGCCAATCGACTGGTCGGCAATAATCGGACGTACCGGGATCGCAAATCGGCGGTTAGGGCGATCTTGAATTACATCGAAGCGAGGTCTCTGATCGCGCCTCTGGCACGTGGGCTGGAACTGGCGGGTCCGCAATGAAGTCATCTGCAGGTCACGCCGGGTGGCGTTCTGACGAAATCGACGACCTATGAGCTTTGCTGCAATGGGTAACGCTCAAGATCAGATCTCCAAAGTCTCGCAAGTGACGCTCGCCTTCTGGATGATGAAAATCCTGGCGACGACGCTGGGCGAAACAGCTGGCGACTTCCTCTCGATGTCGCTTGATCTTGGCTATTATCTCGGCCTTGCCATTACCTTTGCGATCCTACTGGTGTTACTTTTTCTGCAAGTCAGAAGCGAAATCTACCGTCCTCTGCTTTTTTGGTTCACGATCATTGCCACGACGACGGCCGGCACTGAAATTTCTGACTTTATGGACCGCTCGCTCGACCTTGGATATCTCGCGGGCTCCGTTATGCTCGCGACAGCTTTAGTGTCGACGTTGGCAATTTGGCGCTTTCGCGAAGGTTCGCTTCGAGTCTACCCCATTCGCGGACGCGACGCCGAAATCATGTTCTGGGCCGCGGTCCTGTTCTCCAACAGTCTCGGCACGGCGTTCGGCGATTATCTCGTCGATGATGCGGGTCTCAGTTTCATCCAGGGCGCGCTGGTGACGGCCGGTATTATCGGAGTTGTCGCCCTCCTTCATTATTTCTCTCGTATCAACGATGTCATCCTGTTCTGGATCGCCTTCGTTTTTACGCGTCCCTTCGGCGCGACATTCGGTGATTTCTTGACGAAACCCGTCGGCAACGGCGGCTTGAGCTTGCCGCGTGGGCAGGCATCGCTGGTGACGTTGGGACTGCTGCTGGCCATTCTTTATCTGTCTCTCGACCGACGCCGGCCGCACGTTTCGAAGCGCGGGTGAACGGTCGCCTTTTACTTACAGTTCTGAGACGTTCCGGCCGTAAAGGCTGCATGGAGTTTTGCCCAATGTGTATTCGCGAATAGGGGGGAGTATTCAGATTGCCGTTGGACAATGCAGAGGTGTGGAAGTCAAATCAGGCGTCCGCTTCGGATGTGGCATGTGCGCCGGCCAAAGCGATGCTTTTCGGCGCCGTTGCGTTCGGCATCTGCTTGATGATTTTCTATCTTGCGTATCCGCGCTTCGATCTCTCGGTGAGCCGAGCCCTTTACGTGCAGCCCCATCGCTTCATCGGCAGCGAATCCCTGTTCTTTGGCAGTCTTCGTAACGGATTTTCGACGTTGTTTTGCGCCGTCTGCGTGCTCGCCGGTGTCGGCTGCGTCGTCTCGCTGATCAGCATGCGCAAACGCTGGCTCAGTCTTTCCGCCAGTCAATGGCTATACCTTGCGGTATGCCTTTTGGTAGGGCCGCTTACGATCGCGAACCTCGGCTTCAAGGATCATTGGGGGCGGCCGCGACCTAATCATGTCATGGAATTCGGCGGATCGAAGATCTATGCGCCGCCCCTGAAACCATCGGATCAATGTAGCCGGAACTGCTCGTTCTTTTCAGGCGAGGCCTCGTCGATCTACATCATTTGCTTTGCCGCCGCTTTTCTGTTTCCCGCCGATGCTGCATTTTGGACGCTGAGCGGCATCGTTCTGGGAACGCTCGCGGGGTTCGTGCGCATGGCCGAGGGCGGACATTTCCTGTCCGATGTGGCGTTTGCCGGCGTATTCATGGCGCTAACGGCATCAGCGATTCATATGTTGTTTGCAGTTGTCGGCGGTCGATACTCAGACTGAAGAAGAAAACCATATCTCGACCAGCAAGCCGGGTTCATTGTCGGCAAGCGTAATGCGCGCTCCGTGCAAGTCGGCAATCGCCGCCACGAGGCTAAGACCCAATCCATTGCCTGCCGTGGTCCGGCTCTTTTCCAACCGATACAATCTGCGAAAGACGTTTTCGCGCTCTTCAGCGGGAATTCCTGGCCCAGTATCGCGAATGCGCACGACGGGACAGCCGCCGACGTTCGTGACTTCGACGCTGATGTCAGCCGGCTCCTGGCAATGGACGATCGCGTTCTCTATGAGATTGAGGAAGAGCTGGTTCAGAAGGCGGTGGTCGGCGTGCACGATAAAAGACCCCTCCGCCGCGATGAGAGGATGCAGGCGGTGACCTCGCTCCTCCGCGACCGCCTCCAACGCATCGACGATGTTGGTTAGCATGGGTTTGAGATCGACATCGGCAAATCTGTTTTTGCGGGCACCGGCTTCGATCTCCGAAATGCGCATTAGGGCATCGAAGGTTTCAGCAATGTTGTCGATCTCTGCGATCGAAGCGTCGGCCGCTTCCCGATAGGCCTCGATGCTATCGCCGCCTGAGCGCACGTGCTCCAGCCTTTGGCGCATACGGCTGATGGGCGTGCGCAAATCGTGCGCGATATCGACGGAGAGTTGGCGCAAATTTTCGAAGAGACGTTGCAGGCGGTCGAGGGCGGCGTTGATGAGCGCCGCAACGTGATCGATGTCATCCGACGCGGATACTCGCGGCACTCTGCGGTCAAGCGCACCGCTTGCCACGGCATTCAAGGCTTCCTCCATTTGCCCGATGCGTCGTTGCGCCCGGCTGCCGAGGAACCAGCCTCCGATAATCGCGCAGATCACCGACAGCCCGATGCCCCACATCAGGCCGTTGAGTTGCAGTCTCTGCGCATCGCGGATGTCGCCATTGCCGTCCCCAACAAACAGATAACCGCCATTGATCGTCGTCCATCGCCCAATCACCGCATCGCTCGCCCTGTGAGGAGACCAGTCGCCGAGAAGATTCAAGTCTCTCCAGGGAATGGTCCGCCAGTCCTCGAACCGTTCGAGAGACGCTACGTTACCAGCGATGCGTTTTCCCGAGCTGTCCGTCAGGAGATAAATATCTTCATCGGACTTCGCGACACGGGCATGGCTTTCGATCATCGCCGCGAGTTCTTGAAAGCCGTCGCTTTCTTTCCCTTGGACGTCGATCAGCGTTTTACGAACCTCGTCGATGTGCGCACGCAGATGCGCCGTCAATTGCGTGCTGAGGGAATAATAGAGCGCGGAGAAAATTACCGAGTTGACCAACGTAATGATCACAACGACCAGGGCGGCCAACCGAAAGGCGGTGCCGCGGGTTAGCCTATGCCGCATCAATGATGTATCCCAATCCTCTCACTGTACGGATCAAAGGTGGATCTCCGGGGCGTTCGATCTTCAATCGAAGCCGACTGACATTGGTCTGGACGATAGAAGTCTTCGTGTCGCGTTCCAATCCCCACATCTCTTCCAGCAGCATGGATCGCGTGACGACGCGCCCGCGATTGCGAAGGAAAATTTCAAGCAGCTTGAACTCGCGCGGTTGCAAATGAATCTCGTCGTTTCCTCGCCGGATTTGCCGCCGGATGAGGTTCACTTCCAAGGTGCCGATCCGGAAGGTAGCGTCCTGCTTGGGACCGGGGGGACGGCGGCCCAAGGCTGTAATGCGCGCAAGCAGCTCGCCGAGCGCGAAAGGCTTCACAAGGTAGTCGTCAGCGCCGCTTTCCAAGCCTTCGATGCGATCCTCGATGCCTCCCACTGCGGTGAGCAGAATGATGCCGGACAGCACGTCGGCGCGCCGAAGGCTTTGCACGAGGTGCAGTCCATCGAGGCCCGGCAACATCCTGTCGATGACAAGAACATCGAAGGTTTCAACCATCGCCGCCTTGAGTCCCTCGGCACCGTTGGTGGCAACTACGACGTCGTGTCCTTGGCCGATCAGGCTCTCACGTACGATCCTCACTGTTTCCTGATCGTCTTCGACGAGAAGTATGCGCATTAGATCGACGTCGTTGTTATCATCATAGCCACGAGCACCCCAAACCCTGGACCTCTGAGGGCAGCGTGACGCAATTGCGGTAGGAAAGTCACGATTTTGTATGCTTTCGGGGAAAGGCCCCCAACAGGGCGCCGCTTGCTATCGTTTTTCACCCAGAAATTCTAGCGGCCATCGCAGTCACGCTTGATTTACCGAGCGATTTCCCAACGGACGTCGAGCCCAGCGCCTGCATTAGCTTGATGCGAGGGGGCAATTAACACCAAAGACCGATATGGTTTTCCCGGAGGCGGAGAACGATCAGCATAGCGCCTTTTTATGTGATATGCGATGGTATTGGGCTCGTTAGGCATTCAGCACTGAGATGATTTTGACGGGACAAAATCATGAACCAGTTCATGCGTCTAACGGCCGTTCCCAGTCTGCATCTATACGCCTTGAGTCACTTGCCGCCTATGGGCCGGTGTCACCAGCATCAAGAGAACGCCAGCAATCAGGATGAGAATGCTGGCGAATTGGAATGTGGCGCTAAACGGAATGTCCTGCTCTTTCAGCCGCCCCCCCACGTAAGTCATGACACCGCCGGCAGTCGTGCCAACAAAATTGAGTAGGCCGTAGGCCATCGCCCGGCAACGCGGGTCCACGACCGTGCAGGTCGCGGGCATCAGATTGGCGTCCAGAAAACCTTGGGACATGCCCGTAATCAGCACGCATGCGAGAATGACGGGGATGGACTGCGCAGCTCCGAGCGCGAAGAGGAAAGGTGAGGCGATCAAGAAGCCGAACGCAGGGACAAGAGCCCGCGCCCGCAAATTCCGCGCCGCCCACCAATCCGAGAGACTGCTCGCAATTAGCATCCCGGTGAATGCCGCGCCGTTGAAGGTCATTGGCCCGTAAACGGGCGCCAATGCCGAACTCACGCCCAGTTCAACGCGAAAGAACTCAGTCAGCCAATTGCGAACGGGCCAATAAGCGGCGCCGTTGAGCAGGTTCATCAAGAGCAGCAGGCGAAACCCTTGAGCCGACAGGAGGAACCAAAGTGAAGCTCCTTCGGGAAACGAAGGAGCTGCATCTTCTGGAGAGTGGGGATAGGCGTCTTCCGTCTTCTGCGGAAACAGGATCAAAAGGACGAGGGCATAAGCGACGCCGAGCGCTCCCATCGCAAGAAAAACGGTGCGCCAGCCGAAAATTTCGGCCGTGACTCCACCAAGGCCGCCGAGAATAGAGCCCACATAGACGCCGCTGAGATGCAATCCGGTGGCGCGGCTGCGTGTCGGCCCCCGGTGGAATTCGACGATGAGCGAAACGGCGGCTGGCATGTAGAAGGCTTCGCTGATGCCGAGCGTTGCTCTTGTCAGGAGCATTCCTTCGAATGAGGTGACGACGCCACTTAGAAACGTCGCCGCCGACCAGATGAGGAGGCTGGCCATCACGATGGGTCGCTTCCCCACGCGGTCGGCAACATATCCGGCAATTGGCGAACAGATGCCGTAGATCCATAAAAACATGGAAGACAGCAGACCGAATTTCTCATCGCCGATTTTGAGGTCAGCTTTGATCATTCCAGGCATCGCGACGACAAGCTGCCGGTCTAGATAATTCAGCAGACAGACGACCCACAGCAAGCCGACAATTGTCCACGCCGCTTGGCTCGTCCGAAGTGTCATGCCCCCACCCAGTGTTTAAGCCGTTGTTCCCTCAGTCCTCTGGAACGCGACGCCAGCTTGGCGATTTACGGAATAGGGCAGGCAGCTGGCGGAGGGGGTGGGATTCGAACCCACGGTGGACTTGCGCCCACGCCGGTTTTCAAGACCGGTGCCTTAAACCACTCGGCCACCCCTCCAGGACCCACTGCGAGGAGGCCCCCTGGGAGGCGGCCTCGATGCGTATTGTCCCCGGATCGCCCCTCCTAGCGGGTTCCGGCGCCGGCCTCAAGCCCCGGGAGCCCCGCGCTTAACCTGATCCTAAGCAGCGTTTGTCATCATTCCAGCAAGCTTCGGCCATTCTCGCCGTGTGTAGTTGCGGTGTGGGTGCGCTTGGGCGGGCGTAGCGTATCGAGTTGGGTTTGCGTACATGGACAGGGGCCTTTACGGGAGGCTTGCCTGCCGGCTGATGCTGGCAGTCAGTGCCGCGGCGCTTTTGAGCGCCTGTTCGAGCAGCCCGTCGCCGCAATCCCTAACCGGCGTCAATCGCTCCACCTTCACGGAAGACGAATACGGCGTCAGCAGCAGTCCGCGGGTTGCGTCGGGTCGTGTTGCGAAGGGCGGCGGCAAGTTCAAACTTGGTTCGCCCTACAAGGTGGCGGGCAAATGGTACGTTCCCCGCGATAATCCGAATTACGACGAATACGGCGTAGCTTCTTGGTATGGCGCTGATTTCCACGGCCGCCGGACCGCGAACGGCGAGGTGTTCGACGCCAACGCGCTGACTGCGGCACATCCGACGCTGCCGCTGCCGTGCTATGCTTATGTGACCAATATTGACAACGGCCGGACGGTGCTAGTGCGCGTCAACGACCGCGGACCGTATGTCAACGATCGCCTGATCGACATGTCGTATGCGGCGGCCAAGCAACTTGGATTTGTCGGCAAGGGGCGTGCACGCGTCCGCGTGCGGTATGCCGGATTGGCGCCGCTCAATGGCGACGACAGCCGAGAACGGCACTTCCTGGCGCAGCAGAACAACCAGCCGTATCAGGGCCAGCCTTCGCCCGCGCGCGAATATGCGGCGGCCGAGACGAATGCCTCCGACTTGCCTGCAGATGCATCCGATCGGTGGGACCCAAACAGCTATCGCGCGGCGCTCGCGGGCAAGCCCGTGCCGCCAGCACCTGCTCCGGCCCAGAGATCACGGCGCCAGTTGGTGCAGACGGCGAGTATCGGCGAGCCTGATTTTACGCAGCGCATGTCTTTGACGGCCGCGCCGCAGCGTCAGCCGCAACCTGAGCCCGAGCCGTTCGACGCCCCGCAGCCGTTTGCGCCGGCGCAGACTTCGGCCGATAACGGCGACGCCTATCAGCCCGTATCGGCGTACGACGAGCCTGCGAGTAGCGGCTATTCCGGAACCGCGTATGTGCAAGTCGGCATTTTCAGAGATCGCTCCAATGCCGAGAGACTTAGGCGTGAACTTGGCGCTTTGGGTCCGGTGGAAGTAGCGCCTCTACAAGCCGGCAACGGTATGCAAGTCTATCGCGTCCGCGTTGGGCCTTTCTCGCAGGGCGAGGCGTCGCGCGCCCAGAGCCGCATTGCGACATATGGTGTCGCGAATACCGCGATCGTGATGGATTAAGCGGCTCATTGCACAATTCCCGTTAACCCGGCGTTGACCATGTCTCGATGCAGTCGGATACTTCGGTTTCCATCAGTCGGGTCGTCTAGCCAGGCGGCATCACACGGAAACGATTCGAGCGATGTGGAAGACGCGGAGCATTTGTCTCGTCATTGTTGCGATCGCAGGGCTGCTTGCGGTCGTGTTGCAAAATGCGGAAGCCGCTGAGACGGGGTTCGCGACCAAGGCACCGCATGCCATGCTGATGGACGCGGAAACGGGCGCCATCCTCTATCAGCACAACGCCGACGAGCTTTTCCCGCCAGCGAGCATGAGCAAGCTGATGACGCTGGAGGTGCTTTTCCGCGCCATCAAGGAAGGCCGCGTAAAAAAGACCGACGAATACAAGATGAGCGTCAATGCCTGGCGCAACGGCGGCGCACCGTCGGGCACGTCGGCGATGATGGTGCCGGTCAATACGACGGTGACGGTCGATGAGCTTATTCAGGGGGTCGCGGTTCAGTCGGGCAACGATGCCGCCATGTGCATCGCCGAAAACATGGCTGGGACCGAAGGCGCGTTCGCGCGGATGATGAACGAAGAGGCGCGGCGGATCGGCCTCAAAAAATCAACGTTCGGCAATTCGACGGGGCTGCCTGATCCCCACCAGCTGATGACGGCGCGTGAGCTTGCCATTCTGGCGCGCTACATCATCCGCGAATATCCGGACTTCTACCCGGTTTTCAGCCAGAAGGAATTTCGCTACCGCCAGCATCGCTTCATCAATCGCAATCCGCTGCTGTTCTTGAACATCGGCGCCGATGGCATAAAGACCGGGCATATCGCGGCTGCGGGCTATGGACTCGTCGGTTCGGCCGTTCAGGACGGCAAGCGGCTGATCGTCGTCGTCAGCGGGCTGGAGAAAGCGGATCAGCGAAAGGACGAGGCTGCGAAGCTTCTGACGTGGGGCTTTCAGTCCTTCAGCGCGGTCAAGCTTTTCAACGCGGGCGAGATCGTCGGGCAAGCGCGCGTCTGGGGCGGGAAGACTTGGTATGTACCGCTCGCCGCCAAGGGCGACGTGATGTTTACGATGCCTAAATATCCGGCAAATCAGCGGATCTCGGCAGAAATCGTCTATAAGGCGCCCCTGAAGCCGCCGGTGAAGAAAGGCGATCAGGTCGCGACGCTGCGTATTTCGAGTTCAAGCAGCGCATCGGCCGAAGTGCCGCTCTATGCTACGGAGGACGTTTCGAACGGCGGGATCGTCCGCCAGGGCGTCGACTCCCTTGTGCTAATGGCCTTGCGCCGGCTGGCACTCTAGATTACGCCCGCCGAAAAGCAGAGGCGAGCCATGAAGCGCGGAAAATTCATCACCTTCGAAGGCGGAGAGGCCACCGGAAAATCGACCCAGTCGAAGCGCCTGGCCGAACGGCTGGAACGCGCCGGCATTCCCGTGATAGTCACGCGCGAGCCGGGCGGCACGCCGGTCGGCGAAGACGTGCGCGCCCTTATCATGAAGGATCGTCCGACCGATCCGGTGACAGAGCTTCTGCTTTTCGCCGCGGCGCGGGCCGAGCATATGACGTCGGTGATCCGCCCAGCGCTTTATGACGGCACGTGGGTGATCTCGGATCGCTTCATTGATTCAACGCGCGTCTATCAGGGCAAACTCTATGGTCTGGAGCGCGCCTTTATCGAGCAACTGGAAAAGTTCATCGTGGCGCCGGACTACCCGGACTTGACGTTGATCCTTGACCTGCCTGCGAGCGCGGGGATCGAGCGGGCGGAGCTGCGCGGCACGCTATCGCGCTACGACGCCGAGCGCATCGAAACGCACGAGACGCTGCGCGAGGGCTTCCTCGAAATCGCCGAGCAGGAACCGCAGCGCTGCGTGCTGATCGACGGCCATCTGCCGGTGGCGAGCGTCGAGACGGCCGTGTGGCAGGCGGTTACCGCGCATCTGCTCGCTGAGGCCGATTGATGGCGCGTGCGCCATTGGGGGCTGACATCGAGGCGTTGCCGGAAGCGGATCGGCTCGATGATTTTCCGCACCCGCGCGAGACGCGCGCTCTCTATGGCCAAGACGCAGCGCAAGAGGTGTTTGCAGAAGCACTCGCCGGCGGGCGCATGCATCATGCGTGGTTGCTCGCGGGGCCAGCCGGTATCGGCAAGGCGACGCTCGCTTATCTCGTGGCGCGTGCGGCGCTCGCCGAACTCGACGAGCGCGATATGTTCGGGCAGGGTCTCACGATCGAACCGGACTCGCGGACGGATCGGCAGGTGCGCGCGCTTTCGCATCCGGCGCTGTTCGTCATCCGGCGGCCGTACGATCAGAAGACGAAGCGCTTTCCTCAGACCATCCCGATTGACGAAGTGCGCAAGCTCAAAGGCTTTCTGTCGCTCAGCTCGGGCGACGAGGGCCGGCGCGTCGTCATCGTCGACAGCGCCGATGAGCTCAATCAGAACGCGGCCAACGCGCTTTTGAAGTCGCTCGAAGAGCCGCCGGGGCGAACGATCTTCCTGCTCGTTACGTCGGCGCCGGGACGGTTGCTCGCGACGATCCGGTCGCGGTGCCGCGTCATTGCGATGCCGCCTCTCTCGGACAGCGATCTGAAGCGCGCTGCTGCGCAGGCGCTGACGGCGGCGGAGATGGCGCTCCCGGAAGAGCATGACTGGGACAAACTCTTGCCGCTGGCAGGTGGCAGCGTCGGGCGGGCGCTCATCCTGCTCGGCGGCGGCGGGCTTGGCCTGCAGGCTCGTATCGACCAGATTCTGGGCGGATTGCCGAAACTCGACCTCAGGACCGTGCACGGCCTTGCGGATGAGCTACAACCCATAGCCCAGGACCGGAAATTCCAGCTCTTCATGGACCTTTTCCAGGCGAGCCTGGGGCGGCTGATCTCGGCGGCGGCGACGGGCGAGGGGGCGCCGCGCGACGTGGAGCTGGCGGCCCGGCTGATCGGGCCTCAGCGCCTTGCGACTTTTGCCGAGCTATGGGAAACACTGGCCCGCGACAAGGCTGATACCGTTACGCTCAACCTTGACCGCAAATCGCTCATCCTCGGAAGTTTCGCGCGCCTCGAGGCAGCGAGCCGCGGCTGAGCAAGGCGTGCACGCGCGCCGCGTCTGACACTGCAGAAAGAATCCGAAAGTGGCGGAAAAATATTACATCACGACGCCGATCTTCTACCCCAACGGCAAGCCGCATATCGGTCACGCGTATACGGTGATCGCGAGTGATACGCTCGCCCGGTTCGCGCGTCTCGACGGCCGCGACGTGTTCTTCCTGTCGGGCACCGACGAGCACGGTCTGAAGATGAAGCAGACTGCCGACAAAGAGGGGATCACGCCGCTCGCGCTGGCTGATCGCAACTCAGCGATCTTCCGCTCGATGCTGGAGGTGCTCGGGACCTCGAACGACGAATTCTTCCGCACGACCGAGCCGCGCCACTACAAAGCCTGCCAGGCAATCTGGGAGAAGATGGCCGCTAACGGCGACATCTACCTCGGCAGCTACGGCGGCTGGTATTCGGTGCGGCAGGAAGCCTATTTCGATGAGAAGGAAACGACCGTCGGCGAGGATGGCGTCCGCCGCGAGCCGCTGGGGTCGCCCGTCGAGTGGACGGAAGAGCAGAGCTACTTTTTCCGCCTGTCGGCCTACCAGGACAAGCTGCTTGCCCACTACGAGAGCCACCCGGAATTCGTCGGGCCGCCTGAGCGCCTGAACGAAGTGATGAGTTTCGTGAAGTCGGGCCTGAAGGATCTTTCGATTTCGCGCTCGACGTTCGACTGGGGCGTGCCGGTTCCGGGCGACGACAAACACGTGATGTACGTCTGGGTCGATGCGCTGACGAACTACATCACGGCCTGCGGTTATCCGGACGAGACGAATGCGAAGTGGCGCTACTGGCCGGCCGACGTGCACGTCGTCGGCAAGGACATCGTGCGCTTTCACGGCGTCTATTGGCCTGCCTTCTTGATGTCGGCGGGCGTCCCGCTGCCCGAACGGGTCTTCGCCCACGGGTTTCTGTTCAACCGCGGCGAGAAGATGTCGAAGTCGGTCGGCAACGTCGTCGACCCGTTCGAGATGGTCGAAACGTTCGGCCGCGATGCCGTGCGTTATTTCTTCCTACGCGAAGTGATGTTCGGGCAGGACGGCAGCTATTCGGCGGACGTCATCGTCAACCGGATCAATGCCGATCTCGCGAACAACCTCGGCAATTTGGCGCAGCGCTCGCTGTCGATGATCTTCAAGAACTGCGACGGCGCCATTCCGCAGCCGGGCGCGTTCAGCGAAGCCGATGAAGCGATCCTCACTGCGACGGACGGGCTCTACGTCACCGTACGCGCGGAGATGGAACGGCAGAGCATCACCAAATATCTCGATGCGCTCTGGACGGTCATCGCGGATGCCAACCGTTACTTCGCAGCCGAAGAGCCGTGGGCAAAGAAGAAAACCGATCCGGCGCGGATGGCGACGATCCTGTACGTCACGGCTGAATGCGTGCGCCAGTTTGCGATCCTCATTCAGCCGGTGATGCCGGAAAGTGCGGCGAAACTGCTCGATCTGCTGGCGGTTGCGCCGGAGGATCGCACGTTCGCAAGTCTCGGGGCCACCGGACGCCTGAAGCCGGGGACGAAAAGCCCTGAACCACAAGGCGTTTTCCCGCGCTACGTCGCGCCGGAGGAAAGCAAGGCGTGAGCGGACAACGCGCCGCACGGCGCGGCGCGGCCTGTAGAGAGTAAAACGACCTGATGCTTGTCGATCATCATTGCCATCTCGATTTTCCCGACTTCGCGCCGGAGCTTGATGAAGTCGTTGCGCGGGCGCACGCGGCGGGTGTTGGCACGCTCGTCACGATCTCGACGCGGATCCGCGAGTTCGACAAGCTGAAGGCGATTACCGAGCGTTTCGACGATGTCTATTGCTCGGTTGGCACGCACCCGAACAACGCGCATGAAGAGCTCGACATTCCGCTCGAACAGATCATCGCACTGTCGAAGCATCCGAAGGTCGTTGCGATCGGGGAGGCGGGCCTCGACTATCATTATGATACCTCGACGCCCGCCGCACAGGCCGAAGGCTTTCGCCGCCACATCGCTGCGGCGCGCGAGACGGGCTTGCCGCTCGAAATTCACACGCGCGATGCCGACGAGGATACGCTCGCCATTCTCGAAGAAGAAACCGCCAAGGGTGCGTTTCCGGCCGTGCTCCATTGCTACACGGGCGGACGCAAGCTCGCGATGCGCGCGCTCGAGCTTGGGCTTTACGTGTCATTCACCGGCGTGATTACGTTCAAGAACTCGGAAGGCTTGCGCGAGATCGTGCGTGACGTGCCGCTCGACCGTCTGCTCGTCGAAACAGACGCGCCGTTCCTCGCGCCGATTCCGTTCCGGGGAAAGCGCAACGAGCCAGCCTATGTCGTACGCACAGCGGCTGCACTTGCAGAAGTCAAAGGCGTCACGCCTGACGAGATCGCAGCCGCAACGACGGCGAATTTCTTCCGGCTCTACAGCAAGGCGAAGCCGCCGAAATCTCTTCCTTCCATAGACGGCGGGTCTGCCGCAGCATGAGCTACAGATGCACGATATTGGGTTGCGGCTCTTCCGGCGGCGTGCCGCGCATTGGTATGAACTGGGGTGCGTGCGATCCTGAAAATCCAAAAAACCGGCGGCTGCGCTGCTCGGCGCTGATCGAACGCACGGGGTCGGGCGGACGGACCTCGGTGCTGATCGACACCTCGCCGGATTTTCGCGAGCAGATCCTGTCAACGCGTCTCACCGCGCTCGACGGCGTACTCTATACGCACGATCACGCCGACCACACGCACGGCATCGACGATCTGCGCATGGTCTCCTTTTCGATGAAGCGTCGCGTCGATGTCTATTTCAACAAGGCGACCGGCGACAGCTTGAAGTCGCGCTTTTCATATTGCTTCGAGACGCCGCCCGGATCGGCCTACATGCCGATGCTCAACGGTCATGAGATCGACGGCGTAACGCCGGTCGCAATCGCGGGCGGCGGCGGCACGATCACCGCACGGCCGATACAGCAGCATCACGGTTCGATCCTGTCGCTCGGCTACCGGGTTTCCAATCTCGCGTACTCTCCGGACATCAACGACATTCCGGCGGAGTCCATTCCGCTGCTCGAAGGGCTCGACGTCTGGATCGTCGATGCGTTGCGTCACGGCGTGCACGAAAGCCATTTCAGCGTGAAGCAGGCACTGATGTGGGCCGAACGCCTGAAGCCGAAGCGCACGATCCTGACGCACATGACGAGCGAACTCGATTACGCAACGCTGGCGCGCGAACTGCCGGCGGGCGTCGAGCCGGCTTACGACGGCATGATGATTTCATTTACCTGAGGAAGGGCGGCGAGAACGCCGCCTGACGTCATCGCCAAAGGCCGAAATCATCCCATTTCGCTTCCGGGATCAGGCCGCCGAGCTTGTACGTGAATGTTTTCGCCCGCATCTGGTCGGGCGTGACCGTGCAGGTGAAATCGAGAAAATACCAGCGGTTGTTGGCGCGCACCGCGCCGCCTTTCGCGGTGACGACGTTGTCCTTGAATATAGCCGGCTTCTGAATGGTCGTGGTGACGCGATCGATGCCCTTCAAATGACTGCCCTTGCGGACGGCGTCGATGCCGCGAAGATTGCAGACTTGGTGCGCACGTTCTTCCGGCTGAAGCTCCTTGAGCACGCGGTCCATCGAAGCATCCGCCAACGCCGTTTGCGTGCTGCCTGCAAACGTAAGCAACAATACAAGACTTCTCTTCGAGAGCATTCCCCTGACTTCCCCTTTGAATTCCCCATCAGTCCGGAACGACCGGAAGCGGCCCCCCGACCGCGATCGTCAAAACGCGCGTTGATGTGACCGTAATGAGGCAACATCCGTCACTGCAGACCTCGCCTGCGCCGCGTGACGGAGGTTTCAGCGATGTTTTGGGAGTCTAGGGACGGCAGCTGTCGAAAAAGTAAATATGGCGCTCGCTAGGCTAATGGCTCGCGCCATTCGCGGAAGTTTATGATCCCGCCGTTTCTTTCGCACTGCGGCGAGGCGAGTTCGAGAAAGAGCGGAACAAGATCTTCGGGAGGGGGAAGAGTTGCCGGATCTTCGCCCGGAAATGCCTTGGCGCGCATCTGTGTGCGCGTGGCACCAGGATTGATCAGATTGGCTTTGACGGACGTGCTCTGGAGTTCGGCAGCCCAAGTTTTAACGAGCGCTTCGAGCCCAGCTTTCGACGCGGAATACGCGCCCCAGTAAGCGTACTTACCGCTCGCGGCGCCCGACGTCACGAACACGGCGCGGCCGGCATCGGAACGCTTCAGCAGCGGATCGAGCGTGCGGATCAGACGCCAGTTGGCGTTGAGGTTGATGTCGATGGTGGAGAGAAAGCCCTCGTCCGTCGTGTGGCCGAGCGGGGAGAGCGGGCCGAGGATGCCGGCGTTGGCGATCAGAATGTCGAGGCGCTCCCAGCGCTGATAGATCGTCGGCCCGAGCTGATCGACCCGGTCGCCTTTTTTGAGGTCGAGCTGAAGAAGGGTTGCGGCGCCGCCAAGCGCCCGGATCTCATCGTCAACCGCTTCGAGCCCGCCGAGCGATCGCGCTGCCAGGATAACGTGAGCTCCGGATTTCGCGAGGCCTAGAGCAACGGCGCGGCCGATACCGCGGGATGCGCCGGTGACGAGCGCAATGCGCCCTGAGAGGGGAGTGTCCGTCATGTGTCACTCTTCAAAAGCAACGGACGGACAGGCCGCCCTCATCAGCCGACTTCGGCGAGAAGGGATAGCTGCCTCGGAATGGCTTCGCCACCGTAATCGGTGAGATTGGTCGGGTAATCGCCAGTGAAGCAGTGATCGGTGAACTGCGGCGCACGGTTATCGCGGCCTTCAAGACCGATGGCGCGATAGATGCCGTCAACCGACAGGAAGGCAAGGCTGTCGGCTTCCATGAAGTCGCGCATTTCGTCGAGCGACATGTTGGCGGCGAGCAGGTCTTTCTTGCTCGGCGTGTCGATGCCGTAGAAATCCGGATGCGTAATCGGTGGCGAGGAAATCCGCATGTGGACTTCGGCTGCGCCAGCGTCGCGGATGAGCTGGACAATTTTCTTCGACGTGGTGCCGCGCACGACGCTGTCGTCGATCAGGACGACGCGGTTGCCGCGAATGACGCCGGAGTTCGCCGAGTGCTTGAGCTTGACGCCCAGCTGGCGGATGCGCTGCTCGGGCTCGATAAAGGTTCGGCCGACATAGTGATTGCGGATGATGCCGAGTTCGAACGGGATGCCGCTCTGCTGGCTGAAACCGATAGCGGCGGGCACGCCGGAATCCGGGATCGGCACAATGACGTCGGCGGCGGGCGCGGATTCGCGCGCCAGTTCGATGCCCATGCGCTTGCGGATATCATAAACGGTCTGGCCGCCGACGATGGAATCCGGACGGGCGAAGTAGATGTATTCGAAGATGCATGGACGCGCCGGGCGCATCGGGAAGGGGCGGTGGCTTTCGAGGCCCTCGTCCGTGATGACGACGACTTCGCCGTTATCCACTTCGCGCAGGAACTCGGCGCCGACCATGTCGAGCGCGCAGGTTTCGGAGGCGAGCACATAAGAGGTGCCGAGGCGGCCGATGACCAGCGGGCGGATGCCGATCGGATCGCGGACGCCGATCATCATGTCATTGGTCATGCAGACGAGGGCGTAAGAGCCTTCGACCTGCCGTACCGCATCAACGAGGCGTTCGACGATGCGGCGCTTCTTGGAGCGGGAGAGAAGGTGAAGAATGACTTCCGTGTCGGAGGTCGACTGACAGATGGCGCCGGATGAGATCAGTTCGCGCCGAAGCGTCAGAGCATTGGTGAGGTTGCCGTTATGGGCGACTGCGAAACCGCCGGTATCGATGTCAGCAAAAAGCGGCTGGACGTTACGGATGAGGGGATCGCCGGTTGTCGAGTAGCGATCGTGGCCGATGGCCATGCGGCCTTTAAGGCGGGCGAGAACTTCAGGTTTCGAGAAGTTGTCGCCAACGAGCCCCATGCGGCGCTCGGAGTGGAAGTTGCGGCCGTCGTAGGAGACGATGCCGGCTGCTTCCTGGCCGCGATGCTGCAGGGCGTGAAGGCCCAGCGCCGTGATCGCCGCCGCATCGGGATGGTCGAAGATGCCAAAGACGCCACATTCTTCGCGTAGACGATCATCGCCATAGCGCGTGAACGTGAGGCCATCGATTTTCGTCGTCGCGCCGCCTTGCTGTGCCATAAGGCACCTCCCGCGATTGAGCCGCCCTGCTCCGCCCGATACGCCGGGTAACTAAATTCCGAACGTGCCGTCGCCGCTGACGCTAGCCGCGTCACGCGAGCGTCATATAGTACCGTTGGCCATTGATGACCAGCGCGACTGAACGACCCTTTTGCTCAAGAAATCCTTGCTGTCCAGGCTGTTCGTTTGGCGAAGCCGGTGGCGGCGTCGCGGACGGTTGCGGAATGACCTGCAGAAGGACATTGCGGATCGATTCACCCGTCGCCTTCACATACGGCCTAAAAAATGCATCCCGAACAAGGGGATGCTGCTTTTCTTTCTCAGGCGAAATGAAGGCCTCATAGGCCATGTAGGGTATGACGAAGAGAAGAAAGCCGCGCAGGATGCCGAAGATGAAGCCGAGAACCCGGTCGATCATGCCGACCTGACTATCCAGAATTGCATCGGAGATGCGCGCGGTAATCAGGTGCACGATGATGAGGACGATGAGGGCAACAGCAACCGCCACGCCGACTGTCGCGATTTGCGGTGGCAGGCCGGTCTGGGTTGCGAGATCGGCCGTCATCTCCTTCTTCGTGGCGAAGATCCAGTAGCCGACGCCAGCAGCGGAAATCCAGGAGACGATCGACAGCAGCTCGCGCGCGAAGCCCCGGTACATCGCAAGAAGACCGGATATGAACGAGACGGCGATCAGCGCCAGGTCTAGGTAAGTGAACGGGCCGACCATGGCCGTATCCCCTCTTTGGTCGCGTGCTCCCCGAGCATGAGACTCGCCCCAAGAATCAGTCGCATGACGCAGTAGCGTCTGCAAGCGACTTGAGGTGTGCGATGCGGGAAAGCGACAGCTTCATGCCCTGGACATCGACGTCGCCGTTTTCCGGCAGAACCGCCTGTCCAAATCCAAGTTTTGAGGCCTCTTTCAGGCGTGGTGTCATCATGGCGGCAGCGCGGACGGCCCCCGACAGCGAGACCTCGCCGAAATAGACGGCGTCGCGCGGCAAGGCAATGCCGGAGATGGATGACAAAAGCGCCGCGGCGGCGGCGAGGTCGGCGGCCGGTTCGGTAATCTTCAGTCCGCCAGCGACGTTTAGGTAAACGTCATGGTTGGCGAATGAAACACCGCAGCGGGCATCGAGCACGGCGAGCAGCATGGCGAGACGGTTACTATCCCAGCCGACGACGGCGCGGCGCGGGGTGCCGAAGCCCGACGGCGCAACGAGCGCCTGAATCTCGACGAGGAGCGGACGCGTGCCTTCGACGCCTGCGAAGATCGCCGAGCCGGGGCTGCGGCTGTCGCGATCGCCGAGGAACAGCTCGGACGGATTGGCGACTTCCTGTAAGCCGCCGCTGACCATTTCGAACACACCGATCTCGTCTGAAGGACCGAAGCGATTCTTCACGGCGCGCAGAATGCGATAGGGCATGCCGCGATCGCCTTCGAAATACAACACGGTGTCGACCATGTGCTCGATGACTTTCGGCCCGGCGATCTGGCCGTCCTTGGTCACGTGGCCGACGAGCAGCATGGCCGCTCCCGCCATCTTGCCGTAGCGGATCAGCGACAGCGCTGCGGCGCGGACCTGGCTGACGGTGCCAGGCGCAGCATCGAGCGTATCGGCCCAGAGCGTCTGGATGGAATCGATGATGATGAGATCCGGCGCCTTGCCGTCACCTAGCGTCGCCAGGATGTTCGACAGGTTCGTCTCGGATGCGAGGCCCACGGGCGCGTCAGCAAGGCCGAGGCGGTTCGCACGCAGACGGACCTGAGCAATGGCTTCTTCGCCGGAAAAATAGAACGCGCGGCCGCCGCTGCGGGCGAGGTGGGCTGCGACCTGGAGCAGAAGCGTCGATTTGCCGATGCCTGGTTCGCCACCGATGAGAATGGCCGAGCCCGGAACGATGCCGCCGCCCGTCACGCGATCAAGCTCGGCGATGCCGCTGGAAAAGCGCGGCGCTTCTTCAGCTTCGCCCTTCAGCGTTTCGAGCTTGATGACGCGGCCTTTGCTCTGACGCGTGACGCCTGCGCCGGGCGGCGGACCTGCGTCCGTCTCTTCAACGAGCGTGTTCCATTCACCGCAGGCGGTGCACTTTCCCGCCCAGCGCGACGCAGTCGCTCCGCAATTCTGGCAGACATAAAGGGAGCGCGAGGGCTTTGCCATGGCGCCTACGGATTCTCATCAAGATAGAGGCGCGTGAAGCGGTTGCCGAGGCGTGTCAGGATTTCGTAGCCGATGGTTCCGGCTGAGAATCCGGCGTCCTCGATCGTCAGACCTTCAGCAATGAGTTTCGCGAATTCGCCGGGCATGGCGGCACCGTCAGGCAGATCGGTGACGTCGACGGTGATGAGGTCCATCGAGATGCGGCCAACGATCGGCGCCAAGTGGCCGCTGATGAGAACGTGTCCGCCGGGGCGGCCATCCGGCGCGCTGGCGTTGCGCGGAACACCATCGGCATATCCGGCGGCAATCGTGGCGATACGGCTCGGGCGCTTGGCGCGCCACGTCGCAGAGTAGCCAACCGTTTCACCGGGGGCGACGTCGGCGACGGCGAGAATGCGCGCTGCAACGGTGACGGCGGCGTGTACCGGCGCTGGGGCGATTTGCGATGCCTGTCCGCCGTAGAGCGCGTAGCCGGGCCTGACGAGATCGAAATGATAGGACGGCCCGAGCATCAAACCATCGGAGGCAGCGAGGCTTCGCGCCACGCCGGGAAACAGCGCCGACAGCGTCTCGAACGTCAGCAGTTGCTCGCGATTTTTCGGATCGCGTGGATTATCGGCCGAGGCGAGATGGCTCATCACCAGGTCGAGTTCGATGCCCGCCATCATCGACGGTTCGGCGACGAGACGGCGAACGTCGCGCACGGGAAGCCCGAGGCGATGCAGGCCGGTGTCGATGTGAAATGCTGCGGGAAGCCGTTCGCCCCGCGCGCGGCAGAGCGCCGACCAGGCGACGACGTCATCGAGCGTCGATAGCACCGGCTTCACGGCGAGATGCGCGAACGCGGCGGCAGTGTTTCCGACCAGACCGTCGAGCGCGTAGATGTCGGCATCCGGCGCGATGCGGCGTGCCGTTTCGGCTTCGCCCGGAGTCGCGATGAAAAAAGCGGTGCAGCCCGCCCGCGCAAGCGTTGCGATGACGCGTTCGGCGCCAAGCCCGTACGCGTCGGCTTTGACGACGGCAGCGCAACGCGCCGGCGCGACCTTATCGGCCAGTGCCCGCCAGTTCGCAGCGATGCATCCGAGGTCAACGGTGATCGTTCCCGTCGCCCTTGCTACGCTCTCGGGCATTCGCGCATTGACCGTCATCTCACGTTCCCACCCCGGCTGCGATCCGGGCCCCTCTAGTGCTGGGGCAGCATATAGTCTCGGGCCAGATTGCCAAAGCGCGTGAATTGTCCTTCGAAGGACAGCTCGACCGTGCCGACAGGACCGTGACGCTGCTTGCCGATGATGACCTCGGCCTTGCCGGAGGCTGCGCTCATCTTCGTCATCCAATCGGCAAATTCGGGCGTTCCTTCGGCAGGCTTTGTGCGCTCGATGTAATATTCCTCGCGGAACACGAACATAACGACGTCGGCGTCCTGCTCGATGGAGCCCGATTCGCGAAGGTCGGAAAGCTGCGGGCGCTTGTCTTCGCGCTGTTCGACCTGACGCGAAAGCTGCGATAGCGCGATGATCGGAACCGCCAGTTCCTTGGCGAGCGCCTTGAGGCCAGTGGTGATCTCGGTGATTTCCTGCACGCGGTTGGCGCTGCTGCTCGCTTTCGAGCCGGCGAGCAGCTGAAGGTAGTCGACGACGAGAAGGTCGAGGCCATGCTGGCGCTTGAGCTTTCGCGCGCGGGATGAAAGCTGCGCGATGGTGATGCCGCCGGTCTGGTCGATGAAGAGCGGAATGCGCGACATCTCGGTCGCAACTTCCGAGAGCTTGCGGAACTCGGCCTCGTCGATCATGCCGCGGCGGATTTTTTCCGACGACACCTCGGCCTGTTCGGCGAGAATACGGGTGGCCAACTGCTCGGACGACATTTCGAGCGAGAAGAAGCCGACGATACCGCCGTCGACGGTATGCATCGAGCCGTCGGACTGACGTTCGCCACGATAGGCCTTGGCGACGTTATAGGCGATGTTTGTTGCAAGCGCCGTCTTACCCATCGAGGGACGACCGGCGAGGATGATCAAGTCGGAACGCTGCAGACCACCGAGCTTGTTGTCGAGATCGGAGAGACCGGTCGATGCGCCCGACAAATGCCCCGCGCGCTGGAACGCGCTGTTCGCCATTTCGATGGCGGTGGTCAGCGCTGATTTGAAGGTCTCGAACCCCTTGCCGTACTTGTTCTGCTCGGCGAGCGAGTAGAGACGGCCTTCGGCTTCTTCGATCTGGGCGCGCGGCGCATGATCGACGGCGCTGTCGTAAGCCGTGTTGACCATGTCCTCGCCGATGATGATCAGCGAGCGCCGGGTCGCGAGATCGTAGATCGTGCGACCGTATTCAGCGGCGTTGATGATGGTCGTGGCGTTGGCGGCGAGGCGGCCGAGATACTGCGGAACGGTCAGGTTCGAGTCGATCGGTTCGACGTTCTCGAAGAACGTCTTCACCGTGATCGGCGTCGCGGTCTTGCCGGCGTGGATGAGGGTGCCGAGCGTCTCGAAGATCCGGGCATGCAGCGGATCGAAGAAATGGTCGGGTGACAGGAAGCCGGAGACGCGATCGAGCGCCTCGTTGTTGACGAGGATCGCACCGAGAAGCGCCTGCTCGGCTTCAATGTTATGCGGCGGCTGACGGAAGGTCAGCGGCTCATTGGCCGAGACAACCTGTTTGAGTTTCTCGGTGGGGAGGACTGCGGGATCTGCCATGCGCCGGAAGCTAACCGATTCCGGGTCGCGACCGGGAGATTGTGCTCATGCAACCTGTGAAGCATCCCCGCTATCAACACGCTCCCGACAGGGCGCTGCAGAAGTGCTTGGCCGTGTTAAACTCGCAACGGCCAAGCAGTCCACAGGAGCGTGAGATCCTCAGGCCGATTCTTCGGCTTCGTCCTGCGGCGCGGCGCCTTCTTCGAACGCGGCGTCCGGATTGAAGGTCTCGAGTTCGAGGGCCTCTTCCTTGACGACGGCAACGTCTTCGCCGCGGGCCTGCTTGTCAGCTTCGTCCTGCGAGCGGGCGATGTTGAGCGAGATCGAGCAGATGACTTCCGGATGCAGCTGGACGGTCGCTGGCGTGACGCCCAGCGTCTTGATCGGCTTGTCGAGGATGATCTGGTTGCGGTCGACGGTGAAGCCGCCTTCGGTGATGACGGCTGCGATGTCGCGCGTCGAGACGGAGCCATAAAGCTGGCCGGTGTCGCCGGCGGCGCGAATCAGAACGAAGGACTGACCGTTGAGCTTGGCGGCGACGGCTTCGGCATCGGCTTTGTGGGCGAGGTTGTCAGCTTCGAGCTGAGCGCGGCGGCCCTCGAACACCTTCTTGTTGTCTTCCGTGGCGCGCAGCGCCTTCTTCTGCGGCAGCAGGTAATTGCGGGCGTAGCCATCCTTGACGTTGACGATGTCGCCCATCTGGCCGAGGCGGCCAATACGCTGAAGAAGAATAACTTGCATGTCTTTCATAGCTCCTGGTTTGAAATTGGGGGATTGCGATTTTCAGTTCGGCGCTTCCGGCGGCTTTCGTGCCGACCGGTAGCGGAAGACGGTTTCGGCGAGCCCCGTGATGGCGAGCAGCAGACCGAGGTGAGGGATGAAAAGGACTCCGATATAGAGAGCCGTCAGGATGAACGTTCGCCACTGCGAGCCACGCGTGAGCGAATGGATGAGCGCCAAGCCAACAAGCGCAAACGCCAGCGTGAAGGGCGCCGCAAAACCGGCGGCGAACAATCCTGGCATGCCGCCGACGAAGCTCAGTCCGATGGCGATCAAAAGTGCGAACGTCGCTCCCGGCGGCAAGGCGAATGCCGCGAAATCGGGCCACGGCCGCTGCAGCCGTCCGGATGCCAGCGTGATGCGGCCTGCGAGCCAAAGATTGATGAGGATCGTTCCCATTGCGAGAATGCCCAGCGCCCAAGGCAGGGAGTAAAGCGTCGAGCGGGTGATCTCGTCGATTTCAGACGCGCCGATTTCTGGAGCGCCGGGAATTTGCGACAGCTCCGTCTTGACGAAGCTTTCGACGACCGTGCGGAGCAACTTCGTCAGCGTATCGACGTCGCCGCCCATCAGCATCAGCGCCAGGATCGTGAAGCAGCCGGCGAAAATGGCGGCGGCGATGGTGATGCGGCCGACAGGATACCATTCGCGCTCGCCGTCATTCTCGCGGCTCAGCAGCGCGAGGCGCGTGCAGATGACGGCCGGCAGTGCGGTGCTGATGGCATAGACTTCGGCGGCGAGGGGGTTGGCCATAAGCAGCACGCAGGTCGTCGCGGTGATGGCGGCAATCGACGCGGCGATCGGGCCGAGACCAAGCCCGGTCAGATAAAGCGAGAGCGGCGTCAGCAGAAAGAGGACGATGCGGAGCAGGAATGCGCCCGTCGTCGCGGAGGCGAATACGACTGCGGAAATCAGGCCCGCGGCAAGGGCAAGTATGAAAGCGTTCGTCGGCATCTTCTTTTGCTGTCCCGCATCGGAGCGGTTAGAGCCAGATCCGGTTGCCCGTCCTGACCCAACTTCTTGGTTTGTGTCTTCCGACTCGCATTCTGCGAGCCGGCCGGAAGACACGGACATTTTCTTCGCGCCTCTCGACTCCGCTTCGCAGAGCCGGCCGGGAGGCGCGGTGGTTTGGTTTGCGTCTTCCTACTCTGCTTCGCGAAGCCGGCCGGGAGACGCGTTTGATGTCGCTCCAGGCGAGCGGCGCAACGCGCCGGCCCACCCGGATGCAGTTTACTTGATCACGTACGGCAGCAGGCCGAGGAAGCGGGCGCGCTTGATGGCGCGGGCCAGCTCACGCTGCTTCTTGGCCGAAACGGCCGTGATGCGGCTCGGTACGATCTTGCCGCGCTCGGAAATATAACGGCCGAGCGTGCGGACGTCCTTGTAGTCGATCTTCGGTGCGCCAGCGCCCGAGAACGGACAGGTCTTGCGGCGACGCTGGAAGGGACGGCGTGCGCCGCCGCCAGTGGAAGCGATTTCAGCCATGGATTAGCCCTCCGAACCGTTATTGGACTGACGCGGGCCGCGGGGGGCCTCGCCTTCACGCGGGGGACGCGGGCCGCGCGGGCCATCGCCGTCACGCGGGGGGCGCGAACGGAACGTCGAGCCGCCTTCACGGCCGCCGCCGAAGCCGCCACGGTCGCCGCGCGGGGGACCGCCACGGCCACCGAAGCCGCGATCACCACGATCACCGCGTTCCTCGCGGTCCTGCTTGCGCATCTGGACGCTCGGCTCGGTTTCGAGTTCTTCGACGCGCACCGTCATGAAGCGGATGACGTCGGTGTGGAGGCCCATGCGGCGCTCCATTTCGGTCACGGCCGCTGACGGGGCTTCGATATTGAAGAAGGCGTAGTGCGCCTTGCGGTTCTTCTTGATCTTGAAGGCGAGGTTCTTGAGACCCCAGTATTCCTGCTTCGTGATCTTGCCCTGGCCTTCTTCGACGACGCCCTGGAATTCCTTCATCAGAGCTTCGACTTGGGCCTGGGTCACGTCCTGGCGCGCCAGGAAGGTATGCTCGTAAAGCGGCATACGATTGGCCTTTCGGTTCGAGTTATAACGTCTTGCGACGTCTTATCTTTCCATCGGCGCAAAGCCCCAAAAGACCCGAGAAAGGCCGATCTGGCACCAAATAGGAGAAGACACTGGGGGACGGCGCTCGAAAGCCCCTCTCGAGATGCGGATGGTTAAGACGCCAGCGCAGCCCAAGCCCCCGTTCAGCCTCCTGCCGAACGGAAAGGCGGCCTTATACAGCATTTTCAGGCCGGGGCAAGTCAGGACAGATGCCGTCCAGCTCGGACAGGAAAGCTAGGCCAATGCCGTGCCGCCCTGCCCAAAAATGTGGCGTCCATGCAACTTTGAAATTTGACAGTCAACAATCATCGACGGTCACGGCGCAAACACGGGAATCATGTCCTAAAGGGGATTGCCGGGATCGATCCGGCGCGTCGAGGGAGACCAACGACATGAAGTATGCAGCTTACACTGAAGAGACGATCTGGGCGGTCGCGGACGATGAAGAGACCGCCCGTGAAGAGGGCGAAGAGAACATGGCCGAGAATGGCGTGACGGACACGTCAGCGCTTAAGGTCGCGCCGATCGACGACAACCTCGTCGAAGCGCTCGAGGAAGCCGAAGAATCCGGCGCCGACGTTCTATTCGATCTGATCGACGGCGAACTTTGCGAAGTCGAGACGGTCGAAGGCTAACCGTTTAGCAGGCGTCTCGCGGCAGGCCACGTCTCCCGTCGCCGGAGCGAACGGCGCCTTCTGGTTCTATTTTCGGCGTTTTTTCGATTGCGCATTTGAGCGTCGCGGCTTCGCGGCGCTTTTTTTTGGCAACTCGTCCAGGCGGTAAGCCATTGGCAATCTGCCACATTCGTCGAGCTTGCCCGGCGGCTTCGGTCGGCCCATGTCATCTTGAATGACAACCAGCCGAGGCAGATTTGATGGATGATATTCGCGAAACGCCGCATGGAGGCGCGACGCCGACCGAGGTCCGGCCAATCGACCCAGGCGTCAAGATCGGACACGTTCATCTGAAGGTCGCGGATCTCCAGAGGGCGCTTGACTTCTATTGCGGCGTTCTCGGCTTTACCCTTATGCAGCGTTTCGGCAGCCAGGCGGCCTTCATTTCGGCTGGCGGCTATCACCACCACATCGGCCTCAACACCTGGGAAAGCCGGGGAGGGACGCCGCCGCCTCCGGGCACGACGGGGCTTTACCATCTCGCTGTGCTCTATCCGACACGGGTAGCGCTGGCCGATGCCTTGCGGCGGCTGATGGCGGCTCACGTCCAGTTGACCGGAGCCTCCGACCACGGGGTCAGCGAGGCGCTCTACCTCGATGACCCGGACGGCAACGGCGTGGAACTTTACTGGGACCGGCCGGAGGCCGAATGGCCGCGCGACGCCGACGGCAATATTTCCATGTTCACGAAGGCCTTGGATCTGAGAGCCCTTTTGCGGGAACCGGCACCCAACGCGTAATGGCTTGCCGCCGGCAACGGGCTGGCGCGGCGGTTGGCGGAGCGCAGCGTCTCTTGACACCGGATGGGCGGGCGTGGACTAAGGCCGCCCAATATCTGCGTGCACGCAGGTCATTCCCAATTCCAGCCCAGGGAGCACTTTCTCCACGATGGCACGCGCTTTCGTTTTTCCAGGTCAAGGCAGCCAGGACGTCGGTATGGGCAAGGCGCTTGCCGATGCCTTTCCCGTTGCTCGCGCCGTATTCGAAGAAGTCGACGATGCGCTAGGCGAAAAGCTGTCGGCGTTGATCTGGGAAGGCCCGAAAGAAACGCTGACGCTGACGCAGAATGCTCAGCCCGCGCTCATGGCGGTATCGATGGCCGTCATGCGTGTACTCGAAAAAGAGAGGGGCGTATCGCTCGCAAGCAGCGCGAAATTCGTCGCCGGGCATTCGCTCGGAGAGTATTCGGCGCTCGCCGCGGCCGGTGCATTTTCTTTGTCGGACGCAGCGCGCCTCTTGAGGCTGCGGGGACAGGCCATGCAGAAGGCTGTGCCGGTCGGCGTCGGCGCGATGGCAGCGCTGCTCGGCGTCGGCATCGATGTGGCGGAGAAAGTCGCTGCCGAAGCTGCCCAGGGCGACGTTTGTCAGATCGCGAACGACAACGAGCCGACGCAGGTCGTCCTGTCCGGGCATAAGACGGCGCTCGATCGCGTGCCGGAAATCGGCAAGAAATTCGGTGTTCGGCGCGCGGTACCGTTGCCCGTGTCCGCTCCCTTCCATTGCGCGCTGATGCAGCCCGCCGCCGACGCGATGGCGGAAGCACTCGCGTCCGTGACGGTCAACAAACCTGTTGTTCCAGTCGTCGCAAACGTGCTGGCGGAGCCGATTTCCGATCCGGATGAGATCAAGAAGCGGCTCGTCGAGCAGGTGACAGGCACGGTCCGCTGGCGCGAATGCGTGGCGTTCATGGCGGCTGACGGCGTCACGGATTTCTATGAGATCGGCGCGGGCAAGGTCCTCGCAGGCCTCGTTAAGCGCACGGCTCCGAGCGTCAACGCTTCGAGCCTCGGCACCCCTTCCGATATCGATGCGGCGCTCGCCGCACTCACTTCATAAGGAGATTTGAATGTTTGACCTGACCGGCAAGACCGCCCTCGTCACGGGCGCGACGGGCGGACTTGGTGCCGAGATCGCACGCGTGTTCCACAAGGCTGGCGCGACAGTCGCGATCTCGGGACGCAAAGTCGAAGCGCTCGATGCGCTCGCGAAAGAGCTCGGCGACCGCGTGCATGTGTTGCCGTGCGATCTTGCGGACCGCGTAGCCGTCGCGAAGTTGATCGACGATGCCGTGAAGGCTCTGGGCGGTCGTCTCGACATTCTCGTCAATAATGCCGGTCTCACCAAGGACAACCTGTTCATGGTGATGAAGGACGATCAGTGGGATGACGTCATCGCGGTCAACCTGACGTCGACGTTCATGCTGTGCCGGGCCGCATCGCGCCACATGATGCGCTCGAAGACGGGATACGGGCGGATCATCAATATTGCGTCTGTTTCCGGCGTTTTCGGCAATCCGGGGCAGGGCAACTACGCAGCCTCGAAGGCCGGTATGATAGGTATGACCAAATCGCTCGCGCGCGAGGTCGCTTCGCGTGGGATTACGGCGAACTGCATCGCGCCGGGCTTCATCAAGACCAACATGACGGACGTGCTGACGGATAAGCAGAAGGGCGAGATCGCCCAGATGATCCCGGCGCAGCGCTTCGGCGATCCGGTGGACGTGGCTGCCGGGTGCCTCTATCTGGCTTCCAACGAAGGCGGGTACATCACCGGCCAGACGCTGCACATTAACGGCGGCATGGCTATGGTGTAATCAACTCCAGCCTATGATGGTAAACGCCGAGAATGCTTGATTTATCGGCGACTTTACGATTGAAGGTTCGGCTGTCGTCGGCTGCGTCACCACGTGCTTTGCAATGCTGGTGAAGTGTGTTAACGACACCACGGTTTTGAAACGTGAAAAACACGTTATCGGGACGGCACGAAGAGCTGGGGACAACTCGGCGAAGTGCTTCGTGGGGACGGTGCCTAAGCGGAAGACTCACGCTAGGGCGACTAAGGAAAAAGACTTTTATAACGGGGCGAACCCCTATCCGAACAGGCTACACTTCCCGTAAGTTGATATCCTGTCATGCGGTTTATAGCGGGTTCTGCAGGGCGAACAGGCGGGCCAGAAAAGGCCGCCAAAAATTAGAAAGACACGAGGATTAACGATGAGCGATGTCGCAGAGCGCGTGAAGAAAATTGTCGTAGAGCATCTTGGGGTCGAGGCCGACAAGGTCACCGACAATGCCAGCTTCATCGACGACCTTGGCGCAGATAGCTTGGATACCGTTGAACTCGTGATGGCGTTCGAAGAGGAATTCGGCTGCGAAATTCCGGACGATGCCGCCGAGCACATTCTGACGGTCGGCGATGCCGTCAAGTTTCTCGAGAAGAACGCGAGCGCGGCTTAAGCAGCCCTCTCACGTCTTAGATTTGTCCCCGGCGTAATTGCGCCTTCTGGGCAGAATTTAATGGGGGCTGGGTCACCAACCGGCCCCCTTTACGTGCCCAGTGTGGATCTCAAACAGCAACAGCGAACAAGAACAACATCGATGCGCCGTGTCGTTATTACAGGAATGGGTCTCGTCACTCCGGTCGGTTCAGGCGTCGAAGCGTCGTGGACCAATCTGCTTGCAGGACAAAGCGGAGCCCGGCGCGTCGAGGAATTCGAAGTTTCCGATATCACCTGTCAGATCGCGAATTTCGTGCCGCGCGGCGCGCAGTCCGAGGGCAAGTTCAATCCGGACGATTGGATGGAGCCAAAAGAACAGCGCAAGGTCGATGACTTCATCGTTTACGCCGTTGCGGCTGCCGATCAGGCGATCACGGATTCGGGCCTGAAGTTCCAGACGCCCGAAACGCAGGAACGCGCAGGCGTCCTGATCGGCTCGGGCATTGGCGGCCTTTCGGGCATCGCCGATACGTCGATCCTGTTGAAGGAGAAGGGGCCACGGCGCGTTTCTCCGTTCTTCATTCCAGGCCGTCTCATCAACCTCGCGGGCGGCTACGTCTCGATCAAGCACCAGCTCAAAGGTCCCAACAACGCCGTCGTCACCGCGTGTGCGACTGGCACGCACGCCATCGGCGATGCGGCGCGGATCATCGCGCTCGACGATGCCGACGTAATGATTGCGGGCGGCACGGAAAGCCCGATCTGCCGCATTGCGCTTGCGGGCTTCGCGGCTTGCCGGGCGCTGTCGACCGGATTCAACGACAACCCGACGAAAGCCTCGCGGCCTTATGACAAGGATCGCGACGGGTTCGTGATGGGCGAGGGCGCTGGCGTCGTCGTGCTCGAAAGCTACGAGTATGCGAAGGCACGCGGCGCGAAGATTTACGCCGAGATCATCGGCTACGGCATGTCGTCGGATGCCTACCACATCACGGCACCGGCCGAGGATGGCGACGGTGCCTATCGCTGCATGAAGGCCGCTTTGAAGCGCGCTGGCGTCGATCCGAGCGAGATCGATTACGTCAACGCGCACGGCACCTCGACGCCAATGGGCGACGAGATCGAGCTCAAGGCCGTCGAACGTCTGTTCGGCAACAGCAGCGGCAAGCTTGCGATGTCTTCGACGAAGTCGGCGACTGGGCATTTGCTCGGTGCAGCCGGTGCGATCGAGGCGATTTTCTCGGCGCTCGCCATCCGCGACAATATCGTTCCGCCGACGCTCAATCTCGACAACCCATCGGTCGAAACTGCGATCGACCTTGTGCCGCACAAGGCACAGAAGCGTGATATCAATATCGCGCTGTCGAATTCGTTCGGCTTCGGCGGCACGAACGCTTCGCTGGTTCTGCGCCGGGTGGCTTAAAACCGCGTTCTAATACGCGTTTTCGCCACATTTTACGGTGAGCGTCCGGCGCGGGTGGGGGATGGAGCGCTGGGTTTTGAGGCAATGACCTCGTGCACCGCGCTCCTTCAATGACGGTGCTCGCGGTAACATGAGTCAAAATCGGAAGCGTTCGGACGGAATTAGAACGTCACGAACAGCCGGGGCGCGAAGTCCTGCAGAACGGCTGGAGCCGGGGCGCGCACCGAGCCGTCCGCGCGGCGTTCAAGCGCGCGAGCCTTCGCGGGCGCTAGGCGGTATCGTGCGGGCCATCAGCAGCGTGCTGACCGTCGCCCTCGTGCTCATGGTGCTCATCGGCGGCACGTCGTTCCTCATTTTCCATCAATTCGAAAGCCCTGGTCCGCTGCCTCAGGAGCGCACCGTTATCATTCCCAAGGGCGAGGGGCGCATTGCGATCGCCGAACGGCTGGAGCGCGAAGGCGTCATCACGAACCGTTGGACGTTCGTCGGCGGCTATCTGCTTCAAGGGTTTCTCGGCGGCCACAAGGGCGGCGAGCTGAAAGCCGGCGAGTACCAAATCAAAGAACACGCCTCGATGCGGGACGTGATCGACACGCTCGCGGAGGGCAAGTCGATCCTCTACAAAACGACGATGCCTGAAGGGCTGACGAGCGAGCAGATCGTCGAACGCCTGAAAGCCGAGCCGAACCTCAGCGGTGAGATCTCGAGCGTGCCGCCGGAAGGGACGCTGCTTCCCGATACCTATTATTTCTCGAAGGGTGCCTCGAGGAACGAGATTCTCGACCGCATGCGGGTCGGCATGGAGAAGGCGTTGGGGCAGCTCTGGGATGAGCGCGATCCCGATCTTCCCGTGCGATCGACGGATGAACTCGTGACCTTCGCGTCGATCGTCGAGAAAGAAACGGGGCGCGCCGATGAGCGCGACCGGGTCGCCGCCGTTTTCTATAACCGTCTGCGCAAGGGCATGCGGCTGCAGTCCGATCCGACGATCATCTATGGTATCGTCGGCGGCCAGGGCGCGCTCGGCCGCGGCATCACCAAGGCGGATATCGAGACCAAGTCGCCCTACAACACGTATCAGATCAACGGACTGCCGCCGGGGCCGATTTGTAATCCGGGGAAATCGGCGCTTCTTGCTGCGCTGCATCCAGCGAAAACGAGCGATCTTTATTTTGTTGCCGACGGCACGGGCGGTCACACGTTCTCGGAGACTCTGAAGGAACACAACAACGCCGTCCAGAAATGGCGGCAGGTCGAGAAGCAAAAAGCTCAGGACGCAGCCGATCAGGACGACGATGCTGCGCCGATCCCAACTGCCAAAACCGCAAAAGCCAGCGCGTCCAAAGGGCAGAAATCGGCGAAGGCAACGACGCCGGCCTCAGGGGCGAGCGACGGCGATGGCGACGACTCTTCGCCGTCAGATACAGCTACCGACGCCTCCGGCATGCCGCTTCCTGTCCGCAAACCGAAGCGACAGTAACCTTCAGCCGGACGAGCCATCAGATATAGTTGGCGGATGCGATCCGAGCCGTTAAGTTGCGGCCCGCGTAACCCACCCGTCGGCGAGACATTCCCCTATGACCATATCCAGCATGACGGGATTTGCCCGCGTCGACGGCATGACCGATGGCCTCGCCTGGACGTGGGAGGCTCGCAGCGTCAACGGCCGCGGGCTTGATGTCCGCTTACGCCTGCCGCCGGGCTATGAAGCTCTGGAGCTGCCGGCGCGCGAAGCTGTCGCCAAGCGGCTGGCGCGCGGGAACGTCTCGATTTCGCTGAGCCTCGAAAAGCAGCAGACGAACGGCTCGGTGCGGTTGAACGAAGCGGTGCTTCAGGATGTTATCAAGGCCGCCGAGCGCGTGACGGCGCTGTCGGGGGCATCGGCGCCCGATGCGGCCCAGCTGATGATGATCAAAGGCGTTCTGGAGGCGGCCGACCAGATGGCTGAAGCCAGCGACGTTCGTGCGGCGCGGGAGAGAGCGCTCCTGAAGAGCCTTGAGGCTGCGCTCGACAAACTCACTGAAGCTCGCCGCGCCGAGGGCACGCGGTTGCACGACATCGTCATTGAGCAGCTCGTTCAGATCGAGCGGCTGGAGTCGGAGGTGCGCGCCTCGCCGTCGCGCACGCCGGAGGCCATCGTCGCGCGTCTCAAGGATGCGATTACCCGCCTGTTCGATACGACGGCGCCGCTCGATGCGGAGCGCCTGCATCAGGAAGCCATGCTGCTCGCAACGCGCGCCGACGTTGAGGAGGAACTGCAGCGGCTTTCGGCGCATGTGTCGGGCGCACGGGAAATTCTGGCGGAAAACGGCGCGGTCGGCCGCAAGCTCGATTTCCTGGCGCAAGAATTCAATCGCGAAGCTAATACGCTGTGCTCGAAAGCCAATGCGGTCGACGTCACCCGGCTGGGTCTACAACTCAAAACGATTATCGACCAGTTCCGCGAACAAGTGCAAAACGTCGAATAACATGAGCAAGAACGCGGAAGAGAAACCTAGTGGCGCAGCCGAGCCGCACATCGCGCGCCGGGGACTGCTTTATATCGTCTCGTCGCCATCGGGCGCGGGCAAGACGACGCTGGCGCGTCGGGTGCTGGCGGCGGACGCGAATGTCGAGATGTCGGTTTCGGTGACGACGCGCGCGCCGCGGCCCGGCGAACAGAACGGCGTCGACTATCATTTCGTCGATCACGCTGCATTCGAGCGGATGAAAGAGCGCGACGAGCTGCTCGAATGGGCGCGCGTGTTCGACAACTATTACGGCACGCCGCGGGCACCGGTCGAAGCCGCCATTCGCAGCGGCAAGGACGTGCTGTTCGACATCGACTGGCAGGGCGCGCAGCAGCTTTCCGAGAAGATGCCGGGCGATGTTGTGCGCGTCTTCGTTCTTCCCCCGTCGGGCCATGTGCTCGAAGAGCGGCTGAAGACGCGGGCGCAGGATCCGCCGGACATCGTTGCGAAGCGCATGGCGGCTGCATCGTCCGAGATCAGTCACTGGCCGGAATACGACTACGTGATTGTGAATGCGCACGTTGAAACGAGCGTGGCATCGGCGCTCGCAATCCTGTCCGCCGAGCGGCTGAAGCGCGGGCGGCTGCTGGGGCTCTCGGAATTCGTGCGGACCTTGCAAGTGGCGCTCTAAGCCGTCGAAGCTTCGCTTTCGTCAAGCACCAGAGCCAATCGTGCAAAATCCGCAACCGACAGCTCTTCGGCGCGGCGTTCGGGTGCCAATTGCGCACGCTGCAGAAGCAGTTCGGGAAACGCGGTGATCTGTTTGAGGCTCGAACGCAGCATCTTGCGGCGCTGTCCGAAGGCGGCCGCGGTGACGCGTGCCAGCGTTTTCACGCGACAGGCGGGCTGCGGCGATGCGATGGGGCGAAACTCGACGATGGCGGAGGAGACTTTCGGTGGGGGCGTGAAGGCTTCGGGCGGCAGGTTCATCACGATCCGAGCTTCCGTGCGCCACTGCGCCAGCACCGAGAGGCGGCCGTAGGCTTTTGACTTCGGTTGCGCAACGATGCGCTCGGCGACCTCGCGCTGGAACATCAGCACCATGCGGTCGTACCACGGCGGCCAAGGTTCCGTTTCGAGCCAGTTCACGAGCAGTAGCGAGGCGACGCCGTAAGGCAGGTTCGCGACGATCGACGCAGACGGGGCATCGCCGAGCAACTGCCGGCAATCGACGTCCAGCGCGTCGGCAGGATGGACATCGAGGCGGCCTGGATAGCTCGCCGAGACCTCGGCGAGCGCGGGCAGACAGCGGTCGTCACGCTCGATGGCGATAACGTGCTTTGCACCTTCCATCAGAAGAGCGCGCGTCAGTCCGCCGGGGCCGGGACCAATCTCTACAACTGTTCGTTCGCTCAGGTCGCCGGCGAGGCGCGCGATCTTGCGGGTGAGGTTGAGATCGAGCAGGAAGTTCTGGCCGAGTGACTTCTTGGCGTTGAGACCATAGCGCTCGATGACAGTGCGTAGGGGCGGGAGGCCATCTGGCCCATTGGCAGCGCTCATGGTGTTGCCGCAGCGCGGCGGCGGGCGCTCATGTCAGCTGCGAGCTTCAGCGCAGCCTTGAGGCTCGACGCGGAGGCGACGCCTTTTCCCGCAATCGAAAACGCCGTGCCGTGGTCAGGCGAGGTGCGCACGAAAGGCAATCCGAGCGTAACGTTGACGCCCTCGTCGAAGGCGAGCGTCTTGATCGGGATGAGGCCCTGATCATGATACATCGCGAGCGCCGCATCGTAGGTCTTGCGGGCGGCCTCGTGAAACATGGTGTCGGCGGCAGTGGGACCGGTCGCGTCGATGCCCTCGGCGCGCAGTCGCTCGACGGCAGGGCGGACGATGTCGCGATCTTCCGTGCCCAGGGTGCCGTCTTCGCCCGCATGCGGATTGAGGCCGGCGAGGGCGAGGTGTGGTTTCTCGATGCCGAAGTCGCGCTGCAAGGCGGCGTGGACGATGCGCGCCGTGCTGACGATCTTATCGGTCGTGAGAAGAGAAGGAACGTCCTTCAAAGGCACGTGGATCGTCACAGGCACGACGCGAAGCACGGGCGCGGCGATCATCATCACGGGTTCGGCGCGCTCGGACGGCCAGAACTCGTTTGCGAGCGCGCCGAGAAATTCGGTATGGCCGGGATGCTCGAAGCCTGCTTCGTAGAGAACCGACTTGGCGATCGGGTTGGTGACGACGGCTGCGGCGCGACCTGCTGCAACGTCAGCCACCGCCCGGCGGATCGCTTGGATCGTCGCTTCGCCGTTGGCGACGTCGGGGCTGCCTGCGATGGCAGGCGCCGACAGCGGAACCGGAACGACGGGTAGGGCATCGGGGAAGACCAGCGCAGCCGCACCGGCATTCGCAACCGGCATGATTGCGGTTTCCGGATCGAGGGCTGAGGCGCGGGCCTGTGCGCGCATCAGCTCGATATCGGCATAGATCGCAAAAGGCGGAATCGCGTCGGCGGATCGGTCCTGCCAGGCGCGCAGCGCCAGTTCGGGACCGATACCGGCAGGGTCGCCCATCGTCAGGGCAAGGGGAGGCATGGGGATAGGGGGCAGCTTGTGTAAATCCGAGTGAGGGGGCGCCTGGCCCTCTACTTGGAGCCGACGTCGATACGGTACTCGATGTGGGCATCCTCACGCAAATCCTTGAGATAGCGCTTGGCCATCAGCTCGAACTCTTTCTGCTTCAGCTCGCCTTCGGCCTGGTTGCGCTGGACCTCAGACGCCTTGACGGCATCGCGACCGCAGACGACCCATAGCTCAATGGCGCCGTTGTTCACGGCCGGCGGCAGCATTTCGCCATTGGCAGCGTTAAGGAGCAGCGTGCGGGTCGGTTCAGGGATGGTCGCGGGCCGCTGCTTGCCGAGGTTTTCGAAGCGGGCGCCGGTGACGCCCATTGCCGCCTGCGCCGTCGACTGGCAACCGGTGAATTTCTGCCGGATCTTGTCGGCGTCCTGGATGCGCGCCGCGATGCCGTGCTCTTCGATCTTGGCCGGCATGGCGATGCGGATGCGCTGAAGCTGCAACTCGATATCGTCGTTGGCGGATGTGGCCGAGGCGACGAGCTTATCGACGTCCCGGTTCGACACGTTGATCAAAGGCGCGAATTTTTTCTTCACGACCTCGTTCCAGGACAGCGTTGCACGGATGCGGCCCTTGATGGGTTCGAGGCTACCGCCGATCTGCTTCTGGAACTGCTCGACCGTCATCTTGTTGCGTTCGGCGATGCTCTTGACGATCATGTCGACCTGAGAGTCGTCGATCGTCACGCTTTGGCGTTTTGCTTCCTGCGTCTTGAGGCGGTCGTCGATCAATTCTTCCAGAGCTTGCTTTTTCATCGCCGGCAGGGCCGATGCGCGGGCGCTTTCGAAGGCCCGGCGCTGCAGGCTCATGCCGTATTCCTTCTTGCGTTGCTCGAAGATGGCGATGATCTGCTCACGCGATTTACCTTGGTTGTCGCGCGCCGTCTGCTGCAGGATTTCCTTCAAGTGCTCCGACGTTCTCGGGTCCTTGATGATGGCTTGGAAGTTGGCTTTCGCCTGGCTCTGAATATTCGTGCCGCTGAGCATCATGGCGCGCTGGTCAACTTCATAGCCGGTGATCGGCTCGTCGTTGACGAGGGCGACGATCGAGCGCTGCTCGGCCGTGGGCGGGCCGGACAAGTCGCGGCTCGCCGTGGCGGCGCTGCCGGGATCGATGGATTTCTTGCCGTGCCGTTTCTGGCCCTTGCCGGTGTCGGGCAAGGTATCGCCAATCGACGGCTTCTGCGTCGCCGCAGAGGTACCATCGCCGGTCACGGCGACCGTTCCGTTCTGAGCTGCGGCCGAGATCGAAAAGGCGATGCAGGCGGCAGCCGCCAGCACACAGCGTCCGATGTTTCCGGATCCCAGGGTTCCGGATAATCCTGCAGTCATGCTCCGTCTCAGCGGCATGCGTTAACGACACCCTGTAGCGTTCGATTCGGCCACGTGGAGCATAGCTCGGCCCCACCTGTTCAACCGGCCTTATCCACATGAAGAGTGGCCAAAATCCGGTTTTCGCGCTGTTTTCGAACTCAAGGTTCAGGACCAGCGCGAACAGGGATCAGTTGGTGCGCTGGTCGCCACCCAAATTGAAGTCGGTTCCCGTCGAGGTCGCGAAGTCGCCGAGGTGCTTAAACTCGAAGCGCAGCATGATCGTCTGATCAGGCTCGATCGATTCATCCGAGTAGTTCGACTGGATGTAGGACGCGGTCAGGGCGAAGCACTCGTCGACATACTTCAGGTTGATGCTGTCGTAGCGGAAGTTGCCTTCCTGGAGGTTGTAGCGAGACGATCCGCCGATGCTCCAGCGGTTGGTGAGCTGCAGGGTGGCTGCCGCCAATACTTCCTCTTCGCGTGAGAGCGTCGCGATGGTGTCTGGGTTTTCGGGATCGGTGAAAAGAGCGTCGGCATCGTAGGAGTAGCCGGCCTGGACCGACAACGGACCCCAGCTCGTGATCATGGAGGAATCCATACGCTTCAATGCGAAGGTCGACTGATCGAAGCGGCTCTGCGAGATGATGCGGAAGTTGCTCAGCGGCGCAAGGTAAGCACCGATCACGTAGTCCGAGCGATCGGTCTCGAGGCCATTATAGGGATTAAAGACGTAGTTGCCGTCGGCATTGCGGCCAGGGTTGAGATAAATGTTGTCGCCCGACAGATGATAGCTCTGACCGGCAAGGAAACGGGCATAGCCGCCGTCGTTGGACTGGAACGTGTACTGCAGACCGGCATTGACGCGCGTGCCCGTCTCGATGCGGTCATAGCCCGAGAATTTCGAGGTCGAGAACAGGTTGGTGTCGTCAAACACGAGGCTCTGCGCGTCTTCATCGGGTAGACGGCGCTGCGGAATGCTCTCCTGGTGCGCCACGATCTGGCCGATCGGCTCGATGATGTGCGTGCCGGCGGCGTTTGTCGCGGCCCAGGGATAAGACACGGTCATGCCGCCGTCGACGACGCCGCGCGTTACGGTGTCGGAGAAAACCTGGGACGACGCGACTGCGGTGCCGGCTTGGTTCAGCACAACGCTTTGAGGGTTCGTCGCGTTGTCATACTGATAGACGTCGCCACGGATATCCGCGAACGGCGTGTAGCTGATGCCGATGGCGTCCGTCAGGCGGCGGCGCCATTTGAGTTCGCTGACAATGCGGTTGACGTTCTCATCTGTCTGGCGGCCGGTCATTGGATCGACGAGGGCGCCATCCGCGCGCGTGAAGCTCAGGATGTTGGTGTTCCACCTGAGCTCGCCGCCGACCACAGGGTCCTTGAAGACATAATTGTAGTCGATGATCGGGTGCGTGTAGCTCTCGGTCTGCTGCGTGTCATTCGTGAGCAGGCCGCCGAACTGATAGAGCTTGGCGCTGAAGTAATTGCGGTCGGACTGGCCGGTCAAATAGATCTGGTTGACGCGGTCTGTGACGAGGATGCTGTCGAGCTTATAGAAGCGGCGGAACTGGTCGTCGCTTTCCACGATCGCGTCCCAGCCGAACTTCCACCAGCTCGACAACGAGAACTGACCGTGCGTCTCGACGCTGCCGCGCAGGCCATCGAGATCTTTGTTGTCCGCCGGCGCGCCTGGGAGATCGCGATAATTTTGGTCGATGCCCGCGAGACGAACATTGAACTGGCCGTTGGCCAGCCGTTGCCGCCACTCGGCCTTCATCATCAAGCCCTGATCGCTGAAATAGATTGGCTCGAGCGTCGCGTCGTAGTTCGGCGCCAGGTTGAAGAAATAAGGGATGCCGGTGATGTAGCCGAGCGTCGAGGAGTGGCCGTAGTCAGGCGTCAGGAAACCCGATTTCCGCTTCACGGTCGGGTCCGGGCTCTGGAAGTAGGGCAGGTAGAAGATCGGCTGGCCGTAGATCTCGAAGTAGGCGTCCTGGTAGGTGAGCGTTGCGGCCGACTGATCGTGGATGATGCGCGTCGCGCTGATACACCAGAGCGGCGGAGTACCACCGTCGCTTTGGCACGGCGTGAAGCGGCCGTTGTGGAACTCCGTGATGTTGCCTTCGCGCCGGGTCGCGCGGTCAGCGGAGATGTGAGATTTGTCCTTCGACGTGATCGAAAGCGCCGATACGAAGCCGTCACGGAAGTCGTCGGTCAGGGTGTAGCGATCAGCGTGGACGATGTTGCCCTGAGGCTCTTTCAGCGTAACGTTGCCGATGGCCGTGAGCGTGCCAGCGCTTTGATCGTAAACGACTTCGTCGGCGGTCAGGATGTAGTTGTTGTAGAAAATCTCGACGTTGCCGCGTGAAATGACGCGGTCGCCCGATTTGTCATAGATCAGCTGATCGCCCTGCAGACGCATGGGCTGGGCGCGGTCGAGATTGGTGTTGATCTTGCCGAAAATCGCACTCGGCGAGTTGGCCGCGCCAAACGATGAATTGGCGGATGATTTCTTTTTGCTGCCACCCACCGTTCCACTGGGATCAGTGACCTGCGCATCGTAGGTTTGAGCGCCCGCACGTGGGGCGAATTCGGTAGAGGCGCTGACGAGCGTCAGGACGCACAGAAGCGCACGAGCGATCCCGCCCACCTTCCGGTGGCGAGAACCCTCGCGTGACGACCCGCAACCCTCATGCGGTGTCCGCGCTTCACGCATCACTCAGCCATCCTCCTGGTGCAACAGCACCGTAGTCGAGATGATCAGAATAAGGATCACAGGCACCCACGCAGCGACCCACGCCGGCGCAAGCCCCGCGATCCCAATTTGCCTCGCAATTTCCGAGAACAAGAAGAAACTAACCCCACCGATCATCCCTGTCGTAACCATAGTCTGGATGCCACCAGAGCGGAATGACCGCAATGACACAGTGGCCGCCAAAAGGACCATCGCCATGCACAGGAGTGGACGGACCAGCAGCGACTGATATTGAACGCGCAAGCGTTCCGTCGAAAGTCCAGCCTTATCAGCGGCTTCTATGAGTTCAGGCAGGTCCCAAAACGAGACCGAAAAAACGGTGCCGAGGGCCTCTTGTACACGGTCCGGCGTCAGGTAAGTGGATACAAGGTACGACTTGAATTTTTCCGGCTGCTGGCCGAGGCGTGAAACCCATGCATCCTTGAGGTCCCAGTAGCCGTCTTTGAGCTCGGCTTCGCTGGCGTCGACACGCTCTGAGAAGTGCCCCTGACGATCATAAGCGAGGATCATCACGCCCGTCAGCGTCAGGCCACGGTTCGAAGCCGCTGCGGCGCCGAGAACTGATTCCCCATCGACGCCATCCTGTCGGATCCACGAGCCACCGCCTTGGGCCCGTAAGAGGTTGTTGTCGTTGCCGAACGCTTTGGCAAACACCTTTTCGGATTTGGCTCGGCCTTTGGCGGCCAGCGGGTTGTAGACCGTAACGCCCAGCACGCCGACGACGAGGCCGACGATCAGTCCCGGCACCAGAAATTGCCAGACGGACATGCCGCCCGCGCGCATGACGGCGAGTTCGCTTTTGCGGTTGAGGTGGAGGAGGGCGGCCAGCGCGCCGACGAGCACGGCGAACCCGAGCAAGAACTCGACATATGCTCCGAGACGCAGCATGGCGATCAGGACGAGTGTGTGTGCCGGGACGTTGCCGAACTTGCTCGATTGGCGGAGCAACTCGACAAAGTCGATCATAAAGATGAGCATTGCACAGACCGCGAGCGTCGAGGTGATCGCGACCAAAAACATCTTGGCAATGTAACGCCAGAGTATGAACGAGTTCCTCATGACGCGAATTTCCGGCGCGGCATGACAAGGCGAATGATATTGGCCCAGATGGCCGCGCCGGTATCAAGGAACAGTCCAACGATGCGGGATGGACGGCGTTGCCGATCGGCGCGCTTGATGACGATCAGAGACAGGATGATTGCTGAAATCGGCGTCCCGTAGAGGAAAAACAGCATCGTCGGATTGCGCGCGACGGCGCTGTTCAACGCCAGGCCTGCCATCCGGCATGCCGCGCCGAGCAGGAAGGTGAGAACGAGGCTTTGCATTCGGCTCGAACGGGTTGAGCGCGCCTGGCCGACAAAAGCGATGATCAGGAAAGCGAATGCGATCGGGTAAAGCGGACTGACGAGACGCTCGTTGATTTCGGCACGGAACTGTCCTGCCTGGGATTTATAGAGCTTGCTGTCCGGGTCGGGGTGCACCAGCTCATTCCAATAGCGCTCGCGCGGCTTCAGCTCGCCCGAGCCATCGCTCTGGGGTTCGAACTGGTCGAGATCGACGATGTATTTGTCAAAGGCGATGATCTGCGGCGGGCCTTCGGCATCTGAGCGGCGAATGATGTGGCCGGTCGTCATGACGAGGTAGGCGGTGCCGTCCTGCTTCACGATGGTGCCGTGCTCGGCGAGGTAGGTCTGCGATTGCGCCTTGTTGCGCGTGTCGTTCATGACCAGACCCAAAAGCTCGCCGTCTGCGGACCGGTCGCGGATATGAAACATCAAATCTTGCTCGGGGCTTGAAAAGCGGCCGGGCTGAATGACTTGTGTCAGCAGATCGCTGCGCACCTGGACCATGTACTCACGCAGCAAGCGCATGCTCCACGGCTGCGCGAAGTGGCTGACCAGGGCCAAGAAAATGCTGACGAGGAACGCCAGGAGGAGGAGGGGGCGGGCCACCGTCCATACCGTCGAACCTGCCGCGGAAAGGACGATCAGCTCGCTGTCGGTGTTCAGCCGGTTGAGGGTCTGAAGGGCGCCGATCAGCAGCGAGAACGGCGCGATGATCGCCATGAGGTTCGGTACCGCGAGAGACGTGACGCGGACGAGCATCCATGTGTCCTGACCCTGGCTGGTCACGACGTTGAACTGGCGCAGAGCCAGCGCGATCCAAACGATACCGGTCAAAGATATGAGAATGAGCAGGAACGAACTCGCCGCCTGCCTGAACACATATCTTGAGAAAATTCGCATGCCTTAGCCGTCCCCGCTTCCGTCACCCGACAGAAGCTCCCCCCGCTGTCACCGCCGGCTTCCGCAGTGATCCCTTCCGGGTCCCATACCACAGTGGCAGAATTTCGGCTGTTCAGAGTTGTCCCGCCGTGCGATATATTACAAAAAACCTACTTGCATCGCAGATAGTTAGGCCGTTTGAGGGCCTTAGCCGGAATTGCCTGCACAACGGCTTGCTTGCCACGCCTTTGCGAACGACTAAGTTGTGCGCGGCCATGCTGCCCCGTCCCGCCCGCCTTGACCAGGCCCGCGAGTCGTCCCGTGGATCGGCGTCCGCGTCCAGCCCCTGCTTTTCTCATCCCGGATCGGGATCTCATCTTAACTTGGAGTCGTCTTGAAAATGTCCGATCGCTTCGAAATTGCCTTTGCGCCTCTCAGTGCCGAACCGGAGACGGTGACCGTCGTATTCGCGGGCGATGGACTGGTGCTCGGCACGCGGGCGCGCGAGTTTGATACGAAGTCCGCAAGCGCGATCAGCAAGGCTGCTGCAGCTGCCGACTTCAAAGGCAAATACAAGTCGTCGATCGAAATTCTGGCGCCCGCAAAGCTCGGAATTGACCGGCTTATTCTCACCGGCCTCGGCAAGGCCGGTGCGCTGACCGAGCAGCAGGCCATCGATCTTGGCGGCGCGGTGCTGGCAGCCATCCAGGCGCGCAAGGGCAACACGGCATGTGTGATCGTCGACGTCGAAGGCACCGAGACGCTGTCGGCGGATGAGATCGCGGCGCTCATTGCCCAAGGCGCCATGCTTCGTCACTACAACTTCAAAAAGTACATGACGAAGAAGTCCGGCGATGAGAACGCGGACAAGGATGGGCTGAAGAAGCTCGTCATCCAGGTGCCGCATCCGGACAAGGCGAAAGCTGCCTTCCAACCGCTCAAGGCCGTCGCCAACGGCGTCAACCTGGCGCGCGATCTCGTCAACGAGCCGGCCAACATCCTTGGTCCGGTCGAACTCGCAGAGAAAACGAAAGCGCTCGAAAAGCTCGGTGTCGACGTCGAAATTCTCGATGTGAAAGACATGGAGAAGCTTGGCATGGGCTCGCTGCTGTCGGTCGGCCAAGGCAGCGTGCGGCCATCTCGGCTTGCGGTCATGGTGTGGAACGGCGCCAAGGGATCGAAGAAGCAGAAGCCGATTTGCTTCGTCGGTAAGGGCGTCGTGTTCGACACTGGCGGCATCTCGATCAAGCCCGCGGCCGGCATGGAAGACATGAAGGGCGACATGGGTGGCGCAGCAGCCGTGATCGGGACGATGCACGCGCTCGCCGAACGCAAGGCCAACGTCAATGCCGTCGGTCTCGTCGGCTGCGTGGAGAACATGCCGTCCGGCAACGCGACCCGTCCGGGCGATATCGTCACCTCGATGTCGGGCCAGACAATCGAAGTCATCAACACGGACGCCGAAGGCCGCCTCGTGCTCGCCGACGTGCTCTGGTACGCGCAGGAGCAATTCAAGCCGAAGCTCGTCATCGACCTCGCGACGCTGACGGGCGCGATCATGGTTGCGCTCGGCAAGGAGTATGCGGGTCTGTTCTCCAACGAAGACAAGCTTGCCGACGAGCTGCTGGCCGCCTCACGTGCGACCGGCGAGAAGCTATGGCGGATGCCGCTCGATAAAGCCTTCGACAAGGCGATGGATTCGAAGAACGCCGATATGAAGAATGCCGGCGGCCGCTGGGCCGGTGCAGCGACGGCCGCAGCCTTCCTGCAGCGCTTCATCCAGAAAGATACGCCCTGGAGCCATATCGACCTTGCCGGCACGGCGATGGACGGCAGCCGTAACGACATCAACCAGAGCTGGGGCGCCGGCTGGGGCGTGCGGCTGCTCAACGCGTTCGTCGCGGAGCATCACGAAAAGGGTGAGAAGTAATTTCAGCGGCCGAGCCAATTCGGTTCATCTGAGTTGGCTCAGCACCTTGTATCATTTTGAAACACATACCTCTCCTGTGCTTTGTTTCCATAATACATATTATGCGAAATTTATTCAGAATGCTGGAATGGTCGATTGCTGGCCCCGGCTCGATTTCAATCGGCGCTGAGAACTGTCGACTTCCGATACCAGAACGGAAATGGCGCTCCGATGATGAGCATGACGAACGCCAGGATTGCGTTGCGCAGCGGACGCCTTTCAAAAGCGGTGCTCTCAATCGAGGTGTAACCCGGCACAGGTTCGCCGCTCGCAATGAGGCGCTGGGCATCGGCAAGGTCATCCTCGCTGACGAGGAAAGATACGCCGCCGTAGAGGATCGCGAACTGCGGCGCTTGGCAAACGATGTCCTTCCCTGCAAGGACGAAGCGAATGCCGTGGGCATCGAGCAAGCTCTCGATGACAATCGCCTCCGGCAGCATCAGCGTGGTATGCGCGATCCGAAGCGGCATCGTTGTCTCTCGCGGCTAAGGTTCCCTTCGTTCGAGCGTTCGAATGCCTTCGGCGATCAAGACCGCATAAAGCGCCAGCACGAAGCCCGACAGCATGTTGACCGATACGACGGCGCCGATGGCTTGTGCCAGAGACGGATCGAACACCCAGGACAGCATTCTGACGACGATATCGTCGAAGCTCTGTTTCAAGAGGAACAGGAACTCGCTCGCCTGCTCCATGGTCGGCTTCGCTGGCAGATCGAACGTGGCGCGCGTTGCGAGTTCGGTGATGCCCGGCGCGGGAATGAACGTCAGCCCCGCGGAGAAGACCAGCCCGAGCGGCGCGGCGAGACGGAAGTAGCCCCAACGCAGCGGCCGGGCCTTCAGGCGGTCCATCAGGAAGCGGACGACCTGGACGCCGAGAAAGAGTGAAACGGCGAAGATGATCGCGACCAGTTTCAGGCGCTCCTGATCGGTGCCGAGAAACGTCAGCAGGCCGACGACGCCCGCCAGGATCGCCTTGGTGACCGACTCGATCACGCCGACCGCGACGATGAAGATGATCGAGCGGCCCGGCGTGCGGTCGAAGTAAAACGGGAACTCATACTTGAGGCGCGCGATTTCGAGCGCGGCACCGACGGCCAAGGCAATCAGCGCCGTTCCGGCCGCAAAGATCAAAGGCGCGGTGAAGCCTGCCCAAGCGACGGCGCAGATCGCCGCCAGCTCCAGCACCATCGTCAGGCCATTGAAGAGAATGTGCATGGCCGTCCCTCATCCCCGTACAAAGACTAGCAGACGCCGTGGCCTCAGCAAGCTCCGGCGGCGAAGTCTGTGCCCCTCGTCTTCTGGTCGCAGACGGCGTCGGTAGCCCGATGGCGTGTGGTCGATTAGTGTCCGGCCCGACCACATAGAGGACGGACATGGCGAACACCATGAAACCTTCGCGCGATATTGCGCGGCTTATCGAGATCATGGCGGCGCTGCGGACGCCCGTCACAGGCTGCCCCTGGGATCTCGAACAGACGTTCGAGACGATTGCGCCCTACACGATCGAGGAAGCCTACGAAGTTGCAGACGCCATCGAGCGACGCGACCTTGCCGACCTCAAGGATGAGCTTGGCGATCTCCTGCTTCAGGTTGTCTATCATTCCCGGCTTGCGGAAGAGCAAGGCGCGTTTGCTTTCGGCGATGTCGTCGAGGCCGTGACGAAGAAGATGATCCGGCGGCACCCGCACGTCTTCGGCGACGGCAGCGCGCGCGATCCGTCTGCCGTCAAGGCGACTTGGGATCAGCTCAAGGCGGAGGAACGCGCCGAGAAAGCAGCGGAGCGGGCGCGTCTCTCTGGCGGCAATACAACCTCTGCGGACGGGCCCGTTACGCTGGCCGACGTGCCCCCGACCCTCCCTGCTTTGACGCGCGCAACTAAGTTGCAGCACAAAGCCGCGAAGGTCGGCTTCGACTGGCCGAACCTGCTGCCGGTGTTCGACAAGCTGAAGGAAGAGATTCAGGAATTTGAAGAGGTCGCCCTTCCCCACGATCCTCGTGGGGAGTCTTTATTGGCGCCCGGCGACTCTCCTGCGGAGAGCCGGCCGCCGGGCGCAGCGCCTTCCGGCCGGCTCGCGGAACGCAAGTCGGAAAGCGCGATCAAAGAAGAGTTCGGAGATATCCTGTTCGTGATGGCGAACATCGCGCGGCATCTCGATATCAATCCGGAGGATGCGTTGCGCGGGGCGAACCGGAAATTTATCCGCCGTTTCGCCCACATCGAAAAGGTGCTGGCGGAACGCGGCAAGACACCGTCGCAATCGACACTCGAAGAGATGGACGCGCTCTGGGACGAAGCGAAGGCACTGGAGAAAAGCTAACGTCCGTTTGACGCGCGGATGTGTTGCGCGATGTGTTCAGGGCGGAAACCCAGACCCAAGACACGAGCAGTAAAGCGTGACAGAAACGGAAACGTCTCCACGAGCCGGACAAACCCCGGCGGCTTGAGCGGCCCTGTTGCTTTGAGGGCTTTCGAAATCACGCTGTTCTGAATGGCAAGCTGCAGGCGTTGGGTTGCGACAGTCGGAAATGTCCGGCGCGATTGGATCACTCGCAAATCGCTCATCTGCAGATCGCCCTCTTTCAAAGGCTGCCACAGGCGGTTAGCGGCTGCGACTGCATCCTGAACCGCGAGATTGATGCCGACGCCGCCAATCGGGCTCATGGCGTGCGCCGCGTCGCCGATGCAGAGGAAGCCGGGCTTCGACCACGTCTTCAGGCGATCGACGGCAACCGTCAGCAGCTTGACGTGATCCCAATCCGGAATGTCGTTCGCACGCGCCGGGTCGAATGGAAGAAGTGCGCCGACCGATTTGCGAAACGCTTCAAGACCGGCGGCTCGTGTCGCCGCGTCGCCGCCTTTCGGAATGATATATGCACACTGCCAATAGTCGCCGCGCGGGATCATAATGAAGATGTGCCCTCCCTCGAAGCGCCCTGCCACATCCGCCGCGTCGGTCGGAAGCCGCGGCAGGCGAAACCACATCACATCCATCGGTGCGCCGAAATTTTCCGGCACAAATCCGGCGGCTGGACGCAGCGTGCTGTTACGGCCGTCGGCTGCGACGACGAGATCGGCTTTGATCGTGAGCGGACCTGAAGGCGACTTCGCCGTGACGCCCGTAACGCGGTCGCCGTCGTAGATGAGTCCAGTCGCCTCCGTGCTCATCTTCAGATCGAAGCCTGGATAGGTGCGGCCCTTCTCAGCGAGGAAATTCAGAAAATCCCATTGCGGCATCAGAGCGATGAATTTCGTCGTGATCGGCAGGTGGCTGAAGTCCGCCATCTCGACGCGAGTATCGCCGAACTGCATGAAAAGGCGCTGCACTTCCTGATGCGGAAGCTTGAGGAATTCGTCGAGCCAGCCCAGCTCTTCCATCATGCGCAACGTCGAGGGATGGATCGTATCGCCGCGGAAATCGCGGAAGAAATCGGCGTGCTTTTCGAGAACGCAGACCTTCACTCCGGCACGCGCCAGGAGTACCCCGAGCATCATGCCCGCCGGGCCGCCGCCGGTCACGCAACAGGTCACGCGCTGATCCATGAGGATCGAGCTTATACGGATATTCCGTTCTTGCGAAGCTGCCCGATCACGCGATCTTTCTTTTCGCTCGGAATTCGGAGGCGCAGTTCAATACCGCCATCCTTGCGAGCTTCGCGGGCGAGTACGTCGGTCGTCTCATGCAGCCAGTTGAGCAGCGCCCCGGCGCTTCCCGGCACTATGACGTCGATGATCTCGTCGGAGGCGCCCAGGCGCGTGTCGATGGTTTCGAGCAGCGGCGCCATCCCCTCCCCTGTCTCGGCGGAGACGAGGACCGGTGGGCGGGCATTGCGCTGGACTTCGTGTTGTAGCTCGGAGCGGCGATCGCTCGAAAGCAGATCGATTTTGTTCCAGACTTCGAGGATGTTGCTTTCGATCGGCAGCGTGTCGATGCCAAGCTCAGACAGCACCTTCTCGACATCCTGCGCCTGCGCTTCCGTTTCCTCATGCGCAATGTCGCGAACGTGGAGAATGAGATCGGCTTCGACGACCTCTTCTAGCGTGGCGCGAAACGCGGCGACGAGCATGGTCGGCAAATCGGAGATGAAGCCGACGGTATCCGATAGGATGATGCGGCGCGCGCTCGGCAGCTTCACTTCGCGCATGGTCGGATCGAGCGTCGCGAATACCTGATCCATCGCAACGACGCCGGCGCCAGTGATCTTGTTGAAGAGCGTCGACTTGCCCGCGTTCGTGTAGCCGACGATGGCGACGATTGGATACGGCACCTTGCGCCGTCCCTTGCGATGCAGGTCGCGGGTTTTGACGACTTCAGCAAGGTCCTTCTTGATCGCATCAATGCGATCCTGAAGCATGCGGCGGTCGAGTTCGATCTGAGCTTCACCGGGGCCGCCGAGAAAGCCGCCGCCGCCGCGCTGACGTTCCAAGTGCGTCCAGGCGCGAACCAGTCGGCCCTTCTGATACGTCAGATGTGCAAGCTCAACCTGCAACACGCCTTCCCGTGTTCGCGCACGTTCGCCGAAGATTTCGAGAATGAGTCCGGTGCGGTCGAGAACTTTGGCGTTCCACGCCTTCTCGAGATTGCGCTGCTGCACCGGCGTGATGTTGTAGTCGACGACGACGAGGCCGATTTCAAGCTCGGCAACGCGGTCCTTTATTTCCTCGACTTTGCCCGAGCCTAGAAGCGTGGACGGACGCGGCTCGGCGATCGGCACGACGGCCGAGTCGATGATGTCGAGGTCGATCGCCTTCGCGAGACCGACAGCTTCCGCCAGTCGATTTTCAGGACTGTGGATCTGCGCATCGGCATTCGCGACCCCGCGCGTCTTCAACGGACGCTTCAGCGCGGGCACGACGACAAGCGTTCGCGTCCTCGGTGCCCGCGTTTCTTCTGAGGCTTTTCGACGTTTGCGCTTTCCCTCGCCCTCGCGCCGTTCGTCTTCGCCGTTTTCAGGGCGCGCGATCAACCGGCTCCGCTCTCATCCTGATCGTTGAGATTGACCGGACCGCCCGGCATGATCGTCGAGATCGCGTGCTTGTAGACAAGCTGGGAATGGCCGTCGCGACGGAGCAGGACGCAGAAATTGTCGAACCAGCTCACGATGCCTTGGAGTTTCACGCCATTGATGAGGAAGATCGTCAGAGGCGTTTTATTTTTGCGGACATAATTTAAAAAAGTGTCCTGCAGGTTCTGAGGTTTTTCGGCCGCCATTGTTGTTGTCCGTTTTTATCTCGACGTCTTGCTAGGCGTCTTGTCTGAAACGTGGGGCACTGTCACGTTTGGAAAGCAACGAAGCGCCGCAACGGTTTCGATTTTCACCGGGGGTGCGATGACGATCGAAGCGACGGCACTCTACATCCATTGATGCTTCGCACAATGCGGCAACGTTCGCACTACCCCTCTGAAATTTCAGCAACATGATGAAATCTCAAGCGTAGCTGGCGCGCCAGTGGGCCTGGACGGCCGTCGGCTACTGGACTGCCGTCAATATTGACCACCGGCATGACGATATTCGTAGCGGACGTCACAAACGCTTCCCGGGCGCGCAAGGCTTCCTCTTTCCCGAAGGTGCGTTCTTCGATTTTCAATCCCTCAGCCTTGGCGACGTCCATGACGGTAGCGCGGGTGACGCCGGGCAGAATATGGGGGCCGAGCGGGCGCGTAATCAGCGCTCCATCAGACGATACGATCCAGGCGTTGCTCGATGCGCCCTCTGTCACATTCCCATCGGCATCGACGAACCAGGCTTCTTTGGCCCCATTTCTGCGCGCCTCATCCTTGGCGAGCACCGCAGGAAGTAGCATCACGGTCTTGATATCGCAGCGGCCCCAGCGATTGTCTGGAATGGTTTTAACGGCGATCCCCGTCTTGGCGAGTTCGGCCGACCAGCCCTTGCGTTGGGCGCGCGCCAGAATGACGAGGGTCGGGACGGTTCCCTCTGGCGGCAGGGCAAAATCCCTCGGGCCGGCGCCGCGTGTCACCTGCATATAGACGATGCCGTCGCGGATGCGGTTACGGCTGATCACCTGTCTGATCACCTGCATCAGTGCCGCGTCAGACATTGGCGGTGCGATGCGAAGCTCCCGCAGGGACCGGGCCAGCCGGGCGAGATGGCGGGTTGCATCAACCAGATGGCCATCGAGCACCTCGATGACCTCATAGATGGAATCGGCAAATTGAAAGCCGCGGTCCTCGGCGTGGACTGCGGCTTCCGCATAGCGCTCGTAGGCGCCATTGACGTAGACGATGCGGGTCAAGCGCGCGGCTCCTAGGAGGCGGAACGCAGATCGCCGCTCCGCTGCTCGGACGAGACGCCCAGCGCCCGAAGCTTGCGGTGAAGTGCCGAACGCTCCATGCCGACGAACTCCGCAGTGCGGGAAATATTCCCACCGAAGCGGTTGATCTGCGCCAGCAGGTATTCGCGCTCGAAGATTTCACGAGCTTCGCGCAACGGCAGCGACATCAGATGCTCGGCCCCGCCGTTGACGGGCAGCGGCACGTTCGAACCGATTTCTTCAGGCAGCATGTCGGCCGTGATCGCCGCGCCCGCTTCGCCGCCTGCAAGGATCAACAGGCGCTCGACGTTATTGCGCAACTCGCGGACGTTGCCCGGCCAGTCGTGCGCCTGCAGCACCGCGATAGCGTCTTCGCCGATACGGCGCGGCGCGAGGCCCGATGTCTGCGCGACCTGCCCGATGAAGTACTGGATCAGTTCGGGAATATCTTCCCGGCGCTCGGCGAGGCTCGGCACGCGAAGCGTCACGACGTTGAGACGATGATAGAGATCTTCGCGGAAGCGGCCTTCGCGAATGTCCTGCTCCAAATCGCGCGAGGTCGACGAGATGATGCGGACATCGACCGACACCTTCTGCGAGCCGCCAAGACGCAGGAACTTCTGCTCGACGAGAACGCGCAGGATCTTGCCCTGCGTTTCCATCGGCATGTCGGCGACTTCGTCGATGTAGAGCGTGCCGGTGTGGGCTTCTTCGAGCGCGCCGACCTTGCGTGGCCCACCGGTGCGGTCCTCGGTTCCAAACAGCTCCTCCTCGACGCGATCTGGCACCATGGCGGCTGCATTCAGCACGACGAACGGGCCGTCGGCGCGGAGCGACTTCTGGTGCAGCACGCGGGCCGCGAGTTCCTTGCCGGAACCCGACGCGCCGCGCAGCATGATGCGGCTGTTGGTCGGCCCGGCCTTGTCGATGTTGTTCTTGAGCTGATTGATCGCGGGCGACTTGCCGATCATCTCGGCCGAGACGACCGAGCGCTCTTTCAGCTCTTTCACTTCGCGCTTCAACTGCGAGGCCTCGAGAGCGCGCAAAGCCACAAGCACGAGGCGGTCGGACTTGAACGGCTTCTCGATGTAGTCGTAAGCGCCGCGCTTGATCGCGGTCACGGCCGTTTCGATGTTGCCGTGTCCGGAGATGATGACGACGGGAAGATCGGGATACGTCCGCTTCATCACCGTCAGAACCTCGAGGCCGTCAAGGCGGCTGCCCTGCAGCCAGATGTCGAGGATGACCAGATGCGGCTTGCGGTCTTCGATGGCGCGCAGGGCCTCGTCACTGTCTCGCGCAAGGCGTGTGCGATGGCCCTCGTCCTGCAGGATGCCCGCGACCAGATCCCGGATATCGGCCTCGTCATCGACGATCAAAATATCAGCTGACATTGCTGCGCTCCTGGGGGGTTAAAGCGTTTCATATCATGCTCCGCCAACGGCATGTGCTGGAGAGCGCATGGGCTCGGCTGAAGTCACTTCAGAAGGTTTGGTTTTCAGAGGCAATGTTAGACGGACCAAGGCGCCGCGCGTGCGCGTCTCGGTCAAGGGTGCATCCTCAAGTGCTAGCGTGCCGCCGTGCTGTTCGACGACCTTTTGCACGATTGCGAGACCGAGGCCAGTCCCCTTCGCACGCGTCGTAACATACGGTTCGAGAAGCTTGGCGCGGTTTTGCTTCGGCAGGCCGATGCCGTTGTCGATAACCTCGATCGCGACACGATCCGCCGACGGAACAAGCCGGACCTCAATGTGGCCTTTGTAGTCGGGCGGCCGCCCTTGCGCTTCGCCATAGGATTCGATGGCTTCAGCGCCGTTCTTGATCAAATTCGTAACGGCTTGCGAGATAAGCCGCAGATCGAAGTGAGCACGGATGGGTTGATTGGGGATTTCGAGCTTGAAGTCGATATCCTTGTTGCCTTCGCGGAAGAGCACGGCGGGCTCCTGCACGGCGAGGCGCAAATCCTGGTCGGCCATGACGGGTTGCGGCATGCGCGCGAACGACGCGAACTCGTCGACCATGCTTTTGATCTGACCGGTCTGGCGTTCGATCGTCTGCGTCAGCGTTTCGAACAGGTCGCGGTTGTCGTCGATCTGCGTCCCGAACTTGCGGCGCAGGCGTTCGGCTGCAAGTTGTATCGGCGTGAGCGGGTTTTTGATCTCGTGCGCGATGCGCCGCGCGACATCGGCCCACGCACTCGTCCGCTGTGCCTGCACAAGCTCGGAGATATCATCGAACGTCACGACAGAGCCGACGTCGCCCTCATCCTCTTCCCGCTCGTGGGTAATGCGGACGGCGAACGTGCGCTCCTCATCGCCGATCTGTTTCTTGATTTCGTGCTGACCTTTATTTTTCAACCCTTGCTCATCGACAGGAGCGAGGACGGGTGCGAATTCGGGAACGACGTCGGTCAGAAGCTTGCCGACGGCTTCGACACTTTGCGTTCCGAGCAGGCGCTCGGCGGCGCGGCTCAGAAGTGTGATGCGATCGTTGCTATCGAGGCCGATGACTCCGGCTGAAACGCCCGACAGCACCGCCTGGATGAAATTCCGCCGCTCGGTGAGCTGCGCGTTGGTCGTGACGAGCGCGTCCTGCTGGGTTTTCAACTCTCGCGTCATCAGGTTGAAGGTGTGCGAGAGACGGCGAAGGTCCCCCTCCCCGCGCTTCTCAGGCAGCTCGATTTCGAGATTGCCGCGCGAGACCTCTTGGGCGCCGGCGATCAGCCGACGGATCGGGGCGACGAAACGGCCTGCGAACCACATGCCGACCCAGATGGCCGCCAGAAGCGACGTCAACGAGATCATGAAATAGATCAGCCCGTGGGCGACTTTGAGACCGCTCTTGGCCTGGCGCAGGCGGGAATATTCGTAGACGTTCTGCTCGGTACTTTTGAGATGCTGGATCACCTTCGGGCTGACACCGCGGGCGACGTAAAGATAGCGGCCGGGCATCGAGTCGATCTTGGCGATGGCCGAGATCCGATAATCGCTCGACGGCCGCGAGAGTGCCACCTGCCCGGCTTCCGCCTGCTGGATGGCCGATGGCGGCGGCACGACGTACGGCAGCTTCGGATCGTCGAGCGCGAGCACGATCGGCACGCCGTCGGAATCGATGATGTAGGCCGACGTCAGATCGCGCAGGCCGGCCTGACCGATAAGGAATTTCTGGAAGGCGTCGGGGTCGTCCTTGAGGGTTGCGGCCTCTCCGTTGATGTCACGGACCATGTTGACGATGTCGGTCCGGATGATCTGGCTGTGCTCGTCGACGTAGGCGCGGGCAACGTCATAAGAGTTTTCGACGATGGCGCTGGTGCGGCCCGAGAACCAGCCGTCGAGCGAGCGAGAGAACGTCGTCGTTGCGGCGACGGCAAGCAGCACCGCGGGCAATGCGGCGATCAAACTGAAGAGCGCCACGATGCGGGTGTGCAGGCGGGCGCCGGGTATCCTCTGCTTCCACGCGCGCCGGAGGCCCAGAGCCTGCCACGCGATGGTGCCGAACATCGTCAGGATCAGAACGGCGTTGATGGCGAGCGCACCCCAGACGTATTCGTTGCGGGGAGCAATCGCCGTCAGCCCGGTCAAAATCATGTAGCTGACGAGCGCGGACGTCAGCGACAGCAGGACGACGCCCAATCCAAACCAAAACGCACGGTCGGATGGATTGAGTGGGGTCGTCCCCTCATCCATGAGCGCAGCCATAGCCTCTCGGTCGCCCATAGCGTCAGGATCGCGCACGGCATCGCGATCGCCGCGAGCGATCGTGTCAGCTTTGCCATTGCTGTTGCCGGCGCTCATCAAATTACGACCAAGTCTGCTATCGCTATGAATTCGTTTTCTAATTTTCGTTCGATAGAATTCGTGCGCGACGTTGCCTAACGCTGTGCGTCGCCTGCTGGCGCGCATGGAGCGGCGATCCCGCATCACGTCGGGAGAAACAACAACGTAACTGTGACATTTTCGCGACGGGTGTGGCGCAGTTCAAGCGCCAAATTTTCCGTTACCGGCTGCCTGTGGATAACTTCGACGCCGTTTCCGGCCGAGGACGTCAGCCCTCGACCGTGCGGAATACCCTGATGTTGAGGTCGCGAATGCGGGCGCGGAGCGTGTTCCGGTTGAGCCCAAGAAGCTCGGCCGCCCGGATCTGATTGCCGCGCGTCGCCGCCAGCGCGGCACTTAGCAGCGGCTTCTCGACGTCGCGGATGACGCGGTCGTAGAGGCCCGGCGGCGGCAGGTCGTTGCCGAAGGACGAGAAGTAGCGCGACAGGTAGCGCTCGACCGCCTCGCCGAGGTCGCCGCTCTCGGGCTGCCCACCGATGGGCGGCGCAACGGCAGAGCCTGCAAGCTCCTGCTCGACGATCTGTGCTGTCAGCGTGTCCTGCGTGTAGAGCGCGACGAGACGACGGACGACGTTCTCAAGCTCTCGAACGTTACCCGGCCAAGGATGCGCCTTCAGGCGTTCGATGGCCGCGCTCTCGATCGATTTCTGGCCGAGGCCCTCGCGTGCGGCCTGACGCAGGAAGTGGCGGACAAGATCGCCGACGTCTTCAAGGCGCTCACGCAGCGGCGGCAGGCGGATCGGCACTACGTTCAGGCGATAGAACAAGTCTTCGCGGAAGAGGCCCTGCTGGATCTGCGTTTTGAGATCGCGGTGGGTCGCGGCTATGATGCGGACGTTGGTCTTGATCGGCGTGCGGCCGCCGACCGTCGTATATTCGCCCTGCTGCAGAACACGCAGCAGACGCGTCTGAGCTTCGAGCGGCATGTCACCGATCTCGTCAAGGAAGAGCGTGCCGCCTTCCGCCTGCTCGAAGCGGCCGGGCGTGCGCGTCTGGGCTCCGGTGAAGGCGCCCTTCTCGTGGCCGAACAGCTCGCTCTCGATCAATTCGCGCGGGATGGCGGCCATGTTGATCGCAACGAACGGACCGTGCCGGCGCTTGCCGTAATCGTGCAGCACGCGGGCGACGAGTTCCTTGCCCGTCCCGCTCTCGCCGTTGATCATGACGGTCAGATCGCTCTGCGTCAGGCGGGCGAGAACGCGGTAGATGTCTTGCATCGGCAGCGAACGGCCGATCAGCGGCAGCTCGTCGGATTCGCGCTCGGTCGCCGTCGCCTGGCGTTTGCGGCCCGGTTCCGATAGCGCCCGTGAGACGACGGCCACGACCTCGTTGAGATCGAACGGCTTGGGCAGATATTCGAATGCCCCCTTCTCCGCCGCAGTCAGCGCCGTCATCAGCGTGTTTTGCGCGCTCATGACGATGATGGGCAGATCCGGACGCAACTTTTTCATGCGCGGGATCAGGTCGAACGCATTTTCATCGGGCATCACGACGTCGGTGATGACAACATCGCCCTCGCCCTGACTCACCCAACGCCAGAGCGTCGCCGCATTCCCGGTTGCACGGGGGGCGAAGCCGGCGCGCGCCAGTGCTTGGTTCAACACCGTGCGAATGGCGGTATCGTCGTCGGCGATCAGTATGGTGCCTCTGGCCATCAAGTCTCTCTCGTGGTCGGCACGGCCGCGGGACGTGTGCGCTGCATCGGAAGCAGCACGCGGAATACCGTGCGTTTTGGTTCGCTTTCACATTCGATGATGCCGCCGTGATCGGCGATGATCTTCGCGACAAGGGCGAGGCCCAGTCCGCTGCCGGATGCCTTCGTCGTGACGAACGGATCGAAGAGATGCGGCTTCAGGTGCTCAGCGATGCCGCAGCCGTTGTCTTCGATCTGGATCATCAACGGCAGGCTGACGCGCGTATCGGAGCCCGGAAGCGACAGTCTTACGCCCGGACGAAACGCCGTCGTCAAGATGATGCGACCGCCATCTGTCTTTTCACCAATAGCCTCGGCGGCGTTCTTCAGAAGATTGAGGAAGACCTGAACGAGCTTGTCGCGATTGCCAAGAACAAAGGGCAGCGACGGATCGTAGTCTTCGACATAACGGACGTTGCGGCCGAAGCCATGCTCGGCGATGCGGCGCACATGGTTGAGGACGTCATGGATGTTGACGGCATCCTTGCTGATTGGACGCTCGTCTCCGAACACTTCCATGCGATCGACGAGATTGCGAATGCGATCGGTCTCGGAACAGATGAGCTGCGTCAAAGCGCGGTCCTCATCGGACAGTCCCGGCTCCAGCAGCTGCGCCGCGCCGCGAATGCCGGACAGCGGGTTCTTGATCTCGTGCGCCAGCACGCCGGCCATGCCGGAAACGGAGCGGGCCGCGGCGCGATGCGTCAACTGTCGCTCGATCATTTGCGCCATCGAGCGCTGCTGCAGCATGAGGAACATGTTGCGCGGCTCTTCAGGGAGCGGACCGCCGTAGATGTCTACGAGCTTGGCGCCCGAGAAGCGCGGGGTCGCGACTTCGATACCGTATTCGTTCACAGTTGCGCCGGTCGCCTGCACCTGCTCGATGAGGCCCAGCAGCGGACAGCCGAACGCGACGATCTCCGAAATTCGGCTGCGCGTGAGCGTCGTCGCGCTCATCGAGAAGAAGGATTCCGCTGCCGAGTTCGCAAACACGATCGACTGATCGTTGGCGATAACGAGGATCGGGTGCGGAAGCGCACTCAAGAGATCTTCGCAATCGACGATCGGTCCTGGTGGTGGCGCCGCGGAGGCGCGTTCGGATTGGCGTATCGACGCCGACTTGCTGCTCATGCCGCGAGAGACTCCGTACCAGAGTAAAAGGATTTAAGACCATCAATCACGCGCTGCGGTTCAAGCATCACACAAAGCTTTCCCCGCCAGGATTTGACGACTGCGTCGCTGGCCCCACTCGACGCCAGATACCAACCGATGTGCTTGCGCGCGTTGCGCAGGCCCAGCTCCCTGCCGTAATGACCGAGCATCATTTCGAAATGCTCGATCGCAATGTCGCGCTGTTCGTCAAGCGCCGGGTCGCCAGGGTCACGGCCCGATGCGAGAGACTTGGCGATCCGTCCTGGCATCCACGGCGCGCCGTAAGCGCCGCGTCCGACCATCACACCCTTTGCGCCGGAAGCTTCCAGTGCCGCGCGAGCGTGGTCGGGCGAGAGAATGTCGCCATTGACCAGGACGGGAAGCGAGGTGGCGTCGACGACGGCGCGCACCGCGCGCCAATCGGCAGCGCCGGTGAAGAACTGGCAGCGCGTGCGTCCGTGCACGGTGATGAGCTTGATGCCTTCGGCCTCGGCGCGGCGCGCAAGCTCGCCAGCGTTGCGGGTCTTGTCGTCCCAGCCGAGACGCATTTTCAGCGTCACCGGCACCTTGACGGCATTGACGACGGAACGAATGAGCGACTGGGCATGATCGAGATTGCGCATCAGCGCGGAGCCGGACAGCTTGCCTGTCACTTCGCGTGCTGGGCAGCCCATGTTGATGTCGATCACGTGGGCGCCTTTGCCTTCGGCGATCTTCGCGCCTTCGGCCATCCAGTGTTCCTCGCGCCCGGCGAGCTGAATGACGAACGGCGTTAAATCACGACCTTCCACCCGCCGCAGCACGTCGCGGCGCGCCTTCGCCAGTTCCTCGCTCGCGACCATTTCAGATACGACGAGCGTCGCTCCAAGACGGTGAGCAAGGCGGCGAAACGGTAGGTCTGTTACTCCGGACATGGGCGCCAGCACTGCGGGTGGCGCGCCGTTTACGATGTTTTCCAGCATACGGTCCTAGAGAGACGGCCCCATCGACTGCCTATTCATTGAGCAGAACGATCGTCTGCCGTGAGTTTGGGCAGACTAGGCAAGGAGGAATGATTTCGCAAGGGCGAACAATACATTTACAATTTGCCCATTTGACGCGGTCTCACCCTGTTCGGCTATGAAATTGGGCATAGCACGCCCGCCGTCAACGTCGCGGTTGCAAGGCGAGTGTTGCGAAAGTGCTCGCCAACAGGCAGGGAGTTGCAGCCTGACTTTCGGGCAGCATCCTGTTCTTGGGGGAGGTTTGTGTTGCGCATCGCCGCTTTAATCGTCGCGGCCGGACGGGGAACGCGCGCCGCCAGCCAAGGCGCGGGTCCGAAACAATATGCTCAGATTGGCGGCAAATCCGTCCTCGAACGGGCGATCGCCATCTTCGCGGGCCACGCCGAGATCGACGAGGTCAAAGTCGTCATTCACGCGGATGACGGTGAGTTGTATCGGCTTGCGACCTCTGCCGGCGGTGGGACGAAGCTTTCCGAACCCGCGATGGGCGGCGCCACGCGGCAGGCTTCGGTCCTTCGGGGTCTTGAAGCCCTCGCCTCCTCATCGCCGCCCGACCTCGTTCTGATCCACGACGCGGCGCGGCCGTTCGTTTCGGCTAAGACGATTTCGAAGGTTATTGCCGCACTCGGCGGACGGCCAGGAGCGCTGGCAGCTCTTCCCGTCACCGATACGCTGAAGCGCGCGGCCGACGGTATCGTGACCGACACAATCGCGCGCGATGGTCTCTGGCGGGCACAGACGCCGCAGGGATTTCACTTTACACCGATCCTGAACGCGCACCGCAAAGCGGCCGAGCAAGGCATCGACACATTCACCGACGACGCGGCAATTGCGGAATGGGCCGGGCTCGACGTAGCTATCGTCGAAGACTTAAGCAGCAACATCAAAATCACGACAGCAGAGGATCTCGACGTGGCGGACCGGCAATTGACGAGCGCATTGGAACCGCGGATCGGGAGCGGCTTTGACGTGCATCGCTTTTGCGAGGGCGATCACGTCTGGCTCGGCGGCATCAAGATCCCGCATACACACAAGCTCGAAGGCCATTCGGACGCCGACGTCGTATTGCACGCATTGACCGACGCTTTGCTCGGCGCCATCGGCGACGGCGATATCGGTCAGCACTTCCCACCGTCCGATCCGAAGTGGAAAGGCGCGGCATCGAAGCTCTTTCTTGAAGACGCTGTTCGACGTGTGCGCGATCTTGGCGGCCGGGTAGGCAATGTCGATATTACGGTGCTCGCCGAAGCGCCGCGCGTCGGTCCGCATCGCCCGGCCATGCAAGAGCTGATCGGTGGCGTGCTCGGACTTCCCGCACATCGCGTCGGCATCAAAGCGACGACGACGGAGCAGATGGGCTTCACCGGACGACGCGAAGGCATCGCCGCCATGGCGACTGCGATGGTCTTCTTACCCGCGGAGACAACATGAGCGACAAGCCGCAGCAGTCTTCATCAGACATCGCGACGAACACTGCGCTGCGGTTGACGGTCCGAAACGTGGCCGTCTTGAACCTCACCTATTTCGGTATCGAGTTTGCGGTAGCGCTGGCGATCGGCTCGGTCGCGTTGTTTGCCGACAGCGTCGATTTTCTCGAAGACGGCGCAATCAACCTGCTAATCCTTGCCGGGCTCGGGTTCACGATAGCGCAACGGGCCAAGCTCGGAATGGTGCTGGCTGTCATTATCCTGGTGCCGGGCCTCGCGACGCTCTGGACAGCGTGGCAGAATTTTTCAAGCGGCCTGGTGCCGGAGGCTATATCGATCACGGTCACCGGCATCGGCGCGCTCATCGTCAACTCAATATGCGCATGGATGCTGGCGCCGTTCCGGGCCGCGGGCGGCAGTCTGACGCGCGCAGCGTTCCTGTCGGCGCGCAACGACGTGGCGGCCAACATTGCGATTATTGCGGCGGGTCTGCTGACGAGCATCACACACTCGCACTGGCCCGATCTGATCGTCGGCCTCGGCATCGCCGCGATCAATGCTGGTGCAGCGCACGAAGTCTATGAAGCGGCTCGCGAAGAGCACGCGCAGTCACGCTCCTGACAGCGGTAGATATCCACAAGCGCAGGTGCGTCGAGTTGCAGCTGCGCGCATGGGCAACACCACAGCCGCAGATGCTGCTTTGCAACGGCTTTCGCCATTGACCCTCAAGGCAGAATCGCGGCATCAAATGAACACGTGGTTGTATTGCCACGATCCACACGAGAGTGCCCATACGGGAGCCGATATGAACATCATGCCCCAAAATCTCGACCGCCAGCACGTCGACGCAGCCATCAGCACTATTGCCGAGGCTCAAGCCGAGATGTGCTTAGCGACCCGTGTTCGTCAGCTCTCGCGTATCGTCACGAGGGTCTACGATGATGCCTTGCGCCCACTTGGCATCACCGCAAGCCAATACACGCTGCTTGCCCAGCTCGCGTCTCGTGACGGCATCACCGCCGTCGAGATCGGCCACGAACTCGACATCGAGAAGTCGACACTGTCCCGCAACTTGAAGCGCCTGCTCGCGCTTGGCCACATCGTCATGGATCCGCCCGCCGGACGACGGGGACGCGGTCTGCACCTTACGCCCAAAGGTCAGGCTGTTCTGAAGGATGCCTATCCGATCTGGCAGGATGCCCAGAAGCGTACTGTCGGTGCAATGGGGACTGACAGCAGGTCTGTACTCGACAGTCTGCTTTCGCATGCCGAGGTACTCGCGGCGGCCTGATCAGCTGGGCCGTTTGCACATTCTCCTCTCTCTAGTTAGCCTTTAGGGGGGCGCTTCATCGGAAGCGCTCCCTATTTTCTTTTTGGAATAAGCGACGAGGCCTCCAGTGTTCCCGGCAGACGTCCTCACCAACGCCAAGCATCTCATCGACATCCTTCGCGATCAGAATCGAACGCTGACGACGGCCGAGAGCTGCACGGGCGGGCTCGTGGCTGCGGCCATCACCGCCGTTCCCGGCTCCTCCGATGTCTTCTACGGCGGGTTCGTGACCTATTCGAACGACGCCAAGGAACACATGATCGGCGTCGATGCTGAACTCATCAAGCATCACGGCGCGGTCAGCGAGGCCGTCGCACACGCGATGGCAGAGTGCGCGGTCAGCACGACCGGCGCCGATCTCGCGGTTTCGATTACGGGCATCGCCGGCCCCGGCGGAGGAAGCCCGCACAAGCCGGTAGGACTGGTTTACATCGCCGTCGCGTCGGTATTTGATGCTCCACGCGTGGAACGGCACATGTTCGGCGAAGCCGGCCGCGACGAAGTACGCTTAGCCAGCCTCAGGGCGGCATTGAGACTGCTCGAAGAGGCGGCCAAATGAGCGAATGTCTGGGTTTGCGCAACCGATCCATCGGCGCGATCGCCGTGGCTATGTTCGGTGCCCTGCTCGGAACTACCTCAGTCTTCTCGCCGGTTTGGGCGGCCGATCTTTCGGCACGGGATATTTCGATCCTGCTGTTCCGCGCCGCGCCCGGTAGCCACCCAGCGCTCAACAACCGCAATCTGATGCGGCTCGATCTGGCATCGCTCGATTTCAAGAAAGCCGATCTTCGGCAGGCCAATCTGTTCGGCACGGACCTGACCGGCGCCAATCTCTCCGGCGTCGATCTGAGCGGCGCGCGGCTCGACCGGGCGGTTATTATCAGCGCGCGCTTCGACGGCGCCACTCTCGATGATGCCTCCCTCATGCGGCCGGCGACGACGTCAACGCTCGTGCCTATTCCGCGGGAGGCGCCGAGCCTGAAGGGCGCTTCGCTCAAACGCGTGAAGTTCTTTGGCGATTTTTCGGGGTCCGATTTTTCCGGCGCCGATCTGACGGATTCGGTCTGCGCACCGATCAACAGGACCGGTTTCATCGAACATCTCTGGCGCTCGGTTTTCGTCAGCGCGAACCTCTCTGGCGCAATCCTGACGCGAGCCAACATGGACCGTTCTCAGTTGAGCTTCGCCGTGCTCAAAGGCGCGATTCTGCACGCTACCCAGTTGCGAGGGGCCGATCTTTCAGGCGCCGATCTCAGCGGCGCCGACCTCACCGGAGCGGACCTGACGGACGCGGACCTGACCGATGCCAACATCACCGGCGCCGACCTGTCCGGCACGCGGCTTCACGGCGCGATCGGGCTCGAAAGCCTCAAGGGGCTGTCGCTCGCCAGAAACTCGGACAAGATCATTCGCTAGATGCGATCTTCGCGGCTGCGTTGCCGTAGATCTTGGCGGCCCGTTCCTCGAAGGCCTGCGTGAAGCGGCGGAACGCCTGATCGAACATCGAGCCCATCAGCACGCCGAGCAGCTTCGAGCGGAACTCGTAATCGATGAAGAAGTCGACCGCCGAGCCCGTTGCGTCGTCGATAAAGCGCCAGCGATTGTCGAGGTGCTTGAAGGGACCGTCGAGATAGCTGACGTCGATGCGCAGCTCTGCCGGGTTGGTTACGACGCACGTGGTAAAGTTCTCGGCGATGGATTTATAGCCGACGCTCATGCGCGCCGTCAGTTCCTCCCCCTCCCCTTGCCGGCGGCGTGACAGGACGGTCAAGCCGGTGCAGAGCGGCAGAAATTCCGGATATTTCTCGATGTCGGCGACGAGCGCATACATTTGCGCGGCCGAGAAGCGTACGTGGCGCTGGGATGAAAAAGACGGCATGGCGGCGCTTATGGCACACGATCAGATAAGATGAAAATGCGCATGACGTCATAGCTGCGCGAGGCGCTTCCCGCCCGGTCACAGCAGTGGCGATCACTTAAGCGATCAGCCGGGCCAGAAGGACGACGATGATGGCGCCAATGGCCGCAGTAATGATCTCAGTGACGAGGGCGTTGCCGATGCCGAGATTGATACCGAGCGCCTTGAACAGATAGCCGCCGACGAACGCGCCAATGATGCCGGTGATCAAATATCGGATCAGGCCATCACCGCCGACCACGAGCGAGGCCAAGAAGCCGGCAACGATGCCGATCAGGGCGAAGACGATCAAATCGCGGGTTTGGCTGTCCATCCGGCTCTCCGACGACATTTCCAGTGCCAGCAAGCGATCATCACAACTGACCGGCTTGCGACGTGGTGCTTTAGACGTGGCAGCGCGCGCCTAAATATTGATTGAGCAGGTCATTGTACTTGTCAACGTTGGCACGCTGACCGGCGCTGAGCTTGCCGCCGTTGCTCGCGCGTTCCACCTGCGCAGGCACGCCCTGAGAGTCCAGGCGATTGAGTTCGTTACGGATGGATCCGCACGACTGACCCGGTGGCAGCGGTCGCGCACCTGGATCGCCGTTTCCTCCGGCCGCGCCTCCGCAACCTTGGAGCGCCCCCGTCAGGACGGTCACAAGAACAACCGCTAGACTACCCCGCATTATCCGTCTCGCTCGCGTAAGTTCTTTTGGAAGTGAGAAGGAGCCCCTGCCCCCGCAATGGTCGCAAAGACCACAGCTCGATAGCCTTCGCAATCCCCCGTGGCGTTCCTGTGGCGGTGCAGCAGCACTCACCAATTTGAAAATAGCCCCAGGGGATACACTCTGCGCCAGCGCAGGCCCCGTTTTCGGAGCCCGCCGCGGGCGCTGCGCGATCATCGGCTTTCAGGCAAACTTATTTATTTGCCGCTGCCGTCTGCTGCGTGGGTGCTTGCGCCGCAGCCTGGTTCGGGACTGACGGGCCGCACCGGGTCTGGAACTGCTCGTAGGCTTTGTTGAGTTCGGCCTGCTTTTGCAGCGCCGTGCGCTTGACCGAGACCTTGCTCGTCTTGCCGTCTGCCGCCTGCTCGAGCCGATTGATGGTGCCGTCAGCTTTCAGCGTGTTGATCTGGCTTGCCAGCGAGACGCATACAGGGTCCGTCTTCGCGGCGGTCTGCTGGGGTGTGATCGAGCCCGTCGAGAGATCAAAGCCCCCGTTCGCGCAGCCGCCGACCAACGCTGTTGCAACGACGATCATTCCGACTTTGCCAAATGATACCGCAGTCATCGACCCACCCCCAGAAGTTGCACGCCGGCAACTTAACGCGCACGTCTCGTCTGCTTAGCGGCTGGGCGGAAGTGTGCGCAAGCTGGGTGGGGCTGGTCATCCCCTAGCGAAACTCTGCCGCCAGACCGAAGGTGTGGACATCGGCGCTCTGGCGCAACTCGGCAACACTCGATTCACGTCGAACCGAAATGGTGCGGTATCTCTCGGTGGAATGCGTCAGTGCGTGACGCGGCGGCGCATCTTGCCGTAGCTCGCAAGCTCGCTCTGCGGGAACGAGGCGTTGAAGCCTTTGCGGAGGGCTTCAATGGAGTGTTCCTCGCCGAGTTCTCCGCTCAGCGACGCCGCATGGGCGATGTGATGGCCGATCTGCGCAAGGACGCGCCCCCACTCTTCCAACTGGGGACCAAAGGCCTCGCCGTTGAGAGCCACCGCCAAGGCGCCGTCGGCGACCCAGGCCCGAATCAATTCGACCGCCTGTTCGGCTTCGGGAACCCCGTCGGGCACATCCAGCTCAAGGAGCGGATCCGAATCGTTAAAGTCAGACATCGTCGACGGACTCCTTGATTACGATCGCGTCGGCAAATTTAGCCACCACACACGTCACGGCTGACTATCGCTATTACTCACACTTGTGAGCCACAACGATATTGCAGGTTAGTAGTGAACTACGGTCTTTATCGGGCGACAACTATTTTGTCGTCGGGGCGGACGTAACCAAGTACGTCACGCGCGGTCTCTTCGACGATATCGGCGTTCGGAATTTCCGGCGACAACAACGCGACGTCGTGGCGAAGCCGCGTGCGGACTGTTTCGAGACCCTTGATTTCGAAGTCCAGCAGTGCGGAGCGATCCTTCAGCTCGGCGCGCGCCTCAAGGCCGTGCTGGCCATAACGAATATGATACGAAAAATAGGCCGTGAGCCCGAGACATGCGAGCGTCACCGAAAGCTGTTTGAGGAGCCAGATGGCTCCGCGGCGTCGCGGCGGACTCGCGTAATGCACGCGCATTTCCCTGAGTGAAAACGGATCTTGTTTTTATAGGGAGATGCCGATTAAGGCAGGGTAAACCGCTGGGCTGGCATTGCGGCACCGATGGCCGGACAGCCCGCCGAATCGAGGCGCTGCAGGCGCTCGTCCCGAATTGTCAGAAGCGGTGCTTAACGGTGCCGTGGATCATCAGATCCCGCTTCTCGTCGTCATCGGGCGAGTTGGGAAAGTCGGGCGTCGAGCGGTTGTTTTCTTCCTCGACGGCGCCGTAAAGGAGATCGAGGCCGAAGTCCATTTTCGGAAGCGTGCCGATCTTGCCGAGGCCGGGAATGCGGATTTCGGTGCCCGTGTCGGCTTTGGCGGGTGCAGAGTCTTCCTGCTCCTGCGCCTTGGGTGCATCAGGCACAGGTACGCCACCGGGGATTGCGCCCCGCTGTTCTTCCATGGCGATCACATTAGTGCTGTGCACGGCGGCAAGAGCCGCAAGTACCAAGAGCACCAGTCCTAGCCGTTTCACAAATACCTCGCGATGCCTCGCAAGCATGCACATGAGCTACTGATGCGCGGTAGATAGCAGAAACTCAATGGCAATATCCCAGGTTGTCTGGCTTCCCATCCGTTTCTCGGCAATCCTGTTGTAAGGTCGCCATATCGCCTGTTTGTCACAGGTCGAGGGGAAATTCCGGTAATGTATTTAAGCATTTCCTAGAAGAACAAAAAGGGGCCGCCCGACGGCAGCCCCAAGCATCTGTTCGCAAACGGGAGAGAGCGATCAGAACCTCATAAGTGCTCCAGCGATGACGGCATCGAAGGCATCGACACTCGTCGAGACACCAGCCGTGTTGGCAATATCGCCGTCAGCGTGACGATACATGACATAGAGGTCCATGGCCGCCGGCTCGATATTCTGGACGACACCAGCAGCGTAGAAGTTCAGGTCGGTTGAACCCAAAGTTCCGTTGCCGGCGCCGACGTTGGTGATGCTGATGTTGTTCTTGCTGCCACCATCATCATGACGGTATTCGCCGAAGATCGTCGTCTTGCCGAGCGGGATGAACTTCTGCTCGATACCACCCTGAATGAAGTACATACTGCTCGTCGCCTCGGTGCCGGGCGCATCCAGATCCGCAACGCGCTGGTCGCGATTCTGGCCGTAGCCGCCATAGACATAGAGACCCGTCGGAACGTGCATGACGGTCGCAGCGGCACCGAACAATTGGCAATCAGTGGGCGCGGTCTTCGTCGAGCAACCGATATTTTCGTCGGAGTTTTCGCCGTAACCGACCTTGGCGAGAACCTGGAAGTCGCCCCATTTGTTGGTATAGTTCAGCGACATGCCCCAATCGTCGTCCTCACCCCACGAGGCGGTCAGCGTAAAGCCGGCAATCGTCGGAGAGTCGTAGCGGACGACGTTGCGGCGACCGTCCTGGCCAACCGTGCCGTTGTCAATACCTTGCATAATGGCGTTCGAGCCGTTCCACGTCAGAGAAGACGAACCCTGAGTTGTCGGGGAACCGCCAATGAACGCGCCGTTGTGACGAAGAGCGAAGTTGCCCTGATAAACAGCGGCCGCCTGAGCGTCCGAGAAGTTACGCGTGTTGGCACCATCAGCGTCATCGAGCACGTGGTACATTGCCGTGCCGTCCTGACCGACGGTGACTTTGCCGAGGTCTTTGCTTTTGATGAACCAGCTGCTCTTACGCACCGATACCGAGTTGTTGCCGGTACCGTCGGCGTTGTTCTGGCTCCAGCCCGAGGAACCCGAGGAGTTTGCGCCAAGGATACCAAGCTCCAAGGTGTAGCCAGCCGACCAACCCGGAATGATCTGAGCTTCGCCAACGAAGCGGACGCGGCTCTGTTCGAGCTTATTGGTGCCGACGTAAGCATTGCTTTCGGTGCCGTCGTCCCACCACATGACGCTTTCATTGACCCAGCCAGAAACCGTCAGCGAAACTTTGCGGTTACCTTTGCGAGCGGTCGTGGCTTCGAGTTCAGCCACACGTTCTTCAAGATCGGCGCAGCAGTCGCCGCCCAAGTCGGCAGCAGCGGCCGGCGTAATGCCTGCGGCGACGAACCCGAAGGCCGCCAGCAAAGCCCAACGGCTGCTTGATAATTTGAATACCGAATTCATCGGTGCCCCTCTATTTTTACAGACCCCAGATAACTGACGGCACGCAATCCCCTAGCGCGCCGGGCGTTTTTCGCCAGTTTTGCCCGCAGTGCGTCTAAGCCATGTGGACAACTTAAGTGTCTGCTAACCGGTCTATTTAACAGTTGCGTGACAGTTGGCCGTCACAATCGTTGCTTTGCTGCAACATCTGGCCCTTTGGACCGTTTCTGTGCTTCAATAACAACACTTCCGGGACCTAAAGCATGGCTGGACAAGACATTTTTGACGTTGCTGTCATCGGAGCAGGTCCTGCCGGACTTGTCGCAGGCGCCGCATGTGCGATGTCCGGCCTCCGTACGGTGGTTATCGGGCCACCCTCCAACCCGCTCGATCGGAGGACCTCGGCGCTGTTCGGCGGCTCTATCGAGCTGCTGAAAAAGCTCGATATTTGGGCGCGGCTGCAGGCTCATTCCGAGCCTATCACCGGCATCCGGATTGTAGATGGAAGCAAGCACCTCCTGCGGGCGCCGGAGGTGCTTTTCGAGGCGCGTGAGGCCGGATTTGAAGCCTTTGGCTACAACATCCCCAATGTGCCTCTGACGGAGGCGCTAGAAGCGGTCTGCCAAGGCTCGACGACGCGCATTCCCGTAGCCGTCAGCCGGATCGACATCGGTTCTGAGAACGTCACGCTGACGTATCGCGATGACGCGACGATCACGGCGCGGTTGGTCGTCGCCGCCGATGGCCGTCGGTCGGCAGCCCGTACAGCGGCGGGCATTGACGTTGCATCATGGACCTACCCGCAATCTGCAATTGTAGCGACATTCCATCACCAGCGTGACCATCACGGCGTCTCGACCGAGTTGCATCGCCCCGTCGGCCCTCTCACGGTCGTGCCAGGGCCGGGCAAAACCTCGAACCTCGTCTGGATCGAGGAACCGGAAGAAGCGAAGCGCTTGCTGGCGCTTGATGATTCGGCATTCGAGCACGAACTGGGACAGGCGCTTAAGGGGCTGCTCGGCTCCATCTCCGGCTTGACGCCAAGACAAGCTTTTCCGCTTTCCGGCCAGAGCGCACGGATACTGGCGAAAAACCGGGTCGTGGTCGCGGGCGAAGCCGCCCACGTCATTCCACCGATCGGCGCCCAGGGCCTCAACCTCAGCTGCCGAGACGCGGCAACTCTCGCCGAGATTGCGGGAGAGGCTAAAACCCGGGGCGAGGATATCGGCGGCGACGCCGTGCTCAGCCGGTACGACAGTGCGCGGAAGGCCGACATCGGAACCCGGATCTTCGCGATCGACCTGTTGAATCGCTCGCTGCTAAGCAGCCACATTCCGGGCGTGAACCTTGCCCGTGGGCTCGGCCTCTTTGCGCTGGCGTCAAGTTCGACCCTAAGGACCCAGGTGATGCGCGAAGGCATCCTCCCGTCCGCTTCGCGGCCCGCTCTGATGAGTGGCGGGGAAATGTGACCGCCGAGGCTTGACGGCCAGCGGAGCGCAGGGGCATCTCGCTGCGGCATTCGCCATCAGGATAAGGAACCGGGAACTGTCCTCGACGGAAATTTCGCCACTGCGCGATCTGCAGTTCAGGCTGGAATACGGCCTGCTTCGCTTCATCGTCGGCATTGTCCGCTCGGTGCCGCTCGACACGGCGACGCATATTTCGGCGTGGTGTTGGCGGCGGCTGGCGCCGAAGATCAATCCAAAACGGCACAAGCGCGCCCTCGATAATCTGAAGATCGCCTTTCCCGAGATGTCGGACGAAGAGCGACTGACGATCGCCCTGCGTCACTGGGAGAATCTCGGCCGCGTCATGGCCGAGACGATGCGGATCGACCAGATCATCGCCGAACCGTCGCGTCTGACGATCAAGAACCCAGATGTCTTCAATCGCTATGCGAGCAAGCTCGGGCCGATCGTCGGCGCATCGCTGCACATGGGCAACTGGGAGCTGGCGATTTGGCCACTGACGATCGCAGGCGCCAATCCGGCGTGCGTCTATCGCTCCGTCAACAATCCTTACATCGACCGCTACATTCGCTATCAACGGCGCGACCTCTATCCGGGCGGACTATTCGGCCGCGGCAAAGTCGAAGGCGATCACGGCGAGAGCCAGAAGACGGCGCGCGTGATCATGGATTACGTCCGCAACGGCGGGCGGCTCGGTGTCGTGTGCGATCTTTGGGACCGGACCGGTTTGCCGGTTCCCTTCTTTGGGCACGACGCCCGGACCGTCACCATTCCGGCGATGATCGCCCGGCGCGTCGGCGCGCGCATCTGGATGTCTCGCTGTATGCGCGTCGGCAACGACAGCCGCTTCGAGATCGAGCTGAAAGAGCTGCGCATTCCGCGCACGTCCAATCATGGCGAAGACGTCAAATGGGCAACCGCCGAGATGACGCGCCAGTTCGAGGAATGGGTGCGCGAACTGCCCGAGCAATGGATGTGGTCCAACCGCCGCTGGAATTAACCGCGCTGGCCCACCACGGCTTTTTCGGAACTGCATGGGCGACGAGAGCGTTTTTTGAGGTTGTGCCTCAACGGAGCGCGGAATGAACGACGCCCTGACGCCATTACGCCTCTTTGTCGTTGCCATGGGGCTTCTGCTGCCAACGATCGCCTTGATTCCGCTCGGCAGTCTTTGGCTTTGGCAGCACGGCTATCTTATTCACTGGGCCGTTGCGACGCTCATCTGCACGGCGCTGGCCTTCGTATTCGAGCGGCGAACGCTGGGTCGACCGCCAGCGCGCACCGCGGATGTTTCTGAGGTTCAAGAGGTGTTGCCGCCTGAGACTGCGGATGTTGCCTCAGATATTCGCAGCGACGCGATGTCGGCGGTCGATGTGTTTGCGAACGACTCTAACTCGCGCACGATCTCGACCTGGAACGACCTTCTGAATACCGGCCTAGAGACGGTCGAGATCGTTGCTAAGGTTTATCACCCAGCCGACAAAGACCCTATGCTGCACTTTACGGTGCCGGAAGCGTTGACTCTCGTCGAACAGGTGAGCGCAAGGCTGCGGCCTGTGTTCGAGGGAACGATCCCGCTCGGCAATCGACTGACGGTGGCGCAGTTCGCGCAGGTCTATCGCTGGCGCGGAATTTATGACGTTGCCGGGCGCGCCTGGTCGGTGTGGCGCGTGGCGCGCATGGTCAATCCGGCGACAGCGGCAACGTACGAAATGCGCGAGCGTTTATCGAAATCGCTGTTTCAGTGGCTGAAGGGCACGATCTCCGAGCGGCTCGTGCGCGCCTATATTCACGAGGTCGGTGCGGCGGCGATTGATCTCTATAGCGGCGAGTTGAGAAAAGAAGCTCAAACACGAAAAGCGGATCTGCGATCGCAGCCGACCGCCCCGCGCAAATAAATCCACCGAGCGATCGCTTTTAAATCGATCTCTCGGCGGATGAATTTCTTAGCTGTCGGGTGGTCGACGACGGTGTTCGTCGTTACGACTTCCACAGCGCGCCGATGACGAAGCCGACCGCTGCTGCTGCAAGCAACGTCGTCACAGGCTGTTCCTTGACCGACTTGTCGATTGCACCCTTCACGTTGCCGGCGACTTCGCTGGCTTGCTGCTTGGCCTGACCGGCCATTTCCTGAGCACGATCGGACGCGTCATCGTAAGCTTGTTTCGCTTTGCTCTTTAGATCTTCAACGCTGCCTGATCCGTACTGAGATGCGGATGACGTAGCCATTTGGGGGGTACTCCGTTTGTTGCAACATCGACCGTGCAACGCGAACGGAGAGTGGAAGGTTTCATGGCAAATCGGTGAGCAATGTCCGAACGCTGTATTCCAACTAAGCTGGGACTTTGCACGAGGCACTTTGATTATTGCGTGGCCAGGATGGCGGGTTCCGCGGCCACGACGTTAGGGCAACCGAGTCAACGCATCGCCATTCCGACTTATGTCCGAATGGCGATGCGAATTATTCCGTTACCGCATATCCGGTGGAACCGCTTCCTTTGCCAACGCCGTTAGTGCCTCATCGAGGCCAAGCACGGTCTGGTCTTGCGAACCGAGGCGGCGTACGGAAACCTTCTTCTCTTCCGCCTCGCGCTTGCCGACGACGAGGATGACCGGAACCTTGGTCAGCGAATGCTCGCGGACTTTGAGGTTGATCTTCTCATTGCGAAGGTCCGTTTCGACGCGCAGGCCCAGCGCCTTCGCCTTCTCTGCGACTTCGACCGCGTAATCGTTCGCGTCCGAGACGATCGGCGCGACGACGACCTGCAGCGGCGCGAGCCACAGCGGGAAGTGTCCGGCGAAGTTCTCGATCAGAATACCGGTGAAACGTTCGAGTGAACCGAAGATCGCGCGGTGGATCATCACCGGCGTTTTCTTCTCCGACTTCTCGTCGATATAGAACGCGCCGAGGCGGCCCGCGAGGTTGAAGTCGACCTGCGTGGTGCCACACTGCCAGTCGCGGCCGATGGCGTCACGCAGCACGTATTCGAGCTTCGGTCCGTAGAACGCGCCCTCACCCGGCTGGATCTCGGTCTTGATCTGATCGTTCGAGCGGCGCTTCACTTCATCGAGCACGTCGCTCAGAGCCTTCTCGGCTTTGTCCCAAAGCTCATCGGAGCCGACGCGCTTTTCAGGCCGCAGCGACAGCTTGATGACGATGTTTTCGAAGCCGAAGTCTTTGTAGATCGAGAGCAGCAGATCATTGATCTTGAGGCATTCCTCCATGATCTGATGCTCAGTCAGGAAGATATGCGCATCGTCCTGCGTGAAGTGGCGCACCCGAAGCATGCCGTGCAGCGCGCCCGACGGCTCATAACGATGTACCTTGCCGAACTCGGCGATGCGCAGCGGTAGATCGCGATAGCTCTTCAGACCGTTCTTGTAGATCTGGACGTGGCCGGGACAGTTCATCGGCTTGCAGCAGAACACGCGCTCATCGGGAAGCACGGTCGTAAACATGTTCTCGCCGTAGTTCTCCCAGTGACCCGAAAGCTCCCAGAAGTGCTTCTCCATCATGTCCGGAGTGTTGACCTCGGTATAGCCTGCGCGCGCCTGCTGACGGCGCATGTAGGCGATCAAGGTCTGGAACAGGGTCCAGCCTTTCGGATGCCAGAAGACGGAGCCCGGCGCTTCTTCCTGGAAGTGGAAGAGATCCATCTCGCGGCCAAGCTTGCGGTGATCGCGCTTCTCGGCTTCTTCGAGCTGATGCAGATAAGCTTTCAGTTCATCCTCGGTCGCGAACGCGGTGCCGTAGATGCGCTGAAGGACCGGCTTGGTTGAATCGCCGCGCCAATAGGCGCCTGCGAACTTCATCAGCTTGAACGCTTTGCCGACTTGGCCTGTCGACGTCATGTGCGGGCCGCGGCAGAGATCGAGCCACTCGCCCTGCTTGTAGATCTTGACGTCCTGGTCTTCCGGAATGGCGTCGACAAGCTCGACCTTGAAGTACTCGCCCTTGTCCTTGAAGAACTCCTTCGCCTTGTTGCGCGACCAGACTTCCTTCGTAAAAGGCGCGTTTTTGGCGATGATCTCGCCCATGCGCTTTTCGATCTTCGGAATGTCTTCCGGCTCGAACGGCTGCTGCTTGGCGAAGTCGTAATAGAAGCCGTTGTCGATCACGGGGCCGATGGTCACCTGAGTGCCGGGCCAGATCGACTGCACGGCTTCGGCGAGAACGTGCGCGGCGTCGTGCCGGATCAGCTCTAAGGCTGCCGGATCGGTGCGCGAGACGAAGTTGATCGACGCATCCTGATTGATCGGATCGGCAAGGTCGGCCAGCGCGCCATTGAGCTGCATGGCGACGGTACGTTTCGCGAGCGAAGGAGAGATCGACTTGGCGATTTCGAGGCCCGTGGTTCCCGCTGCTACCTGGCGCTGCTTGCCGTCTGGGAACGTAATGGTGACGTCTGTCATCGTGGCCTCCTTTGCTCACTCGCCGCATACGGACGCGGCGTAAGACGATTTTCGATTGCGCTAATGGGGTGTGGGCGCGTCCAAGTCAAGCTGCGGCATGATCGAAAGCGAAGTCTACCGCCAGCGACCATAGCGCCAGGGCTGGAAGGTGTGTTTGACATCGCGGATGTCCGGCACGGGGTCGACGCCATGGGTGCCACCCGGTCCGCAGCGGACGAACCGCGACAGCGTCAGCCAGAAGCCGCGCCAGGCGCCGTTCAGCTCGATCGCCTGCAGCCCGTATTCCGAGCATGTCGGCCAATGGCGGCACTGGCCACCAACCAGCCATTTGAAGGTGTAGCGGTAGACGTGGATCGGCGCTTTCAGCAGCGTTTTGGCAAGCCTCGAACTCATGTCCGAAGCAGAGCGCGTTTCCACAGCGCTATGCAAGTGCGACGCTCTGATGGCCCGCGCCTCGCCTTACGGCGTCGGGGTTGCAGGAGCCGCGGGGGCCGGCGCGGCAGGCGTCGCCGGTTGGGCAGCCTTCGCAGTCTCAAGGTCCTTCTGAAGCGTCGCGATCTGACCCTTGAGGCTGTCGATCTCACCGCGAAGCGCAGCAGCTGCGGATTCGGCGTCGGCTTTCGCCTTATTGGCGGCTTCCAGCTCGGCCTTGACCTTGTTCGTCGCGTCGTCGGCCGTGGCGAGCTTGGCTTTCATTTCCTCGGCGGCGCCCTGGAGCTTGGCCTTCAGGTCGTCGTTTTCCTTGGTCACAGCCGTGACCTTGTTGTCGAGTTCGGAAACCTTGCCCATTGCCGTTGAAACGTCGGCCTTGCTTTCGTCGGCCTGGCGCTGGGCATCGCTGACGGCGGCCTTCAGGCGGTCGATCTCGTCTTGCGACGACTTTCTGACATCGGCGGCATCATCGACGGCCTTTTGCAGCGAGGTGACCTCTCCCTGCAGCGCCGACACTTGAGCCTCAGCCGACGTCTTCTGTTGCCAGCCATAGATCGCCACCAACGCCAGGATCGCGATAACGATCCATTTCAGTGCGCTGGTCGATGAGGCAGCACCCTCTGCGCGCGTGCCACTATCGTTATCCTGCGCTGACATCTGGATCTCCCGTTGTGCTCTAAGGTCTATTTTTTTCCAGCCGTTGCACGCCAGCCAATGCTTGGAGACGCGCCGGTTTCTTTCTTCGTTTTTGTGACTAACGAACCGACCGTTCGATGCGTCTTCTACTCCCAGTTTTTCTCAAACCGAAAGCCCTTCCAGCAAGCCGGGGGAAGAAAGATTCCGCCGAGTTGTCGAAATGGCTCGCCGCATCGATCCGGGGTGCAGTCGCAGAATATACAGCACGCCGGCTCGCGCCCGTCGATTGGGCGTACGGGCGTCGGTCAGAAATTTAGAGGAAAAATTGCGGTCAAGGTTAGCGTTCTGCCTGGACGTCGGCGCTCGCTCGCACCTCGGCATCCTCGAGCGCCTTTTCGACCGCATCGAACACCAGAAGTGTTGATGCATGTCGGGCCTTGTAGTTGCGGACCGGCTCAAGAACGGCGAGATCCGCCCAGCGCCCGGCGGGCGGCGGACCACCCTCCTTCAACATGGCGCGCATTTCCCGGCCGATGCGGCGAAGCTCATCCGGCGTCGAGCCGACGATCTCCCGCCCCATGACCGAGGCCGAGGCCTGACCCAGCAGGCAAGCCTTCACCGACTGGCCGAATTCGCTTACATGCCCGTCTTCGAGCTTTACGTCGACAGTCACGGTCGAGCCGCAGAGCTTGGAGTGTCCCGTGGCGCTGCCGTCGGGTTCGGTCAGGCGGTCGGTATGAGAGATACCGCCCGCGAGCTCCAGGATGCGCGTGTTGTAGATCTCATCGAGATTGGCCATAGCGATCTTCGCGTCTTCCGGTTCTCAGGATCCGTCTTTCGGATCTTTGGGCCGCGACCGACCCTCGTCCAAACGTTCCGGTCGCCGTATATAAGCCGAGCCGGTATCGAATGCGAGATGCGGCCGTTCGCCAGCTGCGTCAGTGGGCCGTCGAGCGAAAAACGGACTTTCCCTATGTGGCGTCGCGGTCATCACATATGCGCTTTTCGCTCAGGTGCATTGTGATGACGAGATGGCGCCGGAGAACTAAAGCGGCATGACCGAGACGATAGAGACGACCCATTCATTCAAGCCGAAGTTCAGCGCCGAGGGGCTCATTCCGGCGGTCGTAACCGATCACCGGTCGGGCGACGTGCTGATGTTCGCCTACATGAATCAGATGGCTCTCAATGAGACCATTGCCAGCGGCATTGCACATTTCTGGAGTCGCTCGCGCGGCAAGCTGTGGAAGAAGGGCGAGGAAAGCGGCAACCTTCTCAAAGTCATAGAGCTGCGGACGGATTGCGATCAGGATGTCGTCTGGGTTTCCGCCGAGGTGCAGGGCGACGGGGTTGCCTGCCATACGGGTGAGCGGTCGTGTTTCTACCGGCGCGTCGTAAAGCCGGATGGGACAGACGCCGCCGCGCTGGAGTTCGCTCCCCTCCCCGCACCTAAAACTCCGACCGCCTGAACCTGACGCTCTCATCACGTGTCGCCGGTCCGGCGTCCCGTTTGCCATGCTCGCGTTCATAACTTGCTTACCTCTTGGTAGCGGGACCTTAATCGGCTGGCGATAACGTCGCAGCGGATGTGTCGGCAAAAACCATCGCCGGCAGAGGGTGCGTATCGGGAGTGCCAATCATGCTTGGCAGGACGAGCGTGAGGATCGGATTAGCACTGGGTGGGGGCGCCGCGCGCGGATGGGCGCACATCGGCGTTTTGAAGGCTCTCGAACGCCATGGCATCCGGCCCGACGTTATTGCCGGAACGTCGATCGGAGCCGTCGTCGGCGGCTGTTATGCTGCCGGTCATCTCGACCAATTGGAGCGCTGGGCGCGTGAACTGACGCCAAAGCGCATCTTCGGATATCTGGATTTCAATTTCGCCGGCACGGGCCTCATCAGTGGGCAGCGGCTGTGCAGCCGGCTCGAGCAGCAGCTGGGCGACCGCAACATCGAAGATCTCGAGACGCGCTTCACTGCGGTCGCGACCGAGATCGGCACCGGGCATGAGCACTGGCTGTCCCGCGGACGGCTGGTCGACGCGGTGCGCGCCTCCTATGCGCTACCGGGCGTGTTCAAGCCGGTGAAGGTCAACGGGCGGTGGCTATTCGACGGCGCGCTCGTCAACCCGATCCCCGTTTCCGTCTGCCGGGCTCTGGGCGCGCGCTACGTCATCGCTGTCAATCTGAATTTCGACATCCTCGGCCGCGGCAGTGTCATCTCCTCGCCCGAAGCGATGTTCTCGGAGGCTGACGAAGAATTGCGGAACGCCGCGGCAGCCGAAACGGTTGGCAAGAAAGGCGTCCGCGGGCTCTTGCAGCGGCAGATCCTCGGCAAAGGCGACGGCGCACCGGGAATATCAACCGTCATGGTCGATGCGCTCAATATCGTGCAGGACCGGATCGCACGTTCGCGTCTCGCAGGCGATCCGCCCGACGCGATGCTGTCGCCGCGATTGCAGGAGGTCGGACTATTCGATTTCCATCGCGCGGAAGAAGCCATTGAACTCGGCATGCAGGCCGTCGAACGTCAACTCGACGACCTGATGCGCGAGATCGAGGTCTGCGAGCCAAAGCGGACGCGTACGGAGGACAAGCGCGTCGCCATCCAGCAGGACCTTCAGCCCGTCGCCAAGTAATCGCGCATGGCGGTGACTTCGAGCTGGACCTCAGCGATATGATGTTTGACGACGTCGCCGATCGAGATGATGCCGACGAGTTCGCCGTCTTCGAGGACAGGCACATGGCGGAAACGGCCTTTCGTCATCGTCTCCATGACGCCGTCAATCGTGCAGTCGCGCGTGCATGAGATGACGTCGCGCGTCATGCCGTCGTTCGCGGTCATGGCGAGCGCCTTCGGCCCATGCTCGGCGATGAGGCGAATGAGGTCGCGTTCCGAGATGATCCCGGCGAGTTTGTTGTTCTCGAGGATGACGATCGCGCCGATCTTGCGGCTCGCCAGACGTAGCGCGATTTCCTGAAGGGTGTCGGCGGGCGACGCGGTCATGACGCTTCTGCCCTTGGACTTCAATATCTGTCCGATAATCATAAAATCAGCCTCCGTTTGCGGAACGCTGTTCCGAACTGGAAACGTGGTCGCGCGCTTGCGCGTCACTTAGAGGCCCGCAAGCTAGCGCGGTCTCCCGCCGGCATTCCGCTGCGTTTCACACCCAATGAGATCCGCTCTGACGGCGGATTAATGCAGGAAGGCTGAGGCAATTCTTACGGGATTGCAAGCTTTCATTCGAGATCTGCAGCAGGCGGTAAATCATTTTGCATCGCGGGATTATCTGAACGGTCAAATAAACCAAATGCGAAAAGTCCGAACAGGTAGCCGCCGATGTGCGCCTCCCATGCGATCGCACCGGCCTCGCCCATTTTCCCGAAGCCGATTATCGCCAGAAGATTGATGGCGACGAACACGATCGACGACAGAACGATGCGGCTGTCTCGCAGCGCACCCATGATCGTCACGGCTGGAATGGCTGACGGGTTGTGGCGCAACAGATAGCCCTCGCCGCGATCGAGAGCGTTAAAGAGAAACCGCATCACGCCGCCCATCATCGCCGACACAGCACCCGACGCACCGATGACCGGAGCTGCCAATCCCGGATTGAAAAGCAGAAACAGCAATGCGCCGCAGATGCCTCCGCAGATCGAGAATATGATGAACCGCAAACCGCCGAGACGCGCGCACAGCACCGAGCCGAAGGCCAACAGCCAAAGGCCGTTGAAAGCGATGTGCGTGATGTCGGCGTGCACGAGCATGTGCGTCACGAACGACGTCACCTCGGCGACGCCGCCTCCGGGAATCTGATCGGCGAAGCCTGAGTACCGCGCCGGAATGAATGCGAGCGCCAGCACCCACCACGAATATTGCTCGGGCGGCAGCATGGACAGCGCAACGTGCACCGCAATCAACACGGCAAGGATGCCGAGCACGGCGCCCGGCACGTTAAACATTGGTTCTCGGTTCACGACTTCGTCCCACTTTGAGGCGATTCAGTCCGTAGCGACTGAACGGCCGTTGTTACCGGTTCACGCAAAAGCGGGCAACTGGACGGGCGAAACGCGGTTTTCGCTGCTTCGACGCGCGCTGGCATGAACGATGCTCATTCGACTGCCAGGGAGCCTTCGCGCTCCGAAATGGAACGGCGGGGGTCTGGGATGTCCGCCACCCAACAGAAAATTCAGGGTCGTAACGCGTGAGCATGCAAGAAGCCGTCAGCCAGTCGCTCTATTCATATTGGGACGCTCTCCGGGGCAATCGCCCGGCGCCGAAGCGTTTCGAGATCGAGCCGTCGCGCATCGCGAACAATCTTCCCGATACGTTCATTCTGGAGCGCATCAACTATACCAATGCGCGTTTCCGGCTCGCGGGCACACGGATTACCGATGCGCTCGGCATGGAGCTGCGCGGCAAGAACCTGTTCGAAATGTTCGATATCGGCGATCGGCGAACGTTGCAGAACCAGATGGAGCTGATCGCGTCGCGCTGCGCGGTCGGTCTGTTCCATATGTCCGCCGAAAGCGCCGACGGGAAGTCGACGACATTCGAGGTGCTGATCCTGCCGCTGACGCACACGAGTGATACGGTCGAACGCTTTCTCGGCTCTGTCGCCTCTCGAGAGAAGCCGGAATGGCTCGGCTCCGTGCCGCTGACAAGGCGGAAGCTCGTTCATCACGAGATCGTCTGGCCGAGCCGCGCCGCCTCTGAGGACGAGAGCGACTTTCAATATCAGGCACCCATCCTTCACACCCGGCGGGAAGCACGCATCGTGCGCTCGGCGCGGCGGCAGTTCCGCGTCTTCGACGGTGGGCTCAGCCTTTCCGGCGACGAGCGGTAATCTTCTTTCAATACATAATCTTCCGTTGCCCGCACCCGTCGAATTTGGTGCGCCGATTAGAACTTCATTAAGGACCCCACCCGCATAGTTCATGCGGGTGGTTTTCGCTCATTTCGCAATGTTCGAGAGCACGCCCGGCAGCAATTTCTGACGGCAGTTCAAAGGTCGGCCATGGCCGTGCATACGAGCATCATCCGTGACGTCCTGCATCCGACCGATGCCATCTTGGCCGGCGACATGCGCAAACATCGCCGTGTGCCGCTTTCGCTTGCTGGCCGCTTCATGCGCGCAGACCGCAGCGAATACACCTGCCAATTGAAAAACGTTTCCGTCGGCGGCGCAGCCGTTACGACCGCGCATCTACCTGAAGTCGGTGAGCGCGTCGTCGTCTACTTCGATCATCTGGGCGGATTTGAGGGCGTCGTCGCAAGAATTACGCCGGATGGTTTCGCATTCGTTTTCAAAGTCACGGAGCACAAGCGCGAAAAGCTCGCCGCGCAGATTACGTGGCTCATCAATAAGGATGATTTCCCCGGGGCTGCCGGTCGTATCCATGAACGTGTCGGAACTCGCGGGCGTCGTACGACGTTGAGGGTCGAAGACGGGGTCGTTATCGACGTGGAATTGCTCGATCTTTCAGCATCCGGCGCTTCGATTGCCACGCCTGCGCGGCCACCTATCGGCAGCTTCGTGGTTGCCGGAAAGACCCGGGCGATCGTCCGGCGTCACCACGAGCATGGAATTGGTTTGCAGTTTCTGTCGCTGCTGTCGCCGGAGGCGATGCGCGACAGGTTCCCTTGACGTTTTTGCGTTGGTTGTGTGATGCCGCAAATTGCTCGCCGAGTTGCCAAAATCGTTAAGTTAAATTTTTATACGAATTTAGCTCGAATGCTGCGGTGGGCATTCATGCTAAAACCAGCTGTGTCGCGTACTGTATCGTACCGTGTTCGAGGGCGTTTCATGAAGTACGGTAGCGTAGCCATCTCGGTGGCAGTGTGGTTGTGTGGTGCGGCGTTGCCGGCGGCGGCGCAACAGGTCGCGGTTATCAGTCCCGCGGTGCGTGCACCAGAGTTCATGCGTATTTATGGCAGCTCGCAGCCCCCTTATGGGTTTGTGGCCTTCTGCGAGCGGATGCCTCAGGAATGCGTCGTCACATCTTCCGACGACGCCCGGTTCCGGGCGACGCCACAGGCGTTGAGCGAGCTCGACGAAATCAACCGTTCGGTCAACCATGAGATCGAACCGGCGACGGACCAGGAAGTCTACGGCGTCACCGAATACTGGACGATCCCGAAGACGCGCGGCGACTGCGAGGATTACGCGCTCCTGAAGCGCCATCGCCTGATCGCCAGCGGCTGGCCGTCCGGCACCTTGCTCATGACAGTCGTGCGTGACGAGAAGAACGAAGGCCATGCCGTGCTGACCGCGCGGACGACGCAGGGCGACTTCATTCTCGACAACAAGATCGACGTCGTACGGCTCTGGAACCAGACGCCCTATCACTACGTGATGCGGCAGTCGTACCTCAACCCGAAGGTCTGGGTGTCGCTCGATCCGAACGATGCGGTCACGCCGCCGGCGCTGTCGGGCGTGCAGTCCGTCGATCCGTCAATGTTCGACGGCACGCCGGATTTCCCCTGAGGTAATTCCCTTCAAAATCATCAGAAACACTTACAGGCCCGGCCCCAGCCGTCCCCCGACCCAAACCGGACCTGTTCAGCGGGCCGCGCGCTTCCCCAGACGCCGGTCCGCATTTTTTTTGTGCGATTGCCCAAGCTCAGTCCTGAAGCGTCAGGCCTTCAGCGTAGCGGCGCCAATTTTTGACATAACGGCGGGCAGCGCCGCCGAAACGCTCGACTTCCTCGTCGGTCAACTCGCGGACGATCTTGCCGGGCGATCCCATCACGAGCGAGCGTGGCGGAATTTCCTTGCCCTCGGCGATCAGCGTCTTGGCGCCGATCACACACTCCTCGCCGATCTTGGCACCGTTCATGATGATGCTGCCGATGCCGATGAGGCTGCCGCGGCCGATTGTGCAGCCATGCAGCATCGCCATGTGGCCGACCGTGCAGTCCTCGCCGATCGTCAGCGGAAAGCCCGGATCGGTATGCAGAACGGAGCCGTCCTGCACGTTCGAGCGCGCGCCGACGGTGATCAGCTCGTTATCGCCACGCAGAACCGCGCCGAACCAGACGCTCGACTCTTCCTCGAGCTTGACCTTGCCAAGTAGGACGGCGTTTGGCGCGACCCAGAACGAGCCGATTGGAGGCGTTACGACACCTTGGCCATCGAGCGTGTAAAGCGGCATGGGACGGTTCGGCCTCAGACGCCTTCCAGATCCATGTCCAGGATCGCCATCTGGAACTGGTAGGACGTCTCGCCCTCCTCGACCTCGCGGTACAGCGTGGCGATGAACTCGCCGTTGACGAAGACCTCAGCCATGTCGTCTTTCTTTGGCTGCGCCTTCACTTCAAGCGACGCCGCTCCCAGCGTTTTACGCAAGTAAGCCTGCAGGCGAGCGAGCTCTTCCTTTTTCAATGTCTTGTCTCCTGAATGATCTTTTTAAAGTCCGCCGAAATCATCAACCCAGCCTTGCTCCATCGAGCGGGCCGGTTCGGCACAGCCGGCGCTGCCGACAATTTTGGCGGGCACGCCGGCAACTGTCACGTTCGGCGGAACCTCAGAGAGAACAACCGATCCGGCGGCGACGCGTGAGCAATGCCCGACCTTGATATTGCCGAGCACCTTGGCGCCGGCGCCGATCAAGACGTTATCGCCGATCTTAGGATGGCGGTCGCCTGTCTCCTTGCCGCTGCCGCCGAGCGTGACGGCATGCAGGAACGAGCAGTTGTCGCCAACCACCGCCGTCTCGCCGACGACGAAGCCGGTGGCGTGATCGAGCATGATGCCCTTGCCGAAGCGCGCCGCGGGGTGAATGTCCACGCCGAACATGCGCGACGACTGGCTTTGCAGGTAAAGGGCAAAGTCGCGACGACGGCTTTTCCAGAGCGCGTGCGCAAAGCGATGCGTCACCAGTGCGTGGAAGCCTTTGAAATAGAGAAGCGGGTCGAGATAGCGCGTGCATGCCGGATCGCGGTCGTAGACAGCCTGGAGATCGGCACGGAAGATCGTGCCAAGCTCGGGTTGCTCGGCCAGCACGCTCAGAAACGTCTGCGAAATGAGACCGGCGTCTACGTCCGTGTGGTTCAGCCGCTGCGCCAGGCGATGGCACACTGCCTCCTCCAGAGCCTGATGGCTGAGCACGGTCGCAAAGATGAAGCTGCCGAGCGCGGGCTCGGCTTTCATCGCGGCCTCGGCCTCGGTGCGGATCTGCGCCCAAATCGGGTCGACGACTTGGACCTTTGAGATCGCTGTTTTGGTATTCGACACGGGCAGCCTCTGGCTCGAAATCAGGTCCGTTAGCAATATGTTACCGCAGGCGATTAGCGTCCACACAGACGGCGGTCAATCGACCTCGCCGTAAAACTTATACACTTTCCGGCCGCCGCGTGCATCTGCCGCCGTGGAGCCCGTTTGCGACGCCTGCAAATGCCAATTAAATGGCCGCAAAGATCGAAAGGATACCCGTTTATGGCAGATGCGGCCGAAGTCGCCAACCCGACATTGAGATATGCGAAGGAGGGTGCAATCGCCTGGATCACGGCCGACAATCCGGCACGGATGAACGCCCTGACGGCTGCGATGTGGAAGTCCATCCCTGACGCGGTGGGTGCGGCCGTCGACGATCCGGAGGTGCGCGTCATTATCGTGCGCGGCGCGGGCGATAAGGCCTTCTCGGCCGGCGCCGATATTTCGGAGTTCGAAACCTCACGCACCGGCGATGCCGCCAAGATTTACGACACCTTGAACGATGCCGCCTTCAATGCGCTGATCGGATGCCCGAAGCCGACCATCGCGATGATCCATGGCTTTTGTCTTGGCGGTGGTCTCGGTCTCGCGCTCTGCTGCGACATGCGCATTGCCGACGATGCAAGCCAGTTCGCCATTCCAGCGGCCAAGCTCGGCATCGGCTACAATGCGCGCTGGGTGCGGCCCATCCTGGCGGCCGTGCCGGCAGCGCGCGCCAAGGAGCTGCTATTTACCGGACGGCGCTTCCGTTCGGCCGATGCGGAGGCTATGGGGCTTATCTCGCAACTCGTGCCGAAGGCGGAGCTGGAGACGACGGTGAAAGCATTGGCCGCGGAGATCGCCGCAAACGCACCGCTGTCGGTCGCAGCGGCGAAGAAAGTGATCGACGAGATCTCGCGCCATCCGGAGCATCCCGACATGGCAGCTCTCGACGCCGCTATCGCCGCATGTTTTGCAAGTGAAGACTACGCTGAGGGGCGCCGCGCTTTTCTCGAAAAGCGCAAACCCGAGTTCAAGGGCAAATGACTTTGACAATGCGCATCAGACTGTCTGCTCTCATCGTTGCGTCACTCGCTGTTTCCGCACATGCGAGGGCGGCCTTCGCGCGCGACGATGTTTTGCAGCACGCGTGCTATTCACCGGCGCTGCTTGCGGGCGTGCCGGGCGAGGAGAAAGTCTCGCGCGGCGTCCACACCTACGATGCGCCGATCAAGATCGCCGGTTTCACTCAGGCTCCGCCGGTTCCCGAAGCGCTGCGCGGATCGATCCGGCGCGTCGACGTTCCAAAGGGCGAAAAGGTCATCGCACTGACGTTCGACCTGTGTGAGCAGCGCGGCGAGATTGCAGGCTACGATGGGCGCATTTTCGATTATCTGCGCGAACAGGGCGTAAAAGCCACCTTTTTCGCTGGCGGAAAATGGATGGTCTCCCATCGCGCACGCACCGAACAGCTGATGACCGATCCGTTGTTCGAGGTCGGCAATCATACTGAAACACACGCGAACCTTCGGCTATTGAACGAAGCGGCCATCCGGCAGCAGGTGCTCGCGCCACAGAAAGCCTATGAGGATGCGCGCGCCGATCTCGCCTCGAAACAATGCGTGGCGGCGTCCCCCGAGGACATGCGCAGCATTCCCGCGCAGCCGACGCTCTTCCGCTTCCCCTACGGCACGTGCAATCCCGCCTCGCTCAAGGCTGTGAACGACGCCGGGATGCTCGCCATTCAGTGGGACGTCGCGACGGGCGATCCCGATCCGCATGAATCGGCCGAGCGTATCGCGGCAGCGATGGTGAACGAAGCGAAGCCCGGTTCGATCATCGTCAACCATGCGAACGGGCGTGGATGGCATACGGCAGATGCGCTGCGCATCGCGATCCCGAAGCTCAAAGCCAAGGGCTACACGTTCGTAACCGTCAGCGAACTGATGACGATGGGCAAGCCGGTGATCAAGTCGGAGTGCTATGATCGCAAGACCGGCGACGTCAATCGCTACGACTTCCTGTGGGCGCTGAAAAAGCCGTTGAACGCCAGCCCGAAGGCCGGCGCGAAGGTTGCCTACACGCCGCTCGCAGCGAAGAAAGTTGCGGTCAAAAAGAATACCAAGCCGGTTGCTCGCGCGGCAGGGCAATCAGTGAATTGACATGACAGCTGCGATCGCGTTTCGGCCAATGACATCGGAGAGCGCCGAGTTGCTTGGTGCGCCGCTCGCTGCGATCGATCCGTGGGCGCACTATCGCTACACGTCTGAAGCCCTCACGACGTTTTTGCGCGATGACGACCACGACGCGCCCCGGCTCGAAATTCTTGTCGACGGCACTCTCGCCGGAGCGTTCAGCATCCGTCGCACGTGGTTGCGCGGACCGTATCTGCAATTTCTGGGGATCCTTCCGCAGTTCCAGAACAAGGGCGTAGGTCACGCCGTTCTGTTGTGGTTCGAGGCCGAAGCCCATCGGCTGCAGGCGCGGAACATCTGGGTCAGCGCTTCCGAGTTCAACGTCCGGGCCGTCGCCTTTTACGAACGGTTCGGGTTCGTCCGCATCGCGACGCTCGAAGGGCTCGTCGCGGAAGGCACCAACGAAGTTCTTTTGAGAAAACGGCTAATAATCGGTTGATCCGAAGCCGTTGTTACGTTGCATAGACTGCGAGTCGAACGGCATTCCGAAAGCCCCGCAGCGCGCTTCGCATCAGGCGTCCGGCAGGATGCAAGCAAAATATTTTGGGATTATTTTTGTGCGTTGCATTGGCGTAGGCGCCGACGTGTAAGCGTCATTCTTCGATCACAATTGGTTACCGCGTTCGGCGCCGCTTCGCTAAAAACAGCTCTTTTAGCGGCATTTTCGTTAACTCCCAAATCGCGGGCGGGAACCGCTTTTGCTTCCGGCGGTTTGCGTTCGGAGCGATGCAACAGCGGTGACAGTTTCGCGACGGTCAAACGCTCTGCGGCGCAAAATGCTTTTTTCTTGTCAGCGACGCGGACTGCTAGGTAGCGTCCGGCCTGCGCTTCGAAGAGGGAAGCGAGGCGAATTCAGAAGCATCTCGACCTCGGAGGTGTGACATGAGTCTGCAAGGCGGTCTTAACGTTCTTGCCGTAGGAATGTCGTTTGGATTCGTGATTTTGGTCGTGCTCGGGACCTTTTGAGAGCGACCGTCTGGAGGAAATGCCTGAAACAGTAATCCCACGCACGATGCTCCAAGGAGCCAACGAGACGGGGGACTATTTCTGGGATGTCTGGCGCGAGCCAAACGACCATACGGCGCGGGTACACACCGCGCCGATTTTTTTGGCGAACGCAACGTCCAAGCTAATCAAGCGGCAGCGTTGACGGAACCTGTTCTTTCGTAGTTCAGGACCGGTGCCAGCCAGCGCTCCGCCTCTTCGACCGTCCAGCCTTTACGCGCGGCATAGTCTTCGACCTGGTCGCGCTCGACCTTGCCGACGCCGAAGTAATGGCTTTCCGGATTTGCGAAGTAGAGGCCGGAAACGGACGCGCCCGGCCACATCGCGTAGCTTTCCGTCAGCGTGATGCCGGTTTGCTTTTCGACGTCCATCAGCGTCCAAAGCGTTGCCTTCTCAGTGTGATCAGGCTGCGCCGGATAGCCAGGTGCCGGGCGGATACCTTGGTATTTTTCAAGGATCAGATCGTCGTTCGAGAGCGTTTCGCTCTTGGCGTAGCCCCACAACTCGCGGCGCACCTTCGCGTGCATCGCTTCGGCAAATGCTTCGGCAAGGCGATCGCACAAGGCCTTCGTCATGATGCGCGTGTAATCGTCGGTCTTCTTAACGTGGCGCTCGATCGCTTCTTCCTCGCCAAGTCCTGCGGTGACGGCAAAGCCACCGATATAATCGGCGAGCCCCGTCTCTTTCGGCGCGATGAAGTCGGACAGCGCGGTGTGCGCACGATTGCGCGAAGGATCGCGCGCGATCTGCTGGCGCAGCGTATAGAGCGTCGCCGTCTGCGCAGCGCGCGTATCATCCTGGTAGAGCGCGATGTCGTCGCCGATGCTGTTCGCAGGCCAGAAGCCGACGACGGCGGACGCCTTCACCCATTTCTCGGCGACGATGCGCTTCAGTAACGCCTGCGCATCATCGAAGAGTTTCTTCGCTTCAGAGCCGACCTTGTTGTCAGTCAGGATCTGCGGATAGCGGCCTGCAAGCTCCCACGTCTGGAAGAAGGGTGTCCAGTCGATATAGGGCACGAGCGACGCGAGCGGATAATCGGCGAACGTGCGTGCGCCGAGGAAGCTCGGCTTTACGGGCTTGTACGCGTTCCAATCGATCTTGAACTTGTTATCGCGCGCAGCTTTCAGTGTGATGCGTTGCTTCCTTGCTTCGTTCGCAAGGTGCGCTTCGCGGACTTTCGCATACTCAGTTTTGATATTCTGGACGAACGGCGTCTTCTCCGTGTCCGACAACAGGTTCGACACGACGCCAACCGCGCGGCTGGCGTCGAGCACGTAGACGGCCTGCCCGCGATGATAGTTCGGATTGATCTTGACGGCCGTGTGCACCTTGCTCGTCGTCGCGCCACCGATCAGCAGCGGCACGGAGAAGCCTTCGCGTTCCATCTCGGCGGCAACAAAGCACATCTCGTCGAGCGACGGCGTGATGAGGCCCGAAAGGCCGATCATGTCGACCTTCTCTTTCTTCGCCGTCTCGAGAATTTTCGCAGCGGGCACCATAACGCCGAGGTCGATGACCTCATAGTTGTTACACTGAAGAACAACGCCGACGATGTTCTTGCCGATGTCGTGGACGTCGCCCTTCACCGTCGCCATCAGGATCTTCCCGGCGGCGGGCTTGGCTTCAAGGCCGGAAGCTTTCTTCTCGGCTTCCAGGAATGGCTGCAGATAGGCGACGGCCTGTTTCATCACGCGCGCGGACTTCACCACCTGCGGCAGGAACATTTTGCCTGCGCCGAAGAGATCGCCGACGACGTTCATGCCCGCCATCAGCGGGCCTTCGATGACGTGCAGGGGCTTGTCGGCCTTGGCGCGGGCTTCTTCCGTGTCGATCTCGATGAAATCAGTGATGCCGTGAACAAGCGCATGCGTAAGGCGTGCCTCGACCGGTGCCTCGCGCCAGGACAGGTCTTTCTCTTTCGCCTTCGTGCCAGAACCATCGCCTTTGAACTTCGGAGCGGCTTCGAGCAAGCGATCCGTTGCATCCGGACGTTTGTTGAGGATCACGTCCTCGCAAAGCTCGCGCAGCTCGGCGGGAATGTCATCGTAAACCGTCAGCTGACCGGCGTTGACGATGCCCATGTCCATGCCGGCCTGAATGGCATAGTAGAGAAACACCGAGTGCATCGCTTGGCGCACCGGCTCGTTGCCGCGGAAGGCGAACGACAGGTTCGAGACGCCGCCTGAAATGTGCGTCAACGGCATCTTCTCTTTGATCTGGCGCGCTGCTTCGATGAAGGCGATGCCGTAACCGTTGTGCTCTTCGATGCCGGTTGCGACGGCGAAGATGTTCGGGTCGAAGATGATATCTTCCGGGGGGAAACCAACTTTCTCGGTCAAAATTTTGTAGGCGCGTTCGCAAATCGAAACCTTGCGCTCGATGGTGTCGGCCTGTCCGGCTTCATCAAACGCCATGACGACGACGGCCGCGCCGTAGCGCAGGACCTTGCGCGCATGCTCCAAGAACGGCCCCTCGCCTTCCTTCAGCGAGATCGAATTGACGATCGGCTTGCCTTGCACGCACTTCAGACCCGACTCGATGACGCTCCATTTCGAGCTGTCGATCATGATCGGCACACGGCTGATGTCGGGTTCAGACGCGATGAGGTTGAGGAACGTCTCCATCGCTTTTTCGGAATCGAGCAGGCCCTCGTCCATGTTGACGTCGATAACCTGCGCGCCCGCTTCAACCTGCTGGCGCGCAACGGCGAGTGCGCCGGCATAGTCGTTCTGCTCGATCAGCTTGCGAAACTTCGCGGAGCCCGTGACGTTTGTGCGCTCACCGACGTTGATGAACGATTGCGCTGCGTTGGCTGTGGTCATCAGTCGAATTCCATTTTGAATTGGCAGAAGATAAATGTGCTAACGGCTTTCATGCGAATGCCAGCCAACCCTTGATGGCAAGTCCGCGGAAGATCGGCGTCAGGCGCTTGAAACCGGCGCTCTCAAGCAGCTCCTCTTCGCGCTGCTCAGACACGACCGAGACTTTCTTGAAGTTCTCGGCATTGCTCGCAGCAACTTCGGCTGATATGCCGTTGCGAATGGCATGGCGCTTCCAGATGCGGCGAAGCAGCTCGGTTTGGTCATCGCCGGCAACACCCACGCCGTCAACGACGGCAAACGGCGCGCCCGGCTTCAGCCGCTTATAAATGGCCTCGAAGAAGGCCAGTTTCGCGCCGTCGTCCGGAACAAAATGGGCGGTCAATATGCACGTCGCAGCGTCGAAGTTTTTTTCTGCGAGATTGTCGATGGTCGTCGCATGCACCTTACTGCGCAAACCGACGGGCGTTCGGCCAAGACGCTTGTGCGCCAATTCGACCATCGGCTCATAGGTATCGACGCCGACGAACGACCAATCCGGATTGTTCAGTCCAAGGCGCAAAATTTCTTCGCCCCCACCCGCGCCGACGACCAAGATTTTGGCCGGCCCTTGCGGAATGAGTTCAAGAAGCGCGGATTCGACAATCGCGAAGATGGCTTGCCGGCCGGGAATGAATTGCTCGGCCAGCTTCGCGTAGTCATCGAGATCGGGCAGCTTCTGATCTTCGAATTTCAACGCTGTCATTGCATCATCCATGTACGAACGGTTCGAGGCCGGAGAGGCGCAAGCGCGGTTCGACTTTCGTGATCGTGCGCGGCTTGTAGCCTTTCGCGTGGCTCGCGATGTGGGCGATGTGATCGGGCGTCGAGCCGCAGCATCCACCAACGACGTTAATCAAGCCATCCGCCAGCCATGGCTCGATCTTGCAGGCCATATCGTGCGGGTTCTCGTCATACTCGCCCATGGCGTTGGGAAGACCCGCATTCGGATAGGCCGAGATGCGAACGTCGGCGACATGCGAAAGCTCGGCGATGTAGGGACGCATCAGCTCCGCGCCGAGAGCGCAGTTGAGGCCGATCGAAAACGGCCTCAGATGCCGCATCGAATACCAAAAAGCTTCCGCCGTTTGTCCTGAGAGCGTGCGGCCCGAACGGTCGGTGATCGTTCCCGAAATCATGACCGGAAGTTCGAGATCCTTTTCCTCGAAAACTTCGAGCGTCGCGAAACCGGCGGCTTTCGCGTTCAAGGTGTCGAAGATCGTCTCGATCAGGATGATATCCGAACCGCCGTCGATCAGCCCCCGCACCTGCTCTTTATATGCATCGCGCAACTCATCGAAGTTGACATTGCGAAAGCCCGGATTGTTGACGTCCGGCGAGATCGACGCGGTACGGTTGGTCGGGCCGACGGCGCCTGCAACAAAGCGCGGTTTGTCCGGCGTCTTCTTTGTCCACTCGTCCGCCGCGCGGCGCGCGATCTTCGCGGCCTCGACGTTGATCTCGTAGGCCAGGTCTTCCATGTGATAGTCGGCCAGCGAGATACGCTGCGCATTGAACGTATTCGTCTCGATGATATCGGCGTTGGCGCGCAGATACTTGCCGTGGATCTCTTCGATGATCTCCGGCTGGGTTAACACGAGCAGATCGTTATTGCCTTTGATGTCTTTCGAATGATCCTGAAAGCGCTCGCCGCGATAGTGGTTTTCGCCGAGCTTATACTGCTGGATCATCGTGCCCATGGCGCCGTCGATGATGAGGATGCGTTCGCTCGCAGCCTTTTCCAGCGCGGCCCAACTTGGTTTCCGTCTCATGTCACGCCTCGACTTTCCGAATGTGATTACGCCGCGTTGGCGTTGGCCGCTCTCGCCGCGCGAAGGCCAAGAAGATGGCAGATCGCGTAGACGAGGTCGGCACGGTTCAACGTATAGAAGTGGAATTTCTTGATGCCCTCGTCGACGAGGTCCATCACCTGCTCGGTCGCGACGGCGGCGGCGACGAGATGCGACGTCGCGCTGTCGTCTTCGAGGCCTTCGAAGCGGCGCGCGAGCCATGACGGGACCGTCGCCCCTGCGCGTTTGGCAAAGCCTGCGACCTGCTTGAAGTTGTGGATCGGAACGATCCCAGGCGAGATCGGTACCCAGATGCCTGCCGCGCGCGCCCGTTCGAGATAACGCAGGAAATACGCATTGTCGAAGCCGAACTGCGTGATGATGCGATCGGCGCCGGCATCGACCTTGGCCTTGAGATTATCGAGATCGGCTTCGATCGATTGACTTTCCGGATGCTTCTCCGGATAGCCCGCGACCGAGATTTCAAAATCCGCGATGCGCTTCAACCCCGCAACAAGATCGGCCGCATTCTGATAGCCGTCTGGATGCGGCTCGTACTTCGTGCCCGCGCCGTGGACCGGATCGCCACGCAGGGCGACGATGTGGCGGACACCTTCGCTCCAATACTGGCGCGCGACGGCATCGACCTCGTCCTTCGTCGCGTCAACACAGGTAAGATGAGCGGCAGGCTTCAGGTCCGTTTCCTTGAGGATGCGCGTGACGGTCGAGTGCGTGCGTTCACGTGTCGAGCCGCCGGCACCATACGTCACCGAAACAAATTCGGGATGCAGCGGCGCAAGGCGCGAGATCGCAGACCACAGCGTCTCTTCCATCTTTTCCGTCTTCGGCGGAAAGAATTCGAAGCTGACGACGATGTCGCCCGAGCCGAGCAGCTTGCTCTTGCGTTCGCTATTTTGTGCCATCAGCGTGCTCCCTCGCGCACGTCTTCAACGGGTGCGCTTATCTTTGTAATCGGCATTTGCGTGACCGGACGTTCGGCAAGCCAGACCGTGACGGTCAGCATGTCGTCGCGGCCATCGGCTTTGGGTGTCAGGTCTTCGACAGATTTCGGCGCCAGGCCGGCATCTTTCAGCCAGCCTGCTACTTGCTCGTGGGTAAAGCCGAGGCGTTCGTGAGCCTCGCGCGTGCGCAAGAATTCGAGCTCGTGCGGTGCGAAGTCGACGATCAGCAGCTTGCCGCCCGGCGTCAGCACGCGCGCCGCTTCGCGAATGGCGAGCGCCGGATCGGACAGAAAGTGCAGCACCTGATGCATGACGACGGCGTCGGCCTGTGCATCCGCCAGCGCCAGCGAATAGATATCGCCGTGGCGAACCTGCGCCTTGCCGCAGCCCTTGGCGTTCAGGTTGGCGCGCGCGTAGGTCAACATGGTTTGATTGACATCCAGACCCAGGCCGCGCTCGAAACGGTCGGCGAAAAGTTCGAGCGTGCGGCCGGTGCCGGTGCCGAGATCAACGAAGAAATCGAAAGTCCCATCGCCTAGCGCCCGGCGCATCGCGGCCTCGACGTCATTTTCCGCGACGTGAAGCGTGCGGATGCGGTCCCAGTCGGCGGCATGTTCTTCGAAGAAAGTCTGCGCGACCGACTCGCGTTCGCGCTTCAAGGTCTCGGCGCGCTCGCGGTCACGGCGGACGGAGGCTTCCGAGGGATCCACATCGGCCACGAGGCGCAGCGCCAAGCGCCCGCCCGGCTGGCGATCAGAAATATGAAAGTAGACCCAGCTGCCGTCGCGGAAGCGCTCGATCAGGCCCGCCTCGCATAGCAGCTTCAAGTGGCGGCTGATGCGCGGCTGGCTTTGCCCGAGGATCAGGGTCAGATCCTTGACGTTCAGTTCGCCGCCAGCGAGCAGCAGGAGAATGCGCAGACGCGTCGGCTCGGCGGCCGCCTTCAGCGCCGCCACCAAGTCAGCCGTTCGCATTTCCTCTGAGCTGGACATGCGCGGGAAGATATAAAGATATGTTTATATGTCAAGGGGCGTTTGGTGGTCGCGAAAACAGTACGGTGCTTAACCGCCTTTTAGAGAAATTTACCATAAGGTCGCCGGCAGTGCTCGCGCGGGGGTTGAGTTGCGTCATGCAGCGTTGTGGTTTTGAAGTCATTGAAGTCTCAGGCGATCCCGGTTGCCTTCCGATCACGATCCGACAGACAAATTCGAAAATGGCGAAACTGCCCGGCCTCTTGCTGATGACTGCGCTGGCGGGCTTGATCGTGCTGCCCCAGCTCGGGTTTGCGGTTTACGCACTTACCTCCGCGGATGTGCGCCGCGCCCTGGTTTCGAACCCGGTTGTGGCCATCGAGTTGGCGCTGGCGCTGGTCTTCTGGGTCGGCCTGATCATTTGGCCGCTGCGCAACATATTGATCGCGTTGATTTCCAGCCGTCTGGTCGATATCCGCGAAGGAAGCGTGAAGGTCGTCGACCGGACGCCGTTTTCGACGACGCTCTGGGATATGCCGTTGGCGAGTTTCGAGGGCGTCGCGCTACACACGCGCACGTCGCTGTCGGGCGTTCGCCAGGAAGCTGTATTGGTGCATCCGAATAAAAATCGCAGCATCATTCTGATGGCGGCAGATCGAATCGGTGGAACGGAATTCGATAGGCTTTGTCAGGCGTTGAGCCTTCCCGTCGTGTCGGCGGGGCGGCTCTACGATCTCGGCGATAAGCCTCGCGAACGACAAAATGCTGTGGCCGCATAGCCATCCAGCATTGTTTTGACGTGATTGTTGCCTCTGTAGCGTGACGAGAGGCTTGTTTCGATAGGGCGACAGTAGCAGAATCGGCCAAGAGCCCCTGCTACTTCGGGATGGTTTTGGGGACGACGAATGCGAGGGTTTGAGATGGGGTGGGCAATTTCACAGCGAATTCGCTCCGCCAGTTGGCTGGCTGTTTTGTTTGTATGTTTTGCAGGCGTTTCCGCGAGCGGCGCTCGCGCTGAATCTCCTGCCGTTTATATGCAGCGTGTCCAGAATGAGCTCATGTACGCGCAGCGTCAGGGCGGCATTTCCGCTTACGCCAACGTGCTGCGCCGGCACATGGATGTTCCCAACATCGGCCTGACGGCGCTCGGCCCGCACGCGCGGACGCTGCCGAAGGCCGATCGGCCTGCCTACTACAACGGCATGATCAACTTCATCGCGAAGTACGCCGCCACGCAGGGCCCGAAATACATCGTCACCAGCGCCGTCGTCACCGGACAGGGTCCGGGCGATGCGGGCGGCACGAACGTCGACAGCCACATCACGCTGTCTGACGGCTCGGGCTACGATATTCGCTGGCTCGTGATGAAAACCAAGGAAGGCTATAAGGTCCGCGACGCGCAGGTTGTCGGCTTTTGGATGACGACCTTCCTGGATGACCTCTTCCAGAATTATATCACCGAGAACGGCAATAATCCGCGGGCACTCGTCCTGGCGCTGAGCCGCTAAGACAATACCGTTCCATTCGGGCAGCTTTGGCATCTGACATTGCGCCAATTGCCCGGAAGTGTGCTTTTCAGGCGTCGCTCTTCGGGCGACGCCTGTTCTTTATCGACATCGGCGCTGTTCGCCCCATTTACGTCCAGCTTTGCATCGACAAAGCGCCGCACCCTTGCATCGCCATCGAGCATAGGGGAGCAAAAAGCCCGCATACGTTCTATATGAAACGCGGGTTACGTTGGTGGTGGGGATGGAATTGGGGTCCAGGTTTATGACGTTTTCGAAATTGCGTTTGGCGCCGGGAATGGCTCTCGTCGTCTCGATGTCTTGCTTTTGTGTGTCTCAGGCGCAGCCGGTCTGGTGCCAGGAACAGGATCAGCAGGCTCCCGCCGAGGGCGAACAGACCGCACCCGAACAGACCGCACCCGAGCAGGCCGCCCCGGCAGACGGCGGTGCCGCGGCGCAGCCCAGCGGCGACAGTGCAGAACCATCAGCCGCGCCGTCGGAGCAAGCTCCTGCGGATAGCGGGACGGAAGCGCCGCCTGCCGACAGCGGCGCAACAGAGGCGCCAGCTCAGCCCGAGCAACCAGCAGCAACCGAAGGCGCGCCTGCGGAAGGCGGTACCGCAATCAACGCCAGTCAAATTCAGATCGGCGCGGCGGTGTTCGGCTCAGATGGCGCCAAGATCGGCGAAGTCAACGGCGTGAAGTCTGACGACAGCGGCAAGGTGCAGGAAATTCTCGTCACCGATGGCATGCCCGCGGGCATCAACGCCAAAGTCTTCGAGGTTCCGGCCGACAAGATCTCGAGCGTCGCGGACGGCGTGAAGCTGTCGCTCACTTCGGAGGAAGCCAAGCAGCTTCCAATCATCGACAACAGCAACGGGTGAAGCTTTCGATTGTGGCTTCCGACTCTCCTTCGTCGAGCCGGCCGGAAGCCACATTTCCCCTTCCCTATCGCTCGAACCGCTTGAACTTGATGCGGTGCGGTTCGACGGCCTGATCGCCGAGACGGCGCTTCTTGTCTTCTTCGTAGTCGGCGAAGTTGCCTTCGAACCATTCGACATGGCTATCGCCTTCGAAGGCGAGGATGTGCGTGGCAAGGCGGTCGAGGAAGAAGCGGTCATGCGAGATCACCACGGCGCAGCCGGGGAAATCTTCGAGTGCCGCTTCGAGCGCGCCGAGCGTCTCTGTGTCGAGGTCGTTCGTCGGCTCGTCGAGCAGCAGCAAGTTGCCGCCCTCTTTCAGGAGCTTCGCGAGATGCACGCGGTTGCGTTCGCCGCCTGACAGCATGCCGACCTTCTTCTGCTGGTCGGCACCCTTGAAGTTGAACCAGCCGCAGTAGGCACGGCTCGGAACTTCCTTCTTGCCACCGAGCAGCATCTGGTCGAGGCCGCCGGAGATCTCCTCCCAGACGGTCTTTTTGTCGTCGAGATGGGCGCGTGACTGGTCGACGTAGGCGATCTTCACCGTGTCGCCGAGGCGGATCGTTCCGCTGTCGGGCTGTTCTGCCCCAGTCAGCATCTTGAACAGCGTCGTCTTACCGGCGCCGTTCGGACCGATGACGCCGACGATGCCGCCGGGCGGCAGCTTGAACGAGAGACCATCGATCAGCAGGCGGTCGCCGAAGCCTTTCGTCAGGCCGTCGGCTTCGATCACAACGCCGCCAAGTCGCGGGCCTGTCGCGATTTGGATCGAGGCGCGGCCGTTCTCCTCGCGGCCGGCTTCGTCAGCCAGCTTCTCATAAGCCGTGATACGGGCCTTCGACTTGGCCTGACGGGCCTTAGGCGACGAGCGGATCCATTCCAACTCGCGCGAGAGCGCCTTCTGCTTGCTTTCTTCCTGGGCCTTCTCGGTCGCCTCGCGTTTGGCCTTCTGTTCAAGCCAGCCCGAGTAGTTGCCCTTCCACGGCACGCCCTGCCCGCGGTCGAGTTCGAGCGTCCATTCGGTGATGTTGTCGAGGAAATAGCGGTCATGAGTGACGAGGATCACGCAGCCCGCGTATTCCTTCAGGTAGCGTTCGAGCCAGGCGACGCTTTCGGCGTCGAGATGGTTGGTCGGCTCGTCGAGAAGCAGAATATCGGGCTTCGACAGCAGGAGCTTCGTCAGCGCAACGCGACGCTTTTCGCCGCCCGACAGCTTCGTGACGTCGGCATCGCCCGGCGGCGAGCGCAAAGCATCGAGCGCCTGTTCGACCTGGGCGTCGAGGTCCCAGAGATCCTGGGCGTCAATCTGGTCCTGAAGAGCCGTCATCTCGTCGGCAGTCTCTTCGGAATAGTTCGCCGCGATCTCGTTGTAGCGATCGAGGATGGCTTTTTTCTCCGCGACGCCTTCCATGGCATTGCCGAGCACATCCTTTTCGGGATCGAGTTCCGGCTCCTGCGGCAGATAGCCGACCTTGATGCCGTCGGCGGCCCAGGCTTCGCCCGTGAAATCGTCGATCCGGCCAGCCATGATCTTCAGCAGCGTCGATTTACCAGCGCCGTTGAGGCCGACGACGCCAATTTTGGCGCCCGGCAGGAACGACAGCGAAATGTCCTTCAGCACCTGCTTCCCGCCCGGATAGGTCTTGGAAAGCTTATGCATGTGATAAACGTACTGATGTGCAGCCATGAACGGCGCCTCTATGACCTTAAGTTCGAGGGATTTGATCGGCCTTCTAGCCGATTGCGGCGGCTTGCTCAATTATATCATTGAGCGCGTGCGCGACGTGCCGCGGCCGGGTACCCCGGATATATAGGGACGCGTTTCCAAAAGAGGACAGGGATGGCGGATCAGATCCCCGAAAACGGTAAAGTGCCCGAAAATGGCAAGGCATCGAAGCCGAAAATAGTCTGCTCCTTGACGGGCAAGGAATATTCGCGCGGCGCCGTGGTCAGTATTGCGACGGTTATGCCCTCGCTGGTCGAGCGCATACGTAAAGATTACCCCGACCTGAAAGACGATGCGTTCGTTTCGCGCAAGGAACTTGATCGCTATCGCACGCTCTACGTGACGGAACTCCTTCGGGATGAATCTGGCGATGTCAGCGAGATCGAGAAGCAAGTTGCGGAAAGTCTTGCAACGCATGAAACGCTTGCCGAGAACGTCGAAGAAGAATTTTCGGCCAAGCGTTCCGTGGGCGAGATCTTATCGGACGGCTTGGCTCAGTTCGGCGGCAGCTGGACGTTTCTCATCGTGTTTGCCGCGTTCCTCGGCATATGGATGCTTTACAATTCCTATCGCGCCGGAGCAGCGTTCGACCCTTACCCCTATATTCTGCTGAATCTTATTCTTTCAACGATCGCAGCTGTTCAGGCTCCGATCATCATGATGAGCCAGCGGCGACAAGAAGAGAAAGACCGGCTGCGCTCGCTGAACGACTACCGCGTCAATCTCAAGGCCGAGCTGGAAATTCGCCACCTGCATGAAAAAATCGATCATCTGATCAATAAACAATGGCAGCGGCTGGCAGAGATTCAGTCGTTGCAGCTCGACAAATTGGCGGAGCGCAGGAAGTAGCGGGCTCTTTGGTTTGAGCTTGGCGACTGACAGTCCGCGAGCCCACCTCCCGCATGGCTTTTTGGGGTGCAGGCGACTCCCCTACAGGGAGCCGGCCGCCAGCACATTGTCACCAAGCCGGGTTCTTGACCCCGGTGAAGAAGTAGACGCCGAGGCCAATCGTAAAAACAAGCCAGCCCCACAGGACGTGCTCGATATAGACGGCCCAGAACGAGCGCGAGCGTTCGTAGCGCCACGCGAGCAGCAATCCGACGACGAACGTTCCGCCAACGGCGATCCAGTTGCGGAACAGGACATGGCCGAAGCCGAACGCCAATGCGTTCGCGAGAATGAGCGTCCAGCGTGAGTTGAACAGCACGCCGTAGCGGTGAAAGAAGAAGACGCGATAGGCGAACTCCTGCGCTAGGACCGACGTGAACGGATAAAGCACCATGATCTTCAGCCAAAGTCCGGGGCGCTCGGCCGCGAGGGAGAACAACCTGTCAGGCATGATCGCCGCGACGAGCCCGGCCACAACGAGACTTCCAATTGCGAAGATCAGGAAGATCGAAAGAAGCGTGGCGCGGTCGGGCCAGCGTGCCAGTTCCTGTTTCAGGCTGTAGCTTTTGTCGAAATAGAGAAACGCGATGAAACCGGCGAGCACAGGCGGGAGCGCATAGAACAGCGGCACACGGTAATCGAATACGGCGATGCGCATTAGCATCGGCAGCCCGATGTAGATGAGGCCGAATTCCAGCCATAGCTGCAATCGACGCGCGTCGGAGAGCGGCGGAATGGCAGCGCCATCATCGACAGTTCCGGCCGCCGTTATCCTGCCGGTGGCTCCGATGACGTCTTTTGTTAGGAAAGAGGCTGTCATCGAAACTCCCGCGCTGAACGGCTTAGGATCGGGTGGCGTTGACGAGCCCCGGCAGCATCGCGGCGCGCTTCAGCCAGCGCCTGCGAATTTCGTCGGCGATCGTGTCAGCGGAGTGAAGCGGCTTATAGCTCCACATTGATAACGGGCCGCCGGCAGCTGGCAGCGCACGGGTTGCTCCGTAGGCCGCAAGGGCTGCATGGAAACGGTCGAACTTCGGACTACCGCCCGTCGGTGAGAACAGGAAGATCGGACGGCCAGTGGCGGCGGCCTCGCAGATCATGCTGACGCTGTCGGCGGTGATGACGAAAGCATCCGCTTGCGCGAGGAAGTCCGGATAAGGGTTGGGACCGTCCCCGTTCCAGAAGATGGCAGGCTTACCGGCCATGGTCTGTTGAAGGCGCTTGGCCAAGCGTTCCGGCGTCCGCCGCGAGGTGGTGAGCATCAGACCGGCGCCGTTGTCGATAAGCGCGCCGAGGGAAGCCACGAGGCGCTCTTCGTCAGCGTCCGTGTAGTGATAATCGCCGTTCGGGCCACCGATGAGGCAGGCGATCCGAGGCGTCGGCAGCGCAGCGATCGCGGCAGGAATATTGGCCCTCAATGCTTCGAGCCGAGCCGGAGAAAACCGGTGCGGCGCAGTCAGCGTCGTGACGACGTTCGGACCGCGGCGGCTGTCATGCTGCGGCACCCAGATGAGGTCGGCGCTATTCGGACCGGTCTTTGGGTCCATCAGGATGACTGTGTATGTCTGCAGCCCAGCGTGGCGCCGCAGCGCGCGGATGTAGGGAATGGTCGTCCGCCCGGTGGCGAACGCGAACGCTGGCCACGGCGGACCCAGCGCGCTGCCGTTCTTGCCCATGCGCTCCCCTGCCGGAAGCGGTCCCCACGGCGCCATCAGCTTGTATATGCCCGAAAGGTTACTGCGCTTGACGATGGCGTTCAGGCCGAGCGCTTCGACGACGCCCTGACACTGAGCTTCGTGGCCAGCCTTGCCGTCCGAAAAAATCCACGCGGATCGGCCGGTAATCACCGGGGGATCGCTATCGGCTGGGATCAGGTCAGACACGACTGCCATTCCCGCTCATCGACATCGCGCTTATGCCGGAACGGCATTTAAAGAAATTTGCGAAACTTTGCGCGCTGGGGACCATTCCTGATATTACTCTAACGTTTCCTGCGACGGCGCGGTCATGGCATTAGAACTCGACGAAACAGACTGGCGAATTTTGCGAGAGCTGCAAGCCGACGGCCGCATCACCAACATTGCGCTTGCCAATCGCATCGGTCTTTCAGCTCCGCCCTGCCTGCGCCGCGTTCGGGCGCTCGAAGAAGCCGGGCTTATCACACGTTATACCGCGTTGGTGGACGAAGTGAGGCTCGGATACGGGCTGACGGCCTTCGCCATGGTCCGGCTGCACAATCAAGCTGAAGCGGACCTCCACGCCTTTGAGAACCGCATTCTCGGCTGGCCCCTCGTCCGTGAAGCCTACATGCTGTCCGGCGAGAGCGACTTTATACTGAAATGCATCGCGCGCGATCTGCAGGGGTTTCAGAATTTCGTGCTGGAAGAATTGACGGCAGCGCCCAATGTCGCAAGCGTCAAGACATACCTGACGATCCGGCGTGCCAAGCGCGAACCCGGCGTTCCGATCAGCGTCGCGGGGCCTGAGGGGACGTAACCGGGCGCGACGTATTTTGGAGGGTTGATGCGGACCTTTTCTGAATGGACGTCTTGGACGGCAAAAGCTGTCCTCCTTTCGATAATTCCAAGCACCTCAGTTGCCGTCGCAGCGACGTCTGACGAACTGTTCAATACTTATTTCGGCAATGTGCTCGGCGGACTCCCCTGCTTCGCCCAAACGTTCGACGATAGGGCGCTGGCCGCCAATCCACAGCAGCGCGTGCGCAAGATCGAAATAGATCTTTCCAAGGCGAACACCGACGGCACACCGAACACGCCGGATCGCTTCACGCTCGGGTTCGCCGTCATGCTGACGTCGGGATCGGACTGGTTCGGCCAGCGAGCAAACTGTCAAACCAACGACGACGATTTCGAATGCTATCTCGAAAGCGACGGCGGCATTTTCAGGCTCACCCCGAAGAAAGACGGTCTGAAACTCGTGACCGGCGACGACGGTATTTCTGTTGATGGTGGCGATTCCGAAGTCGAGCTGTCCGGCAAGGACGGCATCGACAAGACGTTCGACCTTGTGCCGTCAAAAGAGGAATGCCAGGACGCCGCGGCGTTTTTCGAAGGCGGCAACGACTAGCCGACCTCGAACGTCTGCTTAGCTTCAGGCAGGCGGGCTTAGGCCCCACTTCACCTGCAGGATCTCAAACGTGCGGACGCCCTTCGGCGTGGTGACGTCGACGCTTTCGCCCTTCGACTTGCCGATCAGCGCGCGGGCGATGGGCGAGGAGATCGAAATCTTGCGGTCGCGCAGATTGGCTTCGGTATCGCCGACGATCATGTAGCTGACCTTCTCGCCGGAATCCTCGTCTTCCAGCGTCACGGTCGCACCGAACTTGACGGTATCGCCCGACAGCTTGGTGACGTCGATGATCTCTGCACGGTTGATCTTATCTTCGATCTCGGCGACGCGGGCCTCGTTCAGTCCCTGCTGCTCTTTGGCGGCATGGTATTCTGCGTTTTCGGAAAGATCGCCATGTGCGCGGGCTTCCGAAATGGCCGCGATGATACGCGGGCGCTCGACGGCTTTCAGCCGCTGCAATTCCTCCTCAAGGCTCTTGTAGCCCTCAAGCGTCATCGGCACCCGTTCCATCATCTTCTCCAACGTCTCAATCAATTGCGGGGATGGCCCCGACACACGCTAACAGTAAGCTTGGCAATTAGGAAAGCAATGAAGGGGCAGCCGATCTCGGGTGCCCCGTCTGGTCGGCGAACGGCTTAGCGATGCGCGAAAGCCTGCAACGGAGCCACGTCCAGGGTGTCCGATGCCAGTGCTTTGATAGCCCGTGTAACCGCTACCGCCCCCGCCAATGTTGTATAGTAGGGGATGTGGTGAAGCAAGGCCGTGCGCCGGATGTCCTTGCTATCGCTCAGAGCTTTCGAACCCTCGGTTGTATTAAAAACGAGGTTGATATCGCCATTTTTGATGGCGTCTACGATGTGCGGACGGCCTTCCAGAACCTTGTTGATGGCATCGCACTGGATGCCGTTCGCTTCCAGGAAGCGCTTGGTTCCGCGGGTCGCGACGACCTTGAAGCCCATGGCGGCCAGCTCCCGGACCGGGGCCACGACGCGGGATTTATCGCTTTCTTTGACCGAGACGAACACCGTGCCCTTGGACGGGAGTTTCTGCCCGGCGCCGAGCTGGCTCTTGCCGAAGGCCATCGCGAAGTCGTGGTCGATGCCCATGACTTCGCCCGTCGAGCGCATCTCAGGTCCCAAAATAGGATCGACACCGAGAAAACGCGCGAACGGGAAAACCGCCTCTTTGACCGCAATATGCGTGTAGGTCGGTTTCGCGAGTTTGAAATCTGCGAGCGGTTTGCCAGCCATGACTTCGGCCGCGATCGAGGCGATCGGCAGGCCGATGACTTTCGCGACGAACGGCACCGTGCGAGACGCGCGCGGATTCACTTCGAGAATAAAGACCTGTTCGTCCTTGATGGCGAACTGCACGTTCATCAGACCCACAACGCGGAGCGCCAGAGCGAGCTCGCGGGCTTGGCGTTCAAGCTCGGCGACGATGGTCGTCGAGAGCGAGTGTGGCGGCAGCGAGCAGGCGCTGTCGCCGGAGTGGATGCCCGCTTCCTCGATATGCTCCATGATACCGGCGACGAACGTATCCTTGCCGTCGGACAGGCAATCGACATCGACTTCGACAGCGTCGGTCAGATAGCTGTCAATCAGCAGCGGGCGCTTGTCGGAGACGACGAGTTCCGACGGCCTATCGAGCGTTGCCGACAGGCGCGCGACGTAACGGTCGACTTCGGCGCCGTCGTGTACGATCTCCATCGCGCGGCCGCCGAGCACGTAGGACGGACGGATGACGACGGGATAGCCAATTTCTTCGGCAATGCCGCGGGCGGCTTCCGGCGTCTTGGCGATGCCGCTCTTGGGCTGCTTGAGGTTGAGCTTATCGATCAACGCTTTGAACCGGTCGCGGTCTTCGGCGAGATCGATGGCGTCGGGCGACGTGCCGAGGATCGGAACCCCTGCCTCTTCCAGCGCGCTGGCGAGCTTCAGCGGCGTCTGGCCGCCGAACTGCACGATGACGCCCTTCAGCGAGCCTTTTCGGCTTTCGACGCGGATGATTTCGAGCACGTCTTCGGCGGTCAGCGGTTCGAAGAACAGCCGGTCGGACGTGTCATAGTCGGTCGAAACGGTCTCGGGATTGCAGTTGACCATGATCGTTTCGAAGTCGGCGGCCGTCAGCGCGAAGCAGGCGTGGCAGCAGCAGTAGTCGAATTCGATGCCCTGGCCGATGCGGTTCGGGCCTCCGCCAAGGATGACGACTTTATCCTTTGCGCTCGGATCGGCTTCGCAGACGGGATCGCCGCTGAGGCCGGTTTCGTAAGTCGAATACATATAGGCCGTGGGCGATGCAAATTCGGCAGCACACGTATCAATGCGCTTGAATACGGGCGTGACGCCCAGATCCTTGCGCAGCTTGCGGACATCGGTCTCGCTGACCTTTCCGAGCTTCGCCAAGCGCGCATCGGAGAAGCCTTGCGCCTTCAGCGCACGCAGCTGCGGCGCAGTCTTCGGCAGGCCGTGCGCGATGATGCGCGCTTCGGTGTCGGTGATCGCCTTAATCTGGCTGAGGAACCACGGGTCGATTTTGCAATACTGATGGATCTCGTCGAGCGAGAAGCCTTCGCGGAAGGCCTGCGCGACTTTCAGAATGCGGTCGGAGGTGGGGCGCGAGACGGCGGCGCGGACGACGTTCTTGTCGTCGCCCTGCCCTAGGCCTTCGAGCTGGATGTCGTCGAAGCCGGTCAGGCCCGTCTCCATCGAGCGCAGCGCTTTCTGCATGCTCTCGGCGAACGTCCGGCCGATGGCCATGGCTTCGCCCACCGACTTCATCGACGTAGTCAGCGTCGTGTCGGCACCGAGGAATTTCTCGAACGCGAAGCGGGGAATTTTCGTGACGACGTAATCAATCGTCGGCTCGAACGACGCGGGCGTGGCGCCGCCGGTGATCTCGTTCTGAATTTCGTCGAGCGTGTAGCCGACGGCGAGCTTCGCCGCGACCTTCGCGATCGGGAAGCCCGTCGCCTTCGAAGCCAACGCAGACGAGCGCGACACGCGCGGGTTCATCTCGATGACGATCAGGCGGCCGTCTGCCGGATTGACCGCGAACTGAACATTCGAGCCGCCCGTCTCAACACCGATCTCGCGCAGGACGGCAATCGAGGCGTCGCGCATGATCTGATATTCTTTATCCGTCAGCGTCAGTGCCGGTGCGACGGTGATGCTGTCGCCGGTGTGCACGCCCATCGGGTCGATGTTTTCGATCGAGCAGATGATGATGCAGTTGTCCGCCTTGTCGCGGACGACCTCCATCTCGTACTCTTTCCAGCCGATGACGCTTTCCTCGACGAGGACCTGGGACGTCGGCGAGGCATCAAGGCCGCGGTCGATAATCTCGAAATATTCCTCGCGATTGTAGGCGATGCCGCCGCCCGTACCGCCGAGCGTGAACGACGGACGGATGATCGCCGGCAGGCCGACGTGCTCAATGGCGGACGCCGCCTCGTCGCGATTGTGCACCAGACGGGAGCGCGGCGTTTCGAGCCCGATCTCTTCCATCGCCTCGCGGAACAGCTTGCGGTCCTCGGCCTTGTCGATGGCCTCAGCCTTGGCACCGATCAACTCGACGCCGTAGCGATGCAGAATGCCTTGCTTGTGCAGCGCCAGCGCGGTGTTGAGTGCGGTCTGGCCGCCCATCGTCGGCAAGATGGCGTCGGGCTTTTCCTTGGCGATGATCTTGGCCACGACTTCGGGCGTGATCGGCTCGATGTAGGTTGCATCGGCGAGGTCCGGATCGGTCATGATGGTCGCCGGATTGGAATTGACCAGGATGATCCGATAGCCCTCGTCGCGCAGCGCCTTGCAGGCCTGCGTGCCGGAATAGTCGAACTCGCACGCCTGGCCGATGACGATCGGGCCTGCGCCGATGATAAGAATGGATTTGATGTCAGTGCGTTTTGGCATGCGGCGCAAAAATTTGGCCGAGGCTCGCGGGGTGACGCGGTCGGCTCAGGGGTGGATGGAACGACGGGCTAAGGGGGCCTTATAGGCAAAGCATCGTGCCGGGGGAACCCCCGAAAATATCGCGCTGCGACGTTCTTCGCCTCAAAAGCAATTTAAGCTGTTTTTACTTTGTCATATTCCGTCCGTTCGCCGGGCAGGAACACGGTCAAAAGTCCGAGCAATGGCAGATACGAGCAAATCTCGTAGACGTAGCCGACCCCTTTGGCGTCCGCGACAAGGCCAAGCACCGCTGCGGCGATGCCTGCGATACCGAACGCTGCACCAAAGAAAATGCCGGAGATCATGCCGACTCGCCCGGGGATAAGCTCCTGCGCGAACACCACGATGGCCGGAAAAGCCGACGACATGATCAGGCCGATGACGATCGACAGAATCACGGTCCAGGTGAGATCCGCGTAGGGCAGCGCCAGAGAAAACGGCAGCGAGCCCAGGATAGAGAACCACATCACCATCTTCGGGCCGAAGCGGTCGCCGAACACGCCGCCGAGGATCGTGCCGACGGCGGACGCTCCCAGAAACGCGAACAGCATCAGCTGCGACGTCTGCACGGAAACGCCGAACTGATGGATGGCATAGAAGGTGTAGAAGCTCGCAAAGCTCGCGGTGTAGATATTCTTGGAGAACATCAGTGCAGCGAGCACCGCCAACGCGACGGCCGTGCGACCGCGGGAATGAATGAGGCCAGGGCCAAGCGATGCGCCCTTGCGCTTCGGCGCGGCGCTTGATGCCCATTCGCCGACCTTCCACAAAATCACCATAGCGACCAGCGCGATGGCTGCGAACCAGGCGATGCTCGGCTGTCCGCGCGGGACGACGATGAATGCCGCGGCCAACGGGCCGATCGCGGTGCCGAAGTTGCCACCGAGCTGAAACAGCGACTGGGCGAAGCCGTGGCGTCCGCCCGATGCCAGCCGGGCGATGCGCGAGGACTCGGGATGGAAAATCGCCGAGCCGACACCCACCAGCGCAGCGCCGATCAGCAAACCGAGGTAGCTGATGGTGAAAGCCAGCAATATGAGACCCGCAAACGTCGAGCCCATCCCGACGCTGGTCGAATAGGGAACCGGGCGTTTGTCAGTGAAGTGACCGATGAACGGCTGCAGCAGCGAGGCCGTGATCTGAAACGCCATCGTCAGCAGGCCGATCTGCCAGAAATCAAGCCGGTAGGTGGCCTTCAGCATCGGATAAATGGCGACGAGCAGCGACTGCATCACGTCGTTGAGCATATGGCTGAAGCTCACGGCGAGCAGGACGGCGAGAGAGGCGCTGGCGACCGGCGCGCGAAGCGCGGCGCGGGATGAATCGATGACGGTCATGGGAATCTCCGGACGGGCTTCTAACGCCGGAGCACGCGAAACACATCGCGCACGCCGGCATGGCAGCCATCCGGCCGCGCATGGGCGTGCACATCGTTCTGAAAAGTGCGGAAAGTCCCGCTACTTGCCTTCAGCAGGCGCCGGTGTCGCAGGCTCTGGCGCCTTGTCCGGCAAAGCATCCTTCGGCGGCTCGATTTTCATGTCGATCGGGAACGAATAGGTCGTCTTGAAGATTGGCTTGTCTTCGTGACCCGGCGCAAGCAGCGCATTGCTTGCCGGCAGACCCGTCAGCGCGTCGACGTAGAACATACGGAAGGCTTGGTTCTGCGGCGAGCTTGAACCTTTCTCCGGCTCGCTTTCGAGCTTGTAGGAGAGCACATCGCGGCCATCGATCTGCGCGCGGCCTTTGCAGGAGTAATCGCCGACGTCGGTCTGCTGTCTGACGACGGTGTCGTCCATCTGCTCGCGAAGCTGCGCTGCAATCTGTTGCGGCACCGGCCGCCAGCCGCTTCCTTGGTCCGCCCAGGCGTGGTCACCAACCAGTATGAGTTGCGTGGTCTTGTTGGTGAGCTTGTCGGTCACTGTCTGACGCATCCGGTCAGGCAGAACGTAATCGACCTGCATCGACGTCGGACCGTTCTCCGTGATCATCTGGGTGTCCATACGGAACCACGATGATTTGCGCAGCTTCTGGAGCGCGGCCGAAACTTCGTCGCGACATGGATTGGCGTTCGGCTTTGCAGGCGCCGTCGGCGGGACTTGCGCCGCCGCGTCACCCGCGAAAACGGCAACTAAAATAAGAGCAAATGCACTGCGGCGCATGGAAATATCCCAAACGAAGCCGGATAAGCGGCGTTAATGGACCTTTTGCACCGGCGCGTTTTGAGGCGCAACGATGTTGATGTCGGTCGGATATGAATATTTGACCTCGCGCAGCGGCTTGGCGTTTTGGGCCAAGGTGGCGATGACATTATAAGCCGGCAGCCCGGTCTTTGGATCGACGTAGATCGTGCGCGTCATGATCTTCGCGCGATCTGTCTGCGGATGCGTCTTGTCTTCGAAGCGGTAGCCGACAAGATCCTGGTTCTCGTACTTCACCGGGCCGATGCAGTCGTAACCTTCGAGCTTGCTCGGCCGCGCCAAAGCTTCCGCCACTTCGGCGACGATCGACTGGGTGAACTGCGGCTGCAGTTCCTCGAAGCTGCCACCCGAGCCGGAGAATGCCCGGTTGTCGACCAGCATCGTCTGCTGCTCACCCGGCATCGCGGGCGACGTGACTGTCTGGAGCATCCTGAGCGGCGGCATGTAGTCGATCCGCATGTGGGCCTCGCCTTCGGCGGTTTCCTGCGAAAATTCGACCCGGAAGGCTTTCAACGATAGCTGCTTCCTGATGGCGCTAAGAACATCGGCCGAGCAATCCGTTCCGGCGGCGGCTGCCGGGGTCGCGACCGCGAGTGCCGCGACGGCGACAAAGAAAAGGCGCATCAAATTCCTCCCAGATTTTTTCCTGGGTTATAAGCAAATTTGCCGCAGACGCGACCTTAAAGTTCAGCAAGGTTGATGAGTGTGCGCCATAAAAACGAGCAGCGGCGCGTTCCGGCTATTTCTTGCGCATTTTCTCGCACGGATCGCCACGCTCGGCCGGTTGCGTGAAAACGATGAAGTCGGCTGCCGGCAGGCCATCGGGATCGCGCGGCACATAGGTATCTGGATCGGTGTTGTCCGTCTCAACCTCGACGAACATCACCGACACGACTTTCTTCTCCGGTGTCCGCTTTCGGAGGTACCACGGCACGGCGCGATCAGTCCGGGCGTGGCCCGTTCCGGCGATCAGAATGGCGGAGCCGTGCTGCTGCGAGGCTTTCAAGGCAGCATCGGCCAGATGCGCGTCGCGATACCGCTGCGCGAACGCCATGCCGTCGAACGCTTCCTTCGGCAACGCGCCGCAATGGGCATCCTCGATTTCCTTGATGGACGCGGCGTCGAACTTCGCACCCAGCGGAACATCGAGCGCAAGGCGCTTGCTAGCGTCGGCCGCCCCTGCCCCGTCTTTCGCCGCCTTCATGATTTCGGCGCGCGACACGTCGCCTGCATAGAACGGTCGCTTGGCGGCGATCACGGTTTCGAACAGCGGATCGTAGAGGTCCGGCCAGTTCGACTTCTGCCAGGCGACGGCGAGCTTGAAGTCGGCGACGGTTACTTTCTCGCCGCTGCGCTGCTTGGCGGTAAATTTGTCGATGCCGGGTTGCTGATCGTCACGAAGCTGCTCGAACACGATCGCGGTTTCGTTCGAAGGCTCCGACAGCGCAAACTCACGAATGGCTGCCGCCTGCAAGAGATGGTGCGTGGCGTTGTCATGCATCTCGCCGAGGATCAGGACGCCGCCGGCCGAGAGCGCAGCCGTCACGGCCGCATCGAGACGTTGCCATTGATCGTCCGGACACGGCGTTTTGGGATCTTCTGCCTCCGGCCGGGCGGTGGCGTAGATTTGCCCGCAGAGCGGATGGGCGCATGATTTCGATGTCTGCGCGATCTCTTTCAAAAAGGGACCGCGCCTGGCTGACGAACAGGCGTTCGCGTCGGCGGCCCAGCCGATCAACAGCAGGGCCGCAGCGATAAGACGATGGACGACGTGCATTACTTTCCCAGGGAGCGAGCCCCTCAGCGTTCGCGGCTCGTCGGCAGCCCCTTCTGCTCGCGCATCATGTTGACGAAGCGCGTGAAGAGATAGTGGCTGTCCTGCGGTCCGGGCGATGCCTCGGGATGGTGTTGGACGGAGAACACGGGACGGCCTTCGAGGGCCAAGCCGCAGTTCGAACCGTCAAACAGAGAAATGTGCGTTTCAATGACACCATCGGGCAGGCTGTCGCGATCGACGGCGAAGCCGTGGTTCATCGACACGATCTCGACCTTGTTGGTCGTGAAGTCCTTCACGGGGTGGTTGGCACCGTGATGGCCCTGATGCATCTTCTTCGTCGTCGCGCCCAGCGCGAGGCCCAGCATCTGATGTCCGAGGCAGATGCCGAACACCGGCTTGCCGCTGTCGACGAGCTTCTTGATTTCCGGGACGGCGTATTCGCCAGTTGCCGCAGGATCGCCGGGACCATTCGACAGAAAGACGCCATCAGGATTGCGCGCCAGGATGTCCTCGGCCTTTTCCTTCGCGGGAACGACGGTGACCTTGCAGCCGGCGGATGCGAGGCAGCGCAGAATGTTTCGCTTCAAACCATAGTCGACTGCCACGACATGGAACTCGGGGTTTTCGTTGCGCGGGTAGCCCTTGTTCCAGACCCAGCGCTGCTCATCCCAGGAATAGCTCTGACCGCTCGTCACTTCCGGGACGAGGTCGAGGCCCAAGAGCCCGTGCCAGGACTTGGCCTCGGCCTTCAGCGCTTCGATATCGAACTTGCCATCGGGATGATGCGCAATGACGCCGTTCGGCATGCCGCGCTCGCGGATGCGTGCGGTCAACGCGCGGGTATCGACACCAGCGATGGCGACGATGCCGCGGGTCTTCAGCCAGGCATCGAGATTTTCAGCGGCGCGATAGTTCGACGGGTCAGTGATGTCGGCGCGCAGGATGCAGCCGCGGACGCCTGAGCGCGATGCAAGGTTCGACGTCTCGGTATCTTCCGGATTGGCGCCGACGTTGCCGATGTGGGGAAAGGTGAAGGTGATGATCTGACCGGCGTAGCTCGGATCGGTCAGGATTTCCTGGTAGCCGGTGATGGCCGTGTTAAAGCAGACCTCGCCGACGGCCGTCCCCGTAGCACCAAGGCCGCGTCCGGCGATGACGGTTCCGTCATCAAGCACAAGGCGTGCGGTTAGAGGCACTTCTGTCCAGGGTTCAGGTGCGGTCATCTGTCGTCCATTCAAGGAATTGCAAGCGCGGGTCGCTCGTCGCGGCGGAACCTAGGGGAACGGCTTTACAACGTCAATTCCGGACACGGCAAGAAAGTCCGTGCTTTGTTAAAGGCTTGCCCCAGCCTGCGCGCAGACCGTAAACCAGCCCTTCGACCTCAAGGAGACCTACCCATGCGCGCGAAGATCAACGCAGACATCAAAACGGCAATGAAAGCCGGCGAAAAACAGAAGGTGGGCACCCTCAGGCTCATCAACGCGGCCATTCAATCCGCTGAAATCGAAGCGAAGAAAGACCTCGACGACGCGGCGATCCTTGCGGTCATGACCAAGATGGTGAAGCAGCGGCGGGATTCAATCGCCCAATATACAAGCGGTGGCCGTCCGGAGCTGGCTGCGACAGAGCAGGCCGAGATCGACATTATTGAAGCATACCTGCCGAAGCAGATGGACGATGCTGCCGTCACGGCGGCCATTGCCGAGGCCATCAAGGAAACGGGTGCAGCGTCGCCCAAGGATATGGGCAAGGTGATGGGCGCGCTCAAAGCCAAGTACGCCGGGCAAATGGATTTTCAGAAGGCCAGCGCGGCAGTCAAGGCGGCGCTAGGCTGATCGCCGGCTAGAAAAAGACATACATATCCTGTCATCCTCGGGCCAAGCTCGAGGATGACACCTGCGACGGGAATGCCTAATGCGTAGGCACTGTGGAAAGCGGGTATGGCTTTACGCAACAAGGCGTTGAATAGCCGGGCTTCTGAGCGAATCACCTATTGATCAGTCCGCTGCGGGCCTTCGCAAGAAGGTGCGGCGCAGCCCGTCGCTCTCCTGAGGCCTTATTACGCGCATGCGCTTCAGTCCAAACTTTCTGGATGAGATCCGGTCCCGGCTGTCGGTCAGCCAGGTGGTCGGCCGGAAAGTTGCGCTGAAGAAGGCGGGCCGGGAATTCCGCGGGCTGTCGCCATTCAAGGCTGAGAAAAGCCCGTCATTCTTCGTCAACGACCAGAAGGGTTTCTATCACTGCTTCGCGTCGGGCGAGCATGGCGACATCTTCACCTTCGTGATGAGGACGGAGGGGCTGGAATTTCCCGAAGCGGTTGAGCGCCTCGCGGCGGAAGCGGGCGTGCCGATGCCGAAGCAGCCCGAGCGTAACATCGAGCAGGAAGACCAGCGCGAACGCCTTTACCGGCTGCTCGACGCATCAGCGGAATTCTTCGAGACTTCGCTGCGTGCGGGTCCCGGCGGCGAAGCGCGCCGCTATCTCGAAAAGCGCGGACTGGCTGCCGAGACGATCCAAAGCTTCCGGCTTGGCTTCGCTCCAAATTCGCGGACGGCGCTGAGTGCGTTTCTCAAAGGCAAAGGCTTTTCCCCCGCCGACATGGCGACGGCGGGAATGTTGATCGCCGGGGCCGATATTCCTGAGCCTTATGACCGGTTCCGCAACCGCGTCATGTTCCCGATCCTCGATCTCAAAGGGCGCGTCATCGCGTTCGGCGGCCGCGCGCTCGATAAGGACGCCCAGGCCAAGTACCTTAATTCGCCCGAGACGCCCCTCTTTCATAAAGGGCACATTCTGTTCAACGCCGCCCGCGCCCGGTCGGCAGGGCACGACAAGAACCGTGTCATCGTCGTTGAAGGCTATATGGACGTCGTGACGCTTAGCGAGGCCGGTTTCGGCGAAAGCGTTGCACCGCTTGGAACGGCGCTGACGGAAGATCAGTTGAAGCTTCTGTGGCGTATAGCACCAGAACCGATCCTTTGCTTCGACGGCGACAGCGCCGGACAGAAGGCGGCTAACCGTGCCGTTGAGGTCGCCCTGCCCTGGGTCAAGCCGGGTCACAGCGTGGCTTTTGCCTTTCTACCGAATGGCCTCGACCCGGACGATCTGATCCGCCAGCAGGGCGCGTCCGCGATGTCGGAGGTCCTGGAAAAAACACGACCGCTGATCGACGTGCTGTGGGAGCGGGAGCTTAACGCCCAGCCGACGACCACGCCCGAGCAACGGGCGGCTTTGGAAGCCCGGCTTGGAGCACTGACCAACTCCATCCAGGATGCGGCAGTCCGCAACCATTACGCGCGGGAGCTTCGCGACAGGTTGTATCAGCTTGGGCGTCAGCGCTCGCCCATGCGCGGCGGTGCGGCTTCGGCGGGACGCTTTGACGGTGGCAAGGGCCAAGGGTCCTATGCGCGGCCTGTGGCGGCGCCCGACTGGCGCCAGCGCGACCGCACCCGGCTCGGGGGTGCATCCAGCGAGCGGCGCTTTGCAAGCCGGCGTGACGTGGTAAATGCCCTGCCCCTTGCCAGCCCGGAACTCACTAGCCATTTTCAGAGCATATCTCCGCGCGAAGCTCTGATCATGAAAACCCTTCTTAACCATCCGTGGTTGATTGATGAGTATTCCGAGGCGATTGCGGCGATCGAGTTTGCCGCGCCAGCGCTTTCGGTGCTTCGCGACGAAATTTTAGGGGTTCATGCACGCCAAAATTCACTTGACAGCGCAACTTTACGCACCCAATTGAGCAAATCGGGGGTTGCAAAGGTGGTGGACCTCGTCGCGCAAACGATTACGCACGCCAGCGACCGTTTTGCCGAGCCCGATGCCTCCGCCGCCGATGTCGAAGCCGCCTGGCACCATATTCTGGCGTTGCATCAGCGACAGGCTGCGCTCGGCGTTGCGCTGAAAGCAGCTGAGGAGGCTTGGTATCGGGATTGCACAGAAGAGGCCGAGATGCGCCTTCTCGACATCAAACGCCAGATCGCCCGCGAGGCGGCGATGGATCAAATGGACGAAGAGTTCGAGCAACCCGACGACGACGCTTCTGAGGTAAAGCGCGCTGGATAGGCGCGTATTTCGCATTCCGGCTTCGGCGCGCTGCGGCAGGCAGCAGTTCGGAGCCTAAATCAGAATTGAGCCGTTTCCGTGCGGAAGCGGCGCAGACGACAAGGAACGAAAATGGCACGCGCCCAGCAGGCAGTCCAGAAGACAGAAGACAAAGATCAGGCCGCCGATGCACCAGAACGCGACAGCCCCCTCCTCGATCTTTCCGACCAGGCGGTCAAGCGTCTTCTAAAGTCGGCGAAGGCTAAGGGCTACGTTACGCTCGATCAGCTCAACTCGGTGCTGCCGTCGGAGGAAGTTTCATCCGATCAGATCGAGGATCTCTACGCCACCCTCTCCGATATGGGCATCACTGTCGTCGAGAACGAGGAAGGCGAAGAGAAGGAAGAAGGCGGCGAGGACCTCGTTGACGAAGAAGAAGGCCGTTCGCTCGTCACGCAAAGCTCCTCCGCGCTGACGAAGTCGGAAGGCAAAGCCGAACCGGCAGAGCGTACCGACGATCCGGTGCGTATGTATCTGCGCGAGATGGGTTCGGTCGAGCTGTTGTCGCGCGAAGGCGAAATCGCCATCGCGAAGCGCATCGAGGCCGGCCGCGAAGCGATGATCGCCGGTCTTTGCGAAAGCCCGCTGACGTTCCAGGCCATCATCATCTGGCGCGACGAACTCAACGACGGCAAGATTTTGCTTCGCGACATTATCGACCTCGAAGCAACCTACGAAGGGCCGGAAGCCAAAGAAGTGCCGGCGATGTCCGGCGAAGGCGAGGAATCCGAGGGCGAGCAGGAATCGCAGTCGGGCGAAAGCGATGACGAGGACGAGTTCGAGAACGCCATGTCGCTTGCGGCGATGGAAGCCGAACTCAAGCCGAAGGTTCTCGAAACCTTCGATCAGATCGCAGGCACCTATAAAAAACTGCGCAAGCAGCAGGACAAAAAGCTCGAACAGCAGCTCGTCGGCGAGCAGGGTTCGCGCCAGCAGCAGAAAGCTTACGAGAAGCTCCGCGACGAGATCATCGTCGACGTGAAGTCGCTGTCGCTCAACAACAACCGTATCGAAAGCCTCGTCGAACAGCTTTATGCGATCAACAAACGCCTCATCGGTCTCGAAGGCCGCTTGATGCGCCTCGCCGACAGCTATGGCGTGCCGCGCCAGCACTTCATCGACGAATATTACGGCAATGAACTCGACCAGACGTGGCTCGACCGCGTTGCCAACAATGGCAAGAAGTGGGGCCAGTTCGTCAAAGTGGAACGCGCCCAGGTCGAACAGATCCGCGCCGAGATCCATCAGCTCGCAACCGAAACGGGTCTGGAGATTCCGGAATACCGCCGCATCGTGAAAGCGGTGCAGAAGGGCGAGCGCGAGGCCCGTCAGGCCAAGAAGGAAATGGTCGAAGCCAACCTTCGTCTCGTCATCTCGATTGCGAAGAAATACACCAACCGAGGCCTGCAGTTCCTCGATCTCATCCAGGAAGGCAACATCGGTCTGATGAAGGCGGTCGATAAGTTCGAATACCGCCGTGGCTACAAATTCTCGACCTACGCGACATGGTGGATCCGGCAGGCGATCACGCGTTCGATCGCCGACCAGGCGCGCACGATCCGTATTCCGGTGCACATGATCGAGACGATCAACAAGATCGTCCGCACCTCGCGCCAGATGCTGCACGAAATCGGTCGCGAGCCGACGCCGGAAGAGCTGGCGGAAAAGCTCGCGATGCCGCTCGAAAAGGTGCGCAAAGTTCTGAAGATCGCGAAAGAGCCGATCTCGCTCGAAACGCCGATCGGCGACGAGGAAGATTCGCACCTCGGCGACTTCATCGAAGACCGCAACGCGGTGTTGCCGATCGAAGCGGCGATCCAGTCGAACCTGCGCGATACGACCACGCGCGTGCTCGCCTCGCTCACGCCGCGCGAAGAACGCGTGCTGCGCATGCGCTTCGGCATCGGCATGAACACGGACCATACGCTCGAAGAAGTCGGCCAGCAGTTCTCGGTCACGCGCGAACGTATTCGCCAGATCGAAGCCAAGGCGCTACGGAAGCTGAAACATCCGAGCCGGTCTCGGAAGCTGCGGAGTTTCCTGGATAACTGATCCAGAATTTCAAAGGGCCGCGAAAGCGGCCCTTTCTCGTTTTGGGCACTCTCCACGGGGCACCGGAACGCCGTCACGCGTTCGAATGTTTTTCCAATAGTTTATCGAACTTTCGGGCATTTGCTGCTTATGCTGAACTTCGTTCGCTACTAGCGAAAACAGAGGTCTTGTCCCTTCTTTAAGTCGCCGTCATTGTTATTGAGACTGAACAGCCGGGAAAATCGGCTGCGGCGAGGTCAAAAACCTCAGCTTTTCCCGGATTTGAGCTGTACGGCAGCCCCATAAGAATTGGAGGAAACCGTGTCCCAAGTTCAGGAGAATGCCGGCGGCATCCGAAGCGAAAATTGCCAAGCGATCACCCCCCATCTCGTCTGCGCGGGGGCGGCTGACGCGATCGACTTCTACAAAAAGGCATTCGGCGCCGAAGAAGAAATGCGGCTGGTGGGTGCCAACGGGAAGCTGATGCATGCTGCCGTTCGCGTCGGTAACGCCCGCTTCATGCTGGTCGACGAGTTGCCGGAATGGGGTTCATCTTCGCCGATCACGCTCGGCGGCAGCCCGGTCACGATCCACCTCTATGTCGCCGATGTCGACGCATTCGTCGAGCGCGCCGTGAAGGCCGGTGCGATTCTGCGCATGCCGGTCGAAGACATGTTCTGGGGCGACCGCTACGGCATCATCGAAGATCCGTTCGGGCACAAGTGGTCGGTCGCGACGCACAAACGCGATATGAGCGAGCGCGAAATCAAAGAGGCGATGAAGAAATTCATGCCGTCGTCCGACCACGCGTCCTGAGCCGATCGCACTACTCGATCTTGATGATCTCGGCCTCGCCCGCGCCGGCCGTGACGGTGTCGCCAACGGCTTTTTCCATCAGCGCCTGGGCGAGCGGAGAAACGTAAGAGATCTTGCCTTTGGCGGGATCGGATTCGTCTTCGCCGACGATGCGGAATTTCTGCACGCGGCCGTCGTCGCGCTCGAGCGTGACGGTCGAGCCGAACGAGACGATGGAAGCGTTCGCCGGCGCGGCCTGGACTTCGGCCGTCGTCAGCCGCTGGTTCCAATAGCGCAGATCGCGTGACGTCCGTTGGATGGCATCACGATCTCCGGAGCGCTGGCCCTCGGCCAGCTCATCCTGAAGGCGTTCGACCTCGGCCTGGATCAGCGCTAAGCCTTCCGGGGTGACGAGGTTGCGATGCTCGGACACGAGCTTCTCGGGAAGCTCTTCGACGGCATCGGATTCTCTGACAAATGCTCTGCTCATTAAACCAATATAAGCATTTTCCGAGGCCGGTACCAGAATGCGGCAATACCAGCAAACATTGACCCTTAACACCCGTGGACAGGGTCTGTCCGAGTTTACGCTCGACGTGGTGCAGATCGTCAGCGACGCAGAGATCGAGGTGGGACTCGCGCACATTTTCTGCCGCCACACGTCGGCGTCGCTGCTGATCCAGGAGAACGCCGATCCAGACGTGCAGCGCGATCTCGTTGCCTTCTTCAAGCGCCTCGTACCGGACGGCGATCCGCTCTTCATTCACCGCTCGGAAGGCGCCGACGACATGCCGGCGCACATCAAGAGTGCGCTGACGCAGACGACCCTGACGATCCCGATCGCCAACGGGCGGCTGATGCTCGGGACGTGGCAGGGCATTTACCTTTTTGAGCATCGCGCGCATCCGCACGACCGACAGGTCATCGTGCATGTGATCGGCGATTAACGTCTGCGCTTTGGCATCAGCCTGAAACATCTCTAGCTTAACGGTGCCGAGACTGTCCCCCTCCCCTTCCTCCAAAGGAGTGCCCCGATGCGCCTGCCTCTGATCCCGCTGGATACGCTGACGCCCGAGCAGAAAACGCTCTATGCCGACATGAAGAACGGCATCCAGAACAACTTCAAAGGTTTCACCGCGATCAACGAGACCGGCCAGCTTATCGGGCCATGGAACCCGTGGCTGCGCTTTCCGCAGTTCGGCGGCGCGGTGTGGGAGTATACCAAGGCGATGTCGGCATCGCCGAAGCTACCGCGGCAGGTGCGCGAGATCGCCATTCTCGTCACCGGCACGAAGTTTCACGCGGCGTATGAACTCTACGCGCATGTGCTTGTCGCGGAATTGCGCGGGCTTCCCGACGAAAAAATCACGACCATCATTGCCGGAAACCGGCCGAACGATCTGACGGAAGAGGAAGCTGTCGCCTATGATCTGGCGTCGAGCCTCGTGACGGGGAGCACGCTTCCGGCGTTGACATATAACCGCGCCGTCGGCGCATTCGGTGAGGATGGCGCGGCGGAGTTCATCTATCTCGTCGGGCTTTATTGTGCAGTCTCGGTCATCCTCAATGGCTTCGACGTGCCGTTGCCTGACGACGGAACCGCGGATTGAGCGTTCTCAATCCAATCGGTAATTGAAGCTCACAGACACGCGCTCGGCTTTGGCGTGATTGACCGGCACTTCATGGCGAAGCCAGCTTTCCCAGAGCAGCAGCGTGCCCGGCGCGGGCGCGACTGAGACGAACGTTCTGTTCTTGTCCTTCGCCGAGGGCTTCTTCGGCGGGGCTGCCATCTGCATCGCCAGCCGTGGGTCTTCGTATTTGATAGCGCTCGCGTCCTTCGGCACCGCGAGATAGAGCGTGCCGCTGATGACCGAATGAGGGTGAATGTGCGCCGTGTGATAGCCGCCGGGCTTCAGGATGTTGATCCAGAGGCTGTCGAGCACGAGGCGGCGGCCGTCGAAGTCAAATTCGAGCGTCCGGCCAAAGGCCGCGACCTGGCGATCCAGCACCGCGACAAGATCGGCAAAGGCCGGATGCCGATCGGGGAGGTCGTTGAGTGAGGCATAGGATGTATATCCAGGATAATCATTGGCTTTCGACCATCCCTGCCCCGCCCGGTCGGCGGCAGCGATTTCGTGAGCGGCATCCAGAAGCTCGGCCATGAGCGCGGATGTCGCGCCGCGCTGGAGCTCCTCACGGTAAACGTGGGTGACGAAAAGCTCTTGAATGCGTGCCATGATCTCTTTCCGGATGGAAGGTGAAATGTCGCGTTTACCGCAGCATCCTTGCGCATGGAAGGCCGGGACCCGACCTGCTAAGACCCCCGGCAGATCGAATCGAAAAGCCCACCGGAGAACGACCGATGTCCGAGACGTCCGCTGAATCTGCGGCCCGCGCCGCAACCGCCGCCCTCATCCGCGACTACTATGAGGCTTTCAACCGCGGCGATACCGACGCGATGCTCAAATTTCTGACCGACGACGTCATTCACGACGTCAACCAGGGCGAGCGCCGTCAGGGCATCGAGAAGTTCCGCGCCTTCAATGCGCGCATGACGCACAACTACAAGGAAGAGCTGAAAGACATCGTCGTCATGGTGTCGAAGGACGCAACGCGCGCTTCCGCCGAATTCAACGTGCACGGCATTTACAAGAACACGGAAGAAGGTCTGCCCGACGCGGTCGGCCAGAAGTATGTTCTCCCGGCCGGCACGTTCTTCGCCATCCGCGACGGCAAGATTGCGCGCGTCACCACCTATTACAATCTGACCGACTGGATCGCACAGGTCGCAGGCTAAGGACTAGAGAGCGAATGGCCGCTGACGAAAAGAAGAAGCTCGAGGTCAAATCGGTGACAGGAGCGGATATCCTTCCGGTCCTGTCCGATCTCAGCCGCCTGCGCATGATCGTCTTTCGGGACTGGCCTTATCTCTACGAAGGCACGCTCGAATACGAGCAGAAGTATCTTGAGAAGTTCGCCAAGGCGAAAGGCGCGGTCGTCGTCTGCGCCTATGACGGAGATCAGATGGTGGGCGCTTCGACCGGCGCGCCGATGATCGAGCATGCCGACGAGTTCGGCGAACCGTTCAAGAAAGCGGGCTACGACATCTCCAAGATCTTCTATTGCGGCGAGAGCGTGCTGCTCAAAAGCCATCGCGGCCACGGCCTCGGCCATGCGTTCTTCGACGGACGCGAGGCGCAGGCGAAGAAGCTCGGCGGCTTTGAATACTCGTCGTTCTGCCGCGTCGTTCGGCCTGAAGACCATCCGTTGAAACCGGCGGATTACGCCCCACTTGATCCGTTCTGGAGAAAGCGCGGCTATGAACCGGTCGACGGCATCGTCGCCACCTACGACTGGCAGGATATCGACCAGACCGCCGAAACGACCCACGACATGCAATTCTGGATGAAGAAACTATAAGTTTGCGACTTCCGACTCCCCTGCGGGGAGCCGGCCGGAAGCCATTATTTCGTTGCGGCTTCCGACTCCCCTGTGGGGAAGCCGGCCGGAAGCCGCAAACGTGAGGACGCGATGACCGCCAAGAAGACACTCAAAGTTGCGAGCTCTCAGTACCCGATCGGCCAGCCGAAGACGCTTGCCGAATGGGAAGAGAAGATCGCGCTTTGGGTGAAGAATGGCGCAGCGACGGGCGCAGAGCTTCTGGTCTTTCCGGAGTACGCGGCGATCGAGCAGGCGGCGTGCTTCGGTCCGGAGGTCTATAGCGACCTGCAGGCGACGCTTGCCAAGGTGGCAGAGATCAAGGACGCGCGCGTTCAGTTTCACGTCGATCTCGCCAAGAAGCACAAGGTGCATATCCTCGTCGGCTCGGGACCTGAGAAGACCGCAGACGGGTTGTTCGTCAACTCGGCGCAGCTCGTCACGCCGAAGGGTTCGGTCGGCGTGCAGGAAAAGCTCGTCATGACGCCGTTCGAAAAGAACTGGGGCGTGACGGCGGGGAAGACGGTGCGCGTGTTCGAGACGTCGATCGGCACGTTCGGCATCGCGATCTGCTACGATAGCGAATTCCCGCTGATCTCTCGCGCGATGGCGGAAGCTGGCGCGCAAGTGTTGCTTGTGCCGTCATGCACGGAGCGCGTCTCGGGTTATCACCGGGTGCGCACCGGCTCGATGGCGCGCGCGCTCGAAAACACCATTGCGGCCGTGCAGAGCCCAACCGTCGGCGATGCGCCGTGGTCTCCGGCTGTCGACTTCAATGCCGGTGCAGCCGGCATTTACGTGCCGTCCGAGCATGGCATTTCCGATACGGGCGTGCTTGCGCAAGGCACGCTCAACGCGGCCGAGTGGGTCGTCGCCGATATCGACATTGCGCGGCTTACGCATTTGCGCGTTTCGGCCGAGATGCACAATTTCGGCGATTGGTCGGTGCAGCCCGGCGCTCCGACGCCAAAAGTCGACGTCGAAGTCGTGAAGCTGATTTAGTTTCGGCTTCCGACTCTTCCTTCGTCGAGCCAGAAGCTTTTTTGTTTCGGCTTCCGACTCCCCTCCGGGGAGCCGGCCGGAAGCCGATTTCTTACTTCAATGCCCAGGTGATCGTCACACGCGCTTCGAGCGTGCTGGTGCCGGCTTCGATGGGCACCGAGGACGTGGCAGCTTTCGCGAGCCGCGGTGCGTACATCACCGGGCCGTTCGACGAGGTCTCTTCCGAAATCTGTATCACGTCGCCGACGTCGGCACCCGCAGCTGCGGCGAGAAGCTTGGCACGGCGCAGCGCATTGGCGACGGCTTCCTTGCGCGCGTCGTCCTTCAGAGCATCTTCTTTCGACACCTCGAAGGCGAGGCCCTGAATCTGGTTGGCGCCTGCGCTCACGACATTGTCGAGGATCTCGCCTAGCTGATCGAGCTTGCGAACCAGAACGATCACCTGATTGCCGACGCGATAGCCGCGCACCTTCGGTGGCTGGCCCTCTTTATAGTCCATCACCGGCTCGACGTTGAACGAAGCCGTCTGGATATCTTTCGGGTTGATGCCTTTGCCTTTCAGCTCGTCGATGATCTTCGTCATCGTCTCGCTGTTCTTCGTTAACGCGTCACGCGCGGTCTCGGCTTCCGTCGAAACGCCGGACGTGATGCGCGCGCGATCAGGCTCTGCCTCGGCCGTGCCTGTCGCCGAGACGGTAATTGTCCGTTCCAATGGTTTATCGTCCGCGCGCGCCATGGCGGGCGAGAACATCAGCAGCGCGACTATGCCGCCGATTGCGAGAGCCGAAACAATATCTCGAGGACGCAAAGCGCTAAGCATGGGTGTCTCCGCCAGTTTTTCCTCGCTGGCTATAGTCGTTTCGAGGACAAATGAAGGCGAAATACTGTCGTTCGGATGAATGACACGTCGCTGGCCGTTGCAAAGCGGGGCTCGCCGCCTTGCGACGCCCAGATCTCCTGCTATAGCATTTGTAGCCATTGGGCCGGACCGGGCGGCGTTCATGGCTTCCCAAGGACTCCGAGACGGTCAGAATGGTCGATACCAAGCCGCGCGCAGACAGTGACATCAGAAACCATGGAGACGATATTCGCCAATCGTTCGGCGCGGATTTCGTGGTGATCGGTTTTTTCACGCCCAATTACGAACCCGCGGCGTCGGCGTTCTCTAAAAATCTCATCCAGCATCGCATCTCGCACCATCTCTATGCGCGCCCTGTTCTTGGCGACAGTTGGTATTCGCAGACGCGGCAGAAGCCGACGGTCATGGCGGATGCACGCCGCAACTATCCGGACCGGCCGCTGATTTTCATGGACGTCGATTGCACCGTCCGCGGCGACATTAGCGGCATCCTGCAATCGCCCGGCGATCTTGCCATGCGGACGAAGGGCACGGCGCTTGGCACAACGCGGCGCGCCTTGAAGCCCACGACGCGCGTGCTGCTGCTTCGACCCACGGCCGGCGCAGATGCGTTCATTGCCGCCTGGGAGGCGGGATGCCAATACGCCGGTAAGGGAGACTCCGCGGAAGCAATTCTGATCGAGGTGATGGGCGACAGCCCCGAACGCTATGCCGTCGGCACGCTCCCGCTCAAGTATGCCGGAATTGAGTTGCATGACGCGCCGACCGACGCCGTCGTCGTGCACGACAGCATTCACGATCAGACGCGTCCGGCCTGGACATTGCGGCGGGCGTTGCAGCGCTATTTCCGGGCGGGGCGGAACACGGCCTACCGGATCGCGACGGGGCAGACGTACGATGAGCGCTACGGCAAACGGGGCGCCCGGAACCGGACGAAATAGCCTCGCTAGCGCTTGCCGGGCGGCGACAGAATGCCTGACACAAAATCGTCGTTGAGGCTGTCCGCCCGGCGAACATCTGGTATGAGAAGCACCGCGTGGGCCCGTAGCTCAATGGTTAGAGCTGACGGCTCATAACCGTCTGGTTCCAGGTTCGAGTCCTGGCGGGCCCACCACATTTTTTGCGCGCAGCCGTCACACCGCCCCTGCGCGTGATGGTTTCGGTTCGAGGTTCTCCTCTCACCTCGACCAATTACGCGTCTGCTGAATTTCCCTTCTGATGCATCTGTCAGCACCCCCATCGACGGAGCGCGCGGATGATCGCACGGCTCCGTCGTTTAAGTGGTGGAGAGCTGACGTTGTGCGTCAGTAGTCGATGACGCCGTCCAAAGCGTAGTGCTTGATGGTCTTGCGATTCTTGATCAGCTCATCGATCGACGGCTCGCTCTTCAGGGCGCGTTCGATCGCCAGCTTCATAGCCTTGTAGTTCGTATTGTAGAGATCTTTCTTGTCGAGTTCGGCGTGCTCGGCGCAGCGCGGGTCCAGCCAGATCGTCACGACGATGCAGATCTCATCGACGATCGCCTTCGGAATAATTCCCTCAGCGACACTATCGACGACCGCATCAGCGATCGCGGCCTGCACGACACCGCCGAGCAGTTCGACATACTCGCCGGAGGCGATTGTCACCTTCGTCGTCATCATGGTGGCCGGACGCGCCATTTGGTTGAGATCGCGTATTGCGAAAAACCGGGTGTGGCCGACGCTCTGACCCATCATGCTGGCGAATGCATGCCCCACCGGGCCGTTGACCGAACCGATCAGCACCTCGGGCATAGCATCAGTGTACTGACCCGGAGCTGCGAGTACAGTCGCCTCACCGGCCTTGAAAATAATATCGCTCATGCAGTCCTCTCTTGATGGTTCCATTTCAGCCTGCGATCGGTGGACTGGATCAGCCTCAGACGATGCGCCCGGTCACCGCTTTCTTAGCTTGCAACCAACCGGCCGCCACGAAGAAAATCGAACAATAGAGTTGCGCCGCACCGACACCTCATGGTGTCACGCTCAGTTCAGCGCGGGCGGCAGATGCTGAGCGGCCGTGGTTTCAATTGGTCTGCACGGCTGGCGATTAATCTGATCGTTAATTTAAAACAATCATCACTTCGAATTGGAATACGGCGGAATAATCGCCGATCTTTCTGACAGCGCAGGTGTCATCTCTCACGGTTGGTGCTCACTCCAATGGCCATTTTGGGACTTTTCGACATGCCCCGTTCCAGCAACGCAGTTTTGGGCCTCGTAGCGGTGCTCATCGCTCTATCGACATCGCAGATGTGCCGCGCCGACAGCGCGGCGCCTGCGCCAACCAAGGACCATCAAACGCCTTGGGTCGTACCGGACATCGACAAGCTGCCGGATAATGATTGGGGCCGCACCGTACGTTATGGTCGCGATCTCATCGCCAAAACATCCTCGCTAATCGGCCCCGAAGTCAAAGATCCGGCGCACCGTTTCGCCGGCAACAACCTCAATTGCCAAAGCTGCCATATCAATGCCGGCACTAAGCAGTTCGGATTGGCACTGGTCGGCGTTTATGCCGATTTTCCGAATTATCGAAAGCGGTCGGGCAGCGTCGGCTCGATGGAAGATCGCATTCAAGGCTGTATGCAGCGCAGCATGAACGGCAAAGCTCTTCCCGAGGACGGACCGGAAATGATCGCCATGCTCTCCTATCTGAGGTTTTTGTCAGATGGCATTCCGGTTGGCGCAAAAACGTTCGGGCGCGGCACCGGCGCTATGCCCGAACTCAATCGCGCCGCCGATCCCGTCCGCGGCAAGACGATCTACGCGAACATGTGCGCCGCTTGTCACGGCGCCGACGGCCTGGGCCAGCGCGTCGGCAAAGTCGGCGATGCAAAGGGCTATATCTTCCCGCCGCTCTGGGGGCCTGACAGCTACAACGACGGCGCCGGCATGGACAGGCTGATCGACGCCGCCAACTTCATTCACAACAATATGCCGGCGGGTACGACGTGGAAAAATCCAACGCTGAAGCCTGAGGATGCGTGGGACGTCGCCGCCTACATCGACACGCAACCTCGGCCGCAAAAAGCGCATCTCGGTCGCGACTTCCCGAACCGGCTGCAGAAGCCTATCGACACGCCATATGGGCCTTATGCGGACGATCTGCCGGAGAGCGAGCACAAGCTTGGGCCGTTCGGGCCGATCATCGACGCCGACAAAAAGCTCAAGGACGACGCGAAGCACTAGCTCCCCCAGCCCTTCGGCGCGTTCGCGCTCCGAGTGGCCTCACATGAAGACCCGGAGTTGAAAATGACCATGACCGGCAGACGACAGGCGTTACAGGCATTCGGCCTGGCGCTAGCTGCGGCCTCAGTCGGAGGCTTCACACGCGAAGCCGACGCCGCTGCAGCCCATGACATTCCAGCGGGCGCGTCGGCTCTCGCAGACCTCACCGACAGGCTCGCCAAAACACCGCGCCGCCGTGACTTCAAAACCGTGCCGATGATTCTCGATCATTCCGATCAATGGGATGACGAGGCTCTGAAGGAAGTCCTCGCCTACAAGCCCGTCACCAAGCAGGCCTGGGACGTGACGGACATCGCAGGCCCTTGGCTCAATGTGATGCGCAATTCCATCAATGCGCAGATCTGGTCATTCAAGCATCCGGATTTTCTGGTCGTTTCAGCAACGCACGGCTCGGCGCATTACGCGCTCTACGATCAGGCGATGTGGGACAAATATCAGTTTGCGAAGATCGTCGGCAAAGGCTTCGAGAAGAATACACTGATCGTCGATAAGCCTGCAGCGTCCGCCAATCCTGCCGACTATGAAAGCCCGACGGGCGTGTTCTCCCCGCTGAACAACTCGATCCCGGCCCTGCAAAGGCGCGGCGCCGTTTTCATGTCGTGCCACAACGCCATCTGGGAGCAGGCGACCAAGCTGCACGAAAAAGGCGTCAATCCCGACAAGCTTGAAGTCGATGCGCTCGCAGCCGAGCTAACGAACCATCTGATCCCCGGCGTGGTTCTGATTCCCGGCGCCGTCGCGACACTTCCTGAACTGCAGCAGGCGGGGTTCCACTATGCGCGCTAATTCCATCGTTAAAGCGGTTTTCGGCGCGGCCATCGCCGGAACAGTGACTCTGGGAGCAATTTCAGCACAGAGCGCCGAGCAAAACGCGCCGAATATTTTCCCGCCTTGGCAGCACGGCTTCAACAACGACGCGACCGACCGCGGCTTCGAATTCACCGTACCGCAGGTCGATAACCTTGCTGATTTCCACGGCAGCGTCACCGATCCCAAGCTCGTGCTCTACGTCGGCGGCAACTACTTCTTCGCCATGGCGCCACTGGTGGATGAGTTCGAGAAAGCGCATCCGGAATTCAAAGGCCGGATCTATTGGGAGACGCTGCCGCCGGGGCTTCTCGTGCATCAAATCAAGGCGCACGGCGTCGTAACCTCGGGAAACATGACGTGGACTGCAAAACCGGATGCGTATTTCGCCGGACTTGTTGCCGTCAAGCGGCTCGTCGATGACGGCACGCTGGCGGGTCCTCCGGTTCCTTACGTCAAGAACACGCTGACGATCATGGTCCCCAAGGACAATCCTGGACACGTCTCTGGGCTTGCGGATCTCGGCCGGGCCGGCCTGCGTATTGCAATGCCGAACCCGGAATTCGAGGGCGTGGCGCGGCAGATCAAGGCGTCTCTGAAAAAAGCTGGCGGCGAGGCGCTCGAAAAGGAAGTCTACGAAACGAAGGTCGCCGACGGCGGCACGATTTTAACGCACATCCATCACCGGCAGACGCCACTGTTCCTGATGCAGGGTCACGTCGATGCCGGAGTGACGTGGCTGTCGGAAGCGATGTTCCAGGAGCAGGTCGGAAACCCGATTACGAACGTCGTCATTCCGGCGGATCAGAACACAACTGCGACTTACGCCGGAGCGATGGTCAAGGGCGCCGCCCACCCGGAAGCGGCCAAGATGTGGCTCGACTTTATCCACTCACCTTCGGCACTGAAGATTTTCGAAAAGTACGGCTTCACGCCTGCTTGAGCGGAGGCATTGAGCGTCAGGACATTGAAGGCAGTGCGCTTAAAACCGCGCACTGCCTTTGACGCTGATGCTGCTGAGGCTCGTATCTTCGGCGTAATGGCCGTCGTACTGCAGGCTCAGCGTTGCGCCGTGCATATTGATGAGATCAACGCCAGCGCTCACATCCGCAAAGAGTGTATCGAGCTTGGTGGCCGTCGTGAAGCCAGCAACGTCTGGCGCGTCGGCAAAATTGGCGCTGAGAAGAAACTGATCCGTGTCCTGCCACGTCAGACCGGCCCTTACGAACGGACGGATCGTTACGAAATCGTGGACGTTCTTCTCGCTGCCGAATTCGATGCCCGGCGACACGCTGACAACCGTATCGCTTTTTCCAGCAACCGCCAGCGCCGCTCCGCTGCCGTCATTTTCCGTGAAGCCATTGAGCGAGACATTGGTGATCGCTGCATCGACCAGCGGCTTCACATAATAGTTGTCGTGTTGGAAAGAATAGCCAGCGTGCAACTGGCCCGACACGTAGTTGATATCGTTTTTGGAATGCGCCGCGCTGCTGAAGTCACCGAACAGCATGGTACGGTCGGTGTCAGAAGTGCTCCAGCCGCCCGTAACGCCCGCTGCAAACAGCCACTGGCCAGGATTGTATTTGATGATGCCGCCGACGTTGGCGCGGTCGCCTTCGCTCGTTGCGACACCGCTCGAAAGGGAAACGCTATCGTAGCCGGCAGCGAAACCGAGCCGCCAATCCGGCGCGAGTGCAATCTGACCGCCTGCAGAGAACGAGCCCGTCGTCGCATGCGCGCCGATGTCTTCGGATGTGCGGTCGAAATCGGAGAAGCGCGCACGGGCACGGACCCACAGACACTGGCCTTCGCGCGCGATTGACACGCCCTGCTGCCCGGCGACCTTGCAGCTCATCAGATCGTTGGCGAACTGCTGGCTGCCGTAGAGCGTTTCGATCAGGCCGTAGTTATAGATCTCAGGCGACAATTGATTGAGGGCGACGGCCAGCGATTGCTGATCCGGCGCGCTCGCCAATGCATCGGTAACCGCCGGAACTGCACCCGCTTCCATCGCCGAATTGATAGAGGTGACGATGGCGGTCTGATTGCGGTTGAGGGATGCGAAAGACAGCGCATCCGGTCCGAGGTAGATCAGACTCACATCGTCGATGGCGAATTCGTAACCACTAATGGCTACAGCGTCGAACAACACCTGAACTGAACCGGCATTCAGTTTCACCACTGACGTCGCGCTTTCCATCGTCGTGTTGGTGATGTCCGATTTTGTGAAGACCGTAATACCGTCAACCTTGGCTGTCAGTGCCCACGTCTGGCCCGCCTGGACCGCATAATAGAACTGGAACTGGTATTTGCCGCTTTTGGTCAGGGAGACATCCTGCGTGAGGACGCCGCCACCGCTCCAAGGATTGGCGAAATAGCTGCCGCTGTGAGCCCGGATACCATCCTGGCCGTCAGGCCAAATATCGACGAGGCCGCTTTCGACCACCCATGGAGAAGGAACCATATACGGTGGAGACGCGAGGTCTTCGAAGCCTGGGTTTTGGATGAGGTTCTGCGCAGAAGCAGTCGCGGGCAGCATTGCCAGCGTGAGGAAGGGCACAACTGCGGCAGCGGGGAGTGACAGGGACCGCGGCAGGCGCGGCGTCCGAGAGAAAGAGGCGCCACTTGTCCGATCTGCCATCTGCGTCATCATTCCAATTTCGGTATTCCAATTGTCGGGCGCATCGACGTCCAGACGCTCCTGACCTATGTTCAGTTAGCCGATTCGGCACATTGCTCTAAGGCTCGGTGCGGGAGACTGTGGATTATTGAGTCTTTGGTGCATGTTCGCCACGCAAGCCCATAGAAGATTTGGATAAATACAATCCGCCCACGCCCATTTGATACCTCAACAAATCGGCCGTATTTGCCTTCCAGAAGCGGCTCCGAAACGTCGGCGATGGCTCGCGCGTTTCGGTTTGGGCAAACAGCGGCAATCCGCTTTAAGGAGACGGCACCCGCCGCCTGATGGACACGCAATCCTCGCAAACCGAACCGCAAACGCTTTGGCGCCATTCGCCGCTGCAGTACTTCCTGTGGGGGCGCGGTTTTTCGAAATTCGCTTCGCAGATTTTGACCGTTGCGGTCGGCTGGCAGGTCTATGCGCTGACGAGCAGCGCATTCGACCTCGGCATGGTCGGCCTCGTGCAGTTCCTGCCGACGGCCATTCTGGTGTTCGTGGCCGGGCACGCTTCCGACCGGTACGACCGCAAGCGCGTCATTCAGCTTTGCCAGATCGTCGAGGCGACGGCGGCGGTTTTTCTGGCTTGGGGCAGCTACCAGGGCTGGATTACGGTGCCGCAGATCTTCGTGGCTGTCGCCGTGTTCGGCGTCGCGGGCGCATTCGAAAGTCCAGCGACGGCGGCGCTGCTTCCGGGCGTTGCGCCGAACGGCTTACTGCAGAAGGCGACGGCGCTCTCGACCGGCGTTTTTCAGTTCGCGGCGATCAGCGGCCCCGCAATCGGCGGCCTCGCCTATGGCATTTCGCCTGCCGTGCCTTACGTCATCATGACCGTGTTCTGGATTGTTGCGTCAGTGCTTAATGGCGCCATCGTACTCGACCGGCCGGTCGCGCCGCGCGAATCGCCGACCGCCGGCGCGCTGTTTGCTGGGGCGCATTTCGTCAGAAACAATCCGGCGATCCTTGGCACGATCTCGCTCGATCTCTTCGCGGTGTTACTGGGCGGCGCGTCGGCATTGCTGCCGATTTATGCGCGCGACATCCTGCACACCGGACCGTGGGGCCTCGGCATGCTGCGCGGTGCGCAGGCCGTCGGCGCATTAATGATGACCGGCATTCTGGCGCACTATGCGATTACAAAGCACGTCGGTATGCGCATGTTCCAAGCTGTGATCGTGTTCGGGATTGCGACCGTCGTGTTCGCGCTTTCGAAGGAGGTTTGGCTATCGGTTCTCGCCCTCGCCGTGATGGGTGCGGCCGATACGATCAGCGTCGTCATTCGCGTGTCGCTGGTGCAGCTGGCAACACCCGACGACATGCGCGGGCGCGTGGGTGCGGTAAACTTCCTGTTCATCAACGCCTCGAACCAGCTGGGTGAATTCGAGAGCGGAATGACGGCGGCTTTGCTCGGCGCGGTCCCCGCGGCCGTTCTCGGCGGGCTCGGTACGATTGCGGTGGCGCTGGTCTGGATGAAGCTCTTTCCCGTGCTGCGCAACCTGCAGCGCCTGGAATGACGGTCAATCAGTTTTCGAGACAATCACGCGAGATCTGGTCGATGGTGCGAACACCCGCAAGCGCCATCGTGACATCGAGTTCCTTGGCGATGAGATCAATAGCTTTGGTCACACCTGTTTCGCCTGCCGCGCAAAGCCCATAAAGATAGCTGCGGCCCAGCCAACATGCGCGAGCACCAAGAGCGAGGGCGCGGAACACGTCCTGGCCGGAGCGAATGCCGCCATCGAAATGCACTTCCACGTCGTCGCCGACGGCATCGATGATGCGCGGCAACATCGAGATCGACGAGGCCGCGCCATCGAGCTGGCGGCCACCGTGGTTGGAAACGACGATCGCCGACGCACCGCTTTTGACGGCCATCCGCGCATCGTCGGCGTCCATGATGCTTTTGATGATGAGCTTGCCGGGCCATTGCTCACGAATCCAGGCGACGTCGTCCCACGACAGCGCTTGGTCGAACTGGCTGTTGATCCAGTCCATGTAGGAGAGAAGATTTTCGGTGCCGGGAATGCGCCCGGCGACGTTGCCGAAGGTCTTGCGCTTGCCCATCAGCACGTTCGCGATCCAGGCGGGTTTCGACGCGATGCGACCAATCGTGCTGAGCTTGATGCGTGGTGGAACGGTCATGCCGCTGCGCACGTCGCGATGACGTTGGCCGAGCACCTGAAGATCGACCGTCAAAACCAATGCGCTGCAATTCGCCTTACGCGCACGCGCAATGAGATCGGCGACGAAGCCGCGATCCTTCATGAAGTAGAGCTGAAACCAGAACGGCTTCGACACGGCTTCGGCCACGTCTTCAATGGAGCAGATCGAGAGCGTGCTCAGCGTGTAGGGAATACCAGCCTTCTCGGCGGCCCGTGCCGCAGCGATCTCGCCGTCACGATAGGCCATGCCGCTGAGGCCAACCGGCCCCAACACGAGCGGCAAAGGCTGCGTCTCACCGAGCACCGTCTGGATTTGATTGCGATTGGCAGCGCCCGCCAAGACGCGCTGGCGGATCTTGATGTTCTGAAGATCGCGAAGATTAGCGGCGAGCGTCGTTTCGGAATACGAGCCCGATTCGTAATAACCCATGAAGTCGCTCGGAACGCGCTGGTGCGCCAAGCGCCGGAGATCGTCGATGCAGGCAACCGATCGCAAAATCGCGGAACCAGACCGGAGCACGTCAGCAACTCACGAGGAATAGCGGCGTCAGCATTCGGCTTCGCTGACGGAGATGACGACGCCGGAATGTACCGACTTAAGCTGACGGACATCATCAAGCGCTTCCGCCCAGACATTGCAGGGTCCGGCTAAACGGATTTCACCGCGTGTCCGCGATAGCGGCGTTGGACCGAAGCCGATAGAAATTGCGTCGCCTTCCGGCCAAAAAACAATGTCACCGGCTTTGACGGTGACACGGGCATCAGGCTCGGCTGCTGAACTGACCGGAGCGTCGAAATAGATTTCGCCGCCCCAAGTCCGCGCCGCAGACTCGATGGGCAGTGCGGCCCATATCCGTTCGGCGGTGGGCGTGTCGAGCAGCCTTGCGCGAATGGCAACACTCCCGGCCCGGATCACGATCTTTCGCATACCGCACAAATCCCGATCAGCGCTTCGCGACCGGGACGAGAATACGGCCGCAATGGGGAAGTCTCTCATCGAGAACCGTCGCCATCAAGCTTTTTACGGGTCTCGAAAGCGAACATAATGTCCTGCGCGCATGAAAATCGCGCAGGATCTGCCGTTTGCGCAGCGCAATGTGGTTATTGCGATTGCGAAAGACGGCCGCGCCTGACGTCATTTGGCAACGGCCGAATTGCAATGCGATCACTTCGGCGCGGGTCCGAACACCAGCGAGGTGTTCAAGCCGCCGAACGCGAGCGAGTTCGACATCGTATAGCCGAGCTTCATTTCGCGGCCGACGTTCGGGATATAGTCGAGATCGCAGCCTTCGCCGGGCTCATCGAGACCAATAGTCGGCGGCGCCCAGTTTTCGCGCATCGCCATGATCGTCGCGACGGCTTCGATACCGCCGCCCGCACCGAGCGGATGGCCGTGCATCGACTTCGTCGACGAAATGGCGAGCTTGTAGGCGTAATCGCCGAAGACGTTCTTGATCGCCTTCGTCTCGTTGAGATCGTTGTCGGCGGTCGCCGTGCCGTGCGCGTTCAGATAGTCAATCTGCTCGGGCGTGATGCCGGCATCTGCGAGCGCATCCTTCATGGCAACGCTCGGGCCTTCGACGGTCGGCTTCACCATGTCCTGGCTGTCGGACGCCATGCCATAGCCGCAGAGTTCGGCGAGGATCGTCGCGCCGCGGGCCTGGGCATGTTCGAGGCTTTCGAGCACGAGAACGCCCGCGCCATCGGCGAGAACCGTACCGTTACGCTTCTTCGCGAACGGGAAGCAGCCTTCGGGGGAGAGCACGTGCAGCGCCTGCCAGGCTTTCATCGTGCCGTAGTTGATGACGGATTCGGACGCTCCGACGAGTGCGACGTCGACCATGCCGTCACGAATGTAATCGCGGCCGATGCCGATGGCGTGCGTTGCTGTCGAGCAGGCCGAGCAGGTTGCGAATGTCGGACCTTTGACGCCGAATTCGATGCCAACGTGGGCCGCAGCCGACGAACCGATGATACGCAGAAGCGTCAGCGGGTGCGTTGCGCGCTTGTTGTGAATGAAGAGATCGCGATAGGCGGTCTCAAACGTCGTCAGACCGCCGGCACCCGAACCGATGATGCACGCCGCGCGATACGGATCGACGAGCGGCATTTCGAGGCCTGCCATCTTCACGGCTTCATCCGCAGCAGCGGCGGCGAACCAGGAATAGCGGTCAGCGAGGGTGATGATCCGGTCGCGCTTGAAGTGCTTCAGGCGCTGCTTGGGATCGAATCCTTTGATCTGAGCGGCGATCAGAATTTTGAGATCGTCGACTGGAAAGCCTTCCAGTTCACTGACACCCGATTTGCCGGCCTTAATGCCAGCCCAGAAATCGGGAACGTTCTGCCCGATCGGAGTTACGACTCCGAGACCCGTGACGACGACACGGCGTCCCGGCTTACTATTCGACATCATCAATCTTTCTTGCCTAGCGAATGCGCGGAAACCCCCCGTAGGGGGTTCCGGCCTTCACATATTTAATTTCGACAGAAGATCGCTCGCGGCCATCAAGCCTTGGCTGCGGAAGCCTGCTTTTCGGCAATCAACGACTTCACGCGATCAACGACTGAGCCGACAGTCTTGAACGCTTCGACTTCTTCATTGGCGTTGTATGGGATCTCAATCCCGAAGCCATCTTCAATGTCGAAAACGATCATAGCAAGATCAAGTGACTCGATCTTGAGATCTGTAAGCTGGGTGTCGAGCGAGATATCGTCGCGCGGCTCCTTCATATGCTTCTTGAGGATTTCAATAACCTTAGTCGCGACTTCGTCCATCGGCCTCTCCCACCCTCGCAATCCCTGCGACGGGCCAGTTTTGCTTGGCATCTACTAAATCAAGAGCCCTTGATCAGCAAGCGGGGGGGTCACTTATCCTTAAACAACCGCGAAGTCTAGGTACGGACCGTCGCGCTTGCCCCCTCGTCGCCGACCTCGACCGCTCGCTGCCTCATCGACAGGTGTTTACATGAGCGATCAAGCGCTAGCGTTGGCCGCCGAAAATTGTCTAATATTCGCGCGTCCCTTGCTGGTTACTGCACGGTTTAAGACATCTTCAGCGAAGGTCAACGCGATCCGGATAAAATAAAATCGAGTGACCGGACAGACCATGACAGCAGAAGCCACCTCACCTGTGTCCCAGATGTCGCCCCGGTGGGTCGATCATTACCCGGCAGGCATCGATTGGCGCATGCCAATCCCCAAGGGGACCGTGCCCGGACTGCTGGACGAGGCTGCTGCCCGCTATCCGCAAAACCCCGCTATCGGCTTTCTGGGCCGCTCCACGTCCTATTCGGATCTAGCGGCCGAGGTCGACCGTGTGGCTGCCGGCTTGCAACGGATCGGAGTAAAACGGGGCACCAAAGTCGGGCTTTTTCTGCCAAATACCCCGACTTTTATTGTGTATTATTTTGGGATACTCAAAGCGGGTGGAACCGTCGTCAACTTCAATCCTCTTTATACTGTCGAAGAGCTGACGTTCCAGGCCAGGGACAGCGAGACGGAGATCATGGTTACCCATGATCTGGCTCTGCTGTTCACCAAGATCGAGGCTTTGCTGCAGGCGAGCGTCATTTCGCGCGCCGTCGTCGTGCCGTTCGCCAGCGTGCTTTCGCCGCTGAAATCTGTGCTGTTCCGGATTTTCAAGCGCAAGGACATCGCCAACGTCACACGCTCGCCAAGTGCGGCGCGGGTGGTCGATGGCCTCGAGCTGGCCGCGACGCGAACTCCGTTTTCGTCGGTTGCCATCGATCCCGACAATGATATCGCCGTTCTGCAGTACACCGGCGGCACGACCGGCACGCCCAAGGGCGCCATGCTCACGCACGCCAACATCGTCGCCAATACGAAGCAGGTCGTGGCCTGGGGCACGGTCCTGAAGCCCGGCGAGGAGTGCGTGCTGGGCGCCCTGCCGCTGTTTCACGTGTTCGCCATGACGGTCGTCATGACGGTCGGCATCGAGCTGGCAGCGAAAATCGTGCTCATTCCCCGCTTCCAGCTGATCGAGACGCTGAAGCTGATCAACAGCGAAAAGCCGACGATGATGCCAGTCGTGCCGACGATTCTGACGGCGATGCTCAATTTCGAGCACATCAAATCGTACAATCTTTCGTCGCTCAAATTCTGCCTTTCGGGCGGCGCACCGCTGCCGCTTGAGACGAAACTCAAATTCGAGGCGATGGCGGCCGGCTCGACAAAGGTCGTGGAAGGCTACGGGCTTTCCGAGACGTCGCCGGTCCTGACGGCCAATCCGCTGGACGGCGAGCCGGTTTCGGGCTCCATCGGCATGCCGCTTCCAGGCACCATGATTTCGCTGCGAAGTCTGGATGACCCGACGAAAGAGGTTGCGCAGGGCGAGCGCGGCGAACTTTGCGCCAAAGGGCCGCAGGTCATGAAGGGCTACTGGAAGCGCCCGGAGGAAACCGCGAAGCAGTTCGTCGGCGACTTTTTGCGAACCGGCGACGTCGCGGTGATGGACGAGAACGGCTATTTCGCCATCGTCGACCGCATCAAGGATCTCATCATCTGCTCGGGCTTCAACGTTTATCCGCGGCGCGTGGAGGAGGCGATTTATGCGCACCCGGCCGTCGAAGAAGTGACCGTCATCGGCGTTCCCGACCCCTACCGCGGCGAAGCGCCGAAGGCGTTCGTCAAATTGAAGGCCGGTATGACGGCGACGGCACCGGAGATGCTCGAATTCCTGAAAGCCAAAATCTCGAAGATCGAAATGCCAGCGGCTATTGAGTTCCGCGACAGCCTGCCGAAGACCATGATCGGCAAGCTGTCCAAGAAAGAGTTGACCGCCGAGGAAGCCCAGCGCGGCAAATCGGCATGACGGTCAAAACCGCTCCGCTCGCGCGCCCCGAAGCGCCCCAACGCGAGAAGCCGCGCGATGCCACGGCCTATTCGATTTCGGCGCTGGCGAAGGAATTCGGAATCACGACGCGCACCATCCGCTTTTACGAGAGCCGCGGCTTGATCTCACCGCAGCGGATCGGCACGACGCGGAAATATTCCAAGCGCGACCGGGCGCGGCTTATTCTTATCCTGCGCGGTCGAAACCTCGGGTTCACTGTTGAAGACGTCAGCGAATATCTGTCGCTTTACGATTCCGATCCTGCGCAATTGGCGCAGACGCGATTGCTGCTCGACAAGGTGACGGCCGCGATCGACGATCTTGAGACAAAACGGCGCGACATCGAGCGGTCGCTGGCCGATCTCAACGAAATCCGCGCGCGTTGCGATGCGCACCTGAAAGCGCGCGAGCGTTAGATTCTCGTTGTCGCGGGTGGCCTGGTTTAGGCCGATGATGCATTCCGACGCTCGTGCGGATGCCCGATGGATTGGTTGCGGAGCTACCGAGCCCGCGGCGCTAGCGATAAAGGTCCGCACGGGTTGGCGGGAGCATGGGCGTGCGTTTCGCTGACTTCGACGCGAGCGTCTGGAACAGCCGCAGCGTGCCGCGCGAAAACGCGAGGCTGACGCCTGCGAGATACGCGACCCAGATACGATACTTCTCTTCACCCACGTACTGAATCGCCTGGTCCTTGTTTTCCGTCAGGCGCTCGCACCAGAGCTGGCACGTGCGCGCGTAATGCAGCCGCCAGCCTTCGACGTCGTGCACTTCGAAGCCCGCGCGCTCCATGGCGGAGATCGAGTGGCCGATGTCGTCCAGTTCGCCGCCGGGAAAGATGTATTTGGCGATGGCCTTCTTCTCCGGTCGCATGCGACCTTTGAAGAAGCCCGGCTTGTGCTTCGGCGCACGGCGCGAAATGGCATGATTGAGGAACAGGCCGTCGTCGCTCAAAAGCGAGCGCACCTTCTGCATATACGTCGGGATGTTCTTAAGTCCGATATGCTCGTACATGCCGATGGAGGCGATCTTGTCGAACTTGCCGGTCAGCTTCGAATAGTCCGACAGTTCGAACGTCACGCGGTCGGCAATGCCGAGACGCTTGGCCTTGTCACGTGCGAACGCAAGCTGCTCTTCCGAAAGCGTCACGCCATGTGCGGTGACGCCGAAGTTCTGCACGGCATGACACAGCAGGCCACCCCAGCCCGCGCCGATGTCGAGCATTCTGTCGCCGGGCTTCAGACGCAGCTTCCGGCAGATCATCTCCAGCTTGTCGTGCTGGGCCTGTGCGATGTCGTTCGACCAATCCGTATAGTAGGCGCACGAGTAGACCATCTCGGGATCGAGAAAGAGCGCGTAGAAATCGTTCGACAGGTCGTAGTGAAATTGAATGTAGGCCTTGTTGTCGGCGGTCTTGCGGTTCTTGCCGGTAATTTCGCCCTCAAAGCCGTGTGCGTCACGTGCCTCCGATGGTTTCGCGAACAGGAACGGCGAGAGTTTCAGTGCGAGGCTCGCGATCTCGCCGGGCTTCAGCTTCACGCCCTTGCGGCCGTCCTGTAGGCCCTTGCCGAAATCGACGAGCGTGCCGCCGGAAAAGTCGATGCCCTTCTCGACGTATTGGCGAATGATGGAATCGAGCGATGGGCGGCGCAGGATCGCGCCGATCACGCCAGGGTCGCGGATCGAGATTTCGAAGTTCGATTGCGGCGCTTTGCTGAGCGGCAGGCGCGTGCCGTCCCACAGCCGCACCCAGCCATCGACGTCCAGACGCTCCGCCAGACTGCGAACGAGCGCGCGCGCCGCTTCGAGTTGCCTATCGTCTTTCGCGCCCATACGTCCCTTCCCTCGCCGCCAGTAACCGCGAGGGACATAGCGCATCGGGGCGCGAGAGTCTTCCCGACTCGTCCTGTTCAGGGCCTCAGGCGGCCTGAGCCTCGATGGTCATTGGGGATTCCATGATCGCCGTCACGCCCATGCCGCCAGCCGTGCAGACCGAAATGAGCCCGCGGCCGCCTTTGGTCGACAACAGCTTAGCGAGGTTGGCCACGATCCGGGCGCCGGTCGCGGCGAACGGGTGGCCAAATGCGAGCGACGAACCTTTGACGTTGAGCTTCGAGCGGTCGATCGAGCCGAGCGGCGCGTCCTTGCCCATATGCTGCTTGCAGTAAACGGGATCTTCCCACGCCTTCAGCGTGCACAGCACCTGCGCGGCGAAGGCTTCGTGCAGTTCGTAGAAGTCGAAATCTTGAAGTGTGAGGCCTGCCCGGTCGAGCATCTTCGAGACCGCAATGGTCGGCGCCATGAGCAGGCCGTCGCCGCCGACGAAATTATTCGCGACATGCTGCCCGTAGGTGATGTAGGCCTGGATCGGCAGATTGCGCGCTTTCGCCCATTCTTCGGACGCGAGCAGAACGCTTGCCGCGCCGTCTGTCAGCGGTGTCGAGTTACCGGCCGTCAGCGTGCCGCGATCCGATTTCTCGAAGGCGTTTTTCAGCGATGCGAGCTTTTCGAGTGTGATGTCCGGGCGCAGGTTATTGTCGCGATAGACGCCCGCGAAGGGAATGACGAGGTCATCCATGTAGCCTTCGTCGTAGGCGGCGGCGCCCTTCCGGTGGCTTTCGAACGCGAGCTGATCCTGGTCGGCGCGCGGAATATGCCATTCCTGCGCCATCAGTTCGCAATGCTGACCCATCGACAAGCCCGTACGGGGCTCGGAGACGGCGGGTGGCTGCGGCGCAAGCTCGGCAGGCGCCAGGCCTTTGAAGGCCTTGAGCTTGTCCATTGCCGACTTACCCTGCTGGGCTTCGATGAGGCGTTTGGAAAATTTCTTCGTGAAGACGATCGGTGCGTCCGACGTCGTGTCGGAGCCGACGGAAATAGCGCTTTCGATTTCGCCGGTTGCGATCTTGGCCGCCGACATCAGCGCCGATTGCAGCGACGTTCCGCACGCCTGGATCAGCGTGACGCCAGGTGTCGAAGGAGCGAGCTTAGTCGAGAGCACCGCTTCGCGCGCGAGGTTGAAATCCTTCGAGTGCGTGACGACCGCGCCGCCGACGACTTCGTCGATGTGCTGGCCCTTGAGGCCATAGCGGTCGACCAATCCGTTCAATGCGCCCGCCATCATGTCGAGGTTCGACTGGTCGGCGTAAAACGTGTTCGAACGGCAGAACGGAATGCGAGTACCGCCGATCACCGCAACGCGCCGAAGTTCTCTTGCCATCAGTGTCTCCGTCAATCCCCCTCCCCTCGACGGGGAGGGGTTAGAGGTGGGGTGATAATTTTCGCGATGAATGAGGTATCGCGGTTCGTCGGGTACCCCCACCCCAGCCCCCCTCCCCGCAAGTGGGAGGGGTCAAGTGGGGAAATTCGTTACTCAGCAGCGGCGGCTTGCGTCGCGGGCGACGGGCTTTTTGCGGCGAGGTTTTTCTTGTAGTGCAGCGGGCCGCCGCGGAAGGGCGCGAAGCCGGTGCCGAAAATCATGCCGGCATCGACGAGATCGGCGCTTTCGACCACGCCCTCGTCAAGCGACTTCTGGGCTTCGTCGATCATCGGCGCGACGAGTTCGCGGCCCAACGCGTCGAGTTCGGCTTTGGTGTATTTCTTGTCGGATTTGACGGGTTTGCCGTCCTTCCAGACGTAGAAGCCCTCGCCCGTTTTTTTGCCGAGACGGCCGGACGCCACGAGGCGATCGAGGCGCGAGCCTTCGCTCGACTGGCCAAGAATTTTCGCGACATGGGCGCAGATATCGAGGCCGACGTTATCGGCCAACTCAATCGGTCCCATCGGCATGCCGAAGGTGCGTGCGGCTTCGTCGATCTTCTCCTTGTCCTCGCCCTGCTCCAGTCGCGTCATCGCGGCGAACATGTACGGCGTCAGCACCTTGTTGACGAGGAAGCCCGGCACGTCTTTCGTTATCAGCGGGAACTTGTCGATGGCTGTGACGAAGGCTGCGCCCTTCTTCACTTCATCGTCGCGCGTATTCGTTCCGCGCACGACTTCGACCAGCGGCATTTGCGCGACAGGCGAGAAGAAGTGCAGGCCGATGAGGCGGCCGGGATCTTTGAGAGGCGCGGCGATGTCTTCGAGCTTCAGCGACGACGTGTTCGTTGCGAGCACGGCGCCCGGCTTGATCCTGGTTTGGAGATCGGCAAACAGCTTCTGCTTGATGTCGAGCCGCTCGATGATGGCTTCGATGATCACGTCGGCGTGGGCGACGCCCTTGCCTTCCGGATCGGCAATAAGGCGAGCCTTGGCGGCGTCGCGCGTCGCCTTGGTCTTGAACTTCTTTGCAAACAGCTTGCCCTGCGCCTTGATACCCTTTTCGAGCTGATCCGGCGAAATATCCTGCAGCGTCACTTCCATGCCGGAAGCGACGCAAACGCCTGCAATGTCTGCGCCCATCGTGCCCGCGCCGATAACGTGGACGCGGCTCGGACGCCACTTCAGGCCGCGCGGGGCCTGGCCTTTCAGAAGTTCGGTCAGGCGGAAGACACGGCGAAGGTTTTTCGATGTGTCCGACATCATCAGCGGCGCGAAGGCTTTCGTTTCTTCGCGCTTCATGGTCTGGAGGTCGCCGCCGTATTTTTCGAACAGGTCGATCAGGCGGAACGGCGCGGGATAGTGATCCTCGCGGACTTTCTTTGCCGTCTCCTGACGCATCTTGCCGGCGAGGAAGCCGCGCGCCGGCCATTTCGCCAGCAGCGCCTTCGCAGCGCCCGCGGATTTCGACTTACGGTTTTGAAGAACGGCCTTGCGTGCCGCCCAGTGCAATTCACCGGGGCTGCCAACAAGCTGATCGAGGAAGCCCTGCGCCTTCGCGACGGTCGCGCGGATCATGCCGCCCGTCAGCATCGCCTGCATCGCGGCCATCGGGCCGGCTTGCTTGATCGACCGCGCCGTGCCGTTGAAGCCGGGGAAGATGCCGAGCTTCACTTCAGGGAAGCCGACGCGAGTTGCATCATCGCGGGTGGCGATGCGGTAGTGGCAGGCGAGGATCAGTTCCAGGCCGCCGCCGACGCAAACGCCGTGGATCGCGGCGACAACTGGGACAGGCAGCTTCTCGATGCGCTCAAACAGTTCGTTGACGGGCTTCAACGCCGAGATCACGTCCTGCTCGCTGGTGAAGGTTTCGAACTCGCGGATGTCGGCGCCGACGACGAAGCCGCGATCCTTGCCCGACATGATGACGAGGCCGCGGATTTTCTTGGACACGGCATCGGCTTCAGCCCGCGTGATGATCGTCGCCAGTTCTTCGATCGGACGGCGGCCGAGCGAATTCATGCTTTCGCCTTCGCGATCGAAAATGGCCCAGGCAATGTCCTCGCCGTCGCCCCAGTAACGCCAGTCCTTGAGATCGAGAATGCTCGGCTCAGCCGCAAATTCCGTCATCGTTCGTCACCTCAACACAAATAGGATGCGGTAGCGGTCATTCCGCTGCCAGGCTCTCGGCGCCACGAACGTTGTGGCCGAGCGTCACGTAATTCGGTTTTACTTCCGCCGGATCGAAATGATCGACCGCGATGACACGCGCGACAAGCCGTTCGACCTCGCGAAGCTGTTCGGCTTCCGTCTCGGTGATCACAGTCTTGGCGACCGCTTCGGCAAACCAGTCGTTGCCATGATAGCGGCGCACGACGCCGTCGCGGATGGCTTTTTCGAGCTTTTTCTCGATAGGCTCGGCGGCGATCACCTTTTCCAGTGTCACTTCCAGGATACCGGTGGGGTCGTTGACGTCCTTCGAGACGTAGATATCGCGCGTCAGGCGATCGCGGACTTCGCCCGGCTGCAGGGCATGGCGCGCAACCCGATGCCCCAGCGTATCGGAGGCGGGCTTACGACGGCGGCCGAGCGGGAAGACGACAGCGCGCATCAGCGGCCGCGCCCAGCGAACCGGGAAATTGTCGATCACGCCGCTCATGGCTTCCTGGAAGCGATGGAGCGCATTTTCGGCGGCCAGCTGGACGACCAACTCGTCACCTTCCGGACGGCCGTCGTCTTCGTAGCGCTTCAAAGTGGCGGACAGCAGGTAAAGCTCGGAGAGCGCGTCGGCCATGCGGCCGGTGATCTTCTGCTTGATCTTCAGACCGCCGCCCAGAAGCGCGACCGTCAGATCCGCGACGAAGGCATAGGAGCGGCTGGCGCGGCCAAGCTGGCGATACCAGTCGGACATGCGCAGCGCGTGATCCGGCGCCTTTACGAAAGCGCCGCCGGTGACGTTGTGCACGAACGCGCCCGTCGCGTTCGATAGCGAAAAGGCGATGTGATTGTTGAAGGCGTTTTCGAAATCGTCGAGCCCACGTTTCTTGTCGGGGTTCTGGGCCGCCTGCACTTCCTTATAGAGATACGGGTGCGAGCGCAGCGCGCCTTGCGCAAAGGTGATGAGCGTACGCGTGAGAATGTTCGCGCCTTCGACGGTGATGCCGACCGGAACCATCTGATACGCCGATTGCAGATAGTTCGCGGGGCCGTCGCAGATACCGCGGCCACCGTGAATATCCATCGCGTCGTTGACGGCGCGGCGGAGCTTCTCCGTCGTCTGATATTTCATCATCGCGGAGATGACCGACGGCTTCTCGCCGCGTGAGACCATCGCGGCCGTCATGGCGCGACCGGCCTCATTGACGTAAGCCGTCTCGATCATGCGGACGAGCGCTTCCTCGATGCCTTCCATGCGCGAAACAGGAAGCCCGAACTGCTTGCGGATACGGGCATAAGCCGACGTCACGCGCAGCATCATCTTGGCGCCGGCGGTGCCCGACGACGGCAGCGAAATGGCGCGTCCGGCCGACAGGCATTCCATCAGCATGCGCCAGCCGTTGCCAGCCATCTTGTCGCCGCCGATGACCCAATCCATCGGGATGAAAACATCGTTGCCCCAGTTGGGGCCGTTCGGGAACGCCGCGCCGGACGGCAGATGGCGGCGGCCAATGTTGATGCCGGGATGATCGGCTGGGATCAGCGCCAGCGTGATGCCGACGTCCTCGCCCTTGCCGAGCAGGTTGTCCTTGTCGAACAGTCGGAATGCGAGGCCAACAAGCGTCGCCTTGGGTCCGAGCGTGATGTAGCGCTTGTCCCACGACAGGCGGATGCCGAGTGTCTCCTGGCCTTTGTGAGTGCCGCGCGTGACGTAGCCCACGTCGCGCATGGTGGCGGCATCGGAGCCGGACGTCGGTCCGGTCAGCGAGAAGCACGGCACTTCCTCACCCTTGGCGAGGCGCGGCAGGTAATAGTGCTTCTGTTCGTCGGTGCCATATTTCTCGATCAGTTCGCCCGGCCCGAGCGAATTCGGAACCATGACGATCGTCACGACGTCGGGCGAGCGCGAGGCGATCTTGCCGAGGATCAGCGATTGCGCCTGCGCAGAGAATCCGAGGCCGCCGTGCTCCTTCGAGATCAGCATGCCGAGGAAGCCGTTCCTCTTGACGAAATCCCAGATCTCGTCCGGCACGTCGTGCAGCGTATGGCGCACCTGCCAGTCGTCGATCATGCGGCAGAGGTCTTCGGTCGGGCCGTCGAGGAAAGCGCGCTCTTCGGGCGTCAGCTCGATCGGCGGCACGGATTTGAGCTTGTCCCAGTCGGGGGTGCCGGAAAAAAGTTCGGCGTCGAAGCCGACGGTTCCTGCTTCGAGGGCCTGCGCTTCGGTGTCGGAGACGCGCGGCAGAATTTTTCGGATCTGGGCGAAGACCGGCGCGATGATGAGGCTGCGGCGCACGGCCGGGATCGACAGCACGGCCAGCGCCACGAACGGCAGCCACGCGATCCAAGAGACGAGACCGATATGGCCATCCGTCGCCAGCAGCGTCCAGGCGCCGACGGCGGCCGCCCAGCCCCACAGGGGCGCCCGTACCATTCCCAGCGCCAGAACAGCGGCAAAAGCCACCAGGATCAGAACAATGGGTGCCATTTCCGTGCCTCCCGAACAGGGCTGCCGCTAGGCGATCAGTCTCAGCGCGCCCTATCATCCGTTGACGTATACGTCAACTTGGGTTGCCCGCCGCCAGATGTCCAGCGCGAAGGCTTCCAGGGTCTATTCTGAGCCTAATTAATCACGTTTGTACGGCAGTCGCTAATCTTGCAGATACATAGGCCTTCCCTTCGGCCCGGCCAGATGCTGCGCGATAAAGCTTAAGGATTGCGGAAGTTGGGAAGCGTCACCTGCTGGGACGGTTCATCGAACAGGTCTTCGACGATGGTTTGATACCAGTCGGCGCTTTCCTCGTTCACCTGGCGGCGGAGTTCGGCGTTGTCGTCCGGCTTCGAGATGAAGCCGTCCTTGATCTCCAGGTATGCTTTTCCGTCTTTGGTTGCAGGCACATAGTCGCCGCCGATCTTGGCGCTGTTGTCGGGCGCGAGCATCGACCAGCAGGTGTTGCGGTAGCGGCCGGGCGTACGCGGCTTGCCCTGCAGGTCGGCGATCATGTCGTTGACGACGACGCCCGCCTGGCTAACGGCGGAATAGGCTGATTTCGGCATTTCGTTCGCAATTGCAGCATCGCCGAGCACGTAGACATCTTTCGCCTTGGTCGACGTGAAATTCTCCGGATTGACCGGGCACCAGTCGCCCTCGGTCAAGCCGGCGCTCGCAGCGATGGCGCCCGCCTTCTGCGGCGGGATGATATTGGCGAGCGCGGCGCGTTCAGTCCGCCCGGCTTTCGTGGTGACGACGCCTGTCTTCGCATCGACCTTGATGACGGAGAAATCGTCAATCTCGTTGGTCAGATTGATCTCGACGATGTCCTTGTAATACTCGTTGAAGGCTTCCTCGAACACGGCTTGCTTGGAATAGGTTTTCTTGGCGTCGAAAAGCACGAGCCGAGCTTTAGGCTTCTTCGTTTTCAGGAAATGCGCGATCATGCAGGCGCGCTCATAAGGCCCCGGCGGACAGCGGTAAGGGTTCTGCGGCACGGCCATGACGACGAGGCCGCCGTCAGGCAGCGCGAGCAGCTTTTCCTTGAGAAGCCACGTCTGCGGGCCGCCCTGCCACGCGTGGGGCATGATTTTGGCGGCTTCCGGCGAATAGCCTTCGATAGCATCCCATTTGAAATCGATGCCCGGCGCGACGACGAGGCGGTCATACGTCAGCGTCGGGCCCTTGGCGAGCGTCACCTTTTTCGCCGTCGTGTCGATGCCCGTCGCGGTGTCGGTCAGAACCGTGATGCCGCGCTTTTTCACGCCTTCATAATCGTGCGTGATGGATTTGAAAGTGCGAAAGCCGCCGAGATACAGGTTCGAATAGAAACAGGTTGTATATTTTACCTTCGGCTCGATCAGCGTGATATCGAGCGTGGCGTCGGCCGATTTGAGGCGATTGGCGACCGCCGCGCCGCCAGGTCCACCGCCGATGACGACGATTTTCGCAGAACCTGCCGCCAATGCGGGACGCGGCAGCTCGGTCAAGGCGGCAACACCGACGCCCGCCGCCAATGCATTGAATTCACGGCGTGTAATACCGGTCATTCCCCGCCCCCAGACTTAATCCGTGTCTTGGCCCGATCTTGGTGCGCTGTCATGCGCCCTCTTTTCGTTCTTGACGGCCGTTTGATCGAGCTTTGCCACGGGCAGCCGGGTATGTCAGGAAAATAAATCGTAAGGTTGCGCGACCCGCCGGCGAACGCCATTCCTATATATAAAACAGCAATCGCTGCGATGTGAGGCAGGCTCGCGTGCATGACCGGATCGACATTGCCGTCCTGAGCCGCCGGACGTTCCTCATCGCCGGCGTGGCGGCGGCTGGTCTGGCGCCGTTCATCGCGCGCGCGAATGCCGACGCCAGCGCGTCAGACGCATTCGTGCCTAGCCAGGACTTCAAGGACGATTTCGCGCGCATCGTTGGCAATGCGAAGCCAATCGACGGCAAGATCAGCGTCGATCTTCCCGAGACGGCGGACAACGGCAATTTCGTGCCGATTACCATTGTGGTCGACAGCCCGATGACGGAAGCCGATCACGTCAAAGCCATTCACATTCTTTCGACCGCGAACCCGCATGCGCATGTCGCGACGTTCCGTCTGTCGCCAGTAAATGCCGTCGCGCTTGTGCAGAGCCGCATGCGGCTTGCGAAGACGCAGGAGGTGATCGTGCTGGCTGAGCTTTCGAGCGGTGACATGCTGGTGTCGACGACGCGCGTAAAAGTGCTTATCGGCGGCTGCGGGATTTAGGGAGCGATCGGATGGCTGCCACAGGTCCCCGCATCAAGCTGCCCGATACCATCAAGGCCGGTGACGTCATCGAGGTGAAGACGCTCATCCGCCATATCATGGAAACGGGCAACCGACACGACAAGAACGGCAAGCCGATCCCGCGCGATATCATCAATACGTTCATTGCGAAATTCGACGGCCAACAGGTTTTCCGCGCCGAGTTCGGGCCGGGCATTTCGGCCAATCCGTATCTGGCGTTTCAATTGCGCGTTCCCGGTCCCGGCACGATTGAGATCACCTGGATCGACGACGAAGGCGTTGCGGTCTCGGCGACCGCGCCGGTGACGCTTTCTTGATTGGTGCGCGGCGACCCGCCTGCCGCGCGCGGCAGGCGGGTAATGAACTCTTCCGTCATGCCGACGAAGGTCGGCACCCAGTCAAGCCTCCCCATCCGGCATGCTGCGGTCTGTCTGGATCCCGGCCTTCGCCGGATGACGGTGGGGCTTTTTGCTCACCCGTCATCCGATAAGACGCCCAGTGTGCTCGGGCCTGTTCCGAAGACGACAATCACAAAAGTCGTTCAATTCTTTTTTGCGATGCCCTGTCGGAATGGACGGCAGCCGTTCGTCTTGAAGTGGACGGCGACCGGAAAAAGGCCTTCAGTCGGGGCCACAAAGCGGATCGCCGGACAACGAGAACGGGAGGCGACATGACGAGCGTTCGATTGCTGGTTGGCACGCGGAAAGGGGCATTCGTTCTGACGGCCGATGGCGCGCGCAAGAATTGGGACGTCAGCGGGCCACATTTCGCGGGCTGGGAAATCTACCATCTCAAAGGCTCGCCCGCCGATCCGAACCGCATCTATGCATCGCAATCGAGCGGCTGGTTCGGACAGCAAATCCAGCGATCCGACGACGGCGGCAAGACGTGGGAAGCCGTCGATAATTCGTTCGCCTACGACGGCGTTCCCGGCACGCACCAATGGTATGACGGGACACCGCATCCGTGGGAGTTCAAGCGGGTCTGGCACATCGAGCCGTCACTCGCAGATCCCGATACGGTCTATGCGGGCGTGGAAGATGCGGCGCTGTTTCAGTCGAAGGACGGCGGCAAATCGTGGGTAGAGCTTTCCGGCCTGCGCGGCCACGGCTCGGGGCCGCATTGGCAGCCCGGTGCGGGCGGCATGTGCCTGCATACTATTTTGCTCGACCCGAAAGATCCGCAGCGCATGTTCATCGCCATCTCGGCGGCGGGCGCGTTTCGAACCGACGACGGCGGCGCGACGTGGCGGCCGATCAATCGAGGCTTGAAATCGGAATTCATGCCCGATCCGACAGCGGAAGTCGGACATTGCGTCCATCGCATCGCCATGCATCCGTCGCGGCCCGAAGTGCTCTATATGCAGAAGCATTGGGACGTGATGCGTTCCGATGATGCGGGCAATTCGTGGCGCGAGGTCAGCGGCAACCTGCCAACTGATTTCGGTTTCGTCATCGATGTTCACGCGCACGAACCCGAGACGATCTACGTGGTGCCTATCAAGAGCGACGCGGAACATTTTCCGGTCGATGGCCAGTTGCAGGTCTGGCGGAGCCGTAAGGGCGGCAATGACTGGGAAGCGCTGACCAACGGTCTGCCGCAGTCCAATTGCTACGTGAACGTGCTGCGCGATGCGATGTGCGTCGATGGGCTTGATCAGTGCGGCGTCTATTTCGGAACGACGGGCGGACAAGTTTACGGTTCTGCCGACGCCGGCGATACGTGGAGCGCCATCGTGCGCGATCTGCCGCCAGTGCTTTCGGTCGAGGTGCAAACGCTAACATGATCCGTGTCGTCCTGCCGTCGCATCTCAAGAAGCACGCCAGCATCAACGGTGAAGTCACGGTTGACGTCGACGCGCCGGTGACGCAGCGGTCGCTGCTCGATGCCTTGGAGAAAACGTATCCGGTGCTGCGCGGTACAATCCGCGATCAGGGCACGCAAAAACGGCGGCCGTTCCTGCGCTTCTTCGCGTGTCAGCGCGATCTCTCGCACGACGCGCCGGATACGCCGCTGCCCGACGACGTCGTGCGCGGCACGCAGCCGTTCCTCATCGTCGGCGCGATTGCGGGGGGATAAGCTTTTTGTCGGTGCGCCGCCTCCCCGCCGGGAGCTGACCGCCGGGCACGGCCGAGTTGCTTCGTTCTTAGCTGACAACCGTCGCCGCGTCGCGACCTCGACACATTCGCGCGGCATGGCGGGGGCGTTCGCAGATGAATTAGGATTCCCCCATGCGCAGAGCACTCCGTATCGTCATCATCACTATCGTGGCGTTCGTTATTTTCTTCGGTCAGCGCTGGTATAGTTACGTAACGAACAAGACGAGCCCGTATGATGAGACGGGCATTCAGATCAACAGCGCACTCCCCACGCCGATCCGCAAATGGGGTTGCGATAAGCTGCACGCGAACTTTCCCAACGCCCTGCCACCCGCGGGATGCCAGGCGGAAGACGGCAAGAGCTGGATGTAGCCTTGTCGCGCGCGCTTTAGGCAGACCGGCAATTCCAAAACATCGCGCCTCGTTTGACTCCGCCGCGCTCAAAGACAAACATACTGTCTTTCCGTTGAATCGCGTCTCGGATTGCGAATCTTAAGCGCCTTGCGATCCCGGCCGCCAACCCGAGGCCGCACGTCATGGCTCCTCCGCGCCCGTCTAAAACCCATATCGGCAAGCACAAACTTCACCCCGAAACATTGATGCTTGGCTACGGTTACGACCCGCTTCTGTCGGAAGGCGCGGTCAAGCCGCCGGTGTTCCTGACCTCGACGTTTGTGTTCAAATCGGCGGAAGAAGGCCGCGATTTCTTTCATTACGTTGCGGGGCGAAAGCAGCCGCCAAAAGGAACGTCGGCGGGCCTCGTCTATTCGCGCTTCAATCATCCCAACAGCGAGATCGTGGAGGAACGCCTCGCGGTCTATGAGGAAGCGGACGCGTGTATCTTGTTCTCGTCGGGAATGTCCGCCATCTCGACCACGGTGCTGACCTTTGCGCGGCCCGGCGACGTGATCGTCCACTCGCAACCGCTCTATGGTGGGACAGAAACGCTTCTGTCGCGGACGCTTGAACCATTGGGCATTCGTGCGGTCGGCTTTGCCAATGGCGTGGATGAAGCAAGCGTGCGCGCGGCCGTTGCGCTTGCGCAGACGAAGGGGCGCATTGCGCTCTTCCTGATCGAGACGCCGTCAAATCCGCTGAATACGCTGGTCGATATCGCGCTCGTCAAGCGCATTGCGGAGGAAACGTCAAAGCAGCAAGGGCATCGCGCCATTCTCATTTGCGACAACACGCTCTTAGGCCCGCTATTTCAAAGGCCCTTGGCGCTCGGAGCGGACCTGTCGATCTACTCTCTGACGAAGTATGTCGGTGGCCATTCAGATCTCATTGCCGGCGCCGTACTGGGAAGCACGGACCTAACCCGCCCCGTAAAACTTTTGCGCGGCGCGATCGGAACACAACTCGATCCGCATTCCTGCTGGATGCTTGGCCGTTCGCTCGAAACGCTGGAACTTCGCATGGAGCGTTCCAACAAAAATGCGACGGCCGTCGCCAAGTTTCTGCGCGATCATCCGGCGGTTGCCAAAGTCCACTATCTGGCTTTCCTCGTACCCCGAACGAAGCAGCATCGCGTCTTCAAAACACAATGCAAAGCCGCAGGCTCGACATTCTCATTCGACATTGCCGGCGGCGAGCGCCAGGCCTTTCAGTTTTTGAATCGGCTGGAAATTTTCAAGCTCGCGGTCAGCTTGGGCGGCACGGAATCGCTGGCGTGCCATCCCGCTTCGACGACCCACTCAGGCGTTCCGGCCGACGTTCGCGCAGCCATCGGCGTCTCTGAAGGAACGATCCGGCTTTCAATCGGGATTGAGCATCCTGACGATCTCATTGCCGATCTCACGCAAGCGCTTTCGTCAGTCTAGGTGACAGCGCTTGCAGTGAAGGCCGTCATCCTGCAGCGGCATTGTCGCGCAGGAGTTTGTAGTTGATGCTATCGAGCAGTGCTTCGAAGCTGGCGTCGATGATGTTGGGCGAGACGCCGACGGTGGTCCAGCGCTCGCCGGTTTCCATGTCTAGGCTTTCGACGAGAACGCGCGTGACGGACGCCGTGCCACCGTCACGCGTCTGCGTCAGGATGCGAACCTTGTAATCGACAAGCTCGACGTTCTCGATGTGCTTCTGATAGCGACCCAGGTCGTTGCGCAGCGCCTTGTCGAGCGCGTTCACCGGACCATTCCCCTCGCCGACCGACACCAGCGCTGCGTCGTCGCCTGCAATCGAAACGGTGACCACAGCCTGCGAAACGGTGCCGTTGCCGTTGCGGGCTTTGGAGCGCTCTTCCTTGCGCTCGACCGTTACGCGGAAATTGTCGACCGAGAAATAGCGAGGCACGGTCGCGAGCGCGCGCCGGGCTAGAAGCTCGAACGAGGCTTCGGCGGCCTCATAGGAATAGCCCTGATCCTCGCGCGCCTTCACCTCGTCCAGCAGCGCCTGCACGCGCGTGTCGTCCTTATCGGAGGGCAGGCCGAGGCGTTCAAGCGCCGACGTCAACGACGAGCGCCCGCCTTGCTTCGAGACGAGGATGCGCCGTTCGTTGCCGACGCTCTCGGGCGGAACATGCTCATAGGTCTCTGGTGCTTTCAGAAGCGCAGACGCGTGAATGCCGGCCTTGGTCGCGAAGGCGCTTTCGCCGACATAGGGCGCATGGCGGTTCGGCGCTTCGTTCAAAAGCTCGTCGAGAACACGGCTCGCATGCGTCAGCGTGCGCAGCTTCTCCGGCGTGACGCCGGTTTCGAAGTATTCTGCGAACTCGCTTTTCAGAAGCAACGTCGGAATGATCGACGTCAAGTTGGCATTGCCGCAGCGCTCGCCGAGGCCGTTCAACGTGCCCTGGATCTGACGGCAGCCTGCGCGGACCGCCATCAGCGTGTTGGCGACGGCGTTTTCCGTATCGTTATGCGTGTGGATGCCAAGATGCGAACCCGGCACGTGCTTGGCGACATCGGCGACGATGCGTTCGATCTCATGCGGGAGCGTGCCGCCGTTGGTATCGCACAGCACGACCCAGCGCGCACCGGCATCGTACGCGGTTTTGGCGACGGCGATGGCGTAGTCGCTGTTCGACTTGTAGCCGTCGAAAAAATGCTCGCAGTCGATCATGGCTTCGCGCTGCGTCTCGACGACGGCGCGCACCGATTGATCGACGGCTTCGAGATTTTCCTCGTTCGTGATGCCGAGCGCGACGCGGACCTGATAGTCCGACGATTTGGCGACGAGGCAGATGCTGTCAGCTGCCGACTGCAAGACTGCCTGGAAGCCCGGATCGTTCGAGACCGACCGCCCTGCCCGCTTCGTCATGCCGAACGCGGTGAAGCGCGCTGACTTGAAATTCGGACGGGATGCGAACAGGTCCGTATCTGTTGTGTTGGCGCCGGGATAGCCGCCTTCGATATAATCGATGCCGAGGTCATCGAGCACGCGCATCAGCCGGCGCTTGTCTTCGAGCGAGAAGTCGACGCCCGTCGTCTGCGCGCCGTCACGCAGCGTCGTATCGAAAAGATAAAGGCGTTCCTTGCTCATGACGGTTCGGTCGTTTTCTTCGTTTGGCTCTCGGCGAGCCGCTTTATCATGGTCGTGTTGGAAAGCCACTGATCGTCGCGCGGAACAGAATTGCGCTGCGTCGCGACGTAGCCTCGGCTTTCAAAGAACGGCACGGCCGTGTCGCTTGCGTCGACCGTGACAGCCTCGGTGCCCCTGGCACCTGCGATCTTCTCCAGCGCATCGGCCAGCGCGGTGCCGACCCCCTCGCCTGCGTAGTCGGGATGCACGTAGAGCATGTCGATGGTTTTATTGTCCTTAAGGGACCCGAAACCCAGATATTCACCGTCGAGCTGCACGACGAGCGTCAAGGCTGCCGCCAAGTGGGCACGGAATTCGGCAGCGTCTTCCGCGCTTGCGGCCCAAGCGAGCCTCTGATCTTCGTCATAGTCATCGACCGTCAGCTCGTCGATGGACTGGGCGAAAAGATCGCGCAGCGCCATCGCGTCGGCGGGCAGAAAGGGGCGGAGCGGATATTCGTTGGACATGGCTGCGTCTGAGGGTAAACGTCTGGGCTAAACAAACCGGCGCGGACCGGCGTTAACCGGCCTTCTCTGGTGTCGCCAGGGCTTATGGGATGCTGCGATGGGCCTACCCCCATGCGGGGGCCGATGCAAGCCCCCTGTTGACCTCCTTCGGTGCCATATTTTTCGCTCCTCCCTGAGCCATTACCCTCAGAATAACTAAAAATCGCCGCCGCAATTCCTTTGACGTTGCCCAATCCCTGTCCGAAACTGCCAGTACGGATTAACCGTGCACACAGCGGACCTTTGAACAGACCGACGAATGTCGCTGAACTTCGCAACGGCAAAAGCCATCATCGATGAGGCGCACCGCGCCTGGAGCGCCGGCGATATCGAGGGTGTCCTCCGCACCTATGCCGATGATATATGGTTTCAGCGCAATGCAGTCGACAGCACATCTCCTCCTCTGGTCATCCAGGGCAGGGACGCCATGGGCGTTTTCCTGAGAGACATCAACGCGAAGGCAACCGGCATGGCGGTGGTGGACGCTTTTCAATTTCACGCCGGTATAGGACGAGCGCGCGTCTCCTATTTCCTGAAAGATAGAGAAACGGGACAATGCCACTCCGGCACATATCGTCAGATCGTGATGTTTCGCGGCATGCAGATCTCGCGGATGGAGCAGTTTCATGACGCTGCCCGCCTCACGGCATTTTTCCGGCTGATTGACGGCGTGCCGCAACACGAAGGCCGCTCGTAGATCGCCGTCGGTCGCCGGCGAAAGGCAGGCAAGCTTTGCGGCTCAACCGCCTGCCGAACGGATCAAAGACTTTACCCGCTCGGCGTCTTCGGGTGTCGCGGGGTTGTATACGATCATTCCAAGATCAGGGCGGCAATCGACGGCAAATGCCGAATATTCGAAAGTGACGGTGCCGAGAACCGGATGCCGGAGCTTCTTCATTCCGCCCCCGTAGTTGCGGACATCGTTGTCGCGCCACAGCCGTGCGAAATCCGGGCTCGACTGGCAAAGCTCATCGACCAGTGCGCTCACGCGCGCAGTCGCGCCTATCCGCGCCACGTCCGCCCTGAAAACGCCCACGATGAACCGCGCAACGCTCTCCCAATCGTACTGCACCGAGCGAACGTGAGGATCGCCAAAGACGACGCGCAAGATGTTGCGCTTCTCCGGCGGTAGCTTGCCATAGTCGGTCAGGACGGTTGCGAACGCGCGGTTCCAAGCAACGACATCCCACATCGCGTTTTTGATCATCGCGGGACTGAGCTCGAAAGCGTCGACCACACGCTGCAGGCGCGGCGTGATGCTTTCGTCTTCCTTGATATGCACCTCCGGCGGGCGGCCAAGACCCAGAATGAACAGATGCTCGCGCTCGGCATCCGTCAGCATCAGCGCACGCGCGATACGGTCGAGCACGTCGGCGGATGGCGCACCGCCGCGCCCCTGCTCCAGCCACGTGTACCAAGTGGCGCTGACGTTGGCGCGCTGTGCCACCTCCTCGCGCCTGAGTCCTGGCGTGCGCCTGCGTACCAGCGGCAAGCCGAACGATGCGGGATCGAGCTTCGTCCGGCGATCTCTCAGGTAAGCGCCGAGCGCGCTTTCTTTGGTGTCCGACAAACTCATCGTATTAGTGATTATACCCGTATAAACTCACGTCTTTACCAGCATAGACGCTAGCACGAGATAGCCTCCGACGTAACTGAGGAGGATATCATGCGTGTTTTTGTGACCGGCGCGACGGGCTTTATCGGCTCCGCTGTCGTCGATGAATTGCTTGGCGCCGGACACCAGGTGCTGGGCTTGGCACGCTCCGACACGGGTGCGGCGGCCCTGACGGCGGCGGGCGCCAACGTGCACCGTGGCGACCTGCAAGATCTCGATAGCCTTAAAGACGGTGCTCGCGAGACCGATGGGACAATCCACTGCGCATTCATCCACGATTTCGCGAAATTCGCCGAGAATGGACAGATCGACAAGCGCGCCATCGAAGCGATGGGGGACGCACTCGAAGGCACGAACAAGCCTTTCATCGTCACATCGGGAACGGGACTCGTCGCACCAGGAACGGTCGTCACCGAGGACATGCGGTCCACCAATCCGCATGTTCCCCGCGTCTCGGAGCAGGTCGGGCTGGCTTATGCATCGCGCGGCGTGCGTGCGATGGCAATCCGCCTTCCACAAGTGCATGGCAAGAAAGGCAAGGCCGGTCTGATTTCTTATCTCGTTGAAGCCGCGCGCAAGAAAGGCGTGGCTGCTTATGCCGGCGATGGCAGCGAACGCTGGGCGGCGGCGCACGTTTTGGATGTGGCCCACGTCTATAAGCTTGCGTTGGAGAAAGGGATGGCGGACGGCGTCTATCATGCCGTCGGCGAGGAAGGCGTGCCGATGTCCCAAACGACGGAGATTATCGCGCACGCCGTCGGCGTCCCCGTGGTCTCGATCAAAAAAGAGGAAGCTGGCGAATATTTCGGTCCGCTCGCGATGTTCGCCGGTCTCGACATGCCGGCATCCAGTGCTTTGACTCAGCAGCGGCTCGGGTGGACGCCCAAAGAGATCGGGCTCATCGCCGACATTGGCCAACCGGGGTATTTCACAGGCTGAGAAAGTTTCTCTTTGTCGTCGGGCGTGCTGAAGACACGCCCCTCGGCCACTCAGCGGGGCCGGTCCGCAAAGCCTTATTCGCCCTTCTGGATCAGCGACAATCGTCGGCCCAATTCGGAGCGACCGTTCGGCTCATCTTCAATTAAGCGCCGCGGGCTTCGAACGGTGCTAACAGTCGTTGTTTCGTTACCTGAAGAGCCTGTTTCAACTTCCGCCGAGTGTTGCGAAGCCGCCTTTTCCGGTACGCTCGAGCCCCCCCGACCGCATGCGAGGTCCCATCCTCAGACGTTCTTTCCGCCATGCGCGTGATCGTAGCGACCAAAGCCTGGATCAGCTCTGCCTCTTGTAGGGCCGTGAAGCTATTTGGCTCGGGATCTGCTGGAACGTTCTCGGGAAACCATTTGCGTGACAGCCGACCGTCGAAATATCGCTTATCGAGTTCTTGCGTAACCTCGCTGAACCTCGCTTTGATCGCGTCAGATTCGTGTTTGCTCAACAGCCGCCCAAGCGGCTCGCCTTCAGGGATAAATTCCGTGACCAGGCCTCGAATGCATTGGGCACGCCGCCAACCGTCTGCGCACTCGCCGAACTTCGGCAGGGCCTCATTAATGTGGCGGAGAACTTCGAGGCGCTGCAAATCGAGTGAGATATTGCGGTCGTCATCGAGCAGCGGATCTCTGATCTCCACGCCGAGTTGCTCGCAGAAATCCCGCCGAATATCGCCGTCTGCCATTTGAGTGCGGTCGTACTCTCGCACGATCAAGTTGCTTCTGCCGAACGCTTCCGCCCATAAATCGAGTGTCTGCAAATGGTTGAAGAAACGAGCCTTAGGCAAAATCTGATCGGCGCTGAATCTGTGATGACTCCCGTTCCGAATGCTCTCGGACCATGACGCCAAAGCCAGCTCCGACGGCTCGCGAGCGTAAAAAACAATCTTGATGTCATCTGTCGGTAGTGCGTCGCGCAGCTTTTGAAGCTGACACAGCCGCGTGATACGCGATGAGAAATGCTCGCACGATAGGATAAGATTGCCGTCCGCCGCGCGTGCGCTTTGCGTTAGATGCGCCAATACCGACGGTAGCATGGGTTGCCGCTTCGCAGAGACGAACTCGACCTCACCGTCAATGAGAGCGCCAGCAACGGGAAAATGCGCATCGTGCTCGAAGCAGATGTCATTTGACGCACAAGGGTAATAGAAGCCCGCTTGTTTCAAAAGCTCGGCATTCCGTGTCAAAAAACGCTGCAGTGTCGTGGAGCCGGTCTTCTCTCCACCGATATGCAAGAAAGCGCGTTTGATCATCGGGCCCCCCAACCATTCAAGGCTGAGGCAGCGAGAGAGCTATGTCAAATGGCCTATGCCTGCCATCCACATTTGGTGGTCAACTCATAGCAACCGTGCATGATCGGCCCGAAGCTATTGACAGTCATCGCGATAGCCAATGTCGATGATTTGATTCGGGTGCAGTCACCTACCGAGCAACTTCCCAGGTGGTTTCGATCTCGCCGGTGTCCTTGTTTTTCACGTCTTTCAGCGTGATGCCCATCGCCGCGAGTTCATCGCGGATACGGTCCGATTCCTTGAAGTCCTTACGCTTGCGGGCTTCGAGGCGCGCCACGATCAGCGGCTCGATGGTCGCCGCGACGGCCTGGGCGCTTTCTGCTGCGCGCACGTCAGCGGCCTTCAAAGATGCCCCGTCGAAACCCAAGAGCCCCAGCGCAGCGCCGAGCCCCTTTACATCATTGGCGGCGGCCAGCCCGTGCAGTTCTGCAATGGCCTTCGGCGTGTTGAGATCGTCTTCGAGCGCTTCCAGAACGGCAGCCGGAATTGCATCGCGATTGCCGGTGTCGATGCCGTCGAGCGCGAACCAACCGGTGAGAATTTTCTGGCTCTCTTCCATGCCCTTCTTCGTCCAGTCGATCGGCTGGCGATAGTGGGTGCGCAGCATATTGAGCCGCAACACTTCGCCCGGCCAGCCGTCATTCAACAGCTCGCGAATGGTGATGAAGTTGCCGAGGCTTTTCGACATCTTCTCGCCTTCGACCTGTAGAAAGCCGTTGTGCATCCAGACGTTCGCCATTACCGGCGTGCCGTGTGCGCATCGCGACTGTGCGATTTCGTTTTCGTGGTGCGGGAACGTCAGGTCGATGCCGCCGCCGTGGATGTCGAATACAGGCCCGAGCAACGCGCCCGACATCGCCGAGCATTCGATATGCCAGCCTGGGCGCCCCGGCGTTTTGATACCGGCGGGCGACGGCCATGCCGGTTCGCCGGGCTTCGACGGCTTCCAGAGCACAAAGTCCATCGGCCCTTTCTTGTAGGGCGCGACCTCGACGCGGGCGCCGGCCTCCATCTCGTCGAGCGAACGGTTCGAGAGGCGGCCGTAGTCCGGCATCGAGGCGACATCGAACAGCACATGATCTTCGGCGACGTAGGCGTGGCCGTTCTTCACCAGTGTCTCGATGATCGAGACCATGTCCTCGCCGCCTTCGGGACGGCGGATGTATTCGGTCGCGCGCGGTTCGTACGTCGGCGGCAAAACGCCGAGTGCGTCGATATCCTTGTGAAACTGATCTTCCGTCGCCTGTGTGACTTTGCGGATTGCCTCATTCAGCGGCAGGTCGGGATAGTCGCGCGCAGCGCGGGCGTTGATCTTGTCGTCGACGTCGGTGATGTTGCGGACGTAGGTCACGTGACCCGGCCCGAAGATATAACGGAGCAGCCGGAACAGCAGGTCGAACACGATGACCGGACGGGCATTGCCGATGTGGGCATAGTCGTAGACCGTCGGGCCGCAGACGTACATACGGACGTTATTTGGATCAATCGGCTCAAAGGCGGCCTTCTGCCGGGTCAACGTGTTGTAAAGTTTCAGCGCCAAAGCCGGACCTCGTCCATCGTCATTCATGATTTCCGCAGTATGCCATAGCTGCACGGCGCGGGGATAAGTCTGCCGCCGGGCCTTATCCGCTCCTTTCCACATCCGTCAAGCTGCTGAAACCGCTTGTAAAACGTGGAATGTCTCAATTGCTCCCAATTGACCCGCTAGCAAATCGCTGCTTAGGGTCCGGAATGCGTGATTTTTGAGCGCCTTCGAGCGTTGCGCGCGCATACCGTCTAGGGGACGTTGGGAGCAGGCGTGAGCCAAGGAAGTCCAATCAACACGACCGTTCGCCGGCTGGCGCTTGCACTTGCCGCCGCGGCAATTGCCTTGCTTTTCGTCTCGGAGGTGGCCTCGGCGCAAAGCTGGTGGCCGTTCGGCGGCGGCGGTGACGACCGTCAGGACGGCGGCGACCGTCCGCCCGTACCGCAGGAGCCTGTCTACCGGGAACCTCCGCCGGCCCCCATGCCTCCGCCGCAAGGGCAGCCTCCTGCCGCGTATCCGTCGGCTCCGCCGCAACCCGGCTATCCGGCCGCCCCGCCCCAGGCCGGCGTTCCCGTGCAGCCCAGCGCGCCGCCGCAATCGTCTGCATCGAGCTATCGCAACCCGATCTGTCTGCAGCTTGAGCAGCGGCTTGTGCAGGAGAACAAGAAAAACGGCCAGTCGCAGGCCGATCTGCCTCGCATCGAAGGCGAAATTCGCCAGCTCGAAACCACCGTCGACCAGACGCAAGCGCGGCTCGATCGTGGCTGCTACGAATACTTCCTGTTCACGAAGTCGCTGAAGAACATCCCGCAGTGTAAGGACCTTGCCCGGCAGGTCGACAATTCGAAGCGGCGGCTCTCCGATCTCGATGCGCAGCGGCAGGATATCCTCGGCTCGTCGGGCCGGTCGTATCAGGACGACATCATCCGCGAACTTGCGCGCAACAACTGCGGCGCAAATTACTCTGCGATGGCCCGGCGCGAAGACGGCAACACCGGCGGCATGTGGGAAGACGAAGAGTCAAGCGGCGGCAATACCTGGAATCCGCGCGCTGCGAACGGTGCGCAGACCTATCGTACGCTGTGCGTCCGTCTATGCGACGGCTTCTATTTCCCGGTGAGCTTCTCGACGCTGCCCAGCCATTTCGATCATGACGCGGACGTCTGCTCGTCGCACTGCGCGGCGCCGTCGGAGCTGTTCTATTATCCCAATCCCGGCGGGACCGTCGAGCAAGCGGTCGCAATGAAAGATCAGGAGCCGTACACGAAGCTCAAGTTCGCGTTCCGGTATCGCAAGGAATACGTCAACGGCTGCTCGTGCAAGGCGGCTGACTATACCCCTGCCGATGGCGACAAGAGGGTTGAAGGCGCCCTGCAGACTCTTCAAGGACAGCACCGGGCCGATGCCGCCGCGCCGCAACAGCCGATGACGACCGGCGCGACATCCGTGCAAACGGAAACGCTACCCGACGCAACCGCCCAACCGCAGACGCAGCCGCAAACCGCTCCGTCCATCGGCGCCGGCGGCTGGCAGACTGAAGCCCAGCCGCAGCAGTAACTTTCGTCATCCTCGGCCGAGCGCGGCCGTAGCCGCGTCGAGAGTCGGGGATGACGATGGCGATCCGCTAAGCTCTCTTACCTTCCAGGCGGGCAAGGACGCGGTCGCGGCCCATCAGCGGCAGCAGGAACTTCAGCTCGGGTCCGGCTTCACGTGCCGTCAGCGCGAGGCGCAGGGGGTGAAAGAGCGCTTTGCCCTTTGCGCCGGTTTTGGCTTTGATCGCGCCGGTCCATTCCGACCAAGTCGCTTCGCTCCACGGCTCAGGCGGCAGCAGCGACGCGCCCGCGACGGTCACTTTCGAATCCTCGATGATCGGATCGATGTCTCCCGCCACAACCGTCCACCAGTCCTGCGTATCGGCGAAGAGTTCGAGGTTGCCGCGCACGGCGTTCCAGAAGTCTTCGCGACCTTCGATGCCGAGCGCGCGCAAGCGATCCGCAACGTCGGCGTAGTCGAGCATGTGCAGCAGCTTGCTGTTGAGCGTCTTCAGTTCGGCGACGTCGAAGCGTCCTGGCGCGGTCGAGATTTTTGCGAAGTCAAGTTTGGCGGCCAGCTCATCGCGCGACTTGAATGGCTCGATCGCATCAGAGGTGCCGACGAGCGCGGCGTGACAGAGCACCGCCATCGGCTCCAGCCCATCGTCGCGGAAGCTTTGCACGGACAGTGCGCCGAGACGTTTCGACAGCGCCTGCCCATCCGCACCGATGAGCAACGAGTGATGGCCGAATTCCGGCGGGGTTGCGCCCATCGCCTCGAAGATCGCCATCTGCACGCCGGTATTCGTCACATGATCTTCGCCGCGCACGATGTGCGTGATGCCGAACGCCACGTCATCGACGACGCTGGTAAAGGTGTAGAGATACGTGCCGTCCTCACGGATCAGCACCGGGTCGGATAGCGAACCAAGATCGACCGTCTGGTCGCCGCGGATCAAGTCGTTCCACGACACGAGCGTGGGCTGCGGCGCGAGACCGCGCTCCTCTTCCGTGTTCGGAAGTCGGAAGCGCCAATGCGGTTTGTCGCCACGACCGATGCGGGTTGCGATTTCGTCGTCGGACAACTTCAACGCTGCACGGTCGTAGATCGGCGGCTTGTGCATCGCGAGCTGGCGCTTGCGGCGGCGGTCCAATTCTTCTTCCGTTTCGAAGCATGGATAGAGCGCGCCACTGGCTTTCAGAGCTTCAGCTGCTTCGTCGTACAGGCCCGTGCGATCCTGCTGTCGCGCGAACTCGTCCCAGTTGAGGCCGAGCCATTTAAGATCATCACAGATCGCTTCCGCATATTCCTGTGTCGAGCGCACGGTGTCGGTATCGTCGAGCCGGAGCAGAAATGTGCCGCCGTACTTTCTGGCGAGAAGCCAATTGAGCACCGCCGTCCGGATGTTGCCGATATGGATGCGGCCCGTGGGGCTCGGAGCAAAGCGGACGCGTGGTTTCATGAAAAGCTCGATTGATGATCGGATTTGCGCGCAACCTAGCGTGCGCACCGTCGAACGCAAGTTCTGTTCGTCGTCCTCGTAAGGCGGCGGCGAGGCGCTTGATTCTTGCCGTCATCCCGGCGCAGGCCGGGATCCAGACAATTTCGACATTGAGCGATTGTCTGGGGTGCCGACCTCCGTCGGCATGACGGAGCGATGGTTTGGCGTCAGGCGCCTTTGGCAACTATTGGAGGTTTTGGGACTGGAGGCGCTTTCTGGTCCGCCTGCATCACATCCTCACGAAATTTGTTCGTGATCGGATAACGGCGATCGCGGCCGAAGTTACGCGAGGAAATCTTGACGCCGGGCGCGGCTTGGCGGCGCTTGTACTCGGCTAGATACAGCAGCCGCTCGATCTTCTTCACCGTCTCGACCGAATGGCCGCGCGCGACGACGTCTGCGAGCGGCATTTCCTTTTCGACGAGGCAATTCAGAATGTCGTCCAGTTCTGCATAAGGCGGCAGCGAATCCTGATCGGTCTGGTTGGCGCGAAGCTCCGCCGTCGGTGCTTTCGTCAAGATGCGCTCTGGGATGACGATGCCCGCCGGTCCTTTCGCTTCTTCCGGCACGTGTGCGTTGCGCCAGTGCGCCAGCTCGTAGACCTCTGTCTTGTAGAGGTCTTTAATCGGATTGAAGCCGCCGTTCATGTCGCCGTAAAGCGTGGCGTAGCCGACGGACATCTCGCTCTTGTTGCCGGTGGTCACGACCATGCCGCCGAACTTGTTCGACACCGCCATCAGGATCGTGCCGCGCACGCGGCTTTGCAGATTTTCTTCGGTGATGTCGGCGTTGGTCCCTGTGAAGAGATCCTTCAGGCTCCAGGTCAAACCGGCGACGGTGGGCTCGATCGAAACTTTGTCGTAGCGAATGCCGAGCGCATTGGCGCAGGCGGCGGCGTCTTCGAGGCTCTCGTCGGAGGTGTACTTCGACGGCAGCATCACGGCGTGAACGCGCTCCGGTCCCAGCGCATCAACGGCTATCGCCGCGACAAGCGCGGAGTCGATGCCGCCAGACAGACCGAGCACGACGCTCGGAAAGCCGTTCTTCTCGACATAATCTTTGAGACCCAGAACGCAGGCGTGGTAAGCGGCGGCTTTGCCTTCGGTGAGCTTCGCGACCTTATCCTTCCGGCAGACCCAGCCCGACGGCGTGCGGGTCCATTCCGTTACGGACACGTCTTCGCGCCAAGCCGGAAGCTGCACGGCAAGGCTGCGGTCGGCATTCAACACGAACGACGCGCCGTCGAACACCAGCTCATCTTGGCCGCCGACCTGATTGAGATAGACGAGCGGCAGGTTGCTTTCGGTGACGCGCGCGACGGCGACATTCATGCGGGCGTCGGGCTTCGGCCAATCGAACGGCGAGCCGTTCGGCGAAACGAGAATTTCTGCGCCCGTCTCGGTCAGCGTCTCGACGACTTCGGTGCTCCAGATGTCTTCGCAGATGGGCACACCGATGCGTACGCCGCGGACATTCAGCGGACCGGGTTGTGGTCCCGGTGCGAACACGCGCTTTTCGTCGAAGACGCCGTAGTTGGGCAGATCGACCTTCAGCGTCGTCGCCTGGATGCGGCCGCCATCGAGCAGCGCGACGGCGTTATGCACCTTTCGGCCTTCGGCCCAGATCGTTCCAATCAGGATGGCGGGTCCATCGGCGCAGGCGGCTGCCAACCATTCGAGCTTGGCTTTCGTCGCCTGCTGAAAGGCGGGTTTCAGAACGAGGTCTTCCGGTGGGTAGCCGTTGAGAAACAGCTCAGAGAAGACGACGACGTCCGCGCCCAGCTCCTTGGCGCGGGCGTGTGCGCGGGCGGCGCGTTCGGCGTTGCCTTGCAAATCCCCGACGACGGGGTCGAGCTGAGCGAGGGCGATCTTAAGCGAAGCGGGTGATGTCATGCCCGCTATTTAGGGCGCGGCGCGACCCAGGTCCAGAACCCCGAAGCCGCTGGCTTAATCGCCGTCTTCTTCGCAGGCGACGGGGAACTCCACGTCTGGGTCCCAGCACATGCCGCCGCCGTCGTTGACGGCGCTGAACGTCGCCGGGCGGCGGTCGGCCGCGATGGCTGCGGTTGCGGATGTCAAAACCGCCAACGCGGCAAAGATATGCAATCCCATGTGAGCAGGCCCTCGACATGAAAACAGCGGCCCTGCCAAGCGGGGCCGCTGTTCAGCATACACACAAACGTCACAAACAAAAGGCCCCGCCGTTAGGCGATGAGCGACTTCGGCTCCAGGTGCGTGTCCGCGTTCCGCTCTTTCTTCAATTGCTCTGCAACGAGGAAAGCCAGCTCTAAGGCCTGGTCGGCATTGAGGCGCGGGTCGCAATGGGTGTGATAGCGGTCCGACAAATCCTGCTCGGAAATCGCCGTCGCGCCACCGGTGCATTCGGTCACGTTCTGGCCGGTCATCTCGACGTGGATGCCGCCCGCGTGCGTACCTTCCGCGCGATGGACCTCGAAGAACGACAGGCTCTCCTTCAGGATGCGGTCGAACGGCCGCGTCTTGTAGCCGGTGACGGCCGAGATTGTGTTGCCGTGCATCGGATCGCACGACCAGACGACCGAGCGGCCCGCCTTCTTCACGGCGCGGATCAGCTTAGGCAGGTGTGTTTCGACCTTGTCGTAGCCGAAGCGGCAGATCAACGTCAGGCGGCCCGGTTCGTCCTTCGGGTTCAGAAGGTCGATCAGGCGCAGCAGGCCGTCCGCATCCATCGACGGGCCGCATTTGAGGCCGATCGGGTTTTTGATGCCGCGGCAGTATTCGACGTGGGCGTGATCCGGCTGGCGCGTGCGGTCGCCGATCCAGATCATGTGGCCGCTCGTGGCGTACCAGTCGCCGCTGGTCGAATCCTTGCGCGTCAATGCCTCTTCGTAGCCTAGAAGCAGCGCCTCATGGCTGGTGTAGAAGCTCGTCGTGCGCAGCTGCGAGGTGTTGTCGGACGTGATTCCGCAGGCGCGCATGAACTGCAGCGTTTCGGCGATGCGATCCGCCAGCTCCTGATAACGGTGGCCCTGCGGGCTATCCTTGACGAAGCCCATGTTCCACTGGTGCACGCGTTCGAGATCGGCATAACCGCCGGTCGCGAAGGCGCGGATCAGGTTCAGCGTCGCCGCCGACTGACGATAGGCTTCGAGCTGGCGATGCGGATCGGGGATGCGCGCTTCGGCCGTGAACTCGGTGCCGTTGATGATGTCGCCGCGATAGCTCGGCAGCTCTTGGCCGTTCTTCTTCTCGGTCGGCGAGGAGCGCGGCTTGGCGAACTGCCCGGCGATGCGGCCGACTTTCGTCACGGGCTCACCGCCCGCGTACGTCAGCACGACGGCCATCTGCAGGAAGACGCGGAAGAAGTCGCGGATGTTGTCGGCGCGATGCTCAACGAAGCTCTCGGCGCAGTCGCCGCCCTGGAGCAGGAAACCACGGCCACCGGCAATTGCAGCAAGCTGCTTCTTCAGCTCACGGGCTTCACCGGCAAAAACGAGCGGCGGGAAGGACGCCAGACGTGCTTCCACGTCGGCGAGGGCCTGGGCGTCCGGGTATTCCGGAACCTGCATGATGGGTTTGCCGCGCCAGGTATCTGGCGACCATTTTTCGGCTTGGGCGTTGGACGCCATCGTCAACTCCTGAAAAGCAGCTATCGGGCCCCGCCCGGAGGCGGTGCCTTCCCCTGCTCTGTGGCATATTATCTCGGGGCGCTTATAGGTGATATCGCCGCCCCGCGCCAGCCCACCTTGGACGGCGTTCCTTGCGATTAAAGCCCGGCTCCCATGCCGCCATCGACGGCCAGTTCCGATCCCGTGCAATATAGGCTGTCGTCGGAGGCAAAAAAGACCGCCGCGCCCGTCATATCCTCCGGGCGGCCGAGGCGGCCCATGGGGGTCTTGTCGATCAGGGCCTGTTTGACGGGCGGCAGCTTCAGCAGGCGGTCCGTAATGGCGGTTTCGACGTAGCCTGGCGCGATCGCGTTAACGCGGATGTTGAACGGCGCGTACTCGACCGCCAGCCCCTTCGTCAGCGCCGTGACGGCACCCTTAGTGGCGGTATAGGCCGCAAGCGGGCGCAGACCGCGGTTCGCCATGATCGACGAGATGTTGATCAGCGACGCGGACTTCGACTTTCGAAGCAGCGGCAGCGCATCACGCGAAATTCTGAGGATGGCGTCGAGGTTCACCTCGCGCAGCTTCGTCCAATCGGAATCGGAGAGCTGGCGGACTTCGCCACGAACGAGGATGCCGGCGTTGTTGACGACGACGTCGACGTAGCCGTGCGCGTTCTCGATGTTGCGGAACAGTGCGGTGATATCCTGGCCTTTCGAGACGTCGACGGCCATCGCCGTCGCGGCGCCGCCGTTGCCCTTGATATCGCGAACGGTTTGCTCGGCGGTCTCGCCGTTGATGTCGGTCACCCAGACGTGCGCTCCTTCGGCAGCGAAGCGATGCGCGATCGCCGCGCCGATGCCGCCGCCGGAGCCCGTTACCATTGCGATCTTTCCGCTGAGCCGCGCCATGTGAACCTCACGTCGTCGATTGGGGGGCCGAACCCATACGGCGGTGCACTCCCCCGATCAAGCCGCCGCTTCGCCAGGGGCCATCCATTTCTCGCGCAAAGTCACAAGTTCTTCTGCGGCCGATGGATGCAAGGCCATGGTTTGATCGAAATCGGATTTTTTTGCGCCCAGGCGCACGGCAATGGCGGCCGTCTGCACGATCTCGGCCGCATCGGGACCCAGGATGTGGACGCCCACGACGCGATCCGTCGCCGCTTCGACGACGAGCTTCATAAGCGTGCGCTCGTCGCGGCCACCAAGGATCGCCTTCATCGTGCGGAAGGCGCCTTTGTAAACATGGACGTCTCCATACTGGCTTTTCGCTTCCTGCTCGGTGAAACCGACAGTACCGATCTCAGGCGTTGTAAAGACCGCGGTGGGGATCGTCGTATAATCGACGAGCGTCGGCTTGTCGCCGAAGACGCTATCGGCGAAGGCGTGGCCTTCGCGAATGGCGACGGGCGTCAAGTTCACGCGATTGGTGACATCGCCGACGGCATAGATCGACGGCACCGTCGTCTGTGAATGGTTGTCGACGACGATTGCGTTCTCGGGGTCCATCTGGACACCGATGGCTTCTAGGCCCAGCCCCCGTGCGTTCGGCGAACGGCCAATCGCGAACAGGATCTGGTCGGCTTCGAGCGTCTCGCCGCCTGTGATCGTGCCTACGAGCCCCGACGCCGTTTTTTCAATCTTGGTGAAGACCTTTTCGTTGATGATGCGGATGCCGCGCGCTTTCATCGTCTCGACGAGGCCGTCACGCAGATCGTCGTCGAAACCGCGCAGGATTTTCTCGCCGCGATAGATCAGCGTGACGTCAGAGCTGAGCCCGTGAAAAATCGATGCAAACTCTGTCGCGATATAGCCGCCGCCAGCGATGACGATGCGGCGCGGAAATTCCTTCAAGTTGAAGACTTCGTTCGAGGTGATGACGTGCTCGATGCCGGGAAGCTTGCGATCGACGTTCGGGTGGCCGCCCGTCGCGATCAATATTGTCTTCGCCGTGATCGTCCGGCCGGACGCTGACAGGCGCACCTGGTTGGGCGACAGGCACATCGCACGTTCGGGAAAAATCTCGACCTTGTATTTGTCGAGCGTCGTACGATACGCGGCTTCGAGACGCGAAATTTCCTTGTCCTTGGCGGCAATCAGCGACGGCCAGTCGAATGTCCTCTCAGGCAGCGTCCAGCCGAAGCCTGCCGCGTCCTTGAATTCGTCGCTAAAGCGGCTGGCATAGACGAGCAGCTTTTTTGGAACACACCCGCGGATCACGCAGGTGCCCCCGACGCGGAATTCCTCGGCAATGGCGACTCGTGCGCCGTGGCTCGACGCAATACGGGCGGCTCTCACGCCGCCCGAACCTGCGCCAATGACGAAAAGGTCGTATTCGAAATCTGACATCGCTTGGCTATGCAGGCTTACTTCTGATCGGTGGGGATGGGCGGCGTCTGCCCGGCTTTGATTTCGTCGGCGATCTTGGCGCTGTATTTCATACCGATCTCCGCGCCCTTCTTCATCAGTTCAGGCGTCTTGGCGATAAACTTTGCACCCGGCCCCGAACGATAAAAGTCGGCAACCGTTTTCATTTCTTCAGCCGTGAACGTCTCGGCGTAGAGATTGGCAAAGTCGGTGATCATCTGGTCTTTATATTCGAGCAGCTTTTTCATGCTCGAATCGAATTGCGCCGAGAGCTTTTTGCCGGCTTCGGAATTGTCGGCGTTGGCGCCTTTGGCGAAGCCGCGCGACATGGCTTCGACCATGCCGTCCATCTGCTTCGTCACGCCGGTGACTTCAAGCAGATCGCGGGCGGCGGCGACGCGGGCCGGATCGGGTGGCGTTGCGGGCGAGTCTTCAGCCAGCGCCGCGGTCGAACAACAGACGAAAAACAGTGCAATTATTCGCAGCCAGCGGCCCATTTTTATTCATCCTCTTCGAAATCGATTTCAATTGCCGAAATGACTTCTACACCCATTGGTCCGGCAATAATGCCGACATCGGCAATGCCAAGGAAAAGACCGTTCTCGACGACGCCGGGAACGAGCTTCAAAGCGTCGTCCAGCGCCTCGGGATCGTCAATCGAACCGAACGCGCAATCGAGAATATGGTTGCCATTGTCGGTTACGAATGCCTTGCCATCCGTACCACGGCGCAACTTGATCTCGCCGTCTAGCCCCAGATCGTCGGCAAGCTTGGCGATCAGACTTTCAGTTGCCGCCAGTCCGAACGGCACGACCTCGACCGGCAGAGGAAACTTGCCGAGCACCTCGACGAGCTTGCTGTTGTCGGCAATGATGATGACTTGGTTCGAAGCCACCGCGACGATCTTTTCCCGGAGGAGCGCGCCGCCGCCGCCCTTGATGAGGCGCAGGTCTTCATCGAGTTCGTCGGCGCCATCGACGGTGAGGTCGAGCGCCGGTGTCTCATCAAGCGTCGTCAACGGAATATCGAGCGCTGCGGCTTGGGCGCGCGTCGCTTCCGACGTCGGAACGCAAACGACCTTGAGGCCGCTTCTCACGCGTGCGCCCAACAGCTCGACGAACTTCGCAGCCGTCGAACCGGTGCCCAGACCGAGCTTCATTCCGTCTTCGACATAGCCGAGCGCCTGCTCGGCCGCCTGCCTCTTCCAATCGTCAGTGCTCATCTTGCCCCCAAAGACCAAAATCGGCTGCTGCTCGCCGGGCCGTGCGCCTTGTCTAGGCTGGCGGTGCGGCGCTTTCAAGCCACGCAAATCTACCAGACATTCGTGACGCCGTGACAGAGCGGACCGAGACGACTACGGTCCAGCGTCGACGGTGGCGTGCGGAATGCGCGCCGCCGACGCCAACCAATGAAAATACGAGGAGATTTCATGCAGGGTTGGACGATCGTCTTCGATCTGGACGGCACCTTGATCGACACGGCGCCGGATCTGGCCGAAGCGACGAATCACGTGCTCTCGACGCTCGGCCTTGAGCGGATCAACGAAATGGAAATTCGCCCCTTCGTCGGCCACGGCGCGCTGGCGATGATCGACGGCGCGGTGAAGGCGCACGGGCGAAAACTTCCCGAACGCGAACTGCACGATCTATTCGAGGTTTTCCTGACCTATTATTCGGCCCACATTGCAGATCGCAGTGTCCCCTACCCGCACATCGTCGCAGCGCTCGACGGGCTGAAAGCCGAAGGCGCGACGCTTGCGGTCTGTACCAACAAGATGGAAGCGCAGGCGCGCGCCGTTCTCGAAGCGCTGAAGCTCGACGGTTATTTCTCGGCTCTAACCGGGCGCGACAGTCTCGGCGCCTACAAGCCCGATCCTCGGCATCTGACCGGCACGATCGCATTGGCCGGCGGACAACCGGGCAAGAGCATCATGATCGGCGATAGCGAAACCGACATCCGGACGGCGAAGGCGGCACAGGTGCCGGTCGTGGCGGTGAGCTTCGGCTACAGCATCGATCCGGTGCTGTCGTTCGGGCCTGACGTCATCATCAACGATTACCGCGAACTGCGTGGGGCGATCGGCAAGCTCGCGGGGATGCCGGTCAGTTCATAACGGCTAGTAGGTTAGAACGCGGCAATCGTCCGACATGATCTCTTCGATGAAATGCGCGGCGCCAATGACGCCGCTGCATTCGGCGATCAGGTCGTCCTTGCGCATGGCGCAGCTATCGAGGCCGGTTGAGAAGCAATGGAAGCGGACGCCTGATGCGTGTGCCTCCTTGATGAAGTCATAGACTGACCGGCACTCGGCCGCCTTGACGTGCACGGCTTCGGCGACGCCGTTGCGCAGAACTTCGGCGGCGCCGCCCGTGCAGACGACCTCGACCTGATAGCCCATCGACGCTGCGACGGAGGCTTGAAAGATCGGCGGGCAGATGGACTCGTCACTGTGCGGACTGGCGTTGGCCAATACGATGATAAGCTTGCGCGTCACGGCTGGCGTCCTGCTCGGAGACACTGCCGCCGAGACTAGGCTGCGACCGGCGTCGGCCGCAACCTTTAACGCGTGTTCAAGCCATCAAACGTCGTGACCGCTAATATAACGGCGGTAAACGAGGATCGTGGCCGGGAGGAACACAAGGTCGGCAACCAGCGACGCAATCAGCGTCACGCCGCAGACGAGGCCGAACAGCCGCAGCGACGGCAGGTCGGAGAAGATCGTCACGCCGAGGCCGAAGGCCAGCACGATCGTCGTCAGGATGATGGCCGGGCCGACCAGAACGCGCGCTCGACGAATGGCAAGCTCGGGCGGGACGCCGGGCTGCTCTTCCATGCGCAGTCGGTTCAGGAAGTGGATCAGCGCATCGACGCCCAGTCCGAAGACCACGATCAGCGCGACGACGGAAGAGAATTCCAAGCCGCCGCCCATGAAGTAGAGCATCGCACCAGCCGTCACGACCGGGAACAGACCGGGCAGCAAGCTGATGAACCCGACGAACACCGAACGGAAGGCAAGCGCCAGCAATACGGCTGCAACGAGCACGCAGAGCGGAATGCTTTCATCAAGCTGCGAGATCATGCGGTAGCTGTTGCGTGCCGCAAGCGCGGGCAAGCCCGTTACCGAGATCTGATATTCGGGATACGCCTTGCGGATCGGATCGAGCGCCTTATCGACCGAATGGACCAGCGGTAGAATCTTGCTGGCGTCAACGTCCGGCAGGCGGCCCGTCACGAGCACGGCTTTCTCGTCCTTGGCGATGAAGCGGCGGACGAGGTGCTCCGGCAGAAGGCCGACGTATTTCTTGATCGTCTCGACGTTGTCCTGGCCGCTTTCGCGCAGCCAGCGACGCAGGCTTTCGAGTGACCAGACGTTGCCGAGGCCCGCGGCTTTCTCAAGCGCCTCGTGAGTCTCTTCGATCACCTTCAGCGTCTTGGGATCGTAGAGGCTGGCGCCGTTCTTCCACTGGATCATGACGTGGAACGGGTTGGCGCCGGTGAGCTTGGAATCGATGCGGCCGGTCGCGGCAATAGCCTGCTCTCGGTCGGGCACCTGATCGGCGAGGCGATAGCGCGGTTCGAGCGCGAGATGCAGCGAGGCAAAGTAGGCAAACAGCGCAAAGGCGATGGCCGTGTAGACGACCGAATGCTTGACGACGCGATCGACAATGCCGCCGACGAAAATGCCGAGCGCGTCCATAAGGCCGTCGGCAGGCGTGTGGTCCTTGGCGAGCGTCTTCTCGTTGCGCACGAACAGCAGCGCCAGGATCGGCAGCACGACGATGACGGCGCAGAACGAGATGCAGACTGCCATAGCGCCTGCTTCGCCGAACGTGCGGATGAGGCCCGACTCCGAGAACAATAATGCCAGGAACGACAGCAACGCCGCGCCATGCGCCAGCACGCACGCGGGACCGACAACGAGGATCGCAAAGCGAACGGCCTGAAGCTTGGTATCGCCTTCGCGCAGCCGGATGCGGAATGCTGACACCATCTGCATACTGTCGGCAAAGCCCATCACCATGATGAGCGGCGTCATGACGTTCAGGAACAGATTGAGCTTGAACCCGAGCCAGCCGAGCAGACCCAGCGACCAGGCCACCGCAATGACCGGCGGCAGCGCGGCAACGAGCATCAGCGATACGCGGCGGAAGAAGATCGCTGCGATCGCGGCGCCGAAGAGAAGGCCGAGGCCGTTATAGACGATCTGGTCACGCTCGACGGCGTTGCGGATCTCAAGCTGCATGACCGGCGCGCCGGCGAGCTTCACCGACAGCCCGACAGGATTAAGATCATCCTTTGCGGTCTTCTCGATTTCGCCGATGACGGCTTTCGCGGATTTCTCTTCGACGACCTTGCGGTCGAGCGCCAGCACCATCAGCGCGAGCTGACCATCGTTCGACAGAAACTTGCCTTTGACGATGTCGTTGGTTTTCAGGGCGTCGACGATTTTACCGAACGCGACCGGATCGTCGGGCAGGTCGTCGGGCACGATCGGCGGCGGGTATCCGCTCGCGTCGGGTTTGCCGCGCGCAGACAGCATCGACACGATGCCGCTGACGCCGTCAATGAGTTGCAGATCGGCGGCGGCGTTACCAAAGGCCGTCAGCCCTTCTTTCGTCAGCAGCCTCTTGCCTTCGACGACGACCAGAACGTCGTATTCGCTCGATGGGAAGCGCTTGTCGATCTCTTCGTAGATCTTGAATTCGGGGGTGTTGGTGCGGAACAGCTCCGACAGGCTGTCGTCGACCCTGAGGCGGGAAATGCCGGCCGCCGCGGCAGCCGTTAGAATGAGAACGATGATTGCCGATATGATCGGCGCCCTGATGCCCAGTAGGCCAATCTTATTCAGGCCCAAAGAAATCAGGTTCGGGCGTTCCGGCTCCGCTGACTGCAAAAAATATCCTCCCCAGCGACTTCGATTTGAGAAGTCGCCACCAGCGCCCCCCGGCGTCGTTCGTCTTTGCCGGGAGACATGGCACTATGACGGTGTTCGACGCAAGGTCCACTTGGCCTCACGTCCCAAGGGAAATGCCCGAAATTCAAGGGTGCAATGCGATACTTGGCAACTTTGGCGAGAGAGAAGCGATGCACCCACGCAGCGAATCATGGCGGTACGTCGAGTTTCTCTTGCAACGGCCCGGCAGTGTATGTGACAGCGTCGGCGCCGCCGAACGATCCGGCGAGATCGGCGTTCCTAGCCTTGAGGTTTTACATGCCCGCGACATTCCCGTTCGTTCGCCTTGCTGCTGCTCTGCTCGCGGCTTTGGCGCTGTCATTGGTCATGGCGTCCGAAGCACTCGCGAAGACGGCGACGGTCGGCCCGGTCTCAGTCGAGGTGGCTGACGACTTCAAGAATGTGGCGGGCCAAGTACCGGCAATCCATCAGTACGCGTCGGGCATTACCGTCGAGGCGTCGCCGTTGCCGCCCGAAGCGCTGCACGAATTCAAGGGGCCTGCGTTCCTCGATTATCTGAAAAGTCTCGGCTTCACGGATCCGGCCTATGTCGAGGGCGGCGGCTTGAAGCGGACCGACGCGTATACGTTTGTCACTGCCGATGCCAAGGGCGCGCAAGGGCCGGAGACACGGTTCCTGCTTGTCATTGGTGGCGAGGGCCGCGCCGCGATCGTCACGGCTTATGCACCCAAGAGCGCATTGGCCGACGGTCACGCCAGCCGTGCTACGATCGAGGCCATCCTCGCCAGCGCCACGGTGACGCCTGCTCCTGCCACCAAGCCGTGATGCGCCGTCCGCGGCTTTCCGGCCCAGATCGCGGCCCGTTTGCGGCTTGACAGCGCGATCCGCCGCCTCGCATAAGGGCCGTTCCCAAATCGGGCGGTTAGCTCAGCGGTAGAGCACACGCTTCACACGCGTGGGGTCATAGGTTCAATCCCTATACCGCCCACCATATCCTTCTAATTGTCGATCGATATTTTACGCTCTCTCTCGATAGGTGCCGCCGCGAACCGCGGGATGCGATAGACGTGGATCAGGCGCACCCAATTCCACTCGCCAAACTTGTGGTCTCAAAGCGGTAGCACCTGCTGGGCGCGCCTACGCGCGGCCGACATGCCTTCAATCGATCTCTTTTCCAAATTGGTTCAATTGGACCAATACGTTGGATTTATGGGTCGGGACTGTCGATCTTTCGTTCATGGCCGGAGCGACGCCGAGGGGCGTGACCGTTCCGGGAGACGAACGAAAGAAGGAACAGTCTCATGGCCTTTACTTCGCTGTTGAACGATCGCTTCCCTCGCCAAGCCGAGGTTTGGCTCCCTCAAAGGCCCCGCCCGGTCACCGCCTCGCATGTGCCAACGACCGAAGCCGTGCCGAGCTATGACCTCTCCGTGCATCCGGCGCCCTTCGTCATCGGCCTCGCCTCCTGCGCTTGGTTTCTGGTTTTGAGCTGGACGTGTTTTGGCGCGTTCGACCTCCACACTGGTCTGGCCGTCGCCATCGTGACGATCATCTCGGCGATGTATCTCGGCGGTATTACTCTCGGCGCCTATAATTCCAGCAGCGCCGCGAATGACCGCGCAGCCGGGCAGCGTCGCAGCTTCCACCAGTTTCTCCACGGCCGAGTCGACATCGCGACGGGCCTCGTCAGCGGACGCGAGGCCCTGCTTCAGATCGCGCTCCTGCCGGTCAGTCTGGCTGCCGGCGCAACAGCTATGGCGCTGATCTGGCTGACGATCCAATAGCCTTCCACCCCAAGGACGCGGGCCTCATCGTATGATGGCCCGCCCTTCCCAATAGTCTCACCTTGCCGGAAAATCAGCGTCCGGCATTTGTGTTTGCGGCCGAACACCGTTAATCGCCGACTTAATCCGTGGGCCGAAATTTTTGGCCCGCAAGCGAAATTCGGCCATGAAGCGCAGGCAAGCGTCGGTCGGGGCACGAGGGAGACAAAACATGTTCATCAGACACCTTAGCGTGGCGCTCGTCGCGTGGTTCGCGCTCGTCGCAGCGTCGCCAGCAAGCCGCGCAGAATCGGGACCAGAGATCGATGCCGGCGTGCATGAGACCATGCAGCGATTTTTCCGCCAGGTCGGCGGCGCGCGCGAACTGGCGCACAAGGCTGTCGGTATTTTGGTGTTTCCGTCCGTCGTGAAGGCGGGCTTCGGCATCGGCGGAGAATATGGCGAAGGCGCGCTGCTGATCGGCGGCCGCACTGCCGGTTATTACAATACCGTTTCGGGCTCGTTCGGCTTTCAGATCGGCGTGCAGGCGCGATCGGTCATCATCGCGTTCATGACGCCCGAGGCGCTTCACCAGTTTCGCAAAACCGCGGGATGGAAGGTCGGCGCAGACGCTTCGGTGGCAATCATCACGGTCGGCGTCGGCGGATCAATCGACACCAACAAGATCACGAGCCCGGTCGTCGGCTTCATCCTCGACCCCAAGGGGCTCATGTATAATTTGACGCTCGAAGGGTCGAAGATCTCGCGCATATCGCGATAACGCAATTTATCTCGTGTCGCCTCGGCCGCTTTTTAAAGCCGCCGGGGCACATTCCGCGTGCGAGCGGTAAGGTTCAACAAGACGTTACCGCGGACGCTCGCGTAACGGATTGCGCACGGCAGACGTAGGCATTGGAGTGTGCGGAAGCACACGACCAATCCCCCCGGAGACGTCCATGGCAATCCAGTTCAAATCTCTTTTGCGGTCCGACCGCATTTTCTTTTCAATCGTCACCGTTGCGGCTGCCGTCTTTGTTCTGAGTACGGTCGGCGGCGTAGGCGTCGATGCGGAGGAAGGCATGCGCGTGCCGCCGCCCGCCATCGATGAGCCCGCACCTCAAAGCGCGCATCTTGAAACGGCCGTGCTGGCAGGCGGCTGCTTCTGGGGCGTTCAGGGCGTGTTCCAGCACGTTTCCGGCGTGAAGAATGCGGTCTCCGGATATACCGGCGGCGACGCGCAGGATGCGCACTATCGGATCGTCGGCACAGGCGCGACGGGCCACGCGGAATCCGTGCAGGTGACGTTCGATCCGCAGAAGATCAGCTACGGTAAGCTGCTGCAGATCTATTTCTCAGTGGCGCACGATCCGACCGAACTCAACCGTCAAGGGCCGGATTCAGGCACGCAGTATCGCTCGACGATTTTTCCGATGACGGCGGAACAGGCGAATGTCGCGAAGGCTTACATCGCACAGCTCGATGCCGCGCATATCTTCCCAGACAAAATCGCCACGACGGTGGAGCCCGGCCGCACGTTCTTTCCGGCCGAGAACTATCATCAGAATTTTCTGACGCTGAACCCAAACTATCCGTACATCGTGATCAACGACCTGCCGAAGGTCGCCAATCTGAAGCGGCTGTTCCCGGAGAACTATCGGGCCGAGCCGAAGTTGGTCGCGCTCGCGAAGGCGTCGAACTAAGGTCACGCGATTGCTTAAGAGGCTCAGACTTTGATCTGAGCCTCAATCGCAGCTTTATCTACGACCGACCAGACGTGCTGGATCTTCGCGTTCTGAAATTCGTAGATGACGTTCTCGGTGAACGACACCCTGCAGCCGTTTACGGTGAGCCCGAGAAAACTGCCTTTTGGCGTGCAATCAAAGCCCAGACGGCTTGCAACAAAGGGCGGTTCGCAAACCATCAGCAGAATGTGGAATCGGAGGTCGGGAATTTCCGAGACGTCGCGCTCCAGCATGTCTCGATAGCCGGAAAGCCTCAGCAGCTTGCCGTTGCGCGTCACGTCGTCGGCAACGAATGCAGTTAGCCGGTCCCAGTCCCGATTATTCAGGCACGCAATGTACTCGCGGTAGACATCCGCGATGTTGTCGCTTTCCATGCCTAACCGACTATCAGGCGTTGCGCGCGATCGGTTCGAGATCTTCCGTGTAGATCGAATACATCGGCTCGTCCTGCAGGATGACGTCGATGTATTCGCCGTATCCATTAAAGCGCGTGCCCATTGCGCGGGCATAGGCGCCAAGATTACCGATCTCGATGTAATCGCCTTCGCGCACCGAAGCGGGCAGCATGAACGGCCCCTTCATGTGGTCGATGGAATCGCACGTCGGTCCCCAGAACTCGAACGGCTCCAGCGGCTCGTTCGGATCGAGGCCCGGACGAATGAGGCGCACCGGGAAAACGAAGCCCAAATGCGCGCTGTCGAAGAGCGCACCATACGAACCGTCGTTGATGAAAAGCTGGTTGCCCGGTTTGCGCAGATCGACTTTCACGATCAGGCTTTCGGCTTCGGCGACGAGCGCTCGGCCGGGCTCGCAGATCAAGCGGCAATCCTCGGTCACGGGCATCTTCGCCATCGACGCTTTGATGACTTCGATGAAGTCGGACAGCCGCGCGGGCACGCTGTCGGTGTAGCGCGACGGGAAGCCGCCGCCGATATCGATCGCGTCGACCACCACGCCAGCCTTGACGATGTGCTTTTTTACTTCCTCGAACGCCATCGCGTAGGCGTCGGGCGTCGTCGTCTGCGAGCCGACATGGAAGGTGATGCCGAGTTCGTCAGCGACTTGGCGCGCCTTGACGAGCAGGCGCTGCGCCTTCTGGCCGGAGATGCCGAACTTGTGCTCAAGCGGCACGCGGCTGTTCTTGGCCGGAACCGAGACGCGCACGAACAGCTCAAGGTCTTTCGCGCCGTCCGTCTCTTCGATGATCTTCTGCAGCTCGTCTTCAGTGTCGAGCGCGAAGCATTTGATATCGTAATCGAAGTAGGCGCGGCGAATGGCGTAGCGCGACTTCACCGGATGCATGAAGTGCAGGCGCACGCCGGGGATCGTTGCGGCGTCCTCAAGCTCGGCGACGGAGGCGACGTCGAACTGCTTGATGCCCGCACCGTAAAGCGCGCCGAGAAGAAAGACGGAGCTATTCGCCTTGTAAGCGTAAGCGACCTCGCCCGGAAAGTTGTTGATGAACCACCGAGCGGCACGGCCCGCAGCGTGGGGACGCGCGGCGAAGACCGGAAGATCCGGCTTCATCTCGGTCACCATTTCGAGGGCGGTGGCAAACTTCTCCATCGCGAAAGAACCTCCTGAGGAAGCGCTATCCGGTTTCGCGCGCGGCAGCCGAGCGATGTCGGCTCTGGACACAATGTTGAAGGGGTGCATTTAGGTACCTCGGCTCCCTCTGTAAAGCCTTTCCGAACCCAAACGCTTTTTAGGGTTGTCGGATTCTCTCCCGAACGCGAGTGGCGGGATGCAATTGGCATACAGAGCGATGCGTTTCGGCACCTACCGTTTGCGACAGTTTTACGAAACGCCCTGTTTTCAGGCATTTGGCGCCGCGTTCGAGACGTCAGCGAAGGCCGAGGATGAGGACTGCGCGGCCGTCGCGGAGTGGCCGGTCCGTCACGATGTCGGGCCGCGGTGGCTCGATGCGCTCGCCCTGAGCTTCGCGGCGGCTGATGGCGCCAGCCCGGGCGATGCGGGCGCGCTCGGCCTTTTCCGGGTTGGCGCGCATCTCCCAATCGGTGACGAGCGTGTCGCGAATGAAGTTTTCCCAGTTACCGAGTACCGTGAAGCGCTGATGCACGAAGTCGTGCTCAATGCCGACCGGCGGGGTGGCGCTGGTCGAGCAGCGACCTAGAATCGTCTCGCTGCCCGTTGCCTTGTAGCGAAGCTGGAACGGCGCATCGGCCGACGGGATACTGACCGGCTTTCCGGCCTTGATCAGATTGTCGTGCTGGAAATCGGTCGGAAACAGCACGGTCCCAACGCCCTCGGCATCGACGCTAATGATCGTCAGGTAGCAGTCGTTGTCGGCTTCGGCCTTGATCGTCACGAGATCGCCGGGAACCGGGCGTGGCTTATCGAGCCACATGCTGAGCCCAATGTCTGTCTTTACTTCGCGCAGAAACCCGGCGGATGCCGTCTGCTTCGGCTTGTCCATGCCTTTGAGCAGCGAAAACAGCTGTTCGAGCTGCGCGCGCGACAGCACGCCGTGCAGAAGGCGGCGGGCGAGCGGCGCGGCTTGGCCTTTGGCGTTTGAAAGCTCTTTCAGGAAGTCTTTGCGTTCGAGGCCCGTCTCGGACAGCGCGACCTCAAAATCAGCGCCTTCGCGATAGCGGCGAGCAAGACCCGAAACCATCTCTTCGCCATGAATTCGAAGGTTGAGATCGACGCCGACCGATTTGGCGGCGGCGCGGAAGCGATCCGTGCCGCCAAGCATCAGGAGCGCATTTTCGCTGTCCGTGCCAAACAGCGGCAGCGCGGTGCGGCGGTCGGCTGGCATCGGTGCAGATGAGATATCGACTGGACCGGCAGGTCTGAAATCATCCTTGGCTTTGACCAATCCTTCGGTATGGCAAGCGAAGCAATCGGTGCCGGCCTTCGTTGTCGGCTCGACGGCGTTGGCTTCATCGCCCGCGTATGGCTTCTCAATGCCCGGCAGGACCCGATCGATGCGGTTGCCCGATGCATCGTAGAGCGCGAACGCATAAAAGCCGTTGGGTAGCGCGAACAGCGCGCGGACTTCATCCGTCTTGAAGGGCGACGCAGCGCTGGTTGCGGATTTGGGGCCCAACGGGTGATCGAAAACGTTCTGGTCGCCGGTGCTGGTCGCAAAGTCGTAGACCAGCCACAGTCCCGCATGATCGCCGGGGTGACGTTCGATCAAACGATTGCCGCGCGTCACTGCGCTCTCGCGAACGGCAATGCGGCGGACGGAGCCGGCACGAATATCGTCGTCGATCTTCGCACCGTTCATGGCGGCAAGAGAGGATAGTTTCTGCGGGATGCCAAGAAGACCGTAATAAAGCGGCGTTTCGCCTGCGGCAGCGGCAAGCCAATCGCCGTTGACGATGACTGCTTTCGTCTGCGCAGTTTTTAAAATGTCCGGCGCGACGGCGTGAACGAGCGCGGGCGGATAGGCGTCTTCGATCATCGCCCAGCGCGCCGCGTCCCAGCCGAAATCCGAAAGCCGGAACGACAGCACCGTTCCAGCCGCATCGAGCGGCGTCAGCTTCACGGGTTCGGGCGCCCAAGAGAGCGCGTTCATCAGCTTGTTCAGTGCGGCCGCATATGCCGCCATTTCGTCCGGTGTCGCGCACGCGTTGTAGAGGTGGGCGAGAGAAATGAAGCGGACATCCTTGCCCTGCTCGCGTTCCAGATGCTGAGCGTCCCGCATCAGCTTGTCGAGGTCGGGAAGGCTGATCGGCCGGCGCGACGGACACGTTTGCGCGGAATCGGGAAGATCCTTCAGCCAGCGGCGAAGGGCGAGAATGTCGTCGGGCTGCGGTTCCGCCGCCGCGTTGGCGCTGATAAAAACATCGAGCGGTGCATGACGCGTTTCCAGAACGTCGTACAGACGCGAGGCGTCGGGGAAACCAGGCTTCACCAAAATGGAATCGCGCGCCACATCGTCGATATCGAGAATGTTCGCGAGGCCGCCTGACGCCAGCGGGCGTTCAAGCTTGCCCGTCTGATGGCAGCGCGCGCAGTAGGTATCGAGGATGCTATAGGCCTTCGCGGCGAGCGGCTCTTCGGGGCGCGGCGGCACCGCAGACGATGCGGGCGACGTGACAGGCGCAGACGCGGCTTGCCGATCCGCCGCGACGGCAGCGAGCGCGCCGAAACAGGCGAAAGTCAGCAGGCCCGCCAGCAGCCGCGCATAAAACAACACGTCTTCGAATTGCACGTCGTCTCTCGTGTTCCGTCTTCCAGGCTCAAGACCGCCTCTGGCCGCCGTATCTTCGCGCATCCCTAGAGCCGAGGCGCGGCTGTAACGTGGCAACCGGCGGTCCGTCCCCACTTATTGGCATGCCAAATCGGAGCGCGGGTTTACACCTTGTTTACAGGTGTAAACAGTTCGTTAATCCGACCGTATAGCGATTAGTCATCGCAAGACTCCAAAATCGACCGCCTCGTAAAAGTCGGTTACAAGAAGCTTACTTCAATAGATTGAAGGCGGGCTTGTGCGATGGATCTCAAGGCAGCCAGTGATCAAAACTCCACGGTCGATCGTTTAACGCGTGCCGGTATGGCGATTTGTTTTCTGGCAAGCTGCGGACTTCTGATCGGCGCGCTCATTTTCAATAAGCTTCAAGACGACACCAAGTTGAAATTTCCGCTGCCCGTCCAGTTCACTTCGAGGTAGCCGCAATATTTTCGATGCCTCGTCAATTTCGATCCGACTCTTCCCCGATCCAACGATCCACTTAGGGCCCTCCGCAAAAGCCGAGGGCCCTTCTTTTTGCGCGTTGTTTTCTGGCGGTCAGGGCGCTCCGGCGCCGGTGGAACTCTTCACCATCACCGAATAGCCCGCCGCCTTCAGCCCGGCCACGACAAGATCGAGATGCGCGCGATCGCGCGTCTCGATGACGAGGTGAAGCTCGGTGCCTTTCGCAGGAACGTCGGTAAAAACGCGCTGATGATAAACTTCGACGACATTGGCGCCGACGCCGCCGATCACGCCCGCGACTTTGGCGAGCTGGCCGGGCCGGTCGGGAAGGTCGATGGCAAGGCGTGACAGGCGGCCGTCACGGGCAAGCTCGCGCGTCAGAACGCTGGCCAGCAGCCGCGTGTCGATATTGCCGCCGCAGAGAACCAGACCGATCTTGCGGCCCTTATAAAGCCTGTTCGCGCCGATCAACGCGGCGAGCCCGGCGGCGCCTGCGCCCTCGACGACCGTCTTCTCGATCGTGATCAGTAGTGACACGGCGCGTTCGAGATCGGCTTCTGAGACGAGCAGAATATCGTCGACCAGGGCTTCGACAATCTCTTGCGTCAGGCTGCCTGGCGTCTTGACGGCGATGCCTTCCGCGAGGGTATCGCCGCCGATGGGCAACGAGGCGTGTTTCACGGCGTTGAGCATTGACGGGTAGAGCTGCGCCTCGACGCCAATGATCTTGATCTTGGGGTTGATCGCTTTCGCGGCGACAGCCATGCCCGAGATCAATCCGCCGCCGCCGATCGGCACGATCAGCACATCGAGGTCGGGCGCGACCGCAAGCATCTCAACCGCAACCGTTCCCTGCCCCGCAATCACGGCCGGATCATTGAACGGATGAACGAAGGTCATGCCGCGCTCGGCCCCATAGGCGACGGCGAAGGCGTAGGATTCTTCCAGCGTCTGACCTTCGAGAATGACTTCGGCCCCATGGCTGCGGGTGTTCTCGACCTTGATGGTGGGCGTCGAAGCCGGCATCACGATTGTTGCCGGGATGCCGAGACGGTGGGCGTGATAGGCCACACCCTGGGCATGATTTCCGGCCGACATGGCGATCACACCATTTTGCCGCTCGACGTCCGACAGCGACAGGAGCTTGTTTAAGGCCCCCCTCTCCTTGTAGGACGCGGTGAACTGCAAGTTCTCGAACTTCAGCCAGATTTCGGCGTTGAGAAGGGTGCTGAGGGTTCGGCTTGGCTCGAAGCGCGTCGGAACGACGGCCCCGCGGATCGCCTCTGCCGCGCGGACCACATCGCCATAGGTTACGGATAGGGGCCGGGAATCAAGTTTCGCCAAATTTGTCATTATCGTCCGGGAGGTTTAATGGAAGGTCTTTCCTTAGCATATTGCTCGGCAGCGTGGCGCTACCAGCTTTTGGCCCGTCGCCATTCAGCATTTGCTCAGGCCCGTGCATCTACCGGCGATAACTTCCACCGATTCGCCGTCCGGAGAACGTAAATGGCCCGTCTGCCCCTGAAGTCGATTGCCGCGGTGGCGGCCCTGCTTGTGGGCTTTGCCCTGCCTGCAAGCGCGCAGACGTTCGAATACACGCCCTACAGGGGGGTCAACAATACCGGCGGCCAGCCGACCGACCCGCCGCCGGACAGCTACACGCCGAACCATCAGAGTTCGCCTCCCGGCGTCGGAGGCGCGGCGGCGCCTCCCTACCAAGCTGGTGAATCCGATGCCTATCAGAGCAGCGGCAATGCGCCCGCGCCTGCCGGTGACGCCTATTCGTCGCCGTGGGGCCACTACTCTCCCTCCCAAGATGTCTTTTCGCCTGCCCGGAACGGTGGTGGATCGCCTCCACCGTCAGTTCAACCGCCGCGCGGCGTGGGCGGACCGCCGATTCAAGATGTCGGCACCATGCCGCGGATCGAAGTCCAAGCCTCGGCCCCCGATGACGGTGTTCCCCTAAGCGTTCGGCAGGATGATGCCCGCCGGGCCGCAATCCAGGGCTGGCGCAGCAAGGTTGCCGACCGTTATGGCCCGGAATTTTCCGAGTGGCGTTCTGCCGTGGGAAAGAACGTCAATTGCCACAAGGACCGGCGCAACGGCGTCATCTGCATCGCGAGCGCTCAGCCGGTGCGCGGATTTGACCGCGGCAACCCGTGGGCCGCTCAGAACCGCCGCTACTAGCGGTCTCTTCGCAACATCAGTCGAGCAGACGCCGGGACAATGGCAGTTGATCCCGGCGTTGCTTTTTGTCATCAGCCGCCGTGGTCGGATGAGACGCACGGCGAAGCGGAACAGGAACAGACAATATGGCGAAGGTGGCTTGGCTCGGTCTCGGCGTCATGGGCTATCCCATGGCTGGGCATCTGAAGACGCGCGGCGGCCATGATGTCGTCGTCTACAATCGGACTGCCGCCAAAGCCCAGAAATGGCAGCAGCAGTTCGGCGGCACAGTCGCTGCTACGCCAGCGGAAGCCGCGCGTGGCTGCGAGGTGGTGTTTGCGTGCGTCGGGAATGACGACGACCTGCGCAGCGTCACGACCGGCCCAGACGGCGCTTTTCAGTCCATGGGTGCGGGCACGATCTTCGTCGACCACACGACAGCGTCGGCCAAGGTCGCACGGGAACTGGCGGCGGCGGCACAGTCCGGCGGCTTCGCATTTCTCGACTGCCCCGTTTCGGGTGGCCAGGCGGGCGCCGAAAACGGCGTGCTGACCGTCATGGCTGGCGGCGACAAAAGCGCATTCGAGAAGGCTGAGCCGCTGATCACTTGCTTCGCGCGCGCTGTCCGTCTCATGGGACCTTCCGGATCAGGGCAGCTTGCCAAGATGTGCAACCAGATCGCGATCGCAGGGCTCGTCCAGGGGCTGGCGGAATCGATCCATTTCGCCGAGTGCGCCGGGCTGGATGTGACGGCGCTGATCGAGACGATCTCGAAGGGCGCGGCGCAATCGTGGCAGATGGACAACCGCTGGAAGACCATGCACGAGCGCAAATTCGACTTCGGTTTCGCCGTGGACTGGATGCGCAAGGATCTCGCGATCTGTTTCGATGAAGCACAATCGAACGGCGCCGATCTGGCGGTGGCAAAAGTCGTCGACGGTTTCTATGCGGACGTTCAGGCCCACGGCGGGAGCCGCTGGGATACATCGAGCCTGATCGCGCGCCTCAAACCCAAAACGTCGGACTGACGGCTAGGCTCTTACACTTCGGCGCGCTCGCTCTTTCCCGAACGCTCGGTGATCGCGAACTGCAGCGGAAGGGCGGTCGTGTATTTGATCTGCTCCATCGCGAAGGCCGACGACACCTTGGCGATATCGACGCGCGAGATCAGCTTTTTGTAGAAGGCGTCGTAGGCCGCGATGTCGGGCACCGCGACGCGAAGCAGATAGTCGATCTCCCCGGACATCCGATAGAATTCGACAACTTCGGGAAATTCCGCGACAGCGGCGTGAAATTTTTCCAGCCAGTTGAGCGAGTGCTTGTCCGTCTTGATCGAGACGAACACCATCACGCCGGCATTCACCTGTTGCGCATCGAGAATGGCGACCCGGCGCTGGATGACGCCCGACTCTTCGAGCTTCTGCACGCGCCGCCAGCAGGGTGTCGTCGAAAGGCCGACTTCCTTGCCGATGTCAGCAACGGGGCGCGTGCAATCCTGCTGCAGAATGCGCAGGATTTTAACGTCCATTTCGTCGAGCATCGGCACCGCCCTGGCCAAGAGAACAACATTTTACGCTTTCGCGTCGCGTTTTGAGATTATTATTCTATATATTCTGTCTGTCAACGTGATGATTGGTAATATTTTCCACGTATCGTCCGATGGACGTCAAGCTTTTGCGCTCGGCCGGGCTGAAACCTCTCCGTGCCAACGCGTAACGTTGGCAAACACATCCGGTCTGCCGAGGCGGGCGGGCCGCATGAAATCGACGGCGACGAGAGCCGTGATGTCGGCGATCGTATAATCGTCTCCAGCGATAAAGCGGCTGTCGGCAAGGCGGGCATCGAGGCGGCCAAGTTCGAATGCAACTTTCTCTTTATTAGCCTCCCCCCACTCCGCGACCTGGGGCACTTCGAGATGGGCCATTTTCGGATGAAGGTGGCGGAAAACACTGAACACAGCGCTCGACAAACCCAGCTCGACGCGCCGGTTCCACATCTCGACTTCGGCCTTGCCGATGGCACCGACGCCCAACAGCGGCGGCTCAGGCTTTATCTCCTCGAAATAACGGCAGATTGCGACGGTCTCAGAAATCGTCCGCCCGTCATCGAGAACCAGAACCGGAACGCGATGCCAGGGATTGAGCTTAGCAAAGTCGCCGCTTTTAAGGTCTTCGGTCATCATATCGCGTTCCTCGCGCGGAACGACGATGCCCTTCTCGGCCAGGAATATGTTCACGCGTCTGGGGCTCGGAGCGGCGTGTGTCTCGATGATGTGCATGGTTCACCTGTCATCCCCGGAGGCGTGCTCGCGACGCCAATCGCGCGGCTCTTCAAAAGCTCCGGCCCAAATTCCTCTGCGCTCGGCACGCGCGACGGCCTGCTCGTCCCAGTATGCGCCATAGGCGACTGCCATGCCGGAGACGATCATTTGCGCATTAAGATCGCGGCCGCCAGCTGAGCAGCGACCCAGCATTCGGCCGTAGACGTCGCGTTCTTCGATGGCGCAGGTGACGTCATCATCGCCAATAGCACGGACCAGTTCGTCCCGCGCCGCCGCCCCGCAATCCCAGCGCGTGCCGTTTTTCTCGCAGCCTTGTCGCCATTCCGGCGCGTCTATGCCTTTGAGGCGCACCCCTTCTTTGCCGACCCATAGGCTGTCGCCGTCAATAGGATCTCCATAGCCGGTGACCGTTGGCGGATAGGGATCGGCCGGGTCGGCACGGTGCCACCGCGTGTTCCAGTGGCGGTGGCCGTTGACGATGACTGCGGCAAACAAAGTTAAAACCAGCGCAAGCTTAACAAAGGATGCCCAGTTTCGCCGTCTCCAGCGTCGCCAACGCCCCATTTGCGGCTTCCTTCGCTCTGGTTGTGTAGCCTCCTTTTCGACCGGCGAAGGAGACCTTTAAGGCTTGCTTTAACGAATTGCCGCCAATTTACGAACTGCGCCCGGCATGAGCACGCGCAAATTCATGGAATGGGAATAACGGCTCGCGGGATGGACGACAACGTTCAGAGTGTCGAGGCAACGGCTGTCGACGGAGCGCCCTCTATGCGGCAGACCCAATCTCGGAATGACCTTAGGTCTTTCCGGGAAAAGCTCACGCATGGCACCGCCAATAAGCCGGAATTCGAATACGAACTTCTGACGATGTTTGCGCGCAACGAAACGAGCGCGCCCTTCGCCATGCCGGCGTTGTGCTTCATCTTCTACATCACGTCGATGTTCTGGGCGTCCTTCACGGAGGCGACGACCTGGATTGCGATCGTGTCGATCTCGCGCGTCTATATGCTCGATCAGTGCCGGCGGCTGCTCTCCATTCCGCGCACCGAGGTGAATGTCGGACAGTGGCGCCGCCATTTCGTCCGCATCGAACTCGTCAACGGCTTTGCGCTCGCGGCGTTCGCGCTGATCGGCATGTCGATCCATGGCGGCGGCGGGCACCATCTTATGTCGCCCGCGACGTTCTCATCGCATGTGTTTATTTTCGCGACGCTGATGGTCGTGCTGGCGATCCGCATGACATTTGCATCAACGCTACCACAACTCTTTCTCGCAGGCACCGTGCCGATGACGGTTGCGGTTGCGGCGCGTCTCTTCTCCCTTGGCGATCCGTTCTATTTCGCCCTCGGCTCGATGGCGATCGGCATCCACGTCTTTTTCGTCTATCTGGCGCGCGGGCTGCACTCGACGGCGCTGGCGATGGTCGAATACCGAGCGGAAAAGGACGGCTTGATCTCTGAACTCGAAGAAGCCACAGCCATCTCGGACGAAGCCCGGCGCCGCGCCGAAGCCGCGAACAAGGCGAAGTCCCGCTTCCTTGCCACGATGAGCCACGAGCTGCGCACACCGCTGAACGCCATCATGGGCTTTTCGGAAGTCATGGAGCGCGAGTTGCTCGGCCCCATCGGCAATGACGTCTATCGCGATTACGCTCACAACATCTACAAGAGCGGCGACCACCTGCTCTGCATCATCAACGAAATTCTCGACCTCTCGCGGATCGAGGCCGGGCGCTACGATCTGAGCGAAGAACCGATCCGCCTGACCGATATTGCCGAGGATTGCCAGCGGCTGGTGAAGATCAAGGCCGATTCAAAAGCGCTGATGATCGTCGAAGATTTCACCCCGGACGTATCGCAGGTGTGGGCCGACCCGCGCGCGATGCGCCAGATTTGCCTCAATCTGCTGTCGAACGCACTGAAGTTCACGCCGAAGGGCGGCCGCATCACGCTGATCGTCGGAAATACCCAGGATGGCGGCCAGTTCCTGACGGTCGCCGACACCGGACCCGGCATTCCGAAGAATGAGATCCCGCGCGTCCTGCAGGCATTCGGCCAGGGCTCGCTCGCGCACGAAACCGCCGAAGGCGGCACCGGGCTCGGACTCTCCATCGTGCAGAACCTGATCCATCTGCATGGCGGCACGTTCGACCTGCAGTCTGAGTTGCGCAAGGGCACCGAAGTGACCGTAACGATACCGCCTCAGCGCGTTCTCAATCCGCTATCGCCGCTGCAGCCCGTGGGACAGGAACGTCACCGCGATCCCTGTGCGCCGCGGCAGCCGCGGCAACCGCGGATGCGCCCCTCGTCTTCATCGTTCGGTTCCGAAGCACCGATGCGGGTGGCCGGAGAGGCGCGCTAATCACCATCTTCTCACTCAACAAGGCCGGGGCATGCTGATCTTTCTGCTTTTCGTCGTGGTCGTCGGGCTCGCCGGAGTGCTGGGCGCGTCGATGCTTGGTGGCTTCAATTTCGATGCGATTCCGAACCTCCCAGTCGCAGCGTCCGTCATCGGCATTCTGCTCGCGCTCTACATCGCCACGCTTCTGAGCCATCGCGGCGAACGGCGGCTCGCCGTCTGGCCGACGCTGGCGGCTTGCATCGCGGGTGGGGTGCTCGTCATGGGTGCTTTCAACAAGGACGTGGCGTTCTCGCTTGCCGATGTCATGACCTTTGCGCGGCACGCGAACGATACCGCGGTACCGACGCCGCGGGATGCTTCGGCGTCCGTCCTCCTTCGCCGCGCAGACGACGGCGGCTTTCTGGCCAATTCGGAGATCAACGGCGCGGCGCTGACGGCACGCATCGATACCGGCGCGGCGACAGTCATCCTCAAACAATCGGACGCCGAAAAGGCCGGCATCGATGTGGGCACCCTCGCCTACGATACCCCGCTCAGGACCGCCAATGGCACGAGCTATCTGGCGCCGGTGCGTCTCAAATCCGTCCGCATCGGGCCGCTCGTCATGAATGATGTCGAGGGCTTGGTGGCGAAGGCTGGAACTCTTAACGAAACCCTTCTCGGTTCCAGTTTTTTAAGACGTCTCGGGTCATATGAAGTGGCAGGCAATTTCGCGACGCTTCGGCAATAGCTGCGCCCCGAGTCAAGGGTTCGCGGCGCTGTTGAAAGGGCAATGGAAATGTCGTCGGCCACGGCCAGTCTTTTCGCGTCCTTCGCCATCGCGGCTGTTGGCGCGGTTGGACTTGCCTATACCCTGACACATCCTGGCATCGTCGCCGGTATCATGGACCGGCTACATCCGGCACCTATGGTTGCCGATCAGACCGATACGGCACCCTCCCCCGCTTTGGATGCACCAGTCGTTGCCTCGCATGCTTCCAACTCGGTGACGCTGCCTGCTGGTCAATATGGCCACTTTCTGACGGAGGCCGAAATCAACGGCCGGGAAATCGGCGTGATGGTGGATACGGGCGCGTCTCTCGTTGCATTGACCTATAACGATGCCGTCAGAGCCGGAATTTTCGTGAAACCGTCGGATTTCACACATACGGCTCAAACAGCGAACGGCATTGCACGTGTCGCGCCAGTCACGATTTCGCGCATCGAAATCGGCGATATCACCGTGCGAAACGTCAAAGGCGTGGTGTCGGAACGAGGTGCTTCCGAACGCACGCTTCTGGGCATGTCGTTTTTGGGGCGGCTGTCGCGCGTCGAGATGCGCGGTGACAAACTCGAGCTTGAAGAGTGACTATTCCACTATTCCGCCCAGAACATTGCTGATAGAGCGGCCGTCGGAACCACGCGCATGCCAAAGCGCGTTAAGGTCCCCGAATGAACCACGTTCGAGGAGAACCTCATGCTACCGAAGCCACGCGCTGACCTGAAGGCCAACACCGCCGACTTCGAGCGCCTTCCGCTCGTCAAGCCGACCGGCTTCCGCGAATACGACGCGCGCTGGCTCTACCCGCAGGAAATCAACCTGATGGGCCTCAATGCCGTCGGGCTCGGCATGGCGACGCTGTTTGCGCGCCGAGGCGTGCCGAAACGCATCGTCGTCGGCCACGACTACCGCTCGTACTCCGCCGCGGTGAAGCAGGCGCTGATGACCGGCCTGCTCGCCGGCGGATGCGAGGTGCATGACATCGGCCTCGCGCTGTCGCCGATGGCCTACTTCGCGCAGTTCGAACTCGACGTCGAAGGCGTCGCAATGGTGACGGCAAGCCATAACGATAATGGCTGGACCGGCATCAAGATGGGATTGTCGCGGCCGCTGACGTTCGGACCCGACGATATGTCCGAATTGAAGTCGATCGTTCTCAACGGTGAGTTCGAAGCCAAGACCGGCGGGCGCTATATCTTCGTTTCCGATCTTGCCGAGCGCTATACCAAGGCGCTGACCAATCGCCCGAAGCTGAAGCGCCGCTTGAAGGTCGTCGCGGCTTGCGGCAACGGCACTGCGGGCGCCTTTGCACCGCAAGTGCTGGAAGCGATCGGCTGCGAAGTCGTGCCCCTCAACACCGATCTCGACTACACCTTCCCGAACCACAATCCGAACCCCGAAGACATGAAGATGCTTCATGCGGTCTCTGCAAAGGTTCTCGAAACCGGCGCGGATGTCGGCTTGGCCTTCGACGGCGACGGCGACCGTTGCGGTGTTGTTGCCAACGACGGCCATGAAATCTTCGCGGACAAGGTCGGCGTGATGCTGGCGCGCGATATTTCGGCGATCCACAAGAAGGCAAAGTTTGTTGTCGACGTAAAGTCGACGGGCCTGTTCACGACCGATCCCGTGCTGATCGCTAACGGGGCGACGACGAGCTATTGGAAGACCGGCCACAGCTACATCAAGCGCTATAATTTCGAACACAAGACGCTGGTCGGGTTCGAAAAGTCGGGCCACTTCTTCTTCAATGAGCCGCTTGGCCGCGGCTACGACGATGGCCTCGTTTCAGCGATTGCCGTTTGCGACATGCTCGATCGCAGTCCTGGAAAAACGGTTGCCGATCTGCGCGACGCGCTTCCCAAAACCTACGGCTCGCCGACGATGTCGCCGCATTGCGACGACGAGAAAAAGTACGGCGTCGTTGATCGGATCACCGAGCACTATACGAAACAGAAAGAGAGCGGAGGCACGATTGCAGGCCAGGCGATCCGCGATCTCATCACCGTCAACGGCGTGCGCGTGATGCTGGAAGACGGGACGTGGGGCCTTGTCCGCGCATCATCGAATAAGCCGGAGTTGGTCGTTGTGGTCGAAAGCCCGACCTCGGAAGCCAATATGAAGGCGATCTTCAAGGACATCGACCAGCAGCTTTCGCGCTTCCCCGAAGTCGGCGAATACAATCAGAAGATAGCTGTTTAAGCGTAGCGCGCGCCGGCCGCCGGTGCGCACATAATGTCTGCCTTCCTGCCACACATTTTGTGCTGGCGGCCGGCTCCCCGCAGGGGAGCGCCAGCGCCAGTCAAAAAAGCGTCCAGAGGAAACGCGAGACGACGGTCGTCAGGAAGATTGCGAACGCGAGTTCCAGTGCGCGCTTCGAGATGCCGTGCGCGAGCCTCACGCCATAGGGCGCGGCAAAGACTGCGAGCGGCGCGATCAGCAACGCGCCGAGGCTCACGTAGCCGAGCGAAAGCGGTGGCAATCCCTGCTCGCCCCAGCCTGAGATGATGTAGCCGGCGATTCCCGGAACCGCGATCACCGTACCGATGCCTGTCGCGGTTCCAACGGCTCTCAGTAACGGCATGCCATGTAGCGTGAATAGCGGCACCGTGAACGTCGCGCCGCCGATGCCCATCAGCGTCGATACCAAGCCAATCAGGAAGGCAGCGATTTCCAGCCACGGGCGACGTGGGAGCGTGTCGGCGATCTTCCAGTCGTCGCGGCCGAGATACATTTTGATGGCCAACGCTGAGCCGAAAACCACCCATATCCAGCGCAAAACTTCGCTGCTGGCGTAGTACGCGACGACGATACCGACGCTAACGCCGAGAAAAATCCACGGCCCCATGCGCCTGACGATGCCGGTATCGACTGTACCTCGGGCCCGATATTCGGCAAACGAGCGAAATACGGTCGGCGCGATGACGCCGAGCGTCGTGCCGAGCGTGATGTGCATGCGGATGTCTTCGGAAACGCCTGCCGCGCCGAAGACTTCATAGAGGACCGGGACGAGAACACCGCCGCCGCCGATGCCGAGAAGGCCCGACAAAAATCCGGCGAGCAGCCCCGCGCCAGCAAGCAGGGCCAGCAATTCAATCAGATGATGTGTCGGGAGTGCTGAGAATGCCATGCTGTCGGTTCAGGCTGCATCGGGACGGTCTTGCCGTCCGAAGCCATGCTCTGCGAGCGCAATCGCCTCGCTCAGCACCTCAGCGGTGGCGGAAGCGCTGGTTGCGCTCTCGCTCAACAGGCGGCGGAACGCGCGGCCACGCGGCTGACCGTGATAGATGCCCAAAATGTGACGCGTGACGTTCGACAGCCGGCCGCCGTTGGCGACGTGACGTTCGACATAGGGAAGCAGATCGGTCAATGCCTCGCCTCGGGTCGGCGGTGCGGATGCGTCGGCGAAGATGGCCCGATCGACATCCGCGAGAATATACGGGTTTTGATAAGCGGCGCGGCCGAGCATGACGCCATCGACGTGTTCGAGATGCGTCTCAGCATCGGCGATGGTTTCGATGCCGCCATTGATGACTATGGTGAGATCAGGCCGTCGCGCCTTCAGCCGATACACGCGCTGATAATCGAGCGGGGGCACCTCGCGGTTTTCCTTCGGCGAGAGGCCTTTCAACCAAGCCTTGCGAGCATGGACAACAAACGAGGTGCAACCAGTATCAGCGACGACGTCGATAAAGCGTGTCAGATCGGCCTCGGCATCTTGATCGTCGATGCCGATGCGGCACTTGACCGAGACGGGGACAGGCTGGCTTTCGCGCATGGCGGAGACGCACGCGGCGACAAGCTCTGGCTCTGCCATGAGGCACGCACCGAAGCGACCTTCCTGAACGCGATCCGAAGGGCAGCCGACGTTGAGGTTGATCTCGTCGTAACCGAGGTCCGCACCGATCCGCGCGGCGGTCGCAAGCTTCGCCGGGTCCGAGCCGCCAAGTTGCAAAGCGATCGGGTGCTCCTCGGCGGAAAATCCGAGCAATCGTTCGCGGTCGCCATGAATGACGGCATCAGCGGTGACCATCTCGGTGTAAAGCAGCGCACGCTTCGTCAGACGGCGGTGGAAGACGCGGCAATGCCGGTCAGTCCAATCCATCATCGGTGCAACAGAAAACCTATGTGCTTGATATTGCATAAAAACCTGGCAGTGCAGCAGCGTCGAATGCGCGCCATCAAAACAATGGTCACGGCCTCTTTGTACCTGCTTTGCGTGCCGATTGGAGGGGGCATTTGTGTCGCCGTCGACGCTGGCGCCGATGCATAGCGCGATCAACCACCCGCGCAAACTTCCTTTGCAACGCCAATCCAAACACTCTTAATAACGTCGGGTTTGTGCGATCGACCGGGCTGTAGCAGCGCATGGTGAGACGAGCAATTCGGCTTTTGCAACGCGTGGCCATTCTTGGCCTCGGCGCTTTGAGCATCTGGCTGATCGTCGACGTCTTCAAGTTCGTCGATCACCGGTTGCCACCGATCCTGGCGCTGAGCGTGGCCTACGCAATTGGCGCCTATCTCATCCTTCCGAATGCAGTCAGGATGGGTCTCAAAATCCAGCGGGCGCGACATGTACCAAGCTTCACGATCACGGGCGATGGACTTCCGGGCGATCCGATCAACGTGGCGCTGGCCGGGACATTCCAACAGCTGCGCGATGCCTTCGCCGCCGCGGGTTGGGTTGAAGCAGATCGTCTGACGCTGGAAAGCTCGTGGCGCATGGCGAAGGCCTTCGTCCTCAACGAACCCTATCCGACGGCGCCGTTCAGCACGCTGTACTTATTCGGACGCGGACAGGATATCGGCTTTCAAAAGGCAATCGATAACAGCCCGCGCAAACGTCATCACATCCGCTTTTGGGCGCAAGGGCTCGACTATGCGCAGGCGAACGCCAATACGCTCGACTTCTGGCTCAATACCGATCGTCCCGGCGAAGAGGAGCGCGTTCTTTGGATCGGCGCCGGCACACGCGACACAGGATTTTCCCTTACGCGGCTGACCTTCCAAATCACGCACGCGACCGACCCCGATACCGACATCGAACGCGAATTCATCGTCAGCGAATTGACCGGCTGCGGCGCCATCGCGGGTGCAAGACTCTATCGCGCTGGCGATCAGGTGAAGACCGGACGCGTCAACCACTATGTGACGGACGGTGACGTCGCCATTGCGGAAATCGCGATTACAGCAACGGCGGCCTAAAACACGATTTAAACGGGCGACGAACGAACTTCGCTAGTCCTCTTACGTCCCAACCGATGGCCGGGAACATTATGACAACTATTGTGGTGGTGCGTCCCCGCCTTTCGCTGAGCGTCCGGTCGTCGAATAGAGAGGCAGCGTGCCGACGTTGAAAGCGCGAGCGTCGTAATCGCGCAATTCCATGGCGAACGTTACTTCGGCTGGACCGCGATGGAAAAACTTGTCGAGCGGCCCGAAATCGTTCACTTCGGCTTTGTCGAGGACCAAGCGGAATTTGTAGACGCCGGGATCGCGAATGAGCTGGTCCGGCTTCTCTTTCGCGCCATCGGTGAAGAAAAGGACGGTCTCAGTCTTGCTCGCCTTGCCCGGCAAGGGAATGGGCGCGAACGCATCGAAAGCCAGCGAACGGGCTTTTTCCATGGACCAGCGGCCAAAATTGGCAGCGTAGAAATGCTTGGTCTCATTGGTTTTGGTGTTGGTTGCTTCCAACTCCATCGACATGACGGTTCCGGTCCGGCCGCCGTCGTTCAGGAGCGTGACGGGAACTTCTATGACTTCGAAGTTGCTGTTGTTATAAGGCGCGCTGAATTGAATGACAGGCGGCACGAAAATCTTGATATCCGGCGCTTTCAGCGAGCTGTCCCAAAGGCTGTAACCCGAGAATGCGAGTGCCAGCGCCGATATCGCTGCAGAAAATGACCGGCTGCTGATGCCGGAAGAATTTCCACTTTCCCGCTGCGAACCTTCACCCTCGATTTCATGCTGCTCTTTCGTCATTCCCCACGCTCCAACGCCTATGCGGGCGGCATAGCAATCAGCCTTGCCCGAGCGCGTCAAGAACTGAGCGCCGATGGCACGCAGCTTCCGGAAGCAGTGTGCTCGCGGCGAAACGCGGAGGGGCTTTTTTCCTTCATTCATAAAGCTCGCATTGATATTTTGAGCGCGTTGCCTGCGTCGCCGTTCTTTCTTGTCATCAAACCCTTGACACAACCGCACTCGCAACCGCGCTCTGGATGCACGATGTTTCGCGGTGTGAGACTGCGTCCGGGCGGGACCGATCTCAACAATTGGAATTATCGAAAGGAAACAATCCATGTCCGACAAAAGACTTTCAGCGTTGATTGTCGGCGCGTCGCGCGGCCTGGGCCTCGCCCTCGCCGAAGAATATCTGCGACGCGGCTGGCACGTGGTTGCGACCGTGCGCGGCCAGACGAAAACAGCGCTTCACGATCTGCAAGCGAGACACACCGGATCGCTCGAAATCGAAACGGTCGATATCGTGGCGCAAGATCAAGTTGCGGCATTGCATGATCGGCTGGCGGGGAGAACGTTCGACCTGCTGTTCGTCAACGCGGGTGTCGCTAACGATCCGGATGAAACGATCGGCAATGTTTCGACGGACGAGTTTATTCGCGTGATGGTCACCAACGCCCTCAGCCCGATGCGTGTGATCGATGCACTAGATGGGCTCGTCTCGCCGTCCGGCACCATCGGCGTCATGTCGTCGGGCCTCGGCAGCGTGGCCGATAACGAGCATGGCGGCTGGGAGGTCTATCGCGGGAGCAAGGCGGCGCTCAATACGTTCATGCGCAGCTACGCGGCCAGGCAACGTGGCAGCCGCCGCTCTCTCGTTATCATTGCGCCGGGCTGGGTCCGCACCGACATGGGCGGCCCACACGCGACGCTCGGGATCGAGGAAAGCATTCCGCGCGTCGTCGACACGATATCGGCGCAGACGGGGAATCCGGGCCTGAAATATGTGGACTATCTGGGCCGCACCGTGCGGTGGTGATGCCCGAGGCCTCGTTCATCTCGGCTAGGGCGAGGCTTTCACAGTCGATCCGACGACGGCCGCAACGGCCTTGGAGTCGCCTGGCGTCGGCTCGCGGTCGGCGGGCTCTTCGGTGGTGCCAGGTGCGTTCTCGATGGCATCGAGCCACTCGGCCGTCCGCGCGAAATCCGGATCGGCGCGAAAGCGTGCGCTCGCCACGAAGCCGTCCGACCGGCTGATGGCCTGAGCGATCAGCTTGCGAAATTCGGGCACGTCGAAATAGGACGCGTGCACCAGTTCTTTCCAGGTGAAATACGTGCTGATGGCAGTATCGGCTGTATGCGGCGGTACGGCAAACCGGATTTGCCCGATCGCGTGGCGGAACTTGGCGATCGTCAAACTTGCGGCGGCATTGGAGTAATTGGTGACGAGATCGGCGACCGCCGCCGGAAGGCGCGGCTGAGATTTTTCGACCCACGTCGGCCGGTCCAGGGCACCGATAGCAACCTCGCCGTCTGTGTCGTTGCCGTAAGCGGCGCGCTTTACTTCCGAGTTCGTGATGCCATTCAGGATTTTCGCCAATCCCGCGCTGACCACTGTCGCGATGCCTTGAATCACGACCATAAGAACGAGAGCCAAAATGCCAAGAATGGCTGGAACGATAATCGCGGGCACGAAGATCGTACCAAACCAGCGCAGCCGTGGGTCTCGCAGGTCTGTCGTTCCCAGCGCCCAAGATAATTCGTCGGTGACGACGTGCAGCAGAAGCCCGCTGTTTGTCGCGATATCTTCACCGTTTCCGCAGAGCGTCTCGCAGGGCTGCCCGTTCTTCTCGAAGAAGCGTTTCTTGAAGCGCATTCCCCGTTCGATGGCGTCAAGATTGGGGTATTTTTGCTCCAGTTCGTTGCGTTTCTGGCGATATTGCTGCCACGCAGCCTTCGGATCCGACGGCTTTGGAACGGCCGCGCCGCTGTCAGTCTTCACGGCCTCGCCTTCGCCGCGCCAAGCGGCCATCAGCTGGCTGCGAAGATCCTTCAACGCCGCCTCCGCTTCGGGTGAAGCGTTGGCGTCGTAAATCTCGGTTTTCATCCAGTTCGCGATTCCAACCATCTTGGCCGGCGAGAGCAGAATGGCAAAATAGATGATCGGCAGTGCAATGACCGACAGGAGCGTGATCGACGAAACGGCAAACGATTTATCAAAAAAATCGAGCTTGGCGTCAGGCAGCAGCGAGAGCCCTTGGATCGCTTCGTCATCGGGATGAGACAGCGGCAACCATCGCGGGGCGAAATTTGAGCGGGCACGGCTCGTCGTTCGTTTTCGGTAGCTGAGCAGACTGCGGCTGTCCAGCCAGTGCAGGACGACATAGAAGACCAAGGCCGGTAAGCTTGCAAGAACGCCGGTAAAGATCGATACGCGAGGAAAGACTCCGCCGAACAAGGTTCGTCCGCCGTCGAACTGTGTCGCGATCAGATACACGAGATACATGATCAGCAGCATCATCGAGGCGACGAAGATCACCTTCCGCATCAAGCTCAAACGGGTAAGTAACCAAAGCTCTTTCCGGAGCTTCAGGAATGGCGTGCCGACTGTGATCCAGCGCTTAAGGTTGGCGAGCGGATGGCGGCGGGCGGCGTTGCTCAGCAATGCGTCGGAGACGATGGAGCCGCCGTGGCTATGGCCAACGATGCAGTAGGGCTCGCTCTTGGTTTCGAGGTCGCGCATGACTTTCGTCAGCCGGTCGCCAGCCTCTCGCCGCTCGACTTCGCTGTTGTCACCGGCCCAAGGGAATGGAACGAAATTCAGTTCTCCGTCCCGCGCCTCGACGAAGGCGCGCATGTCCTTTTCGAACGTGCTACCCGCTTCCCACCACTGCAATTCCGGCATCGGACCGCCGTTCGGATCAGCCGATGTCGGCGCCGCAAACGTTCCGTGTACGGCAATGATCGTCGCCAAAGCCCCCTCCCCTGGTCGCCGCACGTCTTGCGCAGGCCTATGGGCGGATGATGGCGCATCCGACAGAAAGTATCATTCCACGGATACGATTTGGCGCGCGAAGTCCAGGCCGTGTTGCCACGAATCCCCTGCCCTTTTTACGTGCAGACGCGAATGGAATGGCTGATGTCTGCGAACAATTCGACCTTCGGCGAAATCCGACGCGCAATGTGAACCTTGTGCGTCAGGCACATGCGGCATGCCCGCACGCGCGGTTTTAGGTGCGGGTTTGTTCTCTCGCTCAGAACAATCTGTGCACGTTCACGCTCACCTAAATTTTCCGCAATCTCCCTCACATCCGACTTTCAAGCCCTGATGAGTAGAGAAAACAGAGGCCGACTACTGTTTTCTCCACTGAGCATTTGCGTGCTGATCAATCGCACGCTTTCTTATGGAGGGACACTTCGACAATGAGCCAGCAGCCTGCAGCCCATCTTCAGCGCTCGGTTATTCATCTTCTTCGGCGCGTCGATCAGTGCGCAACGCAGCTTTATTCTACGGAAACTGCCGACAACGACCTGACCCTTCGCCAGCTTGCCATCCTTACGGCGATCTCCCGCCAGGAAAACCTGAGCCAGACCGATCTCGTCACGATTACGGGCATCGACCGTTCTACGGTCGCAGGAATCGTCAGCCGTCTTATCCGCAAAGGCCTACTTGAGCGCAAACGCTCGCCGCTCGACGGTCGCGCCTATTGCGTCCGCCTCTCCAAGCGCGGCGCAAAAGCGATTGCGGGCGCTGACCGTCTCTACTCGCGCGTCGAAAAGAAACTGCTGGCGGGCGTCCCTGCTGCCGAGGCGAGCCAATTTGTCTCGACTCTAAAGTCGATCCTGTCCGCACACGACGAAACGGCAGCGTCCGCATAAAGAATAACCCATCATAACTGCCGACACCGCCGATAGTTCCATCCGTAGAATTATCGGCGGCTCCTCTCTCTTTGCGTTTGACGTTCATCCCTCGGGCCGTATCATCTCTCGGCGGGCAGGGATAAAAAAATGTTGCGCATTCTTGAGGATTCCACTCAGTCAGCCGGGGACGAGCTGACAGAATGGTCCATTTCCACATCAGATGTTCATCCGCGCGATCGGTTCGAATACTGGTTCGAGACGAGCCGTAAGGTATTCGGCCCTTTCGAGACGCGGCCAGACCAACCGACGCGTTTCGAGGGCTACCTGCGGCATCTGCGGCTGCCCGGCATGGCGATTTCGATTTTTCGCTGTAATGGAATGACGGCGTGGCGCACCAAGCGCCAGGCAGCCCAGCTTGCAGATGTCGTGCACATTGCAGTGCAGCTCGGCGGCAGTGTCCGAATTACACAAGACGGCCGCGAGGCCGAGCTCAAGAATGGCGATCTCTGCGTTGTCGATGCGGGGCGTCTCGGCACGTTTGTTCAATCCCCTGATGCTTACTGCCTGGTGATTGAAGTTTCGCGTCGCGATTGCGAAGTGCGGCTCGGTCCGCTGGCGCGATGGACCGCCCGGCGGGTCGATGGGCGGCACGGCGGTGGCGCACTGGCTTCGACGTTTGCCCAATTGCTGCCCGACCAGCTTTCCTATCTGAGCGCGTCCTCGCAATCGCAGGTCAAGCTGCAGCTGCTTGATCTCGTCGCACTCGCGCTGAAGGATTCCGAAGGTGACGATTTCGTTCATTCATCGGCACGTCTCGCCTCTCTCCTTCGGCTGAAATCCGTCGTCGATGACAACCTGTCGAATTGCAGTGCAACATGCGAAGACCTGGCCAGCGCTGCCGGCATTTCGGTCCGCTACGCCAATCAATTGCTTGATGCCGAGCAGACGTCCCTTCAGCGCCTATTATTCAGCAAAAGGATCGAAAAGTGCCAGGCGGCGCTTGCTGACCCGGCGCAAGCGCATCGGCAGATCAGCGACATTGCCTATTCGTGGGGGTTCGGCGACGTCTCGCATTTCGGACGGCTCTTTAAAGCCTTGGTTGGAATGACGCCACGAGATTTCAAAAAGCGTCAGCTCGCCCACGTTGACCGAATTTGAAGAAATCCCGGTCATAATCGCCGTCGGCGGAACTTCACGCCCTTATTAGCGTTTCGAAAGGCCCCTCTCGTTCGAAGGGGTCTGAGATTTTGCCTTTGCGCGCGGCTAAGGCCATCTGTCGTCAAATTTTAGGGCTATCGAACTTAAGCATTCAAAGCGCATCAGACCCCTCGGGAGCTTCAGCGAATAGGATCCGTCTTGAGCAGGCAACAGGAACTGTTAGCTCTGGCCTTGGCGTTTCGTTCCAAGGCTGCCGTCAAGGCAGATGAACTTGCGGTTCGCTCATCTGTTCTGCTCACGCGCATCGTCTTCTTCGGCCTGCTGCTGCTGCCCTTCTTCGAACCCAACAGCTTCTACATTGTTCGCGCCGGACGGCTGAGTTCGCCGCCTGCACTTGAGTTGCATGCGCGAGTCGATATTCCGCCGATTATTCCCTCATCACCGAAGGCGCCGACGCTTCAAGCCGACAGCCCGCCTGCCGACAAAAAGGCCGACGCGGCGCCGACGGACAAAGCGGCGGATGCGGCCGGACCGAATTTGCCGGCGTTATCGAATGCAGGCCAGACAGTTCCGACGCTGCCCGCCCAGAGCGAGGCCTCGGCGAAACCGGTGCCGCCAGGCAAACAGAGCGCGCCCGATTGGACCGAGACCGAGATCGCGTCGGCGAAGCAGGATTGTACGCGGCTGCTCGGCAAAATCACCGTCGTCAGCGAAGAATTGCCGCCGGTCCGCGAAGGTATTTGCGGCGCGCCGGCTCCATATCTTCTGAAGGCGGTCGGTGAGAGCAAGGTCAGAATTGAGCCCGCAGCAACGCTCAACTGCCAGATGATCGCCGGGCTCAACTCGTGGGTCACCGACAAGCTCGAGCCCGCCGCGAAAAAAAACTTCGGTTCATCGATTGTGCGCGTCATTGCGGGGGCCTACTCGTGCCGCAACCGCTACGGGCTTGCGCGTGCGCCCATCAGCGAGCATGCCCTGATGAATGCCATTGACGTCTCGGCCTTCGTTCTAGCGGACGGCAAGGTCATCCGCATTTCGAAGGACTGGGGCCCGACGGAAGAGGAACTGAAACGGGCGCAAAAGGCGAGCGATGCCGCAGCGCCCGCCGAGAAGGCAAAGTTCCAGGTCGCCGCGTCCAAGCTCGGCGCGCACGACATCGCCAAGAAGAACGATGAAAAAGACAAGAGCGACGAGAAACCCAAAGCCGATCCGAAAGCGAAGGCGAAATCTCCGGAAGAGCTAAAGGCGGAGCAGGAAAAGCAGGCCATGTCGGCCTTCCTGCACCAAGCGCACGATGGCGCCTGCAATATTTTCGATACCGTGCTCGGGCCTGACACGAACGAAGCTCACCGCGATCACCTTCACCTCGACATGAAGGAACGCAAGCGGCATCTGACACTGTGCGAATAGACGCGCTGCTTCAGCTTAGCTCTATTCCGCTGGAATCTTGATCGGAGATGGCGCGATATCCGTCGCCTCGGTCTCGATCACGGTGAAAGGACGTGGCGCGTCACCCGCGCGCTTGATGTCGAGCATCATCTCGAACGATCTTTCGAGATTGCGCGTATATCGCGCGGGATCGAAAAGCGGTGCGCTTTCTCTATTCGCCGCGAGCTTCTGTCGGATCGCGCCAAGCTTCGTTTTGTTCTGAGCCAATTCCAGCGCCAGGTCGCTGTAATCGGCGAGATTGGTCGTAATCAGTTCGGGCAACTCTATTGCCGACAGCAGACTGGCGGCGACGCGGCCCGCAAATGTGTCGCCGAGACACGTCAGGACCGGCAAACCGGCCCACAGTGCGTCTGTCGTCGTCGTATGGGCGTTACAGGGCAGCGCATCGAGGAAAAGATCGGCAAAGCGATGACGCGCGAGATGCTCGGCGATCGGCATGCGCTTGGCAAAAACGAGCCGGGATGGATCGACGCCCCTCGCCTCAGCCTCGCGGCGCAAATTCTCGGCGCACGTCGTATTCGGCACGAGCAACCATAGGACCGATCCCGGCACCTTTTGCAGCAACGGCATCCAGACGTCGAACATCGTCGCGTTGAGTTTGTAGCTATTGTTAAAGGAGCAGAACACGAACGCGTCTTCCGGCAATCCGAAATCGGCGCGAGACATCGGCGCGTCGGAGATTAGGCGCTGGCGATCATTCGGCTGATAACTGTGCGGCAGATGGACGATCTGTTCCGTGTAGAATTCCTGAGCACCCATCGGCGCGACCATCGCGTCGGCGATGAGGTAGTCGATGAACCCGGCGCCCATTGTGCCTGGATAGCCCAGGTAGTTCACCTGGATCGGTGCCGCGCGATAGGCGAAAATCTCGCTGCGCGCGTCTCGCGTATATCCTTTGAGATCGACAAGTATGTCGATGGCGTCATCATGGATGGACTGCGCCACGTCACGATTGCGCATCGTCCCGATTTTCTTCAGATGCTCGAACGACCGCAACAAGCGCTGGCGTGTGGCACTGTTGTCTTCGGGACTGTGGCAATAGCCAAAGATCTCGAAGCGGCTGCGATCGAGCCGCTCCAGCACCTCGGCGAAAAGCATCGCGGTTGCGTGCTCGAAGAAATCGCAGGAGACAAATCCGACGCGGATGCGCTGCCCGGCCCCGAGGCGGCTGCGATAAGAAGTAAACCGCGAAGACGGCGGAACGTCGAATGTCCTGGTATAACTCTGTGCCGCCTTGAGTTGATCGGCGGGGCTCGCGCGCAATGCGATCAGCTGGAAGGGCGCAATGCTGACGTTTCTCGTCCGGAAGATTTCGAGGCAGACGCGCTCTTCTTCATCGACGCCATCCCAATCGCAAATCAATCGCCGCAGATTTATGAATTCGAAGCGGTTGACGATGGCGTCCGGCGCGCATTCAAGGCATTTCTGGAATGCCGCACGCGCCTCATCGTAATTTTCGCGCTGCTTCTGGACGATCGCAAGGCTGTAGTACGCATTCGCCAGCTTCGGATCGAGCTTTATCGCGTGTTCCAGGGCCTGAACGGCACCGGCGTGCATGTTCATGCTGCTGAGAAGCATGCCAACACAAGCATATCCCTCTGCACGATTGGGGTCGATCGCGAGACCTGATTGATAACTCGCCAAGGCATCGTGGCGGTATCCCAGTCCTTCGTACGAGAGCGCCAGATTGAAATGATAATCGGCAACACCGGGGTTGGCGACGATGGCACGACGGCCGAGATCGGCTGCCTCCTCAAAGCGCCGATTTTCGCGCAGGTACGTGGCCAAGTGATCGAACTTCCTGGCGCGCTCCTGGGTAGAATCTGATTGGGCCTCGATTTCGGCGATGCGAGTCCCAGTCAAGCCGAGCATCGTCGAGAGACGCAGATCGAGAGTTTTTGCCTCATTGAGTTCCGGGTCCAACGCCAACGCTCGGTTGCAATAGGCCGTCGCGGATTCGATGTCGTTCGATTTGAAGTGAAGTTCACCGAGGCGCGCGAGAACGAGCGGCTGGTTCGGCTTTAAGTTGAGAGCATTGAGGTAAGCCGTCATGGCCTCAGCGTCGTTGTTGGCAACGCGCAAGAGATTGCCGAGAATAGCGTGACCATTTGCGTTCCCCGGCTGCAGAGCCAGACACTCACGGCAAGCCTCTATGGCCTCTTTCGAACGGCTCAGCTCGCCAAGGATGATTGCCAGGTTGAGCCACGCCTCGTGATAGTCGGGCTTGGCGGTGACGCTTTGGCGAATGAAATCGACCGCGCCTTCCAGATCGCGGCGCTGGAAGGCGATCAGGCCGAGATGGTGGAGGCTCGGCGGATGCTCAGGAACGAGCGAGAGCACACGACGATGAGCGATCTCCGATTCGTCGAGACGGCCCGCTTTCAAGGATTGTACTGCGTCGTGATAATGCCGGGCGACGTCGGCATTTCGACCGGACTGCGGTGCCGCTCGCGAAACTGCCTCTGCGCGCCGCCGCTCTCTTCTATTCATCGTCGCTGCCCGGTCCTCTCAGCCGCATAAAAAACGCCGGAGTCGAGTTTGACTCCGGCGTCATGTGCGAGGCTTGCACCGGTGAGGAACCGGCCGAGATTTTTATTCCGCCGGATGCGCGGGCGATTCGCTCTGCTCCGGCCGGCTGCGGCGCAAACTAGAGAGCCAACGACAGACGACGTAGAACACCGGCGTGAAGATCAAGCCGAAGAACGTCACGCCGATCATGCCCGAAAATACCGCCGTGCCGAGAGCCTGGCGCAACTCGGCGCCGGCGCCGACGGCCCAGACGAGCGGAACGACGCCGAGAATGAAGGCGAGCGACGTCATGATGATCGGCCGCATTCGGAGCCGTGCAGCTTCCGTCGCCGCCTCGAAGCGGTTTCTGCCCTGACCCTCAAGTTGCTCGGCAAACTCCACGATTAGAATCGCGTTCTTTGCCGCCAAACCTATGAGCACGATGAAGCCGACCTGGGTGAGGATGTTGTTGTCCATACCGCGGATGACGACGCCGGAGATCGACGCGATCAAGCTCATTGGCACGATCAAGATGACCGCCAGCGGCAGCGTCAGGCTTTCGAACTGCGCGGCCAGCACCAGGAACACGAACGCGACGCCGAGCGCGAAAGCGAACACCGCCGTATTGCCTGCACGGATCTGCTGGAAGGCGAGATCGGTCCATTCGTAACTGAAGCCGGGCGGCAGTGTTTCGTCAGCCATCTTCTCCATGATGCTGATCGCCTGGCCTTGCGAATAGCCGGGCGCGGCCGAACCATCGAGCTCGGCAGCCGGATAGAGGTTGTAGCGCGGAACACGCGACGGACCGGAAATGTCACTCACAGTCACGAACGATCCGAGCGGAACCGTATCGCCGTTGTTGTTGCGGACACGGATGTTCAGCGCATCCTGCGGGGTCAGGCGGAAAGCTCCGTCGGCCTGCGCAGTGACACGGAACGTGCGTCCCAGGATGTTGAAGTCGTTGACGTAGAGCGACCCCAGATAGGTCTGCAACGCCGAGAAGACGTCCGGAATATTGATGCCGAGCATCTCAGCCTTGACGCGGTCGATGTTGAGATAGAGCTGCGGCGTTGCCGTCTCGAACAGCGAGAAGACCTGCCGGACGCCCTGTGTCTGGGCAGCTTTGGCCATCATCGCATTGACGGCCTGCTGCAATGCCTGCGAGCCCGCGCCGCTGCGATCTTCGACCATCATACGGAAGCCGCCAGCGTTGCCGAGACCGCGAACAGGCGGCGGCGCAACGACCAGAACGAGACCTTCCTGAATCGCCGAAAACTTCTTCAGCAGTTCGGTGCGGATATTCGCCGCCGACATTTTGGGATCTTTGGCGCGCTCGGCGAAGTCTTTCAGCACCACGAAGACGGCGCCGGTGTTCGACGCGTTGACGCGTGTCGCACCGGAAAAGCCGACGAGGCTGACGCAATGGGCGACGCCGGGAATCTTCAGCGCCATGTCGACGATCCGCCGGTTCACCGCGTCAGTACGCTCGAGCGATGCGGCCGGAGGAAGCTGGACAACGGTGATCAGGTAGCCACCGTCCTGATCGGGAATGAAGCCGACCGGCGTCTTGCGGAACTCGTTCAGGCCAAACGCGATAAGACCCGCATAGATGACGAGCATGATCACCGCGAAGCGAACGGCGCGGCTAGCGAGCCAGCCGTACCCGTGCGAGAGCCTCTCGAAGCTCCAGTTGAACGCATTGAAGAACGCTCGGATCGGCCACGTGATGATGCTGTGGCGTTCGTGCTCGGCGTGCGGCTTCAACAGGAGGGCACAAAGCGCGGGCGAGAGTGTCAACGACACGATCAGCGAGATGACGGTCGCGCCCGCGATCGTCAGCGCGAACTGCCGATAGAACTGGCCAGAGATGCCAGTGATGAACGCCGACGGCACGAAGACAGCGCTCAGCACCAGGGCGATGGCGATCAACGCGGTGCCGACTTCTTCCATCGTCCGATACGCGGCTTCGCGTGGACTGAGCCCGTTCGACATGTTGCGTTCGACGTTCTCGACGACGACGATTGCGTCGTCGACGACGATACCAATGGCTAGCACGAGACCGAACAGCGACAGGTTGTTCAGCGAGAAGCCAAACAGCGCCATGAGGAAGAATGTACCGACAAGGGATATGGGGATCGCCACAATCGGGATGATCGCCGCACGCCACGTCTGCAGGAACAGCACGACCACGATCACAACGAGCACGATGGCTTCGAGGATCGTATGAACGACGGCATCGACCGACTGCTGAATAAAGTCGGTCGGATTATAGACGATCGTATACTTGAGGCCCGGCGGGAAATTCTTTGAAATTTCCTCCATCTCGTCTTTGATCTTCTTCGCCGTCTCGATGGCGTTCGAGCCGGGCAGCTGGAAGATGCCGAGACCGACAGCGGCCTGCTTATCGAGATAGGAGTTGATACCGTAGTCGAGACCCGCAAGCTCTACCCGCGCGACATCCTTCACGCGGACAACCGAATTCGATGTCTGCTTGACTATGATGTTTCCGAATTCTTTCGGATCGATCAGACGCCCGAGCGTCTGCACCGTAATCTGGAAAGCTCCCGGGTTCGGGAGCGGCGGCTGGTTCAACACGCCCGCCGCAACCTGAACATTTTGGCCGCGGAGCGCCGTCACGACGTCGTCGGCAGTCAAGCCGAGCGACTGCAGCCTGTCGGGATCGAGCCAGACGCGCATCGAATAATCGCGGCCGCCGAAAACCGTCACGGAACCGACGCCTTGAATTCGGGTCAACTGGTCGATGACGTTGACGTTGGCGTAGTTCGAAATGAAGAGCGTATCGCGCGAGTTGTCCGGAGACAGCAAATGCACGACCATCATCAGGTCGGGAGACGCCTTGGCGACCGTCACGCCGATGTTGCGCACGTCTGCCGGCAGACGCGGAAGCGCAATCTGCACGCGGTTCTGGACCTGAACCTGCGCGATATCGAGGTTCGTGCCGATATCGAACGTGATCGAAATCGAGAAACGGCCGTCATTCGTCGAGTTCGACGAAATAAACAGCATGTGCTCGACGCCGTTGATCTGCTGTTCGAGCGGTGTCGCGACCGTGGCCGCAACGATTTCGGCGCTGGCGCCCGGGTATTGCCCCGTCACGTTGACGACGGGCGGTGCAATTTCCGGATACTGCGCGATCGGCAGGCGGCTGACGGACACCGCGCCGATGATCACGAAAACGATCGAAACGACGGCCGCAAAGATGGGCCGGTCGATAAAGAAGTGCGAAAGACGCATGGAACGGTCCGTTCTCTAGTTGGTCCGGACCATTTGGTCCTTCGGGTTCGAAGCGTCAGCCGTCGCCTGTTGGGGCGTCACCTTCGAACCAGGCCGCACGCGCATCAGTCCGTTGACGATGATCGTGTCGTCGGCGGTCAGTCCGGCCGTAATGACACGCAAGCCATCAATCACCGGACCGAGGGTCACGTATTTGGGCTTCGCGACGTTGTTCTTGTCGACGGCCAACACAAACTTGCGAACCTGCTCGGTGCCGATGGCATCGTCGGGGACGAGGAGCGCCTCTTCGGGCGGATGGGAAGCGATGCGGATGCGACCAAACATGCCCGGCGTCAGGCGGCCATCGGCATTCTTGAAGACGGCGCGGCCGCGGATCGTGCCGGACGACGGGTTGATGGCGTTGTCGACGAAGTCGATGTGGCCGTGATGCACGAAATCCTTGTCGTTGATCAGCTTCAAGTCCGCATCGAGGCTCAAGCCGCGATCGACGCTGTCGGCGCGCTTGACCGAGGCGGCGTCGAGATAGCGGAGGTAAGACGCCTCATCCATCGTGAATTCGAAACGGATCGGATCGACGGAGACGATGGTCGCGAGCAAGGTCGTGTTGCCGCTCGTTCCACCAGTGACGAGGTTGCCGATGGACACGCGACGATCGCCAATGCGACCGGAGATCGGCGCAGTCAGCTCGGTGAACTCAAGATCCAGCGACGCTTGACGCGTCGAGGCTTCGGCGGCCGTCACGTTGGCTTGCGCGACGCGTTCGGCCTGCACCCGCTGATCGAGCGTCTGCTGCGTGATGACGGTTCCGACGGGCAGATTTTTGCCGCGCTCGAGATCGGCCTCGGCGAATGCCAAGTTGGCTTTTCCTTGCGCGATGGACGCTTGGGCCTGATCGAGCGCCGCCTGGAAGGGCCGACGGTCAATCGTAAAGAGCGGATCGCCGACTTTGACCATCTGGCCGTCGGTGAAATGGATCTTGTCGAGATAACCGGAGACGCGAGCGCGCACCTCGACATAATCGAGCGCGACGAAGCGGCCGACGTATTCGTCGTAGTCGGTCACGACCTTTTTGACCGGCTTAGCGACGGTGACCTGCGGCGGCGGAGGCGGCGCCGTCTGAGCTACGGACTTCTCCTCGCTGCACCCCGATATGGCTGCGGAAAGAAAGAGCAGAGCCGCGACGATGGGAGCGGATCGTTGGAACACGCTGTCTTTCTCCATCACGAAATTTTGCGTCAATGCATCAGCCGAGCGCTTCGGTAAACTCGTGGCATTGAACGTCAGATTCTACGGTGTCACGCACACGGGCGGGCTCACCAATATAATTTACTCGGACCCCACCCCATGGAGCGCAAGCGCTGAACAACCGAATGACAGGTCCAGGGAGTCGTGTTAGCGAGTCCCCGACGCAGTTACCGATCGGTAACACAGCTAACGACGGCTAACTTTTTCGTCAAGAGGGCGATGGGAACCACGCTGGACAAGGACGTGCGCAATTTCAGCGAGTTGCGCTCTGAAATTAGCGCGATCCTTGCCGGGAAGCCGCCGCGCGAGCGAATTTTGCTTGCGGCACGTGAGCTTTTCTATCGGTTCGGCGTGCACATCGTAGGCGTCGAAGCCATCGCCGAGACCGCCCTTACGAACAAAATGACGCTTTACCGGCACTTTCGTTCGAAGGACGAGCTTATCGTCGCCTACGTCGAGCAGCTGGCGGGAGAAAATGTCGAAATCCTGGACCGCCTGCTAGGCGAAGGCCTTGGTACGCCCGAACAAAAGCTCACCGCGTGGATCGATCACGTCGAAGACGTTCTATCCAACAAGAGTGAGCGTGGGTGTGCGCTCGCGAACGCCGCAGTGGAGCTCGATCCCGGACATCCGGCACGCGGGGTGATCGAAGCCTACAAGCGGCGGAAGCATGACCGGCTCGTCGAAGTTTTCCGCGCCGCACGCTATCGGGAGCCGGAACGGCTCGCAGACGAAGTCTTCCTGCTGTTCGAAGGCGCTCGCATCAGCCTGCAGTGCGGCGGCGCCGGACCCGCGTCGCGTCTCGTTGCCATGCTGCGCAGCCTTCTCGCCGCCAGCCCGCGTGACGTTGCAAAATAATCGCCGAACGCCGACGGGATGCCCACGCAGTAGGCGCCGTGCTCAAGTCACTAGCAGAGTTCCGCGCAACACCTCGATAAAATCACGTATTTTCGACGAATATGAACTGGCACAGCTTGTGCACCTCAGCAGTGCATAACGCCTCTAGGGTTCCGGCTTTCCCAAGCGTCAGGTCCGAGAGAGGCTCTCCCGCCTCGCGAGCAGCGCGGCGGAGCCACGGCGGGATAAAAGCCCGGGAGACCTACACCGCGAGTTGCTTCGGCTCTCGAACGGACAGGCCTCCCTCTGTGCGCATTTTCCGCGCGTATTCGAGGATCCCCGCCCGCTTCCTGAACCGGTGCCCTTGCGGTCTGATTTGAGTGATCAGCACAAGGACAGGGTCAGCAATGCGCTATTCCGTCACGAAAATTCTGAAAGCTGTGATTGGCGCCGCGGCCGTGATGGGGTTTGCCCTATCGCCGGCCAACGCCGCCGAGAAAAAAGACTTCAAGGTCGCCTGGTCGATTTATGTCGGCTGGATGCCGTGGGGATACGCGGCCGATTCTGGCATCGTGAAGAAGTGGGCCGACAAGTACGGCATCAACATCGAAGTGAAGCAGTTCAACGACTACGTTGAATCGATCAACCAATACACGGCCGGCTCTTTCGATGCCGTGACCGTTACGAACATGGACGCTCTTTCCATTCCGGCCGCAGGCGGCGTCGATACGACGGCCGTGATCGTGGGTGACTTCTCGAACGGCAACGACGCGATCATCCTGAAGAACAAGGACAAGCTCGCCGACATCAAGGGACAGGACGTCAATCTCGTCGAGTTCTCGGTTTCGCATTATCTGCTGGCCCGTGCACTGCCGACCGTCGGGCTCGCCGAGAAGGATCTGAAGGTCGTCAACACGTCCGACGCCGATATGGCGGCAGCTTACAAGACGCCCGACGTGACGGCGGTCGTGACCTGGAAGCCGATCGTCTCGACGATCCTGGAATCGCCTGACGCGCACAAGGTGTTCGACAGCTCGCAGATCCCCGGCGAGATCATCGACCTGATGGTCGTGAACACGAATGTCCTGAAGGACAATCCGAAATTCGCGAAGGCGCTCGTCGGCATCTGGTACGAGACGCTGGCCGCGATGAAGGACGGAACCACGGCGAAGGAAGCGATGGCAAAAGCTTCAGGCACCGATCTTAAGGGCTTCGATGAGCAGCTTGCGACGACGATGCTGTTCTCAGAGCCGAAGGACGCCGTGGCCTTTACGACGGGAGAGCAACTCAAGAAGACGACGGAACTGGTTTCGAACTTCCTGTTCGAGAAGGCTCTGCTCGGCAAGGACGCGAAGTCGGCCGGCGCGATCGGCGTCGAATTTCCTGACAAGACCGTCTTCGGCGACAAGGGGAACGTGAAGTTCCGCTACGACGCATCGTTCATGAAAGAAGCGGAAGACGGCAAGCTCTAGGCTCGCACACTTTTCATCCCACAATAATCGCAGGAAGGCGGATGCATGCGCGCCATAAACTATCGTCCTGACAGAACGTGGCGGCTTGCGCTTGCCCTCCTGCCATTTGCACTTCTAATTCTGGCCTACATGATCGGATCAGGCATCCGACTGGCGGAAAACCCGAACGACAAGCTGCTGCCGAGCTTCTCGAAAATGGGCCAGGCCATCGATGACTATGCGCTGAAGCCCGATGCGCGCACCGGCGACTATCTTCTATGGGAAGACACGACCGCGAGTTTGACGCGGCTCGTTACGGGTCTTGCGATCTCAACGATCATAGCGCTAGTTCTCGGCATCGTGCTCGGCTTGCTGCCGGTCGCCGGCGCAACGTTCGGGCCGGTCATTGCCGTCTTATCGATGGTGCCGCCGCTCGCCTTGTTGCCTATTCTCTTTATCATCATGGGCCTTGGCGAAGCTTCGAAGATTACGCTCATCGTCGTCGGTACGTCGCTGAAGCTGATCCGCGACATCGCCTTGCGCGTCGAAGACATTCCGCGCGAACAGCTCATCAAGGCGCAGACGCTTGGCGCGTCGAGCATGCAGATCGCGCTGCGTGTGATCCTGCCGCAGACGCTGCCACGTCTGCTTGATTCCGTCCGTTTCGAGATTGGACCGGCGTGGCTGTTCCTGATCGCGGCGGAAGCCATCGCGGCGGATGCCGGCCTTGGCTATCGCATCTTCCTCGTGCGCCGCTATCTCTCGATGGATGTGATCCTGCCGTATGTCGCGTGGATCACCCTCCTCGCCTTCCTGATGGATCTCGGTTTGCGCATCCTGCAACGGAAGGCTTTCCCGTGGTTTGCGCAAGCGAGGGCTCAATGAGCGCAATTGTCTTCGATAAGGTCTGGAAGGAATACGGCGATCATGTCGTTCTGGAACAGATCGATCTCAGAATCGCGCCGCGTGCCTTCGTGGCGCTCGTCGGTCCGTCGGGCTGCGGCAAGACCACGTTTCTGCGCATGCTGCTCGGAGAAGAGAAGCCGACGCGCGGAAAAATTACCGTCGCTGGCCAACCTCTGAAGCCCGAGCCTGACGCAGATCGTGGTGTCGTGTTTCAGCGCTATTCGGTGTTCCCGCACCTGACAGTACTCGGCAATGTCGTCATCGGGCGGGAATTTGAGAAAAGCGGCGGCCTCGGCCGACTGTTCGGTTCGAAGCGCAGGCAGGCTGAAGAAGAGGCTCGCGAGCTGCTCAAGGCGGTCGGGCTTTCGGGAAACGAGAAGAAATATCCGGTGGCATTATCGGGCGGTATGCAGCAACGCTTGGCGCTCGCGCAGGCGCTGATGCGTCGGCCGAAGATCCTGCTGCTCGACGAGCCGTTCGGGGCGCTCGACCCCGGCATTCGCGCCGACATCCACGTCCTGATGCGCCGCATCTGGAATGAATCGGAGCTGACCGTCGTGATGGTCACGCACGATTTGCGCGAGGCCTTCGCGCTCGGCACGCGCATCATTGCCTTCGAACGTACGCGTGACCGTCCGGAAGAAGCCGAGCGCTATGGCGCGCGGCTGTCGGCCGACATCGCGCCGGGCATGAACGGCGTCGCGTTGCCCCAGGGCGCGACCATCACCAAGGACATCGATATTTGGCCGCCGAAAATCGCGGGGTCGCCCGCCATTCCGGCGGATGGCGGGCATTCGGAGTCGCGTTCGTAAGACGACATGCCTCCGCCAGGGACGACCCTGGCGGCTATGACCAACCCGGGACGGCCCGGACCGGCACGCAAAGAGTGGAGTGCTCTTGCGTTGGGAGTCGACGATGGGAAACCTGATCTACACCGATACGCTACCGGGCGGTAAGCACTGGTCGCTGCTTATGCGGCGCAATATGCGGCTGCGGCTGACAGACGTCGAAGGCGGCGCCAATATCGGCATGCTGTTCTACAATCCGCAAAACCTTCTGGAGCGCTACAACGCGCCCGATACGCTCAAATGTCAGCACACGTTCAAGTTGACGACGGGTCATTGCCTCTACTCCGACATGGGGCGCATCTTTTGCTCGATCGTCAGCGACACGTTTGGCTGGCACGACACGGTCTCGGGCAACACGACGAAGGCCACCGTCACGCGCAAGTGGGGCGAGAAGAGCTATCAGGCCGCGCGCAACGACTGGCAGCAGAATGGCCACGACAGTTTCCTCGTCGAAGGTGCGAAATACGGCCTGACGCGGCGCGATCTCGCGGCGAACGTCAACTGGTTCAGCAAAGTCGTCGTCGCGGATAGTGGTGCGATGTCGCTCGATTCCGCTGCGGCGAAGGCCGGTTCGCAGGTCGAGCTGCGTTTCGAGATGGAAACGCTGGTGCTGTTCCACACCTGCCCACATCCGTTCAATCCTGCCAACAGCTATCCGCGCAAAGCCGTCGGATTTGAAATTTTCGAAGGGCCGCCCGCCGCTGAGGATGATCCAGCGTGCCTCTCGCGCCCCGAGAACGGCCGCGGTTTTGAGAACAACCGGATCTTTCTCGCCGGCTGCTGCGACGAGGCACACTGATGATTAAAGAAAGCACATTCCGCGATACCGACGCGATCTATCGGCGGATCGTCCCGGCGGGCGATTACTGGATGCACGTCGTCCGTGAGGGTGAGACGTTTCGCATTCTCGATCTCGAAGGCAACCAGGCCGCCGATACACTGTTTTTCAATGCCGACAATCCCGGCGAGCGTTACTCGGCGTCGGACACGATCCGTGAGCAGGGCAACATCTATCTGACGGCGGGAACGGTTCTGCTGTCGGACCTCTGCCGGCCGATGCTGACGATCACGGCCGATACCGTTGGCCGCCATGATACACTCGGCGGGGCGTGCGCAACCGAGAGCAACACAGTCCGCTATGCGCTCGAAAAGAAGTCGATGCATGCTTGCCGCGACAGCTACATGCTGGCGATCGCGGAGAACGAGCAGTACGGACTTTCGAAGCGCGACATCGGCCACAACATCAACTTCTTTATGAACGTTCCCGTGACGCCCGATGGCGGTCTGACGTTCGAAGACGGGCTGTCGGCGCCCGGCAAGTATGTCGAGATGACGGCGCACATGAACGTCATCGTGCTGATCTCGAACTGCCCGCAGCTCAACAATCCGTGCAACGCCTACAATCCGACGCCGATTGAAGTGCTCGTCTGGGCGAAGGGGGCGTAACGCAGATGTTTCGGAAAGTTCTGATCGCCAATCGCGGCGCGATTGCCTGCCGCATCATCCGTACGCTCGACCGGATGGGCATCGCGAGTGTCGCCGTCTATTCGGAAGCGGATCGTCATTCGATGCACGTCATGCAAGCGGGAGAGGCCGTCGCCATCGGCCCCTCGCCTGCGGCCGAAAGCTATCTGAAGTATGACGTCATTCTCGATGCCGCGAAGAAGACGGGCGCCGAGGCCATCCATCCGGGCTACGGCTTCTTGTCGGAAAATCCCGACTTTGCGGAAGCCTGCGAAAAAGCCGGCATCGCATTCATCGGTCCGAAGGCGCAGCACATGCGCGCCTTCGGCCTGAAGCACAAAGCGCGCGAGCTGGCGCTCGAAGCGAACGTGCCGCTGGCACCGGGCTCAGGGCTTATTCGCGATGTCGAGCATGCGAAAAGCGAAGCCCAGCGCATCGGCTATCCGGTGATGATCAAGAGCACGGCGGGCGGCGGTGGCATCGGCTTGCAGCTCGTCTCGTCCGCCGACGAGATTGCGCCGATGTTTGAGCGCGTCGAGCGTCTCGCTCGTAACAACTTCAAGGACGCTGGCATCTTCCTGGAGAAGTATGTGGCGCGCGGGCGGCACATCGAAGTGCAGATCTTCGGCGATGGCAAGGGTAACGTCGTCTCGCTCGGCGAGCGCGATTGCTCGGCACAACGGCGCAATCAGAAAGTCATCGAAGAGACGCCTGCTCCCAACCTGCCGGAGGCAACGCGCACGGCGCTTTGGGACACGGCGCGGCGTCTGTGCCAGTCGGTGAATTACGAAAGCGCCGGAACGGTCGAATATCTCTACGACGCTGAGACAAACGAATTCTATTTTCTAGAAGTCAACACGCGGCTTCAGGTCGAGCATGGCGTGACCGAAGAAGTCTTCGGCGTCGATCTCGTGGAGTGGATGGTGCGGCAAGCGGCGAACGAGTTGCAGCTTCCGGCGCAAACGACGCTTTCTCCAAATGGTGCGTCGATTCAGGTTCGCCTTTATGCCGAAGATCCTGGCCGCGATTTCCGTCCGAGTTCGGGCCGTCTGACGGAGGTCACCTGGCCGCCTGAGACACGCATCGAAACGTGGGTGCAGAGCGGATCAGAAGTCTCTCCGTTTTACGATCCGATGATCGCCAAGATCATCGTCAAGGGCGCATCGCGCGAAGACGCGCTATCTCGATTACAGACTTCGCTCGATGCGACGCGCATCGGCGGGCTTGAAACCAACCTCGATTATCTGCGTCAGCTGTCGCGCTCGGAGGTGTTCGGCACCGGTCAGATGCTGACGCGCACGCTGCAGACATTCGTCTACAATGGGGAGACGATCGAGGTTCTCTCCCCCGGCACTCAGACGACGATCCAGGATTGGCCGGGACGCGTCGGCTATTGGGCCGTTGGCGTACCGCCTTCGGGGCCGATGGACCCGCTGTCGCATCGTCTCATCAATCGCCTGCTCGGCAACGATGAGAGCGCGGCGACGATCGAGACCACGCTTTCCGGCCCGACGCTGCGCTTCAATACCGATACGACCGTTTGCCTGGGCGGCGCCGAGCTGGCCGCAACGCTCGATGGCGAGCCGGTAGCTTATTGGCAGCCGTTCGCCGTCAAGGCTGGGCAAGTTCTGAAAGTCGGCGGCGTTAAAGGTCCTGGCGTGCGCGCTTATATCGGCGTTCGCAGCGGCATCGATGTTCCGAGCTATCTTGGCAGCAAATCGACATTCACGCTAGGCAAATTCGGTGGCCACGGCGGCCGCGTGCTGATGACCGGGGACGTGCTGCATGTCGGCACGGAGGCGAACCAAGCGCCGGTGCCCGGCCTTTCTGCTGACCTCCAGCCGCCGCTGACCCATACCTGGGAGATCGGCGTTCTCTATGGACCGCACGGCGCGCCGGACTTCTTCGCGCCGGAGTACATCGACACGTTTTTCACGGCAGATTGGGAAGTCCATTACAATTCCAATCCGACCGGCATTCGCCTGATCGGACCAAAGCCCGTGTGGGCGCGGACCGACGGCGGCGAAGCGGGACTGCATCCGAGCAACATTCACGACAATGCCTACGCCATCGGTGCGGTCGACTTTACGGGCGACATGCCAGTGATCCTCGGCCCCGACGGTCCGTCACTCGGCGGTTTCGTCTGTCCAGTGACGATCGTGCAGGCGGAACTTTGGAAGATGGGGCAATTGCGCCCTGGCGATAAAGTCCGCTTCGTGCGATTGACGCCCGCAGCCGCGGCAGCTCGGCTGGCAAAGCAAGCGGCGGAAGTCGCGTCGCTGAAGTCGATCGCCGCGCCCTCGTTTCCGAACGGGAAGTGGGGCGCCGACGATTGCGTGATCGGTAGCCGTGAAGCGTCGGGCGACAACCCGCGCGTCGTCTATCGCCGTGCCGGCGACGCCTACATGCTCGTCGAATACGGGCCGATCATTCTCGACTTCACGCTGCGGTTCCGCGCACACGCTCTGATGACGGCGCTCGAACGGCGCAAGCTTGCCGGCATTCTCGATCTGACTCCCGGCATCCGTTCGCTGCAGATCCATTACGACGGTACGACGTTGCCGCTGGAAGATTTGCTGGCGGAGCTCTCGGCCATCGAAGACACGCTTGGCGATCTGAGCGATGTCGAGGTGCCGTCGCGCATCGTTCATCTGCCGCTGTCTTGGAATGACCCGGCGGTGCAGAAGACAATTGATAAGTACATGCAGGGCGTTCGGCCGGATGCGCCGTGGTGCCCGTCGAACATCGAGTTCATCCGGCGGATCAACGGCCTCGATTCCATCGAAGATGTTCTTCGCATCATCTTCGACGCGACGTATGTCGTGCTCGGCCTTGGCGACGTCTATCTCGGCGCGCCGGTGGCGACGCCGTTCGATCCGCGCCATCGCCTCGTGACCACGAAGTACAATCCGGCCCGGACGTGGACGCCGGACAACGTCGTCGGCATCGGCGGCGCGTACATGTGTATCTACGGCATGGAGGGACCGGGCGGCTATCAGCTCTTCGGGCGGACGTGCCAAGTCTGGAATACCTACCGGACGACGAATGCTTTCGAGGCCGGTTCGCCGTGGCTGTTGCGCTTCTTCGACCAGATTCGGTTCTATCCAGTTTCCGGCGAAGAGCTTCTGGCCTTCCGCGACAGGTTTCTCGAAGGTCAAGTGGACGTCAAAATCGAACCTTCGACGTTCAGCCTGAAGGACTATCAGGCGTTCGCCGCCGAAAACGCCGAGACGATTGCGGCTTTCAAAGCGCGGCAGCAGGCGGCTTTCGAAGCGGAGCGGGCGCGCTGGCAACAGAGCGACCAGGAAGGGGCGGCTAGCTCGGCCGACACCTTCGAGGACCATGACGCCGATGCCGCGTTGCCGCCGGGGGCGACTGCGGTAGAAAGTCCTGTGCCGGGGAGTGTCTGGAAAGTCCTTGTCGAACCGGGAACCACGGTTTCCGAAGGCGAGACATTGATTATCGTCGAGTCGATGAAGATGGAAATGGCCGTTCCTGCGCCGACCAGCGGCGTCGTTCATGAGGTTCGATGCGCCGAAGGTCGGCCGGTTTCGCTCGGACAGACACTCGTCATCTTGAAAGAATTGCAGGCGGAGGCGACGGCGTGACTTTATCGCTCGATATCGGCAATCTGACCGCGCTCTATGAAGCGAAGAAGATTACGCCAGAAGCCGTCATTGACGAGATTTACGCGCGCATTCAGGCCAAAGGTGTGCAGCCCGACTGGATCACGCTGGTCGATAAGGAAGCGGCAAAGGATCGAGCACGGCGTATCACCCAAGGACCGCTCTACGGCATCCCGTTCGCCGTCAAGGACAACATCGACGTCGCCGGACTTCCGACAACGTGCGCCTGCCCGGCCTTTGCGTACACACCGGAGCGATCGGCGACCGTCGTCCAGAGGCTCGAAGCCGCCGGTGCGATTTTGATCGGCAAGACCAATCTCGATCAGTTCGCGACGGGCCTCAACGGGACGCGCTCGCCCTATGGCATCCCGGCGAGCGTGTTCGACCCTGCGTATATTTCCGGAGGATCGAGTTCCGGCTCGGCGGTCGTCGTTGCAGGTGGCCTCGTGTCGTTCTCGCTCGGCACGGACACGGCCGGATCGGGACGTGTGCCGGCTGCCTTCAACAACATCGTCGGACTGAAGCCGACGAAAGGCCTGATCTCGACGCGTGGCGTCGTGCCTGCATGCAAAAGCCAGGACGTGGTTTCGATCTTCGCCCTGACTGTTGCGGACGCCGCGAGGGTTGCTGAGACCGCCATTGGGTTCGACAAGGACGATTGCTTCTCGCGCGCCGATGCGCCGCCGTTCACGGTCGAGAGTGTCGGGCGACCTTTGAAGGTCGGCGTACCGAATTCGCCGCTTTCGTTCTTCGAGGACAGCGAATACCGCCGGCTCTATCTCCATACGATCGACCGTCTCGCGGGCCTGGGCGTCGAAATCACGCCCTTCAACTACACGCCATTTCGCGACACGGCGGCGATGCTCTATGACGGACCGTGGGTCGCGGAACGTTTGTTCGCCACCGAAGATCTGGCCGAACACGACCTTAATCCGGTGGTCGCCGATATTGTTCGCGGCGGCAAAGCCAAGACCGCGCTGCAAACCTTCGAGAGCATGTATCGCCTCGCCGAGCTTCGTCGCGCTGCGGACGCCGAATGGAAGCGCATGGACGTCATGGTCCTGCCCACGGCCGGCACGACGTACAAGATCGCCGACATGCTTGCCGATCCGATCCGGCTCAATTCGAACCTCGGGGCCTATACGAACTTCGTCAATCTTCTTGATCTTTCGGCGCTCGCGGTTCCGGCCGGATTCCGCGAGGACGGCATTCCGTTCGGCGTGACCCTCATCGGCCGGGCGTTTGCCGACGGCAAGCTTGCGACGATCGGCGATGCCGTGCACCGAGCACTGCTCGATGCCAAGCTCGGCGCCACTGACGCAGCATTGGGCGATACGATGCGGGTCGCGGTTCGGCCGGCCAAGAAAAAGACGGTGCAGGTCGCCGTCGTCGGCGCTCATCTCAGCGGGCAGCCGCTCAACAGCCAGCTGACCGAGCGGGACGCCATCTTCCGCGAGACGTCGCGAACTGCTGCCGGTTATCGGCTCTATGCCTTGCCCGGAACGACGCCGCCCAAGCCGGGACTCGTTTACGAAGGCACCGGGCCGGGCGCGATCGAGGTCGAGATCTGGGAAATGGATGATGCCGCCTTCGGATCGTTTGTAGCGTTGATCCCGGCGCCGCTGGGCATCGGAACGCTGGTGCTCGAAGACGGGCGGCGCGTCAAAGGCTTCCTGTGCGAGAGCCACGCCACTGTCGGCGCCGAGGACATCACGAATTTCGGCGGCTGGCGCGCTTGGCTTAACCGGACGGCCGTCGCTTGACGCGGCCTCCTCTCGACCTAATTAGTAACGAATGGAGGCAGTTAGGCGTATCCCCAAGTGTGCGATGCAACAGGTTTTCGCGAAAAAGATGGCCCGGCCTTCTGGGTTGATGTAGTATTTCATTCCGAATTCGCCATTCAGTGCGCATGAAAGACCGCCAAAAGGCGGCGAGCGAGGAAACGATGCGGAAAATTGCGAGCGGACTTTTGGGATCCGCGATTTTGATCGCCGCGATGGGCGTCAGCGCTCTCGCCGCCGATGATGGAAGCCCCACTGTTAACAACCCAGGCGCATGGACAGACATTCGCAAGGATGCGTTCGGCCCGCGCGAAATTCTGGATGGTGCAGGAAAAATTACGCTTGAGGCTCCCAAGCGCGCCGAGGATGCGGCAACCGTCCCCATCACGATACGCATGCCGGCGCCGTTCGCCGCCAACGTGAAGTCGCTGACCCTGGTCATCGATCAGAATCCGTCTCCGGTCGTCGCAACGTTCAACTATGGCGACGCGGCAGGAACAGGCGAGCGTATGCTCGCGACGCGTGTGCGCATCGACCAGTACTCGGACGTTCGCGCTATCGCGGAAACGACCGACAACAAACTCTATATGACGACCGTCTTCGTGAAGGCATCAGGCGGCTGCTCGGCACCCGCGAGCAAGGACCCCGAAGAGGCCGCCAAGGAGATGGGTAAGATGCGCGTCAAGACGGCGGCCGGCAAAGAGGACGGCAGCGAGGTCGCGCAGGTGATGCTCAAGCATCCCAATACGTCCGGCATGGCAATGGATCAGATCACGCATGCGTATCCGCCGGCGCGCTTTATCGACAAGCTGTCGGTGACGACAGGTGGCAAGCTGATCTTTTCGATGGAAGGCGGCATCTCTATCAGCGAAGACCCAAACTTCCGCTTCACTTATAAAGGCAACCCGTCCGACCAAATGGACGTCAAAGCCGAGGATTCGGAAGGCACGCAGTTCAGCGGTCATTCGACGCCCAGCCAGTCCTGACGCTCACAACCCGCGGGACGGCCGCGTGGCCGGCAAGCTCACAGAAACTGATTTGAAGCCTGTTGCGGGCGGTGGTCTTCTAGATCGCCGCCTTTTGCTCAAAGGCGGCATCGTTCTGGCTTCGGCGCAAGCAGCAAGTTCACTGTCGGCCGCCGAGACGAAGAATGCAGTGCCGCCCGATCCCGCCGATCCGCCTTGGCTGCACCATACCGGCGGACCGTTCACAACGTATGGCCTGCCTTCGAGATACGAAAAGTATGTCATTCGCAATATCGGCGGCAATCGCACGCCCGCGGGCGATGGCGTTTCGTGGACGCCGCTGGAGGATCTCGCAGGCATCGTGACACCGAGCGGACTGCATTTCGAACGCCACCATGACGGCGTTCCAGATATCGACCCGGCGCTGCATCGGCTCGTCATTCATGGCCTTGTCGGTAAGCCGCTGGAATTCACGGTCGAGGATCTCCTGCGCTATCCGATGCAGTCGCGCTTTCTCTTCATCGAATGCGGCGGCAACAGCAACGCCGGTTGGCACTCGGAACCGATCCAACGCCCGGTAGGTGCATTCCACGGCCTCGTTTCATGCTCGGAATGGACCGGCGTGCCATTGTCGATCTTACTTGATGAAGCGGGCGTCGACGCGACCGAGTCGTGGGTGATAGCGGAAGGCGCGGACGCCGGATTGTTGAATGTCAGCCTGCCGCTGTCAAAACTTGCCGACGATGCCATGCTCGGCCTTTACCAAAACGGCGAGCGGCTGCGCCCAGAGAACGGTTATCCGCTGCGCCTGATCGTGCCGGGTTGGGAAGGCATTACGAACGTCAAATGGCTGCGGCGGTTGCACGTCACAGATCAACCGGCAATGACGCGCAATGAAACGGCGAAATACACGGAACTGCTGCCATCCGGCAAAGCGCGGATGTTCACGTTCGTCATGGACGCAAAGTCGCTCATCACGTCACCATCGCCGGGGCAGAAGATGTATGGCCCGAACATTTATGAAATTCGAGGGTTAGCCTGGAGCGGTCGCGGCAGAATAGCGAAAGTCGAGGTTTCCGCCGACGGCGGCAAGACGTGGGCTGAGGCGCATCTGCAAGAGCCGGTCATGGCGCATTGCTTCACGCGGTTTCGCGCTCCCTGGGCGTGGGACGGCAAGCCCGCGATCCTCAAGAGCCGCGCAACGGATGAGACAGGCTACGTTCAGCCTGAGCGCGATGTCCTGGTAAAGGAGCGCGGGCGAGACGGATATTTTCACTACAATGCGATCGTCAGCTGGGCTGTCGACGAGGATGGCGAGATTACGCATGTCTATGCTTAGACATATCGTCGTCGTGCTCGCCGTCGCAGCACCGTTCGGTGCGGCGTGGGCCGCAGACGGCGCCAAAGCTCTGGCGCCGCATCTCGGCAAGCCAATGACAAGTGCCGACGTCGCGACCTGGAATCAAACAATTTTCCCAGACGGACGTGGACTTCCTTCGGGGCACGGGACGGCCAAGGAAGGTCGTGCGCTTTACGTCGAAAAGTGCGCGCGTTGTCATGGCGCGCACGGCGAAGGCGCGACCGCCGAGGATCTTATCGGCGATCCGACGCCACCGACGCGCGATGATCCAAACAAAACCATCGGCGCTTATTGGCCGTTCGCGACGACGATCTTCGATTTCATTTCGCGCAGCATGCCGCCAGCGGCGCCGGGCTCCCTCTCCGCTGACAACACGTATGCGATCACCGCTTATCTGCTGGCAGCAAACAAGGTCATCGGCGAAAGCCAAGAGATCAATGCGGAGACGCTTCCGAAAGTCGAAATGCCGAACCGAACGGGCTTCATCTGGATCGACGTCAAGAAAAAGAAATGAGCATGGCGCTCACGGCAACGCCGTGTCGTAGCTGAAACGGGTAGCGACCCAGTCGAGCGTTTCGCCGAGTTGCGGCCTGATCGATTTCAGATAGGCGATACGGTTGGGATCGTTTCTGTATTTGTTCAGTGATCTGGTATCGATGCCGCGCAATCCGTGCATTGCAGATTCAGCCTTGCCGGATGGCTTGAAGACTGAGGCAAGCTCGCTGGCTGGCGTTCCGACTTCAAGTCCGAGTTCATCGGCAAGCTTTTTCTGAACACCCGCGGCGTCGGTCGCCAAGTCTTCGTAACGGACGATGCAAAAGTTTTGTCTGCCATCGTCGAGTGCTGCCCGCAGCGCCGACATTTCGCCGAGCCATCGTGCGACGTCGATATGATAAACGTGCGTGCTCGTTGGATTGTGGCTCGTCAGAACATCGAAGGGATGCCGGACTGCGTAGGCAATTTTGATGCGCGCAGGGATCTGCGACAGGCGTTCAAACGAGACGTTGTTGCGCTTCAGAACGAGCGTCCGCCCGGTCGTTGTCAGCTGCGCGAACAGCTCGACCGGAACTTCCTTGGCGACGACGCATGTGTCCTTGAACGTCGACATGAGCCCCGTCAACAACCACGTACCGGAGCGGCCGCATCCCATGACGAAGATGCGGTCAATCGGGCGGTGCACGTCGATCCGATCAAGGCGGGCTTCAAGAGCGCCGTCTCCGACGAATACCGCCACATCCTTCTTCTTCACACGAAAACTCAGCGGCTGAAGGCGTGCGTCACCCGATGTATGGAACCGCATTGCGCCAAAGTACATCAACCCCCGTGCGATGAGCGGATTGCTCCACGCGACCATCAGTCCTCCGATGATTTGCTGCCCGTCAGAGACTTGATCGAAATGTCAGAAACGAGGCGATCATCAGGCGACACGCGGTCCCGCCCACCGCGACAGAATACCAATTTCGCTCCCGAGATCAGCAAGATAGCCTATGCCTCACGGATAGCTGTTCGCTGCACTCGCATGCCGTAAGCCAATCCAACACGGTATGTCAGTGGAGCAGGATGACCCGATGGGGGTAATTACGCTTCGCGGCGCCTTGAAAAGCCTGTCGAAGGTCAAGGGTGCTGCAGCCGGCAAGTATACGGACCTCGTGCTTGACGGGAACGCCATCGCACGGGGCGAATACAAACAGCATCTCGGCGGGGGAAGCGAAGGATGGGATGCGCGCGGGCGCTTCCAGCTTGAGCTACTTCGGGCGGGTGGCTTGCAGACGTCTTCCAATCTGCTCGACATCGGCTGTGGTCCGCTGCGCGCGGGCGTCCATTTCATTCGCTACCTCAATGCCGGACATTACTACGGCTTCGATTACAATCTGTCGTTCGTCGAGGCCGCCCGCCGCCTGATTGCCGAGAACGGGCTTGAAGAAAAGCGGCCGACGGTCGTCGCGCTGGCGAATTTCGAGCTGAAGAGCATCGACCGGATGTTCGACCACGCTATCGCGTTCTCGGTGCTCAATCATTGCAACGAAGCGCAGCGGAGCTTGTTCTTCGCCAATATCGGGCGTTGCCTGGCACCGGCCGCCAAACTTTTCATTTCGCATGGCAATTGGCTCAAGGAAGAGGATCTTGCTCCGGCTCGGCTTGTGATCCTGCGCCGCTTTGAGGCGGCCGACCTCAATCTTGACAATACGGGTGGCCGCCGGAGGAGCAGCGTTCGGTCTGCCCCATCTACGAGCTTGGGCGGCTTCCGGATTAAGGAACGGGCTTCCACAGCCGGTGGTGGCCAGCGATCCGGACCGCGGTAAACGGCTTGGCAAGAAACTGTCATAATTCTCTTTTTGCAGGAATTGTATCGACTTCGACGTCGTTGTCGGCGGCAAACGACGGAACGTATTGAATTAATTGTGCGCCTGCCCTATTTCCGGCCCCCAGCGCGACTTTGCGCGCTACGCAAGCCGGTATGACCGGCCTTTCAACTTTGGGAGCGGTCGTTGGACAACGTACTCATCATCGGGGCAGGCGCTGCGGGCTCGGTCGTCGCGAAGAAATGCGCGATGAACCGCGACGTCTTCAAGAAGATCCATCTCGCGTCTCGCCGTCTCGAAAGCTGCAAGAAGGTCCAGGCCGAGTGCAAGACGCCGATCGAGATCTATCAGCTCGACGCAGATATCGTCGCGGATACGGTCAAGCTCCTGAACGAGATCAAGCCCGACCTCGTCATCAACATGGCGCTGCCCTATCAGGATCTGGCGATCATGGATGCCTGCCTCGAAGCGGGCGTCAATTACATGGACACGGCCAACTACGAGCCGCGTGAGGAAGCCAAGTTCACGTACAAATACCAGTGGCCGTATCATGAAAAGTTCAAAGAGAAGGGCCTAATGGCCGTGCTCGGGTGTGGCTTCGATCCCGGCGTCACGAACGTTTTCTGCGCCTATGCGCAGGAGAACCTGTTCGACGAGATTCACACGATCGACATCATCGACTGCAACGCTGGCAGCCACGGCAAAGCCTTCGCGACGAACTTCAACCCTGAGATCAATCTCCGGGAAGTGACGCAGCGCGGCAAGTATTGGAAAGATGGCGAGTGGATTGAGATCGATCCGCTGTCGATCTCGACCATGATCGATTATCCGGAAGTCGGGCCTGTCAAATCCTACCTCATCTATCACGAGGAAGAAGAAAGCCTGGTCGAGAACATCAAGGGCCTCAAGCAAATCCGGTTCTGGATGACGTTCTCTGATAATTACATCAAGCACCTTGAAGTGCTCCAGAACGTCGGCATGACGCGCATCGATCCTGTCGACTACAAAGGCACGCCCGTCGTCCCGATGGAGTTTTTGAAGTCGGTGCTGCCGGCCCCTTCCTCGCTGGCCGAAAATTATACCGGCAAGACGTCGATCGGCGTCGTCCTCAAAGGCGAGAAGAAGGGCAAGAAGAAGCGCTACATGATCTGGAACGTCTGCGATCATGCCGAGACGAACAAAGAAGTCGGCTCGCAGGCCGTGTCCTACACGACGGGCGTTCCGGCCGTCACCGGCGCGATCATGATGTTCAAGGGCATCTGGAAGGGCCAGGGCGTGTTCAACGTCGAGCAGCTTCCGCCGGAGCCGTTTCTTGATGAGCTCGCCGAACAGGGCCTGCCCTGGCACGCCAAGGAAATCGACAAATCCGACCAGAAGAAGCTGTTCGCGGTCGAGACCTGATGAGCGAAGCCGAGATCCTTTCGATCAGAAACGAATTGACCGGCATTGTCGTGTCGGTCTTTTCGGTGAGTTTCGGAATGATCTCGGCTTACATTGCCGGGTTGTGGCTCTTTCTTCGCGAGGCGCCCATTTCGCTGCGACTTCTGGCGTTCACGATGCTCACGTTCGGCTTGGCCTTCATGGGCGCGCTGACGTGGGGCTTGAACGACCTTCTTGTCGGCACCGAGCGCGCATGGTCGAAGCTCGCGACACATGCCAGCGAGATCACCGGGTTCGGTAATGCTCAGCCGCCTTGGCTGCATGGCCTGACGCTCTACGAGGCGGCGGTCCTTCTTGGCGGCGTGGCATTCGGGGCCATATACGTGTCGCTTGCGTATCTTACCTTCGTCTACAAATGGCCCGGCACGACTGCCGGACTTGTTCGCGTGGCGCCGTAAAGCGCTCTTTTCCTGTTTGATCGGTGGCTCGACGTGTCCGACCTTTCCAAATTGAACCTGCAGTCTTTCGACTGGGCGCAGTCCATCGCGACGCCGTCGTATGTGCTCGACGTGGCGGCGTTGAAGCGCAATCTGGCGCGGGCCGCAGAGGTCAAGCGCGAGGCGGGCTGCAAGATCCTGCTGGCGACAAAAGCGTTTGCGCTGCCGGCCGCCTTTCCGATCATGCGCGAGGTGCTGGATGGCACGACGGCAAGCGGCGAGTACGAGGCGCGCCTTGGTCACGACGAGTTCGGCAAGGAAGTGCACGTCTACTCTCCGGCCTACGCGCCGGGCGAGGTTGCGCGCCTGACGAAGCTCGCCCAGCACATCTATTTCAACTCGCCGCAGCAGATCATCGACAATCTCGCCGTGATCCGCGAGGTGCCTGGTCTCAAAATCGGCATCCGCATCAATCCGGGCTATTCGAACGCCACGCTTGGCGGTGCGCTTTACGACCCGTGTGCGCCCTTCTCGCGGTTCGGTGCGACGCGCGAGATGCTCGACAGCGTGCCGTGGGACGACGTTGACATCCTGCATACGCATTCGCTGTGCGAGTCGGACCACGAGGGATCGGTCGGGCTCATCGAGCACGTCGCGCGGGCGTTTGGCGACTATGTCCGGCGCGTCAAGGTCGTGAACTTTGGCGGCGGCCACTTCATCAACAAACCCGGCTACGACATTTCGAAGCTGATCGCCGCAATCAAGGCATTCAAAACAGAGTTCAATGTGGACGTTGTTCTGGAGCCTGGCGCCGGTCTCGTCGTCGATACGGGATACCTTGTCGGCTCCGTTCTGGGGCTACACCACAACGGCAAGGACATCGCTATTCTCGATGCCTCGGCCTCGACGCATATGCCGGATGTTCTAGAGGTGCCTTATACGCCACATGTTATCGGCGCGGCGGAACCCGGCCGAAAACCGCACGGTTATATCCTGGGCGGCAAGACATGCATGACCGGAGACATCATCGGCGAATACTCATTCGACGCGCCGTTGAAAGTGGGCGATCGCATCATCTTTACCGATATGATGCAATATTCCTTTGTGAAGAATAACACGTTCAACGGCGTGCCTCTGCCCGATCTCGCGGTTCTCAACGAGGACGGAACAATTCATGTCCTGCGGTCGTTTGGTTACGATGATTTCCGGCACCGATTAGGATAGAAGCTTTGCGGTTGCCGGTCGGCGGAACGCTTGGAACTTTCCCCGAAAGCGCCTATGACGTTCGCAGCGGGGTGCCATGAAAGCAGAAAATCCCAAACCAGTCCTTCTTGCGGATTACCGCCCTCCGGAATTTCTGATCGACACCGTCCATCTCGACATCGCGCTCGCGCCGACGAAAACGCGCGTCGCGTCGAAACTCGAAATCCGGCGCAATCCCGCTTCGGCGACGACCGGCAAGGTGCCCCTGAAGCTCGACGGCGAACTGTTGACGCTCGAGAGCATCACGTTGGACGGCAAGAAGCTGAAGCCGTCCTCCTATCGCGTCGGTGACGCCAGCCTGACGATCCTGTCGCCGCCGAAAGAGCCCTTCACGCTCGAAATCGTGACGACGATCAATCCCAAGGCCAACACGGCGCTGCAGGGCATCTATCTCTCGCGCGGGGTCTACTGCTCGCAGTGCGAGGCTCAGGGCTTCCGACGCATCACATATTTTCTCGACCGGCCGGATGTGCTCGCCAAATACACCGTGCGGCTCGAAGCCGATGTGGCGACGGCGCCGGTTCTGCTCGCCAACGGCAATCCGGTTGAGCGCGGCACGCTGCTCGGCGGCGAGCGCCATTATGCCGTATGGGACGATCCGCATCCCAAGCCGTCCTATCTTTTTGCCGTCGTCGGCGGCGATCTGTCGTCCATAGCGTCAACGTTCAAGACCCAGTCCGGCCGCGAGGTCGACCTTCGCATCTATGTCGAGCATGGGAAGGAAGAGCGGGCGCACTGGGCGATGGAATCGTTGAAGCGCGCCATGCGGTGGGACGAAAAACGCTTTGGCCGCGAATACGATCTCGACGTGTTCAACATCGTCGCCGTTTCCGACTTCAATATGGGGGCGATGGAGAACAAAGGCCTCAATATCTTCAACGACCGGCTCATTCTGGCGTCGCCCGAGACTGCGACCGACGCAAACTATGAATCGATCGAGAGCGTCGTTGCGCACGAATATTTCCATAACTGGACCGGAAACCGCATCACCTGCCGCGACTGGTTTCAGCTTTGCCTGAAAGAAGGCCTGACGGTCTTCCGAGACCAGGAATTCTCAGCCGACCAGCGCAGTGCCACCGTGCAGCGCATCGCCGACGTGCGGCAACTGAAGGCGCTGCAGTTTCCGGAAGACCAAGGCCCCCTCGCCCATCCGGTGCGCCCTGAAAGCTACGTCGAGATCAACAACTTCTATACGCCGACCGTTTACGAAAAAGGCGCGGAAGTCGTCCGCATGATCGAGACGACGCTCGGGCCTGAGAAATTTCGCGCCGGGATGGATCTCTATTTCGAGCGTCACGACGGCCAGGCCGTCACCATCGAGGATTTCGTTGCCTGCTTCGCTGACGTGAGCGGGCAGGATTTCTCGCAATTCCATCGCTGGTATTCGCAGGCAGGCACGCCCGAACTGGTCTGCAACCTGACCTACGACAAGCGGAAGAAGTCGGCGGAGCTGACAGTTCATCAGGTTCTGAAGCCGTCGCCGGGCAAAGCCAAGAAGCAGCCCTACTTCATTCCGATCAGCATGGCGCTGCTTGGCGAGAACGGCAAAGAGATGGATCTCGACGTCGAGGGCGGCGTCAAGATCCGCGACGGCGTCATGGCCGTCACCGAACGCGCGACGACGTTCACGTTCAAGGGCGTCGGTTCGCGGCCGGTGCCGTCGCTGCTCAGGGGCTTCTCTGCGCCCGTCGTGATCAACATGCCGCTCACCGATCAGGACCTAGCGTTTCTGATGCACCATGACAGCGACCTCTTCAATCGCTGGCAGGCGAGCAACGCCTACGCGACGCGAAGCATCCTGGCTCTGCTCGACGCGAAACGGCCGAAGTCGCTCGCCGCATCGAAAGCCGCGAAACTTACCGACGCATTGGGCTATGCGCTGCGCGACTCCGGTCTCGACGATGCGTACAAGGCCGAGCTTCTGAAGTTGCCGTCGGTTGCCGACGTTGCGCGTGAGAAGGCGACGAAGGTCGACCACGCGGCGATCTTCGGCGAGCACCGTGCATTCGCCCGCACGATCGGCGAGAGGCTGGCGAGCGATCTCGGAACGATCTACGCAGGCGCATCGCGCGAGAAGAAATTCTCACCCGATGCCAAGAACGCCGGCCGGCGCGCCCTGCGTAATGCCGCCCTGACGCTGCTGACAACGCGCGAGACCGAGGAAGACTTCGCGCGGCTCGAAGCGCACTATCGCAAAGCCACGAACATGACTGATGCGTGCCATGCGATGTTTCTCATCGCGGGTGTGAATGCTCCTGGACGCGAAAGCGTCCTCAATAATTTCTTCGAGCGCTGGAAAGACGATCATCTCGTCATCGACATGTGGTTTGCCGCGCAGGCGCAGTCCCCGCGAGAGCAAACGCTCGATGAAGTGAAGGCGCTCTGTCAGCATCCGCTCTTCAAGATCACGACGCCGAATAAGGTGCGCGCGCTCATCGGTACGTTCGCTTCAAGCAATCCGCTGCAGTTCAACCGTCCCGATGGAGCGGGCTATGAATTCCTGGCTGACAAGGTGCTCGAAATCGACCCGCTCAATCCGCAGGTCGCCGCACGCATGCTGGCTGCGTTCCGCAGCTATCGGGCGCTTGAGACCAAGCGAAAGAACCTCGCCAAGGCGTCGCTGAAAAGGGTGGCCTCGGCGCCGCGGCTGTCGCGCGATTGCTTGGAAATGGTCACGCGGATGCTCGACGACTAAACGGTTTCTGGAGCATTTCGGCCACAGCCGACGATCCTTTTGCTCGGGCCGTCGAAAAGAGCGACAAAATTGATTCTCTAGCGATTTTTTCTCCCTCGACGGTGAGTCGCAAATCGGCGAAGCTCAAATCATGCTCGGAGACATGATCGTCTTCGGCCTTGTGGGGCGGGGCACTTAGATCAAAATTCAGCAGGGGAATTTGAGGATGGCTCGGACTTGGTCCGTTCCTCAACGGGGAAGTATTGCCGCGTTCGGCGGCTTTGGATCGCAACACACCGGCGCACTCTACGCAGCCGCCGCAAACCGGACTTTTGCAAACCGCGGTCTCTTTCTGGTTCTCGCCGCCGTGCTGACGGCAGCCGGCGCCGTCATTCCCCAGCTCAGCCCCGATATGCTTTCGACCGTATTCTTTGTGGCTGGCGCAGGGCTTGCCGCCCTGGTCGTGATGCTGCCGTGGCAGCCGCTTGCGCGGGATGGCGCGGACACCACGCAGAAGCGCAGCGAGCCGGACCACCGCTCAGCCTTTAACGCCGATACCGGACGCCAGATGCGCTTCCCGGAGCTTCTGGGCACGCCCGCCGTACAACCAGGCCTGGATCGCGCGGCCTGGGCCAAGCTGACGGCCCATATGAGCCATGAGCTCAGGACGCCGCTTAACGCCGTGCTCGGTTTTTCGGAGCTGATGACGAACGAAGTTTTCGGGCCTCTCGGATCGAGCTACAGTGGCTACGCCCGCGATATTCATACGAGTGGCCGTATCCTGCTGAAGTCGGCGGAAGACGCGCTGGCGATCACGGCGCTGCTGACGGCTCCTGAGCGCAAGCGGGCTCGCGAGACGAGCAAGATCCGGGCGATCGTCGACGACGCCTGCGCCTTTGCTTCCCCCGATCTTGCGGCACAGTCGATTGCCATCGCGATTGACGTCAAAGGCGATGCCGAGATCGTTGGCGACCATCAGGCGACTCGCCAGATGCTCATCAACCTCATTGCAGAAGCCAGCCGCCGTGCGGCTCCGGGCTCTGTGTTGCGGATTGAAACGAAGGCCGCCAGCGAAGCCGTATATCTCTCACTGACGCTGATCGGCGGCATCCACGTGCAGCCGGAAGACGGCTTCGGAATTATCCTGGCGCGCACATTCTGCGAGCTGTCAGGTGCCGAGCTGACGAGTTCAGTTGCGGAAAATGGCGAGTGGACAGCAAGCGTGCGCCTTCTGCGCGCGGTTCAGGCTGACCTTTTCGCCATGGCGGCCTGAAGAAAACATAACGGCGGCATCCACTTGGTCGCCGCCGTTATTGTTATTTTGCCCTGTCGTCGTCTGGCCGTGGCGGTCCAGGCGGTTTCAGCATCGATGCGTGACGCTTCGCTCGCCATTCCTGCAGAAGCTTGCGCTCGTCTGGCGTCAACTCGCCTGCGGTATTTGCGACGCTCGTATAGATCGCGCCTTTGAAAGCATCTTCGGCCATCCGAAGCTGCATGAGTGCAGCCAAAAATTTATCTTTGTCGAAAGGCTTGGCCGTCAGCAGGGCGTTGGCATCGGTCCACGTCTTGCGCACGTTGTCGCGCAAACCTTTCATGGACGCGCGCGCCTCGATCACCTTTTGCCGGATCATCGTCTGCTTGTCGGCAGGCAACTGTTTGACGAAACCAAGGAACCCTTCGTCCCTCTTTCGCTCCTCTTCGTGATGATGCCAAACGGCGGTCGCAAACAAGCCGATGAACAGCAGGTTCAAGGCCAACGACGCAATAAAGCCCGGATAGAGCCAGCGCGGCCGATCCGCTGCCAGCCGCGATTGATCGACGTTGACCGTCACAGCAGATCCCCGTCTACAAAACTGTCACCGTCGTCCGTAAAGGCAATCTGTCGGCTGAGGGTTGACGAAGAGCCATCTTCACCGAGAAGCGCATCGGCGGTCGACGTGAAGACCTTCATTTGACCGGCGAATACGCCAAGCACGAGGGATGCAGCGAGAGCAGTCGCGGCCAAGCCATGGTGACGGCGAAGCGTGGGCCACGCCGGCCGAACAGCTGCCGCTGGCGAACGCTCCCGGCTCGTGACGAGCCGCGGCTGACGTTCTGCTGCAGCCGCGATGCGGTCGCTCAACTTCGAGAGGCGCGTCGCATCATATTGCGGAGCCTTGTCCAGCAGCCGATCGAAAGCTTCGGCATCCTTCAGCATTTTGTGGGCGTCGGGATTGCCGGCAATCAAGCCCGATAACGTAAGACGCAAGGGTGCAGGCCATCGCGTACGGTCTGCTCCGTACGTATCGAGCGCCGCCTCCAGTTTATCGAGCCCCACAGGGCCTAAACTATTGCGTGACATTGTCTGCAGTCTCCCGCACTTCAGAGTTCGCTATCATTTCGCAGCGACTCCCATTCCGATTTCAGTTCCGTCTTCAGTTGCCGTCTCGCCCGACTGAGCAGAGATTCGATAGCTTCGTCCGACACTCCCATGACCTGACCGATCTCGATCTGGCTCAGCCCCTCGAAATGAAAGAGCGTGAGCGCAAGGCGCTGCCGGTCCGGCAGTTTCTGCATCGCCGCTTCAACCCGGCGCTGCGTATCTTGACTTTCGAGGCCGGCGAGCTGTTTTGCGGGCTCGGGAACCTCGGGTAATTCTTCAACCACCGACACACGCCCCTGACCGCGCACGCGGTCGAGGCACAAATTCGAGACCACGCGACGCAGCCACGGCCTAATGCCGGCCGGGCCAATTTCCAGCGTTCCGCTCGAACGCCACAGTCGCAAGAAAGCTTCCTGCGCCAAGTCTTCCGCCTCCGCATCGTCCCGCAGCATTCGGCGCGCCACGGAAACGATGCTTCCGAGATGGCGGGCCATCAGCAGGCGAAATGCGTCGCCGTCGCCGCGACCGACCGCGGCAACGAGCATCGCCTCATCGGCTCGGCTTTCGGCCGCCGGTCGCGGTGCGGCCGGAGTGCCATCCGTCCTCGTTGCCGCCACTAATCCCCTCGACATCCTATTCGCCTGCCTTGCGCTCCAACGCCTCGGATGCTGCCGCCCGAAAGACGGCTTTCCGTGTCGGTTATCGCAAGAACGTCTCAGCCTGCCACAATCCGTCGCCGGGCCATAAAAACCCTAGACGATCAGCCGATTGAAGGCCTCCGCTACGTCTGCAAGCGTTTGTTTCAACTTTATTTCCAAGTCTTCAAAAGAGGTTGTATCTCCTGATCGGGCCAGGAGCAATTTCAGGCCTTTCGGCGCCGATGCCGGGTCGAAAGGCCCCTCGATGGTCAATCGGAGCACCTGCGTCAGATCGTGCAGCAATTGACCGGCATGTGCCAGCAGCAGGTAGTCGTCGTTATGGATAACACCCTCGGACGCGGCCGCAGCCAGGGCCACGAGCGTCGTCTGGTTGAGGATTGCCGGATGCTCGGCGGCATGCACCAGTTGTAAATACTGAACGATGAACTCCAGATCGACGAGCCCGCCGCGAACCTGCTTCAAATCCCAAATATCGGAGGTCGCTTTCTCGGCTTCGACTCGGCGGCGCATGTCGAGGACGTCGGCGGCGATCTTGGCGCGGTCGCGTTTGGCCGTCAGGACCTTGCGAATCTCGGCTTCGACACGTCCGGACAACTCGCGTGAGCCGGCGATGATGCGGGCCCGCGTCATGGCCATATGCTCCCACGTCCAGGCTTCGCTGGCCTGGTAGTTCGTGAAGCTCGACAGCCTCGTTGCGACAGGCCCTTTCTGACCGGAGGGGCGAAGGCGCATATCGACCTCGTAGAGCGCTCCTTCCGCCGTTCGCGCCGAGATGGCGGTGATGAGCCGCTGCGTCAGGCGCGTGTAATAATGCGGCGGCGCGAGCGGCTTTGCCCCGTCCGATTGTTCGGCGGCTGGATCGAAATCGTAGATGAGGATAAGATCGACGTCGGACGCCGCCGTCATTTCGCGGCCACCGAGCTTGCCCATGGCGATGACGGCAGCAGCCCCGCCCGGCACACGGCCGTGGTCCTGCTCCATCTCGCGCGTGACCTCACCCAGGAGGGCCGCGATCAGGCGCTGCGCGATCGTTGCGTAAGCGATGCCTGCTTCGGTCGCCGATATGCTGCCGGTAAGAATTCTGACGCCGACCAGAAAGGCCTGCTCGCTGCCGATCCGCCGGGCGGTATCGAGGATCTCCTGCATCGGATCGCCGTCGCTTGTCGCGCGGGCAGCGGCGAAGGCTTTTACAATGACGTCGTCGATGGCAGCGCCATTGAAATCGCCGCCCAGAACCTGCGGATCGAGCACGGCATCCAATAGCCGCCGGCGATGCGACAGGATGTGAGCCAAGCGCGGCGCGGAGCCCATGATGTCGGCGAATAGCCGGATCAACCCTGGCTGAGCCTTCAGCAACGAGAAAAGCTGCACGCCAGAGGGAAGCTCGGCGAGAAAACGGTCGAAGCTCGCAATCGCGCCATCGGGATCGACCGTATCGGCAAGCGCTTCGATCAGCAGCGGCTGGACTTCCGTCAGGCGTTCACGTGCACGTGGCGACCTGACGACCGGCGCGCGGCCGTGGTGCCAGCCTCGCACGATGGCCAGAACCTGTGTCGGCTGCGAATATCCAAGGCGCTTCAACTCTTCCAGCGTGCGCGGATCGTCCTTGGCTCCGGCGAAGACGAGATTGGCACCGGCAGGCGATGACGGCTGCGGCGGTTCTTCGAACAGACCGTCGTAGTGCTTCTCGACGGTTTCCAGCACTGGTAGCAAAGCAGCGGAAAGCTCCGCCACATCGGCATATCCCGCGAAATGCGCAAAAGACTCAAGCGCTGCGGGCTCTCCCGGCACTTCGTGGCTTTGCTCATCGGCGACCATCTGCACGCGGTGCTCCAGACGGCGGAGATAGCGATAGGCATCATCAAGATCGGCGCGAACGTCAGCCTTCACCCAGCCGCGCCGTTCAAGCGCTGCCAGTGCGTCCAGCGTGCTGCTGACGCGCAAATCGGGCTGGCGGCCCCCTGCGATCAACTGCTGTGTTTGCGCAAAAAATTCGATTTCACGAATGCCGCCGCGGCCAAGCTTCAAGTTCTGTCCGGCGACCGAGATCGGTCCGATCGCCTTATGCGCGTGGATCTGGCGCTTCATGGCGTGGATATCGGCGATCGCCGCGAAATCGAGATACTTGCGCCAGACGAAGGGCGACAGCTCGGAGAGGAATTCGGCACCGGCTTCGAGGTCTCCGGCAATCGGCCGGGCCTTGATCATCGCAGCGCGCTCCCAATTCTGGCCGACGGTTTCGTAGTAGCCATGGGCCGCAACGGTCGAGAGTGCGATTTGCGTCGCCCCGGCGTCGGGCCTCAGGCGCAGATCCGTGCGGAAGACATATCCATCCGGTGTGCGCTCATCGAGCAGCAGCACGAGATCGCGCGTCAACCGGACGAAGAACGATTGCACGTCGCCGTCGCCCACGAGCCGCGCCTTGTCACGATCGAAGAAGACCGTCAGATCGACGTCGCTCGAGTAGTTGAGTTCGAAGGCACCGAGCTTGCCCATGGCCAGCACGAAGTAACCAGAGTCGCGTTCGGGACTTTCCGCTTCGAGCGGCTGCCACTGTCCGCGTGTGGATGCCTGTCGAAACAGAAAGCGGACAGCCGTCCCGACAGCGGTGTCGGCGCAGTCCGACAAGGTCCGGGTGACCGTCATCACCGGCCAGACGCCTGCAAGATCGGCCAGTGCCGTCAAGAGCGCGACCTCTGACTTGTAGATGCGAAGCGCGCGTTTGGCAGAGCCTAGGTCCGAGGCCGCCTGCATTGCCGCGACGAGTTCGTCGGTAAGGATTTGAAAGCGTGAGGCCGGAGGCTCGGACAAAATACGTGCGAGGCGCGCCAGATCGCGGTTCGCGAGCGTCGTCAGATACGGCGAACCTTCGAAGACGCCCGTCAGCAGATTTTCGACATCGGAATTGAGAAGCAGTTCTGCGAGTTGCGGGCAGGCTGCCGCGGCTTCGGCCTTCAGGGATTGGAAGCGTTCGGCGCCGCGACCGTCAGCGGGGCTCTTCGGCCATTCGGATATGCGTTCGGCAACGCTTGGGGGAAGAGACTGATCCATCCCCTCATTGTGCCGCAAGCCCGGGTGCCGCGTCACCCTCCTGATCGGGCACTGCAACGAGACACCTTTGCGACAGGAGAAGCACGACCTTCAGGCCTGGTTGGTTATCCTCAAGCCGGATTTCGCCATGATGGAGGCGGGCGACCGCCGCAACGAGGCTAAGCCCTAAGCCGGTGCCCGGTTTGGTGCGGCTCGCTTCCAGCCGCACGAAGCGTCTCAGCACGCGCTCGCGGTCGATTTCGTCGATGCCGGGGCCATGATCACCGACCGAGATCACGGGCCGGCCATCAAGGCGATAGGCGCGCACGGTGATGGCGCTTCCAGGCTCACCGCCACGGGAATACTTGATGGCGTTGTCGATGAGATTAGCGATGGCCTGGCCGATCAGTTGCCGGTTACCGCGGACGAACACATTCTGCTCGACGTCGATCGTCAGGTTGAAGCCTGCCTCTTCGGCGGCGGGAGCGTAGAGTTCACTGACGTCGGCAACGAAATGCCCGAGATCGAACGTCTCGGTGCTGTCTTCGAGCGGACCGGCTTCCAGCCGAGCGATCAACAACAGCGCGTTGAAGGTCTTGATGAGGTCGTCAGCCTTTTCGATCGTGCGTTCAAGGCCCTCACGATAGGCCTCTTCGCCGCGCGGATCGCGAAGAGCGGCTTCGGCGGCGTTGCGCATGCGATTAAGCGGCGTTTTGAGATCGTGCGCGATGTTGTCTGAGACTTCGCGCAGACCATTCATCAGGCCCTCGATGCGTTCCAGCATCTCGTTAAGGTTGTTTGCGAGCGCGTCGAGTTCGCCTCCCCTGCCCGTCGTCGGAATGCGCCGCGAGAGATCTCCTTCCATGATCTGGCGGCTGGCGGCCGTGATCTGATCCATGCGGTTGACGATGAGGCGGCTAACGGCCAGTCCGCCCAGAAGGCCGATGATCGAAAGGGCGCCGAAACCAAGCAGAAAGACAAAGCGGATCGAATTGGCGAACGCGCGCTGATCTTCGACGTCGCGTCCGATGATGAGGTGGAGATTAGGGCCGAGATCGACAGGAATGGCGACGGCGAGATGCGACGGCCCTTCGTCGTCCGTCGGCTGGTAATTGAAGACTCCGCCAGGACTGTCGGCTTCCAGCTCCGGCGGAATGCGATTGAGGTTGCCGGCGATCTTCGCTCCCGTGCTGTCAGCGAGATAATAGAGCCCCGTTCCTTGCGGCCGCGACAACGCCGTGACGGTCTCGACCAGTTTCATCTGGCCGCCAACCTTCAACTCGGATGACAGAATGCGGGATTCAGCCGACAGGGTCGCGAGGACCTGATCGGTAAAGAGCTTGTTCGTCTGCCAGAACAGGAAGCCGACAACGATTGCCGCAGCGAACAAAAAGAACGCTACGGCCAACGCGCTCAATCCGAAGGTTGTCGTCGATGCCGCTTTTGCGACGCGATCAAACCGGGCCGTCACGAATGGTGTATCCTGCGCCCCTGACCGTGTGCAGCAGCGGCTTGTCGAAGTTCTTGTCGATCTTCGCCCGAAGCCGCGAAACATGAACATCGATCACGTTGGTTTGCGGATCGAAGTGATAGTCCCAGACGTGCTCCAGGAGCATGGTGCGGGTCACGACCTGCCCGGCGTGCTGCATCAGATACTCAAGCAGACGGTACTCGCGCGGCTGCAGCAGGATGTGTTCGCCGCCGCGCGTTACGCGATGAGAAAGCCGGTCGAGCACGAGGTCGCCGACGGAATAGCGGGTTTGCTGCTCTTCCGGCGCCGTCCGACGGCCGAGAATCTCGACGCGGGCCAAAAGCTCGGAATAAGCGTAGGGTTTCGTCAGATAGTCGTCACCGCCGGCACGCAGGCCCTTGACCCGGTCATCGACCTCGCCAAGCGCCGACAGAATAAGCACAGGGGTTCGATTGCCCTCCGTTCGAAGGGACTTGATCAGCGAAAGGCCATCGAGCAGCGGCAACATCCGGTCAACGATCAATACGTCATAGGCGCCGTCGGTCGCCATCGATAGGCCCGCTTCGCCATCATGAGCCAGATCAGCCGTATGACCGTTCTCTTTCAGGGATTTCTGCAGGAAAAGCGCGGTTTCTTTATCGTCTTCTATTACCAGCACGCGCATGGTTTGTGTCCGACCTTCGTCTTCTCTCCGCTCACTGTTTAACCGGATGTCCCCCAAACGTCGAGGCAGCCCCGCCGTTTGGTTGACGGAGCTGCTCGAGTTCGTCATTGCGCGCTACCTCAACCTTTTTTGGTCAACTGAACAGCGACAAAGCGCTTTTGGTCGGCCGATTTGACGTGCAGGAGAACCGCGGTGCGCTTCAGGTCCTGCGCCTTCTTGATGCCGGAGATGACGTCGTCGGGAGAGGACACAGCCTGGCCAGAGACCTCAAGAATGACATCGCCCGGCTTCAGGCCCTTCTCCGCCGCATCCGACGTCGGATCGACTTCAGCGATGGCAACGCCCTGCGTATCCTTGCCTTGAGCGTCCTTGCCGGTACGTGCCGGCATCAACGTGATGCCGAGCTGGCTCAGGTCGACGGACTTGGCGTCATCTTCGTTGCTGTTGCTGTTGTCGTCATTATTGTCGCCATTCATCGCAGCTTCGGCGTTCTTCGGGAACAGGCCGAGCTTCACCTTGATCGTCTCTTCGGCATTGTTGCGCCACACCTTGACGTCGACGTTCGAGTTCGGCGCCAGTTCGGCGATCTTGCGAGCAAGATCACGGCTGTCGGCGATCTTCTCGCCGTTGACCTGCAAGATCGCATCCTGAGTCTTGATGCCGGACTTCGAAGCCGGACCGTTCGGAGTTACTTCGCTGACGAACGCGCCGTGCGCTTCGGAAAGCCCGATGCTGGCGGCGGTATCTTCGTCGACGTTCTGGATCTTGACGCCGAGCCAGCCGCGGCTGACCGAGCCATCGGCCTTCAACTGCTTGACGACTTCGGCGACCGTATTTGCAGGAACAGCGAAGGCGATGCCGACGTTGCCGCCCGATGGAGAGAAGATCGCCGTGTTAACACCGATAACGTCGCCATCGAGGTTGACGGTCGGGCCGCCCGAGTTACCGCGGTTCACAGCGGCGTCGATCTGCAGGTAATCATAGGGGCCGGAGCCGATATCGCGTGCGAGCGCCGACACGATACCTGCGGTGACCGTGCCGCCCAGACCGAACGGATTGCCGACAGCCAACGCCCAATCGCCGACGCGCGGCGGCTTGCCGGAAAGCTTTATCGTCGGGAAGGTCTTCTTGCTTTCGATCTTGATGAGCGCGATGTCGGTGCGCGGGTCGGTGCCGACCAGCTTCGCATCATACTTCATCTCGTCGTTGTCGAAGCTCACCTGGATCTTGGTGGCGCCGTCGATGACGTGGTTATTCGTGACGACGTAACCATCCGGCGTAATGACGAAGCCGGAGCCCTGGCCCTGGACGATCTTCGGGCGAGCTTCCTGGCCGAATTCCTTCGGCAGGTTCTTGAAGAAGTCATGCAGCGGATGATCGGGCGGCAGATCGGGAAGCGAAAAATTCTTCTTGTCCTTATCGCCCTTCTCGTTCGAAGCAAGCTTCGAGGCGCCGCCGTCGTTGATGACGGAAACTGAAACGACCGCCGGCTTCACCTTGTCGACGATGTCGGCAAAGGAGAGCGGCGCGCGGCCGAATGGCGTTTGAATCGTCTGGGCACCGGACTCGGCCAGCACAGGGTGTGACGGCACCGCCAGTCCAAATCCCACCGCTGTAACAGCCAGCATCGCGACCGATGCCGGGGCAAACTTTGAAGTCAATTTTGAAGAAAACGTCGTCGACAAGCGGTGCGGAAATCGCATCCCAGGGTCTCCAGCTGAAAGGCAGGCTTCGCGAGCCTTACTATGACGCCTAGCGGAACCGGGGTTACGGCAGCATGTCAGGGACGTTAACTGTTGGTAATCTAACGCCTCGCCGGGGCGCAAAACGGCTTACGGATCCTTGGCCGCAAGGATCTCATTAAGCTTGGCTTTTTCCTGTTCCGTCAACGGCGTGCCGGTGGTCGGAGCGGCCGGCCGGGTAGCGCGGATCATCAATACGATGCCGGCAAGCAAAACCAAGATCGGCGTTAGCCATAGGAGCAGCGTCGATAGCTCGAACCGGGGTTTCAGCAGGACGAATTCGCCGTAACGCGCGACGATATAGTCGAGCACTTGCTGATCACTGTCATGCGCCATGATCCGCTCGCGCACGAGGCGGCGTAGGTCTCCTGCCAACGGCGCGTCGCTGTCGTCGATGGACTGGTTCTGACAGACGAGACAGCGCAGTTCGGCCGAGATGTTGCGCGCGCGCTTTTCCAGCGCCGGATCAGAGAGCATTTCGCCCGGCTGAACGGCGAACGCCGCGGGAGTGGCAGCGAGTGCCGCCCAAATTGCCAGCGCCAGAATTGCCAAGGGCCGCCGCACGATCATCACTCCGCCGGAACCGCAACGATGGGGCGCGAACGCGATGGAGCGCCGACACGCAGCCGCCGGTCGGACAGAGAGATGCCGCCGCCCAGGAACATGAACAGCGCACCGAGCCAGATGAACCGGACGAGCGGGTTGAAGTAGGCGCGCACGGCGTAACCGCCACCCGGCTGGCCGTCACCGATGACGACGTAAAGGTCACCACGCCACGCCGCGTGAATGCCGGCTTCTGTCGTCGGCTGCGGCGGCGCATCATAGAGGCGCTTCGCTGGCTGGAGCGTCGCGATGGTCTCGCCGTTACGCTTGACGTTAAAGTCGGCGATGTCCTCGGTGTAGTTCGGACCGCGGCCACGTTCGACCTTGGCGAAGGTCACCTCATAGCCGTCGACCATGACCTTATCGCCCGGCTTCATCGCCAGAATGTGCTCTTCGCGGTAGGCGCTGGTCGCGACGATGCCGACCATCAGCATGCCGACGCCGAAGTGCGCGAACAGCGTGCCGTAGGCCGAGCGCGGCAGGTTCGATGCGCGACGCATGACTTCGTCGCGTCCGGCGGAACCGAGCTTCACGCGGTTTGCCCATTCGACGATGGCGCCGACCATCACGTAGACACCCAGCGCAATGCCGAACGGCGCCAGCCAAGGCCCGCGATGTTCGACGGCGAAGACGGCGACAATCGTGACGAGCGCCGCGAGGAAGGCAAAGGCCAAGCGCTGCATGGCGCCGAGCAGATCGCCGCGCTTCCAGGCAAGCATCGGTCCGAACGGCAGCGCGATCAGCAGCGGGATCATCAGCGGGCCGAACGTCATGTTGAAGAACGGCGGACCGACCGAGATCTTCTCGCCCGTCAGGCCTTCGAGCGCCATCGGGTACAGCGTACCGACGAGCACCGTCGCCGTCGCAGTGACGAGCAGCAGATTGTTCAGAACGAGCGAGCCTTCGCGGCTGATCGGCTGGAAAAGACCGCCAGCCTGCATATCCTTCGCGCGCAAGGCGAAGAGCGCAAGGCCGCCGCCGGTGAAGAACACCAGAATGGCGAGAATGAAGACGCCGCGCGCCGGATCGACCGCAAACGAATGCACCGACGTCAACACGCCTGAGCGAACGATGAAGGTGCCCATCAGCGACAGCGAGAACGTCAGGATCGCAAGCAGCACCGTCCAGATCTTGAGCGCTTCGCGCTTTTCCATCACGAGCGCGGAATGGAGCAGCGCCGTTCCGGCGAGCCACGGCATGAAGGAAGCGTTTTCGACCGGGTCCCAGAACCACCAGCCGCCCCAGCCCAGTTCATAATAGGCCCACCAGGACCCCATTGAGATGCCGATCGTCAGGAACATCCAGGCGGCGAGCGTCCACGGACGCACCCAGCGCGCCCAGGCGGCGTCGATGCGGCCCTCAATCAGAGCGGCGATTGCAAACGAGAATGCGATCGAGAAGCCGACGTAACCCGTGTAGAGAAACGGCGGGTGGAACGCGAGCGCCGGGTCCTGCAGGATCGGGTTCAGGCCGTTGCCGTCCGAAGGCGCCGGATCGAGACGAACGAACGGGTTCGACGTCAGCAGCGAGAAGAGCAGGAACGCTACGGCGATCGACGCCTGCACGGACAGAACGCGGGCCTTCAATGTCGGCGGCAGATTGTTGCCGAACAGCGCGACGGCCGCGCCGAACAGCGCCAGGATCAGCACCCAGAGCAGCATCGAACCTTCGTGATTGCCCCAGACGCCCGCCATTTTATAGATCAGCGGCTTCGTCGAATGCGAATTTTCGGCAACGTTCAGCACGGAAAAGTCGGACGTCACGTAAGCGTGCATCAGAGCGAAGAACGCGACCGCGATCAGCAAGAGCTGCGATATGGCGGCGGGTTCGGCAACGCGCATCATGCGCTCGTCTTTGATTGCCGCGCCGAAGGCCGGAATGACAACCTGCACGACGGCAACCAGCAGTGCGAGAATGAGAGCGAAATGTCCGAGTTCGACGATCACGGCATTATCCTTCTAAGGCATCTCTGCCTTCATCTGATCGGGGTGAGCGCTGGCGCCGAGCTTCACGCCTTTTGCTTCTAGCGCCTTCGCGACATCGCGTGGCATGTAATTTTCATCATGCTTGGCCAGCACCGTGTCGGCCTTGAAGCCGCCGTGGCCGTCGAGGACGCCTTCAGTCACGACACCCTGTCCTTCCCGGAACAGGTCCGGCAGGACGCCCGTGAACGTCACCGGGATATCCTTCAGCGTATCAGTGACCTTGAATTTGATCGTCGTGCCCTGGCCGCGAATGACGGACCCCTTTTCGACGAGGCCGCCCAGGCGAATGCGCTGCCCCGGCGGAACGTGCTTTTCGACGATATCGCTTGGCGTATGAAAAAAGACGATACTGTCTTTCAGCGCGAACAGCACGAGGATCAGCGCAATCGCGAGTGTCGCGACGCCGCCTCCGATCAATACTCCGCGCTTTTGCTTGCGTGTCATGAGAACCCTGAGCGGATCTTATGTTGCCATCAACTTCCGAGGCCTAGCTGACGGGCCAGATCTTCGACCTGGGCCAGCCCTCCTTGATTGCCCTTTAAAGAAACGCGGGCATCGTTTAGCGCTTTCACGGCGTCGTCATGGCGGCCGAGAACCTGATACGCACGGATGAGCTTGACCCATCCGTTCGCGTCGCTGCCATCCGTCTTAAGTCGTGCCGCAAGATTATCGACCATTTGCGTGATAAACGCCTGGCGGTCCTCGGGCTTCATGTTCATGACGGCCCCGGCTTCGGGACCAGACGGCATGCCGGACGCCGCAGCGGGCGCGTTTGCGGTGCTCTTATCGTTTGCGAAAGCAGCGGCGCTCTGCGGATCGAGCTTAGCTAGGCGCTCCACCAGGACCGGACGCCACGGAGCATCGGGAGGCGCTTTCGAGATCAGATCTTTATAGTCAGCCGCTGCTTCGGTCAGATGACCGTCCTGCTCCTTCGCAAGCGCTAGCCAGATTTTCGGTTCTGTGGCGTTCGGATTGAGCACGAGAATGCGCTGCAGCGCTTTGCGCGCATCGTCGGGCACGATGCCGTTTTCCATCCGGATCCGAGCGTTCGCAAACCCTTGCAAGCGCTTCGGGTCTTCGCCGATCAATCGGATGGCTTTCTGATAGGCATCAGCAGCGTCAGCGTAACGGCCCATCGCATAGTAAACGGGGGCAATGACATCCCAGCCCCTGCCGTCTTCGGGATGCTCGCGAAGACGCTGCTCGACCTTGGCGATCAGATCGTTCGGAGTACTGGTCGCATTGGCTTCGGCCAACCGTTCGCTGAGCGGCTGAGCCGGCATGCCCGGTTTGCCATAGTCGAGATAAAGCGCGAGGCTGACGATCGGCAAGGCGATGCACGTCAGAATCGAGATGGGAACGATAAATCGGTTGCGCATGGCCGCCTCAGCGGCCGTCGTGGATTTGGAGTTGTCCTGCGTCACGCGCAGCAAGCGGCGTGCGATCTCGGCGCGGGCGCTTTCAGCTTCGTCGGCGCCGAGGGTGCCGCGCGCCTCGTCGGCCGTAATTTCTTTCAGCTGATCCTTGTAGACCGCAACATCGGCGCCAGCGGTAGCGCCGGCCGGCTCGGCAGGGCGCATCAGCGGCCTTACGATGGCCAGCGTGACGCCCGCCACGAGTACAGCCACTAAAATCCAAAAAACCATCGCCGCGCGATCCTCGAGCTTTTGTGGAGGGAATAGGATCGCGCGCCGGTCCAGGCAAGCAGTCAAAGCTCGCGGCAGCCCATCTGTCGCGGACCGGTTAAATTATGGAAATGTTTCCCGTGTTTTGCTGCAGTGCGTCAGCCTACAGACTGCCACTGACCGTCGGCACTCCGGCAGGCGGTTCCCCGCATCTGCTTCGGCTTGCCGTCGATGTAGACCGTATGGGTGTAATCGCGGCAGTCGGCAACACCACGTTTGTAGGGGCGGCTTGGCACGATTTCGCCATAGTTACCGGTGTCGGGATCACGCCATTCGCGCGATACGCCCGATTGGCCACGCTCAAGCGCGTCGTATTCGGCTTCCTGGGCATAGCGCCTATCGCGTTCATCCAGGCTCTTGCCGATCTGGCTGCCGACAATGCCGCCGACGACGGCGCCGGCGATTGTGGTTGCGACTTTACCGTCGCCCTTGCCTACGGAATTGCCGAGAAGGCCGCCAGTGATGCTGCCTATGACGAGACCGGTATTTGTATTATCGACCCCGCCGTTGCCGTTGCTGCAGCCCCCCAGCATGGCGATCGTCGCCAGCAGCGGCAGCGAAAAGCGCGCGATGCGCATGGTAAACCCCATTATCGGTTCATCCCCTCGCGCCGCTTTTCCCCACCGGCGCATAGTCCCTAGACTTGGCTAGACCGATATTGTGCCTTCGACAAGGCGGAAATCCACCACAATTCGGGCAAATCCCCACCGCAGTTCGATGCTGCGCCGCGACATGCGCACCAATTGAACTTTAGGCGGCAGGGAGATCTAGAACGGCTTTTAAACCGCCGTGCTCGGATGCGTCGAGGCGCAGTTTTCCGCGATATGATGAGGCCAGATCGCTGACGATGGACAATCCAAGGCCCGAGCCGGGCTTCGTCTCATCGAGACGTAAACCGCGTTTGCCGATTTTCGCGCGCTGTTCTGCAGATAATCCCGGTCCATCGTCTTCGACGGTGATTAGAAGTTTCCGGCGCATCGTGGTGTCTTGGCTATTGACGGTCGCGGCAAGGTAGACGCGCGTCTTTCCCCACTTGCACGCATTATCCAGCAGATTGCCCAGCATCTCTTCCAGGTCCTGCTTCTCGCCCTGGAATTTGGCGCCTGGCTGAACGGTAAAGTCGATCGATATGCCTTTGTCCTGGTGAATCCGTTCGAGGGCGCGGATCAACGGACCGGCGGTTGTGTCGACCGGCGTGACGCGGCCGATAGTGTTCGTTCGCGCAGCGATGCGCGCGCGGTCGAGATAATGGCTGATCTGATCGCGCATCAAGCGCGCCTGCTCGGCGACCTTGCTGCCAAACTGGCTGTCGTCTTCATGCGCTTCGTTGGTGATGACCGCGAGCGGAGTCTTGAGCGCGTGTGCCAGATTGCCGACCTGGGTGCGCGCGCGATCGATGATGTCCTGGTTGGATTCGATCAGCGCGTTGAGCTCGGCTTGCAGCGGTTCGATCTCGGCAGGAAGGTTGCCTTCGAGACGCTCGGCTTGACCCGAGCGAATACTTGCCAGACTTTTCTCGACACGGCGCAGCGGCAATAAGCCGAAGCGGACCTGAAAAACCGTCGCGGCCAACAGGCCCAATCCGACAAGCGCCAACGCACTCGTCAGGCGCGTTCGAAACTTGGCGACGGTCGCCTCGAACCAGTCCATCGGACCCGCAACGATGATCGAATACTTCGTCTTATCGGGATCGTGACCGGGAGAGTCTATGAATTCGAGAATGCGGATGGTCGTGCCGGTCGGGCCGGGCACGTTCATCCAGCGCGTACCGGTATCGTCGGTGGGGAATTTGCGATCGTAGGGAGACGGCAGCACGGCAGTCGCAAGCGAGGGCGATACGAGCGTTCGCCCCGGCGCGCCGTCGATTGGCCTGATCTGCCAATACCAGCCCGATTGCGTGACTTCGAACAGCGGCTCGTAGAGGTTCGGCGGAATGACGGGCTGGTCACCCATCGTGCTCATGCTGTCGATGGTGATCTGCGTCAGAAGCTTTTTCAGCTGAGCGTCAAAGCTCAGCTGCACATCTTCGCGGTACAGCGCATAAATGATGTAGCCGGCCAGCGGCAGCGCCAGAAGTGTCCACGCTGCCGAGGTCGCAAAGAGGCGCAGCGCAAGTGAATTAAGCCTCATCCGGTCCTTGGCTCATGCGGTATCCAAGACCGCGGACCGTCTGGATAACATCGCCTGGAATCTTCTTCCGCAAACGGCCGATAAATACTTCGATCGTGTTCGAATCGCGATCAAAATCCTGATCGTAGAGATGTTCGACCAGCTCGGTGCGCGAGACGACGCGGCCGTTATGGTGCATCAGATAAGCCAATAAGCGGAATTCGTGCGACGTCAACTTGACCGGGTTGCCTTCGCAGGTCACGCGCGCCGACTTGGTATCCAACCGGATCGGACCGCACTCGATCTCGGATTTGGCATGACCGGAAGCACGGCGCACTTGAGCGCGGACGCGGGCCAGAAGCTCTTCCATATGGAAGGGTTTTGCGAGGTAATCGTCGGCGCCGGCGTCCATGCCGGCCACCTTGTCGCTCCAGCGGTCGCGTGCGGTCAGGATGATGACCGGCATCTTGCGGTCGCTGCGGCGCCACTGCTCTAGCACTGAAATGCCGTCGATCTTCGGCAGGCCGATGTCGAGAATAACAATATCGTAAGGTTCGGTGTCGCCGAGGAAATAGCCCTCTTCGCCGTCAGCGGCGGTGTCTACGGCGAAGCCGGCGTCCGATAGCGCTGAGGAAAGCTGACGGTTCAGATCTTTGTCGTCCTCGACTACAAGTGCACGCACGGGCGTATCCCTCCCCTCCTACGGAATGCCGCGGATTATAGAGAGCGCTGACCGCGCCTTCCATCCGCAACAGCGAACCGGCTAGCGGCTCTTGGCATTCATAACGGTTGTCTTCAACTGTCCCGTCGGACTTCTGATGACAAGGCGATAAAAATATCCGTCGTCCGACCGGCAAAGCGTCGTCTTGACGAGTACCCCCACTCCGTCGGCCGCCAGCGATCGGGAAACCTCCTCTACTGTTATCAGATTTTGCCGGCGTACGATTTGTCCGGCCATACCCCAGTCGGTCATGCAGTCGAGAGCGCAGGCGGTGCTCCACGGCAGCAAGGCTGCCGCAGCCCCGAATGCCGCCGCTTTTCCCAAACCGACCATACGTCTCTTCCGGAAAAATCAGACCAGTTAAGATTAGCCTGTTGAATGGCCGATGAATACTGGAGTCCGTCCTCCCCTCCCAATTTGCAATTAACTTTTGCGGATGCTGAGGACGGAAGAGGCCGTAAACCGGCCATAAATGGCGAGCGCAGTGCCGATGAGACCGGTAACGGCCTGGGCCGCCGTTATGGCCTGGTCGCCGAAAGTCTGAATAACGTCGGCCGGCAGCGAGACCCCGATTGTGGGGGCCAGAAGCGGCAGCACGGTCGCCGCCGCCGTGATCACAGTTCCCCAGAGCGTCTTTGATTGCGCCCACCATTTGGCGCTGTCGTCGGTCGTGACCGTGGTCGATGTGTCGCTCATTGTCGTCTCTCCTTTTGCGTTTTGTGCGGGCTCCATCAGTCCGCGGATGATGCCGTCAGTGGCTGCCCACGATTTGCCGAGGGCCAACGTTGCATCGACGCGTTTCAGCCAGCCGCGGCCGAACCGCCAGAAGTGCGGGAGCGCGCGATAGCGCGCGCGGCGGATGTCGGCGTAGACTTCGATGAGATCGACGACGTTGCGCGCGCCGATGGCGCCGAGCGTCTCGGGACCGATCTCACCGTCGACCGTTACGCCGACGGACTGCTGCAGCATGCGGATCGCTGTGCCGACGCCGTGATTGAGGATGGCGTGCTTCAGCGGAGCCGGGACGCTTTCGCCGTCGGCTCCAAAACCCGCGCTGAGATCGATCTCGATCCCGCCCGCAGGAACTTGCGGCGCAGGCGGCACGACATTGTTCCACACGAGGCGCGCCGGACGCGCAGCGAGATCGACAAGATAACTTTCCGCAGAGACGACGTTCGCGGCGCCGCTTGCGTCTTTCACGCGAACTTCATCTACGGCACGCAGCGGCGCCAGCGGCAACTCTAAACTTCGGCCGCGTGGCCAACGATCGAGACGCAACGTCCACGACTGCGTGATAAGTGCCAAAGACAGCGCGGTTTCGATGTGCATCCGCGATGTCAGCAGCAGGCTCGCGAGCAGGATGTCTTCGTCGCTGTCGTCGATGCGCAGATGCGCTTTGATGTCGGCCACGGTCACCGGCTCCGCGGCTGGCGGGCTCGTCATCACGAGTGACATGAAGAATGTTCCTTATTTGATTGCGCTCGGCGACTCGCGATCCGCGAGCTGGCCGCCGGGCGCATGGATGCTTTGCCGTTCTTTTCCAACAAGGCCGTCCCTTACGGCCGGCTCCGCGTAGCGGAGTCGTAAGGCACAATTGAAAATGCGGAGCCGCGACCGGGGGGAAGTCGCGGCTCCGCACGCATCCCGCACGGGCGGGAGGGGAACCCGTGCGGGAAGAAGATTTCACTTCGCCACGTCGAATGTCGAAGCTATCGTTCCGCTTCAAGCGCTCCGTCATGCCGACGAAGGTCGGCACCCAGACAAGTTTCGACAATCGTTATGATCGCTGACTTGCATGGATCCCGGCCTTCGCCGGGATGACGGTGTTGTTGGTTGCATCGTAAGAATTTCGACCGATCACCATCGTCCTGTGCGTTACGAGGACTACGCGCCATCGGATGCGCTTGGCGGCCAGCGCGCGGAACGCTGTCGCCAAGCTCTCATTCAAGCGCTGAACTTCAGCAGCTTGATCGCGTCGAAGTCTTGCACGCCGCCGCCGACGCGCTTCGTCGTGTAGAACAGCACGTAGGGTTTGGCGCTGTAGGGGTCGCGCAGCACACGGATGCCGGCGCGATCGACGATGAGATAGCCGCGTGAGAAATCACCGAACGCAATCGCGGTCGCGTCAGCGGCAATGTCCGGCATGTCCTCGCTCTCGGCCACTGGATAGCCGAGCAACGACGGCCATTCGCCCGGTGCATTCGCAGGCTGCCAGAGATAGTTGCCCTGGCCGTCCTTCAACTTGCGGACAGCTGAGACGGTCGCGCGGCTCATCATGAAGGTGCCGTTGGCGCGATAAGGTGCTTTTGCCGCGTAAACAAGATCGAGGATCTTGTCGCCCGGATTGCTCGCCGGGAATGCACCCGCAGCGCCACTGGCGACGAAGCCGATCTCGCCCCAAGCCCACGATGCATTCGCGACCGTGTCGTAAGCGAGGAAGCCTTTCGGCTTATTCGTGCCATCGCCCGAAACGAACGCGGTGCCTTCCTGTTCGGCAAACGCGATGCGCACCTCCTCCGCCAGCCACTCGTCGATGTTGACGATGCTATCGTCGAGCAGCGTCTGCGATGCGGCCGGCATCGCGTAAAGTTCCATCGTCGGAAACTGCAGGTTGGCGAGCGTTGGCGTTGCCGTTTGGGTGCGCGATGCCGTTTCAGCCGACCAGCCTGTGCCGACGCCGGTGGTCGCGAACGGTCGGTTATAGACGGAGCCCGACACCTGGCGGATGCCCGAAATAGCACGCATCGGCGAGATGGCTTTCAGCGCACTGTTGACGGCGGCTTCCGTTTCAGCAGGCACGAGGTATCCGCCGTCGGCGCCCGAACCGGCAGACAGCGCTTTCTCTTCGATGCGCGCGAGACGCGAAGCATCGCCGCAACGGACGTAACCGTCGAAGGCTGCCTTGTGCGCAAGCTGCAACGTGGACGACATATTTCCGCCCGCGAGATGCGGACGCGCAGCTTTCAGCGCGAGGTTGTCAGAGACGCGCTTCGCAGAGTCGAGCGTCTCTTCAATGCGCGCGAGTTTCTCTGCGATGAGCGTATCGGACGTGCCGCGCTGCTCAATGTCAGCAAGGCGCTGGTCGTTCGTTTCCTTGAAGGCTTCGAAGGCTTCGAGAAATTCTTCGAAGGCGCGCGCGGTTTCCCCGCCCGCCCCCTTCGTTTCGAGGGTGGTCGTGTCGGTCATGTCGTTTTCCTATCAAGCAGAAGGTCGAAGTTTATGCCGTCGTTCGCATCCAACTCCGTCACACCGGCGAAGGCCGGGGCCCAGACAAACGTCAACACATGCGTTGCGCGATCATTCGCGACGAAGGTTCCCCGGGATCGATTTCGCAGGGGCCGCGCTCTGACTGGATCCCGGCCTGCGCCGGGATGACGGGAATTAGGAGTTACGCATGGAGCATCAGCCGCGCGGCGTCGCGGAAGCGAGAGGCGAGCACGGCATCGTCGTCGAAGGTCCGGCTCGCATCCCGCAGAGCCTTGAGACCAGGAAACCCTGAGTGAAGAACCGCGCGGGCTTCCGTTCGCGTCAGCCCAGCATCGCGCGTGAGCCAGCGCTCGAATTCTCGCATCGTCGGCGCGGTGACCGCGAACGGCCGCGTCTTAACGCTTTCGACGCGCGCGCCGGGCAGCATCGGAAAGGTGACGACGGAAATTTCCCAGAGATCGACTTTCTCCAAACGGCGCACGCCGGTTGACGCATCGCGCCGCGCCTTCACCGCCTTGAAGCCGATCGACAAGCCATCGAGCGCTCCGGCACGCATCAGGGCGAACACCTCGCGCGCTTTCGCGACCGCCGTCATCAATCTTCCGCGGACGTAGAGCCCGCGCGCGTCCTCGCGGATTTCGTCCCAGACGCCGATCGGCTCACCAGGATCGTGCTGAAACAGCATTTTTATGCGCGCGGCGCCTCGGTTCAGCAGGCTGTCGCGGAACGCGCCCGGCGCGATGACGTCGTGACCCAAGTCTTCGCGATTGAAGAGGCTCGCGTAGCCTTCGAACACACCATCATCGAGCGACTTCGCTTCAAGCGGCAGCGCGCGGCTGCGTTTGGCCAGAGATGCAGGCAGCAGAAAGGGTTCGGTCGAATGCATGAGCGAGTCCTTATGATTGTGCCTTGCGACTCCGCTGCGCGGAACCGGCCGCAAGGCACGTGTTTGCTGGACAATCAGAGCAAGTCAAAGCGCCGCGCGCGGTTGCCGTTGGTGGCAAGAAAGCTCGCGGCGTCATCGCGTCGAGCGTCCGGCTCGATGAAGGAAGAGTCGCTCGGCGCAATCAAAAGAGTGGCGTTTCCAGAGCGCGTCGCGTTCGGGGGCACCCTCGGGCTCAATCCATCTTCACATAATTCGCCTCCATCGGCTGTCCACCAATTCGGATAGTCGACGAAGGTCGGCGCGCCTATGCTACACGCGTTTGGCGATCGGTCTGGTTGCTTCCTGACGCAACGGCGCGGTCGGGCGTCGTGAAGAGGCCAAGCTCATCGTGGTAAGGATTGTACTTCGTGCCACCTGCGCTTCTATTTGCATCATAGCCCGCCGCTGCGCGCTTCTCCTCGGTGGTGAGGAAGCTCGCGGCTTCGAGGCGTTTCCAGAGCGCGTCGCGTTCGGGGGCGAGTGAGCCTAAAGACTCTCTACTTAGCTGGCGGCCGAATGTGTGGCCAAGCGTTCAATCTCTCCCAACGTCCAAGGAACGAATGGTCGAAGTCTTTGGCTATCGAGGTCCGCGATCATTCCGTCAAAAAGACGGTCGTTTGGGAGATGGGCTTTATGCTGAAGTACGGCAGCGCAGTATGACGTCAAAGCATGAATCAATTCATTCAACCCCGAAGCCATTGATACGAGCGACTGCTCGGGTATCTCTGTTGAAGCATGCCGAAAATCGATCGTAATCGCATGCATTATTCGCTGCAGATACGCCACTCGTGCTTCATCAGTCTGCTGCAAAAACCAATCCTTTAACTCTGAGGAATCCATGTCAGTTAGAATCTCCAAACTAGTTGAGAAAGTCACTTCTTCTCGGCCGCACGAGAGGTGATGGTTTTAGCCCTCCAATATCACCGGGACCTCTCATTCCGCCGCTACCACCACTCATTCCCCCGCTGCCGGACGTCGGATACGGTGTTCGGGGCAGCGAATTTACGTCATAACCACGCTCTTGAAGGACTTTAACTCTCGTATTTCCCTACATAATCGTCGCGTCAGGTTTCACCAGCAATGGTGAATCCGCACCGGGTTTGAGGCTTTCAACGAGTGCTTCCGTCGGTTGTTTCCGCTGATGCTCAATCGACAGCTTCGCACTTCCCTGCTCATAAGTTGAATCCGGATGCAATCGACGCAGCGGAGCTTGCCCCTCAGCTTGCGCGAGGCGAACGCGGCCGTCGGAGGTGCCGCTGATGCCGCCGCCATCCGTCCATTGGCCGCCGCCCGTTTGGCCCGCGGGGACACGTGGTTGGTCTTCTCTATATTTTGCGCTCGACGACTCTCCTTCGTCGAGCCGGCCGCCGAGCGCATATCCCGCCGCAGCGCATTTCTCGTCTGTGGCGAGGAAGGATGCTCCTTCGAGGCGTCTCCTATTTGGAATTATCCTTTCGCTATATCGTGAATCTTCTGGAAAAAGTCACGAACGTGTTCGTCATGAACCCCATAGCCCGGGCTACCACTTTGCCAGATTTTTTTAAGTTCAGTGACGCTCGGATTTCGCGCAAGAACGTCTGCCAGAAACGCCTTCACAACGGCTTGTTCACGCTCTCCGCACAGGTGGAGAGATCGAGCAATCCAGTCTTCCTCATCTTTGGCTTCTAGATCGCTGCCTTGCCAGAAGCATTGTGTTAGGCGTTTGAATTCTTCAGGGACTTCCATCTTTCCACGTCCATTTATTTTGACCGCTCGTTTACCGGGTACGCCGTATAAACCGTATAACCGCGTGGTGATCTAGGGTCGTGCCTTATCAAGATTCCGGCCGCATAGGTCGGCCTGACAATAACGGGCTCATCAGGCCCGGTACGATACGCCTCCTTACCTGTGACGTATCCAAATCGCTCTGCCAACCAAGACTCGTCTTGTGAGCCGCTCGCTACAGCGTCGACACTTGGGGCATTTTTCTGCAATATTTGATTGGTGAAATCATTTGCAGCTTCCAAAGACGAAAAGGAACCTTGGGCATCCTTGTATAAGGTGACGAAGGTGCCTCGGATGACCGAGCGCTCGACAACTTCTCTAAGCTCAGCGTCGCTTTTCGCAACGTGATCTCGTTTGGCGTGACCGCCCCTTGCGTCTTCTTCCTCTAGGTTGATCGAATATTTTCGGGGATCATTTGCCTGTGCGACGCGGACACGGGCATCATTTGATCCTGACCCGCCGTCGCCCCCGTCTGTCCATGGGCCGCCGCCCGTTTGGCCTGCAGGGACGCGCGGTTGATCCTCGCGATATTTAAGTTGTGGTGAAACGCTGCCGGGTTGCGCATCATACCCCGCTGCCGCGCGTTTCTCGTCGGTGGTGAGGAAGGATGCCTCAAGATAGCTTTGACCTAGGCAGTCGCAATGCTTCTGCAGCCATGTAGGGAACGATACTTTGCGTTCCGGGATCTTCGATCAGAGCCGACAATCCCTCTATGAAAGTTTCGTCGGGCAAGTGCGGGCCGCTTTCAAGAACCGCCGCGGCATAGGACGTGAGATGTCGAGTGAGCTCATTTGCTTTCTTCGCCACACCAATGATCGCCTCGCTTTGTTGAGTGGATTCGGCGCCGCGAAAATCCACAGTCATCGCATGAATTAAGCGTAGTACGTAGGCAACGCGCGATTGGTCTGTTTGCTGCAAAAACCAATCCTTTAGCTCTAATGAATTCATGTCGGTTTGAATCTCCAACAACTAATTAAGAAAGTCACTTCTTCTCGGTCGGAGGAGAGGTGATGGTTTTAGCCCTCCTCCAATATCACCAGGACCTCTTATCCCACCACTACCACCACTCATTCCCCCTCCTCCGCTGCGGAACGTCGTATACGGCGTGCGCGGCAGGGCATTGACGTCATAGCCTCGCTCCTCGAGAATTTTCACCCGCGTATTGCCTTGCATAATCGTCCCATCCGGTTTGGTGACGAGAGGCTCCCGGGAGCTTGGCTTCAGGCTTTCGACCAACGCATCGGTCGGTTGCTTTCGAAGATATTCTAGCGAATCTTTGGCGACCCTATCTGTTGCATATGTTTCATCTGAATGCAGACGCCGTAACGGCGGCGGAGTGTCATCCGCCTGTGCGATCTGCGCTCTCCCATTGCCCGCCGCACCTCCGCCGTCCGTCCATCGACCTCCATCTGGATTACCTGCGGGGACGCGCGGCTGGTCTTCGCGGTATTTGAGTTGCGGAGAGGCACTGTCGGGCTGGGCACCATATCCCGCAGCCGCACGTTTCTCATCGGTGGTGAGGAAGGATGCGGCCCTTACGCGCCGAGCGGCCGGCTCGACGAAGGAGAGTCGCTCGGCGCAACTAAAGAGAGGCGTTTCCACAGCGCGTCACGTTCGGGGGCGAGGGCTTCGATTTGGTCGAGGTCAATCCAACTTCACGTACTTCGGAAACTTGGGATCGGGACGCGCGAACCATGCGCCCTCACCGGCTAGCACAAGCGGATCGTCGGGAAGCGTAAGCCACTCCTTGACGACGCCTTCCGTGATCTCGTCAATTGTCGATCCGTATTTTGTCTCGTATGTGAACTCATATCCGTTGCCGGGTATATGGGTCACCGGAACCGCCCCTGCTTCGAGCAGGGCGCGAACAGAACGGCGCACATAATCAGTCAGTGCGTCGCCGGTAAGACCGAAATTAACGCGCCCGGTCGGCACAATGTGCATCAACGCCACTGCATCGTAGGGGAGCTCATTAGGATGCTGAGCTATAACCTCGCTCAGAGTTTCACCGGTCCGGCGATGGCGAGGCTCATTGGTCATTGAAGTGCACCTTATATCCATTTCCTAACGTCGAACCATCGAGTGATTTTATAACTTCAAGGGTTTCGCCGTGCTGTTCGCTCGTTCGCACACCTACAATTGAACCATCTGAACGACGAAACCATTTTCCAGTGTAGGCTGGTCGTGCCGGAACCTCGGTAGTTCCATCCAAGAGATCGGCTTTGAGCTTCTCGAAATCACTGCGATTGATGGTTCTGATTCCACTCGTAGCACCGCCCCTTCGTATGCCAAGTTCTTTCCCGCCTGGCTTCAAAAGATCTTCCAGCGTTTTTTCTGCGGGCTTCAGGACCTTTGGGTTTCGCAGCAAATAGCGCGCAGCACCCTGGATTATCTTTGCCATCGCAACGCGATCGCCGTCTGTCCATCGACCTCCATCGGGATTGCCTGCGGGGACGCGCGGCTGGTCTTCGCGGTATTTGAGTTGCGGAGAGGCACTGTCGGGCTGAGCATCATATCCAGCCGCTGCCCGCTTCTCGTCGGTGGTGAGGAAGGATGCGGCTTCGAGGCGTTTCCATAGTGCATCGCGTTCGGGCGCGAGGGCCTCGATCTGGTCGAGGTCCGGGCGAAGCTCCAGCAACATGTCCGTGCCTCGCGGCCGGCCGTGGTTTTTGTTTGCGCCGAGCGACTCCGCTGCGCGGAGCCGGCCGCTCGGCGCGCTAGATGTTGAGAAAGCAGGACTCAACCAGCTCGCCAGCGCCCGCGCCGTGCGGTTAACCAGCGGCAGCACGGTTTGCCGCCAGAAGGCACGCTGGGCTTCCTGATAATTGGAATACGTATTGTCTCCCGGAATTCCCAAGAGCATCGGGGGCACGCCGATGGCGAGCGCGATCTCGCGCGCGGCGGCGTTCTTCGCCTCGATGAAATCCATGTCCTTCGGCGACAGCGACAGCGGCTTCCAGTCGAGGCCGCCTTCCAAGAGCAGCGGACGTCCGGCGGCGCGCGCGCCTTGAAAGTTCGTCTCGAGCTCGCCTTTGAGGCGCGTGAACTGCTCGTCCGTCATCTGCCCGTTCGAGGCTGCGTAGACGAGCGCGCCGGAGGGCCGCGCGGAATTGTCGAGTAGCGCCTTGTTCCACCCCGACGCCGTGTTGTGAATGTCGATCGCGGTGGCAGCGGCCTCGATCGGGCTCATGCCGTAGTGATCGTTGACGGGATGAAAGAGGCGCACGTGCAGGATCGGGCGCACGCCATCGACGACGTCATCGATGAAGCGCACGCTTCGTCCGTTAGCGGTGTATTCGTAGCCTTCGGGCCAGCCGTCGAGGCCGGGGATCACCTTCATGCGGTCGGGGCGGAGAATGTGCAGCTCTCGCAACTCGCCATCGAGCGCCACCGCTTCGGCGTACGCGTTGCCCGAGACGAGGAGAAACCCGTACCAGGCTTCGAGGAAATCGGTGCCGGTGTGATCGAGGCTCGGCCGCCGGAGCAGCCCGATCAGCGGATGATCCTCGATCTCGCGCGTGCCCTCGTAGAGCAGCAAGGGGATCGAGGCGGCGGCCTCCGCTATCATGCGTACCGAGCGATAGACGATGGCATTCTGCATGAAGCCTTCGCGGGCGAAGGCAGCATAGTCGCGCGGCGCCCACACGGGCTCGCCGAGAGTGTGATAGGCGATGAGGGGACCCACGGAGGAACCCTTGTTGATCGTGTCTGGAGCTGAGCTTTTGATGGTGCCCGGCGACTCGCGTTCCGCGAGCCGGCCGCCGGGCACGGACATGTTGAAAGAGTCTTCGAACTGACCGGGCGCCTTCACTTCGCGGAGCCGGCCGGAAGGCGCGGATTGGTTGAGCGACGCACGTCCAACATCAATCTCGCTCGGCGGCCGGCTCGACGAAGGAGAGTCGCCGAGCGCAATCGAAGAGCTTGCGCGCGACGAGAATATTCTCGCGAACGTGTCGATCAACGACATGAACTGTCCTTTGAAATTTAAGGAAAGCGTTTGACCCACTCCGACCGTCATCCCGGCGGAGGCCGGGATCCAGCCAACCCGCGATACAGCAGATGTGGATCGTTGACTGGGTGCCGACCTTCGTCGGCATGACGGTGGTGCTGCTAAAGCATTCGAACAGAGGGTTTCATCGTATCGGCCAAGAGCAAATCGGTGATCGCCCAGACGAGCGCGTCGGCGCGATCGGGGCTGCGCCCACGCATCGTGCCGTCGGCGCCGAAGGAACACATCTGATCTTCGAGCGCATCGAAGCGTCCGACATGCGCCACGCGACCTTCCGCGTAGAGCGCCGCGACCGGCTCGGCGCGAACCCATTTTCCCCGCGTGGCGCGAACCTTGACAACGGGGAAATTCTCTCGAAACCTTTGCAAGACGGAAATGACGAGATCTCCGCCCTGATTGACTTCCGCTACCATGCGGTCGGCTTCATAATCATCGAACGCTCCCAGCGCCGCGTTCGCCCAGATCTCCGGTGTTCGGCCTTGGATCGTCCGATCGGCGAGAACGTAAGCGCGTTTATCGACGCCCAATCCCGCAACGATAATTCCGCAGGCGTCCGATGACGCAGTTGCGGTGACCGGCGGATCGAGCGCGACGACGATGCGCTGCATGTCAGGCGCGGCGTCGACGCGCGCCTCCTCGATCCAATGCCTGCGCCATAAACCGTCGCTTGCATCCTCGACGATCTCGCCGAGCAACTCCTGCCGCCCGATCGCGGAGCCCGCATAGCGCCGCGTCATCTCAGCGAGGAACGACGGCGCGAGGTTCGTCGCGTTGTCGGCGGTTGCGAGATTCACGGTCACGGTCGTCTCGTCAGCGATGATCTGTTTCAGCAGCTTGGTATTGCGCGGCGTCGTCGTCACGCAGACGCGCGGCGCATCGCCGAGACGGAGTGCAAACTGCAGCATGTCCCAGGCCCTCTCAGCGCCGCGCCACTTCGCAAGCTCATCGCACCACGCGGCCGTGAACTGCGGACCGCGCAGCGCTTCGGCTTCGTCAGCCGAGAACAATTCGGCGATTGCGCCACTCGGCCATGTCAGACGCCGCTTCGACGGCTCGAACTCCGGCCGCTCATGCGGGGGGTGAATTGCGAGCAGACCGGACTGGCCTTCGATCATCACATTGCGGACGTCGGCCAAAGTCTTGCCAACCAGCGCGATTCTTGGTGGCGCCTTGCGACTTCCCTCCGGGAAGCCGGCCGCAAGGCGCGGGCTTGTTTCGTCGTCACGGGCCAACCCCCGCACCCACTCGGCGCCTGCTCGCGTTTTTCCCGAGCCGCGACCGCCGAGAAGCAGCCACACGCGCCATTGTTTGATTGCCGCTTCCGACTCGCCTCCGACGAGCCGGCCGGAAGCGGCGGCCTTGTTGGACGAGTCTCGCGCATCATCGAGCGCACCCGGCGGCCGGCTCCCCGCAGGGGAGTCGCCGGGTGCAATCAATAAGGGTGCAATCTGATCGTCTCGCGCCCAGATTTCCCAGTCGTGGGCGATGAATTCCAATTCGGCGCGGGTCAGCTCATTCAGATCGTCGGCTAGGCGCCCGCTTGCGATTGAGGCGCTCAAGACGTTCCGCAATTTCGCGGCGTAGGTCTTCCGCATGCGCGAGCGCCTCCTTGGTCCTTGCTCCGCCTGCTCCCGTCGTTTTCCGTTTCGTCATCTCGCGTTGCATCTCAACGGCTTTCTCCAATGCGTTGACCATCTGCGACAGAGCCCGCGATGCGCGCTCGCGATCCTGGGACGTCAGCCCCTTCTGCTTCTCGAGCTTCGTCAGCTCGCCGTCGATCGTGTTGTAGACGCGCTGGACGAGGGATCTTTTCGTTGGCCCGGCTTTTGTTGGCCCGCTGCGACTCGCGTTCCGCGAGCCGGCCGCAGCGGGCGGGCTTGGGGCGTCGTTCTTTGATGGCGCACTCTTGGAGAGCATCTCGATCTTTTTCGCACCAGCGGTGAGCGTTGTGGCCGGTGCGTCGTCCGTCGTTGCCGTGCTGCGGGCCCGCTTCGCTGAGCCCGTAGCAGCGCGCGGGCTTGCTGCCATGCGCCGGAGACCTTTTTCAAATTTTGAATGGGAGCCGCGACGTGCGGATCACGGCCGAAGCCCGCTCTCACACTTTCCGCGTTATACAGAAATGATGCCTGAGAAGCGTCACGCTGTCAATCGACAAAATTCACATAAGCTATTGAAAATAAACATTAATATCAAGAAACTGAAATCAACCGGACAGTATAAACCGCACCGTTGGAGCGGGGATAAGTTTGGCGACATTTTTATAGAGCGTTGGACGCAACGAATTTTAAGCTGCGAGCATTTCGGCGGCGTCGGCGCGGATGCGCTTCACCATCGAAGCGAGGCCGTTGGAGCGTTGCGGCGTCAAATGTTCTTTGAGGCCCAAGCTCGCGAAAATGCCTTCGGCGTCGGTCTTCAGAATTTCATCGAGCGTCTTGCCACCGTAGATGATGAACAACAGCGCGACGAGCCCCTGCACGATATGGGCGTCGCTCATGCCCTGCATTTCGAGCTTATCGCCGGCGCTTGGCTTTCCCGCGTCACCGATCCGCCGCGTCGCCAGCCAGACCTGACTGGCACAGCCACGAACTTTATTCGCATCGGTCCGCAGCTCTTCCGGGAACGGCGGCAGCGCCCTGCCAAGCTCGATGACATAGCGATAACGGTCCTCCCAATCGTCGAGGAGCGCGAAATCGGCGCGGATGTCGTCAAGCGTCATGGAGAAATCCCGGCTTCGATCCCGACCACGTCGGACCGTTTCCCTACACATAGGGGGCCGGACAGGGAAAGAGCAAGGGCGACAGCCGGATCGTAAGCGGCGCGGCGCGCCGCTTAGCCGTCAAATACCGTTGCGGTTCGCGGATTTGCCGCGCCAGTCGGGCTGCTTGTCGAGCGGCGTCAGAGTGCCGCTGTCGCGTTCCAGAACGGCCGGAGCGAGGCGGCCGCCGGTCTTGCTGTCGTCGAGCTTCAGGCTCGCCGTGTTCATGCCGTCGCCGGCGTAATGCTCTTTCGCCATCTCATAGGCGAGCTGAGCGCCGAACTGCGCCTTGGCAACGAACTGGGTCCACAGCTCGGCACTCTTGGTGCATACGGTGGCGTTGCGGTCGCAGAAGGTGACGACCCATTCAGCTGTCGCTCCGGCGCGCTCATACAAATGCTGCTGCTGTTCCTTGTCGGAAGGAAGCAGTGCAATTCCGATTGCGGCGACAGTGGCTAGACGTAACAAACCCATAACACAAACCTTCGCGTCTGACGGCCAGGACACGCCCGGCACGGGAAGCGGATTGGACGAGGGCTTTTCCCCTCACCCTCATCGATACCAGCTCCGCATCAAGGTTAAGCTAGCCTGCGCCGCACAATTTGAACCGCATTTGCTTCGAATACGGGCGGCGGTTTTAACGAGTCTGAAACCGCTTTAAGCGACAGTTAAGGAGGTCTTAACGGCTGGCCCCGATAATCGTTCTCGGGGGAACGAGGGAACGTAGGCACATGACCGAGAGGGACCGAAAGCTTGCAGCCATCGTATCGCTGCTGGCGACCACGAGCGTAGCGCTGAATATGCTCGTTTTCCAGAATACGGGTGCCAAGACGAACAACGGCATCGAAACCGGCGGCATCACCACCGACCGTACGGCCTGGGTCGACGGTCCCGGCATCATTCTAGGGCCAACCGACCCTGGCCCCGGCGCGTCGGCGCAGTCCGCAGACGGCGTTCTGCCGCCCGCCCCGCTCAGCAGCAGCGACGACGCAGCTCGCGCCGAGATCACGAAGGGCGTGCAGCGCGAGCTGAACAACATCAACTACGAGCCAGGCCCGGCCGACGGCATTCTGGGCCTCGTGACCCGCGCCGCCATCTTCGCCTACGAATATGACAACGGCCTCGTGCTGACGAGCGAGCCGAGCGATCAGTTGCTGAGCCAGTTGATCCTCGGGTCGTCATCGCTGTCGCAAAGCTCGGCGCGTCCCGGCAAGACGATGACGCCCGATGCCGAGAGCCTCGTGCGGACCGTCAAGCAGCAGCTCGCGGGCCTCGGCTATCAGACCGGCGTGCCCGGTCCGGCTCTGACGCCGGAGCTCGCGCGTGCCATCCGCGAATTCGAGACGGATCAGAAGCTGAAAATTACGGGCCGCATTTCGGGGCCGATGGAAAGCCGCCTGCTTCGCCTGAAAAGCGAGCCCAAGGCGCGGCGCGATGCCATCGCCAAAGCTTCAAGCCGCTAGAGCCGGCGCGCGATCTTTTGCTAACGTGGCCGCATGCGTCTTAAATCTGAAATCTGGGTCAAAGCCTATTTGCGTCGCTGTCAGTACAACGGCGCAATGGGTGTGATTGCGCGCCATGGTGACGACGACGCCGGGGCGATTTTCATCAAGGTGGTACGGGCCGACGGCTCCGCGGCCGTCTTCTCGCCAGCGCCAGCGGGCCTCGACGATGCCGACTTCGACCGCCGGTGGGTGCCACGCTTCAAAAGCGAGTTCGTGCCCGAAGCCGAAGCAGAAGCCATGCTCAATCGCGAGGCCGGGTTCGATAGCGACATCTGGGTTGTCGAGATCGAAGACCGCGAGGGCCGCAACTTCCTCGGCGATGAATTGATGAAATAGCCACAGCGCGCCGCGCGCAGAATGGCACGGACATTTCCGCCGTTTACAAGCTCTTAACTTCTCGACGACTGTAATTCATCTGATGCGATGATTCTGGCGGCCGCAGCGCATACTCGCCACATTGGTATCGCGTCCTAAGTCCCGTGGCGGGAGCCTTCATGGCGGGGAAGTGCCGCACGATGCGAGCGATGCTCGCGTCTTCGGGGGATTGTCCATGGCGACAATACTGGAATTCAAGTCCGCGCCGAGGCCCACGGCAGCATCGATGCTGTCAGCGTGCGGGGCGGCAGCATCTGCAGAAATCGTTCTGTTTCCCGGTGTCCGGTACGAGCGGGACATCTACGAGCGGAACGGCCAAGACGATGCGGACGACCAACGCAAAGCGCAGCGTCACCGCAACGAGCCGGAACTCGAAAGCTGATGCACGCGCGTTCTCGTGCGCGTTGACGCATCGCGCGCCCGGCTTTTGCGCGGGGATTGCTGTCGTGGATGGCTTCCTGCGCGATCGTGATCTGGGTAAAGCCGTCAGCGGTTTCCCCTCGCAGAGGCTAGAAGCGAAATCGATCCTTCGGCATGACGCCGAGAATGACAGGCGGAGTGTACGCCCTAACTCCACCGTCACGGCCGCAGAGATGGCCGTCTACGACAAACTCATGCGCCGTCGAGTTTGCAGGCGGCTTTGGCGAGCACCGCGAGTTCGTCGGTGCGGTAGGGTTCACCTTTGTCGGGAGCACGAACGACGACGAGGCCCCTCGCGGCAGCAATCGTCTGCTGCGGGTCGACGTTCGCAGGGTTCGTCACCGGCAATCCCTGAAAGCGATCTTCTGATGAAATGATAGACAGGTCGATCGTCGTCTCGCGATCAGCGGAGGCAGCGGCGAAGTAGAGGTTCGTGCCGTCGGGCGCATAGACGCCGATGGTCCAGCCGAGATCGGGCAGCAGGGCTTTCACGCGCATCGTGCCGTTCTTCGTTTCGAACGGACAGAATGCATAGCGGGCGTCCGGCGCCAGGAACGGCAGCGGCTGCCGCCGCGGCGCGATGGCATCCGCGATCGTCATCTTGTTCTTGGGATAGGTGTGGGCGAGCCGCGTATAGGCCGAGGCGCGCGTGTCGTTGACAGCGAGAAACGTCATGACGAGATGCACGATCCCGGCCACGAGGAAGAAGATGATGAGCAATCGCCAATCGAAGCTGCGCAACAACCTCATGAGCAGCCCTCGCGCTTGATGATCGGCAGATCCTTGTTGCGCTCGGCGCGTTCTTCCGATGACAGGCCGGTCGCGGGATCGAGCACCGTGAACACCAGCACGAGACGGCCCGCGCCGCTTGTCGGCAGCCAGTTGCCGGGGCGCGCGTCGCGTCCGAGCGTGACGACGAAGGAGCCGTTCGGATTGGGGGCGATGGTGTCGGCGGTGAACTCGTAGCGGTCGGCATCGTTGGCGATGAGATTGCCGCGCGTATCGAACACGCCGATGCTCCACCACAGTCCGTGCATGTTCGCGCCGGTGACGACGTAATTGCACGACGAGTGCAGCCGCGCGCCTTCCGAATCCGTTCGCGCTTCGAACACACCTGCGCTGTCGGACGAGATCCGAAGCTTGCCGGTCGAGATCATGTGCGCCTTGGTGTAGGGGTCGGCGCTTTCGCGGCCGATGCGCGGCCACTGCTGCCATGGTCCATACGTCGCGACCGACAGCGGTGAGCCACGCGCAATCATATAGCGGCTTGACCATAGACCGGCGCCGATCGCGAGCATGACAACGAGCACGACCGTCACGGCACGTACGATAATGCCGACGATCGCGCGCAAGACGCTCAGTCTCGATGGGGCAGCAGGTTCAAGTCCGATCGATGCCACGTTCGTTTTGCTTTCCTATCGGATCCGCATTCAAGGCACCGCTGTCGCCGGGTTTTTCGCGCCGGAACCGCTAGCTGCTATTGGTGGCGACAGACCATCGGGCGGGATGCCGAACAAAGTCGCGCGCCGATCCGGCTTGGTCGCGGGCTGCGGCATGTCTTTCGGATCGACCGGAAGCGGCAAATGCGAAGCGCCGCCGCTGCCCGGGGCGGGCGCCGGTCCCTCGTCGTTAGCCTTGCGCAGCGCCGATGCCAGGACCTTCAAAACCTCGCGTGTCTTTGGCGGCATGATGCTCTGCGGCTTGGAAGCGTCGGTCTGCGCGGGCTCCAATCCCGCAGCCACCTGTTGCGCTCGGAGTTCGGCGAGCCGTTGCTGTTCTTCGACCTGCCGCGGATGCGGCGCAAGGCCTGGGATCGTCGGAATGTTCATGTCGGTGTGCGCGACAGTCATGACATCATGCCAGAGCGGGGCCGCCTGATGGCCGCCCGTCACGCCTGCGCGCATCGGCCGATTGTCGTCGTTGCCGATCCAGACGCCCGCTACGTATTTGCCGGTGAAGCCCATGAACCAAGCGTCTTTGGGTCCCGTCGACGTACCCGTCTTGCCCGCGACGTTGGTGAAGTCGAGGTTGGCCATGCCGCCCGTACCCTGCGTCACCACGCGATTGAGCATGACGTTCATCTCTTCTGCCACGTGCCGCGAGACGACTTGCGGCGTCGGTGGTTCGTCACGTTCGTGCGAGTAGAGCAGATCGCCCTTTGAGGTCGTGATATCGAGAATGCCATAGGGCTTGGCGAGCTTGCCGTCATTGGCGAACGTTGCGAAACCGCCAGTGTGCTCGAGGACCGTGAGACCGCCGTCACCGAGCGCCATCGAGCATGTCTTTTTCACGCCTTCGATGCCGAGGCGCTTCGTCATGTCGATGACCTTTTCGCGCCCGACGGCGAATGACAATTCTGCTGCGACAGTGTTGAGAGAGCGAGCCAGTGCGTTCCAGAGCGGGATGCGCGCGCCCGAGCCGCCGCCACCACCGTAATTCGACGGCGACCAGTTTCCGCACGACCGCGAGGCGTCGCGCACGATGGTGTCCGGCGTATAGCCGTTCTCCAACGCCGTCGCGTAGACGTAGACCTTGAAGGATGAGCCCGGCTGGCGTTTCGCGTGCGTCGCGCGGTTGAACTGGCTCTCGCCGTAATCGGGGCCACCGATGAGAGCGCGGACCTTTCCGTCGGTTTCCATCACGACGATGGCGCCGGAGTCGAAGCGGTCCGCCTTGCCGTCCTTGCGAAGCGCAGCGTTGAGCGCTTCCTGCGCCTGCCGCTGTAGCGTGAGATCAACCGTCGTCCGCGCCGTCAGCACGTATTGGTTCTTGCCTTCGGCGAGGCGCTGCACTTCCTCATACGCCCAATCGAGGAACCAGTCCGGACTGCTCGTCGCCCGTGCCTCGACGATTTTGGCCGGGTTCATTCGCGCGGCGTGCACCTGCCCTGCCGTGTAGTATCCGGCCTCGACGAGATTATCGAGAACCTGATTGGTTCGTGCCCGCGACGCCGCCAGATCGACCAACGGCGAATATTTCGTCGGCGCCTTGAAGAGGCCGGCCAGCACCGCAGCTTCGGCCATGTTGATGTCGCGGACGGACTTGCCGAAATAGTACTGCGAGGCGGCTTCGACACCAAAGGTGCCGCCGCCCAGATAGGCGCGGTCGAAATAGAGTTTCAGGATCTGCTTCTTCGAGTACCGGCTTTCGAGCAGGAACGACAAAAACAGCTCTTTGATCTTGCGCTGGATGGATCGTTCTGACGACAGGAACAGGTTTTTCGCGAGCTGCTGCGTCAATGTCGAGCCGCCTTGCACCACCTCGTTGGCCTGCACGTTGGTGACGAACGCGCGCAGCGTGCCCAAGACGTCGATGCCGTAATGCTCGAAGAAGCGCCGGTCTTCGGTTGCGAGCGTCGCCTTGATGAGCACATCTGGTATTTCGCTGAGCGGCACGGAATCGTTGTGCAGGATGCCGCGGCGGCCGATCTCATTGCCGTTGACGTCGAGGAACGTCACGGCATAGCGCCCGGTCGAAAACTTGCTTTCGTCGAACTCCTGGAAGGCGGGCAGCGCCAAGCCGTAAAGCACGACGAAGCCGCCGAACAGCATCGTCAGGCTTTCCGACGCAAATTCGTTCAGAAGCCGCCGCCAGCCGACAAGCTGAAAGCGCGCGAAAAAGCTCGAGCCGGCATTCCAATAGTCCTTGATGCGCGACCAGGCATCCCCGAGCGACGAATTGATTTTCGAATCAAGGGCGAGCCAGTCGATGAAGCGATCCCGTCCGCCCTGCTTGTGAAACCAGTCGTTCAAGAAGCGCCATCCCTTGCCGGCGTCTGTTGTATCAAGTCGCTCTTGTCACGCGCGAGACGCGGGCTTAAGCCCTTTACTGCAAGAATTTTATTTGCAACAGCAATTGCGACGCATCCGCCGGACGCGCCGCAAAGCGAGTTTGCCGACGTTAGACGTCGCAAGTCGACAAAATTGTGGTTATCCCGGCTCAAGCCAGAAGGGAAGAGCAAGACCTGATGTTGGACGGCAACGATCCACCGTTCTGGCGCACAAAAACGCTCGAAGAGATGAGTCCCGACGAGTGGGAGGCGCTGTGCGACGGCTGCGGCCGCTGCTGTCTCGTCAAGCTCGAAGACGAAGACACGGCGCAGATTTATCTCACGCGGCTCTCCTGCAGCATGCTCGACGTCCGCACTTGCCGCTGCAAGGACTACCCCAACCGCTTCGAGAAAATGCCAGACTGCCTGGCGATCGACATTCCGCGTGCGCGCGAGTTGTCGTGGCTGCCGAAGTCGTGCGCCTACCGCATCGTCGGTGAGGGTGGCGATCTGCCGTGGTGGCATCCGCTCGTCTCCGGCACGGCCGAGACGGTGCATCAGGCGGGCATCTCGGTCCGCAGCTTCGCCATGAGCGAGCGGCGCGTGAAGCAGGAAAACTACTGGAAGTACATCATTCCCGATCTGCCGGACGAAGCGGCGGAGCCGCCTCGCCCATCGCGTTCCGGCAAAGGCCGGAAGGCGGCCAAATCCGGGAAGTAAGTGAGCACGACGTCATCCTCGGGCCGGTCACCGAGACATCTAACCACCGTCATCCCGGCGCAGGCCGGGATCCAGCCAAGCGCCAAACATTCGTTGCGATGATGATTGCCTGGGTGCCGACCTCCGTCGGCATGACGATGGCGAGGGAGCGCGCGTAAGATATCAACATGCCGTCCTTGGACTCGTTCCGATGAGGCAGGTTCACCGAGGATCGATCTCGGGGCGGTAGTCGCTCGCGCCCCAGTGGCGGACGCGGACGGGACGGTCGGCGTGGGCAGTCGTCGGTGGCGGCAGCATTCCGTAATGGCGCGCTAACTGACGAAGCGCGATCTGCAGGATGATCTTGCCCGAGCGCTGCGGCCAGCCGCTTGCCTTCTCGCTGGCTTCAAGACCTTTCAAGTGACAGCAGACGTCGATCAGCACACCGGCAAGATCAGGACCGACGGCCGCCAACGCGCGCTTCACACGCTCCTTCGCCGCAACAACGGCATCGCGGATGTCGGGACCGATGTCCGGCGCGCCCTTGCCGCCACCGCCGCCAGAAAGCAGCAACGACCAGTTGGCGGTCGTGCGCGGCGTCATTTGAGCAAACCAGAAGTCCGCGCGGAGCTTTTCGCCAGCATCGAATTCGGTGTCGGTCAGCATCGGCTGGCCGTCCTTGTCCTTGCGCCGAGCGAGCCAGGCCAGCGGACTTTCGGCAAGGTTGCGTGTCGGCGTAGTACTTCCCTCTTGCGCGTTGACTGCGTTGCGGCGCGTGTTTCCTACAGCCATTGATGTTCCTCGATCTCCTCGCGCGGACTGATCCGATTGGGGGTTACGTCGCGCTGGACGAGCGTCGGCAACGCCCACCCCAAAACATCCAGCGCGCGATCGAAATTCGGGTCGTCGCGGCGGCACTCGACCTTGAGACAGGCATGCGCGACGGTGGTGCGATCGCGGCCGAACATCGTGCCGACTTCCGTCAGCGACATGCGGCAGCAAACATGTGCGAGGTACATCGCGACCTGACGCGCCTCGGCGATGTCTCGAACGCCGCGTGTTCCACTCCAGAGGAGGTCTGCATCAACGCCGAAGACGTTGGAAATCGCCAGATCGATTGCGACGCGCGTCTGGCGGTGGCGCAGGTCGTCCGCCGTTTCGCGATCGGCCACAAGACGCTGTCGCGTCTTCAGGGCCGACAAAAGCGAAGCCCGTGTCATCCCTTCTTCCCATGGTCTGACAATCGTACGGACGTTAACGCCCGTCGCGGATGAGTGAACATGTCTGGCCATTCGTCTCGGTTGTGTCATCGCCGAGCAGAATACGGGCGCCCGATACAGCGGGGATAAGTTTTTTTCGAGCGCTTACGTTCACCTTATCGGCGGCGACACTTGCGAAAGTTATCCCCGCGTTCGTCGGCGGCCTCACAGTCGCCAATCATGCACAACTGCGTATCAAATCGACACAAGACGACATCCGGCGATGCGGGGCTGTCTGTCTTTCGCAAGCGAGAGTCCAACTACGCGCCGGATGCTTTGCAACTTTTGCCCGTTTGGCCAAAGGAAATTGGCGATCGCACGGAGCAAGGACGGAGAAAAATTATCGCCATCATCGAACGGGAATTGCGGAAAGAGCGCCGTCGCGGCATTGTCGGAGACCGCGCCTACGATCTGACGCGGCACTCCCGTCTCGCCAGATTGTTAAAGCAAGAACGCGACGCGCTCGCCAAGCTTATTCACCGGTGAGTTCAGCGGTGCGGCCTGAGGAATTTGATCCGTTGCCAGATTATCTTTCGCGACGGGTGCCGAGGCCCATTTTCTTCGCAAGCTGCGAGCGGGCGTTGGCGTAATTCGGCGCGACCATCGGATAGTCGGGCGGCAGCCCCCACTTCTCGCGGTATTCTTCCGGCGACAAGTTGTAGTGCGTCCGCAAATGCCGCTTCAGCGATTTGAACTTCTTGCCGTCTTCGAGACAGATGATGAAGTCCGGCATGACGGACTTCTTGACGGCGATCTTCGGTTTCGACTCTTCGCGGTCCTGCGGCACCGTCCGCCCAGCGGCGCGGCTCAACGCGGCGTGCGTTTCGGCGATCAGGTTCGGAAGCTCGGTCGAGGCGATCGAATTGTTGCTGACGTACGCTGCGACGATCGTCGCCGTGATCGTCACAAGCTCAGGCTGGGCAGAACTGTCCATGTGCTCATCTTCCGCTTCCTCTGCCGGTCGAAAAACCTGCCCGGACCGCCCGTCCATGTCGACACCCCGCCGTTTTCCGTTTTAATCGACGAAGTCCGCCGGAAACCCCAGTAACGCGAATGCAGCCGACGAGATCAACTGGAATTCACTTGCGAAAGCTTTGACTACAGGTCGCATTCATTGTCAATCGCGGCGCAGAATTAGATTACGACATTACTAATTCTTGATCTGGGGGCATCTGCATTTGATCATTACTCGGTGACTGGAGCCGCGTTGACGTGCGCCCGCGGGCGGCCGAGAACCATCCCCCCGATCTTCACTCAAGCATCGAAAGGTTTGTAGCCCGATGACTGGTCCGACGACTGGCAGCTCCGACACGACCGTCCTTGCCGACGAGACGGCGCCGCCCTCCCCGCCGGTGGCGCGCCGCCTCCCCGTCGTCTCGACCTATCACGGCGTTACCCTTACCGACGATTACGCGTGGATCCGGGCCGACAACTGGCAGGAGGTGATGCGGCAGCCGCAAGAGTTGGCTGGGCACATCCGCGATCATCTCGACGCCGAGAACGCCTACACCAAGGCGATGATGGCGCAGACCGGGCCTCTGCAGGAGACGCTGTTCAAGGAGATGAAGGCGCGTCTCAAGGAGGATGACAGCCACGTCCCGCAACCGGACGGGCCGTTCGAATACTTCCCGCGTTTCGTCAAAGGCGGCCAGTATGCGCAGCTTTGCCGGATTCCGCGGGGGGGCTCGCAAGGCGATGCGCAGGTTCTGCTCGACGGCAACGCCGAAGCCGAAGGCAAGAGCTATTGGGACCTCGGGGCGACGGCGCACACGAACGATCACAAGCTGCTCGCCTACGCAACCGACGACAAGGGCTCGGAGCTTTACACAATCCGTATTCGCGACCTGGCGACGGGCCAAAACCTCGCCGACGAAATTCCGGATTCCCACGGCAGCCTCGAATGGTCGAGCGATGGACGCACGCTTTTCTACATCAAGGTCGACGAGCATCAGCGACCGCTGTTCGTCTACAGCCACGTACTCGGCACGCCGGTTTCCGACGACAAGCTCGTCTATGAGGAAAAGGATTCAGGCTTCTTCGTCGGGCTGTCGTCGACGCAGTCGCAGAAATTCATCCTCATCGACATTCACGATCACGATACGAGCGAAGTGCATCTGATTGACGCCGACAATCCCGCGGCCGGTCCGAGGATGGTGACGCCGCGCCGTGTCGGGCACCAGTACAGCGTCGAGCATCACGGCAAAAACCTCATCATCGCGACGAATTCAAACGATGCGGAAGATTTCCGCGTGGTGATGGCGCCGGTTGCCACGCCCGAAGAAGCCAACTGGCGCGAGATCGTCGCGCACAAACCGGGGCGACTGATCCTCGACGTCAGCGTGTTCCAGAACTTCGTGACGCGGCTTGAACGCGAGGAAAGCCTTCCGCGTATCGTCGTTACTCCGATCAAGGCGGGCGGCCGCGCCGACGATTTCTTCGACCTCAGCGGCGAGCACAGCATTGCGTTCGCTGAAGAGGCTTATGCGCTCGGCATGAGTTCAGGGTACGAGTTCGACACGACGCGTATCCGCTTCACCTATTCGTCGCTGACGACGCCCGCAGAAACCTATGACTACGATATGGCCACGCGCGAACGCACGCTGCGCAAGCGCCAGGAAATTCCGAGCGGACATAATCCAGCCGACTACGTGACGCGCCGCCTGCTCGCGCCTGCGAAGGACGGTGCGCTCGTTCCGGTGACGCTGCTCTACAAGAAGACGACGCCGCTCGATGGTTCGGCGCCGCTGTTCCTTTACGGCTACGGCGCCTATGGCATCGCGATGCCGGCTGCGTTCTCGACGGCGCGACTGTCGCTCGTCGATCGCGGTTTCATTTTCGCCATCGCGCATATTCGCGGCGGCAAGGATAAGGGCTATCGCTGGTACACCGACGGCAAGCTCAAGAAGAAGAAGAACACGTTCACCGACTTCATCGCGGCGGGCGAGCATCTCGTGTCGGAAGGCTTCACTACGCGCGGGCGGATCGTCGCCAACGGCGGCTCTGCGGGCGGCATGCTGATGGGCGCGATCGCCAACATGGCGCCTGACCTGTTCCTTGCCATCATCGCCGACGTGCCGTTCGTCGACGTCTTGAATACGATGCTCGATAAGGATCTGCCGCTGACGCCGCCGGAATGGCCGGAATGGGGAAATCCGCTGACGAGCAAGGACGACTTCGACTACATCCGCAGCTATTCGCCTTACGATAACGTCGAAGCGAAGGATTATCCGCACATCCTCGCGCTCGCGGGTCTTACCGATCCGCGCGTGACGTATTGGGAGCCGGCGAAGTGGATCGCTAAGATGCGGGCCCTCAACACGAGCGCCAATCTGGTGCTGTTGAAGACGAACATGGGCGCCGGGCATGGCGGTGCGTCGGGCCGCTTCGACGGCTTGAAGGATACGGCCTTCAACTTCTCGTTCGCGCTGGAGGTGGCGGGGCTCGGAGTGTAAGGCACGAGCCGGCGGGCGGGCGTCGCCCCGACGAGATGAGACGAGGCGATCATGCACTACGTTCTTTTTTACGATTACGTTCAGGATTACTTGGAGCGACGCGGGGCCCTTCGCGACGAGCATCTGGTCCTGGCAAGAGCGGCTGTCGAGCGGGGTGAACTCCTTCTTGGCGGCGCATTTGCAGATCCTGCGGATGGGGGCATGCTTCTCTTCTCGGGAAGCTCGCTTGCCGTAGCGGAGAATTTTGCCAAGGCCGACCCGTACGTCACCCAATGCCTCGTAACACGGTGGCGGGTGCGGGAATGGACGACAGTCGTCGGGAAAGATGCAGCCCATCCCGTGAAGGCGGTCACATCGGACTGAGCTTCGTCTCTTGCACTTTTATGACAGCGCGTGTGCAGGTCTCTCGACAAAATCGCGAGAGCCGCTAAGCTCCGTATCCTGCATATATTCCTGCAATCGAGACTGACGTTCCTTCCGTGCGTACAGGTCCGGAATATTTCCAGGCCCGATCTGGAGGCTGGTGCATGTTGCGTATTTCAACGGCTACTTCCTCAAAGACAAAGCTACTTAGCGCGTTCGCGATGATCGCGGTGCTGCTTGCCGCCGCCGCCGGATATGTCCGCGCCGCGCCTGACAAGTATAGCCTGAAAGTTCCCGACGGCCTCGCCTTCGCCGACTTCAAAGGCTACGAAGACTGGCAGACGGTAGCCGTGAGCCAAACCGACAGCGCGATGGCCGTCATCCTCGCCAATCCGATAATGATCGAGGCATATCGCTCGGGTATTCCCGAAAACGGCAAGCCGTTCCCGGAAGGCTCGAAGATCGCGAAGATCCATTGGAAGCCGGTGCCGAGCGGCGAGTCTCCGACGCCCGCGACGGTGCCCGGCACGCTTCAGAATGTCGACTTCATCGAGAAGGACAGTAAGCGCTTCGCCGACAGCGGCGGTTGGGGCTACGCGGCGTTCAACTACGATGCGTCCACCGATACGTTCTCGCCCGCGACGGCTTCCGACACGCCGCCCCAAGAGAACGACGCCAAGTGCGGATTCACCTGCCATACGATCGTGCAGGCGAAGGATTATATTTTTACGGCGTATCCGAAGAGATAGTGCTGTGTCGCCTCTTATTTGAGGCTGGGGTCATTGACTGGCCGGACCGCGGAGCTTTTCTCCGCTGACGTCTCTCGCCAAAGTAGCGTGTCGAAAGCGGGGGGATATCCGGCCGCGCGATATTCGTCCTCCGGGATCTCTGTTTCCTGCCCATCGGGAAACTTAATCCTGACGCTGTCCTGGGTCGTGAGACATTTCCAACCGTTGTGAATTCTGAAAAGACCATGCGTTTCCATTTGATGCTCCTCCAAAGAGTTCATTCGCTTGCGATGCAGCATTTGACGGGTGTCAGCCGTTCGCAGCCTCGCTCAGCGCGGAGATATGAGGCTGCGATCATAGGGAAACGAGATCCCTGCCGGTCCCACCAAATAAGAAAAGCATAAATGCCGAACCCGTCCGTAAGAGGAATTCGCTCGAATGCTATGGGCTTGTTTGTCGGCGTTTGCACATAAAAAAGCCCGCGAAGCGCGGGTCTTTCTCATTTATGCGTCGCTCCAGAAGACAGCCGGTTTCACTCAACGACGGCAAGTCCTTTTGCCTTGTCCGCGTTGCGGGCCTGCTTAAGGTTCTTGATGCCGTTGACGTTGGCGGACGTGAAATCGGCGTCCAAGAGATTAGCGCCTTTTACGTCCGCTCCATCGAAATTCGACCCGCCGAGTTCGGCGTCGTCCAAATTGGCGTCCGTCATGTCCGCACCCTTCAACGAAGAAAATTCGATCAACACCCGACGCATGTTCGCACCGCGGAACGACGCGCCGTCGAGCGTTGAATTGCGGAATGTGCCGCGCATCAGTCCCATCGACTGATTGGCCTCGTTTGGCGCCAAGTTGGCTTTATCGAAGTTCGCGTTCTGCAAATTCGCTTTACTGAAATCAGCCGCGACGTGAGCGCCGGAAAAATTCGCGCCTTGCAGGTTTGCGCCTTGGAGCTGGGTTTGAAATAGGCTTGCGCCTCGCAGCTGCGCGCCGCTCCAATTGGAGTTCAACGACCAAGCAGAATCGAGGTTCACGCCGTCGAGGTTCGAGTTCGAGAGGTTGGCGCGCATCAGGCGAGCGGCCTGTAGATTCACGCGGCGCAAATCCATCTTCGACAAATCCAGTCCGTTCAGCGCCTTTCCTGAGAGGTCGAGCTTTTCCCCTGCTTTCAGCTTAGCGAGAGCAGCACTGATGTCCGCTCGGCTCATCTCGGCCTTCGTATAGGCGTCGGAACTAAAATCGACCATGTCGGTCATGCTTTGCGCGGCAAGTGCGGGGGCGCCTAAAATCAAGAAACTTAGGACTGCCAATGCTCGCTTCATGTCAGTTCTCCAGGATCTGCATTTCGCTCAAAAAAGCCGAATACGGCGCTGGCGTATGTGACCAAAGTCACGCTGATTAGATTGGGACGAGCGAACCGAATGTTAATGATGGGCTGTCGGATCCTGAGCAGGTAATCGGTGCGTTTGCTCCCCCAAAAACAAAAAAGGCCCGCCGAAGCGGGCCTTTCGTTTCTAGGAGGCAGCGCTTAGGCTGCGACAGTGCCGAAGGTCAGCGATTTCGTAACCTCCTCGAGCGCCGTGTCGGATTTTAGTGCGATACCGATGTACCGGACTCGTCCGGCTACCTTCTCCTTTTTCACGCCAAGCTCGGCGAATTCACGGGCAAAGCTTGGAAGTGCTGCAGGCTCCTTGTTCTTAGAGTCACACCAAGAGCAATAGTCTTCATAGAGTTCAGTAGCCGTTACACTTGATCCATCACGGACCTCGACATTCTCCTTGTAGAAACGTTCGGTGTTGTTCTCGGGGACGAGGCGCGCAACCGGCGCCACGACCTTGCTTTCGACAACCGTGGGCTCTGCCTGATGCACTTCTGCGGGCGGAGCTTCGATTGCGCGCGCCGGGGCAACGGGTGTTTCGAGAGCGATCTCGAGCGACCGGTTGTCGTTGGCGCCAGAACGCGGCTTTTTCGTTTGCACGGTCACCGGTGTGAGCACCGGAACCGCCACCGCTGCCGCAGCGGTGCTTGCTTCCGTCAACGCCTTCGGCGAGACGGGCTTGGGCTGGCGATCATAAAGTCGCCACTGGCTGAATGCGACGTACATGCCGAATCCAGACCCGATCTCGAGCAGCAGGGCGACGAACAACGTCAACGCCATCTGCACGTTCTCGATCTTCACGTTCGGGAAGAACGCGTTCGCAAGCTCGGTCAAAACCTTCGCCTGCGGGTCGGCTTCCGACAGCGCAGGCGTACCTGCGGTCGCATCGATCTTCGACTTGAGCTCGGCAATATGAGCGTCGGCCTTCTTGGCCGAGGCCGCGGATGCAAGCTCGGCTTCAAGAGACGTCACCTGCTGACAGAGCTGGCGCCGCATGTTGGTCGTGACTTCTGTACAGCCTTTCGACCACTTCCATGCCTTGTCGAGCTTCAGCCCATCGATCTCGCTCTGCACCGTTTCATACGGACGATGCTGTGGGATCCAGGCCGCTTGCTCTTCCGCACGCTTCAGCTCGGTCCTCAGGTCCTGATAGACTTGAGCTTCCTGAGCGCGTTCCCCGGTCGAATCGAAGCGGTTCAACGCCGCGTGACCGAGTGCGGAGGTCATGGAATAGGTCGTTACGACCGTCCAGACCAAGGCGGACGCTGCCGCTTGCGACCAAATTCGATTGCGTACTGCGGCAAAGAAGAAAAACGGTACAAGAGCCTTCATGCAGTCGGCAGCAGCGGATGCTGCTCCGTAGATTTGGCCGTCGAGTTCGGTTCGTCCGAGACTGAAGCCAAAACGCCAGTTCATCGCAGCGGAAACGGCGAGCAATACGCCTGCTGCGAGAACCCCCAACACGCCTAAAACGTGTCTCATCGTGGTTGCCCTCTCCTGTGAAGGCCGGTCGGTAATTAAAAAAGACCGGCCACGTCGTTGTGGTCCCAGCGACCGAGGGTGCCGCCGACCAAGCTCCGGTACGCGAACGGGCAAGATTGCGAATGATCTCCGTTCGTTCGGCTGTGAGCTCCGATGTCATCCCCATGACAAATCGGCAGACGAGCGACGCGAAAACCGCACAATCAAGCAAACCAGAGCCGCCACATTCGAAGCCCGACTGGAGAATTCCGCCACGATTTCGCCGCAAGAAATCAGAGTGGAAAACTTTATCGTCCGGTTCGGACCGAAGGTGGAAAACTTACGCGAATTAAACTCCCCTCTCTTTCAGCCGTAGCTGAGTCGGGGGGCGATGTGAATCCGAAACGATAGAAGAATCAGAATTGTAGGGGCACGTGCCGACTATGACGCGAGTGTCATATGACGATGTCCACAAGCTTCCGGCAGCGGTTGAAAAGTCCCGGTTATCAAGAGGTTTTGCACCGGCCGCGTAAGTTTCGCACAAGCCTCAGATTATGGCGGGCGTGTGCCGGATGTCGTTCTTGGCATGGCGAGCACATGGCGGCCCCATGTCGCGCCCGTCACAAGGTATGACGCATTGTGCGTTTACCAAGCGCCCGGACTTGAGGCATTCTCATCTCGTGTTGGGCTTGCACATTGGAATGTGCAGCGTCGCCGGTTTTAATGGGCGGGGCTGACTGCTCATCGTTCCGGCCCGATCGTTTTCCGGACGACCGCGTGACTGATGTTCAGTGAGGTTGGTGGAGTCGCGTCATGTCACGCCCCGGTGCACTGCTGCTGATCACCGCCGGTATCGTTCTCGGAAGCCTGTACCTCTTTCCGTTCTCAGATCCTTCTGACGACCTCGCCGCCGTCACGCGCATTTCCGTCGCGCCCGACCGCACCGATCGGGAGCGAAACATCATCCCGACATTTGCGCCGACGTCTCCGTCTTGGCAAAAACCGGTTGCCGCCAATGCGAACGAGGTCGCGACGGTCGCGCTTCCGAAGCCCAGCACCTGGACGACGGTCGTGGCGGCCGGACGTTCGGTCGTGTCGCCGGTGCGATCCTCAGGCTCGTCAGATCCTGCGACCCGCACTCAGCTGGCACGCGACCTGCAGACCGAATTGCAGCGCGTCGGTTGCTATCGCGGCACAATCAATGGCAGCTGGACGCAATCGACACGGCGGGCCATGGCTGCGTTCCTGGATCGCGCCAACGCCGTGCTGCCGTACAATCAGCCTGACTACGTGTTGCTTGCGCTGGTGCAGAGCCATCAGGATGTGATGTGCTCCGCCGACTGCCCTTCCGGACAGATCATGCAGGGTGACGGCCGTTGCGTTCCCGCAGCGGTCATCGCGCAGGCCGAGAGACGGCAGAAGCGACAGGATGGACGTTGGCTGACGATCACGCGTCTTGCCGATGGACGCGCTGGCGAGCGCGCTGTGGCGTCAAAGCCGACCGAGCGCGAGGTGCTGCCTTGGCAGAGAAATCAGGTCGTCACCGATCCACTGCCGCAGGTCGCCGTTGCTCCGCGGCCTGATCCGTTGCCTGGGCGCATGTCGATCGGCGGGCCTCTCCCGCCAGAGGTGATGGCGCCTCCTTCGACTTCCGTCGTCACCGGTGCGTTGCCCGCTGTTACCGTTACGCCCAATGGGTCAGCGAAGCTCGCCGCTCTGCAATATGAGCCGGACGACGACAGTGTTTCCGACGACGCCGATGCGGCTGACGCTCTCCCGGTAACGCGCGACGGCGACATCGCGCCCGCACACAAGGTGAAGAAATCACGCCGCGCCGAGAGCGAGAAACGGCGGCGATATAATTCCTATGCTTACTCAGGCAAGCGCCGCCATGGCGATCCGCGTCCAGGCACGACACGCTTCAATCTCATGCAGTCGCTCGGCGGCGTATATTGACGGTCTTAAATCTCGGTGCCGTCTCTGACCCACCTCAGGTATGCGTCGCTCCCGCCTGTGACGGGGACGACAAGCACGGCCGGCGTCTCGTAGGGATGGTTGGCGACGATGTGCGCAACAGCGCGTTCGGCCCCCTCGGCCGCAAGCTTGACGATCATGACGGCTTCATCCGCCGTCTCGGTATTGCCCTTCCAGACGTAAACCGACGTCATCGACGGCAGGACGTTAATGCAGCCGGCCAGCCGCCGCTTGACCAGATCCTTGCCCAAAGCCAGGGCTGCGGCGCGATCCGGGAACGTCGCGTAAATCATCACGACGCCATCGGCTGGCATCGGGTGGCACTCTCCGCTATCCCGCACTGTACGACCTAGATGGGGGGGCTTGTCGTTTGACGGCACTTGAGCGAGCTTCCCTGCCTTGTTTCGCAGCCTTACAACCGCGACAGCATTTACCTGAAGGGCCTTGATGGCGAAAGAAAAGCACAAATTCGAGCGCATCGCCTTCGTCGCGAGCGAAGTGCCCGAAGCGATCGAAGCCCAGGCGGCCCTGATCAAACGCTATGGCGAAACCGACCCTGCGGAGGCTGACGTCATCGTGGCGCTCGGCGGCGACGGCTTCATGTTGCAGACGCTCCATCGGTTCATCAACGACAAGATCCCGATCTACGGCATGAACCGGGGCTCGGTGGGCTTCCTGATGAACGACTACCGGGAAGAGGATCTGCTTGAGCGGCTGTCAGCGGCCGAGACGAGCCGCATCCATCCGCTGGCGATGATCGCGACGGACGCCAACGGCAAGGCGCACAAGAGCCTCGCCATCAACGAAATCTCGCTATTCCGGCAGCGCTATCAGGCCGCCAAGTTGCAGGTAGCCATCGACGACAAGATGCGGCTCGAAGAGTTGATCTGCGACGGCATCCTGGTTTCGACGCCGGCCGGCTCGACGGCTTATAACCTCTCGGCGCACGGTCCCATTCTGCCGATCAAATCTCAATTGCTTGCCGTGACGCCGATCAGTCCCTTTCGCCCGCGGCGTTGGCGTGGCGCCATCGTGCCGAGCAAGGTGCGCATCACGATCTCGGTGCTGGAGCACGAGAAACGGCCTGTCAGCGCCGTGGCCGACCACTTCGAGACGCGCAACGTCATCAAGGTCGACATCGAGCAAGCCCGCGCCATCGAACTTTACATGATGTTCGACCGCGAGCACGGCCTCGAAGAGCGCGTGCTGGCCGAGCAGTTCAGGTATTAGACATCAAGCCTGCGTTGCGAAAAACGTTGTGAGTTTTTCGAAGCGCTTGTTGGCCAAGTCCATTCCGGTGAGATCATTTCCCGCAGCGTCTTTTTCGTCGGGGGGAAGATCCCCTCGATCCCAGTCCAAGGATGAGAGATCGAAGCCACTGGCGACTATCGAACCACCCGAGTTATAAATGCGCGCCACTTCAACGCCATGCCATTTGATGGTGTATGCGACAGGCAGGGGATTCCCCATCGCATCGGTAAAGCCTCCCTCATCGGTCAAAGGCTCGACAACGGAGCCCGACGCTGTAGTCAGCGGCGACGCAGATGGTTTGTAAGTACCATCATCGCTGCCGTCATTCTCGTCGAGCTTTGGCGCAAAGAGATCGGCGAAGGGATCCGAGATGCCACCCGCGCCATCCGTTTTGTCGGACGCTCCGTCATCCTCGCCTTTTGCTTTTTTGAGAAGCTGCAAGGCCGTGGTGTGGGTGCTGGAAAAGCCGACAATTGAAAGCATGGCGGGCCTTCGGTGACCATTTCGGTCAACGAACCTGCACTTATACAGCTTAAGAGTTCATTAAGTATGTTTCGGGCCGGGCCAAAACTAACTGGCCCTCCAGCGGGTGCTTGAGGCACGCGCGGAGGGCCATGATGTGGTCTGAAGTGCCGTTTCCCGATTTCCCGGCCGGCGGTGCTGATCCCGCGGCTCCCCGAATCGAGTTTGCCAACACGTATGCCGAGAGCTTGGCATCGCATGGTTAATGCTGGCTTAATGCCGCGGTACTGATACCGCTCAGATTCAACGTCAGGCCGGCCAATGCTTGACGATGGCTTCGAGCTTGGGGCGCTCGCGTTCCTCGGGCTTCTCCATCGGCGTGCCGACATAGATGAAACCAGCGATTTTCTCGTGCTCCGTCAGGCCGAAGGCTTCGCGGACCGTGGGGCTGTAGGCGATCCACTCGCTGAGCCAGGAGGTGCCGAAGCCCAGCGCATTGGCCGCTAAGCAAAGATTGAAGCAGAGCGCGCCGACCGACAGCACCTGCTCCCACTCCGGCGCACCGGGACGCGGCTTCACCGATGAAATGACCGCTATGACCATGGGCGAGCGCATGAATCTGGCCCGCTCCATGTCGAGACGGACATGCGACGGCGGCTCGCGCTCTTCCTTTTCGCAGGCCCGGGCAAAGATTTCCCCAGCCGACGCGCGCGCATCGCCCTCAAAAACGATGAAACGCCAGGGCGAAAGCTTTTTATGATCGGGAACGCGTGTCCCGACCGTCAGAATCTTGTTGAGTTCTTCGGCCGTTGGGGCGGGTGCGGCGAGTCGGTCGGGCTTGACCGAACGTCTTGCCGCAAGAAATTCAAAAAATGCGGTATTCATGGGTTGTTCCGTACCTTTGCGTGCCCGTCTCGCTATACGAGGCGTCGGGCTGTTACAAGCCACCCGTTACAGTCAGAGTCGGGATAAGGATCGAAGCGCTAAGGTGGTGGGGGAATGATGCGGCTGAAAATATCGAGGATCGTCGCACCGCTCGTGGCGGTTGCCGTGCTTGCCGCCGTCGGCCTCGCGGCGACGCGACCCGCTCTGAGCGCCGATGCGCCGACCGCCATGCTGATCGTCGACGGATCGGGCTCGATGTGGGGCCGGCTGGCGCCCGCCAACCGGCCGAAGATCGACGTCGTGCGTGACAAGCTCGGCGCGCTTCTGACCGAGCCCTCGTCCACCCGCGTCGGCCTCATCTCGTTCGGACATCGCCGCCGTGGTGATTGCAGCGACGTGGAGATGATCGCAGGTCCCGACAGCCCGCGTCAGAGCGTTCTCGATCCGCTCTCAAAGCTCAGCCCGAGAGGGCCAGGCCCGGTGACGGCGGCGTTGCGCATGGCGGCGGACGCTATTGGTTCCTCACGGCCGGCTCAGATCGTTATCGTCGGCGACAATGCCGACAACTGCCGCCAGGATTCCTGCGCCGCTGCGCGCGCCATCGCGAAGTCGTCGCCCGGTGTCGTCATTCAGGTGATCGGCATCGGACTTTCTGCGAACGAACGCCCGCGCATGGCGTGCATGGCAGAGGCGACGGGCGGCCGCTTCTACGACATCGCAGATTCCAACGGACTCGATGCTGCCATCGAAGAAGCCGTGAAGCTCGCGGTTCTGTCGCCGTCCGACGTTGCAGGCGGGGAAGCCAAATCGGTGGCACCGAAAGCACCGCCGCCGCCCGCCGGAGCATCGCTACGTGCCTCGGCGGCATTGGCTGAAGGCCGCCCTCTCATTACAGCGCCGCTGACGTGGCGGATCTACAAAGCCGGGGGCGCGAAAACGCTCGGCCAAGGCGTCGGCAAAGACATTTCAGCCAAGCTGCCGGCTGGTGATTACGACATCGAAGCCGAGCTTGGCGGCGTCAAGGCCCGGCACACGATCACGATTGCCGACGGCGAAGCGCAGAGCATCATCGTCTCGCTCAACGCTGCGCATCTCGTCGCGCGCGCTGTGGCCAGCAAGAGTGGCCCGCCCTCGCCCACCGCGACCTTGAGCGTGTCATCGAACGGCCAGCCTGTTGCCTTGAAGCGTGGCGATACGGTCGATCTCTATCTGCAGCCTGCCGAATATGGCGTGACGGCAGTCGATGGCGCGGCGCGTTCATCGCAGACAATCAATCTCGCTGCGGGAGACGACAAACGGCTCGATGTCGCGCTCTCGACTGGACGCCTCGACCTGTCGGCGACCGGCGCGAACGGCGGCGCGATCCAGGATGTGCTCTACACGGTCGAGACCGACGATCCGGAAAGTCCTGACGGCCGTCGCGAAGTGGCGCGGTCGCGCAGCCCGCAGGCGAGTTTCGTGCTGCCCGAGGGCACCTACTACATCGGCGCCAATGCCGGCAACGGCATCACCAGCAAACGCGTCGCCATCGGCGCCGGACAGACGGTCACGGAGACGCTTGCGATTGCTCTCGTGCCGGTCAAGGTCACGGCGCTCGTTGCCGGTGTACCGGCGAAGCCCGACGACAACATTTTCTATCGTGTCGACCGCATCGACGGCGACCGCGTCAGCATTGCGCGCACCATCGGCCCGGCGCTTGACCTCAGTTTATCTCCGGGGCGCTACCGGATCAGCGCTTCGCTTGCAACCGCACACCTGTCAGCCTCTAAGGAAGTGACGCTCGACGCGGGCAAGCCTGCAAAAGCCGTGATCGATATCGCGTCGGGACAGGTCAACTTCGTGCCGACAGCCGCCGCGGTACCCGCGTTCGGCGATTTGACCTGGGAAGTCGCCGATGAAAACGGCATGCCGATCTGGCGCGCGACCGGCGCGCAGGCGACCGCGATCCTGGCACCGGGAAAATATACCGTGCGCTTCGATGCGCGTAACAGTCATGGACAGGCTGCGTTCGAGGTCCGAGCGGGCCAGAGCCAGAAGCTTGAGATTGGACCCGGATGACCGAAGCGTTGCGTAGTCTAAACCCATTATCGCTGCGCCAGCGGTTGCGCCCTGTCGCTGTGCTCGTGCTGACGGCAATGGCGTTGTCGTTCGTTGCGGCGACGGCATCGTTCGCGCAGGAGCCCGTTCCGGACGGCCCAGCGCCAGCGCCCTGGGGACCGGTCGGCGGCAAACGGCAAAACACAACGACGGTTGAGCGCGGCAAGACGAAAGGCGGCGTCCGGCTCGTTGCGTTGCTGACGGGCGATGGCCAGCAGATTGAGCAAGGTCTCATCTGGCGGGTTTTTCGAACCGTGCCGCGGTCGACCAAGTCGAAACTCGTGTTGGAATCCCGCGAGGCGAGCCCCCTCGTGAAACTTCCACCCGGCGAATACACCGTCAACGCCGCCTTCGGGCGGGCGAACCTGACACGAAAGATCGTCATCAAGCCGGACGGGCCGCCGTTCGAGCCGTTCGTGCTGAATGCGGGCGGACTTCGCGTCGCGGCGATGATCGGCGGCAAGCCAGCGCCACCCGGCGCGGTCTCGTATTCAATCTACACCGATGATCGCGACGAGTTCGAAGGCAATTCTGCGGTTATCACCGGCGCCAAACCGAACCTGATCATTCGCCTCAATTCCGGCATCTACCGGATCGTCTCGATTTACGGCGACGCCAACGCCAAGATCGAGGCGGACGTGACCGTCGAAGCGGGCAAGCTGACGGAGACGACAGTAACGCACACAGGCGGCAAGGCGACGTTCAAGCTCGTCACGCGGGCGGGCGGCGAAGCGGTGCCCGACACGCGTTGGACGATCCAGACGACGGAAGGCGATACCGTGAAAGAGAGCGTCGGCGCACTGCCGACGCATGTGCTGGCGCCTGGGAAATACCTAGTGACAGCATCTTCGGGCGGCCGTCTCTACCAGAACTCGTTCGAGATCAAGGACGGCGACAACATCAGCGTCGAAGTGCTGATGGCCAGCGCGACCGACGACAACAGCAATCGGGTGTCGAGCGGCGCGACGACGATCGCTCCAACAATCGCCCCAACGTCCGGCGGCATGCCGATGGATTTCAGAAATCCGTAAGGACCCAATCGGTCGGACAGCCGTTATCGCGCATGCGCTTTTCGATCTGCGCATGTTGCGCGGTATCACCGCCTTCGAGGCAGGCTGTGCGCGCCAACTGCCATTGCTCGCAAGCGCTCGTGAGATCGCCCGCTTCGTGCGCTGCTTCACCCAGCGCCAGGCGCGCTGCGGCGTGAGCCGAATGTGGGCCGTGAAGCGCGCCATTCCCGGCGGCTGAGCGAAGCGCTTCCATCCGTGCACTCTGATCGCCTGCGCGGGCGTAAGCGGCGGCGAGATCGAGATAAAGTCCGGCAAGCGCCGTCTTTTCACCGTGGGCAGCCGCACTGTCGATTTTCGCTGCAATCGTCTCGGCGGTTTCGAGTGGCTTCTGCAAAGGCGGTGCTGCGGCTTCCGGCGACGGCTGCGCAACGGCGTGGAAAGGCTCGACGAGGCTATCCGAAGACGCTGGCAGAGCCCCGCGGCGATAACGCCGGGATGACCGCCACAGATAGAGGAGCATCAGGATGACGGCGACCGGGATCGCAAAGACGATCAGTTCAAGCAACATGTGATACGTCGCTGGGATTCCCATCACCCTTCCCCATCGTCACGCCCGCTGCCACAATTCCCCCTGCGGCGAAACTATCAGCGGAACGGCGCCGAGTACATGAGACCGCCCTTGCTCCACAAGTTGTTGAGGCCGCGATCGAGTTTCAGCGATGAGCTTTGGCCGAGCGTGCGTTCAAAGATCTCGCCATAGTTGCCGACGTCGCGAACGACCTGATAGGCCCAGTCGCGCGGCAATCCGAGCGGCGCGCCTAGATCGGCATCGAGGCCCAGGAAGCGACGGACCTCGTGCGAGGGCGACGCCTTCATGGTGTCGACGTTGCTGCTGGAAATATTCATTTCTTCCGCGGCAACGAGTGCCATCATCACCCAGCGGACGACGGCGAACCAGCCATCATCACCAAGCCGCACGGCCGGGCCGTACGGTTCCTTCGTAATCAATTCCGGCAGCAGCATCTGATCGGCGCCGCTGGCCAAGCGGCTCTTTTCGAAGGCGAGCAACGTCATGTCGCCGGTCAATACCGTGCAGCCTCCGTCGGAATAAGTTTTGACCAGATCCTCCCAGCGATCGGACTGGATGAGTTGGTAACGCATCTTCCGGCTGCCGAAGTAATCGGAGATTGCGGTCTCATCACTCGTTCCCGCCAGAACGCAGATCGAAGCGCCAGACAGCTCAAGAACGCTGGCGATCGAGTGATTGCGTGGAATGATGAAGCCCTGGCCATCGTAATAGAGCGTACCCACGAAGCGGGCGCCGAGTTCTGTATCGCGCGTCAGCGTCCATGCCGTCGCTCCGAGCAGAACGTCAACCTCATCATCCTGCAGCGATTTGAAGCGATCGCTGGCGTTGAGGCTCAGGAGCTTCACTGCGTCACGGTCGCCAAAGATGGCGGCGGCGAGCGCTGAACAGAATTCGATGTCCATGCCGCTCCAGGCACCGCGCGGGCTCACCTCGCTGAAGCCCGGTGCATGGTCCTGGACACCGCAGACGACCTTGCCACGGGCTTTGATCGTGTCGAGGATACTGATCGGTGCGCTTTCGGCCTCGGACGCCACCCCCAGCGCGACCACGAACAGCGCGATTGCTGCCGCCAAGACCCGCACAACGATGTTCATCTGCACTCTTCCGGCCAATGCTTCACTCGGGTCTCATCATTCCATACACGGAGCAGACAAAAGCGACGGGAGCGCCCATCGGTCCTAGCGCGCAGCCAGACATCTCGCGTCAGCGCGCAATGGTCAAGGCCTTGACCGGCAACCAAACTTGCGTCACGACGGCCGAACCCGCCCGGAGAGCTTTAGAATGACTGTAAAGAAGGAAGGTTCCGAGCGCGGAGAGCGTCCCGAGACCGACGTCGTGCACCTGGGGCGAAAGCCGTTCGAACAGCACGGCTTCGTCAATACGCCCGTCTATCGGGGATCGACGGTTCTCTATCCGACGCTCGACGCCCTTCGCGCCTATTCGCAGCCCTACACCTACGGCCGCCGCGCCACGCCGACGACGCGCGCGCTCGAAGAGGCAATCACGCAGCTGGAAGGCGGCGCCGCGACGATCTTGACGTCGTCCGGCCTCGGCGCGATCTCGACGGCGATTTTGGCATTCGCCGAGGCGGGCGATCACGTCCTGATCCTCGACAGCGTCTATCAGCCGGCCCGCACGTTCGCAGACAAAATGCTGACGCGGCTCGGCGTGGAGGTCACCTATTACGATCCGCTGATCGGCGCGGACATCGCGAAACTGTTCCGCCCGAATACGCGCCTCGTCATGGTCGAAGCGCCGGGATCGCAGACGTTCGAGATGCAGGACATTCCAGCGATTGCGGTGGCGGCTCACGCCAAGAACATCTGGGTGCTGGCCGATAACACCTGGGCGACGCCGCTCTTCTGCAAGCCTCTGGCGCTCGGCGCGGACGTGTCCATCCAGGCGGCGACCAAGTACATCGTGGGGCATGCCGATGCGATGCTCGGCACTGTCACGGCCAATGCGCGAGCCGCGAAGTTCATCGACGATGCGAAAGAACGTCTCGGCACCTGTCCCGGCTCGGAAGAAACGTATCTCGGCTTGCGCGGGCTGAGAACGCTCGCTGTTCGTCTCCAGCAGCATCAGCGCTCAGGCATTGCGGTCGCGGAATGGTTGGCGGCGCGGCCCGAGGTTGACCGCGTTCTCCATCCGGCATTGCCGAACGATCCGGGCCACGCGATCTGGAAACGCGACTTTACCGGCGCCTGCGGTTTGTTCTCGATCGTTCTCAAGCCCGTGCCACAGAAAGCGCTGGCGGCGTTCCTTGACGGATTGAAGCTGTTCGGGATGGGATATTCCTGGGGCGGATACGAAAGCCTCGTCGTGCCGTTCGACCCGACATCCTACCGCACGGCGACGCGCTGGCAGGGTCCGGGACCGGCACTGCGATTCCACATCGGCCTCGAAGCGGTTGAGGATCTCATCGCCGATCTTGCCGCTGGATTCGAACGGATGAAGAGCGCCTGAGGATCGGCGCTCTTTTCCATTTAGAAGCCAAGCACCTGGCGAATGATATCGCCGACGCCGCCATCGTACTTGCGATAGCTGCCGCTGCTGCTGCCATTGGTCAGGCCCATCGGCGGGGCGAGACGGTCGCTGCTGCGAGTGAAGCGCACCGCTTTCAAAGCCGCGGTATCGAGTGGCGGCGCCGTCGCGACGTCGATTGCGTCCCACTTGCCCGCAAGCGCTTGCTCGACGCGCTTTTGATGGCCGTACCAATCGTCGTAGTAGTGGGCCTTGCCGCCATCATCGACCCAGACCGTGAAATAGCCGACGTGGACGGGAATGGGCCGTTCGAGCTTGACCTCGTTGTCCATCGGACCGCGACGGATGAGCTGCTTCACGTTGGGCGCGGCGTCGCCCCTATCGATGTCCAGGATGGCCTGGGCGAAGACCTGCGGATTGCGTACACGCATGCAGCCGTGGCTGTAGAGCCTGACGGGCTTGTCGAAGAGATATTTCGACGGCGTGTCGTGCAGGTAGACCGAGTGCTTGTTCGGAAAGAGCAGCTTCACGACGCCGAGCGCGTTGTCGTCGCCTGCGGGCTGATAGAAGTTGTAGGCACTCAAGTTGGCTTTCGCCCAATTGACCTTGGTGCTGTCGATGCGGCGGCCGTTTCGCATGACGACATACCCCTGGCTCTCGATGGAGCGGCCTGACAGCAGCATCGAGAGCTTGATCGAATCCGGGATGTTCCAGCGCGGATTGAGGACGATTGTCGTCATATCCTTGGAGAAGATCGGGGTCTCCTTGTCGGCGGTGCCGACGACGACGCGATCGCTGAACAGCGTCTTACCGTCTTCTGTCAGTGCAATTGAGAATGAGGGCACGTTGACCAGGATGTGCGTATCGCCGAGAGAGCGCGGCATCCAGCGCCACTCTTCCATGTTGGCAATGACGGCTTCGATCTTGTCGGCTGTCGATTTCGTATCGTCACCAGCCAGCGCCGCGCGTGTCGCAGGACCTACGAAACCGTCAGCGGCAAGGCCGTTCTGTTCCTGAAATTGCTTGATCGCCGTTTCGAGCGCATCGTTGAACAGCGAAGCATCGTCGCCTGACGTTGCAATCGCAAAGCGCTGCTTCAATATTGCGACGTCGGGCGAGCGAGCGCCATTCGCGAGCATTGCGCCGCGCTTCGGAATTTGCGGCACGACCGGCTTGCTTTCATGCTCGCCGCGCAGGCTGGCGAGCAGAGCTTTCAGCTTCGGGAACTGATCCTGCTGGGGCTGGAAACCGCGCAGCACTGCATCAGGGTCGGGCTTGTCAGCAATCTGTGCCAGAACGCCGGAGGCTGGCGTAATGACCGGCTTGCGATCGAGATAATAGGAAAGCTGCTTTTCGGGGTCCGGAATGCGTGCGCCTTCGGCCTGATGGGCGTAGTGCAGAATTGCACCGGTGATTGCAATGTCGGCTGCAGCGAGTTCTTCGGGCGACGATTGTCCGTCATCGAGCATTTTCGTAGCGGCAGTGACGTTGAAATCGGACGCGTCGAGACCCCATTCGCCAGCGCGGCCCAATTCGGCGATCGCGAGGTCAGCGGCGTGCGTCAGTCCCTTATCATAGACCCACAGCGGTCGGCATTGCCGACCTTGATAGAATGAGACGACGTCGGCGCGGTCGCTTGTATCGAAGGCCAGCGTGGTCGAAAGCTTGGTGCAAAGCGCCGCTGGGACACCGGTCAGGGGAGCTGGCGTTTCCGCGGGCGGTGTCGAAATGGCTTGCGCGGCTTCGATGTTCGGAACGTTGGGGGGCGGCGCGGCATCCTCGGCAATGGCGAGCCCAGGGATCTGCACGACGGCAAGGGCGCCGCATATCATGAACGGCTTGACGAGCGACACGATGAGCGACCGGGCGCTCCAGGACTTGGATAGAACGTGAGGGCCGCGGGGGGACAAGGTCATGGTACGCACTCGCTACATTTCGGTGGTGACCGTGGGCAAAGCTAACCTAGGCAAGCTTCGCTCGGCTTCCAGCATAAGATTTTAAATCGTGCTCCAAGGTTAAATGTTGATAACGAGCACCGTTGCAATTTCCTTCGCAATAGATGCCAACGCGTGGCGATCCCGGCAGGGCTCGAACCTGCAACCTTCGGAGTCGAATTCCGACGCTCTATCCATTGAGCCACGGGACCAGATGTGACGCCTGTGTGCGACGACTGCGTGAAACCAACAATCGCCGCTTTCTGAAGTCAGTCTCTTCGCAACGCGAACGATGTGATTCCATCGCAATGATTGCATATTCCAGACAGTTGATAAACGCGATCATGAGTGGAACCGGCGATCAACGTTCGAGTTAGCGAAGAAAGCGGGGATGTTGGCTTTTTTCGTCAGGGGGACACTGTCGAGATATGACTTTCATCGAGCAAGCCTGCCATCGGCAGGCCGTTGAGCTTTGGAGAAACCGGCCGAATCTGCACGACTGGCGTCTGCGCATCTTTTCGCAAATTTTGCGGTATTGCGAGATTTCCGGCGAGCGCCCGACCACATCCGCATCCATCGTATTGCTCAGAGGCGTGGCGGCGGTGGGGGCAGATGCCTACCGCAAGAATGCTCCTCCATTATCGGAGCTGCGGCATTCGCTGGCGTCCGAGCCGCAAATGCTCGTGCGCAAGCTGACTGAGTTCTATGCCAAAGCCGAAGACGAGCTTCGTCTCCATCGCGAGATTGTGGAGCGGATGCTGCCGGAACGCGGGCGTTAGCGGCCACCTCGTTACCTTCTTTTCGAGCCAACGGGACGCGGAACCATCCGCGTCCGGGGTCCGTTTCCGGACTGCAAACGGCAACAAGAAAAGGAGAGAAACGCGATGAAAGGCTTCAAAGTCGGCGCCGCTGCATTGGCCCTCGTGGCAGCCGGCTCGCTCAGCGCGATGGCTGCGGACTATAGTTCCGGCGTCAGACCTGAGGTGCCGGGCAGCAAGCCGACAACGGTGACGCCTGCTCCCGCCAACGAAGGCGCGAGCACGGGCGAATCCGGCGCGACGAGCCCGGCAGGCATCCCGGCGGATCCGACAACGAACGAAAATGTTCAGCCTGGCCCTTCGACGGGAACACCGAATGACCCCGCGGCAGGGTCGAACCCAGGCGCTCGCGTCCCAAGCTCGCCGCAGGGAACGGGAAGCTCCAGCCCGTAACTCGATCTTCAAATCGGCATAAAAAATAATGAAGGCTCCGGATGCATTCCGGAGCCTTCTGCTTGGACGCTGTCTCTCTATCGAGACGCGTTCAATCTACGCATGCCTGATAGCGCCGCCACCAGTACGGGCTACCGGTACGCACGGCCCGGCGATACAGCCAGCCGCAATCGTCGCCGGCGTCATAATAGTAATCGTCATAATAGCCGTAACCGTAATATGGCCAGCCGCCATAGGCATAAATCGGATAGCCGCGCCAACGGCGTCCGTGCCGCCAGTACTTGCCGCCACCACGCCAGCGATTTGCGTTGGCGTATCCGTATCTCCTTCCGGGACGAAAGGCGCGGCCGCCGTTCGGAACGCGCGCGAAATTGCGCGGTCCGCGATACACTTGTCCGCGAAAAGCTCGCGGCCCGCTAAAGCCCGGTCCGCCACGGAACGAGCGCGCTGCAAAGCCACCACCACCCATGCGGCCGCCGCCGAAGTGCCCTCCGCCACCACGGAAGCCGCCACCTCCACCGTGGAAGCCACCGCCGCCGTGGAAGCCGCCACCTCCACTTCGCGCATCGGCAGTCGCGCTGCCGAGCGCCAGGAGCAACGCAGCTCCCAGCGCCGCGATCATCTTGAGGTTCATACTAAAAACTCCTTAGGTCTCTCAGGTGGATGCCCTCACGACATCCTTAGCGACTAAACTTCCGGGTAAATGTCGCAGTTCCGGAAGGGAACTCTTTGAGGTGGCGCAAACGCAAGTCCGTTCGTTGCAGGGAAATGGAATTGCCCAGCGGTCGAAATGTTGTGGAACAAGACGTGCCCGGTTGCCGTTGGATAGCCAGACGGATGCACCAGCGTACGTCAGGCGCCTGTCAAACGGCGCCCGGGCCGCTCGGGAGCCTTGCGCTCCCAGCGGCTTTGCTTTGATCTACGTCTAGCGCGCAGGCATTGCCGAGCCTTACACTTGTCGCGGCGAGCTCTGGTCCGGATGCAGTCGAATGGCGAAGAGAAAGCTTTCCGAATACCGCGCCAAGCGTGATTTCACCAAAACGGCGGAACCCAGCGGCACGTCGGTGGTCCGTCCGGCGCAGCATTTGCGTTTCGTCATTCAGAAACACGACGCGACACGGCTGCATTATGACTTCCGGCTGGAACTCGACGGCGTGTTCAAATCGTGGGCCGTGACGCGCGGTCCCTCCGTCGATCCGAAAGATAAGCGCCTTGCTGTCGAGGTCGAAGATCATCCGCTCGACTACGGCGATTTCGAAGGCACCATTCCCAAAGGTCAATATGGCGGCGGCACCGTGATGCTGTGGGACCGCGGTTTCTGGGCGCCGGTCGGAGACAAGAGCGCGGAACAACAACTGCGCGACGGCGAGCTTAAATTCGTGCTCGCAGGCGAGAAGCTCAAAGGCAGCTGGGTACTCGTCAAAATGAAAAACGATCGCTACGGCGGCGGCAAGCGCAATAACTGGCTGCTCATCAAGCATAAGGACGAAGGCGCGCACGCGGGTGACGCCGACAAGATCCTGTCGCAGGATCGCTCCGTCGCCTCGAAGCGGACAATGACGCAGATCGCAGCGGGCGAAGGCCATGGACCCGAACCTTTCGTTCTTCGCGGGCGGCGCGCCAAGCGGCCCGATGCGGTCTGGCATTCGAACGCATCACCGGATGACGATGAGCCTGAGCCTGCAGCCCGAAAGAAACCGCTGAAACGGACACCCGTTCGCAAGATGCGCAAGACAGGAACCAAGTCGCAATCGGATGCGCCGTCAACCGCCGACAAAGTGCTCGGCATCGCAATCTCTCACCCAGAGAAAGAGCTTTGGCCCGGCGGTACGGGAGAGGCCGTCAGCAAGCTCGATCTTGCGCATTATCTTGAAACTGTGGGTGAGTGGATGCTGCCCCACATCAAGGGGCGGCCCTGCTCCGTCATTCGCGCGCCCGACGGTATCGACGGGCAGAGCTTCTTTCAGCGTCACGCCATGCGCGGGATGTCGCCGGAAATCGACCTCGTGAAAATCTCCGGCGATCGCGAGCCTTATATCGAAGTCAATTCGGTGGAAGGCCTGATCGCGCTCGGGCAGATCGCGGCTCTCGAATTTCATCCTTGGAACTGTGCGCCGTTCGAACCCGACATTCCGGGGCGGCTGGTGTTCGATCTCGATCCGGCGCCGGATGTCGATTTCGGCCGCGTTGTCGTGGCGGCCAACGAACTGCGCGAGCGGCTCGAAGATGTCGGTCTTGTCGCATTCTGCAAGACCACTGGCGGCAAGGGAATTCACGTCGTGACGCCCCTGAAGACACGCGGCGGCGCGGGCGTGGGGTGGGACGAAGCTAAAGCGTTCGCGGGCGCCTTGTGCCAACAGATGGCCAAGGACAGCCCCGACGCCTATCTCATCAAGATGACCAAGAAGCTGCGCAAGGGCCGCATTTTTCTGGATTACCTGCGCAATGATCGCATGGCGACTGCCGTTGCACCATTGTCTCCGCGTGCGCGGCCAGGGGCGACCGTGTCGATGCCGCTGACGTGGGCGCAAGTGAAACAAGGGCTCGATCCCAAACGCTTCACCGTGCACAGCGTACCTGCGCTCCTCAAAAAATCATCCGCATGGAAAGACTATTGCGACAGCGAGCGGCCGCTGAAGACCGCGATCAAGAAACTTCTAGGATCGTGAGCCTGTGCGAAAAGCAGCGCCGGTAAAACGCCCGCGATCGGTCCCGTTGAAGGCTTCGGCGCTAAAATCCGGGCGCGGTCTAGTCTCACCATCCAAAATCGAAGGCGCGGTCAAGTCGGCCATGCCGTCATTCGTTGAGCCTTGCCTGGCGACGCTCGTCGCGAAGCCGCCAATCGGCGAGGAATGGGTGCACGAGATCAAGTTCGACGGCTATCGCATTCAGGCCCGCATCGACCGTAACGACGTTCGCTTGCTGACGCGCAACGGGCTCGACTGGACCGATCGTTTCGGCGGGCTTGCAAAGGCGCTCGCCGAATTTCATCGCGGAAAAGCCATCATCGATGGCGAGCTTGTCGTCGAAGACGCGAATGGTCATTCGAGCTTTTCGGCGCTCGCCGCCGCGCTGAAAAGCGGGCGCAGTGAAAAGTTCGTTCTGCACTGTTTCGATCTTCTCTATCTCGATGGCCTCAATCTCATCGGCGCGACGCTGCGAGATCGCAAACGTCTGCTTGAGAAGCTCTTCGTGCGCCGGGCGAAGGCCGGCCCGATCCGATACAGCGGGCATCTCGCCGTTGACGGCGCACGCATGCTTTCAGATGCTTGCAGTCTCGGCCTCGAAGGCATCATTTCGAAGCGGATCGACCGGCCCTATCGCTCGGGCCGGCACGACGACTGGCTGAAATCGAAATGTATTCAGGTCGATGAGTTCGTGATCGTCGGCTACCTCGTCTCGAGCGCCGGGCCGAACGCGGTCGGCGCGCTGGTCGTCGGCTATTACGACAAGAAGCGATTGATCTATGCCGGACGGGTTGGCACCGGGTACACGCATCGAACCGCGGCCGACCTGATGCGCAGGCTGAGGCCGCTTCATGTCGATGCGCCCCCGGTCCAGGGACCGCTGACGAATCTGCAGCGCAGAGACGTCGTCTGGGTCCGTCCCGATCTTGTGGCACAGATCGAGTATCGTGCCTGGACGGGCGATGGGTTGCTGAGACACGCGGCGTTCAAAGGCTTGCGGGAAGATAAGCCCGCAAAAGACGTTCGCCGCCCTATCACTAAAGTGATCGAGACTTAAATATCTCAGGTGAAGGGGAAGAACATCGTCTGAGCCAAGTGCGGCGTCAGGAACATCCACATCCAAAGCGCAAAGAACGGGTGCATTTCGAGCCTCCTGAATTTGCTGTTGCAATCAGGCGAGATCGCGACCCGTCTCACATTTTACGAGAAACCGCTGTGGACCTTCAAAGTCCGCTCAGCGAGCCGGAGCAATTCGCAGTGTTCGTGAAAGGTATCACGAGTCTGCGACATTTTGGACCAAAAATCACCGGCCGCGCGACTTCCGCTTTTGTGCTTTCGGCGGAGCCCGCTTGACGGGCTCGCGCTTCTGGCGTGCAGCTGCCGTTTTGGTGCGTGTGTTCGTGGGCTTGGCTTTCGACTTTCCTGTCGAGCGACGTAGCGCTTCCATGAAGTCGATGACCGTGCCGCCCGAAGGTTCGTCGCCGCCGCCTGCAACTTCCGTCGACAGGCCGCCTTCGACCTTTTCCTTCACAAGGGCGCGCAATGCTTCGGAGTAATGATTTTTGAAGTCCGACGGTTCGAACTTTCGCGTCCGCTCGTCGATGAGCTGCTTCGCCATGTTGACCAACTCGGGTCGCAGCTTGCTTGAGCCGATGCCGGAGAAGATCTCGTCAGCGTCGCGGATCTCGTTGGCATAGCGGAGCGTCTCAAGCATCAGGCCATTGCCGCAGGGCTTCATCGCCACGAGATTTTCGCGGCCGCGGATCGTCAGCTGTCCGACGCCATATTTTTCGGTAGCACGCAGCGCGTCGCGAATGATGCGATAGCCCTCTTCCGCCACGTCACCGTCGGGCAGAACATAATAAGGATTGTCAAAATAGAGCGGGTCGATGGAGCAAGCATCGACGAATTCTGTCAACTCGACCGTATGGCGGGTGTTGAGCTTCAGCTTGTCGAGCTCGTCAGGCTCGAATAGGACATAGTTGCCATCATCGAGTTCATAGCCTTGGACGATGTCGGCCTGCGGCACGACGCGGCCACCCTCACCCGCCACCTTCTGATAGCGGATGCGCTGCTTCGTCTTGCGGTCGACCTGATGGAGCGCGATCTTGTCTTCCGAAGCGGTGGCGCTAACGAGACGAATGGGAATGGTAACGAGCGCGAGGCGCAAATGTCCCTTCCAAAAGGACCGTGCCGCTGCCATGGCTCAACTCCTCAAGAACGCGATACTGACAGCCATATAGCACGCCACCGGCGTCGCGGCTAAGGGCCCAAACTGCGAACGCACGTTAACAAGACCCGGTTCCGGGCATTTTGAGTTCTCTCAAACTTGCTTAAATTCGAATTGCCGTTGCAGCGCTCCCATTCAGCGAACCTGATGCGCTCGCCGCCTGCCGCCTCCGCCGGTATTTTCCGAGCGACACTTAAGCGGCGTGAACGTGCTGCAAAAATCTCTAAACTTGATCTAGCCCAACGTTCGCACGCGGTTACGGTTTAGCGTCAGATGAGACTAGGAAGCTCTGGACGAGGCGCCTTATGCCCAAGATTGACAGTCGGCCCAAACAGGCTTCGACGCCGCTGTTTAGCGTACCGGTCTTTTGGCCGATGGCCTTGGCTGAGCAGCTAAGCGTCGATGGCCTGGACATCTATGCAAAGAACCTGAGGTTTCTCGACGAAGCCGTCAAGCTCGACACCGGCCTCAAGCCGAAGCTTGCGACGCCTAATAAAGTCCGCCTCGACCTGCGTGAAATGACGTTGCGCGACTACGGCGCCGAAGGCGGCATGCCCGCGCTGGTGATTGCGCCGTTTGCCGGTCACACCGCGATGATCGCCGACTTCAATAAGGGGCAAAGCCTCATCGAAACGCTCATGGGGGGCGGCATTCAGCACGTCGTGCTGACCGATTGGAAATCGGCGACGCCTGATATGAAAGACCTCGAAGTCGACGATTACCTAGCGGCTTTGATTGTCGCGATCGACGATCTCGGCGGCAAAGTCGATCTCATCGGGCTATGTCAGGGCGGTTGGTTCGCGGCAATGATCGCCGCCCGCTTCCCCGAAAAGGTCAACAAGCTTGTCCTTGCCGGCGCTCCCATCGATACCGACGCGGGAGACGGTCCGATCAAGCGGATGGCGCACACCTATCCGATATCATTCTACCAAGAACTGGTGCGTCTCGGTGGCGGCCTCATGAAGGGCCGCTTCATGCTGCAGGGGTGGAAGAACATGCACCCGGAGGAGCACTACTTTAAAAACTATGTCGATCTTTACGAGCACATCGACGATCCGGCCTATATCGCCAAGGAAGAAAAATTCGAGAGCTGGTACGAGAACCCACTCGATCTGCCGGGGCGTTGGTATCTCGAAGTCATCACTCAGATCTTTAAGGAAAATCGTCTGGCCAAAGGCGAATTCGTTGCCCTCGGCAGAAAATTGGATCTACGTTCGATTACGTGCCCAACCTATCTTCTGGCCGGTGCGGCGGATGATATCACGACGCCCGAGCAGGTTCTCGATGCCAGCAAATACATCGGAACACCGGCCTCCCTCATCGCCAAGCAAACCGTTCCCGGCGGACATATCGGACTGTTTATGGGCTCGCATACCCTCAAAGATAAATGGCCCAGTATCGTGAAATGGATTCGAACGTAGCCAACGGTTGTTGACATGTCGCCTCAACTGAATGGAACGGTGATCGCGGTCCGTGGAGCCGTCGTCGATATCCGCTTCGACGCCGGTCTTCCCGGCATTGAGACCGCGCTCGACGTGGCATGGAACAGACCGGGCCGGCTCGTGCTGGAAGTCCACAGCCATCTTGACGCCGCAACCGTGCGCGCTGTCGCGATGCAGTCGACGTCTGGGTTGAGACGCGGCACGCCGGTGCGGTCGACGGGCAGCGCGATTTCAGTTCCGGTCGGGCAAGCCGTTCTCGGCCGTCTTCTGGATGTGGTCGGCAACGTCGGAGACGAAGGCGCGCCGCTACCGGCCGATGTCCCGACACGCGGCATTCACGCCGCGCCGCCGCGTCTTAAAGATGAGACCGGCTCGTCGGCACTGTTCGAGACAGGCATCAAGGTCATCGATCTGCTGGCGCCGCTGCCGCAAGGCGGCAAAGCTGCGATGTTCGGCGGCGCAGGCGTCGGCAAGACGGTTCTGGTCATGGAACTGATCCATGCGATGGCGGAGAAATATCGCGGCATTTCGGTCTTTGCCGGTGTCGGCGAGCGGTCGCGCGAGGGCCACGAGCTGCTGACCGATATGCGCGGCTCCGGCGTTCTGGCACATACCGTGCTCGTCTACGGACAGATGAACGAACCGCCCGGCGCACGCTGGCGCGTGCCGATGACGGCACTGACGATCGCGGAGCATTTCCGCGATGCGCGCCACCAGAACGTTCTGCTGCTGATGGACAACGTGTTCCGCTTCGTACAGGCGGGCAGCGAAATTTCAAGTCTGCTCGGGCGGCTGCCGTCGCGCGTCGGCTATCAACCAACGCTTGCGAGCGAAGTCGCTGCTTTGGAAGAGCGTATCGCGTCGGTCGCCGGAGCCGCGGTCACTGCGATCCAAGCGGTCTACGTGCCCGCCGACGATTTCACTGATCCGGCCGTCACAGCAATTTCGACACACATGGACAGCATGATCATGTTGTCTCGAAATCTTGCGGCCCAAGGCTTTTATCCCGCCGTCGATCCGTTGGCTTCGTCGTCGGTGCTTCTCGATCCGCTGATCGTCGGCGCCGATCATTATGCGCTCGCCGAACGCGCGCGGGAAACACTCGCCCGCTTCAAGGATCTCGAAGACATCATCGCGCTGCTCGGCGTCGACGAATTGGGCAGCGAGGATCGCTTGGTTGTCAAACGCGCGCGCAGGCTGCAGCGCTTTCTCAGTCAGCCCTTCAGCGTGACGGAAGCCTTTACCGGAATGCCCGGCAAAAGCGTTTCGCGAAAAGAGACGCTGGCAGGCTGCCGCGCCATCCTCGACGGCGAGACGGATGATTGGGCCGAAAGTTCGCTTTATATGTGCGGCTCGCTGGAGGATGCTCGGGCCAAAGAGCACGAGGCGAGGACGGCGGCATGAGGCTTCGCATTACGACACCGCTGACCGTCGCCATTGACGAAGACGCCATCGTATCCGTCCGCGCCGAGGATGAAAGCGGCGGCTTCGGCATCATGAACGGTCATGCCGATTTTCTGACGAGCCTCACGATATCGGTCGTCGATTGGAAGCGTGCCGACGGCAGCCGGCATTATTGCGCCGTGCGTGGCGGCCTGCTGAGCGTTACGGCAGGAAAAGACGTTTCGATCACGACACGCGAAGCCGTGCCGGGCGATGATCTTGCGACGCTTCACGATGTGGTGCTCGCCCGCTTTCGCGACGATCTCGATGCCGAGCGTAACGAACGTGTCGGCGGGGCGCAGCTTGAGCTTGCGGCCATTCGCAGGATCATGCAGCGGCTCCGTCCCGACGGCGGGGGTCGATCGCTATGAGCGACGATCGCAAACAAAACGAAGATCCGCTGGCCGAAAGCGTGCAGTTGCGCAGCGAGCGCCACCGCCGATGGCTACGCGAGGGCGAGCCGACTGTCGCCAAACGTCTCGCGCAAATCGGCGTCCTCGGCTGGATTGTCGTGACTCCGATGCTGCTGGGACTATTCACCGGCCGTTGGCTGGACCGGGAATTCTCAAGCGGTCTGTTTTGGACGGCGCCGCTTTTGTTTCTTGGCCTCGCGCTCGGATGTTGGTCTGCTTGGAGATGGATGAATAACGCATGAGCTTCGCTGCCCTCCCCGAGACGATACAGTTGCCGCTTCTATTGCTTCATCCGGTCCTGGGTTTCGGAATCGGGCGGCTCTATTTTCATGGCGTTTGGAAAAGCGCGCATCTCATCCAGGAGAGCATGCTGACAGCGCTGACGTGGACAGGCCTGCGCCTTGCACTTCTTGCGGTGGCTCTGACAGGGATCGCAGCATTTGAAGGCGCGCTGCCGCTTCTGCTGACGACGCTCGGCTTCCTTGCGGCCCGGCATTTTGCGTTGAGGGCCGCATCGTGAAGTCGCCGCTTTCAATTGACGTTCTCTTCCACATTGGTCCGGTGCCCATCACCGCGCCCGTCCTGGTGACGTGGGCGATCATGGCATTCCTGGCGGGTGGCGCGTGGGTCGCGACGCGGCGATTGTCGCTGCAGCCTTCGCGATTCCAGGCGTTTCTCGAATTGATCGTGCAAACGGTCGACGGCCAGATCCGAGACACAATGCAGGCCGAGCCCGGTCCCTACCGCGCCTTCATCGGCACGCTCTTCGTTTTCATCTTCGTTGCTAACTGGTCCGAACTTGTACCCGGCATCGAGCCGCCGACCGCGCATATCGAGACGGACGCAGCGCTCGCGTTTCTCGTTTTCCTCGCCGTCATTTACTTCGGCATCCGCGCCAGCGGCGTGAAAGGCTATCTCTCGACGTTCGCTTCTCCGACGCCGCTGATGATCCCGCTGAATTTCGTCGAGAGCCTGACGCGGACGTTCTCACTTCTCGTGCGCCTCTTCGGCAATGTGATGAGCGGGGTCTTCGTCATCGGCATCGTGCTGTCGCTGGCGGGCTTGCTGGTTCCGATCCCGTTGATGGCGCTCGATCTGCTGACCGGAGCGGTGCAAGCCTACATCTTCGCCGTGCTCGCGATGGTGTTCATCGCAGGCGCGATCAGCGAAGGAAAACCCGAGAAAACTTCAGATGAAAGGACGACGAAATGAATTGGCTTTCCTTCGCGAGCATCATTGCTGCCGCGATGGCCGTCTCGTTTGGCGCCATCGGTCCGGCCCTTGCCGAAGGCCGCGCCGTCGCAGCCGCGATGGATGCGATCGCCCGGCAGCCTGAAGCAGCCAACACGATTTCACGCACGCTGTTCGTCGGCTTGGCGATGATCGAGACGATGGCGATCTATTGCCTCGTGATTGCGCTGCTGCTGCTCTTTGCCAATCCGCTCCTCAAATGACGATCGATTGGTGGACGCTCGGGCTGGAAGCGATCAACGTCGCCGTTCTGGTCTGGCTGCTTCAACGTTTTTTCTGGAAACCGGTTTCCGCAATGCTCGATGAGCGGCGCGCCGAGGCGATGCGAGATCTCACAGACGCGGCGGCGAAACGGGCGGAAGCTGACAAAGCCTTGTCGGCAATAAATGCCGAACGCGCGGGCCTGCAGAAGGAGCGAGAAGCCATCCTCGCAAAAGCCGCTGCGGATGCCGCTCAGGAGCGTGCTCGCCGCGTCGAGACCGCGACGAAAGAGATCGAAGCGCTGCGAACCGCATCGGAAGCATCCATTGCGAAAGAGAAAGCGGACGCTCACAAGGCGCTGCAAGGACAAGCGGCCGCCCTTGCAGTCGACATTGCTGCTCGTCTCTTAGCACGGGTCAATACCGCGTCGATCGAAGCCGGATTTCTCGACGGCCTTCGCGAGCAAATCGCGGCGCTGTCGGCCGGGCAACGTCAAGCGCTCGCCGGCCAACCGCTGAAACTCATCAGCGCATCGTCATTGACCGAGGACGAGCAGTCGGACTGCCGGCGCATGCTCAATGGTGCGTTAGGCACAGCGCCCGACATCGCCTTCACAACGGATCCCAAGCTCATCGCCGGATTCGTGCTCGACACGCCGAATATGGTGATCGGCAACAGTTGGCGCGACGATCTCGACCGCATCCGCTCGGAGTTGACGCATGAGTGACGCCGACGCCTGGCTCGTAAGATCGCGGCAGAAGGCAGCGACTGCCGCCATCGGCCCCTATGCCGAGGAAGTTGGCAGGGTGGAGAGCGCCGCCGACGGCATCGCCATGGTGTCGGGCTTGTCCAGCGTCCGGCTCGATGAACTCGTGCACTTCGAGCACGGCCAGCTTGGATTTGCGCAGACCCTTGATGACGATCGCATCGGCTGCGTTCTGCTCGATGCCGCCGTCGGTGTAGAGGCCGGACATCGCGTCTTCGGCACGGGCGACGTCGTTCGCGTTCCGGTCGGCGAAATGCTGCTCGGACGCGTTGTCGATCCGCTCGGCCGGCCGCTCGACGGATTGGAACCTTTTACGGCTAAGGACTGGCTGCCGATCGAAAGACCCGCTCCGAGCATCATCGAGCGCGATCTCGTTACCGAACCGGTCCAGACGGGAACGCTGGTGATCGATGCGCTGTTCGCGTTGGGGCGCGGGCAGCGTGAACTCATCATCGGCGACCGAGCCATCGGCAAAACTGCCATCGCAGTCGATACGATCATCAGCCAGAAAGCGAGCGACGTGGTTTGCGTCTACGTGGCGATCGGACAGAAAAGCGCGAGCGTTGCCCGTGTCGTCGAGGCACTACGATTGCATGGCGCGCTGGAGCGCACGATCGTTGTCGTCGCTGAATCAGCGAGCGCACCGGGATTACAGTGGATTGCGCCCTTCGCCGGTTTCAGCATGGCAGAATTTTTTCGCGACCGAGGCCAGCATGCGCTGATCGTCGTCGACGATTTGACGAAACACGCAGCCTGTCACCGCGAAATCGCACTGCTGACGCATCAATCGCCCGGCCGCGAAGCCTATCCCGGCGATATATTCTATGTGCATGCACGGATGCTGGAGCGCGCTGCAAAGCTCTCGAAAGAGAAAGGCAGCGGCTCGCTTACGGCATTGCCCATCGCAGAAACAGATGCGGGCAATCTGAGTGCGTACATTCCGACCAACCTGATCTCGATTACCGACGGCCAGATCGTGCTGGACTCAAAACTGTTCTATCAAGGACAGAAGCCTGCGGTCGATGTCGGCCTCAGTGTCAGCCGTGTCGGCGGCAAGACGCAAGCGCGGGCTCTGCGCGATGCCGCGTCGACCCTCAGACTCGATTACGCGCAATTTCTCGAACTTGAAATGTTCACTCGCTTTGGCGGCATGCCCGATGCTCGCGTGAAGCAGCAATTGACGCGCGGTGCACGCATTCGCGCGATCCTGGCGCAATCGCAGCTTGAACCGTATTCGCTCGCCGAAGAGATCGCTCTCGTTACTGCTGTACAAGACGGCCTTTTCGACACACTGCCGATTGAGAAAATCGGCGCGATACGCACCAGACTGAAGGACACCCTCGCCAACGTCACCGGCGGCGCGGTCAACCAAATCGCTGCAGACGGAACGCTCGATGACGCCGGCAAAGCTCAGCTTCGTTCGGCACTGAAAGGGCTCATGGCATGAGCGAACGTCTTTCGGACATCAACGCACATATCTCAAGCATTCGCGAACTCGGTACCGTCGTGAATGCGATGCGGGGGATCGCGGGGGCCCGCGCTCAACAGGCGCGCAGCGGGCTGATCGCGGTCAAGCTCTATGCCGAAAGCCTGGCGGCTGCGATCGGGCGCACGCTGGCGCTGCTACCGGACCGCGATCAATCGGGAGCAGCCGGCAAACGCGTCGTCGTGCTGTTTCTTGCTGAGCAGGGTTTCGCAGGCGCCTTCAGCCGGCGATTGCTCGACGCCGCGATTGCCGATTTGCGCGATGCCGAGGTTTTCATTGTCGGAACGCGCGGCGCGACGCTGGCGCTCGAGCGAGGCCTGAAACCCGTTTGGCAGGGCGCATTGCCAGCACATCCAGCGTCGATCCCTCGCTTCGCCGACCGGCTGATTGCAGAGCTTTACACCCGGATCGCCAAGGGAAGCGTCACACGCCTCGAGGCTTGGTTTGCGCACAACGGTCTTGAGAGACGTCATCTTTTTCCGCTGGACCCCAATGCGTTTCCGCAGAGCGCTGTCAATGATCCGCCATTGCTGAACCTGAAGCCGGCGCGCGTCCTCGCCAGCCTGACTGCAGACTACATTCACGCGGAGCTTTGCGACGCTGCGTTGAACGCGTTCGCCGCCGAGAACGAAGCCCGCATGGAAGCGATGGCGTCGGCCTATCGCGAAATCCAGAAGCAGCTCGGCGGCCTGCAGGCACGAAGGCAAATCGTGCGTCAGGAAGAGATCACCGCTGAGATCATAGAATTGGGCGAAAGCATTGCGGTCGGAAATCGAAAGTCTCATTCCGCCGGCTGAGCAGATGAGGCTTCGAATGACGACGCGGCGTCCTTCCAATGCGCACGTGGCCTTTGCTTCAAAGACCGGACGGAAGCTTGGAGGCCATCATCGTCTTGCGATCGAACTTGCGGCCATCAACGATAAATGTTCCGTCGCCGACGGCATGGATCATCCGCTTTTCTTTTCGCTGCGGATTGAGGTAAGCGGCGAGCGCCTCCAGCACGACGATATTGTGCGGCGAGACGAAGTCGACGACTTTGCATTCGATGTTGGCGAGGCATTCCTCGATCAGCGGCGCCTGGACGGACTTTCCAGCGCGCGCCGTCAGCTTGAACTTCGCGAATTTGTCGACATCGCTACCGGAACATGTCCCGATGCCCACGACCCGGTCCAGCATATCAATCGTGGGAATGGCAATAACGCATTCCCGCGTGTTTTGCAGGGCCGAGAAGGAATAGTTCCAGGCGCCTGTCGTGATCGCAAATACGGGAGTGAAGTCCATGACCATCGTCCATGAGATGGTCATGATGTTGTTCTTCTCCGCGTCGCGCGTGGTGACGAGCACAACGGGCCCCGGCTCGATCAGCGTGAACGCCCTGCTCAACTTCATCTCGTGCATCGCCAGCTCCCTTACACCGTCGAAAGAAGTCGCACGTGCGACTTTTCTCGAACAAAGGATTCCACTTATGTTCTCTCTGGGGCGGCTGCAAATGACTGAAATCAATGGCGATCCCGGCAGGACTTGAACCTGCGACCCTCTGCTTAGAAGTCTGGGCGATTCTCTTTTAAATCAAAGCCGTGTCCCAATTTCGTGCCTCAAATGCGGGTATTCTAACGCATTGATTTTGTTATGACTGCCGTTTCGAGTGAGACACGAAAATGGTCTGCCCCTCAAACAAAAAAAGCCCGCCCCTGCTACCACGCGGGGATGGTAGCAGAGGCGAGCGCGGCGCGCACCGGGAGAGAGGGCGCGCGCTATGAACCGACGAACGCGAGGGGGTTGCTCAACGTCGGCTCAGAACGAAGCTTGGCTATTGATGTAGCGGGCAGGATGGCGTTTGCCCGCCATGAGTCAAAATTGGGCGATTGGCGGCCGGTCCAAGTGCCGAACGGCCCCCGCCGACATTTCCGCAACGCGCCGGGCCGCCTCAATCCGCTCCTGTGCTGTCTCGTGATGCGACTCGCTCGATAGCTTGGCGTGCCGTGCCGGCGTCATGACAACGGCCACGGCCGCGCCGATCGACATGGCGAACGCCAACAGCCATAAACCTACTCGTGCCCTTCGCGGCCACTTGCAACGTAAGTATCGATTAGCCCCTTCAATGCTTCCGGATGGGACGCGACGCTGGCTGCTGCCACGATTATCGCGATGGCTATCGCGACTTCCTTCAGAGACGCGACCGCTTCGACGAACTCCTTCGCCGCCTTGATGAGTTCGATCAGAAGTTCGATCAACGCGTGTACCATGCTGCGCTTCTTTTCCGCCTCGTGATGCTCCGGCCCCGGCGGGCCTGTTAGACGGAGGTGCGTTTCGAGCGAAGCGACGCGCGATCCCAAATTCGCCATCTCCTTCGCCCCAACTTCCAGTCGAAAGTTGTAGTAATTGATCCAGTCGGTCGCCCAATTGTCCGTCTGGTCGATCCGCTCGATAAGCCGACCCAAAAGCACGCGCGAGTCGTTCTCGTCCCCCGTCGGCAAATTCATGGCCCGCGGCCCCCGATACCTGCGTCATTGTCCCCTCGATCGAGCTACTTCGTTTCGCCTTTGCACAACTCGGCTAAAGCGGCGTTAGTCCCTGCCGTCCACACGCGCGCGTCATCCGGCTTAATGTCGGAGACGCGGCCGGTGTATGGATCGAGAACGCTGCAGGCGCGCTCCTTCACCATCGGCGGCGGCGCCTTGGTCTCCGCACACGCCGCAAGCGCTAGCGTGGCGGAGATTACAAGAGCGGCTCGCATTTAGGTGCCGAACGCTTTCTTGATCTGAGTGACCCAAGCCGACCACGGATCAACCGTCTTTTTCGCTCGGATCGATGCACTCGATCGCGTGCGCTTCGACTTCGCAGCCGCGGCCTTGGCGTCGGCGAGCGCTTTCGCATTGGCATCGGCCGTCGCCTTGGCCACGGCGAGCGCCGCAGCCGTGTCCGAAGCTTTCTTCTCGGCGTCGATCTTCGCGCGCTCCGCAGCCTCGGCCTTTTCCTTCGCTGTCTTGGCAGCCGCAGCGGTTGCGTCCGCCTGCTGCTGATAGACGACCGCTTCCTGGCGGTAGGTTTCGAGGTCGCCCTCGCCCTGCTTGTGGCCGTTGTTCCAGCCGTACCAATTGCCAGCGACGAGCGCGATGCCGATGATGATGCCAACCCGCGGGTTTTTCACGCAATCAGCAATGGCCTTGGAGAGTTGCTCCCATACGAACGCGGCGGCGGTCTGAATGCCGCCGAGCAGCATCGAGAGAAGCGTGCCCCATCCGGGGAATGTGAACGATAGGCCCGTCTTCAGGAGACCGGACAGACCAATTTTGCCGACGACCCAAAGGCCGCCTTTGGCGATGAGATTAAGAATCCACATTAGTTGATACCCCCTCGGTTGAGCCACTTCTTGAGATCGATGTGTCGGCTGATCGCCCAGAGCAGCAGGACGACGCCCAACCAGGTCGTGACCGTCGTGAGATCGATCCGGGCGGTGGACGCCAGCCCGTTGATCACGCCCATCTGCGTGTCGACGTCGTTCTTGATGTCAGGCATCGATGAGAACGCCGAATTGAATGCCTGAGCGATGACGCTCGCGACGGCACCCGCTTTGAGAAGAAGTGTGCCCCAGAACGTGGCGTGCACCGTTTTGGACTTCAGAGCTTCGCCTACCGCAGAGGTGGGCGGCGCCGGCGCCGCGATCGCGAGTGGCTTCTCGGCGATCTTCGGCAGCAGCGGCTGCTCTTGCTCTCCGACGATCGACGGGTCGAGCTGGATCAGACACTGCAGCAACGGGAAGCAGCCCGGCTGCGGGTCGACGAACGACTTGCTAAATTTGCCATCGTCGACGTACTTGCCCTTCGTGTAGAGATCGGAACCTGCCAGCACGTAGGGCGATGGCAAGCCACGATTGAAGTAACCGCGGCCGTTGTAGTCTTCGAGAAACACGCCGGTCGCGCCGATCGTCCAAGGTCCGAACGTGTCGGCGTGCTTCATCATCAGCGCGTCGATGGCGCTCTCGAACCATTCGAACGGCGGCGAGCCCGCCTGCGGATGACCCTTGGGGACATGCGTGGTCCGCTTGGTCAAGGGATCGCCGTTGTGCAGATGCGTTTTGAAATCGCACGACGACTCGCGCTCGTGGATGCAGCCGACAACCGGCCACGGGATACCGAGTGCGAGTTCGACTTTCTTGTACTGCTCTTTGCCAGCGAGAACGCGCTTGGCCGCAACCATGGTGCCGCCCAGTCGCTCGGGACGCTGGTGCATTACGTCCCATTGCTGTTCGTATTTCGCGGCACGCGCTCTTTGGTCCTCGTCGAAAAACGCAGGTACAAGCGGTTCTGCAGACGCAAGCGCGGTCGCGCTCGCCTGGACAGGCAAGGTCATAGTTACCCCTCAATGTTTGCTGAAGTGAGCGCGAGAACGCTGCGCGTTACGCGATATCCGAATAATCGTCGCCGCCGGAGGCGCCGCCACCGCTGCCGCCAGCGTTCGGGATTTTCGTTTTGGCGGAAATATCGACCCGGTAGCCGCCGCCTTTGTCGAACTTGTGCGAGGCCGTCTCGATAATGACTGGCTGGCCATCCGCCTCGGGATGCACGCCTGCGTACATCATCGTCGCGCCGCCGCGCGCGCCGGTGTTGCCGATGATCCCGACACTCGTCGTCATCGAGTCTCGTTGAAGCTGATTGGCCTTCGCTGTGGCGACGCGCTTCGCTTCTTGCTGGTTCGCGACCTGGTGCCTAAGCGTCAACATCGCCATGCCGCGCGGCGCGCTCGCCGCAAGCTCATACTTCCGCTTACCCTCGTCGGTGTCGTGGTAGGCGGCGCGCACCTGCTTGTAGGCGCCGCGTTCGGTCCATTTGATGCTGCACGTATCCTTGATGATCATGGGCGGCGTGACGATCAGCGTGGGCAGCAAATTGCCGCTCGCCGTTGCCCCCGATCCCTTCTTCGCAAGGATCATTTTTCCGTCTTTGATCGCGAACACAGCATCGAGCCGACGAGCCATGCGATCGATGTAGTGCAATCCCGATTCCGAGAGTTGCGCGAAGTATCCATCTTTCCCGGCAAAACTCGCGATCTCGGGATCGACTTGCGCGACAAGGCCGTTCTCGCTGGCGACCTGCTGTGCCACCTGTCCGAATGTCGCGCCGTCCCAATGCCGGTTGCGATGCTGCTTGAGATCGTCACGCATGTCGGCGGACTTGCCTTGGATCGAAAGCGTGTAGGATAGACACTTCAGTTCAACGTCGTCGGCGGTGAAAGCTCCGAAATACTCACCTTCGATCCACGCGGCGATGATCGCCTTTTTTCGCGGCACGGCTAGGAACGGCGGCCCGGCGTTAAGCTGAAGGTCGATCGTGTCGGACGTCGTGCCTTCTTTGTCCGTGATCGTCACCGAAATCAGGCGATCGATAAACACTCCGGAGACGGGCTTGCCGTCTACGGTGATGATGATGGACGGATGTTCGGCCGACATTGCATCAGTCCCAGAGCTTCACGAGCGGCGTCTTGGAAAGCGTCGTCGGGAGATCGGGCAAAATGATCTTGATGCCACGCGGCAGGATCGCCGGTTGTTCTGAGAGCCGCGCGGCGTAGTTCGCGTCGAGCACAGCCTCAACTGCGCCGGATTGTTTGCCGTCGTAGAAACGATAACAGATCATGTCGATCATATCGCCGTCGACGGTGACGTAGGTCCGGGCCATCAGAGCGTCTCCAATCTTCTAAGCTCAATCGAATAGCTCGTCCGGCGCGCAAGACCGTCGTATCGGATCGCATCACGTTCCTGAGAAACGCGCTGTATCGCATGGCGGCCGTGGACCTTTCCCGAGAACGTCACAAGCATCAGCGGCGTGCCGCTCTTTGCCGACGCGCGGATACCTTCGAGCGACGACAGCCCGCCGAATTCTTCCTCGAACACGATGCCCTTGATCGCGAAGCGATCGTCGCGTGGGCCTGTCCATTGTAGGGCGGTCAGCCGGTAACAGACTTCGATTTCCGCCCACGGGGTATCGAGGTCGATCTCCTGCGTGTTGAACGAGAACCCGAGCGCGCGGAAGGCAAAGCCCCCCAGCGCCATCGGCGTCGGACCTTGTGCTGCCATCAGCGTGCTCCGTCGTGATAAGCACCGCGGAGCGCATTCGCGGCCGCCGCGGCCTGTGCGCTCGATGCGGCGGACTGAACGGCGGGAATACCCGCGCGCATGCCAGCGGCAAGGCTTTCCATGAGGCGCTGGCCTTCCGCCGAGAGATTGACGCCCGCGAAGATCGAACGAATTTGATCGGCAGTCTGTCGCGCGATCGCTATGACCTGATCGCTGGCTGCCGGGCCGTTCTGCCCTTGTGCACCGCCATTCGGAGCTTCAGCCGCTTGAGCGTCCCCGCCCATCCCCATTGTGAGGAAGCCCCACCCAAACGCTTTGATGGCGCTCAGGACGCTGCCGGTTTTCTGATAGTCCTTGTACGCAGCATAGATACCGGTGCCAGCAGACGCGCCTAGCATGACATAGCCGAGCCCAGGGATCAGAAGCGCGCCAGCGCGCGCCAGCAGGCTGCGGCCGGTCGTTGTGGCGGCGGTCGCGCCAGCAGCGCCCATGCCGGCGATCATAAGGTCGGAAGCCAACGCGCCGCGCGCGCCGGTCATTCCGAGGATCATTCTTTGGCTCGCGATTTTCGCGGCGGCCGAACCTGCCTTCCAGTTTTTCATGCTGAATAACGCAGCGCCACCGGCGGCACCCTCCGCTGCGCCGCCCCAGCCGAGCCAGCGCGCACCGGCGACCGCCGCGCGACCGCCTGCCTTTGCCAACCCTCCTAACGCCAGGAGCGGACCAGCCACTAAGCCTGCTAGAAGCAGCCCGCCGATCGCCGTGGTTACGGTGCCAGGGAGTGCACCGATGGCGGTCGAGAGATCAATAATCGCGCCTTTCGCCTTCTCGATCGCGCCAGTGTCCTGCAACTTTAGCTGCAATTCCTGCCACGCGCCGGCGACCTGATCGGCAGTGCCTGCCTCAGAATCCTTTCGGGCACTCATAGCGTTGTCGAGGAACGACCCGTCTACGGATTGAAGCTGCTGAAAGAGCGCGTATAGCTTGTCGTAATACTGAAAAATTGGCGTATCACGAGCATAGTGCTTGCCTTCGAAGATATCCATCAATGCGCCAGGACCGGCCTTTTTATCGACCAGCTCTTTGATGAAACCCTGAAGATCGAAATTTGAGCCGGTCGTCGTCACGGAGTTTGCGACTGCATTTCGAACCGACTCGCGATCGGCCTCCGTCGTCAAACCGCGATATTTCATCAGCCGGTTCGTCAGGTTCTGCTGGAATTCTGGGCTAGCCGTAATCCCTTTCTCTTGCGCGTGCTTTAGCTGCCTCTCGACCCATGCCTTCTGCCGTTTGCTAAGACCGCCGCCTAGCAGACTGTTTAACTGCTGCGTGGCTTTCCCCGGATAGGCGGCGACGCCGTCTGTATATTTGGCGCGATTGATGCCTAGCGCATCAAGCGCCTTCAGCCCCGCAGCGGTCGGCTTGATGACATGCGCCGCCATCGACTTAAAGGACGTCCCGAGTTCCGAAGCGCCGAATCCGTAGTTTGAGCCGTGCGCAAGCGCTGCCAGCGCAAACTCCGGCGAAATTCCCATCGACGCCCACTGTGGCGCGAACTGGCGCATGCCCTCGATGATGCTGCCAGGGCCGAGCGCGCTGGCGGCGCCGGCGACCGCAACCTTTCCGGCGATGCCCTTAATCCAAGCGTCAATGAAGCCTGGATCGTTAGCGTCTTTACCCATCTTCTTCGCAAGAGCTTCGCGCTGCTTTGCGTAGGCGTTGTAGATTGCGTTCATGAACTGCACGGCGTCTCCGGACGCCAACGCCTCGGGCTCGGTCATGTGAAGTCCGAGCGCGGCTTTCCATACGGAGTCTGCAGCCGGTCCAGATAGGCCGACCTTCTGCACTTCCTCACGCGCCTTCATCGTTTCATCGGCGGTCGTGCCAATGCGCGTCGCGAGTGCGCGAGCGCTTTTCGCCGTGGCGTCCATATCCTTTCGCCACGCCGCCCAGTCTGTTTTCCCGTCCTTCATGTAATCGGAGAGACGTGCGAAGCCGTAACCCCACTTCGACTCGTTAAAATTTTTAGTCGATTGCATGAAGGCATAGAGGCCCACGCCGGCGGCGGCTGTCGTCGTCGCCAGCGACCGGAAGTGCTCGCGAGCACGTCCGGCTTCCTCGCGCATAACGCGGAACGAGCTCGTCGTGGCCCGACTGCGCAATTGCTTCAGAGAAGTGGCGATGTTCTTCGCCGGACCCGATACGCGATCGGTCAGGCTAATAACGAGCCGTGAACTAAGATTAGCCACGAGGGCCTCTATTCGTCAGGAGGTTTCCGATAGAAGTTGACGGCTTCAATCCATTGGAAGGCATCATCGAGCTTGATGCGAAGCACGTCCGAGATCGACGAGTGCAGGCCGTCGCAGAGAGCGACGGCTATATTTCGCCATCCGGCATCGGGTCGGTATCGTTGAGAAAAGGGAGCAGCCATTCCTCCATCCGCCAAACGTCTTTCATTTGAAGCTTGGCGATAACCGGGATGGTGAGCCCAGACAGAACGGCGATCGACGCTGCAGTGACCTGATTGGGACCGCCCTTGACCTTCTCGATAGCAATGCCGGCCTCAAGGTCTGGCTCGCGCAGCGTGATCGTGGTGACTTTCCGGCCGCCGGCATCGATCGGATGCAGAAGCGTGAACGTAGCGCCGTCTGCTTCGGTGATCGGTTCCGGCGCATCCTCTGCGCGCTGCTCGATGATCGCCTGAAGCTTTCGAGAATCCTGCGTCTTCATCCGGCGGATCGCTTCCTCGGGCACGCCTGAGACGATCGCATAAAGCGCAATGACTTGGGCCATGCCTTCCGGCTTCTGATCCGACATGATGTGATCGGCGAGCGTCGGCTCCTTGATCGTGAGTTCGTTCCAGATCTGCGCCCCGTCGCTGATCGGCCGCGAAAGCGGCAATAGCGCCCCGGCGGTCGATTCCTGCGCAGGTTCCTGTGTGGCGGCGACGAGGCCGGTACGTTTGGTCGTCATAGTGTCTCTCCCTCAAAAATGAAAAAGGCCCGGCTTCCCCTGCCGGACCTTTTGGTTTGGTGACTGCGGTTTAGATTAGCTCACGAGCAAGGCGCGACGGATGTTCTGCGTTTGGCTTACGCCGCCGATCTTGATCTCGAACGGATCGATTTCGTAGATCGGCTGGCCGTCGATCTCGAGCTTGTAGTAGCGGAACGACATTTTGTAATCGACGTTCGCCACGTCGCCGCGCTTGTGAGCGTCCGGCGTCAATTCGCTCAGCATGCCGCGGAAGTAGGCCACCGCAGAATGCGTGGTGCCATCGTCGTCGACGAGAGCGCCGGTCGCCATGTATTCCGTCTCGACGCCGATCGCGAGGCCGAACAACGTCAGCACGGCCGGGTCGAAGCTCGTCATTTTGAAACCAAGCTCCGGAGCCTCATAGCCCATCGGAACTTCGATTTCGGTTTCCATACCCGCGTTGAAAACCTTCTCCATCTTTCGCTTGAGAGATGGGAAGCCGATTTCGCTCGCCTGCCCGATCTGACTGATGCGGTTGACCCAGAGCGTAGCGTTGCGCATCAAATAGCGCGGCCGTTCACTCGCCATTGCGTGAAACTCCTGTGTTCGATTGTTGCCGGTAGATGTGAAAGGTGGCCGACGAGAGCGCCGACCGCGCTAGTTGTTAGGTGGCGCTTGAGCCGATGCTCGTGCTCGTGCTCAGAGAGATCGAACCGCCTTCGATCGCCGCGCCGACGCGCTGCAGCAGCAGCGTGTAAGCTTGAATGTTCTGGTAGGCTTCGATGCGGATATCTTCCATCGGCGGCGGCACTTCGTACTTGATGGACAGCGTCACGCGGCCCTGACGAAGCTCGGTCGGCGCATTCAGTTCCTCATCGAGCCACACGTCCGAACCGCGCAGCAAGTAGCCCTCGGCTTCGAGCGTGCGCAGGAAGGCGCGGGCGCTTTCAACGAGAAACTTGAGATTGGCTTCGGTGAGCGGCTTGTCGACGAACTCAAGATAAGCCTTCTCGATCGCCTCGTTCACAAAGTCACGCGTGCGGCGGACCGACAGGAACGTGTTGGCCGTCGTGCGGTTGCCCCAGGTGCGATAGCCCTCGCCGAAATTTACGATCGTGGAGACGCAATTTTCGTTGAGGTAATCAGTCTGGTTGCCGTACACGATCGGCCGCGTGACGCCATCGATGCCGTAGATCAGCTCGTTCGATACCGACTTGACGAAGCCCTGATCGCGGTCGACGCGGCACTGGACGCCCGCGAAGCGCGCCGATGACGGCTCCGGAACGTAAGCGTCGAGATCGGTGTCATAGACCTGTACTTGCGGATCGCAGATCATGAACCGATCGGTGCCGTACTTTTCGCGCGTGATGACGGCCGCGTCGTCGGTCGTGTTCGGACCGTCGATGAAAGCCACGGCCTTCAATTGAGAGCAAATGCCTTCGAGTTCGTGGGCGACGGGATTGCCCACGGTGCCGATCGTGACCTGAAACGTGACGCCAGCGCCGGCACCGGCGTTGCTGACTTGGATCGTCGGCGCATCCTCCCCAGACTGGTAACCCCAGCCCGGCTTGACGATGGCGACGCCGGTGAATGCACCCTCGACAATGATCGGCGTGAGTTCTGCTCCATGACCGCTGCCGCCGACGACGGTCAACGTCGTATCCGGGCCGTAGTTCTCGCCCGGTGCAGTGACGGCGATGGCAGAGACGCCGTCCGAGGCCAGCGCCTGCGTGAAGCCCGGCGCAATGAAGATCCGCGGACCGAGGTTGCGGCCATAAAGACCTTCGATTTTGAACGCCGCGTGGACGCCGGTCATGGTCGGGCCATCGCCGACAATGTTCGATAGCGTCTCTTGGCTCGTCTGCCCCTGCTCGTGCCGCGTGACGTACACGTAGGCACCGAGGCGACTGTCGCCGCCCTGATCGAAGATGGCATCGAGCGCCTTGCGGAGCGTGCCCGTCGTCCCGAGCTTATCGGCGATCGAGTAGTTCGATGCACCCTTGATGAGGACGGGCATGTCGATCGGGAACGTGTCCTCGTCGGCGTCAGGCGCGGTGCCGTGTAGCGAGATGACCGCCGACTGCGACGTGCGGATGCTGATCACGTCCTCGTTGACTTCGAACGTGCGCGTGCCGTGGTGGAAAGAAATGTCGACTGCCATCGTGTGGGCTCCTTGCAGGTGAAAAAAAAGGCCGCCCTGCAAAGGCGGCCTGATTGGCGTTTCAGATTGTCGGTTAGGGTTAGGCGGGGAACACCGCCGGGTCGGCGTCGAGATTGCCAGAGGCGACGGTTAGGCTCGCTCCGGATGCGAGCGTCACCTCAAGTTCGTGCGTCCACTTGCCAGCGGGCAACTCGCCCTTCGGCACAGTCACGCGGGCGACATTGGAGGACGCGCCCATGATCACGATTCCGTCGTTCGGTAGAGACGACTTGGAAACCGTTCGGCCGCCCGCGATCAGGCGCGGCCTGATCCCCCAGCGCAGAATTGCCGTTGAGAGATTGATTGGCGCGCCGGTGTCTTCGTCGACGACGGCAACGTCGATAACGACCGTGTCGCCGGCCCGCGTCTTGATCGGAACGTCAATCACAATTTGACCTCTATCGTTACGTCGGCGCGCGTGAAGCCGACTTTTGCGGTCGCCGTGAACGGCGATGTTTTGAGCCCAGCCGTAACCGAAATGATCAGGCCGGCAGTCGGCGCACCGAGCACCGGCCTGGGCATCACAAATCCGAACTCGATGCCCTGCGCCGCAAGCGCATGGCGCTGGCGCAGGTCGGGCGGAACGATAATCGGGGCGCCGCCCGCAAGATTCGCAGCGCGAAGCTTTACGATGCGGCCGAGTGCGGGCGCTCCGACACTCGGCGCACCGGATGCAATCGACGACGCCTCAAGGACGGGAACTTTCCCCAGCGTCGGAGATCCGACGACGGGCGCGCCGGCCGTGGTCTCGACCGCGGTGAGCTTGTTCGTCTGCCTCAGAACCGGCCGATCAATGGCGGGCGATTTAGCAACGATTTTCTGCGCCGCGAGCGCATGGCGCTGGCCGATGACGGGCCGCCCCGCCGTAGGTGCACCGGCGTCATTCGACGAAGCCGTCAGGGCATGTTTCTGACCGAGAGTAATGCCATCCGCTACGGGAGCGGCGGGCGCGACCGAGAGAGCGGAGAGATCGTGCCGCTGTCCCATTGCCGGGCTGCCGACCGCCGGGATTCCCGCCGCGATGCCATCCGCGACAAGCTCACCTTGAACGCCCATCGTTGGCACGCCGACGCTCGGCGCTGCTGTCGTAAGGTCTCTGGCATCGAGCGCGTGTCGCTGGCCGATGGCGGCCTGTGCCGCTGCAGGTGTGCCTGCGCCAATCGACAAGCCCGCCAACGCGTGTTTCTGGCCGAGCGTGACGCTATCTTCCACCGGAGCGGCGGACGCGACCGAGAGAGCGGAGAGATCGTGTCGCTGTCCCATTGCCGGGCTGCCAACCGCCGGGATTCCCGCCGCGATGCTATCCGCGACAAGCTCGCCTCGAACGCCCATCGCCGGGACGCCGACGCTCGGCGCTGCTGTCGTAAGTTCTCTGGCGTCGAGCGCGTGTCGCTGGCCGATGGCGGGCTGTGCCGCTACAGGTGGGCCTGCGCCAATCGACAAGCCCGCCAGCGCGTGTTTCTGGCCGAGCGTGACGCTATCTGCCACGGGAGCGGCGGATGCGACCGATCGTGCAACGAGATCGTGCCGCTGTCCCGTCGCTGGGCTGCCGACGACTGGACTTCTCGACGAAACAGCGCTCGCATGTAGCGCGTGATTTTGGCCCAAGCCCGGAGCGCCGACTGAAGGCGGCGAAGCAACGATGCCATCGGCCGCAAGGTCAACGACCGTCGCTTTGTCAGGCGAGAAAAACAGTAGGAACATGCTCAGGCCCTACAAGAGCAGGAATTTCGGCGCATCAAGTCGTGATCGTCGCCACAGGCCAACCCATAACGCCAACCGTCGTCGGGTCCTCGACTTGTGCTGGCGTCGTGATCGTCCCGGCGTCGATCGCCGCGTAGACCGCGCGAAGCGTGACGTATCCCGCATCGACCCAATTGCTGACAGCAAGTCCCAGTGCGGTCGTTGTCTCAGCATTGAGATCGACGTCCACCCCCGGCGCGATGGTCCAGTGGCAGACGGCGTTTGGATCTTTGTCAGCGCGCTGCGCGGCGCCGCCGATCATGATCAGGCCTTTTTCGGTGGTCTCTACCGCGACACCGTTGATCGTCACGCCCGACGCTTGGAGAGCAAGGATCTTGCGATCGGCAACAGCAACGAGCCGAGCTTTGATTTCTTCCGGTGTTGGGTCTGGATCGGGCACTACGGTTTTTACGATCCCATGCGCCGCCAAATCGTCGTTGGATGCGATCGCCAGCCAATTCGCGGGATATGCAATGCCGCTTTCAACAAATGGCTGGCCGGGCGTTAAGGTCGCGCCGTTGAGGGTGTAGGTCGTAGATGCCACGATGTGCCTCGCTTATGGCGCCGTCGAATAGATCACGAACGCTGTTTGCAGATTTTGCGGGTTGTCGGATGTGTCCTGAGGGATGACGGGAGAGGTGTAAGACCCCGCCGGCGGCGTCGCAGAGTAGATGCCCATCGCAGCCTCACCCGTCGTTATAACGGTGTCGATGCCCGGCACGTCGTCTGAGACTTCGTTGAACCAGTTGTCATAACCTACGGAAAACACCAGAACGAGGGCGCCATCGGCTGCGACATTGACCGTTACCGGAACGCGCTCATCAGGATCGTCGCCGCTCGCCGTGGCAATCGTTCCGAATGGTGCGGCAGGATCGGCGCGACGGATCAGAATGTACGAGATACCGATGCGCGACACGCCATCGCCACTATACGATGTGCCGCCATCCTCGGACCCATCGCAGAAGCGATAGAATATCCACGACGCGATGTAGCCGTCGTCGGTCTGTTTGAAATCTGGGCCATGCAGTTGCGTCAGAAAGCCAACGTCCGAATGCATAACCATGTTGTTTGCAGCGCCGCGAGCCCCGACAAACGACACGATCAAGTCGCCCGGCTGTATGTCATCGGGCCAAGCGGCCCAGGCACTTGATGATGCGCCGCCGGACTGCGTAGCCCCGATGATGGCCGGCGCCGCAGATGGCGCAGTGAGCCCCTGCCCGACCATGGGGAACGTCGCGATCATCAGCCGTACCCTTTCGCGATGCCCACGAAGCGCAGTTTCAGCGTTCCGCCGATCGTCACCGCTTCGAATTGCAAAAGATCAGCCTTGCTCGCCGCCGTCGTTAGCGTCGGCGCGCCGGCTGTGCCGAAATCGAACGACCCCGTCCCCGTCGTCGCCCACGTCAGCGTGTGCGAGCCGGTGGCGTCCTGAATAACCCAGAGAAGATACGTGGTGCCCTCGACAGCATTCGAGACCGCGTTGATGGTTCGATTGCCGCCAAGCGTCACCTTGGCTTTCTGCGCCCCCGCGACGTCCCACGCGATGTTCGCCGCATCTGTGAGCGCCACCAGCGAAAAGGACTGCTGCTTTTTCCAGATGTTCGCGACGAGCGTTAGCAGCGGATTATAGAGCGCCATCAGGTCAACTCCGTCACGCGGGCGTAGCCGTTGGCCGCCGACCAAATGCCGTAGATCGCGCCCTGATAGCCGAAAGGCGTTTCATAGTAGCCGCCGGGCGGTATTTGCACCGTGTAGGCTGTCAGAGACGCAGCCGTCGCGAGCGCGAGATAGAGCGTCGCCGTCGACTCGTTCATGATCATTGAGCCGACGCGAGCCGCATTCGCCGCAAGGATCTGCCTATTTGCGGTCGCCGCCGCCACGCTCGTGAGCGATGGTGTTGAGCTTCTGAAACGGACGGCCGAGCCGTCCGCTTCGTTTAGAGACACGCGCTCGATATGCTTCGTTACGCTGTCCTCGGTGATGGTATTTGTCGCGACGAATTTGCCGGACGTTCCTTCACCGACTTCAAGTTTGTCGGTCGCCATATCTCACCTCGACTGCCGCTGTATTCCTAGATGCGCGAAGCGGACTTACGCCGCGTCCGGGATGCCGACGTCGAAGGCAGCGAGCGTGAACACGTTCCCGTTCGTCACTTCCTGCGGATCGCTGATCGAGCCGGTTGCGAGCAAGATGCTGTTGGCGACGTCGGAGATCGCCCAGAACGCCGCCTCACCCGTTGCCGTCACGGCTCCATCGGCGATCGCGGCGACTGTCACTTTCCGGCCATCCGGAGCGCGGTCGGCCGGGTTGCCGATGGCGATGCCGGTCTTGTTGCCGAGCGAGTCGGTGCCCGTAGCATCGGCGTAGGTCGTCGGCTCAGCCGAGCAAATGTCGAGACGAGTCGCTGTCTTGATCTTTGCGAGCGCAGCATCGAGAGCGGTGTCAGAGATAAAGGCCATGTTTCGTTCCTCTATGTTGGATCAGGTGTTCGAAGGCCATTGCGCAGCATCGATCTGCGCGAATGTCGTGATGGTGCTCGCGCGGATCTGCGCATAAATCGCTGAAAGGGCATCGTAAGTTGTTTGGATCCAATCGCCGACTGCGAGGCCGAGAGCGATTGCCGTCGCCGCGTCCAGCGCAATGGTTTGATCCGGCCCGACGACCCAATTGGCGATCGCGCTTGGGTTTTTCTCCGCACGCGAAACAGCGCCATTCAACAGCGTCATACCGCGGATCGTCGTCGCCACCGGGACACCGTTGATCACGCATCCGCCGGCCATAACGGCAGCGTGTTTCTGATCTGCGTACGCGATCAGATCATCCTGTGAAGCGACAAAGGACGCCGGCCCCATTGCGACCGCCCGCGCGTAGATCTCACGGCCGAACGGCTCATCGTCGTCTGGGCTCGCGGTAAAGGGCAATGGACCATGAACCGGATGAATGATGGTGCAGTCGATCGTGCCCCGCAGGTTGTACGTTGGATTTTGGATTTCGATCTGTGCGCCATCGTCTGCGCCGGGGGAGGCAGCTTGATCGGACATTACGCGATCCTTTGAAAGAGTGTTGTGTCGTCACTATCGGCGATGTAGCCGCACCGCCGCCAAGTTCCGGTCGGATGCGTGCCCGTCCATTCGTTGTCGCCATCCGCCCACGACAGCGTGCTACCCGCGACCGTCGCGCCAGCGCCGCCCATCGGGCCATTGAAAAAGCCATACGTGCCGATGCCGCCAAGACCGAGGTTGACCATCGCTGCGCCGACTTGAGAGGCGTTGCTGTAAAAGGATGCCGCGTGCAGCCCGTCTAAAGTGTCGGCGTCGAGACCGCTTCCGGAACCGTCATTCGCTTTTACTTTCGCCATGACGTCGGCGGCCGTGTAGGCGGCGGCATCAAGCGGCGTAAAGCCGAGAGTGGCCTGCTTTCCGGCAAGGGCGGTCGTTACGTCCGTCGCATTCGCTTTTCCCTGAAGCGCGCTATCGACTTCCGACTTCTTGTATGCGTCGGCGATGCCGTAGCCTGCGAGCGTCGTCGCTTTGTCTGCCTTGTTGCCGAGTCCCGTGGCGATTGAACCAGAAAGCGAGTTCATTGCCGTGTCGACTTCGCTTTTCTTGTACGCGTCGGCAATGCCGTAACCGGCCAGCGTCGTCGCCTTGGTGGCTTTGCCGCTCAAGGCGGTATCGACTTGGCCTTTGGTGTAGACCGCGGATGCGTCGGCTTTGCTTGAAACAGCCGTGTCGATTTCGTCTTTGGTATAGGCATCTGCGATGCCGTAACCCGCGAGCGTCGTCGCCTTGTCGGCTTTGTCCGTGATGCCGTCGCCGATTGCGACGTCGATTTCATCCTTAGTGTAGGCGTCGGTGATACCGTAACCGGCCAGCGTCGTCGCAGGGCTCGCCTTCGCTGCGGCGGCGGCGGCAATTTCTTCAAGCGCCGCGGCGACGCGCGTCGAAGTGATGTTCTCGCTCGGATCGACAACGATTTGCGCGGCGTTATAGTCGCCGTCTGCCGCCCCAACGACACCATCCCGGCCGAATACTGTCGTGACCGGCGTGTCCGGTGCTGAGATATAGGCGGCCACCCAACCGCCGATCGAGGATTTGAAAATGCGCATCTCGCCGACGGTGGTGTTGTAATACAAGATGCCGTTCGTAAGCGCCGCACCCGAATTGGTTTTCATCGGGTCTGCCGCCTTGGCACCGAGATAGCGCTCGTTGAAGGCCGAGTAATTGGCGCGCACCTCGTCGTTCATCGACTGGACGGCAGCGCGGATCTGCGAGACGAGAGTCGCGCTCGATGCCGCGGCATCACGAGCGGCGACGGCATCGGTAGCGGCCGTCGTCGCAAGCGTCGTCTTCTCGCCGATCGTGGCCGCAGCGGCGACGGCGGCATCCGACGCGGTAGTCGCAGTGGCCGCGGCTTGCGCGGCAGCCGCGGCGGCAGAGGCGTTGTCCGTCGCAGAGGCCGCGTGGATCTGCCAGTTCGCGCCCTGCCCCACACCGGTCACGCGGTCGATATCGACTTCGAGCGCCCCCGTCGTACTGTCGTAACTGACCGTCTTGCCAAGCCACGCCCGGCTCAGATCGTTAAAGACGAAGCCGGAAATGTATGCCGCTGGCGCGAAATACGTCCGGTCGTCGGCGTCGACAATCAACGTCACGCGGCCTTCTTCGAGCGGGATCTCGGTCGATGACCGGGCCGAGAACACCGTGTTAAGGCTCGCGAACGCCTGAATGCGCGCATAGACCGGCGCGAGGGCGGCGTTGACCTGCTCCGATCCGGTCTTGTTGAGCTTATCGACTGCGGCTTCCCAGGTTTTGTCGACGTCTTCGAGCGAGCCGACGCGCTTGTCGATATCCTGGAAGCGGAAATTTAGAACGTCGGGATTGCCGATGTTGTCCCGAAGCCGCAGTTTATACTGACCGTCGAACCTGTTCATGACTTGCCTCTGTGAGCCGAAGTGTTTTCTGCGGTTCGCGTCAGCCTTCGGGCATGGTGAGGGTGTAAGACTTCACCGCATCGCCGAGAGCGGTCACGGCGCGGCCTTTGAGCGTGTAGTCGCCGCTTGGTCGAATCTTGTGGTTGCCGATCGTCGCCACGCGATTGACCTTCACCTTGTAGAAGGCGTCCGGCTGGATCGGCAGTGCGATGCTAACTTCCGTCGCCTGAGCAGCAGGCGTCGCATTGGCCGGTGATTTAGCCATTAGGGATTCTCCAAATGTTGAGAGTGTTCGAGTGACGGGAAACGCTGCCGCGCCCGCTTATGCGAATTCAACGTCGACGCGCTCGGAGACGTGGAACACGTCAAGCGCAGACGACGTGGTGCCGTCAAAAACGATTTTAAAGCTGTCGTGGGCCGCCGCCAGATTGAACGTATAGGTCCGGTGGATGGCGTAATCGCTTTCGACAACGGTTTCCGTCACGTCCGCCGTCTCAACCGTATCGAAGGCCGCACCGACGAGCAGCGAGCAGGCGATCGTATGATTAGCGGTGTTCCAGTTCTCATAGCGAACCTGAACGCGAACCGTCGTCGTCGACACGCGCTGACATTCGGTCGAGATATGCTTGAGCACAGTCCGCGGACGCGAGACGAGCACCTGCGAGCCCGCCAGCTTCAGGCCCGGCATGATATCGCTGGTGCCGACGAAGACGGCGCGCAGCGGCAGCAGCGGAGGTAGCCCGATCAGAGCCTGAGTGTTGACTGAACTCAACGGAATCCAATTGCCGTTGACCTGCACCTCGAAGACAAGCTGGCACGCCGCCGAGACGATCATGTCGGCGTTAATGTCGATCGCCGCGATACCGCCGTCCAACTGCAGCGGTTGCATGGTAATGACGACGCGTGGGTTGTCGAACGAGGCGAAATTCAGCGTGATCATCGCGTCTTTGGTCAGATCGCCCTGATAGAATGCCCCGTCGGTCGAATAGAAAAACGTGCCCTGCGCGTAGGAATTCCCCGACGCCATCGCGATCCAGTGGTTCGCGTTCGTGGTGATGACGAGCGCATAGCGCGTGCCGGCCTTTAAATAGGTTGGCGGCACATCGACCAACGTCTGCGCCGGATAAACCTTCAGCTTGGCGTAATCGACGGTCGCGCTCATGACCGCCTTGGTGAGATCCGGCGCGCCGTTCGTCGTCTCGACGATTGTCAGTGTGATGTTGCCGTTGGCGGCCTTGCGGGTCAGATAGAAACCGACCTGAGTGAGCCAGCCGTCCTGCGAGTTCAGGAACGACTGAGCGACGAGCGCGCCGGTGATAGACAGATTATTGACGACGTAATCCCAATAAGGCTCTTCGTAGGTATCGACCCAGAATTGCTCCAAGCGGATCATCTGGTGATTCTTCGACGTGTCGCCGGAAAGCACGAGAAACGTCTCGCCGTTGCGCGTGAAGATGTGCGTCACCGGATCGTAGCTGCCGGACCGCCACCACGCGCTATTCGTGCAATAGGTATATGTGGTGCCGTAACGGATGCGCTGGCGCGACATCATCTTTTGCACCACGCTGACCGTCTGATAGCCGTACTGGCTGATCGAAACCTCGCCGGAATAGCCGGTGATGTTCAGGCGGGTGACGTTGTCATAGGCGGGCAGCAAGAGGCCGTTCGTGATGCTCTGGTTCGGATCGAACGCCGAGAACACGTTGAGTTCAGAAAGCCCGGCGTTTGCATCGGAAAAGCGAATGCCTTCCTCGACCTTCGCCAGAAAGTTGACGTTCGTGGTATCGGACTCATCCGTCGTCAGAAAGCGATCGGCTCCATAGGCCGCATAATCGTCGGGAAGCTCGGCGATCTCCTTAAGACGGGCGACGTCAGCAAAGAGATTGAACAGATCGCGGTTGTTAGCGACACCGTTGACCTGGTTCGCGAGGTTCGTAATGTCCGACGCGATCGTCGTGATGCGCGGCTCCGTGATCTCTTTCCAGTCGATGATGAGCTTGAGCTGATCGGCTACGTCGGAAAGGCGCGGCAGCCGGTTCTCGGCGACCATTTCGACACTTTCGATTCCGTTGGGGTTGAGCGTGACGATTGCGAACGCCAATTCGGTGTCGGCGATCGGCGGCAACTGCGGGTCAGGGCTTTCGACGCCGGCGCGCGGGCTTACGTTCGCAACGCGACGGCTTTCCATCGGCACCGACTTCGGCTGCGTTTCGCCGGTATCGACGTTGATCAGGAAGTCGCGACCTTCGACCTGAAGTTCGCCTGTCTCGCTCGCCCAGGTGACGAGCACGACTTTCTTTTTCGTGACCGTCGGCAGGTACGTGAAAAGCTCCGTCTTCACCGCATCGAGTTGGATATGGACGGCGCCGTTTGCGTAAAGGCGGCCCGGCTGCGACGTTACCTCGGTGGTGGCCGTCGCCGTGCTGTCGAAGCCCGCATAGGCCCTGTTGTTTTCGATGGCATCGAAAACGAGATCATCGAAGGACTCCCGAACGTAGGCCTGCAGATTATTGTGATCGTCGGCCTGCTGTTCCTGATTGTCGCGAAAATTGACTAGGCGCTCCATGAGCTTTCTTCTCCTGTTAGGATCGGGTGTACTGGCCGAGGATCAAATCGTTGCCCAAAAAGAGCGGCGTACCGATCCTGAGCGGGCGGGCGACCTCGGTGTCTAGAAGGACGGTGTCGCGAAGGCTTCGCGCCGTATTCATCGCCGTGACGGTATTCTGCAGGTTCTCTTTCGGAGCCTTGTAGAAGTAGCCGCCGACGAACCGATCAGCCGCCCACTTGGGGCGCTTGCCGGGCACCACGACCGTCAATTCGGCGGTGAAGTTCGGAATGCCGAAGCGCACATGGCCCATGAAGTTGTGCGCGCCGCGGCCGACTTGCGGCTGATCCGGGTCGCTCAGATAAACCACATCGTAAATTCGATATTTCGAGCCGCTCGGTACGAAATAGCGCTTGCCGTTGCGCGATGCGCCGTTCGGCAACGCAGGCATCGGCTTCGGAAACGCTCCCTCGAAGACAAGCCTGTTCGGCGCGCCGATCGGCGTGCCGCACATGACGGACCGCGGCGCGAATCCCTTTTCGCCGAGGCGCGTTGGAATGACGCTGACCGGCGTCAGTTTCGGAACGACCGGAAAACGATAGAGCAATTGCTCGACAGCGCTTGTGCGATCGACGTCGAGCGTAATGATCCGGCTTTCCGAGTCGCTCTTTCGGAAAAATCCGTTGCCCATAAAGCTCGTCGTGAAGATCGACCGACGCGCCGTCGCCGGGATCATCACCTGTTCGCCGCTGTCGGACAGCGCAGCCCAGGTCAACTCTTTCGTCACCGGCCCGTAAACGTACAGCGCGCGCGTCGTTTGCTTCGTGCCTCGATCGACGTCGCACGCGAAACAGTCTGGCTTTCCGCCCTCGTCACGGAAAAATTTGCCGTGTTTTCCCCGCCAGAAAGCACGGAAGCCCGCTTTCCCTTCGCGCCGATATGGAAAGAGCCGGATCTGCGGCAGTTTTTCGAGAAAGACCTCGCGCTCGGCCGGCGTCGTCGATGCCCCGAGGAAATTCTTGGCCGGAGGGCGGACCCAACGGTAAAGTTCGGAGCCCGCGAGGTCGATGTATGCGCGCTGGCCGCCAAGGGTGCCCTTCATCCGCTTCAAGGCGAACGAATTCTTGATCACCCACCGCTTTTTTTCTTCCGGCCAGCTATCGATCCAGAAATCGACACCGAGCGCCCACGCAAGCCACGGCAACAACGGCGTCGGGCACGTATCCCAACGCCAAAGGTCGCGCAACGGCGTGGGCACCTTGTCTATGCGCGCAGTCGTAGCGCTCAGTGCCTTCTCGAAGTCGGTTGACGTCTCCGGCAGCAGGTGAAGTGCGCGCGGAATGTCCGTCATCCGATGACCTCGCTCGTGATCGTGATCGTCACGGCTTCGGGAAAGCCGCCGTCAGGCGGGGTGATATCGGCGGTTGGGGATGCCAGCCGCACCTTTTCAACGCCGCCCACCGTCAGCGCCGCAGAAATTCCCGACGTCGTAGCTCTAAGACCGATCTTGCGCCGATCGGCGATGTACTTCGTCAGCGCCGTCTGGGCGTTCTGGACGACGACCGATGGCGACGGACCGCGCCCGATTTCGAGCACCGCCTCGACGTTGAAATTGATCGGCGTAGCCGCGAGCGTCAGCACATCGTCGGTCAACGGCCCGACGTTCTCCTGGGCAAGCCGCGTCCGCACCAACTGCAACACTGCGTCGACGTCGGCCCCCGTGCGGACCAGAACGAAGACGTGAATTTGCACGCGGCCGAGGCTATCGACGTATTTGACAGCGTCGGCGTCGATCACATCGGACGATGCCGAGCGCGCATGGAAGATGTAGGCGCCGCGCGGCCCGGCCGAACTGAAGGCTTCGGGTGCCTCCTGAATGCGCGTGCGCAGCAATTCGTCATCGGTTTCGCCATCGAGGCGAACGACGCCGTAGTACAGCCCCAGGTGATCGAGATCGCCGCCCTTCGATTCCGAAAGCATCACGGCGCGGGCGGCATCATTCACGCGTGCGCGCAACGCGATTTCGCGATAGGCGAGCACTTCCAGAACCTTCACAACGGGATCGCTTTCGAGCGTGCCGACGTTGAAATCCGGCCAGCGCGAAACGAGATCCGCTTTCACTTCTGCCAGAATGTCTTCGAAAGCGAGTACTTCGACGACTGGAGGTGGACCGAGTTCGGACAGATTGATAGCAGTCGCGGCAAATCGGGTCATGTTGCGGGGATCCAACCGTCGTCAACGAGAAGCAATGTCACCGACCGATCGGGGATCGTCGCCGGCGTGCGGTCGCCAAGGTGGCCGCGCGGCAGATAGGTGCCATCAAGGCGCAAAGTCGTCTGGCCGTCGCGACTCGCCGCTGTGAAATACACAGTATCGAGCGCAAAACGCGGCTCCCAACGATCGAGTGCATCAGCAGTCGCGACGTAGAACTTAATCAGCGACGCGTCCGTCATCGGCTTGTCGACCAGAAGCGGATTGTCCGAGCCGTAGTCGCGGCGCATGACGCGCGTGAGCTTGTACGTGGTGAGAATGTCGGCGATGGACTGGCAGACATGCGCCCAATCGATGAGGACTCGGCCCGTCCGCCGGTCCATGCCGATGCTGTCCGCCACGGTTAGCTCTGTGAAGTCATTTCAGGCGCGACGAGCTTCATAGCGTGCAATTGGAACTGCACCTGCGCCGGATAGAACTTCTTCTGCTGGCCCTTGCGGTAAAACGTGTTGTTGAACCACGAATCCTCGGTGAATTCGTAAAGCTGCTTTTCCGGCTTTGCGGGTGCTGGTGCGGGCTTCGCCATGTGGTGCTCCTGTTAGACTGCGTAGACCTTCGTCGCGGACGTTTCGGCAACGTCGCCTGCGCTATCGACGTCGCCTTTGCGGTGAACAAGCTGTCCGCCTTCCCCGCCGAGGTGAACGTCACCTTCGAGCACGATCGTTGCGGACGTGATTGTGGTTTTGTCGCCGGTCATCAGCAGGCGCGTGTTGCCGATCGCGATCACGGCCTCGTTTGCCTTGTCGTGAGGCCGCTTGTTGTCGTTCGACGGGATCGAGAAATCGATGTAACCGTCGGTGATATCGCCGGACTGCGAAACGAATTTCACCTGCTCGCCGACGACGGGCGGGAAATGCGTTTTGATGCCGCCCATCGCAAGCTCTTTCCAAGGCACCCACGGCGACTTGAACGGTTGGCCTGTTTCCTCGTCGACGTCGAATTGCACGCGGGCGAGGCCTTTTTGAACGTCGACGTCCGATATTTTCCCCGTCCACTCGCGAAATTCCATCCGTCGTTCAAGTTCTTCGAGGCGGTGGCGGTGATCGGCGAATATATCGGCGAGCGTATTCATTGCGCCCCCAGCGGAACGTAGCCTTCCGGCACCGATACCTGATCGTCGACGTCGGTTTTGACGTCGGCTGCGAAGTTTGGCGCGTCCGGAGCGATTGTCGGCAGCGGTCCCAGGCGAAGCGCCCCGGCCATGCTCTGCGACAGACCGAGAGCGGAGCGCAGCCGCTTAAATTCACTCCAATCCGTCGCGCCGCCGGTCGCGAGTGCAACGAACAGGTCCTTTTGCGTCTTAAGCTGATCGTCTGCCGAAAGCAGATCGACAAATTTCAGCCAGATGTTCCGCAACGGCGCGCCCGGCGTCGGTTCCGGGGTGACGTCGACCGTCAAGACGATCTGACGGCCGGCAAAGCGCACGCCCTTGCGGTCGGATGCCCCGCGCGACGACTTATCGGACTTCTTTTCGCGCACGAGCAACCGCCAAAACTCCGCCCAGGCGCTATCGGGATCGGAAAGCGCGGTGCGGATTTGCCGTTCGATGGCGTCGACCGTAATTTCGAAGCCCGCATCGGTCGACGGAATGCCCCAGCCGCCCTTCATGCGCGACGTGACGGCCATTTCAATGGTCAGATCGATGGACGTGCAGCGGCCAAAAAGGCTCGTTTCTTCGTTCGGCACGTCGGTGTCGGCGTTGCTTTCGTCGGTATAGACGACAATGAACGGCACCTCCGCGCCTTCAACCGACTCGTCGATCGGCCCGATCTCGCTGTCGCGGACCATTTCACCGGCGAACGTGCGCCCGCGCAGGGCCTGGACGGTCGCAATTCTGAGGGCGAGGCGGGAAAGGCTCATGGTTCACTCAAGGCTAGAGAGCATCAGGACGAGGCGGCCGGGGTGCTGCCGGTCGATCCAGTCGACTTTGTAGTGCTCGCCCTTGTCGGTCGCGTCGACGAGATCGTTTTCCCGAATGTCGGCGCCGGGCGGCAGGATGGATTTCGTAATTTCGAGGCGCGTGGGCGAAACACGGACCCGTGCGTTGCGGACGTGGCGGGAATTACCGCCGATATCGTTTTCGTCGCGATCGACATGAAGAAGTCCGATCGTTTTGATGGTCGGGCGCGCCGCGTCGCGCGCGGGCGTGGCGTAATCGGCGGGAAGCATCGGCGTTATGACGATTTCCTCGCTCATAACGCGGTCGACCGCCCGGTCCACGCGGCCCAGGCGGTCTTTCCAGCGATCTACCATGACGGCGGCGCTTAGGCGCTCAAGACGCCCTTGCGCAGCACGTTGGGCTGCGTGCAGATCGAGATGTGGTTCGACTGGATCTCGATCTCGACACCCTTGTCGTTGCGCATCCGGATCTGCTTGGCGTAGCGCGGCAGGCCTTTCGTGTTGACCGTTTCGATGTAATCGCCCGGCGCGAACCGGGTGATAAACAGTTCCGGAACGCCCATCGGCACCACGCGGCACTCGTTGTCGCCGATGAAGGCTGCGCCGGCGGCTGCCGTCGCCTTCTTGCCGGTGCGGTAACGCTCGAACGTGATGCCGCCGACGTCGAACGTATTCAACGTCCGACCGAGGTTCTCGGCCACTTTCTGCGCGTAGAGGAACGTCTCGCGGACGCTCTTGTGGTTGACGAGAGCCTGCCAGAAGTTCTTTCCGCAGAACGCATGAATGCCGGAATAAGGTGCGTCCAGTTCGTCTTCGATCTGAATGACCAACTGCTCGGCCTGCTGGCGCACGATCGTGTTCGTGTTGTCGAGCGCGAAATTGTAATCGGCCGCAGCGGCGATGCCGAACGACTGATAGAGATCGGCGAGCGTCTGACCGCCCTTCGACATGACGATGCCCTTGATTGCGCCGACGCGGCTGAATTCCAGCGTCGCGTCGAGATCGCGCGTATGCCGGGCCATCTTGTCGTTGACGATGCCCTCGACCGTCTGAACCTCGTCTTCGGTGCCGAATGAGCGGACGCCGTCGACTTCGTCCGCCATCACGGCGTCGTCGCGCTGGTAGTGCGGGATGGTGAAGGGTCGCAGCTCGGACTTGTCCTTAGCGACGTTTTCACCGGGGCCGCCGCGCGGAGACGGCTCAACCAGAGAGAGTTTTCCGTCGCGGCTTTCGACGACGATTGTCCGCGTCGCGACGCCGGCTTCTTCGAACAACTTCGTCGCAGAAACCTGACCCGGAACGTACGGGAGCTTGTTGACCTTCGCGGTCATTTCGATGAGCGAGAACGCATCGTTGTTGAAAATATCGAGTGTAGCCATTGGCAGGGATCTCCATTTTGCCGGGTGAGGTTGCGGGCGGCAGGCCCGTCAGGGCCGAGGCCGCGCAATGCACGGCCCGGCAATGCAGGGATTAGCGAACGACGATGCCGACGCTGGCGAGCGACGCGAAGACGGCTGCCTTCTCGGCGTCCGTATCGGTGGCAACATTCAACACGAGCGCATCCGCCCGGACTTCGCAGTCGCGCGTGTGAGCGGCGGCGACAACGTCGGCCGTGGTGGCGTCGACGCGTGCGTAATTGATCGCCACGGCGGTCTGCGAGCCGTCGGTTGCGGTCGGCGCATGCGGCACGTATTTGCCGGACGCGGTGATCTTACCGAGCACCGTGCCCGGATCGACGACGCCAGCGCCGCTGGCGATCTTGATGTTGTCGCGCGAGCGGTGGCCCTCGGCCTCGCTCAACAGATACTCGGCCGTGTGACGGCCTTCGGTCAGTGTCGTCATGGTTTAGTGCCTCCGTTTTTGGTGACGTTGGGCCGTGAAAATCCGGTCCGCGTTAGCGGCGCGCGGCGTAGATCGCGGTGTGATCGAGCGCGGGAGCGTCTTTCTTGGCGCTCGCGACGGGTGCGGCGAGTTCAAGGCCCGCGATCACGGTGCCGGGAGCCGAAGCACGCGCAGGTTCAGTCGCCGATGCCGTCGGCGCGGTCGCCATGGCGGCGATGGCGGCGGCCGGCGCAAAATCGGTCTCATAAGCAAAGTGCGCGGCGAGCTGCTCCCGTCCTTTTGCCTCGGGCGCCTGCAAAATAGCGGCAATGCGCTTGCGCTCGGTCGCGCGGGCGTCCGCATTCGCAGGCGACTGATCGGTTGACGGATCGGCCGCGGGCGTTTCCTTTTCCGCCGGTTCCGTTGACGGATTGGCCGCCGGGGTTTCCTCAGCCGAAGCAGTTGGCTTCGCTTTCTTGTCGGACATTGCGGGTTCCTTTTGCTTTGGCTTCCAATTGCGCTCGCTGGCGAGCGCGGTGAGCTGGGCGGGCGCGTGCGCATAGACGCGATAATCGAAGGCCGTCACTTCTTCGGCCTGCGCCTGGTCCGACTTGTCGGCGAACTTCTGAGCGACGGCCTCGTCGGCCGTCAGCCACGTCTCGACGCGCATGACCTCGCGCATCGCTTCCGCGCTTTCGCCGGTCTTCTCGGCGTAAATCGACGCCATTTGCGCAGCGAGCTTGCTCAGAACCTCGATTGATTTCTGGTGATCGGCAGCGTCGCCGTAAGTGATCGTCGACGGGTCGTGGATCATCATCAGGGATCCGACCCGCATGACGACCTCGTCGCCTGCCATTGCGATGATCGACGCGGCCGACGCCGCGATCGCATCGATGTAGACCGTCACCTTGCCGCGATGCGCGTTCAAGGCGTTAAAGATCGCAGCGCCTTCCCAGGCGACGCCGCCGCCTGAATTGATGCGAACCGTCACGTCGCTGTCGCGGCCGAGCGAGGCGAGCGCCTCGATGACGTCCATCGACGAAAAGCCGTCGCTCCAATAGCTATCGCCGACCGTGCCGTAGAGCACGATCTCACCATCGACCAGCACGTTCATGTGTTCACCTCATGCGCCCGACGAGGGCAAAGCGTTTGCGTTTGCCGGCGACGTCGGCTTTCAACACCGCGATCAGCCGCTCAAGACGCGGGATATCTGGCTTGTGGAAGCGAACGCGGCGACGGTCGGTGCCTTCGATTTCTTCTTCGCCGTCGCCCGCAAGCAGCCGGTAATAGAGCGGCTGCAGCTTTTCGAGCAGGGCAGCCGGATCGCTGTAGTCGAGGGCATCCCATTCGACGGCCATCGCGCACTCCGTTAATTGAGCCGCTTCGGCGGCGTCTTCTGATTGTCGTCATCCTCGGGCGGCTCGGCCGCTTCGCCGACGGGAAGCCGCGGCGGATAAGGATCAGGCAGGCCGTAGCGCTCGGCCAATTTGCGGTCGTGCGAGCGCTGTTCCATGACCGTCTCGGGATCGAGACCGTACTCGGCGCACTCATAGGCGAGTGAGGTCGTTCCATTCGTGAGGCGTTCGGACTGCGCGCGCGCCGTCTTGAAATCGTCGGCGGTCGGCTTTGCCGGTCCGAACCATTCGGCCTGCACCGTTTCATTGCGCATGGCGCGGAAACGCTCATAGCCGCCCGGAAACTCGATGCGCCCTTCGCGGATTTCCTCGTCGAGCCACGTCGAATAGATCGAATGTACGAAGGGAATGGCGATGCGCTGGCGACGCCGCATCGTGACAAACCAGATCGACGCCGTGCCCATGCGGACACTCGAATAGGTCGCGCCCTCGTAATCGCCGGTCATCGCTTCGTAGGTCGTGCCGATGCAGCGCGCGACCTCGCGCAAGAGGTTTTTCGAGAACGGCAGATAGGTGTCGGACGGATGTTTGGCGCTGTGAAGCTGGAATTCCTCGCCGGGAAACAGGCTTTGCACCTTGCCGTGGACGCCTAGGTCGATTGACTTGTTCTGCCACCACGCCGCGCGCGCGAGCATGTAGGCCTGCACTTCCTCCGACACCGGCAGATCCGAACCGCCGGAAGCCTCGGCCGTTCCCTGCAAGCCTTCGAACGCTTCGCCGCTCAAATTCGGAGACTTCAGCGTTGCGGCAATGATCGTTTGGATCAGAGCCGTCGTCAGCGTCGCGTCGGCAAGCTGATCGTACTGACGCAGCACTTTGAGCACCGGCGTCATTGGCGAGATCCCGCGGATTTGGTCGGGGGTGCCGTCAAAGATGTGAATGACCTGCTGGCGGCCTTTTGACGACCGTGCCTTGATCTCGATTTCCTCGTCGGCGCCGAGCGGTGTGCGGCGGAGAACACGATAGGCCGTCGGCAAACCGTTGGCGTCGGTGCGCACGCCATGAAACAGCCGCCCGAGTTCTTCAGTCGTATCCGCCATGCGGTGCGGTGAAAACATCATGACCTTGGTCGACGACTGACTTTCCGGCCGGCTGATGGCGGGAAGCAACGCCGTCACCTCTCCGAACGCAAAATGCTGCATGATCGCCGCATCGGTCATGTCGGCGACCGTCAGCTTCCCGCGCGCGTCGCATTCGAGCGGATTGTTCGACCAGATGCGCCAGCGGCGTTCGACGCGGCGGCACCATTGGTGCGCGAATTCATCGTTCCAACCCAGGGATTCAATATCGGGCTTGGCATTGAGGCGAAGGCCGGTGCCTATGGTGTCGGCGGAGGCCTGCGTGATCGCACCGGCGAGCCAGCCAGAGTTCTGCAGGCTATCGATCGTGCGCGCGGCGGCCTTACGCCAACTGACGCGAACATCGTCGCGCGCATCGCGCAGCGCCGGCTGCCACGAGGACAGGAAGCCCGCCGACGAGTCGCGCATGTATCGTGCAACAGGCGCGGCCCGCGTCGCGCGCGCCACGGCCTGCGACTGCGAAACGAGGCGCGTCGCGATACTGTTGATCGCGGATTTGAAACGGCCCGCTAGTGGCGCGGAACCGCTGATCTCGCCGGCATAAGCCATGTCGATCCTACTTGTTCAGAAGCGCCGAAATCTCGGCCCATGTTCTTCGCCGCGGAGGTGTAGCGGCGGTACGTGCTGCCGATCTCGATCCCGGCAGCGGATTCGGTAAGCGCTCGCGCTCTGGCGGCTCGGTCGTCTCGACCGTAACCTTGTCATCTTCAAGCGGAGCGGCGTCGCCGTGGCCCGACGAAAGCGCTTCGCGAAGCCCGCGACCTTCGCGAATGCGCTGGACGTTCAAGAGGTGGCCCGCCGCAGCGTTCAATGCCTCGCAATCGAGAAAGTGATTTTCCCGGCTGCGCTGAATCCATTGCACCTGTCCCGATGGCCGCTTAACGCGCGATTCCGAGACGATCTGATCAAGGTAGCCATCGTCGATATCCTCTGGCAGAAGCCACGCGCCGGCCGCGTCAATCGGATAGCGGATGTGTTCGTGAACGAAGCTCTTGGCCCAATCGGTGTTGATGAGCGTCAGTTCGAGCGAATACTTTCGCGGATCGCCTTTTGGCGTCACGTCGATTTTCGACTTCTTCACCGGCATAAGCTGCGTCGCGCGGCCCTTCGACGGGCGCGCGATCCGCGCATGGCGGCGGCAGAATTCATAGACGCGGTTGACCGGGACGCCGAATTCTTTGCCCGGACGAAAGCCCGAGTCGACCAATGCGAGCCGGATCAACATGCCGTGGATCGGCGTTTGCAACAGATCCGAAAGATCGCTCCAAACTTCTTCTTCGTGCGTCTCGCCGTAAAGCTCGCCGCGTTCGATTAGCCAACTCGTCGATCGCGCGCCCCAGCCCCGGATGGCATAGACCAGCCGGTTCTTCTGTACGTCGACGCCGGCCGTCAGATGCACCAAGCCCGCCGGGAGATCCCCGAGCTTGTAGGGAACGATGAGCCGTTTGAGCTCCGTCGACTCCGGCGCATCGCCACCGCCCGGCGACCATAGTTCGCCAAAGCCGGTGTTGATGACACCTTGCAGCTTCTCCTGGTCGCCCGAGTGCTTCGCCTCGACGTAAGCCGCGGCGCGTTCGCCGAATGTCACGAACGGCGAGCACAAGCCCGATGCCCAGAAAGATATTGTCGGCGATCGCGGCGGCAAACCGATAACGGTGCCGTCAGGGTCGACGCGCTGTCCCGGCGCAACGTAGACGCCGCGCGCGTTCATGTCCGCCTTATGATCGTTCTCGATGACGCCGCCACAGCGCGGACAGGTGACGTAAGCGTTTTCGAGCGCTTCGGACGCCGACCACTTGTCGTCGATCGCGAGCTGCTTAAAGCGCGGAATGAAGAATTCAGCGCAGTGCGGGCAGGGCCACGCGAAATGATACATCGTGCCGCTCTGAAAAAGCTTCCAGACCGGGCTTTCAATGTCCTCGGGCGGCATGCGTTTCCAGAACTCTAAGCCTGAGTTGGCGTCCTTCAGGACGTCGACGTTGCCGACGAGCGGCGTTGAGGTGACGCCGTACTTGCGGTCGCGAAACGTGAAGCCGCGAGCCTTCGTCAGAACGAGAGGATCGCCCTCGCCTTTGACGTTGCCCATCATGCGATCATATTCGTCGACGATCACAAGGCCCGCCGTCGTGCCCGACAACTGCGTCGCGGACCCGGCCCATGCGAACTTGAGCGGCACGCCGCCGATGACTTTGCGGAACCGCTTGTTCTTCTTTCCGCGCGCCAGCTTCTGTTGCAACGTCGGCGCGTTGTTGATGAGGTCCATCACGCGCGGCTCGATTTCATCAACGATGAAATCTTGGCTCGGCCCGACGTAGAGCGAAGGCGTCGGCCGCTGATCGAAGCGATGCCCGAGCACGTCGAGCACCGTTTCCGACTTACCCATCTGCGAGCCACAAACGAGCGTGACGGTCGAATAGCGCGGGTCCTCAAAGGCGCGCTCGAAATCAATGACGTAAGGCGTCAGCCTCGGATCACGTGGCCCCGGCCGATCCATGCTCGGCGGGTAGATGCGGTTTTCGAACGCCCAGGCGTCAGCCGTCTGCCGCTTCGACGGCCGAATAAGGGTCGCGGCCCTGTCGCATAGCGTCGCCAGCTTGTTCAAGCCGCTTGGCGAGATCCTTAAGGACGACCTCGATTGCATCTTCGATCCGCCGGCGTTCCGCGATGTCGTCCGTCACGCGCGCCGGGACGCCCGCAAGGCCCGCCTTCAGCGGCCCGACGATGACGTCCAGCGCGGTCAGTGCTTCCGGCATCGCCACCAGCAGCAATTCCCTTTCGTCGTTCTCAAGCTTGAGCTTGCGAGCCCGTTCGGCTTTCACGCGCTCGCCCGCCGATGTTTCCTCAGGGATGGCTCGCGCAACTTCGGACTCGACCTTGAATAGCGTATAGGCCTGCACCGACGCAGCGAGCGGATATCGGCCGCGCGCCGATTTCGTCAGAATGCCTTGCGCGTCCAACTGCTGGACCCAACGCTCGCCGACGCCGAGAACTTTGCCGAGATCCGTGACAGAAACCTCGTCGTCGACTTTCGCCGCGTCGAGCGCCCCCCTCACTTCGGTTTCGACAACCGTTCGGATGTAGGTCTGCACCGATGCTGCCAAGTCGTATCGGCCACGCTGCACCTTTTGAAAAAGCTTTTGTTTCACAAGCTTTTTTGCGGCGTGCATCGTAATCCCTAGAACATCCGTCAGGGCCTCCAACGTCACCGAGGCCTTTGGTTGTTCTGGTTGCATTTTTCCGAATCCGAAGTGGCGATTTTCGAAAACCGCAAATGAGCGAAAACCGGGCCGCCGCCGCGCCGCACGGCCGGCGCGGCCTGTACGGTCCCTAAGGTTGCACGCGGCATGGGGGTGCACGCATCGAGCTAGGTGACGGTGCCATCGGTCAAAACGCGGATCTCGTGCGCCAATCGCGGCGGCAGATCGGACGCGACGAGCGAAGAAAAGGCGTGCGCGACGTGCTCTTTCACCATTTCCTTTGGCACGTTCGGGCCAGCGATGCGCTCAATGGGCAGGCGCTTCGATCCGCCCGTTCGCCAGAAGACATGGCCGCCCAGCGAGGGCACGATGAACGCATGCCGGTACAGTTTGCGATTGTTCCAAGGTGAAGCTGAAACGCCCGCTCCCCCCTGTCTTGCCCTAAAATTTTTGATTGGAATTGGGCCGCCACGCGACACGATCTCGAAACGCAGACCACCCCCGGACGCGCGGTATTTCTTGATGTGCCCGTATTTCATGATGATCGACTGCGTTGTGCCGATCTCTTTCGAAAGCGAGCGCTTGACGCGCGTGAAGGCCTTGTCGCCGGTATGATTGATCGCACGGCGGAATGCTGTGTGGCGCTTGCCGTCATCTTCAAGATGCTCGGCAGCGACGGTCAAACGCTGCAGGCCGTTTCCGGTCCAGCTTATAGAGATCGTCGCCATTGCGAGGTGCTTTCCGATTTTGTTGACTGCGCAATTCCACGAAAATTATTCGGCGCTTTTCTGCATAAACGGGATCGGCCGGAATTGGCGGCTAAGGCCGCCACGCGACGACCGATCCCGCTCTTTTCCTCGCGTTACGCCGAACGCTCGGAAACTGAATTGGTGCCGGGCATTCCCCGCCCGGCTAGGGGCCGATCTTCGCCGATCGGCAAGCCTACTTGGGTCGCTCCACGTTTCGCTTTCGCGCTACTCCGCCTCAACACTTCCCGTTCGCCAGGAATTCAAACCAAACTCTCTCAATAACGCGCTCACTCGTGGTGGCGGTTACATGACGGCCTCCTGCACTGTGTGGCCATTTTGCGAAATCTAAGTCCGCATCGCCTTTGACGATGTTCGCTTCCGATTTCTTCGCGGCATTGGCTCTGCGGCTCTACGGGGGAGCATTGCGGGTGTAGCCTTGCCGGATCATTCGGGCGCGAAAAAACCCGGCTCGGAGCGGTCCGGCCGGGTTAACTCATACGTCTGGCGACGATAGATTTGATTCGAGCAGATTCGCGCGAAAGTGGGAAGTGGGGTATCTCTGTTTTTTCTAACTTTTTCCGCCTTCGCTTTCTAAATCGTCATTCGCCGCGTTTTCCGGGGTCAATTCGAGCGACGGATAGCCGTTCCGATCGCGCACCAATTTCAATTTTATTGGGTCCACCGGACATTCGACTTTCTGCACCATATCGACATTCAATTCGCCGTCGATCAGCCGGAATGTGGCGCTTTCAATGTCACCGGACCGCACGCGATCGACGATGGCGTAAATCTGAAATTTGAGGGAATCGTCGGGGTCCATCCGCCCCATTCGCTCAAGAGCGCGCGCGATGACTTGCGTCGCTTCGCGGTGAGCGTCGCGCGGCGTTTTAAGTTGTGGTGCTTCTGTCATGACCTGCCATCGCCTCCGATTGCGTCGACCAGCACGAGCGTCCGGGCAGCTTCTGCCCAGGCGCCCACGGCGTCAAGACTGCGCTTGAGCGTCACGAATTTGAGGCGGACGCCGTGCTGGCCCGCCGCCCGTTTCATCTGCTGCAACGTCTCGCGCGGATTTCCATTGGCAAGTGCCGCCGAGTGTCGCTCGAACGGCTGGCCGTCCCGGTGCGCGAAGAAATTTTCGCAAACGACGTAGATGTCAGCGCTCATTCATCGACCCTTGTCCCGTCAGCTTTCGCTTTTATCAATTCGGCAATCCAAGGGTAAGGCGCTGCGTTCGTGCGCTGTCTGGCGTCGACGATCGCATTCAAATCCTCGAGCGTCGCGCGGAGCTTTGCCCATTTGAGCACGATCTGCCGGGCGCGCTTTGCAGTTACATTGAGTTCAGGAGCTACCCCGGAAATCGAACCTCCCTCCAGCAAATGCCGCCGCACGGACGCGTATCGACGACAGGTCGGGCAATTCCCGCAAGGTTCACCAAACGCCGACACCATTGCCTTGCACGGGCGAGAAGGCGAACTCATGTCCGGTTTTTCTCGTCGCTTTGAGCTATCGACATTGGGTCTTGCTGAAGCGCGACCATTGCGACCCACGATGCGAATTCACGAAACGAGGCACTGTCGACGTGCAGACCGTCATTGCCGACCTTTATTCCTACCGACCCATCGCCAAGGGCCATCATTGTAAGCCACACGTCGCGGCCGTCGCTGAGTTGAAGTTGCGCAGGCCGCGTTTTCGAACCGGGCCTCGCATTAATGAGGGTCATGTCGATTTTTCTCCGCCGTTAGCAGGTTCAGAGACAGCGACAAGCCACGAATGACGGTCAAACAGCCTTGCCGCCTCCGCTCTCAATTTCTCGGTTACCTCGAATGCCTCGCTAATGCGCTCGCTGCGGCCTTCAGGCGGAAGTTCGGGACTGTCGGCTTCCGTAAATAGCTCTCCTATCCTCTGACAAAGATCGTTGAATGACGCCTCGATTTCAGGCGACGACCATTTGCGCTTCGTCTCAGGAATTTTCATCGTTAGTCTCCTACATCCGACGTACCAAGCCCAGCGCCCGGCGCTTCGATCAATGAACCGTGCTCGGACTTACTGGCGCTGGCGCGCCCCCAGCGACGCCGACCTTTCCTCGACCTAGGCAGAAGCAACACCGATCGCCCTTTTTCATCGTGACCGTCTCGTCGGTTGTTTCGTTCGTTTGCGGGTCGATCCTGCGGACTTGGGCAGACATATCGGCGCCCAGGATGCCGGTGCCATCGCACCTCTCGCATTCGACCGCGGGGATCTCGTGCGTGGTTCCATCGCCCATCTTGATCGTCATCGTGGTTGTCTTGCGGGTCATGTCAATTTTTCCGCCCCCTCGTTTTGAGGCTCGTCAGTGACCACGACGACGCCGAGGTTTATCGGTCTGGTTCGCGGCACTCTAACCAACACTACATCGATCTCGGGCTCCCGATCGCCCCAGACCGGCCGCGCTTCGAACCTTTTGAGCAACCACTCGTGCTGAATTTCGAATAAATCGAAGTGTCTGACAAAATCGGCTGGCGCAAAAGCAGGCGTCGTGTTGGCCGCCTTTTTCAGGCCCTCAACGAGAGACAAATCATCTTTCGAAAGCGTAATGCGAAGTTCGTCAGGGCTGTGCATGCTGTTCCTTTCAACTCTCCTACGTCAGGTTTTTACGTACCAAGCCCAGCGCCGGAAGGTTTGCTCATTTCGACTTCATAATGTCGTTGTAGAGGCTGTCTCCGTCCGATTTGTCGTCAGACTTTGACGCCTCTGGTGTGTCGTCCTCCGGCTTTAAGTTGCAGCCCTTAATCAAAGCGCTCACCGCCCGTGTCGAGCCGTCAACGTCGAACGTGTGGGTTTCCGCCGCCTTTCCATTGATCACCCCCGCTACTGCGACGCGACGCGACGCACCCGCAACAGAAGCCGCCACGTTTGCAATGCTCTCGTTCTTTGCTTCGAAGCGGAGATTATCGCCATCCGGCGTCTGGTCCGCTTCGGCTTCGAATTCAACTTTCGGCTGGTCATCGACGATGACGGCGATTTTCGGCCCAAGCGTATTTAAGCCCAGGATCATGACAGGATCGGGCTTGTCCGGCATGATGAGCATCAACGTCACGTCCTGCTGGCTCGTGCATCGGAACGCCACCGTGAAGCCGCTGAAGTCTGCGCCCAGCGCTATATGTTGATCGCCGTTGAACGGGTCCTCGCTTTTCTGGTGTATCCAATCTGCCGACGCAGGTGCCGTCATGGCTGCCAACGCGACTGCGATGCCTGCGATTGCTTTCTTCACGTCCCCAGTCTCCCCACTGTTTTCAATTTCATCCGAAATTTTGCCCGCCTTTTTTTGCGGGGTAGTACCTTGTCTAGGTAAGACGGCGAACAGCGTTGGCGCCCCGCGCCGTAAGAATGGCCATTGAGCCGCTTTGCGTCCACCAACCCTCAAGAACGCCGAATTGCCATCCATCTTCGAATTGCTCGGGTGTTCGGCCCTCATGCCTCACGAAATCGAAGTTGATGGCCCCGAACGGTTGAATCTCGTTTGTGCCCACGTTCCGCGCCACAAAAATGCGCAGGATGATCTCGGCGGCTTGCTCCGGCGTCATCTCGCTTTTTCCTCTTCACTCCCCAAACGATTGCGTGTTGCGCTGATTTTTCGGATCAGCACAAGAGCACGCACCAAAGCCGTCAGCGCGGGCGCTTCGGCTGTCAGTTTGATTTGGTAAGTAGTGCCCGCCATCAGCGCCTGACCTCGTTTAGCTTTTCAAGCTCGCGCTGCAGCATCGGTTCAACGACATGCCGCGGAAGCAGTGATTGCTCGCCCCGAGCGATGGCCTCCGCGTCAAAGATCAGATCCCATAGCCCATGCGCCGGCCCGACCGGTGCTGCGACTGCACGCAATTGCTTTGCCGCGACCAGAATTTCTTCGTCGGTCATTGCTTCGCTCTCCGAAAAACCCCACGTTCGCCTGCGATTTCTCGGCCGACGTCGCGCAATTCTGGGCGCTTCTGAAACATCCGCACCGCAAAGGCAACCGCGGCGGGAACCGCCACGCGCGCCCAATATTGGCCCGTTCGTGGCGCAGCGCCGAGCAGTTCGGCAAATCCTTTTTGCGTAAATCCGAGCGATTTAATCGCGGCTCGGTATTCTGCGGGTTGCAAATGAAATATTTCCGCGTTCCAATCTGAATGCGCAATCTTTAGCGGCAATCCCCGACGTTTCAACTCATTTAAGCGCAATCCTTGCGCATTATCACCTATGGCATTTGGAGGGACGAAACATGGCCCGACGTAAAGGTGAATTGAGCCGCTTCAGAATAGATCAAGGGTGGCCGCACCAGATCGCGCTGCCCGAGCACGCAACGACAGGGAAAAACCTCGATCGCGTTCATGCGTTCTGCAAGAACCTCACGCTGTGCCCCCTGCAGCAAGCGTTCGTGCGCGACGGCAAGTATTGGTACGCGTGGTGCTTCGCCGAGGTCGAGCACGCGGAAGCGTTTCAGAAGAAGTTCGGCGGCGAAGCTATGACGCCGAAGACGCGCCCGCGCTGGCCGGGCTGAACGCGGCCTAAGTCAAGCATTCTGTTCAGTTTGCGATTTTTTGAATTTCTGACGATTGAGCCCCGAACCATCGCCGATTTCCTCGCCCATTTTGTAAAATAACACTTTACATTTGTATAGCGACGCTTTACATATCATGCATCGGGTTGAGGACGGCAAATGATCAAGAATTTTACATCTCGGGCGCTGAAACGGTTCTGGTTCGACGCCGATGCCCGTGGCCTTAAGGTCGAGCACGTCGAGAGAATCGCTCTGATCCTCGCCGATCTCGACGCCGCGAAGCAGCCAGAAGACATGAATAATCCCGGCTACAAATTTCACGGCCTGCAAGGCAAGCCGAAGCGCTACGCGGTCACGGTCAACAAAAACTGGCGGATTACATTCGCTTGGTCGAAAGACGGTGCAGACGCAGTCGATGTCGATTATATCGACTACCATTGAGAGGAACGAAGGCCATGAGCAAAGCAACAGCGAAGACGGGGCCGCATCCGGATTTTCCCTTGCCGCATCCCGGCGTTTCGATCGCCGTCGCGCTCGACGCTATGGACGACTCCAAGACCGCAATCGCCGAGCGCTTGGGCATCAGCCGCCGGGCGCTTTACGATCTGCTCGACGGAAAGACGGCTATCACGGCACAGATGGCGTTGCGGCTCGAGCGTGTGATCGGCGGTTCCGCCGAGTTCTGGCTCACCCGTCAGGTGCAATATGATCTGTGGAAGGCCCGGAAAGAACTCGAAGCCGCCTGATGCACCGGCGCTGCGCCCAGCGCGCCGGTTCTCGCCCGCGTTCCTGATAGGCGGCCAGACCCACGACCGGCCGCCTATAGACGGCCCTATATCGCGCGCATGACGCGCAGCGCCTGCTTCAGCACGACATATCCGGTTTCCGGATTGCCGAAAACGCGGTCGTTTGCCATGACGGCGAGCCCTGTCACCATGCATAGCAGGGGCAGCGGCTCGTCTTCACCTTCCCCGATCATCAAGAGATCGGGATTCTCCGATCGGACCTTCTGAATGAATTTTCGGTCTTCGGCCGTCGCAGCGGTGCGGCGAGTTTCGATTGCTCGCTCGAGCTGGTCTAGGGCGCGAGCCGCGACGCGCGACAACCTGCGCCAACGATAGATCAAAGCTATAACATGAGGGTCGTCGTTAAATGCCGTAGCAGACGATGCGGCCTCAATTCTCCTGGCTGCTCGGCCGATTTCTTTACGCAAGTCGTACTTATCTAACACGTGGCAATTCCCCACCTTAATTACGCCGGTGGACATCCCGGCGAGGCGGAGCCATATCGAGCATAATCGAAATCGTACAACTTTCTTTGAAGTTTCGGTAAGTTGTCTTTATGCGCCCTACTTGCGGCAGTTGTATCCGCGCCGAAGCGCCGCCGAGCCCTCTTCCACTTTTCCCGCGGCAGAGTTGAGGCGGTCCCGCCGTCGCAGATCACGACGTCCGCGAGTAAATTTTCAATCGTTTGTTCATCCGGATTTAAAGCGACCGTTGGATTATGCACGCTCAAAGCACAACGCGAGTTTGCGCCATGTCAGGAACCAAGTCGTTTTCGCAACGTGTCTCCGAATGGCTGAATGAAGATGTCTTCGTTCAAAGCCAAAACGGCAGAACGCCCTCCCGTGCGAAGGAATCCGCACCATCGCGCCCTTTCGTGACCCGCCCTGTTTTTGCGGAGGCGTTGAAGGTGATCACGGGCGATTTTTACAAGTCGGAAGGCTGCTTAAAAAAGGGCGACATTTACCTGCCCGTGACGTGGTCGAAGTTCGTCAAGTATCACCTCGGAGAGATCGCCAACATAGAAATTGTCGGCACTGACCAAGGGCAGGCCAACTCGGTAGGTGCCGCAATGCTCGGCGGTCTACTGCTCGGCGGTGCCGGGCTCATTGCGGGTGCGGTCGCCGGGAAAAAATCGCAAGTCCATTTCGCCGTTGCCTTCCGTGATGGAAAACGCGCGCTATTGAGCTGCCAAGCGGACGTCTATGCGCGAATTAAATTCGAACACGACGGCTTAACGCCCCCTCCAATTCCGGAGAGCGCAGGCAACAACGAGATCACTGCGCGCCATCGCGTGCGCCGAGGCTGAAACTTCCGCCTGTTTCAAAACAGACGCGGCTGCTCGTGCGCGACGAGAATGCCATTCAACGGCAGGCCGCGCCTCTTTCGCGCGACGATGATCGAGTCCACCATGCGCAGGTTTCCAACCTGGCGCGCGACGTGCTCGGCCGGACCGAACATATCGGTGACGACGGCGCCCAGCGCGACCGCCTTCGTCTTCTTTGTGAGCGAGATATCGAAATGTACCCAGGACGCTTTCGGCGGCTCCTGTAGCCATTTGCGAGCCACGCCGATGCGGTCCGCCATCGCCAGAAGCTCGTCTAGCGTATCCGCCCACATATGACACATGACCATGCGGCCGAACGGGTTGCGCACGTCGTCGACATAGACCGTCATCGGCTTTGCTCCAAAGGTCGCACTTCGACGCTCGCGATCTCAATGGGGCAATCGCAAGCCGGATCTTCGCATCTTGTGAAACGGTCGCCGACGAACCCACCCATCGCCCCCTCGAACGCTGCCGATGCGTCTTCGCTCAATTCGACCGCGAGTTCTCGGCCGCACCACGGGCAGGAAACCGCCCACCCCGTGGCGTATGGTGTCGCCCTCTCGAAGTCGGCAGCGGCCGTCATGGCTTCGGCCCCGGCAGCAGCGGCGGCATCTTGCCGTCTTTGTACATCGACTTGATCTGCGGCCGTGCCCACTGGCCGACCGTCTGCCCGTCGGCCATGACCGTGTGCGCTAAGAACTCGTCTTCGAGCAGCGCAATGCCGGAAGCGACGGCTTCGAGCTTCGCCTTGATGACGAGCAGCAGCGCCCGCCAGCGGCGACGTTCCTCCTTTGCATCCTTTGCTGTCGTGCCGGTTGGCATCCCGAGCACGATCTTGACCTGCAAGCCCTGAATGCGGAATCCGACCATTGCCTGCCCGCGCATCGTTCCGGACAGGAATTGATCCGCGCCGTGCTTTTGCAGCAATTCCTCGATCTCTCGCCGCGACTGCATCGCGGGAACTTTGGTGTCTTCGGCGTATCTGCGAACGCTCATACCGGCTTCACCCCCGCGTTGTGCGCTTCGATCGCTTCGCGGAGCGACTGCCCGCGCGGTCCGGCGTAGTCGCACCCCTCGTTTGCACACCCAACGCCTCGAAACGGAACGTGCGGGGTCGGGCTGCGGACAACAAAGATGTATTGATCCTTGTTGCTTCCGCATTTCGGGCACGGTGCGATTTCCGGCAGCGGCAGCAGATCGGCTTTGACACAGCGGTACTCGACCGGCCGCCCCGCGGCCTCGGCATCCTTGATGCCCTGCTTCATGCCGGGAGATATTCCTCGATCGACGTAGACAATCGTTGCGTCCGCGTTCCGGCCCCACGCAAACCCGGCCGCAATACCGAGCGCACGCTCCGCCGGTTTCTCGTCGCGAAGGATACCCGGCTGCGTATAGAGCAAATGCGAAGCAAACGGTGCTTCGCCGCGCTCGATGCTGTCGCGCATCGCAAGCCGGGCATAGGTGACGTTGGCTTCAATATCGCCCGCATAGGGCGTTTCTACGATGACAAGGCGCATCAGGATTGCACCTCGTCGGCGGCGGCGGCTTCCTCTTTACTCTCGGCCAAGTCGGCAACGGTGTTTTGCTCGTCGCACCATGCGAGGCAATCAGGCTCGTCGTCCCAAAGCGTATACGACGTCAAATCGAGCCGTTCGAGATTTGTCCCGTCGGCTCGATCACTCGTCCCCACGAGCACAACCGCGTCGTCGGCGTCGCCATCGACGATCCGCACGATACTGCGCGGCTCTAAATCACCGCCATCGGCAGGCGAAAACGCGAGCCATTTCCCGATGAGTACGGCATTCAAATGATCTAGTGCGTCCATCTTTTTTCCCTCCGTTGGTTGCTAGAAAAGTGACAGTTGCGCGGGCGCGGACGGCTCGCGAGATTTCGGATCGAACGGGTCGATCCAATGTTCGGCAGGCCGCTGCGGCGGCCCCTTGCGCAGCAGGCTTTCGGCGGCGTCCATCGAGATCAGCGGCCAACGTCCGCGGATCGCGAGGGCGGATTTCAGATACGACCGTTGCAGCAGATGCTTGTGCCGATGCGTTATCGTCTCCCATTCTCGATCGAGGCGCTCGGCGATCTCGTCGAACAGTGCGTCGGAGATCAGCGCGTCGCCGCCCAGCCGCTGATCGTAGACCCACGCCGCCATGATCCACCACGGCACCAGCATGTTCGGGCTCGATGCGATGCGCTCGCGGCAATAGGATTCGATCTCGGCCGTCATCGCGTCGCCTCGCGATGTTTCATCGGTAGGCACAATGGCGTGCCGTCGGCGCCGAGCCTGGGCGTCGCTCCGCGGTTGTTGAAAATAAGATACTGGCAACCCGAAGCCATGTCGGTGAACACGGCCACACCCGATGAAAAGGGATAATACTGCTGAGCGGTTTCGCCCGACGCCTTCGAGAAGTTCGCAGCCGCGACGCCCGCCGCGATAATAATCGCGGCGCCGAGCCAAACCATGAGGCTGAACCTGCTGCTGCTGCGGCTCCATTCGCGATCGACGTCGGCAGGCCCGTATCCGAGCGCGCGTTCGCGCCGCCGCATTTGGTCGAGCGCTTCGCTGTCATTGACCTTGCTCATTTGCGACCGAACGCCCGTGCCATCGCAACTTCGAGGGGATCGTAACGACCGCCGCGCGACTTTGCGGCGATAACGTCGGCGTCTCTGATCACCTGATCAAGAAACGCGAGCAGCCCGGCGTCATCCCAGAAAAATACCTTCAGGTCGCGAGCCAGCGCGCATAGCTCCAACTCCAAGAACTTGAAATCAAGTTTTGGGCCGAGGTCGCTGAAGCCATCCGGAAGCTCATCGAGCCCACCATCACGCTGTTCGATCATATCGATAAGCTCTTGGACCGGCTTTACCAATTGATCGCGGTCCCACGTCGTTCGAAACCAAAGGCTGAACTGGCGTCGCGCCGGGAAGGCGTAGGTCTTGTGGGTTCGTTTCGCGGGGTCTTCCTTGGGCCGCTTGCCGCCTGCCTTTATTATTTTCCCCGGCCACACGCCTCTGTTGTGACCGATACGGCGAATAATTTCTTCGCCGCGCCACATCTGCATTGACACTGGACCCTCCGTGGCGATGAACGATAGCGCCGCCGGCGCCAAGAATTTCATAGCCTCGTCGCGCTTCTTATCGCGGGCGCTCACGTCATCGTCATTTGCGGCCGTTAGCAGCGGTGCCTCAATGCTCATCGTTCCCCTCGTGCGCGACGATTGCCCTCTTGCAACTGCGCGAGCGCGTCTGCGCGTTTCGCTCGGCCGATGTCGGAAAATTCATTGGCGATCACCCAAACGGCCTCGATCGCCTCTTGATAAATTTGCGCCACGCGGCGGGGCGTGATCTTGCGCCCTTCGATGATCAGCAAATTGCTTGCGATCTTCCGGAACGACAGCGCCCGGTCGCGCGATGCGTACAGCAGCACCCATTGCGACGTCGTATAGCTGCCGACACGGCGACCCAGCGCCCAGCCGTTCGACGATGCAGCCTGCCCCACCATCAGCTCGCGCGCGCCCAGCGCCGCGAACCACGTCATGGCGACGGGGTAATCTTCGACGTCGGCCTTCACCTTCTCAAACTGAGCGTAGATATCCGGCAGCGCGTTCGCCTCCATTTCGGCGAGTTCGCGGATCTGCGCGTCGTTGAGACCGTAGAGCGGGTTCCGGTGCATCCCGAGGCCGTCGGCGCGAGCCTCAAGAGGCTCCTGAGCGAGCGCGCGCATGATCCGCCCCTCGGCGTCGTCGCGCTTGATATGGCCCGGCTGCGCGTATCGGACGGCCGCTCCGTTGAGCCACCAAAGCTGCCGCTTCTGGCCGCGCTTGCGCTTTCCCTCGCCGTCCCCCTCCGCTTCCTCGTCTTCGGCATCCTCGACGGACTTGTATCGCTGGCGCGTGCTCCACATCCTCGGCGGCGCGTCTTCGGGCAAAGTCAGAGCAACCGGCGGCAGCTTGAACAGGCGGAAGTCATCCGGATCGCGCGGCGCCCAAAAGTCCGGCCGGTCGCCTTTGATCGTGTGCCAGCCAATCCATCCTTCATCAGGATGACGGCGACGCCGTTTCGGGCAGGGCAGATAGACCGGATAGCCGTTCTCGTATGTTGCCCATGTGGGCGCGCCCGTCTGAGGGTGTCGCAATATCGCGGCCTCGAATGGCCCCCGGCCGTCCCATAGAACGCGAACGGGAAACCGGAGAGGCAACCGGATTCCGTCGAAACGATAGAACTGCCGAAGCTTCAAAGGGAGCGTCACGCGGCGAGCCTCCGCGCCGAGCATTCGCCATCGCCGGTCGATGCCGGTTCACGCCACGCCTCGGGGTCGATCATGTGCGATCCACGTCCGAAGTCGCGTGTCCAATACGACCGCACGACGCCCGGCATGCCCTGAAACAGCCAGCCCGTGACGATGCGGCCGTCCTTCAGCCGCATGTCCACCGGGTTCGTGTGGTCGAGTTCGGCCATGGGCCGGAAACGGGTCGGCATCAGTGAACTCCCGAGCGCTCGATGATGCGGTCCATTTCGTCGCGCGGGACTCCGCCAGCCGGGAACGGCGGCGGGCGCAGTCGCGCCTTGCCCTGCTCCGGCACCGGTGGCGGTGTCGGTTCCGTCTGCGCGCTTTCCTGCACGGCCTGCTGCGCGGCGACGATTTGCGCCGGCGACGGTACGTGGCCGATACGCGCCGCGATGGTCATCAGGCCGGTGATTAGCTCTGTGCCCTGCAACGCCTGGATGGCTGTGATCTCTTGGATCTTCGCCATCATTTCCGGATGCCGGGCGACCAGCCGCTTATGCAGATGGTCGAGTTGGTTCATCGTAAAGTCGGCTTCCTCGACCATGCTTCGACGCATCGCTTCAATCTGTTCGTGCAGCTTCATTGAAAGTCCCCATTTTCGATTGCTTCGCGTGTGCCGCGGCAAAGTTCGGCGCCGGTCATCGGATCGCGTTCGATCCAAATGTCGCCATCCCAATCGAGCGCCAGCCGCGTCGGCGTCTCGATCGGCGAGTGTTCCGGGTGCACGAGAGCGAAGACAGCCAGGCCCTCACCCACGATCAGCGTGTCGTCGACGTGCGCGTGCTTCGCCGTCATGGCTTCGCCTTGACGCCCGCCGCGCGTGGGCGGCGAGCGATTTCGTTTTTGAGCGCCGAGATTTCGTCGAGAAACATCCGACGCAGTTGAGCGACGCCGCCTGATCCTGAGCGCGTCAAGGCGACTTGCCGCTCAAGTTTGTCGATGACGGCCTTAAGGTGCGCTTCCTCGGCGGCGGACATTGGCAGCGGTGCGGGTGATTGCATCGAACCGCCTCAATGCTTCGTCTTGTCGGAGCGTGATCGGCCACGCGGCTTGCCGTCACTTTTCTTTTTCTTTTCGGATTTGGTTTCAGGCTCGGCCTCGGCGCGCTCCTGCACGATCTTGCTGATGGCTTCGATATCCGTCGATAGCCCAACCGCTTTGCGGGCTGCTTCGACCTCGGCTTCATAGACCAGCTTGTCGAGGAACTTTTCCGGATCGTCGCGAAGCTCCTTCACGATCTGCTTAATCAGCTTGACGTTCAGGCCATCCGATTTGTCTTCGGTGTCGTAATCCTTCAGCGTCTTCGCCAGCCCATCCGCCTGCTCGAACAGATCGACGCGCCGCTGTACGCGATCCTTAAAAACCGGCCCGGAATTGTCGCCGATGCCCGGCGCGCTTTCGTAATCGTCGCTCATTAGTGCCCCCGTGGTTTCAGCCGATGCCGCGCATCATCGCGTTGCGAACCTTGCCCGCCGCCATTGTCTGACCGCCGGCAGTGCGAACTTTCTTTTCGATTTCGTAGGCGAGGTCGCCGACGCTCGGAAGACCGCGGAAGATGCGCAGGTGCTCGCCTTCCTCGTACCGGCCGTTCCAGTTTTGCTTTGCCAGCGCTTCCTTCTCGATCGCGATGCGCAGGTTCGTCGCCTCGCGCAGATACCGCTTGCGCAGGCCGCGCAGCGAGAACGTCACCGCCATCGCGCGCTTAAGCGGCTTTCCGTCTTTGTCTTTTGCGCTGTAGTTCACCCGATACCTCGGGACGCGCTTCTTCTGCCGTGTGTGAAGCTGTGCCATAGACCCCTCTTTTCAGCTTGCGGATTTTTTCGCGGATATCGGCGTGCACTTCGTCCGGCGCGCGGCCGTAGTGCATCTGGCGGTCGCCCGTGTTGCGCCAATCCCAGATGAACCACGCGTGATCTTCGCTCGGGCCGTTGACTTTGCCGTTGGCGTCGAGTTTCGGCTCGAACCACCAGATGCGGTCCAGCAGCGTGATTTTCATTCCCCACGCCGGATGCTCGTCGAAAATGTCGGCGCGCGTCTTCGCGCTATCGAACTTCACGCCGAGCAACATCGCGACGAGGCCGCGGCGTTCCTTCGTGAGCGCTAGCGCGCGGCGCACGAACTTTTCGGCGAGGCCGTCTTTGTACGGTGGATTCGTCATGATCGCGTCGAACTCGAATGGCAGGAACGGCTGAACGGGGTCGAGGAAATCGCCGACGAGGACGCGGTCGCCAGGGAAAAATAGATCATCCGGCGGCTGCGCGTGAATGTCAGAAGCGATGACCTTGAGTCCATGCGCTTCAAGCTCAGCGACCATCAAGCCAGTGCCGGCGGCGCATTCCCAAACCGTCATTCCACGCCGGAAGCGCGGGCCTAATATTTTCTCGAGTGCAACGCCCGTCACCCACCGCGGGGTATTGTAGGCATCGCGCTCAACGCGCTCGTATCCGGACTCACGCTGCGCCATTGGCGACGGCCTCCGCAGCGATGCGCTCGGCAATGTCGAGCAGGATGAGGTAGCCAAGGAAATCCGTGGGCGTGTTCTCGCCCATGAATTCCAGGCCGCGGACGAGGCGGCTGATCTTGTCGTCGATGCGAACGCGGAGTTGCTCAACGGCGTCGGTCTTGGCGAACAGCCGCACCGGATCGAGCGCGCTGTTGCCGTAAGATCGGTTCTTCTCGATCAGCAATGCCCGGAGCTTTTCGAGCGTCTTATCGAGCTGGGCCTCGAACGTGAGCCCGCCGATCATCTGAGATCGCGCCGCGGTTTCGATGCTCGTCATACCGCCGCCTTTCGTGCCTTCATCGCTGCATCGAGATCGGCGCGCGCCTTGGCGGCGACGCGCCGGAGCGCGTTCTGCGCGCCCGCCGCCGTCACCGACCTCTCGGCGCTCTTGCAGGCGTCGATCAGCATGCGCGTTTCGAGCAGGTCGACGGTCTGCAGCTCGACGGGCTCGTCGATCGGCGCGGGCAGGAACTTCGCGAACCGGGCCCGCATCTGCGCCTCGTAGCCGGTGGCGACTAGCAGCCGCGCGATGCTTTCGAAAGCTTCGAGCGCTTCGTTGAGCGGTTCCTCGCGCTCGATTTCGTTTGTGGGTTTCACGGTCATGCCGCGGCCTTTCGCGTTTCGATCCAAATGTCCGACACACCGGGAAACACCGCATTCATTGCGGCCCGGAACTGAGAACTCAGGTTCGTCTCGACGTGGCGCTTGGCCCAATCGGCATGCGTTGAGACGCGCGCGACGATCTTCCCGGCGGGGTTCGGTTCGGTGATGCGATCGAGGGCGAACGTCGAAAAAACCTGCCGCGTGGTGTCGGCGCCGATCATCTTTTCTAGTTCAGCCAGCACCGCCGGCCAGTTGCGCATAAGCTCGGCATCGCCCTCGCATTTGCGCGGCAGCGGTCGGTGAGCGATGGCGGTCTTGACGGCGGTTTCGATATCGGACGGCTTCACCGTCGATTTGCGTCGTTCGAGCAGTTGATCGAGGATCTTGCGACCTTCGTCCACGCCGAGCCCCTTGGCGGCAATCCAACGTGCGAGCGACTGGACGGCTCCGACGAGGCTCGGGGCATCGAGGTGGCGCATGCGGATCAACGGCGCCAGGAAATCGACGAGCACCGATTGAAAGGCCTCGTCGTCGGGGCGCTCGGCGGAAACCGCGACGATCACTTCCTCAATTTCGTTCGAAGGCATCGCCCGCCCCCTTCGCCCCCTTGGGGGCTTTGGGGGAGAGGGATCTCCCGATCTCTGATCTTTCTTTTGTGTCTTTATAGGTGACACAGGTGTCACCTGGGACCTGACACACGTGTCATCTATGGATGACACTGCGGCATTCTGTGACGTGTCATCTATGGATGACACCCCCCCTTCGTCGCCTTTCGGTTCGGGTGACGATTTCACCGGCGCAGGCTTCTCGGGCTTGTCGATCAGCAGGCGATAGAGGCAAAGCGCGGTGTTCGTTTCCGCCTGCGATTTCTTCTCGACGTAGCCCCACGCGACGAGCTGCTTAATCGCGCCGTTGAGCGCCGGGCGCGCGTAGTTCCAGCGCTCCGCCGTCGCCTTCTGGCTAAGCTCGGTCCAGCCGTTGTTGTTGTTGACGCGTCCGAGGTAGACGAGCAGCCGCAGATGCACGAGCGTCAGCCGCAGATCGTCCGCGGCGCGCGCTGGCATGAAAGAATAGCGGGCGTCGTCCCAATCGGTGATCCGCTGGACCCGCTGTCGTTCTTCCCCCGTCACAAGACAAACCTCTCCCGTGCGGAGAAACACGGTCTCCGCGCGTATTTCGAAATTTCTGGAACTCACCCCGAAACTAAATCCGCCCGCCGAGCCCCCTCGGCGAGCGGTACGCAACATTCCTTATGCGGCCACGTCAAAGGCAGGCGCATCCACGCCCAAGCCCTTGTTCTGCGGCTCTATTTCGTTTGCTCGCGTCCGCTGTGGATGTGGCCGGACGCCACCGTCTAACCGCGCCTTGGGCATGCGCATCCGATGACGGGCCTCGGCATCCTTCAGCGCCCGTTTGTGCTTCGCGGCGGCCAATTCTTCGGCGGTCGGGATGCGATATATGGTGGCTCGCCCTTGCGAGCGCGCCGCGGCGCGCAGATGCCGGAACGTATCGTTTTTGTCGATGTAGGCGCGCCGCTTCTCGACTCCGAGTTCAACGGTGAGCAATGACAGGAACGTGCCTCGGCTAAGTTCCTCGTAGCGTTCTTCCCAAGCGAAGTCCTTGAAGACGTCGTAAGCACCGGAGGACGTATGCCATCCGGAATAACCTTGCGAGATCATCCAAGCGATAAACCGCTCCATGATTTTCTCGTCGGCAATGCCGCTCTTGCGCAGATGCACCGGCCGCAGCGCAAAGCGTGCGGGAATTTCGTTCGTCCAATCGTCCAGGTCCGCGGCTGGCGCGTCAGCTTTCTGGGCCTCTTCCGGCATCCGAGGCGGCGTCAGCACGGGCTCGATGTGCGGCACCGGGGCAGCGGTCGCCTTCAGCTTGGCCGGGAACCGGCGCAGCAGGATCTGCCCAAAACCGGCGAGCGTGACGCCGGCAAAGCTGACTTGCGTGAATAGCTCAAACATCAATCCCCCTTTTCCTCCCCAGCGCCGCCGCGTGGTGTGAATACGCGGCGGCGCGATCGAGAAGGAAACGACCGTGGCAAGGACGCAAAGCAACTAACGCAACAACACCCGACGGCTTGATCGCCGGGACTTAGACCGCCAGAGCGGTGGGCTCGTCCGCAACGGCGGCCGAAGCGGTTGCAACCGGCGCGACGCCGACGCTCGCCGTCAGAGTCGGTAGGTCGTAAAAACTGTTTGGTGGAACCTCGCCGTTCGTGACGACGTAGATTTTCACCATCGTATCGGAACGAGGAATGGCCTTGCCGGCGACGTACCGGGCCACTGCGCCATGATCGCGGTCGATGAGTTCACCGAACCGCTCGTAAGTGACGCCATTCTTCTTCAGCCATTGGCGCAGGCGCATTATCCACCCCGAATCCACAGGTTGCGCAGAATTGTGTTTCTTACGCACATTTGTCAACGGCATATTTTGCGTATGACGCTCTGTTGCGGAGGCGGCCCTTTGTTTCAAATGACGAAATGCAGCCTCCGCACCCACCTAACGGCCTCAAAAAGCTTCGCAAGAAGCATGGCCTTACCTTGGAAGAATTAGCGGAAAAGCTCGGCGCTTCGCATTCGCACGTCCAACGTGTGGAGACACGTCAGACCGCCCTGACGATGAAATTCGCCAAGCGCATCGCAGACGTTCTGAATGAAGATCTGGCCGATGTTCTCGCTCTCGACGAAGGAAAAGGGGTTAACGGCCCCGCTTCGGTGCCAGGACCATCGGACGCCATACCGTTCAAGGATTCCAAGTACGCCGGACTCGTCACGCCCGCCAAGGGTAATCCCCCACTCGAACGATGGCGCATTCTGCGGCCAGTCCTAGACAAAGCGGGCGTTCCCAATGGAGCCATTGCCTTTGTCGACACGTCGGTGCGCGCAGCGATGGTGGTGAAGCCGCTCTTGTGCGTACTGGCCTCGATCCCGGATTCCGAGCAGATTATAGCCCGGCAGTTTGTACCGCCTGGGCTGCTGATCACCAACACGACCGGCACTAACGAGCCAAGTCTCGATATCGAAAAGGGCGAAGCCAAAATTATCGGCGTCATCCGCGGTCAGTTCGTTCTAATGGACGCCGAGTAAAGCAGCCGCGCGCCCCACCGGACCGGCCTCACTCTGATAAATCGCGCCACGCCACCCCGTAGATCTAAAAACCCTCACTGCCCCGCCTTTCCCGTTTCAAAACGTGGATAATTGCGCAGGAAAAAGCAGTGCGACATTTCCAGTTTTGCTTTTAAAGCACATTTTGATTGACTATTGTGTTTATTAAACACAATTTCATGCCCGTTCGCTCGCGGCCATATCCGTGGCGGAGAGTGCGCGTTCTCCCGAGGGCGGGTTGATGGAAGAAATCAGAGCACGAGAAGAAATGGCGGCGGGCGCGATTGCGGCCGATCGTCGGGAACCGTTTCAGCGCTACACAACGCGCCGGTGGCAGCGGGGTTTCACTGACCGTAAGCGCGTGATGCTCGCCGAGGAAATCGGCATCGAGCACTACCAGATTTCGCTGCCTCTGTTCGAAGCGCTCGCCGCTGTTTGCAAAGCAATCCGCACCAAGGGCGATAGCGCCTCTGATCTCGCGCAGGCGATCGCGTTCCGCGTTCTTGAGGGCGAGGATCTGTCGCTCGAGTTGGCGTTCGACCCGAACGCGCCAAAAGCCGTTGCTGCCACGCGCACCACGAAGGTGCCGGCATGACGCGGCGCGATACCAGCGCCGATGCCTTCGAGGCCTTCGTTCGCGGTACGGACCTCCCGTCCGTCACCCTGGACGGTCGGGATATGCGCACGATCCAGCAGGCGCTTGAGGAAGCCGACACAGCGCTTCGGCATGCGGAAACGTCAAAGGTTTCCTATATCAGCCGCGCCGCTCGCTCGGCGCGCGCAAGGGTGCAGCACGCTTGGGCCATCGTCAAACCGAAGGCGGCGTCAGGATGACCGAGACGCCCCGCGCCATAGTCCCCTTGCGCATTCAGGCCGACGAAGCGCATCGCGAACTCACGATGCGCCACAAGGTTTATCCCGGCCAAGTGAAGCGCGGGAAGATGACCGAGGCGGAAGCCCAGGTCGGCTATGACGTGATGCGGGCGATCCGCGACACACTCCGCTTGTTCGCGGAATACGAAACCGAGATCCGTTCCGCGCTCCGCAATGCGATCGAGGCACGTCGCACGCTCGAAAGCGATCCCGTCGCGCAAAGCATCGCGAAGGAACTGGACGCGCGCGCCGTCGAAGTGCGCGAGCGCGAGGAACAATTCGAATTCATGGAGCCGGGCTCAGAAGGCAGCGGCGGATTAGTTGGAGTGCCCCCCTCCGACCGTCTCGCGGGAGAGGGTCCGGCTCCATGAAACCACACGAATTGCTGGCCGACGCGATCGAGGCGTGGCTCCAAAACGAAATCACCAAAGGCACGCCGCCCGCGTCGCTCGGCGATGCTCTCGGGAATGGCGTCGGCCTTGGCATTCAGCGGTTCGTCGCGGTCGCAGCAAAGCGTGGACACGAAAACGATGCCGCGCTGTCGATCGCAAAACGCGCCCTCAAGGTCGCGATCTACGCAACACCCAAAGGCACGCTCACGGAGCACTGATGGCAATCGTCACCGTCATCGTTCGCGCCACGTCGGCAAGAGGCATCGCGCTCTATCAGGGCGCAACGCGCGAATACGTCGACGAGTCCACCGGCGAAATCCTCGAAAAAGAGCACTGGCATTGGGTCGCGCAAAAATTTGTTGAGCGTATCGACGGGCCGCAGAGAGCTGCCCGAGCGGGTGAAGCTGCCGGATTGGCTGGCACAAAAAGAGGGGTTGATATGAGCGAGTTAAAGATGGTGCCGTTTTCAAAATTGACGGCATCCGACGAGATCAACGCACGCGCAAAAAGCAAGGAAGGCATCGACGAACTGGCGGCGTCGATAGCGGCGAAGGGCCTAATTCAGCCGCTCGCGGTGCGAGCAGGCGACGGCGGCAAGTTCGAAGTTATCGACGGGCGGCGGCGCTTCATGGCGCTGCAGAAGCTTGTCAAGGACGGAGCAATGAAGCGCACCGAGGGCGTGCCGGTTCTTGAACGCGATGACGACGACACTGAGGCGCTTGAGACGTCGCTAATGGCGAACACCGTGCGCCTGCCCATGCACCCGGTCGACCAGCACATCGTGTTTGATCGCCTTGTTAGTCAGGGAAAATCGGAAGCGGAGATCGCCGCTCGGTTCGGCATCGGCGAGCGGATCGTCAAGCAGCACCTGGCGCTCGGTCGCCTCGCGCCGTCGATCCGCGATGCGTGGAAGAAAGACAAGATCAGCCCCGACGTCGCGAAAGCTTTCGCGCGACACGGCAACGTCGAGGTTCAGGAAGCAATTTGCGAGAAGCTTCGCAAGGATCACGGCGGCTATCGCTTCGGCGTGCATCAGGTCACGCATGCGCTTTCGGATCAGCGTATCGCGCTCGCTGCCTGCTTTCCGATCAAGGTCATCGGGCTTGATGCTTACCTCGCAGCCGGCGGCAAGATCAGCGACGATCTGTTTGACGACCAGAAATACGTCGACGACGTGCCGCTGGCTCAAAAGCTCGTCGACGACAAGGTGGCCGCGAAATGCGCCGAGTTGCTGGCGGACGGTTGGGCCTTCGCGATGCCCGAGAGCGAAGTTCAGCAAAAGTTCGGTTACGGCTGGGAAAGCTGGGACAACGTCAAGGACATGCCGCCCGACGCCCCCTTCGATATTGCTGCCGCTTTCGATCCCTCGATTTGGTCGGCCGATGAAAAGGCAGCGTCCGGCTGCATCGTCGAAATCCTGAGCAGCGGAGAGTTTCACGTCAACGCCGGCATGATCTCGCCCGCCGGCTGCGCTCAAAAGGCGCTCGACGCCTACGAAAGCGATGACGATGACTTTGAAGATGACGAGGGGTTCGACAAAGATCCGGTTAGTGATGAAACCGTCGCAGAAATTGGCGACGAGGCCGACGGCGCGGGCATATCCGCAACGTTGATGCGGTCGATCACAGAGTCGCTCACGCTTGCTGCATCTGATGCGATCAAACGACAGCCCGATATCGCACTGCGCGCCGCAGTCGCGTGTCTCAGGTGCCGGGCCGGCAGCAACGGCTATCCTGTTAAGCTGACGGCCAATGGCTGGCCGGAAAATTCCCGCCCCATTCCGTTGGCGAAGGTCAGCTTTGCCGATACCTTTAACGAATTGGCCAAGTCCACGCGCGAAGATCTCCTGATCAATCTCGGAAGCCTGCTCGGCGATGCGCTGGACTTGCGGAGCTTCGGCAGCGCCGGTCCGAACGCACACGATAAGGCGCTGATCTCGGCCCTGGACGGCGCGATCTTCACCGCCGAGGCGCGCCGGTACTTCAACGCCTCCGACTACTTCACGCGCATCAAAAAGGCGCTTGTTCTCGATGCCATCGATGAAATGCGCGAAGGCGGCTTCGGCGAAGGCCTCGCGCCGGAAGACGTTCTGGCGGGCATGAAGAAATCCGAACTCGCCTCGGCCGCCGCGGATCTCGCCATTAAATGCGGCTGGCTTCCGCCTGAGCTTCGCCACCCGAGCTACGCGCTCGGCGCGGTCAAGATCGCTGTCGCTGCGGAGTGATGACCATGCCGATCATTCCCAATGACAAAATCAGCCGCGTGGCCGATCTCGCGGGCAGGTACGGGAAAGCATGGCGCGTCGACTTCGCCGCGCTCTGCAAAAAGCACGGCGTCGCTCCGGAGCACGATTCCGGAATTGCTGGCTGGGTCGTTGAGGCACCGTGGGCGCATCCGTTGTGGCATAGCTACGAACTCGTGCTGATCCATCTGCGTGAGATCGCCGGCACAAGCGCCCCGATTATTCATTTGCCGGATGCAACGCACGAGCTTTGGCTCAATGCACTCGACCCCGATCATCCACGCGAACCGTTCATTATCGGCGAGTCTCCGTCGTATCCACTGCGGCCTGGAAATTTTGCGGCCCAGATCATCGCCGAGAATGACGAGGCCGCAAGGGCGCGCGTGTTCGCGGCAGTCGAGCAGATCTGCGCCGGGACACTCAGCCCCGACACTGACTGCCTCGCGCAATGGATTGCGCTCTTTGGCGACAACATGATCCGGCCAGCGTTTCGGCCTTCCGCAGCGACGTTCCATTGAGGGAGAGCGGGATGACGAAACGAGGAATAACGCCGCGCGCCCAGCGCATTCGTCGAATGATCAGCGGCGCAGTCGGTCCGCTGATCATCTTCGCGATCGCCGGCGTCGCCTTCGAGACGATGTGGCTGCTCGCGAAGTGGCTTGAGGCGAAGCCATGAACCCAGCCACCGAAGCTCACCACCTTACTCTCCGCGCCGGTCTACAGCCGATGTGGACCATATACGAGCGGCCAACGGATTATCCGAACGGCTTCATTGCCCGCCTGTTCGTTCACGGTCCGGGCATCTTCGGGCCGTCGCTTGAAACCGTCAAAGGCGCGACGCTTCAGGAGGTCCGCGCCGGACTTCCTAAAGGCCTCTTTTGCATGCCCCGCTTTCCGGAAGATGACCCCAAAATCGTAGAGGTTTGGATATGATCGGAGCGACTTCCAAGAAAGCGCGCATTGTCCGTTCGCTGTCCCGCGGCCTTTCAATCGACAAATGCGCCCGACTGGCGGGGACAACGCTCGGCTATGCCCGCATCGTCAGCAGCGAAGCGGGCTTGTCGAAACGTCGCTTTGTCAGCGGTCCGCCTAAGTTGCCCCCAGTCGAAGATCCTGACATTGCCGCCCGGCGCACGCACGTCGAGCGTCAGAAGGCCCTGTTCCGGATGGGGGCTCGGCAGTCATGACCTTCCGCTCGATCTATTGGGACGACAAAGACGCGCGGCTGAAAGGCTTTTCCTCGGTGACGAAGGACAGCACCGTTGCGGTCCTGAAAATCGAAATCGTTGTGCGCGATACTTACCGTCTCAGCGCGCTTCTGGACGGGCTTGCCGAAATCAAACGCGAGCAGGCCGCGGCCGACAAAGCAGCCGCTGCGGAAGTGAAGCGTCCAAAACGGCGAGCGATTGAGAACAAGCCGCCCCTACTTCTGACATTTCGCGAGGATTGACCGGCATGCTGAAACTTCGTTTCACCGCCGACGACGCGCAGCGCGCCTCGGACGATTGGGGCGCAAACTGCGGACCCGGCGCGATCGCCGCGATCATGGGTATGACACTCGACGAGGTCCGGCCGCACCTGGGCGACTTCGAAGCCAAGCGCTACATGAACCCGACCCTGATGCGCGAAGTTCTCGACCGCATCGGCCGCGGTTATTTCTACATGAAGCCGCCGCTGGCATGGCCGCAGTACGGCCTCGCCCGCATTCAATGGCATGGTCCGTGGATGCTGGACGGCGTGCCGATCGGCGCGCGCTATCGCATGACGCATTGGGTCGCGTCGCACCGCACCGCCCAGCGCGGCATCGGCATTTTCGACATTAACGCGATAGCGTCCGGCGGATGGATTTCGCTCAGCGATTGGGCCGGAACGCTCGTTCCGTGGCTGCTCAAAGAGGCCGTGCCCCGCGCCGACGGCCAATGGTCGATCACCCACGCAATCGAGGTCAGCCGGGCATGACACAAGCTGCATTGAAACGCCGCTCCAAGGGCTCCGCACGTGAAAAGCTGGCCGCGGCGGGCATCATCCCGCGCGGCCTCTCGCTCGATGAGGCGGCGGCTTATGTAAACCTTTCGCCGAAGTCGTTTCTTGCCGAGGTTGATGCGGGCCGATACCCTGCCGCGCTGCCGCACAAAGCGGACCGGCTCATATGGGATCGGCACGCGCTCGATCGGGCGCTCGATCGGATTTCGGGCCTCATTGGAGAGATGAGCGATGGCGTTCACATCTCGAACGCCGCGGCGATGGACGAAGCGATCGAGAATGCCGTCATCTAAGCTGCCCAGGTATGTTTGGAGACGAAAGGACCGCAAGGGCCGGTGGAATTATTATTTCCGCTATCAGGGCACGTTTCAGCGTCTGCCCGATGATCCGGACAGCGCAGAGTTCCATATCCGCTACGGGCAACTAAAGGCCAACATCGAACGCGAACCGACGGTGGGCGCCGTTACAGTTCGCGCCGGGACGCTGGCCGCGCTCATTCGCGATTTCAAAGAAAGTCCGGAGTTCGCCAAGCTCGGCGAAAAATCGAAGGTCTATTATCGGTTTCAGCTTGATCGGCTGTCTTCACTCGGCCCGTTCGCCGCCAAGGATATCGGCCGGGCGCAGATCTTGAAACTTCGCGACAAGATTTCCGCTCGGGGCTATCGAACAGCGGACCAATTCATTCAGGTCGCCAGCCGCCTTTTTACGTTCGGGATCGATCGCGAGGTCGTCTTTAAAAACCCCGCCGCTGGCGTGAAAAAGTTGAATGATGAGGAAAGCTATTTGCCTTGGAGCGACGACGAGGCGAAGAAATTCGAGGAATCGAAGCCGCCGCAATGGATGATGACGGCCTATATGCTCGGCCGCTGGACCACACAACGGCGCGGCGACATTCTCAAGATGACGCGCGACCAATATGACGGCTCCGCAATCAGCATCCTGCAAGGCAAAACGAAAAAGGCCAAAGACGCCGACGTCCTGGTGATCGCTTGCCATTCGGAGTTGAAAAAGTACCTCGACGCGCTGTCGATCGAGGTCGGGCTTTTGGTGCCGGGTCCGAAAGGCCAATGGGATGAAAGCGCGTTCTCAAAGCAGTTTCGCGCGCACCTCGACGGCATCGGCCTGCAACATCTGAATTTCCACGGGCTGCGCCACAAGACGGCAACCGAGCTTGCGGAGAGCGACGCAACCGACGCGGAGATCATGGCCGTCACCGGGCATTCGACGACCGCGATGGTCCGCAAATACACGCGGCGCGCCCGCCAGAAGAAACTGGCGGCGTCGGCGATGGCAAAGCTTGAGCGTCCCGCCGGAACGCCGCGAGAACATGAAAGTGAGACACAGCCTGAAAAAAGTGAGACACAGAGGTCTGAAAAAGACGCGTAACCTATTGAAATTAGTTGGCGATCCCGGCAGGACTTGAACCTGCGACCCTCTGCTTAGAAGGCAGATGCTCTATCCAACTGAGCTACGGGACCGTGCGCGGCTGTTCTATAACCGCAATTGGCGGCGAGGTGGAAGACGTCTTGTTGGTCGATGGCCCCTTCCGTGCGCCCCCGTCGCAGTGAAGGCTGGTCACAGCGGAAATTCAGGCCGCGGGCGCTTCCGGCGCGGGCATCCGTCTGGTCTTGTGACCCGCCTCACCCCAGATCCGATAGATCTTCAGGAAGCGGTACCAAGCTTGGATTGAAGCGTACCGGAGGCCAGTAAAGCCGCCCATGCAGTGACGGCGAACAATGTAGTACTTGAAGAAATTCATCGGCAGCTCCGTAAACAACCGAAGCGAGACCGATCCAGTTGTAGTCACATCTGAGTTCTCGACGAGAAGCCAGGTGCGGTCATTCAACTTGCGCTTCATGTCTGGGAACGAGCGCATCGAATAATGATGCATCGGCGCCCGCAATTGGCCGACCGGGTGGTCGTCAGTCACGACGGCATCGTGAATGTTGGATTGGCGAAAGCGCACGAAGCGGCGATCGTAAAGACGCACGTACCAATGATCGCGCGCAAACAGACGAGGCTTGGAGGCCGACGGATAGACCATTTGCAGCGGCATACCATACGCCACGAATTTCGGATCGCCGCCGGCGAAGACGTCAAGGATCTCACGCTCCAATGCAGGCGTGACGACCTCGTCGGCATCGACATTGAAAACCCAATCGTTGCGGCACTGCTCCTCGGCAAAGCGCTTTTGACCGCCGAAGCCGAGCCAACGCTGCGTGATCACGCGAGCGCCCTCTGCAAGCGCAACGCTGACGGTGTCATCGGTGCTCTCGCTGTCGACGACAACAACCTCGTCCACCCACGGCCGGACCGAGCGAATGGTGCGTCCAATCCGGTCGGCTTCGTTTTTCGAAATGATAAAACAGGAAACCGGAGCCCTGCGCATGCTGTTGTATTTCGTCACTGGGGAAGCAATCCGACTGGCGTTTTAAAGACTGCCATTTTTCAATTCAGGACCGCGACGCTGGCATTCGTAATGCGTCTGGCGCCGCGAGCGCAAGCTAATCGCACGCGGCGACCCTGACCCTAAATCATGATTATTTTCGGACGAAGGATTTTCTTATTTTTCAAGAATGTGCATGCTCGGCCCACAGATGCTGCGCCTTCAGCCGGTCCCGGCCGTGGTACCGCAATCGCGGCTTTTCGACGTTTAATGGGCCGGGGCCGCCCGCTGTCTCCCCCGAGTGACGAGCGGCCCGCGGTGTCGTGGTAAAGTTCCCTTCGCTACGCTCGTTTCACGAGCCGCAAGACAAAGAGCAGAATGATAGCGCCGATGGCGGCTGCGATGATCTCGCCCAGAATGCCGCCACCCAGCCGGAGACCGAGAAACGGAAACAACCAACCGGCAATAACCGCGCCGATGATTCCGACGACGATATCACCGAGCAATCCGAATCCGCCGCCACTCATGATCTGCCCTGCAAGCCAACCGGCCGCGGCGCCGATCAAGAGCCAGATAATCAATGCCATTAAGGTGGGATCCATTTTTTTCTCTCCCGTTCAGCACGCGCACGAATCGAAATGAGAATTATGATCTGCGTCAAAACGACTGCTGGCAAGTTCGACCTGCGATTGCAATCGCACGCGGAGCTGATTCGGCGCCGATCTGGCGCGATGTGTCCGCGTGCGAAAACATGCTGTGGCGGGCTGTGTCCATAGCGGTATCAAGCTCATAAGGCTCGCACGGAATATCCGCAGGCCCGGACGTCAGAACTTGAGCTTCATGCCGCCGTAGAACGTGCGCGGTGCGCCAGCATAGATCGAGCCGGATGTAGCGGCTAGATCGTCGGCTCCGGCGCCGACGCGATCGGTGATGTTGTTCGCTGAGGCGATGTAGGTTTCGTCGAGCACGTTCTGGACTTCGAAATAGGCCATCAGCGACTTGATCGGACCGCCGCCACTGAGATCCTTGTTGTAGTGAATGTTGAGGTTCACCAAGTCGTAGCCCGGCGCCTTCAGCAGGTTGGCATTCTCCATGAAGAAGCTGTCGTGCCACTCATATTCCGCGTATGCGCCAACGCCCTTGAATGCGCCGCTCGGCACATCATAGCTCAAACGCGTCGACACTTCGTTTGGCGCAACGCCAGGGATTTTGTTGCCGTTGCGGCTGACAGCTTCGGTCGCGCCCGACAGGCGCTCGGCATAGTCGGTATAAATTTGGTCATCGAAAGTATATGATGCCGTCAGCCGGAAGCCGTGCCCCAGCGCGACGTTAGCAGAGGCTTCGATGCCGCGATGTTCCGACGCTGGTGCGTTGAAGGTGAAGTTCGGCAGTCCCGCCCCCGGCGACTGCGAGACAAGCTCGTTCTTGAAGAACTCATAGAAGCCCGTCACGCTTAATACGACGCCCGGCGTCGGCGTCCAATCCGCGCCGACATCGAAGCCGACATTGGTTTGCGATTTAAGCTCGGTATTATTGCCGGGCAATCCTTCCGGCGTGACGAAGAGGTTTGAGAACTGCGGCGTGCCATAGCCCGTTCCGACGCGCGCGCGCCATTGCCATTCGCGGCTCGGCGCATAGAGAACGCCGACTTCCGGTGCGATGTTCGTCAAGTCGCGATCGGCAGAGACGAAGTTGATTTTGTTGATCGTCCCGTCGGCGTTGTAAACGTAGCCGCGCTGCGAGCCATCGAGCGATGTACGTTCGACAGTTGCGCCTGCGATGACGGAAACATCGTCCGTCAGCTTCACTTCCTGACGTGCGCGTGCACCGACATTCGTCGTCGAGCCGGTCTGCTCCGACTGCAACAGCCCGCGCTGCGCGTCGCCACCCGGCGCGACGTTGAAGGTCTTGCCGTCAACGGGCAGGTAATTCCAGAACGCGCCGAGATAGCCTAGCGTCGGCAAACCCGCGATCGTCGAGCGATGCGTCACGCCAGAGATGACGTTGTAGGAAAGATAGTCGCCGACCGAACTCGTCGTGCCTGTCGGCTGATTGATGTTGCGATCGTCGACCACGACCTGCGTCTGCCCGGTCGTTGCAGCATCGAAGGCGTGCTCCCAGCGAAAACCTCCGATCGTGCGGCGATCGTCGCGGCCGGCGCCTGCCTGCTCGGCGGTTTGCGCGATGCCCGTGCTCGTATTGCCTGTGCCCGAGAATTTGTTCGTGGCGCAGCCTTCCGCGGCAGTCGCTGCGGTCTGGCAGCCCTTCTGAAACGGGTTCTCTCTGAACTGCTGCAGCGACGTGCGAAACGGCAATTCGGCGTCAACGTTGTTGTTGATGAACTTGAAGGTGAACGTGTCGGTCGATGATGGTTGATATGTTAGCAGCGCATTGACGGTCTGAGTATTGAAACCGCTGTAGCCGAAGTAGCCGTCGCCGCGCACGTCGCTGGTGAAGACAGAGGCTTCCCAGTTGTCGCCCTTCTTGCCGCCGAGGACGTAATTGTTGAGGTAGTTGAAGCTGCCGACATCCAGACCGTACTCGATGCCGTTGATCGCGCCGCCAGGATAGGTCCGGAAATTGATGGCGCCGCCGGTCGCGTAATTGCCAAACAGCGCAGAGGACGGACCGCGCCATACATCGACGTCCGCATAGGCGTGCGGATCGATGAGGTCGCTGCGCGAGAGACCGTCCGGCTGTGTTACAGGGAATCCGTCATCGAGGATGACGATATTGCGGATCGCAAAACCGTTACGCGCGTTCGAACCTCGAATGGAAATGCCCATGTCGCGCGGACCATTGCCCTGCTTAAGCGACACGCCAGGAACGGTATCGAGAATGTCAGTAACGGAAAAAACCGGCGTGTCTTCGAAGACCTTCATATCGACGGCCGTCGCCGTTTGAGCCCCAGCGCCGGATGCTCCGGGGACGCCGGCAACACCTGCCGACGGTGTGCCCGGATTGCCGGAGAACGGATTTGCATTGGAATTGGTTCGCAGAGACGAACCTGCGACCTCGTCCGGCAACGACTGGGCTGCGCGGGGACGCTTTGCTGCATTCGCGGTCTTTGACGTGGTCGCCGGTTTGGTCTTGGGCTTCCCTGCTGTTGTCTTTGCCTGTTCCGGCTTCGTCTGTTCGATGTTGACATCGGGCAGTTGCACGGCCTCCGGATCTGCGTCCTGGGCGTGGGCGATGGTTGTCGCGATGAAACACAGTAAAGCAATGGATGCGCCCGCCGCGCAGACAGGCACAGGCGCCGCGCGATCGCGGCCCTTCAAGAGTTGCATTTGTAGATTCCTAACTGATCCGAAGCATGCGGGAGCGCGTACGCCGACGGCCCGAGGCGCGCGGCAAAGCCACCCGACAAAAACGCTGAAGAAAGGTCAGATCAGGAGGGACGGCGGCCCGCGCGCAGACTGCGCTCCAGGTTTCGGAGTCGCGCGGAAGATCTCGGTCGCAATGGCATACCGAACCGCGGCATAGCGGACCGTTTGCGCAAGAAGTTGCGGCGCGGTTTGATTGATGCCGACTGCACCTGCAGGAGCATAGGGGCAGGTCGTTTTCTTATCCGCCGTCGAGTTGGATGGGTGGGGCACGCCCTTCTCATCCAGGACCCAGTTTTGCGGTCCGTGCCCGGTACAAATGACGATCTGGGGCATGCCGTCAGCATCCGGCGAAGCCGCAAGCATAAAGCCCACAGGCAAAAGACTGCGCACCGCGAACGCAAGGCCGATCAGCAAATTCAAGTAGCGGCGCATCAGCGTTCGCGTTTCCTGCAGATGAAACGAGCCCTTTATATCGAGGTTACTGGCGCATCAAGGGCATCGCAACACTTTCGCGCGCTCGCGGGCATAACGCCATCGCCGCGTAACCGATGGGTCACGCCGCCGGATGGCGCGCTGGCCGCGTGAAACCGGCGAACGGCGATGAAGCCGAGAGCGATAAAGATTGCGAGCGTCAGCCCCTGCGCCGCAACGAACGGCGTTTCAGACTGCGTCGGCGCTACGGCGTGGAGGGCTGGGACTTTCTGAAAAAGCTGTACGACGAGAACGAAGACGTTGAGATAGGGCGCGCACGACGCTGTCACGAGGTAAATCCATCGCCAGGAGCCGGACAGCCGCGCGACATACAGGGCGTAGAGAGCGGCGGCCAGCACGACCAGCGAGATGATGCCGACGATATGCGACGGCAGCAGCTTGGAGAATGGAAAGGCAAATCCCGTCACGCTCGTCAAAACGGTCGTAACGAGAAAAATGGCGGTCAAGGTGGGCATTTCAGCGTCGGCAACGAAGCCCAGGAATACGATCAGGCCAGTGGCAATGCCAATCAAGCTCAATACGACGTGCACGAACGTAAGCGAGTCCATTCCTAGGATCATATCGACGCCCCCTTGCTGCTGACGTGACCTCTTTCTCCGTCTCACCTCAGACTAAGGGTACCACGATGCACGCGAGCATGACAGTGATTGGATGGTCATCATCATGCGAGCGCTGACGTGGCCATAGAGATGCGCACAGATTGCCTGAATTATCAGCACGGCGCCCTCGGCGGATCGCTCACACATATTTTTCGGCGGCCTGGCGCTGCAAAAATTGCGCGAAGCTCGTCAGGGACTTAACGGCGGCCGATGTTCGTGGCACAGTCCGTGATTGGGCGGCCGCATCGGAAATAGACATGCAAGACCGTGTTCCCGTGAGCCAAGAAGATATGCACGGCTACACGGTGGCCTACGAACGGGAAGAAATTCAATTTCCGGTTTATGTCGTCGGCCTGATCGGAGCTGTCCTGGCGACGCTCGGTATCGTCCATCACAACAGCATCCTGTTCGCGCTGGCGCTCATCACGCTGGGATATGCCTATTATAATTTTCCGCTCCTCGAAACGGGCAGGCCGCGGATCGGCGCCAGCCAGTACGGCATCTTCGCCGAGGGCCTCGGCATCATCGCCTGGCGCTCGATCAAACAACTCGATCTGGTCTCGCTCAATCTCAGGGGAGCGGAGGTCAACGAACTGCACATCATTCTCGAGGAACCGCTGAACCGGGCGCTACTCGCCGACTGGCGCAAGCGGCCTTATTACCGTTTCCTGATGCGGTTGCCCTGGGCCATGCCTGCGCCCAACCACATCCGCATTCCACTGGAAGTCTTTGATCGACCCGCCGATGAAATCATGCGCAACTTCACCCGCATGATGGGATTTTTCCGTCGCTGAGGAAGGGCCTGTCTGCGCCCGACGCCATTTCGCCTCAATGAGCGGGCGCTATCCTCCCGGCTGGGTGATGTGCTAATGGGCCGGCTGGGGGGAACCGCGACCATGCTTCGAGAAGAAGTCGTCCTTGTCGACAGCGAGGACAATCCAACAGGTATCGCTGAAAAGCTCGATGCGCACCGGCAGGGCAGCCTGCACCGGGCGTTTTCGGTGATGATTTGGGACCGGAAAGGCCGCCTGCTATTACAGCGGCGCCAGATCGACAAATATCATTCGGGTGGTCTGTGGACGAACACGTGCTGCGGGCACCCTCGCCCCGGCGAAACGTCGTCGGAAGCCGCTGCCCGGCGCCTCAACGAAGAAATGCGGATCATCTGCCCGCTGACGGCAATCGGAACCTTCACGTACCGGGCGGAGCTCGACGCAGGCCTCGTCGAACATGAGTTCGTCCATGTCTTTCGTGGGATCTACGAGGGCGTCATCGCTCCGGACCCGATCGAATGCGATGGCTATAGCTGGTCGACCCCCGATGCGATCCGGAAGCAAATCGCGGCAGCCCCGCAGTGCTTCAGCGCCTGGTTCCGCAAATACGTCGAAGCCGACTGGCCGATTTCGCCGCCAGATTGAAAGGCGATTGCGCCGCTGAGTGATGGCGATCAGCGTTTCTGGATCGCGTTCACTCGGGGTCTGCCTAAGAACGTTTCTCTTAGCCTAATTAACAGGCAATCACCGTAAAACTGAGCAAGTGTTATCCCCTGTTTTTGCTGCACTGCGCCATTTGGCACATTACTTGCGGGAAACTTTCATGCCCTCCGAGAATGCAGTCGATTGCGCCTGCCTATCGAGCGGCAGTCGATGATCGTGTCCTAGTTTTGGGGGAATACATAATGACTTCAAGAATTCGGGCGTCGCTGGGGGCCTCGGCTCTCAGCGTCGCGATGCTCCTTGCGTCTTCGGCGGCCGTCCTCGCACAGGCTGCCGCCCCGCCGCCGGCCATCAACTCGGGCGACACCGCATGGATGCTGACGTCGTCCGTATTGGTGCTGGCGATGCTCGTTCCCGGCCTCGCGCTCTTCTACGGCGGCATGGTTCGCAAGAAAAACGCCCTCGCCATTCTGATGCAGTGCACGTTCGCAGCCGGTATCCTTTCGGTGATCTGGTGCGTCGTCGGCTATTCGCTGGCCTTCACGGAAGGCAACGCGTTCTTCGGCGGTTTTTCGAAGGTCATGCTCGCTGGCATTGCGCCGGATACTCCGGCTCCGGCAGCGCCGACCATCCCGGAATTTCTCTTCATCATGTTCCAGGGCACGTTTGCGATCATCACGCCAGTCATCGCCTTGGGCGGTCCGGCTGACCGCATGAAGTTCTCGGCCGCGATGATTTTCGTGTCGCTCTGGCTGCTCTTCGCTTACGTGCCGATTGCCCACATGGTCTGGGGACCGGGCGGCTATCTCGGCGGCGCCGGCGTTCTCGACTTCGCGGGCGGCACCGTCGTTCACATCAACTCGGCCATCGCGGGCCTCGTCGCGGCAATCGTGATCGGAAAGCGCAAGGGCTACGGCACCGTTCAGATGGCGCCGCATAACCTGGCGCTGACGATGGTCGGCGGCTCGCTGCTGTGGGTCGGCTGGTTCGGCTTCAACGTCGGCTCGGTGCTGAGCGCCGGCGCTTCGACCGGTATCACGATGATCAACACGCATCTCGCAACGGCCGCCGCGCTCGTGTCGTGGACGCTGCTCGAATGGGTCGTCAAAGGCAAACCGAGTCTGCTTGGCGCCATTTCCGGCGCTATCGCCGGCCTCGTAGCGATCACGCCGGCTTGCGGCTTCGTCTCAGTCAACGGCGCTTTCATCATCGGTCTTGCGGCGGGCGTCGTCTGCTACTGGGGCGTGACCGGCTTCAAGCATATGTTTGGATATGACGATGCCCTCGACGTTTGGGGCGTTCACGGCCTTGGCGGCATCCTCGGCGCGATCCTGACCGGCGTCTATGCCGTGCAGTCGGTCGGCGGCGCGGGCAAATCGGGGCTGCTCGACGGCAATCCCGGTCAGATGATGCTGCAGGTCGAGGGCGTTGCCATAACGCTGGTCTGGTCCGGCGTCGTAAGCCTCATCATTCTTCTCCTCATCAAGTACACGATTGGCTTGAGGGTGAGCGAAGCCGAAGAGGCCGAAGGCCTCGACCTCGCTCTCCATGGGGAGACCTTCCACGACTGAGGTTGGCAGTGCTCCCTGACTTGCCTCAGACGAGGGCGCCGGAACCCCACGTTCCGGCGCCCATTTCATTTGATGGGAACCAATCGCCCGTTGGCGCGTGATGGACTAAACTCGCCTTTCATCTGCGCGTTGAGCCCGCCATGCCGAAGGAAGCTTCCAAACCGTCTGTGCGCAAGCGCGCTTCGCCGAGTCCCTCGACCGGCGATCTTTTTGAGCCTACGGTCGGGAACGAGCCTCGCACTCTCGCCGAACTCAACGAAGATATGGCGGCCGCTGGCCCAATGGTCGAGGGTGGAACGCGCGCCGTCTTCGGCGAGGGGCCGATTGGAGCAGCGCTTGCGTTCGTCGGTGAACAGCCGGGCGACCAGGAAGATCTCGAAGGCCATCCGTTCGTCGGACCGGCAGGCAAGCTGCTCGATAAAGCGCTCGGTGAAGCCGGAATAGATCGCGCGCAATCTTACGTCACGAATGCGGTAAAGCACTTCAAGTTTCAGCAGCGCGGCAAGCGACGCCTTCACGAGAAGCCGACGATGGGAGAAGTGAAGCACTATCGCTGGTGGCTGATGAAGGAGCTGGACTTCGTCCACCCGCATCTCGTCGTAGCGCTTGGCGGGACTGCCGCATATGCGCTGGCCGGTGCGCCCGTGGTTATCGGGCGCTCACGTGGACCGGCAGACTTCGGGACGATGGCTGGCTTCATCACCGTGCATCCGTCTTCGATCCTGCGTATTCGCGATCACGATGAGAAAGAGTCAGCCTACGCCGATTTCGTGCATGATTTGAAAAGCGCGCGAAAGCTTGTCGCCCGGCATACCTGATGAATATACGCCGTCTACTGGCGCACCGTGTATTTCATCTTAGTAGCGACGGTCTCGGCCTCTTCCAGCAGCGCTTCGCCAAGGCCAAACGCTTGTTCCGCCGTCAGGCCGTAGGCCGGGTCATCCTCGAAGCGCAACATGACGACCGGTTCGTGACGACCGTGACCGACTGCAAAATTATCCGGGATTTTGGTCAGTGCCGCGCTCTGTTGCTGTGCGTCAGCAATCAGCGATGCAAGAGCGGCGACCGCATCGGTACTGAGTGAAATCGTCTGACAGTCCCCGGCCGCATTGCACAGCGAGATTTCCAACCGTCCGTTGGCGCGATCTTGCTCGGAACGCGTGAGAATTTCGGCGTAAAACGTTTCGGTCATGCCTGATGTCCCCCGACGCAGAATCGTCTGTGGTCCCATTCTAGACGCCGAAGCCAAAAAGAAAGGCCCAAAATTTGGGCCCTTCCATTGCAAGACTGCTAATATCGGCGTCACAGTGAATCCGACCAGCGATCGAGTTCCTGCTTGGCCTGGTCTTTTGCATACCCGTAGCGCTTCTGGAGAATTCCTTCGAGCTGCTCGCGATTGCCGTTCACCTGGGCAAGATCATCGTCGGTCAATTGTCCCCACTTCTCTTTGACCTTGCCACTGAACTGCTTCCAGTTACCTTCGATACGATCCCAATTCATAACTATCCTCCTGTCGTTGTGCGGCTTCAACGCCTCTCGGAATTGAGAGGTTCCGCAGTTGCCTGCGTTCAAAAATAAAAAGCCTCGGCTTCGCTTGAGGCAAAAACCGAGGCTTTTTACGGCTCCGCTCGACGAAGCCACGCGCCGGGAGGGTGGACCGGCACAGGATCGAACTCCAACGACTATCGAGGATCCGCGGAGCGGTGTTTGTGAAGACAGATAGTCTCTGGGGCTCGCGATACCGAGCGTAAAACGCCAGATATCGTTCTTATTACCTGCGGGTCAGAGGAAAGTTGCAGCACCAGCCGATCTTCGCATCGATCCTTTCGCCAGCTCGTTGGAAATAAGCCAAATTCTTCCGCGAAGAATGGAACAAAAGCCGGCGATGGCGCGTCGTTCGAACGGCGGAGGATCGCCCAAGAGAAACGCTCACATGGCGTAGAATATGTTCAGGGAGGGCTCAGCGATGGCGGCGGACGGCAATCATCCCCTGCCCGCATTTGGCAGCACCCATCCTTCGTGGCTGATCCGCAAGCTGGTCGACCACATGAAAGGCGGCGCGCTTTTGCATGCGCTTCGCTTGCGGCGCGGTTTTTTTCGCGACACGTCTTCAAACCTGCGTTCCGACGAGCCGGATGCGAACATGATGAAAGCTAGCGAATATCTGGAAATCTGCGTGGAAAATGCGCTGGACGCTTATACCGTCGAGGACGCACTTTATTGGCACAATGAGATCATCACCGAGCTCTCAATCGAGCTCAACCTCATTCATGCGCGTCGATGGCCGCAAACCGTGAAGTCCAACATGATGGCGGCGCTGGAAGACAGATTAAATCAACATGCGGAGGCGGTGGCGCGGCTTGCTGCCGTTCTTGAAAGCAACGAAACTTTCAAGTGGCAACCGTAACGCGCGACGACCGCCCCGCGTTGTGCGCACTTTAGGCGTTACGCTCTTTCTTCGCGATCTTCCCCGTCCGCTTCTTCAAGTTTTCCAGCTTGCGCTGACGGGCAATAATGCGTCGGCGACGATTGTCTGACATCGTTGGCATCGTTTTATCCTTCCATTCAAATGCGATGATTTCCGGCGCGACATCCGCCGCGGCCGGGATCAGTGCGGGTGTCCTATCAGAGCGACCGGCGCTCGTCACCGAATTCCTAACAGTGGTGCCGTTTTCGATATTCCGGGCCGAGATCAATCGAATTTCAGGCAAATGATTGGAAACACTTTTCGCGTATTCTTCTCGTGTTGGATTTGAATGCAGGAGAAGGAACGATCGCGATGGGCAAGTTCGCACAAGTTACCTGTTCCTTACACGACGACTGGGTGCTCGAGTTCAAGGATCGCGCCGCGCCGCGTCTGAGAAAACTCTTCACCTCAGAACGGAATTTCACGGTTCTGCCCGACATCATCGCTGAGCCGCTGAAACGCTTGGCTCTGGTCGAGCAGGAACGCCGCTGATCCTTTGAAAAAAGAACACCCTGGCTGGGGGGAAGCCAGGGTGTGCGGGTTTGGCCACGGCTTGAGGGACGGCACCTGGGGGGAAGGTGCGGGCCGTGGTACCAGGATTACGTTCCCACGCCGCCGATTGTTCCTGCGACATTCCGGCACGATACGGGTGCCTGCAGGTCTCGGCCCCCTCCTGCCGCTTGGCATCGTCTGGACGACGAAACTCTCCTCTTCCCTTGGCGTTACGCTGCAAAGCAGCAATTGGCCCGCGGGGAGATTTATGCTCCAAGCCGTTACTTCTTTCCAATTCGGTGCGATGCCGGATTGGCTCTTGCCGGTGGGATTGGCGCTCGGCGCGATCGCCGTCGCTATCGTCTTGCATAGCGCACTGGTTGCCACGATGCGCCGCTGGATCGGCGTCAATCACCCTTACCTGCGGTCGGTTTTCACCAACACGAAGGGCGCGACAAGGCTTGCGCTCATCATCATTATCGTTTCGCTGGCCGTTCCCGTTGCGCAGCTCAGCGACAGCGTCCAGTCCTTTTTCAGCAGGGCGCTCGGTCTTGCTTTCATCATCCTCGCAGGCTGGGTCGCCTTGATTGCAACGAAGATCGCTGCGGACTTCTATCTGCGCAGGTTCGACGTGCTGGCTGACGACAACCTGCTTGCCCGCAAGCATTACACGCAGGTTCGCATACTCCAGCGCGCGGCCGAGACGCTTATCGTCATCGTAACGGTCGGCGCGGCATTGATGACGTTCGAAGCGGTTCGGCAATACGGCATCAGCCTCTTTGCCTCCGCCGGCGTTGCAGGTCTCGTCGTTGCGCTTGCGGCGCGTCCGGTTTTCGCCAACCTCATCGCCGGCGTCCAGATCGCCATGACGCAACCAATCCGCGTCTATGATGCGGTTGTCGTCGAAGGTGAATGGGGATGGATCGAAGAGATCACGTCGGCCTTCGTCGTCATCAAGCTTTGGGATTGGCGGCGCCTGGTGGTGCCGCTCTCGTATTTCATCGAGAAACCCTTTCAAAACTGGACGCGCGAGAATGCATCAATCATCGGCACGGTTTTCGTGCACGCCGATTACACTGTGCCGGTCGATCGCGTGCGCGAGAAACTGAAGGAGATCGCCAAGGCGTCGCCGCTCTGGGACGGGCAGGTCGTCAATCTGCAGGTGACGGACGCGACGGAAGGAACGGTCGAACTCCGAGCGCTCGTCAGCGCACGCACTTCGCCTGCGGCGTGGGACCTTAGATGCGAAGTTCGAGAGAAGCTGATTGCGTTTCTGCAGGAGGAACTGCCGGGCTCCCTGCCGCGCGTACGCGCCAGCATGTCCGATGGCACCGTTCGCCGGCAGCGTGTTTCTGAGGCCAACGGCGTGCACGCGAATTGAATGTCTCGACGGGGCGCGATGCATTCGCGCCGTGTGCGGATTTTACAGGGAAGCAGATTCCGTGACGATGGCAGCCTTCTGGAACAGCGGAAGGCGCAGCAGCCTGCTACTTTCAACCTCTGCCATCTTTTTCAATTGCAACCTCTTCTCATCGAGGAACGTCGGTCCGAAATCGGGATTGCACATGATGATGGCTGTACCGTTATCGATGATGTCAGCCAGCTTGATGAGCTTCGCATCCCAGGGCGCGCGGGAAAGGCGCCACGCCGCCTCCAACGCACGGGCCTCGCGGCTGCCCTGCTCCGTATCGGTCAGCCAGAATACGAGTTCGGCGACGACCATCCCAAACTTCTCGATCAACTCTTCGAGCGTCGTATCGGTTTTCTCCAGCGTATCGTGCAGGAACGCGGCTGCGATCACTTCCGGCGCCGTATATCCGTGCTCTCTCAAGATCGACGCAACGCCGTCCAAATGTGCGATATAGGGCTTGCCGTCGTGCGTGCGCGTTTGCCCTTCGTGCTTGGCGAGAGCGAAATCCCTGACGTCTTGAATGGTTGCGACTACGGTCATCAAACGCCCGCTCTCTCCTGAGAAAGCCCACGCAGCCAAGGCCGAAGAAAACCACGAGACATAGACGCGCGCGAGCCTAAAACGGTTTCCCATGCGTGACGATGTGCCGTACACGGACGCACGGGGCGCTATTCACCGTTGAATGCGTGCTGAAAAACTGCTGGCCTGGCCTCAACCGGCAAAAAGTCGGGTGTTGATCAATGCCGGAGGCGGAGCGTTCAAATAACTCTCAATCATTGGAATATGTGGTTCTATCGCTGCCCGCCCGCTCGCGATCATTTCATCAGCGCGGTGGAAGTCGAGAACGCCGATATCGGCAAGGTTCGGCGCAACAAGCAGATCGGGCGGATCGCCCATCAGCCGCGCGCGAGAGATCCGATCATGGAAAATGCTGAAGGAGTTCAGAATAACCGAGGTGATTCCCGGCGCGCCGTCGCTGCGGCCGAACAATTGACGGTGCAGAAGCTGGAACGCGCCGCGGCCATTCCAGCGCGTGATGGGCGCCTCATCGACGATGACCTCCTCTGAAATCTCGTCATCGTCGTCGCCAATCGAAATGCCACCGCGTCCAAACTCCGTCGTCAGGTTGACCCCGATGACGACGCGCGCGCCCAGTGCGCGGCACACCGAGACCGGAATCGGGTTGACGAGACAGCCGTCGACCAGCCAACGGCCATTGATGTTGACCGGCTTCACGATGCCCGGAATTGCCGACGAAGCACGAACCGCGTCGATCACGTTGCCGCGACGCAACCACACTTCCTGCCCGGACGACAGATCCGTCGCAATTGCAGCAAAGCGCGTTGGGAGATCTTCGATCTTGTATCCGCGCAAATGATCGTCGAAGCGGTCGAACAGGCGTTGCCCCGCGATAAGGCCCGATCCGGAAACGCTCAGATCAAGAAAGCTGAACACCCGCCGACGGGTAAGGCTTCGGGCAAATTCCTCCAGCGTGTCGAGACGTCCTGACGCATAGTGACCGCCGACAATGGCGCCAATCGATGTACCGACGACGATTTCGGGCTCTAACCCAGCCTCCGCCAAGCCTCGCAAAATACCGATATGCGCCCAGCCCCGTGCGGCTCCACCGCCCAAGGCCAGCGCGAATTTCTGCTTCGACATGGGAAACCACCTCTCGCCGTGACCCGTAACGGCCATTGTCACAACGCACGTAGCCCCTACTTTGTTCGATATGGGCAAGGCGCGCAATCATACTCGCGGATTATCGCAAATGGACGATATCGGGCCCTGAGGCAGGTTTATTGGGGCGCCCTTTGCTGTCCCTCCGTAGCTCTGCGGCCATTAAATTATAGTCATGCTGCGTCTTGCCGATGGCAGGGTACTCGGGGTTTCGACCGATCTCATTGGGATGCTCTGACGTAGCCGAGAGCCATTGCCTGCGCACGGCCGCATATTATCGCGGTGCAGCTCGTCTGCTCGATCAATCGAGCCGGCCGTCCTCGCGAAGCTCGTACAAAAATTGCCGTAGATGGAAGCACTCGTCTTTGATCGTCTTAAGAGCGAGCTTCGCCTCGAACGATCTGCCCTCCGCCCGGGCGGTATCGAGACGCGCCGCTTCACCGCGAATGAGATTTAAGCCGTGAACGATCCGCTCTGCCGCTTTGTCCTTGTCCATCACGCACCCCGCTTTGCACGTTTGCGAGTGTTGTCGAAGGGGAATGCGGCGGTCGGGTGACGACAGCGTAACGTTCTATTTCATGATGTTAACCAAACAATCCGCAGCAGCGCTTCGTTCAAACAGCGCAAAACGCCGGTCGAAGGCAAACGCCGAGCGTCGAGGTGCGCAAGAGGTTTGCGCCCTTCTGCGCGCTCGCTTCGTCGTGCGTCCAAAGCGCCAGGAACAGCATTCCAACGTATACGTTACGAATGCAAACACGGATTAAAAAAGATTGGATGGGCGCGTGCGAGATATCGATGACTGGATGTTTCATTTCGAGCGACAGGTAGCGGTGCGATTGAGAAAATTGTTCTCAAATGATGTCCAAGAGCTACCCGACGCTCTAATGCAGCGGCTTAAGCGGTTGGCTGAGGTCGACCATAAGGATGAGCGAACCGGTAACAGGCCAAAGCCTTCCCAGTGACAGGGCTCACCCTCAGATCGCGAGTTCCGCGTCGCGTTCCGCCCAATAGAGATCGGCCAGCCGATCCAGCAGGACATCGGGAAGCGGCTTTTCGGCGACCTCAAAATGCAGATAATCATTCGCCGGGACGAGGCGAATGTCATAATTCGCGATACGCGTACGAGGCTGTATCGTTGCTGGCGCGGTATCCAGCGACAGACCTAAATTGCCGCCTTCCCACATCGATGATTGCCATGCGCGCAGCATGGCTACCGACCAAATCCAAACTGCCATTGCGGGATGCATCATCGTTCTCCTGCGAAGATCGATGATAAGAACGCGCAGCCATGCGGTTGAGTTTCGCTCTGCGACAGAGCGCCCGAACTCCCTTCACGGCTGCGCGATTAGACTTCCGTAGAGCGTGGTTTTATCCCCTCGGCTCCAGCTCCCAATAGCCAGGCGCACCATAGGCTTCATGCAGGCGCGTCTCCGCCTCGCGATTGCGCAGCGAAAGCGGATCGAGATTGGGCGAAGATTGAAGCTGCTCTTCGGTAATGCCCGTCACATAGCCATCGAGATCCGAATCCCATTTCAGCGCGGTCCACGGAATGACGTATTGGCTTTTTCCGAGCCCGAGAAATCCGCCGAAGCTCAATACGGCATAGCGTACCTTTCCCGTCATCGTGTCGACGATGAGATCATCGACAGCGCCGATCTCGGCATGACTGCCGTCGTAGACAGACGTGCCGGGCACCTCGGTGGTGTTAAGAAATCTGTTTTCGGCTTGCATGGTCGACATCCTTTCCGTTTCGACCCCGTACTGCCGTGGAACGCCACGTGCAGCCCACGGTTCCGCCGCCCGAGGATGTGCGCGATCTTGCGAAGCTTACGAATTTCTGCGCCGGGCAAATTCTTGCTGAAGATGCTCGATCTCTTCATCAGTGCAATGCTCAAGGTCGATCAGCCGATTGCGCGCCTTCTGCGTGCTACGAATGAGTTCGTCGAGCTTGAGTTGGATGGCCTTGCCGTCTCTGTTCTGGCTGTGTTGAATGAGAAAGACGGCCAGGAACGTCACCAACGTCGTTCCGGTATTTATGATGAGCTGCCAGGTATCGGAATAATGAAAAAGCGGGCCGGTGGCAGCCCAAACAATCACGGATAATGTCGCAACGACGAAGGCCGACGCCGATCCGATAAGAAGTGCCGACCAGCCGGCAAACTCCGTGAACCAGCAGAGCAGTTTTTTCTTCCACGACTGCTGCTGCTCGCATCCGCTGGACTTCGACATATCGCCGATGACTTGAGGGCTAACATCGCTCATTTTTGCGCAGACCACCGGAAAGCAGCGCGCCTCTTACTTGAGTCCAAAGCACGCCGCTGCTGTTCTTTGAAGCCGAGAACGCGCTACTTGCTTGTCCGGTTCCGTGTCACGCGCCTGTAGCGTCGCGTACGCATTTCTTGGTGAAGCTTGTCTCGGCTGCACCGTGAAGTTTCTTGCCTTTCGCGTCAGCGGTGCACTTCGTATTCGCGTCTTTCGTGCATTTCGTCATAAAACTTTTCAGCGCGGCACCGGCGAGCTTCTTTTCTTTCGCGGTTGCACTACATGTTGCATCGGCCATTGCCGCGCTGCAGAGGCCAAGGCTGATCAAAGCTGCAAGAACAATTTTCATCGCATCTACTCTCCATTTTTTCGACCTTCGCGAAGGGCGGTTACAGCCTTCGTTTGTAGACGAATGATATGCCAACATTCTCTTCGAAGATTGCCAATTCGCGATCGACGAGCTTACCGAAAAGTAAAGGGACGCGGCATGATCCGTGCGCGGCATTATTTGGGTTGGACGCTTTGATCGCCTCCCGGCTCGCCCGGCGGGATGATGACCGGCATTTTATCGCCGGTGCTCGCCGGGGGTGCCTGATGAATTTCAGGATCAATGCCGTGGGGCGGCTTGATTACGCCGTCATTCCTATCGAGCTTCTTACTCAGCGGGACATCGCCGGATTGCTTTGCCAGGCCCGGTTTTTGAGAGTCTGGTTTTTGAGACGGCGTGGGCTCCGTTGTTTGTGCCTCCGCAGCGGTCACAGCTGCTGCGAGACAGCAAATCGAAATGGCACCAAACAACCATCGCCCTGCCTGCACCATTGAGAAACTTTCCATATACCCACCTCTTCCTGAAGATGAGGCAACGGCCCGCGCTCGCTGGGAGTTCCCCGTTGTGTCCTCAAGACACCCGTCCAGAAGCGCTTGCTTTCACGCTGATGGAACCGAAACCACCGCAGTTGGTAAAGCCGGGGCTACGGCACGCACGATCCCTCAGTGCGACTGCCCCAAAAGGCCGTAGCGGAATGGAGCACCCCGATTGGCAGGGATCGGGGTGCGTCCAGACTTATGGGGAATTGCTCAAGCTGCGCTCGAACCCGAACTCGACGGACGGGCCGCGTTGCGCGACGCGTGGCCATTCGATTTTTTCATGAGAGTGTTCAGTTGGCTAAACAGAGACGGCCCTTCCACTTGGTCGTCCATATAACCTTCTTCACGCAACTTGCGCTTGATGTCCGCGACCGAGGCACAACGGCCCGAGCTTGCAAGCTCGAATGCGCGCTCCAATTGTGAAATGCGACTATCCACTGCGATGCTCCTTGGCTTGGGTATCCTACTTTCGTCAGACCTTCTTGTCGTTTTGAGCATGAGCCACAGCGTATGCAGGCCGCGCGACACCGTGGCGTCCCGCTGACAGCATTTTTTCACTCGCCTAATCACTGGCTTGGCCGCTATGTGCGTTCGCCGCACCTCGTGATCAGTACGCTCATGCCTGTCATAGGCCATGCGCAAAATGGTTCGAGGCGCGTTCGAGTTCCGACAACATCGCGGAATTGTTTAACATGAGCCGTCACAAGTCCCCCCCGAGCGCACTGCGCATCCTTGTTGCCTGTAGCCCGACCTATCGCAATCGGCGCGCCATTATGGAGGCACTCGGGTCGATCTTCATCGACACGATCGAGCAGCAGCGGGAGTATTATTATTACGCCTGTCCGGCGATCGCGGAGATCTTGGACGACGGTATGTTCAACCGCTCTGTCTTTCACGAATTGACGCCTGGCGCCGGCGCCGAAGCGGCAAAAGCCAAGGCGCTGAAATTCGCCTATATCGTTGTCGGCGGAGACGATGCGTTTGCCACTAAGATCGTTTCCGACATCGGAGGTCCTGACACGATGCTGGTGCGTCTGACGTAACTCAAAGGACGCGTATGCCGGCCCACTGGATCTAATCCCAGAACGCACAATATTTCAGGTAAGGCGTTTTCGAGAGCGAGGAGAGACAATGGACAAGCGGAAGCAGCAAGTCGTCGAGCCGGAAGAATTCGATCCGGACGAGCCCTCGCCGGTGCCCGTGCAGATGCCCGGCGAGCCTTTGGAAGCACCATCCTATCCGGGCGACGATGACGATTCTGACGATGAACGGGAAGACGAGAACGAGGCCGTCCCCGACGAGGACGCGGAAGACTAGTCAACCTTCGCGCGCCCACGTGTCGGTTTGTGCGATAGCTGAAAGACGACGCCGAGCGCACTCCGCGCTCGGCTTTTTTTTGCGATGTCAATTGATGGAGTGGTAAGTCTGCAGACCACTCTCGTCGATCAGGCCTTTGACGGCGATGATCGCGCCTGACATCTGCTGACGCGTCGGATAGCGCGCAGGTGGCTCTGACGTAAAGACGGACGGAATATTGCGCACAGAGAGCATGCGGCAGAAGCCGATCGTCTGCGGATCCTGCGAATACGGCAGCACCACAGCGTCTATATTTTTTGCATCGAGAAGACGCTCTGCGAATGCAAGGCTCTCGACGACGTGTGCTTTCGCACCCGCAGCAATAAACGACTGCCGTAGTCCAAACGCTGCTTCGCCATTCGGGTCGACGATCAAAATAGAAAGGTCTTGAAGTGACGTCATAGTGGGTACCTTGCGGCGCGATACGGTCGCGCTTTCCGCGTGGAGCCAAGCCTTTACGGCCAAGCAGTCCCAGGATGACAGCAACGCAGCGGGGCAACGTAGCTGACAATATTTTGAATAAGCCCCGGTGCCGAGCATGTAGGCAGTTGCACAGAGTTCATGCAAGCGGAAGTTCGCTCGACACGCGAACATTCGTCATTGCATCGCACCACTCCGCAAAGTGAAAAAATTCCCGAAAATTGCGGCTAAATCGATGTCGAAGCCAACACCGATGCGATCAATCCGTGCTTCATGCAAAGGTAGACGAGCTCGATATCGGACTGTACGCCGAGCTTCGATTTGATCGTGTAGTGATGATTTGCAATCGTCTTCGGACTGAGATTGAAAGCGTTCGCGATCTCATCCGTCGCCTTGGCGTCGAGGATCATGCGGAGGATCTCGAACTCGCGGGGAGTCAAGGCATCGATCGGCGAGACGTCATCCATCACGCGGCTCTCGGCGATGATGCGATTGATCTCATCGCACAGCGCCGGCTTACCCGCGTAGACGCTGCGGATCGCATTGATCAGCACATCCGGCGCGCTGCTCTTGGTGATGTAGCCCCGCGCACCGGCCCGGAATGTCTGCTGCGCATAAGTTGCGTCGGCATGCATCGTGAACATCAAAACGCGGGCATGCGGATCGAGCTGACGGATCTGGCGTACGAGATCGATACCCCCACGACCCGGCATAGAGATATCGGCGATGACCACGTCCGGTTTCGCGGCCTTGAAGGCTGCATATCCGGACGAGGCATCGCCGGCCTCGGCGACAACTTCCATGCCGTCATGCTTTTCGATCAGACGCCGATAGCCTTCGCGGACCACGGCGTGGTCATCGACCAGCAGCACACGGATATTTCTCATGCGGCGCTCCCATGCGCGTGCGACGGGAACTGCACATGTAGCCCGAAGCCTCCCTGCTCAAGCGGCCCGGCATCCAACGATCCGCTCAACGCGAGCACGCGTTCGCGCATGCCGATCAATCCCGATCCGGCAAACGTTTTCTGTTTGACGTCGGGCGTCGACCCGATGCCGTCGTCTGTCACCGCCAGTTCGATTTTCTCGCCAGCCGCATTGCGAAACTGGTTGAGCGTTACCTTGACGTTTTGCGCATTGGCGTGTTTGGCAGCGTTGTTCAAGGCTTCTTGGATGATCCGATATACGTGTGCTCTGGTCTCGGAATTGAGGTCTTCAACGTCGCCACTCGTCTCAATGGTATAGCGCGTCCGGCCTTTTGCCTCCGTGTTATAAGCGGCCACAAGGCCTTCCAGGCTCGGAAGCAATCCGAGATCGTCGATTTCCTGCGGACGAAGATACGTCAAGGTTTTGCGCAGAGAGATCATCAGGCTCGAAGCCATGTCTTCCAACGCCCTCGCCTCGCCTTCGAGCTTCGTCGCGTCGTGTTGCACCGCTATTCTGAGACAGGCGGCAAGGGCATTTAGCGCGCTGAGCTTCTGCGCGATTTCGTCATGAAGCTCGCGCGCTATGTGGCGACGCTGCTGTTCCTGAGCGTCGACCAGACGGCGCGCAAGCTCGGCACGCTCCGACGACGCGCGCTTGAGGTCGGCGACGAGCGCATTGAAGACTTCGCTGATGCGATTGATTTCGACGACACGGAAGGACGGCAACTGGCTGGAAAGATCGCCCTTCGCCAGGCGATTGATGCGGTCTAGAATTACCGTCGTGGGGCGCAGTGCGCGCTCGATCACGTAGTACGTGACGAAGCAAAGCAGGGCGACGAGTAGAGCCGAGAAGCTGAATACCGGCGCAATGGTATGCCATGTCTCGCCGGCAATCGCGGCAGGATTGAAGGTTGCGACCACGCTGCCCGCAACTTTGTTGCGATATGAAACCGGACGAGATACCCGCGTCTCACCACCGACGAGAGATCTGTACGCATCGATGAACCATTGCGGCGACGGGTTCGAAACCGTGTCAACGCCGGAACAGCTCGTTCTCCATTCCGACCCGTCCTGCTTCAACAGCTGCACACACTGTCCCGGCTGAAGAGCGTAGCTGGTGACCAAGTCCCAATCGGGAAATCTCTTCGGAATGTCGAGCATCGTGTCGATCCGAAGGAGTTGCAGATTGAGTTGCCGGCTGACGGATTGCGCCAGCTCTTCATTCTGGTGCTTTGCGATGCTCGCCACGCGATAGATGGCGATGAGCGATCCGGCGAAAAGACAGGCTATCGCGACCAGCGTGATCCGGCGAACGAGCAGCCACTTCAGCGTCATTGCAAACTCCGGCGATAGCGGTCTCAAGCTGCGCACAATCTATCGGGACGCCGACAGCGCGTGAAGCGCCGGCTTGCTTCGTCGGGAAATTTGCCCGGCGGCCGCTGGGCTTTTCGCCGTAGTCGGCGCTGGCTTGCTAGCCGATGTTCCGTTCAGGACGCTGTATTGCGCCCAGACATCATCCTGAAACAACGGAGGAACGTCGTGTCCGGCAACACATTCGATGACAGCAATATTGCTTGGCGGCAACTTGAGGGTTTCGATGACCTCTGGTTCTACGTCTACAATGTCGACCGCAAAAACGGCATCGTCGACGCCATTTTCAAGTTCGGTGCGCAGTCGAGAATAATGCTTCACCAGCACAAGGTGCCCTACATCACGCTGGTGCTGCAGGGAGAGCTGAGGTTCTACAAACCGAACGGCGACATGAAAGAAATCCGCCCCGTCGGCAGTTATGTCGTCGGCGTCGCCAATGGCGATCCGCATCTCGAAGGCGGCGGCGAGGACGACGTGATCGTGTTTTTCAGCTTCCGAAACGCCGAGGACGTTCTGTTCGTCTTTCTCGACGACCAACTGCAGCCGGTTCTGCCATTCGGCGTGGGCGATTTCGAAGAACAGCTCAAGGCCCAGGGACCCGCGAAATGGCAGAAAGCAGCATAACGCTGCTGGTGTCCGCTTAAGCGGACAAATGCGTACCCGCTCCGGATGTCCGGCCTACATGCCGGCGCCGGGGCGGGCGGCGTTGCAAAACGACGCGCTTGTCGTCTCGGCGTGCGGCTGGTGCCAATGGATGATAAGGGTCATGTTGGGTGCGCTCCGGCGCATGAAGCGGCTTCCAGTCCACTTGTTACGACCGAAGCGGCGCCATGTCCTTCAATCCAAGAATCCCAGCCATGACAAACTCATCCGATTATACCCCGCCGAAAATCTGGACTTGGGAAGCACCAAGCGGTGGGCAATTCGCCAACATCAATCGTCCGATCGCCGGAGCGACGCACGACAAGGAGCTTCCGATCGGACGGCATCCGCTGCAGCTTTATTCGCTCGCGACGCCGAATGGCCAGAAGGTCACGATCATGCTCGAAGAGCTGCTTGCGCTCGGCCATAAAGGCGCTGAGTACGATGCTTGGCTGATCCGCATCGACAAGGGCGATCAGTTCGGCAGCGGCTTCGTCGAGGTCAATCCGAACTCGAAAATTCCAGCTCTCATGGATCGCAGTGGGCCTAAGCCGCGACGTGTCTTCGAGTCGGGCGCCATTCTTCTTTATCTTGCGGAAAAATTCGGCGCGCTGCTGCCTCCCGATCCAGATGCGCGCACAGAAGCGCTGAACTGGCTGTTCTGGCAGATGGGTAGCGCACCCTATCTCGGCGGCGGCCTCGGTCACTTCTACAGCTATGCGCCGATCAAGATCGAATATGCGATCAATCGTTTCGCGATGGAGACCAAGCGACAGCTCGACGTCCTGGAGCGCCATCTCGCGGCACATGCCTTCATGGCAGGGCACGACTACTCGATTGCAGATATCGCGATCTGGCCATGGTACGGCAATCTTGTCCGCGGTGATCTCTATGGTGTGGCCGAGTTCCTGCAGGTTCAGGACTACACCAACGTCAACCGCTGGGCGAATACCATCGCGGAACGTCCTGCCGTCAAACGCGGACGCATGGTCAATCGCATTTCCGGGCCGCTCAATCAGCAATTGCGCGAGCGCCACGACGCCAGCGATTTCGAGACGAAAACGCAAGATAAAGTGGTGGCGTAAACGGACGTGCTGCGCGCCCGGAAGGGTTTACAGCATCAGCAGCCGCGGCTTGCCATGCACTGGCCATAGCCCGGCTCGCTCACGCCAAACTGATCGAAGCAGCTGTGACGGACGTCGCGACAGTGGATCTCATAGTCGCTGCGCGGCGGAATGCCGGAATTGTTGCCATTGTTGATCGCCGACCAGGGCACATCGACAAAGACGCCAGAGTTTTGGCTCCAGGGGTTCTGCCCGCCGCCACCCGGGCCGCCAGGGCGACGACCATCCATCTCGCCGGCCGCTGCCGCTCCGGCAAACATCGTGCAGGCAACCGCTACGGTCACGAGCCATTTCATGGCAATCTCCGCCTTTCCGCATTCATCGCCGCGAATGTGCCTGACGAAGCTTGCCGGAGGGTGTCTTGGCGCGGCTATTTCGTGGGGCGGTTACCGGCCTGCGAAGGTGCGCTTCAGAAAGAGACAGCCTGGCCGGGAGGTCGAAAGGCGCGCCGTATCAGAACTACGCAGCTTCGGTTACGAGAATTTATAAGATCGGAATGTTCGTTTCCGGCCATTGACTTATCGCAGCGTGGCGGACGCCGCCGGTGCCGTCCGGGAACCTCCGTCCGTAGACGGCATTACCCGTCAATGAGCGATAAAAATTCGAGTTTGCGTAGGTCCCTCGACCCGTTGCCGCACAGTTCTGCGGAGCCGGCGCATTGGGTCGAAATTTTCGCCGAACGGGCGGCCGAAGATCTCAAACGCATCTTGCAGGACGACATGGATTGGACGACCTCCATTCCGATCCTCGAGCGATTGAACCGCCTTTATGAGATCGAGGAAGCGCGCCGCCGTCACGACGATCCCCACGATGATCGGCATGCGCCCTATCGCCTAGCGTCCTGAAGGTATTGCCCCGGAACAAACGATCGCCGGGAGGCGTTGGCGTTCCAAATCGTTTTGGTTTCGGGAGGAACGGCATGGCCAGTTCAGAGACTTCGGAAAACGTAAGATCAGCTTCCCACGATTTAACCGATAAAGCGGTGGACGCCGGTATGCGCGCCATGGATTCGCTCGAACGGACCGCGGCCAATCTACAGGATACGGGCGAACGGCTCGCGTCGAAGGGCGTCGAGCTTGGCGATGGTATGCAGAAAGTCGCGAAAAATTTTTCGAACGCAGTCGATAAATCCGTCGCGGAGCAACCATTGACGACGCTCGGCATGGCTGTCGCCGCAGGTTTCATTCTTGGCGCCATTTGGAAAGCCTAAGCTCGGAGCGCGTCTATGTTTGCAAGCCTGTTCGAGAGAGCTGAGGCCAGCGTTGACAATGCGATTGCCGATCTTGGCAATCGGATTTTGATTACCATTCCGTTCATCGTCGCGCTTGGCTTTGGCGCGGCGAGCTTGTCGATCTACGTCAACCGGACGTACGGCGCGGAGATTGGCAATCTCATCGTTGCCGCAGCTTTCGTTGTTCTCGGCGGCATCATTGCGATTGTCGTCAAACTCCGCAGCTCGTCGCCGCTTATGGACGAGGAGCCGGAGGCGGCAGCAAGCGAAGAACCGGTCGACGCCACCAAATCGTTTTTCGATAACGAACAGCTGATGGGCATTGTCTCTACGGCCGCACCTATCCTGCTGCCCGCGTTGCTCAGGACCGCAACAAAGAATTGGCCGCTGGTTCTGGCGGTCGCCGCTGGACTTTATGTTTTCAGCTTTTCCGACGGCGGTGACCGATCTCAGCAGCAGCCGCAATCCTCGTGATCTTTTAACCAGAGAGAGTGATTTCAAGATGACGTATGCACACGATACGCCGGATGAAAATGCAAACGACGAAACTGCAAACACGGAAGACGGCGGTCTGAACAAACCGGCTGTTGCGCTTATCGCGGCCGGCGCGATCGGCTTCGCTGTCGGCGCAGTAATCTGGCAATACCGGCGCACGCATCCCCAGAAGTTTGCGTCTTTCGATCGGGCCGTGGATATGGCTCGCTCGGGCGCTGTCGATACCGTCCAGAAATTACGCGCTCGTCTGCGTGAGGAAGGCTATTCGCCGGCGCAGATCGAGGGGCGCGCGAAGAGATATATTTCGGATCTCATCGATGCCGCGCAGCGGCGCTTCTAAACAATCATAAGGAGTTACTCAGGCCGGGAGCTTTTTGCCCGGCCTTTTTCCGATAGCGTCCGAAAGGTAATCGACCATCGCGCCTCAGGCAGCGCGTCGATGCTGTGCTCCCACTCGTACCGTGCTTCGCCGGACAGCAGATAGATCGAACGAGGCGCGAGCGGTACGGTATTTCGCCGAAAGCCTTTTTCGAGCCGCTGCCGAAAACGCATCGGCGCAGGCGATCCAAGCGAAATCCCGATGACCTCCTCGAAGACCGGGCGATCGCGGTGCCAACCGATCTCCGCGCCGGCGTCGTAACGGATCAGAAGCGCCTGTTCCAGACGGCTGGCGGCCAGCCCGGCGAACTGCGCGGCGCGTTCGCGTACCGGCGTGAGAAATTCTGGCAGTGGCCGCGTGGGGCCGAACCTGCCCGTTTCAAAATCGTAGCTCCAGCCGAAGGTCGCCGTGAGGCGCTTGCCGGTCCACTGCTGAAAGCGAAATGGCGCGAGGTCCTCGGCATCGATGTGGCGAATGAGATTGCTCTCTTCTTCCTCGGACAGAAAGTCGTCGCGATAGCGAAGTCCCGGCAAGGTGTGCGGGCCAAACAAATCAGGCTGAGAAATGCAATCGGAAGGCATGATGGGCAAATTGGGTGCTCGCGCGTAGAGATGCAATGCACCGCTGCTCATCCCGCTCGTTTGGGAGAAAATCGCGCCAGACGTAGAGAGGGAACACCCCGGCGCGGGGGAAGCCGGGGTGTTCGGGTCGGCCACGATTTGGGGGACGGCGCGGGGGAACGCCAACCGTGGCATGAGCAACGACGCTCTCAGGGCTCCCGGGTTCCGAGAGCCAAGCAAATTTTTTGGACTATTTCCCGGTGGTGACGCGCCAGCGGAGCGCGGCAATTCCAAAAAGGACACCCCGGACGAGCGAGGGCTGCTGCCGGGGTGTAGATCTCACCAAAATTTGCCAATGATGGGAGACGGTACGGAACGTCCGCTTGTGAGCGATTCGAGGCAAGCCGGAGGCGGAATTTATCAACAGCATACAGAATGTGCGCATCAAGACGATGGCTGGAAAACATCGTCCCCAGCTCCGACTTTGCTTGGCGTCAGGGGCGCCAACTCAGCTGCCGCTTCGATTCGATGATGTCCGTCAGCCGATCAACGACGTCCCGATGATAACTGGCGCAGGCGGTAATGTCGTCGATCGCCGCCTTTTTCGCGGTCTCGTTCTGGTCGCTCATTCTGACGATCATCGCCTCGATCGCGAGAAGATCGACGAGTTCGCTGTGATAACGAACCGCGCTTTCAACAGTGTATGCATCAATCGCACGCTGATAGGTTATGCGAATGGCCCGCTGCGTCAGCTCGTACCCCATTGGATGTAATGCCATGAATGACCCCCATCATCGAAACAGATACGCGCGAGCGGCGAATTTGTTTCGCAACGCGGAACAATTTTTTGATTATGCAGCGGACGCACAACTAACCGTTACCGCATCCCCAAATATGGCTGCAATGAGCCTATCGGCTTCGCGTTCGCCGTGGTCTGCGGCAAAGAACAGGCGCTGCACCATGGTGGGAATGGAGAGTTCGATTTCGCGCTCTGCGGCTTCGCGCACGGCGCGATCCAAGACGGCATAAAAACGCGACAACTCTTCGGCCGAATATCCGTGTGTCCTCATCGGGAACATCCCTCGAAGCAGGCAGCCCCCTGCCCACGCCGACAGAGAACGTAGTGACCGAAACGGCGGTTCCCAGTACCCGTGCTGCTATATTTTTCGAATACGCCGCATGAAATGCATGTTTTCTTAAGAAAATACGAGGCCAGCGGCGCGTCAGTTGATCATTCCGACGACGGCTGCGCTCATCATGGTCGCGAGCGTGCCGGAAAGGATGGAGCGCGCACCGAGCGAAATGATGTCGTTTTTCCGCTCGGGCGCCATCGTCGTCATGCCGCCAACAAGAATTCCAAGACTGCCAAAATTGGCGAAGCCGCAAAGCGCATAGGTCATCATCAGGCGCGTGCGCGGGCTCAGAGCGTCTGGCGGCAACTTCGAGAGGTTGAGATAGGCGACGAATTCGTTCAGCACGGTCTTCGTGCCCATCAGTAGAGATGCCGTCGAAAGGTCCGCGACGGGGATGCCGATCAGCCAGAGCAGCGGCCAGAACGCATAGGCAAACAACTGCTGCAACGTAAGTGGCGTGCCGGAATACGGCAGTAGGCCAAGCGCAAGGTTCACAAGGCTGACGAGAGCGACGAGCACGATCAGCATGGCGATGATCGTCGCGACGATGCCGATACCGTCGATCGTTCCGCGGACGATCGCTTCCATCGTGCTGTGCGGCGGATCCGACAGCGAAAGCTCGCTCGCTTCCTTTGGATCCGGAACGAAGGGAACCATCAATGCCGCGATGGCGAGAGCAGCCGGCGTGCTGATAATCGAGGCAATCAGAATCTGACCGAGCGAGTCCGGGATGACGGAGCCCAGCAACGCCGCGTAGATGACCATCATGGTCCCGGCAATGCCAGCCATGCCGCAACTCATCAGCGCGAAAAGCTCACCGCGCGACATCGTCTTGAGGTAGGGCCGCACGAGCAGCGGGGCTTCCACCATTCCGACGAAAATATGCACCGCGCCGCCAAGCGCGAGTGCGCCACCGATCCCAAGGGTTCGGCGCAACGCGAATGCGAGCGCGCCGACGATACGCTGCAGAATGCCCCAATACAGCAGCACCGAAGCGATGGCGCTGATCACCAGAACAAGCGGAAAGGCGCGAAACGCCAGTACAAAGCTCGCTTCCGGATGCGTTTCAACGAAAGGCGTGGCGCCGCCGCCGAGATAGCCGAAAACCAATGCCGTTCCCGTGTCGGTCGCTTGCTGAAGCGCCGTGACGCCGTCATTCAGCAGCAGGAATGCTTTCGTTGCCGGCGGGAATTTGGTGAAAAGAAACGCCAAAGCGATCTGCAAGGCGACCCCGGCGATGACGACACGCAGCGGCACCCGCCAACGGTTCTCGCTGAAAATCCATGCGATCAGCAACAGGCCCGCAAGCCCGCAAACGCCGTGCAGCACGTTCATTTCGGCACTTCCCCCTCATGCCCATCCTGCCAAGCAATTTAGCGGGGCGCGGGAGCGGCGTCCCGCGTTGCTTTGGCGCTGCGATGGTGTTGCCTGCCGGCTGACGGACTATGGAGAATTGCCCTAGATCGAGCGGGCGACGCGCCGACGGAACTGCCTACGGCTCATTCGCCCACGCTCCGCGGCTCCCATGCAATGATCGAAATGGGGAAGTGGAACCGTATGCCGGTCGGGCTGTGCCAGGCTGCAACGCCAATATGATCCTTGCCCGACGCGATGTCTGCATCGAACATCGTGGTAAGTGCAGGCATATCGGATGCTTCAGTCAGTGTGTCGAGCTGAGCTTCGAGACGATAGGCATCGATGACAACTTCGCCAAGCCCAGCCTCCCTGCCGATTTCACGGAGTTGATCCAAGGTCAATGCACTTGCGTGAGAGGGATCACGCAGCCGCTCCATTTCGTCGTAGGCAAACTGCGTTTCTGGTGAAGGTGTCGCGTCGATGACAATGATGCGTCCGTTGGGACGGCATACGCGCTTCATTTCCGCGAGCGCGGCAGCAGGTTCGGGCATGTGATGAAAGCTGTAACGCGTCGTCACTCGATCAAAGCTGCCTGTCTCGAAGGGCAGTGCAGCCGCATCACCGATATGCCATTCGAGATTTTGCAGCCCGGCCTTCATCTGCCGCGCCCGCGCCTGCTCGATCATGGCGGCCGTTATGTCGATGCCGGTTACGGTGCGCACATGGGGTGCCAAGGCGCAGGCAAGAATGCCCGGGCCGCAAGCGACGTCGAGAACGTCCAATTCCGACTTCAAGGCACAAGCCTCAAGCGTACGCGTCATCGCTCCGCTCTCGGCGTGAATGGGAAGCTCAGAAAACGGCTTCGCCCAGCGGGTGAACTGGTCGACGATACGTTGGTTATGGCTGGCGGTGCTCATATCATCCTCTCTGTTCGAACAGGATGATAGCCACGAGCGATCGGACCGGCTAACGATCACCGGCCAGATAAGAGCGAAAATCGGCCATGCAGACTCTCAATGCCCTTGAAACCCGAAACGCCCTTCACGCCTATGGTCTCGACAGGCCGTCCGGCGTCGGCTTTGCTTTCGTCGATGCGGCGCGCGACGTTCTCTACGATTGGCACGCACACGACTATCATCAATTAATCTACGCGGCGGGCGGTCCTGCGCAGATTGAGACGGGACGCGGGCGTCATATCCTTCCGCAAGGCCGCGCGGCATGGATTCCCGCAGAAACCCTGCATCGCTCCATGGTTACGGGTGGCGTTGCCTCCCTGTATTTTTCGCCGGATGCCATCGAAGACGAGACGCGGCATGTGCGAATTTTGATCGGGAGCCGCTTGATGCAGGGAATGATCTTGCATGCGGTTCGTTGGCCGCTCGGCGCCAGCGAGAGCGATCCGCTGGCTGACAGCTTCTTACGCACATTAGCGCTGCTGTGCGGTGAATGGCTGGAAAGCGAACTTCCGCTGTTCTTGCCCAGCGCTCAACATCCATCTATCCGCCGCGCTATGGACTATGCCTTGGCTGATCTCAGCACTGTTTCGCTATCGAAGGCCGTAGCAATCGCCGCGCAGTCGGAACGCACTTTTCGTCGATCGTTCGCGCGAGAAACCAGCATGACTTGGCAAGCTTGGCTTGCGCAGGCGCGAATTCAGATGGCCATGGGGCTTTTGATTCGCGGACGACGGGTGAGCGATGTCGCGATCGAAGTCGGTTATTCGTCGCTGAGCGCTTTTGCAAAGGCGTTTGGGCAAATTGCTGGCGAAGGGCCTGCTCAGTTTCGCCAACGTTACCTTGAGAAGGCCGATTAAGTTCCCGGATGCAGAAGAAGGAACCCCTGCAACGGCTCATATGAGACTTTATTCCGGATGATTACGGATTGTTCGCGCTGAGCACTCCAAGCCGCAGGATGGGTGGCAAATGCGGCACGCTTTCCAATTTTCTTTCCGTATAACCCGGCATGCGTCAGCCCGGTTCTGTCGCCGAGAGCAAAGCTCATCTAGTTTCGTGAACGGGATAAACTAATTTTGGAGGGGCAAATGCGTTCTTTGAAACTCGGCTTGGCCGCCGCGGTGGCCTTCAGCGCACTTTCGGCAACAGCCCAGGCTGGTAATTGCGTCAAGGTCGGAGCGGTCGGCGAAGCTATGACTCACGATATCGCCTACCTCTTCTCGACGCACGGGCTTGCAAATGTCATCTATGGGCAAGGCCGCGTGGGCAAGGGCCCGGTCCACACGAAATGCGATGATGGCTCTGGCATGACGACATGTCATTCCTCGCAGATCGCATGCAAAGTGACGACGCCCAAGGCCTGCTTAGGCGCTTGGCTGTGCTCCCCGCTGTGACGCCGCTGCTTAGCGCAAACGAAGAATAGCGTGGCATTGGAAGACGGAGTCGATCCGTTTTAGGGATGCTTCGTCGACTGGGTCGAAAGATGGTTGCAGGCCAGCGATGACATTCATCGCGTTGGGCCTCGCTGTTTTCGACCCAGAGCGACGCCAACAGATTTTGCCGGGCAGGATTGCTCATTCGTTATCGGACGTGCTGCTGGGCGATTTCGAGGAATTGACGATCAGCGAGATAGCCGGACAGCTGAGCGAGCCACCGGCAATCACCAAAAAGCTGCCTGTAACCGGTTGAATTGCTGTTTGGCAGGAGCTGAGACGCGGACGATGTGCGTTTAGCTTTTTGTCGCCCGAGCCGCAACCAAAAGCCCTGCAAGCGCCACGATCGCAAAGAATGCTCCCGCCAGGAACGTCGCTTGTGGCCCGACGCCCTCCCATAGCCCTCCGGCAAGCACGCTGGCAGCGAGAAGGGCGATGCCGGTCGTGAGGTTGAACATCCCGTAAGCCGTACCACGCAGTTCTGGTGGCGCGGTGTCGGCGACCAACGTCGCCAGCAATCCCTGAGTCACACCCATATGCAAGCCCCACAGCACAATCCCAAGCGCTGCCGTAGCGATCGTAGAGGAAAACGCCAGCACTCCGTCGGCCAGAATGAGCAGACCCAGCCCCGCGATGAGGATGGTCTCGCGATCAAACCGGTCTGACAGCACGCCAGCCGGATAGGCGGCAAGCGCGTAGACGACATTCATCAGCACAAGCACGCCAGGAACCAGCGCAATGGGCAGGCCCACGGCCTGGGCTTTGAGAATGAGAAACGCCTCGCTGAATCGGGCGAGAGTGAAAGCCGTCGCAATCGCTACAACTCGCCAAAAAGCAGGTCCGAGGCGTGCGATTTCCGCACGGCTTAAAGGGGATTTGACGACACGCACATCGGCCGGGCGCTTAGGCTCATGTACGGCGAAGAGAATGAGTCCCAGAGCGAGAAATGCCGGAAGGACAGCCACCCAGAACACGGTCGTGAATCTGTCGGCGGTGAGCCACATCAAGGCAATAGCAATAGCCGGACCGACAAATGCCCCGACCGTATCGAGCGATTGGCGCAAACCGAAGCTCGCGCCACGCAACTCCGGCGGCGCAAGATCGGCGACGAGCGCATCACGCGGCGCACCCCGGATGCCTTTGCCGACGCGGTCGATGAAGCGCGCGACAACGAGCCATCCGACGTCTGGCGCCAGAGGAAAGATCGGCTTGGTCAAGGCGGCCAGGCCGTAACCCAGTGCGGCCAATTCCTTGCGTCGGCCGAGCCAGTCGGACAGAGCGCCCGAGAAGATCTTGGTGATCGCAGCTGTCGCTTCAGCGATACCCTCGATTACGCCGACCGTCAGCGTGGAAGCGCCGAGCACGGTAACCAGATAGATCGGCAGCAATGCGTGGATCATCTCCGACGAGATGTCCATCAGCATGGAGACAAAGCCTAGAGCCCAAATGCTGGCTGGAATCTCTTTGAGGCGCGAGGCTATGGCTGCCATTTCAGATGTGTCGGCTTTCATTGTGCGCGAAGTCGCGCTGGCAATTTACCCTGAGGGTTGGCTACGAAACGAGCGCTGCATTCTCGAAGCTGTTCCATCGGCTCTAAGGCTTGTCGCCCCGCCGCTATCGCGCAATGCGGCGTAAGACCGACAGCTAAAGCTAAATGGGTGCAACGGCGGTATGAGGTCCGCAACTGTACGAAAGCGGTCGTCGGCGCGGGCTGAAATGCATCCGCTTCGTCGGATAAAGAAGGTTGAATGACATTCCCGCTTTTCTCGGCGGGACAAAAGCCGAATAAAATTCAGTGAATTCAATGCGCTTTTTTCCGCACTGGCGCTCCCTACGGGAGTCGAACCCGTCTTTTCAGATTGAAAATCTGACGTCCTAACCGATAGACGAAGGGAGCGTCCGTCGGCAACAAGGGGCACCGTATAAGCGGCTTTGGGCGCCTTTGGCAAGCCGCCGCCGCCCCTATTTCCTGCGACAGGATGGGCCACATCGAAAAGCGCCGCGATTTCCTACTGGCGGCGGGGATCGGCGGCGTCTTCGATCTGCATTTCAATGCGTTCGCGGCCGCCCCAGGTGTCCTTGCGCAGGTGGCCTGCGACATGGAGGGGCATACCGCCCGCCGACAGCAGAAGGTCGCCCAGCGGCTGGCCTACGGCGCGGAATGCGACGCCGTCGACGCGCGAGCCGTCGCCGCCTTCGAGTATGACGCGGACGTGGGCGTCGGCAATGATCTTGCCGAACTTCACGCGGTGGGCGGGAAGCGCGAAACGTGCTTCGGCATTGCCTTGGCCGAAGGGGCTGACACGCTCGATCAGGTCCATAAGGTCGGACGTGGCGCCGGAGGCAACGAGCGAGGCGTCGATATCGAGATGCGCGATGTCGCCCACACCTTGTGCTGCCGCGCCAAGGTGGCTTTGCAGAAAGGCTTCGAGCAACGCAAGGCTGTCGCGGCTGACCGTCAGACCGGCCGCCATGGCGTGTCCACCGCCCTTCGCCAGATGGCCTGCGGTCACAGCGGCACGCACGGCTGCACCAAGATCGATGCCGGGAACGGAGCGCAGCGAGCCGGTACCCATCGCCGTGGCATCCCAGGCTATGACGCAGGCCGGACGACGAAAGCGTTCGACCAGACGGCTCGCGACAAGTCCGACCACGCCCTTGTGCCAAGCATCAGAACCGACAACAAGGATCGCGCGATCGGGGTTATCCGTCACCTGCCGGTCGGCGATCGCCATCGCCTCTTCGAGCACGGCCGTCTCGATATCCTTGCGTTCCTTGTTGAGCCGATGAAGCGTTTCGGCGATGCGTTGCGCTTCCGTTGGATCGGACGACGAGAGCAGCGTCGCGCCAAGTGCGGCATTACCGATGCGTCCGCCGGCGTTGATGCGCGGTCCGAGGATGAATCCCAAGTGGTAGGGCGTCGGCGCGACGGAGAGACCGGCGGCGTCGGAAAGCGCGGTCAAGCCGACGTTCTCGCGCGCCCGCATGACCGCGAGGCCCTTTTTCACATACGCGCGATTGAGGCCGACGAGCGGCACCACGTCGGCGACGGTCGCCAGCGCGACCATATCGAGAAGCGCCAGCAGATCGGGCTCGCGTGCCCCGCTGTAATGGCCGCGGCGGCGGAGTTCGCGCGTTGTCGCGACGAGAACGAGAAAGACGACACCCGCGGCGCAGAGCATCCCCTGCCCTGAAATGTCGTCCTGACGGTTTGGATTGACCAGCGCCGTCACGTCCGGCAGGCGCTCGTCAGCCTGGTGGTGGTCGATGACGACGACATCGGCGCCGAGTTTGCGCGCGGCAGCCAGCGGCTCATAGCTGGTCGTGCCGCAGTCGACCGTGACGATGAGCTTGGCGCCCTCGTTGACGAGACCTTCGATGGCGGCGACGTTCGGACCGTAGCCTTCGAACAATCGGTCCGGGATATAAATGCGCGCAGGCGTGTCGTGGAATTCGAGAAAGCGTTTCACCAGCGCCGAAGAGCAAGCGCCATCGACGTCGTAGTCACCGAAGATCGCGACGTTCTGTTTGGCCTGCACGGCGTCGGCAAGGCGCGCGGCGGCCCTGTCCATATCCCGCAGCGTACTCGGATCGGGCATCAGAGCTTTCAGCGTCGGATCAAGGAATGTCGGCACTGCATCCAAGCCGACGCCGCGCGCGGCGAGCACGCGTCCGATCAGATCGGGCAAGCCGTGGCGCTGGCTGATCGCGGTCGCGATTTGCTTCTGATGCTCAGGAAGACGCTCACGCCACGCAAAACCGCGGGCGCTTTTGGTCACTCCGAGAAACGAACGCTCGGCCGTGCCGGCGTCCTGTTCAACTGTCGCGAGATTTGGGCGCAATCGTTTCCCCGCCGTTTCGTGTGATCGGCCTCAATCGCTTCAGGTTGTAGGTCGATTCGGGCCGTGAGGCGGCATCCGCTCGCGTTGTCTCCACAAGGAGATATGAGTCCGGCGAGCGGATGGCCTGCGAGATCAGACGAAACGCGAGCCGACGTTGCGCACCCGCGACTTGATGCGGCGGACGGTGCCCGTCTTCGAGCGCATGACGACGGTTTCCGTTTCCGCGAAGTCGCCGCGAATGTGCACGCCCTTCAGCAACGAACCGTCAGTGACGCCGGTTGCGGAAAAGACGACGTCGGCGGAAGCCATATCTTCGAGACAGAACTTCCGCTTGATGTCGGAAATGCCCATCTTCTCGGCACGGATGCGCTCTTCGTCTTTCATCGGCATCAGACGGCCCTGGATCTGGCCACCGATGCAGCGGAGCGCTGCCGCCGCGAGGACGCCTTCCGGCGCGCCACCCGACCCCATGTAAATGTCGATGCCGGTTTCCTTCGGGTCCGTCGTCCAGATGACGCCCGCGATGTCGCCGTCCGGAATGAGCTGCACGCCTGCACCGGCTTCGCGCACGGCGCGGATCAGGTCGGCGTGGCGCGGACGGTCGAGAATGCAAGCCATGATCTCGTGGATCGGCACGCCTTTCGCCTTGGCAAGGGCGTTGAGATTGTCAGCAGGCGTTGCATCGAGATCGACGACGCCATTCGGGTAACCCGGACCAACTGCAATCTTGTTCATGTACATGTCAGGGGCATGCAGCAGGCCGCCCTTCTCCGAGATCGCGAGAACAGCGAGCGCGTTCGGCATGGCCTTAGCGCAGATCGTCGTGCCTTCGAGCGGATCGACGGCGATATCGACTTCGGGCCCTTCACCGGTGCCGACTTTCTCGCCGATGTACAGCATCGGCGCTTCGTCCATCTCGCCTTCGCCGATGACGACCGTGCCGCGGATTTCGACGCGGCCGAGTTCACGGCGCATGGCGTCAACCGCAGCCTTGTCGGCAGCTTTCTCGTTGCCGCGTCCGACCAGATGAGCGGCGGCAATGGCGGCAGCTTCCGTCACGCGCGCCAGTTCGAGCACCAAAATTCGATCGAGACCCGGCCCGTGCGTGCCGTTTGCTTGTTCAGCCCTGCTCATGATCCATGTCCTTCCGCGGTGCCCAAGGTTTCGTTCAAAGCTCTTCGATGCGTATCATTTGCGGGCGCTCGGTGACGATGCCATCTTTCTCGATGGTTTCGAGCGCCTTACGCACGGCCTGTTCGGTGGTTTCGTGCGTGATGATGATAACCGGCTGATCCTTGTTCGTCGGCGCGCGACCGCCGATGCGGGGCGCATGCAGCGTCTGCGGCCGGTGCTGGACGATGCTTTCCAGCGAAATCTGCTGATCGCCCATGCTTTTCGCGACAGCGGCCATGGCGCCGGGCTTATCGTAAAGCGCCAGGCGCACGTAATAAGAGCCGTAATGCTGATCGAGCTTGGCGCGCTTGTGCGCTTTGAGCTTGGCGGTCGGCGTCACGAACGGCGGAACGATCAGGCCGCGCGCAATATCGAGAATATCGCCGGCGACGGCCGACGCGGTCGGCTTGGCACCGGCGCCCGGTCCGACGAGCAGAATGTTGCCGGAGAAATCGCCATCGATCGCGACGGCGTTCGTCACACCGGAAACTTCGGCGATGGCGGAATCCTTGTAGACCAGCGCGGGCGAAACACGTGCCTCGATGCCGGTCTCCGTTTCCGTCGCAACGCCCAGCAGCTTGATGCGATAGCCGAGGCTGTCGCTGGCCTCGATGTCAGCCTGGGTGATCGATTGAATGCCTTCGACGTGGATCTGCTCGAAGGCGACGCGGGTGCCGAAGGCGAGGCTCGTCAGCAGCGCAAGCTTATGCGCGGCATCGAAGCCACCAATGTCGAATGTCGGATCGGCTTCGGCGTAGCCCAGTTCCTGCGCTTCCTTCAGCACGTCGTCGAAGGCGCGGTTCTCCGACTGCATCTTGGAGAGGATGTAATTGCAGGTGCCGTTCAGAATGCCGTAAACGCGCTTGACGCGGTTGGCGCCCAAAGCTTCGCGCAGCGTCTTGATGACGGGAATGCCGCCCGCGACGGCAGCCTCGAAGTTCAGCGCGACGCCGTTCTTCTCGGCCAAGCGGGCCAATTCGACACCGTGCTTTGCGAGCAGCGCCTTGTTGGCAGTGACGACGTGCTTCTTGGCATTGAGCGCTGCCTCAACGGCAGCCTTGGCAATACCGTCCTCGCCGCCGATCAACTCGACGAACACGGCGTTCGACGGGTGCACAGCAAGCGCGACCGGATCATCGAACCATTCGACATTATCGACGGCGATGCCGCGTTCTTTCTTGCGGTTGCGGGCTGAAATGCCGGTGACGCGGATCTCGCGACCGACGATGTTTGCGAAATGCGGACCGTTCGCCTGCAGCAGGCCAAGCAAACCGCCGCCAACCGTGCCTAGTCCGGCAATACCAAGGGTGAGAGGTTCCATGCTGTCGATTATCGGATTGCGGACTGCTGTGGGCGGGAAATATCCGCCGGCGTTTCTGCCGGCTCGGAGAAAAGCTTCTTGATCGAACGGGCGGCCTGGCGAATGCGCTGCTCGTTTTCGACCAGTGCGATGCGAATGAAGCCTTCGCCGTATTCGCCGAAGCCGACACCGGGAGAGACGGCGACATCCGCCTTCTCGATCAGCATCTTGGCGAACTCGACGGAGCCCATGTGGCGATACCGCTCCGGTACAGGCGCCCAGGCAAACATCGTTGCGGGCGGCGGCGGCACGGGAAACCCTGCTTTTGCGAAGCTATCAACGAGTACGTCGCGGCGACTCTTATACATGGCGCGGATTTCGTCGACGCAATCCTGCGGGCCGTTGAGTGCTGCTGCGGCGGCGACCTGGATCGGCGTGAAGGCACCATAGTCGAGATAGGATTTCACGCGCGCAAGCGCACCAATCAACCTTTCGTTGCCGACAGCAAAGCCCATGCGCCAGCCCGGCATGTTGTAGGTCTTCGACAGCGACGTGAACTCAACAGTGATGTCCTTCGCGCCGGGAACCTGCAGCACGGAGGGCGGCGGGTTGTCATCGTAATAAAGCTCGGCATAGGCGATGTCGGACAGAATGATGATGTCGAGCTTCTTCGCCAGCGCCACGGCTTCCTTGTAGAAGTCGAGGCTGACCGTCATGGCCGTCGGGTTCGACGGATACGACATGACGACGGCGAGCGGCTTCGGAATCGAGTGCTTTACTGCGTGCTCCATCGCGCGCAGGAAATCCTCGCCGTTCGATGCCGGCAGATGGCGGATAGCGGCGCCCGCGATGATGAAACCGAACGAGTGGATCGGATAGGTCGGGTTCGGCACGAGCACGATGTCGCCCGGTGCAGCAATCGCCTGGGCAATGTTGGCGAAGCCTTCCTTCGAGCCGAGCGTTGCAACGATCTCGGTCTCGGGGTCGAGCTTCACGCCGAAGCGGCGCTCGTAATAAGCAGCTTGAGCCTTGCGCAGCCCCGGAATGCCCTTCGAGGCCGAATAGCGATGCGTCCGTGGCTTGTTGATCGTCTCAATGAGCTTATCGACGATATGCTTCGGCGTCGGCATATCGGGATTGCCCATGCCGAGGTCGATAATATCCGCGCCGCGCGCTCGGGCAGCCGCCTTCAAACGGTTGACTTCCGCGAAAACGTACGGTGGCAGGCGCTTGATGCGGTGAAACTCTTCGCTCAAAGATCTTTATCCCTCGGCACCGCAGCAAATCGCGGCGAAATTCTTATGGCGGCTGCGAAGCTGATCAACGGTCGTTTAACCAAAGCCCAGGCTCGCGATAATGCTTGGCCGCACGCCTCTTTACGCTCGCGGCCCATGGTCCGTCCAGTACCGCGGCGCGAGGTAGCACCGAACGGGGCGAAAGGGCACGGTTTCGCATTATTTTCGCACTGCGGGAGCAAACGTGACGCGGTCATGATGGCGCCATCACCACCTACCTACTGCGAAGGGCCAACATGACCGATTCGCACTTGCTTCGACTCCCCTCTTAACGGCACTGTCGTCGAGGGTTTTGGCGAACTCGCGTACCGTGCCAACGGATAAAAAACCTTAGAAAGCTTCTTAAGCCGCCATGCCGCAAGATAGCCACGAATTGCCGCCGCTTTTCTCGGCCTACCGCATCCCGGATCCCGAGGCGTTTGCTACAAACCTGTTGAAAGCGTTCGAGCAGGGCAGCACGGCGCTTGCTCAGCTTGCGGAGCGTCCCGACGCCAAGATGGGTCCCTATTCGCCCGCGAGCGAGTTTTCGGCCGCGACCGAGACATTGACCGCGTTGGTCCGGAAATGGCTGTCCGACCCAGTTAAGCTGTCCGAGGCACAGGCCGAGTTCTTCCGGCAGTTCGCGGCTCTCTGGAACAACGTCCTGACCCGTATGCTGAACAAGGACGTGCCGCCGCTCATTGCACCGGCTGCCGGGGATCACAGGTTCAAGGACCCGGAGTGGGATCACAACCCGTTCTTCGATTTCTGCAAACAGGCTTATCTTCTGGCGTGCAAATGGGCCGAGGATCAGTTGGCCTCGACGCCAGACCTCGACGCGGTCGAACGGCATCGCGCCGAGTTCTATCTGAAACAGCTCACCAGCGCCTATTCGCCGACGAACTTCCCAGTGACGAACCCGGAGGTCTTGCGCGAGACGCTGGCGTCAAACGCCGAGAACCTGCTGAAGGGCGCCAATCTGCTGGCGGAGGATATGAAGCGTTCCGGCGATCTGATGAAGATCAGTCAGACCGACGCGAACGCCTTCGAGCTTGGCCGCAATCTAGCGACGACGGGCGGCAAGGTCGTTTTCCAGAACGAATTGCTGCAGCTCATTCAATACAGTCCGACGACGGAGAAAGTCCGCGAGCGGCCGCTGATCATGATCCCGCCGTGGATCAACAAATACTACATCCTCGACCTGACGGCTTCGAAGAGCCTGATCAAGTATGTCGTCGACCAGGGTTTCACCGTTTTCATCGTCTCGTGGGTCAATCCGGACGAAAAGCTCGCCGACAAGACCTTCGAGGACTACGTGCTGGAAGGCATCCTCGAAGCGGTGCGGGCCGTACAGAAGGAAACGGGGCTCGATAAGATCAACGTGCTCGGCTACTGCGTCGGCGGAACGGCGCTCGCGACCGGCCTCGCCTATCTCGCCCAGCGCGGCGAAGAGCCGTTCCAATGCTGCACGTTGCTGACGACACAAGTCGACTTTTCGCTCGCCGGCGATCTGTTGCTGTTCACCGACAACATGCAGCTCGAAAGTCTCGACGCGCTGATGTCGGAGCGCGGCTTCCTCGACGGGTCGCGCATGGCGAACGTCTTCAATATGATGCGGCCGCGCGACCTCATCTGGCCGTATGTCGTCAACAATTACCTGCTCGGAAAGAAGCCGTTCCCGTTCGACCTGCTCTACTGGAACCAGGATTCGACGCGCATGGCGGCGGCCAATCACAAGTTCTATCTGCGCGAGTTCTATAACGAGAACCGGCTGGCACGAGGCGACATGACGCTCGGTGGCGTTCATCTCGACCTGAAGAAAATTACGCTGCCGATCTTCTCGGTGGCGACGCGTGAGGATCACATCGCGCCAGCGCCGTCGGTATTCCGCGGTATTCAGATGTTCGGCGGCCCGGTCGAGTTCGTGCTTGCCGGATCAGGACACATCGCGGGCGTGGTCAATCCGCCGAACAAGGTCAAGTATCAGTATTGGACCGACGGCACGGCAATGACGAACATCGCCGATTGGCAGGCGTCCGCCGTCGAGCATCCAGGCTCGTGGTGGCCGTACTGGATCGAATGGCTGTCGCAGCAGTCGGGCGGTTGGGTGCCGGCGCGCGTTCCCGGCAGCACGCTCGGCGTGATCGAGGACGCCCCCGGCGCTTACGTCAAAGCGCATTGAAGAACGTCTGCGCCGCGCTGAGACGCGGCGCATGACTTCATGCCAATTCGAATTCGCCCTCGTAATCGACCGGCCAGAGAACCGTGAAATCCTCGCCATCGAGCGAGCGGAACGCGACGGCGTTGATATCGAGCTCGTCAGAAGCGTCTTCCACGATCGGCTCGATCTTCTCCCAGACCTTCGTTGCGTTCTTTGCCAGCAACACGAGATTGATCACGCCGTCACCGGGCTCGTGCCCGTCTACTTCGGCCGACGTCGAGTTACCGAGGGCTTCGATCAGGCGATCTTCCAGCGCGATGACCTTGTCGAGCGTATCGTCGTCGTCGCCCTGAAATTGAAGAACAAGCTGGTGGTTCATGGTCCCTTTCCCGTTGACGTCTAGACAGCAGCGAGCGCCTGTTCGAGATCGCCGATGATGTCCTCTATGTCTTCGATGCCGATCGATAATCTGACGACATCCGGCCCCGCCCCCGCAGCCCGTCTCTCATCGTCCCGGAGCTGCCGGTGCGTCGTCGATGCGGGATGGATGACAAGGCTTCGCGTGTCGCCAATGTTGGCGAGAAGGCTGAAGAGCTTCAAGCCCGAAACGAGCTTCACGCCCGCTTCATATCCGCCTTTGAGCCCGAACGTGAAGACGGCACCTGCACCTTTTGGACAAATCTTTTTCTGCAGCGCGTGGCAGGGGCTCGACGGCAGCCCGGCATAGCTAACCCAGGCGATTTTCGGCTGCCTTTCGAGCCATTCGGCGACAGCAAGCGCGTTGTCGGTCTGCCGTTGCATGCGGAGCGGCAGGGTCTCGGCACCCGTCAACAGCAGGAAGGCGTTAAACGGCGAGATTGCGGGCCCGAGGTCGCGCAACCCCAGAACGCGCGCCGCGATGGCAAACGCCATCGGCCCAAAGGCCTCGGCAATCTTCAGGCCGTTGTAGGAGGGGTTCGGATTGACCAGAGATTTGTAATGGTGGCGGCTTCCGAGCCAGTCGAAGGTGCCGCAATCGACGATGGCGCCGCCGATCGAGTTGCCGTGGCCGCCAATAAATTTAGTCAGGCTGTGTACGACGATGTCGGCGCCGAAATCCTTCGGGCGGCAGAGGTAGGGCGTCGCCAGCGTATTATCGACGATAAACGGTACGCCTGCGTCTTTCGCGACGGCTGCAATGGCCGGGAGGTCCACGACAACGCCGCCGGGGTTGGCGATGCTTTCGCAGAATATCGCACGCGTCTTCGGCGTGACGGCGCGGGCAAACGATTGCGGGTCTGTTGCATCCGCCCAGACGACGTTCCAATCGAACTTCTTGAACGAATGGTTGAACTGGTTGACCGAACCGCCGTAGAGCTGCCGCCCGGCAATGAACTCATCGCCCGGCTCAAGCAGCGTATGGAACGCCAGAAACTGCGCGGCATGACCGGAGGCAAGCGCCAGCGCGGCTGAGCCATCCTCCAGCGCCGCGAGGCGCCCTTCTAGCACCGCCTGAGTCGGGTTCGTTATGCGCGTATAGATGTTGCCGAACGCCTCCAGCCCGAAAAGGGCGGCGGCATGGTCGACGTCATTAAAGACGTAAGACGTCGTCTGATAAATCGGCGTGGCACGCGCGCCGGTCGTGGGATCGGGCGCTGCTCCGGCGTGCACGGCTGCCGTCGCGAACTTGACGTTCGATGATGTCGACATTGTTGGCGTTCCCCTGAAGCTTTTTGAGCCACAGGGAGCCGACGCGGAACCGGCCTGTCAACTGGCCGGCTCGTTATAAGTTTTCCTAGAGGTCGGCGGAGCGTCCGGCCATACCGCAGTGCCACTTCTGGATAACCCAGTTGGGGTGGTCACCAATCCACTTCGCCATCTCGATCTGACCGTTGGTCATGCACTGGCTGGCGCTGACGCTCTGACCTTCGAAATTCAGCGTGACGTCTTTGCAACGGCTCGGCTGGTCGATCAGGCAGACGGCGACGACGAGTTCGATCATGGGGCCTCCAGGTTTGAAGCGTTAATCGCTCGCGGGAGCGATTGCGGTGTGCCCTGGACGGTTCCTCTGATCGTTTTTTATTCGTTTTTGGACTGATCGAGCCAAGTATGCGGGAAATTTTCCCGTGCACAAGAACAAGGCTGTCGCACTTTCTGCCTAATCTGTGGTCAGGAATATTTGCCGCGGCTCCTGTTGCGGATTGGCCCTCATGTCGCCTTCAAAGCGTATCGAATTTGCCACGGTTTGGCCTTGCCACTCTCTTCCTCGCGGCAGATAAGCAGCGCGGATGCCACATCCGATTCGATTTTCACCAAAAGCGCGCATGGTCGTCTTGTGCGGATGGGGGTGTCGGGGCGATGTGATCGGGCGAGTCGCAGAGGCAAGTTTCTAAGGCGGCAGATCAGCATATGACTACTCAAAGTGTCGAGCGGGCCGAAGGCGCGGCGTGGGATGATGCGCGCGCATCCGGAACTCTTACCGTCGGTTGGTTTGTGCGCCGTTCGGCGCTCTGGATGGGCATCATGTTCGTTGCCCTTGTCCTGGCGTGCACCCTTTACGGCGTGGCGAGCCAAGTCGGCGCGGACGGCGCCCGCATCCCGAGAGCGCCCTCGCCGGAATTCAAGGTTTAGATTTCCGGTCATTACGGATAATCCGGATTTGGACTATCGGTGCAGCGCATTCGCCCCGGCGCCGAGGGAGGCCTGTCTGGAGCCGGCTGGTTCCTCCGCAATGGACCTTTGCTGCGCGATTGCGATGCGCCGCGGTATGCGAATTCCCGGCATGCAGGCACAGGGGCGTCCCATCTCGGGGCACCCACTTCAGGTTAAGTTGCCTACAAAACGCAGCGCCTTGCGCGCATGACTGGCACCCGCATTGTCGAAAAAGGCGTATTTTGCTCAGCTATGCTTCTACAATTTTGCCTGACATTCACTATTGATGCTGCGTAGTGATCTCCAGCACCTTGAATTTGGAGTCTTCATCCTCCTATCATCAGTAATCGCTGGAGCCCTGAGGGACGCGTCTGAATGACGGAGCAGCAAAAGAAGTTTCCAGAATTCTACGTGACGGCGCCGCAGCCGTGCCCCTACTTACCAGGCAAGCTCGAACGCAAGCTTTTCACGCACCTGACGCACGACAAGCCGCCTGAGCTTGTCGATCGCCTTTTGACCACCGGCTTCCGACGCAGCCAGAACATCGCCTACGTGCCTTATTGCGAAGGCTGCCAAGCCTGCGTCTCCGTTCGCGTGCTCGCCGACCAGTTCGAGCCCGACCGCTCGATGCGACGGGCATGGAAAAGGAATTCGCGTCTCGTCGCCCAGCGTACGGCACCGACGCCGACCATGGAGCAGTTCCGGCTGTTTCGCGCCTACATCGACGCGCGCCATAGCGACGGCGGCATGGCCGACATGACGATGCTCGACTATCGCATGATGGTCGAAGATACGGTCATCGAGACGTTCCTTACCGAATATCGCGAAAAGCCCGAGGGGGCCGAAGATCTCGACTTCGATACCTGGCCGCTCAAAGCAGTTGCGCTGTGCGACCGGCTGAGCGACGGCATTTCGATGGTCTACAGCTTCTATGATCCTGACGATGTCGATGCGGGCCTTGGAACGTACATGATCCTCGAACACCTTGCCTTTGCGCGCCGGATCGGACTGCCCTACGTCTATCTCGGCTATTGGATCGAGGGTTCGCGGAAGATGGCGTACAAGACACGCTTCAAGCCGCAGGAACGTCTTGGCCCCGACCGCTGGGAACGCGCGCCTGACGACGAAGACATTCCGCGGTAATTGCGCCTGCCACACCTCGGATGCCGATGGAGCGTGTCCTGAGCTTTATGCCGAGGGATGACAGATAAGTACCGAACTCGATCAATTCGCGAGTTCGGCATCGAGCTTCTGGAACATGTAGGCCCACTTCGCCGATAGCGTATCGATGAGCTTTTTCATGTGCTCGCGCAAATCCTGCATGCGTGCGCAATCGGGCGTGTCGGCCTCGGCCCCCTGCTGGCCCATCATGGCGATCTCGGACAGCAATTCGTTGGTCGTCTGGTCATAGATGACGGTTTTATCGTCTCTTACGAACGGCTTTGCCTTTTCCATGAACTCGTCATGGCTCCAGTGCCGCTTGTCTTTCAGCGCGCGCAGTTTTTCCTGGAAGGGCGGGCGGTTCTTCAAATTAAGGTCGCGCAGGCTTCCGGCCGCCTCTTCGACGACCGCTTCAAAGTCTTCCTTCGAGCAACCCGTCGTCGCCTCCACGGCGCATGCGGCCGACCCGGCACACGCTATCGCCAGCAACGAGACCCCGGCCCTGGAAGCCGTCCGTTTCAGATACCCACCCATAGCCGGCAGTCGTAGCTTCGCGCAGCGAATGCCACAAGGTCCGGCAGTCAACAGGTGTGACTAAAATCGGGGACCGAACGAATTTGACCGCGGGAAGCCCTTGGGCGCCACCTTGCCTGCTTGGGCGCGCTCCCCGACCCATTCCTTCAGTTCGCTCCACGACAGCGAAAATTCGCGGCCGGCGCTGTCGAGCCAGGTCAGGCCGTTGGACTTTTTGAACACGCGCGCATCCGACAGCGCGCCGTCCTTGATCCGCTGCAGGATGACGCCCTTGCCGCGGGTCATTTCGTTGACCTCGTCGAGCTTGAAAACGAGCATCTTGCGGTTCTCGCCGATGGTCGCGACGTAGTCGCCATCAACCGGCACGCAAACTCGGGCTTCCTCGGGTTCGCTGACGTTCAGGACCTGCTTGCCCTTGCGCGTCGCGGCGATGACTTCGGCTTCCGGCACGATGAAGCCGTAAGCGCCGGTCGAGGCGACGAGCAGCTTGCGCGACGGATCGTGGACGAACAGCTCGGCGATATCGTGGTTTTCTTCAAGATCGATCATAAGGCGGAGTGGCTCGCCGTGACCGCGCCCGCCCGGCAGCGAACCCGCTTCGAGCGTGAAGAATTTACCGTTCGTTGCGAAGAGCACGAGCTTGTCGGTCGTGAACGCCTTCAAGGCGCGTTTCAGGCCGTCGCCCTGCTTGAATTCGAGCTTCGACAGGTCGTCCTGGTGGCCCTTCAGCGCGCGCACCCAGCCCTTCTCAGACATGATGACGGTGATCGGCTCTTTCTCGACGAGCGCCGCATCGAGATCGATGTCGATGTCGGGCATGTCGGCGAATGACGAGCGGCGGCGGCCGAGCGGCGTCTTCTTGGAATACTTTTCGCGCGTTTCCTTGACCTCTTCGGAGACGCGCTCCCATTGCAGTTCTTCCGACTTCAGAAGCTGCTTCAATTCGCGGCGTTCTTTCGAAAGCTTGTCGTGCTCAGCCTTGATCTCGACTTCTTCGAGCCTCGACAGCGAGCGCAAGCGCAGGTTCAGGATCGCTTCGGCTTGGACGTCGCTCAAGTTGAATTTCGACATCAACTTGGCTTTGGGATCGTCCTCGCGGCGGATGATCCGGATCACCTCGTCGATGTTGAGGTAGGCGATCAGGTAGCCGTCGAGCACTTCAAGACGATGCTCGATCTTTTTCAGGCGGTACGTCGAACGGCGAACCAGAACCTCGATGCGATGCTCCAGCCACTGCCAGAGCACGTCGCGCAGATCGAGCACATTCGGGATCTGGCCACCCGACAGCACGTTCATGTTGAGGCTGACGCGCACTTCAAGCTCGGTCGCGCGGAACAGGCTTTCCATCAGCAGGATGGGATCGACCGTGCGGCTCTTGGGTTCGAGCACTAGGCGGATCTCTTCGGCGCTTTCGTCACGGACATCGCCTAAGAGCTGAAGCTTTTTCTCGCTCATCAGGTCGGCGATCTTTTCGATCAGCTTCGCCTTCTGCACGCCGTAGGGAATTTCGGTGACGACGATCTGATAGCCGCCGCGCCCAGTCTCTTCCTTGTCCCAGCGCGCGCGCAAGCGAAAGCCGCCGCGGCCAGTCTTATAGGCTTCGAGGATCTGGGCGCGCGGCTCGACGATCACGCCGCCGGTCGGAAAGTCAGGACCGGGAACCAACTCGACAAGTTTCTCGATCGTGGCGTTCGGATGCTTGATGAGATGCAGAAGCGCGGCACACAATTCGTCGACATTGTGCGGCGGGATGTTCGTCGCCATGCCGACCGCGATGCCGGACGATCCGTTCGCCAACAAATTGGGAAAAGCAGCCGGCAGCACGACCGGCTCTTCGACGCGGCCGTCGTAGTTGGGACGGAAGTCGACCGTCTCCTCGTCGATGCCTTCGAGGATCAACGCCGCAGTGTCGGTCATGCGCGCTTCGGTGTAACGCTCAGCAGCCGGATTATCGCCGTCGATATTGCCGAAGTTGCCCTGGCCATCGACCAGCGGATAGCGCACCGCGAAATCCTGCGCCAAACGCGCAAGAGCGTCGTAGATCGCCTGGTTGCCGTGCGGGTGATAGTCGCCCATCACCTCGCCCACGATCTTGGCGCATTTGATGAAGCCGCCCTCGGGATTGAGCCTAAGCTCGCGCATAGCATAAAGTATGCGCCGATGAACGGGCTTCAGGCCGTCGCGCACGTCGGGCAGCGCACGGTGCATGATGGTCGAAAGGGCGTAGGCCAGATAGCGCTCTTCGAGAGCAGTTCTGAGCTCGACGGGCTCAATGGGGCCATCGCCCGGAAGAATCGGTTTGTCACTCATGGCGCATCCCTCTACAGCGCTGCCGAGGCGCGCTCAAGCCTAGGGCAGCGCTGCGGACGGCAAGAGTTGCAGGGACGCGCCATTTGGGCGCAATGCGGCACAAGTCCCCGAGCCGAGCGGCGCGACACAAAATCCACAGTCCGTTGGGCTCCTTGATCGGACGGGATAGCATCCGCATGTGAGGGCCGCTATTCCTCTTAGAACCAGGGGATCAGATGGCCAGAATGGATGAACGATGGCGGCGCTCGTGCCAGACCTGCCTCAGGTTGAAAAACACATCGTCGAAATGACGAACGAAGTGCGTCGGGAAAAAAATCTGCCGGCGCTGAAGGTCAATGCCATGCTGGCCAAGGCCGCGCGCGCATTTGCGCAGAAGGTGGCAACGAGCGGCAAGTTTTCACACACCGCAGACGGCCGGACACCGGCCCAGCGCGCCGAGAGCGTCGGTTACAAACATTGCGATATCGCCGAAAACCTCGCGATGGACCAGAACATCGGCGGCTTCGATACTGGCGAGCTTGCGTTGCAAGCCATTGCTGGCTGGATGAACTCACCGCCGCATCGCGCCAACATTCTTCGCGCCAGCGTGTCCGAAATCGGCGTCGGCGTTGCGCGCGCTCCAGGCGCCAAGCCGAAGTTCATATCGGTCGAATTGTTCGGCCAGCCTGCTTCGAAAATCTTGACATTCCAGATCAAGAATTTCGCAATGGTGGAACTCAGCTATTCCTATGGAAGCAAGACCTATGACCTGAAGCCTGGAGTTTCTGTCGTTCACTCATCGTGCTCGCAACAGCAGCTCCTTATTACCAAGCCTGGCGGCGTCTTCTCGTCGGCAACGGAAATCGCGAAGGTAACGGCGGAAAACAAAAAACTTTACACACTCAAGCCGGATGCCTCGGGCGAGCCGAAGCTGGAAATTGTCGCCCGTTCAGCGGAACCATGAGCGGTCTGAAAATTAATCCGTGAAGAAACTTTTCCGGCCGCATCGCGTTACAACAAGATTCTGCTAAAAAACGAAAAAGGGAGGGATGCCTGTGCAAACCCGCCAACTTCTCATCTTCATTGCGCTTAGCCTGATCGCTGCGGGCGTCGTCATCGGCGCCGTGACGGCCTATCGGCATTCACACACGGAAGTGCTTGTCGATACGCCGGCTGCGAAAGTCGAAACCAATAAGCCGGGCGGCGAGACAACGATCGATGCGCCTTATACGCATATCGAAAAGGGCAATGAAGGCACGAAGATCGAAGCTCCCGGCGTAAAGATCGAAGTGCCACCTAAGCAGCCGCAGAATTGATCTCCAGATCGAGCTGTGGTGCTCCGGGCAGTCACGCGTAACTGTCCCGAGCATCCGCTTTTCATCTGCGCAATGGCTCCTCGGCATGACGCCGAGGAGGCCGGCTGCGATCAGCCAATGGTTCTAAGAATGCCACCTTCAACGCGGAGCGCTGCACCATTGGTGGCGGAGGCTTCTTTGGACGCCGCGTACACAACCATGTTGGCGACTTCTTCGACGCTCGCGAACCGCTGAACAAGCGATGTTGGGCGGTGTTCTTTCACGAACGTTGCAGCCATCTCGTCCGTGCTCTTGCCTGCAGCTTCGGCCATCGACTTCAAGAAGTCATCGACACCTTCGGAGAGCGTCGGCCCCGGAAGGACGGAATTGACGGTGACGTTGGTTCCGGCCGTCAGTTGAGCGACGCCTTGGGCAATCGAGAGCTGCGCGGTCTTGGTAAACCCATAATGGATCATCTCGACGGGAATGTTCACCGCCGACTCCGACGAGATGAAGATCACGCGGCCCCAGTTACGCTCAAGCATACCCTTCAGGTAGCCGCGCGTCAGGCGCACGCCGGACATCACGTTCGTCTCGAAGAAGCGCATCCAATCTGCGTCAGGAATTTCGAAGAAGGGCTTCGGCTCGAAGATGCCGGCATTGTTGATCAGGATATCGACTGACGGCACCGCCTTGATCAAGGCATCGCAGCCCGCTGCGGTTGCGACGTCGGCAGCGACACCCGTAACAGCCGCGGCGTTGCATGCCTTGTGCACGGCGGCGATGCCCTTATCGACCGTCTCCTGCTTGCGGCCATTGATCACCACTTTGGCGCCGGCCTGAGCTAAGCTTTTCGCGATGGCCAGTCCGATACCGGCCGTCGAGCCAGTTACGAGGGCGGTCTTATCGGTCAAATCGATTTTCATGGGCCGGTTCCGGTTTGGAGGGTTTATGTACCTTAGATCGGATTTTCCGAACAATATGCAAGAGCAATGTTTTCGTCGCGTTCTCTTGGCCTGGATCAATGGCAAACGGAGCGCGCGGACCTAACTGCTACGTTGCGACGGCGGGAGAGTTCCGCTTGGTCGCAAACTCCCGCCGGCTCGGCTCCAACAGGTCGTCGCATGCGGTTCCAACAATTCGTACTGCTCCGGAAACCAAGCAGCAACATTCCGGCCGTCAGAACGAGCTACAGTCTGTGCGACGCGTCGCAGTTCTTCGTTTGCGGCACGGACGACGGGAGACCGCATGGCACTCGAAATCGAACGAAAATTTCTGATCCATGACGCCTCCTGGAGAGAGGCGGTGACGGGTTCTGAACGCATTCTGCAGGGCTATTTCGCGCGCACGCCGCTGCTCCGAGCCCGCATTCGCATCTACGGTGACAAGGGCTACATCACGCTCAAAAGCGAACCGGGCATGCTGGTCCGGCATGAATACGAATATGAGATTCCGAAAGCCGACGCTGTCGAGATGATCAAGCAGTTCAGCGTCGAGCCGATCATCAGCAAGATGCGCTACGATGTGCCCTATGGCGGCGTCGTATGGAGTGTCGACGTCTTCGAAGGCGCGAATAAAGGTCTGGTGCTCGCCGAAGCCGAACTCAAAAGTCCGGATCAGGCGCTGGCGTTGCCGCAGTGGGCCGGGCGCGAAGTGACCAACGACCGCCGCTACGGCAATTCCAACCTCGCGCGCTATCCGTTCATCACTTGGGACAAGAACGGCAATCCGCCGCCGGAGAAAGACGACGATGCATAGGCGCTACGATGCCTTTGGCCCCGCACACGTGGCATTGCGTCAATGCCAGCCATTATAAGGGTCCCAGCCATCGTCCTCGGCTTGCCGTTCTGACTGACGATTGATGATGTGCGGCGATTGCGGGTCCGCTTTCTGCGCAGCCGCGGAGGTCTTCACCGACGGCCGCTCAGCCGGCTTCGACCGCGACTTCTCTGAGGAAGCCACGCGACCGCTCAGCGAGCGCACGATCGTCACCTCGGTTCCCACATGCACAAGAGACGCCAGATGCAGAACGTTCGCGTTCATCATACGGAAGCAACCTGACGACATCGCCTTGCCGATCGACTTCGGCTCGTTGGTGCCGTGGATGCGATACAGCGTGTTACCGAGATAGATTGCCTTGGCGCCGAGCGGATTGCCGATGCCGCCGAGCATGCGTACAGGAAGTCCCGGCTGGCGCCGGCGCATTTCTGCGGGCGGATACCAATCCGGCCAATCGGCAATGCGGGACACTTTTTCCTTACCGGTCCAGGCAAAACCCTGACGGCCGACGCCGATCGAATAGGCGTAAGCCGTGCGCGTGTTGAGCACGTAGTAGAGTTTGCGCGCGCTGGTATCGATGACGATGGAGCCCGGCGCATAAGGCGCGTTGAAGGCCACCTTCGGCGGCGCCACAGGACGGATGTAAGGCCGCGATCCGCCGCTGACGCCCTGCGACCTGCTTAACCGCTCTTCTTCTTCGCGAGAGGGCGCTGCGTCCCACGCGCCATCATCGTCGCGATCGTATCCATATTTATCGTAGCCGTCGCTGCCGTAGACCCGCCGCCCCGGATAGGGCGCGTAATAGCCGCCGTCGCGGTTGCCGTTGTAGCGGGGATCGTAGCGGCGCGGGTCGCTGTCGGGATCGCCGTAGCGATTATCGGCGCGCGGGCCGTCTTGCTGATCGAAGTAGCGATCGTCATCCTGCGGTTCGTCGTAGCCATACTGGGAATAGCCCTGCACGGGTGCGCCGCGTGGGTCATTCCATTGTTGCCACTGCTGGGCTGAGGCCAGGGTCGACGAACCGGCTAACGCCGACACGCCGACGATCGACAGAATGATTGCTTTCATTGAATCCCGCGCATTCTTTGATTTACCCGTAGGGCAGTCATGGCTGAACAGATCGGAACGCCATTTCCGCCGTTCAACATGTGATGTCTGAAGTCGTCATCGGCGTGGCAAATCAATGGCATCGACGCATGGGCGGTATTTCAAATTGTAACGAAGAAACGCTCAATGTTGATAAAAGCCGATTTTCCTTGTCTGACGAAAGTTGATCCAGGTCAGCGCGAAGAGCGGGCCAACACATCCATTAATTCCGCCACCTTACGGCGCTGCTCAGCCGAGTTGCCGCTGGCGATCGCGTGCTCGACACAATGTGCAACGTGATCTTTCAGAACTTCCTCTTCGAGACGGCGAAGGGCGGCGCGAACGGCCGAGATCTGCGTGACGACGTCGATGCAATACCGGTCATCCTCGACCATCTTGGCGATGCCACGCACCTGACCTTCGATCCGGCTCAGGCGTTTCAAGCAAGCGGCTTTTGTCTGTTTCTGCATGCCTTGACGTATACCCTATGGGGGTATATCTGTCAAATGATACCCTAGGCGGGTATGAGGAATGGATCAAGGATGCGGAACGATGGCGGCAGGTAAACCGACCGACGGACACGATCACAGTGGCCAAAACGGGCATAGCTGCTGCTCGCATCAGGGCGCGAAAGACGACGCGGCTGCTCAGACGCACGATCACGCCCATCACGATCATTCGGGTCATAGTCACGGCGTGGCCGCGCACATGGCGAAGGATCCCGTGTGCGGCATGAGCGTCGATCCCGCTACGGCGAAGCACCGCGCTGAGCATGGGGGACAGACTTATTATTTCTGTTCCGCCGGATGCCGGACGAAGTTTCTCGCCGAGCCTGCGAAATATCTGAAACCCGCCGAAGCGCGCACTGAGAACGTCCCCGCCGGCACGATCTACACCTGCCCGATGCATCCGCAGATCCGCCAGGTCGGGCCGGGCTCATGTCCGATTTGCGGCATGGCGCTCGAACCCGAGATCGTATCGGCCGAGGCCAAGCCGAACCCCGAGCTTGAGGATATGACGCGACGACTGAAGATTGGCTTCGCGCTAGCGCTTCCGGTGTTCGTGCTCGAAATGGGCGGACACATCGTCGATCTGCACCACCTCATCAGCCCAACGGTTTCGAATTGGATACAGCTCGTGCTCGCCACGCCTGTCGTGCTGTGGGCGGGTTTTCCGTTCTTTGAGCGCGGCTGGAAATCGCTTCAGACGCGCAATCTCAATATGTTCACGCTGATCGCACTCGGTACCGGCGTGGCATGGCTCTATAGCATCGTTGCGACGCTGGCGCCGAGCTTGTTTCCGGAAAGCCTGCGCACCATGGATGGCGCGGCGCCGGTTTATTTCGAAGCGGCTGCGGTCATTACGGTGCTGGTTCTCGTCGGCCAAGTTCTTGAGCTTCGAGCGCGCGACCAGACGAGCAGCGCCATCCGATCGCTGCTCAATCTTGCTCCCAAGACGGCGCGGCGCATCAAGGCCGATAATTCCGAAGAAGAAGTGCAAGTCGAGACCATCGTCGTCGGCGATAAACTGCGCGTGCGTCCCGGTGAAAGCATACCGGTCGACAGCGAAGTCATCGATGGCAAAAGCAACGTCGATGAATCGATGGTGACCGGCGAATCCATGCCCGTCAGCAAAACGGCCGGTGCGAAGGTGATCGGCGGCACGATCAACGGCTCGGGCGCGCTCGTCATTCGCGCCGAAAAGGTCGGCCGCGATACGATGCTGGCGCGCATCGTCCAAATGGTGGCGGATGCACAGCGCAGCCGCGCGCCGATCCAGCGATTGGCCGATCAGGTTGCAAGCTGGTTCGTGCCGCTGGTCTTAGGCGTCGCAGTATTGGCGTTCATCGCGTGGATGGCGTTTGGTCCGGAGCCGCGGTTTTCATATGCTCTCATCGCAGCGGTCTCAGTGCTGATCATCGCGTGCCCCTGCGCGCTTGGTCTTGCAACGCCAATGTCGATCATGGTCGGCGTCGGACGCGGTGCACGCGCGGGCGTTCTGATCAAGAACGCCGAAGCTCTGGAGCGGATGGAAAAGATCGACACGCTCGTCGTCGACAAGACCGGCACGCTGACTGAAGGCAAGCCGAAGGTCACTGCGATCCGCACCACGTCCCGTGTTGACGAAGCCGAGCTTTTGAAGCTCGCGGCAAGTCTTGAACAGGCGAGTGAGCATCCGCTCGGCGCGGCCGTCGTCGCTGCCGCGCGCGAACGCAATATCGCGCTTTCGCCGGTCAGCGACTTTGCAGCACCGTCGGGCAAAGGCGTCAGCGGCACCATCGACGGCCGCGCAGTCGTTATCGGCAACAGGAAGATCATCGACGAAGCCGGCATCTCTACGTCGTCACTCGATGCAGATGCGGAAAAGCTGCGCGCCGACGGCGCGACGGCGGTCTACGTCGCGATCGATGGGCAGGCAGCGGGTATCATTGCGGTCGCCGATCCCATCAAGGCGACGACGGCATCGGCGCTCAAAAAACTCAAAGCCAGCGGTATTCATGTCGTCATGCTGACGGGCGACAATACCACGACGGCGAAGGCTGTCGCCGGCAAGCTCGGCATCGACGACGTCAAGGCGGATGTGCTGCCGGAAGACAAGGCGCGCATCGTCAACGAATACAAAGGTCGCGGCCACGCCGTTGCGATGGCGGGCGACGGCGTCAATGACGCCCCTGCTCTCGCCGCCGCCGACGTCGGCATCGCGATGGGAACGGGCACCGACGTCGCGATCGAAAGCGCGGGCGTTACGCTGCTCAAAGGCGATCTCGAAGGCATCGCGAAAGCGCGTCGGCTGTCCGAAGCCACGATGTCGAACATCCGGCAAAACCTGTTCTTCGCTTTCATCTATAACGCCGCGGGCGTACCGATTGCGGCAGGCGTGCTCTATCCGGTCTTTGGTTTGCTGCTATCGCCCGTCATCGCGGCTGCAGCGATGGCGATGTCGTCCGTCAGCGTGATCGGAAATGCGCTGCGTTTGCGGGCCGTGGATATAGATCAGGGATAGCAACTGACGGGTCGGGGGGATCGCGATGACGCTCAGTCTCGATGCGTTTCTGTTAGTGCTCGGGCGCGTCGGCTTATTGATCGCCGCGGCTTACGCTGTCTGATTATTCACACCTTACGTTGTTGCTTTGGCATCGAGCATCGCGGGCGCACTCTCGGGTTTCTTCAGTGACAAAATGAGCAGCGACGCGGCGAGGCACGCAATTCCCGCGGCAAAGAACGCCGGCAGATAGGTTGCGAACTCAGTGCGCGTCAACCCTGCGCCATATGCCGCCGTCGCTGCGCCGATCTGATGACCAGCGAAGATCCAGCCGAAGATGACATTGGTTTTTTCAGGCCCGAAATAGCGCGTCGTCAGCTTGACCGTGGGCGGCACGGTCGCGATCCAATCGAGGCCGTAGAACATCGCGAAAAGCGACAGACCGTAAAATGTGAAGTCGGTGTACGGCAGATAAAGCAGCGATAGCCCGCGCAGGCCGTAATACCAGAAGAGCAGCCAGCGGTTGTCGAAACGATCCGATAGCCAGCCCGAGCCGATGGTGCCGAAGAAATCGAAGACGCCCATCATCGCGAGCACGCTCGCCGCCGCGACGGATGCGAGGCCGTAATCGCCGCACAGCGCGATGAAATGCGTCTGGATCAGGCCGGTCGTGCTTACGCCACAGATGAAGAACGTGCCGAACAGCACCCAGAATGCTCCGCTTGTGGAGACCTCCTTCAGGACCAACAACGGCGTCAGCAACAGCGCAGCAAAATTCTCAGTGTGCGGCGGCGTGGGAACGATGTCCTTCGCGCCGTAAGGTGGCAGGCCGATATCGGCGGGGCGGTCGCGCATCAAGAGCCAGACGACGATGGCAGCAACGGCGATCACCGCACAGATGAACCCGACGGAGAGACGCCATCCGTAAAGCGCCGTAAGCTTGGCGAGCAGCGGTAGAAAGACCAGCTGGCCGGTTGCCGTGCTGGCAGACAGCATGCCCATCACCAGGCCGCGCCGCTCGGAGAACCAGCGTGTCGCGACCGTGGCGCCGAGCACCATCGCCGTCAGTCCCGTTCCAAATCCGACGCCGACGCCCCACAGCAGAACGAGTTGCCAGAGGCTGGTCATCTCCAACGACGCGGCGAGCACGGCGGCGACGATGACGAGCGCCGTCAGCACCATGCGGCGAATGCCGAAGCGGTTCATGAACGCGGCCGCGAATGGCCCCATCAACCCAAAAAGGATGAAACGGATGGCCAACGCCGATGAGATCTCCGACGTCTTCCAGCCGAATTCTTTTTCGAGCGGGACGATAAAAACGCCCGGCGCACCCACAGCGCCTGCCGTCACGAGCATGGTGAGGAATGCCGCGGCGGCAACGGCCCAGCCGTAGTGGATGTTTTTTCGCGCCATCGTTGCGGCGAGCGCCGAAGAGATCATGAAGGCCCCAAACCCGTATTCGCGTTTAACACATGCCGAGGTTTTTATATTATGTTCATAATAAAAATCCAGCGCGACGCCGCCGCGTGCCATAGCGGGCAACCCGGGAACAGGATTTCATTAAGGAAATCATTAACTTCAAACTGCGCAAATGCGCCTCCTTGCGGCCTCATGTATTGGCATTCTACCACTGCCAGGGACTGCGGGGATAAGTTGGCCGTCACCAGATTTGCATGACGGTCCTGAGGCGAAAGCAATCGACGATGACACGCCAGCGGCTTCTGTTTCTCGGACTGCTGATCTGGGCGCTCGCGATGATCCTGCCGGATTTCGCGCGCGTGGTTCGCCCGCTCGGATCGTTCGGTTTTTATGCCGACAGCGATGGACTGATCTATGACGTTGCCGGTCCGTTCAATGCCTTAGAGAACTCGCCCGCCTGGAAAGCCGGTGTGCGCGAGGGCGACCGGCTCGATTTTTCGAAAATGCGATGTATTCCATACGACCGCGACGTGTGTGCCGCGACGATCTCGGCAGTCGGCGGCAACGAATATGTCCTTCCTGGCGTACAGGCGACGTTCGAACTGCTGCCCAATGGCGCGGAACCGGCGCGTCAGGTGCACTTGACGGCGCTGCCCCGGCCCTCAAACTGGCTCGTGCGCTTCGTGCTGATGCTCGAGCAAATCGCCGGCATCGCGGTCATCCTCGGCGCCGGGTGGCTGGTGTGGACGAAGCCCGGCCCTATGAGCTGGGGCTTTTTCCTGTACGCCATCTGGTTCAATCCCGGCCAAGCCTACGAATTCTATGCCCACTTGCAGCGCTGGCCGATCGTGCTGATGGCGCAGAACGCTCTGGGTTGTATTGCTCAAGCTGCGGGATACGTCGGCCTGCTGATCTTCGTGATGCGAGCGCCAAACGATACGCTACAGCCGCCATGGGCGCGCGTTGATCGCGTGATGCCGTGGCTTGGCGCCGTCATCGCCGTGGCGCTCATGGCATCGTTCGGCAGCTCGTTCGGATTCCATACTGAATTGCTCAGCCGGATCACAATCTTGTTCGGCATCCTCGTCAGTGCGGCGGCCGTTGCGATCCTGCTGATGCGGCGGCAGACGCTGTCGCCCAAGGACAACCAGCGCCTGCGGTGGGTGATGTGGGGATGCCTGATCGGGCTTCCGGCGTTTGTCATCGCCGATCTCAACGAATACACGACGCTACTGACCGATTGGGACGGACTGTTTCTGCCGGAAGACGTTGCCGGGCTGCTTTATCTGACTAACGGCGTGCTTTGCCTGTTCGTAGTCGAAGCCGTGCGGCGGCAGCGCGTCGTCAACGTTGCGATACCGCTCAGGCGCGTGACCGTGCTTGCGCTCATTACGAGTTTGCCGGCTCTCCTCTTGCACGAGCAGGCCGAGCATCTGCATGAGCTTGTCGAGCTTCCGAGCTGGACGTGGCTTCTCGTCGGCGCGATCATTCTGTTTGTCATCGGACGGCTGCACGAATGGGCCGTCGAGCTCGCCGACGATTTTTTCAATCGCTCGCTCGATCGGGCTGGGGAGATTCTCGACGAAGCCATATTGGGGGCCAAGACCGGAGACGAGATCGACCGAATTTTATCCAACCGCGCCAGCAATATTCTCAGGCTGTCATCAGCGGTGACGTTCCGCCGGACCGAAAGCGGTTTTCGCCGCTACGAAAACGGCACAGGCTGGACCGGCGATATCTCGGATCTTCGCCTCAACGATGACAATCTCGGCGCGCTGCTGAAGGGCGAGCCGTGCGTCATCAACGAGGCGGTGGCAAAGGACGCGTCATTTCCTGGCGATCTCGATATGCCGATCCTGGCGATTCCGGCGACGAGCCGCGTGCATTGTTACGCCATCACGTTCTATGGCCCGCACGAGTCCGGCACGGCGATCGACGGCAACGAGCGACGGATGCTGCAGAACCTCGGGCGACACGCGGCCGACGCCTACGCCCGCATCGAGAACGACGAACTACGCAAAACCATCACGGATCTTAGATATCAAGTCGAGATGCGCGGCGCCCTGGCCTAGGGAGGGGCGCGCCTTCGCGCGCTCTTGTAACGTTGCGACAGGCTGCCTGCCATCTCAACGAGCGCTTAATGCCATCGGAAGTTTGTATTGGAAGCTTCTTCGTCGCGTCGCCATGTTTAAGCGCAGTGTAGCCGGCCAAATGAGGAGCATGTCATGGAACAGATCGCTATCGGCAAGTCCGGCATCACAACGTCTCGGGTGGGTCTTGGAACCTGGGCCATCGGCGGATGGATGTGGGGCGGCAGCGAAGAACGCGAGTCCATCGCAACTATCCAATCGGCCGTCGAGCGCGGCATTACGCTGATCGACACAGCGCCGGTCTATGGTTTCGGCCGGTCCGAAGAGATCGTCGGTAAAGCGCTCGCAGAAGGCGGACTGCGCGACAAAGTACAGATCGCAACGAAAGTCGGGCTCGCGTGGAAGGACGGCAAGGTCTATCGGGACTCCTCGCCGTCACGCATTCGTCAGGAAATCGAGGACTCGCTGCGCCGTCTACGAACGGACGTCATCGACCTTTATCAAGTCCACTGGCCCGATCTCGACACGCCATTCGAAGAGACGGCGCGCACGCTGGAGGATTTGCGGCGTGCTGGCAAAATACGCGCGATCGGGGTCAGCAATTATTCTCCAGGACAGATGGAGCAGTTTCGCCGTGCTGCGGCGCTCGATGCGGTGCAGCCGCCCTACAATCTGTTCGAGCGCGAGATCGAGGCCGACGTTCTTCCCTATGCCAAGAAAGTCGGTCTTACGGTGCTCAGCTATGGCGCCTTATGCCGAGGGCTGCTCAGCGGGCGCATGACCACCGCGACGACGTTTAGCGGCGATGATCTGCGTAAAGCCGATCCGAAGTTCCAGGCCCCGCGCTTCGCACAATACCTTGCTGCAATCGAAAAGCTGCAAGCTCTGGCGCAGAACCGCTTCGGCAAATCCGTGCTCGCGCTTGCTGTCCGCTGGGTCCTCGACCAGGGGCCAACGATTGCGCTGTGGGGCGCGCGCCATCCCGGCCAGCTCGATCCGGTAGCCGAAGTCGATGGCTGGCATATCGACGACGGCAGCAAGCGTGAAATAAATGCGATTTTGGAAGCCTGCATCAGCGATCCAGTTTCTCCTGAGTTCATGGCGCCGCCGGAAAAGCGGCCACAATTCGCGCAGGCCCGGTCAAGCTGAGATGGCGGCGTGCCGCAACTTTCACTCTGTCGACGAGATATGTGAGGAAGTATGAAAGTCGGATTCATCGGGCTCGGTCATATGGGCTCGGCCCTCGCCGCAAACCTGCTCAAGGCAGGATACGACGTCACCGTCTACAATCGCACGCGGGCGAAAGCCGAAGCACTTGCGTCTCAGGGCGCCAAGGTCGCAAGCGCGCCGGGCGAAGCAGCGACGGGTGATGCCGTCTTCACGATGCTGGCGGACGACACCGCCGTTGCGAGCGTTGTTTTCGACGACGGCGGCATTCTCGCCAGCATGAACCCCAAGGCCGTTCATATCTCGCTCAGCACCATCAGCACGGCCCTTTCGAAGCGGCTGGCGAAGGCGCATGCGAAGGCCGGGCAGCGCTACGTCGCAGCGCCCGTGCTCGGCCGTCCTGATGCGGCAGCGGCGGCGAAGCTCTTTATCGTTGCGGCGGGTGCGGATGACGCGGTGAAAGCCGTAACGCCTTTGTTTGATGTTATCGGACAACGAACATTCGCCGTCTCGGAGCAGGCCGACGCCGCCAACGTCGTCAAGCTCAGCTGTAATTTTCTTATCGCGACCGTGATTGAATCGCTCGGCGAAACGATGGCGCTCACAAGCAAGGCCGGCATCGACAAACACAACTTTCTCGACATCCTCACCTCGACGCTGTTCGGCGCGCCGATCTACAAGACTTACGGCAATCTAATTGCGGACGAAAAATTCAAGCCTGCTGGGTTTGCAGCGCCCCTCGGGCTGAAAGATGTTCGGCTGGCGCTGGCCGCCGGCGAGGAACTGCGCGTACCGTTGCCCATCGCCAGCCTGCTGCGCGACCGCTTTCTAACGCTGCTTGCCAATGGCGGCGATGATCTCGACTGGTCGGCCGTCGGCAGCCTCGCGGCGAAAGATGCAGGCGTCGCCTGAGTTCCCTACCTTCGCGCATGTCTCCCACGCCGTTTCGAGCTTACACTGACGGTCGTAAAACGATAGCATCGTCAGCATGGACTGGAACCAAACAGTATCCATGCCTATTTCGAAATTTCGAATGCGTTATCGAATTTCGGAGCCGGACATGAGCACGTCGATCGCAACGTCGCACACGGCCAAGTTACACAAGGGTCTGCCGCCTGGTCCGAAAGGTACCCTGATCGGCGGCAATCTCTCGCAGATCGGACCGCGACGCGTCGATTTCTTTCTAAAGTTGGCGCAGACGTATGGTCCTATTGCGAGCTTCCGCGCCGGACGATGGCGACTTTTTCTCGTTAGCGATCCGGAGCTCATCCAGCAGGTACTGGTCACGGACGCGCGTTCCTACATCAAGCATTTCGGCGCGCGGACGTTCAAGCCAGTCCTGGGCAACGGCCTCGTTACAAGCGAGGGTGATTTCTGGCTGACGCAACGCCGCCTATTGCAACCTGCTTTCCTCAAAACACAGGTGCTGTCCTATGCTCCGGTCATGGCGGAATTGACAGAAGCGATGCTCGCGAAGTGGGTGCCAGGAACATCTGTTGACATCGCATTCGAGTTCAGCGCACTGACGAGCGCCATCGCACTGAAGACGCTGTTCGGCCTCGACGATCACGGCGATCGCGTGCGCGTTGATGAAAGTCTGCGGCTGACGTTCGAGCTTCTGACGCATCGTCTCGACTCGTTGTTTCAAGTGCCGCTCGTTTTTCCGACGCCAGCCAATTTGCGCCTCAAGCGAGCGATCGCAGACGTCAACGCCGTGATTGACGGTTTCATTGCGCAGAAGCAAGCGGCGTCTCCCGGCAACGATCTGCTGTCCACGATGATTGCAGCACAGCGCGAAGACGGCACGCAAATGACGGCGCAACAGCTGCGCGACGAAGCGATGACGCTCTATCTCGCGGGCCATGAAACGACGGCACTCACCTTGACGTGGAGCTGGTATCTGCTGTCGCAACATCCCGACGTCGAACAGAAGCTCGTTGCCGAATGGCAGCGTGTTCTTGGCGGACGCGCGGCGCGTGCGAGCGACCTCTCGGCGCTGACGTATACGGCGGCCGTCATCAACGAGGCGATGCGGCTTTATCCCCCCGTCTATGTCATCGGGCGCGAGGCGACGACCGACCTCGAACTCGGCGGTTATCGCGTCAAGAAAGGCTATACGATTTTGATGAGCCAGTGGGTCAACCATCGCGACCCGAAGTATTTTCCTGAGCCCGAGCGCTTTCTTCCCGAGCGATGGCTCGATGGCCTGGCATCGCGTCTGCCGAAGTTCGCTTACTATCCGTTCGGCGGCGGCCAGCGGCTTTGCATCGGCGTGCACTTCGCATTGATGGAAGCGGCCATTGTGCTCGCGACCGTGGGGCAACAATTCAAGTTCACGCTCGCCCCCGACGCGGTGATCGACATCATGCCCCAAATCACGATGCCACCGAAGTACGGCATGCCCGCCACGCTGATGCGTCGTTGATTTTTGGCTCCTACGAGGCTGTCGCGAGGTCCTCTTCCGGTCGTCGCCAGAATGCAAATCTGCGCTTGCGTACGGGCTCGCCAGCGGTTGCGAGCGAGCTAATCAGATCGGCAGCGCCGCGAACCACACGGCGGTTGTTCCAGTATCCGGTGTGAGCATGATAGGCGACCATCGGTTGCGACAGATAACCGAGCCCGCGAAGAAGCATGCCTTCCGATGCAACCTCAATATCGTCAAGCAGCGGCTCGTTCGCGTAAGCTTCGTTGAGCGGCTTCAGCGGATAGCCGAGCAGATCGTTGCGGCTATAGAAGTTGAGCCATCGCGTGCGCGCTCGTATATCGGCATCGAGATCCCTACCAGGAAAAGCTGGCGGCGTGTTCGGATCGCGGGACGTCGTGATTGGTAGAATGCGGCTCGGTCCAAACGTGAAAGTAAAGAGCGGCATGTTCGAACCCATCATCACTAGGCCTGCCAGCGTATCGAGGCGGCGGAAGGGCGAGCCGTTCTTCAAGTAATCGGCGAATTCTCGGATATCATCGCCCTCTTGTGCGAGGCGCGCATCGTCCCAGTTCTTGATGGTATTTACGTCCCAGATGAACGAAGAGACGATATGGCAGCCGAGCGAATGGCCGATGAAAATCAGCGGCCGGTTCGGCTGGCCGTCACCGTCGAGTGTTTCGAGAACGGCGCGAATGTCGGACTGAATTTCGTAGTAGCAGGAATTGCGGAAGCTCTTTGTCTTCTGATAAGCCGCCGCGTCACCCAGCCCCTGCACGACGAGACTGCGATAGGGTGTTACGGGGAAAAGGCGGCTCTTTGCAACCTCATCGAGATATTCTTTCTGGCGTTGGCGCACGCGCTCCGCCCAGAAGACCGACCGAAACGTCGCGACGTCGCGGACGCGCTTGGGCAGGCAGGCCTCGATTGCGGACTGCATGCCTGCGTGATAACCCGGCGCAAACGTATGGATACCGTGCACGAACACGATCGCGACTGGCTGCGCCATGCTCCTCCCCCGCATTCTTCAATGTATAAATAGACTTCGTTCCAACTGCTATCGTTCGGGCTTGCGGCGTTTGCATGGCGTGCGTGCAACGCTGCGCCGTTTCGCACGTTGGCCGTTCTATAATGCTTTCATCCGAAGTCACATCAGGATCGCATGACATGGATGCAAAAATCGTCGCGATTACGGGAGGCGGACAAGGCATCGGACGCGGCATCGCGTATGCTTTCGCGGCGGCGGGCTATGCGGTTTCCATCGCCGATCCGGCCGCGGACGCAGGCGAAGAAGCCGTCGAATACATCAGCAAGCTCGGCGGGCGCGCGCTGTACGAGCGCGCAGACACGTCGCGCGAGGAAGACGTGAGCCGCTGGATCGCGCGGACCATCGAAACGTTCGGCTGTCCGGAGGTGCTCGTTAACAACGCCGGGATCAATGCCAATCAGCCGTTCCTCGAATTGCGGATCGAGGATTTCGATCGCGTGCAGGCGGTCAACGTTCGCGGTGCGGTGCTCTGCACGCAAGCCGTCGCGCGTGAACTCGTCAAGGCAAAGCGGGGCGGTGCAATCATCAATATCGCCTCGACGCGCGCCTTCATGTCGGAGGCCAACACCGAAGCCTACACGGCATCAAAAGGCGCGATCATCGCGCTGACGCACGGCCTGGCGATCAGCCTCGGCGGCTATGGCATTCGCGTCAACGCGATCAGCCCCGGCTGGATCGAGACCGGAGACTGGCAATACTCGGCACGCGCAAAAATCCCGCATCATTCGGACGCCGACAACGCGCAGCATCCTGTCGGCCGCGTCGGCGTACCGGACGACATTGCCAAGGCATGTCTGTTTCTCGCGAACGATGCAGGCTTCATGACTGGGCAAAACATCATCATCGACGGCGGCATGAGCGTGAAGATGATTTATGTCTAGTTCGCGGTCGTCGCGCTGACGCAATCGCGGCTTATGCCGCTCGGCGCTCAATAGGCTCAAGGATATATCCCCGTGACAACCGCAATCATCGAGAACGTCTCGGATACCGCATTCTGGGTCGCTCATTATCGCGGCATCGAAGGTAAGCGCGCGGATGCTCTCTTTCATGATCCCCTCGCGGCAGTGCTGGCGGGAGATCGCGGACGGACCATCGCCGAAGCCATGCCGCGGCCGTTCCTGACGGAGTGGGTCATTGCCGTCCGCACTCGCATCATCGATGATTTCATTCAAGGTGCGGTCGCCAACGGTGTCGATACTGTTTTGAACCTCGGAGCGGGCCTCGATACCCGGCCCTATCGAATGGATTTGCCTCCGGCGCTGCATTGGATCGAAGCCGATTACCCGGCAATGATCGACTACAAGAAAAGCTTGCTCGCGCAAGAAAAGCCGCGCTTCGGTCTGTCACGCGTGAAATGCGATCTCGCGAACGATGCGGAACGCAAATCCGTGCTCTCAGAGGTTAATGCGAAATCGCGGAAATTTCTGGTCCTGACCGAGGGCGTCGTTCCGTATCTGACAACAGATGCTGCCGGGGCTCTGGCCGATGATCTCCATGCGCTCGATCATGCGGCCTACTGGATCGTCGATTATCTTTCGCCTCAGCTTCTCAAGTTCCGGGAGGGCATGATGTCGGGCAAAATGCAGAACGCGCCGTTTTTATTCCGCCCCACTGACTGGTTTGGCTTCTTCGATCAACATGGTTGGCACCGCGAGGAAATTCGCTATTTCGGCGAGGAAGGCGATCGGCTGGGTCGCAAAATACGGATGCCCTTCCTAGCAATCGTCGCCACCGTCGCGCGTGCGCTGTTGTCATCTACCGAACGACAGAACTTCAAGAACGCGGCTGGCTACGCTCTGATGGTGCCGAAGTGAATTGGAACCAGCCCCAGCGCTTCGAGCGCCGGGGGCTGCTCAACGGCGACAGAAAACCTACACACCGCGTCGCAACACACCGGCCACGAGGCCGATGATCACGAACACGACGGCCACCATCAGCAAGAGATGCGCGCCAGACATCGCCGTTCCAGCTACGCCACCAAAGCCGAGAAACGCCGCAATAAGCGCGACGACCAAGAAGACGATCGCGTAATAAATCAGGCTGCCACCCATTGTGGTCCTCCATGCTCAAATGTCTGGAAAGCGAACGCACGCCGGCGTTTTTAAGTTCCTTTTTGCTTGTGCCCGGCTTTTTATTGCGCCCGGCGACACGCTTTCCGCGAGCCGGCCGCCCTCGTTTGTCATCCCGGTCGACGGAGAGCCCGGCCCCAGTGTGGCCATGCTCCCAGGTCTCGCCGCCAATGCGGGGCCGAAATAACAGCGCGGTGCACGGCTCGCCCCTGGCGATGTCGTTCGACATTTTTGCCCCGTTCGTTAAAGATTAACGCCGGGGACGCGGCCGGGCGGCAAAGATGGCTTGGCCAGCCTAACACTCGGAGCTAGCCTAAGAGTTGTCGTGAACGTCTTAATTGGCCCGTCGATTGCCATGCCTGTCGTTCTATCCATCATCGGCCAAAAAGGCGGCGTGGGAAAAAGCACGCTGGCGCGAGCCATTGCGGTCGTCGCGGCGCAAGGAAACCTACGGGTCAAGCTGCTCGATCTCGATATCGGGCAACAGACATCCGTGCGCTGGTCGACGACGCGCGCAACGAGCCGTGCGCTTCGAACCATCGACGCGGAGGCTTTTTCATCGGTCGCCGATGCGCTGAAGGATACGTCGGACGCCGATCTTGTCGTCATCGATACACCCGGCCATCTCTCGCCCGAAACATTCGAAATTGCGCGTGCATCGGATCTCATCGTTCTGCCGACTGGCACGAGTTCGGACGATCTCCATCCAACGACGCTGCTGCTCTATGAACTGGAGCAGAGGGGGCTATCGAAAGATCGGCTGTGTGTTGCCCTTTGCCGGATCCTGGACGCAAAAGAAGAACGCTGGGCGCGGCACTACCTTGAAACGACCGGCTATAAGCCGCTCACTGGCTCGCTGCCGGAGCGGCTCGGTTATCGGCGTGCGCACAATCGCGGCCGGGCGATCACTGAAACCTCGGAAGCCTCGCTCAACGAACGCGCCAATGAATTGATGGCCAGTGTGCTGAGGAAAATTCTTCAGCACGTTCGTTCCGCCAACGGCGTTTATTCGGCGCATTGAATCTTCCGCACGCTGCAGGGGTTATCATGATCACTGTTTATGGGTACGTGCCGGCGTGGGGGCTTCCCGATATCAGTCCTTATGTCACCAAAGTCATTGCATACATGACTTTCGTTGGAATTCCGTTTCAACATCGATCTCAGGACCTCGCGCGGATCGACATCGATGCGCCGCACGGCAAACTTCCTTATATCATCGACAGTGACGGCACAAAGGTCGCCGACTCCAACGCAATCATCGCGTACCTCAAGGAAAAGTTCGGCGATCCGCTCGATGCGGATCTTTCGCCATCGGAGAGAGCAAACTCTCTCGCATGGAACCGGCTTATCGAAGAACACCTCTATTGGAGCGGTGTCATTGAACCGCGCTGGCGATCGGATGCCGGCTGGGAAACATATATCCCCTTCATCGTTCAAGGCGCCGAGGTGACTCCAGAACTCAGAGCGGCGTTGGATGCCTTCCGTCTTCGGATCTTGTCCGGCTTTTGTGGGCAAGGAATGGGGCGGCGATCCTCGTCAACCGTGCTTGACTGTTTCAAGACGGATATCGACGCGCTGTCCGCATATCTCGGCGACAAGCCCTATTTCCTTGGCGACAGACTACATTCCCTAGATGCCTCGGCCTACGCGATGCTTCGTCATCTTCACGATCAGCCGCATGAATGGCCCGGCGCGCATTATGTGGCGAATAAGCAAAATCTCGTCAGTTACATAGATCGGGTTCGCAGTGAGCAATACATTTGAGGGAACTCTGTTCCTATAATGCAGCGCTTCCGGTCGGATAGCTGCGGTTCATGTTCTTTACAAATCTACAAGCTGCGTCTGCGCGGGAAACCATTACCTCTCGATCCCGTTTGAAGACCGTCCTATCGACAAACGAGAGGTAAGTTTCATGAAATTCGTCACAACCGCTGCACTGCTTGGCGCGGGCATGCTTGCTCTGACCGCGACCACGGCTTCGGCGGCAATTGTCTGCAACAGAGAAGGCGATTGCTGGCACGTGCGCGGGCACTACAAATACGAACCGGGCCTGCATCTGCGCGTGTTTCCAGACTCTTGGAAGTGGGGCGATCACGATCACTATCGCTGGCGCGAGCATGAAGGCCGCGGTTACTGGCGCGGCGGCGTGTGGATTAATCTCTAATTAGTTTGTGCCCGGCGACACGCGTTCCGCGGGCTGGCCGCCGGGCACATTACTTGACGCATCGTTCTTGGCAGAATTTCTGAAAACGCCCGGCGACGCGCGTTCGGCGCGCCGGGCATTTTCGTTTTGCCGCTTCCGACTGCGCTGGTCGCAGACAGCCGGAAGCGGCGGAACCATCACAACGGAATGTTGTCGTGCTTCTTCCAGGGATTTTCGAGCGTCTTGTTGCGCAGCATGTTGAGCGCGCGGCAAAGGCGCTTGCGCGTCGCTGAGGGCGTGATGACCTCATCGATGTAGCCACGCTCGGCGGCAACAAACGGATTGGCGAAGCGCTTCTTGTATTCGTCGATGCGGGCCTGGATCTTCGCCGGGTCAGACAATTCAGAGCGGTAAAGAATTTCGGCTGCACCCTTCGCGCCCATGACGGCGATTTCGGCGGTCGGCCACGCATAGTTGACGTCACCGCGGATGTGCTTCGAACTCATGACGTCGTAAGCGCCGCCGTAGGCCTTGCGCGTGATGACCGTGACTTTCGGCACCGTGGCTTCCGCATAGGCAAACAGCAGTTTCGCGCCGTGCTTGATGAGCCCGCCGTATTCCTGCGCGGTGCCCGGCAGGAAGCCCGGAACGTCAACGAACGTCACCAACGGAATGTCGAAACAATCGCAGAAGCGAACGAAGCGCGCGGCTTTGCGCGACGCATCGCTATCGAGCACGCCCGCGAGCACCATCGGCTGGTTGGCGATGATGCCGACGGTCGAGCCTTCCATGCGTGCGAAGCCCGTCACGATGTTCTTTGCGAAAGCTTCCTGGATTTCGAAGAAGTCCGCCTCGTCCACGACCTTCAGAATGAGTTCCTTGATGTCGTAGGGCTTGTTCGGATTGTCGGGGATCAGCGTATCGAGCGAATGGTCGATGCGATCGGGGCTGTCGTGCGTCGGGATGAGCGGCACGCCCGCCTGGTTGCTCGACGGCAGGAAGTCCATCAGGCGACGCATCTGCAGCAGTGCCTCGAGATCGTTCTCGTAGGCCTTGTCGGCGATCGAGGACTTCGTGGTGTGGACCTTGGCACCACCCAACTCTTCTGCGGTCACGGTTTCGTTCGTCACGGTCTTCACGACGTCGGGGCCGGTCACGAACATGTAGCTCGTGTCCTTCACCATGAAGATGAAGTCGGTCATGGCAGGCGAGTAGACATCGCCGCCCGCGCAGGGTCCCATGATCACGGAAATCTGCGGGATAACGCCGGACGCCAGCACGTTGCGCTGGAATACTTCGCCATAGCCGCCGAGCGCGTCGACGCCTTCCTGAATGCGCGCGCCACCTGCGTCGAACACGCCGATGATCGGGGCGCGGTTTTTCAGCGCCATATCCTGGATCTTGGTGATCTTCTTGGCGTGTGTCTCGGACAGCGAACCGCCCATCACCGTGAAGTCTTTCGCGAAGACGTAGACGACGCGGCCGTTGATCGTGCCCCAGCCGGTGACGACACCGTCGCCCGGCACCTTCGTCTTTTCCATACCGAAGTCGGTGCAGCGGTGCTCGACGTACATGTCGAATTCTTCAAACGAGCCGTCATCCATCAGAAGTTCGATGCGCTCGCGGGCGGTCAGCTTGCCCTTGGCATGCTGCGCGTCAATGCGGGCGCGGCCGCCGCCGAGACGGGCATTGTCGCGGCGCTTCTCAAGCTCATCGATAATGTCTTTCATGGAACCCCTTGCCTGGCTCGGGCCGAATGTGCCGAAAGGGCTCTCTAGCATGGCTCCGATGCAGCGCAAACGGTGAGTTGTCGCGATGCCGGAGCCAAGCCCGGTACGTCGGCAAAGGCCCGGAAACTCAGGCGCTTTTTGCGGCGGGCTCGGCTGCCGGAGCGGCCAGCCGGGCGGACAAATCAGCCGCCTTGACCTCGACAAAGCCGGCGCCGCGAACTGGCTCAATCAGAACGGGATGATTTTGGGCTTCGGCCCAGGCCAGCGTCGTTGCGATGAAATTCGCGATCGGCTCGACGATGACGCGCTTGCCCGCGATCTTTTTCATGTGGGCTTCGGCGTCAGGCCGGTGCGAAAAAACGTGCAGCTTGTCGGCCGAGCGCGGCTTCTGCGTGCCGGGCGTCAGCATCGGGCCCTCGGCATTGCCGACAAGGTAAATTTCGCGCTTCTCACGGGCGGCGGCCACATAAAGCGGGATCGCCTCGGTCTTGAGCCGGATCAGAAGATCGCGCGGGTCGATCTCGGCTTCGATCGGATCGGAAACCCAGTCGGTGCCGACGAAACCCTTGGCGGTCGCGATGCCAGGCAGAATATCAGTTGCAAATACTTCCAGAGAGATATCCTGCAACTCGCGGTTTCCGGCCAACGCTTCAGCCCAGCGCCCGGCCTCGATCGGGCTTGACCAGAAAAGCTGAACCGTTCGCCCAGCGACCTTCTGCGAGGGCACGGAAGCGTTTTCCTCGTCGGCAAGCGTGAGCACACGCCCTTCGGCCACCGCCCGGCGCACGAAGCGGTCGCGTTGCGCTAGCTCTGGAATGCGCGGCGCGTTGAGCATTGGTCACCGACCCCGAATCATTCCTGCAAGTGTTCTTGAAACGCGACGCGAGGACAAGGAGGTCCCGGGTAAAGATAATCCTTCGTGTTAAATTCGGTTCTTTCCTCTGTGTTTCCGATGCGACGTCTGCGCCTCAATTGTCCATGGCTTCGACATTTGCCAGCACCCGACGCAACAGGCCCATCAGCGTCTCGACCTCTTGCGCGGTTAGCCCCTCCATCGCTTCCTTGTTGCCTTGAAGGAGGATCTCACGCCCCTGAGGCAGCTTCGCCAAAGCTTTTTCGGTAAGCGAAATCATGCTGCTGCGGCGATCGGTTAGATCCGGTTCCCGGCGCACCAGGCCGTCGCGCTCCATGCGATTGATAAGCTGCGCCATGCTCGGCTGCTCAACTTTTACCAAACGCGCCAGCTCGATTTGCGACATTCGATTACCGTCTTTGAGAGCGCTAAGCACGGGCAGATGCGCGGAGGCAAAGCCCAGCGCACGAAGGCGCGTGTCGCCGACCCGCGCCAAACCGCGCGCAATTCGACTGAAATAATGACCGGGCGTCTCCATCGGCTTCCACTTCCCGCTTGCCATTACATAGGGTCCTATGTTTATAACATAGGACCCTATGTAAACGGAGGCGGCGGAAATGGCAATCGGTTCACAGATCGCAATTATTGGCGGCGGCCCCGGCGGATTGATGCTCGCCCGGCTACTGGAACTCCGCGGGGTGATCGCGACAGTGTTCGAGCGTGATGCTCACGCCGGCGAGCGTCCGCAAGGCGGTTCTCTCGACCTTCACGCCGAGTCCGGCCAGCGCGCCATGCGTTGCGCCGGGTTAGAGGCGGAATTTCGTGCTGCTGCTCGACCGGAAGACCAGGGCGATCGTTTGTACGACGAACACGGAACGCTCCTGTTCGACTACGACGGCCTTGGCGACGACCGGCCCGAAATCGACCGCACAGAACTTCGCCGCATCCTGCTCGGCTCCCTTTCCACAACGGAGATGCGTTGGGGCTACAGGATCACGGGTGTCCGCCACGCGGAGAATGGCGGTTACGATGTGATGAGCGACGGCATCAGCGAACATTTCGACATTGTCGTCGGCGCCGATGGCGCTTGGTCTCGCGTCCGTCCCTTGCTCTCCGACGCCACGCCTTTTTACGAGGGCGTCACCTTTGTCGAACTCGGCTTCGATGCGAGCCGCCACCCCTCTGTCGATACCCTTGTTGGGAGGGGCAAAATGTTTGCGGTCGGCAACAACCGCGCGCTGATCGCCCAGCGCAACGGTCACGGGCACATCCGCGGCTACGCCGGTATTCGCATCGCGGAGGCTGAGGCCCAGGACTTGTCAAAAAGATCTACCGGCCGGGTACGTGCAACCGTACGGGAGGCGTTCGACGGTTGGGCTCCGACGTTGACCCAGTTGATCGAGGAAGGCGACATTATTGGCGTTCGCCAGTTGTATGCACTGCCGGTTGGCCACCATTGGATCAGCAGACCTGGGCTCACAATGCTAGGCGATGCTGCGCACTTGATGTCGCCTTTCGCGGGCGAAGGCGTCAATCTCGCGCTCGCCGATGCCGTCGATCTTGCGGATGCGCTGACAGCTGAAAACGGCTGGTCGGCCGTTGAGCATTATGAAGCGGAGATGGTCGCGCGGGCGACGCCGGCTGCGGAAGAAGCGTCAACCGGCTTGAACGGTGTTTTTTCCTCGACCGGCATTTCGGATGTCCTGGCGCATTTTAAGGAACGCGTTGAGGCGCGTATCCCAGCGCAATAGGCCCAGTGCATTGGCCGGGACGATGCAGAAATCTGGGGGCGGCCACCTAAAAGGCGACCTTGATTTGCCCCGTCCGTGCCCATAGCATAACGCTTCCCAACAACTTGGAGTGGCTTGGACGCACATCCGTCGGCCGCGAACATCGTGACCGAAGCCCTCATCGTTCTGGCCCTTGTTCTTCTCAACGGCCTTTTTGCGCTTTCCGAACTTGCGATTGTTTCGGCACGCCGGCCGCGATTGAAAGCCATGGCGGCATCGGGCCGTTCCGGCGCGAACAGCGCGCTGGCACTCTCGGCGCAGCCCGGCCGCTTCCTGTCGGCCGTCCAGATCGGCATCACACTGATCGGCACGATCAACGGCGCCTATTCGGGCGAGACGTTCGGCGAGGACGCTTCCCTCTATCTGCAAAACCTCGGCTTCAGCCGACAGATTGCCGACCCGGCCGGCTTCGGTATCGTCGTCGCGGTCATCACGTATCTTTCGGTCATTATCGGCGAATTGGTGCCGAAGACGCTGGCGCTGCGCAACGCCGAGGCGATCGCCTGTTTCGTTGCGCCGATCATGACGGGTTTCGCGAAGATCGCGGCGCCCATCGTCTGGCTTCTCGATACCTCGACGAACCTCGTGTTCCGTCTTCTCGGACTGTCGCAGGAAAGCGAGAGCAAGGTCACGGATGAAGAGATCAAGACGCTCATCGCGGAAGCCGAAACGGCGGGTGTGCTGGAGACGGGCGAAGGCGAATTGATTTCGGGCGTCATGCGTCTGGCAGATCGCGCCGTCGTCGGCATCATGACGCCGCGCACCGATGTCGTCTGGATCGACATCACCGCGTCGGACGAAGCGATCAAGGAACGGCTGATCTCGACGCCGCATTCGCGTCTACCTGTCGGTGAAGGCTCGACCGACAAGCTGATCGGCGTGGTGCAGACGCGCGAGCTGCTGTCGAACCTCCTCTCCGGCAACAACTTCGATCTGAAGTCCTTCGTTCGCAAGGCGCCGATGATCCCCGAGACAGCGGCGGCACTCGACGTGCTCTCGGTGCTGCGAGACGCGGAAGTGCCGATGGCGCTGATCCACGACGAATACGGCGACTTCGAAGGCCTCGTCACGCCCGCCGATATTCTCGAAGCGATTGCGGGCGTTTTCAAATCCGATGCCGAGGGCCTTGAGCCCTATGCGGTCGAGCGCGACGACGGGTCGTGGCTGTTTTCCGGCGGTATGCCGGTCGATGAAATGGCCGACAAGATCGGCATCGTGCTGCCGGAGAACCGCTCCTACGAGACTGTCGCCGGGTTTGTTCTTGCCGGATTGCAGCATTTGCCGAAGACGGGCGAGCACGTCGATATCAGCGGCTGGCGGTTTGAGGTCGTCGATCTCGATGCGCGCCGTATCGACAAGGTGCTCGCAAGCCGTCTGGTGCCGTTGCGGCGCAGACTTCCTACGTAGCTTTTCTGCACAAAGTCAGAAACCGCACGGCGGCGTCGAACTCGGCCCGGCGGCCACGGCGGCGTGCAAGGGCTTCAGAATCCTCGCCCCAAAGCGAGATCTGATAATCTTCATCGACGTGCGCGGCTTTCCAGGCGGCGTCCGGGCTCAGCCATTCGCGGTCGATGGCGAGCGCGATCAGCGCCGAACCGGTCAGCGTCGTGATGACGTGCAGTCCCGATAGCCGCATGGCGTCGTGCGGCTCCAACGCTTGCTCATAAGCGACGATCGCAGCAGTTGGCTGAGCGACATGCACGATGCCGAACACGACCCGAAACTCGGCGTTGAGCGTCTCGTTCACCCACGCGACGATCGGATCCCAATGCTCGGCCTGTAGCTCGACGAGCTTTTCTGGTGTCTCTGCGCGATAGCAGATGAGATCGGTTCCGGCATAAGCGGCGATATCATCGGCAACGGCGTCAAGCGTATCGGCGACAGCATCGATGGCTGTGTTGGCGAAACGGGTCAACGGCATATGTGCGGGGTTGATATGCTCACCCTGGGCGCGCCATTCCTCGGCGATGGCTTCCGCGAGTTCGTGCGTCGGCAAGGCAAGCGCACGCTTCTTTGGCGTTTTGATCGGGCGGCCATCGAGCAGCACGCTGAAAGGTGCCGTGTCGCCGACGCTCACCTCTTTGTAGAAGCGGCGCGGAAGCGGTTTGGCCAGGCTGTCGTTCAGGACTTTGCCTGGACCGCCGGATGGCCGCGGCTCAGCAGGCCCAGAGCCGGATTTGCCTTTTCCGTTCTCGTCGTTCATGCGGCGCTGCTTTCAAGTGCGAGGACATCGTCGATGGCTTTGGGCAGATCTTCGAAACGTTCGACGATAATATGAGCGCCGGCGTTGTTTAGTTCCGCCACGGTGTGATAGCCCCAGGCGACGCCAATTGCCGCCACGCCAGCAGTCCGCGCCATCGCCATATCATACGTCGTGTCGCCGATCATGACCGTAACTTCGGGCGTTGCGTCGGTTTCGAGGATAGCGCGCTGAAGCATCGAGGGATGCGGCTTCGAGGGATGATCGTCGGCAGTCTGGATGGTTGCGAAACTTCCGTGCCAGCCTTCGCGGTCGAACAGCCGATCGATGCCGCGACGCGACTTGCCCGTCGCGATGCCGAGAAGGTGGTCGTCACGCGCGGCGAGATTGGCGATCGTTTCCTTGGCTTGCGGAAATAGGATCTCGGTTTCGGCCGGATCGTGCTTCAGCTCGCGGAACGCCATCTTGTAGCGTTCAGCGAGCGCAGCGCGCGTCGCCTTGTCAACATCGGGGGCCAGCACTGCAAACGCCTCAGGGAGCGAAAGCCCGACGACCGAGAGCGTTGCCTCCCGCGTCGGCGGGGTCATCTCGAGCGTGGTGAAGGCGTGCACCATCGACAGCACGATGCCCGCCTGGCTGTCGACGATCGTGCCGTCGCAATCAAAAACAACGAGTTTCATGGGGGGCGTTTTAGCATGGGGATTTTTAGTTTGCACCCGGCGCCCCCCCTTACGGGGAGCCGGCCGCCGGATGATTTTTGTAACTTTCTTCGCCCGTTAGGTGGCGCATGGCGGCCGGCGCGCGGAACGCGTGTCGCTGAGCACCATAAAAAGCTAGGGGCGGCCGAGGCGATGCTGGAGCCAGAGCAACAGGAAGCCGAAAAGCGGGATGAGGAAGTCCAGATAGAAAATCACGCCGGCGTTGCCGGGCGCAAAATTGTGCTGCGTCACGATCTGGTAAATGTGGCCGAAGCCCGCGCCCAGCGCGAATAATGCCGGTCCGACGATGGCCGCGAGACGAAGGTCGAAGCTTCGGAACGCCGCCAGAAACCCCACAACGGAAAAGCCGAGGCTCGCAGTTCCGACCTCGAACTGAAAAGGACTATCGGCCCAGCCGATGAACTGAGCCGCCATTTGTCCGAAGAAGGAATGCATCACGAAGTTGTAGAAGAAGCAGACGCCGATGGCCCAGAACACGTGCCACGAAATCAACTTCTCGACGACCACGGCGGCTGTCACGGGTTTGGAAGCACGCATGATCGCCGCGAGCGAAAACAGAAGTCCAATAACGAGAAACGTGAGCGTGAAATTCGAAAGAACGAACCTGATGATTTCCGAGATCATGGCGCTCGCCTTGTTCTATTCGAACTTTTCTTCGTCGAAACCCAGGAGTTCCCAAGTGCGCCGCATGTGATCGGGCAACGGCGCGGTAACGTCGATGGTCTTTCCGCCTTTCGGATGCGGAATAACGAGGCGGCGCGCGTGCAAGTGAAGCTTCTTATCGATATTCTCGGCGGGCATGTGAACGTCGCCCTCGTACTTGTTGTCGCCGACGATCGGATGGCCGATGAGATGCATGTGCGCGCGGAGCTGATGCTGGCGGCCGGTCACCGGCTTCAGTGATACCCACGCCGTTTTGTGCGCAGCGCGATCTATGACGGAATAGTGTGTGGTCGCGTGCATCGCGACGTCCTGCTCGCCGGGTTTTGCCTTGCGGACGCGATCGCCGTCAGGTCCTGAGGCTTTGACGAGTGCTGCCTCGACCTTGCCCTGCGGCGGCTTCGGAACGCCCTTCACGAGCGCCCAATAGGTTTTCGCAGCGGAGCGTGTCTGGAACGTCCGCCCGAGCTTCGCTGCCGCCTCGCGCGTTTTGGCAACGAGCAGCACGCCGGTCGTGTCGCGGTCAAGGCGATGTACCAGCCGCGGACGCTCGCCGCCGAAGCGGTCGGCCATGCCTTCGAGCATGCCGTCGATGTGCTTCTTCGTACCGGTGCCGCCCTGGACCGCGAGGCCGAACGGCTTATTCAGAACGAGAACGTAGTCATCCTCGAACAGGATCATCTTTTCGATGGTATCGCGGTCGCCCTTTGAGACGCCGGGAGGGGCCTGCAGTCCCGGCCCCGACTTTTTGGGCTGACGAACGATCGCAGGAACGCGGATTTCTGCGCCGACATTGAGACGGTCGTTCGCCTGCGCGCGCTTGGAATCGACGCGGACCTGCCCCGAACGCAGAAGCTTCTGGAGATAGGTGTAGCCGACCTCCGGGAAATGCACGCGAAACCAGCGGTCGAGGCGCATATCGGCCTCGCCGTGCGCGACGCGCAGCGTTTCGACTTTTGAAGGCGTGTCGGTCATCGGAGTGTCCAACGTCGTGCGGCCCCAGAAAATTCCGGTGGCAAGCGAAGTGCGAAGATCATAAGAGGAATCCTTAGCGGAATTCCGTATAGCGCCGATCCGGGCGGCTAGGAAGGGCGGTAAGATAAACGGCCGCTAAACGGCGGCCCCAGAAAGATGGCCGATGGCCGCGGTTATCGCCATCGCCAGCGCGCCCCAGAAGGTTACCCGCACGACGGCACGCCCAATATTCGCTCCGCCGGCCTGGGCTCCGATGGCGCCGAGAGCCGCGAGGCAGACAAGAGAGGCGACGGTGACTAACCAGGTCACGCGGCCTTCCGGCGAGAAAAGCGCCACCAGGACAGGAACTGCCGCCCCGACGGCGAAAGACACAGCCGATGCCAGCGCAGCCGTGATGGGGCGTGCCGTCGTCAACTCGGAAATGCCAAGTTCCTCTCGGGCATGGACCCCAAGCGCATCACGCGCCATCAGTTGCTGCGCGACTTGACGTGCGAGCGATGGCTCAACGCCGCGGGCGACGTAGATGTCGGTCAGTTCCTGAAGCTCAAAGTCCGGTTGATCGACGAGTTCTTTGCGCTCTCGGGCAAGGTCGGCATTTTCTGCGTCCCGTTGGGAGCTGACCGACACGTATTCACCGGCGGCCATGGAAAGCGCACCGGCGACGAGACCGGCGACGCCCGCGATGAGAATAGATTGCTGCGAGGAATCGGCCGAAGCGACACCCGCAATCAAGCTTGCGGTCGAGACAATGCCGTCGTTGGCGCCCAAGACCGCTGCGCGCAGCCAGCCGACGCGTTCTACAACGTGCTGCTCGGTCGTCGCCATGTTTCTCTTACCTGCTAACGTTATGAGCGAGCATGAGGCCCGCACCAACCGGGAAGATACGATGCTTCGGGGCTTTTAGCGAACTGAAGTGCCTGCGTCAGCGCAGATTCGGGGTCGCTTTTGGCGATCTTGGCATCGACACGGCGGCGGAGTGCGTCGGCCCAAAGAAATTCGCTGAATGGCGTTGCGTCCTTCGCGTAGCCACCCGCGAAGCGAAGTTCTCCCGCGAGGCTGCGATACGGATCGTCCACGAGTTCGGCTATCGACTTGGGAAGCTCCGTGCGCGTCTGGCGCTCGCCGCCGCTGTCGAACGGATGCATCCAGCCGCGATTGTCCATGAAGCGCCAGAACTCTTCTTTGTCGAGCGCACGAAGGTCGGCGACCGGCGAAATCAAAACCTGCTCGACGCCTTCGTCATGCAGTGCACGGCCTAGATGATGATGATCGATGACGTAGTAGCGGTTCTTCGGGCCGCGGACGACGGGGATCATATGGCGACCGAGGAATGTGCCCGTCTTTGTCGGCGCGAGTTTCTTCCATTCGGCGCGTTTGCGCTCGACCTCGCGCATGCCGACCGTCATCTGCGTCGGCCGTAGATCGGCAATGGCGATGGAATGCAGCAGCGGCTGCGGCGATCGCGGGTTTGGTTCTATCGATTGCTGGGCCATCTGACGATCCTCGGAGGTCGGCATTCTAACGTCGCAACAGTCGTAGCGGAATTCGAACCGTTCGCGGACTTACCAAACTGTAAATGGTGGGAAGACCCCTCGGCCGGCGGCCTATCTGCCACTCCGCTCGGCGCGGAGTTTGGCCCAGTAATCGAGGCGTTTCTTGATTTCGCGTTCGAAGCCGCGCTCGGGCGGGTCGTAGTATTGCGGGCGCTTCTTGAAAGCGTCGGGGAAATAATTCTGCCCTGAGAATGCGTCCGGCTGATCGTGATCGTAGAGGTAGTCGGAGCCGTAGCCCTCCTCCTCCATCAGTTTGGTGGGCGCGTTCAGGATCGTCTTCGGCGGCGACAGCGAGCCGTGCTCTTTCGCAGCGCGCATCGCGGCCTTGTAGGCGACGTAGTTGGCGTTCGATTTCGGCGCCGTCGCGACGTAAATAACGGCTTCGGCCAACGCAAGTTCGCCTTCCGGAGAGCCTAAGAAATCATAGGCGTCCTTGGCGGCATTCGCGACGACAAGCGCCTGCGGATCGGCGAGGCCGATGTCTTCCACCGCCATCCGTACGATGCGACGCGCAAGGAACAAACGGTCCTCGCCACCGTCGAGCATCCGGCAGAAATAATAGAGCGCGGCGTCGGGATCGGAACCGCGCACGGCCTTATGCAGCGCAGAGATCAGGTTGTAATGACCTTCGCGCGACTTGTCGTAAAGCGGCGCGCGACGCTGCACGAGCTTGACGAGGGCTTCGCGCGTCAACGGTTTGCCCTTCGCTGGAACAGCAGCAAACACATCTTCGACGAGGTTCAAGATCGATCGGCCGTCGCCGTCCGCCATGCCCTTCAGCGCGTCTCGGGCGTCATCATCGAGCGGTAGCGGCCGGCCGACCTCCTTCTCAGCGCGTTCCAAGATCGTTTCAAGGTTTTCGTCCGTCAGGCGATTGAGAACCAGCACGCTCGCGCGCGAAAGCACAGCGGCGTTGAGTTCGAACGACGGGTTCTCGGTCGTGGCGCCGACGAGCGTGATCGTGCCGTCTTCCATGTAGGGCAGGAAACTGTCCTGCTGCGAACGGTTGAAGCGATGTATCTCATCGATGAAGAGCAGCGTGCCCTTGCCCTGCTCGCGCATGATCTTGGCGCGGTCGAAGGCTTTGCGCAGCTCGGCGACGCCCGAGAAGATGGCCGAGAGTTGCTCGAACACAAGGTTCGTTTCGCCCGCGAGCAGGCGCGCAATCGTCGTTTTGCCGGAGCCGGGCGGTCCCCAGAAAATAAGGCTCGGCACGCGGCCACTCTTCAGCATCCGCGTCAGCGTGCCTTCGGGTCCGACGATATGTTCCTGGCCGACGACTTCCGACAGCGTCTTGGGGCGCAGCCTATCGGCGAGCGGCCGAGGTGCGCTCTTTTCCAGTCCGGCAGCTTCGAAGAGATTGGTCATACGCGCCTTATATAAGGCCGCGCGGCCGGCGTCCAAAGGCTCTTTTGCTGGCGCTTGGCAACACGCGTCCGCGCGCCGGCCGAGTGCTTTATTTGCGCCGAGCGACTCCGCTCCGCGGAGCCGGCCGCTAGGCGCGAACATTCGCTTCACCCACCGTCATGCCGACGAAGGTCGGCACCCAGACAAACCTCAACATAACGGCTGTCGCGGCTTGTCTGGATCCCGGCCTGCGCCGGGATGACGGCAGTTGGAGATGGGTCTCCGATTTTAGCTAATCGTTCCGTACAGCGACGTTGACCGTTTGTGGAGTGCCGGAGGTGGCGCCGGAGACGTCGCTGACTTCGACGTCGAAACGGGCCTGTGCCGCGTCCGAGCCATCGTGCGTGAAATAGACCATGCCGCGTTCGAGATCGGCCTGCGAGAACGTCGCCACGGCCTGCGCAGGATCGTTGGACAGGACGACGGAACCGCCCGACGCGTTCGAGATATGGAACGTCAGATTTTCGGGCCGGTCATCGGGATCGAGGGCGTTGAGGTCGGCCGTAGTGATGCGCACCGAACGGCCTTTCGTGACGGTCAGGTCGAGATCGCCGCCAAGGGTGGGCGGGATGTTACGGACATGTGCCGTGAGTTCGCCGCCCTCTTCCATCGACAAGCGGCCGTATTTGATCTTGCCAGCGGCGTGGCCGGTGCTCTTGATCTGAATGAGCTGCTGGACGCGGACGTCGCCCTGGATGGTGCCGCGGATTTCTGCGGTATCGGAATTGATGGTGCCGAAGAGCTTGCCACCTTCTTGCACGATGACCTCTGAGGCTGTGACGCCGCCTTCGACGTAGCCCCAGATTTCGACGCGCTGGCCGCTTTTGACCTCGCCTTTCAGGACGGCGTCCTCGCCGATGATCAACACGCCACGGTTCTCGGACATCGGCTCACTCCGTTACGCCTACTGGGCGCGACCGCGGAGGTCGCGAGGCGTAACCTCGGCCATGATTTTGTCAGCTTCTCGACAGTTGCGCGGCAATCGAGGTTAACACCCAGGGCTGCGATCCCTAACCCGGCACCTGAAGCTGGAGGACGCGGCTGCCGCGCTTGACTGAGATCTGCCAGAGCTGCTGGCGCGTTTCGAGTGCTTGGTCGGCCTCGTCTACGTTGGCGATCTTCTTCTTCCCGATGGCGACGATGACATCACCCGGCTGGAAGCCGAACTGCTGAGCCAGCGAACCGTCACGCACGGACGTCACGACGACCCCGTCAGTTTGATCGAGATTATACTCATCGGCGACGGACGGCAGGATGTTGGAAATGCGCGCACCATCGAGCGGGTGATTGCCCGAGAGATTCTTGGCGTCGCCCTTGCCAGGCTTCGGCGCCGCGACGAGCGGCATCTCGATATCGACCGGCTTTTTGTTGCGAATGACGGTCAGCTTCGCCGTGCGGCCGATGCCTTTCGTCATCAAACGATAATAGACGGCACGCGCATCGACGACCTCAACGCCATCGACATGCGTAATCACGTCTCCGGCCTGAAGGCCGGCGTCTGCGCCCGGACCTTTATCGTAAAGCCGGGTGACGACAGCACCCGAAACGCGATCGAGGCCGAGGCCTTCGGCGAAGTCCCGCGTCATGGCTTCGATCTTGGCGCCGAGCCACGGCTTTTCGACCTTCCGGCCCTTCTCCGCACTTTCGGCATAGACGCGAACCAGGTTCGATGGAATGGCGAAGCCGATACCGACGGAACCGCCGGACTGCGAATAGATCATCGTGTTGATGCCGACGAGGCGACCGGACATATCGACCAGCGCGCCGCCGGAGTTACCGGGATTGATGGCCGCGTCGGTCTGGATGAAGACTTGACTGTCCGATTGACCGATCTCCGAACGCGACAACGCCGAGACGATGCCGCTCGTTACGGTCTGGCCGACGCCGAAGGGGTTGCCGATGGCGAGCACGAGATCGCCGACTTCGAGCGAATCTGAATCATCGAACTGCAGATAGGGGAAATTACCGTCGCCGCCTTCGATCTTCAGCACGGCGATGTCGGCCTTGTCGTCCTGCGCGATAACCTTGGCGTCGAACTCGCGCTTATCGGCAAGCGCCACGCGGATGGCGGCGTCGCTGCCGCCCTTGATGACGTGCGTGTTCGTGACAACGAGGCCCTCGCGATTGACGATGACCCCGGAGCCGAGCGAACTCAACACACGCTCTGACGGACGGCCGAAAGCGTCGCCGAAGAAATGACGGAAGAAGGGATCGTTGGCGAAGGGTGAGTCGAACGTGCGAACGCGGCTGCGGACATAGACGTTGACGACGGCAGGCGCGGCCTTCTTCACGATCGGCGCGTAGGAATACTGGATAGCCTCGCGCGAGGGCGGCGGCATCTTCTCTTGGGCGGACGCCGTTTCCGCCGGACTGAAGATCTTCGGTGTGACGGCCGCACCAGCGACGATGGCAGCACAGACGAGGATCCACTTCTTCATTGTCATCGATCAGCTCTTCGCGATGGGTCTTGCAAGACCGTCCCATAGTTGATGCTCGACCGTCTCCGGCGAGACGAATCCGATCGCAGAGATAAGGTCTGGGGTGCGGTCAGATCAACCTAAGGTCTCGTAATGATCGCACCGCGGCGACGACGGCGTCGTCGGCGTTACGGAGCGTAAGGCCCAGTTCTGCCTTCACTTTGGCGTTGGTGTAGTCTTTCTTTTCGCCAAGCTCGGGCAGAACGGTCCGCAACTTCCTGTCGAATATGGCAGCTGTTCGCACGGCAAAGTCGGGAAGCTCGAATTTCGGCACCTTGGACGCGAGATCCGGCAGTTCGCGCGCCATGATGCGGCCCAGCTCATAAAGGCTCAAGCGCCCCTCGCCGACCAGATAGCGGTTGCCGCCGACGCCGGGGCGTACTGCCGCTTCCGCGTGCGCTGCGGCGATGTCGCGCACATCCGTCACGGGAAAGCTTATGCTCGGAGCTGCCGGATAGGTCCCCTTCGCCATGATGCGATAAAGCTCGTGCGAGGTCGAAAGATCGGCATCGACGGCCGGGCCTTGCACGAAACTCGGATTGATGGCGATCAGCTCGGGGGCACCGTGTGTCGACTCGATGAAGTCCCACGCGGCCTTTTCGGCGATGGTTTTCGATTTGACGTAGGGCGTCAGATCGGGGCGCGTTTCGTCGCTGTAATCCTGCTCGGAATAGATGTGCCCCGCCGACACGCCGCTGGGATAGAAGATCGCCACTGTGGATGACGTCAGCACCACGCGCGTGACGGCGGCTTTCGTCGCGGAGCGGAGAACGCGCAGCGTGCCATCGAGCGCGGGCAAGATCACGTCGTCGGGATCGTCCGGCTGCGAAATCGGAAACGGCGAAGCCGTATGAACGACGGCATCGGCGCCAGCGATGGCGTCGTCCCAGCCGGCATCGCTAGTCAGGTCGGCGACAGCAAACGACAGCTTCGAAGCGTCAGCGCCGAGGCGTGTCACCGCCGCGCGAACGCCGTCCGCCTTGCCCATGTTTCTCAGCGTGCCGCGAACACTGTGTCCACGACGGAGAAACTCGGCAATCGTGTACTTGGCGACAAGGCCGGTTGCGCCGGTCACGACAACCTGAGAATCCGAAGGCATGGACGCACCAACCGTTTCAAAGGCGGCACGCGCCTCGCGCACCGGATAGAGGCGATAGTCGGGCAGAATGCGCCCGGATGGCAACGTCAGATCGACGATAAAATGGTGTCTGCGGGGCTCGCGTCACACACGTGTAATGCAGATGAGCGACAACCTTGGCGAAAGAGCTGGAGGGGGCATCGCAATTTCTCGATGTGCCGAGCCTGCAGGATTTAATCCCGCTCCTACGCACGCTTACACATCATATCGCCCCCAAAGCAAAACCCCGGCGCAGCTCTCAGCGCCGGGGTTTTTGATTTTGGCTGCCAATCTGACGAGCCATCAACGTCATCGCTTAAGAGCCACAAACGCAAATGGCCGGGGCAAGCCCGGCCATAGCAAATTCATGCTGGTCGCTTCGAGCGCGAGTTAGCTCTGGGCCTGCTCGGCGAGCATGGCTTCGTGGCGGGCCTTGTCCTCGGCGCCCTTCACGCTCTCGTCGCGATCGACGAGTTCGATGACGGCGCGCGGCGAGTTATCGCCATACCGGAAGCCGGCTTTCAGAACGCGCGTGTAGCCGCCGTTGCGGTCCTTGTAGCGTGCGGCGAGAACGTCGAAGAGCTTCTTGACCATGTCTTCGTCACGCAGGCGCGCGATAGCCAGACGGCGCGAGTTCAAGTCACCGCGCTTTGCGAGCGTGATGTACTTATCGACGACGCGCTTCAGGTCTTTCGCCTTCGGCAGCGTGGTGACGATCTGTTCGTGTTTGATGAGGGCAGCCGCCATGTTCGAGAACATTGCCTGGCGGTGACCAACGTGGCGGCCAAAGCGGCGGCCGAGCTTCTTGTGTCGCATCGTATCTTCATCCTTACATTGTGAAAGCAACCGTCAGCGGATTGCTGTCCGGTCTGAGCGCGGGAGTTTCTGTGGCCTCACCTTCGCCCATAGGACCCGGTGCTCTCTGAGCTATCCGGGTACTCGGCCGGCCCACGAACCGCGGGCCAGCCGGAATTCTTAGTACTGGTCTTCGAAACGCTTCGCCAGCTCGTCGATGTTGTCCGGCGGCCAGTTCGGAACTTCCATGCCGAGATGGAGACCCATCGTGGCGAGGACTTCCTTGATCTCGTTGAGCGACTTGCGGCCGAAGTTCGGCGTGCGCAGCATCTCGGCTTCCGTCTTCTGGATCAGGTCGCCGATGTAGACGATGTTGTCGTTCTTCAGGCAGTTCGCAGAGCGGACCGAAAGCTCGAGCTCGTCGACCTTCTTGAGAAGCGCGGCGTTGAAGGCGAGCTCCGGATGGCGCTGCTCTTCCTGGGCCTTCTTCGGCTCTTCGAAGTTGATGAAGACCGCGAGCTGGTCCTGCAGGATGCGGGCAGCAAGCGCGACGGCATCTTCCGGGCGGACCGAGCCGTCGGTTTCAACGACCATCGTCAGCTTGTCGTAGTCGAGGATCTGGCCTTCGCGGGTGTTCTCAACCTTGTAGGAGACCTTCTTGACCGGCGAATAGAGGCTGTCGACCGGGATCAGGCCGATCGGCGCATCTTCCGGACGGTTGCGGTCAGACGCGACGTAGCCCTTGCCGATGTCGGCGGTGAACTCCATGCGGATCGCGGCGCCCTGGTCGAGGTGGCAGATCACGTGGTCGGGGTTCAGGACTTCGACTTCGGACGACATTTCGATGTCGCCTGCGGTGACGGGGCCGGCACCTTCCTTCTTGAGCACCATGCGCTTCACGCCTTCCGAATGGATGCGGAGCGCAATTTCCTTGATGTTCAGGATGATGTTCGTCACGTCTTCGCGGACGCCGGGGACCGACGAGAACTCATGCAGCACGCCATCAATCTGCACGGTCTTGATCGCAGCGCCCTGAAGCGACGAAAGCAGCACGCGGCGCAGCGCGTTGCCGAGCGTCATGCCGAAGCCGCGCTCAAGCGGCTCAGCGACGACGGTCGCGATGCGCGAACGATCGCGGCCGGTCTGAATTTCAAGCTTCGACGGCTTGATCAGGTCTTGCCAGTTCTTCTGGAGAACGTTCACGAGATACCTCGTTTAGTTTGGCGCGGACGGGGGAGCGGGCCGCGGAATCTCTTGAGCAGTGCATGCATCGCCGCGCGCCGGACGAGCGGCGCGCTGGCAGAATTTCGTATTAGACGCGACGGCGCTTGCGCGGACGGCAGCCGTTGTGCGGGATCGGCGTCACGTCGCGGATCGAGGTGATCTGGAAGCCAACAGCCTGGAGCGCGCGGAGTGCCGATTCACGACCCGAGCCCGGACCACAGACTTCGACTTCGAGCACCTTCATGCCGTGCTCCTGGGCCTTCTTGCCGGCATCTTCGGCGGCGATCTGAGCAGCGTAGGGCGTCGACTTGCGCGAACCCTTGAAGCCCTTCGTGCCCGAAGACGACCAGGCGATCGTGTTGCCCTGCGCGTCGGTGATCGTGATCATGGTGTTGTTGAACGACGCGTTGACGTGCGCGACGCCCGACGTGATGTTCTTCTTCTCGCGCTTTTTGACTTTGCCGCGCGCTGCTGCTTCCTTGGCCATTACCGTCGTTGCTCCATGCCTCAACCGATGAGGCTAAAAACGTTGCGCGCGCCGGAGATCTTAAAAAACCAGACCGGCGCGCAGAAATTTGCGGTGACGAACTACCTCGTCGCCTTCTTCTTACCGGCGATCGGAACAGCCTTGCCCTTGCGGGTGCGGGCGTTCGTGTGCGTGCGCTGACCGCGAACGGGGAGGCCCTTGCGGTGACGAAGACCGCGGTAGCAACCGAGGTCCATCAGGCGCTTGATGTTGGTCTGAACTTCGCGGCGGAGATCGCCTTCGACCGTGTAATCGCGGTCGATGGTTTCACGGATCTGCAGGACCTCAGCGTCGGTCAGCTGATTGACGCGGCGCTCCGGCGGGATGCTGCACTTCTCACAAATCTCTTTCGAGAATTTGGGGCCAATGCCATGAATATAACGCAGCGCGATTTCAACGCGCTTGCCTGTCGGAATGTTGACGCCTGCGATGCGGGCCACTTCAGTCTCCTGCCTTTAAATCTCGTGTCGAATTAACGATGCCGTATTCGATATTTCTCAAGTGCCAAAAGGCGCAACGACCGCAGAACCGGGGGTTCAAGCCCTGGTCGGATCAAGTTGAGCCCTAGAAGAAAGTTGCGTGTTCTACCTCGGGTCTTCCCTTCCGTCAATGCGTGCTTTTTTCTTTGTCAAGCATCCTGGAATTGATTCAACAATGCGCCAATCTGGCGGCTTACGTCGGCGATCGGCGCCATGCCGTCGATCGACTTCAGCAGCTTGTGAGCATAATAGTAACCAATGAGCGGCGCCGTCTCGCGGTAGTAAGCGATCAGGCGCGTTTTCAGGGCCTCGGCGTTGTCATCGGCGCGGACTGTGCCGCCTGCCGCAAGCGTTTCGCGAGCGCGGGTCTCGATCCGCTCGACGAGCTTGGTGTCGTCGACCTTCAGCTCGATCACGCAATCGATATGGCGGTTTTTCGACTTCAGCAGATCGTCCAGCGCATCGGCCTGGGGCAGCGTGCGCGGAAAACCATCCAGAATGAAGCCCTTGGCGCAGTCCGGCTCGGAAATGCGGTCGGCGATGATGCCGATCACGATCTCGTCGCTGACGAGGCCGCCTTCCGCCATGATCTTCTTCGCCTTGAGGCCGACCGGCGTTCCGGCTTTCACGGCCGCGCGGAGCATATCGCCGGTGGAAAGCTGAGGCAGTCCGAGCTTCTCGGAAATGATCTGCGACTGCGTCCCTTTGCCCGCGCCTGGCGGGCCCAACAGCATCAGGATCATCGGCGCGCCCCGCGAAGCTTGGCCTTCTTGATGAGGCCTTCGTATTGCTGGGCGATCAGGTGGCTTTGGACCTGAGCGACAGTATCCATCGTGACGCTGACGGCGATCAGCAGCGAGGTGCCACCGAAGTAGAGCGGGATGCCGGCGTAGGACGTCAGGATCTCAGGGAGAACGCAGACTGCTGCCAGATAGAGTGCGCCGACGACGGTGATGCGGGTCAGAACATAGTCGATATACTCGGCGGTCTTGTCCCCAGGGCGGATACCGGGCAGGAAGCCGCCGTACTTGCGCAGATTGTCGGCCGTCTCCTTCGGGTTGATCACAACCGCGGTGTAGAAGAACGCGAAGAACAGGATCAGCAGCGCGTACACAAGCATGTGGAGCGGCTGGCCTGAACCGAGCGCGGCGACCGCCTCGTTGAGCCATTCCGGGCCCTGCCCTGCCGTAAACTGGGCAACCGTGATCGGCAGCAACAGCAGCGACGAGGCGAAGATCGGCGGAATAACGCCCGACGAGTTGAGCTTCAGCGGCAAGTGCGAAGCCTCGCCCTGGAACATCTTGTTGCCGACCTGTCGCTTCGGATACTGGACGAGCAGACGCCGCTGGGCGCGCTCGAAGAAGACGATGGCCGCGACGACCGCCAGAGCGAGCGCCAGGAAGAACACGAGAATGCCAGGCGAGATCGAGCCGGTACGCGACAGCTCGAAAAGTTGTACCAGCGCGCCCGGAAGGCCCGCTACGATACCGGCGAAGATGATCAGCGACGTGCCGTTACCGACGCCGCGCTGCGTGATCTGCTCGCCGAGCCACATCAGGAACACGGTACCGCCGACCAGCGTGATAACGGTCGTGGCGCGGAAGAACAGGCCGGGATCCATGACGACAGCGCCGGCGGCGTTGCGCGAGCCTTCAAGACCGACGGCGATGCCGTAAGCCTGGAGCGCTGCGAGCACAACCGTCAGGTAGCGCGTATATTGGTTGATCTGCTTGCGGCCCGCCTCACCCTCTTTCTTGAGGGCTTCGAGCTTCGGCGAAATCGAGCTCATCAACTGCATGATGATCGACGCCGAGATGTACGGCATGATGTTCAGCGAGAAAATGGCGAGACGCTGAAGCGCACCGCCCGAGAACATGTTGAACATGCCGAGAATGCCGCCCGCCTGAGACTTGAAGGTCTCGGCGAATGCGGCCGGATTGATGCCCGGCAGCGGAATGAACGTGCCCAGGCGGAAGACGATCAGCGCACCAAGCGTGAACCACAGGCGCCGCTTCAAATCCTCCGCCTTTGCGAAGGCGCTGAAATTCAGGTTCGAAGCAAGCTGCTCGGCAGCGGAAACCATTGGTCTCTTCTCCTAACCGTTGTGGCGATGGCCGACAGGCCCAACCACAACTTGGGTCCGGAACGCGCCGTTTCCAGTGCCTTCCAGCCTCGAACGCTCGGCCGGGACCAGTCCCCCGCTCCGGCCGGGCGCGCGATTAATCTTCCGATTTCGCGGCGCCGGGCTTCTTGCCCTGAGCAGCCTTCTTGGCCTCTGACTTTTTCCGCTTTTCTTCGTCAGCGGCGATGACCTTCGGCTCGATCAGCGTGATCGTGCCACCGGCCTTCTCGATCGCTTCCTTCGCCTTGGCGGAAGCGTGGTTGACCGTGATCGAGATCTTGGCCTTGATCTCGCCGTCGCCCAGAAGGCGCAGGCCTTGCTTCGGGCGGCGAACGATGCCGGCCTCGATCAGCGTCGCAAGGTCAACGGGCTTGGAGCCGTCGAGACGCTTGTCTTCGATGGCCTGCTGCAGCGAGCCGACGTTGATCTCGTTGAAATCCTGCGGGCGCCACTTGTTGAAGCCGCGCTTCGGCAGACGACGATGCAACGGCATCTGGCCGCCTTCGAAGCCGCCGATCGCGACGCCGGTACGGGCCGTCTGGCCCTTGCCGCCGCGGCCACCCATCTTGCCGAGGCCCGAACCAATACCACGGCCGATGCGGACGCGCGTTTTCTTGGCGCCGGGGTTGTCTTTAATGCCATTGAGCCGCATGGGACCCAGATCCTTCTTTGCTTGCGCTCGGCGACTCCCGTTCCGGGAGCCGGCCGCCGAGCGAGGTTATTTCCCTTCTTCGACCTGGACGAGATGCTGAACTTTCTTCAGCATGCCGCGGACGGCCGGGGTATCTTCGAGCGTCGAGGTGCGACCGAGCTTGTTCAGCCCGAGGCCGATCAGCGTCTCAGCCTGCCGCTCGGGGCGCCGGTTGGGGCTGCGCACCTGCTTCAGCGTGATCGTTTTCTTCGACATGTCGTAACCTCAAAATCCCATAGCAAAGCGGCACGGCGCAACCGGCCGCTTTCGTTGTTCTCTATCAGACGTCGGCGCCGGCTTCGGCAATCGACGAGCCGTCGCGACGGCGCGATACGATATCGGAAACCTTCTTGTTGCGACGAGCTGCGACGCCGCGCGGGTTTTCCTGGGCCTTCAGCGCGTCGAACGTGGCGCGAACGACGTTGTAAGGGTTCGTCGAGCCCATCGACTTCGCGACGATGTCGTGAACGCCGACCATCTCGAAGACGGCGCGCATTGCACCACCGGCGATGATACCCGTACCGGCCGGAGCCGAGCGCAGGATCACCTTACCCGAGCCGTGACGGCCGACGCTGTCGTGATGAAGCGTGCGAGCGTCGCGCAGCGGCACGCGGAGAAGGTTGCGCTTGGCGCCTTCCGTTGCCTTGCGGATCGCTTCCGGCACTTCACGCGCCTTGCCGTGGCCGAAACCGACGCGGCCCTTCAGGTCGCCGACGACGACCAGCGCAGCGAAGCCGAAGCGCTTACCGCCCTTGACGACCTTCGCAACGCGATTGATGTGCACGAGCTTATCGGAAAACTCGCTATCGCGTTCCTCGCGGTCTCTGCCACGCTCTCTCTGGGGTCCACGTGCCACGATCTAGTTCCTCTCGAGTATCTCTTAAAACTTCAGACCGCCTTCACGGGCGGCATCGGCGAGCGCCTTGACGCGCCCATGAAAAAGGAAGCTGCCGCGATCGAAAACGACCTCGGTGACGCCAGCCTTGACAGCGCGTTCTGCAACGAGCTTGCCGATGGCTGCAGCGGCCGCCTTGTCGGCGCCGGTCTTCAGCGTACCCTTGACGTCCTTCTCGAGCGTCGAGGCAGCGGCGAGCGTTACGCCCTTCACGTCGTCGATCACCTGAGCGTAGATGTTCTCCGACGAGCGGTGAACAGAAAGCCGGGGGCGGCCGTTGGAGGCTGCCTTGACGGCACGGCGAACGCGCGCACGGCGGTTCGCAAGTTTTTGGTTCATATTGGCCATCGGTGCCGATCCTACTTCTTCTTACCTTCCTTGCGGAGGATGTATTCGCCTTTATAACGCACACCCTTGCCCTGGTAAGGCTCAGGCTTGCGGGAGGCGCGGATGACGGATGCCACCTGGCCGACCGCCTGCTTGTCGATGCCGGAAACGTTGACCAGTTCCTGCTTGGCGCCGCCAACCTTGACCTCGACACCGGCCGGAATCTTCAGCACGACGTCGTGGCTGTAGCCGACCGAAAGGGTCAGCGTATCCTTGCCCTTCATGGACGCCTTGAAGCCAACGCCATGGATTTCGAGATCCTGGCTGTAGCCGTCCGTCACGCCCTTGATGAGGTTCGCGATCTGAGTGCGCGACATGCCCCACTTCGAGCGTGCAAGTTTGGTGTCTTCGAGAAGGCTGACGTCGATGCCTTCGTCCGTTCTCTGAACCTTCAAAGCGTCGGGAACAACAAAGGCGAGTTCGCCCTTGGGTCCCTTCATCTTGACGGTCTGACCGGTGATCGTCGCCGTTACGTTCGACGGGACCGGAACGGGTTTCTTACCGATGCGCGACATGGCTTCTTCAAACCTTGTTTCGCCGAGGCCAAAGCCCCAGCCTTAGAAAATACTGCAGATGACTTCGCCGCCGACGTTGGCTTCGCGCGCCTTCGTGTCCGACATGACGCCCTTCGGCGTGGACAGAATGGCGACGCCGAGGCCGTTGGCGACCGTCGGGATACCCTTCACGGGCGAATAAACGCGGCGGCCCGGCTTCGAGATACGCTCGATCTCACGGATGGCCGGCTGGCCATTGTAATACTTGAGCTCGATCTCGAACTGAGGGAGTTCGCCCTTCATTTCGACGCGGCTATAGCCACGGATGTAGCCTTCCTCGGCGAGAACGTCGAGGACGCGCGCGCGGAGGTTCGAGGCCGGGGTCGCAACCTTCGGACGGCGACGCATCTGGGCGTTCCGGATGCGAGTGAGCATATCGCCGATGGGATCATTCACGGACATTGATGCTTCCTCTTACCAGCTCGACTTGACCATGCCCGGGATGCGGCCCTGGCTCGCCAGCTCGCGGAGCTGGTTGCGGCACATCTTGAGCTTGCGGTAGTTGCCGCGCGGGCGGCCGGTGATCTCGCAGCGATTGCGGATGCGAACCTTCGAGCCGTTACGGGGCATCTCGGCCAGCTTCAGGCGGGCAGCGAAACGCTCTTCCGGCGTCTTGGTCTTGTCCTTAGCGAGCAGCTTGAGGCGCTTACGCTTCGGGGCTTGCTCCGCCACCATCTTGCGGCGGCGGTTGTTCTTTTCGATCGAACTGACTTTTGCCATTTCTTCTCCTCCAAAGGCCTTTCGGCTTTGAGTGCCGAGGTCCTCTAGCTACGGAACGGGAAGTTGAAGCCCTTGAGCAATTCACGGGCTTCGTCATCGGTCTTGGCCGACGTGCAAACGATCACGTCGAGGCCCAAAACGTTGTCGACTTTGTCGTAGTCGATTTCAGGGAACACGAGATGCTCCTTCAGGCCGGTCGCGTAGTTGCCGCGGCCATCGAAGCTCTTCGGGTTCAGACCACGGAAGTCCTTCACGCGCGGCAGCGCGATCGTGACGAACCGGTCGAGGAATTCGTACATGCGGTCGCCGCGGAGCGTCACCTTGGCGCCGATCGCCATGCCTTCGCGCAGCTTGTACGTTGCGATGGCCTTGCGGGCGCGGGTAACGACCGGCTTCTGACCGGCGATGAGCGCGAGATCGGCAGCGGCGACGTCAACTTTCTTGCGATCGTTGACGGCTTCGCCAACGCCCATGTTGATGACGACTTTTTCGATCTTCGGAATCTGCATCACGTTGGCGTAGCCGAACTTCTCTTTGAGAGCGTTGCGGACGACCTTCTCGTAATGCGATTTCATGCGCGGCTTGTAATCGGCCGGACGCGGCGCAGCAGGAGCACGCGGTTCGGACGAAGCGGCCTTCTTGTCGGCCTTCGCCTTCTTGTCACCGCCCTGGGCGGCGCCGCCCTGCGGCTTCACGGATTTTTTTTCTTCCTTAGCCATGGCTTAGTTCTTCTCCGGGATCTGCTCGCCCGAGCGCTTCGCGACGCGGACCTTCTTGCCATCGGCGAGGACCTTGAAGCCAACGCGGGTCGGCTTGCCGTCCTTGGGATCCTCGAGCGCGATGTTCGAGAGGTCGATCGGACCTTCCTTGGAAATGATGCCGCCTTCCTGGGTCGCCGACTGGCGCTGGTGACGGCGCACCATGTTGACGCCACGCACGAGGGCGCGGTGCTCTTTCGGGCGAACCTCGATCACCTCACCGCGCTTGCCTTTGTCGCGGCCGGCGAGGACGACGACGTTGTCGCCCTTCTTGATTTTAAAAGCCGACATCAGAGGACCTCCGGCGCAAGCGATACGATCTTCATGTGGTTCTTGGCGCGAAGCTCACGCGTCACGGGTCCGAAGATGCGGGTGCCGACGGGTTCGCCGTTGGCATTGACCAGCACAGCGGCGTTGCGATCGAAGCGGATCAGCGAACCGTCGGCGCGGCGGATACCCTTCGCGACGCGGACGATGACAGCCTTCATCACCTGGCCCTTCTTGACGCGACCCTTCGGGATCGCCTCCTTGACGGAGACGACGATGGTATCACCCACCGTCGCGTACTTGCGCTTCGAGCCACCCAGCACCTTGATGCACTGGACGCGGCGCGCGCCAGAATTGTCGGCGACGTCGAGATTGCTCTCCATCTGGATCATCGCGTCATTCCTTCTCTCATGGCTTCGAGAGGCATACTCTCCAAGCCCATCTCATCATTTTCCCAACCGGCTCGCGGGGTCTTGGGGCAATTCCCAACTCTCCGACGGCCTGAAAGGCGCTCTACGTAAGCGTTCGATCGCTTAGCGAAGCGAGGCTTATGCCTCAATTCGCGACGGCAATCCAACGTTTGTTCTTGGAGATCGGCCGGGTCTCTTGAATTTCGACCTGGTCGCCTACCTTGAACGAATTCGATTCATCGTGAGCGTGGTACTTCTTCGTACGACGCACGGTCTTCTTCAGCAGCGGATGGGTGTAGCGACGCTCAACCTGAACGACGATGGTCTTGTCGTTCTTGTCAGATACCACGACACCCTGCAGCACGCGCTTCGGCATAATCTCGTTCTCCCTTACGCGCCTTTTTTGACGCTGCCACCGCGCCGGGCAACGGCTGCGGTCTTGACGCGCGCGATGTCACGGCGGACCGTCCGGATGCGCGCGGTGTTCTCGAGCTGGCCCGAGGCCTTCTGAAAGCGCAGGTTGAACTGCTCCTTCTTCAGCTTCGCCAGCTGGTCGTCGAGCTGATCGATCGACATGCCCTTGAAATCATCGGCCATGACTGTTCCTCAACTCCTATTCAATTCGCGTAATGACGCGGCATTTGATCGGCAGCTTCGCAGCACCGAGCGCAAGCGCTTCTTTGGCGACCTGGGGGTTCAAACCGCCAAGCTCGAAAATAATACGGCCCGGCTTCACGCGCGCCACCCAGAGCTCGGGCGAACCCTTGCCGGAGCCCATACGGACTTCGGCAGGCTTCTTCGACACCGGCACGTCCGGGAAGATGCGCAGCCACATGCGGCCAGCGCGCTTCGTATGACGAGCGATGGCCCGGCGTGCGGCTTCGATCTGACGAGCGGTGAGACGCTCGGGCTCCATGGCCTTGAGGCCCACTTCGCCGTAAGCGAGCGTGGTGCCCGACTTCGCGACGCCGTGGATGCGGCCCTTGAACTGTTTGCGGAACTTCGTCCGTTTCGGTTGCAGCATTGTGTGCCTCTGAATTCCTTACGCTTCGGGCGCCGACGGAGTAGCGTCGGAAGCGGCCGGTGCGTTGCCGCCACCCGCGCCACCACGTCCACCACCGCCGCCACGTCCACCGCGGCCCGGACGACGATCACGACGATCCTGACGGTCGCCATCGTCACGACGCGGACGCGGAGCGCCGCTCTCTTGCATTTCCGTGAGCTTCTTGTCGGAGGCCATCGGATCGTGCTCGATGATCTCGCCTTTGAAGACCCACACCTTGATGCCGATGATGCCGTAAGCGGTGCGTGCAACGCCGTAGCCGAAATCGATGTCGGCGCGAAGCGTGTGCAGCGGCACGCGGCCTTCGCGGTACCACTCAGTACGGGCGATTTCAGCGCCACCCAAACGGCCGGCGACGTTGATACGGATACCGACGGCGCCGAGACGGAGAGCCGACTGAACGGCACGCTTCATCGCACGGCGGAACGCGACGCGGCGTTCGAGCTGCTGGGCGATGCCCTCGGCGATCAGCGTAGCGTCGATTTCCGGCTTGCGGATCTCGAGGATGTTCAGGTGAACTTCCGAGCTCGTCAGTTTCGCGAGGTCAGCGCGCAGGCGTTCGATCTTCTCGCCCTTCTTGCCGATCAGGATGCCGGGACGCGCCGTCATGACGGTGACGCGGCACTTCTTGTGCGGACGCTCGATGACGACCTTCGAGATGCCGGCTTCGCGCTGCTCTTTCATGATGTGCGCGCGGATGGCCCGATCTTCATGAAGCAGCTTGCCGTATTCGCCACGAGCGGCGAACCAGCGGCTGTCCCAGGTCCGGTTTATGCCAACGCGAAGGCCGACGGGATTGACTTTTTGACCCATATTACTTGGCCTCCTTGGCCGCAGCCTTCGGCGCGGACTTCTTTGCAGCTTTCTTCTTCTCGGTCTTTTCCTCTTCGACCTGACGGACGACGACGGTGAGCTGCGAGAACGGCTTCAGGATCGCGGCGCCGCGGCCACGGCCACGAGCGTGGAAACGCTTCATGACAAGGTTCTTGCCGACGTAGGCTTCAGCAACGATCAGATCGTTGACGTCAAGCGCGTGGTTATTCTCGGCGTTCGCAACGGCGCTCATCACGCACTTGCGGACATCTCCCGCGATGCGCTTCTCGCTGAACTCAAGCTCAGCGAGCGCCTGATCGACCTTCTTGCCACGGATCAGACCCGCGACGAGGTTCAGCTTCTGCGGAGAAATACGCAGCGATTTGACAACCGCTTGAGCCTCGGTGTCAGCGAGGCGGCGCTGATGACTTGGCTTGCCCATTATTTCTTCACCGCTTTCTTGTCGCCGCCGTGGCCGTGGAAAATACGGGTCGGAGCGAATTCACCGAACTTGTGGCCGATCATGTCTTCCGTCACAGCGACGGGGATGTGCTTCTGGCCGTTGTGCACGCCGAAGGTCAGGCCGACGAACTGGGGAAGGATCGTGGAGCGACGGCTCCAGATCTTGATCACCTCATTGCGGCCGGACGAACGCGACTTCTCCGCCTTCTTGAGGAGGTAGCCGTCGACGAACGGACCTTTCCATACTGAACGTGTCAAAGTCGAATCTCCTTCAGAGCGCCGCTACTACTTCTTCTTCGCCTTCTGGCGCGAGCGGACGATATATTTCGTGGTCGTCTTGTTCTTGCGTGTCTTGAAGCCCTTGGTCGGCTTGCCCCACGGCGTCGCCCAGTGCTTACCGCCCTTCGTACGACCACCGTTCGGGTGATCGACTGGGTTCATAGCAATCGAGCGAACGGTAGGACGACGGCCGAGCCAGCGAGTGCGACCCGCCTTGCCGACAACAGTGTTCATGTGGTCGGGGTTCGAAACCGCACCGACAGTCGCCATGCATTCGGCGCTGACCTTGCGGGTTTCACCCGAGTTGAGCTTCAGAACGGCGTAACCCGAGTCGCGGCCGACGAGCTGAACGAATGAGCCTGCCGAACGTGCGACCTGACCGCCCTTGCCAGGCTTCATCTCGACGTTGTGAACGATCGTGCCGATCGGCATGGCCGACAGCGGCATGGCGTTGCCGGGCTTCACGTCAACCTTCGGACCCGAGACGACCGTGTCGCCGACGCCCAGACGCTGCGGCGCCAAGATGTAAGCCTGCGTGCCGTCCTCGTACTTGATGAGGGCGATGAACGCGGTGCGGTTCGGATCGTATTCCAGGCGCTCGACACTGGCCGGCGCGTCGAACTTCCGGCGACGGAAGTCGATCTTGCGGTAGGCCTGCTTCGCGCCGCCGCCGATGTGGCGCGACGTGATGCGGCCGTCGCTGTTGCGACCACCGGTCTTCGTCTTGCCCTCGACGAGCGTCTTGAGCGGCTTGCCCTTCCAGAGCGTCGAACGGTCGACCTGAATAAGGTGACGACGACCAGGCGACGTTGGGTTGTATGTTCTAAGCGCCATGACTTATCCTCAGAGCCCCGTCGTCACGTCGATGGAATGACCATCTTCGAGCGTCACGACCGCCCTTTTCGTATCGCTCAAGATGGCCTTGATGCCCTTGAACGTTCTTTGCTTGCCCTTGCGGACGATCGTGTTGACGGCCTTCACCTTGACCTTGAACAGGCCTTCGACCGCCGACTTGATCTCGGTCTTCGTCGCGTCAGGCTTGACCTTGAAGATCACCTGGTTGGCCTCGGAGGCGAGCGTCGCCTTTTCCGTGATGACCGGCGCAACGATGACGTCGTATGCGGAGCGTTTGATCGTCATTTGAAGCGCTCCTCCAGCGCGGCGACGGCGGCCCGGGTCAGCACCAGCTTCTTACGACGGAGAATGTCGTAGACGTTGATGCCCTGGATCGGGAGCACGTCGATGTTCGGGATGTTGCGAGCAGCGCGCGTGAAATTCACTTCGAGCTCGGCACCATCGATGATCAGCGCATTCTCAAGCGACAGCTTGGCGAACTGCGCCTTCAGCGCGGTCGTCTTGCCCTCGGCCGAGGTCGCCTTGTCGATCACGACAATCTCGCCGGCTTTCGCCTTCGAGGAGAGCGCGTGACGGAGCGCCAGAGCGCGCACCTTCTTCGGCAACTCGATGGCATGCGAGCGGGGCTTCGGACCGAACGCCTTGCCGCCACCGCGGAACTGCGGAGCCGACTTGTCGCCGTGACGAGCACCGCCGGTGCCCTTCTGCTTGTACATCTTCTTGCCCGTGACCGCGACTTCCGAGCGGTCCTGAGCATGATGCGTGCCGGCCATGCGCTTCAGCGTCTGGTAGCGCACCATGCGGTGGATGAGGTCGTTGCGGACCTCAAGACCGAAAATGTCGTCGGCAAGCTCGATGTCGCCGGACTTACCGGCATCGAGGCTGGTAACTTCGGCTTTCATCACGCGCCTTCCTTCTTCGCTTCGCCACGCGCTTTGAATGCACCGGGCTTCGGAACATCAGCGTGCGCAGCTTTCTTCACGGCGTCGCGAACGACAACCCAGCCACCTTTGGAACCGGGGACAGCACCGCGAACCATCACGAGGCCGCGTTCCTTGTCGATCTTGGCAACAACGAGGTTCTGCGTCGTGACGCGCTCGTCGCCCAAGTGGCCGGCCATCTTCTTACCTTTGAAGACCTTACCAGGATCCTGGCGCTGACCGGTCGAACCGTGAGCACGGTGCGTGACCGAGACGCCGTGGGTGGCGCGCAGACCGCCGAAGTTCCAGCGCTTCATGGCGCCCTGGAAACCTTTACCCTGGGTGGTGCCCGTCACGTCGACGAACTGACCCGGAACGAAGTGGTCTGCGGTGATTTCCGCGCCAACATCGATGAGGTTCTCAGGACTGACACGAAACTCTGCGATCTTCCGCTTCGGTTCGACTTCGGCCTTCGCAAAGGTGCCGCGCTCGGACTTCGTCAGACGCGAGGGCTTCCTCGTGCCGCCGCCGACCTGGATGGCGGTATAGCCGTTCTTCTCCTCGGTGCGGTGCGAGAGAACCTGGAGGTTCTCAAGACGCAGCACCGTGACGGGGATGTGTTCGCCCGCGTCGGTGAAGATCCGGGTCATACCGATCTTCTGTGCTATCACTCCGGAACGCATTTGCATTCCTTCCTATCGTTAGGGCCATTCGCGTTACCGCCAGAGGGCCCGGAAGTTCTTGTTTAGAGCTTGATCTCGACGTCGACGCCTGCGGCGAGGTCGAGTTTCATCAATGCGTCGACCGTCTGCGGCGTCGGATCGACGATGTCGAGCAAACGCTTGTGGGTCCGCATCTCGAATTGCTCGCGGCTCTTCTTGTCGATGTGTGGCGAACGGTTGACCGTAAAGCGTTCGATGCGCGTCGGCAGCGGGATGGGACCGCGAACTTCAGCACCGGTACGCTTCGCCGTGTTCACGATCTCGCGGGTCGATGCATCGAGAATACGATGATCGAACGCCTTGAGCCGGATGCGGATGTTTTGGCCGTGCATGGCTTTGTGCTTTCACTTCTCGCAAAAAGATTTGGGGAAGCGCGCTATTCAGAACGCTTCCCCGGAAATGCCTTCTACTCGATAATTTTCGTTACAACGCCCGCGCCGACCGTACGGCCGCCTTCGCGGATAGCGAAACGAACTTTCTCTTCCATGGCGATCGGCTGAACGAGCTCGACTTCGACCGAGACGTTGTCGCCCGGCATAACCATTTCCGTACCTTCGGCGAGCTTAACGGTGCCCGTCACGTCGGTCGTGCGGAAGTAGAACTGCGGACGATAGTTCGTGAAGAACGGCGTGTGACGGCCACCCTCTTCCTTGTTGAGGATGTAGGCCTCAGCGGCGAACTTCTTGTGCGGCTTCACAGAGCCCGGCTTGCAGAGAACCTGGCCGCGCTCGACAGCTTCCTTGTCGATACCGCGCAGGAGGCAGCCGACGTTGTCGCCAGCTTCACCCGAGTCGAGCAGCTTGCGGAACATTTCGACGCCGGTGACAACCGACTTCTGCGTGTCGCGAAGACCGACGATCTCGACTTCTTCGCCAACCTTGATGGTGCCACGCTCGATACGGCCCGTGACGACGGTACCGCGACCGGAGATCGAGAACACGTCTTCGATCGGCATCAGGAACGGCTGATCCTTCGGACGCTCCGGGATCGGGATGTACTCGTCCATGGCTTCGTACAGCTTGATGATCGCTTCGTCAGCGAGCGGGCCCTTCTCACCGTTGAGGGCCTTGACGGCTGCGCCACGGATGACCGGGGTGTCGTCGCCCGGGAAGTTGTACTTCGAGAGAAGTTCACGGACTTCCATTTCGACGAGGTCGAGGAGCTCTTCGTCTTCGACGATGTCGCACTTGTTCAAGAAAACGACGATCTTCGGCACGCCGACCTGGCGAGCGAGAAGGATGTGCTCACGCGTCTGCGGCATCGGGCCGTCAACGGCCGACACAACGAGAATCGCGCCGTCCATCTGGGCTGCGCCGGTGATCATGTTCTTGACGTAGTCGGCGTGGCCGGGGCAGTCGACGTGCGCATAGTGACGGTTCGGGGTCGCGTATTCGACGTGCGACGTGGCGATCGTCAGAATCTTCGTCGGGTCGCGACGGCCCTGGCTTTCAGAAGCCTTGGCAACTTCGTCATAGGCGATCGAGGTCGCCGTCCAGCCGCGGTCGGCCGAAACTTTCGTCAAGGCTGCGGTCAGCGTTGTCTTGCCGTGGTCGACGTGTCCGATCGTACCGACGTTGCAATGCGGCTTGTTCCGCTCAAATTTTGCCTTCGCCATCGTTGGCTCTCCTTAGTCCTACTATCAGGTCCCGGCTCTTGCGACCCGGGAATTTCAGGCTTCATTTTTTAGAACCCAGCGGACGGATACTCTCGCCGGCCAGGTTCAACTTCTTAGGCGTACTTGGCCTTGACCTCGTCCGCCACGTTGCGCGGCACGTCCGCATAGTGTGCGAACTGCATCGAGTACTGCGCGCGACCCGTCGACATCGAACGCAGCGTATTGATGTAACCGAACATGTTCGCGAGCGGGACGAACGCACGAATGACCGTCGCGTTGCCACGCATCTCCTGCGTACGGATCTGGCCGCGCCGCGAGTTGATGTCGCCGATGATGCCGCCGACGAATTCGCCCGGCGACACGACCTCGACGTCCATGATCGGCTCGAGGATCTTAACACCGGCCTTCTCGCAGCCTTCCTTCATGGCAGCACGCGTCGCGATTTCGAAGGCGATCGCGGACGAGTCCACTTCGTGGAACGCGCCGTCATAAAGATTGACCTTCATGTCGACCATCGGGAAGCCGATCAACATGCCGTTGTCCCAGACCGACTTCACGCCCTTTTCGACGCCCGGAATGTATTCCTTCGGAACCGTACCGCCGACGATCGAGGTCGTGAACTCGTTGCCCTTGCCGACTTCGTTCGGCTCGAGCTTGAGCTTGACGCGAGCGAACTGGCCCGTACCGCCGGTCTGCTTCTTGTGCGTGTAGTCGATGTCTGCCGGGCGCGCGAGCGTTTCGCGATAGGCGACCTGCGGAGCGCCCGTCGTGGCTTCGACGCCGTAGGTCCGCTTCAGGATGTCGACTTTAATGTCGAGATGAAGCTCGCCCATGCCTTTGAGGATCGTCTCGCCCGACTCGGGGTGAACCGAGACGCGGAACGAGGGATCTTCCAGCGACAGCGTGTTGAGCGCGATCGCCATCTTTTCCTGGTCGGCCTTCGTCTTCGGCTCAACCTTCATCTCGATGACGGGCTCCGGGAAGTCCATCTTTTCGAGAATGACCGGCTTCTGCGGATCGCAAAGCGTTTCGCCCGTGCGCGTATCTTTCAGGCCCTGCAGAGCGACGATGTCGCCGGCATAAGCTTCCTTGATTTCTTCACGATCCGCGGCGTGCATCAGGTACATGCGGCCGGCGCGCTCTTTCTTGTCGCGCGTCGTGTTCGCAAGCGCCATGCCCTGCTCGAGCTTGCCCGAGTAGATGCGGCAGAACGTGATCGAGCCGACGTGCTCGAAGCTCATGATCTTGAAGGCGATCATGGCCAGCGGTTCGGTGTCCGACGGCTTGCGGAGCAGCTCATCGCCGGTCTTGGGATCAATGCCCTTGTAGGCTTCGCGATCGAGCGGCGACGGCAGATAGTCGACGACCGCGTCGAGCAGCGGCTGAACGCCTTTGTTCTTGAAGGCCGAGCCACAGAACATCGGGTAGAAGGCGCCCTTGACGGTCGCCTTGCGGATCAGCTTGCGCAGCGTATCCTCATCCGGCTCTTTGCCTTCGAGGAATGCCTCGAGTGCTGCGTCGTCCATTTCGACGGCAGCTTCGATCATAGCGGCGCGATATTCGTTCGCCTTGTCGACGAGGTCGGCCGGGATCTCGCCCTCGACCATCTTCGCGTCCTTGCCGTCACCGTCCCAGGTGATGGCCTTCATCTTAACGAGATCGATGACGCCCTGGAAATTCGACTCAGCGCCGATCGGAATCTGCATCGGAACCGGACGCGCACCAAGCTTTGCCTTGATGTCGTCGACGCACATGTAAAAGTCAGCGCCGATCTTATCCATCTTGTTGGCGAAGATAATGCGCGGAACGTTGTACTTATCGCCTTGACGCCAGACGGTTTCCGTCTGCGGCTCGACGCCCTGGTTCGAGTCAAGAACGCAAACAGCGCCGTCGAGCACGCGCAGCGAACGCTCGACTTCGATCGTGAAGTCGACGTGACCTGGGGTGTCGATGATGTTCAGGCGGCGCTTCTTGCCGTCACGGCCGGTCCAGAAACAGGTCGTCGCGGCCGACGTGATCGTGATGCCGCGCTCAGCTTCCTGATCCATAAAGTCCATCGTCGCGGCGCCGTCATGGACTTCGCCGATCTTATAGGACCTGCCGGTGTAGTAGAGGATTCGCTCGGTCGTGGTCGTCTTGCCAGCATCAATGTGAGCCATGATGCCGAAGTTGCGATAATCCTCGATCGGGTATTGCCGGGCCATGTCTGCCTCGAAATCCTTGTAACTTGTCCTACCAGCGGTAGTGCGAGAAGGCGCGGTTGGCTTCAGCCATCTTGTGCGTGTCTTCGCGCTTTTTAACTGCAGTGCCACGATTGTTCGCGGCGTCGAGCAATTCGCCTGAGAGCTTGTCGATCAGCGTCGACTCGTTGCGAGCGCGAGCGGCGGAGATCAACCAGCGGATCGCCAGCGCCTGACGGCGCTCGTTACGAACTTCGACCGGAACCTGATACGTGGCACCGCCGACGCGACGCGAACGAACCTCAACCGACGGCATGACGTTGTCGAGCGCCTGACGGAAAAGATCGATCGGGTTCGCCTTGCCCCGCTGCTCCATCTTTTCGAACGCGCCATAGACCATGCGTTCTGCAACCGACTTCTTGCCGTGCTCCATCACCGCGTTCATGAACTTGGTGACGACGACGTCGTTGAACTTCGGATCCGGGATCACTTCCCGCTTTTGCGCCGCGTGACGACGAGACATCCTGACAGGCCCTTCGCTTCGAATTCTCTTTAAATCTTACAGGCCGACACCGCCGGCCCGAACGAGACCGATTACTTCGGCCGCTTTGCACCGTACTTCGAACGCCGCTGACGACGTGCCGAGACGCCCTGCGTATCAAGCACACCACGGATGATGTGATAACGGACGCCGGGAAGGTCCTTCACGCGGCCGCCGCGGATCAGCACCACGGAGTGCTCCTGAAGGTTATGGCCTTCGCCCGGGATGTAGCCGATCACTTCGTAACCGTTGGTCAGCCGGATCTTGGCGACCTTACGCAGAGCGGAGTTCGGCTTCTTCGGCGTCGTCGTGTAGACGCGCGTGCAGACGCCACGCTTCTGCGGGCACGCTTCCATGTGGCGCGACTTCTCGCGGTAGACTGGCTTTACCCGGGGCTTCCGGATCAACTGTTGTATCGTCGGCATTCGCCCAATCCTGACTTCGGGACACATTCCCGACAGCGGAAATGCGCCAAGCAAACCTGCCAGGTGCGCGAAGTTCGCCCCTAGCAAGAAAAAACCAGAGGATCGTGCCGCCCTTTGGGGGAGACAGATCATGGCCCGTCGATATGCTCTGCTTTATGAACGGGAGCGTTTAGGAGCAAAATAGGCGCTTAAAGCGCCGAGCGACCTACCACCAACCCGTGAGAGTGGGCGGAGCTATATACACACCCGCCATATTGGTCAACAGGGCCGCCGCAGGGTTGCGAAATTATTTTCGCCGAATTCGCCGTCATAAGGCAAACCGAACCTGCGACCTGTTGTCGGCTCGGGCGCGCAGAACGCTTTAAAACCGACAGAAAACCAAATTTTTGGGTGTGCACCGCACTTAAATGGGAATCGCTGAAAATTTTTAAACAGGACTCGCGTCTTCCAGGCTGCTTTGCACCGGTTGGCAGCCCTCTCTCGAGGAAATTTCGAGGTGTCATCCACGGCTTCAGGCCCAGGATCCATTGTACCGCCCTAAAGATAAGAAATGGCCTGTCGAGACAAGGGCGAGGAGACCGTTCTCAACAAATGAAAACGGCCGCCCCAGAGAGGCGGCCGTTGGCATTAGAATGCTCTTGAGAAGCGAGCGGAGATTACTCCGCTGCTTCCTCCGCCGGGCGACGGCGACGGCGTGCAGCCGGGCCTGAGGCGCCGTCAGGCGACGGCAAGTTCGAAGTCTTCGCCTTTTCCTTAGCGATGAGATCGTCACGCTGCATCGCGACCTTGCGGAGCTGACGCAGCATGCCGCCCGTACCGGCCGGAATAAGGCGGCCGACGATGACGTTCTCCTTGAGACCTTCGAGCGTGTCGGACTTGCCGTTGACGGCAGCATCCGTGAGCACGCGCGTTGTCTCCTGGAAGGACGCCGCCGAGATAAACGAGCGCGTCTGCAGCGAGGCCTTGGTGATACCAAGCAGAACCGGGTTCGCGGACGCCGCACGCTTGCCGGCCTTCTGAGCGGCTGCGTTGATTTCCTCGAACTCGATCCGATCGAGTTGCTCACCCTTGATGAGTTCCGTCTCGCCGGCGTCGGTGACTTCAACCTTCTGCAACATCTGACGAACGATGACTTCGATGTGCTTGTCGTTGATCGTCACGCCCTGCAGTCGGTAGACGTCCTGGATCTCGTTGATCAGGTAGTTCGCGAGTTCCTCGACGCCCTTGATCGCCAGGATGTCGTGCGGCGCCGGGTTGCCGTCGTACACGAAATCGCCACGCTCAACGCGATCGCCAGGCTGAACAGCAAGGCTCTTGCCACGCGGGATCAGGTATTCGACCGGCTCCAACGATTCATCGTCAGGCTTGATCGTGATGCGCTGCTTGTTCTTGTAGTCCTTGCCGAACTCAACTGTACCCGAGATGTCCGCGAGGATCGCGTGATCCTTCGGACGGCGGGCTTCGAAGAGTTCCGCGACGCGCGGTAGACCGCCGGTGATGTCACCGGACTTCGCCGACGCCGTCGGAATACGAGCAAGAACGTCGCCCGCCTTCACTTCCGTGCCGCGATCGACCGACAGAACGGCTTCGACCGACAAGAGGTAGCGAGCGTCACCGCCGCGCGCGACCTTGATCGGCTTGCCCTTCGAGTCCTTGATCACGATGGCAGGCTTCAGCTCGGAGCCCTTCGGAGACGTGCGCCAGTCGATAATGACCCGGTTCGACGTACCCTTCATTTCGTCGGTCTGTTCGCGGACCGACGAGCCTTCGATCAAGTCTTCGAAGTCGACGAAGCCGTCGGCTTCCGACAGGATCGGACGGGTGTAGGGATCCCACTGCGCGATCTTGGTGCCGCGCTTCACGGTATCGCCTTCATCGACAAAGATGCGCGAGCCGTAGCTGATCTTGTGAGTCGCGAGTTCCTTGCCCGTCTGGTCGACGATGATGACCGACATGATGCGGCTCGTCGCAACGTTCTGGCCCTTCGAGTCCTTGGCGATCGCACGGTTCTTCAGCTTCACGGTGCCGTTAAAGTTCGACTCGATGAAGGACGAGTCGACCAAGTTGGCCGTGCCGCCGATGTGGAACGTACGCATCGTCAGCTGCGTGCCCGGCTCACCGATCGACTGTGCGGCGATGACGCCGACAGCTTCACCGATGTTGACCGGCGTACCGCGAGCGAGGTCGCGGCCGTAGCACTTGGCGCACACGCCGTTGACCGTCTCGCAGGTCAGCACCGAACGGATACGAACTTCCTGAAGCTCGGCCTTGCCGATGAGATCGGCGTGCTTTTCTTCGATTAGTTCGCCGTTGGCGACGATGATCTCGCCCGTCGTCGGGTGCTTGATGTCTTCGGCTGCCGTACGGCCCAGCGAGCGCGCCGCAAGCGACACGATCACCTGACCGGCGTCGACGACTGCCTGCACGTTAATGCCGGCATCGGTTCCGCAATCGACTTCAGAGATGATGGCGTCCTGCGCGACGTCGACGAGACGACGCGTGAGGTAGCCCGAGTTCGCCGTCTTCAAGGCGGTGTCTGCAAGACCCTTACGGGCACCGTGGGTCGAGTTGAAGTACTCGAGAACCGACAGGCCTTCCTTGAAGTTCGAGATGATCGGCGTCTCAATGATTTCGCCCGAAGGCTTCGTCATGAGGCCGCGCATACCGGCGAGCTGCTTCATCTGCGCCGGCGAACCGCGCGCGCCCGAGTGGCTCATCATGTAGACCGAGTTGATCGGACGCTCGCGTCCGGTCGTAGCGTCCTTCTGAACCGCCGAGATGCGGTCCATCATTTCCTTGGCGATCTGATCGGTGCAGCGCGACCAGGCGTCGACGACCTTGTTGTACTTCTCGAGCTGCGTGATCAGGCCGTCCTGATACTGCTGTTCGAAGTCGCGGACCTCGACGTTGGTCTTCTCGACGATCTTCTCCTTCGTCTCCGGGATGAGCATGTCGTCCTTGCCGAACGAGATGCCAGCCTTGAAGGCGTGATGGAAGCCGAGCGCCATGATCCGATCGCAGAATATGACCGTCTCTTTCTGACCGCAGTTACGGTAGACCAAGTCGATCAGACCGGAGATGTTCTTCTTCGTCAGAAGCTGGTTCGCCATAGAGAACTTCATGCCCGGCATCTTCGGCAGATGCTGTGCGAGAAGCAGACGGCCCGGCGTCGTCTCGTGGATCTCCGAGACTTCCTCGCCCTCATCATTGATCGCGTTATAGCGGCCTTTGATCTTGGCGTGCAGCGTGACGGACTTCGATTCAAGGGCGTGAAGCACCTCGTTGATCGAGCCCAACATCATGCCTTCGCCGGGCTCGCCGTCGCGCATCATCGACAGATAGTAGAGACCCAACACGATGTCCTGCGACGGCACGATGATCGGCTGGCCGCTCGCGGGATGCAGGATGTTGTTCGTCGACATCATCAGGACGCGCGCTTCGAGCTGCGCTTCGAGCGACAGCGGAACGTGCACGGCCATCTGGTCGCCGTCGAAGTCTGCGTTGAAGGCAGCGCAAACCAGCGGATGAAGCTGGATCGCCTTACCCTCGATGAGTTGTGGCTCGAACGCCTGAATGCCGAGACGGTGAAGCGTCGGGGCGCGGTTCAGCATCACCGGATGCTCGCGAATGACTTCGTCGAGGACGTCCCAAACCTCGGGCTTTTCCTTTTCGACGAGCTTCTTCGCCTGCTTTACGGTCGCGGCTTGGCCGAGCGTCTGGAGGCGCGCGTAGATGAAGGGCTTGAACAGCTCAAGCGCCATCTTCTTCGGCAGGCCGCACTGGTGCAGCTTGAGTTCCGGACCGACAACGATGACCGAACGGCCGGAGTAGTCGACGCGCTTGCCGAGCAGGTTCTGACGGAAGCGGCCCTGCTTGCCCTTCAGCATGTCGGCGAGCGACTTCAGCGGACGCTTGTTGGCGCCGGTGATGACGCGGCCGCGACGGCCGTTGTCGAACAGAGCGTCGACGGCCTCCTGCAGCATGCGCTTTTCGTTGCGAATGATGATATCCGGCGCGCGCAGCTCCATCAGCCGCTTCAGGCGGTTGTTACGGTTGATGACGCGGCGATAGAGATCGTTCAGGTCCGACGTCGCAAAGCGGCCGCCATCGAGCGGAACAAGCGGACGCAGTTCCGGCGGGATGACCGGAACTTGCGTCAGGATCATCCACTCCGGACGGTTGCCCGATTCCATGAAGGCTTCGATCACCTTCAGGCGCTTGCCGAGCTTCTTCGGCTTCAGTTCGGTCGTCGCCTCGGCGATCTCCTGGCGAAGGTCCTGCGCGATCTTCGGCAGGTCCATGGCGGACAGAAGCTCGCGGATCGCCTCAGCGCCGATGCCGGCGGTGAAGGTATCTGCGCCGTACTCGTCGATCGCCTGGTTGTACTGCTCTTCCGTCAGCAGCTGGCGCTCAGCGAACGGCGTCGTGCCCGGCTCGATGACGATGTAGTTCTCAAAATAAAGAACGCGCTCAAGGTCCTTCAGCGCCATGTCCATCAGCAAGCCGATGCGCGAGGGCAGCGACTTCAGGAACCAGATGTGCGCAACGGGAGCCGCAAGCTCGATGTGGCCCATGCGCTCGCGGCGAACCTTTGCGAGCGTCACTTCCACGCCGCACTTTTCGCAGATCAGGCCCTTGTACTTCATGCGCTTGTACTTGCCGCACAAGCATTCGTAGTCCTTGATCGGTCCGAAGATGCGCGCACAGAACAGGCCGTCGCGCTCCGGCTTGAAGGTACGATAGTTGATCGTCTCGGGCTTTTTGATCTCGCCGTAGGACCAGGACAGGATGTCCTCGGGCGAGGCGATCGAGATCCGGATCTGATCGAAGACCGGAGCGGGAGCCTGCGATTTAAAGATGTTGGTAATTTCGTTCATCGGCTGTCTCCTCATGGGCGCGGCTGGGGTGACCGTGCCCGTGGAATTTAGTGGTCGTGTTTTGCCGATCTCCGCCCTTCCCGGGGGGCGGAGATCGTCTTCGATGTTCGTTATTCAGCCGCTGGCGGAAGCTGCGCCTGGGGTTCCTCGGGCGTCTCCGGCTGATCGTTTTCTGCTTCGATCTGCGGCAGCTCGCTGTTGACGAGCTCGACGTTGAGACCCAACGCGCGCATTTCCTTGACGAGCACGTTGAAGCTTTCTGGCACGCCGGCTTCGAACGCATCGTCACCACGGACGATCGCCTCGTAGACCTTGGTGCGGCCGGCGACGTCGTCCGACTTCACGGTCAGCATTTCCTGCAGCGTGTAGGCGGCGCCGTAAGCTTCCAGAGCCCAGACCTCCATTTCGCCGAAGCGCTGGCCGCCGAACTGCGCCTTACCGCCCAGCGGCTGCTGGGTAACGAGCGAGTACGGACCGATCGAACGAGCATGGATCTTGTCGTCGACAAGGTGGTGCAGCTTCAGAACGTACTTGTAGCCGACGGTGACCTTGCGATCGAACGGCTCGCCCGTGCGGCCGTCGAACAGCGTCACCTGGCCCGACGTATCGAAACCTGCGAGCTGCAGCATTTCGACGATGTCTTTCTCACGCGCGCCGTCGAACACCGGCGTCGCAATCGGAACGCCCGTGCGCAGGTTCTGAGCGACGCCCACAAGCTCATCGTCTTTCAACGACGACTTGATGACGTCCTGACCGTAAACGCGCTCCATCTGTTCGCGGAGAGCCTGCGCCTGGCCGCTCTCGTGGAACTGATGCAATGCGTCGTCGATCATGCGGCCAAGGCCGCGGCACGCCCAGCCAAGATGCGTTTCGAGGATCTGTCCGACGTTCATGCGGCTCGGCACGCCGAGCGGGTTCAGAACGACGTCGACCGGCGTGCCGTCTTCGAGGAACGGCATGTCTTCCGACGGGACGATCATCGACACGACACCCTTGTTGCCGTGACGGCCGGCCATCTTGTCGCCCGGCTGGATCTTGCGCTTCACCGCGACGAAGACCTTGACCATCTTCATCACGCCCGGCGGCAGCTCGTCACCGCGCTGCAGCTTGTCGACCTTGTCGGCAAAACGCAGACCGAGGCCCTTCTTGGCGTCTTCGTACTGCTTCTGGATGGCTTCGACTTCGGCCTGCGCCTTCTCATTGGCAAGACCGATTTCCCACCACTGGCTACGCGGGATGTCGTCGAGGATCACGTTGTCGATGATCGTACCCTTACGGGCGTTCTTCGGACCCTTCGCGACTTCCTTGCCCATCAGTGCGTCTTTCAGACGGGCGTAGACGTTGCGGTCGAGGATCTGAAGCTCGTCGTCGCGGTCTTTTGCGAGACGCTCGATCTCTTCGCGCTCGATCGCCATCGCACGCTCGTCTTTCTCGACGCCGTGACGATTGAAGACGCGGACTTCGACGATCGTGCCGGCGACGCCCGGCGGCAGACGCAGCGAGGTATCGCGAACGTCAGACGCCTTTTCACCGAAGATGGCGCGCAGAAGCTTTTCTTCCGGCGTCATCGGGCTTTCGCCCTTCGGCGTGATCTTGCCGACCAGAATGTCACCCGGATGGACTTCGGCGCCGATGTAGACGATGCCGGCTTCGTCGAGGTTCTTCAGCGCTTCTTCCGAGACGTTCGGAATATCGCGCGTGATTTCCTCAGGTCCGAGCTTCGTATCGCGAGCCATGACCTCGAATTCCTCGATGTGGATCGAGGTGAACACGTCTTCGGAGACGACGCGCTCGTTCATCAGGATCGAGTCTTCGAAGTTGTAGCCCATCCACGGCATGAACGCGACGAGCACGTTCTTGCCGAGCGCCAGCTCGCCGAGTTCGGTCGAAGGACCGTCAGCGATGATGTCGCCTGCCTTGACGTGATCGCCGACGTTAATCAGCGGACGCTGGTTGATACAGGTGTTCTGGTTCGAACGCTGGAACTTGCGCAGACGATAGATGTCGACGCCCGGCTTCGAAGGGTCCTGCTCTTCCGTTGCGCGGATAACGATACGGGTTGCGTCGACCTGATCGACGATGCCCGTACGGCGTGCCGCGATGGCAGCGCCCGAGTCCTGCGCCACGCGCTCTTCCATGCCGGTGCCGACCAGCGGCGCTTCCGCCTTGATCAGCGGCACGGCCTGACGCTGCATGTTCGAGCCCATGAGCGCGCGGTTGGCGTCGTCGTTCTCAAGGAACGGGATGAGCGCGGCCGCGACCGACACGAGCTGCTTCGGCGACACGTCGATGTAATCGACCTTGTCGGTCGGAACGAGCATCACATCGCCCTGGTAGCGAACGGTGACGAGGTCTTCCGTCATCTTGCCCTTGGCATCGATGGCAGCGTTTGCCTGCGCAACGTGATGGCGCATCTCTTCCATGGCGGAGAGGTAGGCAACCTCGTCGGTGACGCGGCCGTTGATGACCTTGCGGTACGGGCTTTCGATGAAGCCGTATTTGTTCACGCGCGCGAACGTCGCGAGCGAGTTGATCAGACCGATGTTCGGACCTTCCGGCGTCTCAATCGGGCAGATACGGCCATAGTGCGTCGGATGCACGTCGCGGACTTCGAAGCCCGCGCGTTCACGCGTCAGACCGCCCGGTCCAAGAGCCGAGAGACGGCGCTTGTGGGTGATTTCCGACAGCGGGTTCGTCTGGTCCATGAACTGCGAGAGCTGGGACGAACCGAAGAACTCGCGCACCGCAGCCGCTGCCGGCTTGGCGTTGATCAGGTCCTGCGGCATCACCGTGTCGATATCGACCGACGACATGCGCTCCTTGATGGCGCGCTCCATGCGGAGCAGGCCGACGCGATACTGGTTCTCCATCAGCTCGCCGACTGAGCGAACGCGACGGTTGCCCAAGTGGTCGATGTCGTCGATTTCGCCCTTGCCGTCGCGCAGATCGACAAGCGTCTTCACGACCGCGAGGATGTCCTCACGGCGCAGCACGCGCATCGTATCAGGCGCATCGAGTTCGAGGCGCATGTTCATCTTCACGCGGCCGACGGCCGAGAGATCGAAACGCTCCGGATCGAAGAACAGGCCATGGAACAGCGCGGTCGCCGCTTCGATGGTCGGCGGCTCGCCCGGGCGCATGACCCGGTAGATGTCCATCAGCGCTTCCTGCTGATTGGCGTTCTTGTCGATGTTGAGCGTGTTGCGGATGAACGCGCCGGTGTTGACGTAGTCGATGTCGAGGATGTGGAATTCCTTGACCTTCTGCTCCTTGAGCTCGGCCAACAGATTCTCATCCAGCTCGTCACCGGCTTCGGCGAAGATCTTGCCCGTCTCCATATCGACGATGTCTTCGGCGATGAAGCGGCCTGCGAGGTCCTCAGCGGAGATCAGGATTTCCTTGATGCCGCTTTCGGCGATCTCGCGCGAACGGCGTGCGGTGATCTTCTCGCCAGCGCGCGCAATCACTTCACCGGTCTTAGCGTCGGCGATGTCGGACTGCGGAGTAACGCCGCGGAACTTCTCGGGCAGGAACGGCATTTTCCAGCCGCGCTTCGATTCCTTGATCGAGATGTGCTTGTAGAAGTGCGCGAGGATCTCTTCGTCGTCGAGGCCCAAGGCATAGAGCATCGTCGTCACCGGCAGCTTGCGGCGGCGGTCGATACGGACATAGACGATGTCTTTCGCGTCGAACTCGAAGTCGAGCCAGGAACCGCGATACGGAATGATGCGAGCTGCGAACAATAGCTTGCCCGAAGAGTGCGTCTTGCCGCGATCGTGGTCGAAGAAGACGCCCGGCGAACGGTGCATCTGCGAGACGATCACGCGCTCGGTGCCGTTGATGATGAAGGTGCCGTTCGACGTCATGAGCGGCATGTCGCCCATGTAGACGTCCTGCTCCTTGACGTCCTTGATCGACTTCGAGCCCGTCTCTTCGTTCACATCGAACACGATCAGGCGCAGCTTGACCTTGAGCGGCGCTGCGAACGTCATGTCGCGCTGCATACACTCGTCGACGTCGAACTTCGGCGGCTCGAATTCGTAGCTGACGAATTCCAGCGTCGACTTGCCGGCGAAATCGGAGATCGGGAAAACGCCCTTGAACACCGACTGCAAGCCGAAATCGTCCGGCCTGCCGCCCGGGGGCTCTTTGACCATCAAGAAGTCATCGTAAGACGCTTTCTGAACCTCGATGAGGTTCGGCATCTCCGCGACTTCTCCGATAGAACCAAACTGCTTCCGGAGGCGTTTGCGGCTGGTGAGGGTTTGAGCCATATCGGTCCCTTCGTGCTCTCGTATGCGGGTAGTCCCGCGATCCAAATGCGACGCGCTCAGGGTCCCTGGAGAACTGGGACCTCTTGAAACGGTTCACCGGAGGGTCCTTTTTCGAGGTTCGAAAACCCCAGGACCCTCCGGAAAACCGTTTTTTATTTTGCGCATTGCGCGCCCCCTTCTGGGAAGCCGGCCGCAATGCGCGGTATGCGCAGGCATCAACACCGGCCGGGAGCGACCCAGCCGGTGTTGATCGTCAATTACTTCACTTCGACGACAGCGCCCTGATCCTCAAGCTGCTTCTTGAGCTTCTGGGCTTCGTCCTTCGAAACGCCTTCCTTCACGGTCTTGCCGCCGGCCTCGACGAGGTCCTTGGCTTCCTTCAGGCCGAGGCCCGTGATGGCGCGAACTTCCTTGATGACGTTGATCTTCTTGTCGCCACCCGACTTCAGGATAACGGTGAACTCCGTCTGCTCTTCGGCCGGAGCAGCAGCAGCGCCGCCAGCAGCGGGAGCAGCAACGGCGACGGCAGCAGCAGCCGAAACGCCCCACTTCTCTTCCAGCATCTTGGCAAGCTCAGCGGCTTCGAGCACGGTGAGTGCCGACAAGTCTTCAACGATTTTCTCGATCTTAGACATATATAGTGTCCTTCCGGTTTGAACCTAGTGGTTGAATTGCAGCACCCCCTGCGGGCCGTGCTGCGTAGCTCTTCGAGGGCTCAAAGCCCCACAACTTCCGATGGTTAGGCTGCTGCCTCTTCCTTCGACGCCTTGGCCTGAATGACGCGGGCCAGCTTGGCACCGGGCTCCTTGACGGTCCGGGCGATCTTGGTCGCCGGAGCGTTGAGGAGGCCAATGAGCTTGGCGCGGAGTTCATCAAGCGACGGCAGTTCGGCAAGGGCCTGCACGCCTTTCGCGTCAAGGATGGTCTTGCCCATCGCGCCACCCAGGATCACGAGCTTGTCGTTGCCCTTGGCGTACGTGACGGTCGCCTTCGCCGCGGCGATCGGATCTTGCGAGAAGGCCAGGATGGTCGGCCCCGTCAAAATCTCCGAAAGCTTCTCGGCGTCGGTATCCTTGAGCGCGAGCTGCGCCAGCTTGTTCTTGGCCACCTTCACAGAGCCGCCGGCTTCTTTAACGCGCCTGCGGAACTCTGCGGATTGAGCGGCCACCATGCCGGTGTTGTGGGCGACAACGACCACACCCGTGCTTTTCAGCGTGGTGTGGAGGCTATCGATGAGCTCACGTTTCGCGGCTCTATCCACGTCTCGTCTCCTTGCTGCGAAGCTTCATTTGCGAAGCCTCGCGGGTTGCACCTTTGCCGCCGTCTCCGGTGAGGGATCAGGCGACGTTAGTCTGTCCTCGTTCCCGTGGACCGCGAGTAGCGGCACGGTGCTGACCCAGAAGGTTCAAACCGAACTTTTTGGCTTATCGCCTCAAATCCGATCCACTTCTGTCTCATGCAGGCTCTCCCGCGGAGGAGAGACTTAGGCGTCACCGGCAAGCCGGATCGGCACCCACAATCTCGGACAGCTCCGGACCGAAGCGAAACCGCCCCGGTCCAGGGTTTTCCGGGTTGCCCCGGAATTCTTCAAACTTAGGCGGCCGGTCCCGGCGCGACGGAAGCGGTGTCGAGCTTCAGGCCCGGACCCATCGTCGAGGACAGCGATACCTTCTTGAGGTACGTGCCCTTGGAACCCGTCGGCTTCGCCTTCACGACCGCGTCGACGAACGCCTTGATGTTCTGGACCAAGGCTTCTTCGGTGAAGCTCGCCTTGCCGACGCCAGCGTGCACGATGCCCGCCTTCTCGACGCGGAACTCAACCGAGCCGCCCTTGGCGCCTTTCACGGCGCTGGTGACGTCCATGGTCACGGTGCCGACGCGCGGGTTCGGCATCAGGCCGCGCGGACCCAAGACCTTACCGAGGCGGCCGACGAGACCCATCATGTCCGGCGTCGCGATGCAGCGATCAAAGTTGATCGTGCCCTTCGAGACGATTTCAACGAGGTCTTCCGCGCCAACGATGTCGGCTCCGGCAGCCTTCGCTTCGTCGGCCTTGGCGCCGCGAGCGAAAACGGCAACGCGCGCCGTGCGGCCCGAGCCGTTCGGCAGGTTGCAGACGCCGCGGACCATCTGGTCGGCATGCTTGGGATCGACGCCGAGGTTGACGGCAACTTCGATCGTCTCGTCGAACTTCGCCTTGGCGCGTTCCTTGATGATCTTCACGGCTTCGTCGACGCCATAGGCTTTACCCGCGGGGAGGCCCTGCTTGACGGTGAGCATGCGCTTGCCACCGGCATCGCGCGTTTCTTTGATCTTTTCAGCGCTGATTTGAGCTTTTGCCATCGGACTACTCCACCACCTTGAGGCCCATCGAACGTGCGCTACCCGCGAGCGTGCGAGCGGCGGCGTCGATATCGTCGGTGTTCATGTCCTTGAGCTTGCCCTTAGCAATCTCTTTCAGCTGCGCGATCGTGACCTGACCGGCAACAATGCGACCCGGCTCTTTCGAACCCTGACCGCCCTTACCCGTCGGGCGAAGACCTGCTGCCTTCTTGATGAGGTACGTCGCCGGCGGCTGACGCATCTCGAACGTGAACGAACGGTCGGAGTAGACCGTGATCTTCACGGGAATCGGTGTACCCTGCTCCAGGTCCTTCGTTTTTGCATTGAAGGACTTGCAGAATTCCATGATATTCACGCCGCGCTGACCAAGCGCGGGACCGATCGGCGGCGACGGATTGGCCGCCCCAGCCGGTACCTGCAAGTTGATAAAGCCGTCAATTTTCTTCGCCATAGTTCCCCTTCACTGTTAGAGCCCGCACCCAAACGGCACGATGCTCAGGGTTAGCGGTTCAACGGGCGAGCCTCCCAAAGTGGAAAGCCTGCCCTCCCGCACATCGACCGCATCCGAACCAAAATCCCGATGCGGGCTCCGGCGGCGAACCGCCGGAATTCTCGTCTCGCCCAAGGCGCTGCTGAGCACCGTCAGGCTGCGATCTTTTCGACCTGTGTAAATTCGAGCTCGACCGGCGTCGGCCGCCCGAAGATCGACACGGCGACCTTCACACGTGAGCGCTCCTCGTCGACTTCCTCGACGATGCCAGTGAACGAAGCGAACGGGCCGTCTGCGACCTTGACGTTCTCTCCGACCTCGAATGTGATCGTCGGCTTCGGCCGCTCTACGCCTTCCTTCACTTGGTTCAGGATGCGCATCGCCTCAGCTTCCGGGATCGGCATCGGCTTATTGTCCGCACCGAGGAAGCCAGTGACCTTCGGCGTGTTCTTGATCATCACGAACGCTGCGTCGGTCATCTTCATTTTGACGAGCACGTAGCCCGGCAAAAACTTCCGCTCGGTCGGGATCTTGCGGCCGCGCTTGATCTCGACGACTTCTTCCGTGGGAACGACGATCTCTTCGAAGAGATCTTCAAGGCCGCCCGCTTTCGCGCGCTCGCGGATCGCGTCCGCCACCTTGCGTTCGAAATTCGTGTATGCGTGCACGATGTACCAGCGCGTACCGGCAACCGTTGCTTTTTCTTCGCGTTCTTGCGCGACAACCATTCTCAAAGGCCCTCTGGCGCGTCACTTAAACCAATCATGCGAGCCGAAATCAGGTGCCCACCCCTAAGACCAAACGCACGATGTGGCTCAGCGCCTGATCAACAAGCAAAAAGAAAACAGAGGCGAGCGCGACCATGATGAGTACCATCAAAGTCGTGATCCACACCTCTTTCCATGTCGGCCAAGTTACCTTCGCGACTTCCTGCCGAACCTCTTGCATAAAGGTTATGGGATTGAACTTCGCCATCAAAACTGCTTTCTGCGCGCATGAGCGACAACATGCCGCACCCGACCTCGGTGTTTTCCGGGGCCGGTCGGCAGATCAAACTCCACGAGGCTGGCAGGGGCGGAGGGTCTCGAACCCCCGACCTTCGGTTTTGGAGACCGACGCTCTACCAATTGAGCTACACCCCTAGTACTGACGCAGGCAAGAGCCAGCCGTCGAGCAGCCTCTTTCGGGGCGTGCACCCTTAACCGAAGTTTGACGGCTTGTCAGCCCCGCCCGCGCCTTTTTTCTATCGGCGACCGTCGGGGCCGCTCCAGGGGCCGCCGATTTCGGCTGGTGCCTTCCCCTGCCCATCCACCGGCTCGATGACGACGGCCGATCCGTAGGCCAGGACCTCGGTCACGGCAGCGGCAATTTCGTTGGCGTCGTAGCGCATCGCGACGACGGCGTTTGCGCCCATGCTCTGGGCGTGCTCGACGAGAAGGTCGAAGGCTTCCTGGCGCGCATGCTCGGCGAGCTTGGTGTAAACCGAGATGTTGCCGCCAAAAAAGATCTGTATCGCGGCGCCGAGATTGCCGACGACGCTGCGCGAGCGCACCGTCAGGCCACGAACCAGCCCGAGGTGACGGACAATGCGGTAGCCTTGAATCTCGTTTGTCGTCACGACCAGCATGGTGCTTCCTCTCCTTCGGCCCGTCTTCCCATGCGGACTCCCGCAGGCGGCGCCACCCTAACGCGACTCTCGGCGAGTGACGACAGAGGGAAACAGCATTTGGGCGGATCTTTCCGTAAAGATCAGATGCGGCGCACTCTGCGGAGCCCGGCGGGAATGAACTTGCCTGCCCAATGTGCCGCTTTTAACTGACGCTCAACCTTGGCTATCAGAGAGCCTAGCAACCCGCGGACACAGGCTCCGTATCATTCGTTGAGATCTGATTTGCCGACATCATCGCTTCGCAACACGTCCAAGGTCCCTCCCGTCTTGGCTCACGCCGGTCTGCTTTTGAGCCGTTATGACGTCATCTTTTGCGATGTCTGGGGCGTGGTTCACAACGGCGTCACGGCGTTCGAGGGCGCATGCCGGGCGCTTGAGAAATTTCGCGCCGACGGCGGCACCGTCATTCTGGTGTCGAATGCGCCGGTTCCGAAGAAGCGCGTGGCGGACATGCTCGATTCCCGGCATGTGCCCAGAAGCGCCTGGGACGACATCGTGTCGTCGGGCGATATTGCGCTTCATCACCTGGATGAGAAGAAGTTCCAGCAGCTTTACTGCATCGGTCCGCAGGACCGCGATCAGGCGCTTTTTTCCGCGCTTCGGGCCCGCTCGGCCGAGTTGGAGGATGCCGAAGCGATCATTTGCACGGGACTCAACGACGACCGGCGAGAGACGCCGGAAGATTACCAGGGCATCCTCGAACGTGCGCTTGCAAAAGACATACCGTTCGTATGCGCCAATCCGGACTTGATCGTCGATGTCGGTGGCACCCTGCTCTATTGCGCAGGCGCCATCGCCGACCTGTACGAGAAGATGGGCGGCGTCGTCTATTGGGCGGGCAAGCCTTATCTCAGCGCGTACGAGACCGCGCATCGCAAGGCTGAGGGGCTTCGCGACAAGAACGTCGCGAAAGACAAGATCCTCGTCATCGGCGACGCCATCCGCACCGATATCAAAGGCGCGCAGAACTATGGCTGCGACGCCCTTTTCATTGCGTCGGGCATTCACCGCCACGAGACGGTCGACGGCATCGACCTGTCGGCGACAAAGCTTGCCGATCTGTTCACGGCCGACGCGCCGCCCGCCATTGGCGCAATGCTCGAACTCGCCTTGTAAGAGCGCCCGGCGCTACTTGATCGGCTTCGTCGAAACTTCGGCCGGGACTTCAGATTTTGGCCGCTTCGGCGTCGGTCCAGCCGAGAAGCTGTTGAAGACCACGTCAGGCGAGGTCGTGTTGTGCTGCGACGGTGTCAGGCGCCCGATCCAGATGTCGGTGGCGCGGGCGTGGTCGAACTTCATGATGTTGTCTTCCCGCCAGCCTTTGGCACCTTGTTCGCGCACTGCGATGCGCGCGGTATCGTTGTTGAATTCCGTGACGTACATCGAGCGCAGCATCGCAAACGGACTGCCGCTGATGCCGTGATCAAATGCAACGTCGAGCGCTAAACGATCGGTGTCGACGTTCACGACCTTCACGGTGGCCGTTCCTCCCCGTTCAAACGTCAGAGTGAACTGCAGCTTATCGGGATCGAATGCGGCTTCCTTGATCTTCACGAGCGGCCGTCCTTCTTTCTCAATCGGGCCGATGAGAAACGACGAGCCGTAAGCAGTGACGTCCATGTTCGCCGGCGTCATCGGACGAGGACGCCAATAGCCGTCTTGCGGATAGAGAACGAGAACCTCATCGGCGCGGCCGTTCTTCAACACCCAGACCTGCAGCATGTGGATGTTGTTGTAGACCTTGTCGCCGATGCGCACCGCGGCCGTCGCCGGGCGCCAGAACGAAGGATACGTATATCCGACCAGCCACAAATCCGGCTCGCCGACGAGCGTGATTTTTTTCGGAGGCACGGGAGCTTTATAAACTGGATCCTTCGACATGTCGCATGCCGTCCAATCCGGCTCGATATTGCTGCGCATGGCGGATGAAAGATAAACGGGATGCGCAGCCTCGATGCGGAACGAACGAACGTTCTTATTCGTGAACGCCACCGCGACGTTGTCTTTCTCGGCGCAAAGCACCGGCTCGCTTTCGTTCTCCACGTCGACGGCCAAGCCATCGAGAGACGCCGCCTGCACGGATATGAACGGCACAACAAGCGAGATTAGCATCAAGGCAAGCAAGCGGACGGACGACGGCATTCAATTCTCCGGTTTCAGGTGCTCATTATGGCGCGAGCATCGCATAGACGTCGCCCGAATTCGCATCGTGTGGCAGGTTGCTCAGGTATTCGGCGATTTCGGCATCCGTGAGCCAACGATCGAACGTGAGCATCTGGGTTTCGCCGAGAGACCAGTTGTAGCGATAGTCGCCAAGCTCCGAAAGTCGATCGAAGCATGCCATCGCGACACCGCGGGCAATCGTCGTGAATTCGAACGACAGCGCCTTTACCGGCTGTGAAAGGCCGCGCAAAGCTGCGTCTTCGAAACCTTCGACATCAATCTTGATGAACGCAGGAAGGCCGTAACGCGCGATGAGACCGTCGAGCGTCACCATTTCGATCAGCAGATGAGCGTCCCAGACCTGGCCTTCCCAGCCGGGCGCGCCTTCGGCTTGATGCACGAAGTCTTCCGACAAAGTCGAAACGGTCGGGTTCGCGGTGTTGACGAAGAGCTCGTGCATTCCAGCATCTGCTCCGACGGCGCGATCAACGATCTCGACGAGCGGATCGCGGCCGTGCAGGTGGGTGAGCGCAGAAAACAGCAGCGGCTGCGGCTCGACCGCGATGACTCTGGCACCGAGACGTCGAAACGACGAGACGCGGTCGCCGACGTGAGCACCGATATCAAACACGAGTGCGCCCGGCTCGATAAAGCGGCGATAGAGATCGTCCATGGCCTCGCGCGGCGCATCGGGGCCGAGATAGACCCGCAGCGATCGCATGACGCCCTGCAACGCTTGCGAGACCATTCCGCTACCGTCCAGCCTCAAGGGCGCGTATCTCGACGGGCGGCGCGAAATCTTCGGGAATGCCTGCGATACCGTGGCGCCGGAAAAAGCGGCCGACCGCCGGGCTCGCCGTGAAAAACGCAAACGGAATGGCGAGCAGATATCCTGCTGTCAGCGGCAGGCTCCAGAGCAGCAGTCGCGGAGAAATAACGGCCAGCGCCAGACAGAGCGAAATGCCGAACACGAGCTGCGGCCATAGCGCCTCTAAGGCTGTGCGCCATGAAAGCCCCGTGCCGTCGCGCTGTTGTCCGTTCCAAGCGATCGATTTCCCCAACACGAGCGCGATCATAAACATTGAGGTGCGAATTGTCGTGACGGAACCGAGAATGAGCGAAAACAAAATTTCGCCGACTGCGCTCAGCGAAAAACGGGCGTTCCCGCCGAAGCGGCGAACCTCTCCCGGCGTCATGACCGCATCGGCAATTCCTGCAAGTTTCGGCGCGAGGTGCATGACAATCAGGATGACATAAAGCATTTCGACGACATGCCACGGGAAGTCGGCGACATTTTGTGCGTTTAAGACCATAAGGGGCAAAAGGGCGGCGAACAGTGTCCAGGCCGGAACGCCGAGAAACATCAAAATCGCCCAAAAAAGCTGAAACCGGCTCACCGGCTTCAGGCCGGGTAGGCCGATCAGCCGAACGTATTGCAGATTGCCCTGGCACCAGCGGTTATCGCGCTGCATGAATTCGATGAGATCGGGCGGATTATCTTCATAGGAACCGGCCTCGACCGGCAGCACACGCACTTCGTAGCCCGCGCGACGCATCAGAACAGCTTCGACCTGATCGTGCGAGAGGATCTGTTTGCCGCCGAGCAGACCGTCCAGCGCGCAGTGCTCGACATAAGGCTTGATGCGCACAAGCGCGTTGTGTCCCCAGAACGGTCCGCAGTCGCCGACCCACCAGGCTTGGCCCATCGTGTAGGTGCGCATGCCGAGCCGCATGCCGAACTGGAAGATGCGCGCAAACGCCGATGATGACGGCGTGCCGACGACGAGGCTTTGCAGGATGCCCAGAAGGGGGTGCGCCTGCATGATACGGACGAGATCGACGATGGTTTCGCCGGTCATCAGGCTGTCGGCGTCGAGCGCCAGCATTAGCTCATAGTCGGCCCCCCAGCGCGCAGCGAAGTCGCGGACGTTCCCGGCTTTGAAGCCTGTGTTTTCGGTGCGGCGGCGGTAAACGATCCTCTCGCGATCCGCGTCGGCAGCGCGCCATTCGGCGATCAGACGTTCCTCTTCAGCCGCGATGTCGGCGCGGTTGGTGTCGCTCAGAATGAAATACGAAAAGCGCGCGGCATCGGATGTGCGATCGAGGCTGGCCTTGACGATCTTCAGTCGGAGAAGCGCCCGAGCCGGGTCCTCGTTGCGGATCGTCATCAAAACGGCGGTGTTAACCGTGATCGGCTGCGGTTCGCCGGTGGATGTCCAAAATGCCGCTTCACCGTTAGATTTCGTCCGCTTTCGCGCTCTGCTCCCATGAAGCTGCCACAGCCCGATGACAGCGTTCCAGAAGCCGAGAATCGGCCATGGAACACCGAGTGCCACGCATATGACCATGATCGCCGACATCAGCGTCCAGCCACCGTGGGCAAGAGCGTGTGCCGTGACGAGCACGATGAGGAGCCAGGTTGCAGTGTTCAATATGAAAGCCGTGCAACGCCGCCGGGCCAGCGTCGCTCTTGCATCGAGACCCGCCGGGGTCGTAAGGCTCTCGCACTCGACTATTGTCACAGCATCAGCCTTCGACATCCCGTCGCGCTCGGCACCGATCGTCATTACGGACCCAATCCTTCGCAATGAATGACCCGCAGAGCACCTTCGAACCCAACGCCCAGCCGACCCGCCGCAGCCAAGGCCAGATCGTGGTTGCGCGCGCGCTCTGGTACGTCAAGCCGGGCGTAGCCGAAATCCGGACCGAACGCCTTGCTCCGCCGCCTCCTGGCCATGTGCGGATTGCCGCCGAGTATTCCGCGATCAGCCGCGGCACCGAACGCCTCGTCGCCCTCGGTCAGGTGCCGGAAAGCGAATGGTCTCGCATGCGCGCGCCGTTGCAGGCTGGAGCATTCTCATTTCCGATCAAATACGGCTATTCGGCGACGGGCGTCGTTACAGCGGGCGCCGAGGCGCTCATCGGCCGGCGCGCCTTTGCGTTGCATCCGCATCAGGATTATTTTCAAGCACCGGAGACGATGCTGTCGCTGCTCCCCGAGGCCGTGCCGTCGCGCCGGGGCGTGCTCGCCGCCAACATGGAAACGGCACTCAACGCCCACTGGGACGCGGGCACGACGCTTGGCGACCGCGTGCTCGTCGTCGGGGCCGGCATCGTCGGTCTGCTGACGGCCTATCTCGCCCGGCGGATTGCGGGCACGGAGGTCGCGATCCTAGACGTCAATCCGGCACGGGCACGACTTGCCGAAGCGCTCGGCATTCGGTTCGTTTCACCATCGGACGTGCCAACGGATAATCGCATCGTCTTTCATGCGAGTGCGACCAGCGCCGGACTAGAAGCGGCGCTAAACGCCTGCGCATTCGAAGGTACGGTCGTCGAGATGAGCTGGTATGGATCGGAACCCGTGACGGTCAGGCTTGGCGGCACGTTTCACAGCCGGCGATTGAAAATCGTATCGTCTCAGGTCGGTCACGTCGCACCGAGCCACCGCGGAACACTGAAGCACGCCGATCGCCTTGCGCGCGCCATTGACCTCTTGGATGACGCCCGTCTCGACGCGCTCGTTTCGGAAGAGGTGCATTTCGACGATTTGCCATCGGTGTTGCCGCGGATCTGGTCGTCATCCGACTTGCCGCCGGTCATTCGCTATTAATCTCATCAGGTGAAGAAGCTCAGATGTTCTCCGTCGAAGTCCGCAACCGCATCATGATCGCCCACTCGCTACCGGATCCGTTTTTCGGACCGGCGCAAAACATGCACGGCGCAACCTTCGTGGTCGATGTCGCGTTCTTCCGCGAAGCGCTGACGGCGCAGAACGTCGTCGTCGATATCGGCGCGGCGCTTGACGTCCTGGGGCAAACGTTGAGGCCCCTCGCCTACCAGAACCTCGACACCCTGCCGCAGTTCAAAGGTGTGCTGACGACGACCGAATTCATTTGCAAATATATCTTCGACCAGATGGCGGCGGCGGCGCTGTCCGGCGCGCTTGGTGACGACGGAAAGACGCTCGCGCGGATCCGTGTCACGCTGTCTGAAACGGATCTGGCACGTGCGAGCTACGAGGGACCGATCGGTGGCTGAAGCGGTATTCGCCATTCCAGGAGACTTGAAAACGGCGACGGGAGGCTACGCCTACGATCGCCGTGTGATGGAATTGCTTCCAGCGTTCGGCGTTCCGGTTTCGGTGTTGGCGCTGCCCGCGTCGTTTCCCAATCCTACCGAAAGCGATCTGGAGGACGCGCGGCAGGCGCTTGCAGGATTGCCCGCAAATTCCGTGCTCGTCGTCGATGGCTTGGCGTTCGGCGCCTTCACCAACGACGTGCTCGATGCCATCAAGGGCCGCGTCGTCGGCCTCGTGCATCATCCGCTGTTTCTTGAAACGGGCCTGCCGCATGCGCGCAAAGTCGAATTGAAAGACAGCGAAGAACAAGCGCTAAGGCGTGCCAGCCACATCATCGTGACGAGCCGCGCGACGAAGCGGATCGTAACCGATCACATGGGGATCTCGTCGGAGAAAATCACCGTCGCGCAGCCTGGGACCGATCCGGCGCAGCGGGCAACCGGAACCGGCGCACCGCTGCAGATCCTCGCAGTTGGCGCTGTGATGCCGCGCAAAGGCTATGATCTTCTCGTCGAAGCCTTGGCGCCGCTGATCGACATCGATTGGCGGCTGACGATTGCGGGCGCGCTCGACCGTCATCGGCAAGCTGTCGAATCGGTGCAAGAGGCCATTCGCAGGCACGGGCTCGAAGATCGCGTTACGCTTGCGGGCAAAGTGGTGCCGGCTACGCTCGACCGCTTTTACGAGAGCGCAGATCTGTTCGTCTCGGCGTCTCTTTTCGAAGGATATGGCATGGTGCTGGCGGAAGCCATGGCGCGTGGACTGCCCATCGTGCTCGCAGCAGGCGGGGCTGCAGCCGACACAGCAGGCGAAGCCGCCGCACTGCATGTCGAAGCTGGCAACGTGCCGGAACTGACAGCGGCGCTGCAACGTGCGTTGACCGACAAAAAACTCCGCGATCGGCTCGCTGATGCGGCCTGGGAAGCGGGCCGAACGCTTCCGACCTGGCACGAAACGGCTCGCCGGATCGCTGCCGTTATTCTGGGACTTCGACCGTGAGTGACTTTTCCGCCGAATGGCTCGACCTGCGCGAGGCGGCCGATATGCGAGCGCGTAATCCGCAAGTCGCAAACGCCGTGTCCGCTCGCTTGGCGTTGCGCGACGAACTGAACGTCCTCGATCTTGGTTCCGGCACAGGCGCCAATCTTCGCGCGACGGCGCACCTTTTGCCATCGCGGCAAACGTGGACGCTTGTCGATCGCGACGCGGCATTGCTCGATGCTGCGCGCACGAAACTCACGCGTTGGGCCGACACGCACACGACCGAGGGCGACGCGCTGGAGCTAGAGAAAAGCGGACGCAAAATTCGCGTCATGTTCAAATCGGCGGATCTGGCACACGACACGCAAGCGTTGATCGCCGAGGGTGTTCAGCTCGTCACGGCGTCGGCGTTTTTTGACCTGACATCCGAGAGCTATATCCGCGAACTTGCGAAAGCCGTCGTCAGCGCTAAGGCGGCGTTCTACGCGACGCTCGTCTATAACGGCTTGCAGAAGTGGACGCCACATCGTCCGGCCGACAATCAAATGACAGCGGCGTTTCAGCGTCACCAGATGCACGACAAGGGTTTTGGCCCCGCGGCCGGGCCTCTGGCCGGTTCGCATCTCGTCGATCAGTTTCGCATCAACGGCTATCTGGCGCTGTCCGGTGAAAGCCCGTGGCGGCTCGATCGCGCCGATCGCATGCTGATCGAAGAGTTGGTGCGGGGCCACGCAGTCGCCGTCACAGAAGACGGCGGCGTCGATGAGAAGACCATCGTGACGTGGGTGAACGTGCCGCGCAGCGCAGCGTTCGTGGGGCACACCGACGTGTTCGCGGCGCCTCAGTAAGCGCGTCCTTTATCAGGCGACCCGCTTGGGGATCATCCGCTCGACCACCCGATCCCTGCGGACGAAATAGTGATAGACGGCGGCGATGATGTGCAGCGTAACGAAGCCGATGATCAGAAATGCCCCCAGTTCGTGCCACTCGAAGATTTCCTTCGAGAGGTCGTCATTCTTCACTGTCAGCATCGGCAAACGGAAATTGAAGATATCGAGAAAGTCGCCGTATGAGATGGCCAGATAGCCGAGAACGGGAACCGCGATCAGCAGCGCGTACAGCGCCCAGTGCACGAGATGGCTGATGCCGGTCAATGCGGGTGGCACGGTCGGGTCGGAGCGCGGTGCGCCCTGTGTCAGCCGGTAGAGCAGCCGCAGCACGACGAGCGTCAGCACAATCAATCCGAGCAACTTATGTGAGCTATAGAGATAGCCCGTCAGCGCATCCCAGACGCCTTTGACCGGTTCGCCCTTTTCATTGACCGACGGCATCTCATTGCCGCGGTACGACATGTAAAAGCCGAGGGGCAACTGAATGAAAATCAAAAGCGCGATCAGCCAATGAAAGGCGCGCGCCGTCGGCGTGTAGGTCGGGAGAGCATATTTCGGATCTTGGGCCATGGCCGCTAGCCTCGCCGTTGATGCCTCAAATCACAATCAAACAGCACGTCGCCGCCGTCAAGAACATGCACTGTCGTTTCGGGCCGCAACGCATCGCCGAGCCGGTCGACAGGCAACAGCGAAAGTCCTTGAATACCTGAACCCAATATCATTGGCGCGACAAGGATATGAAGACGATCAACCATATTTGCGTCGATGAAATTTGAAACCGTCGCGGCGCCGCCTTCCACCAAAATTTTCCTGAAGCCGCGCGCAAAAAGTGCCGTGACGATTGCGGACGGCGCCAGGAGTCCCTCCGTTGAGGCGACGACCAGCAGTTCGGCGCCTTCCGGAACGACGCGTTCATGATCGCCGATAACGAGGCATGGCTCGACGCCGACGGCAAGACAACGTGCTGATGCCGGGAGGCGTCCGCGCGGATCAATGATGACGCGGACGGGTTGCGGGCCATCGACGCGACGGACGGTGAGTTGCGGATCGTCGGCGATCACCGTTCCTACGCCGACGACGACGGCATCGACGTGGGCGCGAAGGCGATGCAGGTGATCGAGCGCCGCAGGGCCGTTGATCCAGCGTGACTCGCCATGTGTCGTCGCAATGCGCCCGTCGAGGGATTGGCCGAGCTGGGCAACGATGAACGGACGTTCAGGCGATGCGCTTAAAATGGCGTCAAACATCCCCGTTGCGTGGTTTTTAGCGGATGTCATACGGTCTTAGCGTGCTATAAGGCGCAAAACCGAGCGCAAAGAGCATTGGAGCCGAAGAGCTGACCGCCAATTTGAGCTGTCTACGGTTGATTTGCATGCCGCGCAATTCACCTGTCTTACCGGCGTTCTCCATGCCCTCTCCATTATCCTCTCATAGCATCCCGACATGACGACGAAACCGCTTGGCCTGATCGCAATCTACACGCGCTCGCTCGCCCTGCTCGCATCCGAGAAATATCTGGCGATGGGTCTTGCGGCTGCCGGCGTCGTCATCGCCGTCACGCAACTTGCCGAGCCCATTCTGTTCGGGCGCGTCGTGGACGCCTTGAGTAAAGGCGAAAGCGCTTTCGTCTATATCGGACTTTGGGCGCTCCTGGGACTGTTCGGCATTATCGCGGGCGTCATCGTCGGCATCAATGCCGACCGTCTGGCGCACCGGCAGAAGCTCGCGCATCTGGCGAGCGTTTTCGAAAAGACGATCTCGTTGCCGCAAAGCGCACACGCGGCCCGCGGTTCGGGCGCGACGATACGAACGATTTTGTCGGGAATGAGCGCGTTGTTCTGGTTGTGGCTCGGCGTCATGCGCGAGCAATTGGCGACCGTGTTCGGCATTATCCTGCTGGTGCCGACGGCGTTCGCCATGGACGTCCGGATGGCGACGATCCTGGTGGCACTGGCCGGCGCCTATACGCTGATGCACGTCTTCGTCGTCAAGCGGACCGCAGTCGGGCAGGCCGCGGTCGAAGATCATGAGACGGCGCTGTCGAGCCGCGTGGTCGATGTCGTCGGCAACGTCACTGTGGTGCAGAGCTACGGACGGCTCAAAGCCGAAGCCGATGCGCTGCGCGGACTCGCGAACGATCTTTTGTCGGCTCAGTACCCAGTGCTGACGTGGTGGGGCGTGTTGACCGTGATGCAGCGTTCGGCGGCAACGCTGACGATGGTCGTTATTTTTACGGCGGGCGCCGTTCTCGTCGGGCGCGGTGAGCTGACCGTCGGGCAGATCGTCAGCTTCGTGGCTTTTGCGACGTTGCTGATCTCGAAGCTCGATCAGCTTTCGGGCTTTGCCGTGCGCATAGATCAGCAAGCGCCGACGATCACGGCTCTGTTCGATTTGATGGATGAAGTCGGCGCGGTCGGCGACGCGCCCGGCGCAAAGCCGCTTGCGGCCGTCGAAGGCGCCGTCGCGTTCGATCACGTCAACTTCCGCTACGACGGCAGCCCGCAGGGCATCACTGACTTGTCGTTCGCGGCGAAGGCCGGCGAAACGGTTGCGTTTGTCGGACCGACGGGATCGGGCAAGTCGACGACGATTGGCTTGCTCCAACGTTTCCTGAAACCCAGCTCGGGACGGGTATTGATTGATGGGCAGGACATTGCGGGCGTGACGCTCGCATCGCTGCGCAGCAACATCGCGGTCGTGTTTCAGGACGCGGGGCTTTTCAACCGTTCGATCGGCGAGAACATCCGCATCGGCAGGCCGGGTGCGACAGACGCCGAGGTCGAGCACGCGAGCCGTCTGGCCGAAGCGCACGACTTCATCATGCGCAAACCGGGCGGATACGATTTCGTCATCGGGGAGCGCGGGCTGGCGCTGTCGGGGGGCGAGCGGCAACGCATCGCCATTGCGCGGGCCATTCTGAAGGACGCGCCGATCCTTATTCTCGATGAAGCGACGAGCGCACTCGATTCCGAGACAGAGGCGAAGATCAAGCGGGCGCTCGATACGTTGCGCGCCGGGCGTACAACATTCGTCATTGCGCATCGCTTGTCGACCGTTGCTGACGCCGATCAGATCTTTGTCTTGGACCAGGGGAAAGTCGTCGAGCACGGCCAGTTCACCGAGCTTGCGGAACGCGGCGGGCTTTTCTCGCGGCTCGTTGCCGAAGGCGGCTTCACGGTGCCGAAGACGACGGAGAAGCCGCGAGAACCGGTGGCGTGATGTGCGCTGTAGAGGATGGGGCCCTCTCGCCCAAGACCGGGAGAGGGCAAGACATCAGAGCTTGTGGGCCATACGGGCGCGCTTGGTGTCGAGGTAGCGCTGATTGAACTTGTTCGGCGCGGCGACGAGCGGCAGACGCTCGGCGATGCGGATGCCGTGCTGCTTGAGCGCCTGCTCCTTGGCGGGATTGTTCGACAGCAGCTTGATCTCCGACATGCCGAGGTCGCGCAGGACACGCGCCGTCAAACCATAATCGCGGCTATCGATCGGAGCACCGACTTCGATGTTGGCCTCAACGGTATCGAAGCCCTGATCCTGTAGCGCGTAGGCCTGGATCTTCTTGAAGAGGCCAATCCCGCGGCCCTCGTGATAGGGCACATAGATGATGGCGCCGTAGGGCACCTCGCTGACGATCTTCAGCGCGGCCTGGAGTTGCTGATAGCAGTCGCAGCGGAGCGAATGGAAGATGTCGCCGGTAACGCAGCCGGAGTGGACGCGGACCACGGGAACCGGCGCCGAGCCGTTAACGGCCGTCGGGTCGCGATGGATGAGGGCTAGGACCTGCTCTTCTTCGCTATCGCCCTGATAGGCGTGCGCTTCGAGCATTAACTCCTTGCCCTGAAAGTCGATGGGAAGAATGGTCTCGACCGACCAATCGGCTGGCATTTTCACGGACGTCAAGGCACCCGACTTCATCTTTGTATCGCTCCGGGATCTCAGAAGGCATATGCCCCATTTGCGAGGCGAACGCAAAGTCTCCTACCTAGGCGGCCTTTTGAATGTTCCGCAGGGAACAGCGAGGTAGCCACGAAATCCGCTAACGCGATTAAATGGGCATAGCCTTGCGGAAGATTAGGACGTCAGGATGACGCGGGGAGGGCTTCGGACCGAATTGGAATAAGCTTTATATCCGGGGCATGGCCCCTCACCCAACCAAAGAATGTCGAATTATGGGCGCGTCAGGCGGCTGAATTCGATTTTCGGACAGCGGTCCATGACGACGGTCAGACCGGCGGCGCGGGCTTCGGCTGCGGCATCTTCATTAATGACGCCGAGTTGCATCCAAATCACGCTCACGCCCAGACGGCCCTTCTCGGCGATCACCTCACGGACGATCGCCGGAACGGCGTCGGAGTTGCGGAAAATATCGACGACGTCGGCGGGCGGAGGAAGGTCGGCCAGCGTTGCATGGACCGATTGGTCGTGAATGGTCTTGCCGGCGATGGCGGGATTGACGGGTTTCACTGTGTAGCCTTTGGCGATCAGAAACCGCATCACGTCGTAGCTCGCCCGCTCGGGTTTCTGAGATGCTCCGACTACTGCAAATGTTTTGACGCGCGCAAGGATGGCGCGGATTTCGGCGTCGTCCAAACCGTCGATCGTCATCCTACTCATTCCGGCAGCGTAACCCGTCCGTCGGCGTCCAACGGCATGAACGGGTTGAAGGCGACTTCCCAAAGGTGGCCATCGGGGCCGGAGAAGTATCCGGAGTATCCTCCCCAGAATGCCTTCTGGCCCGGCTTTAGCAGCGTCGCGCCAGCCGCCACGGCTTCGGAGATAGCCCTATCGACCTCGGCTTCCGAACTGACGTTGTGCGCGAGGGAAATGCCGCTGAAACCGGATTTCGTAGCAGCCACGCCAGCGTCATCGGCCAGCGCCTCGCGACCGAAAAGCGACAGTACAACGCCCCCTGCATCGAAAAAAGCAACGCCATCATGGCTCGCGGATGACGGGCGGAAGCCCAGCGCTTCGTAGAATGCCCGAGCTTTTCCGACATCGCTCACCCCGAGTGTGACAAATGAAAGCCGCGCCGCCATCAACGGTCCTTCCATTCGGGATGACGCTTTTCGATGAAGGCGCAGATCCCCTCGCCTGCGTCGGCCGTCAGCATATTGTTGACCATCACCTCGCTGGCATAGGCATAAGCGTCCTCAAGCGGCATCTCCGCTTGGCGATAGAACGCCGCTTTGCCGATGGCGACGGTCGCCTTCGATTTGGCTGCGATGATGCGCGCCATGCTCAGCGCTTCGTCCATGACTTTGTCCGGCGCCACGACGCGATTGACGAGGCCGAAGCTCAGCGCATCCGCTGCGGACAAGGCTTCGCCGAGCAGCAGCATTTCCATCGCACGCTTACGCGAGATGTTGCGGGAGAGCGCAACCATTGGCGTCGAGCAGAAAAGGCCGATATTCACGCCGGGCGTGGCGAAGTCGGCCGTCTCGGCAGCGATGGCGAGATCGCAGGTTGCGACGAGCTGGCAGCCGGCGGCGGTGGCGCGCCCCTCGACCGCGGCGATAACCGGTTTCGGACAGGCGACGATGGCGCGCATCATTGCCGAGCAGGCCGTCATCGTTTCGCGGAAAAACGCCTCGCCGCCATCGGAATCGACGCGGTGGGCGGTCATTTCTTTCAGATCGTGGCCGGATGAATAGACCTTGCCACTTGCCGCAAGAATAATGACGGCGACGCTCGGATCGGCGCCCAAACGCTCGACGGTATCGTGCAGTTCACGAATGACAGCGCGGGAAAGCGCGTTACGCGCCGCAGGCCGGTTGAGCGTTAGCCGTACAATGCCGGGCTCAACGGTCTCGACGAGGACCAGCGGGGCAGCTAAGGGCGAAAGATCCTGCATTCGGGCACTCCGTGCGTGACGCCCGTCCACGAGCGTTTCGCTACTGTAACGCCTTCTCGATCTCGGCGCGATGCGCTTTCACGATCTCGACGTTCTCCTTGTATTGGAGGCGCGGCGTCGTGCCGATCGCTTCATTCAACTCGTCAAGAAGCTGCTTCTTGTCGGCGTCTGGGATCGTCGTATCCTTCTCGACTTCCTCGCGCTCTTTTTTCAGCGCATCAACCGGATCGACGAAGTTGCCGGTGCCGGAGTCCAGTCCGGCCATGACGATCGAGATGTTCGCGGCGACGTCATCCAGTTCGGCGAAGGTTTTGAAGCCGTGCTTCTTTGCGATGCCTTCGAGTTCCGACTGGAGTGCTGGATCGGGCTTGTCACCCGCCGCCTGGATTTTGCTGGCGATCGCCGCGAGGTCGGCCTGCGCGGCGATGAAGCGCGTCACTTGATCGTCGGTCAGCTTGATCTGCTTCACATCGTCGGGAGCAGGCGCGTCCGAGCCGCTGGCATCGCCCTGCGCGGCCGGAGGATTGGTCGGTGCGGCGACATCTTCGGCGTTCGCCAGTGTCACGCTGGCAGCGAGAGCGAGCCCCCCGATGATCGTGCGCAGCGCCGCCTTGGCCAGAAAGACCGACATCGTGTTCCTCCAGTACACTTTCCGCATCACGCGGACCTGTTGCCCCGCGACCTCTTACGCCCACTCGGACGATAACGAGAAAGCTTCCGCCGTTCCGCTTTCAGATTTCGGTCCCGGTGTGGCGCGCGAAGATCAGTGTGGGATTTAATCCATGCTCCCTGCACCGCCCATGAACAAGGCTTGCACGGCGGGGAAGCTGGGACCGGCGTGAGGTGGTATTGTAATACCGCAATGTGGTGTTATTTTACCGTATTTATTATCTATTTGATTTTGCTATATAATATTAGAAACAAGAAATTGTTCTTGCCAAGGATCGGTATTTCTGCGTATTCACGCCGCTTCTCGGAACGCCACGCGACCAGCCGTCTGGGCGCGGAGCCATCCGCCAAGGAGCTTCAATATAATGTCTACCTATGTCGCCAAGCCGGCCACGGTGGAGAAGAAGTGGGTCCTCATCGACGCCGAAGGGCTCGTTGTCGGCCGCCTCGCCGCTCTCATCGCGACGCGCCTCAAGGGCAAGCACAAACCGATCTACACGCCACACGTCGATTGCGGTGACAACATCGTCGTCATCAACGCCGAGAAGGTCGTCTTCACCGGCGCCAAGCGCGAAGACAAAGTCTACTACAAGCACACCGGCTATCCGGGCGGCATCAAGGAACGGACGCCGAAGCAGATTCTCGACAGCAAGCATCCGGAACGGATCATCGAGAAGGCCGTCGAGCGCATGCTCGCCCGCGGACCTCTTCATCGCCAGATCATGCGCAACCTTCGCGTCTACAAGGGCGCCGCGCATCCGCATGAAGCGCAGAACCCGGAAAAGCTCGATATCGCGAAGCTCAACCGCAAGAACGTGAGGGTCTAATATCCATGGTTACCGAAACAAAGACCCTCGCCGATCTCGCGGCCGTCAAGGGCTCGGAGCCCGAAGCGGCGCCGGTGCGCACGCAGAAGCTCGACAAGCTCGGCCGCGCTTACGCAACAGGTAAGCGCAAGAACGCCGTCGCTCGCGTCTGGCTGAAGCCGGGCAAGGGCACGATCACGGTCAACGAGAAAGACTATAAGGCCTACTTCGCACGTCCGGTTCTGCAGATGCTTCTGCAGCAGCCACTCGATCTCGCGAACCGCGCCACGCAGTATGATATCCGTATTTCCGTCGCTGGCGGCGGTCTCTCGGGTCAGGCCGGTGCCGTGCGTCACGGCATCTCCAAGGCTCTCACCTATTATGAGCCGGAGTTGCGCGGTGTGCTGAAGAAGCAGGGCTTCCTGACGCGCGACAGCCGCGTTGTCGAACGTAAGAAGTACGGCAAGGTGAAAGCTCGTAAGTCGTTCCAGTTCTCGAAGCGCTAATCAAACAGCGATCGCCTGGGACGAAAGCACAGCCCGCCACCTTGGCGGGCTGTTTGCTTTTCTGGCTCGGAAGGGTTGTCGCAGAGGCGCCGTGATGCCACATAGCCACTGGCTTTCGGCCGTTGTGGCACAGGCTTAAGGACCGGGGGGTTCGGAGAGAGAATGGACGCAGTATTAAACGGCATTCATGACCTATGGACGGTTCTTGTAACGGACATCGGCTTACTGCTCTCACCGCACTGGTGGCGGACCCACGCCGTGCCGCTGTTCAACATCCTGATGATCGATCTGACGCTCGCGGGCGACAACGCCATCGTGGTGGGCATGGCAGCATCCCGCGTCGAGAAGTCGATGCGGACGAAGGTTATCTTCTGGGGCATCCTCGGCGCCGTGATCCTGAGGATCATTTTCTCCGGCATCGCGCAGCAGATGCTGCAAGTCATCGGACTGACGCTTGCAGGCGGCATCCTGCTGCTGTTCGTGTGCTGGAAAATGTACAAGCAGATCGTCGAAGCCGACACGCATTCCATTCACGAGGTCGAAAAGAACCTCGCCTCAGGCGCCCCGCATCCGAACCCGGTGTCGTTCTGGGGCGCTCTTTGGACGATCATCCTCGCCGACCTTTCAATGTCGCTCGACAACGTGCTTGCGGTCGCGGGCGCGGCGGGTGAATCGACGCTCGTCCTCATCATCGGTTTGGCGATCGCCATCGTTCTTATGGCAGTTGCCTCGACGTACATCGCCAAGCTGCTCGCGCGCTATCCCTGGATCGCCTGGGTCGGCCTTGCCATCATCTTGTATGTTGCGCTCGACATGATCTATCGCGATAGCCACCGGATCGCCTGTGCCAACTATGGCATCGGCTGCTCGGAAACGATCTGGGAAGGCATCAAGCATCGCATCGGGATGTGGTTAGGATGACGACCGCAACACAAACGAAGCTCGCGCGGGTTTTCATTGATGGCGAGGCCGGAACGACCGGCCTCGAAATCCGCGAGCGGCTGGCTGGCGTCGCCGGTATCGACGTTAAAAGCATCGATCCGGCCAAGCGGAAGGATCGTGCCGCGCGGGCAGATATGCTGCGCGACGTCGATCTCGTCGTGCTGTGCCTGCCGGACGATGCTGCCCGCGAGACCGTGGCGCTTGCCGATGAACTCGGGGCGCAAGCGCCGAAGATCGTCGATGCTTCGACGGCGCATCGCGTCGCGGAAGGCTGGGCTTACGGTTTCGCCGAACTGACGCCCGGCCACGCCGACGTCATCCGGAGAGCGATGCGTGTCGCCAATCCCGGCTGCTATCCGACGGGCGGGATCGCGCTGCTGCGGCCGCTGGTCGACGCGGGCATCATCGAGCCGGACTATCCGATCACAGTCAATGCCGTGTCGGGGTATTCGGGCGGCGGACGGACGATGATTGAAGCCTATGAGGCTGGTACGGCGCCGTCGTTCGAGCTTTACGGACTCGGCCTGGAGCACAAGCATGTGCCCGAGCTACAGAGGTATTCGGGTCTATCGCGGCGGCCGATTTTCGTGCCGAGCGTCGGCAACTTCCGGCAAGGGATGCTCGTCTCCGTGCCCTTGCATCTCGATACACTGCCGGGCAAGCCGTGCCTGCGCGATATCGAGCGTGTGCTGGAAGAGCACTATCGCGGCAGTACGTACGTGAGCGTTATCGCCGAGCCATCGGCGAAGATGAACCGCCTCGAAGCCGAAGCACTGAACGGAACGGACAAGCTTGAACTGTACGTCTTCGGAAAGGCTGCGCTGAATCAGGCGGTGCTCGTCGCGCGGCTCGACAATCTCGGCAAGGGCGCGGCCGGCGCGGCCGTTCAGAACATCAAACTGATGCTCGGCCTGTAAGCGGCATTCGCATTTCGCTCGAAACAAGCTCGTCGCCCCTCCCCGTCAAGGGGAGGGAGATTGAGCGAGCGAAACGTCAGGCGGATGCGCGACCGCGGGCGGCGAAGTAATCGCGCGGAACGATCCCAGCGCGGCGCGTTGCGTGCAAATGCACGACCGCCAGAATGAAAACGATCGCGCCGCCTGCCTGATGCGACAGGGCTAGGTCGAGACGCATGTGCAGCAGCAGCGTCGTAATGCCGAGCGCAATCTGGAAGACGACTGCGGCGCCGAGCCATTGCGACGTCAGGCGGATGCGATCATCGACTGGCGTGCGCGTCGTCAGCCAAATCTGGAAAATGGCCAAAGCGGCGACGAGATACGCCACCATGCGATGATTGAACTGCGAGGCGGCATGACCTTCGAAGAAGGTCAGATAAGCAGGCTTGATCCAATAGTCGCTGGGAATGAACTGACCATCCATCGACGGCCACGTGTTGTAGATGTACCCAGCCCTGAGCCCCGCCACGAAAGCGCCGAGCATGACCTGAATAAGAACCGTGGCAACGATGATGGCGGCCATACGCTTGATCAACGGCGTCGCCACCTCGCCCGTGATGCGCTCCTCGCGCGGCCATTCTTCGAGCGCCGCCCAAACGAGCAGACCGAGGATCATGAACGCCGTCACCAGATGCAGCGCAAGCCGGTACTGGCTTACTTCGATGCGCTCGCTCAAACCGGAGCTGACCATGTACCAACCAATGAAGCCCTGAAGTCCGCCCAGAGCGAGGATGCCGAGAAACTTCTTTCCCGTGCCGCGCTTCAGCTTGCCGGTCCACCAGAAGTACAGAAACGGAATGGCGAACACGAAGCCGATGGCACGGCCGAGCAGCCGGTGGCTCCATTCCCAATAGTAAATGAATTTGAACTGATCGAGGGACATGCCATCATGAATGGCCGTGTACTGTGGGATCTGTTTGTACTTGTCGAACGCCGCCATCCAGTCGGCTTCGTTCAGCGGCGGGATCGCGCCGAGGATCGGTTGCCATTCGGTGATCGAAAGCCCGCTTTCCGTCAGTCGCGTGGCGCCCCCGACGACGACCATCGCCAGCACCAGCGCGGCCACGAACCAAAGCCAGAGCGAAACGGAGCGCCGACCGGCGTCTTTGCCGTTTTGGGCCGTCGTGCCGCGATTATCGGAAAGTTGCATCGTGCTCATCGGCGGGGCATATCCTCAAGCCGTTTAATCGGGGTGTGATACTCTTTCATTGAGGCGGAGCAATGCGCCCATGCGGCGCGGGCTTCAACGCGGGCGATTGTCGAGCTATGACGCAGCGCAAAAGAAAGCTTCTCGGCACGGTAGCTCTGCTTTTGCTCGTGGGCATCTATGCAGTCCTGGCGGTCGCAGTCGCGGTTGTCCTGCAGGTTCGCAACGTCAGTAAATTTGCGGAGCTTGTCTATTACGCGGTCGCCGGACTGCTGTGGACGCTCCCGGCCGCGTGGCTCATCAGCTGGATGCAACGTCCCGACCGCTGAAACAGAGAACGCGGCTAGGCGTGCTGAATGGCTAACTCACGCGCGCGCGTCGCACGGGCAATGCGCTGCGTCATGGCCGAAACGGCCGGCTCGGGACGCCGATAATGCAAGATATCGATGTCGGTGACGTCAAAACTCAGGAAGGTCGTTGCGTCGCTCGACGATGACGTGCCGTCGCCATTCGGCTCGACTGTAATCCCGGCATCGAAACGGCCTTCGATACATTCGAACAATGCACGCGCTTCGTTGTGACGTCCTGTCACGACGATATGGTCATAAACCTCGTCCAAGGCGTCGAGCGCTAGGTTCAGCAGGTCGGCGTCCAACTTGCGACCGCCGTACGGAAGCGCAACGCCACTAGCAATCACTTGAGTGCGACTGCCGGGCAGCCGATGGATGATATCGTCGAAGGTTGCGCGGCCCTGCAACAGATCGTTCCAGCCCACGCTCGCCTCGACCCCGGCTGCCTTTGCAAATCCTTTCCCGCTCGGGCTCCAATCGATCAGGATTGTTTGCGCGCCGCAGCCAGCGAGAACTTTCGCCAACTCCAGCGCTTGCTCGTAGGGCATGACGTCCTCGCTCTCCGACGTGATGAGTGTGCGGTGTCCGCCTCCCGACGGCCGCTGCGCCTTGAGGCGGAGGGCGAGCTTTTCGATTTCAGTAAAGGCGGTGGATTGATCGTGCGTCATGGCGGATGGCACAGCGGCGATGTCATCCGGCTCGGCGGGCAGTGCAGCGGCCTCTGATATATTCTCAGCCAGCATGGGCTCGTCCGCGATCTCGGGCTTGGTCTCCAGAAGCGGTTCTGGCTTTGGCGCGGGCGCATCGACGTGCGGGGCTGATGGTTTTGCAGGTTGCCGCTTCGGCAGTCCGCGCAGCGCGGTCGTCACGACGATCCACGCGACAGCGAACAACGCAAAGGCCGCGCCTGCCACGACCGAAAGCTCGATCTTCTTCGGGTAGGCGGGCACGGCGTTCGCCACGGCCTTCGATAGGATATGCGCGACGGGCGGTGCCGCCGCTTTATTCTTGGGCGCATCCGGTGCGCGATAGAGACCCATCTGCACGCTTTTGGCCTCTTGCGCGAGCATCGCGGCATATTTGTCGGCGATGGTATTCGCGATTTTGGCAGCGCGCGCAGGATCAAGAGACGTCGCGCGAATGACGATAGCGTGACGGTCATTCGTGCCGTGGATGTCGAGGCTGTTGCGCAAAGCCGCGACGACGCGCGTCAATTCGTTGGCACCGCCGCCGTCGTTGTCCAATCCGACCGCGCGCCGCGCGGCATGAAGCAGATCGACCGGCCCCAGCGCGCCGTTGAACTCGGGCTGCTTAGAGAGCGCGAGCTCATCAGCGATGGGACGCAACAAGAAAGACGATTCCAGAGCGCCGATGTAGGTGCTGATTGCGGCCTGATCCATTGCAGCCGGTGACGTGGCGCCTTCCGGCTGGATGGCGATTGCGGTTTCGCTTTCATACTGCGGCGCGATCAGCGAGAGCACCGCATATGTCACCGTACTGACAAATGCGCTCAACAGGAGGAGCAGCATAGCCTTCTGCTTCAGCGCTTCCGTTATGGTCGGCGCTTGACGGGGTTCAGGCAACGCAGACACACGCGACGGCATCACTTTCAGGGCTCAGTCCGGGGTTTCGGCAATGCCCCGAGTAAGCGTCTGGCGAAGTTAGCAAGTGCTTAATGGAAATGAAAAGATTGGAGACAATTGCGCGCGCCCGACGAATTCACAGGGCGCATCATCGAAGCCTCGCAATAGCAAAAACCGGGTAAAGACGCTGGGCTTGCGACTGGAAACTTTTCCCGCAAATCAGGGAATAATTCCCGAAAGGACGCCGTTGCGCTTCGAGTCAGCAACGAATTGCAGATCGGAAAAAGCGCGGATTTCTCGTTCCTGCGCGCATATCGTCGGTAATTGTTGCATTTCGCGACGGCTCGTTTGCGGTTCGCGATAGTCGATCATCTCCAATAGGCGTATGCGATTGAAGTTGGCGGCGTAGGAACGAAAATACGGCGTCATGAAATGGTACGCTCCGGCATTCGAATTCGTTTACAAACGATGAAATGCAGGTTCTTTGCCATTCGCCGACCGACGCTTTGGCAACTTTGCTTGACGCACACATCGGCGTGGGCCAAGAAGTTACAATGTTACAATTGTTTGCATTGCTTTACGAATGCCCTTGAGACGCCGACTTCTCGCGCTCGTCGCGCTCGTCCTCGCGCTTTGCCTTATCGGTGGCGGCGTGCTGACGTACCTCTATGGGCTGCGCAAGATCGATCTTGAAATGTCGTCGGCCATGGAAGTCGCGAGCAGCGCCGTCGGCGATGCGCTGACGTCCGTCGTGCCAGGTCCCGACGCGAACACGCAGGTTCGCAGGATCATCTCCTCGTTCGATGGCGACCGGCACATCGTTGCTCGCCTCGTCAACCCGGCCGGGAAGATTGCGAGCGTGTCGCGTCTCGAAAAGCCGTTTGATCCTCCCCCGAGTTGGCTGTTCGGGCTTCTTGCCGGCGAGCAGAGGGCACGGACGTTCGAACTCCCAAAGGGCGTCGAAGATCTCGGCACAATTCAAATACAGGCCGATCCGCACAATGAAGTCAGCGAGGTCTGGGAAGATCTGAAACTCAAATTCCTGATCATCGCAAGCTTCTGCGCGATTGTGCTGACGCTGATCTACGCCACGCTCGGGCGGGCGCTCCGACCACTGGAACAGCTTTCGTCTGCGCTCGACCGCGTTGGGAAAGGCGACTACACGGCCCACGTCGCCGAATCCGGTCCCGAAGACCTGAAACTGATCTATCAGGCTTTCAACCGCATGGCCGACCAGCTGCAAGCGTCCGAGCAGGATAACCATCGCCTCAACGAGCAGCTTTCGACCGTACAGGAAGAAGAGCGTTCCGAGATCGCCCGCGATCTCCATGACGAGATTGGCCCGTTTCTTTTCGCCGCCGACGTCGATGCGCAGGCGATCCCTCTCCTCGCCTCGCGCAACGCCTCCGATGAGGTCGTCGAACGCAGCAAGGCCATTCGCCAGTCGGTCCAGCACATGCAGGTGCATTTGCGCGCCATTCTGAGCCGCCTCAGGCCGGCGCTGCTGATCGATCAGGGACTGGTCATCGCGGTCGAGCAGCTGGTCGCGTTCTGGAAGGCGCGACGACCCAACATCAACTTCACGATGGACATCGAGGACGCGCGTTTTCCAATCGGCATCGAGGAGGTCGCTTTTCGGATTTTGCAGGAGGGCACGAGCAATGCCGTGCGGCATGGGCAGCCTTCCGCCATCGGACTTACGGCGCGGCGCGTCGATGGCGCATTGCGGATCGTCGTATCGGACGACGGCTCGGGAATTACGGTGAATGGAACGAGAGGATTTGGTCTTGCAGGAATGCGAGAGCGCGTGGCGTCGCTTGACGGCCGTCTCCGCATTGCCGATCGCGAAGGGGGGAAAGGCGTGTTGTTGATTGTCGAGATTCCACTGCCGCTGGCGCGAAATAAGAATGATGGCCAGCAAAACATGACCACGAGTGCAGCATGAAAATACTTATTGTCGATGACCATGGTGTTGTGCGCGAGGGGCTGAGAAAGCTGTTCGTGGCACATTTCGAAGCGGACGTTTTGGAAACGTCCGGCATTGAGGAGGCCCTCACCGTCTACCGGCAAGAGCGGCCGGACGTCGTCGTGCTCGATCTCAATCTCGAAGGCGCCGGCGGCCTTGAAGTTCTCCGGCAAATTCTCGCCACTGACGGCAACGCGCGGGTCGTCGTCTTCAGTATGCACCACGAGCCGATCTATGCGGTTCGCGCGCTGCGCGGCGGAGCGCGGGGTTATGTCAGCAAAAGCGCGCCGGTCGAAGAGCTGATCGCGGCGATCCGCAAGGTGCGCGCCGGCGAGCAGTACATCGACAGAGATCTCGCGTCACGCATCGCGGTCAGCCAGATTTCGTCGGACGATCCGCTGCAATCGCTGTCGATCCGCGAGGTCGAGATTCTTCGGATGCTCGGACAGGGCAAGAGCATGACGGCGATCTCCGAAAATCTCGGAATCGCGTACAAAACCGTCGCCAATATCTGCACGCAGATGAAGGTGAAGCTCGGCGTCGACCGGACCGCTGACCTCATCCGCCTCGCGATCGAAACGCTAAAGGCATGATCGCTCGACGAGCGAAAAAAAAAGGCGCCGATTGCGCGGCGCCTTTTCAACCGTTTCGCGTGACGCTTACTTCTTGTCGTCGTCATCGTCAGGCTTGGTGCCCGCCGTTTTCTTGATGTTGTCGAGACCGGCTTTGAAGATGCCATCGATCACGTCGCGGGATTCCTTGTCGGACTTACCGTCCGCGGGATCGAATACGGCAGACCAAGCGAAATTGATTTCATCCTCGTCGTCGTCATCCGGTGTCAGGGCAAACTGCGCCTGATAATTTTTGACCGGCAGCGGGCTTTCGAGAATTTCATAGCGGTAGAAGTTCGGCTTCACGTCGAGCAGCTTTTCCTTGATCGTGCCGCCGCCCTTTAGTGTCAGGATGCGGACCTTGGCGTCGCCCTCGGTGGTTTCCTCGCATTTCGCGATGGCCGGATGCCAATCCTGGATCGCGCACCAGCCGCCGTACTTGGCCCAGAGACGATTGCGCTCTTCTTTCATCTTTGCCGGGTCGACCTTGAGCTCCAGCTTTTTGCCGACGGCAATGCTGGCCGCGTTGGCGGCGGTGACGGCGCCAAGCGTTCCCACGAGCAGTCCGGCAATCAGTCCGGCGAAGACAGGACCCTGTGCCAATTTCATTGCGCTTCACTCCCAAGTTTTTTTGTCAGTCCCAACGCTCATACGAAAAAGCCGGGACACCCGGCTTCACAAGCGCGTTACTTTATTACGATGGGAAAAAATCTTGCCGGAAGGGCTCGGACTGCCTGGATTGTATATCCAGGCTCGGAGCGCCGGCTTTAGATATCAGGCGGCCGCGGTTCGAGGATGGGCCTTGGTATCGAAAAACAGCGCTTGGCTGATGATCGCCATGACGGTGTCGCGCTGAAACGGCTTTGAAATGAGGAAGGTCGGCTCCGGGCGTTCGCCGGTCAGGACCTTTTCGGGATAGGCCGTGATGAAGATGATCGGAACTTCGCCTTCGGCGACGATCTCCTTGGCTGCTTCAAGGCCGCTACTGCCGTCGGCAAGCTTGACGTCGGCGAGGATGAGGCCCGGCTTGTTGCGTTTCACAGCGGCGAGCGCTTCGTTTTTCGTGGTTGCCACTTCCTGCACGGAATGGCCGAGGCTGGTGACGATGGTTTCAAGGTCCATCGCGATCAGCAGCTCGTCCTCGATGATGAGAACATTGGTCGCGACCTGATGAGCAATTTCCTGCCCTGCGACCTCGAGCAGCTTCTCGACGTCGGGCTCGGTGACTTCGAGAATGGCGGCCGTCTCGGCCGAGGTGAAGCCTTCAACCGCAACCAGCAGGAACGCTTGCCGGGGCAGCGAGCTGATCGAGTTTATTTTCCGCTGGGCCGCGACAAGCGCGCTGGTCATTTCGTCGCCGCCGTTCGAATCGAGCCGGACCGAATTCCAGACCTTCAGGAACAGGTGATAGAGCGCCATGCGCGGCGGCATGTTCGTGGGGAAGTCCGACGGCGTTGAAACCAGACTTTCGAGAAGCGTTGCAACGTAGGCGTCGCCCGTCTGCTGCGCGCCGGTCAAGGTCCGCGCGAACCGCCGTAAATAAGGCAAGTGCACACGTATTGTCTGCGCAATCGACATAGCTTTGGACCTCCCAAGCCAAGCGGATGAGTAAACTCATCCTTGGCGAGCGGCAATGCCGCCCGCGCAACCTCCGCGATGGCCAATCTCTACCGGAACAACAACGAACCTGTGGAAGAGATGGTTCCCACCCGGAACAAAATCTCTTGTGCCACGTTCGGCAGACGAGCCCCCCTGCTGACAATGTTACAGAAGTTTGTCTCAATCGGGGCCGGTCGCAATCTTCAACAGGGCTCAAGATCACGTCATGCAGCATCGCCTCGACGCACCCGAGGATTGCAAGAGAACGGACGGCGACTTTCCGGAACCGGAAGGTCAGCCGGAACCCGAGGCCGCAAAAGGCCCTCTTCCGCAGCTTCCCGGATTTGCCGCGCAGCTCATCGGTCAGCGCATGCGGGCGATGTATGACACCATCGCCCAGGAGCCCGTCCCCGACGACCTTCTCGAACTTGTCCGCAAGCTCGAGGCCAAGGAGCAGCAGAAGTGACGGAAACTAAGAGTTTCGGGGACGCGCTGATCGAGGCGATCCCAAATCTTAGGGCCTTTGCACATTCGCTGAGCGGCGACGCGCAGCTGTCGAACGATCTTGTCCAGGAAACCTTGCTTAAAGCTTGGACTCACAAGGACTCGTTCGTGCCGGATTCCAACCTCAAGGCGTGGCTGTTCACCATCCTTCGCAACACCTATTTCACGTACTATCGGAAATCCCAGCGTGAAGAGCTCGATGAGGATCATGCGGCGATGAATGCCAGCGTGCCGCCGCCGCAGCTTACCCATCTTGAATTCGACGACATGCAGAAAGCGCTGATGCGGCTATCGCCCGACCATCGCGAGGCCCTGCTGCTCATTACCGCGGAAGGCTTTTCGTACGAGGATGCGGCCCGCGTATGCGGCTGCGCGGTCGGGACTATGAAAAGCCGTGTCAACCGCGCCCGTAATCGGCTTCTGGAGGAAATGACCGGCCAGCTCCCAGGCGAAGCTGTGCCGGACGATGAAGACGCCGTCAAAAGCTCGTCAGGCCGATAGCGCGTTTGCGTCAGCCAATCTTTGGCCACCTTGTTCGTTCTGCTTGCTGCGGCAGTTTCGCAAGTTCACGGTCTCGGCAGACCGGCGGTTCGATGACCGCGTCGCAGCCGACCATGCTTATTACCGAACCGGTCATCATAAACGGCGGGAACGGCCGAGAGCGCCCGCAGGGCAATGGAACAAACTGCCGGGGTTGAGCGTTCTTCGGGGTTAAAATGCGACGCGAGGGGAGTTTTGAATGTCGGAGCAGATCAGCGCCGTTGAATCCGAGCGCTACCCTTCGGGTTCGGGCGGTGTGCTCGTCGAAATGCTCCAAACACTTCAGGCGGTTAAGGAGGGCGATTTCAGTGTCCGCATGCGCGGCGACTGGGACGGCTTGGCTGGTAAGATCGCCGACACCGTCAACGACATCATTATTACAAACCAGCGCATGGCCAATCAGCTCCAGCATTTGGGCCATGCGGTCGGCCGCGAAGGTTTGACCAACCAGCGCGTGCGGCTCGGCCTGGCGCTCGGCGCGTGGGGCGAGATGGAACAGTCCATCAACGGCCTTGTCGACGACCTGTTGCAGCCGATGACCGAGGTGACGCGCACGATCGAAGCCGTCGCGCAGGGCAACCTGTTGCAACCGATGCGGCTGGACGTCGATGGTCGTCCGCTCAAGGGCGAGTTCCTGCGGTCGGCGACGATCGTCAATACGATGATCAAGCAGCTGTCGATTTTCACCTCGGAAGTGACGCGCGTGGCCCGGGAGGTCGGCATTGAGGGCAAGCTCGGCGGCCAAGCCCAGATTGGCGAAGTGACCGGCGTCTGGAAGGACCTGACCGAGAGCGTCAACTTGATGGCCTCGAACCTGACGGCTCAGGTTCGCAACATCGCCGAAGTGACGATTGCCGTCGCCAACGGCGACCTGTCGAAGAAGATCACGGTCGACGTGCGTGGCGAGATCCTGCAGCTCAAGGAAGCCATCAACACGATGGTGGAACAGCTGCGATCGTTCGCTGCAGAAGTGACGCGCGTCGCTCGCGAAGTCGGCACCGAGGGTCGCCTCGGCGGTCAGGCCGTCGTGCCGGGCGTCGGCGGCACTTGGAAGGACCTCACCGACAACGTCAACCTGCTCGCTGCGAACCTTACGACACAGGTTCGCAACATCGCCGAAGTGACGACAGCCGTGGCGCGCGGTGACCTTTCGCGCAAGATTACGGTCGACGTCAAAGGCGAAATTCTGGAGTTGAAAAATACCATCAACACGATGGTCGACCAGCTCAACGCTTTCGCATCCGAAGTGACGCGCGTTGCGCGCGAGGTCGGAACCGAGGGTCGCCTCGGCGGCCAAGCTGCGGTGCCGGGCGTCGCCGGTACGTGGAAAGACCTCACCGACAACGTCAACTCGATGGCCGGCAACCTCACAGGCCAGGTGCGTAACATCGCCGAAGTCGCCACCGCTATTGCGCGCGGCGACTTGTCGAAGAAAGTGACGGTCAACGTCTCGGGCGAAATCCTGCAGTTGAAAGAGACCATCAACACGATGGTCGATCAGCTCAATGGTTTCGCCGGCGAAGTGACGCGCGTGGCGCGCGAGGTCGGCACCGAAGGCAAGCTTGGCGGCCAGGCGCAGGTGTCGGGTGTCGCCGGTACGTGGAAAGACTTGACCGACAGCGTCAACTCGATGGCGTCGAACCTCACGACACAGGTGCGCAACATCGCCGAGGTTTCGGGCGCCATCGCGCGTGGTGACCTGTCGAAGAAGATCGACGTCGACGTCAAAGGCGAAATTCTCGATCTCAAGACCACGATCAACACGATGGTCGACCAGCTCAACGCCTTCGCTTCCGAAGTGACGCGCGTCGCCCGCGAAGTCGGCACCGAGGGCAAGCTTGGCGGACAGGCCGCGGTGCCGGGCGTCGCCGGTACGTGGAAGGACCTCACCGACAACGTCAACTCGATGGCGGGCAACCTGACCGGTCAGGTGCGCAACATCGCCGAAGTGACGACCGCTGTGGCGCGCGGCGACCTTTCGCGAAAGATCACCGTCGACGTCAAAGGCGAAATTCTGGAGTTGAAAAACACCATCAACACGATGGTGGACCAGCTCAATGCTTTCGCCTCCGAAGTGACGCGCGTCGCCCGCGAAGTCGGCACCGAAGGCAAGCTTGGCGGTCAGGCGCAGGTGTCGGGCGTCGCCGGTACGTGGAAGGACCTCACCGACAACGTCAACTTCATGGCCGGCAACTTGACGGCCCAGGTTCGTAACATCGCCGAAGTTGCGACCGCCATCGCGAGCGGTGACCTGTCGAAGAAGATCACCGTCGACGTGCGCGGCGAAATTTTGCTGCTGAAAGAAACGCTCAACACGATGGTCGAGCAGCTGCGGTCGTTCGCTGCCGAAGTGACGCGCGTGGCCCGCGAAGTCGGTACCGAGGGACGCCTCGGCGGTCAGGCCGTCGTGCCGGGCGTCGGCGGAACCTGGAAAGACTTGACCGATAACGTCAACCTGCTCGCCGCCAACCTCACGACGCAGGTGCGCAATATCGCCGAAGTGACGACCGCTGTGGCGCGCGGCGACCTTTCGCGAAAGATCACCGTCGACGTCAAAGGCGAAATTCTCGATCTCAAAACGACGATCAACACGATGGTCGACCAGCTCAATGCCTTCGCTTCCGAAGTGACGCGCGTCGCTCGCGAAGTCGGCACTGAGGGTCGGCTCGGCGGTCAGGCGACCGTGCCGGGCGTCGCCGGTACGTGGAAGGACTTGACCGACACCGTGAACGTCATGGCTGCGAACCTTACCGAACAGGTGCGCGGCATCGTGAAAGTCGTGACGGCGGTTGCGAACGGCGACTTGAAACCGAAACTCACGGTGAAGTCGAAAGGCGAAGTCGCCGCGCTCGCGGAGACGATCAACGACATGACCGAAACGCTGGCGCTGTTCGCCGATCAGGTGACGACGGTGGCGCGCGAAGTGGGCGTCGAAGGACGTCTTGGCGGTCAGGCCAACGTGCCGGGCACCGCCGGCACGTGGAAAGATTTGACCGGCAACGTCAACCTTCTGGCCGCCAACCTCACGACGCAGGTGCGCGCCATTGCCGAAGTGACGACGGCCGTCGCACGTGGCGACCTTTCGCGCACGATTCAAGTCGAAGCGCGCGGCGAAGTCGCGGAGCTGAAAGACTACATCAACACGATGATCGGCAACCTGCGTCTCACGACGCAGCTCAACACTGAACAGGACTGGCTCAAGACGAACCTCGCGCGCTTCACCAGCATGCTTCAGGGGCAGCGCGATGTGATGACAGTGTCGCAAAAACTGCTGTCGGAACTCGTGCCGCTCATCAACGCGCATCAGGGCGTCATCTATCAGTACGATGCGACTAACCGCGAGCTGAAGCTGCTCGCAAGCTACGCCGACGACACGCAGGCGCCCTACCCGGAACGGCTGGGACTTGGCTCGAGTCTCGTTGGGCAATGCGCCGTCGAAAAGCAGCGTCGCGTGCTAACGGACATTCCGCAGCCGACGACGAACATCGATTCCGTCGTGTTCAAAGCGCCGCCGCGCAGCGTCATCGTGCATCCGATCACGTTCGAGGATCGGCTGAAGGCCGTCATCTCGCTCAGCTCGCTGCAAAACTTCGAGCCTGCGCAGCTGACGTTCCTCGAACAGCTCTCAGTGTCGATCGGCGTCGTCTTGAACAGTATTGAAGCGACGATGCAGACGGAAAGCCTGCTGATGCAGTCGCAGCAGCTTGCGGCCGAGTTGCAGGATCAGCAGCGCGCGATGCAGAAGACCAACGAAGAATTGGCTCAGAAGGCACAGCAGCTCGCCGAACGTAACGTCGAAGTCGAACGCAAGAACGAGGAAATCGATCAGGCGCGGCGTGCGGTGGAAGAAAAGGCAGCCGAGCTTGCTCTGACGTCGCGTTACAAGTCCGAATTCCTCGCCAACATGTCTCATGAGCTGAGAACGCCCCTCAACAGCATCCTCATCCTCGGGCAGCAGCTCAGCGATAACCCGGATAAGAACTTGACGGAGAAACAGGTCGAGTTCGCGCGTACGATTCACGGCGCAGGCACCGACCTTCTGAACCTCATCAGCGATATTCTCGATCTGTCGAAGATCGAATCCGGCACCGTTTCGGTTGATGCAGAAGAGGTCGCGTTCGGCGGTCTTATCGAAGCCGTGGCGCGGCCGTTCCGCCACGAAGCCGAGCGGCGCGGTCTCGATTTCCAAGTTACGTTTGATGCTGATCTCGGTAAGACGATTTTCACGGACTCCAAGCGTCTGCAGCAGGTTCTGAAGAACCTGCTTTCGAATGCCTTCAAGTTCACGCGCGACGGGTTCGTGCGGCTGGCCGTCAAACCAGCCAACGGCAACAAGTGGAATTCCGAGCATCCCATTCTATCGACGGCGCCGACCATCGTTGCATTCGAGGTGCAGGACTCTGGTATCGGCATTCCATCCGACAAACAGAAGCTTATTTTCGAAGCCTTCCAGCAGGCCGACGCGAGCACCAGCCGCAAGTACGGCGGTACGGGTCTCGGCCTCGCGATTAGCCGCGAGCTGGCTCACCTTCTCGGCGGTGAAATTCAATTGTCGAGCGAACCCGGTGTCGGGAGCATCTTCACGCTCTACGTGCCGCTGCGCTACGCCTCGCTTGCGAGTGATGTCCGGACGAAGTCTGAAGCGAATATGACATCGCCCGTCGCGCTGCCGCATCCGGGGTTGTTGCCATCCACGATCGAGGATGACCGCGACAGTATCGTTGCCGGCGATCAGGTTCTGTTGATCGTCGAGGATGATCCGAATTTTGCCCGCATACTTCTCGACTCGGCGCACGACACCGGTTTCAAGGGCATCGTCTGCCAACGCGGCGTCGATGCTATGACGCTGGCGACGGATTACAATCCGACTGCGATTTCTCTCGATATTCACCTGCCGGATATTCTGGGTTGGTCGGTGCTCAGCCAGTTGAAGCACAATCCACTCACCCGGCATATTCCTGTGCAAGTTCTGACACTCGACGACGATCGCCATCATGGCCTGGCGCGCGGCGCGTATTCGTTCCTGACGAAACCTTTGCAGGCGGATCAATTGAAGTCAGCGCTGCGCAAGATCGGGGCGTTTTCGGCGACCGCCACCAAGAGACTGCTGATCGTCGAGGATGATCCGGCGGAACGTCTCAGCATTTCGACGCTTCTCAAAGAAAGCGACGTCGAGATTTTGACGGCGGAAGACGGCAAATCGGCGATCGACACGCTCCGGCTCGAGAATGTCGATTGCGTGGTTTTGGATCTCAAGTTGCCCGACATGTCGGGCTTCGAGATTCTGGAGCACATGAGCCGGCAAGAAACGATGCGCGATATTCCGGTCATCGTATTTACAGGGCGCGAATTGTCGAGCGACGAAAACCTGCAGATCCGGCAATATGCGCGCACCGTCGTGGTGAAGGGGGTCGAGTCGCCTGAGCGTCTATTGGACGAGACGGCGCTCTTCCTGCATCGCGTCGTCACGGAGTTGCCCGCGGAGAAGCGGGAACTGCTGTCGCGCCTGCACGACACCGACGACTATCTGGTCGGGCGCAAAGTGCTGCTCGTCGATGACGATGCGCGTAACATCTTCGCTCTGAGCAGCCTGCTCGAACGGCGCGGCATGGAGGTACTGACGGCGACGACCGGCCTCGAAGCCATCGAGACGCTCAGCACGACGGATGTTTCAATCGTTCTGATGGACATCATGATGCCCGAAATGGACGGATATCAGACCATGCAGAAGATCCGCAGCAGCGAGAAGAACCAGCGTCTACCCATTATCGCGCTGACGGCCAAGGCGATGAAGGGCGACCGCGAGAAGTGCCTTGAGGCGGGTGCTTCGGATTATCTTGCAAAGCCCGTGGATACTGAGCAACTTTTGTCGGCGTTGAGAATGTGGCTACATCGTTGACGAGGACACTAATGCCAGCGGAAACCGCTCCTATTGAACCCGTCAACATCCTGCTGGTCGACGATCAGCCGGGAAAGCTTTTGACGTATGAAGCCATTCTCGACGGGCTCGACGCGACGCTCATCAAAGCAACGACCGCCGAGGAAGCACTGACGGCACTCCTCAAGACGGACATCGCCGTCATCCTGATGGACGTGTGCATGCCCGATCTCGACGGCTTCGAGCTTGCCGCGATGATCCGCGACCATCCTCGCCACGAAAAGACGGCGGTGATCTTCATCTCGGCAGTGCGGCTTGAGACGGACGATCTTCTTAAAGGCTATCGAACCGGTGCCGTCGATTACGTGTCCGTGCCGGTCGTGCCGGAAATCCTGAAGGCAAAGGTACAGATTTTCGTCGAGCTTTATCGCAAGACACGTCAGCTTGACGCCCTTAATGCCGAACTCGAAGAACGCGTCAAGCAACGCGCCGAACAGCTTGAGGCGTCACACGCGGCGCTGCAAGAAAGCTCCGAGCGGCTGCGTCTCGCGAGCGAGGCCGCCAAACTCGCCACGTTCGAATACGATGCGACAACGCAGATGCTGCGCTGGTCGGCGAACACTTCAGACGTGCTGCATCGCGATGTTCCCGAACAGCAAAGCTTTGAAGACTTCATGTCGGTCGTGCACGATGACGACCGCGAGATGGTCAGAAACTATGTCCGCACGGCCAACTATGCCGACTCCATTGCGGAACTCGAATATCGTGTGACGAGCGCACGCGGCATTTCGTGGATTCTCGCACGCGGACGCGCAATCAACATCGGCGACACGCAGCGCGTGCTCGGAACGGTACTCGACATTACAGAACGCAAATCGGCGGAGAGCCATCAGCAGCTTCTGATGGCCGAGCTTGACCATCGCGTTAAAAACATCCTCGCGAATGTTGCGGCAATTGCACGGCTTTCAAGCGCCAATGCGGTTTCGGTTGCGTCATTTGCGTCGGCGCTCGACGGGCGCATTCATGCGATGTCGTCGGCGCACGATCTGTTACGCCAGAGCAGCTGGACGGGCGTGGACCTGCACGAACTCGTGCAGGGCGCACTCGCTCCCTTCCGCTCTCGCAGCACGAACGACATCATCGTCGACGGCGACCGCATTCGTCTGACGTCCAAGTTCGGGCAGTCGATGGCTCTCGTCCTGCACGAACTCGTCACCAACGCGGTCAAGCATGGCGCGCTCTCGACGGCGGGTGGCAAGGTCAATGTTGGATGGTCGCGCATCACGACGCCGGAAGGCGACAAGATCGCGTTCTCGTGGCAGGAGCGCGGAGGTCCTCATTGCAGCAAGCCGGCGCGCAATGGTTTCGGCCTTGCGGTGATCCGCAGCGCTGCATCGGAATGCGGCGGCACGGCTGAGATGACTTTCTCGCCCGAAGGATTCCAATTCGATTTCCAAGGTGAGCTTTCGTCACGCACACAGCTTGTCGGCACGCGCCATATCGCGATCGTGCCAAAGGCGCGCACGCCTCTTCCCGCTGCAAGCATCCCGGCCCCGAGGAGCTGCCGCATTCTTCTGGTCGAGGACGAAGCCTTGATTGCCATGCAGTTGAAGCTTGATCTCGAAACGGAAGGGCACACGGTCGTCGGGCCATATGCGCAGCTTTCGGAAGGCTTGCGTGCAGCGACGGAAACCAATTTCGATATTGCGCTGCTCGACATCAACCTCGGCGCCGATAACAGCGCGCCGATTGCCGAGATTCTCGATCGGCGGATGATCCCGTTCGCCTTTACGACCGGCTACAACGACCTCGTGTTCCTGCCGCCGCGCTTGCGGGAATATCCGCATCTGAAGAAGCCGTACAATCCGGGCGACGTAACGGATCTCATCAAGATGCTCGCCTTTCGCGCCGATGAGCAACACGCCGCCAGCACCTCCAATCAGGTCGCGTGAAGGATAATTTCAACCGATACGACGGGCGTTCACGCGCATTCTTGCGACGTGCGGCCATGCGACATTGTGCGGTGCGGAAAACCCGCGCTAGATTCCGGACGTTGTTTTCGTTTTCAAAGCCTGTCTCGCGGGGAATTCGATGACTGCCAGTTCCTATCGTTCTTCACTCGATGTCGCGGCTATCGGCAACGGCCGTGTCGCGGCGCTGATCGACAAAGGCGCGCGCATCGTCTGGTGGTGTTTTCCGCGGCTCGACGGCGATCCGATTTTCTGCCGCCTGCTCGCAGGCGATGAGGAGAAAGGTTTTTGCGACGTCGTGCTCGAAGGCCAAGTGTCGGCAACGTCGAGCTACATCCGCAATACCTGCATCCTCGAAACGATCCTCATTTCGGACAGCGGCGCAGCTGTCAAAGTGACGGACTTCGCGCCGCGCTTCTGGCGGTTCGACCGCTCGTTTCATCCGACGCAACTCATGCGCCGCATTGAACCGCTGCGCGGCTTGCCACGCATTTCCGTTCGCGTTCGGCCGACGCACAGCTATGGGCAGGTCGCGGCCAGCGCTTCGCACGGCTCGAACCATGTCCGATATATGTGCGGATCGAATGCCATTAGAGTCACGACGGACATTCCCATTTCCTATGTCGTGCATGAGACGCCATTCGCGCTGACGCATCCGATGACGCTCGTTATCGGTTCCGATGAGCCGATCGAAAGCTCGATGGATGCTTTGTCTCGCGAATTCCTGGAGCGCACGCGCGACTTCTGGGTAGCGTGGGTGCGCGGCCTCGCTGTCAGCTACGAATGGCAGCCGGAAATCATTCGCGCCGCGATCCTGCTCAAGCTCTGCACGTTCGAAGAGACCGGCGCAATAACCGCTGCGCTTACGACATCCATTCCAGAGGCGCCCAACACGCCACGCACCTGGGACTACCGGTTCTGCTGGCTTCGCGACGCCTATTTCGTCATTCGTGCGCTGAACCGCCTCGGCGCCACGCAGTCGATGGAGAATTACCTCGACTACATCACAACCATTGTCGCCGACGGCAAAGGCCCGTTGAAACCGCTCTACGGCATCGTACATAACGATATCGCGGCGGAACGGATTGCGCCCGATCTCAAAGGATATCAGGGCATGGGGCCTGTTCGCCTCGGCAACCTTGCGTCCGACCAGCTGCAGCACGACGCCTACGGCAGCGTGATCTTGGGCGCGACGCAGATGTTCATCGATCAGCGGCTGCCGCGAATGGGCGACGTCAGCATGTTTCGTGAACTCGAGGCACTCGGTGAGCAGGCGCGTTTGCTCTATCTCGAGCCGGATGCCGGCATTTGGGAATACCGCGGGCGTCAACGCATCCATACGCATTCCGCGACCATGTGCTGGGTCGCATGCGATCGGCTGGCGCGGATCGCGAAGATCCTCGGCCTCGGCGACCGGATGGCGTATTGGGCGGAAGCCGCCGAAAAAATCCGCGCGGAAATCCTCGCGCGTGCCTGGAGCGACAAGCGCCAGTCGTTCACGGGGGCGTTCGATCATCAAGAGCTTGACGCGAGCGTTCTGTTGCTGCCCGACCTCGGCTTCCTGCCGCCCGACGATCCGCGCTTCGTCAAGACGTGCAACACCATCGGCCGCGAGCTGATGCGCAACGGCCTGATGCTGCGTTATGCGGCCGAAGACGATTTCGGATTGCCGGAATCGGCGTTTCTCGCCTGTCAGTTCTGGTACATCGACGCGCTCGCCTCGATCGGCCGCGCAGATGAAGCGCGCGAGCTGTTCGGTGAAATTCTAAGTCACCGGAATTCTTTCGGAATGCTCAGCGAAGATCTACATCCCTCGACGGGCGAGCTTTGGGGCAATCTTCCGCAGACGTACTCTATGGCCGGGCTGATCAATTCCGGCATGACGCTCTCCCGGAAGTGGGAAGACGCATGGACCGGATCAGCGGCGGCGCATCACGACGACGCCGAAGGCAGCCACAAACAGAGCCGAAGCGAGCGGGATATTGTTTCCGCCGTTACACGCAGCAACGGCGGCGGAGCGTTCGACGTCAACGGATAAGACGTTTCGCAGATGCTTCAATGCAGAGATGAAGCACGGCCGCGCGTGCGCCGCGTCGTGGCCTGTTTCAATACGGCGACGAGCCGGCACTGGACGCCATCTTCGTTGAACTGTCTTTCGACTTGTGCGGTCGGAAAGCCACTGTCGATCAACGTCGTTCCGAGCCCTCGCCGTTCGGGAGCGCTGACGGTGGGACCGCCGCGCTCACTCCAGAGAAGTTCGAACTGGCTGTCGTCATTGTCGAGGCGGGTGAGCGTCCAAGTCACGGTGACCCTCCCGCGATCGTTCGACCACGCGCCATATTTGATGGCGTTGGTGCCCAATTCGTGCAGCGTCAAAGCAAGCGCGCTGGCAACGTCACCCGGCACAATCGTTTCTGGCCCGCGCATGACGAAACGCGCTGAGCCCGGCGGCACCAGAGGTTTCATGGTTTCGGAGATCAGCTCGCTCAATGGCGCGCCGAGGAAGTTGCGCGTCGCGACGAGATCCATGGCGTTACCCATGGCCGAAAGTCGGCCTGCAAGCGCGGCCGCAAACTGATCGATATCGCGCGTGTAGCGGGCTGATTGGCCGACAAGTCCAGCAATGACGGCGAATGTATTTTTCAGGCGGTGGCGTAGTTCGACATTGAGCTGTTCAAGTTGCATTTCACCCAAAGCACTGTCCTGCAGCAATGCTTCATTGCGTGAGCGCTCATTCAGCAGGCCTTCGACCTTGCTGTTCAAGATGTGAACCACGGCGACGATCAAAAGCGAAAGAAGCGAAAAGCTCACAAGCGCGACGACGGTCGCATTGGTTATCGGCAGCCAGCCGGGACCGGGCAGATAGAAATACCATCCCGCGAAGAAGGACGCGACAACCACCAGCAAGCCGGGTCCCGTTCCGGCGATGAGTGACGCCAGCAGAACCGCAATGAAGAACGTGAGAAACGGCGTATTGTCCTGCAGCCATTGGGACAGCCCCAGTCGCGCCAGCGCTGCGACTGCAAAAATTGCCAACCCCAACGGATATGCATATTGCGGCTTACGTCGCAGCCGCGGAAAAACTCGTTCGATCAGGTTGTCGACGAGTTGAACCATTCGTTGCACGAACGGCCCGCGCCTCCATTTTGCATTCCACGCCAGTGACGCAGCAAAGGCGCCCCAGCCCCCCAAAGATTTACACAGACTTTTCCGTAGCATGAATTGCCGATGAACGCGAGAGTTCGGGACGTTGCCGAGGCCGACACGGACGTCGCAGCACAGGCTCGCTGTGGGCATTTTGCGGCGCCAAAGAACATATCAAGAACAAATAAACGCGAGATAAACAAATCAGGGAACCTGTCGCAATTTCGCGGGTTTATACTCCGTGGTGGTGCGTGGGGGGGCCGGTATCCGATCAGTTCCTCGCGCCCGTGGAAGGAGGTCTCTTGGCCAGACTCGTCATGGTCTCTAACCGCGTCATCGACTTCAACGCTGCCCAACAGGCAGGCGGTGTCGGTGTCGCGATCTACAATACCCTCGAACGCCAAAGCGGCTTTTGGTTCGGATGGGACGGTCAAATCGAAGAGACCGATCAACCCGAGCCCAAGTCTATTACTGTCGGTGGACATACGACGGTGACAGAGCCGCTCACGGCAGCCGACTACAACGACTACTATCTCGGTTATTCAAATTCAGTTCTTTGGCCGGTCTTTCATAACCGCCTCGACCTCGCGCAATTCGAAGCCGGATATTACGCGCGCTATGTCGAAGTGAATGCGCGGTTTGCGCGCCATCTGGCTCCCCTGCTTAAGCCCGACGACGTTATCTGGATACACGACTATCACTTGGTGCCGATGGCGCGAGAGCTGCGCAAGCTCAGCGTCGAAAATCCAATAGGTTTCTTTCTGCATATCCCGATCGGTCCGGCGCAGTCACTCCTTGCGATCCCGGAGAACAAAGAGATTGCGCGGGCGCTCGGGGCCTATGATCTTATTGGGTTGCAGACGCAGTCGGATGTCCGCAACCTGATCGATTTCCTGCAGCGGAGCGTCTATGGCAGGCTGTTGCCTTCCGGGCGTATCCGCGTCGATGATACCGAACTCGACATCGGCTGTTTCCCTGTCGGTATCGACCCGAAAGATTTTGCGTTCGGGCCGGGCGAAGAGGAAGCCTTGGCGGCGAGCGAGGCTGGCGATATCCATCGCATCATCGGCATCGACCGGCTCGACTACACGAAGGGACTGCCGCAAAAATTCAAAGCCTACGGCAAATTTCTCGAAGACTTTCCCGAGTATCGCCGGAGCGTCGTGCTTTCGCAGTTTGCGCCGCCCACACGCGAGAGTGTCGAAGCGTATGCGGACATCAAGGCCGAGCTTGAATCGCTCGCCGGTTCGATCAACGGCCGCTACGGCGAACTCGATTGGGTGCCGATCAACTACATTCATCGCACGATCCCGCGCAGCGAATTGCGCGATATCTACCGAACGTCGCGCATCGGCCTCGTTACGCCGCTAATGGATGGCATGAACCTCGTCGCGAAGGAATATATCGCGTCGCAGAACCCCGTCGATCCGGGCGTGCTGATCCTGTCCAAGTTTGCGGGCGCCGCCGAGCAACTCTCGGACGCTGTGCTCGTTAATCCCTATGACCTGAACGATATCTCTCAGGGCATCAAGACTGCCCTGGAGATGACGCCCGCCGAACGGCGGCAGCGTTACCAGAAGCTGATGAAAACCGTCTGCAAGAGCGATGCGGATGCGTGGGGCAGCAGCTATTTTTCGGCGCTGCTTAAAGCGGGCCAGCGTCGTATCGCACGATCGCCGAAATCGCCGCCTGAAATGGGAAAGGCGCTCGAGCGCTTGCAACGCGCAACTAAAAAAAACACCACTGACAGCCGGCTATCGGCAAATGTGGGGACATGATGAATGTTACGGTAGATAAAATCAGCATTCCGAAATCGGATGAGATCATCAAAAGCCCAAATATTCTGTGCGTCGATATTGGCGGCACGCTGATCAAAGCCGCGACCGTCAACGAGAATGGCACGCTGATCTCGGACTTCATCACGACACAGACGCCAAAGCCGTCGACACCGGAAACGATTGTCGATCTCATCGTCGACGTCGTAAAATCGCTTCCGGCTTTTGGGCGTGTTTCCGTGGGGTTTCCGGGTGTCGTCGGGCGACATCACGTCAAGACCGCGCCCAATCTCGGGACGCCGCATTGGAGCGAGTTCGATCTCGAACAGACGCTCACTCAGAGGCTCAATGCACCGGTGCGCGTGCTCAACGATGCCATCGTCTACGGCCTTGGCGTCGCCAAAGGGCCAGGCCGCGAATGCGTCCTGACGTTCGGCACGGGTATGGGATGTGCGCTGTTCGTCAACGGCTCGGCCTTCTTCGGGCTGGAGCTTGGACAGCATCACGCGCGCGACGATATCAACTACGATCGCTACATCGGACACGCGGCCTATCTTGAACTCGGCCTCGAAGCTTGGAATGAGCGTGCCAAGTATGTCTTGAGTTCCGTGCAGGGCCTGACGAACGTTGACCGCCTTTACATCGGTGGCGGAAACTCGCGGCGCCTGACGTTCGATCTTCCGCCCTGGGCTAGCGTGGTGCCGCCCTCCACCGGCATTTCGGGCGGCGCGCGGTTGTGGCGTCCGGAGATGGATCAATGGTTCCGACAGCCAAGCGATCTGATGGGAGCCGCTTCGGAACAGCGATGAACGTCCTCACCATTGGCGGCGCAATGGTTGATACGATCGTCACGATTGCAAGTGACAAGATCGAACAGATCAAGATGCGCAATGCCGAGAGCTCGTTTCTGCTTCTCGAAGAGGGCCAGAAAACCGAAGTCGAGGAGATCGCGTCGAGCGGTGGCGGCGGCGCGCTGAACTCTGCGGTCGCAGCGGCGCGGCTCGGCCATAACACATCCATCATCGCAAAAGTCGGTCATGACGACAAAGCCGAAATCGTGCGCGGCCTGCTGCGCGCGGAAGGCGTGGACATCACGTGGCTGGCCGCCGACGAGAGCGAGCCAACGGGCTCATCCGTCATCATCTCTTCGCATGATCGCAACGCTGCCGTCTTTACCTACCGCGGCGCCAACACGCGTTTGCGACCGGAGGATTTTCCTGCCGAAGCCTTCGCCGGACATCAGCTCGTCTACGTGGCCAATCTCAGCAATGAGTCGGCAGATTGCTATCCGCTGGTCGTGGAACGCGCGAAAAGCGCCGGGGCGCGGCTTGCGGTCAATCCCGGCATCCGTCAGCTTACGGCGCGCTTCGACGATTTCTGGCAGAGCCTCAAACATATCGACATTCTGTGCGTGAACCGGGCCGAAGCGCAGACGCTGATGCCACGACTGCTGCAATCGTTCGGAGACGGCGGAGCTCCGCTGATCGTCGGTAAAGACGATCCGCTCCCGCCGCTGGCCAAGCGTGGCCTGCGTAACGGCGGATACGAGATGACGCTTGCCAAGTTTCTGAGCGCGCTGATCGAGCTCGGCGTCGGCGCCGTCGTGCTGACGGACGGTGCGAACGGTGCGTTCATCGCCAGAGGGCAAGATCTTCATTACCGCGCGGCGCAGCATGTCGTCGCAGCGGCAACAACAGGGGCCGGCGACGCGTTCTCGGCCACGTTCGCATGTTATCTTGCAGATACGAACGATGCCGTACGGGCGCTCAGCGCAGCTTCGATCAATGCCGCGAGCGTCGTGCAGCATATTGATACACAGACGGGGCTTTTATCTCGGCCGGTGTTAGAGCGAGAACTGGGGCACGAAAGCGAAGCTGCGCTTCTCAGTTTCCCGATCTAGGAAGGACATTCGGAATGCAGCATTTGAGGGTCGAGCAAACCGATACGGGTATTTCGCCGCGCGAGCGCGCTGCGGCACTGCGCGCGAACGTCGAGAAGCTTGTTTCGTCCGAGGAGCCGGTTGCGATCTTTCTTGATATCGACGGCACACTGCTCGATGTCGCCCTGACGCCATCAACAGTGCATGTGCCGCCCATTTTGCCGGATCTCATCAGCTCACTGTCCCAGCGCCTTGCAGGCGCCGTTGCGATCATCACAGGACGGCCGCTGATGGAAGCCGATCGCCTGCTCAGTCCCTCGAAGTTCATTGGCGCGGGCGTTCACGGTGGACAGATGCGACTTGCGGCTGACGGCGAGATCGAAACGTTGACGCCGAGCTTCGATCCCGAACTGCAGGCTGCGATCAAGAAGATCGTGCATGAGTTGCCTGGCGTCGTCTTCGAAGACAAAGGCAGCGGCATCGCCCTGCACTACCGGCTGGTTCCCGACATGCAACAGCCGTTGACCGATCTCCTCGAAGCGCTGCTTCCGCTCTATCCCAACCAATTCAAGATCTGCGGTGGGCGGAAGGTTGTTGAAATCCTGCCGGTCGGCTTCTCGAAGGGACGGGCGCTGCGCCGAATTGCGTCTCTCCCGCAGTTTGCGAACAAGACGCCAGTGATGCTCGGCGACGATATTTCGGATATCGATGCGTTCCAGGCGGCAGAGGATTTGAGCGGCTTCGGCCTGAAAGTCGCGGGCGAGAATTTCTCGAAGGACGAAGCCTCGTTTCAGGGGCCTGCCGACGTCCTGAACTGGCTACAGATGCTCGCGGGAACGGGACGCTGACCGCTGCTGTGCGCTTTGGCAGACGGGACTAGGCCCGTTCGGCATAGATTTCGCCCGCTGGCGGTGTTTTTGGGTACAATCCAAAATCCGTTCGAGGAGATACCATTGCTCCCTGAATATCCGCGCGTGCTTCGAGGCCGGTGTTCCCATTGCACGGCACGGTCGCTGCCGAGGCGCTCTTTTCGCATCGTGCGCGCCACATATGGACAATCTTGACTTGTCGGTATGTGCCTTGGATCCAAGCGTATCTCAGACCCTTGAAGCCGCCGGTGAAATGTCGGCGGACGATGTAATACTTGAAAAAATTGATGGGCATTTCCAACAGAAGCCGCGCGAACAACATCACCTGAGAGGAATTCTGCGCGTGCTTTGCCGAGAGTAGCATACGCTCCCCCAGCTTCTGCTTCAGGTCATCATAGCTCCGATAGGAATAATGATAGACCGAATGCCGAAGGCTGCCGACGGCATGGCCGCCCATCACGACAGTGTCATGGACATGCGAATTGCGAAAGCGGACGACTTGGCGATCGTATAGCCGGACGTACCAATGGTCGCGCGCCCAACGCCTCGGCCGCTGATCGCCGGGATAAACGAGGTCAAGAGCCATGGCGTACGCAATTTGAGCCGGACGCCCTGCCGAGAACATGCCGATGATCTCGTCGCGAAGCTCGGGCGTCACCACCTCGTCAGCGTCGAGGTTCAGAACCCAATCGTTTCTGCATTGATCTTCGGCGAAGCGCTTTTGCGGCCCGAACCCGAGCCACGGTTGCGTAATGACGCGGCAGCCTTCAGCCAAAGCCAGGGCCACCGTATTGTCGCGGCTTTCGCTATCTACGACGACGACTTCGTCGACCCAAGATTTGACGGAACGAATTGTGCGAACGATGCGATCAGACTCGTCCTTAGAAATAATGAAGCATGAAATTGGCAGTCGGCTCATGCAGGATGCCTTTCAATGCGCCTAATATCAAAAAAAATATAAAGTATATCCGTATCTCCTAGCCGCGTTCCGTGTCAGGGGCCACTAATCGATTTTAGGACAACAAGACATTTTGGTTACAGCGTCGCCACAGAACCACAGATGCGATGATGCAGGAACCGCGCGCCGCGGATAACTCCTTGATTCAGGTTGTCCACGCTTTTTCCACCCGCAAATCCAAAAATTTCTGCGTCTGCCTGCTTTCTGCCACGAACGGCGGCCGGACCGCGGCCTCAGGGTGCCAACCGCGGCGCCTTTTTCGCCTCAGACCGTATTTTCGCTTGCGCGTGCAATGGCGACGGACACGGGATTCGCGTCCTGCGGATCGCGCACTTCTCTGGCCGATGCCCTTCGCCTGTGGGGACGCCTTGTCGCGTGTCGCCTCTTGTCGCCCGCAGAAACTTGACGACAGTAGTATAGTTTTGTTTAAGCTTTTTCGCACTCGCAGCAGAGTGAGGGACCAGAGAAGGTCATCCCGACAAAATGACGTTACGCAGTATTTTCGGAACACCTCGTATTTGGCGACTGCTTGCGGTCATTCTTAGCGTCTCCGGCACGGTGTCGTTTAGCATCATGCCCGCGACGGCGCAGGACGTGGGGGCGCCAGCCGCACAAGATGGCGGAGCTACGGCGCCCGCTCTTCCCGCTCCGGTCATGACGGTGCCCGCCCCGGCCGATACGCCTGCTCCCGCGACTGCGGTCACCAAAAGCACGCCTGCTGCGGCTGATAACGCTGCAGCGTCGCCGGCTTCGCCATCGACCGAGGCGACCAGCGCTGCGTCTGCGCTATCGGAGAGAGAACCGAATGCGGAAGACGCGTCGCCGAAAAAAGCGGACCTTCCGCACGACCTGTCACCGTGGAAAATGTTCCTTGCCGCAGACAGCGTCGTAAAGGGCGTCATGATCTTTCTGATCCTCGCGTCCGTCACGACGTGGACCGTCTGGCTGGCGAAATCGCTCGAACTGGCGGCTGCGAAGCGGCGGCTGGTCTCGGCGTTTTCACGCATCAACGCAACGGCGAGCTTGGCCGAAGCCGCGCAACGCCTCGGCGACAGCAAACGTTCGCGCTCCAAACGCTGCATCGTGTCGTCGTTCATCAACCTTGCGATCACAGAGCTGCGTCTTTCGGCCGATATCGCGGACAAGAACGGCATCAAGGAACGGGTGCAGTCGCGGCTCGACGGATTGACGGCAGCGGCAGGGCGGCACATCAACCGCGGCACCGGCGTGCTCGCGACCATTGGATCGACAGCGCCGTTCATCGGTCTTTTTGGCACCGTCTGGGGTATCATGAACAGCTTCATCGGCATCTCGGAGACACAGACGACGAACCTTGCGATCGTCGCTCCGGGTATTGCCGAAGCGTTGCTCGCAACGGCGACAGGCCTGATCGCGGCCATCCCGGCGGTGATCACCTACAATCATTTCTCGCGTCAGATCTCGCGGTACAAAGCGCTGATCGGCGAAGCCTCGGCCGAAGTGATGCGGCTTGTCTCGCGCGATCTCGATCGCGGCATGAAGCCCATACTCGCGCAGCAGGCGGCGGAATAATCAGGGCGGCGGCGCGATGGCTGGAAGACTGGACGACGGCGGCGACGATCTCGTCGAGAACCACGAGATCAACGTGACGCCGTTCATCGACGTGATGCTCGTGCTGCTCATCATCTTCATGGTGGCGGCGCCGCTGTCGACGGTTGACGTTCCGGTCGATCTGCCGGTCGCGAAGGCCAAGCCGCAGCCGCGCCAAAAGAAGCCCATCTTCCTCACGATCAAGGCCGACCTCTCGCTGGCGCTCGGCAACGACGCGATCAGCCGCCGCGATATCGGGCCATCGCTCGATGCGGCAACCGGCTCGGACCGTCAGCAGCGAATCTTTCTGCGCGCCGACAAAACGGTCCCCTACGGCGAGATGATGAAAGTCATGAACCAGTTGCGCACCGCAGGTTATGTCAAGATCGCGATGGTGGGGCTGGAAGATATGTCGGGTGGCGCGACGTCCGCTCCTGCATCGGGCAACTCAGTTTCGACCAACCAACAATGACATGCTGACGACGCTCGACATCCTTGAACCAGCATGGCACGGCCGGTTCCGGTGGACGATCGCTGCGATCGTCGTCGTGGCGCTGCATGTCGGCGGAGCGCTCGCCATGTTGCATTCGCCGCCGGTCGAAGACGATGCCGACCCCGAGGGCGCGATGATGATGGAACTCGCGGCTGTGGCGGTTGCGTTGCCCGAGCGATCAGAAAATCTGGCGATCGGAGCGCCCTCGGAAGATTCCGTCGCGACGCCCGCTACCGAGGAAGTCAAGGAGGAGCAGCCCAAGGAAGATCTGCCTCAACTGGAAGAAGCGCCGCTCGTCGAAAATCCTGAAGTCGTGCTGGAGAAGGTCAAGCCGGAGGAAGTCAAAGAGAAGCCCGAGGACAAACCGGTGCAGGAAGCGCAGCCGGAGATGCTTGCTTCGCTCGCTGCCGCGCCGCCACCGATCGACGTCAAGGAAATCGGCCCGAAGGCAACCGCACCCAATCAAGGGATGTCGCGCAAGCCGAACGCCGCGGAGTTGACGTGGCAGAAGGCGCTCTACATGCACATCAGCAAATTCAAGCGCTATCCCGATCAGGCCCGCAGCCAACGTGTCGAAGGCGTCGCGACCGTCATTTTCTCGATCGATGGCGGTGGCAACGTTTCAAACGTGCGCATTTATAAAGGTTCGGGCTCGTCAATCCTCGATGACGCAGCAGTCAGCATGCTTCGGGCTGCCGCGCCGTTGCCGGCGCCCCCAAAAATGGCGGAAGCTTCGCAGCTATCGGGGAATACCGCTCGCACGATTGCGCTCCCCATAAAATTCAACGTCCGCTGATCGGCGTTACAGGTCTTCCGGCCGCTGAATTGCACCGTTCCGCATTCTGAACCGCATACAAAATGTGGCGTTATCGGAACGATCTAAGACCTTCATCAATCATGCGCATTTTAATTCTTGACCGAAGGAGTAAAGTACCCTTGTTTGCAAATTCGTAAGGAACCAGATGGGGACCGGGGAAACTCTTCTGACTTCCAGTTTTTGCGTTTGGGGAATGGGGGGAATGCAATGGAAGTTTTTTGGGAGGCAAGATCGCCTGAGGACGAGCTGTCATATGGTTCAGGCGACGCCACCAAATTGGGAGCACTAACGCTCGGCTTCGCAACGATGGTCCTCGCGAGCGGCGGGGCGGCAGCGCAACAAGCTCCGGCGGAGGAACAGGCGGTCCTGCCGCCGCTTGAAGTTACGGCGAAGAAGAAAGCGGTTGCAAAGAAAAAGGCCGTTCAAAAAAAAGCCGCGCCTGTCGCGGCAGCGCCCGCTGCTCCGCAGCCGACAGAAGCGCAGCAGGTTCAGCAGGCTACTGACGCACTCACGCCGAGCACTGGCAATACGCTACAGGCAGGCACAGGCATCGGCCGCCTCCCCGGCAGCGTTCAGGACACGCCGCAGGTCGTGAACGTCATTCCTGAAAAACAATTGCGCGAGCAGAATCCGACTACCGTCGAGCAAGCGTTGCGGGCCGTTCCCGGCATCACCGTTGCCATCGGCGAAGGTGGCGGCGGCATGAACGGCGACCAGTTCCGCATCCGCGGTTTCGAGGCCAAAGGCGATCTGTACGTCGACGGATTGCGCGACTTCGGCGTCTATGTGCGCGATAGCTTCGCGACCGAAGAAATCGATGTCATCAAGGGTTCGTCTTCGGAAACGTTCGGTGCGGGAACAACGGGCGGTGTCGTCAACCTTCGTCAAAAGACGGCTCACCTCGGCGATGCCACAAGCATCGAATTCAGCATCGGCACCGATAACTTTTATCGTGGTGTCATCGACGTCAATAAACAGATCAACAACACCACAGCGGCACGCGCCGTCGGCATGTACCACAGCCAGGATTTTGCGGATCGCGACCACATCGAAAGCGAACGCTGGGGCTTCCTGGGGTCGCTCGCCTTCGGTCTCAACACCGATACGACGTGGACGCTCAACTACCTGCATCAGGAAGGTGATCGCACACCGGACTTCGGCGTGCCGATGGTCTTGCGGCCGGGAGCGACCACGGGCGGCCTTCCCGTAACTGAGCTTGGGGTCGATCGCTCGAATTTCTACGGCATTGCTTCGGACCACGACAACACGAAAGTCGATATGGTCACGTCGCATTTCCGCAAGGACGTTTCGAGCGCCATCACGTTCTATAACGACACGCGATTGGCGTTCTACGACCGAGATTTCGCGACAACCGTTCCGGGCTGCTCCTCGGGCGCGGTGGGTACGACGACGTGCGCATCGCAGTTCTTCGCCGGTCTTGATCCGAACGTCAGCAACGGCGGCGGCAACCCGACGATCATTCAGAATTCGTGGGGCATCCAGAACGTCGCGAGCGGCGTGGCGAAATTCAGAGCCTTCGGCCTGAAGCACGAAAGCGTCGCGGGTATCGACGTGTTCTATCAAGAGGACGATCGCCCCGGATATTCGCAGTTCGGGAGACCGTCGGGAACGGCCGGCGCGAGTGCCGGTGCGCCGATCCGCGATCCGGGCTCATTCTTCTATCAGTACTACCCGGTCAAACGTAATCCGGTGAACGATCGGTCGAGCGACGGCACGGAACTTGGCTTGTTTGCCAGCGATCGCGTCTGGCTGACGAACCAACTTTCTATTCTCGGCGGCGCTCGCTGGACGACTTTCGATTATAACTTCCAGCAGCCCAACGCTGCGCCGCCTCTCGATGCGTCCTCGACCGGCAATTATTGGAGCCCGAAAGCGAGCGTTATCTGGGAGCCGACGAAGTCTCAGACGTACTATTTCTCGTGGTCGAAATCAGCGTCACCGGTCGGGCAGTTCGTCACTAACGCGACGAACCCGATCACGCTCACCGTCCCTCGGAACGCGGTGGAAGAAAACGAGACTTATGAAGTCGGCGCGAAATGGAGCCTTCTCAATAATCGCCTTGGCCTAACGGCAGCGCTCTTCCAAGTCGAGAAGAACGGCGTCGTCACGCCCGATCCGGATACTGGTGACCTGATCCAGACTGGCGAGTCCCAGCGCGTTCGCGGCTTCGAAGTCGGCCTCGCAGGCCAGCTGACGAAAGCGTGGACGGCGAACGTCGGCTACACGTACCTGGACAGCGAGGTCACAGGCTCCACCACACCAGAGAACATCGGCAACAAAATCGGCGGCGTTCCCGCAAGCTCTGTCAGTCTCTGGTCAACCTACAATCTGTCGGAAGAGCTTATCCAAGGTCCGGGAAAGTGGACCATCGGAAGCGGTTTCATCTACCAGAGCCAAATGTTCAGCATCTCGGGTTCCAACACCAACGCGTACGTCGTCCCGTACACGTTCAGTCTCGATGCGATGCTGTCGTACGAGCTCGATGGGTGGCGGTTCGCCGTCAACGGCTACAACCTGACAGACCGCGTGAACTACGACCAATCGTTCGGCAGCCGCGCCACGCCATCGGCCGGCACGAGCGCCGTGTTCACGATCGGCAAGAAGTTCTGAGGTCCACGGCGATCTCAGTGAACGTAACCAGCAGGAGGGCGCCCAACGCCCTCCTGCGCACCATTTTATGAGTTACCGATGCTTGTTCAAATTCCTGACGTGCTCAAGCCGGAAGAGGTAGCGACCGTCCGCAACATTCTCGAACAGTCGGCCTGGGTGGACGGCAAAGAGACGGCAGGCGAGCAGGCCGCCAGTGCCAAGCATAATCTGCAAATCCGCGAAGGCTCTAAAGCGGCCATGGAGGCAGGCGACATCATCCTGCGTGCACTCGGTCGTAATCCGACGTTCAATTCCGCAGCTCTGCCATTGCGCGTGCTGCCGCCGCTGTTCAACCGCTACGACGCGGGCATGAAATTCCACGCGCACGTCGACGGTGCGATCCGAGCCGTTCCAGGTGCCGGAATGCGCATGCGCGCCGACGTCTCGACGACGCTGTTCCTGAGCCCGCCTGAAGACTACGACGGCGGCGAGCTGGTCATCGTCGACACGTACGGCTCGCACACCGTCAAGCTTCCGGCCGGACATGCCATCGTTTATCCGTCGACGAGCCTGCACAGCGTGACAGAGATCACGCGCGGCAGCCGCTGGGCATCGTTCTTCTGGACCCAATCGATGATCAAGGACGACGGGCGGCGCGCGTTGCTGTTCGATCTCGACGCGGCGATCCGCGACGTTCGCGCCGTCCTTCCTGACGATCAGCCGGGCGTGTTGGGGCTGACCAGCCACTACCACAATCTGTTGCGGCACTGGGCTGAACTGTGATGCAACACGATTTAATAGACGAGGATTTCGAGCTATCGATCCCCCAGCCAGGCGCTCGGTATCAGCCGCTCTACATCCGCGAAACAGAAGAGGGCTTTGCGCTTCGCATCACGCGCGATCCGGAGACGGCGGCTCGATATGTGCGCTCCGAAGCCGTGAACGGGGCGGTGAAGGCGCAGGTTGCGTGGGGCTATATGCTGCACGAGGGGCATGGCGTCGAACGCGATCCCGAAGCGGCGCTACGCTGGTTCAGGATTGCAGCTCACAGCGGTAATGCCGACGCGCTCAACATGGTCGGCCGCTGCTATGAGTGCGGTTGGGCTGTTGCCGCCGATCCGGACGAAGCCATTCGCTGGTTTCGTCTCGCGGCCGATAAAGGACACGCCTGGGCGCAGTACAATCTCGGCAAGCTCCTGGCGCGTGGTCACGGCGGCAATCGCGACCCGCGCGTCGCCCTATCGTTGCTCGTCAGCGCAGCGCGGCGCGGCGTTCCCAAGGCCATGAACATGCTCGGCCGATTTCGCGAAGACGGCGTGATCGGCGCGCCGAAGCCGCAAGCGGCAGCGCGATGGTTTGCGCGTGCCGCCCAGCGCGGATGTTTCCGCGGCCAGTTCCATCATGCACGATACCTCGTCGCATTGGGGCGCATCGACGAAGCCGAAAAATCGTTTCGCGCGTCGTTGGCGCAGGCGCCTGATAAATACCGCCGCGATGCTCTCGCCATGCTGCGCAACCACCCCATCGAGAAGATCCGCGGGATTGGTTTCGATATGCCCCCAACGGCGCGGGAGCCGCGAGCGTGAATATCAACGTGCCAGATGCTCAGATGCGACGCGCGGAACGCTCCAACCGGCGTGCTGAATGGATGCGGCAGCTGCGGCAATGGCACTGGATCAGCGGTGCGGTTAGCCTCGTCACGATGCTGCTTTTCGCGGTGACGGGCATTACGCTCAATCATGCGGCGAGCATCGAAGCCAAGCCTTCAGTCACGACGGTGAAGGCTACGCTTGATCAATCGAGTCTGAAGCCGCTGGAAAGCGCTCCGACAAAGGGACGGTCGCCATTTCCTGCTGCGACCGTAGCAGGGATCGCAGCCGCAACCGGCGTGGATGTCGACGGCCGCGACGTCGAATGGTCGGACGACGAGGCCTATGTGACGCTGCCCCGTCCGGGTGGCGATGCGTGGATCTCGATCGACCGCGAAACTGGCGAACTCACTTACGAGAAGACCAATCGCGGCTGGATCGCCTATCTCAACGATCTACACAAAGGGCGCAACGTCGGCACCGCATGGGGCATCTTCATCGACGTCTTTGCGCTGTGCTGCGTTGCATTCTGTGTGACGGGTCTCCTGCTCCTGCAAATGTACGCACGCGGACGACCGAGCACATGGCCGGTCGTCGGGTTGGGCGTGGTCATCCCGATCCTGATTGCGATTTTGCTCATCCACTGACACACGAGGCAACAAAACGAATGCGAACTCTCTTTTTGACCGTCGGGCTTACCGGTCTTGCTGCAACGCCGGCGCTCGCCGCAGATCTCGAAATTTCGGTCGAGGTCCCTCGCCTCGATGTTGCCGAGTACCACAAGCCGTATGTGGCGGTGTGGCTTGAAGGTCCGGACCGGCACGTCGCTGCCAACCTCGCCGTTTGGTACGACATCGCCAACAAGCGCAACGAAGGCGAAAAGTGGCTTAAAGACCTCCGCCAGTGGTGGCGTCGCGCCGGCCGCGAGTTGAAGCTCCCGGCCGATGGACTGACCAGCGCAACGCGCGCGCCAGGCACACACTCAATCAGCATCGACGACGACAAGAACAAAATCTTGAGCGGGCTTGCTCCGGGCCAATACCAGCTCGTCGTCGAAGCAGCGCGCGAAGTCGGCGGCCGCGAGGTCGTGAAGATCCCGGTGCAATGGCCGCTGCAAAAAGGGGCAACGCTCAGCGGCAAAGGCGAGCACGAACTCGGAACCATCACTATCAGCACGAAACCATGATGCAATCTGGGATACCGCGAACCATGAAACGTCTCGTATACGCCGCAGCGGCGTTCGCATTTCTTATTCCGGCAGCGGCTGACGCCCATCGGGCATGGTTGCGGCCGTCAGCGACCGTTTTGTCTGCCAAAGACACGTTCGTCACCGTGGACGCTGCGGTCTCGAACGATCTGTTTTATTTTGAATTCCGTCCTCTTCCCCTCGACGGCCTGCAGATCACGGCGCCGGATGGATCGACAATCGCGCCTGAAAATGCGAACTCCGGCAAGCTTCGCAGCACCTTCGACATTCCACTGAAAGCGCCCGGCACCTATCGCATCGCGCTCGTCGACGACCGCCTGATGGCACAGTATACCGATAATGGCGAGAAGAAGCGCTGGCGCGGCAAGGTCGAAAACCTGAAGGAAATCCCGGCCTCGGCGAGCGACGTTGTCGTGATCCAATCGCAGCGTCGCATGGAAACGTTCGTGACGGCGGGCAAGACCGACGAGACCGCTCTGAAGCCCGTGGGCAAGGGCCTCGAAATGCAGCCGATCACGCACCCGAATGATCTCGTGGCCAACGACGAAGCGAGCTTCAGGCTTCTGCTCGACGGCAAGCCTGCGGCAGATACGAAGATCGAGATCGTGCCTGGCGGCGTGCGCTATCGCAATCAGCCGGGCGATTTCTCGGTGACGACAGACAAGGATGGGGTGTTCAAGGTCAAGTGGCCTGAAGCCGGCCTATACTGGATGGAAGCAAGCGTCACCGACGACAAGCCCAGCGTCAAGGAAGCGAGCAAGCGCCGTTCGACGTATGCGGCAACGCTTGAGGTGCTTCCGGAATGACGGCTTCGGCGCGGCGGGTCTTGATCCCGCGCCGAACGCCGATACCCGCGACGCTCGCAGCGCTGCGCACACTGTCGGTGTGTCAGATCGGCGGCGAAACGATGGGAACGACATGGAGCGCCAAGATGGCGCTCCCGCGCAACGCCAACGTCGGTGCCCTTCGATGCGGGATCGAACGCGTGCTGGCGCAGGTGATCGCCGAGATGAGCCCGTGGGATCCGGCATCGGCTCTCTCGCGTTTCAATGCTGCGCCCGCCGGAACGTGGCATCCTTTGGCTGACGGGTTCTTCAAGGTGCTTTCCAGCGCGCTCTCCTGGGCGGAGCGAACGGGCGGCGCCTATGATCCGACGGTCGGCGCGATTGTCGATCTGTGGGGCTTTGGTCCGTTTCACATTGCGCCCGGCTTGCCGGATGGGGCGGCGCTCGATGCAGCGCGTGTAGCGTCCGGTTGGCGTAGCGTGACGCTCGATAAGGAAAACCGGCGCGTGTTTCAGCCCGGCGGCGTGCGGCTCGATCTCTGCGCCATCGCCAAGGGCTACGCCGTTGATGAGGTCGTCTCGGTGCTGCGCGTCGCTGGCGTCAGCAATCTTCTCGTCGAGATCGGAGGAGAACTGAGAGGCGAAGGACTAAAACCGGACGGGTCGCCCTGGTGGGTGGAATTCGAACGGCCGCGCCATACACAGGTTGCTGATGGGACCCACCCCGAGACCGTGCTTGCGCTCGCAGGGCTTTCCGTTGCGACCAGCGGCGACGAGCAACGATATTTCGAGCACGGCGGCCGCCGCTACGCCCACACCGTCGATCCACGGACCGGGTTCCCGACCGCGCACGACCTGATCTCGGTCACCGTCGTCACGGACGACTGCATGACCGCTGACGTGCTGGCAACGGCGCTTACTGTGCTGGGACCTGAGGAAGGGCCGGCATTCGCAGCGGCAAATGGGTTCGCGGCCCGGTTCGTGTCCTTCGACGGCCGTGCCCTTACGGAACGCATCACGCCTGCCCTGGCGCAGATGCTGTACTGACGCGATGTTTTGAAAAGAATGGTCGGAGCGAGAGGATTTGAACCTCCGACCCCCAGTCCCCCAGACTGGTGCGCTAACCAGGCTGCGCTACTCTCCCCCTGGACCACTCACTTTAACCGACTGATTTGTCACATATTTTCAAATCTTGCAGGGAAGGCTCGCATGGTACAGCGCAGGGTTGGCGCTACCTATGCGCTACCTAGCAGAACGCGAGTTGCTGCCCCTTCGAAGGCGGGGCAGTCACAATGACATCTCGCACATTGACCGATCTCGACATCAAGCACCTCAAGCCTCGTGCGTCTCAATATGAGGTTTTCGACCCTTCCACACGAGGTTTGGCAATACGTGTGTCGCCTGGCGGCACCAAGGCGTTCGTTTTCCTGTATCGCATTGGCCGCCACCCTAGGCGCTACACGATTGGTCGATATCCGGTCGTTTCTTTAAAGAGTGCGCGCCAGTGGACAAGTGAGGCCCTCAAGCTCGTTGCCGCAGGCAAAGACCCTCAGGCTAGGAAGCTGCTTGAACGCGAGCGCTACCGGTCTAGCCTTTTCCCAGCGACCGCCACCGCCTTTATCGAAAAGTATGCCAAGCCCAACACAAAGGCCTGGAACGAGACCGAGCGGATCCTGGAACGTGAGTTCTGCCCTCGATGGAAGAGCATGCATCTGCATGACATATCGAAGCATCACATAGCTGAGGCTTTGGACGAGTTAGTCGTCCAAAACGGCCCAAGCGCTGCCAATCATGCCTTCGCTGCTTTGCGCCGGTTATTCAACTGGTGTGTAGAGCGCGGGGAACTTGGCATCAGTCCTTGCGCAGGTTTGAAGCAGCCAGCCCAAACCTACTCACGTGAGAGGGTCTTAACCAACGAAGAGGTCGCGCGTATCTGGAAGGCCGCCCACTCAATTGGCTACCCCTTTGGATCGCTGATCAAACTGCTGTTGCTGACAGGTCAAAGAAGAAGCGAGGTATCAAGGCTCTGCTGGGTCGATATCGATCTAGACACCGGCCTTTGGACCCAGCCTTCCCTCTCAAACAAATCAAAGCGAGTGCATCTTGTGCCCTTGACCAGCCACGCTGTTGAGGTGCTTCAAGAGATCCCGTGTCTCAACGACCAACTTGTGTTCCCAGCGCGGGGCCGGTCGAATAAGGCCGTTTCTGGCTTCAGCAAGTGGAAGAGGCGTCTAGACAAGCTAAGCGGAACTAAGAATTGGACCATTCATGACATTCGCAGAACTGTGAATACAGGGCTTGCAGCGCTAAAGGTCCCGCCTCACGTCGCAGACCATATTTTGAACCATAAGGGCTCAGTGAGAAGCTCGGTCGCAGCAATATACGACAGACACGACTACCTCGATGAAAAGCGAGACGCTCTTCAAAGATGGGCTGCGCATATTGACCTGCTAACTAACATGGAGTGCTAGCCTTCTCTGCTCTCTCTTGTACGTTGCCCACAGAAATGCAAAATAGTGGGCAACCAGGGCAAAGCGGTTGCCCACAGAATTGCAAAATAGTGGGCAACGCGGTCATGGCTCTGAAGCCGATACCATTAAACTTTGTCACGCTCTACGCAGACTTGGCGCAGAATGTACGAGCATCCACTCACGAACATGGCTCTGTGGTCGCTCGAAAGCGCCGTGGAAGGGAATATCTCTACGTAGTCAACAAAGATGGCTTAGAAAGAACCGAGACCTATCTTGGACCAGCAGATGACTCAGCAGTTGCAGAACAGGCAGCCGCGCTTAGACAAGGAGCTGAACAAGCTAAAGCTCTACGATCAACTGTATCGCTCCTAAAGCAAGCGCGTATTCCGGCGCCATCGCTCTACTTGGGACGCGTTCTAGAGGTCGTTGCCAACGCCGGGCTATTTAGCCAAGGCGTGACACTGGTAGGCACGGCAGCCTTTCAAACCTACGCTTGCATACTCGGATACCATTTGCCGGGTGCTGCAGTTATGACCAACGACGCCGATCTGCTAATCGCGTCATTCGTAGCGAACGAAGAAAAGAAGGATATCGAAGAGATCCTTCAACGAGCTGATCCCACTTTCAAAGCTCAGATGAGCATCAATGATAAGCTGCCCAAGGTGTTTCGATCGAACGCCAACTTCTCAGTCGACATTCTCACAACCTATCGTCGGGGCAGAACAAGCCCGGTCCTAGTGGAAGAGCTTAGCTGCTCAGCCGAAGCACTGACGTTTATGGAATATCTTGCAGAGGACAGTATGGAAGCTGTCGCCTTGTATGGCGCTGGCGTCCTAGTGAGAGTTCCGCCGCCAGAGCGATATGCGGTCCACAAGCTTTTGATAGCTCAGGAAAGGCGAGGAAAGTTTGCGGCAAAGAAGAAGAAGGACTTGGATCAGGCGCGTGACCTTCTAGACATTCTGCTCGAGACGAATGAGCACTCACTGCAAAGCGCACTTGATGACGCCAGAGGACGTGGAAGGGCTTGGAAAACGGCTATTAACGCCTCGCTGAAAGAGATTGGACGCGATACACGCCAAGGACGCTTACCACTCATTGTAACTAAGCTGGAGGCAGGGAAATTCTCGGTTTCTGAGCGGCCTTTGGTACGGTCAAACTCGTCGCGCAGGAAGGTTACAGAAGAACCGAAAGTTACTAAATCGTCCTCTCGCTCACAAAGACGGTAACTCGAACTGACGAAGCTCGACGGTCTCCTCGCCCCTCTCAAAGACCAACTTCGCCGTGGCCATAACTTCGATTGCGTATTCTCCCATAATTGCACGGGATATAAGGCGCAATTCGTCGAGCACACATGGATTACTTTCCATTAGGGCCGCGACGTAATAACTCACTCTTTTCTTTCGTCAGGGACCCAAAGTAAGCGCTGCCTGCATATAAGTAATAGCAGCGCTATATTGCGCCCGTCGCTCATAGACTTGGTGTGGTCTGAAACTCGACACCCCTTGGCCCGCGAATAGGCGGTAACTAGGCAACTCAGCTCGGTGAAAGCTGTCTTTTTAGACCTGCCACAGAAGATGTGGGGGCTAGACCGTACTGTACTTACACGAAAGACGCTCACCTCTTGATATCTTGATAGCAGCTGCAGCGTCACGAGAGGGCAACGCCGACACTTGCGACCCTCAAGCCTATGCGAGTCGATGAATAGCAAACGTAGGCTGCGTTACTAAAGCTGAGCATTAAAGGAGACAGCGTAACCGCCCTTTCTCTCGAATACGAGAGTTGCTCATATTCATTGTGTTACTCGGGACAGCGATAATATTCCCAGAGCACTCTTGTGCCATCAACGGCATAAGTGTGCCCTCGAACATCGATAATATAGGTATTTTGATGATTGTTTAGCCTCAACCTTTACGCCGCGAAATGCCGGCATTGGCTTGGGATTTAGATATCCAGCATTTCCTAAATAGATACGGCCGTTAAACTAAACTGCCTAATTCACCGAAAATATGGATGTTGAGATGGAAGCGCCAGACAAGATAACCCAGTTAGAAAGATGTTCAGGTGCGATGAGAGGGATGCTTGAGTCGCATCACCTCAGTCCCACTGAGTACGCCCGTATCGTCGATAGCGTCGTGAATTTAGAAATGGAAATAAGGAGGCAGAAAACTGTCGCTAAGTACAACAGCAAGAAATCGTAAAGCCACGCGACATGGGAAGGCGTTCGTCTTCTTATGTAACGAAGAGCTAATGGACGCCCTTCGTAAAGTCGCATCCGATAATCACCTTTCGATTGCTTCATTCATCAGGCAAGCGGTGCAAAGGCACATATCCCTATACAAGAGTTTTCAATAACTCCTGACGGCATCGGGGATGCCTTTTGATTTCATGCAAGCTTAGGCTAGCAACGCATCGAAAGGCAGCACCAAACGACCGACGAGGAAGAAATTGAAGTCAAAAGGATGAACCATAGCACTCGTATCTTGAGTAATTTGGACTAAGGCTCATTTCTGCACCTTGACTGTGACGGGTGCGCCATGTTCCCCACCCATGAAGAGTTGCACAAGAGTATGTTCATCGATATTACCCGACCCTTCGCCAGGCCCCGTATCGACTAATGCCGCCGATGTTTCGACGGTGATAATGTCATCGACATAAACCGGCTGCTTGACGCAAAGATGCAAATTTTTCTTTGGTGTTTCACTAGGCGATGAACCGTGATCTGGTGCTAATGGATCTATTCCAAAAGGCCCATCACACCCATCATTTTGAGCGTCAATATGAATTCGATTTCCCGCATCAGTCTTACAAACAAGCATTTTCGGGATATCGAGATTTACGACACGAGTTGCGTAAGAATAGTCAACAACATGTTCCATTCTGGTTGCGTTTTCGACATAAGTCACTTTACAGCGAATTGACCCAGAGATGTTGTAGAATGTTGGTTCCCATACGATTTGAGATCGCTCCTCGGCACATTCCCGCGTTTGATGAAACATACACTTGCGATTCCATGCGCTCTTAAGATCATCATTAATCTGACCATAGTCGATTAATTTCTGCGGAGTTAAGATTTCGCCAGCACGGCCATGGGTTGCCTGAATCGTCACCGCATTGAGAAGGACGAGTAATGCAAATCCGAGTATACGGCCTAACATATCATAATCCTCAACTACCCACGATATTGCATTCAGAATTGATCAGCAAGACACACTCGATTTGATTCACATCGGGAGCCTGTCACACCATACGCAGTGATGGAGAATTAGCCCCAAGTTTTCAAAAAAGTACAGGAGCAACACCTGCGGGCTTGGTGATACCATTGTTTAGATCGAGTGCCGATAAAAAGGAGGCCGCTTTTGCTAATCAAGCGCGTTGAAATCAAAGATGGATACAAACGGTTCCATCATCTCATCATCGACCTCGGGCAATCACCAAAGCGCATAATTGCACTCGTTGGTCCGAACGGCTGTGGCAAGAGCAGTGTGCTCGATGCATTGCTTTACAAGTACATAAGCCAACAGCGCATGATTGGAAGTAAAGCAAGGGCGGTAGAGTATCATTCGATGACCGGCGCAGCTTACGCAACCACCTCTTCAATTCTTGTGGATTTTGACAAAGGCGCCTTCGATAAGGTCGTTCGACAAAAGCAGGCTTTAGGCATAGAAAAACAGAACACTCTGTTTTCGTTCAGAAGCTGCTATCGCTACAATTCTCAGGTCAAGATTAGCGCGACCAAGGCTGTACCCGCGATTGGGACGAACGAATTTGGCGCATCGGTAACAGCTGACCTCGATCAGAAGATGGAGGATAATTATCGACGCCTCCTCGGAGCATTTAACAAGTACCTTAGAGAGAGCAATTCGACGTTCCTGGGCGCAGCCGCTCACATCATTGGCGAGATCAACAAATCGCTCAACCGGTGTCTCGACCTCGAAATTGATCACCTCGGCAACGTCGAGAACAATCAGGGGACATTATATTTCAAAAAGGCCGACCACCCTTCACCCATTGAATTCAACTATCTCTCTGCAGGAGAGAAGGAAGCAGTCGATATCATTGTTGATCTCTACCTTCGCAAGCCCGACTACGACGACACGATATTTCTTATCGACGAGCCTGAGTTGCACATAAACACCGCGATCCAGCGCAAGCTCTTGAAGGAAATTGATTCTCTCATCGGACCCAATTGTCAGATCTGGCTCGCCACACACAGCATCGGCTTCCTTCGCGCATTGCAGAAAGATCTGCGCGATAAGAGCCAGATAATCTATTTCCCTCCCAACAAGCGATACGCCTCGGAACGTATAGACCTTGCTCCCCTGAAACCCTCTCCCACAGTGTGGCAGACGATTTTTGCTACCGCTCTCGACGATCTCACAGAACTACTGAGCCCTCAGCGGCTCATATACTGTGAAGGTCGCGATGTACCAGGCTCAGGCGGTAAAGAGCTTGGATTGGATGCGAAAGTGTACAATTTAGTTTTTGGCGAGTCGCATGATCAAACTCTGTTTGTGTCAAGCGGCGGCAACACTGAATTGGACCAGCGTCGGTCCATTGCTCTGCGTGTCCTTTCAAAGGCATTGCCCAAGCTTGAAATCTGGGTCCTAAAAGATCGCGACTTCGGGTCTGGCAAGTCTATTTCTGAGGCAGAACGCCAAGAGTCTCTGTCAAAGGGCGACGCGTCGCTTCGAATTCTTCGCAGATGGGAAATCGAGAACTATCTATTCGATAAAGAATTGCTGATCGCTTATTGCACCAAGCATGGCAGGTCCTTCGACGAGACTGCATACGATGCGCTGATTACGAACATCGCAGACGACGACGTTAAGATGCACGCAAACGCCCTAAAGATGCTGTGTGGCGTAGACGTCAATTATGGGACTGATGCTTTCAAACTCGATCTTGCTGCCCTGACCACACCAGACACGAGCGTTTACACGGAGCTTGAAAGCTGCATTTTTGCGCGAGCTTAGACTGAGCTGAGATCTCTGAGGCTAGATTGGGTGACATGCATGGGGGCTACTATGTCTACGCGCTCAAGGATCCTACACTTAACCCAGCGCGCGCGTTTTACATTGGAAAGGGCACCGGCACCCGAGCATACGACCACCTCGTAAGGCCTGACGAAACTCCGAAGGGTCTCCGAATACGTGCGATCCTCGACAATGGATCGAATGTTCTGGTGACCATACTGGCTGAAGACCTGAGTGAGTTGCAGGCTGTACGACTAGAGGCCGAGTTAATTGCTGCATTCGGGACAGAAGCGACTGGTGGGCTACTAACCAACGCTGTAGTGCCCTCTGGCATACGCAGTCGAGTAAGAGAGACTCTAAACGTGCCAACAGGCGTCAGAGAAAAGGCGCAGATCGGCGTAGCTCTTCTGAAAGAAGCGATACTTGAACTCGCGAAGGCCAATCAGGCTGGCATCACGAATTCAGATGCCTCGAAAGCTTTGGGGCTTCAGAGCGACTATGGCGGCGGCTCTAAGGACTATCTTGCCTGGAGCGTCCTGGGCCTACTGATGAGAGAAGGAAAACTGAAACGTGACGACAGTGTCTCGAAGGGCAAACATGTCGCAACAGTCGTGTGAAATGAGATGGGACGAAGTCGAGAGGCGAACTTCGCTTTACGAACCAAGCGCACGTCTTGCGCTACCTATGCGCTACCTAAAAACGCGAGACGCCGACAGGCGATCTCGCAACGCCTTGAAAAGAATGGTCGGAGCGAGAGGATTTGAACCTCCGACCCCCAGTCCCCCAGACTGGTGCGCTAACCAGGCTGCGCTACGCTCCGATTTGGAAAATCTTGACGGCCGCCGCAACTCAAAATTGCATGGGAAGACCGTCCCGGTCTGCCGGTTGGGTACCCGGAACACATCCGCACGTCAAGGACGGATGCGGTGTCCTCCCCCGCCGCGTCGGTCGGCCGCTCATTGTTTTGCGACGCTCCTGCGGAAAGGCGGCATGCTTTAACGTCGATACTCGGGGAGGCGCTGCAGCAGGTCGATGATGGGGTAATCGACCCAGGCGTGGGTCACGAGATCGCGGTGACGGCCCCCGCCGCCGGGAACTACGGCGACGCCGCCGGACGCGAGCCGCGTGTTGATCTGACCGCTGACATCAACGTCGTGCGCAGCCAGGATGTCTTCAAGCTGGGCATTCTGATTGCGCGTCGAACTGAGATAAACGCTGACGAAAAACGCCGACGGGTCGGCTTCGATCCAATGTGCGAACTTGTCGAGGTCGCCGTACAGCGAGTCCAGCAGCACCACGCCGCGCACGCGTTTTTTCAAACCGCCCTTCTCGATGGCCGACGCGGCCGCGACGTAGCCGCCGCTATAGGCAACGACGATGATCGGCATGCTGGCAAATGTGCGCAGTGATCGGCGGTCGCCGAACATGCGCGCCAGATGCTGACCCGCTTCGCCGATAAAGCGGCCGAAAGCGCCGGGTTGCCAGAATTTCCCCGCGCTCGAATCGCGCGCATCGACGGCAAGTTGCGGCGCGACCAGAACGACGTTGGCGTTCGATGCTGTAATCTGCGCCGGGACCTTCTGGCGTGCGAGGACGTCGCGCTGCAGCGTCGCGCCGTGGCCGTGAAAGAAAACCAGCATCAGCGCCGGGCGGCGGATATCGAAGCCTTTCGGAATGTGCAGCAGCACCCGGTTGTCGTCGTACGTTTGATCTTCCCAGTACAGTCGCCCTGAATTGGTGCGATGGCCCAAGCGGCCGTTCTCGTTGACGTTGAGAAACGGCACGTTCGTGCCGGGCAGCATGCCGTGGTAGGGGAACGGGGCGGTATCGAAATGGACGAGAGCGGTCTTGTCGACTTTCGTTGGCCGGCTGCGCGACTGAACCAGCGTCTTCGACGGAACGATGGGGCGCGGCTTTCCTTGGCTGGCGTCGGCCGAAGCGAGGCCAAGCGTCCAGGCGGCGCCTGCACCGAGCGTGCGTGCGAGGAATTGCCTGCGTCCGTTATTCATTGCCGCCGGCGCGATGCCATAGCGCCCCCGCATTCGATACGGCCATCATTCGAATCGCATTTACCCTCTGACAGAATAGTGGGCGGAGCGCGCCGCAAAAACGAATGTGTCGCTCTAAAGTCCAAAATTGTTCAATTCGTGAGGCAAAAGCCGACCAATGCGGCAACCATGATTTGGCAATTGCCATAATCGTGCTCGAAAAACGTTCTGCACTCGCCTCTTAGATGTATTTTGGCAACTCGGATTTAACATGTTTTTGCGGCAGTTGTTGGAACGTTAGCGAGTCAATACTGTCCGCAAGCTGGCCTTGGTTAAGCCTCAATCATGACAACTGCCGCATCCATCAGTGCACCGTCTTCCGTAACATCCGGACTTGATGTCCGCACGGTTTCGACGGTCACCGCCACCGCGCTCGCCGTCGCCGATATGATCGGCATCGGTGTCTTTACCAGTCTCGGATTTCAGGTCGCGACCATTCCGTCAGCCTTTTCGGTGCTGATGCTCTGGGTCGTCGGCGGAATTGCTGCGCTCTGCGGTGCGCTGGCTTATGCCGAATTGGCGGCCGCATTTCCGCGTTCGGGTGGGGAATACAATTTCCTATCGCGCATTTATCATCCCGCCGTCGGGTTTCTGGCGGGCTGGATTTCGGCGACGCTCGGTTTTTCGGCGCCTATCGCGCTCGCCGCGATGGCTTTCGGCGTGTATTTCGAGGGGATCATTCCCAGTGCACCCCCGCTCCTTCTGGGGCTTGCTGTCGTTTGGGCGGTGACGCTCATCCATTTGAGCGGCATCAAGCATTCGAGCAAATTCCAAAATATCTCGACGATCATCAAAGGGACGCTGATCATCGCGTTGATCGTCGCAGGACTTGCCTATGGCGTGCCGCAGCCGATCTCGTTTGCGCCCTCAGCGGCGGACTTCAATTACATCGCCAGCGCGCCATTCGCCGTTAGCCTTGTATTCGTGATGTACGCCTACTCGGGCTGGAATGCCGCGACCTATATCGCAGGCGAAATTCGCGAGCCTGCCGTCAGCCTGCCACGCTCGATCATTGCCGCGACCGTCATCGTCATCAGCTGCTACGTCGCGCTTAATGCCGTCTTTCTGTACACCACGCCGATCTCAGCGATGGCGGGCCAGATCGACGTTGCGATGATCGCGGGCAAGCACATCTTCGGTCAGCTCGGCGGAATGATCGTCGGCGCGCTCATTTGTATCGGGCTCATTTCCTCGATCAGCGCCATGGTCTGGATCGGGCCACGCGTCACGATGGCGATGGGCAAGGATCACGCGCTATTCCGCGCCTTGGCTCTCACCAGCAAGAACGGCGTTCCGACGTATGCAATCCTGCTACAGCTCGCGATCGTCAGCGTGCTTTTGATGACGCAGAGTTTCGAAGCTGTGCTTGATACGATTCAATTCAGCCTGACGCTCTGCTCGTTCCTCGCCGTGATTGGCGTCATCATCCTGCGCTGGAAAGAACCCAATCTACCGCGGCCATATAAGACGTGGGGTTACCCTCTCACGCCGTTTATCTTTCTCGGCGTAACTGCCTTCATGATGTATCACCTCATCGTAGAGCGTCCTCTGCAGTCTCTGGCTGGTCTCGTCATTATGATGACGGGTTTAGCCGTGTATGCTTATGCGCAGCGGCGCCCGATGCTCGGTCAGGATCTCGATAGGACCCAACATGGCTAGAATGCGCGTGACCGCAGCGATCGCCTTCGCGGCGCTCGCGGTTTCGATTTTGTCGATTCCCGCACGTGCCGAACCTCGCGCAAGCCTGGACGACACCGCCAAGTTCATCGCGGGCATGCAGCCGTCCGACGGTTCGCCGCTCAAGACCTACACGAACGATGGCTTTTGGAAGCAGTACGCGGCGGGCTTCAACCAAGCTTGGGACGGTCTGGAAAAACGTCAACTGAGCAAAATCCGGATGCTCGTGTCGCGCGATTTCAAAAATCCGCAGCCGACGCTGTTCTATTTCTTCAGCGGCGCCGACTATCTCTACGCAGACGCTTTCTTTCCGTCGGCCAAGACTTACGTGATGGCAGGGTTGGAGCCGCCGGGACAAATTCCGGACCTGCGGAAATATTCGCGTGGCGAGATGGCTGGCGCGCTTCGTGAGCTTCGTGCGTCGCTTTCTTCATTGCTGAGCTACAGCTTCTTCCGCACGCGCTCCATGCGGATCGACTTTGGCAGCGCCAAGCTCAACGGCACGACGCCCGTGCTGATGACGTTCCTCGCCCGCTCCGGCAAAACGATCTACGACGCCGAGCTGTTTGATTTGGCGAGCGATGGGACGTTGCACTCCGTTGATGAGAAGATTGCGAAACCTACGGGCCGCGGCGTCAAGATCACCTTCGGAGATGCCAGCGTCGGCGCCAAGCGCACGCTCTACTATTTCAGCACCGATCTTTCGGATGGCGGCTTGAAGTCGAGCGGCTTCCTGACGTTCTGCGACACGCTCGGCAAGGGTGACAGCTTCGTCAAGAGCGCGTCCTATCTCATGCACGAGGACAACTTCTCCACCGTACGCACATACTTGCTGGAGCATAGCGTGTCGCTGCTGGAAGACGATTCCGGCATTCCAATCCGTTATTTCGCCAAGGGCTGGCAGCTTCACCCCTATGGGCGGTACGCGGGGCCGATCAGCCTCTTCGCCGGAAAGTATCAGGCGCGTCTGAATGAGGTTTTCGCGAAGGACAAGACAACTCCGATCGACTTCAGCCTTGGGTATCGTTGGCGGCCGGCGGAGTCGAATGTCCTGCTCGCCGTCAAGGACGAGACTGCGGTTGCGTTCAATGAGACGACACCGCCGGTCGTCAAGACTAGCGCGTCGGGGAATTCGAAGTGGAAGGCGGAAACGGCGGCCGACAGGCCTGCGAAGCGCCGCTATCGGTACCGGAAGCAGAAGTCGGTCGACAACTCCTTCTTTCCGATGCTCTTCGGGCCGTAAACGCGGCTGCATCCATAAGCCCAGCGAGCTGAAACCGCGGCTGATCTCGTTTAGCCGCGCAGGAACGCGTCGAGCGTCGTATGCGGGAACATTTCGACGGCGAGCGTTTCGGGAAGGCATTCGGCAGCAACGACGCCGACATGCTCCGCATCAATCGTGAGATCTCGAACCGCCACGCGCCGCGCGGTGTCCGTTTCCTTCACCTCTTCGCCGCCGACGACTCCTTCCTGCGTCAGCAAACGGCCGATGCCGATGCCCAACGCCTTAGCTGCAGCTTCGAGCCGGACCCATGCAGCAATAACATCCGCATCGTTGTTATCCGCTGAAAGCGACGGCTGAGCTGCGAGACGTCCGGCGGCCGCGACGATGCGGTGACGGCGATCGGGCGACATCTTTAGCGGCCGGGCGCGTCTTTCCAGATCGACTCCGAGGGGCAGGCTTGTCGACACCGCGATAAGCGCGGCGCTGCCGGTGTGAGAGATGCTGAAGTGCGCCACTCTTCCAGGTAGAACCGGTCGGCCGCCCGGCTCGATTTCAAACGGAATTTGCCGCAGCCCAGGGCCGACGATGCGCTCGAGCGCGATACGCGTTGCGATGCGCGATGCACGCCAAAGACGACGTGCCTCGATATTCTTCATCGCTTCCGCGCGCTCGACATCGGCGGCCGACAACCGGGGCGTCCGTTCCTCCTCGACTTCGAGGCCAGCAGCCGCGCTGTCGAGATCGACGAAGAATATCCGGATATCGGGGGGTGCTTCGCGCATCCCGGAGATCGGAGCGAGGTTGGCAGGAGATTTAGGTTCGCCCTGCACGCGATTTCTTCACATCGTCGGGTGCGGCGACCGGATTGATAGGCTGGCCGCGAAGAATAGCGCAGGCGATTTCAAGCTCGCGGATTGCGCTTTGGATCTGGCTTTTCGTAATGGCAGCAAAATCAACCGGCGCTTTCGCCGGCGGCTCGATCGCCACGACGGACGGCGCAGGCTTCGCGATCGGCTTGCGGCCGCGCTTGCGACCTGTCGCAGCGGTCGTAGGTGCTGGCTGAGGTGCCGCGACTCGATGGGCTGCGGCCTTTACCTGATCGACGCCATGCTCGCGCAGAATTTTCTGCACGCCACGAATTGTATAGCCTTCCGCATGGAGTAGCGCACGGATGCCGCGCAGCAGCTCCATATCCTCCGGCCGGTAATAACGACGACCGCCGCCACGCTTCATCGGGCGAATCTGGGGAAAGCGTCCTTCCCAGAAGCGCAGCACGTGCTTTGGTATCTGGAGCTCGTCGGCCACTTCTCCGATCGTGCGAAATGCTTCCGCCGACTTGTTCATGGCTCGCCCCCTCGCGTTCCCAACAACCCCTTGCAATTGAACGCTTAGTTTCGCGCACTTGCAACAGCGGTGTTAGCGACTCGCGTGGCCTTTGTTGATCCTATCCTTCATAATGTTGGACGGACGGAACACGAGCACACGGCGCGGCGTAATCGGTACTTCCTCGCCCGTCTTGGGATTGCGGCCGACACGCTCGCCTTTCTGACGAATGCCGAACGAGCCGAACGACGACAGTTTTACTGCGTCGCCACCCGCCAAGCTGCCGGAAATTTCCTCGAGCACCCGCTCGACGAGATCCTGGCTCTCGTTGCGCGGCAAACCGACTTTTTCCACGACGGCTTCCGCGAGATCAGCCCGCGTCAATGTCTTGCCCACCATCCCAATTCCTCCCAGCCGAACATCACTTTGAAAATGATCTCGAAACATCATTTCGGCCGGGGATGGTAGCGGCGGTTCGCCGCGGGGTCAACTGGGTACGCTGCAACAAGCGTCTGATAAAGAACGATATTCTACGCTGCAGCGCACCAAAACGGGCCCTACCAGCGGGCCAGGACGGCGCCCCAGGTAAATCCTCCGCCCATCGCTTCCATTAGGATCAGGCTGCCTTCCTTGATGCGATGAGCCTCGAAAGCGTCGTTCAGAGCGAGCGGAATGGAGGCTGCCGATGTATTGCCGTGCTTATCGAGCGTCATGACGATTTTTTCGGGCGCGACGTTCAGCTTTTTGGCGATGCCATCCAGGATGCGCTTGTTCGCCTGATGCGGGATGAAGAGATCAATTTCATCGGGCGTATAGCCGGTTTGAACGAGCGTCTCCTCGATGACGCCCGAGATCTTCTGAACGGCGTGGCGGAAAACCTCGCGGCCGTTCATGCGTAGATGACCGACGGTCTTGGTCGAGCCGGGGCCGCCATCGACATACAGCAGTTCTTCGAAACGGCCATCGGAGCGAATGAGCGTCGAGATGATGCCGCGGTCGTCGCGCATGCCACGCTGCGGCTGCGCTTCGAGCACGACCGCACCGGCGCCATCGCCGAATAGAACGCAGGTGGAGCGATCGGACCAATCGAGGATACGCGAGAACGTCTCGGCGCCGATGACGAGAGCGCGCTTGGATTGTCCGGCTTTCAGGAAATTGTCGGCGATGGTAAGCGCGTAGACAAAGCCGGAGCAGACGGCCTGCACATCGAATGCGGCGCCCTTGGTGACGCCGAGCATCGTCTGGATTTTCACCGCCGTGGCGGGGAACGTGCGGTCGGGAGTCGACGTCGCGCAGACGATGAGATCAATTTCGACAGGGTCGATCCCTGCACGGATCAACGCCTGCTTCGCAGCAGCCGCCCCGAGTTCGGATGTCAGCTCTTTTTCGTCGGCGATGTGACGTTCGACAATTCCAGAGCGCTCGCGGATCCACGCGTCGCTTGTATCGACGATTTTCGCGAGATCATCATTCGTCACTACGCGCTTAGGAAGGTGTGCGCCGACGCCGCGAATGACAGAGCGGAGAATTGCCAAATCTATGCCTTTCCGAGCAAACTTCCGGTCGTGTCGCGGGGCGCAGGAGCCGCGCTGCTGACAACCGCAGCCGAAAGCCTATGGTGAAAACCGTCAATGTCGGCCGTGAGGCGCGCGATCAGGCCGGAATCGGCCATCTCGTACGCAAGATCGACGGCGCTCGCAAATCCAAAGGCATCGGTGCCGCCGTGGCTCTTCACCGCAATACCGTTCAAGCCCAGGAACGTGCCGCCATTGACGCGGCGAGGGTCCATTTTTTCTTTCAGGACGCGGAAGCCGCCTTGCGCCAAGAAGGCGCCGATCTTGCTGACGATAGAACTCATCATCGCAGATCGGATATAGGTGCTGATCTGCTTGGCAGTTCCCTCAGCCGTCTTCAGCGCAATATTGCCGGCGAAGCCCTCGACAACGACAACGTCAACGGCGCCCTGCCCGATCTGATCGCCTTCGACGAAGCCCTTGTATTCGAGCGGCAGAACATCGACCGACTTCAAAAGCGCGTTCGCGGACTTGACGTCCTCGTTGCCCTTCATCTCTTCGGTGCCGACGTTCAGCAGGCCGACAGACGGCCGCTCGATGTGAAAGACGGCGCGCGCCATCGCGGCGCCCATCAAGGAAAAGTCCGCGAGCTGACTGGCCGTCGCGCCGATGTTGGCGCCGACGTCGAGCACGATGCATTCGGATTTCACTGTGGGCCACAGGGCCGCGATCGCCGGACGCTCGATGCCTGCGATTGGGCGCAGCACCAGCTTCGCAATCGCCATCAGCGCGCCGGTGTTGCCCGCCGACACGGCAGCGTCTGCCTCACCGGCTTTCACGGCTTCGAGCGGCAGCCACATGCTGGAGCCCTTGCCGCGCCTCAGCGCCTGACTCGGCTTTTCATCCATCGAGATGACGAGATCGGTGTGGACGACACGGCTCTTTGCGCGCAACGCCGGATGCTGCGCAAGCGCTGCGTCGATGCGCGGCTGCTGGCCATAAAGGATAAAGCTCAATGCGGGCTGGCGCTCAAGTGAGAGCGCGGCGCCGGGGACCACGACCTCAGGACCGTGATCACCGCCCATGGCATCGAGTGCGATCGTCTTTGGGCTTGCCATTCTTTGTCGATTGCCGCGAACGCCGCGTTCGGCGCACCTGCACCAGACTCAGCTTTACGGCCCTATCAGTCCCCGAAATTCGGCGAGACCATATCCTTTTGGAGCCCGCCCACAAGGCGAAATCGCACCTCGTGACAGAACCACTCACATCTGAGTACTTTACCTTGACTTTTCATTCGCATATAGCGCCATGAGGCCGTTTTACGGCTTCGTAAGCTTGGCCTGACCGGGTGCGGACCGGGGCTACCAAACGCGCGGTTCAGCGCTTATCCTTAAGCTTCGATAAGGCGGCGAACGGGTTGCTGGGGCTTTCCTGACCCGATTTCGGATCTTCCCATGAGAATTCCGCGCCTTCGCGCCGCGGATAGGGATCGAGGGATGCCGACAGCGTTTCGAAGACGATGCGCCCGACGGGAATCAACCCATGCTCCAGCAATTCGACATCGCTGCCGCTTAGAACGCTGGAATCCTCGTCACTTTCCTCGGACTTGAGGTCGGGCCAGAACTCGACGTCAAACGCCGCTTCGACCTTGCCGGCGACGGGTTCGAGCGAGACGACACACGCCTGTTCTACGCGCGCAGAGAGTGTCCCCGAAAGGCGGTACGCGCCGCCTGCAATCGAGACGATGCGATAACGCGACGACAGGCTCGCAACACCGAGGATGTCGAGGCCCTTCGCAACGTCCTGCAATTCATCAGCCGTCGCCTCTCGCGTGCGGTTCAAACCACCCGCTGGAATTTCGGTGGTTTTTTCGGTCCAATCCAAAGTGTCCGTCACGTCTCAGTCTTTCCGATCATTGAGTGCTGGCCGATCATTGAAGCGCTCGCGTCCAAGAGTTGCGCAGCTGCACCGCTTTGCACCCAGACGTCAAACGGCACCACGGCTAGCGCCGATGACGCAGCGCGAACATAGTTTGCCAGCGCGCGCTCTGCATCCTGCCGTTTTGCGGCGCCGGGCAATGCATAATGCTCAAGGTTGGCGGCCAAGCGGCCATCTTCCACGTCGGCGACGCCGCTCTGGTAAATCGTGGCGCGTTCATAAAATGCCGCGGCGGCGCGCTTAACCTTCTTTGGCACCGCAAGATCGCCGATACCCATTTCGCGCATGCAATCGTCCATGTCTTCGACGAAAATTTCGATCATGCGCTGGCTGAGGCCCGCGGCATCGGGCACGGTGCCGCGCAATCCCTCCAGGGCGAGATAAAGGTGCAGTGCGACCAGTTCGAACCGACCTTCAGGTGTGTCCGGAACGCCAATCGCACCATAAAAGTCCGGCTGTCTCGCAGCGGTCACGACGCTGCCATAAAGCTCTTTTGCTCTGCGCCCGGTTTCCGTCCGCTTGTTCAGCCATCGCAACATGTTGGGGGCAACTGTTAATAAGCTAGAGGGTTGCGGCGTGACCCAGTGAATTCTGGGGAACATGCCGTGCGGCCACGGGGGCGCGCAGTTGCTGCCTTTCGGCACTCAATCTAAACACGCGTGGCCGAAAGGGCGAGGTGATTCCCGCTAATGAAAGTACAAATGCAACAGAACGGGACCAGGCGCCAGTATCGAGCAGGAGCGCTTCTGCTGAGCCTGCTGGCTTCAGCAGCTGTTCTTTCAGGCTGCGGCGCGCCGACGATCACCAAGCACGGCATTGAATTTCGGCCGACAGATCTGCAGGCCATCCAGTCCGGCATGAGCAAGGACCAAGTGCGGAGCGCGCTCGGAACGCCAAGCACAACGGCGGTCCTGGGTGATGGCAGCGCGTTCTATTATATTTCCAGTACCGACTCTGAAAAGTCGTTCTTCTTGCCGACGGAAGAGAACCGGCAGGTAGTTGCAGTCTATTTCAACCAGGGCGCGACCGTCGACCACATCGCGAACTATGGTTTGAAAGATGGCAAGGTCTTCGACTTCATCAGCCGGACGACACCGGCGCCGGGCGGCAAGGACGAAGGCATTCTGAAAGGACTCTTCCGCAATCTCGGCAAGCAACAGCTCTTCGGCGGCGGCTGACGTTTACTTCGCTCCGTGCCGGGGGCTCGTTTCGCGCGGCAGCACCTGCTATATCGCGATGGGTGCCGCCGGGTCGCGCTTGAAAAAACGTGAGCCGGCAGCAAATGAAACGGATGGCCGGCGCGCAGGCCAAACGTCGGCCAACGCAACAAATCCAGGTATTCCATGACCGAAAAAATCCAAGCGGGCTTCATGGCCTTTCTCGTGGACGGCAAAGACGGTATCGGCGCGATCCGCGAAGTGACACCGACCTCACTCGTGCTTTATGTCGAGAACGCCGGTGAATTCGTCGTGCCGCTATCGGCGGTGAAAGACGTGCACTCGCAAAAGGTGCTCTTGAAGCCTGAGCTTCTCGACAAGCGCATTTTGGCCGCGATCGGTCATGTCCACGACAGCGAAGATCCCAAGCTCGTCGGATAAACATCTGTACAGTGTGCTGAACGCAAAAAGGCCCCGCGAACGACCGCGGGGCCTTTTCTGTCTGTAGGTCCGTCTGTGATCGTCACGCCATGTGTGCGAGCACGGCAAGCAGCAGCAGCGCAACGATGTTCGTGATCTTGATCGCCGGGTTCACAGCGGGACCGGCCGTGTCCTTGTAAGGATCGCCGACGGTGTCGCCGGTAACGGACGCCTTATGGGCCTCCGAACCCTTCATATGCTTGACGCCGTCCTTATCGACAAAGCCGTCTTCGAAGCTCTTCTTGGCGTTGTCCCATGCGCCGCCGCCCGATGTCATCGAGATTGCGACGAAGATGCCCGTGACGATCACACCGAGCAGCATCGCGCCGACCGCGGAGAAGGCAGCACCCTTGCCTGCGATGGCATTGACGACGAAGAACAGCACGATCGGCGACAGCACCGGCAGCAACGACGGCACGATCATTTCCTTGATCGCGGCACGCGTCAGCAGATCGACCGCTCGCGCATAGTCGGGCTTCGACGTACCTTTCATGATGCCTGGATCGGCCTTGAACTGGCGGCGCACCTCTTCGACGATCGATCCCGCTGCGCGGCCGACGGCCGTCATGGCGAGACCGCCGAACAGATACGGAATGAGGCCGCCGAGAAGCAGACCGGCAACGACGTAGGGATTTTCAAGGCCGAAGTTGACTTCGACGCCCTTGAAGAACTGATAGCCCGTGGCGCCTGCCTTGTTCGCTTCATCAATGAAGTGATGCAGATCGTAGTTATAGGCCGCGAAGAGCACGAGGGCGCCGAGACCAGCCGAACCGATGGCATAACCCTTGGTGACGGCTTTTGTGGTGTTGCCGACCGCGTCGAGCGCATCGGTCGAGCGACGGACTTCCTTCGGCAATCCGGCCATTTCAGCGATGCCGCCCGCGTTGTCCGTCACCGGGCCGAAGGCGTCGAGCGCGACGATCATGCCCGCGAGACCGAGCATCGTCGTCGTGGCGATGGCGGTGCCGAACAGGCCGCCGAGCTGGTAGGTAGCAATGATCGCGGCGACGATCGCAAGCGTAGGCAGGGCGCAGGCTTCAAGCGAAACCGCCAGCCCCTGGATGACGTTCGTGCCGTGGCCCGTCACCGACGCCTGGCTGATCGAGCGCACCGGGCGATAGCCGATGCCGGTATAATATTCGGTAATCCAGACGATCAGGCCTGTCAGCACCAGTCCGACGATACCGCACAGGAACAAGTTGCCGCCGGTGATGGTCTGGCCAGCTGCGGTGCCGACTTCTCCGAAACCGCCGAGAACGTATTGTGTGGCAACGTAAAGACCGAGGATCGACAGCACCGCGGAAGCGATGACGCCGCGATAGAGTGCGCCCATGATCGAGCCGTTGCTGCCGAGCTTTACGAAATACGTACCGACGATCGACGTGACGATGCAGGCGGCGCAGATCGCGAGCGGATACGTGATGAGCGCCGCAAGGTTCGGCTGGCCTGCGAAGAAGATCGCGGCGAGCACCATCGTTGCGACGACCGTCACGGCGTAGGTTTCGAACAGGTCGGCCGCCATACCGGCGCAGTCGCCGACGTTGTCGCCGACGTTATCGGCGATCGTTGCAGGGTTGCGCGGATCGTCTTCGGGAATGCCGGCTTCGACCTTGCCGACAAGATCGCCGCCGACGTCAGCGCCCTTCGTGAAGATACCGCCGCCGAGACGCGCGAAGATCGAGATGAGAGACGCACCGAAGCCGAGCGACACCAGCGCATCGACAACCTCACGGCTGCCCGCTTCCTTGCCGAGGCCGACTGTCAGCACCGTGTAGTAGACGGCGACGCCGAGCAGCGCCAAGCCCGCAACCAAAAGGCCGGTGATGGCACCGGCCTTGAAAGCGATGTCGAGGCCCTTGCCCAGCGAGATCGTCGCCGCCTGGGCTGTGCGGACATTGGCGCGAACGGAAACGTTCATGCCGATGAATCCGGCGGCGCCGGAAAGAACTGCACCAATCAGAAAGCCTACGGCCTGGAGAGGTCCGAGCAGCAGCCACGCGAGAATGAAGATGACGACGCCGACGATCGCGATCGTGCGATATTGCCGGCTGAGATAGGCCTGCGCGCCTTCACGAACGGCGGCTGCGATCTCCTGCATACGGGCGGTGCCCTGGTCGGCACTTAACACCGCATTCGCAGTGATGACAGCGTAGAGGATCGACAACGCCCCGCAGGCGATGATCGCCCAAAGTATGTTGGTCATGAGTGGTCCCTTTTGGCACGCTTCCTATGAGGCCCGTTTTGATCGGGCCCCTATCGCCGGTGCTTCCAGGTGCTGCCGAAACAGCTTTTCCGCCCCGACTCTTTATTCTGTGATTGTTGCAGTATCGGTTTTGGTCGGCGGACCATGCCAAAAGTGTCGCAGGGTTGCAACTCGTGCGAGGCGTACTCCCGTCCCAAAAAGAAGCGGCCCGGACGGGAGACCCGCGCGAGCCGCATTCGAACGTTCGCCTGTTCAGGCGCTAGCAGCAGACGCTAACGAATCAGCGGCGCCAATGACCACGGTGGCCCCAGCCGCCGCGCCATCCGCGATGGCCCCAGCGCCCGCCGCGCCAGTAGCCTCGATGACCCCAGTAGCCGCCACGCCAATGGCGATAGCGCCAGCCGGGCCCATACCAGCGGCGATAGCCATAATACGGGCCGCCGTAATAATAGCTCGGGTAGTAGCCACCGTAATAATAGGGCCAGCCGTATCCGTAGTAGCCGGGTCCCCACCAGCGACGACGCCAGCCCCAGCCGCCGCGCCAACCCCAGCCTCGGCGCCAGCCGCGATGCCACCCCCAGCCACGATGGCCCCAACCGCCACGACGCCAGCCCGTCTTGGTGACAACGCTTGAGGCCTTGTCGACATGCATGGCCGTCAAGCCGGCTGCAGCGTTGGCAGAAGCCGGAAGTGTTCCCGCAAAAAAGAGTCCGGCGAGAACGGATAAACTCATGACAAGTTTTCGCATTGGTCTCTCCATAAGGGACAGTCGCCCTCGGACGGCTATGGGATCGACCCAGGGCCGGCGAACTTCAAACGCTCGTGAGTTCGCGCACGTTTCACGAACCTCACAGACACATCGCAATTGTCTAGACCTGAGGAGGATTAAGTTCCGTTTGTTGTGAACAGCCGATGAATGTCTGATCGCATTTTCGTTGTGCGTCGCACGGTCTTTCTGCGCCTGCTGTCAGCCAACGCGAGCCGTGATAGTTAAGCTCGATATTCGCTTTAGCGACCGGAGGCGGGGCGTGACGATCGAAAACAGTCTGCGAAGTGCCGAGGGACAGCAGCTCATCTCAAATGTTGCCTCAGCTTTCGGTATCGACGAACAAAAGGCGGCCGAGGCTGTACAGCTGCTTACCGATGAGCTCAGCGCTCGGATCCAGCGCGCCATGCTGTCCCGCGGCGGGGTGGCCGATGTCGTGTCGCTGGTGACGGCTCCGGCAGCGCAGCGGGCGCTTACGCGTCCTGATGTGCTTGCCACCTCGGGCGTCGCGGCGGATGGTGATGACATCCTCGACGTGCTTATCGGTAGCAAACATGTGAGCCGAGGCATCGCCCAGCGCACGGCGCGGGTGACCGGGCTCGATCCGATAATGGTCCAGAAGTTGCTGCCGGTGGTCGCCAATTTGATGGTCGGCGAATTGCAGCGGCAATCGGGTCCGGCGATCGCCAAGGTCGCGGGAAGTCTTCCGGGATTAGGCGGTGCAGGCGGCAGCCCCTTGCCGCTACCCGGAGATATTTTCCCGCCTAGGGGGGCGAGTTCCAAATCCTCTTCCGATGATCTGCCAAGCGGACCGGCATCCGGCGCCTCACGCGGGCCGATCGATGCGGGCAATCCGCTGCCGGTACCTGGCGATACGATACCGGGCGTGGGACGTCGCAATCGCTACCCCCAACCGGGTCAGGACGATAATCCGTATAGCCGATTGCCCGATATCGTCCGGCGCGGGGGCGAGCGCGTGCCGGGCCCGGACGGCGGCTCGCTGGAGACCGTCATCCGGTCGATCCTGGGCAATCTGCTCGGCTCAAACAGCGGCGTCGTCGGGACGATGATCAAGCTGTTTCTTGTTCGCTGGATCGTCTCGCTGGTCCGCCGGTTTTTGGCGGGCGCACCCAGTCGGCGCTAACGCAGGGAGCGACCCCATACATGCAAAGGGCCGCCCTGAAGGCCGGCCCTTTGATAGTTTCGCGAAATGCAGAAGTGTTAGCGGCCCTTGCGGCACGGGCGAGCGTTGACATCGCAGCCCCAGCTCGACCCTTCACCTGAGCATTGTACGGTCTTGCTCGATGCCAACCCCCAATGCGCCCAGTCGGAACCGTATTCGAAATCGGTGAAATCGGCCCACGACTTGATCGCGGAAGCGATTGCCGCCTTTTTCGTGGCCCTGCCCGAGCTTGAACCGTAGTGGTAGTGATCAACGAAGCATGTCTTGTTGCCACGTTCGCGCTGCTGCGCGTGAATTGCGGCTAATCCCGTCTCATCCGCGAGCGCAGGAACTGCGCAGGCCACAACTGCAGCGGCGGCGAGCGCCGGCTTCACCCATCCGAACCGATTCATCTGTTCCCGTCTCCGAAGACTAATGGAGGGCTAGTTCCCCCATTCCGGCTATTTCGCAGATTCAACAGCCGTTCAGAAAGCTTTGTCGAAGGGAGAGAAAAGAAATTGGAGGAGAGAGGCAATCCGGGCACAGCTTTCTTGTCCTAACTCGCCAACGCGTTTCGCAATTTGGACAAGCTCTAATTCTGCGCCCGAGTTTGGGTGTCTTTTACTTCACGGCGACGACCGAGATTTCAACGAGCATGCGCGGGTCGATGACCTTGGCCTCGACGCAAGCGCGCGCCGGAGCGCCTTCGCCGCCGAGCCATGCGCTCCAGGCCTTGTTCATGCCGTCGCGGCTACGGATGTCGCTGAGCCAGACAGTCGCCTGCACGATCTTCGCCTTGCCGGTACCGGCAAGCGCCAGCAGGCGGTCAATTTCGGCCAGAACTTCGGCGGTTTGGCCTTCGACGTCCTTGGACAGGTCGGTCGGGATGACGCCAGCGGTAAAGACAAAGCCGTTGGCCTCCGTGACCTTCGAATAGACGGGGGAGGTTTCGTAGCGGGTAACGGTCACTTGAGGTCTCCTGTATGCGGATGGATTGCCGGCGCCTCATAGCAGGCGCCCGCTCCGGCCAGAAGCCTCAAAGCAGCGGTGGGTCTTCGTGCCGCTCGCCGTCGATGACGAGACCTTTGAGTGCCGCGGTGCCGTCGGTGCCGACTGAGACGATTGCCTCGATTTTGTGGTCTCGGACCTTCTTTTCCAGATCGATGCCCGTACCTTCGGGCACGAAGTACTGCTCGATCCCGTAACGGACGCTGGCGTTGGTCTCGGCGGGGTTTTGCGTCGTCCAGGCCGATTGCACCGTGCCCTTGAGCACCACGTCTCCCGCCGTCACTTTCGAGGGATAGACGCTGCCGACGTGGGTTACGAGCCATCCGCCCTCCGGCTTTGGCGACAGCGTCACGAAGGCGTCGCCACCCGTCACGAAGCCCGCAAACTCGGGATCGCTTGCGGTGCTTGACGTCTTGATCCGGCTGATATCGTAGCCGAGCGTCACGTAATCGCCGCGGAAGATATCGCGGGGGTCGAGCGGCTGAACCGCCAAGGTCACCTCGCGGCCCGACTTCAAAAGCCGGTCGCGCTCGTGGATCATGTTGAAGAGCGCCGCCGATTGAAGAAGTGCGACGCCGCCGAGAAGCGGCCACATCCATTTGCCGGTGGCGATCATGCTGGCAGGCCTCCGGTCGTGCTTCTGCGGGCCAAGCGGAGTGCTGCATACGCAAGCGCCGCGACGATCAGGGCCGCAATCAAGAAGAAGAGCGAGGTGCCGAGGATTGAGCCCACTGTCTGGCCGTAGAGCGCCAGAATTTCAATTGAGAACGCGATGTATCCGAGCCAAAGCGCACCGCGATTGCCCGTCGATAGCGCATGCGAAATGGCGGCGATCAGCAGCACGAGCGTGATAATCGCGAGCACGATAAGCCGCCCGACCGATGGACTTTCAAAAAATTGCAGTGCGAACAGCCCGGCGAAGGTGATGGCAATCGCATAGACGAATAAGGGCGCTGCGATGTGTCCGAGATCGGGCCTGCTCTTTTCGAGGCCGACGAAACCTAGCGCTGCCAGCACGCCGATGATGGCGACGAGATCGTGCGAATGCCCGTGTCCGATCAGGTAGCCGAGCGACACGATGAAGACCGTCAGCGTCAGAGCAGACAGATGTAGCCCCGGCCACCAGCGCTGCCAAACGAACGCCATCGTCACCAAGCCCCAGCCGATCAAAAACGGCCAGTGCACGTCGCCGCTTGCCGTAACATGCATCGACGACCAGACGCAGACGAGGATCATCGTCAGGGCCAGCGTCGGATTGGAGCGCAGCGCGACGCCCGATACGAGCGTTCCGATCCACCACAGCAGAAGGCCATCCAACGGGTCGCCGGCGATGTGGTACATCTGGCTGACAAGCATGATGCTGGCGCCAAACATACCGGCGGAAAACAGAACGAGCGCGTCTGCCAGGTAGGGTTGTCCGCGCCTGCTGAACCAACCGGCGAGGCCATAGCCCGCCCAGATCGACGCCAGCAGCAGCGCGAGGCGCGCCAGGCGGGGAACGTCCTCCCAGTGAGCCGCCACAAACGACAGCGCCGCAAAGCCGAACAGGACGCTCGCCAGAATTCCAAGCGCCGACGCCAGATTGAAGGCGTGCGCATCGTTCTCGACATCCGCAGCGATCGCCGCGCGCCCTTCGGTGCTCAGCCAGCCGTTCGACTGCCAACGATCAAGATCGCGGAGAAGGCGTCTTTTGTAAGGGGACCACATTTCGTCTCTTCACCGGAGCGACATATGTTTTAGCTATGAGATTGAAGAGCACGCCGACAATCCGTTGACCAGAGTGCGGCAGTCTCGTGGTTGCCGGTCGTTGCGTGACGCTCGCTGCAATTATCCGCAATTTCGCTCTTATTTTCAAATTTGTCACAGGATGGGGAGTTGTGCAGGCCTTGACGGGGCCACACTTCTCGACCACTCTAGTTGCAAATGATTGTCATTTGCGACAATGGCAGGATGGATCGTGGACGCCCGCGCAGAACCGACATCGACAGCATCCGAACGTCCCGATCAGGGAACATGGCGCAGTCCGGCTAAAGATCCATCCTTATCCGATGTTTTTCGCACTGTCCGTGTTTCGGACCACAACACCAGCTGGCGGCGCCTCGCGGCGTTTTTTGGCCCCGGCTACATGGTCGCCGTCGGGTACATGGATCCGGGCAATTGGGCGACTTCGATCGCGGGCGGCTCGAAATTCGGCTATGCCCTGCTTTTCGTTGCGCTGCTTTCGAACATCATGGCGATTGTTTTGCAGTCGTTGTGCGCGCGCCTTGCAATCGGCTCGGGGCGCGATCTCGCGCAGGCCTGCCGCGATGGCTATCCGCAGTGGGCGGCTTATCCGCTATGGCTGTTCGCAGAAATCGCCATTATCGCAACCGACGTAGCGGAAGTCATTGGTACAGCCATCGGCCTCAACCTGCTGTTCGGCATACCGCTCGAAATCGGCGTGCTGCTGACGGCGCTCGACGTTTTCGTCGTACTGTTGTTGCAGCGGCTCGGCTTTCGCTATCTCGAAGCCTTCATCATCACGATGCTGGGCGTTATCGCCATCTGCTTTGCGGTGCAGATCGCCATGGCCGATCCCGAATGGGGCGCCGTGATCCGCGGCTTTGCGCCGACGACGGAAATTTTGAAAAACCCCGAGATGCTCTATCTCGCGCTCGGCATCATCGGTGCAACGGTGATGCCGCATAATCTCTATCTGCATTCCGCGATCGTTCAGACGCGCGACTACGGCACGACGTCGGAGCAGAAGCATGAAGCCCTCAAGTTTGCGACGATCGACTCGACGCTGGCACTGTGTCTCGCGCTGCTCATCAATGCCTCGATCCTGATCCTCGCGGCCGCGGCGTTCTATACGGCCGGCAAGACGAATGTGGTCGAACTCAGCGAAGCGCAATCACTGCTGCATCCCCTCCTCGGCTCGGCCATCGCGCCGACGCTGTTTGGCATCGCGCTGCTCTGCTGCGGTTTGAATTCCACCGTCACGGCAACGCTTGCCGGACAGACGGTAATGGAAGGCTTTCTGCACATCAGGCTGGCGCCCTGGGTGCGCCGGTTGATTACACGATCCGTTGCACTGCTTCCGGCCGCGGGCGTGACGCTGCTCTATGGAGAAGCGGAGACGGGTAAACTGCTAATCCTGACACAGGTCGTCCTAAGCCTGCAGCTGCCGTTTGCCGTGATCCCGCTCGTGCAATTCACGGCGAGCCGCGGCAAGCTCGGCAACCTCGTTGCGCCGCGCTGGCTGACGGCCGTTGCCGTCGTGATTGCGGCCACCATCGTCATTCTTAACGCGAAGCTGGTTTACGACTATTTCGTGGGCTAATTGCGCGTGATTTGCCTTGCGCCGCGGCCACGCGTAAGAAGGCGCGTCAGGCTGACGATGCCGGGCTACCCTGCCCCCTCGGCCGACGAACCCATCCTCATTCGACGTCCGAAGGATCGCCGTGCAGACCGTTCGCTCATCTGTTGTTCACGTCATTGGCGCCGGGCTTGCCGGATCGGAAGCCGCCCATCAGATCGCAGCGACGGGCACGCCTGTCGTGCTGCACGAGATGCGGCCCGTGCGCTCGACCGAAGCCCACAAAACGGATGGCTTCGCCGAACTCGTCTGCTCGAACTCATTCCGGTCGGACGACTGGGAAAACAATGCCGTCGGACTTTTACATGAAGAGCTCCGCCGCGCGGGCTCGCTCATCATGGCGGCAGCGGACATACACAAGCTGCCTGCCGGTGGCGCGCTGGCTGTCGATCGTGATGCATTTTCCGCGGAAGTCACGGCAAGGCTTTCGGCCAATCCGCTCGTCACCATCGAACGCGGTGAGATCGAAGGGTTGCCGCCTGATGATTGGGAAAACGTCGTCATCGCCACGGGTCCGCTGACGTCGCCGTCACTCAGCACCGCACTCGGCAAGCTGACCGGCGAAGACTCGCTTGCCTTCTTCGATGCCATCGCGCCGGTCATTCATCGCGATTCCATCGACACGTCGATTGCGTGGTTCCAGTCACGCTACGACAAGGCGGGACCGGCGGGCACGGGCGCCGACTATCTCAACTGTCCGATGTCGAAGGACGAATACAACGCCTTCGTCGATGCCCTGCTGGCGGGCGAAAAAACGGTCTTTAAAGAGTGGGAGGCTTCGACCCCCTACTTCGATGGCTGCCTGCCCGTCGAAGTGATGGCCGAGCGCGGACGCGATACGCTGCGCTATGGGCCGATGAAGCCGGTCGGGCTCGATGATCCGCGCACCGGGCGTTGGCCGTATGCCGTCGTACAGCTTCGGCAAGATAATGCGCTCGGCACGCTGTGGAATATGGTCGGCTTCCAGACCAAGCTGAAGCACGCCGAACAGGTGCGCATCTTCCGGATGATCCCCGGACTGGAGAATGCCGAGTTTGCACGGCTCGGCGGGCTGCATCGCAATACGTATCTCAATTCGCCGAAGCTGCTCGACCGCTCACTGCGTCTCAAGGCGATGCAGCGGCTGCGCTTTGCGGGACAGGTTACGGGCGTCGAAGGTTATATCGAGAGCGCTGCCATCGGCCTGCTCGCTGGGCGGTTCGCGGCAGCCGATGCGGTCGGCGTTGCCGCTGCTGCGCCGCCTCCGACGACGGCGCTTGGGGCGCTGCTCGATCACATCACGGGCGGCCATCTTAGCGTTGACGACGGCGAGCGTGGCGCGGCGCGCTCATTCCAGCCGATGAACATCAACTACGGCCTGCTGCCGGATCTCGACGCCAATCCGACACACGATAAAAGCGGACAGAAGCTCAAAGGTCCTGAGCGCGGACGCGAGAAGAAGCGGCTCATGTCGCGACGGGCGCTAGCCGATCTCGCTCTGTGGCTCGGCGACGATGCGGCCGTGAAAAAGTCGGCGTAAATCCGTCTTCCTTATCGAGGCGACCCCCACCCTGCCCCCTCCCCGCAAGGGGGGAATTGGCGGCTACTATTGGCCTGCCGGCGCGAACGGCTTGGGCGCGAACTCATCATCGGCGGCGGGCGCTGACGGAGCGGGCGGCGCAAGCGGCTTGCTTTCGACAGCAGCCGGCGGCGATTGCGAGACAGCGGGAGCTTGGGCCGCGGCAGGCGCAGCAACAGGTGGCAGCGCACCGGCCGCGGGCGTCGCCGTCGTTGCGACAGGAGCGGGTGCATTCGGCGGCGCAGCCGTTGGTGCCGCCGGAGCCGGAATGGCGGAGCGTCGCAATTCGATGGCCTGGCCAGGCACTTCGGCGGGCGTCGCGGCGGCGGTGCTCGGTACGGTGATGCTTGGCGTGCCGATGCTCGGAGTGGTCGCGGGAGGCGGCTCGCTGCCCGGCGGCCCGGATGTCACGCCAATCGTTTCCATCGGTTTCGGCGTATCCTCGGGATCGGGTGCGCCGATGTCGTTGTCGTCGAACGGCGCGGGTGCAGCCGTGCCCGGCGGAATTGCACCAGTGACCGCGCCTCCGCTGCCAGCAGGACTTTTCGACAGGACCGATTTGACGTCCGGGATCTCGACGTTCGGCTCGGCGACAGGCGGTGCGGCGACTACTGGCGGCGGCACGGTATAGCCCGTTGCCGTCGCAGCGTCAGGACCGTCGCCGTATTTCGCGAGAATGGCCCTCGCCTTGTCCGCCACAGCGTCGGCGATGGCAGCCTGTCCTTCCGCAGTCGGATGGAAGGCGCCTGAATACGTCGATGCAAGGATCGCCTGGAACGGCGCGAACGGTTCGATCTTCAGATAGTTCGTCAGGAAGCCGGCGGCGGCGTGGAAGTTACCAGTCATGAAGGCATCGTTCGGTGTGCGGAACCAGCGCTGCCGGGCGGCATAGGGCCGATAGTCAGCCGGGTTGTAGGGCGTCCACATGCCATCTAGCTTGCGCGGAAGGCGCAGATCGTCGACTTCGCTCACGCCTTCGACGCTGAGGCCCGCGCAGATGCTGCGGCCAATGAATTCGCGGCGATGCGCTTCGACGTAGGTCCAGCCGAACTCTTGTGCGCTATCCCGCATCTGACGATTGAGCTTGTCGGCGAACCACATCGCGAGCTTCAACCTCGTCCGATCGAGCTGAAAATCAGGCACGACGTCCATGCCGGCATTGCCGCTGGCGCAGATCTGACTACCGTCGCCTTGCAGCGCGAGGCCCGGATATGCGACGAGCAAAATGCGATCGCTTTCCTCCCACGGCACGTAGAGCAGCGCGTGGATGGCGCGATTGAGCGCCTTATAGCGCGGTCCGAGGTTCTGAAGCGCGGTCGAGATTTCGGCGTCGCTATGAATTTCACCGAGCCAGCCGCCAAGCTCGCGCAGCAGGGACTCGTTCGAGAGCACCGTGTTCGCGAGAATGCGAGAGAAGCCGATGTCGTTGCCGCCTATGGAGAGCAATACGAGGTCGATCTTGCGGGCGGAATCCTGTGGACACTGATGCATGATCAGATCCTGCAGATCCGGCACCGCGCCGTTCTGGTCGTAGGCTTCGGTGAGCTTGACCAACTGGGTTTTGCTCTTTCCGCATTGCGCTTCGGCGACGGCTGAAAGCTGCGAATAGCGTGGCGGGTTGGGCACCCATTCGTTGCCCTTGTAACGCAAGAAAAGGCCGTCCGTGATCTCGGCGCCGGCACAAGAGACGCCGACGAAGGTGACGGCGCGATGCGGGTCTTCGATGGCGAGCTGAAGCGACGTGCGAAGCTGCTCGGAATAAAGCGAGCGGTGGCAGGCCTGATCGAGCCAGCGGGCATTTTCCTTGATGAAGGCGGCGTCGCCCAACTCTTTCCACGGCCCGATACGAGCAGGATAGCCCGTCAAGCTGGCGTACATGCCGAGCGTGCTGTAATCGGCCGTGCGTTCGCGTGAGAAACGCACCGGCATATCGGGATTGCCCTCGCCCGATGCAAAGCTGTCGCCCATGCCGGCGATCAGGATGTCCCGCACCTTGATGTCGATCTGCGCGATCTGACGGCCGCCGATTTGGACAGTCACCATTGCGCCGCCCGGATACGGCACTACGAAGCGCGCGGGCTCGCTGCACGGCTGCGTGATGGCATCCCCGCGCGGATTCTTGGTATCGCCGCGAGGCGCCGACAGCCATGTGCACGACAGCATCGACGGGCTATCGATGCCGGAAATTTTGGCGATGACGGCATGATGAGTCGGATTGATGTAATCGTCGTAGGCTTTGCACTTGAAGCGATTGTTGCTCCAGCAGGTCTTGTCGAACATCGACGCGGCCCAGCCGTCGCGATCGTCTCGCTGAAGGGAATGCTCTTCCGAGAGGATCGGCGTCGTTTTTTCGCGCGGGCCTAATGAGCGGTAGGTCTCGCGATGGGCGTTGGTGTCGTTCGGGTCGATGAAAAAGCGGAACGGGTTTTCGATACGCCACGTAATCGTAGGTGCAGCCTCGGCGCGGCTCGGCATTGCAAGTCCTGCAATGACGCAAGCCAGCGGAAGGAACAGCCCCGCTGCGATCGCTCGCAGCCCCCGTTTCAACATCGATGCCATCAGCCCTCTTCGTCGGCCGTCAAATGCGGCCGGACCACTGCGCGCGTGCGATACGCCACAATCGAGCCATCGGCGCGACGTCCACGATTTCGCGCGCCGGCTCATGCCGAGGCTTTTGCAAAGCGCGAAAATAGGGCTCGACGAGGGCAAGCGGCAAAAGGGCGGTCGTAAATAGCCTTGGTTTGCCCGTGAGATGACGCCGCACGTTGGCGAGTCCACGCCTGCCTTCTGCCGCCATCCAGGCGATTTGCGGCCGCCAGTCGGTCACCTCTTTTTGATCATAAGGGTTCGGCGATCTGGGCATCGGCAGGGGCGCGCGGCCGTGCATCAGTGCATAGGGCAGTTCAATCCCGAGCCGTGCAAAGCCCGACGCGCGGGCGGCGGCATCAACGAGCGCCTCGTCAAGGTCAACGCCAAGGATCGCGCCCGCGAGTAAAAACGGCGTGCCGTCGATGATGCGTAGGCGGGCGATGAGATCCTCGTCGGACGCCGGTTGCTCCGCGTAGAGCGCATCTGCATGGGCCTCCAGATAGCTCTCGATCCGCCCCAGCGACAGGGAGCGGCGGCGGATGACCTCGGCGAAGGCGTCGAGAACGGGATTGCCGGAACGGCCGCTTTCGCCGCGGCTAAGAAAGGCGTCGCGCCACCACGCAACACGGATTTCGCCGAGCATGGCTTCGCTCACCTGACGCGAGATGCGCTCGATTTCGCCGGTGAAGGCTGCGAGCGCGATCAAGTCATCGCGGGCGGCAGCAGGCGCAAAAAGCGCCGCATAGAAGCGGTCGGGCGCGTGGGTGCGGGCGCTCGTGCGCACCGTGTCGAAGGATGCTGTCGTTGCTACGGCGTCGGTCACGCTGTGGCTTTCGCTCGATGGAAACTACGGGACGTAAATAGCATCCTGACTCAATCTCTGCGCGGCCGGATGATGGAGACGTCTCAGGGAACGGCGATCAGGGCTGCTGCGATCGGGCGTTTTTCGGCGATCAGAATGTTGTAGGTGCGGGCCGCTGCCCCTGTCGACATCGGCTCGAGGCCGATGCCCGCCTTGGCGAACGCTTCGTAGATTTCCGGTTTGGGCCAGAGTTGCTTTTCGCCCGTGCCGAACAGCACGGTGATCGGCGGTTCGACGAGGTTCAGAAGGAATGCAATATCGCCGTCGGTCAGCGCATCGACGCTTGTCGCAGGCCATGCCCAGACACCCGACGGCAGACACAGGACTGAGCCACGATGGCTCATATCGGCGAACCGAAAGCCGCCGTTGCCGTACGCCGTTATCGGCGTCTCGTAGGGATAGCGGGCGACGTCGCGAGTCATGACGGCGCCGCCCTGCTTTCGACCTTAAGCCTTGGCCTTCGACTTCGTCGTAGCCATCGCCTTTGCGGCAGCATCGCTCCAGTCGCGCTTGACGCCGAGGTAGCCCAACAGCGGCGCGGCGATGAAGATCGACGAATAGGTGCCAATCACGACGCCCAAGAGCATCGCAAGGTTGAAGCTGCGGATTACCTCGCCGCCGAAGATATAGAGGGAAAGCAACACTGCGACCGCAGTGGCACCCGTCAGGATCGTGCGCGACAGCGTCTCGTTGATCGAGAGATTCAGAAGCTCGTTGAGCTCCATCTTCTTAAACTTGCGCAGGTTTTCGCGGATGCGGTCTGAGACGACGACGGTGTCGTTCACCGAATAGCCGAGAATGGTCAGAAGCGCGGCCACCGTCGACAGATCGAATTCGAACCGGAACAGCGAAAATATGCCCGCCGTGACCAGCACGTCGTGCGTCAACGCGACCACGGCGCCGAGCGCGAACTGCCATTCGAACCGGAACCAGACATAAGCGACGATAGCGAGAATGCCTGCTGCAACGGCGATGAAGCCGGTCATGCGCAGTTCGCTCGAAACGGCGGGACCGACGACTTCGACACGCCTCTGCACGTAGTCGGCATCCGTCGCCGCAGTCACCTTTTTCAGGGCTTCCTGCTGCGCGGCTTCGCCGCCGGGCTGCTCTTCCAGGCGGACAAGAACGTCGTCAGGTGTACCGAACTCCTGAATCTGCACGTTACCGAGGCCGAGGCCGTTAAGCTTCTCGCGCAGTGCGCTGATATCGGCTTTTCCGGATTTCGTCTTCAGCTCGACAAGAGAGCCGCCCTTGAAGTCCACGCCATAGTTCAAGCCAAGCGTCATGCAGAGCGCAAGGGAGATCAGCATGGCGATGATCGACGCCGCGAGCGCCGGGCCCTTGAACTTCATGAAGGGCAAGCGAAGGTCGTGCGGGAAGAAGTCGACGCCCTTGAAGACGGGAATGAGTTTCATCAACACGGAAGGCGTCTCCTAGACCGGAACGGTCTGAATGCGGCCCTTGGGCTGGGCCCTGAGCCAGAACCAGATGAGCATTCGCACGACCGTCACAGACGCGAAGATCGAAGTCAGAATGCCGATTGTAAGCGTGACGGCGAAGCCGCGGATCGGACCGGAGCCGAGCCAGAACATGATGATGGCGCAAGCCAGCGTCGTCAGCTGGCTATCGGCGATCGTCACGAAGGCGCGCTGGAAGCCGGCGTCGATGCCTGCAACCGGCGTCTTGCCGGTGCGCAGTTCTTCGCGGATACGCTCATAGATCAGAACGTTAGCGTCGACGGCCATCGCGACGCCAAGAACGAGACCAGCGATGCCGGGCAACGTCAGCGTCGAGCCAATGAGCGTCATCAACGCCACCGTCATGATCAAATGCACGATGAGGCCGACACAGGCGAAAATACCGAACGTCCCGTACGCAAGAACGGTCAGAATAACGACCGCGATACCGCCGATCGTACCTGCCAGCTTACCATCGGCAATGGAGTCAGCGCCGAGCGACGGGCCGACCGTGCGTTCTTCAACGATGGTCAACTTCGTGGGCAGCGAACCCGAGCGGAGCTGAACGGCGAGACGGGTCGAACTTTCGACGGTGAAATTACCGGAAATCTGGCCGGAACCACCGAGAATCGGCTCGCGAATGACTGGCGCAGAGAGAACCTTGTCGTCGAGCACGATGGCGAACGGACGGCCGACATTGTCTTTCGTGAAGTTCGCAAACTTACGCGCGCCAACCTGATTGAAGCGGAAGTTGATGACGGGTTCGCCGGTGCGGCTGTCGAAGCCCGGCTGGGCGTCGGCGAGGTCTTCACCCTGCACCACCGGCGTTTCGCGCAACAAATAGGAACGCGGACCGCCGTCGTCCTTGTCGGCGGGATAAATCTTATAGCCCGTCGGAATGCTGGTCTGCTGGGCTTCGTCAGCGGACATCGACGGATTGACTTCGTGGAACGTCAGCTTCGCAGTTTCACCGATAAGCGCTTTCAGTTCTTTGGTGTCTTTCAGACCGGGGAACTGGATCAAAATACGATCGGTACCCTGCCGGACAATGGTCGATTCCGAGGTGCCGAGATTGTTCACGCGACGGTTGATCGTTTCGATCGACGCAGCGGCAGCATTCGAAAGGCGGGCGCGCAAACCGGCTTCGGTCGGCTTGATAATGATCGTGCCGGGATCGTTGCCTTCGCTGACATCAACATCGTAGCCGCCGGTTCCGAGCACGGCGCTGCCGATCGTCTGGCGGACCTTGTAGAGTTCCTTGATCGCCTTGTCGCGCTCGTCAGGCTTTGCAAGCTTCACGACGAGCTGTGAACCCTGAGCGCCAATGCCGGTGAACCCGATCCGCGCGTCACGCAGCACTTTGCGCGATTCATCCCGGAGATTGTTCAGCCAATCTTTCTTGATTTCGTTCTGATCCATCTCAAGCAGCAAGTGCGCGCCGCCTTGTAGGTCAAGGCCGAGAGGCATCTGCTTATGCGGGATATACCAGGGCCACGACGCAACCGTCTCTTTCGAGAAGAGGTTCGGCATCGCGACCAAGATCCCGGCGAGACAGGTCAGCAGGATGAGAAAAACTTTGGTGCGGGTAAAGTGCAGCATCGGAAACGGATCTCGTGCATTAGGCGATGTGCGGATCAACAGCCGCACACCGGGCGCATCCTACTTTTCGCACACGGACCGATCGCGATCACGTTGCGACTTTGACAGATTTAGCCTTCTTTGACGGGTTCGCCTTTGGAGCGCACTTCCATCAAGGTGCTCTTCACGATGCGGACTTTCAGGTTGTCTGCGAGTTCGACTTCGATCTCGTCGCTGGTGTCGGAGACCTTGATCACCTTGCCGACCATACCGCCGGACGTAACGACGGTGTCGCCGCGACGGACGGCGTTCAGGCGTTCGCGGAGCTGCTTGGCACGCTGCGACTGAGGGCGGATCAACAGGAAGTAGAAGATCGCCAGCATCAGGAGCATGGGGATCAGAAGTCCGCCAAGCGGATCCATGGCACTTGAAGCGCCTGCGGCTTGTGCGAACGCGGGAGTCGTAAACATTGCGAAGGAACGTCCTCTTGATGCGATTGAAATAAGCACTGCCGCCCCGAAACCCAATGGGCCGGGGGAAAGAGCCCCTCAAATTCGGGCGGACTATAGTGGTCCGAGGCCCATTTGCAACCACACAAACCCCGGCAAAATGGCGTTGGCACGGCCTTTCATAGTGATTAAACACGGTTTTTCCGGCCACTAGCGAGCCGGGTTTTCGCCTTTCTGGATTTCCTGATGTCTGATGCCGACGCCTACCGCCCGCTTCTGGAGCGAATTGCAGATGCCCTGGAACGATTGAGCCCGCCGCCGCTGCGCGCCGTCAGCTTCGATGCCGCCGACGCGTTCATCTGGCAGGCCGAGAGCAACAGTTTCGAGCCGGTGCCGGAAGTTAGCGGCGTGCCGCTTAAGCTGTTGAAAGGCATCGACCGGACGGCCGGCATCCTGCTCGACAACACCCGCCGGTTCGCAGCCGGGTTTCCTGCCAACAACGCGTTGCTCTGGGGAGCGCGTGGCATGGGCAAATCGAGCCTCGTCAAGGCCGCCCATGCAGATGCTCTCGCCATCAGCGGCGGTTTGAAGCTCGTTGAGATTCACCGCGAAGATATCGCCTCGCTGCCGAGGTGCCTGTCGCTGCTTAAGGCGGCGGCCCCTCTCCGGTTTATCGTGTTCTGCGATGACCTGTCGTTCGATCACGACGACACCAGCTACAAATCGCTCAAGGCCGTGCTCGATGGCGGTATCGAAGGCCGTCCGAAAAACGTGCTGTTCTATGCGACGTCGAACCGACGGCACCTGATGCCGCGCGATATGATCGATAACGAGCGGGCGACGGCGATCAATCCGGGCGAGGCGACGGAAGAGAAAGTCTCACTGTCGGATCGCTTCGGACTTTGGCTCGGCTTCCACAACGCAAGCCAAGACGATTACCTCGCGATGGTGCGCGCCTATGTCGAGTATTTCGGCATCAACGTGAGCGACGCAGAACTCGAACGCGACGCGCTTGAATGGGCGACGACGCGTGGCGCACGCTCGGGCCGTGTCGCCTGGCAGTACGTGCAGGATCTCGCCGGTCGAAACAAGACGTCGATTTAGTTGGCGCTCGTTAGTTGGCGCTCGGCGACACGCTCCGCGCGCCGGCCGCCGAGCGCGGACTATGCAGCAGCGAGCGGCGCTTGCGGCCGGCTCCGCGCAGCGGAGTCGCAAGCGCCAATCAATTAAAGAGAGCCGGATCTTGCGACCCGGCCCCCATGCTTCCCTCTGTGCCAGCGCGTTGCCCCCGCGCTAGATCGTGGCGTCAAAGCTTTTCGAGATACGGTATCGGATCAACCGGCCTCGAACCTTGACGCAATTCAAAATGCAGCTGCGGCCGATCAACCGAGCCGGTCTTGCCGGCTTTCGCGATGACCTGTCCGCGCCTGACCTTGTCGCCGCGCTTCACGAGAAGCTCGTCGTTGTGGGCATAGGCGGTCACCCAGCCGTTGTCGTGACGAAGCAGAACGAGATTGCCGTAGCCTTTGAGCTCGCTGCCGGCGTAGGCGACGACACCGGACTCGGCGGCATGAACATCCGTTCCAAGCGGCACTTGCAGATTGATGCCGTCGTTATGCGTGCCGTCCGGGCGGCTGCCGAAACCAGCAATGATCTTGCCGCTCGCGGGCCACCGCAGTTTGACGCTATCGACGGTCGCCGGGCCGGATGACGGCGGCGGAGCTGCGATGGCGACCTTCTGCTCCGGTGCAACGGGTTGCGCGGCCGCTTCGGGCTTCCGCTCAGGCGGCGACGGCTGCACGGGCGGTACGACGGGAGATGCGTCGTTCGCCTGGTTCGAGAGCGACGCGACACGCTTCTCGCCATTGATGATCGTCGGCTGCGTCGTCGTCGCCTCGCCATAGCGCTGCGGTTCGGATGGTTGCGCATCGGCGATCGGCGGCGGTGGCGCAGTCGGCTCAGGTTGCCTCGGCGCGGCAGGCGGCGCCGGCGGCGTGTTGGCGGCTATGCGTGCCGGTGCTTCATTGCCGCCGCGCCCCGGAATGCGCAAGACGGTGCCAGGCTTTACGCGACGCGGGTCGCTGATGCCGTTGACCTGCTGCAACTCGGAAAATTTCACGCCGTGCGCACGGGAGATCCCATAGAGAGAGTCACCCGGCTGCACCGTGTAGCTCGCATTGTAGCGAACGGCGACGTCGGGCGTCGCCTGGGCAAGCGGAACAGGTGCCGGACGTGCAGCTTCGACCGCCGCACTCGCGGCAGCAGCGCTCGAATGCGGTGTATAACCGCCGCCATCGGCGGCCGGAAGATAAAGCTTCTGGCCCGGATGAATGTTCGGATTGTTCAGATTGTTGAGGGTCGTCATCTCCGCCAGAGAGACGTGATGGCGACGCGACAAACCGTAAAGCGTATCGCCCGGTTGCACCTCAATAGCTTCGCCCTTGGCAATCGGAGCGCCATGCGACGGCACGCTGGCGCTGCGCGTCTGGCTAGACGGCTTCGCGTTGTAGGTCGGCTGACGATAGGCAGGCTGTTGATATGCCGGCTGCTGATACGTCGGTTGACGATACGCTGGCGGCGGCGCGTAAGAGCGGTCGTTGTTCGCATCAGGAAGAGCAGCAACCTGGACGGACGAAGCGCCTGCACCGTAGGGACCGCGCGGCGTCGAACCTTCGACGGGTTGGTTATCGCTCAGTGAATTACTGTATACGGATTCTCGCGGCGCCGGATTGCTGCCGGTTTCCGGAGGATCGTTAAGGGCAAATGACGTACTGTCGAAGCGCGTGATATCCGCGCTGCAACCGGCCATGGAAATGCTTGCGAATATTAGAGAAAAAGCCGTCGCGGACTTGAGGCACAAGCGACCGCACTGGCCAACGCCAAAACAACTCATCATGGTACGCACCTCTACTCGCACCATCTATTAACCTTTAACCGGTTAACAGGCGGTAAACACCGCCGCGCGATTTTAAATCGATGCCCCGAGTTGTCGTGTCGTGCTGAGAACCATCCGCCCCTGCCCCACAGAGTGAACGGCCCGTTTGGAAAAGTCGAAGACGCCGGAACCGATGCATTGCACACCGCTTCCGTGTTTTCTCTGCTTAGATGACAATTGCGCTCACTTCGCGGAAGGATTTCGTCAAACCCGCGGCTTTTGCGCTTGAAGTGGCATCGCCGCAGGCGAGCGCTTTAGGCCAGCTTGCCCTTCAGCGCGTCCAACGCACGATATTCGGTGAGATCAATGCTCAGCGGTGTGACGGAAATTTTGCCTTCGGCAATCGCGGCAATATCAGTTCCGGGAACGAGCGTCGACATGCGGCGCTCGAAACCGAACCAGAAGTACGGCGTGCCCCAGGGGTCTATCCGGCTGTCGATATCGAGCAGCCCCTGATCGCGTACGCCCTGTGAAGTAACGGCAACGCCCTTGATTTCATCGGGGGCGGCGTCCGGAAAGTTGATGTTGATGAGCGTCTTTGGATCCCACTTTTCATCAAGAAGCTTCCGGATCAGCGACGGCGCGTGAGCAAGCGGCGTATCCCATAGCGCGCGGCGGGCGCCTTCTTCGAAGCCCATCATCAGCGACAGTGCGATCGAGGGGATGCCAAGAATGGCACCTTCCATCGCAGCAGCGACAGTGCCCGAATAGGTCACATCCTCGGCGAGATTCGAGCCGTGATTGACGCCGGACAGAATGAGATCCGGCGGCTGATCGAGCAAGATATGGCGAACGGCCATGATCACGCAGTCGGTTGGCGTACCAGTGATCGCGTGCGTGCGCTCGTCGAGTTTGCGCAGACGTAGCGGCGTGTGCAACGTCATCGAGTGCGCCGTGCCGGATTGATTTGTCTCCGGCGCAACCGTCCAGACATCGGGCGAAATTCCCAGCGCGATCGCTTTTAGAATTTCAAGCCCGTGAGCGTTGATGCCGTCGTCGTTGGTGATGAGGATACGCATTGTTCAGCCGATGATCTCGCCCTTTGAATTCACGCGAAGCGGAGTTCCACGTTCATGCCGTGCACCTTCGTCGCTTGCGCCTGTAGCACGGACGCTGGATGGATGGAGGCACCAGACCCGCTCTCGTCCATACACGAAGACGCCAATTTGCTCAGGCGACACTTCGCCGATGACATAGCCCTCAAGGCCGCGAATGTCTTCGTCATCAACATCCTGATTGACGACAACAATGTCGTAAGGGCGAAACACGCGTCGGTCCTCAGAGAACTACGCTTTCTGGATCTGCGCCAATCCGCCCATATAGGGGCGAAGTGCATCGGGAATGACAACGGTGCCATCGGCCTGCTGGTAGTTTTCGAGCACAGCGATCAGCGTGCGCCCGACCGCGAGACCTGAGCCGTTCAGTGTGTTTGGGTAGACGGGCTTGCCGCCGTCTTTCGGTCGATAGCGCGCATCCATACGCCAGGCCTGGAAATCACCGCAGACAGAGCACGAAGAAATTTCACGATAGGCGTTCTGTCCCGGCAGCCAGACTTCGATGTCATACGTCTTCTGCGAGGCAAAGCCCATGTCGCCCGTGCACAAAAGCATCGTGCGGAACGGCAGGCCGAGGCGCTTCAGAACTTCTTCGGCGCAGGATGTCATGCGCTCATGTTCTTCGAGCGCAGTCTCGGGCGTGACGACGGAGACAAGCTCGACCTTGGAGAACTGATGCTGACGGATCATGCCGCGCGTATCGCGGCCTGCGGCACCGGCTTCGGAACGGAAGCATGGCGTCCATGCCGTCATACGCATCGGCAGTTGTGCTTCATCGAGGATCTGCTCGCGTACGAGGTTCGTCAGCGAGACTTCCGCCGTTGGGATAAGCCAGAAGTCGTTGGTAGTCTTGAACAGATCCTCGGCGAACTTCGGCAGGTTGCCCGTGCCGTAGGCGGCCTGGTCTTTCACGAGCAGCGGCGGGTTGACTTCAGTGTAGCCGAATTCGCCCGTGTGCAGATCGAGCATGAAGCTCGCGATGGCGCGCTCCAATCGCGCGAGTGCGCCCTTCAGTACGACGAAACGCGCGCCGGAAATTCTCTGCGCGGCTTCGAAGTCCATGAGGCCCAGCGCCTCGCCGATTTCGAAGTGCTGCTTCGGCGCGAAATCGAACGTGCCGGGCGTGCCGACCTTGCGAACTTCGACATTGCCCGTTTCGTCCGTGCCGTAGGGAACGTCAGCGCGCGGGGTATTGGGAATAACGGAGAGGACATCGCGGATCTCAGCATCGAGAACGCGTTCTTCTTCTTCACCGCTGGCGATCGTATCCTTAAGAGCGGCGACCTCTCCCATCAACCGCGAGGCTGTGACCTCGTCCTTGGCGGCTTTCGCCTTACCGATTTCCTTGGAGGCGGCGTTGCGCTGCGACTGGGCTTCCTGGAGCGATGTCAGCAGTGCGCGGCGCTTATCGTCGAGCGCAATGATGCGCCCGGCTTGCGGTTCGAGCCCACGGCGACGCAGACCCTCATCGAAAGTCTCGGCGTTATCTCTGATCCACTTGATGTCGAACACGGGTGGCCCCTTCACGGTCGTAACTGTGGGGCCGTCCTATACGATGCGCTGCACCCGGTCCAGTCCGGGTCAATCGGATGGCGCCCGAAAAACGGGCGCCACCCAATTTCAACAATTTATCGGCAGTCCCAGACGCCGTGCGGCGTGGGCTGGCTCGACGAGCACGAGGCCTGATCGCCAGCCGAAGCCGCGAAAGCGACGGTGGCCGGAGCGGCGCTGATGGACAGTGCAAAGACTGCAACGGCGATTTTCAGAGCTTTAGACATGTGCGTGGTCCTTTGAGTTGACATTAGTGTCAAACGTCCGAATGCCTCGCAGTCCTTTCACACTCGCAAGTCACGCTCCCCGCTGACGGCCAATCTCAAATGATCGGCGTGCAGCATCATTTTACTTTTTGGGAGCGTCCCTCACGTCTTTGTCGCGCGATTGGATCACTGCAACGTCTTCGAACTTATGGTGTCCACGCACCATCATTCCGCGGGACGATTAACGGCAGTCCCAGATGCCGTGAGGCGTATATTCGTGGTTCTCGCACGCCTGATACGTACCGTTTCCGCCCGTAGCGGCGAACGCCATCGTCGCCGGGGTGGCGCTGACGAGAAACGCGAGCGCAACAAATGTTGCTTTGAATGTTTTGGTCATTGGTATTGTTCCTTAGTAGTGGCCTTTGGCTCTAGCCATTCGAATTAGCTTCAATCGCCGAACATCTCGCGGCCGATCCTCGTAACTTGCCACGCTCAGCGACAAGTCAATCTTCGTCCCGCAGCAGGATTTCGTTTCCTGCTGCTGCAATGTTTCTGTTGTTGGGCTGAGAGGTTCGTATCGCGGTGACGGCGGCGGCCGCCATCAAACGCAAAGCTTAACGGCAGTGCGTATAGGCATGATCCTGACAGACCTGGTTTGATTCATAGCTCGCAAAAGCGAGGTTGCTCGAAGCTGCAGTCAGTGCAGCGACTGCAACAAAAACCTTTAGAAATGCGGACATCGAATTGCTCCTCGATATTCTGTTCGTTGTCTTGGCGACGTCATCTTGGCGACCGCTCTTGCAGACATGTACGCATTGTCATCTCGATCCGTTAGGCTCGGATTTCGAGATCGCACGACAGGTTTTGGTACTGACTTGAATAGGAGATATGCTTCGTTCTCTTGATCCAGAACAAGGCGCTCAGCATGCCCCGTTTCATCGCGGGATGCGCACGCTTCGAGATTGCGCAGCGAGCGCGCGTCGCAGCCATGACGGCGCATAAACCGTCATGAGCGAATAGGAGCTATGCGTCGGATTTGGCCTTGGCCTGCTGCCTCTCGACGAAGCGCACGGCGAGGATTGAAGCTTCGTAAAGCCCGATCGTCGGAAAAGCCATGATGCACATGCTGAGCGCGTCGGGCGGTGTCAGCAGCGCGGCCGCTGCGAAGATCCCGACGATTGCGTAGCGCCGTCCGGCTGCAAGAGCCTGAGACGTGACGATGCCGGTGCGCGCCAACAGGGTTAAGACAACCGGCAGCTGGAACACCAACCCGAAGCCGAAAATCAGCGTCATGATGAGCGACAGATATTCGGAGACTTTCGGAAGCAATTCGATCTCGGGCGTGCCCGGCCCGGATGTGTGCGTCAGGCCGATCGAGAACTTGATGATGACCGGCATCGCGACGAAGTAGACCATCATCGCGCCAAGCAGAAACAGCACCGGGGTTGCGATGAGATACGGCAGGAAGGCGCGGCGCTCGTTCTTGTAGAGTCCGGGAGCGACGAACTTGTAGACCTGTGTGGCGATGACGGGAAACGACAGGAACGCCGCGCCGAACATGGCGAGCTTCACCTGCGTCATGATCTGTTCGAGGAAGTGCGTCGCGATGAGCTTTACGTGATCGTTGCCGGACGCCCACATGTAGGGCCAGACGAGCACGTTGTAGATGTGGCCTGCGACTGAGAAGCAGATGAAGAACATTACGACGAAGGCGCCGAGCGCGTAGATCAGACGCTGGCGCAGTTCGATCAGATGATCGAGCAGCGGCGCTTTGCTGGCGTCGATCTCATCCTGACCGTCGCGCAGCGCTTCGGTCTCGGAGCCGGATGTCGGCAGCCGTTCCTGCATGACGTCAGGACTCCGCTTTTACGGCGGCTTGCCGTGCTTCTGCCGCAGCCATCTCAGAGGGCGACGCGGGCATCGGCGGCAATGGGAGGGGAGTCATCTGCGGAGCAGTGGTGTCGGGCTGAATGGCAGGAGCTGCGGCGCTGGCCGACATAGGCGCGGCTGGCGCTTCGATCTTGGCGGCGGACGCCGCATCGTTGATCGTGCTCTTGGCCTTCATGACTTCGGAATTGATCGAGCTTTGCATTTGCTCGACTTCCTTGCGCATCGAATCAAGCTCAGCTTCACGCATCGCGGCGTCGAACTGAGCTTTGAAGTCGTTCGCGTGCCGGCGCACCATCCCGGCGTAGCGGCCGAGGGTGCGCAGGAAGACCGGCAATTCCTTGGGACCAACGAAAACAAGCGTCACGATCCCGAGGATCAGAAGCTCGCTCCAGCTGATGTCAAACATCGAGCAACCCTGTCGAGATCAGCCGCAACGCTGCGAGCCCGAAGCGGTCACCCGACCTTCGAACGGTCCGGATTGGTTGCTTCGTTTTCGATCGTCCGCGGCATGGGCTTAGGCTCATCGTCCTCGGCCATGCCCTTCTTGAAGCTCTTGATGCCCTTGGCAACGTCGCCCATCAACTCGGAAATCTTGCCGCGGCCGAACAGCAGCAGGGCAATGATCAAGAGCAGAAGAATGTGTTGCGCGCTGAAACCCATCGTAAGACCTTTCGGCGGCAGCCTGGAGTTGATGGAAGGCTGCTGCTCAACGTATTTAAGGCTTTATCGCAGAACCTCCAAGGCGCGGCAAGGTTCGCATCGCCTCACCGCGGCTCAGGGAGCTCCGGCGAATTGCCTAGGTTCGCTCGAATTGCTGCGGATTTGGCCATTTGCGGCCTCGCAGCGGACAAATTAATGAAAAGTAATTTTCGCTGGGATTTACTTTTCGCCGTCGTCCGGCGCTTCGGCCGCGGTCTCGTCGTCGGCTTCCGGCTCGTCTGCCTCGTCGAGCGCGAGTTCTTCCTGCTCCTCCTCCTCGTCGCCATCGTCGGTCAACGGAAGCTCATCCGGCATCAGGGCAGCAACGTCGGTTGGTGACGGGACCGTGAAGCCCGGCGGCAGGTTGGCATCGAGAAGGCCCGATGCCTTGAGATCGGCAAGACCGGGTAGGTCCTTGATGCTGTCCATGCCGAAGTGGACCAGGAACTCCTCAGTCGTTCCATAAGTCAGCGGACGGCCAGGAGCGCGGCGGCGACCACGCGGCCGAATCCAGCCCGTCTCCATCAGCACGTCGAGCGTTCCAGGCGACGTCGAGACGCCGCGGATTTCCTCAATCTCGGCGCGCGTCACAGGCTGGTGGTAGGCGACGATCGCCAGCGTTTCGAGCGCGGCCTTGGAAAGCTTGCGCTCGTCCTTCTGCTGGCGTTCGAGCAGAAAGGAAAGATCGTCGGCCGTGCGGAACTGCCAGCGCCCGGCGACGCGCACGAGATTGACGCCGCGATCGCGGTATTCGGCCTGCAATTCGGTCAGCAGCGCGTTGACGTCGTCATCACCGTCGAGGCCACGCATGAGTGCTTTGACATCGAGAGGTTCGGAAGCTGCAAACAGCATGGCTTCGAGACGGCGAAGCTTTTCGCGATTGCGGCTTTGGACCTCCGGCGCGTCCACCTTCTCCGGATCGCTCAATGCGGCAGGCGGAGCGTCGGCGCGCGTCTCTGGCGAGGCGCCGCTCGCGGGCGTTTCTTTCTTCTCGCGGGTATTGTCCGACACCAATGTCAGTCTCGGCGGAACCATGGCTTTATCAGTCCCCTTATAGCGATCTTTGCGGCGCAATTAGCCGATCTTTTCCCACTGAGCCCCTTCCTCGCGCTTGCGCATGTAAATCGGCGCGAACGGCTCGTCCTGGCGAAGCTCGATTAACCCTTCCCGGGCCATTTCCAGCGTCGCGCCGAAGGAACTCGCGAGTGCAGAGCGTTCCTCCTCGTTCTTCGGCAGGTATTGCTCAAAAAAGAGATCGAGCTGAGCCCAGTGGCCCTCGGTGGCGCCAACCAGCTTTTCGAGCCTCAGGCGCGCTTCCTTGATCGACCACACGCGGCGCGCTTTCACGACGTGAACGACGCGAATGGTGCGCTTTCGCTGGTCGGAATACGCCTTCAACAGATCGTAGACAGCGGCCGTGTAGGTCGTATCGCGCGTGACCTTGATGTGCTCGGGCAGGCCGCGTGCAAAGACATCACGATCGAGCCGGCGGCGCGTCATCAGCACGGCGGCCTTGTCGCGCATAGCGTTGAGGCGCATGAGACGGAAGGACAGCTTCTGCGCCAGTTCTTCGGCCGTCGCCGTATCGGCGCTGTCTTTTTCCTTGGGCAGCAGAAGTCGGGATTTGAGGTAGGCCAGCCACGCCGCCATGACGAGATAATCGGCGGCGATTTCTAGTCTCAGGCGTTGCGCCTCAGCGATGAAGCCAAGATATTGCTCGACCAGCGCCAGGATCGAAACCTTCGCGAGGTCGACCTTTTGCGTCCGCGCCAGTGCGAGCAGCAAATCGAGCGGGCCTTCGAAACCGTCGATATCGACGACGAAGGCTTCGCCTGCAGCCGGCATGTCATCCAGGCCGGAAGCCTCCCATTCGGGAGCCTCTCCTTCGCCCTCGGCTGCCATCTCGTCCATCGGATCTCGGTTTCGTTGTCGCGGCAAAGTGCCTGCGGCCAATCGCTGGCGCACCGCCGGACACTACACTGATTCAAACGGTCGGAGTCTGCTCGTCCAGGAGTGCGGCCAAGAGTTGCAGAGCCCGCTCTTTATCGTAAGGCTCCGGGGGCGTGACGCAAGCGCAGGCTGCGGCAAATCTTTCGGCGGCGCGGCCCGAAAGCTTCGGCACTCCCTCGGCGGCGGCGCGCATTTCGTCGATATCGCCGTTGCAGTGAAGGGCTAGATCGGAGCCCGCGGCGATTACGGCTTCGGCCCGGGCGCGCATGGGTCCGCTCAGCGCCTGCATGCTCAGATCGTCACTCATCAGCAGGTTGTCGAACCCGATCTCGCCGCGGATGACATCGCGCGTCACGACGGCCGATGTGCTGGCGGGGTTTTCGGCGTCAATATCGGCATAGACGACGTGGGCGGTCATGGCGGCCGGCAGCGCGGCCAGCGCTTTAAACGGAGCGAAGTCGGTCGCCGACAACGTCTTGTGCGAGGTCATGACGACGGGCAGCGCCAGATGACTATCCGCCGTAGCGCGGCCGTGGCCTGGGATGTGTTTCACGACCGGTACGACGCCGCCCGCTAGATAACCGTCGGCAACCGCCTGCGCCAGCGCCACGACCTGGGAGACGCCTCGGCCATAGGCGCGGTCGCTGATGATTTCGTGGGCGCCTTCGACGGGCAGGTCGGCGACGGGCGCGCAGTTCATCGTGATGCCGAAGGCGCGAAGCTCTTCCGCCGTTAAACGGGCAACCGCGAAGGCGGCTTCTTTCCCCTCCTCCGGGTCTTCTGCAAACAAATCTGCGAAGGCCGCAGCGGGGGGCAGTGCGCGAGCGATCGGGGGCCTGAGGCGTTGAACTCGGCCGCCCTCCTGATCGATCAGAACGAGGAAATCATCACTGCCGACCGCGTTTTTCGTCTCGTCGATCAGGCGCGCGATCTGCCCCCGGTCGAAGACGTTGCGGCGAAACAGGATCACACCGGCAGGCTGGACGTCGCGATAGAAGCGCCGCTCGTCATCGGTGAGCGTGACACCGGAAAGACCGGCGATCAGACTTGCCGTCATTACAAGTTGGCCCTCCAAGGCCGTTCGTAACAAAGCCCGCAGCCGACACGCAACCGGCCGGCGCGGTGGCGCCAGCCGGGCAGATAACGGGGCGGCAGAAGATCAGTACGACGTCACCCAGCAGCCTTGATAGCCTTCAGCTTTCAGCTGCACGCAAACGTTGCTGGCCTGCTCGCGCGAGCCCGGCGGCCCGACCACGAGACGATCATAGACGCCCTTCGACAGATTTGCAGAGGCAATGTCGGGTGTTTTACCGGCGAGCGCCGTGGAATATTTCTGCTGCATGTCCGCAAATCGCTTCAAAGCATCAATGCGGCTCGAAGACGAATGCGGGATCGAGGCGAGAACTGCGACGAAGCCGGTACCGCTATGCGTCGTCACGGGCGGCGCATCGCTGTTCGCATCCGTTTCGACCGTCGGCTCCGCACGCGCGACCTTCTTGTATTTCTTCTTCGGTGGCGTCGGCGCATTGTCGCTGGTCGGCGAATTGATCGTCGTAATCTTGACCGGCTTTGATTTCTGCGGCGGAGCGGCGTCGTCAGGTTCGGACGGCGCGTCATTTGTGGCGGGCGGCGGAGGCGAAGCGGCCGCTGCCTGCTGCTGCTGGCCGAAGACATCCACGAGGGCGGTACCGGGCACGCCAGCTCCGCCTTGCTGTGGCGGCGTCGCCAGATCTTGAGTGGGCGTCGCGGGCGCCATGATGCTGCCGTCGCGGCCCACGACCAGCGTAGAAACCTTCCGCGGACCGTCTTGGTCTTGCGACGCCTCGCCGTCGGACGAGCCGTTTGCGGCTTCGGCCGATGCCGACGAGGTGCCGTCGCCGAGGCGGCCCATGATCTTGGTATCGGAATACGGGAACTGTTTGCCGCCGGCGTCCGCCGGTTTGGTCTTGGCGGCATAATCATCGCTCTTGATCACGGGCGGCTCGCCTTCGGGATGGCTGCCGCCGGTCAATTTTTTGTAGCCGTAGGCGACGCCGCCACCGATCACGATGGCGCCGACCAAAGCCGCGAGAATCAACATGGGGCGGCGGCTGCGCGGCGCGACTTCCTCGTCCTCGTATTCGTACTCTTCGTCGCTATAGACGGGCTCCAGCTCACCGCCCTCGGCCTGGGCGAAACCGAGCTGCGGGTCACCGTGCTGTTGCTGCTGATAGATATCGTGACCGAACGAATCGTGCGGCCCGGCCCAGTCGGCGGCGCTTAGCTCGTTCTCGTGATACTGCTGCTGGCCGAACGTCGGCGCAGAATGAGCGGGCTGTTGCACCGGATAGGATGGCTGCTGCGGCGTGCCGAAACCGCCCGGATCGAAGCCGCGCGGCTCCGGCTCGCGGGCGGGCCACTGCGGCGCGCGGGTCTGCGGCTGCTGCGTGCCGTAATCCGACGTGTGCTGCGGCTGGGTGAAGCTTGGCGCCGACTGCGGCTGACGCTGTTGCGGCGGCTGGGTGTAATTGGGCCGTGACGGCGGAACGTAAGGCTCGAACTGCGGCGCATAAGGGTCGTGCTGCTGGCCGCCGTTGTCCTGTGGATAGCCACCGTATCCGGTCTGTGACCCGGACTGTACGCCACCACGCTGCGGTTCGCTCCACTGGCCGTAATCCGGTTGCTGAGGCGCGGCGGGCTGGCGGCCGCCGAACCCCTGCTGACCGTAATCAGGGTAATTCTGCGCCGGCTGCTGCTGCGGCGGCCACGCATTCGCCTGCTGTGGCTGCTGCTGAGGACGGCCTACCGGCTGCGCCTGCGGATTGACCCAGGATGGCTGGGAATTGCTCGTCTGCGTTGTGGGGCGGGCAAGCGGCCTGCCGGAATTCTGCCCGGGAAATGCGTTCTGCGAGGACATCGCGGAAACCCCCTTAGAGTGGGGCGCAAGTAGTGGTTGCGCCTAATCGTCGAGTCGAGACTTTAACGCATTGCGTCGGGCGCCTCGACGCCTAGGATCCCAAGCCCCGATTTTATCACCGTCTTTGTCGCGGAAATCAGCGCGAGTCTGGCTGAAGTCGCAACCCCGTCATTTGCCTGAATAAATCGTAAATGTGGCGAATCGTTGCCTCGGGTCCATTGGGTGTGGAGAGCGCTCGCGAGATCATAGAGGTAGAACGCGATCCGATGCGGCTCGTGCGCGGCCGCGGCACCTTCGATCAGGCGTGGGAAACTGGCGAGGCGTTTGACGAGATCAATTTCGCCCGCATCCGTCAGGATCGAGAGATCAGCGTTCTGAAGCGCTTGGGTCGACACGTCTATGCCGGCGACCTGCTCGGCTGCGTTCCGCAAGACGCTGGCGGCCCGAGCGTGAGCATACTGCACGTAGAAGACGGGGTTGTCCTTTGACTGCTCGGTGACCTTGGCGAAGTCGAAGTCGAGCGTTTCCTGGTTCTTCCGGTAAAGCATCATGTAGCGGACCGGATCGCGGCCCACCTCGTCCACCACATCGCGAAGGGTCACGAAGGTGCCCGCCCGCTTCGACATCTTGTAGGGCTCGCCGCCTTTGAACAGGCGAACGAGATTGACGACCTTGATATCGAGGTCGGCTTCCCCGTCAGATAGCGCGGCAACCGCGGCTTTCATCCTCGGGATGTAGCCGACGTGATCGGCGCCGAAGACGTTGATCAGATGGCGGAAGCCCCGCTGCAACTTGTCGTAATGGTAGGCGACGTCGCCCGCGAAGTAGGTGTAGCTGCCGTCGGACTTTTGCAGCGCGCGGTCTTCATCGTCGCCATAGGCGGTTGATTTGAACAGCGTCTGGACGCGGTCTTCCCACTCATCGTCGTCGTGGCCCTTCGGCTTTTCGAGCGTGCCTTCGTAGATAAGGCCCTTGGCCCGCAGCACCTCGATCGCGGCCTTGACCTGGTCGCGGCCGTTCGAGGTCAGCGAGGCTTCGGAGAAGAAGACGTCGTGGCGGATGTTGAGCGCGGCGAGATCGTCCTTGATCATCTCCATCATTTTGGAGATCGCGAAGGAGCGTACGAGCGGCAGCCAGCGCTCTTCCGGCATGTTGAGGAGCGATGGACCATGCTCAGCGGCGAGCGCGGCTCCGACCGGCTTCAGGTATTCACCGGGATAGAGACCTTCCGGAATGGCGCCGATATCCTCGCCCAGCGCTTCGCGGTAGCGCAGAAAGGCAGAGCGTGCGAGCACATTCACCTGCCCGCCCGCGTCGTTGATGTAGTATTCACGCGTAACGTCGAAACCGGCAAAGACGAGAAGGTTTGCGAGCGCGTCACCAAACACGGCGCCGCGGCAATGACCGACGTGCATCGGTCCAGTGGGATTGGCCGACACGTACTCGACGTTGAGCTTGCCGCTTTGGCTGACGGTGCCTGCGCCGTAGCGCTGGCCGGACTTCAAAATCGTGCGGACGAGCTGCTGCCAGACTTCCGGCTTGAACGTGATGTTGAGGAAGCCCGGACCGGCGACTTCGACCTTCTCGACGTCCGGCGCGGTTTCGAGCTTTGCCTTTAATGCCTCGGCGATATCGCGCGGTTTCATCTTCGCGGGCTTCGCCAGCATCATCGCGGCGTTGACGGCGACGTCGCCATGGCTCGCATCGCGGGGCGGTTCGGCGTCGAAGGATGGAAGCGGAAGATCCGCAGGCAGAACGCCCTCTGATTTCAGAGCTTCGAGCGCGGTCGTTACGCGGGCGGCGACTTCGGCGAAAACGTTCATGAAAGGCCTTTTTGATGCGCGCTGGCGACGCCCCTGCGGGGAGCCGGCCGCCAGCGGGGAAATGGGGCTTCGCGCCTAGCCCAGTTCCGGGGTGACGTCAAATAGGCGGCGGTGTTCGGCAAGCGCGTATCGGTCGGTCTGTCCGGCCAGGAAGTCGCATGCCAGGCGCGCGCGCTGCCGCTCATCGAGGCCGGGAAGCGCTTCGCGCCAGCCCGTGGGAAGCGTTTCGGCGTCGGCGTGATATTTCTCGAAGAGGTCACGGACGACCTTCTCCGCCTGCTTCATGACGCCCAAAACGCGCCCGTGGTGATAGACGGCTTGGAACAGGAAGCTCTTGAGACGGCCGAGATCGGCGGCCATGCCGGCGGAGAACGCGACCGCAGCTCGGCCTGCGGCGCTAATGTCATCCGGGCTGTTGGGAGCGATAGCTGCGAGACGGCGGCGGCTTTCAGTGACGATGTCGGCGACCATGACGGTGATCATGCGGCGCGTCACCTCGTAGATGGCCCGGCTTGGTTCGGCACCGTGCGCGATGGCCTGAACATCTCGCGCGATCGGCCCGGCCACCGGCACGTCGAACAACATGTCGAACGTAATCAATCCGGCGCGCAGACCGTCATCGACGTCATGCGAGAGATAAGCGACGTCGTCGGCGAGACTTGCAACCTGCGCTTCGGCGGACGGCCATGCATCGAGGTGCAACGATTTCCAAGCCTCGATGTGGCCCAAGACCTTGGCAACCGCGCTATCGGCCTTCGACAGCGGTCCGTTATGCTTGGCGAGACCTTCGAGCGTTTCCCAGGAGAGGTTCAGGCCGTCGAAGGCCAGATACTTGCGTTCGAGCGTCGTCACGATACGCAGCGATTGGGCGTTGTGGTCGAAACCACCGTAGGCTTTCATAGCATCGTCGAGAGCGCGTTCACCCGCATGCCCGAATGGAGAATGCCCGAGGTCATGCGCCAGCGCGATCGTCTCGGCCAGGTCTTCATCGAGACGAAGCTGGCGGGCAACGGTGCGGGCGATCTGCGCGACCTCCAGCGAGTGGGTCAGCCGGGTTCGGAAATGGTCGCCTTCATGCGGCAGGAAGACTTGCGTCTTGTAGGTCAAACGCCGGAAGGCGGTCGCGTGCAAAATGCGGTCGCGGTCGCGCTGGAACGGGCTGCGGGTCGGGCAATCCGATTCGGGAAAGTAGCGCCCCCGCGACGGCACAGCATTCGCGGCATAAGGCGCGGGCCTACGCTCTCCCGGCCGGAGGTTCTGGCCATAATCCAAGGGGTCCGGCAGCGATTTAGCCTGGGTTGCCATTATCCGCGAGCTTTAAGCATTTGACTTCGACTGCCGCCTTCCTATCTTTTGAGGGTTCCGGATGCCAGCTTTCTCGGCCGGCGATTGGGGCTTTTTAACCGCTCAAGATTTGATCGTACGATGACAATCACCGTCACAGACCGTGCCGCAAACCGCATCGCGGAAATCGTTGCCAACGAGGCCGCCGCGCCGGTGTTGCGCGTTTCGGTTGAAGGTGGCGGCTGCTCGGGCTTCCAATATAAGTTCGATCTTGTCGGTCACAAAGCCGACGACGATCTTGTGATCCAGCACAACGGCGCAACCGTGGTAATTGATCCGGTTTCCCAGCAATATATGGAAGGCGCCGAGATCGACTTCGTCGACGACCTGATTGGCGCGTCGTTCAAGATCAACAATCCGGTGGCGACGGCCTCTTGCGGCTGCGGCACCAGCTTTTCGATCTGACCCGTCTCATTTAGCGCTATTTTCCTCGATGGCCGGGACAAGCCTCGCCATGGTGTATTGAAATTCTATGGACGTAGCGCGAGCATGATCATCGCAACGTGGAACATCAACGGCGTCAAAGCGCGGCTCGAAGCGGCGCTGACCTATTTGCGCAACCACGCGCCCGACGTCGTCTGTCTGCAAGAGATCAAGTCCGTCGATGACGGCTTCCCAGCGCAAGCCTTTCAGGACATGGGCTACAACGTCGCGACGAACGGACAAAAGGGTTTTAACGGCGTCGCGATCCTGTCGAAGACCCCGCTTGAAGATGTGGTGCGCGGATTGCCGGGCGATGATAGCGACCAGCATTCGCGCTGGATCGAGGCATCGGTGGCGCTCGGGCCGAAAATGATCCGCGTGGTGTCGCTCTACCTGCCGAACGGCAATCCCATCGGGACAGAGAAGTTTGCCTACAAGCTCGCCTGGATGAAACGCATGCAGACACGCGCCAAAGCGCTGCTTGCCGAGGAAATGCCACTGATCCTTGCGGGCGATTTCAATGTCATTCCGGAGCCCGAAGACGCCAAGCGGCCGCAAGCGTGGGCGAACGACGCACTATTCCAGCCTGAGAGCCGGTCGGCATGGCGGGCGCTCGTCAATCTCGGTTTTACGGACGCGACGCGCGCGTGCCATCCGGGACCGGGCGTCTACACATTCTGGGATTATCAAGCGGGCGCATTCCGGAAGGACGACGGCATTCGCATCGATCACATGCTGCTTTCAAGCCAGGCCGCCGACCTGCTGCGCTCCTCCGGCATTGACCGGGAAACGCGTGCGCAAGAAAAGCCGTCCGATCATGTGCCGGTGTGGGTAAAGCTCGCCGCTTGAGCATGGCCGATGGTCCTCGGGACAACCCCGAGGATGACATTCGGAAAATCGCAGGGCGAGTGCGTCTCCGGCTACTAGCGCGCAGTCTCTCCGTTCGGTGTCAGGCCGACGACGGGTGCCGGTACCGGAGCAGCCACGGCGGCAGCCTCCGAAGCAGGCTGGATGCTGGCCGCGCCTGCTGGAATGAGCGAGCTGCGCCGGGGCTGCGGCGCCGTCGGCGTGCTGATCATCTGCGGTTGCGGAATAGGCTTTTTCGGATCGGTCGCCAAAACGCTCATTGGGCGGACGAGTTCGCCATTCGCGCAAGTCCGAACCGGCTCGACCGTCAGATCGTCCAAACCATCGCGGCTTTCCTGCAGATCCGGGCTGCGGCCATAGCGATTGTGCCACTCGGCGACGCGACCTGTGGCCTGCTGGCGAACACCTTCACCGGCATTACAGAAAATGTTCTGGTAGATGTCTTCGATCCACACGCGCTCGCTCGGCGGTGCATTGGCCACCGCAACGTCGATCAGGTTCAACGCCGCCGCCTGGTTTTTCTGGACGAACTTTCCGCGCCACATCAAGTCGGCGAGGAATGCCTGAGCGCCAGGATGGCCGGCCTGCGAAAGCCGCGACAACCAATGGCGGCCGTTCTCGATCTTGCTGGCCGGATCGTCGTAACCAGTGACGGTCATGTCCGGCCCCTCGCCGCGCAGATAAACCTTGGCGAGTTCGAATTGCGCGTCCTCGTCGTTGAAGGTCAGCGCGGCGCGCTGAAGATCGCGATTGGCTTCCTCGACATCCGGCTGAATGCCTGCCGAGGGGATGCCATCGCGCAAATACATCGAAACCGCGGTCAGCGACTTGGCAGCAATCGGCGCCAGATCATCGTCGTCTGGATCGACGTCTTGCAGCTCGTCTGCCAGCTCCTTGTAGAGATGGAAGGCCTTGCCATGATCCGTGTACGCACCTTCGTTGTCGGCGTAGATGCGCGCTTCATAAAAGTGAGCGATCTGGGGCTTGGTCGCTTCCAAGGCTTCCAGCGCCGGGAGCGCCAATTCGTAATAGCCGCCGTTGAACGCCGAAATGCCTTGCTTCATCGCGTCGTCGGACGAGCGGAATACCACGGTTCCCGCCATCGCCGTGCCCAACATCAGAATGGACGCAACGCTTCCTGCAACTGCAAGCTTAAATATCCGCATAGCAGTGAACTTCCGCCTTTCCTCCCGCATGGGTTACAGCGCCGAATCTGGCCGGTCCCACTTGGTCCGCAAATTTTCTCAGTGCCCCTGACTGATACATGTTCGACGGCGCCTTCCATGCCTCGCGCCGTTTCTTCAGCTCTTCCTCTCCCACCTCAAGATCGAGCGTTCCTGCTTCGGCATCGATCACGATGACGTCGCCGTTGCGAATGAGTGCAATCGGTCCGCCGACAGCAGCCTCGGGACCGACGTGGCCGATGCAAAGCCCGCGTGTTGCGCCGGAGAAGCGTCCGTCAGTGATGAGCGCAACCTTGTCGCCAGCGCCCTGGCCATAGAGCGCCGCGGTTGTCGAGAGCATCTCACGCATGCCGGGTCCGCCCTTGGGACCTTCATAGCGGATGATGATCACGTCGCCGTCCTTGTACTTGCGATCCTCGACCGCTTCGAACGCATCTTCTTCGCAGTCAAAGCACAGGGCCGTGCCGCGAAATTTCAACGTCTTCAGGCCGGCGACCTTCACAATTGCACCATCAGGCGCGAGCGAACCTTTGAGGCCTACCACGCCGCCCGTTTTCGAGATCGGATTGGAAACCGGAAAAACGACTTTTTGGTCGCGATTGAATTCCACGCTTTCGAGATTTTGCGCGAGTGTCTTCCCGGTCACGGTGAGGCAATCACCGTGCAATACACCGCCTTCGAGCAGAGCCTTCAAGATCTGCGGCACGCCGCCGATGTCGTAGACGTCTTTCGCGACGTATTTGCCACCGGGCTTCAGGTCGGCAATGTACGGCGTTTTCCGGAAAATCTCGGCGACATCGAACAGATCGAAGTCGATGCCGACTTCGTTTGCCATGGCGGGCAGATGCAGCGCGCCGTTGGTCGAGCCGCCGGTCGCGGCCACGACGATTGCCGCATTCTCAAAAGCTTTGCGCGTGCAGATATCGCGCGGCCGGAGGCCATCGGCGACGAGGCGCATGACAGCCTTGCCGCTTTCGATGGCAAGCGCGTCGCGGCTTTCGTACGGCGCGGGCGCTCCGGCCGAACCGGGAAGCGCCAAGCCAATGGCCTCGGAGACACAGGCCATCGTGTTCGCGGTGAACTGGCCGCCGCACGATCCGGCCGATGGGCAGGCGACGCACTCAAGCTCATGAAGCTCGGCATCCGACATCTTGCCCGCGGAGTGCATGCCGACGCCTTCGAAAACATCGACAACGGTTACGTCGCGGCCCTTGAAGCGGCCCGGCAGAATCGAGCCACCATAAATGAAAACGCTCGGCACATTGAGGCGCAGCATCGCCATCATCATGCCCGGCAGGCTCTTGTCGCAGCCCGCGACGCCGACGAGTGCGTCGTAGCAGTGGCCGCGCATCGTGAGTTCGATCGAATCGGCGATGACCTCGCGCGAGACGAGGCTCGACTTCATGCCCTGGTGGCCCATCGCGATGCCGTCGGTAACGGTGATGGTGCAGAATTCGCGCGGCGTGCCGCCACCTTCAGTCACCCCGGTTTTCACCGACTGGGCCTGGCGCATCAACGAGATGTTGCACGGCGCGGCTTCGTTCCAGCACGAGGCAACGCCGACGAACGGGCGGTGGATGTCCTCTTCCTTGAGGCCCATCGCATAGTAATAGGAACGGTGCGGCGCGCGCGACGGCCCTTCCGTCACGTGGCGGCTCGGCAATTTCGATTTGTCGAACGTCTTTGCGTCCATTCATTCCTCTTCGGACATCTGCCGATGTCCGTTTCTCATCCGGCGATCGAAACGATGCCAGGATGCCAGTCGCAGAGCCGCTGTACAGGCACAGCGAACAAAAAATCGCTGCCGCGTCGCCGGGACTATCGTCCAGCACGTGCGCGGTCATTGTGGCTCGAAAGTGGCGTAGCCCTTTCGGGAAGTTGCTTAACGGCAACATCGGTCATCGGACCGGCACTTCATGCTTAATGTTGCGTTGCCCGGCAGCCTGACGGCCTGCGAATTTTTGGTCGGGCTCATGCGCATTTCGCCTAGGACTGAGTCCGCACAAAGGCTCGACTTTGTCACCGGCAAGACATTTCCTTCACCGGTGACCGTGCTTACATGGCGGATCGCCGCATCGAGAAACAGCGCCAAGCCCCATGTCGTCATCTGGCCGTTCCGCAGTGCCCCTCACCGCCTCAAGCTATTGCCGGTTCACGCCGGGACGTGGACAGGCACCGATGGACGGCACCGCCCATCTTGGGCTGACGGGCGTGGAGATCGATCTCGCCGATCGAAATCCACGGCGCATCTGGCACTATGCGGGGCTGAAGGTCGACGAGCCGATCAGGCCCAACGCCATCGACGTCTTGTTGACGTCGCGTGATGAGCCGAATGCATCGCTGTTTGTGCAGGGCTCGGCGTTCGCGGCGGGTTTGCGCGAGCGCGCGCCGCATCTCTCCCAACGTGCGCGGCAACTACGGCGGAGGCGGATCTGGATAACGCTGCTTGCGCTTTTCGCCGGGCTCGTCGCGGCTGGCTTCGTGCTGAGCTGGAGCCCAGCCAAATGGATCGCCAAGACCTTGCCGCTCAGCTGGCGCGAACGGCTCGGCAATGCGGCACGCGACTCGATGACCGAAGGCTACAAGGAATGCGTCGATCCGGCGGGCGTCGCAGCGCTCAAGACGCTCAGTGAGCGCCTTTCCAAAGGCGTGCCTGCGGGAACGACGTTCGACATTCACGTTTACGACTGGCCGCTGATGAATGCGTTTGCGGTGCCGGGCGAGCAAATCGTTCTGACGAAAGGCCTGATCGACAAAGCGGGAAGCGCGGACGAAGTCGCGGGCGTTCTGGCGCACGAGATGGGACACGGCATCGAGACGGACCCAGAGGCTGCCCTCATTCGCGGTGTCGGCCTCGGCGCGGCGCTGCAGATCATGCTCGGCGGAACGGCGGGCGGCGGCCTCGCCAATGTCGGGCTGATGCTGGCTCAGCTTGGCTATTCACGCGGCGCCGAGCATAAAGCCGACATTCACGCGCTGGAGCTTCTGAAGGCAGCGGGCATCTCTCAGAAAGGGCTCGGCGATTTTTTCACGCGCGTCACGAAGATGGAAACGGAGGGCGGCAGCCCGACCGGCGCGGTATCGTGGCTGCGCACGCATCCGCTCCCGGCAGAACGCGTGCGGCTCGTTCGGGCGCAGGCGGCTTATCCGGCGACGCCTGCCCTCGACGCGCAGTCGTGGGAGGATCTTAAATCCGTTTGCCGGACGACGCGCGAACCTGAGAAAGAAAAATCCTAGTAAGCGCCACCGCTCTCACGGGATGAGCTTCTCGTGTCGGAGTTGTTCAAACAGTGCGAAGAATGCATCGTCCGTCGGCATGTAATCGAGGAAACCAAGGCGGCGGCTTTTCGACATGTCCGTCACAACCTCAATCGGACGGCCGAGATCGGCGTCCGTGTGCCAGGGCGAAATGAGACGGTTGATATCGGCCTCGGCAAGGCCGTGACGAGCGGCGATATCGCGCCAGATCGGCGCGTCATCGGCCATCTGCCATTCCAACGGACGAACCACGCCGTCGAACGGCTCGGCAGCAATTCCGAACCAGCTTGCAATGCGCGACCACATCCAGTTCCAGCGAAATACGTCGCCATCAACGACGTTAAAGGCCTGGTCGAATGCTGCTGGAGTGGTCGACGCCCAAAGGAGATGGCGCGCCAGCAGCTTGGCGTCCGTCATATCGGTTAGGCGGCTCCACTGTACGTCAGAGCCCGGAAAGCGAAATAGACGGCCCGTCTCACGGCAGATTGAGGCGTAGACGGCGAGCGTCGTGCCCATGTTCATGGCGTTTCCAACGGCCTTGCCGATAATCGTATGCGGCCGGTGAACGCTCCAGGTAAAGCCGTCACGCGCCGCGGCGGCAAAGACTTCATCTTCTTGCGCATAATAAAAATTTGGAAGATCGAGCCGCGCTTGCTCTTCGCGGAATGGCGTTTGCGGCAGCTTGCCTTTGCCGTAAGCCTCGAACGGACCGAGGTAATGCTTGAGACCCGTGACCAGCGCGACGTGCCGCAATGATTTTTGCGGCCTGAGCGTATCGAGCAGGTTGCGAACCATGCGCGCATTGATGTCGATGTTTTCAGCTTCCGTTTTTTGTCGGAGCCAACTCGCAAAAATAACGTGCGTCGGGCGCAGGCCTGCGAGAGCTGCCTTGAGCGAAGCGGGATCGAGCAAGTCAGCCGCAACCGGCGTTATGCCTTCCTGCGGAACCGGACGGCGCGCCAACCCTGCGACGCTCCATCCTTCTTTACTTAAAAGTTCAGCGGCGGCGCTGCCGACAATGCCGCTGCTTCCGACGATTAGAGCGCTGTTGGTCATGACCGTTCCCCTATCCGGGTATCATGTAGACGCCCGGATCGTTTGGTTCTAGAAGGCACCCAAACGGGACATAGGCACCATGAGGTAACCAGAGTGCGCCGAACTTCGCCCAAGCAGGAGTTTCACGAAGATTGTGCGCCCCGCCGGGTACTGGAGATTTTCGCGAGCAAGTGGACGAGCATGATCCTGCATGTTCTGCACTCCGAACTTGGCGGCTCGGCCCGCACCGGCGTTCTATTGCGCAGTCTGCCGGGTATCTCGAAGAAAATGCTGACGCAAACGCTCCGCAGCATGGAAGCGAGCGGCCTCGTGGAGCGTCATGTGCACGGCACGGTGCCGCCAGCTGTCGATTACACAGTGACGCCGCTCGGCTGCCGCTTTGTCGAGCCGATTGAGCTGCTTTATGCCTGGGGGCGCACGAATGCGGACGCGCTCGACGCCTTCGTTACGAAGCCCAATTCGAAACTGCGACGCACGCGCATGAATAGCTCTCGCACCACACGAAAGATACCGCTGTCGGCTGTCTGAGGCGGTCCGATGCCGGGCGGAATTGCTTGCGGCGTTCGCAGTGACCGTACGTTGGTTTGGTATTGAAATACGATGAAGCCATTTGCCGTCATTGCCGCTCTACTCGCCTTCATTGCGGTCGCATACGTCGGCTCGCCGTTCGTGACGGCGTGGGGCATTCGCGAGGCGGTGCGCGACGGCGATTCCGATTATCTGGCGCGCGCTATCGAGTGGCCAAGCGTGCGCGAAACGCTGAAGCCGGCCATTGCGCAGATCGCCTTGAGCCTTCCCGATAGCGAGAAAGACGCGTCAGAGAAGCCAGGGTACTGGACACGCTTCAAGGCTTATTGGGGCCAGGGCGTCGTCGATGGTCTTGTCGATAAGTACGTGACGCCCGAAGGGCTGCCGAAACTTTTCAAACTTCGCCAGACCTATCGCACCTATGTCGAGAGCGATGATGACGCGAGCAAGCTGCCGATCTTTGAGCGCGTCTCGCGAGCGTGGGCGCGTGTAAAGCGCGCCGAGTTCACGAGCCTGACAAGCTTCGAGATCGACATGGAAGACAAGCATGATGCGTCGCGTCTCTATCTCGGGAAGCTGGAATTACGCCCCACCGGCTGGAAGCTGACATCGTTGCGCGTGAAGTTTCTGACGCCGGAGAAAGCGACTGTGCAGAAATTCACCGATCTCAATTGAGATTTGCGCGGATGGCTGCCTCTGCAGCCATCCGCGACAATAGCCAGCATTCCAACTGACGCATTCTAGATTCCGGCCTTCGCCGGGATGTCGGATTGAGCAAACCTAAGCCGCGTCGCTCAAGCGTTTGAGGGCGGCGGAGAAGCGCTTGATCTCGGCTTCGAGTTCAGCTTTGCGCTCTTTCGCTTCCTCGATCGCCTCTTCCTTCGCGCGTTCAATGAACTGCGGATTGGAGAGTTTCGCGTCCATCTTCTTCAGATCGCCTTCTGCGCCTTCGATCGCTTTCGCGAGGCGGCGTTTTTCGGCATCCATGTCGATGATACCGGCGAGCGGCAAGGCCGCCGTCGTCTCGCCTGCGACAACGAGGGCTGCACCTTTCGGCGCGGCCTCTTCGAAGTCGATTTCATCGACGCGTGCGATGCGCCGCAGCGTCTCGTCGTTGCGGCGTACGCGCAGACGCGTGACCTCATCGGCGCCGACGATAACGAGCGGAATTTTTGCGCCGGCGGGCACACTCATCTCGGTGCGGACCGAGCGGATTTCCGAGATGAGGTTGACGAGCCAGTTCACCTCGTTGACGGCATCGACTTCGACGAGACCATCGAGGTTCGGCCATTGACTGAGGCAGAGAAGCACATCACGCTTCACGCCGTGCTCGACCATGTGCGCCCACAGCTCTTCGGTGATGAAGGGCATGAACGGGTGCAGCATCTTTAAGATCTGGTCGAGCGTCCAGGCCGTGACGGCGCGCGTCTCGGACTTCGCGTCTTCTTCATCGCCCGCGAGCACCGGCTTGATGAGTTCCAGATACCAGTCGCAGAACTGGCCCCAGACGAAATCGTAGATCGCGCCGGCTGCTTCATTGAACTTGTAGGCTTCGAGCGCGGCAGTGACGGCCTTCGACGTCAGCTCGGTTTCGCCGATGATCCATTTGTTGAACGTCTGCACCGCCGTCTTCGGATCGAAGTCGCGCTGGCGCACGCACTCGTTCATTTCGGCGAAGCGCGAGGCGTTCCAGAGCTTGGTCGCGAAGTTGCGATAGCCTTCGACGCGCGATTTCGCGAGCTTGATGTCGCGGCCTTGCGCTGCCATCGCGGCGAGCGTGAAGCGCAGCGCGTCGGCGCCGAACTCGTCGATCAGGACGAGCGGGTCCATGACGTTGCCCTTCGACTTCGACATCTTCTGCCCCTTCTCGTCGCGAACGAGGGCATGGATGTAGACGTCTTTGAAGGGCACCTCCTTCATGAAGTGGAGACCCATCATCATCATGCGGGCGACCCAGAAGAAGATGATGTCGAAGCCCGTGACGAGGACGGACGTCGGGTAATAACGGTCAAGCTCGGGCGTGTCGTCGGGCCAGCCGAGCGTCGAGAACGGCCAGAGCGCGGACGAGAACCAAGTGTCGAGCACGTCTTCGTCGCGGGTCAGCGCAACGTCGCTGCCGTAATGCTTGTTCGCAAGAGCTTGCGCTTCTTCTTCGGTCGCGGCGACGAAAAACTTGCCGTCAGGCCCATACCACGCCGGGATCTGATGACCCCACCACAGCTGGCGCGAGATGCACCAGGGCTGGATGTTCCGCATCCACTCGAAGTAGGTCTTTTCCCAGTTCTTCGGCACGAAGACGGTCTTGCCGTTTTCGACGGCGGAGACGGCATTTTTCGCAAGCTCGCCCGCGTTGACGTACCACTGGTCCGTCAGCCATGGCTCGATGACGACGCCGGAGCGGTCGCCGTGCGGCACTGTATGTCCGGTCGGCTCGATCTTTTCGAGCAGGCCCAGCGCGTCGATGTCGGAGACGACCCTCTTGCGCGCGTCGAAGCGGTCGAGACCGCGATAGGCTTCGGGCGCTTCGTCGTTGATCTTGCCGAAGGCGTCGAGAATGTTGATCTGCGCAAGGTTGTGACGCTTGCCGACCTCAAAGTCGTTGAAGTCGTGCGCGGGCGTGATCTTCACCGCGCCGGTGCCCTTCTCAGGGTCCGAGTACTCGTCGGCGACGATCGGAATTTCACGGCCGACGAGCGGCAGCTTCACCTTTGCGCCTGCCTTGATCAGAGCAGCGTAGCGCTCATCATCCGGATGCACCGCGACGCCGGTATCGCCCAGCATCGTCTCGGGACGCGTCGTCGCGACGACGATGTAATCCTTGTCGTAGCCCGGCACTTTCTTCGTGAGCGGATAGCGGAAATGGTACATGTGGCCGCTCGGATCTTTCGCGAGCACCTTTGCAAGCGCCGCCGCATCGAACGGCTCGCCGCTGTCTTTCGACCACATGAATTTTCCGCGCGCTTCGACCTGCACGACTTCGAGATCGGAAATCGCGGTCTGGAACTTCGGGTCCCAGTTGACGAGGCGCTTATCCTTGTAGATCAGCCCTTCGTTGTAGAGCTGCACGAAGACCTTCACGACGGCCTTCGACAGGCCCTCGTCCATCGTGAAGCGCTCGCGGCTCCAATCGCAGGAGGCGCCGAGACGCTTCAACTGCGTGACGATGGTGCCACCGGATTCTTCTTTCCAGGTCCAGACGCGCTTCAAGAACTCCTCGCGGCCCAGCTCGCGGCGCGACGGCTCTTTGTTGGCGGTGAGCTGGCGCTCAACGACCATTTGCGTTGCGATGCCCGCGTGATCGGTGCCCGGCTGCCAGAGCGTGTCGCGTCCGCGCATGCGCTCGAAACGGACGAGGATGTCTTGCAAGGTGTTGTTGAGGGCGTGCCCCATATGGAGCGAGCCCGTCACGTTCGGCGGCGGGATGACGATCGAGTACGCCGCGTTCTTTCCGCCGGACGGGGCGCGCCCGGCCTTGAAGGCGTTGGCCTTCTCCCATTCGGAATTGATACGCGGCTCGATGTCGGCCGGTCGGAATGTCTTTTCAAGCATTGGAGGGAGCGTCGCTTTTCAGCTGTCAGGCCGTGATTTTCGGACCACGGTCGTAAGGCCGACCTTCGGCAGCTGTCAACCTTCGCTCCCTTCTACCCTGTCATCGCGCGTTTGCGACATGCCTCAGCGGCGCACGGGACCGACGTGGGTCGGCCGGCCGGTTTCCGTCAGAAGCGCCTTCTCGACAATTTTAGGCATGTTTTCCGACAACCACTGGCGCAGAATCGGCCGCAGAAGCTGGGCCGCGGCGTCTTCGACATCGCCACCGGATTCAGCACCGAACGGGAAATCCGGCAGGCGCGGCGGCTGGGCCATATCGGCCATCGGGCCGCGCGGCGCGGGCGCTGGTTCCGGCGGCGGTTCGGCAGCCGGCTGCGACATCGCGCTCATGCGGTTCATACGGGTATCGAAGAACGACGGCATATTGCGTCTCTGGCTGTCGTTTTCAGCCGCAATCTTCTCGGCTGCGACCGACGAAATCTCTTTCTCTGCCTGCTCGCGCCGGACCGGCGGCGGTTCGATCATGCGGCCGTGGATCGGCTCGAATGGAATAACCGTGCGCGATCTCTCGCGCTCTGGTGGTGCTGATGCCAAAGCTTCACTTAGCCTCCCGAGTAAGTTGGGCCGCACGGAGGTCGGTTGCGCCGAAGACTTGAAGATCGCCGGCAGCTCGAAATCCGCAGCTTCTTCCGCGAGAGCGTTTCGACCGCGCAATGCCGTCATGCGCGCCTCCCGCTTCTCGCTTTCGAACATGGGCGCGCGATCGGCAATACTCGTGCGGATCGAGGCCAGAATGTCCTCAACGTCGTGTTTCGCTCCGTTCATCTGTGTCATGACGCATCCTCTTCTGCGTACAAACTTCAAATCGCAGAACCGCGTCGGCAGCCCCGTTGTTGCCCCTCCGGTTCGTCGTAGCTGGATTGGAGATGTTCGCCGCAGCGCGCGTGCCCAACCCAGTGACGTCACGGGCTGCCGAACTTCGCGCTTGTCGGTCGATGCGGCCCCCCGCTGAAGGCAACGCTAGGACGGGGTCGAGGCAACCGTGTGGCGAAAGCCACGGGCAAGAATAAAATTGTTGTAGGGCCAGTGAGCCGAGAAAATCGCGCGTTGTCGCGTCCCGGAGAGCACAGTCTCCGAGACGACGTTATCCACTTCGATCAATGGGCTAGTCGCGGGGGTTCTTTTGACCAGGCAAGAGACGCTCGGACATTTCACGACGAAGCGCGCGCTCGACGATTTTCGGCATATTTTCGGCGAGCCACGTTTTGAGCAGCGGCCTGAGAAGATCGGCGACAGCATCTTCCATCTGGCGGTCGAGCGCAGTTTCCGATGTCGTTGCAGGAAGCGTCGAATGCAGAACCGTTTCGTCGCGCTTGTCGTCAGCAGTCGGCGTCGCAGATGACGACGGCGGCTCGGACGAGACTGTGCGAGCAGCAATCGCGGCCCAGGGCGGCTCCGGCGCCGACTGCTGTGCCGTGGACGAACGCCGCTCAGGTGCGCTTTCGGCAGCCGGGGCGAATGTCTCCATCACGCTCGGCGGCGGTGGCGGCGCAGGCTGGAAGGCGTTTGCAAGCGGCTCCAGCTTGCGGGACGGACCTAGCGTCGCCGATACGCTTGGAACCGCGAAGGTAGGCCGTCCGCGCGGCGCAGGCGCTTCCGGTTCGGACTTCGGTGGAACCGCTGCGATTGGCGATGCCGTCATTGCCGCTGGCGAGACGGCTTTTTCAGCCGGGCTGGCGCTTTGCGGCCCGAAGGGACCGAAATACGGAGCGCTACCAAACGGATTGTTTGCCTCAACCGGCTTCGGTTCAGGAGATGTGACGCGCGGCGCAGGACGCGGCTCCTCTTCGGCGGCAGGTTCCGAAGTGCGGAGCTGCTGGGGAGCCGGAGCGATGGGTTCGAATTTCGGCAGCGGCGCGGGCTCTGCGGGAGCAGACGCTTGCGGTGACGGCGTGGGCTTTGCGGCGGCAGTTGGCTCCGCTTCCGCAGCAGGAGCCGATGTGGTCTTCGGCGTAGGCGCTGACGCTTCCTGCGTTTCGATTTTCTGGTGTGGAGAAGCGGGCTTCGGCGCAAACGGCGACGGGCCAAGATCGAACGCGAACGGATCGCTGGCCTCTGGCTTCGACGCCGTGTCTTTCGCCGCTTCCGTCGGGGCTGTTTCTTCCGCCTCGATTTTCGGCTCGCCGAGCTTTACGGCCGTTTCGTCCGCTTGCGCCTTCGCGCGGCTCTGGCGGAGCGCGTTAAGGTCTTCGCTCAGCAGTTCCGTCAACTGCGCTTCAATGCTTGCGGTATCGGTCTTGCTGACGGACTTGGCGGCTGCGGGCTCTGGCTCGACCTTGAGAATTGCAGGCGAGTCTTCCTTGACGATCGGAAGCGCCTCCTCGACGGGCACGACCTCGACCGTTTCGATGGTCACGGACCGGGCGGCCGCAATCTGAGCGTCGATCGAGAGCGTTTCGCTGCGCGAGATGGACGGCTGCGAGGAAGCTGGCGACTGCGGCTCGGCCTTGAATTCGTTCGTCGGCGCGGATTCCGTCGACCGTTCGTCACCGCGCGCCCGGAAGGGCTCTCGCGTCGGCGCGGCGTCACGATCGCGAATAGAGGGCGAAACTCTGTCGAAGGGCGACGGCTCATCACGCGGACGAAGCCGCGACGACGGCGAAAGGTCAGCGCGCTCCGCCGCGGCAGAACGCGGACCTCCGAACGGCGCATCCGTGTCTTTCCGCGTCTCAGGCTCCGAGGACGGCGGCGATTTCAAAAAAGCCTCTCGCGACATGAACCCGCGCTGCGGTGTCGGCGCAGGAGCCTGGGTCGGCTGAGGCGAGGCTGATTTCGGCGTCGGCGAATAGGGCGTGCCTGGTTTGGGTGCCGCCGATGGCGCTCTCAGGCCGGATGAATCCTCCGCAATGATCTTGCGGATCGAGGCGAGGATCTCCTCCATGCTCGGCTCAGCGTTGGATTCAAGTCTCGACATACCCTACCTTTTTCGCAACTGAGCCGCCCGCATTCGCGGGCGCACGCGATGACTGCACCATAAAGGCCCGGTGTTTCGCCTGGAATCATCGCGCCATCAACGATTGCCATAATGGTGGCAGGTTGCGGAAAAACCGCAACAATCTCCGCCGAAGTTATCCCCGGAGAGCGGCACTCTCAAGGCGGCGAGGGGACGCTGAAATGCAAAAAAGCATCAAGGCCGGAAAAATCCGGCCTCGATAAACCCTTGGGAACTCTATCCGGTTACTTGGCCGGTGCGACATCCACGTGTTCCCGGCGGCCGTCGCCGTGGGTGATATCGATACCCCACCACTTGCTGCGAACCTGCTGGTAGTGGACTTCGGGATTGTAGACGGCCGTTGCGGCGCCGACTTCCGAGACGCTGAGGCGTCCGATTGCCGAAACCAGCGTATACGACGCGACGAGAATGTTGCGCTTCGTGGTCTCGAGGTTGACCTGGGACTGCAGCAATTCCTGCTGTGCGTTCAAGACGTCGAGAACCGTACGCTGACCGACCCGCTCTTCTTCGCGGACACCGTTCAAAGCTGTGGTGTTGGCAACAATCGACGCCTTGTCCGATTCAGCCTGGGCCTTGAAGCCGACGAGCTGTGACCAAGCCTGAACCACCTGCGATTGGGCCGAAGCACGCTGCACCTCGATCTGCTGAAGCGCGGCAATATGGTTGTGCTTGGCTTGGCGAACCTGAGCGAAGACTTCGCCGCCCTGCGCATAAAGCGGAACAGTAACGCTGGCGACAACGGATGCAGACGTTCCCTGATCGATGCCTTCCGACGGGTCGTACTGATCGGTGTAGTTGGCTTCGAGTTGCGCCTGGGGCAGCAACTGGCCGCGAACCTGATCGACTGTGTAGCGGGCGGCCTGTTCTGAATAGAGCGCCTGCACGACGATCGGATTTTCTTTCGTACCAATCGCGATGGCGTCCTGCAGCGATCGCGGCACAAGCTTGGTGTTCGGATTGGCCTCAATCAAGTTGTAGGGCGGATGCCCCACGACCTGCTCGAAGATCGCACGGCTCGACTTCAAATTGGCGCGCGCCTGATCGAGGTCCGACTGACCGAGAGCGCGGCGAGCTTCCGACTGCGCAACGTCCGTCTTCGTCACTTCACCGACGGCGAAACGGTCTCTTTGAGCTTTCAGTTCGGCGTCGAGAAACTTGAGGTTGTTTTCATTCAGCTTGACGATCGCCTGATCGCGAGTGACGTCGCCGTAGGCTGTCACCGCATCGAGCAGAACTTGCTGTTCGGTGCTCCGCAACGTTTCACGGCCGGCACGGTCATTCGCTTCGGCCGCATTGACGGCGTTGGTGACCTGGAACCCGGTGAACAGCGGCTGCACGAGATCAATTGCATATCCACGCGGAGAACCGACGTTCGTCCCCGTCGTTCCTGGCACCGGAGAAACCGTTCTCGTGCGCTCACGGCCGACATTTGCCGAGGCGTTGATGTCAGGCCGATAGCCGGAGTTCGCACGAGCAATGTCTTCGTCTCGCGCACGCTGCTGCGCGCGGGCCGCATCGAGCGTCGGGCTGTACTGGTATGTCGCTGAGAGCGTATCGATCAGCGTTTCAGCGCTGACGTCAGTCGAAAAAGCGGCATAGGCCGCCAAAGCGATGAATGTAGTCAACGTGCGACGTTGGACCGAAGTCGCATCGCGACGGGACAATTGATTTGATTTTGTCTTAGCCAATTGTGTGCACCTGCATTCCACTCGCTGCCCCGAACAAGCGAGAGGACCCCCGTTTGTAACCCGTCTAGCCGATTCGATCCCGACCGACTAAAGGGTTTCCCCTTCTTAAACGCACTGCGTAATCTATGGCGGTATTTACGTCACGCCAGTGTTCGCCTGCGCTTTTGTTTGTAAGCGTTGCAGGAAATGCACTTCCCTGTCTTTCTTCAAAAGCTTCGGCGATCCATTTTCCAGCGCAACCCTGCATCAGCTCGGTCAAAAGACCGCCGACTGTGCCCCCTTTGCACCAGAAATCTCAATCTAGAATACAAAAGCAGGCCGCTCGACCGAGAAGCCAGCCAGCGGCAAAGCCGACGCCTGGAACCCCTCACGCAGAGCGAAGATTCCTCCCCGCTTATGAAACTCGACAGCCCTGCCGATCCGGTCATTCGTTGCGATGGCGACTAAACGGCCGTCCTCACGAACCTGCGGTTTCAGCGCCTCAGGCACTCGCTCGATGCCACCTTCGACGAGGACGACATCATATGGTGCCTTGGCCGACCAGCCAGCGGCTGCCGGGCCAGATACTGCGATAGCGTTCGTGATGCCGTTCGCCGCGAACGCGGCCTGAGCGGTCTTGGCGCTTTCCTCATCAGGCAGCAGTGCAACGACCTTGGCCGCAAACTGCGAGACGAGCGCTGCGCCATAACCAGCTTCACCGATGACGAGGACGTTATCGGCCTCTTCTATCTCGGCCAATTGAATGAGCTTGGCGAGAACGCGCGGCGCCAGCACCTCGCGTCCGGGCGCGATCATCAAACTTTCGTCGCTATAGGCCAAGTCTGCGAGCTTCGCGGGCAGAAAGGCTTCGCGCGGAATGACCGTCATGGCCGACGTGATGCGCCTGTCCGTCACGTCACTCGGACGGATTTGGCTTTCGACCATATTTTTGCGTTGCAGAGCAGTGTTCGTCACGCTTGTCTCCGCGCCGGAGTTCTTGCCTGTGTTAAGTCTTTCTATACGCAGTCCATGAGCCTCGCGCGACTGGAAAGCGGTCGCATGTGGGCGGTTTGCAACGCTTATCTACGGTACTCACTGACTAATTTGGCCCCTTGGGGAGGAAACATCCGCGTGCCAGCCGCCTGGCCCTTGCTCCGGTTGCGTCTCGAACCCTGGTGAGGCGGCCTCATCCGAACAATTTCAATCCATCTTCGTAACGGCTTGTAAGAAGCGCGGCGTCTGTGTTAGACGGCCCGTTCGATCGATTGGCGCCCGGATTTGCATGACCACATTGCGGTCCGGAGAGGCGGTTGGACGAATACGAGTGGGGCCACGTGGCGGAGTGGTGACGCAGCGGATTGCAAATCCGTGAACGCCGGTTCAATTCCGGCCGTGGCCTCCAAGCGTGCTTCGACTTGTCGCCGTCCGGCGTCGTTGGATACGCTAAAGAAAATCGAGCTAGCCTCTCGCCAGCGCAGACTCGTTCTGCTATGCGGGGCGCTTTCCGGGCACAGCCCCGGTATTCCGCGGTAGCTCAGTGGTAGAGCGTCCGACTGTTAATCGGATGGTCGTAGGTTCGAGCCCTACCCGCGGAGCCATTTCCAGCTGAAAATATTCGCTTACCTCGAAATGGCGGTCCACTCTCAAACCGATCTGCGGGCATACTAGGCAAGACCGACGATGGCCGTTATCGGTGCCTTGAACGGCCTTCGCCGGGCAAGAAATGCCGGTCCTGACCGCCGGGTTAATCGGGTCACCCCCACAACGTGTCGTCGACAATTACAAATCGGCCGCCAGGGCTTTCGTCACGGGCGAACTTGATCGCCGCTTGGCGCGTGCGGAATAGGCCGGCTTTACTCCCGTTGCCTTCGCGAATTTCCCACCATCCCGAAGAGTGGACCGCCATATGGAATATCGATGCGGAACAAACGCTTTGTTGGGAAGGAATGAGAGATCGTCCCGCTATTGGCTCCTTCTCAGCTGCCGCTGGCACTTTCTCGACACTATCGCTCGCACGCTGAGCGATCGATGACAATTCGATCAAACGGGCCTGACAAAACAGATCGGCGGAATTGTTCCGAGACGAATTTTGCGAATGAGGTTTGAACGGCATTTGCCGGCTCCACATTGGAACGAAAACGCAGAAGGTCAGACGGAGCTGAGAGCAAAGCCGTCCGACCTTCTGACTAATGACCTCAGAGAACGTGGCCGAACTCAGTTGCCGCGAGTTGGGGGCGCGCCTCGAAACGTTGTTGGGATATGGCTCACGCCCATCGATTCGAAGCGAGGATTTGTGGCCCCCTCGTTGATCGGATGGGCCGCACTAACGATGATGCCGGCAGCCACCATCAACGCTACGACGGCGAACAGGTTGTAGGCGACCTTGCGGGGCGCGTCCTTATCGTTGTCCCGTCGATCCCAAGTGTTACGACCAATAAGTATTATGCCTGGATATGTCATGGCACATCTCCTTTCGTGGCGGAGAAGTAGCGATGGCCATATTTGAAATCGAGACGGCGGAGCAGGCGACGTTATAGGAACGGCATAATGGCGTATCGCCGCAGTCGGTGCGGAAACGGCGACTGCGCCTTTCCCATTTCAGCGCGCGCCGATGCAGGCGTACACGGCAGCTCGCCGTCCGGCGAACGAACATCATTCCGGAAGCACGCGAAGTGGCCGTCCACCGCATCAGAAGGACGGCCGATTTCGATGCTTAGATCTCGCGAATGGCACCCCGAGAAGCGCTGGTCGCCATGCTGGCGTAGGCTTTCAGCGCCTTCGAAACCTTACGCGTTCGGGCTTCTGCAGGCTTCCAGCCGATCTGCTCCTGCGCGGCCCGACGCTTTGCCATTTCCTCATCGCTGATTGCGAGGTGGATGCGGCGCTCAGGGATGTCGATCTGAATCTCATCGCCTTCCTGCACCAACGCGATGGCGCCGCCGGCTGCCGCCTCCGGCGATACGTGGCCGATCGACAGGCCCGACGATCCGCCTGAAAAGCGCCCGTCCGTAACGAGGGCGCAAGCCTTGCCGAGGCCTTTCGATTTCAGATAGCTCGTCGGATAGAGCATCTCCTGCATGCCGGGCCCGCCACGCGGTCCCTCATAACGGATCAGCACGATATCGCCCGGCTTAACCCGGCCGCCGAGAATGTCGGACACGGCCGAATCCTGGCTTTCGAAAACGCGGGCACGGCCGGTGAACTTCAGGATGCTGTCATCGACGCCAGCGGTTTTCACGATGCAGCCCTCTTCGGCCAGATTACCGAACAGCACGGCCAGACCGCCGTCTTGCGAGAAAGCATGAGCCTTGTCGCGAATGACGCCCTTCGTGCGATCGATGTCGAGTTCGGCGTAGCGGCGATCCTGGCTGAATGCGACCTGCGTCGGCACGCCTCCGGGAGACGCGCGATAGAAATCGGCGACCGTCTCGCTGTTGGACTGCGCGACGTCCCAGTGCGACAGGGCCTCACCCAGGGTGGCGGCGTGAACGGTCGGAACGTCGGTGTGGAGCAGGCCCGCACGATCGAGTTCGCCGAGGATCGCCATGATGCCACCCGCGCGATGAACGTCTTCCATGTGCACGTCCGACTTCGCTGGCGCGACCTTGCACAGGCACGGAACGCGGCGCGAGAGGCGGTCGATGTCGCTCATCGTGAACGGCACTTCGGCTTCTTGCGCAGCGGCAAGCAAATGCAGCACCGTGTTCGTCGATCCGCCCATCGAAATGTCGAGGGTCATGGCGTTCTCGAAGGCGGCAAAGCCTGCAATGGTCCGCGGTAGCGCCGTCTCATCATTCTGCTCGTAATAGCGGCGGGTCAAATCGACGATGAGATGGCCAGCTTCAACGAACAAACGCTTGCGCCCCGCATGCGTCGCGACGATTGAGCCGTTGCCTGGCAGCGAAAGGCCGAGCGCTTCGGTCAAGCAGTTCATCGAGTTCGCGGTGAACATGCCCGAGCACGAACCGCACGTCGGACAGGCGGAACGCTCCATCGCCATCACGGCTTCGTTGGACACGCGATCGTCGGCGGCAGCAACCATGGCGTCGACGAGGTCGACTGCCATCTGTTTGCCGTCGTGGATGACCTTGCCGGCTTCCATCGGTCCACCCGAAACGAACACGGTCGGAATGTTGAGCCGCAGGCTCGCCATCAGCATGCCGGGCGTAATCTTATCGCAATTGGAAATGCAGACCATGGCGTCAGCGCAATGGGCATTGACCATGTATTCGACGCTGTCGGCAATCAGCTCACGCGAGGGGAGCGAATAGAGCATCCCGTCGTGACCCATGGCGATACCGTCATCGATGGCGATGGTGTTGAACTCTTTGGCGACGCCTCCGGCGCGCTCAATCTCGCGGGCGACGAGCTGCCCGAGATCCTTAAGATGCACATGCCCCGGAACGAACTGCGTGAACGAGTTCACGACGGCAATGATCGGCTTGCCGAAATCCTCGTCCTTCATGCCGGTTGCACGCCATAGGCCGCGCGCGCCAGCCATGTTTCTGCCGTGGGTGGTCGTCCTGGAACGATAAGGAGGCATATCGAGGGTCTTTCTCGTAATGGGCTCGTAAGGGTCGTTTGGAGATCAAGCGGACGATGGCTCGCCATCCGGGCCGCTTTTCGTGGGCTGGCCAATAGCATAACTGGCGCCGAATGCCGAAGATAACAGGGTCTCACGCCGAGCGCCAATGACGCAGAGGCGGTCACCCGCCCCCGCGAGAACTGCTTGGCGGCAGGCCCGAAAGCATTGCAGCGACGCCGCATTAAGCAGAAGCGTCCGGAAGGTCAAATTATATGCCGAATTTGCCGTCTGAGGCTCTGGGATTTGCGTGCCCTGCTCGGAAAATCCGTCCAGCCTTTTCGGACAGCGCCGACACGCTGGCGCAGCGTTGTGGGAGTGTGCACGGCGTCGGGCTAAAATCCGACTGCGAACGATGCTCGAGCAGACCAGCTTCTTGAAAATACGAGTTTCATGCGTTTTTATTTCCGGAATTCTCAGACTTAATTTTTTTATTTCATCGTTAATGACAAATCGGAATTTCAAATAGATTTCATGCATCTATTTTATCGACAAAGTATTCCAATACCCCACAATCGAAATTCAAAATAAAATACTTTTTTCTCTCTTGTGGCATCCGAGACGACGCACTGCAAGCGGACGATCTGAACTTGCCGCCGAATCAGCCAATCCAATAGTGATAAGCGATGATTAGTTGAATTACGATACGCTTGACGCATCATGCCGCCCCGCGCCCAAGTCTGACCTGGATCAGCCTCACTAAGGGGCTTTTCAATTTGGCGGCACAAATGTCATATCTGATTAAACGGCACCTTGTTATATATTGCCAAGTCAGTCTCAATTGAATCTTGTCCGCCCGTACATAGCCAGACAAGTTTCAATTCAGGTCGTGCATTGCTACATTTAAAATTGGACATAGATTTATGGCCAGTGATCCGCCACGTCCCGCCAAGCCGCAAAACGAGACTGACACCGTAGACGAAAAGCAATTGCAGGCTGTCCTTCGGGACGTGCCAGAGGGCGCTTTCGCGCTTGCCGGCACCGCGGTCGGCATTCTCGTGCTCGCCTACCTGTTCCTTTATTTCCTGGTCTTCCTGCCGCGCGGGCCGATTGGGTGAGCTGAGGCATGAGCGAACAGGACATCATCAAATCGGAAGAACGCTGGGGCATCGTTGCGGCATCGGCCGTCGGCATCATGCTGGCCGTCTTTGTCGTGACAAGCATCATGATGGCGATACGTCCGCCGAGCCACGTTGAGACAATCGATCCGACCACCCTCAGCACGAATAGCGAATTCGTCGCGAGCAACCTCGGGACCCAGGTCAATCCAGATGGTTCCGTCACCGTTCGCGTCATTGCGACGCAATTCGAATTCGTGCCGCGCTGCATTCCGGTTCCCGTCGGGCGGCCCGTCACGTTTCGCGTCACCAGCCCGGACGTGATCCATGGCTTCATCGTGGCGGGCACCAATGCCAACACGATGGTCGTGCCCGGCTACGTGTCGCAAGTCCGGACGGTTTTCAATTCGCCCGGCGATCATCTCATGCCCTGCCACGAATACTGCGGCTTGGGTCACAGCGAAATGTGGGCGCTCGTAAAGGTTCTCGACGACGCGCATTGGAAGCCCGATTCCCTTGGAAAGATGAGCTGTGAAGTATCGCGCTGAAAAACTGGTCGTCGCGCATCTCGTCGTCGCGTTCGTTGCGCTCGGCATCGCTGCCGTCCTCGGAGCATGGCAGATGACGGTCAGGAGCGGGATCAATCCGCCTTTGACATCGCCCACAACATACTTTGCGTCCGTCACTGCGCACGGCACGATCATGGCCTACGTCATGCCCACGCTATTCGCGATGGGATTTGGCTATTTCGTAGCGGTGACATCCCTTGACCGCCCATTGCCGAGCATGCGCTTGGCGTGGGCTGGATTCTGGGTCGCCGTCATTGGTATGGTTCTGGCGATCATTCCGATCGTCGCAGGAAAAGCGAGCGTGCTTTACACATTCTATCCGCCGCTCATCGGCGACTTTTCCTATTACTTCGGTGTGCTGCTGATCGTGGTCGGGTCATGGGCGTGGGTCGCGATCATGATCTGGGCCATGGCGCAATGGAAGCGCGAAAACCCGGGCAAGCCCGTTCCTCTCGTGATGTTCGCGACGGTCGCAAACGCGTACCTGTGGCTTTGGACGACTCTCGGCGTCGGCGTCGAAGTGATCTTCCAGCTCATCCCCTCGTCGCTCGGCTGGAGCCAAACGGTCGATGTCGGTCTGGCGCGAACCTTCTTTGCATGGACCCTGCATCCGATCGTCTATTTCTGGCTGCTGCCGGCCTACATCGCGTTCTACACGATTGCGCCGCAAGTGGCCGGCGGACGCCTTTACAGCGATATGATGGCGCGCATCAGCTTCGTGCTGCTCATTCTGTTCTCGCTGCCGGTCGGAATGCATCACCTATTCATGGATCCCGAGCACGGTGCCACATTCAAATTCCTGCAAGCGACACTGACGGCTCTCGTCGTGCTCCCGACGCTGCTGACCATCTTCACGATCAGCGCGTCGATGGAGATTGCCGGCCGACTGCGCGGCGGCAAAGGATTGCTAGGCTGGATTGCGGCATTGCCATGGGACCGGCCAATGGTTCTTGCCACGGGGCTGTCCTTCGTCCTGCTCGGCTTCGGCGGGTTCGGCGGCGTCGTGAACATGGCCTACGGCATGAACGCGATGGTGCATAATACATCGTGGGTGACGGCGCATTTCCATCTGATCTTCGGCGGCTCGGTCGTGATCATGTACTTTGCGACCACCTACCAGATCTGGCCGCTTCTTCTCCAGCGCCAGGGCTTCGATAATCGGCTGCTGCGGCTTCAGCTCTGGCTGTGGGCCATCGGCGTCGTCGTCACGACATTTCCGTGGCACATCCTAGGCCTGATGGGGCAGCCGCGCCGCGTGGCGACATTCGACTACTCCAATCCGGCGATGGCCGATTGGCAGCCTTGGACGCTGGTCTCGATGGTTGGCGGCTTCGTAATGCTGGCCGCAGCGCTGCTTTTCCTTTGGAACCTCGCGTCGATCTTCTTTGCTTCTCGGGTTCCGAGCCGGCAGATGCACTATGCGGTTGCAGTTTATCCGCCGAAACGGATGCCGAACGCGCTGAACGGATTCGGACTTTGGAACACCGTGACAGCCTTCCTGATGCTCGTAGCTTTCGGTTATCCGATCGCGCAGTTCTACCTGCTGGACGTGCATCCGGCGCTTATCCATCGCGTCGACATTGGAAACTAAGTCCATGGCAAGCGAACACGACCACGACTTACCGGATACGCGCGCTGAAGACCGCCTTTGGCGGCGTTGGGTTTTCATCGCCACGGGATCGTTCGTTGTCGCGAGCCTGCTGCTCGGTGCAATTCTGCTTCCCATTCGCGACAATCCCCAACTCGATCCGTGGGGTGCCATCTGCCGGGCGTTCGGCTTCGGCACCAACGTTGCCGGAACGGCAGCGAAGCCCGGCTCGGCCGCTTCGGACGTAACGTGGAGCGCCGCGACGAGAATAGCCTTGGAGAAAGGCGATCCGAAGCGCGGCTTCGACATCGTCAAGGACAATTGCTCGGCATGCCACGGCGAGAAGGGCCTTTCGATCGATCCGACGCAATTTCCAAATCTCGCCGGACAGTCTGAAGCCGCACTGTTCAAGCAGCTCAGCGATTTCAAATCAGGGTCGCGGGTGTCGGATATCATGGGGCCGGTGGCACAGGCTCTGACGGATCAGCAGATCGAAGACATCTCCGCCTATTTCGCCGGACAGAAGCCCGCGCCCGCCAGCGACAAGGCTCCAGAGGCGACTCTGGATCTCGTTAACATCGGCAATCCGGCGTTGGCGCTGCCCCCTTGCATTGCCTGCCATAACGACGTCGGCGGCGGCCCCGAGGGCGCGCCCCTGCTCTCTGGACAATCGCCGTCCTACCTCGAAGCCCAGCTGAAGAAATTTGCGAGCGGCGAGAGACACAACGATACATTTGCGCGGATGCGCTCGATCGCGAAAGATCTGACGGCCGAGCAAATGCATGCTCTGGCGCAATATTACGGAATGCCTTCAGAAGCGAAATAACCTCGCTTCGACAATAAGTTAAGATCGCATATCAGGTTGGAAAATCTGCCATTGCTCCCTGCGTTCCCGAACGCGCAGTAGAGATCCGCCGAGGTCCCTTCCCTAGACGGATGAGCATCGTTATATTCGTACGGCTATATCGAATAGCGGCAAGCCGTCCGAGATCCCCATGTTCGTTCGTCAGATGAGCTACCTGGTTGCGCTTGCTCGCGAGAAACATTTCACGCGCGCCGCCGAGAAATGCCACGTCACGCAATCGACGTTGTCGGCAGGACTGAAAGCGCTCGAACGCGAACTCGATATGCGCCTCGTGTTGCGGGGACCGCGTTTTATTGGCCTGACGCCCGAGGGCGAGCGCGTCGTCGCTTGGGCGTCGCAGATCATCTCCGATTATGAAAACCTCAAGCAGGACGTGGCGGGACTTCGCGAGGGCTTGAAGGGTACGTTACGCCTCGGCGTCATCCCGGCCGCGATGCCGGCCGTTGCAAAGCTCACGTCGCCGTTCTGTGCCCAGCACCCCGGCATCACGGTTGACGTCTTCTCGATGACATCGGCGGAGATTCAAGCAGGCATCGACAAGTTCGAACTCGACGCCGGACTTACTTATTTGGAGAACGAGCCATTAGCGAACGTCCGCAAGACGCCACTTTACCGCGAGCGTTATTTTCTCGTCACACACGTCGATAGTCCGTTGGCGCAGACCGATGCTATTTCCTGGAAAGAGGCCGTTACCGAGAACCTCTGCCTGTTGAACGAGAGCATGCAGAACAGACGCGTTCTCAATAAGCTCGCAGAGTCTCTCGGGCTGAAGCTCGCGCCTTCCGTTACCTCGAATTCATACCTCGCGATCTGTTCGCACGTCTGCAGCGGCGAGTGGTCGAGCATCATTCCACACACGTTTTCGTATATCTTCTGTGGCTGCAAAGAACTGGCGCTGGTCGAGCTTGTCGACCCGAAACATAGTCAATCGATCGGCCTTGTCGCCTCGAACCGCGACCCCCTCTCTCCCCTTGCGCATGCGCTTATCCGCTGCGCGTCGCGCCTGAACCAGGAAGACCTCTTCGCCCCTGCGCTCGTCGCGGCGGAATGATCGACCATATCGATCACCTCAGAAATCTCATTCGTTTGACCGTCCGGCCTGCAAGGCACGACAACTCGCGCGCTTGGTCGAGGAAGAGCTTTCAATAGCCGTCAGCCAAGCGAGGAAGCGCCAAGAGGAATGATGCTCGGGCTATTGAGAGAGCCCGCCATCCCGCCTCGCCGACAGATCGTCAGTCGTCCGGACACCTCCGGACGAAACGCTTGCTCATTGCCCTTTTTCAGAACGGAGTTTGAGATGGCTAAGATCGTATGTGTGCTCTACGACGATCCCGTAACCGGGTATCCGAAATCATACGCGCGCGACGACATCCCCACGATCACGAAGTATCCCGACGGACAGACGACGCCGACACCGCACGCCATCGATTTCGTTCCGGGCCACCTGCTCGGCAGCGTGTCGGGCGAACTCGGCCTTCGCAAATATCTTGAAAGCAACGGTCATACGCTCGTCGTGACGTCTTCGAAGGACGGGGCGAATTCCCAGCTCGACAAGGAACTGCACGACGCCGAGATCGTCATTTCGCAGCCATTCTGGCCCGCGTACATGACGGCCGAACGCATTGCCAAGGCACCGAAGCTGAAGATGATCGTGACCGCCGGTATCGGTTCGGATCACACCGATCTTCAAGCAGCGATGGATCGTGGCATCACCGTCGCCGAGGTCACGTACTGCAACTCGAACAGTGTTGCCGAGCATGTCGTCATGCAGATGCTCTCGCTCGTTCGCAATTACATCCCTTCGTACAACTGGGTGATCAAGGGCGGCTGGAACATCGCCGACTGCGTCGAACGCTCGTACGATATCGAAGGCATGCACGTCGGCACGGTCGCTGCAGGCCGCATCGGCCTGCGCGTGCTGCGTCTTCTGAAACCGTTCGACGTCAAGCTTCACTATATGGATCGCTACAAGCTTCCCGACGCGGTTGAGAAGGAACTAAACCTCACGCACCACACGAGCCTCGAAAGCCTGACGAAGGTTTGCGACGTCGTGACGTTGAACTGCCCGCTGCATCCGGAAACGGAGCACATGATCAACGACAAATCGCTCAAGAACTTCAAACGCGGCGCGTATCTCGTTAATACGGCTCGCGGCAAGCTCTGCGACCGCGATGCGATCGTGCGTGCTCTCGAAAGCGGCCAGCTTGCAGGATATGCGGGCGATGTGTGGTTCCCGCAGCCCGCACCGCAAGACCATCCGTGGCGGACGATGCCGCATCACGGCATGACCCCGCATATCTCGGGAACGTCGTTGTCAGCACAGGCGCGCTATGCGGCGGGCACGCGTGAAATTCTCGAGTGCTATTTCGAGAACCGTCCCATCCGCAACGAGTACCTGATCGTTCAGGGCGGCAAGCTCGCTGGCGTCGGCGCACATTCCTATAGCGCCGGCAACGCGACGGGCGGCTCGGAAGAGGCTGCTAAGTTCAAGAAAGCCTGAAGCGTCTCAAAGGAAGCGCCGTGAAAGCGGCGCTTCCGACGCGTTCTCATTCTGACGGAGACGGCGATGCGCAGGGAAGACCTGACGGAAAAGATACTCGATATCAAACGCGCGAAGGGTTGGACGTGGAAACACATCACGACCGAGATCGGCGGCGTGTCGCCCGTTCTCGTCGTTGGCGCGTTGCTCGGACAAATGAAACTCGTGAAGCCGCTCGCGAAGAAAGCTGCCGAACTGTTCGAACTGCCCGAAACCGAAGAGCGGATGCTGAACGAGGTCCCGTATCGCGGCATGCCGATGCCGCCAACTGATCCACTGCTCTATCGCTTCTACGAGCTTGTGATGGTCAACGGTCCGGCATGGAAGGCGTTGATCGAAGAGGAATTCGGCGACGGCATCATGTCTGCGATCGACTTCGATATGGATCTCGAACGCAAGCCGCACGCCAAGGGCGATCGCATCCGCCTGACGATGTCGGGGAAATTCCTGCCGTATAAATATTACGGCAACGAGCAGGGCATCGCGGAAACGGGCGTCAGGGAAGATTAAGACCTGCCCGCTCCTACCCACAGAAAAAGCCCCGGCCTGCCTTCAGAGATTTCGGCCGGGGCTTCTGATGGTCTGCATAGAGAGCGTCAGGGTGCGACGACTCGTCATAGTTGTCCAGCTACTCTTTTCTTCTCGCGCCGTCTCTCCACCGCTCATTGGCTTCTGCTGAAGACCGGCACAAGCGAGCCAGCGTACAAGTTCGGCTGCCTCGCGCCCGCCCGAATACGGCATCTTCTGCAATGACAGAGACAATCGGCGTATGCTAGGTCCGGCTCAGCTGGGAGCCTCATTTCGATTTAAAATTCCATATGCGCCTTTTCCCCTTCGGCCAGAAACGCAGACCGCTCAGATGGGCTGTTGCCGTCATCCGCGTTTATCGGGGGTCCCTGCGCAAGCTCCTCCGTGACAACACCTTTATCCTTGTCGTCGCGGCTGCGTGTGTCGGCGCGGCCAGTGGCGCTATCGCTTCGCTGATGATCCTCATCTCGGAAACCGCGCACCAATATCTCTTTGGGCTGAATGCGGGAGAGCGGCTCAGCTCGGCATTGGACCTCTCTCCCACCCAGGTGATCTTCATCGTAACCCTGGGCGGCGTTCTCGTGGGCGCAACGTACCTGCATCAATCGCGGCTCAGGCATGTGATCGTCGACCCGATCGAAGCCAATGCGCTTTACGGCGGCCGCATGTCGTTCAGGGACAGCGCGTTCGTGGCTTTGCAGTCGCTACTATCGAGCGGCTTCGGCCTGTCGCTCGGTATCGAAGGCGGCTTTACGCAGGCTGCCGGAGCCGTCGGCTCGAAAGTCGGACAATTCTTGAACCGTCGTCGTCACGACGTGCGCATGCTCGTCGGCGCAGGATGCGCAGGCGGCATTGCGGGGGCATTTGCGGCGCCGTTCGCAGGGGCCGCTTATGGCTTCGAACTCATCGTCGGCAGCTATACCGTCGCGACGCTGTCACCCGTTGTTGCGGCGGCCGTGGCGGGACATCTGGCGTCGCGACTTTTGGTCGGCCACTCCTATCACATTCCGCTCAATCCAAATGGCTTTGGCAGCGATGGTTACGCCATTCTGGCACTGTTTCTCGGCGTCGCTTGCGGACTGCTGTCGGTCGGTTTGATGCGCTGCGTGACGGGTGTCGAGCGCATATTCCGACAGAGCAAAATGCGTGACGTCTTCCGGCCATGGGCAGGCGGCCTGCTGGTCGGTTTAATGGCGATTTTCGTGCCGCATCTGCTCGGCTCCGGCCACGATGCGATGGCGCTGATCCTAAATAACGAATGGCCGGTAAAGCTGTTGGCCGTCGTACTGGCTGGCAAGATCGTGGCTTCAGCGCTGTCGCTCGGCTCGGGGTTTCGTGGCGGCCTGTTCTCGACATCGCTCTTCCTCGGTGCCGTCACGGGCGCCATTGCCGGAAACCTCGGCGTGATGGGCGGCGTCGTCGCGCCAAACGATGTGGCAATCATCAGCCTTGTCGGCATGGCAAGCTTCGGTGCTGCCGTCGTCGGAGCACCGATGGCGATGGCGCTGCTCGCGATCGAAGTTACCGGCGACTTGACGGTCGTCGAACCTGTTCTGCTCGGTGTTCTGGCGGCGACACTGACCGTCAGGCAAGTGTTCGGATACTCGTTCGCCACGTGGCGTTTTCACTTGCGCGGCGAAGCGATCCTCGGCGGCGAGGACGTCGGCTGGGCACGGCAGACGACGGCCCGCGATCTGATGCGGCGCGATTTGAATACCGTGCCGATCACCATGTCGCTCGCCGACTTTTGCGCACGCTTTCCCGTCGGCTCGACGAAGTACGTAGCGGTCGCGGACCAAAAGGCGGCGTACGTTGGCCTTCTTGATGTCGCCGCCTTGCATGTCGACCAATTGAACGACGATGCGGGTAGCACGCTGGAAGACCTGAAGTCGTCGCTTGAGCATAGCAATGACTGGGTGATGGCCTCGACGCGCTTCGACATGCTCGTGCATTTATTTGAACAGCGCGAAACAGAGCGACTGATCATCGTCGACAACGAAACGTCGAGGCACGCCTTGGGCTACATCACGGAAGCGTTCGCGCTCCGGCGCTATCGCCAGGAGCTCGAAGCCCGTCAGCGCGAGATCTTCGGCAACTAGCCGAGACCATATCGTCTATTCAACGGCCGCGAGCGGACCGCTATAGGGTGCGCGCTTGGCGCGTTCGGGATACGTCCCCTTCAGGCGAGCAGCAACGTAGCGCTGGATGAGCCAAACGGGTTCCTCGAGATGACTGAGGCGCCCCTGCACGACTTTCCGTGACGCTAACCCGCGCTGCACGCCGACGTTCACGAGCATGTCTTCCTTGTGAAAGTCGCTCAGCATCTTGGTTTCTGCGGCGAGTGTCTCAGCGTAGTCGGGCGCGGCCATCGCCGTCTTCGTGACGAGCGTCATCGTCTGCAGCTTGCACTTTCTGGCCGATAGCGGCAGCAGCCGATACCACAGCACGCGATCGTGCGTTGTCAGAAGCATGAAGCACGGAAAGCCGACATAAAGCCCCCATTCGACCTGATCCTCAATCGAAAGACCGGAGATCGGCGAAAAACCGGGTAGCGCTTCGCCTCTGGCCAGTGCCTCCTCCATCTCCTCGCGAATGCGTTCCTTGAAGGGAAGATGAGCGCGAATGAAATGTGGGTGCTCGGGCTCGCTCCAGGTGTTTTGGCCAGGCATCGTTCGATTGAGTGTTTCGGCGTGCGCACCGATGTGATGATAGGATTCCATCCAATTCTCGATCATCACCTTCCAGTTGAAGTCGCATTCCCAATTGAGGGCAATGACGACCTCCATGTCTTCCGTGTTCCATGGCGCGAGCATCGTCGCGAGGTCTTTATATTGCTCGGCGACCGGCGCAGCGTTGCCGTCGAAGTTGACGAAGACGAAGCCCTTCCAGACTTCGGTACGGAAACCCGCGAGCTGCCAGTCGTCCTTTTTGAAATCCTCGACGCGCTGCATGTGCGGACAGCCCTTGAGATGCCCATCGAGATCGAACGCCCAAAGATGGTAAGGGCACGTCAGACGCTTCGCGGTGCCACGGCGCGGAAAATCAAAGCCCTCCGGGATGATGTCCATAGAGCGGTGCGGGCAAACGCGCGACAGCACGTAGATCTGATCGCGTTCGTCGCGCGTCACGACCAGCGGTTCACCAAGCAGATCGACGGCGAGAAAGCTGCCTGACTCCTTGAGCTCGGAGACATGCGCGACGCAAAGCCAGCCGGTCTCAAGAACGCGCTTGGCTTCGAAAGCGAAATAGTCCTCGTCGGTGTACGCCGCTGGAGGAAACGTCACGGCACGGGCCAGCGGCTGCGCGGCCGCCTGCTCGATTTTAGCGGTGATCGTCGCGAGCTTGTCGGCAATTGTTTCCGTCGAGGAAAAATCGACGATATTTGAAGGGGACATGGAATTTCGATCCTTTCCCGGGAGGTCGAATTCGACTGTTGAAGGCGCGCGCATCATCAGCGCTCGGGCTGAGGCCGGGAACCCATCGCTTTACAATCTGTGACATAAATAGAATTTATGAGTGGGTTGGTTCGATCAAGAGTGGTGTCGCATTGGCTGTGCGGAAAAAGACGATCTCGCCGGGCGCCTCGCTTTTCAGGCGCTTGGACCTAAATTTACTGAAGGTTTTCCGCGAAATATGCCGCTCGGAAGGCATCGGCTCGGCGGCCCGAAGGCTCAACCTGCAGCAACCGACGGTGAGCCTGGCTCTTCGCCGTCTCGAAGAGCACGTTGGTGAAAAACTATGCCTTCGAACACCGCGGGGTATCGAGCTGACGGCGGCGGGGCACGTCCTGGCCAAGTTTTGCGACACCCTTTTCGACTCCGTCCAATCCCTGCCCAACGATATCGCCAGGACGTCCGGCGACGTGCAGGGCCTGCTCACGATCCGCACCGTCTCAGGCGTTGTCTCGCCGGAACTCGATGCAACGCTCGATACGATGCGGCGGCGTCACCCTGGCATCCGCCTGAAGATCGAAGTTGCACCTTGTCCGATCGTCGTCGAGGCCTTGGCCAAGGGCCGCGCGGAAGTCTGCATTTCTTTCGATGCCGCGCCGCGCGCCGAACTGCTTTACGAGCCACTGGTGCGCGAATTTCAGCAGCTCTACTGCGCTCGCTCCAGCCCGCTCTATGGTGCGACGGTCAACCGTCCGGAAGTGCTTGCCACCGAACGCTTCGTTGTGACCGGCACGGATGAGCCGATGGAAGTGAAGAATTTCCGCCTGCGTTATGGACTGGGACTGAGACCGTCAGGCGAAGCGGAAAACCTGGATGAAGCCAAGCGCATGATCCGCATGGGCGTCGGACTTGGCTTTCTGCCGACCATTCTCGTCTCACGCGAGGAACGCGATCACCTCTGGCCTTTGCTGCCGTCGGCGACGCTGCCGAATTACTGCCTCTACCTGATCACGCATCCCGAGACACAACAGACCGTGCCGACGCAGATTTTTCTACGCGAAATTCGGCGACGGCTGTCGGCTCGCGGCGGAGCAATTTAGCGCCGAGACCGGGGCAGCACATCGCCAAGCACCATCTGGCGGCCCCCCTTCGATACTTCGCGGCCTGTGGATAGCCCCCTCGTCTGAGCCATGCGGTGGCGCGCACATGCCACACTCTCGCCACAAGTGCGCGTCGACGCGGGCTGAACGGACGGATTAGGGTTGTACTGACATGGCGCGAATGCAGTATCGCCGGACCCGGAGCACAACGGATCACAATTTCTTCGGGGCGAACGTATTGCGGAAAAGGGGGACAATGTGAGGAAACTGCTTTCGATCATCGCGCTCAGCTGCGCGATGGCCTTGGCATTCGGCGCTTACGCACCCGGTGCGCGCGCCGGTGCGCTAACGAGCGGCGTGCTGGCGCTGAAAGGCGATCAGGCCAATCTTATCGAGAAGGCCCGCTACCGCTGCTGGTGGCGGAACGGATATCGCCATTGCGGCTACCGTCGCGGATGGCGGCATCACTACGGATGGCGTCACCGCTATTGGCGTCATCGTTACTACCGTCGCCATCACAGCGTATACCGGCGCCACTATTACTATAATTCCTATCGCCGCCCGTCCGCCTACCGCTATCGTCCGGGCTATTGCATCGGCCTGTGCTGGTGGTGACCACATCTGACGAACGAACAGCGCCGGAGGATCTCCGGCGCTTTCATTTTTTGACGTCGGCGGAGCAAATTGGAAACGAACGGCAACGTCCGCTGCGCCGCGCACAGCGAAGCTTGGCCATTGCAATTGGGGAAATTCAGTGGCTGCCTGTCGCGGGCCATCGGCGCGGACGGCAAAATTCATCAATAAAAACAGGCGTAAATTGCAATTCCGCGATCGTTATTACAGCTCTTGACGATGGCGGCGCGTCGCCGTCCAATGTTGCAGCGCGGAAGTTGCGCGAGACGGGGAACCTCTGATGGCTTTCTTGAAGGGAATTTGCGCGTCGCGCGACGCGGGGGACGGATTGCGAATATTGATGGAGCGTACCGGACTTTTTCTCATCGCCCTAATTGGCCTTACCGCCCTCGTTTGCGGCACGGCATCAGCGGCGGACAACACCTACGGCGGCTTTGGTCCCGAAGGGCCGCGCATGCGCGAGCAGCTTTGGATCCTGCCAAGCGGTGAAACCGGACGTTCGCTGCGCGCGACCCTTTTTCGACCAGAGGACGATCCTAAAGCGCCGGGCAAACAGTTTCCGCTCGTCGTCATCAATCACGGCACTGATGAATCCACGCGCCTCGCCGTTTCGATGCCGGTTTATTATTGGCTGTCGCGGTGGTTCGTCGAGCGTGGGTATGCCGTCATCCTTCCGCAGCGCCGCGGCCACGGCGCGACGGGCGGCCAACTGTCGGAGGCCGTCGGTACGTGCGCCAATCCCAATCACTATGAGTCCGGCAACATCGCCGCCGACGACATCGTGGCGACGATCAACTACATGACGGCACAGCCCTTTATCGCCAAGCGCGGCGCCATCGTCGCCGGCATCTCGACCGGCGGATGGGCATCGCTGGCCGTTGCGGCTCGCAACCTTCCGCAAGTCCAAGCCATCGTGAATTTCGCCGGCGGACGCGGTGGGCACGCATATGGCCAGCCGAATGCGATCTGCGGTGAAAGCGATCTTCTGTCGGCAGCGCATTTCTACGGCGAGACGGCACGCGAGCCGACGATCTGGTTCTATTCCGAAAACGACAGCTATTTCGGACCTAACCTCGCCGTGAAACTCGCGCACGCCTGGAGCAGCGGGGGAGGCGACGTCGAGGAACACATCCTGCCGCCCTACGGCTCTGACGGGCACACGATTGCTGACGATCGCCAGGGCTGGGACATCTGGGGTGCGAGCCTGGACCATTTTCTGACGACGGTTCGCGGCAGCGAGATGCAGGTTGCAGGGGAGCCCGCCGAGCAACCTGCGACGGCATTGGCAACTTCGGCCATTGCAACAACCGGCGCAACGCGATAGCGACCGCACAACAGGCCGTTCCTCTCACTGGGACGGTCTGTCATTGATCCAGCGCTATCGACAAGATGCGTGCTGCGATTTAGCGTAGCTAAACATTCTTGCGTGTGAAGAGTTGTCGCCCGCCGTGCAAGCGTGGCCTTTTGGAATGCAATGACGTTGATCCTCGTGCGGCAACAAACTCAAAGTCCGGTAATTTCAAGCTATGGCCGCTAGACCCCGAAGTGCCGTTGTATCGGCTCTGGCGGTTGCGATGAGAGACCTCGGATTAGGGTCTTCAACCGTCCTCAAGATCGGCGTTCTCGCGCCTCTTACAGGCCCGCTGAAGGCGTGGGCGGTTCCTGGATTTAACGGCAGCCTCATCTGGACCGAGCGCGTGAATGCAGCCGGCGGACTGAAAGTCGGCGGCCGCCGCTACATGCTCGAACTGGTGCCTTACGACACGATGTATCAGCCGGACCGCGCGCTTCAGGGCGCCAAGAAGCTGATCGTCGAAGAAGGCGTCAAACTCATCCTGATGATCGGCGGCAACGATCTCACGACGGACGTTCGCAGGCTGATCAAGCAGCATCGCATGCTCGTCGCGACGCTGTTGCCGAGCGATCTGTCTCCCGACGCGCCAACCCTAGTTGCGCCGAGCGAAGTGCATCCGATCTATAACGTCACGGGTGTCGAGTGGCTCAAGAGGACGTATCCCGGCATCAAGACAGCGGCCCTGTGCGCGCAGCGCGATCTGCTCGGCCTGCCGTCGATCGCGACCTATCGGGCGGCCTTCGAGGCGGCCGGCATTGAACTCGTTGCGGAGCACCTGTTCGAGCCGGATACGAGCGATTTCGGTCCGATCGTCGATAAGTTGATGGCGAAGAACCCAGACATTCTATGCTGGGACACGGCCTACGAGCCGTTCGTCCATGCGCTGACGATCGAAGCCTTCAAACGCGGCTTCCGCGGCCGGCTGCTATCGTGCACGTGCGACAACTATGAGGAGCTGATCCGGCGGACGAGCAGCGATTTCATGGAAGGTTTCGTCTTTCAGTTCCCTGATTTCGACGATCCGCGCCTCAACGAAGGGCATATCAATTTCGAAGATCCCGGCACCTTCTACGATGAATTCTGCCGGCGCTTTCCGGGCACATGGAGCGCGGTGTCGTGGGAATACGCCTCGACGCTCGAGCTTTGGAAATCTGCCGTGCAGCGCGCCCGCGCGTTCGAGCCCTTCTCAGTGCTCGCCGCCATGAAGATCGGCGGCATCGGCCAGCACGCGTTTGGCGAAGCGCGATGGTGGGGCAAGGATCTGTTCGGCATCGACAATGCGCTCGTCGGCGATTGGCCGGTCGTCGCCATCGTTGACGGCAAGGCACGCATCCAGGAGTTCGGTTCGATTGCCGACTGGTGGGCGAAGAACCGCTCGTTGCTCGTCAAGCATATGCGCGCGCTTGATCTGATGTGGGACCAGCGTGAGCATTTGGCGGCGTCGGCGGAAACGCTCGAACGCCTGACCGCTCAGGATTCGTAGATCATATCTTCGTGGGCGTTCGCCACGTAAAGCTTGATGATCTCGACGGCCGTCTCGACGTTGCGCCGAGCAATAGCATCGTAAAGCGAGCGAAACATCAGCTGGATGCTCTTGATCTTGGCGGGCGTCAGCGCCTGCCGCCTAGCGGCCGCCCATTGCGGATGGCGACGAACTTCATGGAGGATCGCGTACATCGCGACGATGAGCGAATTATGCGTGCCGCGCGCGATCGTCATCATGAATTCTTCTTCAAGCGCAGCAAACATTTCGGCTTCGGTGACGATGGCTTCGAGGCGCTGAAGCTGACTCTGGAGATCGGCGATATCGCGCGTCGACATATAGATCGTCGCAAGGCGCGTCATCTCGGGCGCGAGAATGGAGCCAGCGACGTTCATGGCGAAGGGCGAGGCCGTCTCGGCAAGCTGATCGACGTTGATATGCGACGAGGAGTGTCCCGCCGCGTTGCCGTTCGCATGTGGCTTTCGCTGATATGAAACGAACGTACCGCTGCCGGGGCGACGCGAAACAATGCCGTAAACAGATAGAAATTCGAGCGCCTGACGGATCGTGGCGCGGCTATCGCCGAACGCTTCTGCGAGGTCTCGTTCGGCGGGGATTCGCGTTCCGAACGGAAATTCTCCCGATGCGAGCCGCCCGAACAGACGTGTCGCAATCTCCTTGACCCGCGGCGTGACGAGCGGGTGACGCGAGACGTCATCGATCCAAGGCGGTGTTTCGAAGTCGTAGGTATCAGACATCATTCAAACTCAAGCTGCTGGTTCGGATCGGCGGCGTCGCAAGCGTCGTCAGCGGAACGATCGATCGCCTCTAAAATCGTGGGTGCGAGAAGTGCGGTCAGCGCCACGGCGCTTTCCAAATTTGCGCACGCCTCGGAAAGCGCGGCCGACAACGTCAGCTGACGCGTGGAAATATCGTAGAGTTTGTCGGCATAAATCGCGTAGATATCAGCGTCGCCGTTCGGCTCGATGCAAGCCGAGAGCAGTCGCGCTTCCGGCGCCGTATAGCCGAGCACGTCCCGCAAGGTCGCCCTCAACGCGGCCGCACGCTCCGCGGTGCATGCGGCGTCTGGCGTTCGGCGACCGATCAGCGTGCGGTTGAATTGGGTGATCGCGAGAGCCGCTTCTGCGAGACGGCGATATCGCTCCCGTTGCGCGCCCATCAAAACGTCCGGCGCCTTTGCGGCGAGACGGAAATGAAAAGACGAACTTGCGCCGCCCATCGGCACTTCGAGCGTGGCGACGCCGGCGATGACATTGCGCCAAGTTAGCTCGGCCTCCTCGAAGCAGTTCCCAGCTTCGTGCTCGTGCCCGAGAAGCAGGCGCGCAGCGCCAGCGTTGGATCGACAGACGGCGCGCAGGGAATCGAATTCGCTTTGCTCCACAGCCAACACGGCGTCGGCTTCGAGCCAGCAACGCGCAGCCTCTTCGGTCCGGGCGCGCGATATCCGATCGAACCCGCTCACCGTCGATTCCACCCACAAATTCCGAGGCTTGCTGGCTGCTGCGCTTCGCATCTCGATTGCGAAAATCCTTCGCTATCCCACTCCCATGACACAGCAATCGCTCTTTGTTGACCAAAATGCAACCGCATTTGACCAAAAATACCCAATTTGGTTTCGCAACTGCGATAACCGCGGTAACATCTAAGTATTGCGGTAAAATATGCCTTTTGTGCCTGCGAAATAGTCAATTAGCGTTTCTTGATGGTGATTTTTTTGACTTGCGGGTAATCCGCCTTCGCCTAACATGGCCACCGTTGGGCAATTGCGGTGTTTTCTGGTTTAAATTGGTTTCCGGACGTTTCGTCCGGTTGCATCAAACCAAGCCCGCGCCCGACGGCAGTCCGCCGCTCTTTCGGCTTCGATCGGCAAAGGCCCCCAAGGGCTTGAGCCGCGAAACCGGGAGGTGCTCGTTTTTCATCAACCGATAAGGCTCAATCGGGAGAGAACATGGCAACAGAAACGGGAACGCTTACTGCGGACGGGCCAAGCGCCACGTCCGGTCAACTTGTTAGGGCGATCGATTGGAGAGGTGCGTTTTGGGTCGCCAGCGGCGTCCCGGCTCTCGTCCTTTTCTCGATCGGCGGTATCGCGGGCGTTGCGGGAAAGGTCGCCTTTCTCGTGTGGTTCGTGTCGATGATCATGGGATTCATTCAATCCTTTACCTACGCAGAAATCGCCGGTCTCTTTCCGAACAAATCAGGCGGCGCTTCGGTCTACGGCGCGGCCGCCTGGGTGCGTTATTCCAAGCTCATCGCACCGCTCTCCGTCTGGTGTAACTGGTTTGCCTGGTCGCCCGTGCTGTCGCTCGGATGCTCCATTGCCGCCGCTTACATTCTCAACGCACTGGCTCCCATCCCGCCGGCAGATGCGCCGCAAGTGGCAGCCTGGATCAGTGCGCACGCAGGTTCGATCCCGGCCGATTCTCCGCGTATCGCCGAATGGCTTGCTGCCAACCACGGTAAGACCGCGGCCGATGCAATTAGCGCTTTGCTCTCGACGGATGCCATCGCGGCGCTGACGCCTGCAATTCGCAACTGGTCGGCGTTCCACGGCACGCTCGGACCGGTGTCGTTCTCGTTCAATGCCGCGTTCTTCATCGGCGCGGTCCTGATGCTGATTACCTTCGCCATTCAGCACCGGGGCATTCTCGGCACTGCAAACGTACAGAAATACATCGGCCTCGCGGTCATCATCCCGATGCTGATCGTCGGCGTCGTGCCGATCATCACCGGCCAGATCGACTGGTCGAACTTCACGCCTCTTGAACCCTTGAAAGCCGCGTATGCGCCGGACATGGGCTCTTGGGATATCGGCGGATGGACGCTGATCCTCGGCGCGATGTTCATCGCGGCGTGGTCAACCTACGGCTTCGAGACGGCGGTTTGCTACACGAGCGAGTTCCGCAATCCCGGCACCGACACGTTCAAGGCAATCTTCTATTCGGGTCTCCTCTGCCTCGTGCTCTTCACGCTGGTGCCCTTCACGTTCCAGGGCGTCCTCGGCTTGTCGGGCATGCTTGAGCCGTCGATCGTCGATGGTTCGGGCGTCGCGGCGGCAATGGCCAACATGGTGGGTCACGGCAGCGCGTTCGTCACGAACCTGCTCGTCATGCTCATGATCCTTGCCCTCATGCTCTGCCTGATGACGGCGATGGCGGGTTCCTCGCGCACGCTCTATCAGGGCTCGCGTGACGGCTGGCTGCCGCGTTACCTCAGCCACGTCAACGAGCACGGTGCACCGACGCGCGCGATGTGGACCGATCTCGTGATTAACCTCGCAGTCCTGGCGATTGCCTGCGCGGATGCCACGAGCTTCTTCTTCATCCTCGCCGTCTCGAACTGCGGTTACATCATCTTCAACTTCCTGAACCTCAACTCGGGCTGGCTGCATCGCATCGATAACGCCGACGTTCCGCGTCCGTGGCGGGCGCCGACGTGGGTGCTTGCCATCGGCGCGGTGTTCGCTTTCGTGAACGCCGTGTTCATGGGAGCAGGCGCGAAGGTGTGGAATCCGTCGGCTCTGTGGGCCGGCCTGTTCACGGCAGCGTTGATCATCCCGGTCTTCTGCTTCCGCCACTACGTGCAGGACAAAGGCGTTTTCCCGGCGCACATGCTGGAAGACCTCGGACTGCACGAAGCTGACTTCAAGAAAAAGAAAGCCGGCGCGCTGCCCTACATCGTGCTCGTAGCCGGTTTCCTTGTGGTCCTGGCTTCCAACTGGTTCTTCCAGTTGCCCGCCTAAAGAAAGAGCGGACCGGAGCGGTTCACATCGCCGCTCCGGTCTGGTCAAATCGCTTCCGGAAGTTTCCGGCAGGAAGCTTACCGGAATTAAGGAGCACTTGATGACGATCAGCACGAACAAAAGCCGTCCGATCTATCCGGGCCTCAGTCCGGACCTCAACGCCCGCAGCAACATCATCGTATGTGACAAGGGCGGCGCCGCCGCCGTCACAGAATTGTTTTCACGCGCCGACACCGCCTTTGCAAAGCGCACCACGGTGCTTCTTGCCGACACGCTGAGCGACGCTGACATGCAAACAGCGAAGTCCGAGCTCTCGCCGGCGACAATCGAATTTCTTCCCGCGCTTGCAGCAGCGATCACGCGGCTTCGCGTGCTGCTCGATGGGGCGCCGATGGGACTCCGGCTTTACGCCGCCGGAACGGAGCCGCTGATCGGCTCGGTCGTACAGGCCGCAGCCGACTATTCAATCGACCATCTCTCGATCCGGACAGAACACCGCGGCTCGCTGATGCGCCGCGTGCAATGCGTGCATTGCAAAGGCTTCATCGAGAACGTCACGACCAATCCCGTGACCTGCACACACTGTGGCCTGACGCTTCTCGTTCGTGACCACTATTCCCGCCGCCTCGCGGCATTCCAAGGCGTCTGCATCGACGCTGAAATTCCAGGCGATGTTCCACCGACGGAGGCACTTTATCAATGAGCGGTTCCCCTCTTCGCCGCGTCCGCGTTGCCGAGGTTGAGCAAGTCGCCGCCCGCATCAAGCGCTTTCGCTTAGTCGATATCGACAACGCGCCGCTTTCGGAATTCTCCGGCGGCTCGCACATTTCCGTCGTCATGCATTCGGGCGACCGCATGATGCGCAACCCCTACTCGTTGATGGGATCGCCGTTCGACACATCGAGCTACCAGATCAGCGTCCTGAATTGCGGCGCAGACTCGCGCGGCGGCTCGAAGTTCATGCACGAGAACGTCTCGGTCGGCACTGAGCTTGAGATCAGCGAGCCGCTCAATCTGTTTGCGCCCGTGAAGCTCGCGAAGAAGCACGTTCTTATTGCGGGCGGCATCGGCATTACGCCGTTCATGTCGATGATGAACGACCTCGACAGCCTGAAATCGAATTTCGAACTGCACTACGGCGTGCGTTCGCTCGAAGAAGGGGCCTACTGCAAATATCTGCAGTCGCGGTACGGCTCACGGGTGAACGTCTATCGCCAGGACCAAGGCCAGATGATCCCGCTCGAAAGCATCCTCGGCAATCAGCGGCTCGGCACGCACATGTACGCATGCGGTCCCAAGCCGATGATCGACTGGGCGCTGCAGACGGCGGAGCTGCTCGGTTGGCCTGCAGAAAACGTTCATTCCGAACAGTTCTCCGCCCCGCCGCCGGGCAAGCCGTTCATCGTCAAGCTCGCCAAATCCGGCCGCGAGATCATGGTCAAAGGCCATCAGAGCATTCTCGAAGCGCTCGAAGAACACGGCGTCGACGCACCATTCCTTTGCCGCGGCGGCGCCTGCGGCCAGTGCGAAACGGGCGTCGTCGCGTGCGACGGCTACATCGAGCACAACGACCACTTCCTGACCGAGCCCGAACGGGTCAGCGGCAAGAAGATCATGATCTGCATGTCTCGCATTCAAACCGGGTCGATCACACTCGACCTCTGACGGCATCTTTCAATTCGCATTCGGGGAGGCACCGGCATGGCGCTGACTTTCAAAGACGAGACGTTCCGGGACGATTTCACCTATAAGAACAGCCCGTCGACGATCCGTCGATTTCCGTTTCCGTTCATCGAAGACAAGTACCGCTATTCGGTGAACATCGAGCCGCACACGCCGGGCCCTAAGGGTTCGGTCTACGAGAACGCCTTCGACATTGACGAGCACTACGTCTCGGAAATGCGCGATCGGGCGATGGTGCTGCAGGAAGATCCAGGCCGCTGCCAGGCCTTGCCGCACATGATGACGGCGCAGTGGGACATGCTCGAACTGGTGATGGTTTCGCTTGCACGCGACTATCCCGATCTTTTCACGTTGCACCGGGACGGCGCGCACTGGCACTGGATCAACAAGCCGCTCAACATCGACCAGAAGTTCACGTTCGGTGAAGTCAACTCGCTGCCTTACGAACCGATGGAATATATCGGTCGTCAGGTGCAGGGCGATTTCTCGATCCAGGACCAGCGCGACAATCAGCTCTGGATGGATGCGGGCATCATTACCTCGCAGGCAGACTGGTCGCTCGATTTTGACGTCGGCATGAACTTCTTCGAATGGCACGGTCCCGTGCCACTGGCGCATGAAGCTGGCGTGTTCGAACGCGCGCTGAAATTCCTTTTGAACCTGCAAATCGGCAATCCGGTGCGCCGTCTCAACTGGACGATGACCGTCAATCCGCGTCTCGATACGAGTCCTGAGAACTATCCCAAGTGGGGAAAAGACCGGACAACGATCACGCCTGAGAACGTCGGAGAAAAATTGCATCTTCGCGTCGAGCTGCAGGGCCTGTTCCGGCTCCCGCGCTCGAACGCGATCCTGTTCTCCATCCGCGGCTATCTCATGAGCCTCGAACAGATCGCCACGGTTCCGAAGTGGGGCCGCCGTCTGCCGCGCGTGCTCAAGACGCTGCCGCCGGAGCTCATCGATTACAAAGGTCTCGTCCGTTATCGCCAGACCGCAATCGACTGGCTGGAGAAATACGATGACGGCGCGCCGACCTCGCCCGGCGGTGGCCCGGATTGAACCCTTCGTCCTCAAAGAAACGTCAGCCACAACCAGTTTAAAGACAGCCAAGAGGTAATGCTCATGTCACTCGCTCATCTGCCCCGGCAATCCATCCTCAACGATCGCCACCGGGCGAACGGAGCCGATCTGGATTCGGTTTCGTGGAACAACATGCCGCTGCCGCAGACCTATCAGACCGACCCCTATTTCGAGACCGAAGCCGTCCGCAACCGCGCAGGTCTGTTCGACGTCTCGTCGTTGCAGATCATCAACGTCTCGGGTCCGGATGCGCAGAAGCTTCTGAACTACATGCTGACGTCGGACCTCTCGAAGGCGAAGCCCGGCGACTCGCACATCTCCAATATCGTCAACGAAAACGGCGGACTAATCGACGACGTCCTCGTCTACGTCGACAGCCCGACGGAGTTCCGGCTCTCGCACGGCGCGGGCAAGCTCGAAGAAGTTCTGTTCTCGCTTGCGCCGAAGTACGACGTGAAGGTCGAGAAGGACGACGACGTTCACATTCTTGCGCTGCAGGGTCCGCTGTCGCTCGAAATCCTCGCGCCGCATACGCCGATGGATCTTGCTGCCCTCGGCTACTTCAAGCATGAGCCGACGACGCTGTTCGGCACGCCGGTGCGCCTGGCGCGCGGCGGCTATTCGGCTGAGCGCGGCTACGAAGTGTTCTGCAAAGCAGCCGACGCGCACAAGATGTGGGATTCCATTCTTGAGGCAGGCAAGGACAAAGGCCTCATTCCGGTTTCGTGGGCATGCCTCGATATCGTCCGCGTGGAAGGCGGCCTGTTGTTCTTCCCCTACGAAATGTCGAACGAAGACACGACGCCGTGGGAAGTTCGTGCCGACTGGACTGTCGATCTGTCCAAGCCGGATTTCATCGGCAAGAAGGCGCTGGAAGAAAAGAAGGGCAAGGAACGTTCGTTCGTGACTGGCCTTGAAGTCGATACCGATCGCGCTATCGAGCCCGGTGCGAAGATCACCGTCGACGGTAAGGAAGTCGGCGTCGTCACCAGCACGACCTACAGCAAGTATCTGATGAAATCGTTGGCAATGGCGCAGATCGAGCCGGCCTATACGAAGCTCGGAACGCAACTCGTCGTGCACGATAAGGGCGACTTCCCAGCGACCGTCGTTCGCATGCCGTTCTACGATCCGCTCCGTTTGCGCACGCATCCGCGCGAAGCGGCGTAACTCAATTTTCAACCAGGACTTGAACCCAAGTATTTGTCGGAAGGAAACCAACACATGGCAGAGCGTATCGCGATTATCGGCGCCGGCCCGAGCGGCATGGCAGTTTTGCGCGCATTCGAAAGCGCCCGGAAGAACGGCGCAGACATTCCGGAGATGGTCTGTTACGAGCGGCAGAAGGACTGCGGCGGCATCTGGAACTACACGTGGCGCACCGGCACCGACGAGTTCGGCGAGCCAGTTCATGCTTCGATGTATCGCTATCTGTGGTCGAACGGGCCGAAGGAAGCACTCGAATTCGCCGACTATTCTTTCGAAGAGCACTTCGGTCGGCCGATCCCGTCATTCCCGCCGCGCGCCGTGCTGCACGACTACATTAAGGGCCGCATCGAACGCAGCGGCATCATGCACTACATCAAGATGAGCCACACGGTTCGCTGGGTGAGCTACGACGAGACGACGCAGAAGTTCACGGTTTCCGTGAAGGATCTCGTCACCGACCAAATTTCGTCGTCGGAATTCGATTACGTCTTCTGCGGCAGCGGCCACTTCTCGACGCCGAACATTCCGGAATTTCCCGGCCTCACAAAGTTCCTCGGCCGTACGCTGCACTCGCACGACTTCCGCTCGGCGGATGAGTTTGCCGGCAAGGACGTGCTGTGCGTCGGCGCTAGCTACTCGTCGGAAGACATCGGCATTCAGTGCTACAAGTACGGCGCGAAGTCGGTGACGTTCTCCTACCGCACGCGGCCCATGGGCTTCAAATGGCCGGCGCGCATGGACGAGCGTCCGCTCCTTGAACGCGTGGAAGGCAAGACCGCCTTCTTCCAGGACGGCACGTCGAAGGATGTCGATGCGATCGTGCTGTGCACGGGCTATCTGCATCATCATCCGTTCATGGAAGATTCGCTGCGTCTCAAATCGCGCAACCGTCTCTATCCGCCGAACCTCTACAAGGGCATTTTCTGGATCGACAATCCGAAGCTGATGTACATCGGCATGCAGGATCAGTTCTACACATTCAACATGTTCGATGCTCAGGCTTGGTATGCCCGCGACGTCGTTCTCGGCCGCATCAAGCTGCCGCCGAAAGCCGATATGATCGACGACATCCACAAGTGGACGGAGATGGAAGAAGCCATTCCGGATGCAGAGGGCGCGATTGATTTCCAGACCGAATACATGCGCGATCTGCTCGCTCCGACCGACTATCCGCGCCTCGACGTCGACGCCGTGGCGAAGATGTTCAAGGAGTGGGAACACCACAAGATGGAAGACATCCTGACCTATCGTGACCGCTCGCACAAATCGGTGCTGACGGGCACGCAGGCGCCTGTCCATCATACGCCGTGGATGCGCGCACTTGATGACTCGATGGAAGCGTTCCTCAACCAGCCCGGAACGAAGATGGCTGCTGAGTAAGCCCTACTACGACACGCCAACGACCGATCGTGGACTGGCCGCAACGGAGCGGTCAGTCCACCGATCGTTTTCAGCGAGATGAGGACACCATGAGCGACAATGTTCTGACGTCCCCCGCACGACCCAAGCTTTTTGTTCCGGGCCAATCCTCACTGCTGCCCGGTGTCGAGCGTTATGTCTTGAAAGGTGGCGGCACGGCCGTCTACGAACTCGACAAGGGCGACCGCGTGGAAATCAGTCCGCTCGAAGGCGGACAGACCGTTGAGATCGCGGCTTTCGCACCGGGGGGAAAAAGTGATCTCGGCGCGATCGGCCTCAAAGGCGATGGAGCGCCCACCGGCATTCAAAAGGCGCTTGAATCCGACAGCGAGGATGCGCAGCGCGTTCGCTTCGGACTATTCCGGCGCGGCCTTGATCTCGGACGCGTCAAAGCTAAGCGCGTGCTTGGTCCAGATTCCGTTCCGGGCGACGTCGTTTCGCTGCAGGCTGAAAAACCGGTTCTCGTTGTTATCGGCGCACCGGCGGAGCCGATGATCGTCTGGGATCAGACGCCTGCGACCGACGTTCTTGTTTTCATTCAGCGCGCCAATCCGAAACTTCTGAACGAAGCAAGACTGCCCGATCCGATTGCCGAGCCGCGCCTCGACATTCGCATTAACATCGCAAGTGCGGAAAGCTTCGAGGTTCACGAAGGCGAGTACATTCAGATCATTGACGTCCAAGGCCGTCAGTGCTCCGACTTCCTAGCCTTCAACCGCAAAGAGCTCGACAGGGGCAATGTGCTTGGTCTCGACTCAACGACCACGCGCTCCATGACGGGCATGTCCTATCCGAAGCCTGGCCTGTTCTCGAAGTTCTTCGACCGCGATCGCAATCCTCTCGTCGAGGTCGTGCAGGACACAGTCGGACGGCACGACACGTTCAACCTCGCGTGCACGACGCGTTACTATGAAGATATGGGCTACTTCGGTCATCCGAACTGCTCGGACAACTTCAACGAGGCGCTGAAGGATTATCAGATCGGCAGCTATAAAGGCTGGCCCGCAATCAACTTCTTTTTCAACACCAACGTCGACTGCCATAACAACATATGGTCCGATGAACCGTGGTCGCGTCCAGGCGACTACGTGATGATGCGTGCGCTGACGGATCTCGTCTGCGGCACATCCTCCTGCCCGGCCGACATCGACCCGTCGAACGGCTGGAACCTCACTGAAATCCACGTTCGGGTCTACCCGAAGGACACCCCGTTCAAGCGCTCGATCGGATACAGAATGGCACCGGATGCTCCCATGCAGCTGACAAGAGAATCGGGATTTCACCCGCGCACGTCAGCCCTCACCCGCAACTTCGGCGACTATCGCGGCTTCTGGGTACCGCACTGCTACGCCAACGCCGGGGCCATTGAAGAATATTGGGCATGCCGCGAGCGGGCAGTCATCATGGACCTGTCGCCGCTGCGCAAGATGGAAGTACTCGGGCCGGATGCTGAGCAGTTCCTCAACGGCATCATCACGCGCGACGTGCGCAAGCTTGCAGTCGGTCAGATTTACTATACGCCGATGTGCTATGAGCACGGCGGCATGGTGGACGACGGCACGCTGTTCCGCTTGGGCGAAAACAACTTCCGCTGGATCGGTGGCGACGACGCGAGCCTCATCTGGCTGAAAGAACAGCTGGCGAAGACGAGCTACAAAGTAAACCTCAAGACAGCGACCAACGAACTCAATAACGTCGCCGTCCAAGGGCCGAAGTCGCGCGAGATCCTGGCGTCGATCGTCGAGACGGCGCCGAGCCGGCCGACGATGCAGGAGCTTGGGGTCTTCCGCTTCACAATCGGACGCATCGGCGGCGTTGCGGGCATTCCGGTGCTCGTGTCACGCACGGGCTATACCGGCGAACTCGGCTACGAGGTGTTCTGCCATCCGAAAGATGCGCCTGCGGTTTGGGATGCGATCATGACTGCGGGCGCGCCATTCAAGATCCAGCCGTTCGGTTTCGACGCGCTCGATATGGTGCGCATCGAAGCGGGCCTCGTGTTTGGTGGACATGACTTCGACTCGACGACCGATCCACTCGAAGCCGGCATCAGCTTTACGGTGCCGACAAAGAAGGAAGACGACTATATTGGCAAGGCCGCTATTGAGAACCGCCGCGCACATCCGCTGCGCAAACTGGTCGGTCTCGAAATCGAGGGCAACGAGAAGCCGTCGCACGGCGACCCAGTGTACATCGGCCGGGCACAGATTGGTATCGTGACGAGCGCGATGCGCTCGCCTCTATTGAAGAAGACGTTGGCGTTCGCACGTATCGAAGCCGTTCACGCCGCCAACGACACGGCCGTTGAAATCGGCCGCCTCGATGGCTTGCAGAAGCGCTTCAAGGCGAAAGTCGTGCCGTTCCCGTTCTACGATCCAAAGAAAGAACGCGTCCGGATGTGAAGCGCCACGCATAGCACGCATGCAAAACGCGGTTGGGATCACTCCCGGCCGCGTTTTTTAGGCCGTCCGTGTTGCGTCTCCCGTCTTCGAGGGCTAAACGCCCCGTAGCTCTGAGGAGAAGACATCGATGTTCAAAGCCATTCTCATTGAAAAAAGCAGCGAGCACTCAGGGCCCCGCCTCGCAGATGTCGACAAAGCGGCGCTGCCAGACGGCGAGGTAACTGTCCGCATCAGCCATTCGACGCTGAACTACAAGGACGGCCTTGCGATCACCGGCAAAATGCCGATCGTTCGCAGCTTCCCGATGGTACCCGGCATTGATTTCGCGGGCATCGTCGAAGACAGCGCAAACCCGCGCTTCAAAAAGGGCGAAGCGGTGCTTCTCAACGGCTTCGGCGTCGGCGAGAACCACTGGGGCGGCCTCACCGAATATGCGCGCGTCAAAAGCGATTGGCTAATCCCGCTTCCGCCGGGCATGACCGCCGCGCGCGCGATGGCGCTCGGCACTGCCGGATATACGGCGATGTTGTGCGTCATGGCGCTCGAGCGCCAAGGCGTGACGCCGGCGAAGGGCGAAGTGATCGTGACGGGGGCCGCTGGCGGCGTCGGCGGCGTTGCGGTGCTTCTTCTTTCGCGCCTTGGATACGAGGTCGCAGCCTCCACGGGCCGCATCGGAGAATCCGACTACCTCAGAGGCCTCGGCGCAAAAACGATCATCGACCGCAACGAACTGTCCTCACCCGGCCGCCCGCTGCAGAAGGCGCGATGGGCAGGCGCCGTCGACAGCGTCGGAAGTCACACCCTCGCAAACGTCTGTGCGCAAACAAAAGACGAAGGTGTCGTGACCGCCTGCGGCCTCGCGCAGGGGATGGATTTTCCTGCAACCGTCGCGCCGTTCATCCTGCGCGGGGTGACGCTTGTCGGCATCAACTCGGTCTACCGTTCGATTGCTGACCGCATCGAAGCCTGGAACCGTCTCACCGACGAGATCGACTTTGCCAAGCTCGATGCCATGACCAAGACAATTCCGCTTTCTGCTGCGATCGATGCCGCTCGCGATCTCATCGACGGCAAGATCCGCGGGCGCGTCGTCATCGACGTTTCCCGCTAGTTCCCTCCCTCCGCTTCGCAAGGATACCGCAATGCCCCTTCTTCGCTTCGACCTCATCAAAGGACGCACCGACGCCGAGCTTGCCTCACTGCTCGATGCTGCACATGACGCGATGCTCGAAGCCTTCAAGGTTCCGGTGCGCGACCGCTATCAGATCGTGCACGAGCACGAGCCAAGCCGCGTCCGCATTGAGGATACGGGCCTCGACATTCCGCGCACAGACAAGGTTGTTCTGGTCTCCGTGACGACGCGGCCTCGCACAACAGAGGAAAAGACGACGTTCTATCGCCTGCTGACCGAAGCGCTGTCGAAGCGTTGCGGCATCGCGCCGAGCGACGTGATGGTGAACTTCGTCACCAATACCGACGCCGACTGGTCGTTCGGCAATGGCGAGGCGCAATTTTTGACGGGCAAGCTCGGCGGCAAGCCGAAATAACAACTTCACGTCGCCCCCCTCATCTTAGCCCCCTCCCCGCGCGGGAGAAGGAATGAGAAGAACGAAAGGTACCGGAATGCATCTCGTGCACGATCCGAATGCGCCGGCGTCTCCTGCGATCACGTTCGATCAGTTTCTGACGGTCGATATTCGCGTCGGCACCGTGGTCGCAGCCGAGCCTTATCCGGAAGCGAAAAAACCGGCATTGAAACTGAAGATCGACTTCGGCGACGGCATCGGCATCAAGCAATCGAGTGCGCAGATCACGCGACACTACGATTGCGAGACGCTGATCGGGCGACAGGTGGCGGCGGTCGTGAATTTTCCGCCGCGCCAGATCGGCAAGTTCATGTCGGAAGTGCTGACGCTCGGCTTTCCCGACACAAACGGCGAAGTCGTGCTGTTCGCGCCCGACATCAAAGTGCCGAACGGGGCGCGGCTTTTCTAGACACGTCGTCCTCGAATGCGTGAGCATCGACAGCGCATTTGAGCATCCAACATAAAGTTCATCGGAGACGCCTATGTTTCGCGCCTCCGGCGAGGCTCACGCTGGATCCCCGGCCTTCGACGCGCCATTCGTCGCGCCCGGCCGGGGATGACGCAATCTATTTCTTCACATGCCCAATTGCCCACACATAGGCGGTGACGGCGTCCACCTGTGCATCAGTTAAGTCCACACCGCCTTTCGGTGGCATGGCGCCGGCGTGCTCTTTCGGCGTTTCGACGCCGTCCAGGATCGTCTTCTTGAGACCTGCAAGGCTACCGTCGCTCCAGAGCCATTTGCCGGCCGTCAAATCGGCGCCGACGGGACTGCCGACACCGCCCGCACCGTGGCAGCCTGCACACGTTGCGCCGGCTTCCTCGCCGTCGAAGATCTTCTTGCCGAGCGCGACTTGGTCGGCAGTCGCACCAGGCGGAACGGGAAGCGATGCCGCAACGCCTGCATCCGGATGAATGCCTTCCGGCGGCAGGACGTTCTTGTCGCCCGATGCCTGAGCCTGCACTTCGGGTGCGGCCTCAAGCTCTTTCGCGTTCGGATCGCCGACGTACGTGATGCGCCAGATGCGACCGGCGACGTCGTCCGAAACGTACAGCGCACCATCGGGTGCAACCGCGAGACCCGATGGACGGTGCGGCGCGCTGCCCGGATTTTTCTGGGTTCCCGCGAAGCCATCGGCGAAGACGATGAAGTTGCCCGTCGTCTTGCCGTCAGCGAACGGTTGGAAGACGACGTTGTAGCCACCCTGCGGACCTGGTGCGCGATTCCATGAGCCATGAAACGCAATGAACATGCCGCCGCGATAAGGCTCGGAGAATGCTGTCGCCTTGTAGATCTTCATGTCGTTCGGCGCCCAGTGAGCTGGGAAGACTGCAACGGGGCCGAGCTTGTCGGCACAAACGCCGACGGTCTTGCCGCCATCACCGCCGTATTCCGGCGCAAGGACAAGCTTCTTCTGGAAGCCGTCGTAATAGCAGTGCGGCCAGCCGTAATCACCGCCCGCTTTCAGTTCGACTACTTCTTCGGCCGGCAGATCGAAGCCCTGCTGCGCGGTATAGAGCTCGGGCCAATCTTCATGTAGCTGATCGCGGCCGTGCTGGGTGACGTAGAGCCTGCCCGCGGCATCGAAGTCGAAGCCTTCGCCATTGCGGATACCCGTCGCATAGCGCTCGGCGGGCGAAAATTTCTGATCGAGCTTGTTGGCGTCATACTTCCAGATGCCGGCGCGCGTCTCCTGCTCGATGCATGGCTCGTGGCCTTTCGAGTGCGGCATGCGATTTTTGATTTCGCATGTGTTCGTCGCCGAACCCATCTCTACGAAGAGGTTGCCATTTGCGTCGATGATGAATCCATGCATCGGATGATCGCCGGTGATCGGCATGCCCGACAGCACCGTTTCACCCTTGCCTTCCGGCGCGATCTCGCCGTCCTTCAGCGGATAGCGAACGATGCGATCGTTGATCTCGGCGTAAACGTAATTCTTATAGAGATAGATGCCGGTGCCGCCGTGGCCGCCTTCGGCCTGCGTTTCGCCGAAGCGCTTGATGACATCGGCCTTGCCAGTGCCTTTGCTATCCTTCAGCGCGACGAGAAAACCGCCCGGAGGCAAATCGTTGTTCTGATAGTAGCGTCCGCTCCACGTGTTGACATAGAGCGTACCGTCTTGTGACACGGCCATCTGGCGGGCATGGCCGACTTTGTCGGCGAAGATCGAAGCGCAGAAACCTTTCGGCAGACTGAGGCCGCCATTGTCTCCCGGACATTCGGCGGCACGCGACGATGTCGCCCCGACAAATGGTATGGCGAGCGCGAGCACAAACGCCATCGGTGCTGCAGACACCCATGTGCGTACGGTTGCAACAGGTTGCATGTTCATTCTCCTGGAAGTCCGACTGGAAGCCGAGGCCCATGAAGCCTCGGCGGTATTTACTTGCCGAGAGGAACCGGCACGGCCTGGAACGGCAGTTTCGGCGGTCCGTTCTCTTTGGCGCCGAAGAGATGTGCGAGTTGGCCCTCGCCGACCCAGACCGTATCGCCCACCCTCGCAACCGATGTCGGTCCGCTGAGGCCATCCTTCAAGGTTTCGATATCGACTTTATCACCGTTGACCGTCACGCGATCGACAGTGCCGCCACCTTCGGCCATCAGGAACGTGTTACCGTCGAGCGGACGGAGCGCATCAGGGTTCTGAATGGGCCTGGATGTTTCAAGCTTTGTGACGCTTCCCGGTGCGCCATTCTTCAACGTGACACGAAAGAATTCGTTGCCGCCATAGGTGTTGACGTAAAGATTGCCATCGCTGCCGAACGCAATGCCGTCAAGCCCCGCTCCGTTTTTCGGCGCGAGCAGATCGTTTTCGAGCCAGACATCAAGTTCCTTGGCGCCGGGCTTCAGGCGCAGGATTTGCGGTGCAGCCGTGTTCGTTACGTACATCGTGCCGTCAGATGCAATCACCATGTCGTTGCAGACATGGGCCTTGCCGGGAAATGCGGCGCTGAATTTCCCCTCCCCCGTCTTCAGATCGAAACCCTTCAGGTAAGCGCCGGGAACCGTGCTGGGTCCCGGGACGCCCATCGCCGATATGTCGTTTGAACAGACCCAGAGCGTGTTGGTTTTTTCGTCAACCAGAACGCCGAATGTGTTGCGCGTGCCGAATGCGCCAGGCTTGATCCACATCTCTGCTTTGGATTCGCCGGGCTTAACGCGCGCGACACCGCCTGACGCGATGCTGCTGATATAGATCGTGCCGTCAGACGACGCCGACATACTTTCCGGATAAGCTTGATCGCCGGGTATCTCGATCGGCTTCATGTCCCCTGCCATCGCCGAAGCAGCGACAGCAGATGAACAAACGATGGCGAGGGCTGCGAGACAGCCCTTTGGCTTCCGTGACCTCATGCTTCCTCCAAGGCGCCTTGGCGTTTCCATTCGGAACGCGCATTTTTATTTAAATTATACTCGACATTTATATCAGCTAGAACGAGCCGCTTAACAAAAAACGCAAATCGTCGAAGAACGATCCCTCAGTGGGTGAGCAATTCGACTTCCTTTTGTGCAGCCATCGCCAGCGATTCCGACATTTCGTCTGCTTTCTTTCGCGGCAAGGAGAAGCTGACACCGAAGCCGTCCGAGGTCTTCAAGGTCACGATCAAGAGAGACGGATCGAGCGCCTGCTCAACCAACCATGACGCCAGCGGATACGTGAAACGGCAGCTCGCATCGCCATATTGGACTTGGATCGCAGCATCGATGAGGTTCGGCAACGACATGGCCAGCATTCCGAGCTGCGCCACCTGAAGATTGACGGCCGCGGGCATTCCCTTCGTATCAACGACATGAAGCGTCACGCTGCGGCCGTCTGTTTCAACGTTGAATTGCGTCAGATCCTGCACGTCGATGCGCATGCGCCGCTTCCCATACGTCGTTCAGCTACGATTGATGGCTGCTTCCGTTATAGTCTTTCAACTATTTCGAATCCATCGCAATCTCGCGGCTCCCGGTGGACGAAAACCGCGTGTCACCTCCGGCACAGCAGTTTCGCAAACTTCGGCATAAACGAGCGGACGCTGCGCAACTGTGGTATTCAGCAAGCGCATAGCGTTTCGGATTCATTGATCCTGGAGCCGTGACATGCCGCGATCTTCGTTGATGTCGTTTGCATTCGCCTTCACCGCAGTGAGTGCCGGTTCGCTGGCGGCTTTTTCTTTGCCGGCATTCGCGGCATCCGGAGATCGGATCGGCGATGCGGTCGTGATCACCAACATCGTCATGGCGGATTTCGCCAAAGAAGAGCGTCGCCTCGCGCGCGGCGACGATGTCCGGCAGGACGAGATCATTGAGGTCAACACCGACGCTCAAGGCGAGTTCAAGCTCGACGACGACACGAAGCTCGCGCTCGGCCCCGGCTCTCGCCTCGTGCTCGACAGGTTCGTCTACGACAGCGACAAGAAATCCGGCTCGATCATCCTGAACATGGCGAAGGGCGCCTTCCGCTTCATTACCGGCGTCGCGACGAAGCCAACCTATATCATCAACACGCCGAATGCATCGATCACCGTCCGCGGGACCATCTTCGACGTTTACGTATTGCCGGACAAATCGGTGTGGGTGCTGCTGCATGAAGGCGCCATCGAAGCGACCGGAAAGAGAAACGTGTGCCGCGTGCTCGACCGTCCGGGCCAGATGATGCACATCGGCGCGAACGGCGCCGTGACCGGGCCGTTCAACTGGTCGAAAATGCCGGATAGTAAAGCGGTTGCGTTCGACACCGCGTTCCCGTTCGTGATCAACACGCCGTCGATCGATCCTAATCCGCTGCTGTCACGCGCGCAGATCATCGAAGCGAACTTTGCGGACGAGCCGGATCAGAAGTGCCTCAATCCGCACCTGCAGATCATCCCGACCAAGCCGATCAAGACGAAGAAGGCTGAGAAGCCCAGAAAGACGCCGCCGAAGAAGAAGGTCGCAACGCGCAAGCCGAGGAATGGTGACGGCGCGTACGGTGGCGGCTGCGATGGATGCATGACCGGAATGGGCATCGCCATCGGCGGCGGCATGGGCGGATTCGGTGGCGGCCGTCGCGGCGGATCCGATGGCGGTGGGTATGGCGGCAATCGCGGCCGTTGAGCAGGAGCGTCTCGACGCGCGGCTCGGCCTTTAGCTGCGCGCCGTCCCGTCCGCGAGGGACTTGCGGTAGTAGTCCGCCATGCCGCCCGATGCGTACTGCAAACAATTGGCGATAGCGACGTGTATCCGATCTCCATCACCGTCGCTTTTTGCGGACAGAAAAGCTGCGTGCGCCGTTTCCCAGCGACGAAAATCTTCTGAACGTGCAAACGCTTCGTCGCCGAGCAACGCAAAGATGATTTCGGGCCGGTCCTTGCCGCGCGGCGTTACGGCGCCGAGTTCAAGCAACGCAAATTGTGGCGCTTCGGCTGCCGTCCGCTCGCCGACGATGATACCGGCTGCATATGTCTTCGTAGCTTTTTCGAACCGGGCAGCAACGTTCACGACATCGCCCAAAACGGAATAGTCGAAGCGCTGCGGCGAGCCGACGTTCCCGACGACGCATTCGCCCGTGTTCAGGCCGATACCGATGCGAACCGGGACGAAGGGTTGGCCGCCGACCAGGCATTCGGCTTCCAACGCTGCATTTAAGCGCGCCAGAGCATCCAGCATCGCTAACGCCGTGCGGCAGGCATTGGCAGCGTGCGCGGGATCGGGCAACGGTGCATTCCAAAAGGCCATGACGGCATCGCCCATGAATTTGTCGATGGTGCCGTTGTGCTTCAGGATTTCGTCCGTCAGCGGCGTAAAGAGTCGATTGACGAACCGGATCAATTCCTCCGCGCGCATGCCTTCCGATATTTTCGAGAAGCCGCGCACGTCGGCAAAAAGCAGCGTCACCTTACGCGTCTCGCCGCCGAGCTTCAGCTTGTCGCGGTTGCGCGCCAGTTCCTCGACCAGCGGTGCTGCAACGTAGTGTCCGAATGCGGATCGAATCTCGGCGCGCTGCATCTCCGATTTGAGATAACTCGTCAACGAGACACCGAGATAGAGCAACGCAACTGAGAGAGACGGATAGACGGGGTCGAACAGCATGCCCATGTACGCATAATCGAACCACGATATAGCGACGATCAGCGCGATCGCACTTGCGCCGACGATGGCGGCGACAAGCGCGCCGGAGCGTTCGATCAGCCATGCGACGAAGCCGCCGACAAGCAGGATGAATGCGATCTCAGCGCCGGTCGCGTAAGCCGGCCGCACGAGGTGATCACCTGACAGAATTTGTTCCAAAGCTTGGGCATGGATTTCGACGCCCGGAACGGCAACGTCGAGCGGTGTGGCGCGCAAATCGAGCAGGCCTGTCGCCGTTGCGCCGATGATGACGTAGCGGCCTTTCACGTCCGCCGGATCGAATGTGCCGTCCAAGATCTTGAGAGCCGAAATCTCGCGGCGCGGATCGCTGCGCGAGAATTTCAGCCAAAGCTCGCCGCGTCCGTCGGTCGGCAGAACGGCCTGGCCGACGCGAATGCTGTCGATCCCGGTCTGCTGTCCGAAGGCCAGCACGCCACTGCCTCCCGACGACTTGATGAAAATCGTCGATTGGCCGGTGCCGACGCGAAAGGCTTCCAGCGCCAGCGATGGGTAAAGCGCGCCGGAGATCGAAACGAGCAACGGAATGCGGCGCACGACCTGATCGCTGGACGGCAGCCAGTTGACGGCGCCAATCCCGCGTGCAGCTTTCGTCAGCTCTGGTCGGTTCTCAACCCCGCCGGAGAAGGCGTGAACGAAAGCCGCCGGATCATCGCCCGCGAACGATATTGCACCGGGGTAGCGGCCGATCCCCTGCTTCCGCGCGCGGCCGTTGTCACCAGCGATGCCGAGCACGACGGGCGCCGGTGCGATGGCCTTGGCGAGAATTTCATCGTTCGAAGGCAGGTCTGCCAGTTCGGACGCGAGTCCCGTCGCCCGCGGATTGCTTGCCAGGGCTTCAGCAATCACGTCGGGCGACAGCCGGTCGGGCTCGGCGAGGACCATGTCGAACGTGATCGAGGCAGCTCCAGCGGCGGCAAGCTTCGTGACAATGGCGGCGAGCCGATCGCGCGGCCAGGGCCATTGTCCGATGCGCGCGAGAGACGCTTCGTCGATCGCGACGATCCGAACCGGAAAAGATGTATCCAGGGTACGCGGGGCGCTACGAAGGTAGGTATCGAAGACCGACAACCGGAGCCGCGCGACCGGCTCGGGGTCGGCGATGCGAATCGCGACGCAAGCGGTTAACAGGATCGCGGCGATGACCAGAGCGAGCGGAAGGCGATTCGATCCGGCAGTCATGCTCCGATCCAGGTTTTGCCCCACGGCAAAAGCCGCGGCATGGTCCTCAGCTTAACGCATTCATCCGGCGTGGAACTTTGGTCGGCGCGTGCGGTATTAGGACGGAAAGACATGTGCACAAGATACGCGAACTCTCCTAAGCCAAGCGGGTGACTGAACGTTCATTTTTTGGGCTTGCTCACGCCCATATTCCGAATAGTCTTAAAACTATCACAAATCCGCATACGGCGGATTTTTCATTGTGGGATGGGGCAAATTGGAAAATAGAACATTAGCCCTTGGAAGGCGCCTCGGAATTCACTCCGGTTTCGTAACAGCGTTGTTTGCAGCCCTCCTCCTGGGAACGCCGGACGTCAGCCGGGCGGAGATTGGTTCGGACGAGCCGCGGGTCGACGCCCTGCAGCCGCCGGAAGATCCGCGCGACGTCGCGGATAAGGATTTTCCCTATGAGTTACGCAAGGTTGCCGACAAGCTCGAAAGCCCTTGGTCGATGGCCTTCCTGCCCGACGGCCGCATGCTCGTCACCGAGCGGCCAGGCCGGTTACGCGTCGTCATCGGCGATCAATTACAGTCGCAGCCGATTTCCGGCGTACCGACAGTTCTGTGCTGCAGCCATTCGGGATTGCTCGACGTTTTGGTCGATCCCGATTTCTCCGACAATCACCGTCTATTCCTGACCTATATGCACGGGACTGCGGAAGCCGGCACAATCCGTATTATGAGTGCCACACTCAACGGCAATTCCCTTATCGACAATCGGGTTATTTTCGAAAGCCGGCCGGCTGCGAAGGGCCTCGATCAGATCGGCGGCCGCCTTGCGTTCGGTCCGGACCATAAGCTCTATCTGACGATCGGCGATCGTTTCCAGATGGAGCGGGCGCAGAACCTGCTGGACGACGGCGGCAAGATCATCCGCATCAATGTCGACGGCTCGATCCCGGAGGACAATCCGTTCGTTGGACGCGCCGATGCACTACCGGAGATCTACAGCTACGGCCACCGCAACCCCCAGGGCATCATCGGCAATGTCGGCGACGGTCAGATCTGGGCGATCGAGCAAGGCCCGAAGGGCGGCGATGAACTCAACCTTATCAAATCCGGCGGCAATTACGGCTGGCCGCTCGTGACCTACGGCACCAACTACGACGACACCATCATCTCGGATAAGACATCAGCTCCTGGGCTGATCGACCCTGTCCACTACTGGGTGCCTTCGGTCGCCGCCGCGAGCCTCGTTTCCTATTACGGGAATATCATGCCGGACGACTGGCGTGGCGACTTCCTGATTGGCTCGCTTGCGGGCGAATGCCTAATCCGGCTGCACATCGACTCCGGCCGCGTCGTGAAAGAAGAGCGCTACCTGCATCACACGATGGGGCGCATCCGCGACGTCGCAATCGGGCCCGATGGCTATATCTACCTGCTGCAGGATAGCAGCGAGGCGGCCCTTTTCCGGCTCGAGCCAACCACCGATCTGCTCGCCAGGATGAAGCCGCAGTAAGACTGCGCCGCGGCACGCTGTCAGATGTCAAGAAATCGTACGGGCCGGATCAAACGATCCGGCCCGTTTCTGTTACACCCGCTCAGCCAAAACGACTACGACAAGGAGTGTTGACGATGGCAGACCGGCTCAAAGGCAAGATCGCGATCATCTCAGGCGGCTCGACGGGAATGGGCGGGGCGTCGTCGCTGCTGTTCGCGGCCGAAGGCGCCACGGTCGGCGTTATCGACCGGAGGGAGGAAGAAGGACGAGCCATCGTCGATCAGATCAACAACGCCGGGGGCAAGGCGGTATTCGCGGCTGCGGACGTCGCGGATGAAGGCCAGGTCAACGACGCCGTCGCCAAGGTGACGTCGGCCATTGGGCAGGCGAACGTGCTGTTCAATCACGCGGGCACGATCATCATCAAGCCGTTCCTCGAAATGACGCTGAAGGAATGGGAATGGCTGATGGGCATCAACGTCACGAGCATGTTCCTCATGACGAAGGCTGTCCTGCCGGGCATGATCGAAATGGGCGGCGGCTCCATCGTGTGCACATCGTCGATTTCGGCGATCGCGGCGACGCCGCTGGAGACGGCTTACAATACGTCGAAAGCTGCCTGCCACATGTTCGCGCGGTCGATTGCGGTCGAATATCGCGACAAGGGCATTCGCTGCAACGCTGTTGCACCGGGCTTCGTCGCGACGCCACACGGACTGCGCGAAGTGGCGGAGCTGCAAAAGCTCGGCGTTGACGCATCAGAGGAAGCGCTCGCCGTGCAGCAGGGCCGTCTTTGCAAGCCGGAAGAAGTCGCCAACGCAGCTCTCTTCCTTGCCAGCGACGAAGCGAGCTTCGTCAACGGCGCGTCTATCTTCGTCGATAACTGCTTTACGGCGGTGTGAAGTTTTTCCTAGGCGTTGGCGGTCCTGCAATGCGGGGGCGCCAACGCTGAGGACTTAACGGGAAGACCGCACGGAGGAACGATCCCCTTTTGCATCGTCTTGCCGATGTGACCGCCTCGGATAAAGGTCGTCACACGCGATCTTGAGGCTTCAATAGATTTTCAATCTTCGTTGGAACCGCACCAAAATTGTCGCGGCCATATATAATACTTTTTTCGTAGACAATATGGCTCGATCTCTTAACATTCGGTCTAGGCTGGCTCGCCTTGAGAGGTGATGTGTGCCTGGGGAAGCATCGACGCCGGGGGGCTCGAGGGGAAATGCGCGTGTCTGTTGCCGCCGTTTTGGCGGGCGAAGTTTTGTTGTCTGCATCCACGGCAGGTGCTCAACAAGCGAACCAAATTGTTTCACCCGAACCGGCGCCTCCGTCAGCCAGTTCGACGACCGCTCCAGCAGCCACTACGCTGCCAGAGGTCACGGTCGAAGCCAAGCCTGTAGAGAAACAACCGCAGCCGAAAAAGCATACGGCAAAGCCGACGAAAAAAACTGCGGCTGCCGCACCGAAAAACCCGGCCACAGAGCCGCTTCCCTCGGTTCCGGGAACGGCGATCATCGATAATTTGCCTCCCGCGTATGCCGGCGGTCAGGTGGCGAGCGGCGCGCAACTGGGCATTCTCGGCAACCGGGATGTCATGGACGCGCCTTTCAGCGTAACCAGCTATACTGAAGATTATCTGCGCGATCAGCAGGCCTCGACCCTTGCAGATGTGGTCGACACCGATCCCTCAGTGCGAATCAACAACCACGGACGGGGAAGCAACAATGGTGGCGGCGACGTCTTTACCATTCGCGGCTTTACCGTTCCGAACAGCGACACATCTTTCAATGGTTTGTACGGCGTCCTGCCGGTTGGAACCATCTCTCTATCGGGCGTGGAGCGGGTCGAAATATTCAAGGGCCCAAATGCCATGCTCAACGGCATGTCACCGAGCGGCGGCGTTGGCGGTACCATTAATATTGTCCCGAAGCGTGCGGGCGATGAACCGCTCACGCGCCTGACAACCGGCTTTGAGAGTTCGGGATCGGGGAGCGCAGAATTGGACGTCGGACGGCGGTACGGCACTGGCAAAGAATTCGGGGTGCGCTTCAACGGTCTCTATCAGAATGGCGATACCGCAGTTGACGATCAGACGAACGAAGTCCAATCGGCGACGCTCGGCTTGGATTTCCGCGGCAGCGCCGTGCGCCTTTCAGCAGATCTTGGATACCAGAAAGATCGCACCGACGTTCCAAGCAGTTGGGGTGGCGGCCTAAGAATTGGTGGCGGCGTCACGCATATTCCGGACGCCCCCAATGCCAGCAACCGAACGGCGCAGCTCTGGGAATATATCGACAATGAGGATCTCTACGGCGTCGTCCGTGGTGAGGTCGACGTCACGCGGGACATTACCGTCTATGCCGCCGCAGGCGGGCGAACCAACGACCAAGCCGATCTGCGCACCAGTTCCAGGCTCAACGACAATTCCGGCTCGCTTCTGACGCAGATTCTAAACTATCCGCAGTATTCAGACAGCGAGTCCTACCAGGGCGGCATCAAAGGCGTTCTGCGTTTCGGAAGCGTGCGGCACGAATGGAATATCGGCGCGACACGACTGAGCAGCGAGGTCGGATACGGCCTGGACGTCCTGGGCGGCGGTCTCTCCGATCTCTATCACGTTGCGGAGATTCCAAAGCCGGATACATCGAGCCTTTCCGACGCTCGAAAGAACGCCAGCACCGATCTCACCTCCGTCGCCTTTGCCGACACGATGGTGTTCGCCGATGACCGGGTGTGGTTGACCTTGGGCGTTCGCCGCCAATACGTCGATCAAGACAATTACGATGTCACAAGCGGTGCGCGGACATCAACCTACGACGAATCCGCAACGACGCCATCCGTGGGTCTCGTGGTGAAGCCCTGGCACAACGTCTCGCTTTATGGAAACTATATCGAGGGTCTTACCCAAGGCATGACCGCGCCTGCGGGAACCGAAAATGCCGGAGAAGTCTTTCCCCCGACCAAGACGAGGCAAGCCGAGGCGGGCGTAAAGGTCGATTTCGGCAAGGTCACCGGGACCCTCGGCGTGTTTCGGATCGAACAGCCGAACGCGATTACCATCCCCGGCTCGACGTCCGCATCGACCATTTACACGATCGATGGACAGCAACTTAACAAAGGCGTGGAATTCAACGTCTTTGGAGAACTGACGCCGAGCATCCGCTTGCTTGGCGGCGTGACATATCTCGATCCGGAGCAGACAAAGACACAAGGCGGTCTAAACGACGGGAAAGACGCGATCGGCGTCGCGAACTGGAACGGTAACGTCGGGGTGGAATGGGATCCCTACTTCGCCAAGGGCGTAACGTTAAGTGCCAGGTCGGTCATTACCGGCACGCAATATGCCGACGCGGCAAACAAGCTTGAGCTTCCCGCTTGGGCGAGGCTCGATCTCGGCGTCCGCTACAAGCTCGAAGACCGTCCAATCGAATTTCGCGCCAACGTCTACAATGTGCTCGATACCAACTATTGGGAAACGGCAGATCCGTCGACGGGATTGCGCCTTGGCGCGCCGCGGACATTCATCCTCTCGATGTCGACGGAGTTCTAGCTTCGACAAAGCCGAAGATGTCAGCAATTACTTGATCAGCTCGGGGCCTTTCTGGCCTTCGATCAGGAACTGAGATTCGTCCTTGAGGTTCACGCCCGTCAGGCCGCGACGGAAGGCTTCGCGCAGGAGCCATGCGGTCTTGAAGGCGCCTTCCTCATAGGATAGTCCGCGCTGGCGCACGTTCGAGATGCAGTTGCGGTCGGCGTCTTTGATGCCGACGCGCGGCGAGAAGGTGATGTAGACACCGAGGCTGTCGGGCGACGATAAGCCGGGACGCTCGCCGATCAGCACGAGCACGGCTTTGCCGCCGAGGATCTCTCCGGCTTCGTCGCCGAGCGCCACGCGCGCGTCATCGGCAAGCAAGATCGGCGACAGTTTCCAGCCGGCTTTGACGACATGCGGCAGGAGGGCCGCCATATAGGGAATGGTATTGGCGGAAACTGCCATCGACGACAGCCCGTCGCCGACGAGGACGACGAGATCGGGCCGGCCATCCTCCATTTCGGCAGCGCGCATCAGCGCCTCGCGCGAGTGATCGGACAATTTGCGACCGAGGTCCGGGCGGCGGAGATATTCCGAACGGTCGTGCGTGGCGCTGCCGACGCGAAGCGTGGAAAGACCGAGATCGGCTAAGCCTTTTTCGATCGGCGTCCAGTCGATCGGTGTCGTCACGGCGTCGCGCGCCATGGCGTGAGACAATGCGAAGTCCAAGACTTCGTGCGTCGGCATCGCCGAACCCGAGCGGCCGAGGCCGATGCGTGCGTCCGTGAACTGTTTGAGATTGGCCCAGGGATCCGCTGTCATGTTACGCCGCCAATGCTTGAGCGTGGGTGAGAAGCGGATTGCCCGGACGATGCGGTGCGAGGTGACCTTTCGCATCGGTGACGCCGATCTTCGTCAGCCAGGCGTCGAACTCGGGCGCGCGTTTCAGGCCCAGCGCCTCGCGCACATAGAGCGCATCGTGGAATGAGGTCGACTGGTAGTTCAGCATGATGTCGTCGGCGCCCGGAATACCCATGATGAAGTTGACGCCGGCAGCGCCGAGCATCATCAGCAGGATGTCCATGTCGTCCTGATCGGCTTCGGCGTGGTTGGTGTAGCAGATATCGCAGCCCATCGGCAGGCCAAGCAGCTTGCCGCAGAAATGGTCCTCGAGGCCGGCGCGGATGATCTCCTTGCCATTGTAGAGATATTCCGGGCCGATGAAGCCGACGACGGTATTGACGAGCAGCGGCTTGAACTGACGCGCGACGGCGTAGGCGCGGGCCTCGAGCGTCTGCTGATCGCAGCCGTGATGCGCGTCGGCCGAGAGCGCCGATCCCTGCCCCGTCTCGAAATACATGCAGTTGTCGCCGACGGTGCCGCGCTTCAGGCTCAAAGCGGCTTCGCGGCCTTCCTGCAAATGCGAGAGCTTTACGCCGAAGCTATCGTTGACGCCCTGCGTGCCGCCGATCGACTGGAAGACGAGATCGACAGGCGCGCCCTTGGCGATGGCGTCGATCGTCGTCGTCACGTGTGTCAGCACGCAGCTCTGGGTCGGGATTTCGAAGCGGCGGATGACGTCGTCCATCATCACCAGAAGATCGGTGATGGCGCCGATGTTGTCGCTCGCCGGATTGATGCCGATGACGGCATCACCGCAGCCGTACATCAAGCCGTCGACCATCGACGCGGCGATGCCTTTCTTGTCGTCGGTGGGATGGTTGGGTTGCAGACGCACGGACATGTGTCCGGGCAAACCAATCGTATCGCGGAACTTCGTGATGACGTGCGCCTTCTTGGCGCCGAGCACGAGGTCCTGGTTGCGCATGATCTTCGAGACGGCAGCGACCATTTCCGGCGTCAGGCCCGGCGCCAGCGCGGAGACCTTCTCCGGCGTCGCCTTCTCTGACAGCAGCCAATCGCGGAATTCGCCGACCGTCATATGAGAAACCGGCGCGAACGCCGCGCCATCATGTGTGTCGACGATGAGGCGCGTGACGTCATCGTCTTCGTAGGGAATGATGGTTTCGTTGAGGAACTGCTTCAGCGGCACGTCGGCGAGCGCCATCTTGGCGGCGACGTTCTCGGCGGCGGACTTTGCCGCGACACCCGCCAGCACGTCGCCAGAGCGCGGCGGCGTGGCTTTCGCCAACAGCTCTTTCAGGGATGAAAACGTGTAGGTCGTTCCGCCCGCGTGCACCCGATACATGGCCGCTCTCCCAATCTCGCCGGTTGCTCGTTCAATAATGTCCTTCAATCAGCGGCTTGCAAGCATCAAATGGTGCCACCCGCCGCCCAATCAGGGAGCAGCTTCGCTCATGCACACTTGGAGTCGCACTCGACGATCGGTTTCGGACGGGGTTTGAGCTTCGCGAGATCTGCGACGCCTGCGATGAAGACGTCCATAGAGTCTTCGAACGCAAGGCTCGGATCGAGCGTCTTCAGAACAGGAATGAGGTCTTGCGTGGCGTGATACATAGTCGGATCGAGCGCACTCAACTCGGTCTCTTCCGCCGGGCCGATCGCGCGCAGAAGGCCCTCTGCCTCGGCCAACGCAAATCCCAGAACGAATGCATAGAAAGCAAGGCCAAGGCCTGCCGCCGCAGTATCGGTCAACCCCGCACGACGCAGGGCACAGTAGACGATCTCACTCGAAATGTGGTCCGCAGGACCGGTTGCGTTGTAGCGAAAATGCAGCGGAAAAACCCGAGGATGATGATGCGCCAGCATCCGGTAGGCCTTTCCGACGGCCCTTAGGTCGTCGCGCCAGTTCGCGGTCGCCGTCGGCATCTCAACGCTTCGAAGTCCATGATCGGCGATGGCTCGCAACAGCTCATCCTTCGAGCCGAAGTGATGCAGAACGGTCATCGGGTCGACACCGACGATCGCCGCTACCTTACGAATGGAAAACGCAGCTTCCCCGACCTCGGCAAACAAATCGAACGCCGCCTGAAGGATCTCGGATTTCTCAACGCCCCGCCGTGCCCGCGATTTTGGCTCAGTCATCCGTCCAGCCCCTTGACTTCTACACTGTAGACTTTACACTCGAAGCGTTCTAAGAAGCAAGACGCCTTCGTGTCAATGGTTGAGTGTCGAAGCTAGGCGCGGGTCGTGCTTGCCCCAGGGAACGTCGCGTATGACACTGTTGCATATCGGGTTTCCGGCTTATTACGATGGCGGTGATATCGCTCACTGCCGCGAGGTGCCGCGTCCCATGTGCAGCATTCCCCATCCCAAGCGCGAGCTTTTGAAGCTCTGCGCGCGCATCGGCTACACGCCGCACTGAACTCTCCGAGCGCTCAGTTCTCAGCAGGCCCTCAAGGCCTGCTCATTCCCATTTTTCTTTTGCTGGAGGCTTCCTCGTGTCCAACCGTATTCAGACGCAACAGATCCAACAACTCGATGCGCAGCACCATCTGCATCCCTTCTCCGATCATCAGTCGCTGAGAGGCAGCGGCAGCGTCCGTGTCATCGTCAAAGGTGAAGGTCCGTATGTGATCGACAGCGAGGGCCATCGCATTCTCGACGGCATGGCCGGCCTTTGGACGACGAACATCGGCTATGGCAACAAAGAGCTGGCGCAGGCCGCTTACGATCAGATGGTCGAACTGCCGTTCTACAATACCTTCTTCAAGACGACGCACCCGCCGGTCGTCGAGCTGGCGCGCAAGCTGGCCGAGATCGCACCGGCGCATCTCAATCAGGTGTTCTTCGGTTCGTCGGGCTCGGAATCGAACGACACGGCGATCCGCCTGATCCGTCATTACTGGGTGCTCAAGGGCGAGCCGAAGCGGCGCATCATCATCAGCCGGGAGAACGCCTATCACGGCTCGACCATTGCGGCGGGCTCGATGGGCGGCATGAGCCACGTGCATGCGCACAGCTATCCAGTCTATGAGGGCTTCCGCCACGTCATGGACCCGTACTGGTACGGCGACTCGTTCCCCGGCGAGACGCCGGAAGCGTTCGGCCTGCGTGCTGCACGGGCTATTGAAGAAGAAATTCTGCGTTGCGGGCCGGAGAACGTCGCGGCGTTCGCGGGCGAACCGGTTCAGGGCGCAGGCGGCGTGAAAATCGCGCCGTCGACCTACTGGCCGGAGGTTCAGCGCATCGTCGACAAGTACGGCATCCTCTTGCTGGCCGACGAAGTCATCACCGGCTTCGGACGCCTCGGCACGTGGTTCGCCTCGGATTTCTACGGCATCCGGCCCAATATCATCACCTTCGCGAAGGCGGCGACGTCGGGCTACATCCCGCTGTCGGGCGTGCTCGTCGACGACAAAATCGTCGAAGCGCTGATGGCCAAGGACGACGATTTCAACCACGGCTACACGTTCTCGGGCCATCCGGTGGCGTGCGCTGTCGCGCTGAAGAACCTGGAGATCATGGAGCGCGACCGACTCGTTCCTAAGGTGAAGGAATTCACCGGCCCGGCTCTGGCGAAGCTGTTCGATCGCTTCAAGGATCATCCGCTCGTCGGCGAGGTTCGCACGGTCGGCATGATGGGCGCGATCGAACTCGTGGCGGATAAGAAAACGCGCCGCCGCTTCGATAACCTCGGCCGCGTCGGTCTTATCTGTCGCGATCATTTCTTCCGGGAAGGCTTCATCATGCGGGCCGTCTGGGACACGATGGTGTGCGCGCCGCCGCTGACCTGGGAAGAGCAGCAGTTCGAGGAAGCGGGCCGCGTGATCCAGAAGGCGCTCGATCAGACGCTTTCGGCAGTCCAGGGAGAAATGGCGGCATGAGGCGGCCCGTCGTCGTCATACCCTGCAGTACAGAGACGGTCAGCGGACTGACCTCGGACGCGGCGGGGCGGAAATATTCCGCCGCCGTGGCCGAGGGCGCCGACTGCCAGCCGTTGCTGCTGCCGGTCGGCAAGAACCTTTCCGACATCGGCTCCGTTCTCGATGTTGCCTCGGGCATTTTGCTGACGGGCGCCATCTCGAACGTGCACCCTGAAAACTACGGCCTCGAAGAGCCCGTTCTGCCTGACGCCATCGACCGTGACCGGGATGCGGTGACGCTGCCGCTTATCCGCGCGGCGGTCGAACGCAAGGTGCCGATCATGGCGATTTGCCGAGGCTTTCAAGAGTTGAACGTCGCGCTTGGCGGCTCTCTGCACCAGGCGGTTCATACCGTCGACGGCTATGCCGACCATCGCGAGCCGAAGGTGACGGACTTCGACGTGATGTTCGCGCCGCGCCACCCGGTGACGCTCAAGGGCGAGCTCAAGGCGTGGCTCGGCCAGGACCAGATCATCGTCAACTCGCTGCACGGGCAAGGCATCCGCGATCTCGCCAAGCCGCTCGTTGCGGAAGCGTTCGCTGAGGATGGCCTGGTCGAAGCCGCCCGCGTCGCAGCCGGCAATCCATTCTCTCTCGGTGTGCAGTGGCACCCCGAATGGCAATACACATCCAATCCAGCATCCCTGGCGCTGTTCCGCCGCTTCGGCGACGCCGCGAGAGGTATGATCGCGAAAGGCCAGGCCGCATGACCGATACATTCATTTCCGTCGAAGAAGCTGCAGCGTTCCTTGATGCCAATCCAAGCGTGTCTTGGATCGACATTCTGCTGTTCGACATGAACGGCATGCCGCGGGGCAAGCGCATCCGGCGCGGCGATCTCGTCAGCATTGCGCGGAACGGGCTGCTGCTTCCGGCGTCCGTTTACGTGCTCGATCCGCGCGGCAATTCGATCGCCGAGACAGGCCGGCTCTGGGAGACGGGCGATCACGACATTCCGTTCCGCGTGCTGTCCGGCACGCTGAAGCCGGTGCCCGTCGGTAAGGGCTCGCACGGTCAAGCGGTGATGGTGCCTGTCGATCTTTGCGATATGGATCCGCGCGGTGTGCTGGCCACTCAGGTGTCGCGATTTGCGGATGCCGGGCAGAAGCCCATCGTCGCGGTCGAACTCGAATTCTACGTGACAAAGCGCACGCCGGACGGCGTTTTCAGCCTCGTGACGCCGTCCGGCCTCTCCGCCGATCCCGAACGGCCGATGACGTTCGGCTTTGAGGAAATGGACACGCTCGGACCGTTCATCGATGACGTCTATCGCATCGCTGAGGCACAAGGGCTGCCGCTCGACGCGGTTATGCAGGAGTCCGGCCCTGGTCAATTCGAGATCAATCTGAAGCACAGCGAGGCCATGACGGCAGCGCTCGATGGCGTGCTCTTAAAGCGCGCGGTCAAGGCGGCTGCTCATGCGCACGATCTCGAAGCGACGTTCATGGCGAAGCCGCACCACGACTGGACGGGCTCCGGAATGCACGTTCACGTCAGCTTGATCGATAAGCAGGGCAACAACCTGTTCGCGGGCGATCCGATGGCGCCAATGTTCCGGCAGGCGATCGGCGGGTTGCGGACATCCATGCCGGACTTCATGGCGGTGTGGGCACAGTCAGCGAACGCATATCGCCGCTACGTGCCTGAATCCTATGTGCCGATGTCGGCGCACTGGGGCTTCAACAATCGCACAGTGGCGCTCCGCGTGCCGTGCTGCTCGGGGCCTGCGACGCGCATCGAACATCGCGTCTCGGGTGCCGACGCCAATCCGTTCCTCGTCATCGCAAGTATCCTGGCGGGCGTCCGCCATGGCATCACCAACGGCGTCGACCCGGGGCAGCATGCGGAAGGCAACGCGGAAGAACTCGACGGCAACGAACTGCCGACCGCCTGGGTGAACGCGCTGCAGACATTCCGCACCTCCGACATCGTGCGCGAGGCTTTCGGCGCAGCATTCCAAGACGTCTACTATCGCTTGAAAGAGACCGAACGCATCAGTTTCGAGCGTGTCGTTACTGCGCTCGACTATGAATGGTACGCTCAAGTTGCATAAGGCTTTACGGTCATGACATCGCTTGCACACTTCGAAGCCGTTGCCGGATCGATCAAAATTCCGAGCGAAGCCGTCATCGACGGCAAGCTGACGGAGAGCGTTTCCGGCAGAACGTTCGCCAACATCTCACCGCGCGACGGGCGCGTCCTTAATCATGTCGCCCAGTGCGGGCCGGAGGATGTCGATCTCGCCGTCAAAAGCGCGCGCCGCGCCTTCGATGAGGGATCGTGGCGTAAGCTGCACTATCGCGAGAAAAAGCGCATTCTGTTCAAGCTCGCCGAACTGATGGAACGCGATATCGAAACGCTCGCCGTTCTCGAAAGCCTCGATGTCGGCAAGCCGATCTCGAACGCGCTCGGCGGCGACGTTCCGAACGCCATCCGCTCGCTGCGCTATTATGCGGAAGCGCTCGATAAGGTTTACGGTGAAGTGGCGCCGGAAGCACCGGACCGGTTCTCGTTCGTCGTCCACGATCCGCTGGGCGTCATCGGCGCCATCGTGCCGTGGAACTTCCCGCTGCACATGGCGATGTGGAAGGTCGCCCCGGCACTCGCGATGGGCAATTCCGTCATTCTGAAGCCTGCGGAGCAATCGCCGCTGACAGCGCTAAAGCTTGGTGAACTGGCGCTCGAAGCTGGAATTCCGGCGGGGGTACTGAACGTTATTCCGGGCTTCGGCGCAGAAGCAGGCAAGGCGCTCGCGCTGCACAATGACGTCGACATGATTGCATTCACCGGCTCGGGCCCGGTCGGCAAGCTGCTCATGCAGTATTCGGGACAGAGCAACCTGAAGCGCGTCAGCCTGGAACTCGGCGGCAAGTCTCCGCATATCGTGTTCGCGGACTGCCCCGATCTCGACCGCGCCGCCACGGAAGCGGCGTGGGGCATCTTCTATAATTCAGGGCAGGTATGCACTGCCGGGTCTCGTCTCTTGGTGCAGGACGCGATAGCCGATGATTTCACCAATCGGCTCATAACGGTTGCTCGAAAAATCGTTGCTGGTGACCCCTTGGAGCCCGCGACGACGTCGGGCGCTATGGTTAGCGAAGAACAGATGAAGACGGCACTCCGCTATATCGAAACGGCGAAGCGCGAGGGCGGCACGCTGGCCCTCGGCGGCAATCGCACGCTCGAAGGAAGCGGTGGGTTCTACGTCGAGCCGACGGTGTTTTCGGGCGTGACGCCCGAGAATACGCTGGCGCGCGAAGAAGTTTTCGGACCGGTGCTCGCCATTACGCGTTTCACCGAAGCGGACGACGCCATCCGCATCGCCAACGATACGAACTATGGCCTCGCCGCCGGTCTTTGGACCAAGGACATCACGCTGGCTCACCGCGCCGCCCGCGAGATCCGTGCCGGACTCGTCTGGATCAACGGCTGGGACAGCTGCGATATCACGATGCCGTTCGGAGGCTTCAAGCAATCGGGCTTCGGCCGTGATCGCTCTCTGCACGCACTACATAAGTATGCCGATTTAAAATCGGTCTCGATCACACTCTGACGCCCTGGAGACGGTGCAATGAATATCAAATCGTCAACGCCCTTCCCCTCGGCCGCCTTCATAGACGGCGAGTGGGTGACTTCGAACAAGACGTTTCCGGTTCTCGATCCGGCGACGGGCGAAAAGCTCGTTGATGTACCGGACCTGACACCGGATGATGCCAAGCGCGCCATCGACGCCGCGCACAAGGCATTTCCGGCGTGGGCTGCGAAGCCCGCGAAGGAACGCGCGCAGATCCTGCGCAAGTGGTTCGACCTCATCATCGCGGACACCGAAGCGCTGGCTCAGTTGATGACGGCCGAGCAAGGCAAACCGCTGACGGAATCGCGCGGCGAAGTCGCTTATGGCGCGTCGTTCATTGAATGGTTCGCGGAAGAAGGAAAGCGCGCCTACGGGCACACGATCCCGACGACGGTCGCGTCGCGCCGCTACCTCACGATCAAGCAGCCCATCGGCGTATGCGCGGCGATCACGCCGTGGAACTTCCCGATCGCGATGATCACCCGCAAGGTCGGCTGCGCCCTGGCTGCCGGTTGCACGATCGTCGTGAAGCCGTCAGAAGAGACGCCGCTATGTGCGCTGGCGCTTGCGAAGCTCGCGCAGGACGCAGGCGTTCCGGCGGGCGTATTCAACGTCATCACGACGATGGACGGCCCGGGCATCGGCAAGGTGCTGACGGCGGATGACCGTGTGCGCAAGTTGACGTTCACAGGCTCGACGGAAGTCGGCCGCATTCTCTATCGTCAGTGTGCCGACACCATCAAAAAGCTGACGCTCGAACTCGGCGGCAACGCGCCGCTCATCATTTTCGACGATGCCGATCTGAAGCAGGCGGTCGCCGGAACGATGGCGTCGAAGTTCCGGAACGCGGGCCAGACGTGCGTCTGCGCCAACCGTATCCTCGTGCAGGCGGGCATCTTCGACAAGTTCGTTGCAGCCCTGAAAGAGGAAGCCGCGAAGCTCGTCGTGGCACCCGGCCGTGATGCCAAATCGACGGTCGGACCGCTGATCAATGCGGAAGCCATCGACAAGGTGAAGTCGCTGCTTTCCGGTGCGGTCTCCGAAGGCGCCAAGATCGAGATCGGCGGCAAGCCGGACAAACACGGCGCGCTTTTCTTCGAGCCGACCATCGTGACCGGTGTCACCACCGCCATGACGATCGCGAACGAAGAGATCTTCGGGCCGGTCGCCTCGCTCATCAAATTCGAGACGGAAGCCGACGCGATCCGCATCGCCAACGGCACGCCGTTTGGCCTCGCGGCTTACCTCTTCAGCCAGAATGTCTCTCGCGCGTGGCGCGTGGCTGAAGCACTCGAAGCCGGCATGATCGGCGTCAACGAAGGCGTGTTCTCGAACGAGGTCGCGCCGTTCGGCGGCATCAAGCAGTCGGGTCTCGGCCGCGAGGGCGCGGACGAAGGCCTCAACGAGTATCTCGAGACAAAAATGATCGCCCTTGGCGGCATCAACGCCTAGCAGTCAAGTTTCGGCGGGGCATTTCGATTAATGCTCCGCCGAAAAAGCATTGAACCCTCTTTCGCTCACCCATCGAACCACGAAGGATCGTCCATGGCTACCTCAGCCGAGCTTCAGGCCCGTCGCGTCGCTGCTATTCCACGCGGCGTCGGAAACGTGACGCAAATCTTTGCCAAGACCGCGAAGAACGCCGAGATCTGGAGCGAGGACGGCAAGCGCTATATTGATTTCGGCGCGGGCATCGCGGTCGTCAACACGGGCCATCAGCATCCTCGCCTCATCAAGGCCATTGAGGAGCAGCTCAAGGCTTTCAGTCACGTCTGCTTCCAGGTGACGCCATACGAAAACTATGTGAGCCTGGCGGAACGGCTCAACGCCATTGCGCCAATCGCCGGTCCGGCCAAGACGATGCTGGCATCAACGGGTGCTGAAGCCGTCGAGAACGCCGTCAAAGTGGCGCGTGCGTTCACCGGACGTCCCGGCATCGTTTCGTTTGCAGGCGGCTTCCACGGCCGCACGCTGATGGGCATGGCCCTGACGGGCAAGGTCGTGCCTTACAAGAAGGGCTACGGACCGTTTCCGCCGGATGTCTATAATGTCGAATTCCCGAACGTCTTCCACGGTGGCAGCACCGGGCAAAGCATTCGCAGCCTGAAATCGCTGTTCAAGCATTCGGTCGATCCGTCGAACATCGCCGGTATCGTCATCGAGCCGGTGCAAGGCGAAGGCGGCTTCAATATCGTGCCGAAGGAATTCATGGTCGCGCTGCGCGAGCTTTGCGACGACCATGGTATTCTGCTGATCGCGGATGAAATCCAGACGGGCTTTGCACGTACTGGCAAGATGTTCGCGATGGAGCATTTCGGCGTGAAGGCCGACGTCGTCACAATGGCGAAGGGCCTCGCAGGCGGCATGCCTCTGTCGGCGATCGTCGGCCGCGCGGATGTCATGGATGCTTCCAATCCCGGCGGCCTCGGCGGCACTTATGCAGGCAATCCGGTCGCGTGCGCGTCGGCCCATGCCGTGCTCGACGTCATTCACGACGAGAAGCTCTGCGACCGCGCCACCGCAATCGGCAAGATCATCATGGATCGCTGCTCGGCGTTGCAGGCCAATTCGAACCTCAACTGCATCGGCGACGTCCGCGGCCTCGGCGCCATGTGCGCGGTCGAGCTTGTGAAAGACAAGGCGAGCGGTGAACCGGCGCCGGAATTGACGAGCGCATTGCTCAAAGCGGCGAGCGACCGCGGCCTCATTCTTCTTTCGTGCGGCACGTACGGAAACGTCATTCGCTTCCTGGTCCCGCTGACTGCCAGCGACGAACTCGTTCGCGAGGGCATGGACGTGTTCGAATCGGCACTCACCGACGCCGTCGCCAAGGTCGCTTGATATTTGGACTCGCTCCCGGCGACCGGCGCCCCGCACGGGTATCGCTGAGAGCAAACAAAGGACTCATCTTATGAATGTACAGATCAAGCCCAACGACCTCGCATCCTTCTGGATGCCGTTTACCGCCAACAAGCAGTTCAAGGCGAATCCGCGGCTCTTCGTCGGCGCCAAGGACATGCATTATGTGACGAACGATGGGCGCAAGGTGCTCGACGGCACATCGGGTCTCTGGTGCGTAAACGCCGGACACTGCCGTCCGAAGATTGCCGAAGCGATCAAAGCCCAGGTCGATACGCTTGACTTCGCAGGCACGTTCCAGATGGGCCATAACAAGGCCTTCGAGGCTGCGAACCGGCTGACGGCCATCGCGCCGAAGGGCTTCGATCATGTGTTCTTCACCAACTCCGGTTCGGAGTCGGTCGAGACGGCACTGAAGATGGCGATCGCCTATCATCGCGCCAAGGGCAACGGCACCAAGGTGCGCCTGATCGGCCGCGAACGCGGCTATCATGGTGTCAACTTCGGCGGCATGTCGGTCGGCGGCATCGGCCCCAACCGCAAGATGTTCGGTGCGCTTGTCGCAGGCGTTGATCATATGCGGCACACGCACGATCTGGCGAAGAACGCTTTCACGCGCGGCGAGCCGGAGCACGGAGCGGAGCTTGCGGACGATCTGGAACGCCTCGTTGCGCTGCATGACGCTTCGACGATCGCCGCTGTCATCGTCGAGCCGGTTGCGTGCTCGACAGGCGTGCTGATCCCGCCGAAGGGATATCTGAAGCGCCTCGAAGCCATCGCCAAGAAGCACGACATTCTGCTGATCGCCGACGAAGTCATCACGGGCTTCGGCCGTCTCGGCGTGCCGTTCGGTTCGGACTACTTTGGGATCTCGCCGGATATCATCACGACGGCGAAGGGCGTGACGAACGGTACGATTCCGATGGGCGCCGTGTTCGTCAAATCGCACATCCACGACGCCTTCATGAACGGCCCTGATTGGATGATCGACTTCTTCCACGGCTATACGTATTCGGGCCATCCAGTCGCCGCGGCAGCCGCCATCGGCACGCTCGACACCTATGCGGAAGAAGGTCTGCTGACGCGCGCCGCAGAGCTGGCACCCTACTGGGAAGAACGCGTCCACGCGCTGAAGGGCCTGCCGCATATCATCGATGTGCGCAACATCGGCCTCATCGGCGCGGTCGAGTTCGCGCCCGATCCGGAGCAGCCCGGCAAGCGGGCGTTCGACCGTTTCGTCAAGGCATTCGAGGCCGGTATTCTGGTTCGCCAGACGGGCGACATCATCGCGCTGTCGCCGCCGCTCGTCATTTCGAAGTCCGAGATCGACCAGTTGTTCGACACCTTCACGAAGGTGCTGAAGGAGACGAACTAATTCACTTGTCATCCCCGAACGCGATCGCTGCGCTCTCGTGTTCGAGGATGACGAAAGTCAAAACGAGGATTCCTTTCCCAATGCACATGATCGAGAACGCCATCAACGGGCGCCGCTCACCTGCTCACGCCGAGCGCACGCAGGCTGTCTTCAATCCGGCGACTGGCGAAGAAGTTGCGCGCCTGCCGCTGTCGAAAGTCGACGATCTCAACGCCGCCGTCTCTGCCGCGAAGAAAGCCGCACTGACCTGGGGCACGACGCCGCCGATGAAGCGCGTGCGTCCGCTTTTCAAGTTCAAGGAGCTACTGGAAAAGAACGCCGACGAGATCGCACGCGCGATTTCACGCGAACACGGCAAGACACATGCCGACTCGCTCGGTGAGCTGGCGCGCGGCATCGATGTCGTCGATTTCGCCTGCGGGATTCCGCACCTTTTGAAGGGCGAATTCAGCCGCAACGTCGGCCCAGATATCGATAGCTGGTCAGACCGGCAGCCGCTTGGCGTCGTTGCGGGTATCACGCCCTTCAACTTCCCCGCCATGGTGCCGATGTGGATGTTCCCCGTCGCGATTGCGTGCGGCAATGCTTTCATCCTGAAGCCGTCCGAGCGCGATCCGTCGGCACCGATGCTGATCTGGGAGCTGTTCCAGCAAGCCGGTCTGCCGGACGGCGTGTTCAACGTCGTGCACGGCGACAAGACGATCGTCGATGCGATTCTCGATCATCCCGATATCGCCGCCGTCTCCTTCGTCGGCTCAACGCCCGTTGCACAGTACATCTATGGCCGCGGCACGGCGAACGGCAAGCGCGTGCAGGCACTCGGCGGCGCCAAGAACCATATGATCGTGATGCCCGACGCCGACATGGACCAGGCGGTCGATGCGCTGATGGGCGCAGGCTATGGTTCCGCTGGCGAGCGCTGCATGGCGATCTCGGTTGCGGTTCCGGTTGGCGAGAAGACGGCCGACAAGCTCGTCGAGGCTCTGGCACCGCGCGTGCGCGCGCTGAAAGTCGGCCCGGCGACGGACCCTGAATCGGAGATGGGCCCGGTTGTCACGGCAGACGCGAAGCGCAAGATCACCTCGCTGATCGACAAGGGCGTCGCGGAAGGTGCGAAGCTCGTCGTCGATGGTCGCGGACTGACGCTACAGGGCTACGAGAACGGATTCTTTCTCGGCGGCACATTGTTCGACAACGTCACGCGCGACATGACGATCTATCGCGAAGAAATTTTCGGGCCGGTGCTCTCGGTCGTGCGCGCGAAGAACTACGATGAAGCCGCCGATCTCATCAACACGCACGAATATGGCAACGGTACCGCGATCTTCACGCGCGACGGCGATACGGCACGCGCGTTCGCAGACAAGATCGAGGTCGGCATGGTCGGCATCAACGTGCCGCTGCCGGTGCCGGTTGCCTATCACTCGTTCGGCGGCTGGAAGCGCTCGCTGTTCGGGGATCACGCGATTTACGGACCGGAAGGCGTGCACTTCTACACGCGTCTCAAGACAGTTACGGCGCGCTGGCCGGCCGGCATCCGCAAGGGTGCGGAGTTTAATTTTCCGAGCCTGAAGTAAAATTGGATGAGTGAGCGGCAGATGAGCCCGCTCACTTCCTCCTTATTCTAAAGTACTGCGGCACATCAGAAATTTCTTCCTGACTTTAAGGCTGGCACAAGCCCTGCGTCCTTAGTTCATCGCAGCATGAACTCAAGTTCGCGAGATCCTTTGCCAATGCACCAACCTGCTAAGACCCCTCACCCGGCAAATTCCGGCGCCGATCTCGACGGCCGCCTTTCTTTCCTGGAGCTGGATGAGCTTACGACCTCGCAGCTTCGCGACCTCAAGCCGCTTCTCATGCGGCATCTCCCCGTCGCTCTCGATAAATTCTATGCGAAGATCAAAGCCACGCCGGAACTCAAGCGCTTCTTCGCTGACGACGCGCATATCGCGCGCGCCAAGTCCGCTCAGCTCGGTCACTGGGGCGCGATAAGCGCAGGCAAGATCGATGAGACGTATGTCGGCAATGTTCGCCGCATCGGCCAAACACACGCCAGGATCGGGCTTGAGCCGCGATGGTACATCGGCGGCTACACGCTGCTGCTTGAACATCTCTTTGCGGCGATCATCGAGGAGAGCAAGCCGAAGAGCCTTTTCTCCTTCAATCAGCAGACGACGCATCAGAACCTTCTCGGCAAGCTCGCCGCACTGACGAAAGCGGCAATGCTCGACATGGACTTCTCCATTTCGACGTACATCGAGGCGGCTGAACATGCGCGCCTCAAGGCCGAGGCGGAGCACCACCAAGCGCAGGCCGAGGCCGCGAAGCGCCAGCAGGAAGCTGACGCGGATCGCCTGCGTGTTGAAGAAGAGGTTGCGGCCGAGCGTGCTCACGTCCTCGATGCAATCACGTCGGGCCTCTCAGAGCTTGCCAAACAGAACCTGTCGTACCGCATCGGCACGGCGTTGCCGCCACAGTTCGAACGCGTGCGCGATGATTTTAATTCGGCGAGCGGTCAGCTCGATCAAGCCTTGCAGGTCGTTCTACAGCGCATCAGCGGCATTACGGCAGCGACCGAGCAGATCCTCGCGGCGTCCGAGAACCTTTCGCGGCGAGCCCAGACCACGGCCGCCTCTCTCGAAGAGTCGGCGGCGGCACTCGAAGAAACCGCCGTCTCGGTGCAAAGCACGGCGACCTCGACGACCAGCATGCAGGACATCATAACGCGCGCCAGCAGCCAGGCGTCCGATGGCGGAAAGATCGTCGACGAGGCGATCGAGGCCGTGTCGAAAATCGAAAGTTCATCGAAGCAGATCGGGCATATCATCAGCGTCATCGACGATATCGCGTTCCAGACGAACCTGCTGGCACTCAATGCGGGCGTCGAAGCCGCCCGTGCGGGCGAGCATGGCCGCGGCTTCGCGGTCGTGGCATCGGAAGTGCGCGCGCTCGCACAGCGGTCGGCGGAGTCGGCGCGCGAGATCAAAGATCTGATTTCGACGGCGCAGCAAAATGTCAGCGATGGCGTGAGGCTGGTGACGAGCACCGGACATGTGTTTGGAGAGATTGCCAAAGCCGTCACACAGGTGAACACGGTCATGGCCGAGATCGCGGCGGGAGCACAAGAGCAGGCATCCGCGCTTGCCGAAGTCAGCAGCGCCGTCGCGACGATGGATCACGACACGCAAGAGAATGCGGCGATGGCCGAAGAGCTGACGTCGTCGACAAACGTGCTGGCTTCGGAAACGAGCGATCTCAAATCTCTCGCCACGGCATTCAAGACGTCTGATTCCGCTCACGCCGTCGCAAAGAGCGCGCGACTCCGTGTCGTCGGCTGAGCGTACAAACCCGAACGAACACAGAAGCGGCGCCGCGATCCTTGGGATCGGGCGCCGCCGTAATTGCAAAATCGGTAACGGTCACTTGGCCTTTGCGGCCCACGCTGCCACGCGCTGTTTGCACGTATCGGAAAGGTCAGCCTGATGCTCCGTCAGGCAGCCGCGTATCTTGCTCTTCTCGTGTGGAACGCTCGTGCAGAATTTCTGGATGTCGGCCCTGCAGGCACCTTTGCCGCCGTTGGGAGGCGTGGCGCTATCGGCTGCCAGAGATGCCGCAGAACCCAGCGTTGCGGCAGCGGCGAACACCAACAAAAATCTCATACCATCTCCTTGCTGATCGTTATGGACAATGATCTTCGAAAGGCCGGAGAAACCGAGCGCGCGAAGCACATGAGATCCTGCACGCACCGCCTCGCTAGCGGCGCACGTCCCGCGCTGTGCGCCTTCCTTTAAGGAAAGCGCACAGTCGCTCATTCAGCATCACTGCCGAATATCTGATTTAGCGGAGATAGGGGCAGACGCGTTCGACGCCGCGGCGGTCGATATAGGTGCCCGTGCGATAGCTGAAGTCGGGGAAGTCACGCGCGCAGCGATCCATGTCGCGCGGTGCGGCGCGATGCTCGGAAATAGCGGCTGCGATGATTGCGCCGCCGATAAGGCCGCCGACGAGAGCGCCGGGGCCCCAGCCCCATCCGCCGTGACCGCGCCAATAAACGTGGGTGACGGCGCCAGCGTCTTTCGAAAGCGCCGGAACGCCGGTTCCGAACGGCGCGGCAGCAGCTTGCTCAGTCGCAGCAAAAGTCGCCGTCATGGTGGCGGCAATGAGAGAAGAAGCGATAACTTTTTTGAATTTCGTCATATTACGTTTCCACCGTAACGAAGTGTCTGATCCGCCTAACGCGGTGGACGGAAGAGATCCGTCGCTTGCCCCGAAATGATCATAAGTCCTGATGATTCGTTACCGAATACGATGGACTCGCTTCGCGACATTTCGAAGGCGATGAGCGCAGTACACTCTCTTCGCGATGAAGCTGCGGTGAATTACAAAATTACAAAAAAGAAAGCCGGTCGCTCCGGGGGGAAGAAGCGACCGGCTGGTCACCGCCGGTGAGGGATGCGGCGGCACGGGGGTTCGATGTTCTAACTACTCAGCAGCGTGACGAAAGTTCCGGCTGCCTTCTACCGTGTCAAAGCCCAGCGACGCAGCAACTACAGAGTGCATGATACGGCCGCCTTTGACGTTCAATCCTGCTGCGAGATGGGGATCGCGATCGAATGCTGCAAGCTCCTGCTCTGCGAGTTTCATCACGAATGGCAGCGTTGCGTTGTTCAATGCCTGAGCCGACGTGACGGGCACAGCGCCCGGCATGTTGGCGACGCAGTAGTGAATGATGCCGTCGACCTCGAACGTCGGATGCGCGTGCGTCGTCGGCTTCGACGTTTCGAAGCAGCCGCCTTGATCGATCGCCACGTCAACGAGCACGGCGCCCTTCTTCATGTCTTTCAACATCGCACGATTGACGAGCTTCGGCGCGCTCGCGCCAGCGACAAGCACCGCGCCGACAACGACGTCTGCGGCGAGAACTTCGGTCTCGATCGTTTCCATCGTCGAAGCGAGCGTACGCACGCGACCTTCAAACAGCTCATCGAGCTGGCGCAGACGTGGAAGCGACCGGTCAATGATCGATACGTCGGCACCGAGGCCGGCCGCCATCCGCGCTGCATGCGTACCGACGACCCCGCCGCCGAGTACAACGACCTTTGCGGGCTTCACACCCGGGACGCCGCCCATCAGAACGCCGCGTCCGCCGGTGGGGCGACGCAGGGCCTGAGCCGCGGCTTCAATCGAAAGACGGCCAGCAACTTCGCTCATCGGCGCCAGAAGCGGCAGCGAGCCGTTGGCGTCGGTGACCGTCTCGTAAGCGATGGCCGTCGCGCCCGATTCCATCAGGCCGATGGCCTGCTGCGCATCGGGAGCGAGATGCAAATAGGTGAACAGGATCTGATCGGGTTTGAGGCGCTTCCACTCGACCTTCTGCGGCTCCTTGACCTTCACGATCATCTGGGAGTCGAAGAAAACTTCTTCGGCCGATTTGACGATGCGGGCGCCCGCCTTTTCGTAGGCCGCATCGTCGGCGAAAATGCCGGCACCGGCACCCGACTGAACGATCACTTCGTGGCCGCGAGCTGCCAGTTCGCGAACCGAACCCGGCACTAGGCCGACCCGAAACTCATCGCTCTTAATTTCCGTGGGAACACCGATGCGCATGATCCGCTCCTGTAAAGCGCAGCTTCCGATCTTCTACAGTGTAGGTTGACACAGGCCCGCGGCTGTTACTCTGCGATTTTTGTTGTGCTCAACAGCGTTTTTGATGAAAATCTGCGAAAATGGCGGGATAGGCGCAGAAAAATGGCTGAAGTTCCTTTGGATGCGCTGGATAAGGCCATCTTGGCGGCCCTTCTGGTTGACGGCCGTCAGAGCCAAGTCGACCTCGCTGAGCGTGTTCCTCTATCGCCGACGGCCATCGCGCGGCGGATCAAGGCGCTCGAACAGTCCGGAGTGATCGACGGCTACCAGGCGCGGGTCAACCGCAAGGCCCTGGGGCTCAGCATGATGGCCGTGGTCCAGATCAGCCTCGAAAGCCAAAGCCAGGAACTGCTGGAGGCCTTCGAGAAGGCAGCCGCGGCGGCGCCCTCGATCGTGTCCTGCTACATGATGTCGGGGCAGGACGATTATCTCATCACGGTGCTGGCGCGCGATCTAGCGGATTTCGAACGCATCCATAAGGAGCAGCTCTCACGGCTGCCGGGCGTGTCGCGGCTGCACTCGAGCTTTGTACTGCGCGAAGTCGCGAGCCGCTCGCTGCCGGTGTCCAGCCTGCTGCGCTGAGAAGATCCAGCGTGAGATGCGCCGAAGGCCCAATATTGCAAAGTAATTTTTGTGCCTGATCCCCGCCTTCGACACGCCTATGGCGTGCTCGGCCGAGGACGAAGCAATTAGATCAAGGCGCGAGCGCTGCAGCGGAGGCGGCGTTGGGGGCGTCGCCGTCGTCACGTTCGTAGCCGGACTTCAGCGCCGAGCCGTCGCGGCCGTAAATGTCCTGGCGGAATTGCACTTCACCGGTCGAGGGCTCGGCCCAAGCCGTGATGTAGACGAAATGAACAGGCACGGGACGCGTCAGCTTCAGCTCCATCGGCTGGCCGAGGGCGAGCTGCTTGCGGACGCTGCCCGGCTCTCCCCAGCCCGGCTCGTTGTGCGCGATCCAATCCGCCAGATCGACGACATTCTGCACGCGCACGCACCCAGCGCTGAAGGGACGGCTGCGCTGGTCGAACAGCGTCTTCATCGGCGTATCGTGCATGTAGACGCCGTACTGGTTCGTCATATCGAGACGCAGCAGACCGAGAGCGTTCTTCGCGCCGGGGTCTTGCCGGAAGCGATACGTTGCCGTCTGCGGCGACGACCAATCGACGGTTTTCGGATCAAGCTCTTGGCCATTACCCGTATAGACGCGGATGCCTTCATCGGAGAGGTAGCCCGGCTCTTTCTTGAGGCGCGGAATAAGGTCCAGCGTCGCGATGCTCTGCGGCACGTGCCAGTATGGATAGAAATTGATGTTCCGGATCATCGCCGCAACTTCGGGGGTTTCGCGCTCGGGGCGGCCGACAATAGTGCGGAAACGCAGCTGCACCTCGAACTTGTCGACGGCTTCAGCCTGGAACGCCGGGATGTTGACGAGGACGTAGCGCTCCTCGACGTTCTGCATCAGGCCCTTGATGCGATCGTAGTTGAGCTTCAGCTCAGCGAGGCGCTGCTCGGCCGTGATGTTCAAAACCGGATAGACAGAGCGCTCGATGCGACCCGTTTCGCGTAAGCCGTTGCGCTTCTGAAAATGCTTCACGGCATCGGTCAGCTCGGAATCGAACGTCGTCGAGTCGTAATAGGTGCTTTTGCTGGAGAGATCGCCAGTGATGCGAAGACGCTTGCGCAGGATCGGCACGCGGTCGTCGTCGTCGCCCTCGCGCATCATGCGGCCGGGCGGGACCAACGGCCAGCCGCCAGCGTTGACGATCTGCTGATAGTGTTCGATGGCCGCGGAAATCGCATTCAGCATCGTGTCGCTGCGCCAGGGCGTCGAGTCCGGCCGCAGATCGTCGAGCCGCTGAGGCGCGCGGTCAATCGGCGCGCTGTTGGTGCTCGTATCGGCGCCGTAGTTTCGCTGCAGCTGCTCCCATAGGCTTTGGGCGTGGCCGGTCGTCACGAAGCTTGGGACGAATTGGGCGAACGCAACGACGGCGCCAAGCACCGCAGCTCTGACAACAGAAGCCCCAAACCGCGTTGTCGAAATCAAATCTTTCATCCCCGCTTGTCCGGCTACCTCTCGACGCGCACGATAAATAATACGCACCCGGCCGGCTTGCAGCCGCACACCGCCCTCAACCGCCGCCGTCGTGCTATTTCAGCCACTTACCTGTCATCACGCATATGGCCAAACAGTGACGCGTTTCCAAGCCGTTTCCGTCTCGATCTGGCTGCGAAAGCTGATGCGATGTGGCATACATGCCGCGCGCAGGCGGGCCGGGTGTTGCTACGGCGCCGATCGGGAAAAATGGTCGTATCCAAACCGCTCAATCGCGATCGGGGTTCCGTCTGCATCGACGATCTGCAGCGAAATGTTCGCGTCGAGTGCACCAAGGTCACTCACGGCGATGCCTGCGGCTTGCGCCGCATTTCTGAAATCCGCGATCGCCGCCGGGGGTACCGCGACCAGCAATTCGTAATCGTCGCCACCGCCGAGGATCGTTTCAGCGACGGCTGGATCATGTGCCCGCGCCGAGGCTGCGGCCTTGGACAAAGGTATGAGATCGAAATCAAGCCTCAACCCCAGGCTGCCCGCAAGCCGGGCCAGATCTTTCATCAGGCCATCCGAGATGTCGAGCGCGGCGGATGCGTGGGCGCGCAGCGCTTCGCCGAGCGCCAGCCGCGGCGTCGGGCGCAAGTAGCGGTCTTCGAGAAAGGCGCGCTCATCGGCCGTCAGGTGCGGGAACGCCGCGGGATCGGCATGAACGCGCAGGCCCAGCGCGGAATCCCCGACTGTACCAGTGACGAACACGTGGTCGCCCGATGCCGCGCCCTGGCGACGAACGAATTTGCCCGTCGGCACCGCTCCGATGATCGTCACGCCAATCGAAAGCGGACCGGGCGTCATGTCGGTATCGCCGCCGATCAGATGACAGCCGAAGCGATCTTGCGCGGCGTGCAGGCCATTCGCAAAGTTGCTTATCCATTCCCGCGTCGGCGGCTCGGGGAGCGCGAGGTTCAGCATGTAGGCAATGGGCTTCGCGCCCTTAGCGGCGAGATCGGAGGCGTTGACGGCGAGCGCCTTCCACGCAATGTCGGCAGGGTTGTCCGTCGGAAAGAAATGCACGCCCGCGATGATCGGATCACTCGTGAAGACGAGATCGGTTTCGGGCTCTGGCGCAATCAGCGCGGCGTCGTCGCGCAGTTCAAATGCGCCCGGCGCGCCGCGCGTCAGCGGTGCGAGGTAGGTCTGGATCAGATCGGTTTCGTTCGCGATCCGATTGCCCGAGGCAGACATTTTCGACGGCGCTGGCGGCATGCTCTCAACCCAACGCTTGGCTGCGGGCGAGACGTCTCAGGACGACGGCGTCACGCGCTTTGAAACGAATTCGTGGCCGCGAACGCGCCGCGCTAGTTTGTCCAGGATACCATTGACGACGCGTGGCTCTTCCTCGTCGAAGAAGGTATGCGCGACGTTGACATATTCACTGATGGCGACGCGCGCGGGAACGTCACTGCGGTCGAGAATTTCGGCGACGCCCGCACGGAGAATGGCGCGCAGGATCGAATCGACGCGTACGAGCCGCCAACCGGCTGCGAGCTGCTCATCGATCATCGGATCAATCTCGCGCTGCCGACGGATCACTGCGCGCAGGATGTCGGCGAAGAAAACGCGATCTGCGGTCGCCAGCGTCTCGTTGCGATTGTCGCCTTCGAAATGCTGCTCGATGAACTCGGCGATGACGTCGTTTACGTCCGTGCCCGCGACATCCATCTGATAGAGTGCCTGGACAGCCGAAATGCGCGCAGCCGTGCGCGGCGTTATTTCTCCGACCTTTGGTTTGCCCTTGGCCGTCATACCTGCACGTCCCAGAATGCGCGTTTCGTCTCGATGAGGCGGAGGCACGCGCGCATGGCATCGCCGCCTTTGCCGTTGATGCCGCCTTCGGCGCGCGCCAGTGCCTGAGCGCGCGTTTCGACGGTGAGGATAGCATTGCCGACGGGAATGCACTGCTTCATCGCGACATCCATCAGCCAGTGATTGGCGTTGTTGCAGACGATGTCATAGTGGCCCGTTTCGCCTCGAATGACACAGCCCAAAGCGATGGCGCCGTCAAAGGTGGCGCGGCCGGCTGCGCGCGCTTCGGCGGCAGCAGCAAGCACCTGCGGAATTTCAAGCGCACCCGGAACGGCAACCCGCTCGAACGTGACACCGCGCTTGGCGCATTCGGCTATGGCGCCTTCGATCAGCAGATCGGCAATATCTTCATAGAAGCGCGCTTCGATCAGGAGGACGTGGGCGCGAATCTGGCCGGCGCCCTTGTCATCGTGCGGCGCTGCTGGCGTTTTCTGAACCATGGCTCGGGCTACTCGATTTTCCGTGTTCCGGTGACACGCAGCCCGAACGCCTCGAGGCCCACGTACACATGTTGCGGGGACGTCGTCAAAAGCACCATGTCCTTGACGCCGAGATCGGCAAGAATTTGCGAACCGATACCGATTTCAACCTGACGGCGCTCCTTGCTCGCATCCGCCACCGCGCCCGGCGTCGACCGACGCGAAATCCATTCGGAAACGGACTTCGGACGAAGATCGCGGATCAAAACGATGACGCCGCGGCCATCCGCTTCGACAGCGCGCATCGCCTGCTCGATGGCGGTGCCATCTTCGCAATGCTGGTCGATGCCGACGACGTCGGAGAGAACATTGACGGCATGCACGCGCACGAGAACCGGGCCGCCCTTCGAAAGGTCGCCCTTGACCAGCGCCAAGTGTTCGCCGGGCTCGACCGTCGTATCGTAGACGACAAGATTGAAATCGCCGGCCGCCGTCGTCACCGGCGTCTGGGCGACGCGCTTGACGATGCGATCATTCTTCAGGCGATAAGCGATGAGATCTTCGATCGAACCGATCTTCAGCCCATGGAACTGTGCGAAGGCTGTCAGATCGGGAAGGCGCGCCATCGTGCCGTTCTCGTTCATGATCTCGCAGATCACGGCCGCCGGATTGAGCCCGGCAAGCTTGGCGAGATCGATCGAGGCTTCAGTGTGGCCGGCTCGGACGAGAACGCCACCTTCGCGCGCGATCAGCGGGAAGACGTGACCGGGCGAGACGATGTCGTTTGCCCCTTTCGTCGGATCAATGGCGGTCGCGATGGTGCGGGCGCGATCAAACGCTGAGATGCCCGTCGAGATGCCTTCGCGGGCTTCGATCGACGCTGTGAAAGCCGTGCGATTGCGCGAGCCGTTGTGGCGGACCATGTAATCGAGATTGAGTTCGGTCGCGCGCGTCTGCGTCAGCGACAGGCAGACCAGTCCACGGCCGTACTTGGCCATGAAGTTGATGGCATCGGGCGTCGCCATCTGCGCCGGGATGATGAGATCGCCTTCGTTCTCGCGATCTTCGGCATCGACGAGAATGACCATGCGGCCATTCTGCATGTCTTCGATGATCTCCGCGATCGACGACAGGACGCTGTCGCTGCGCACAGTCCGTAGGTTTGAAGGACCCGACATTAGGGGCGAAACTCCATCAGCCGCGCGACGTAGCGCGCGAAAACATCCACTTCCAGATTGACCAGATCGCCGGGGGTTTTCGCGCCCCAGGTCGTCACCGTCAAGGTATGCGGTATGAGATTGACGCCGAACCGGGTTTCCGCAACCTCATTGACGGTCAGCGAGGTTCCGTCCAACGCGACCGAACCCTTGGGCGCTATATAGCGGGAAAGATGCTCGGGCGCTTCCAAAAGAAAGCGTTTGCTGTCACCGTCCGGGGTAATTGAAATAATTTTGGCGACGCCGTCGACGTGCCCCGAGACGATATGCCCGCCAAGCTCGTCGCCCGCCCGGAGCGACCGTTCCAAATTGACGCGGCGGCCAGGCTGCCAGCTGTCGAGGGTGGTTTTGGCCAGAGTTTCATTCGAGACGTCGACGGTAAATTCGGCACCGGCCGAAATTGGTCTGATGTCCGTCGCCGTCAGGCAGACGCCGTTGCAGCAGATTGAAAGGCCTGTTTCTTCCGGCTTCAGGGGATAGGCCGTCCGCAGCGTAAAGCAGCCGCCAGAGCGCGCTATGACCTCGCCGACATCGGTGATCAATCCAGTAAACATGCGATCAGCGTCCTTCCCTATCTGCAAGGCGACGATAGCGCCACATCGTATCGGTGCCGATTGTCCGTCGTTCGACTGCGGTCATTCCAAGGTCTCCGACCCACCGCCGCATGGCCCTGTCGGCGGCAACGTCTGATGGGCTGCCCGCCATATAGAGCACGACCTCGTCCGCCAGCGCTGCATCCGCGAAGCCGCGCCAGATTGCCGGGCCGCCTTCGACCAGGAGGCGGGTGATGCCGCGCGCGACCAGCGCCTCCATGATCGACGGCAGCCATAACGTGCCGCCGACGACGCCGACGTCGATAACCTCCGTGCCGCCGTCGGCGATGGCGCGTTTCTTCCCAGCGTCGCTTGCCGCCGACGTCATCAGCCAGACGGGAACGTCGCGAGCACTTTTGAAGAGCTTGGCTGCGAGCGGCAGATCGAGCGAACGCGAAAGCACAACGCGCACCGGCGAGCGATCCATGAGGCCCGGCAGGCGGCACGTCAGCTCCGGATCGTCGTCCCGAACCGTGGCGCTGCCGACGAGGATCGCGTCAAACTCCTTGCGCAGAAGCATGCCGTGACGGCGGGCTAGTTCGCCCGTGACCCAGACGGGCGCAGAGCCCGAGCCGCGCGCGATTTCGCCGTTGGCATCGAGCGCGAGTTTCAGAGTGACGAGTGGGCGGCGCTCGGTGATGCGGACGATGTGGCCGCGCGTGATCCAGCGGGCTTCCGACACGCCGACGCCGCGCAAGACTTCGATGCCAGCATCGCGGAGACGATTGAGCCCCCGGCCCGCTACGCGCGGATCGGGATCTTCGATAGCGACGACGCAGCGTTTCAATCCAGCGGCAACAATGGCGTCGGCGCATGGCGCAGTACGGCCATAATGCGAGCATGGCTCCAGCGTCACATAAATCGTCGCGCCACGGGCTTTATCGCCGGCGAGCGCGATCGCCTGAGGTTCTGCGTGCGGGCGGCCGCCGCGCGCCGTCGTGCCGCGCGCGATCACTTCCCCGGTTTCTTCATTGACGATCACAGCGCCGACGGATGGATTAGGCGCGGTCGCACCAAGCCCGCGCTCGGCCATGCGCAGCGCAATCGCCATCATCTCGGCGTCGAACGCAGAACTTTTTCCTCGCGACATGTGGCTTAGTGCTTTTTCTCGGCGGCAAGCTCATCGAGCACGGGCGTACCGAACCGTTCGTTAAGATCGAGCGGATCGTGTGTATCGCTCGCGAGTTCGCGTAGGACGGCGTGAAAATCCGCCGCATCGCGGAAGTCGCGATAGACGGATGCGAAGCGGACATATGCGACCGGATCGAGGCCGCGCAAGGCTGCCATGACGAGTTCTCCGATCTCGGCCGAGGTAATTTCGGTTTCGCCGGAGCTTTCGAGCTGGCGGACGAGACCCGACACCAAGCGGTCGATGCGTTCGGGCTCGATGGGGCGCTTGCGCATCGCGACCGAGATCGACTTCGAGAGCTTGTCGCGATCGAACAGAACCTTGCGGCCGGAACGTTTGACAACCGTCAGCTCGCGCAACTGCACGCGTTCGAACGTCGTGAAGCGACCGCCGCAATCGGAACAGATACGCCGACGCCTGATCGCGGAGTTCTCGTCCGACGGCCGACTATCCTTGACCTGGCTATCCTCGCTTCCACAGAAGGGACAGCGCATCCCGATTGCTCCTTAATTCAACACGTGCGTCGTATAGCACGGTGTGGCGCGTTATCCCTTACGGAAGCGCAATTGTGAACCAAATTCATATGGGTGAAAGAGTTCAGAGAACTCAAAGCTTCGGTTGCCGGTTCTTAGGCCGATTCTGCTTTTTAAACTCCTCACGGGCCTTTTCGACGGCCTGGATATGCGTCTCAACCCACGAATCAAGCTTGCGCATTGCGTCGGCCAGGGAGTGGCCAAGCTCAGTCAGTTCGTATTCAACATGAGGTGGGACTTCCATGCGATCGATGCGTCGCACGAGCCCGTTGCTCTCAAGAGTACGCAGAGTTTGAGTCAGCATTTTTTGCGAGACGCCCTCAACCAGCCGCATGAGTTCGCCGTTGCGCATTCGGCCGCGGCGTAACGCGGGCATGACGAGTAGCGTCCATTTGTCCGCCACGAGTTCAAGCAGGGCGCGCGACGGGCAAGCTTCCGCATAGATGTTTGCAGCGAGAGAACCCCGCTTTTCTGCATCGTCCTTCAATCTCTTCAATGGATCGGTGCTTGGCATGTTTTAATCTATAGTTACCAAAAGGTGCGTACTTTACCGTTAGTTCCCACCCCGTATATGCGACCTCGGCAGATCGCAAGTGCGGAGAACGCTAAATGACTACTATCGCTGTCGTCTATCACTCTGGATATGGCCACACCGCCGTCGTCGCCGAGCATGTGGCCAAAGGTGTAGAAACGGTCGCGGGCGCCACAGCCCGGCTTTACAAAGCTGACGACCTTACCGCCTCCGACCAAGGGCCTTGGGACGAGCTTGCGAATGCGGACGCCATCGTGTTCGGCGCGCCGACATACATGGGCTCGGCTTCCGCCGTCATGAAGCAGTTCATGGATGCTTCCTCGCAGGTTTGGTACACGCGGGGCTGGAAAGACAAGATCGCGGCCGGCTTTACGAATTCGGCGAGTTGGTCGGGCGATAAGCTGTCAACGCTCACCCAGTTAGCGGTTTTTGCCGGTCAGCACGGAATGGTCTGGGTCGGCACGGGCATGATGCCGGGGTACAATTCAACGACGACTACGCCCGAAGCCATTAATCGCCTGGGATCGTTTCTCGGCCTCATGACGCAAGCGAATGCCGACGAAGGCGCTGATAAAGCGCCACCACAACAGGACAGGAAGACGGCGGAACTCTTCGGGGCCCGCATCGCCGAAGCTGCCACGCGCTGGAAGAAGGGCGCGTAAAGCCCGATCGCTCGGCTTCGCAGACATGAAAAAAGGCCGTGGGGCGAGCGCCGCACGGCCTTTTTCATTACATCGCGCTTAAGCGTAGATCGGGAAACGGGCGCAGAGCTCCGTCGCCTTGGCCTTCACGGCTTCTTCGACAGCCGCGTTGCCTTCTTCGCCGTTCTTCGACAGACCATCGAGAACTTCGGAGATCAGGCGTCCGATCTCCTGGAACTCGGCGACGCCGAAGCCGCGCGTGGTGCCGGCAGGCGAGCCAAGACGAATGCCCGACGTGACCATCGGCTTCTCGGGGTCGAACGGAATGCCGTTCTTGTTGCAGGTGATGTGCGCGCGGCCGAGCGACTTCTCGGCCTTGTTGCCCGTGATCTTCTTCGGACGAAGGTCGACGAGGATCAGGTGCGTGTCGGTGCCGCCCGAGACGAGCGCGAAGCCGTTCTGCACCATGACCTCACCAAGAGCCTTGGCGTTGTCCATGACGTTCTTGATGTAGACCTTGTAGTCCGGGCGCAGCGCCTCGCCGAAAGCGACGGCCTTCGCAGCGATGACGTGCATCAGCGGGCCACCCTGGATGCCAGGGAAGATCGCCGAGTTGATCTTCTTCGCGATATCTTCGTCGTTCGTCAGGATCATGCCGCCACGCGGGCCGCGCAGCGTCTTGTGCGTCGTCGTCGTGACGACGTGGGCGTGCGGGAACGGGCTCGGGATAAGGCCAGCGGCCACGAGACCGGCGAAGTGGGCCATATCGACGAGGAACGTCGCGCCGACTTCATCGGCAATCGCACGGAACGCTGCGAAGTCGATCTTGCGCGGATAGGCCGAACCGCCGGCGATGATGATGCGCGGCTTGTGCTCGTGGGCAAGCTTCTTGACCTCGTCCATGTCGATGAGGTGCGTGTCCGGCTTCACCATGTAATGGACAGCGTTGAACCACTTGCCCGACTGGTTGACGGGTGCGCCGTGCGTCAAGTGTCCGCCGGCAGCGAGCGACAGGCCGAGGATCGTGTCGCCCGGCTTCGCCAGCGCGTTGAAGACGCCCTGGTTGGCCTGCGAGCCCGAATTCGGCTGAACGTTGGCAAAACCGCAGTTGAACAGCTTCTTGGCGCGGTCGATCGCGAGTTCTTCGGCGATATCGACGTATTGGCAGCCGCCGTAGTAGCGCTTGCCCGGATAGCCTTCTGCGTACTTGTTCGTCAGAACGGAACCTGCAGCATCGAGCACAGCCTGAGACACGATGTTCTCAGATGCGATCAGCTCGATTTCGTGCTGCTGACGTCCGAATTCCTTCTGGATGGCGGAGAAGACCTCGGGATCGGTCTCCGAGAGGTGCGCCTTGAAGAAGCGCGACGTCTGCGAGTTTGCTGCGGCCGGTGCAGTCGACATTGAGCTTTCCCCTGATTTTGGAAATGTTTTTGTAGCGCTGGCGGGGACCGTTAAGTCAAGCCCGGCCGGACGCGGGTTCAACCATAGTAAGGGCTCAGGCGCCAGGGCTCAACACCCCACCCGGGCGCGTAATATCGGCGCGGATGGGGCTTTTGGCTCAAAGGGGTAGTCAGGTCCTGCTCGGCGAACCCGCCCTATTCGGCGGCTTCGGCGAGGCTTTCCATCAGCGCCAGCGGGCACTGACACCACAGCTCGGACAGGGCGTTAACGAGGTGATCCATGTCGGCATCGGTGTGATGCGGCGACGGCGTCAGGCGCAAACGCTCCGTACCGCGCGGCACGGTTGGGTAGTTGATCGGCTGGACGTAGATGCCGTAGCGATCAAGGAGAACGTCCGTCAGCGCCTTGCAGCGCACCGGATCGGCGACGAGCACCGGCACGATGTGGCTCGGCCCCTGGATGACCGGAAGGTCGGCCGCAGCGAGCTTGCGCTTCAACGTGCGGGCACGTTCCTGGTGCGCCTCGCGCTCAGCGCTGCTCGACTTCAGGTGACGGATCGAAGCAACAGCACCAGCCGCGATGGCGGGCGCCAAAGACGTCGTGAAGATGAAGCCCGGCGCGTAGGAGCGAATGGCATCGCAGATGGTTTTCGAGGCAGCGATGTAGCCGCCCATGACGCCGAAGCCCTTAGCCAGCGTGCCGTTGATGATGTCGACGCGATCCATGACTTTGTCACGTTCGGCGACGCCGCCGCCACGCGGACCATAGAGGCCGACGGCATGCACTTCGTCGAGATACGTCAGAGCGTTATATTTCTTCGCCAGATCGCAGACGGCGCCGATCATGGCGACGTGGCCGTCCATCGAATAGACGCTCTCGAAAGCGATGATCTTCGGCGTCTCACGCGGCACCGTTTTGAGTTTGGCTTCGAGATCGGCGAGATCGTTATGGAGGAAGATCTGCTTCGGTCCGCGGCCATTGCGAATGCCGGCGATCATCGAAGCGTGGTTCTTTTCATCCGAGAAAATCACGCAGCCCGGAAAGAGCGTGGCCAGCGTCGATAGGGCCGCTTCATTGGCAACGAAGGCCGAGGTGAAGACGAGAGCGGCTTCCTTGCCGTGGAGGTCGGAGAGTTCGTTTTCGAGTTCGACGTGATAGTGGGTCGTGCCGGCGATGTTGCGCGTCCCGCCCGAACCGGCACCAACGAGGTCGATCGCTTCGTGCATGGCGGCAAGCACTTTGGGGTGCTGGCCCATGCCGAGATAGTCGTTCGAGCACCATACGGTAATGGGCTTGGCAGCCTCGCCCTTGATCACTTCGGCTTTGGGAAAGGAACCTCGGCGGCGCTTCAGGTCGGCGAAGACGCGGTAGCGGCCTTCTTTCTTGACGGCATCGAGGGCATCGGAGAGCTTCTGCTCGTAATTCATCTTCTGGTTTCCGCTCCCAAAAGCACGACGTTCATTTTATTTTTCAGCCTTTATGGCCCCGGAGGGCACAAAGAACCAGTGCCGTTTCGTCGCGCAGTTGCATGAAATTTTGGTCAGGTTCAAGGACTTTCTTCAACACCCAACGCTCCTGCCCAGAACCTTTGCAATTATTCTAAAGCACCACAACCAACCTTGAGGCGCATCAAACCATACCGAGGTATGTAGACCGTTCTCTGAACTAATATGAGGCCGCGATCTCGCCGACGCCGTCCTTTTGATAGATGTCGCGGCGGAACTGGACGACCCCGTCGGCCGTGGCCCAGGCGCTAATGTAAACAAACAGCAGCTGAACGGGTTTTTTCAGCCGGACGTCCATCGGCTTGCCTGATTCTTTCATTTGCTCGATCCGGTCGGCATTCCAGCCGTTTTGTCCGGCAAGCAACCACATCGCCAGATTTTCGATGTTGTGAACCCTGATGCAGCCCGAGCTTTCGGATCGGAAATTCCGCCCGAAAATGCGGTCGGACGGGGTGTCGTGCATGTAAACTGAGTGGGCGCTGTTGAAATTGATCTTGAGGAACCCGAGCGGGTTCTCCTTGCCGGGCTTCTGGCTATAGCGGTAGGTGCCGGGCTTGACCTTGTCCCAGTCGATTTTAGCCGGATCGACTTTCTTACCGCTGCCGTCGTAGGCGTCGATCCCGAATTTCAGCAGAACGTTCTGTCCCTTCTTCTGCATCTGCTGACCGCGCGGAATCAGATCCTCAGCGATGACCGTCGGCGGCAGGCGCCAGGTCGGATTGAAGCTCAGATCGGTGATCGGCGTGCGCAGCAGCGGTGTCGGACGATCTTCCTTGCCGACGACGCCGGCATAGCGGGCAACAATCTGTCCGTTCTCGACGGCTTCGATTTGGGCGGCAGGAATGTTCACGACGACGTACTTCTTCTGCGTCGTCGGGATAACTTCCTGGAGGCGCGCCAGATTGGCCTTCAATTGCTTTAGGCGTACGTCGGCAGGCACGTTCAGCGCCATGATCGTGCGCTTGTCGGCGATGCCGGTCGGGGTCAACCCGTTCGACGCCTGGAACCGCTTCAGCGCCTTGTCGACCTCGTAATCGAAATAGGTCGAAGTTGTATTGCCGCTCCGCAAATCGCGAGACGCTGCAAGGCGTGCCCGGAGAAGCGGGACGCTTGGATCGGTCGTGCCATACTGCAGCAGGCTATCGCGCGGCGTCTTGTTCGGCGGCACCGGAAGCTGCGGCCAGCCGCCCCGGCTGACGATCATCAGATACTCACGGACGGCCATCTTCGTCGCTTCGATGTTCGCCTTCGCGAGCGTGGCGAAGCCCTTCGGCGGGTTGGCTTCCCACTCGCGGACGAAATCGGGGTCGGTCGGATTGGTCGAGAGCGAGGAACCTGGCGCATCGTTGCCGGTCGGGCCGAAATTGATCCAGCCGAAGCTCTGGGCGGCGGCACTTCCCATGCCGGTCCATGCGGCGGCGGAAAGCGTCACGAAACCGATACCGACCAGCAGTGGCGCGATTCTGCGGGCGGTTGAGCCCGCCCTGGCAAATGTCGATCGCCCGATATGCACGTCGTCCCCCTGCCCCTCGCCTTGGCGGCTTTTCTCAGGGACAGTCTAACCGAATAACTGGAAACGAAAAAGGACCGCTCCGGATTTAAGGAACGGCCCATTTTATGCTGCGGGACAACAGCATGGCAAACCCGGGGAGTGGCGCAATCGTCCGTATTACAGGCGGTAGCGGATCTGATCCGACCAGAAACGTTCCAGGCGAACCAGCGCCTTATTCAGGCTCTTGACGTCATCGCCCGACACTTCGCCGACGGTTTGAACGGAGCCGAGCTGGCGAAGATAGAGCTTGCTGACGACGTCGCGGGCCTCGTGGCCTTTGTCGGTGAGGCTGACACGCACCGAGCGGCGATCGGTGTCCGACCGCTTGTAGTGAATGTAGCCCATATCGACGAGTTTCTTCAGATTGTAGGAGACGTTCGAGCCGAGGTAATAGCCGCGCGTCTTCAATTCGCCCGCGGTCAATTCGCTCTCACCGATGTTATAGAGCAGCAGCGCTTGCACGCTGTTGAGTTCGGCGCCGCCACGACGATCGAATTCGTCTTTGATGACGTCGAGCAAAAGCCGATGAAGGCGTTCGATCAGGCGCAATGCCTGGAGATATTCACCGCGAAAGCCTTCTTCTTGAACGGGCGCGCGGTGACGTGCCACTTCATACGCTAAACTCATTACCCTGCCTCACATGTTTTTGACGCCACCCGGTTTGCCCCGGGTTTTGACAAATAGATAATGGGAAGGACTGAATTTCGCCTAAATAGATATAGTAAAAGAATAGTGACAGGCCCTATTTCCAAGGGTTTTTTAACCAGTCAGCAACATGAAATTTGTTTGTGGTGATTTTCGCGTTAATTGCGCAACGACAATTGGATGCAATACGCCATCGCAAATTCAGACGCGCGCGGCCTGCATTTCCGCGCGGCTCGGCAGTTCGAGATCGCCTTCCGGCAGCGGCTTGAAATAACCGTCGACGATGTCGGCTGCAACATCTTCGTAACGCCCCGGCTGCCAGACGGGCTTGCCATCTTTATCGCGTAGCAGAGCGCGCACACCTTCGTGGAAATCGTGATTTTCAAGGCAGCGCACCGCGAGGCGATAATCTTCGATCAGCGTATCGCGAATATCGAAACGAAGCGCATTCTGGATATGGCGCAGTGTTATCGCCAATGAAATCGGAGAGCACTTTCTCAACCCAGAGAGCGTGCGTTGCGCCCATTCCGAACCTTTCGCCTCGGCCCTTTCGAGCGAACGAAAAATTCCGTCAAGTGTCGGCTCGGAGAAATGCTCATTGATATGGCCGCGCTCTTTCTGCAGATCGCCTGGCTCTTGCGGCTGGTTCAGATCATCGAGAAGCGGATCGACGGGCTGGGCGTCCGCGAGCTTGGCGCGAATATCTTCGAAATGCGAGGACGATATGCAGTGCGTGACGAGCCTCAGCCATTGCGCATCGGCGCGACCGATCGAACGCCCCGTCAGGCCGAGATAGAGACCGATCGGCCATGGCATTTTCGCCAGAACGCGCGCAATCCCAACATCGGGAAAAAGTCCGATCTTCGTCTCAGGCATTGCCCATTTGAAGTTTTCACCGGCGATGCGGTGCGTATTGAACGCCGAAAGCCCCGCGCCCGAGCCCATGCACAGCCCATCAATGAAAGAGACGGTCGGCTTGGAGAAGCATTCAAGCAACCAGTTCAGCGAATATTCGTCTCGCATGTAGCTTTTTGCCGTCGCGATATCGCTTTTCGCGGCGGCGGAAAGCGCCACAACATCGCCGCCGGCGCAAAATGCTTTCGGACTGCTCGACACGAGCGCAACGATGTAGACGTCGGGATTTCTCGCGACACGCGGGATGGCGGAGAGCAACGCACGGCACATCTCATTGTCGAGAGCATTGAGCGACGACGGCCGATTAAGCGTGAACGTCTGCAACGCCTGTGTTTGGGCGGCGACGATTTTCTCAGCCTGCATCGGTGTGGCCGCGTTGATGGCGATCTTAGGTTCGTTCACTGCCTGCTCGATCGTAGACGTGCTTTGATTCTGATCGTTATGCTATGCCCCGTTTCCACCGGGCTCGCTAGTTTTTGCGGCGATAAAGCACAATCGGTCACAAGGCTCACGGAATTTGTCCAGAACTTGTAACTGCCGTGCAACGCCAATGACTTGGCCGCGGACGCAAACTCTGCGATGATTATAAGTGCGTGACTGCGCGGGCATGCGTCGCGCCCCGGCCTTGCATCGGCTTTCGAAATCTCGCCCGCGTTGAAATACCAGGCCGCATACAGACAATCATGATGACAGCATACGAGCGCAATTCGGCCAAACGAACGTATTGGCGCGCCGTCGTGGCTGCTGCCGCGTGCGCATCCGCTGCGATCGGCTTCGTTGCTGCAGATGCGGACGCGACAACCACCAAGAAACATCATAAGCCCACGCAGCAAACAGCCGCGCCGAAAACAAACGCCGCGGCGGCTTCGACGGCGGCCGATCCGGCCAATGCAACGCCTTCCGCCACCAATCCCGCCAAGGCCGACGCGCAAGCCGCAGCGAAACCTGCCGACACCTGGTCGGAAACGGAAATTGCCGACGCCCGCGCGCATTGCGCCGTTATCCTGCAGCGCATTCATGCCGTGGCGCTCCCGCACGCGCCCATCCGCGACGGCGCTTGCGGGGCTCCCGCGCCGGTCGAACTCATCAGCATCGGACAAAATCCGGAGGTCGCGCTGTCGCCGCCCGCGATCGTGCGCTGCGATCTCGTCGAGCAGCTCGCGAACTGGTTCGAAAACGATGTGCAGCCCTTAGCGCGCAAGCATCTCAAATCGGCAATCGTCCGGATCGAGACGATGAGCTCTTATTCCTGCCGCAACGCCTATGGCCGCAAGTCGACGAAGCTCAGCGAGCACGCGCTCGCAAACGCCATCGACATCGGCGGTTTCATCACCAGATCGGCGAAGACGGCCGAGGTGCTCGACGACTGGGGCAAGCCGCAGCGCGAGATTGCCGCTGAAGCCGAGGCGCGGAAGAAGGCAGCACAAGACGCGGCCGCCAAGACTGCGCAAACAAACGTCGCCAGCAATCCGGCGCAGGGGGCGTTGCCATCCATCGTTCCGTCGACGACGGGCGCGGCGGCGGCTGGGCTCGTGCGTTCGACCATCATCGAAGGCGTGTCGAATGTCGTGGTCACGTCGTCGTGGGCATCGGCCACGGATGTGAACCGGCTCGGCGGACCGGGCCCGGAAACAGCGACGCCCAAGGCGGCGTTTCCTGTCGGCCTCAGAAACCCGTCGCCGGAAATGCAGGCCTTCCTACGGGAAGCGCATGCCTCGGCCTGCCGGACGTTCGGCACGACGCTTGGACCGGAAGCGAATGCCGCGCACCGGAACCATTTTCACATCGACATGGCCCAGCGGAAGTTCGGCAAGATCTGCGACTAGGACCGACCGCCCTCTCTAGGCCAGGGGATGAGGAAACGAGCCTGGCGCCTGCGGATATCTGACCTGCGTAACGCGGCTTGCGCGGAAGGCCGGCACGTGTCCATTGTCCCCGCGGTTCCGCCATCTCAGGAACGGATCGACACGTCAGCAGGACTTTTCCCATGTCTTCTCGCATGCGCCCCACGTCTTCCGCCGCCAATGCAGGCACGCCGCCCGACTCTCTTTCCGGCGGATTTCCGGCAATTCGCATGCGCCGAAACCGGAAAAGCCCGTGGTCGCGCCGCCTCGTTGCCGAGCATCTGCTTTCGCCGAACGATCTGATCTGGCCGCTGTTCGTCGTCGATGGCGAAGCCAAGCGCATTCCGGTGGCGTCGATGCCGGGCGTCGAACGGTTGAGCGTCGATCTGATCGTCGAGGCGGCGAAGGAAGCCGAGGCGCTCGGCATCCCGGCTCTCGCCCTCTTCCCGTTTACCGACCCCAAGAAGCGTAGCGAGAGCGCCGAGGAAGCCTTCAATCCCGACAATCTCGTTTGCCGGGCGACGCGCGCGATCAAGGCCGCCAAGCTCGACATCGGGGTCGTTCTCGACGTGGCGCTGGATCCCTATACGAGCCATGGGCATGATGGGCTGATCGTCGGCGGCGAGATCGTGAACGACGAGACGACGGCCGCGCTCGTCAAGCAATCGCTGGTGCAGGCGGAAGCTGGCGCCGACGTTCTCGCTCCTTCGGACATGATGGACGGGCGCATCGGCATCATTCGCGCCGCGCTCGAGACGGCGGGCTTCAAGAACACGCAGATCATGTCGTATGCCGCGAAGTATGCGAGCGCATTTTATGGGCCGTTTCGCGATGCGGTCGGCTCGACGGGTCTGCTCAAGGGCGACAAGCGCACGTATCAGATGGACCCGGCGAACACCGAGGAAGCGCTGCGCGAGGTTGCGCTCGATCTCGACGAAGGCGCCGACATGATCATGGTGAAGCCCGGCATGCCCTATCTAGACATCGTGCAGCGGGTCTCGAGCGAATTCGGCGTGCCGACGTTCGCGTACCAAGTGTCGGGCGAATACGCGATGCTAGCCGGTGCATTCGAGCGCGGCTGGCTCGATGCCGACAAGACAATGGTCGAAAGCCTGTTGGCCTTCAAACGCGCGGGCGCGTCCGGCGTGCTGACATACTTCGCGCCCAAAGTCGCGAAATTGTTGGCGGAGTAGCTTATCTCGTCATTTCGATCTGACGAGTTTGCGAGGCCCGCGCTCGGCCGAGATGGCGGTGAGAAGCTAGCGCCGGACGCGGCGGCGGAAATCCTGGTCGGGCGGGATCTGATCGGCGGGGGCGGCGTTACCGCCTGCGGCCGCGGCGGCACCAGCCTGGTTCGGATCGTCGGACGGCGCTACCGTACCAGCGTTCGGATTGTCCTCGGCGATGGTGCGGATCGGCTTCTCGCATTTTGTCAGCCAGACATCATATGTCGGATGCTCCAGGCCGTAGATGCCGGGGCTTTCGGCAAACATCCAGCCGGTGAAAATACGTTTCTCGGAACCGTCAACCTGAGACTCATCGATCTCGACGAACGTGTCCGTCTTGGGCTCGTCGGTGGGCGGGCGCGAATAGCACGCGCGCGGCGTGATCTTGAGCGCGCCGAACGTCGCCGTCTTGTTGAGTTCGACTTCGATCTTCGAGATGTGCGCCGTCACCTTATCGAGCGCTGAAAAGACGGCGACTTGATTTTCAATGCGATCGGCTGCTGCGGGCGGCGCGGTCAGAGCCGCGAGCGCGCCAGAAAGAAGCAACCCCGACACGAACGCACCCGCACGGCGACAGACCTTCGTGCGGCGCCCGAAATCTAACAAGTCCGTCTGTCTCAACTGCAAAAACCCATTCCCCAGAGACGCGCTACCGCGCCTCGCCGGATTGCCCGCCAAAGGGGGCGATATTTCGTTCGGCCGGATTAATCTCGATTAATTCGGCTTCCACGCCTTGTAGTCGCTGGCGGATGCCGCGCGCTGGCCGGTGCCCAGGATCGATCCCTTGGGGCGATAAGCCTTCGCCGTGCCGGTCATGTTCATCTGATGCGGCTTTTGCCAGGGGCGCGGGTGATAGCGCTCTTCGGTCGGCGGCGTATCGACAGTATAATGCAGCCAGCCGTGCCATTCGGGCGGCACCTGACTCGCTTCCGAGAGCTTGGGATAGATGACCCAACGCGCCGGAACGCCCAGCGGGCCGACGCCGCTTCTCTGAATGAAATAGCGATTCCCGAACTGGTCCTCGCCGACGAGCTTGCCTTTGCGCCACGTAAACAGGCGCGTGCCCCAGGTATTGCCGCCCCACCAGCAGAAAATCTCGCTGAATAAGCTCATCGTTCGGGCATCCTTTGCCGCTGCTACCCTGATCACGAATTAGCGGTTCTTCGGCGGTGATGTCCAGACGCCATTGAGCCGGTGCAGGCATGCAACAGAGCTGACGCGGAATCGCACTAAGCTCGTCAGCAGCCGGATCGAAAAAACGGACATAATTAAGTCCTGTCCACACCACCAACGGCCAAGAGGCCCGGCAAAACCCCAACGAATGCGCGACAAACGCCAACTCCGGCCGGAAGTTGTTAACACCACTAGATGTAGTGCTTGTTGTCTCTGCCACCCCAACATCTATTTAATTTCCCTTGTCGGATCGGCTTCGAATCTCCTAACTTTGGCCCTGTTGCGACATTCGTAAGACGGACCGTTCGAGATCGGTTGACGACGACTTCGCAGCTGTTCGGTTCAGTAGCGTTCCAGCGTAGCGCGCGAGTCTTCGTCGCAATCACACACTTCGGGTCGGCATGAGGCCGGCGGAGTCGCCTTTTCGGTGTCTTCGCGGGCACGGGGAAACTGCGACCGGTGTGTTGAGTGCCGACGAGGCGCCTTCGGGCTGTCCATCCGCGTTTTCGACCCGCCGTTCGCCGGAGTTGCAGGGCTCCGAGCGCGTGGCGTCCAAAAAATCACATACGGCGCCCAGCAACACCGCTGCGCGCCGCGCAATTCGGGGGCACTTTCACATGAAGATTACACGGCGTTTCACGAAAGCCGGCCTTTCTCCTTATGCCTCGATCCCGTTCCGGCGTGCGACGTCAGAAATCAAGAACCCCGATGGTTCGATCGTTTTCCGTCTCGAAGGCTTCGATGTCCCCGAACAGTTCAGTCAGGTTGCAGCTGACATCCTGGCGCAGAAATACTTCCGCAAGGCGGGCGTGGCGCGGCGCCTGAAGCGGTGCGAAGAAACGCAGGTTCCGTCGTGGCTGTGGCGCTCCGCCCCGGATGACGCCGCTCTTGCCGAGCTGCCGGACAACGAGCGTTTCGGCGGCGAGACGGACGCGCGCCAAGTCTTCGACCGTCTCGCCGGCACCTGGACCTACTGGGGCTGGAAGGGCGGCTACTTCTCGTCCGAGGAAGACGCGCAGGCGTTCTTCGACGAGCTGCGCTACATGCTCGCCATGCAGATGGCGGCGCCGAACTCGCCGCAGTGGTTCAACACCGGCCTGCACTGGGCCTACGGCATCGACGGCCCCGGCCAGGGCCACCTCTATGTCGACTATCAGACGGGCGAACTCGTGCAGTCGACGTCGGCTTACGAGCATCCGCAGCCGCACGCCTGCTTCATCCAGTCGGTTGCCGACGACCTCGTCAACGAGGGCGGCATTATGGATCTCTGGGTGCGAGAAGCGCGCCTCTTCAAATACGGCTCGGGCACGGGCTCGAACTTCTCGTCGCTGCGCGGCGCAAATGAGAAGCTGTCGGGTGGCGGCCGTTCGTCGGGCCTGATGAGCTTCCTCAAAATCGGCGACCGGGCGGCGGGCGCCATCAAGTCGGGCGGCACGACGCGGCGCGCGGCGAAGATGGTCGTCGTCGATGTCGATCACCCGGATATCGAGGAATACATCGGCTGGAAGGTCAAAGAAGAGCAGAAGGTGGCGGCGCTCGTCACCGGCTCGAAGATCTGCCAGAAGCGGCTCAAGGCTGTGATGAAGGCTTGCGTCAACTGCGAAGCGGAAGGCGACGCCTGCTTCGAGCCGACGAAGAACCCCAAGCTGAAGATCGCGATCCGCGAAGCCAAGCGTGACGGCGTTCCGCAGAACTACATCCTGCGCGTCGTCCAGTTCGCGCGCCAGGGCTACAAGGACATCGAGTTCGACACCTACGACACCGATTGGGACAGCGAGGCCTATCTCACGGTCGCCGGTCAGAACTCCAACAACTCGGTGCGCGTGACGGATGACTTCCTCAACGCCGTCGTCGAGGACAAAGACTGGAACCTGCGTTCTCGCCTTGGCAACAAGGTAACGAAGACGATCCGCGCCCAGGATCTCTGGGAGCAAATCGGCTTTGCGGCGTGGGCCTCGGCCGATCCCGGCATCCAGTTCCACACGACGATCAACGACTGGCACACCTGCCCGCAGTCGGGACCGATCCGCGCTTCGAACCCATGCTCGGAATACATGTTCCTCGACGACACGGCATGCAACCTGGCGTCGCTGAACCTCTTGCGCTTCCGCCGCGAGGATAAGTCGTTCGACATCGAATCGTATGAGCACGGCTGCCGCCTGTGGACGGTTGTGCTCGAAATCTCGGTGCTGATGGCGCAGTTCCCGTCGCGGCAGATCGCGGAGCTTTCGTACCGCTATCGCACGCTGGGCCTTGGCTTCGCGAACATCGGCGGCCTCTTGATGTCGTCGGGCATCCCTTATGACTCAGAGGAAGGCCGCGCGATCTGCGGTGCGATCTCTGCGATCATGACGGGCGTGGCCTACGCGACGAGCGCAGAGATGGCGGAAGAGCTTGGCCCCTTCCCCGGCTACGCGCCGAATGCGCAGGATATGCTGCGCGTGATGCGCAACCATCGCCGCGCCGCTCATGGCGAAGCCGAGTTCTACGAGCAGCTCTCGGTTGCGCCGGTGCCGCTCGATCACGACGCTCTGAGGGATGCGCGCCTCGGCGACGCTGCAAAGCGCGCCTGGGATCGGGCGATCGAACTCGGCCAGGAGCATGGCTATCGCAATGCTCAAGCGACCGTCGTCGCGCCGACCGGCACGATCGGCCTCGTCATGGACTGCGATACGACCGGCATCGAGCCCGACTTCGCACTCGTGAAGTTCAAGAAGCTCGCGGGCGGTGGTTACTTCAAGATCATCAACCAGTCGGTGCCGGAAGCGCTGCGCGCGCTCGGCTATCGCGAAAGCCAGATCGCCGAGATCGAGGCTTATGCAGTCGGCCACGGCTCGCTGGCCCAGGCACCCGCCATCAACACGGGCACGCTGAAGGCCAAGGGCTTCACCGACGACGTGCTGGCGAAGGTCGAGAAGGGTCTGGCGACCGCGTTCGACATTAAGTTCGTGTTCAACCGCTGGACGCTCGGCGACGACTTCATGACGGGCAAACTCGGCATTCCAGCCGACAAGCTCAACGATCCGTCGTTCGATATCTTCGCGCACCTCGGGTACTCGAAGAAAGACGTCGAAGCCGCCAACGAACACGTCTGCGGAGCGATGACGCTTGAGGGTGCACCGCACATCAAGGCCGACGACCTGCCGGTGTTTGATTGCGCCAATCCGTGCGGCAAGAAGGGAAAGCGCTTCCTTTCGGTCGAGAGCCACATCCGCATGATGGCCGCTTCGCAGCCGTTCATCTCGGGCGCGATCTCGAAGACGATCAACATGCCGAACGATGCGACGGTCGAAGACTGCAAGCAGTCGTACATGCTGTCGTGGAAGCTGGCTCTCAAAGCCAACGCGCTCTATCGCGACGGTTCCAAGCTTTCTCAGCCGCTCAACAGCCAGATCCTCGGCGATGATGCAGACGAGGCCGCGGACGCCGTGGATGCTCTGATGAGCCAACCGCTTGCCGCTCGCACGGCGACCGTGACTGAAAAGATCGTCGAGAAGATCGTCGAGCGCGTCGTCTACGTGGAGCGCGAGAAGGCGAAGGGCCGCGACAAGCTTCCTGGCCGCCGTAAGGGCTACACGCAGAAAGCTGCTGTCGGCGGGCATAAAGTGTATCTGCGCACTGGCGAATACGACGACGGCCGCGTCGGCGAAATCTTCATCGACATGCACAAGGAAGGCGCTGCTTTCCGCTCGCTGATGAACAACTTCGCCATCGCGATCTCGCTCGGCCTGCAATACGGCGTGCCGCTGGAAGAATACGTGGAGGCGTTCACCTTCACACGCTTCGAGCCGGCGGGCCTCGTGCAGGGCAACGAGACGATCAAGAACGCGACGTCGATCCTCGACTACATCTTCCGCGAGCTGGCGGTGTCGTACCTCGGCCGTCACGATCTGGCGCACGTCGATCCGCGCGAAATCGTCGGCGAGACGGGGCTGGGCTCCAGCGACGACGATACGGATGAGCAGCTTTCGCTCAACCTGCCGGAGAGCGTGACGAAGATGGTGTCGAAGGGCCTCGTTCGCGGCGCCGACGTGGTTCGCCTCGCGAGCCGCACGACGACGAACGTTTCGGGTCCCAAGGCGTCGTCGCTTGGTGCGGCCGCCGTGCAAAACGCGAGCTACGACGTCAGCGCCCGCTACGTTGAATCGACGCTGACGCACGGCGCGAATGCGCTGTCGGCGGTAAGCGAAGAGATGCAAGCGGCGGTGTCATCGCCGGTTCTGACGAAGTCGGAGCTTTACAAGCAGCGCCTCTCCGAAGCGAAACTCCGCGGCTACGAAGGCGTCGCCTGCACCGAGTGCCAGAACTTCACGATGGTCCGGAACGGCACGTGCCTGAAGTGCGATACGTGCGGATCAACGAGCGGGTGCAGCTGAGTTAGTCCTTCCATCTTTCCCCAGGAGATCAAAATGGCGACAAATCCCCCAAAAGGCGACGGCCACAGAAATGGAGCAGTGCGTGATCGCAGCCAAACCCATAATCCCAAGACGGATCAGTGGGTCAAACGCGATGATAAAACCGGTCGCTTCATGGATGTGAAGCAAGACGGCACACCTTTCAAAGGCGTTCGAAAAGAACACAACTAACGTCATCCTCGAACATGTGAGCGTAGCGACGCGTTCGGGGATCCAGCGCGAGGCTCGTCGGAGACGACCGTATTTCTGCAAGGCGCCATCGCATGTGGCGCCTTGTTTGTTTTCGGCTTGACTGGATCCCGGCCTTCGCCGGGATGACGGTGGGAGATGACAGACTGCGCCGGGATGACGGAATGGGGAATGGTCTGCGAACGACGGGATGATGTGTTGGGGCTATCGCGGGGGCTAACCTTCTCCGGGATGAGGGAGATGGAGTGGAGATTGCCCATTCTCCGTCATGCCGACGAAGGTCGGCACCCAGACAAGCCGCAGCAGACTGTCGGTCAGAGAGCCTGCTCGGACTTATCAAATGGACCCGCGCCGATCTCGCCTGTTTGCGGATCGAAGAAATTGCGCCACTCGGGGTTCATCTGTTCGATCAAACGCAGCTTCCAAGTCCGCCGCCATTCTTTCAACTGCTTCTCACGCGCTATGGCTTGGTCGAGCGTTTCGTGGAGCTCGTAGTAGACGAGTTGCGTCACGTTGTATTGCGCAGTGAAGCCGGGAATGAGCTTCTGGGAATGCTGAGCCATCCGCGCGTGAAGATCACTCGTCACGCCAATGTAGAGCGTGCCGTTTTGGCCGCTCGCCAAGATATAGACGCACGGTGATTTGCTTTTCCGGCTCATGACGTCCCCCTGCGCAGATTGAAGCGCCGCAGGAGATCGCGCAAATCCTTTGATTGCTCGTTGGCTGGATCCCGGCCTTCGCCGGGATGACGGTGGTGGGGCTGACTGTTGCGCCGGTATGTCTAGAAATGGTTGGCGGCTGCGGCTGCGCTCGGAACTTTGCGCTTCGCCGGGATGACGGTGGTTAGGTGTCTCGGTAGAACCAACCCGCCGAGAGCGTGCGTCCTGAGATGCGAGGAAACGGAGCGTGCTCTCGGCGGTGTGGATCCGCGGACTGAATCGACCCCCCGACCAGCGCGCGATCCGGCGTCAAGTCTTCTTGGCTTTCTTCACTTTTTTCGTCTTGTGCGTCTGCGCGACCTTCTGCTTGCCAGCCTTGTGCGCGTGGACCTTTTTCTTGTCCTTTGATTTCAGCGTGACGAGCGTTGCAGTGTGCGAGGCGGATAGCCGTGGCGCTGTCGTTGCAGCCTCGGCGGAAGCGGTGGCGCCAACGCCGAGAGCGACGGCGCCGAGCAAAATCAATCGTGCAATTTTCATTGTCTTCTTTCCCAAGCAGAGCCGCAGCCGGTCTCGAGCTGCAACGCGACGCTAGGCGGCGGTTCCAGAAAAGAGAAAGAAGAAGACTTCAAATGCTCGGAAGATTTTTTTCGAACGGCCGCCTCGCCTCGGAGGCACTCGTCGCATTTTTGCGACGGCTTTATATGTCGTCTCGGCCACATCGAGGCGCGAAAACATTTCGGCGTTCATCGGACGTATACGCCGCATCAATCACAGCGATTCTCAGCGAAAGACCGCAAACGCCTTGTTTGTTGCGTTTTTGATTGTGTCCAGCATGAAGCCGCTATGCGCTTCCACACCTTATCCTCAGTCCTCCCCGTTCCTTTTGCACCTTGGGTAAACGCCGCTCGGCAATAGCGAATCAACGCGCTTCAGTCGTATCCAAGTGCTTGAGAAATAATGCGGAGTTGAAGATGAAACTCGGTGGGGCGCAGGCGCCATTATCGGTCTATATGCTGGCCGATCACCTCGACGCTGCACTCGCCGCCGGCGAGGACATCATGGTGCGCGGCAGCCAGTGGCGCGAACTCGCGGAGCACACCAGCGAGCCGGCAGACTTCGTGATGCGTCAGCGCAAGATTGCCGACGAGATCCGCGCCCTTGAGCTGATGCTTGTCGCCCGCGTCCTGAAGGCGCGCAGCCATGCCGCAGCGCTCTCGGAATACGACGATCGTTTTCGTATGCTCGGGCGGTTGTTTGTGGCGGGCACGGCCATTCTGCTCGACGCGGTCGAGGAAAGCGGCGACGCGCGCGAACTCGACTTCGACACGGGCGATGAGATCATCGCCTACGTTCGCAGCCGCGGACTGATCGCTCCCGATGCAGCGGCCATCCGGAAAGCGTCGGACCTGACGATCGACGACAGCTTCCTGGTCGCCGCGCGCATGGCTCTCGGGCCTCTCTTGGATATGGCGGCGGCCTTCCTGGATGCTCTCGACGTCCAATACGATCTCTTCGTCGAAGAGGCGCCGGTTGCGAAGCGGACGCTCCTGCTCGACCTCGACGACGCCGACCGGCTGCCCTTGAACTGACGGCGCGACGTCGCAGACGCCCAGCGCGTTTTGCTGCGCCATTTGGCGACGCGTGCCGAACGGGCGGGGGAACGCTTGACCGAACGCGACGCCACAGTCGCCCGTCTGAGAACAAGCGAACGCGCCTCAGCTTTGGCCTCAGGCTTCTCAACCGCAGCCGCCGACTTTTCGAAATTCACCGCGATGCTTGCCGGCACAGTTCCGTCAACGGACGCCACACGGGTTGAATCCGTGCGCAGGACGTTGGCCAATGCGGGCTTCATGGTTTTCACCGCTGTCAGCATCTTGCCGGCGACCGGCGCGAAGACCGACGTCGACATGGCATCAAGCGCCATCGCGATCATCATGCCGCCCTGGGCCTGGTCGAGCGATGCGAACGACCCGATGGAACCCGGGACCGGCGCATAACGGCGATTTCTTTTATAGGTCGCGTCGACGATGGATGGCGCCGACATCACGCGGACTTCGAGTTTCGCAACGCCGCTTCCGGCAAAGCCCAGCTTGTGCGCGGTTGCGCGCGATACGTCGAGCTTGCGCTGACGCCAGTACGGTCCGGCGTTGTTGACGCGAACGACGGCGGCATTGCCATTATCAGGGTTGCGAATGAGCAGGATCGTGCCGTCCGGATAGATCGGGCTGGCGGCGCTGTCGGCCTCGTTGGGGCGGAAGGCTTCGCCAGATGACGTCAATCCGCATGGGTTGTAGCGATCGCGGCGACAGTCGTCATAGTACGAGGCTTGGAGCACCGTGTCCTGGCCAACAATGGCGACCATCTCGGCGATGCTCAGCACGCGGTGACAGGTGTGGTTGAAGCAGTATGTCTTGCCAGGCGTCTTGGCTTCGACAGGGGCGGCGCTGAAGGCCAACACCGTTGCAACGGCTGCCGGCACACTCCAGGCAGCCCATGCCGCTGCGCATACGTGCGCACGGCGACGAATACTCGATGACATCCCTACTCTCCCGTCTTTCTTCGGCACGGGCCTACGCGCCGTTCTCCTCCGTGCGTTCCATCCGCCTTGGAACAAAACACCAACTGCAGCGCCGGACCATAGAGTTTGCGATGCACCACGACAACCCAAGAATTGCCGTTACAATTCTCAAGCAATCACAAGTTATTTCATGACGTTGCGTGACTGAGTTGGCTCCATTTCTACGGAGGTGAAACGGTGTGCCGCATGCGCCCCCACGGCCACGGTTGCTGAGGCGTATATGCATCATGCGGCGCGTAATACGAAGCCGAACGAAATTCTCCGGTTGCGCCGCATAGGGCGTATGCGTCTCATCTCGCGCGGGGGCCGCAAATACGGGGATTTTCGGGGGAAATTTTGCGTCTATTCCTGGGATCTATTGCGTTGGCATTGCTGCCGTTTCTAAGCGGTTGTGTCTGCGATCCGCCGGTCGAGCGACTAACCATCAAAAAGCGCGTGCACGCGAAACGGGTCGCGCTGGCGATACCGGCCAAGCCAAGACCTAGCACCGACGCGACGGGGCCATCCGCCACGTCCGTGCTGAGACCAATACGCATCAAGAGGTGCGACTGTCCGCAGGACTTTGATCCGCATGTTTGCGGCGATCGGAGCGCTTACACGTGGTCGCCGGACTGCAACAAACAGTCATCAGGAACCATAAGGCCCAGCGCTCCCGAGCCTGCGCCGGCACCTATCGCAGCGCCCCTCGCGGCGCCTGATAGGGCGACACCAGCGTCGCTCAAAGGTTCAGCGCAGCCTTGAGCGTTTCAGCCGCCTCGTTCAGGCGCTGAGGATTCGAGCAGCGCAGCACGAGGTCGGACACCGGGCGGCCATTGCGCAATTGCGGGTAGCTGCCCATCGCCACGTCGCGATAGCGCTGCTGGTGTTTCGAGAAGATATCCGCGATCTCGCTTTCGGGGCGATCGACGGGAATGGTGATCGACAAGAGCTTGGCGCCGGTTTCCAGCATCGGCGTCACGCTTGCGAGCATGGCGCGCATGACGCTCGGCACGCCGGCCATCACGAACACATTGCCGATGCGAAACCCCGGCGCGACCGAGAGCGTATTGTCAATCAGCTCGGCACCAGCGGGGGCTCTCGCCATGCGCAAGCGCGCAGCCGTCACCTCAAGCCCGCGGCCGGTATAATAGTCACGAAGCAGCTTTTCCGCGCGGGCGTCGATGTCGACCGAAACGCCGAAGGCCTTGCCGATACTGTCGGCGGTGATGTCGTCGTGCGTCGGACCGATGCCGCCGGTCGTGAACACATAGGTGTAGCGGGAGCGAAGCGCATTGACGGCCGAGACGATCTCATCCTCATCGTCGGCGACGACGCGCACCTCTTGCAAGCGGATGCCGATGTTCGTCAAATGCTCGGCGACGGCGCCGATGTTCTCATCCTTGGTGCGGCCCGACAGAATCTCGTCGCCGATGACCAGGAGGGCTGCCGTAACAATCCGTTCTTCCGTCAAGGTTCGCTCGTCCATCGCTGCTTTCAGCCGCCGTCATAGCACCGCCGAACGCGCGGCGAAAATACTTGCCGGGCGGCGCCGAACGCCGATATGGCCTGATCCATGAAATTTACACACCCTCTCGTGCCCGGCATTCTGATCCAGCGCTACAAGCGCTTTCTCGCGGACGTCACGACCGCAGGCGGCGTCACCGTCACTGCGAGTTGCCCCAACACGGGCTCTATGCTCGGCCTAACGAAGCCCGGCTCGAGGGTCTGGCTTTCGGAAAGCGACAGCCCGACGCGTAAATACCGGCATACCTGGGAGATGATCGAGGCCGACCTTGGGACGGGTCCGCACCTCGTCGGCATCAATACGGGACGACCGAACGCGCTCGTCACCGAAGCCATCGAGACCGGAACGATTGTCGAGCTCGCCGGATATCCGATGTTGCGGCGCGAAGTGAAATACGGCCTCAACAGCCGCATCGACGTGCTGCTTTCGGGCGGACGCGATAATCGCGACTGCTATGTCGAGGTGAAGAACGTGCATTTGATGCGCGAGAACGGCCTCGCCGAGTTTCCCGACAGCAAAACAGAGCGCGGTGCCAAACACTTGCGCGAACTTGCAAACATGGTTGGCGAGGGCCACCGCGCCGTGATGGTTTTTCTTGTGCAGCGCAGCGATGCAGAGAGTTTCAAGCTCGCGCGTGACATCGACCCCGCATATGCCGCCGCTTTTCAGGCTGCTGCAGCATCAGGTGTTGAAATGCTCTGCTATAAATGCCAGCTCAGCCCTACAGAAATCGCAGTTGAGAAACGCATCGAGATTGCGGATCTTTAACGAGAAGGCCGGTCAACGGCTGAAACACACAAGAGAGAGGCAACGTACTCTCCAGCAGACGGCGTTTAGGGCGCCGGTCAAGGAAACGAAACCCAAGGTGACGATCGATGTATTCACGTCGCGATTTTTCGAGGCTCGGGCTTGCCCTGGCCGGTGGCGTCGCAGCACTTAAATCGGCAACCGGCTTGGCGGCGGAAGGTTCGGCCGAGACATTCCAAGTTACGAAGTCGGACGCGGAGTGGCGCAAAGAGCTGACGCCGGAGCAGTACAACGTGCTGCGCAAGCAGGGCACCGAACGTGCTGGCACGTCGCCGCTCGATGCAAACGACGCGCCGGGCACCTACCTTTGCGCCGGATGCCAGCTTGCACTGTTCTCGTCGGAAACGAAGTATCATAGCGGCACCGGCTGGCCGAGCTTCTGGAAGCCGCTTGATGGTGCGGTCGAGACGTCTACCGACAACAGCTACTTCATGACCCGCACGGAGGTTCATTGCCACCGCTGCGGCGGACATCTTGGTCATGTGTTCGAAGACGGTCCGAAACCGACAGGCCTGCGCTACTGCATGAACGGCGTGGCTTTGAAGTTCGTGCCCAAAGTCGCCTAGCCAGCAAGCAAATCGTCAAGCGCTTTGGGCGAGAGCCTTGCTCTTGCCCGAAGCCAGAAATTCCGTCGCCTCGGCGGCGGGCATCGGCATTCCCAACAGATAGCCCTGCCCGAACCCGACATGAAGCGCGCGCAGCCTTTGAAGCTGCTCGTCTGTCTCGATCCCTTCGGCGACAACCGTACAGTTCAGGTTGCGCGCAAGCTGCGTGATCGAGCGCACAATGAGATCGCTTTCGCGCGAACGCCCAAGCTGACTGACGAACAGCCGATCGATCTTGATGCGATCGAGCGGGAAGCTGACAAGATAGCTCAATGACGAATAGCCGGTCCCGAAATCGTCAAGTGCGATCGAGACGCCGAGTTGTTTCAGCCGCTTGAGCTGATCGAGCGTCACAGGATCGTTTTGCAGCAAACTCGTCTCGGTGATCTCGATTTCGAGCCGATTGGCCGGAAGGCCCGATGACTTGAGCGCGCGCTCGACGCGTTGCGCGACGTCGTCGGAGGCGATCTGCAACGGCGATAGATTGATGCCGACGACGACATCGGATGGCCACTTCGCGGCCTGGGCGCATGCAGCCTCGATCACCCAGCCGCCGATATCGTTCGCCATCCCGATTTCATCGGCTATACTTAAGAATTGGGCGGGCGGCAGCAGACCGCGCAGCGGGTGCCGCCAACGAATGAGACACTCGAAGCCGGCAATTTCATTCTTGGTCAGGCCGTGGATCGGCTGGAAAAAGAGTTCCAATTCGTTCTTGGCAAGCGCGCTCCGCAGCCCTTGCTCGACGGCCTGGCGCTCTTCCACCGAGCGCAGCATGTCGGGCTCGAAAACGCAGTGCGCGTTGCGACCCGCAGACTTGCTCGCGTACATCGCAAGATCGGCCTGCGTCAGCAGTTGATCGCCGGTAGAGTCGCTTTCGAAAGCGATGGCGACGCCAACGCTCGCGCCAATCTGCACGCGCTGACCTTCCAGAAAGAACGGATCGCATAACGCCGAGACGAGACGCACGGCCAGAGCCTGCGCCGTAGCGCGGCCGCAGATCTCCTGAGCGACGACAGCGAACTCATCGCCGCCGAGGCGCGCGACCAGATCGCCGTCACGGACGACCTTCGCGATCCGCGACGCCGCCATTCGCAACACCGCGTCGCCCGCCGCGTGACCGAAGGCATCATTGACGCCTTTGAAGCGATCGAGGTCAATATAGAAGACGCCATATTCCGGCGACTGGTCGCGATCGGCGGCCAGCGTGTTGAGGCGGGCCATGAAAGCGCGGCGGTTGGCGACACCCGTCAGGCCGTCGGTCATCGCGGCACGTTCGGTCTCTTCGCGCGCCGACACCAGGGCGGCAAAGGAGTCCTTCAGTTTTTCGACGGCCTCCAGGCGCTCGGCGAAAATCCGGGCGTTCGACGCAATGAGGCCGACGAGGAACATGAAATAGCTGAGCGCCAGTGCGGCGAGAATGAGATGGTTGTCGAGCGTGATGAACACGCACTTCACCGCCAACGGGATCAGGATCGTCGCCGCATAGAGGATCGCGGCGGCAGGAATGGGAGAGAGCAAGACGCTGCCACTCGCGGCCATGCCGACTACAAGCGCAACAATGATGACCTCGCTGTTGGCAACCGTCCCGGTCCATAGCGTTCCAAGCAGACTCCAGGGCAGCGCCAGCAGGACACTAAACAGCAAGGCGTTTCGGGCCGGCCGGCGCGAGGTATTTCTGCCGTTGGCAGACGTCCGGTGATTAGCACGGTTACGCAGTGACCGAATGCCGACAAAACTGCAAATCGCTAATGCAAAGAGCGTCCAGAGCACGAGCGCAGGCCATCGAATTAGGCCGCTGAATGCGATGGTGGCCAGCAGGACGTTGATCGCGTAACCAGCCATCGCCGCTGGCGTTGCCCGGGCGATACTCGCAAGTTGCTCCTTGTGGACGGATGACCACTTCCACCCGCCTTCATCATGCAGAAATTTCACTTCCAGGCCTCAGTGCGCATTGAGACGGCGGCCACACTAGGCCGGAGCCCTTAACGATCCTGCTGCGCCAGGACAGATAATTCGTTAAGTTGCTCCCGCACTCGCAAAAAAAATCGCGCTTTCCGAGTGTTGCGCCGCGTCACTCGCTGCAAGCAAGATATGATAATTGAGAGCATAAGCGGCGCCGTGCGAGTTTTCGTTATGGCCCCGCGACCCGGGAGGCTTTGCGGCATGTTTCGGCCATTCCGGTGGCCCATGCGTACCTCGGTCATGTGATGCAGAAGCATCACACGAAGGGCAACGGATTCCGCAGGGCGGTGCGTTTTCTTCTCCGGGTGTATGGGACAGAGCTTCCGCGTGCCAATCGTTCAGCCCGGCATGTGAAGTTCTTACGAGAGCAAAGAGACTATGGCGTTACTCCGGTGGGTTTCTACGGTCGTCGTTATCGGTGCGATAGCGGGCGGCGTCTATTATACGATGCACGGAGGCAGCGGAGCGCCGGAGGATGGCGCCAAAGGCCGGAATGCGCGCGGCGGCTTCGGCGGCCCAGTTGCCGTTCTTGCCAAGGACGCCGCGAAGGCTGACGTGCCGATCTATCTCGAAGGCGTCGGCTCCGTTAAAGCTCTGAACACCGCGACCATCCGGGCGCAGGTCGACGGCCGCATTTTGAGCGTCAACTTCAAGGAAGGCCAGGACGTCAAGAAGGGCGATCTGCTCGCCAAGATCGACCCGGCGACCTATCAGGCGCAGCTCGATCAGGCCGTAGCAAAGAAAGCGCTCGACGAAGCCCTGCTCGCCAACACCAAGCGCGACCTCGACCGTTACCAGAAGGTCGGCACGCTCGCCATTTCCCAGCAGCAGATTGACACCCAAGTCGCGCTGATCAAGCAACAGGAAGCGCAGATCAAATCCGACGTCGCGGCCATCGAGAATGCGCAGGCAATCCTTGGCTATACGACGATCGTGGCGCCGTTCGACGGCCGTACCGGCATCCGCCTCGTCGACGAAGGCAACCTCGTGCACGCCAATGACACCACCGGCATCGTCGTGATTACGCAGGTGCAGCCGATCACAGCGACTTTCACGTTGCCGCAGCAGGAGTTGCCCACCCTGATCAAAGCCATCGAGACCGGTCCGCTGGTCGCGACGGCGCTGTCGACGGACGGCCAGACGGAACTCGAAACCGGCTCGCTGAAGGTCATCGACAATCAGGTCGACCAGCAAACCGGCACGATCAAGCTTAAGGCCGAATTCCCGAACGAGAAGCGTCAGCTTTGGCCGGGCCAGTTCGTCAATGTGCGGTTGCTGGTCGATACCGTCAAAGACGCGACGGTCGTGGCAACGGAAGCCGTGCAGCGCGGACCCGACGGAACCTATGTGTTCGTCATCGGCCCCAACAACACCGCCGAGATGCGTGCCGTCAAGGTTTCGCGCCAGGACGACAAGTTCGCGGTCATCGCCGAAGGCCTCAAGCCGGGCGACAAGGTCGTGACGAGCGGCTTCAGCCGTCTGAAGGACGGATCGACTGTCTCTATTAATGACGGCACATCCGCGCCTGCCACCGACAAGCCGCACCACAAGAAGTCGCCGGACGGCAAAAAGTCGACCTCGGCGGATCAGAACGCGCAGGCCGCGCAGTTGCCGACGGAAGCCGCGCTCGTTACCGGCTCGACGTCAGGCGACGAACAGCGCCACGGCAAACATCGCCGCCACCACGACCAGGATAACGGCGCATCGCCATGAGCGTTTCGCACCTTTTCATCGTCCGTCCGATCGCGACGTCACTGCTTGCAGTAGCGACGATCCTCGGCGGCATTCTCGGCTACTTCGCGCTGCCGATCTCGTCGTTGCCACAGGTCGATTTCCCGACCGTCGAGGTGACGACCGAGCTTCCGGGCGCTAGCCCCGAGACGATGTCGACGCTCGTTACGGCGTCGCTCGAACGCCAGTTCGGACAGATCCAATCGCTCGCAGCGATGTCTTCTACGAGCTCGTTCGGGTTGAGCCGCATCACGCTGCAGTTCAACCTCGACCGCGATATCGACGCCGCGGCGCAGGACGTCCAGGCAGCGATCAATGCCGCTGGCTCGACGCTGCCCAAAAACCTCCCCTACCCGCCGACCTATTCGAAGGTCAATCCGGCCGACACGCCGATCGTCACCTTAGCGCTGACGTCCGATACGCAATCGCTCAGGTCGCTGTCTGACCTTGCCGATACGCTTTTGGCGCAACGCTTGGCGTCGGTCTCGGGCGTCGGCCACGTATCGATCGAAGGCGGCATCAAGCCTGCGGTGCGCGTCGAAGCCGATGTCTCGCGGCTGGCGAGTTACGGCCTCAGCATGGCCGATCTCAGCGCCGCGATTGCGAGCGCCAACGTCTCGGGGCCGAAAGGTTCGATCGACGGCGTGAAGCAATCCTACACGATTGCCGCCAACGACCAGATCGACCAGGCGCACATCTATGAAGACGTCATCATCGCCTATCGGAACGAGGCGCCGGTCCGCGTCAAGGACGTCGCGAAGGTCACGGAAGGGCTGGAGAATACACGCGTTGGCGGCTGGTATAACGGCAAGCCTGCGGTCATCGTCGACGTTCAGAGGCAGCCCGGCGCCAACGTCATCGATACGGTCAACCGCATCAAGGACGAACTGCCCCGCGTCGAACGTTCGATGCCGGCCGGCGTCAATCTGCAGATCGTCAGCGACCGCACCGGCACGATCGAGGCTTCCGTCCGCGACGTGCAGTTCACGCTCGTCCTGAGCGTCGGCCTCGTCGTCATGGTCGTGCTTTTGTTCCTACGCTCGCTGCGCGCGACGATCATTGCAGGCGTGGCGCTGCCGGTTTCTCTGATCGCCACGTTCGGCGTGATGTATTTCTGCGGCTTCAGTCTCGATAACCTGTCGCTGATGGCCTTGACGATCGGCACCGGCTTCGTCGTCGACGACGCCATCGTCATGATCGAGAACGTCGTGCGCCACATCGAGAAGGGCGAGAAGCCGATGAAGGCGGCGCTCGATGGTGCGCGCGAAATCGGATTCACGGTGATCTCGCTGACGCTGTCGCTGATCGCCGTCTTCATCCCCCTGCTCTTCATGACGGGCCTCGTCGGGCGCATGTTCCGCGAGTTCGCGATGACCCTGACGATTGCCGTCGTCGTCTCCGCGATCGTGTCTTTGACGCTGACGCCGATGATGTGTTCGAAGCTTCTGCGCGGCGGCCATGACGAGAAGTCGGGCATCATCGGCCGCTTCATCGAGCGCGTGATCGCCGGTTACGACCGCTCGCTGGAATTCGTGTTCCGGCATCAGGGCGCGACGCTTATCGTGGCGCTGATGACCGTGGTCCTGACGATCTGGCTCTATGTCATCATGCCGAAGGGCTTCCTGCCCGACCAGGATACCGGCGCCATCACCGCCGTCGTCGAGGGCAGCCCGCAGATCTCGTTCACCGAAATGACGAAGCTGCAGAAGGACGTCGCAGCCATCGTCGCAACGGATAGAGACGTTGCCGGCGTCGCTTCGATCGTCGGCATCGGCCAGCTCAATGCGACCCAGAATGTGGGCAGCCTCAAGATCATGCTGAAGCCGCGCGACGAACGCGAGTCCAACGTCGTCGAGGTGATCCAGCGCCTGAAGCGCGAGGTCAAGACCGCGCCGGGCACGATGGTCTACTTCCAGCCGGTACAAGACGTGCAGATTTCAACGCAGTCGAGCCGCGCACGCTATCAGTATACGCTCGCCAGCACCGACAGCGCCGAGGTCACTGAGTGGTCGAAGAAGATGGCCGACGCGCTCAGGACATCGCCGTTCCTGCGCAACGTCGCAACGGAAGAAGTCGATGGCGGCCTGATCGCGCGGATCGACGTCGATCGTGTCGTCGCCGGACGCCTCGGCGTTACGATGCAGGCCATCAACGATGCGCTGAGCAATGCGTTTGGCCAACGGCAGGTTTCGACGATTTACGAGCAGGCGAACCAGTATCGCGTCGTGCTGGAAGCCGCCGAGCAATATCGCAGCGACCCGTCACGCCTCAACCGGCTTTACGTTGCATCAACGACGGCCGGGACGCCCGTGCTGCTGACGGCCGTCGCGAAAATCAAGTACGAGACGGCGCCGCTTGCGATCAGCCACCAGGATCAGTTCCCGGCCATCACGATCAGCTTCAACCTGGCGCCGAACGCGTCGTTGAGCGATGCGCTCGCGGCCATCGACACGGCAAAGAAGGATATCGACCTTCCCGCGACGGTATCGGGCACGTTCTATGGCGACGCGGCGGAGTTTTCCAAGTCGCTGCAGAACCAGCCGTGGCTCATCCTGGCGGCCATCGTCACGATCTATATCGTGCTCGGCGTGCTTTATGAGAGCCTCATTCATCCGTTCACGATTTTGACGACGTTGCCGTCGGCTGGCATCGGTGCGGCGCTGGCACTGGAACTGACGGGCAACGACCTGTCGTTCGTGGCGCTGATCGGCATCATCCTGCTGATGGGCATCGTGAAGAAAAACGCGATCATGATGATCGACTTCGCGCTGGAAGCGGAGCGCGAGCGTGGACTATCGCCGCGGGCCTCGATCAAGGAAGCGGCACTTCTGCGCTTCCGACCGATCATGATGACGACGCTTGCGGCGCTGTTCGGCGCATTGCCGCTGGCTCTCGAAAGCGGAACGGGATCGGAATTGCGCAACCCGCTCGGCATTACCATCGTCGGCGGCTTGCTGCTCAGCCAGCTGCTGACGCTTTACACCACGCCCGTCATCTATCTGGCGATGGAACGGCTGCGCGCCCGGCTTGGCGGCCGCGCGCTCGACGCCAATGGCGAACCGGTTGCCGCTGCGCCGGAGCAATCACGGGCGATCACCGCGGGTAACCGCGAGGCTGCGGAGTAGGCGCATGAACGTCTCACGCATCTTCATCGAACGGCCGATCGGCACAGCCCTTCTCGCCATCGGGCTCTTTCTGGTGGGCGCGGTCGCATACTTCATGCTGCCGGTCGCCAGCATGCCGTCGATCGAAATTCCAACGATCCGCATCATGGCGTCGCGACCGGGTGCCGATCCAGCGACGATGGCAGCAAGCGTTGCATCGCCGCTCGAACGCCGACTCGGCGAGATCGCGGGCGTGACGGAAATGACGTCGACCAGCTCGCTCGGCTCGGCATCGATCGCGATGCAGTTCGACCTCAACCGCAACATCGATGGCGCAGCGCGCGACGTTCAAGCCGCCCTCAACAGCGCGACGGCCGATCTTCCCGGCGATCTTCCGCAGGTGCCGACGTACCGCAAATATAATCCATCAGCGGCGCCCATTCTCATTCTGGCGCTGACGTCGAAGACGATGACGACCAGCGACATCTACGACACCGCCGACACGATCCTGGCGCAACGTATCTCGCAAGTCGAAGGCGTGGCCGATGTGGATGTCAGCGGTGCCGACCAGCCGGCGACGCGCATTCAGGTCGATCCGACGCTCGTGGCTTCGATGGGCGTGAGCTTCGACGACGTCAAAAACGCCGTCGAGGCGGCGAACGATCTGTCTTCGATCGGCTCCATCGACGGACCGAACCAGACGATTGTGCTGCAGTCCAATTCGCAGATGACAGAGCCCGAGGATTACAGGGGCATCATCGTCAAGAACATGCCGAACGGCGATGTGGTCAAGGTCGGCGACGTGGCCAAGGTCATAAAAGCGACGCGCAACGCCCGCTCGCTCGCACGCTACGGGCTGCAACCCGCCGTGCTGCTCATCGTCACCAAGACGGCCGATGCCAACGTCATCGACACCGTTGATCGCGTGAAGGCGATCCTGCCGCAGCTCAAGGAATGGATTCCGGCGGGCGTCGACATTTCCATTTTGTCCGACCGCACGACGACGATCCGCGCTTCGGTGCACGACATGCAGTTCACGCTTGGTCTCACGATCCTGCTCGTCATGTCGGTCGTGTTCGTCTTTCTGCGGCGCACGACGCCGACCATCGCCGCGGGCATCACGGTGCCGCTCTCGCTTGCCGGAACGTGCGCGGCCATGTGGGCGGCAGGCTATTCCATCAATAACCTGACGCTGATGGCCCTCGCCGTCGCGGTCGGCTTCGTGGTCGACGACGCAATCGTGATGATCGAAAACGTCTACCGCAACATGGAAAAGGGCATGAAGCCCATTCCTGCGGCGCTGGAAGGCTCGCGCCAGATCGGCTTCACCGTCATCTCGATTTCCGTCTCGCTCGTCGCAGCATTCATTCCTGTGCTGTTCATGACCGGCATTGCCGGCCGGCTGCTGCACGAGTTCGCCATGACGCTGACTTTCGCCATCGTCATTTCCGCGATCGTCTCGCTGACCGTCACGCCGATGATTTGCGCGCACTTCATCAAGGAAGGCGCCGAAGAACACCGCAACCTCGCCGACCGTATCTTCGAAGGTGCGCTGAGCATGGTTGTGCGCGCCTATGCGTTCACTCTCAGGATCGCGCTGCGTAATCAGCTTGTCATGCTGAGCGTCTTCATCGCGACGATTTTCCTGACCGTGCACTTTTACAGCGTACTGCCGAAGGGCTTTCTGCCCGAGGACGACACGGGCCTGATCATCGCGGCGACCGAAGCCAATGCGGATATCTCATTCGCCGAAATGAAGAAGCTCCAGGACCGGGCGCTCAAGGTCATCCTCGCCGATCCTGCCGTCGACAACATCGGTTCGTCGATGGGCGCCGGCGGCTTCAATCCGACGCAGAACCAGGGCCGCATGTTCATCAGCCTCAAGCCGCTCAGCGAGCGCGGCAACGTGCCAACGGCGGAAGTCATTGACCGGCTGAGGAAGCCGCTCGGCAAGATCGTCGGGCTGGCGACGCGGCTGATGCCGTCGCGCGATATCCGCGCGGGTGCCCGCTCGGGCAAAGCCGACTATCAATACACGCTGTGGTCGCTTAACGCCGACGATCTTTATGCCTGGGTGCCGAAAGCCCTCACCGCGGTTCGCGCAATTCCCGGTGTCGTCGATGTCAGCTCGGATCGCGAATCCGGCGGCCTTCAGCTCAACGTCAACATCAACCGCGATGTCGCTTCACGCCTCAACGTGGCGATCGCCGATATCGACACCGCGCTATCCAACGCCTTTTCGCAGACGCAGTTCTCGACGATCTATACCGATCGCAATCAATATAAAGTCGTCATCGAGGTGGACCCCAATCTCCAGGGCCAGCCGAAAGATCTGTCGCGCATCTATGTACCGACGATTGACGGAAGGCGGCAGGTTCCGCTGTCGAGCGTCGTGACATTGACTGAAGGCATCGCGCCGCTCGTCGTCAATCACCAGGGACCTTTCCCGGCGGTCACCATCAACTACAGCCTGAAGCCGGGTGTCAGCATAGACACGAGCCTGCAGGCGATCGATCAGGCGCTGCAGAAACTGCATATGCCGGAAAGCATCCGGGCCGAGCCCGCCGGCGATGCCAAAGCATTTCAGGAGCAAGCGCGCGCCCAGACGCTGCTGATCGTCGCCGCTCTGCTCTCGATTTACATCGTACTCGGCGTTCTCTACGAGAGCCTCGCGCATCCGCTGACGATCATATCGACGTTGCCGTCCGCGGGCCTCGGCGCGCTGCTGGCCCTCGAACTCGCCCATATGGATCTGTCGCTGATCGCACTCATCGGCGTCATTCTGCTGATCGGCATCGTGAAGAAGAACGGCATCATGCTGGTCGATTTCGCAATCCACGCCGAACGCGAGCTTGGGCTTTCCCCGCATGACGCCATCTATGACGCGTGCCTGCAGCGCTTCCGGCCCATCCTGATGACAACGCTCGCGGCACTCCTGGGTGCTGTTCCGCTTGCCGTCGCCATCGGCCCCGGCTCGGAATTGCGCCGGCCGCTCGGCATCACCATTATCGGCGGACTGGTCGTGTCGCAGATCCTGACGCTCTATACGACGCCGGTGATTTACCTGATGCTGGAGCGTGGGAAGGCTTGGATCGCGCGGCAACGAAAATCGCGCTCGACGCAAATGGTTCCGCAAGACGCACCTAGGCCGTGAACTTCCCTGCTGGCTCGCATCTACGCCAGTTCACTTATCTACGACAACCGCGCCGATCCCATAGCCGGTGCCCGATCCCGACTGCGGAATTTTGTTGCCGACGTAGTCGCGAGATCCGACATCAAGATTGAATGGCGGCTTCGTCAGATCAATTGCGCGCCCCATCAGCTTTTGCGAGACGTGCAATGCCGCACGCGGACACGATCGCTTATAGCCGCCGCAAATCTCTCCCAGGGCGGTGGTGTCAAGTTGCGGATCATCGGTGAATGCCGTCGACTTGCCATCGAGCGTTTCGTTGCCCGTCGCTTGCCGCCAAGTATCAAGATTGGTGTAGTTTCTATCGCGCCACCGAATGGCGAACTGGTCCGTCAAATAGTAACTGTTGGAGAGGATTTGAACCTCAGGCAGTTCTGACCCGGTATTGATGTAGTTCGCTCCATTCAGTGCTATGATGAGATTGTTTGCAATGATCGCGCCCTTGGGATTTCCCTGAATGGAAATGCCGGCGGTTGTGTTCGACGGCCCGTTGGAAATCAGCGTGTTGTTATAAATACTGAGCTGGGGCGAGTCGGCTCCCCTCGCAATTACGATGTTTCCGAAGTAGGAAGCGCCCCACGATGTGGCGTTGTTCACGGCGACATTATAGCGAATGATATTCCGCCCCCACTCGCCGTCGATATATGCGGCAAAGCCGGCACCCCAGTTGTCGTGAGCATAGTTGTATTGAAGAACCGAGTCCGTGACGTAGCCGTCGAGATCGAAGCCATCCCAATCGCAGCCTTTGACGAATTTGCTCGGCTTGGCGTTGTAGACTTCGTTGAACTGAATGACGATGTGACTTGAGCTATACGCCCAGAAACCGGATGGCCCACCGCAGGTATCGACATTGGCGCCGAGATTGTACGCAATGTTGTTTTGAATCAGGCCGCCAGTGACGCCATTGGCGATCATGCCGTTGCCGTCGGCCCCGTTGGTACCGCCGGGCCGGCCTCCAATGTCGTAAATGACATTGCCCTGATACAGAATGTTTCGGACGTTCTTGTCGCGTCCAAAGCCATAAAGCCCGTTATTGTCCGGACTTGTCGGTCCGTCAGAACCGTGCAGCACATTGTCGATGACATTCACACCATCGAGTCCGGCGCCCGGGTGGCCAGTAACAAAAATCTCGGCTCCATTCTGTCCGGGGCTGGTGGTGAAGAACCCGCTAATGTCGCATCGTCGAACTGTTATGTTTCGAGCGGCGTCATTGTCGTAAGGGTTTTGAATCCAAACACCAAAGGGCGTCTTGCCGCCGTTGCCGCGTAGAGTGCAATCCTGCACGACAACGCCGCTGGCGCCGACGATGTCGATCGCTGCCACGAGACGCCCGGCGCAGTTCGATTTGATCTGAAATTTTCCATGCCCATAAGCGCCGATCGTAACCGGACGTTCCGCGGTCCCGCGCAGCATCCCGCGCGAAATCTGAAGACAGCCTACAAATGTCTTGCCGCCCTCAAGGAGAATTGAATCTCCGGCATTGTAGACGGACTGCTGTATCCTCCCGAGGCTGCGCCAAGGCGCGTTAGGGGCTGTTCCCGAATTCAAATCATCCCCAGTCGGCGACACATAATAGGTCGTCCCAGTACCGGAGGGTTCAGACGATTGGGCTTTGGCAACGACGGCGCAGCAGAGCTGCAAGCAGACGACAAGGACAAGCGTCACTGCGCCCAGAGGGTGGGGGAAACTCATGAAACGCATATATGCCCTCGCGGTGAATTCGGCGCAGGCCGAGATCGACCTACCGGGTTTGTTGAATGCCAACTGAGGGAGTCAATTCAGCGTTGGGCAACGATGGCCAACGTGGCATCGGTGTCCTATGCCGCAATTTGAGCCGAGGCATCAAGCTGGCAATTCCACAGGCGTAAAACAACACGGTGTAAGGGTAAAAAACCAGAACTATCGATTCAAATGGTGAGCGAGCGACGAGCAATAATAGCATCGACGCGAAAAATGCCGTCGTGCTGCATGGAAAATTCATGACGTTCATCAGCGCGAAATAAACAAAGACAAGGGCAGCAGCCAGAAACGCAAGTAACCCGACCCATCCCAGGTCGACCAGAATTTCGCGGAAGGTATTGTGAAACTGAAAGACGCGTCCATCCGTCTGCCCGAACATCGACAGCACTGAAGCCGTTTCATTCGAGTCGCCGAGCCAAAATGCCTTATATCCATGTCCAAGCAACGGGGCTCTCGCAATCCAGATATCGGCCCAGTCCCAAAGCGTGGTTCGGCCTGTCAACGTCGGATCTTTGTTGAAGGCGGCAAGCACGCGGTCTGACGAGAACCCTATGCCAGCAAGGGCCAAGGCGACGAACATCACGGCGATGAGCCCAATGACTACAAATGTCCAGCGAGACCATCGGTCAAACCGCTTGAGCATTAGGAAGCCCAAGAATGCCAATGCGAAGCCGACGGCCGCAAGCGCCGATGAGAGCGCCTCGACGCCGGCCGCTATACCCGCGCCGAGCGGAAGAAAGACGAGCGTCGACAAGCGGGACAACGTCGGCTGACCTGAGTCCGTGACCACCCCCAAGGCAGCGGCGAACAGCGTAAGGCCCACGAACCCCATTGCGTCCTTGCTTCCCGTTATTCCGATGAGTACCGGACCCGCCGCCGACGGGCCAGTTTGACCGGATATGAGGGAAGCAATGACCACGATTGCCATCGCGTAATAAATGCCACGAACAATTTCTCGGCTTGTCGCGCAGATGCCGATGAGAATGCCGACAAAGATCGTCACAAGCAGCTGGATACCATACCAAAGCGAGATGGTCGGCACGTCTGACCAGGTCGCCGACAGCATGACAATCCCCGGAAAAATGAGCACGACCTTAAGTTCGGCACCATACCCCACAAGCTCCCGGTGAAACTTGAGAGCGCAGAGGCCCGTGACCGCCATTATCAGCAATGGAATAATCAGCGAAAAAATCTGAACGTTAAAGATGGCAAAGAAAAACGTCGTGGCGGCGAGCGGGTAATTCAGCAGGCGGCGGCGCGATCGCTGCGAGGATTTGTGTTTTCGTGTCATCGCTTTCAGCCGTCCCCTCAAACTGCCGAACTGGATCTGGCTGCGCTAAAGACGGGAAATGCCTTCCACATCTGCCGCAAGGCGCGCTGAGCCGGCTTTTCGAGCAGGTTAAACATCGTAACTGCCAGCGCAAGCATCGACGCGAAGGCGATCGCGATAGCGGTCATGTCGCCGAAGCCTAGTCCCTTCAGATTTGAGATGATCGTTATCCCGATGTTTTCATGCAGCAAGTACAGCGAATATGATGCCTGACCAACAAGCAGCAGCGGCCGCCAACTGAGCGGAACATTCAGACAAATCAGAACACCCATCAAAACGACCCCGGTCGCGACGAAGAGCGCCGCCACAACAGACGGCTGATCGAGCAAGCTGACGTAGTCGAGATTAAGGACGTAAAGAATTACCGCGCTCATCAGACAAAGACTGGCCGCGAGAGCGTTTCGGGAGAAGTGCCATTGGGCGATCGCGACGCCGAAGAGAAAGAAGCTCATATATTGGTGAATGAATATTTTATCAGCGAGGTTAGGAGCGATGTGAAAGCAAATTTCGCCCAGAATGCCGAACAGAATGATCCCGGCCCAGACCCGCCGGCCCAAGAGGATCAGAAAAATGGCGACCACCGCATAAAACTTAAATTCGACGGCCAAGCTCCAATACACACCATCGACATACTGAAAGTTCCACTTCGACGGCAGAACGGCGGGAAGCATCAGCATACTCGAAATGATGTCGACGACACCGCGATGGAAGGGTTCGGGACCAAAAGCGTTGGCGATAAAAAACGTCACGAAGATCGAGCAGATAAGCGCCGGGTATATCCTCGAAAGCCGCCTGAAGAGGAAGTCGATTGCGTTACTCGAGCTCTCGACCGTTAGCGCGATGACTGTACCTGAGATGACAAAGAAGAATTCAACGCCGAAGCGGCCGAGTTCCCATAGCGGCGAATAGGCCTGTGAATACTGATAGAGGTTGTCAGGAAAAAACGGGGGTGCCCAGCGAACAAGATAGTGAAAGCAGATGACGAGCAGGATCGCCAAACCGCGCAGAGAATCGATCGTGTCGATGCGCTTAACCGCATTGGTTTCGCGCCCCGTAATCGTCTCGGTGGCGTTTGCTGGGATTCTTATCACGGCTGATGTTCCGGAAGCCGGCTGGCTTCTGCCGGGTGACAAAGGTTTCGCAGTCGAGACAAGAGCCGAGACGTGTCGGACACGTCTACAAACACAGCGCGTTCGGTTTGACGCAACGCGTTTGCTTTTTCGTTGTAGCCGGAGGCATCGAGATGAATGAGAAAATCGGAGACCGTTTCCTGCATTGGCTCGCGAAACGTCCAGCCGCGATTGTCGCGCTCTACAATGTCGCCTGTGGCCGTACCTACCCGCGCCAATGCAGGCACGCCGTATAGGCCGCCCTCGTAAAGCCGGTTCGGTATCAGCCAATCGGAGTTGGCACCCCAGGCGCTGAAGTCGATCGCCCAGGCGAAATCGACCGCGGAATAGATTTCCTGAAGATCGCGCGGATTTTGGTATGTTCCGAAATAGGATATATTCGGTGTTTCCGCTGCGACGGATTCGAGCAGTTCACGTGTAATCCCGTCCGGTTCCGACGGAACGCCCCTGATATGGACGGCAATCCGACTCCCGAGCCGAGACGCCATCGCGCGGAGAATCTCTAGACTGCGATTGCAGCGAAGAACACCGAACCAACCTATCGTCCAAGCACGCCCGTCGCTTTGATTGCGGATGTGATACAGAGGATGAACCGTCTCGTTCTCTGGCCCGAGCTTGTTTTCAAGAAGAAACCACTCTCCCGTGTATCTCTGAACAGGCGAGAAATAACGGTCGATAAAATAGGGAGAGCTCACAACCAGCAGTCGGCTGCAAGCCAACAGCCGACGCTCTAGGAAGCGCAGGATGGCTGCCTTGACGCCGCGACCTGTAAAGGCCGGATAAACATCGAGCGCTTCGTAGACAATCGCTGCCCGGGAGCGCGCCAAAAGGCGGCCCAACCAAGCCAGCGCAAGCATGTCGATGTTGCGTGCATAAAGAATGTCGACCTGCCGAATGACCGCACGGTGACGCCATAAAATTACAATCGCTTGCATCAAGCTCAACAAACGACGACCGTGATGCCCGTCCTCGGTCACTCCAAGATCGATGTTATTCCAATCTGGGGGGGGCAATGCCATTTCACGGCGACGGGCGAACATGAAACCGGTAACGTCGGCACCATTTCTTTGCAATGCGCAAACGCGCTTTCGGATGGTGCTCTCGTTCGAGTCATGCCCAAAAAACGCGATGCTGATGTTCTCGCGCGCACGCCTTGCTCTGCTTTTATCAAACGAAAGCTCGATCCCCTCGTCCTGTCCGATGCAGTAGCTTGTTGGCATCTCTTTGTCCGGCTTCGGAGTTATCGCTCAGCGCACACAATCGACTTCGATCGACGTGCCTCGATGAGCGTAGGGAGCAAGACTGCAAACCGTCGACGCCGATACGTCCGACCGCCCGTCGACGTAGGCGAGCAGTTCACGGATGCAGGCCTCGCGAGAATAATGTTGCTTGAAGTAGGTGTAGGCGGCATCCGCGCGGCGGCGGCGTAATTCATTGTCCGATAAGAGTGCACTGACTGCATTGCCGAAAGCGACAGGGTCATCGCAGACGTTAAGCGCCGATGCGATGTCGTCCCCCATCCCCTCGACGGACACCGTAGTCGCTACGATGGCCTTGCCCTGGGCCAATGCCTCGACGACTTTGACTTTCAGTCCGGAGCCTACCGTCAGCGGCGAAATAACAACGCTGGCTTCGCGATAGAAAGGGGCAAGGTTGTCGACGATGCCGCAGAACTTGGCTCGGGGCGCACCTTCGGGAAATTGCGAACCGACACCGCCGGCGACAACCAATTCAGCGTCGGGATTTTCGGCACGTATTTGCGGCCAGCAAAATTCCAGAAACCATCTCAGGCCGATCACATTCGGAGCCGTATTGCTCCCGATGAACAGCACGCTTTTGCCTGCGCCTGGTTGAGGCGCGTCGACTGATGCGCACACGACGGGAGACAGCAGCACGGTATGATCCGGAAGACGAGCCTTGACGTGCTTCGCCTCGATATCCTGAATAGCGATGATCGCATCGGCCTGACCAAGAAGCTGCATCTCGCTGGCTTCGTCCAAAGTCTTGACCGAGTCAGGCAGCTTGGCGTCCTTGAAGCGACTTTCTCTCACGGAAAGAAGGTCGTGCATGACGACCAGGCTGCGCGCCGACTCGCTAAGCGCGAACGGGATTGCCGGCGTGGTGAACGCATAATCGGCGATGACCAGTTCACTTTTCGAAGCGTGCCGAGCCACGTACAGAAGTTCGTCGCGTTGCCAAGGCGCGCCAATGACATAGGGCGCCGGCGTATCCCAATAAGAGAGGCGTTCCACGCCAAAGCGTCGTAGGGCGCGTGCAATCTTGGCCATCACGGCCGCAAGTGCAATGCGTGGGTCTTTGCTGACGCAGATATTTCCGAGCTTCCAGACGCCACGCAGAAAAATTTGATTGAAGACCGACATTTCCGGACGAAGACGAAACACTGGCAAGCGCCCGATGGTACCGGCGTTCGGAGACACGAGCGTTACGTCGTAGCCGTCGTCTCGCAACGCCCGGCAAATTCCCAGAACATACGCGGAGCTGCCGTTTGTCGGCCCGATGATGCGTTGTCTTGAAATCAAACAGGCCTTTTTGGTCGACTCAGACTGGCCTTTCGAAACTTGAATTCGGCGCAGACGCTGGAGCCGCGCAGCCAACGGCATCCCCAGAGCCGAGATCGTGTTGGGATGGTGGATCGCAATCTGGAGAGCTTGCGACCACGATCGAGATTTGATCGCCGTAACGAGACGATCGAAGTTCAAGGCGCGTTCGATGGATATCTGGCGGCGAGCGAACGCTTCGGCGACTTCAACGGGACAAGCCGATAGCGACGCCTTCAGGCGCATGTCGCCGTTGAGCATCTGCTGGAGGTCGTCGCGTGACAAACGGTGAGAAATCGAATTCGGATGCTTGCGGTAGAAATAGCCAAGACTGTCGATCAGGCGATATTTGGCGCCCGCAGCAAGGGCCCGCGCGATAAGATCGGCATCTTCGCCAATCTTCAGCGCCGTATCGTATGTCAGGGTGTGCTTGCGTAAGAACGCCAAGTTCAAAAGTGGTTTGAGGTAGCCTGTCGCCGGAACGGTCCCGTAGATGAGGTTCGAATTCAAAAAATCGGCGAGCGAGATATAGGCCATCTGTCGCTGAGCTTTTGAAAGGTGCTCGCCAGGACGGCGTCCCTCGCCGAATACGAGCAGGTCATCGGCGCAGATATCCGCTCCGGCCCGGGCTTCCTCGACGAGCCTTTGCAGCCGTTCCGGGTGCATGAAATCGTCGCTATCAAGAATGGCGACCCAGGTTCCCTCAGCCGCAGCAAGTCCGGCGTTGCGCGCAGCGGACGGGCCAGCGTTGGTGGGCAGTTCGATCAATCTGACGCGATGATCGCGAGCGGCAAAATCCCGCGCGATTTCTCGGCTTCCGTCTGTCGACGCGTCGTCGACGACGATGACTTCGAGGCGCTTCAACGTCTGCCTCAATGCCGAATGAATCGCGCCGCCGAGGAATTGAGCGCAATTGTAATTGGCGATCAGAACCGAGACGGTCGGCGCGGGTGAAACTCTAAGCATTACTTATGTCTTAAAGCCGATCGGCTTCTCCGTCCGAGGAGAAATCACTCGCCGCATAGATGCGGAAGTTGCGATTGCCCGGTTGACTATCGGTCAGCGCAGAGCATCTCACCCGCCAAATAAGCAGCCTCAGTCCTATTTTTTGCGTTAAGTTTTTTCATGATGTTACGGACGTGAACCTTCACGGTGCTTTCACACATGTTCAGTTCGTAGGCGATAATCTTGTTCGCCTTACCCTTGCGAAGCGCGTCGATGACAGCGATCTGGCGTCGCGTGAAAAGCGTGGTCTTGGGCGGCGCCTCGCGAGGCGCGGACGCCGCGGACGATTTCCGGGCCGCGAGTAGGCCGTTCACTGGGAAATACTTGCCGCCGGCCATAACGAGCCGCAGAGCGTGCGCCGCTATTTCAAGCGAAATATCCGCGGGAATGAAGCCGTTAGCCTCGCCGTTGAGCGCAGTAAGGATGAGATCGACATTATTCGCGTCGGCCATAACGATGACTGGAACGTTAACGCCAGCATTCTTCAGCTGTTCGAGTTGGCTCGAAATGTCGGAGCTGCTGTCATCCATCGCGCATACGATGATGACTGCGGGCCTGACATCGGAGAGCTTGTCGAAATATTCCGCGACACTGCCGACACCGACGCCTTTTATTTCGGTTGCATTGGAAAGGCTTGAAACAATGCAGTTGCGCACGAAAGAGCGCGGCTCAATTACAATTAGCGCCGAAATGCCGGGCTGCTTCAATTGCGCGGTTTCAGACCGCGCATTCTCCAAAGGCGCTTTGTTGGTATTTGAAGGTGTTTTGCCCATCGCCAAAGGAACGACGGGCCCGGTCTCACGGAAGGACGTACGCACGATACAAAAACTCCAAACCTACCGCCACGATGAGGTGTATGACGTAGTATGGCCCACTCTCTTTTATACCAATTTTAGTTACAATTGGACCGAAAACGCAGCACCTCGTTAATAAATTCGGATTGCATTATTGGTGCCATAGTCGCAGATCTAAGCCATTTATATGCCGGCTTTTTGGTGCCATAGTGAATGCATGCTATCCAAGCTGCTGAAATTACATAAGTAAATAAGTTTTATTTTACGGCACTCTTGTTTCTTCTACCAAGGTCTTACACGCGCTCGTTTACCATATAAATAGCGCACACTGCCGTCTCCGATGGCTGATTATCAGACCACGCACGCAAAAGTTCTACAACTTACGCTTTATGATTTGTTTCATTATAGGTCATCAGATGTGGGTATGAATGTAATTTGAATAAAAACTGCTCAGAATCCGGATCACTGCCCCATTTCTGGAATAAATGATTTCCCCCCCTTCCCCTTTTTGGACGCTACCTCTAGTTGCCAAACATGGCGCTGCGCCATCGAGAGCCGCTAGCTAGGCCGCCTGCCCTGTATTCAAAACCGCTGGGATGGTACGGATCAGGATTACGAGATCCTTTGCAAACGACCAATCCCGCACATATCGAAGATCGTAATTTACGCGCTCATCGTAGGTTGCCAGGCTGCGACCACTGATTTGCCACAAGCCGGTAATGCCGGGGCGAGCCTTGAAATATTCGACGGCACTGTCGCCGTAGAAATGCAGTTCCTCTGCAACGATCGGCCGAGGGCCGACCCAACTCATTTCCCCGCGAAGAACGTTGATCAGCTGGGGCAGCTCATCGAGGCTTGTTTTACGGAGCACATATCCGAGTGCCGTAATCCGTGGATCATCGGCCAACTTGCGCGTCCGCCGCCATTCGTCGGCTGCTGCAGGATTTGTCTCGAGGTGGCGACGGAGAACCGCGTCGCCGTTTAGCACCATCGTGCGGAACTTGAGACATGAAAAATACTTGCCGCCAAAACCGACCCTTCGATGGCGGTAAATCACATCGCCGCCAGTCGTCAGCTTGATGGCGCCGGCGAGGACGAGCAGTAATGGGGCAAGCAGGATCAAAGCCGCGAATGCGACGACCGCGTCGAACACACGCTTGAAACGGCCGCCGATAGGTGGCGGTGTCTGTTCAGGACTGGCGTTGATGCTGTAGAGCGCCCACAGGCGACGCCGCGCGCGGGTCACAGACGCTTCGCCTTCGACCTCCACGCGTCCGCGCTCGTCGGCGCGAGCTAAAGTTGCAGGCAGCAGCCTAGCCTCTGAGCCGCCGCCATCCGAACGCGAAATTACCGAAAAATCGCGCGGCGAAACGACAGACATCTGGAACATATACCCCGCAAAACGCACTTATAATTTAATGAACTAGGTCTCTTCCGCTCACTCCAATTGTCAAATATTGCCCTGTGAAAGCCAACCGAACCAAAAGATGTAAGTGGTGAGATGCGCGCCTGTCCGCCGTTACGGCAAATGGCTAGGGGTGGCTAAACCGTCGCTCAGCCTTTTTGAAAGGCCCGCACACCATCGAGCTGCCGCGTTGTCAGCCTCTGGCGAAGTCTGATCAAGGGTTGTTCCAGTAATAGCCAGGATGCCGACGCGAAGAGAATGGTGAGCAAGAAATCGAGCACCACGATCCACCGATGCAGCAGCGGAATTGGCAGGCCAAAAAATTCAAGAAACGCGTTGGAATGGATCACTGGGTGGAAGAGGTAGGCGCCGTAGCTGATCACGCCCACCCAGCGGATTGGCGCCAGATCCAAGGCTCTGACCGCGAGACCATCCTGACATTGCGTAATCTGAACGAGAAGGCAGGCTGCCAAGAAGCCGACTGCCGGACGGCTAAGTTCAGCAAATTCGGGATTGGATAGTAGAATTGGCGGCGACAGGACGAGTGCGAACACGATCACGATCGCCCAATCGTTCAACAGCCATCGCGGCAAAGGCCGGTCGGCAAAAAGTCCGGCCAGGCCGCCAAAGCCAAACAGTCCGATATTTACGAGCGAATTAACGTCGAAGGTAATGGGCGGACGGCGATCAGCGATGAACAAGACAGTTGCCGCAATGCTGACGATTAGCAGGGCAACGCATAATCTGGATACGACGGCGCGCGGCAGGAACAGTACGAGCGGTGCGAAGACGAGATAGTATTGTTGCTCGACGGCCAGGCTCCAAAAGTGGCCGAGATCGTCCCGCCAACCGTGACGCTCGATATAAATATTCGAATAGAAAAGCAGATTAGCCCATTGCCGCCCGGCGTCTCCAAGATCGTAATGACCGCTCGCGGCCAGGATGGCCAGCACCGCCAGCAATGCGTAGTAGGGCGGAAAAATCCGAAAAGCCCGAGTCAGATAGAAGCCCAGCAGTGCCTCTTTACGGGACGTTCGTCCCATTTCGATCTTCGATCTTTGACCCGCCAAAATGCGGGTGATCAGAAAGCCGCTCAGAACAAAAAAAATCCAAACCGCCAGCGATCCGATGCGATCTGTCACCGGCATAATAACTTTGTGGCTGACAAAAACGAGCAAGAATGCGATCGCGCGCAGGCCGTCAAAGCCCCTGATCCTTTGGGACAACACGCTCTCCGATTGGGTTAGTGGACATCGGACCCGAAGCCCAAATTAATACACCAAGTTCATGGCGTGACTGCATTGCAATTCCCGTACTATAGGGACAGTCTTTCTTCATCGACGGCCACATCGCGTTAATGATCGTCGGCCAGCTTACGATGGGCATAGTCTTTGCACCGGGCTGGTCAATGAAGAGAAGTCGCTAGCTGGGCTAACGGGGTCCGAAAGAATGCGGCAGCAGGTTAAATCACTGGCTAAAGCGGCGGGCCTTGAACGCAGGCACGTGGCGGCGGCGCGGATGTGGGGGGAACGGAATTTCCTCGCCACGTTCGGCCAGAAACGCTTCAAGCCTCATGGCCGCATTCTTTGCTATCACTCCATCGACGAACCGGAAATGGGCGTCAATGACGTCAGCGAGCGGCAATTCCGGGCGCAGATCGAGCTGGCGCTCAAGAAGGGTTACACGTTCGTCGAGCCGTCGCGAATTGCGCGAGGCCTCGGAAGCGAACGCGATCTTGCGATTACGTTCGATGACGGTCGCCGGAGCGTGGCGACACACGCTGCCCGCATTCTTGCAGAATACGAAATTCCGTGGACGCTGTTCGTGGTTACGGATTGGACAGACCACACCAATGCCTATCACCAGGAGCGGATCGTATCCTGGAAAGATCTCGAACACTTGATGACCCTCGGCGTCGAGATCGGCAGCCATTCTCGTACCCATCCCGACTTTGGCAAGATCAGCGAGCGCTTTCTGACTGACGAGCTGTCTGGCTCGCGAAAGATTATCGAAGACCGGTTGGGGGTTGCGCCAACGACATTTGCCATTCCACTCGGCCAATCATTGAACTGGAGCGCCGCTGCGGCCACCGCCGCGCGCGAAGCCGGATATGAGATCATTTATGCGCAGGCGGAGGAGACGCGGCCCGCTTATACTGTACCGCGCACGTTCGTCACCCATTTCGACGACTCGCGCATTTTCAGTGCCTCGCTTGCCGGCGTGTTCGACCGCTGGGAGGAATGGATATGACGGCGACGACGCCCAGACGAGTGTCGGTTATCATCGGGACTCGGGACCGTCCCGTATTGTTGCGGGAAGCTCTCGCCAGCATTCGCGCGCTCGAGGGGCCGGACCTGACATTCGAGATTCTCGTCGGAGATAATGGAACGACACCCGAGACGCCGACCGTCGTTGCCGAATTCAGCGGGATCTACGCGAAAACGGACAAGAATGGTTGCGCGGCGGCACGCAACCTCGCAATGCGGCGCGCGACAGGCGAATTCATCGCGTTCCTCGATGACGATGATCTGTGGACTCCGCAGCATATCCGACCACATATCGCGTTTCTCGACGCGCATCCCGACCACGAAGCCGTTTTCAGCCAAATCGTGAGTACGAATACTCTGCGGCAGCCAATAGGCGAGCCTTGGCCCGGCGCTCTGCCTTCCGACGGCGACGTGTTCGACATGATGCTGAGTGGATATTTTCCGCAGGTGGGAGGCAGCGTCTTCCGAGGCAACGCCGTCGCAAAATACGGTCTGATGGACGAAAGCCTCATCGGCGATTCCGATTGGGACTGGCAGCTGCGCATTGCTCGCAACGGCAGGATCGGCCTCGTAAAGATGCCGTGCGTACTGTTCCGCCAGCGGGATCCTGGCTCTTTCGATCAATTGCAACGCACACGGCAGAAATACACGAAGCGCATTTTTCGCCGGCACGCTTTCCTATCGCGGCAGCCGCCGCTCGAGCGGCTTACCGCGCGCAAAGTCTACCGCGCGTATCTCGGGTCGGTCTGGCAGTATTTCGATTATTTCTGCGGCCAAGCAGTCAAGCGATCAACCGCAGGCGAATTCAAAGGCGCGAGACATGCGTTGTTCGGCGCATTTGTGACGTTGCCACATGTGACGGCTGTCCGGCTCATTCGACCAACGGCTTTGCGAGCCGCACTGCTCGCATCTGTGCTTCGCAACCGCAATCTCGCAACCAAAGAGGGTAACGTCGGATAGACGTGTGCGCCTCAAATTCTAACTCGATTGCTATCCGATCGGAAATTCGAAGTTTCCGCGCAACTTACCTGAGATCGTCTCGTAAGCGTTCCGAGGAAACTCGACCCAGAACCGACGATCCTTGCGTGCAAGCTCGCGAATGATCCATCCGCTGATACGGCGATGGACAAGACCGTTGCGGATCAGAAGATAGATTATGCCTTGACGCAGCTTGACGATCTTAGCGTCGATCACGCTTTTGGATGCACTCGTCGTGCAGAACCGCTCCCGAACTTTCTTATGAAGTAAGAGCGCGTAGAAAAGTCTGCGGATGCACTCCGGACGGTTCCAATCGAGCGCCCCGCGGTAAAGGTCCATTCCTCTGCCCCGAGCAGCCATCGGCGCTGCGGAAAACGCGACGGCTTTCGCCTTGGACGACAGTGTTAGCCAGAAGAGATAGTCCTCTCCGGCAAAGGCGAGATCTTCATCGAAACGCATTGCGCCGTGGATGCGGTTGTCGAACATCACGGTCGATGTGTGTGCGAGACAGTCCTGAAGCATAAACGGCATAATGCCGGCTCCGGAGATGTGATAAATGCCCTCATCCCCGAGCCTTGATGCGGCCTTAAGCGCGTCGATGCCTTCGAGCCCATCGAACCAGGTGCGCTTGTCCTCGTAGAAGTTGTTCGCGAAATAAAACTCCGCGCCCTGCGCGAGTGCAGCGAGTCCCTTTGCAAGATGGTGGGGGTCCCAGAAATCGTCGGAATCCAAAAACGCTACGACGTCTGCATGCCTGACTGTGTCCAAGCCGGTATTTCGTGCTTTCGCCGGGCCGCCGTTCTCACGCTTGACGACTTCAACGGAGATTTCCGAATGCCAAAAAGCTGCGAATTCTGGTTCGGGGGGCACTGGCGATTGATCGTCTGCGATCACGACGCGGACGGTCACGCCCAGCGGGATCTCCTGCGCATAAATGGACTGAATTGCGGTGCGAAGGATTCCTGGTTCGCGCTGATAATACGGGATGATAATGGCGACCTCGCTCACTGGCTTGGCCTCCAGACCGACAATGCCACCGCGCGCGTATCCTTCAACTTGAAAACCAAGCTTTCGCGGAAGAGCCCCTTTACGGCATCCTTCCATCCGAGAAACGCTCGCGCTCTCGCTACATCAATCCAAAGCTTCAGGCGCTCAGACAACGGAAACAGCCCGAGATGATGGCGCAAGATCGCAGCCTGGGGCGGCGCGAAGCCGTAGATATCCTCGAGGCGCGTGTCAGGCTCGCCGAAGTTCAGCTTCTCGGTGAAGTCGCCGCTGAGAATGGCTTCGAGATCGACAGGAGGTAATTCAAGTGCGCGCGCAACCGCAGCTTCGAGGTATTTATTCCAGCCGGGTGAGACATTGGCATCCAGCACGGATTTCTCGGTCGCTTCACCGATGCGCGCGCGCAGTTTCGGATCCGACATCAATCGTTCGAGGCCTGCGATATAATCTTGGTCGTTTGTCGATTCAACCAGTGGCCCCGCGAGGCCGGGATGATCCATGCCGCAAATTCGCGCCTCGGGGGGCAGCACGAAACGAGAAACACAAGGCAGCCCATACCCCGCAGCTTCCATCATTGATGTCGCTGAGCAGAACGGGAAGGAATCCAGATAGATGTCCGCGGCTTCAAAATAGGGTTTCGGATCACGCGGTGTCAGTGATTGAATACGACCGCCAACGGCTGCGCTCGCATCCGCCCAATCCGGCCGCTCGCCGCCGCCGACGACCATCAACAATGCATTCGGGAACCTTTTGAGCAACTCCGAGTGCGTATCCGCGTACGAAACACCACCGATCGTTCGGTATTTCTGTGCCCGCGCAACGGAGATGAGAAGCAGCGCCGAGGGATCGAGGCCCAACGCCGCCTTCGCCGCCTCCCTGTCCTTCGTCCGCGCAGTGGGACTGACGAGGATCGGAAGCAATACGCTACGCTTCTTTTCAACGTAACGGCGCTTTTCGCAGATATCGAGAGCTGCTTTCCGCATGCTGCCGACGACTTGGCTGATCGTCGATCCGATCCAGAACATGTGATCTGAGTGATTGAGAAAAAGGACAGGCGGAAAGCGCTTCGGCTCGGCGAAGGCGATCGGGGCAACGACGTCCGAATTCGGTATATGCAGGACGATGAGATCGTGCTCGCTTGCGAGCTGCCTCAGCTTTGTTACCTTGGCGGCCAGCCCGCCGGCACGGCTGAGCAGATGAATACTGCCGCCTGCGCGCGAAACGGCCGCCGTGATCAAGGCGCTTGGTTGATCGTACTGCTGGGTCAGGGCGACCGAGTGTTCACGGCCTGGATCGCTTTCAATCCAGCGCCGCAACATCGTCGCGAGCCCTCCTACAGCGGTGATTTCGCCACTGACATGGAGAACGCGCTTCACCTGGTCCGGTCGCCCTGCTCTGTCCGTAGTAGGCAGAGAAGACGGAATTTGACGACCTATTTTATTCAGAATGCGCTCAATTCGCGGGCTCGCAAAGAAGCCGCAATGCATATGGGCCGCAACCCAGGCTCCCATCAATGCGTAGCCGCCAGCTGTTTCGAGATTTCCCCGCTCAAGGCTTTTCTGCGCCTTCGCGACATACGAATCGAAGATAGCGTAATTGCTCTTCATGCGCGCGATCTGGCGGTCCGCATTCTGCGCATGCCGATCCGCGCCGGGCGACGACGGCGATGCGCCATGTTCATCGGCAGTAAGAGCCACGTTTTCTATGCGCATCGCTGCGGCCCAATCTTACCCACGACTTTTGCACCCGAGTGCTGCCATTCCCCACGCTCATGCATGACGCCAAATGCATTCGACGCGAAGATGGGGTGGCGGACGTGAAATGTTTCTCCGATGCGCGCGACAACCAAGCGGCCAAATTTTTTCTCACGAACCGCAATCGTCAGCGTGTAAAGATCGGAGACGAGCTTGATCGGCGGCGTCGTCAGCTCTATTTCACCGGGGCCTGAGAGTACGCTCAAGCCGACATCGTCAGCGACACTGCTGAACGTGCTGCAGTGGACCTCGTCCGAGCGGTTGATGCCGATGCGTATGTCTGGATCTTTGATTGGATCCTTGGCGTCGTAATGTACTCGGATCGTCATGCGCTCGCCGAAATCGAACATCTGCTTGCGCTCGCCGCCTTCACCAATGAGCTCGATATCGGTGATGTCGATGGCGGGCGCATCCGGATCCGGGTGGAACCAAGGCGCAACGGCGAGACGGCAATCGGCCTCATAAAGTTTCAATCCATCGTCGGTTGGCCCGTCGAACACGACCTCGCCGTGCCGCAGATAGATAACGCGCTGGCACATCGACTTGATCGAGAACATGTTGTGCGACACGAACAGGATGGTCGCGCCCTTCCTTTCAAGCTCGTGCGCAAAGTCGATGCATTTGCGCTGGAACGTAAAATCACCGACGGCCAGAACCTCGTCGAGAAGAAGAATGTCCGGATCAAGGTGGGCAGCGACCGAAAACGCGAGACGGACGTACATGCCGCTCGAATAACGCTTAACCGGCGTGTCGATGAAATCAGCGATCTCGGAAAAGGCGACGATGGCGTCGAACTTGCGGGCGATTTCTTCGCGCGACATGCCGAGGATCGAGCCGTAAAGAAAAACATTCTCGCGGCCCGTCAGCTCCTGATGGAAGCCGGTGCCGACTTCGAGAAGTGCGCCGAGGCGCCCTTCGACGCGACCCGTACCCTCCGTCGGCGTGGTGATGCGCGATAGGATCTTTAAAAGTGTGCTCTTACCGGCACCGTTCAGCCCGATGATGCCAACGTTTTCACCGCGCGCAATATCGAACGTCGCGTTGCGCAAGGCCCAGAAATCCGGCGATGGGCTCGCGTCGTCCGTTTTGCTCCACGAGCCGAACAGGGACTTGGCGCCGTCCACGAGGACTTCCCGGAACGAGTTGCTTTTGTTGCGCTGCCCCCGCCTGTAGCGTTTGCCGAGGCCGCGCGCGCGAATGGCAATATCATTCGTCGTCATATGACGTCCGCGAAGATGCGCTCCTGGCGTTTGAAGAAGACCAAGCCGCTGACAAGTAGGGCGGCAATTATCACCACGCTGATGGCCAAGGTATCGAGGTTCAACTGGCCTTGACCGAAGACGGCCCAGCGAAAACCGTCGATGACGCCGACCATCGGATTGAGCGAATAAGCCCAACGCCATTCTGGCGGTACGAGGCTCGGCGGATAGACGATGGGCGACGCATACATCCAGATCTGCAGCATGAACGGCAGCGTGTGCTTGATGTCGCGAAAGCGCACGTTAAGCGGGCCAAGCCAGAGTCCCATTGACAGCGCCAGAGTGCCCGCCACCAGCAGAAGCGGCGGAATGGCAAGAATATGCCAGGACGGATATAGCCCGTGCCAGAACATCAGCAGAAGCAGAATGACAAAGCCAATCGAGAATTCGATCAAGGGCGCAATGACGCTTCCGAGCGGAATAATGAGACGCGGAAAGTAGATTTTGCGCACGAGCTCGGCATCGGTGACGAGCGCAGTTGCGCTGCGGCGAACGGACTCCGAAAAATACGTCCAGATCAAAACGCCTGCGAATGCGAAGACTGAATACGGCAGGCCATCGGAAGAAATTCTGGCGAAATGGCCGAAGATGATGGTGAAAATTATGACGGCGAAGACCGGCTGAATGATCGCCCATGCAACGCCGAGTATGGCTTGGCGATAAAGCACCTGGACGTCGCGCATCATCAAGACAAACAGAAGTTCGCGCGCGCGCCAGACACCACCGAGTTCCAGATCGAACAGCCCGCGGCTAGGCCGCAAGTCATAGCCCGGCGACCGTCCGCCTTTCGGCGCGCCGGATGGAACAATGGTATCAGTCGATAGAACGCTCATACGTTTACGGTGCAGGATTGCTTCAATGTTGTGATGACTTGATCTTGCTCTGCATGCGTCATCTGCGGGTACAATGGCAGAATGATGCATTGATCTTGGGCAGCTTCCGAGCGCGGCAGAGCCATGTTCACGTCACCGGAGTAAGAGGCTTCGCGATGAATGCACATGATGCCGCGACGAGTTGCAATTCCCGCGTCGAGCATCGATTGCATTACCGCCTTCTGATCGAGACCATCAGGCAGGCGGACACAATAGCTCTGCCAGTTGCTGCGCGCATATGCCGGTTCAACCGGTGCCTTGATCCCGGAATTGTCGCTAAATAGTGCCGTGTAGCGGTCTGCGAGCGCACGGCGAGCGGCGACAACTTCAGGCACGCGCTTCAACTGCTCGCGGCCGATTGCGGCTTGAATGTCGGTCATGCGATAGTTGTATCCGACGGTCGGATAGCTTTCGAAAATGACCTGAGCTGAGCCGTGCCGCACCGTATCGGGTACGCTCATGCCGTGCTGGCGCAGCAGGCGAAATTTCGCATCCCATTCCGGATTGGCGGTGGTGATCATGCCGCCGTCCCCGGTGTTCATGATCTTGCGCGGATGAAACGAAAAACAGGCGATGTCGCCGTGCGGTCTGCCGATCCGCTCCCAATTGCCCTTCCAATTGATCTCGCTGCCGATGCCGCAGGCTGCATCCTCGATGACGGGTAAACCGTGAGCAGAGGCAACGGCGATGATTGCTTCGAGATTGCACGGCATTCCGATCTGATGCACGCAGATAATCGCACGCGTCTTCGGCGTGATCGCGGTTTCGATCAGTTCTGGATCGATGTTGAAGCCGGTTTCTTCGATATCCACGAAGACCGGCGTCGCGCCGCAATAGCGGACGGCATTGGCCGTCGCGATAAATGTGTGACTGACGGTGATGACTTCATCGTCCTCGCCTACGCCAAGAGCGAGCAGCGCAAGATGAAGCGCCGTCGTGCAGCTCGACACAGCGCAAGCATGCGGCGCGCCGACGAACACCGCAAACTCTTTTTCGAAGGCTGCAACTTCTGGACCTTGCGTCGTCCATCCGCTCAGGATGACGCGGCGGACGGCGTCCGCCTCGCGCTCATCCATGATCGGGCGCATGATCGGGATCATGCAGCGCTCTTACGTTTCATCTGCCACCAGTCCACGAGGCGGCGCAGGCCTTCGTCGAGATCGACCTCGGCCGTGAAGCCGAGATCTCTTTTGGCGGCTGTCGTGTCGGCAAGGCGGCGAGATACCGGGTTCACCTTGCGCTCGGGACCATATTCCGGCTGCATGTTCGAACCCATGACCCGGAGCAGCGCGTAGGCAAGATCGTTCAGCGACGTCTCGGTGCCGCTGGCGACGTTGTAGACATTATCGGACTTATCAGACTGCAGCGCCAGGATATTGCTGCGGGCAACGTCGTCGATATAGACGAAGTCCATCGTCTGCTTACCGTCACCAAAGATCAACGGTGGTTGACCGGCCTCGATGCGTTCCATCCAGCGGATCAGAACCTCGGTATATTTGCCGTAGATGTCCATGCGCGGACCGTAGACGTTGAAGTAGCGCAGCGCGACGTACGGCAGTCCATACATATCGTTGAACGACCGAAGCAAGCCTTCGAGCATGATCTTGCTCGCGCCGTACCAGGTGCGGTTGTTGTACGGATGATGGTCTTCCTTAGTCGGAAAGACATCGGCCAGGCCATAAATCGAAGCCGACGAGGCCGTGACGAATTTCTTCACTCCCTTTGCGACGGCCGCTTCGAGAACATTGTAGGAGCCGTCGCACATCGTCTCCAGCGCGGCGCGCGGCTGCTCGGCGCAGGCCGTAATACGAAGGGTTGCCATGTGGATAACGGAGTCCATGCCATCCGTCACTCGCTGGACGGTGGCAATATCGCGAATATCACCTTTGACGAGTTCGACACGGGGGTCACGTAACGCACCGTCGACATTACCGATGGTGCCGCGTTCCAGGTTGTCGAGAATAATGATCTTCTCGGGTTTGTGATGCTGCAGAAGAAGATCAATTGTCGTCGAGCCGACGAGACCGCAACCGCCCGTTACGAGTATTCTTGAACCTTCGATCAACATGGCCTTGTCCTATCCATCCCCAAAGTTATTACGGCGCTATTATCCTGGAAATGCAAGAAGGGCATCGACAACGGCTTTCTGCGCTTCAGGCTTCAGCTCCGGATACATCGGAAGCGAAAGGACCTCGGCAGCGGCCGCTTCGGCGTACGGGAATTGACCTGCCTCGTATCCGAGATCCCGGAACGCGGGCAACAAATGAACGGGCGTCGGGTAATGAATGCCCGTCTGCACGCCTTTGGACTCCATCCAGCTTTGCAGCGCCGCACGCGACTTCGTCCTGATCGCGTAAACGTGATAAACGTGACGCGCATCGTTGCGCTCATGCGGCGGCGCATAGGGGCTGCCCTGAAGCAGATCTCGATAACGTTCAGCGGCCGCGCGACGGTTCTCCGTCCAACCTTCGAGATAGCGTAACTTCACACGAAGAACGGCGCCCTGGACACCTTCCATGCGATAGTTGAAGCCCTTCAGCTCATGTTGATATTTTTTCTCCGCGCCCCAGTCGCGCAACATGCGGACCGTGCGTGCGTAATTCTCGTTTTCCGTGACGACCATGCCGGCTTCACCGTACGCGCCGAGGTTCTTGCCCGGGTAGAAGCTGAAGCACGCAAGATCGCCGAGGCTGCCGACACGGCGGCCTTTATACTCCGCACCATGCGCCTGAGCGGCGTCTTCGATAACGACGAGGCCATGTTTCTTCGCGATCGCATTGATCGGATCCATATCGGCGGGCTGGCCGTAAAGATGGACCGGCATGATGGCTTTCGTTCGCGGCGTAATTGCAGCCTCGATCGCGTCCGGTGCCATGGTGTATGTCAGAGGATCGATATCAACGAACACGGTCTTTGCGCCGGTATAATGGATCGCGGAGACCGTGGCGACGAACGTGAACGGCACGGTGATGACTTCGTCGCCTGGACCAACGCCTGCCGCCAGGAGCGCCAGATGAAGCGCACTCGTACCACTGTTCACGCCGCAGCCGATGCTGTTGCCTGAGTAGGTCGCGAACTCGTTTTCTAGCGTTGCGACTTCTTTGCCGAGCGTAAACTGGCAGCTTTCGAGAACGCCTTCGATCGCACTCATGATCTCCGGCTTGATAGAATGAAATTGGGTCTTGAGGTCTACGAACGGGATCATCAAAGCCTACCGATGAATGTAAATGGTTTCGCCACGGCCGCGCATGGAACTGGTTGCCGCCTCGATGAGCGAAACGACACGCTCTCCGGATTGGCCGTCTGAAATAGGTTTTTGCTGCTTTTCGATACAGTCGAGGAAATGTTCGCCCTCGACGCTCAAAGCTTCCTTACTGTCCAGTTTGGGTGCCCACATGTCGCCCATGCGGTAGCCGACGCGCATTTCCTGGATCTGCCTCGGATCGTCCGTGAAGCTGACGCCCTTGTCGTAAATTTTTACTTTCTCGCTCGGCTCGAGATCGTTGTACGTGATCATTTTGCTGCTTCCGCCGATCAGAATCTGACGCACCTTCACGGGGGCAAGCCAGCTGACATTGGCGTGGGCGATCATGCCGGAGTTATAGAATAGCGTGACGTACGCGAGATTTTCTGGCGAGCCGGGAAAGTGGTTCGAACCCGCCGCCGTCACCGCAATGGGCTTTTCGTCGAGCAGATAGTCGAGAATTGCGAAGTCGTGCGCGGCCAAATCGGAAATGACGTTCACGTCGCGCTGGAAGAGGCCGAGGTTGACCCGGATCGAGTCATAATAGAACAACTGTCCCATATCGGCCGAGCGCACGATCTCGCCGACCTTCCGGATCGAGCCGGTGTAGACGAACGTGTGATCGACCAGCAAAACGAGATTGCGCTTTGCAGCGACCTCCACAAGTTGCGCGGCCTGCATCGACGTTTCCGTCATCGGCTTCGCGAGCCAGACATGCTTTCCGGCCTTCAAAGCCGCCATTGCAATGGGAAAGTGGGTTGAGACCGGAGTAGCGATAATAATCGCGTCAATCTTCGGGTCGCGAAGCAGCTCATGATAATCGGTTGTGGTGTGAACACCTGGGAACCGCGCTGCGACTAGGGCAAGTCGCTTGCTGTCAAGGTCTGAAACGCCAACGAGCTTAGCTCGCGAAAGCTCCGCAAAATTTCGAACTAGGTTTGGCCCCCAATAGCCATACCCGATTACGCCGATACCAATCATCGTACTCACGCCACCCGCTAACAAGATACCCCCGCTCCTGCCGAAGCAGAAAGCGTAAAACTCTCAATCACATTTCCGAACGATGGTCGCGGCAGGCCCTGCCACGATCGTATGGTCCGGCACGTCCTTCGCGACCACGGCCCCGGCGCCAACGAGCGCGCCGTATCCGATCGTTACGCCGGGAAGGATCGTTGCGTTGCTGCCAATACTTGCCCCTTTCTTGACGAGTGTCTTAATGACCGTCCAATCCGCCTCACTTTGCGGACTCCCATCGGGATTTGCCGCTCGGGGATAGAGGTCATTGGTAAACATCACGCCATGGCCTATGAACACTTCATCTTCAATCTCGACACCCTCACAAATGAAACTGTGGGACGAAATTTTGCACCGCTCCCCAACAACGGCATTTTTCTGAATCTCGACAAACGATCCAATTCTCGTGCCATCGCCGATTGTGCATCCGTAAAGATTGACCTGATCGGGGTGATAAATTTTAACGTCCGCCCCCAGCCGCACAGATCCGTCGATCGGCATTTCCTGTTCCCAATTTGGCAATACTTTATTAACTGGCCTTTCGACGACTCTGGCCGTCGTGGCCGAATATCTATCCGCTGAAGATTTAAAAAAGACCTCGAAATCTAAACTTAACGTAGCAGAAAACTTGCCTCCCGGATCACCTTAAGGGCTTTGCTGAAAAATTTAAGATATCTTTATTCCGTACAGCGAATAAATGGTCAAAGTCTGCGGCACCGTCTGACATCAGGTATTGCGCAAATTTTCATAAGATACACACCATCCGTCATGTCATATTGGCTCGAACATATGGATTGGGTCGGGAGTCGCTCTGGTGCGTTTCGATAATTTGCGCAGCGTTCAAAATACGAACATTCATCAGGATGACGACGGCATTCGACCTAGCGAGCTTCTCTCGATCGCTGACGTCATCTCATTTTTCAAGCATTTCTGGCCTTTCATCGCAAGCGCTTCAATCGCGTGCGCAATATTAGGTCTGCTTTATGTCTTGACGGCCACGCCAACATACACGGCAACGGCTCAGCTTTTGATCGAGACCAATCAGGCTTCCGGGCCAACCATTATGACGCCGGAGGCGGTGGTTTCTCTTGATACGCCGCAGATCGAAAGTGAGATTGCCGTTCTCAATTCGGAACAGATTGTCGGGCGCGTCGCGAAAACACTGCTCAAAGGTGACGCGAAAGCAGACGCAGCCGACAAAACGTCTCCGCCCCCTACGGCCAGCACTAACGAGCGGGGCTGGCTGTCACGGCTTTTGTTTGGCGCCCTCCCCCCACCAACGCCGGCTCAAGAAGCGGAAAAGCTGCGCCAGATCGAGCTCACCATCCAATCCAATCTGGGCGTCAAGCGTGTCGGACTTTCCTATGTTCTGGAGCTTTCCTACAGGGATCCGGATCCGAAAAAGGCCGCAGAGATCGTCAATACCCTCGGAGATGCTTACGTCCAGGACAAGATCGACGGGCGCGCAAGCGCGGCTCGGCGTAACAGTCTTTGGCTTGAGGCGCGCATTGAAGAAATCCGCAGGCTGATGAATGAAGCCGCTATCGACGTACAGGAATTCAAGGCTCGCCGCGACTACCGCTTGGCTGACCGTCCCACATCCAGCGACAGCAATCTCGGACTAGATTTTCTTCCCAAACCAACGTCTCCGGCGAGCCCGGCAACGGGAGACGGCGCTTCCAAAGCGGCGCCGAAGGATAACCAGCCAGTGACGACGCCGCAGGAAGCTCCGACGCTCGAAGAGCTCGACTCCCGCGCGCTTACCTATCAGAAGATCTACGAGAGCTACCTTCGCGCCTACACAGACACCGTTCAGCGCCAGTCCTACCCTTCGACGTCCGCTCGTCTCATCACTCGAGCCCAGCCGCCAAAACGTAAAAGCAGCCCAAAAGGCACGCTGACTCTTCTCGGCTCTCTCATCTTTGGCGGCATTCTAGGCGCCGGAGCGGCGCTGGCCATGTCTGTCCTGAACGAGCGCGTGCGGTCCTCCAACCAGCTTATGAGGCATATCGGAGCGCCCCTTCTTGGTGAAATCGACGATACGCGATGGCGTTCGCGCCTACCCATCGTTGGAAAGCACCTCGGCCGGCGGCAGCGACGAAAGCGAAACGCACTCATCGTCGTAAGCCATCCGCAATCGCCAGACGCCCGACAACTCGTCAAGACCGCGGCAGCCATCAACGATGCGGCCAATGCGAGGGGTGCGGTAGCTATAGGCATCTTCGGAATCTCCAAGGCAATCGACGACGCCGCCGTTTGCAGCAACGTTGCGCTTCTCAATGCGCGCGCTGGCAAGAGGACTTTGCTGATCGAGACGGAGCCTGGCCGTACAAATCTTGCGGCCTCGCTGGTCGGCGATCTCCAGTTTGATCTGAAGGACGTGATCGAAGGCCGAGCAGAACCGGAAGCGGCTATCGTGCAGTACGACATCGAGCCCGCCCTCTCCTTGCTTCTGGTCGACAAGACAGAGGCGGCCGGGTTCTGGACCCTCCAGCGTGTCGCGAAACTGAGCGAACTCATCAAAAGCCTGAGCGGGTCATACGAAAATATTTTCGTGCATCTCCCCTCAGGATCGGACACCGAAGTCGTCACCAAGGCCGTCGAAGGCGTCGTCATCGTTGCCGAAATATGGCAGACAAGCTTGGCGGAACTTGAGGACGTCGCATCGCGCATGCGAATCGTCGGACAGCCGCCTCTCGGCGTCGTGAGCGCGAAGTTTTCGTAGGACCGCCCATTGCCGACCACGTCCCAACGACACGGGCCGGCCCTCGTCGTGGCCGGCATGTGCGTCATTCGATTTGGGTGCCTTAACTGAGGGCGGTCTAAGGCGAGGCGCTCAGCTTTCGCTTTATTGCGCTGAGCTTTGCCTCGGCGACTTCGCGAGCCATATAGGGGACGCTTGCGAGTGACTTAGAGATAGCGCCAAGCGCTCCCACAAGCCCATGCTCGCGCTTGGCATCCAACAAAATCCGGAAGTCCCTATTGTTCCGAGTCGAAACTAACAATCTTTCGAGCGAGGGCGCGTACCCATTGTGACCCAACGCAGCGTCGAGTTCCGTCAGTGCGCGATAGAGTTCGGCGATGTCCTGGGTGCGATGGGAGCCGCTCAACGACGTGGGGTGTTCGACTGCGAAATAACCGCAGCCCGCAACCAGCTTAAATCGCGCGTTACTGCGGAGCGCACTGGCATACAGGATCAAATCTTCGCCCAGGCGCAGCCGTTCATCATACCGCAGGGCATGCGTCTGCAGAAACTCTCTCCGCATGACGGGTTTCAGAAACCCCAGTTCGCGGCGAACACGATCCTTGCGTGAAATGTTACCAGCAATAAAGGCATCGAGGCTGAGCTGAAGCGGCAGTTTTGTCGCCTTCGGCAACAGCCTATCGAGGATGTTTCCACCGCGGTAATCAGCCGTGAAGAACAGATCGTCGGCGAGGAAATCCCAGTCGTCCCCGCCCGCTAAAAACAGCCGCTCAAGACGATCCGGCGCCATGTAATCGTCAGCATCCAGGATACAAATGAACGGCGACGTCGAGGACTCGATTGCTATATTGCGGGCTCTGGACGGCCCGACATTCTGCTCGAGGCGCAAAATCTTCAGCCGTCCCGATCCATCATCGGCGGATGCGGCAACAGCTGCGGTATCATCACGCGATCCGTCGTCGACGAAAATGACTTCTCCGGCCAAGGATTGGCGCAAAGCCGAACTGACGGCGTAAGCCGCGGTCGCCGAGGCGTTCTTGGCTGCAATCACTACCGCTGTCGATCCGACGACGCCCATCTGGCCGGCTATCCTTGGATTATTCTTTTCTCACGGACGCCCGCGAGACCACAGCCAACCTGACAGCTTTCAAATTTTGCACCGTCGCTGGTGAAAACAAGACCACGGCTGCGGCATCCAATAAGCGATCTATCTCATTTTTAATGGGATGGCCCGTTAAATGGATCGCAAAGAACCACGAGATTGCCGAGAGAATGCCCGCGCCGACACCGATCGCCACCGGCATTTGCTCCGCTCCGTCCGCAATGATCGCCGCGAGTATCAGGGGTACCGCGCTCACGAGCGTCACGATAAAACTTTTTTGCAAAGCACGCAGAACGTCGTTTTGAGGCAATGAGATGTGTTTACTGACGAAATGAAGTGAGAATGCGACTGTATACATATTCGTCAGAACGAAGCTCCAAGCGACGGCCATCAGCCCCCAAAAAGAAGCTGCGATCTGCACGGCAACAACGACAGGCACAGTCAGGATCGCTAGAATAGCTGTCTCGCGAACTCCTCCAGCGGCAATGAGAGCGGGGCGGCACAAACTGAGCGGGAAGCAAATCATCGACGACATCGCCAGCACCTGGATGATCGGAACGGTGCTGCTCCACTGCGCCCCCAGCAAAATCATGACCAACGGATGGGCGAGGAGCACCACTCCAACCAATGCGGGCCATAAAAGCACGGTCACATGCTCAATACCCAATAGGAAACTCTTGCCGAGATCGCGCCCCTCGCGTGAGTGTTTGGAGAAAGCTGGTTGGAGAACGGGGGCGAAGCCAGACAATAACGTTTTGTCTGCCAGGCGGCTGATCGATAACGCGCGCTGATAGATACCGAGAGACGCTGCGCCGAGTGTCTTTCCGAAGGCTAGAAAGGGGGCGGCATCGCCAAGATGCAATAACAGCGCCCGGGCGCTGTCATACACCCCATACCTCACGACGGGCCGCCATTCCGAAAGCGAAAACCTGTAAATTGGAAACTTCGGGCCCCACATCAGGCAAAGCCCAAAATATATGACCGTCGATACGAGCTGTGCCCAAGCATAGCTCATATAGCTGAAGCCAGCGAGCGCCAGCAGGATCGTTACGACGGCATTCAAGGAACTGGTCGTCAGGCTCAGGATCGTCAGTTTGTCGAACTGAAGATTTCGGTTCAACAACGCGTAAGCCGGAGAACAGAATGATGACGTCAGCAAGCAAAACGCGGTGACACGCAAATAGGCTTCAAGCCCTGGTAGACCGTAGAATTTTGCGATTGTTCCCGCGAAGAAATAGGTCAACAGAAAAAGCGGAAGCGCGAGCATCAGCGTAACGGTGAAAACGGACTGTACGCGTTCCGGTGTCGGATCATCGACTTGAATAATGTAGGTGCCGCTGCCGAAATCTCGGAAGATGTCGATCAATCCGAAGATTGCTAGGCCGATGACCGCGATACCAAAATCCGCCGGGGTCAGCAGGCGGGCCGTTACGATGGTCGTCAACATCCCCAGTAAGAGGACGCTATAGCGCTCAAAACTTGAAAATATTAGTCCCCTGCGAACGCTCGACATTCAAATTCTCAATTGCACATGCAGGCAGCTTTTTTGACGAATGCCGTCGTCGTCATTGCAATGACATCGATAACACAGCACCATTTCTGATCCGTTATCGAATCATCGAACGATGTAAACAATCCATTCAGCAGAGAGACAATTCGCGCAATTTCATCGACACGCGTGGGATACGCCGCTGGCGAGAAAACAGCGTTCCTGATTTCCGGAAAATGGGAAAAGCGAATGGGAAAGGCCCCGTATCAAGCGAAATCTATTTACTCTGTCTATTTCGAGGCGCCGACGTTCCAGCGATCTGACATCAGTTTCCCGATCCCAAAATGAAATGTGTGGAGCAACGGTGCTGCCCCACACATTCGAAGTCTCATTTTATGACAATGCGGATCAATCGGGCCGCAGCACATCTGCCCGGACAGGTTCCAGCGAGGCATGATCCGGCGCGGGAAAGACCGTGGACGGCACCATGCTCGGAGGCGCGCTGATCGGCGTCGTCTGGACGGACCGCTCCTGAATTGCCGGCTTTTGAGAGCGAAGGACGGCATCAAGCGACATGGAATCCTTCGACGTTGCCGGCATCGTCATGTCGACTTTAACCGTATCGCCCGGTTGCAGAAGGGTATCTTCCGTCGCGTCGATATTCAGCACGCCGCCGCCGCTTACCTGTCGCACGATCGTGTAGTGAATCTTCGGCTCCAACGATGCGCTACCGTCGGGGGTCGTACCACCTGTCGTCACAAGATGGAGCGGCGAGGCAATGGCCTGCGACTTGGTTTCGGCCAGAAGGCGCTGATTGACAGTTGCTTCCTGGTCGATCTGCTGCAAGCGCGCTTCCGTCGTCTGGAGTTCGACGGTCAGATCGTTGTCTCGCTTATTCTGATATTCGATACGAGAAATCTTGGTGCGGCTGACTTCTTGCTCGGCGCGCGTGCGATCGCTTTCGATGCGCAGCTTCTCACCCTCAAGCTCTGCCAAATTCCGTTGCAGACCGAGAACGCGCGGCGCGGTGGACAACCCCTTGTCGCTCAGCCGCTTGATGCCGTCGTATTCCGAACGCAACAAATCAATCTGCTTTTGCTGGGAGTCGACGCGCATATCCAACGTCTTGACTTCCTGCTCAAGCGAACCTTGCAACTGGTCAAGCGCAATCAGCTGCGTTTCGTTAGCGCGCCGACGCAGATCGAACACGCTCTGTTCCTTCGCCATCACAGACGACGTGGATTCGATTGCCTGAGGCGCGCTGACGGTTTGAAGTTCCGCGGGAAATGCGATGCGATCAGCTCCGCTCAGCTCAGCGTCGAGCCGAGCTTTGCGGGCGAGCAGACGCTGACGCTCCTGCTCAAGCGCCTGATAGCTACCGACCGTCGAAACGAATTCACGCTCAAGCCGCAGACCGGCGAGGGCCGAATTCCGGAACAGGCCGCCGCCGAGGCTTACGCCTTGGAGAACGTTCATGCCCGCCGCGAAGGGATATTCGCCCGACTTTTCAACTGCGCCGGTGATATAAATCGGACGGAAATCCGTAACTTCGACAGTCGTGTCCGGCTGGGTCGCGAGACCAAGGCGGTGCATCAACTGGCGGGAGATAATCATCCCCAATTCTTCAGTCGTATAGCCGGCTGCATTCACGACGCCGACAAGCGGCATCGAAATCTTGCCTGCGGGGTCAACCGTATAGACCTGATTGAGCGCGTTCCAGCTGTAGACTTCGTCACGCGAAGGACGCCACTCGAAGACCTGGACGCGAACGCGATCGCGTACACCAAGCCGGTAATCAGCCATTGGATTGGAGGCAACGCCTCTTTGCGCGATCACGTCACTCAGCGCGCCGTCGCGCTGTTGATCGGCAGCAGCTGTCGTATCGTTGGGAATAACGGTTCCCAACGCGATCAGTGTTGCGAAGCTGCAAGCAACCGGCATCGAGGCCCAGAGCTTGAATGACCTGGACGCATTGGATGGCAGAAAACCAAACCGACGTCTCATAGCGAAACCCTCTCCGCACTCAATCCCAAAACAACCATCTCGTCCCGAAATCTTACTTTCAGCGGTCCCAATTCGGGACGCGCAACAGCGCGGATTTCTTCGCCGAGACTCTCGCAACCAAAACTTGGCGAACGCCAAAAACCTTCCCACTGCACTCTACATCCTATCACGGCGCCAGTATTTCCCTAGCGATCCAATGGGATATTCGCCTGGGGTAATCCTCTCCGCCAGAAAGCCTACTAAAGAGGTAGATACGCGTTAGATGCGCTTGGTGGGTTGGTTTACCGACCAAGCAGTTGAGATGAAGCAATTGATGTGCCAATCGCGCCCCAAAACTATTTCGCATGGTTAAGACCGTTCGAATTTCCGCGCAGAAATCGGCTCAGAAAGCCCGCGGCCCAGCTCATGTGCATTGTGATCGCCGCGGGCCCGATAAGGAGAAATGACGGCTGTCGGCACTCGGCCGCGAGGTACGCTCCCCACGCCATGCACACCAGTATGTACCCAGCGGGAATTAGCAACGCGATGGATCCGATGAACGGGTAAGCGGCGAGCGCAATCACCGAGGCCAGAAGGACTAACACCGGCAACATTTGGCGAAGCTTCGGCCGCATTTTATGCTTCAACAGCGTGTTCGCGCGCCCCTTGCCGTGCCGAAAGTACTGTCGCGCCAGAGATGGGAAGGACGTGCGAGGATAATAGTCTATCAGCAAGCGGCCGTCGTGATAAATTCTCCGCCCAGAGGCGACGAGACGGGCGTCGAATTCGGCATCTTCATTATATTGGACGGTTTCATCGTAACCACCGAGTGACAGAAACGCCTGCCGGTCGAACGCAGCATGATGTCCATGATCGACGTATCCGGACTGCGATTGACGGCGATGCGCGGAGCCTCCGTTGCCCAGTCGGCTGTTCTGAGCCGCAGCAAAGATTTTCTGAAGCGGCGAGCGGCCGACGGCGCGCATCGAAACGACAACCGAGGAGCTTGCCGTTTCACGCAGCGTCGCGACGCAATCGGAAACAAAGTGCGGCGGGTAACTGGCGTGGCAATCCGCTCGGACCAGAACTGTCGTTCTCGGATCGCAAATAGAGGCAGCGATATTCATTGCGGCGGACTGGGTGCGGCGCGTATTGTGAATGAGCTTTATGCGAGGATTAAGTTTGGCGAGTTCCTGAACGATTGCCGGCGTGCGATCGGAACTTCCGCCATCCAAAACCAATAGCTCGTAATCATGCGGCTCTTGCGGTTGTAAGAGTGAGTTTATCGCTGCCGCGATGTACAATTCCTCATTGAACGCTGGCATCACGATGGTGGTGAACTGTGATGACACTTCCGGCAAAGACGAATTTCCCACTGTTTTGCTCAATTGAGTTGCCGGTGCGCTGCCGCCGCGACAGGGCTTCGAGACTGCAAACGCTGCATGGATTCGCCCAGTCGAGGGTGTTGTCAAAGGTTCGGGCCAGAAAATCAGCCAACCGTCAAATGCGCGTAAATCGCTTGCGCCTGAGATGCATCAAATTTATGCGTTTTTGAAATGCAGTTAATTTAGTCTCATTCGTATCCGACCGCGCGCTGAAAGGTTCGTCGTCCCGATGTCTCACAGAGGTAGCCGTAGTCAGCGATCTTAGACAGCTATTAACCAACGCCGGAGGGGACCGATGCGACGGCGCATTGCTGGCACGATTACTGCTCGACTGCACGCCAGCAATCCCGGCGATACCGGCCCTTACTTTTTTGTGCTGTTGCCGCGGACCGACGGTCTCTTCCTTAAGGGGTTCGTGCGCACTTTAGATACAGAGACATCGGCCATCACTCTCTCAAAGTACCTCATGTCAAAGACAGTCGTGACACTCCTGCTCGTCGGTTTCGCCCTTGCTGCGCCTCAAGCCGCGCTGAGCAGGGACGTTCATGGCATTGCCTGCGACGACGACTGCGACGACGTCATCGCCGGCTATAAATTCGGTCAAGAGAAAGACACGCGTGACATTTCACTCTGCTACGGGCATTCAAAGGCATTCTTTCAGGGATGCTTGAAATTCATCTATGAGGCCGGTCCCGCCCATCCGCCTCCGCCGAAGCCGAAAAGCAAAAAACTGGACGACGACTTTGATACTTCGCCGGAATGAGCCCCTTTATTCCTGCCCGAAGCGACAGCGTCGGATCTTCGGCAATAAATGCTCGATTAACGAGTTGACCGCGGCTATCCAATTCCGGACATTTCTTAAATTCCATCAATACTCCGGCAGTAGGACTAATTTTATTCAGCCGTTCTATGAATGCCCAAATGTCACTGGTCGCACGATCTCATGACGGGAAAAGAGATCGCTTTTGTTTCAACGCCCGATGCCGCCATTTAATTCCGAGGGAAAGTTGATGGGTCAGCCCTTCGACATCGCACAGAAAATCCACTCGCCCGCGCCGGCTGGTGGTTCGCGGACTCTCGCCTTGAAACCGATTTGTCTCTGCTTGGAGGGTGGCCTCGTTCGTGCGAACCTTACGCAAGAACGCTTGCTGGCGATGCTCTTTAAGCCGACCGGACTGCTGGCGCTCCTTGCAAACGCCGGCGGAGGGGCCACCAAACTCCGGGAGTGCGTCTCCCGCTTCGATACGCAGGATGCAGAAACACTTCCCTACAACGAGAAGCTTCTTGAATTTCTGCGAGCAGAAAAATCGAAGGGGCATCCCATCGTGCTTCTGGCCACGGCCGAAGACCCGCTGGCGCGCGCGGTGGTGGAGCATTTATCAATCTTCGACGACGTCATCTTTCTTGAACACGGCCCATCAGATAAAAATCAGATTGCGGACAGTCTCAAAGAGCGGTTCGGTGAAAGCGGTTTCATTTATGTCGGAAATGACCAAGACGCCTTAGCCGTCTGGAAATTTGCGGACGCAGCAATTGTCGTCAATGCCTCTCCGGCGGTCGTTGCCCAAGCGCAGCAATCGGCGACCATTCAAACGATCATCGACGACCGCCCGAATATCCTAATCTCCAGCCTGCGCCTTTTGCGTCCTCATCAGTGGTCGAAGAATCTACTGGTCTTCGTCCCACTCATTGCGGCGCGACTTTGGACCGATCTGGGCGCATGGGGCGACGCCATATATGCGTTTCTGAGTTTTTGCGCGATTGCTTCTTCGATCTATGTCATCAACGATATCATCGACATTTCATCGGACCGCAGACATCCACGCAAACGCAAGCGGGCGGTTGCGAGCGGAGACGTATCGATACCCATCGCGATCGCGATTTCACTGGCTACACTTTCGATTGGCCTCGTGCTGTCCTATGTCGCCGGCGTAACAACGGTCGTCATCATTTATGCGCTGACGTCTTTGTCCTATTCGCTCGGACTTAAGAAGTTGCCGCTCGTCGACATCTTCATTTTGGCCGCGCTTTACACGCTTCGCGTTCTCGCGGGCGGCATCGCGGTTGCACACCCGGTTAGCTTTTGGCTGCTCGGCTTTTCGGGCTTCACGTTCCTGAGCCTCTCGTCGGTCAAGAGAACTGAAGAACTGATGGCCATACAGAGATCGCCCACCAGAAAAACGAACTCGGCGCGCGGTTATCTGCCCGAAGACCTCCCATTTCTTCAAATGCTCGGCTGCTCGTCGACGTTTGCTTCCAGCGTCGTTCTGGCCCTCTTCGTCGGCAGCTCCGCGGCATCTGAACAATATCGTTCGCCAGAGATTCTATGGCTGCTCGTTCCACTAATGCTTTTCTGGCAGTGCCGGCTTTGGCTCGCAACGATGCGGGGTTGGATGCACGATGACCCGATCGTGTATGCGGCGCGCGACTGGGTTACATGGTGCGTGGTCGTTACTGCGGTTCTTATCATGTTCGCATCAGCGACCGGATTTGTATCTTTCTACTGAGGATCTCCATGCCCATTTCTGTGCTGCTTCTGATCATCACGAGCGTGAGTTTATCGGCGCTCGCCCAGATCTGTTTCAAGTTCGGGCTCAACTCGTTGAGTTGGATGGACCAGCGATCCGACATCGGCGCCATCAGCAAACTTGCGCATGCGCTGATCACACCGGGCGTGCTCGCCGGCCTCGGCTGTTATGGCATTGGCACCCTTCTCTGGCTCTCGGCGCTTGGCAAGGTTCAGCTCTCGCAGGCCTATCCGTTCGTCGGCCTTGGTTTTGTTATGACCGCGCTTGCGGGACATCTGATATTTGGCGACACGCTGAGTTCGTCGCGCATTGGCGGTACGATCCTCGTGTTCATCGGCATCTTCCTCATCGCGCAGAGGTAACTTTGGTCTGGCTCGCCACGGTTCTCATTACAACGACGCTCCTATGGAACCACGCCTCAGTAGCAATGGATCGGGCATGACAACGCAAATAGACGTAGGCGTCCCTGTGTTTCATCGTATCCGCGCTTCTGTCACTTCCCGAACGGTTGCGTTTAACTTTGTGCTGATCGTTCTCTATGCCGTAACGGCCGCCGCTACGTTCCAAGGCTATTATTCGAAGTGGACGATGAGCGACGAAACGCCTTCGCAGTCTTTGATCTCAATGCTCGATGGCATCGCGGATCGCCCATACGTCTACAGACAACTGCTACCGGCGACGGCAAACCTTATAGAGAAAGCACTTCCCGAGCGGGTACGCTCCGCAATCAGCACACGCCTGGAAAACGCTAATGGCGCATTGAAAGCACCGACTGGTATCGACGCAAACAAGACCGGCTATGTTTTGCGATATCGCATCGTTTATTACTTGACCTTTCTGTCGCTTTTCGCGGCGTTGTTCGTGCTCAAGTCGATCGGCGAATGCATCGGCGCCGGAAGGCCAGCGGCAATCGTCGCGCCGATCGTGTTTGCCATCATGATCCCTGTAATCCAAACGCGGGGCGGTTACTTCTACGACTATCCGGAATTGCTGGCGTTCGCCCTGGCGGCACGCCTCGCTTTGGCGGGGCAGGTGGGACTTCTTCTGCTCCTTGCCGTGCCTGCGACGCTGAATAAGGAATCGTACGCATTCTTTACTTTGAGCCTATGGCCGCTTCTGCTTTATCGCGTCTCCGGCAGGAAGGCCCTCATTGGCACTGTGGGCAGCTTAGCTATCTCCTTGGCGGCCTATGCGGTGGTCCACCAAATCTATTCTGGAAATCCTGGATCGACAGCGATTTTTCAATTCTTCAGACACTTGTCGTTTTACGCCAATCCGCTCAATCTTTTCGGCTTCGACCAGACTTATGGCATTCCATTATTCAAAGGCTATAGCCTGATCATGTTCGCATGGATCGGCGTCTTCGCTTACTATGGCTGGCCGAATGCGCCACACTACATAAAGGCGCACATCGCCATCGCGGCGATAGTCAACATTCCACTCTTTTTCCTTTTCTGCGCCGAGGGCGAAATGAGGAATCTCAGCATGCTGTATGTTGGCTTTTTTGTCTTGATGGCGACGGCAATGCAGAAATGGCTTCAGGTAAATAACCAAATAAATAGCGAACTATAGAATATCGCCGCAGATTGACCCTAATACCAATCGACATCATCTAGCCCATAGACACAGGTCTCCAGTCATGAGCACGCTCAAAAAGATTTTACGTCTCGGCCAGATGAAGGAGACCGTGAAATCGGCGATTACCAAGAATAGATCGACCTATCCCGTAAGGATGGCGCACAACGTCGCTCGCTTCATCGAGCAGGCATATGAGAATGAAGGCTCTGACTTCACGAGAAATGGTGAGAAAGAGCTGCTCTCCAAGTTAAGCAAAGCGAATTTCGAGATCATTTTCGATGTCGGCGCAAACGTTGGGAAATGGTCCCAAACCGCTCTCGAAAACTGGCCGAATGCTCACGTACACGCGTTCGAGGTCGCTCCCAACACGTTTCGAGATTTACAGAGTGCATTTCCGGCAAACAACAAGCGGATCACCTTAAACAACGTCGGCGTTTCTGACACTGAAGACACGCAGACTATGTACTACTTCGCCGACGCGCCAGAACTCACTTGTGATATGCCGCGGCACGACCTGACCTCAGTCCCGTTCGAGGCTAAGATGGTTCGGCTCGATAACTATTGCGCAAAGAACGGCATCGAAAAAATAGATTTCTTGAAGATCGACGTCGAAGGCGCCGAGTATCGCGTCTTGAACGGTTTTTCGGACTTCCTCGACGCGGGTAAAGTCAATTGTCTGCAGTTCGAATACGGGCCGTTCGCGATCGACACGCGCCATCTGCTTGCGGACTATTTTGCGACGCTTTCCAAATCGTTCTGGATTGGGAAGATCTTTCCAGGCGGCGTGCCGTTCCAGGATTATCACTGGACGATGGAGGACTTTAAGTTCTGTAACTACTTTTGCGTGTCGCGATCGCGCCCGGATCTGAAGGCGCTCGTCGAGAGACCGCAATAGGCGCGCGATCGCTCTCGGCGTTCGTTGGCAAGATCTGCTTCAAGCCCGCTAGAATTGGCCGCTGCCGCGCCGAGGTCCCGACACAAGTCGGAGCGTCTGGCTGATGCGGGCGGGGCTGGCGGCGGCGGGAATGAAGAGGGTTTGGGCGCGGCCGGTGCAGTCGTCGAACTGGATCCGGAATGCATCTTTCAGCAGATTTGAAAGCTCGATCTTGATCGCGTCAATGCCCAGCATGTTGGCGACGTCGCGGATCAAACCGGCACGCTCGGTCAGATTTCTGTTCGGGGCGATTGTCGGGCGCCGGGGTGAGTTGTAGTTGCTCAGTTTCATTGTCGAACACTCGCTGTCATTTCAACGGGTATCGAGCAAGCGCCGGGCCAAGGCCCGGTTCTGAGGCAAGAGCGGCCCTAAAAAGAAAGAGGGGCATCTCTGCCCCCCTCTTGCGATCAGAAGTCGATGCGAAGCATCGAGCCGCCATAGGCGCCCTCGCCGCCGGCTCGGGTTTCGCCACCGTCGCTGCCACCGGTCCACTGCTGTCCCACGTCGAAGGTCAGCTTGGCGGGCGTATTCAGCCACCACATCTGGAACGGGATCGTCGCGAAAGCACCGACGCGCGGGGCGTAATCGCCACCGTCGCCGTAAACGGCGGCTTCGGGGCCGAACGTGATCGTGCGCGGTCCGAAGAACGACATTTCCCTGTTCCAGCCGACACGCGCCTGGCCGTAATAGGAGTCGAATGCCGTCGAGTAGCTGCCTTCGAGGCTGGCGTAATACGGCAGCGAGTCGTCCGTTTCCAACTCGCCGGCAACCTTGAAGCCGCTCTCGCCACCGACGACGTTATTGTTCGGATCAAACGGCGACAGGTGCACGCTGCGCACCTCGTAGCCGACGTAACCGATCGCGCTCCAGGTCGGGAATACCCACTGATAGCCCAGCATCACGTCGAGCGAACGATCATCAGCGTCGACGTTGGTGTGGGGCGCAGCAGACTCATCATAGTTGTAGTCGGCGATGACGCCTTCCGAGCGGAGCAGCAGTCCGTTGTGGTAGAGGTCGTTCGTCAGACCGAAGACCGTACCGCCGTAATAATAGACGGAGTTTGATGCCGCATCGATGCCGTTATATGTAATGACGCGCGGGCCGTGATTTTCGTCGATCGGCGTCGTGTCGCCGCCGAGAATGCGCGGCCGGTCGAGCTTATAGACGAGCGCCAGCTCACCCGTGATGATGGACGGGACTTCCTTGTCGACGTAGTGCGTGCCTTCGAAGTCGCCGGTGTTCGTGACCTCGGAGCCGAAATCCGAATAGCGGGCTTCGCCGCGGAGATAGAAATTGTCGTTCAGCTTGCGCTCGAAGCCGCCGCCGACGAAATAGCCACTAAACCAATTACCGCCTTTACCGGGGAGCGTCGGACCGACGCCATTGGCGTCGATGTCCCACCAGCCATCGTTCGAGAAGTGCGCCTGGGTATAACCGGCGTTGGCGTAAATCATCGTGCGTTCGTTGATGAGGTAGCCGAGACGGCCGCCGATGGCCCACGAGCGATCGACGACGAGACCGTTGTGAATGTCTTCATTGCCGCGCGTGAATTCCGACGTCGAAAGATCCGCGAAGGCGCCGACAACGAACCGATCGCCGATCTGGCGGTCGTAGCCGAACATCGTCGAGATGAAGCCGCCGTCCGCGGACTCATCCTTCGATGAGGTTGTCGGCCCATCGCCGCCGCCGCCGTTATCGTGATAATTGTTCTTCGAGTGGTTGTGGCCGTATCCGGCGCCGACACCGAAATAGAATCCGGTCCAGCTGGGAACCTCGACCTGAACTGGCGTATCTTTGAGCGAAAACGGCCCGTCCGCAAAAGCAGGTACGCTCAATGCGGGCATTGCCGCTCCACACGCAACCAACACCAGATATTTCTTCATCACCATTCCTCGGCGCGTTTTTTTGCGTCGCGCTGTTTGTCGCCGCCAAACCCTTAACAACGCGTTTGGCAGAGTCCCGATTTGGGATGAGGGAACGTGATTCGCGACGGCCCGTCGAGGATGGTGTCAATAGTCAAGCGTCAATCTGTGGCTCGGATGACCGCCAAGCCACAGAGAGAGGCTGCCGCTATGCAGAGAGCGGCAGTAACTCGATGTGTTGCTTGGCCTGTCGCCGCGAACGAGACTCTTGTGCACGGAAACCTGCGGCTGTGGACAACTTAATGATGGCCGCATCGATGTCGGCGGGTTGCGAGACTAACGGTTCACATGGGGTGCCATGCCAGCGGGTCGCTGCAGGCAGCACCTCGCCTTTCATCAGCACCGATAGCGCGCCGAGGCTCGAACCGTCGTGCATCTGGGTTCCGTAGAGAACGACGCCCATGTTGCCGACGCTGCAGCCGTTGCCGATCTTGACGCGCTCTGCCTTGAAGACGCGATCCTCGAACAGGTGGTTCTGGACGGTTGCGCCGAGGTTCAAGCAGGCCCGGTCGCCGATTTCGACGAGGTCGAACTCGGAGAAGAGCGTCGTTTCGAGATAGCACCACTTACCGACCTTGGCGCCCATGAGCCGCAGACAGGTGGCGACGAACGGCGTCCCGAGCAGCGGCGTCATGGCGGCAGCGGCGTTCATCTCGAACACGCCATTGACGAGTTCGTTGTTCCAGATGAACCGGGACCACAGCGGCTTGACGGTCGGGCGGATGCGACCGACGACCAGCCACTTGACCAGCGCCGTCATCAACACCGAACCGGCCGCAAGCGCGGTCGCGACGAGCGGGATGCCGGCGATCACCATCCACAGCGGCATGCTACGGAACCCGGCCACGAGATAAGCCGCAAGCCCGACGCCCTCGGCCATCATGATGACGCCCGGCAGCAGGATACGCATTGCGTCGGTCAGCGCCCGCGCGACGATCATCTTTTGCGTCGGCGCAAAGATCTCGGCGTTGTTGAAGCAGACGTTGCGTTGCGTATGCGGCAGTTCGAAACCTGGCGATCCCAGCCAACGCGTGTCGTCGGGGACAACGTTCGTATCCGACGGCGGCGTCGAGGCGACGCCGATCAGCGTGTTGTCGCCGATGTTGGTGCCGCCCGGCACGAGCGCGCTGTTGCCGATGAAGCTCTTGGCGCCGATGCGGACAGCGCCGATCTCGACCACGTCGCCAAAGACGCGCTGGCCGCCGACGAGGCAAGCATCGGCGAGGAAGCTGCCCTCGCCCACTTCGAGATGATGCGGCGTGATGTGCGCAACGGTCGAGACTTCCGATCCGGCGCCGATCTTAGCACCAAGGGCGCGCAGGAACGACGGGCAGTAGATAGTCGCATAGAGCGGCGACAGGATCGTCTTGGTGTTTTCGAGCAGATAACCCTCGAACCAGTGGCGCAGATACTTGACGCTATAGAGTGACATGGTGCCGGCCGCGACGGGCCGGATAATACGGACCATATCGATCGCGCCAAACGCGTAGCTCAAGATGCCGACCGGCACCGCGACGAATGCCGCGATAATGCCGCCGACGGGACCGGCATACCAAAGCCCGGCCGCGATCAGCACGATCGACGGGACCATTGTCGCGATGAGAAAATAACCCATCGCATAGATCAACGCGAGATGCATAAAGCCGAAGACGAAGCGCTTCAGCCGCGGAGCGCGCACGCGCTTCGCTTCCGGCACGACGACGGCCGATAGTTGCGCAGGCGAACCACGGCGGCATTCGAAGCTTGCCATCTCGGTGCCGTCGGGCAGCAACGACATGTCATCAAGACGAGCGCCGTCGCCCATTCTGGTGTTTAGCCCAAGCGCGCAGTGCATGCCGACGAAGCAATCATTGCCGATCGAAACGGGCGCGATGATGAGATAGCCGTCTTCGACGCGATAGCCGAGGATTTGGCTTTCGACGCCGACGCTCGTGCTGCTGCCGATCGACACCATATCGAAGGCGCCGCAGAGCGGTGTGCAGATCGTTACGTCGCGGCCGATCTTGGCGCCCATCGCGCGCCAGTACAGGCTCATCAGCGGCGTGCCAGAGAACATCTCGGCCCAGCTCAACGCCTGGAAGCGCGTGACGAGCCACCAGCGGAAATAATAGAAGCTCCATAGCGGATAGCGGCCCGGCTTGTAGCGGCCGATGACGATCCATTTCAGCGCGATACTGCCCAGCAGCATGCACGGCCAGATCGCGAAGCCGACAATGGTCGAAATCTGCGCGGCATCGACCCAGTTGACCTTGCCGTCGATCACGGCGGTCACCATCAGAATGGCGTAGGCGATCGGCGCAACGAGGATGGCGTAATAGATCGAGATACTGACAGCCTGAAGCGCAACCGTCGTCCAGCGCATCAGCGGGTGGACGCTCTTGAAGGCATCCGTACCGGCGTTGTCGTTGGCGGCGGCGTTCTGGCCTCTGGCGTCGATGCGATCCTTGAGGACGGCCGCCAAGCGACGCACCGTGCGATGCTCGTAGAAATCGCGGACCGAAAGCTGCACGCCGTCGATCTTATCCCGCAGGAAGCTGGCGCAGCGCGACGCCATCAGCGAATGGCCACCGAGATCGAGGAAGAAGTCATCGGTTACGGAGACGTTGCTCAAGCGGAACGCTTCGCTCCAGGCGGCTTCGACCTGACGTTCGAGATCGTTCGCGGGCGCGACGATGTCCTTATGGCCTTTCAGCAGCGATTTCGGCGCGGGTAGGCTTTTGCGATCCGCCTTGCCGCTCGGCATCATCGGCATTTCGTCGATGACGTCGAGATACTGCGGCACCATGTAAGCGGGCATGCGGCGACGAAGCAGTTGATCGACCTCGGCGCGATCGAGTTCGTCGGCGGCGCAATTCGCGACGACGTAAGCGGCGAGGTCCTTCGTTTCGCCGCGATCGATGACGGCGACGGTCGCCGCTTTGATCTGCGGATGCTCCATCAGCACAGCTTCGATCTCGGACAACTCGATGCGGAAGCCGCGGATTTTCACCTGATCGTCGAGGCGTCCGAGAAAGAACAATTCTCCGTCCATCCCTAACCGAACGTGGTCGTAGGTGCGATAGAGGCGGTCGTTGTGTTCCGGCTCGATGGTGTTGGCGATGAAGCGCTGCGCGGTCAGGGCTTCGAGGTTCATGTAGCCGCGGCCGACGCCGGCGCCGCCGATGAACAGTTCGCCGCTCTCGCCCGGATGCACCGGCTGGAGGTTTTCATCGAGAACATATGTCGAATACTGCGGAATGGCCTTGCCGATGGCGACAGGCTCACCACTGACGCACTCGTGCCACGTCGCGACGACGGTGGCTTCCGTCGGGCCATAGGTGTTGAGCATACGGCGGCCGGGCTTCGCCCAGCGCGCGACGAGCTCGTTCGAGCAGGCCTCGCCGCCGAGGATCAGCGTCGTGACGGTGGAAAGATCGTGATCGATCATCGCCAGCATCGTCGGCACCGTGGAATAATAGGTGATGCCCATATCGTCGATGAACTGCGCGACATCCACCGGCGAGCGCTCGACGTCTTCGGTCGGAACGATCAGCGTGCCGCCGCGCGAGAACGCAGCCCAGATTTCTTCGACGGACGCATCGAACGCCGTCGAGAAGCCCTGATAGACGCGATCATCCCCAGTGACGCGATAAACGGTCTGCAGCGATTTGACGAAGGCGACGACGTTGCGGTGCTCGATCATGACGCCCTTGGGGCGGCCCGTCGAACCCGACGTGAAGATGACGTAGCTCAGCGCCTTGTTGCTGATCTCGGCGTCGACGCGCAGCACCTGTGCGGACGGCTGCGCTGCGAGTGCGCGCTGCTCGCGGTCAAGACGGAACAACGGCGTTTCAAGCTTGCCTTCGATCTGATCGGCAAGCGCTTCTTCCGTGACGATGGAATGCAGGTTGCCGTCTTCGGCAATGGCTTGAATACGCTCCAGCGGCGCGCGCGGATCAATCGGCACGTAGCCGCCACCCGCCTTCAGGATGCCGAGGATGGTCGCGTAAAGGCGCGGCGACTTCTTCAGGTAGATGCCGACGAGAACGTCAGGCCCGACGCCTTTTTCAATAAGATAGTTGGCGATGCGATTTGCCGACTGATCGAGTTCTTCATAAGTCAGCATCTCGCCCGCGAATTCAACCGCAGGATGGTCAGGTCGCCGCCGAACCTGCGCCTCGAAATAGTGATGCAGCAACCGCGGCTCCCGAGGGCGCGCGGTTGTCATCGGATACAAACTTGGCTCGTGAACGGCCACGGCATTCCCCAATCAACTGACGCCAAAAGGCGCCTTTCTTCTTGGGGTCGCGAATGGCGACGGCCACGGAGAGAAGCTGCCCTTGGCAGTTAACGATCCACGTTTGAAACGATGCCGCCGCCTGGCGGGACATGTGTCCCGGCAAGAGGCAATCGTTGCGGGGATCGAACGCAACTTCCAACAGGTCAGCAATTCCGGTGCCAAGCATCTTCAAATACGACTCTTTCAGCGTCCAAAGCCGTGCGACGGTCCGTTCGCGCTCGTGAGCTGGTAAAGCATTAATGGCGGCGCGTTCCGTCTTGGTGAAGACATCGGCCAGCCAATGCTCGGTCGCGGGAATAGCGGCCGCTTCAATATCTACGCCGACCTCTTTGCTCGCGGAAACCACGATTATTGACGCTACCTCGGTGTGCGAGCAGCTGAAGCTCAGCGTATCGGGGCCATTCGTCAGGACGGGCTTGCCGTTCTCCGTCCGACCGAAGCGCCAGGCGTGCGGAGCGACCGTGCCGCCAACCATTTCGCTCAGCGCGGAGCGCAGCATGGCCCGCGTCGTTAACGAGCGGCGACGCACGGCGGCGTCGCGAATACCGGCAAACTCGGCGGCATCGTCAGCGGTCGTCGTCGCACAATGACCCGCGCCCGTCTCAGAGCGGTGCGGCACGTACCAGATCCGGACACCGGGCGAAATTTCCTGTCCGGAGACAGGGTTGGCACATTCCGAAACAGGGCGTGCCGAAACGCTCCGGCCGCGCTCTCCGCGGTACGCTAAAATTGGAGCAACACTTGCAAGGAATTCGAAACCAAACACTGGGCCGGCCTTTCTGGCGCAAACACAGTGCGGTGTTCTGCAAAGACCAGCCCATTAAGGGACCGATAACGAATGACCGATCAAATTGCTCATATTAACGTAAATGCGGCGCCCCGCCCGGACGCCATCGCGATGCCGTTCATTGCGGCCGATACCGAAGAGACTTGCGGGACCTTGCGCGTCCGCCATCGGATCGCGATCTAGCTCATGCTTTCGCTAACACGACGATTTGTGCCGTTCGCGCTCGGGTGCCTGGCGCTCGCCGTCATCGCGAGGGCAAATGCACCGCAGGACGATCCGGACATGGCGATGAAAAAAGGCTACGGCGTCAAGCCGACCGGGTTGAAGCCGGTCTATCCGGACGACTTCAAATGCTCGCCGATCACGTCACCCTATGCGACGTGGATCGATGTCGACGGCACGCGGCGCGACGAAGTCCACACCGGCATCGACGCCGGGCGGCTCGGCGACTGGATCGTGGCGCCTGCGTCCGGCACGGTTCGCGCCGTCTGGAAGGCCGACTGGAAATGGGGACGCGAGGGCGCATTGCTCATCCGGCACGACCGGCGCGACGTCAACCTGTCCGATGGCCCGAAATATTACTATTCCGAGTTCGATCATCTCGATTTCGACGAGATCAAGCATCTCAAAGAGGGACAACGCGTCGAACGCGGCGAGCGTCTGGCTCGCGTGACACGGCCCGGCGGCAACCCGAATTATCTGCCTGAAGTGCACTGGGAAGTTTGGGAAGTCGATGACGATAAAATCAGCTGGCGTCCCAACCGTTACGGCGCCGAAGACTGGTGGAACGGGACTGCGGCGCTGATCGATCCGCTTTACATGTTGGGTCTCAACGACCCGCCGAAAGACGGCAACGTGAAGATCGTGCCGTTCGTCAAAGGCAGAGATTACGCAAGCTTTCGCGGCTTCACCTATATTCTGCAGTGCGTCCCGAAATAGCACGGTTACGCGACTTGGCACTTCACTTGCTTCTGGCCTGATAGATTTTATCCGATCCAGGAGTGAAGCAATGTCCCGTACTCTTTCGCGTTCCGGCCACGGCGTCGCCGCGGTCTTCTCTGTGGCGCTCGCCGCGTGCGTTGCGATGCCGGCTTTTGCCGAGAGCCCGTCGGCACCGGCGTCGAGCAGCGACAACGGGAGCGTGTGGTGGAGCGAGCTCGTCAGCGCGCATCCCGAAAAGGCCCGCGATTTCTATGCGAGCGTCATCGGCTGGACGCCGAAGATCGTTTCGGCGGACGACAACTCGCGGCCGCCTGCGCCGGGCGAGTCTGAGTACACGCTTTTCAATGCGAACGGCTCCGAGCAGGCCGGGCTTACGAAATATGAAGGCAAGCCGAACGATCCGCGTCCGGGCTGGGTGACGTACATTCAGGTCGGCGATGTCGATGCCGCTGTTTCCGAAGCCATCAAAAAGGGCGGCCGCGTATTGAAAGCACCTTCCGACGTCGATGATGTCGGCCGTCTCGCCATCATCGAAGATCCCGACGGCAATCCGGTCGGGCTTTACGCTCCGGAGCCGAAGCAGGCTGCGGACGCGGACAACACGAACCACTAAGTCGCGTGCGGTGCGGGGCTCGCAGCAGGGTGTGCGGGCCTCGCATTATTTTCTCAAGCGTCCAGCAGTCTCGCAACGTAAGACGCGATGGCGAGCGATGCCGTAAGACCGGGGCTTTCGATTCCATAAAGCCCGACGAAGCTTGGAACGCCGTGCTGACTCGACCCATGAATTTCAAAGTCGGCCGGGCTCGAGCCTTGCGAATAGATTTTCGGGCGGATGCCGGTATATGCGGGCATCAACGCACCGTCAGGCAGCGACGGCCAATAGCGCTTGATCTCCTTTGCGAACGTCTCGCGGCGCGCGTCGGCGGCGACGAACGCATAGTCGAGATCGTTCTGCCAATAGACGTCCGGGCCGAAGCGCGCCGCGCCTGACATATCGAGCGTAACGTGCACGCCCAGCGCGTCGGGCGACGGCATCGGATAGATCAGATGCTTGAACGGCGCCTTTGCAGCTAGCGAGAAGTAATGGCCCTTGGCGGGAAAAAGGCCGGGCACGGTGTAACCGGCGTTGCGATATTCGATCATGCGGCCTATGCGCGAGGCGCCAAGACCTGCGGCGTTGACGAGGCGCATGCATGAAAGCTCAGAGATATCGCCTGCGGAGGAAATCGAGAGGCGAAAGCCATCGCCCGATCCCGCGGATATGCCGACGACTTCGGAATGATACGCGATCTCGCCTCCGGCGTTGAGCAATCGCGCTTCGAGCGCCGCCATGAAGGCGTGACCGTCGATAATACCGGTGGAGGGCGACAGAGTTGCCGCGACGCAGCGCACGTCGGGTTCGAGGCGGCGGACTTCGTCCGGCGTCAAGCGTTTTAGATCAGATACGCCGTTCGCCGCGGCTTTCGCTTCAATGGCTTCGAGCTGCGCAATTTCGCTTTCGGCTGTGGCGACCAGAAGTTTCCCGCAGCGATGGACCGGCACGTTGTATCTGGCAGCAAACGCGTAGAGCCGCTCCTTGCCTTCAACGCACAGCTTGGCGCGCAACGAGCCCGGCGGATAATAAATTCCGGCGTGAATGACCTCGGAATTGCGCGACGAGGTTTCGATGCCGAACGTGCTGTGGCGCTCGACGACGAGCACATTCTGCCCTGCTTCGGCAAGTTCAGCAGCGATGGCCAATCCGACGACACCGGCGCCAATGACAACCGTTTCGAAATCGCTCACCGCACCTGATGCCGCCATGTCCGAAACGTCTCTCGCTGCGCCGCGAATGCTGGATGCGTGGTATGGGATCGCGGCTCGGCACGCAACACCCTCCATCAAGGGTTGATTGGAACTATCAATCGGGGACATGTTCATCTGGTGTTTCCGGAACCTCAAACGAGCTAGCGGCCTGCCGTGCCAGTCATTCACAGCCGACGGTCTCTGCTTCAGCTCTCGGCTGGTGCGGTGGCGATTATCCTGGCCACTCTCGCTTTCGCGCGCTTCGTCCACGAACCCACCGCGCCGCCGCAAAAGATCGCGGCGCAAAGCCCGGCCCCCACGCTCAATTGTGTGTTCTATGATTTGACGCACGCGAACATCGTCGTCAGCTTCGATTTTGCCGTCGCCTTTCCGGATGGTGCGCCGCCCCGTTTCGATCTGCGCAGTCAAGCGATGCGCGACGGTAACCAGGTCTTCGATGCCGGTGAGCGCCCGGTCTGGCCCTATGCGCTCGACGACGACGGGGCGCCAGCGATCACCTCGCCAGACGGCGCCATCCGCATCGTGCTCTTTGCTTTGGAACCTTCCGCGCGCGGCGTCGCGTTTGTCGATGCGGGTCTGAGGAGCAACGAATATCGCAATCTCGACGGCAAATGCCGACAAAGCGATTTCGGCGACAGCGGTCATGCTTCGGCATTTCGTGTGCCGACAGGCGATGCGGCGCAGAAATAGCGATTATCGCCGCTGCAAACAGTTGGCTGGGATGGGAGGGTTCGAACCTCCGAATGGCGGAATCAAAATCACCCGTGACCTCAACAAAATCAACGGCCATTCAGACTTTTCAGAGGTAAACTGGCCCACAGTGTATCAATGGGTTAGCTTGATATGTCTGAATGAAAATCAAATAGCCGTTCCTTCAGCTCGCTACAGATTCCATCCAGCCCTGGGAATAAAGCTCCCGCTGTGACACCCATCAAACTTAGTTCATGCATGACCTCCCCGCGCATTTTTTTGGGAAGATCGATCGCCTGAAGAAATTTTGTCTCGGAGGTTTCTTTGCTGAGGACGTAGGTCTCGATATCGTCAACAGATGTGAAGCTAGTGAGCGATTGCTGGGGCACCAGCCGAGGGTTCTGGATCGCAATCGGGTCTAGAAGGGAGAAATGCGGCCGACGATGTGCTACCGAAGAAATTTGCGTTAGCTGGCGGCACCACATACCTTTGTTGAAAATAAAAATCCTGACGACCTCATCTTCTCGCGCATTATGTGCGTCCTCTTTCGTAATTTTGCTGAAGGCAAAGAAGGCTGCAACGTAAGGTGAATATGTCCAGTCGAGAAGTGGTGTAGGAAATCCGTGGTGCTGGATTAAGTTTAAAAACGCGGCAAACTGATTGCCATTCGCCATATCAAATACGTGCCGACTAGCCGAGCTTACATGACGTGACACAATGGAATTTATCTCCGAAAAGAATCGTATCGTGTCGGCCCGGCAGGTGCGATGAAACGGTGTACGAAGGCGCCAGGGATGAGACTGTCCGCGGTAAATGTAGTCGTACTGACGAAGCCGCGAGACGTGATGCTTGAAATCCATCCATGTTTTGATCGGTAGCGCTTCAACCACCGACTTCTCTCTCAGATCGCGCTTTAGGTCAGCTCTGCCGGGAAAACCCTTGTCCGTCTGCCAACTCAATGAGACGGTAGAATCGGTCCACTCGCAGTGCGCCTGAAACGATCGCGAAAACTCTTCGGCCACTTTGGGATCTATGGCCGACCAATTGGTTGGTTCGCTGGATGAGGGATCAAGCGGAAATATCGGACCGGCGAAGTCGAATTTATTCTCGATGGATTGCACATCGATTTTGGCGACTAATCCTATTGGCGAATTTTCCTCAAAAATATAGGCGTGTCCGTAGAACCCATTTTGCACACGATCAATTTCCAGAGAAATATCGCCGGAGGTATTTCCTGAAAAATGGTCATGCCAATAGCCGCGCATGCGATATCCCGATCTTCGTAGGATCAAAAAATGTTGCTAGATCGTAAGTCGATTCGAGACGTGCACGCAGTATTCGACAGCGACTTGTCGCGAGCGAAACCCGCGTAAGAAGCGCGAACAAAACCGAGGCGAAAGTCTGAACGTGCGCAAAAGCGAGAGTCTGAAGGCCGCGGGTGACAATCTAATTTATTGAAATCAGTGGCTGGGATGGGAGGGTTCGAACCTCCGAATGGCGGAATCAAAATCCGCTGCCTTACCACTTGGCTACATCCCACCAGCGCGTCAGGAAAACCGACGTCCGAAGCGTCGGCGGAGCGCACCATAGTCAGTCGTTTGCGACTGGGCAATGGCGCGCGGCAAAGCGCACCACCGGATTCACAGACTCGATGCGATGGCGCGCCGCAGCGGGCAAGCTCCGGCGGGGCTTCCATCAGGAAGTTGCATGAGGCACCTCAAAAAATCGGTATTTTGAGACGCTTGCGGTACGGGATCGAGGCCGCTATAAGCGCGTCTCCTAGGCGCTCGACACGGCGCCCAGGAAAGCCTAAATGCAGGCATAGACGGTCGGGCGGAGCGTAGCGCAGCCTGGTAGCGCACTTGCTTCGGGAGCAAGGGGTCGGAGGTTCGAATCCTCTCGCTCCGACCAGTCTTTTCAATGGGTTAGCGAGTTAATCCGCTAGCCGCGCCTCGGAAATTGTCCCAAGAAATCCTGTTTTCGGCGACGCGGCGCGAGACGTTCGCGCTGGCGATACGCTGCGTCCGCAATGCGGGCGGCGCGAAGAAACCAACAGGGCGCGCACGTCTCACTGACTTATTCGCTCGGCGCGGATAGGCCGAGCTGGGCCAAGGCCGCCTGCAAGTCTTCGAGCGAGGGCACCATCGTAATCCGGCCCTCCTGCGCCTCGGCGACATACGCGCCGGTCGCGCTCGACCAGTAGCGGCTCTCATCCGCGCCGATCTGCCAGAACCAATCCCGGATCACGAAGACGGGCATATCGAAATCAGTCATCATACCTGCTGGCCTCCGGTGGAAGACACGCCGTTGACGTTGCCGGGGAAATACGTAGAGGCCGAACCGGCGCCGAATGTATTGATCACGCCGTTGACCGACACGTCATAGCGGCGGCCCGTGGACGATCCGCTGAAGGTCACGCCGTACAAGGACACCTGCCCGCCTTGGTTGCTGACAAAGGAGGTGCCCCAAGCGGGCGTGCCCGTGATGGTGAGTGCACTCGTCGGGATCGAGATCAAACCGTAGGACAGTGTGAGGAGATGGCCCTGCGCAGAGCCCGAGAGCGTAAACGCTTCTCCTGAGGGGCAGCTGATTGCGCCCGCATTGTCGGCACGCAAGTGGAAGGCGCTCGCCGCGCCGAACTCGATCTTTCCATAGCTGATGCGGCCGCCTTGCGTCGCCTGCAGGCAGTTGTTGCTAGATGACGTCAGCTTGAATCCGCGCACGGTGAGAAGGGTGCCCGAGCCTGCCACGGTGATGCACGCGCCCGCTGTCGATATGACGACATTGGATGGCGTGGTTGCGTCACCGAGCAGCGCCACGACGCCAGCGCCAACTTGCGGCGACGGCACGTTTAGGCTCTGCGTCCACGTTCCGGCTTGCACCTGAATGGTGACGTTGAAACCGAAGAGATCGAGCGTGCCGTAGACGACGTCGAGCGCCTTCTGGATCGTCAGAAATGCACCGCCCGATGTGTTCGCAAGACCGTTGTTGCTGTCGGAACCGTCCGAGCGGACGTAGTAGGTGCGATTGGCGGTCAAGACTTCGCGCGGACCGCCGGTCACCGGGAAAGTGAGCTTGCCGGTGTTGCGGTCGATCTTGAGCGCTTCGTACCAACTTGCGCCGTCAGGACTCACCTTGAAACGAAAATCATCATCGCCGGCGAGCCCCATTTCGGCGCGGCCGGAATAGTTCGTCTGGTAAAGCACGGATGCAGTGTCGCCCGCTGCGTGCTTGTTGATCTTCTGCTGGTGACCGTTGCCCGCATTATCAAAGAGGCTGGCCGGGCTTTTCAGCGCGAGACGGTTGGTCGTGTCCGCTGCCGCGTTAATGCCGACGTGGGCGAGATCATCGAGTTCCGTAATGTCGCCCGGATCGCTGCCGCCGTCTCCGCCGGACGTGAACGCCGCCCATGCTCCGGCCGAATAGATCGCGAGTTCATGGTCGTCGGCAACCCATGCGAGCCACCCTTCCCGCGGCTCGTAAAACATCCAGGCGCCATCTTGGAACGCTGCGATCATCTCGCTCCGGCCGCTCCAGTCGCCCGTCGCCGCCGCGGCGACGAGATAGCGGCTGCCTTCAGCCGGGCTTGCGGGCGGCGCTGCCAGCGAACGGCTCTCGACCGCGAGTTGCACAAGACAATCGAGAGCGCGGATCGCTTCGTTGTGCGTGACGTGCTTCTGCGCTTGGGACGGCAAAATGTAAGGCAATGCGAGGTTCGGCGTATCGGTCATCGTCGCGCGTTCGTCCGTTGTCATGCTCCCGGAATGAAGATACGGGCGGGCGAAAGGGCGGGGATAAGTTTTTTGTTTTTTTATTTTGTGCTGGCGGCCGGCTCCCGGGACGGGAGTCGCCAGCACCGATAAAAAGCTAGCCGGCTGCCGGCGCGGCCTTGGTGAAGCAGTCATGACCACACCGCGACTCCGGCCGGGATGACAATTTGGGACTAACGGGATCGTTTACCGCTGGCCGTCTGAGCGATTGACAGCCACGGCGGACCGTCTAAACCGGGCCTCGTTCGAGGCTAGACCAGAAATTCGCAACGAGGACTCCCGCAATGAAATTTCTGGTGACCGGCGCGGCTGGCTTCATCGGTTTTTATACGTGCCTGCGCCTGCTCGAACGCGGCGACGACGTGGTCGGCGTCGATAACCTCAACGGCTACTACGATCCGGCGCTGAAGAAAGCGCGCCTCGTCAATCTCGGCGGCCGGCCGGGTTTCTCATTCCTGCATCTCGACATCGCCGAGCGGAGCGCGATGGCGGAATTGTTTCGCGTGCAGCGCTTCGACAAGGTCATTCACCTCGCGGCGCAAGCGGGCGTGCGTTACGGCATGCACAATCCGCACGCGTATATCGACTCCAATATCGTTGGTACGCAGAACGTTCTCGAAGGTTGCCGCCACAATGACGTCCAGCATCTCGTGATGGCGTCGTCAAGTTCGGTCTACGGCGCCAATACGAAGATGCCGTTCAGCGAGCACGACAACGTCGATCATCCCGTCAGCCTCTACGCCGCGACGAAGAAGGCCAACGAGCTTGCCGCGCATGCCTACGCGCATCTCTATCGGCTTCCGATTACGGCGCTGCGCTTCTTCACCGTTTACGGTCCGTGGGGACGGCCGGACATGGCCTACTTCAACTTTACGAAAAAGATCCTGGCGGGTGAGCCGATCGAGATTTTCAACGGCGGCGATCATGCGCGCGACTTCACCTATATCGACGATATCGTTGAGGGCGTCTTGCGAACGGCTGATAAGATCGCCGCGCCCGATCCTAACTGGGACAGCAATGCGCCCGATCCCGCGATATCCGATGCGCCCTACCGCGTTTACAACATCGGCAATAACAAACCCGTGGCGCTGATGGATTTCGTGGCAGCGATAGAAAAGGCGACAGGGCGCGAGGCGAAGAAGACATTTCTTCCAATGCAGCCCGGCGACGTTGCGAAGACATTCGCAGATATCGACGATCTGGTGCACGACGTCGGCTTCCGGCCTTCGACGTCGCTCGACGACGGCATCGCGCGGTTCGTTGCGTGGTACCGGTCGTATTACGGCGTTTGATTTTCAGACGCGAAGGCGGCCATCAGACAACAAGCAGCAAGCTCGATGGTGCGGTTTGACTGGATCCCGGCCTGCGCCGGGATGACGTGAGGGAAAAAATCACGGCCACCTGAGAACAAGCGAATCCCTTCGAAAATATACAAATTTGGATACCTGCTTCCGAGCGCCTATCTATATTGCGAGCAACGGCAGCTTTTCGGGGATGAGGCTCATGGCCAAGACGTCGGCTACGACATGACTGAGGGTACAAAATCCGCCGGGCTTGCGAATGCGGAATCTCGTTCTGCGGCAGATCAAAACATCACCACCGCCTGCGCCATCGTCGGCGGCGGCCCGGCGGGGATGATGCTCGGCCTGATGCTGGCGCGTGCGGGCGTCGATGTGACGGTGATCGAAAAGCACGGCGATTTTCTGCGCGATTTTCGCGGCGACACCATTCACCCTTCGACGCTGCAAGTCATGCACGAACTCGGCCTCGCCGACGAGCTTCTGAAACTACCGCACACGGAAGCGCGCTCGCTGCATGCCGAGATCGGCGGCAAGGACATCACTATCGCCGACTTTTCATGGCTGCCGACGAAGAACCGTTTCATCGCCTTCATGCCACAATGGGACTTTCTCGATTTTCTTGCGCGCGAGGCGAAGCGTTATCCGAATTTCCGGCTGCTGATGCGAAGGGAAGTTACCGATCTCATCATCGAGAACGGGAACGTTGCGGGCATTCGCGCAACGTCTCCGGATGGCGCACTGACGATCCGCTCGTCTCTCGTCGTCGGCGCGGACGGGCGCAACTCGATCGCGCGAACGCTCGCCGGCTTGGAGATCGAAAGCTTCGGCATCCCGAGCGAAGTGCTGTGGATGAAGTTCTCGCATCTGGCGACCGATCCGCCTTACACGATGGGCCACGCCGGACCGCGCCAAGGCTTCGTGATGATCGACCGCGGCGCTTACTGGCAATGCGGTTATATCGTGCGGCGCGGCACGTACGCCGATATTAAGGCGGGCGGTATCGAGGCCTTCCGCGCCATGGTCGCAGCGGTGTCGCCGCTGCCGGAGGATCGCGTGCAAGAGCTTGCCTCCTTCGACGACGTGCACCTCTTGAGCATCCGCATCGACCGGCTGAAGCAGTGGTGGCGGCCGGGGCTTTTGTGCATTGGCGATGCGGCGCACGCGATGTCGCCGATCGGCGGTGTCGGCGTGAACCTTGCGATTCAGGATGCGGTCGCTGCAGCGAACATCGTTGCAGGTCCATTGAAAGACGGGCGCTTGTCGGACCGGCATCTGGCGGCAGTGGAGAAGCGGCGCACGTTTCCCACAAAGGCGACGCAGAAAATTCAGCTCATGATGCGCAGTGAGAAGCGCAAGCGCGAAGCCGATGCGGCGACGCGCTCGGGTCCGCCCGGTTTCATCAAGGGCATCGCGCGCTGGCCGATCCTCGCGCACCTTTCGGGACGGTTGATCGGGCTCGGTTTTCGGCCCGAGCATGTGCGGCTGAAAGCGCAGCGTTAACCTGCGGCGAATTTCGGGGTATTCGTCGTTCGCCCGAGTTTTCTATAACCGGGCGCAATACTGAGGGCTTACGCGAGAGGTTTTGGGGGCTTGGACTCTCTCAAATTCAAAACGGAAATGGTATTCACCTATGGCGAACCGTCGCCGATGGGGCCGGGGATCGTTCGCCTCGTCGCGCCCAACCCGAGCCCGCTGACGCACAAGGGCACAAATACCTATCTCATCGGTTCGACGTCGCTTGCGGTGATCGACGCGGGTCCCGATAGCGATGAGCATCGCGCGGCCATTCTGAAAGCCGCGGCCGGGCGACCGATCACGCATATCCTGTCGACGCACGCACATCGCGATCACGTCGACGGCGTTGCGAAGCTCAAGGCCGAGACTGGCGCGCTGGTCGCTGCCTATGCGCGCGATCCGGAAGCCGGACGCGTTGCGCTCGAAAATTCACCCTCGGGGCGCTACTTCGTCGATTACGATTTCGAACCTGACATTCCGCTCACGGGCGGTGACAGGATCGAAGGCGCCGACTGGGGTCTAACGGCGATCCATACGCCGGGACATGCGCCGGATCATCTCTGCTTTGCCGTCGATGGCCGCCGGGTCGTCTTTTCGGGCGATCACGTGATGGCGTGGAACACGACCGTCATCGCACCGCCCGAGGGGCGCATGGCCGACTACGAAGCGTCGCTCGAAATTCTGCTCGATCGCAACGACGACGTTTTCCTGCCGGGTCATGGCGATCGCCTGAGCGAACCGCAGCGAACCGTCAGAGCGTATCTGCTGCACCGGAACTGGCGCGAGAAATCGGTGCTCGATGCGCTGACCGGGGGCGCTACGACTATTCGTCGAATTGTGCCCCAGGTCTATCGCGACCTCGCGCCCCAGCTGATCCCTGCCGCGACGCTTTCCGTTCAGGCGCACGTCGAATATTTGATCGAGAAAGGTTTGGTCGCTTCCGATCTGCCTTTGACGCCCGACCGCGACCTTTCTCGGCTTTAAGCTTGGCCTTTCGCGCCGCCATCGCTTCCTTGTCGGGGTCGGGGACGGAGGCTTCGAAGCGCGCCGCGACTTCCTTCAAAATCGTGCGGACGTGGTCGGCGTTGCGGCCGAAGTCGGTCGGGCCGTAGCGCGACGCGGACCTGACGTCGACACGCGCGCTTCTGTCGTCGTCGCTGCCGAGCACGCGAATGACGATATCATCGATCAGGCCCAGAACTTGCGTGTGCTCGGACAGCTCGATGAAGCCGGGAGAATCGTCCTCATCGTCGGGCGGGACTTCAAGCGCCGGCTTAAATTTCAATTTATGAAGCGCCTGCAGAACCAGTTCGTAGGTCTCATCCGTGGCGCGCGGAATGGTCAGGCTTTTGAGATCGGGGTAGTCCTGACGCTGGAGCGCGGCGAACCGCTCGCCGTCATAGCTGATCGGATTGGTCTCGGGTCCCCGTTCCTCTTTCGCCATCGTGAACTCGGGCGGCTCGGCGAGATCGGTCGTCACGTCGTAGAGTGCGGGATAATGCAGGCTCATGGCCCAGACCGCGACCGGCACTGCGAGAATGCCGAGGCCCACGATGGCGCCGACGAAAACACGCGCGGACCCAGGCCGGCCCGTCACCCAGATATCGAGCCCGGCGACGAGGGCCATCAGCAGCGCCAGCGCCGCGCCCGCGACCAGCAGATATGCGATCGTCAGCGCGACAGGCGTCTGCAACAGCGACACCCGATGCAGCGCCGCCGTCACGACCGCTGCCGCAGCGCAAAAAATCGCGATGCGGCTCGTCCACATCGCCAGGAACGAGGGAGGCTCGCCGACAGCATAATAAATGCGCGACGAACGATAACGATCGCGCGGCCGCCTTTGCGTGCGGCGTTCGTCGATACGATCCGTCACCATTCGCGACCCAAACGCTCCCGTCCCCGAACTCTGATACGTCCCGCCTTCTCTACCCTAACTCGTTCGTTTTTGTGATTCGTTAAGGATAGAGGCGGGTTTTGTGCCAGGAGTCGCGCGGCGCGTCGCGGCGGAAAACGATGCGGTCGTGCAGGCGATATGGGCGGCTCATCCAGAATTCGATTTCGACGGGCAGGACGCGGAAGCCCGACCAATACGCCGGGCGCGGGATGTCCTCTTCGGGAAACTTCGCCTCGAAATGCTGGACCTTGGCTTCGAGCACGTCACGCGTGGAAAGCGGCCGCGACTGATGCGAGGCCCAGGCGCCGATGCGGCTGAGCCGCGGACGCGAAGCGAAATAGGCATCCGCCTCGCCGTGCGAGGCCAGCGAGACGGGGCCGCGAATGCGCACCTGCCGTTCCAGCGTTTTCCAGTGAAAGAGCAATGCCGCCTTGGGGTTGGCGAGCAGCTCGCGACCCTTCGCACTTTCGAAGTTTGTATAAAAAACGAAACCGCGGTCGGCATTGCCCGGCGCATCGACGCCCTTCAGCAGCACGATGCGCACGTTCGGCATGCCGCCGGCATCGACGGTCGCGAGCGACATGGCGTTGGGATCGTTCGGCTCGGTGCGGCCGGCTTCCGCCATCCACGCGTCGAAGAGCTGAAACGGATCGGTTGCGCCTGAGAAGTCCAGCGCCGTTTCCGGCGTCGCGGCCGGGGTATCGTCAGTGTTGCTCATGTTGCGTGCTCAACGCTCGATTTCACTTATCTGCCCTGCGCCGTTTGAGGACGTTCAAGGCTGGTTCTTTAGTCCGTATTAACCATACCGGCGCAGACTGTATCCCAGTAGCCGCCTTGTTGGGCGGAGTTCGAGTTTTTCAGTCGCGTTAGGGTCAGTCGCGTTATGTCGTCAAATCCGTGTTTTTTTCCCTTAGCCGCGGCCGGCGCAACAGCATTCGCGCTGGTTGCGGCCATTTTCGTACCCTACAACTACACGCTCGCCGCCGATCAGAGCTTCGGCGAGCCGACGCAGGCGCACCCTAACGCCGTCGATATCAAACCGAAATTGCCCGATATCAAGAGCGCGAAAGCCGTTCTCGATCAGAGCGACGAATATGCGGCGCTCGAAAGCGTGCAATTCGCGCTGACCGAAGTCGCCGACGGCGCCAACTATGTCTGGCATCGCGGCCACGGTCAGCTCTCCGGGCTCGTGGCGCCCCTCGCCTCATTCAAGGACACGCACGGCAGCGTCTGCCGGTATGCCGTTGTCATGCTGACCGCCGTGCATGCCACGAAGCGCACCGAAATCGTCGCCTGCCGTTTGCCGACCGGCATCTGGCAGATCGAGTCATAAGTTTCCCCAAACCTCTCCCCCAGACCAATGAAAAAGGCGGCCCTTGGGTCGCCTTTTTTATTTGCGCGTGCGACTGCGCTGCCGGTTGCGCTTCTCTCACGGGACGAGCGACGTCCGGCCGACGAAGCATCAGAAAATGACGAGGTTCGCAGCAAAGGCCACGGCTGCTGCGAGCGATAGGCCCAGCGCCAATCCCGGTTTCGTGTCGCGAACGACGAGCACGATCGCGGGCAGCACGAACACAACCCAAATCGCGACGACGATCGCCGTCACGCTATCGACAGCGATGTTGGCGATGGCATTGCTCCGCCCCGCCTGATGAAAGACCGCGATGTAGAAGATCGCGACCAGCGTCTCGATTGCGACGAGGATGATGGTGGGGAGACGGAGGGGTGAAGGTGCTCCGCCTGATGACAACTGGTTAATGGTCAGTTAATCTCTCCCAATTCGTGTGTGGGGGTTGCGTTATGATTTCTTATTTTACTGATGATTTTCTTCATAAATTTGCTGGCGACGCTATTCTTTGGATTCTTCCCGTCGTTGGTGCCATTGCCTGGGCAGCAATCCAACTACTCTGGGCCAAATTCCGACAGTTGAGAGATTTCTGGAACAGTCGCCAGCGGGCACTCACTGCAGTTGCTCGTCGAAAAACTCCCGGAGGTCTTCAGGAAGGCCCAGGCGTCTGGACGCTTAAGCCGATCGTTCAGCCCGATAATTACAAAGGAAACGTCAAAAGCGCCCGCATAGTTTCAATCGTCAATTTGAAAGGCGGCGTTGGCAAAACGACGATTGCGGCCAACGTGGCGGCGCATCTCGCCCATCACCGTAATTGGAAGAAGCGCGTTCTGCTAATCGACCTCGACTACCAAGGTTCTCTGTCGTCGATGGCGTTTCCGGACGACGTCAGTTGGATTCCCTCCCCCGGGATGGACTCCGTTGCCACTCGGGCATTAGGAGGACAGCTTGAACCGAACTTGTTCTTGCAGACTTGCAAAGAGGTAAGACAAGAGCCTCGTTTGAAGGTCGCAACGGCTTATTACGATCTCGCTCAAGCCGAAAATCGGCTCCTGATCGAATGGCTATTGAACGTGCGCGAACCGGATCGTCGCGCATGGCGGCATTGGATTTCCGATTTGCTCATCGGAAACATCTATCGCCCGGCGGAGATGCGGTACAATTTAGCGAAGCTTCTGCACTCTCAGACTGTCCAAGACGCCTTCGATCTTATCATTATCGATTGCCCGCCAAGGCTGACTGCCGGAACGATCCAAGCTCTTTGCGCAAGTTCGCATGTCCTGATTCCCACCATCCTCGATAAGCCGTCTGGTGAATCTGTTGTTTCGTTCTGCGAGCAGCTGAAATTCATGCGCGACGCTAATTTGTGTCCGCACCTCAAACACGTCGGCGTCGTCGCGACGCGGTACAGTCCAAATCTCAATATCACACGCGAAGTCATGAGTTGGTTACAGGATTTAATGAACACAAAGCGTTTCGGATGCGGCTTCCTTCCGACAACAACCTTTATCCCCAACACCGTGAGATTGGTTCGAAACGCAGATGATGGCATCGCGTATTTCAATCTTCCTCGCGACAATTCTTCTCCGAATGTCCGCGCCGCTATTCTCTCGCTGGCGAGAACGATCGCGAACCAAGTCGGCGTCCCCCCTGCTCAATCATTTGAAGGTGTGGACGATCCTGATGACTTTGACCCAGATGGCAATGACGCGATCCAACTTATGCTACCGGTGGCCGCTGAATGAAGTGCTCTGAATTAAAATCGCTCCTTAAGCGCGGGATCGATTTCAGATCGCGTACACCGCTTTCGGTCGATGATGCGTGGGCTCACGACTTCTTTCCTCTTCTCGAATCTTTTCCAAACCACACTGTCAAAATTCTTGCGAAAACGATTGGCGTTGCTTCCCCGAAAATCAGTTCGGAGCCTTCGCCCATCGCCGATCTATGTGCTTTTTTGAATGCGCTCGCATCGCTTTTGGACGAGCACGCGAAAGCCTCAACAATCGAAGAAATACGGCAACTGGAGTGCTCGTTGCGGCGGCATACGCAATCGAGCCTGGCGGATTTGTCTGCCGAATTGTCCAAACCGAAAATAGCTAAGCCATCTAAGCCAAAGCAGTCTGCCGTCATTCGAGATGAAATCGTGCTAAAATATTCGCGGCGCCTTGAGGAGGCTCTGGGAGATGAAGAAGGCTTCAATGCGATTTACGCTGCCATAGAGTCCGACAAGGAACTCAATGCCGCTGAAATTTCCGCAATCGCAAAGAAGTTTACGAGCGCATCTCCGAAGAGCCGACCTGCGGCACTCAAAAAGATTTTGGCCCGCCATCAGGCCATCATGACGAGCCGCGCGAAATCCGCAGCGACCGCAGGTCGAATAGCGGGCTGACCGTCACACACAAAAAACTTATCCCCGCCTTCCGAACCGCCCGCATAATCCCCTCGCCCGTCCGGTGAAGGGCTCGCGCGCAAGGCGTTGCGTCGGGCTCGGACGGGGCAGCCTGACCCGGCGCGTCACGCGCGCTTCCGGACAAGGCGAACGGCCGGTCCGCACGGGGTGAGAAACCCGTGTGCGGAGCATCCCGCTTCATTAAGTGACCGTGCTCGCGACCCTGTTCTCAGGCTGTCACGGAGCGGATCGGTTCCGAGACTTCAAATGCCACGACCCAGCCGCGGAACCCGTCCGCTTCGTGCTTTATATTTGGTGCAACCGACTCTGCTCCGCAGAGCCGGCCGGTTGCACACGCCCGGAGCTTCTTCCTTCGCGACGCGCCGGGCGGCCGGCGCGCCGTAGGCGTGTCGTCCGGCGCAATCAAAAAGCGGAGCCGGCCGTTGGCGCATGCCCGGATCTTTGTTCATCGCGACGCGCCGGGCGGCCGGCGCGCCGAAAAAATCCGCGCATGGCGGCCGGCTACCCGCAGGGGAGTCGCCATGCGCAAATCAAAAGCTGTCGTTCCGGCGCAATCAAAAAGGAGAGCCAGCCACGATGCGCACATCGGGAGCGTCGTGCATTAAAGCGTCAGAGGAGTTGCGCAAATCTGGACATCAATGCCCGCGCCAGGAGCCGTGCACGCCCGGAACGAAATGACGGCTCATGTTGCCGCCGGTGATGGCGTCGGTCACAAGCGTCCCGATGACGGTGACGATGACCCCAATGATGATTTGAGAAAACAAACCTCGCATTGTTCGCACGATGCTCCACCTCAACGGCAAAAGTATGAAACGCCCGGGTCGATAAACAGACATGCGAGGTCTTTCCGTCGGCTCTTTGTTTGCTGGCGACTCCCCTGCGGGGGAGCATGCCGGAGCATTGTGGGTGCCGGCGACTCTGCTTCGCAGAGCCCGCCGCCAGCACATGCTTGGCTCTTCGTTCTGAAGTCGAGCGAAGGAAGATGCACCACGTATGCGCATCCGGCCGGCTCGCCGCGGGCGAGTCGGATGCGCCAACGAAACTGTGCTTTCAGAGCCGCATGCGCTGGTTCGTGTTGATTATTGACTTGCATGGGTTGCAGAACGAGACGAGAACGGTTAGGGTACATACACGATTTGTACTGTAAATGAGCGGGCGGTCTTTCGGTGGTCAGCGTCTCAGCCCGCCGCGCTTGCCAGCCAGGAAAGGCTTGAGACGAACCGCTATGCTCACCGAAAAGCAGAAAGACCTCCTCCTCTTCATCCATGCGCGCATGCAGGAGCGCGGCGTGCCGCCATCTTTCGACGAGATGAAGGATGCGCTGGATCTCAGGTCGAAGTCCGGCATTCATCGGCTGATCACCGCTCTGGTGGAACGCGGGTTCATCCGCCGCCTGCCGCACCGGGCGCGGGCTATCGAGGTCATCAAGCTGCCGGACAACCAGGTTGGCTTGCCGTCCGCGGCACCGGGTGCCAACGCGGCCGCGGCACCGCAGCGGGGCTTCCAGCCAAGCGTGATCGAAGGCTCCGGGCCGCCGAAGACGAATGTGGCCACGCCGCCGCCGCCGTCGCACGTCATCGACGCGCGGACGGTGTCGATCCCGGTCATGGGCCGCATCGCCGCCGGTACGCCGATCAGCGCCATTCAGAACCACACGCACGACATTGCGGTGCCACCCGACATCCTGACCAACGGCGAACACTTTGCGCTGGAGGTCAAAGGCGATTCGATGATCGAGGCGGGCATCCATGACGGCGATACCGTCATCATCCGCCGCTGCAATACGGCGGAGAACGGCGATATCATCGTGGCGCTGGTCGAGGGCGAGGAAGCGACGCTGAAACGGCTGCGCAAGAAGGGCTCGACGATTGCGCTCGAAGCCGCGAACCCCGAATTCAAAACGCGGATCTTTGGGCCGGATCAGATCGACATTCAGGGGCGCCTCGTCGGCTTGATGCGGCGGTATTGAGGGGCAGTTCGCCGCCATGCGTCGACGGAGCTAGAGCGACGCGGGGCAGCGTCGATGGCTAACGCCCGCTCTCGGCGTCCGGCTCAGTGATATCTTCCGTTTCGAGTTCCGCCCCCTCCCCCGGATCGACGTCGGCTGAGGTGCGTGTTTGGGGTTCTGCTTCGGCGGTCCGGGCAGGTTCGGCAGCCGGGGCACCCGCCGGGGACGGGGTCTGCAGAATACGGGGTTTCGGCAGCGCTGCCTGCTTTCGCTCCGGCATCTCGCTCCAAGGTCGTTCGCCGCGATGAGCCGCGACCGTTTCGAGACGGATTTTGGGTTCCGGACTGTCGTCGCTGCGGTCGACATAAAGGGCGTAAGCGCCATTGCGCCAGCGATCGAAAACATCGACGACCGTTCGCGGCACGGCGCAATTGCCGGGCTTGGGCGTATCGAGCACAAGCACGTCGGCGTTGAGGCAATCGTCGGTCACGGCGGCGGGATGGCGCGCGACCGCGACGGTCGCGCCTTTGACATGCGCGATGCAGCCGATCGCATCGCAAGTAAAGCCTTTGCCGATCTTGGCATCGCGCGCCGTTCGGGAATCGCCGTCGTATTCGAGCCAGCGGTCGAGATCGTATTTCGTGCCCTTGCCCGGCATGGCGTCGAGCTTGCCCGAGTCATCGCGCACGGCGACAAGCAGACCTTTCTGTCCGATCAGAACGTCAGGGCGCGGCATCCAAGGCGAAACAAGCAGCCCGGCGCCGACAAGCGCAACGCCGAGAAGCCTGATCCGCGTCTGCCAAAGCAAAAACCAGACGCCGCCCGTAAGCATCAGCACGAAAGCCAGTTCGGGGATCGCTGGAATATGTCCGACTGCACCAGGCAACGCGCCGACTTCGTTCGCACACCACGTCATGCCTTCGATGCCCCAGCCCATCGGCTTCAGGCCGAGCCATTCGAGGCCGAACGGCATCAGCACCATCGCGACGAGCGCCGCCGGCATGACGATCAGGTTGCAGATCGGAATGGCGATCATGTTCGCGAGCACGGCATATTGCTGGCTCTGGTGAAAATTATAGGCGGCAAACGGCGCGACCGCGACGCTTGCGATCAGAGTCGAGGCGATGATCTCACCGAAGAAGACGATGACGCGCATGATGGGATGCGGCTTCTGCTCGCGATTGAACAGGCTGCTCAAAAATTCGTGCGAGGCGATCAGCGCCGTCACAGCGGCAAACGACATCTGAAAGCCTGCATCGAGCAGGCTTTCGGGATAGGCCAACAGAATTAGGAACGCCGCGAGCGCAACGTTGCGCAACGCAAGCGCAGGGCGATCAATCAGCATGGCGCCGAAGATGATGAAGATCATCAGCGCCGAGCGCACGGTTGCGAACTGGCCTCCCGAAATCGCGAGATAGGCGACCGCGCTGATGATGCCGAGCGCAGCGGCGATCTTTTTGATCGGCATCGTCAAGGCGATGCGCGGGATCGCAGCGAGGATCAGGCGGATCGAAAAGAAAACGGCACCTGCTGCAATCACCATGTGTAGGCCGGAGATCGAGAGAATGTGGAACAGGCCCGAATTCTTGAAGGCGTTGTTCGTCTCGGCACTGATGCCGCCGCGCTCGCCGGTGATAAGGGCAAGCGCGATCTCGCCGGTTTCGCCAGGAAGCGCCGCACGGATGCGCGCGGCAATCGCCTGACGGATATTTTCGATGGTGCGGCGATACCATTGGACGATGCTATTGGGGTCAACGTGGCCTTCGATCGTCGGTGCTGCGAATGCGTAACCGACGCCGCCGACAGATTCGAACCAAGCGGTGCGCGCGTAATCGAAGCCGCCTGGAAGCGCTGGCTTTGCCGGCGGTGAGAGATTGGCTTTGATGCGGATCTTGTCGCCCGGTGCGGCGCGCGTTTTGGACGACATCGTGCGGATGCGCACGACGGCAGGCGTATCGGCTGCAGCGAGATTTGCGATTTTGGGGTTGGCGATCGTCAGCCGCTGGCCACGCGGCAGCTTGGCCTCGACCATCGTGACGGTGCCTGAGGCTTCGACGCTGTGCAGCGCCTTGGTCAGAACGGGCGCGCGGACAGCTTCGACGCGCAGCTTGGCGATGCCAAAGCCCGCGCCGATCAGAACCAGCGCCATCATCAGTGTCGCGACGAGCGTGCCGGAACGTACTGTCAGGCGCAAAATCAGGGCGAGCGCCAGCGGCGCGAACGCTACGATCAGCGCCGGCTCCATGGGCAGCGCAAAATAGGCGGCAATTCCGGCACCAAGGCAAACGGGCGCCCAAAGGAAAAAGCTCTGCCGTTCAGCTTCAAACAACAGGACAGCGCGGCTCATGCCGTGGTCGGCATAGCCTGGAAATGCGACGTCCGGTCCCCGCGCTTCGACCGACATGCCCTGCCCATGACGCATCGGGAACGGGAATTTTCCGCCCCCTTAACTTGTCCCATCTCACATGCTACGAGCGGAGCCTCAATCCCTCAATGGCAGACAGAACAAAAGGTCCAAAGGCCGAGACCATGACACCCAGCGCGCCCATCGTTCGATTTGCACCCTCGCCCACCGGATTTCTCCATATCGGCGGCGCACGGACGGCGCTATTCAACTGGCTTTACGCACGTGGGCGTGGCGGCCGCTTTTTGCTGCGCATCGAAGATACCGACCGGGAACGCAACAACGAGGCGGCGGTCGCTGCGATCCTCGATGGCGTCAAGTGGCTTGGCCTTGACTGGGACGGCGACGTCATTTCGCAGTTCTCGCGCGCCGACCGGCATCGCGAGGTGGCGAACGAACTACTGGCGCGCGGCGCCGCCTATTACTGCTATTCGTCGCCCGCCGAGATCGAAGCGGCACGTGAGAAAGCCAAAGCCGAGGGGCGACCGCAGATTTTCCTATCGCCCTGGCGTGACCGCGATCCGAGTGACGCACCGAAGGACGTGAAGCCCGCTGTCCGCCTCAAGGCACCGCGCGACGGCGAGACGATCGTCAACGATCACGTGCAGGGACGCGTTGCCTTCCCGAATAAGGATCTCGATGATCTGATCATCCTCAGATCGGATGGCAACCCGACGTACAATCTCGCGGTCGTGGTCGACGATCACGACATGGAAATTACGCACGTCATTCGCGGCGCAGATCATCTGACCAACTCGGCGCGGCAGACGCAAATCTACAATGGCATGGGCTGGACGGTGCCCGATTTTGCCCACGTGCCGCTAATTCACGGCGCGGACGGCGCGAAGCTTTCGAAGCGTCATGGCGCGCAGGGCGTCGAAGAATATCGCGACATGGGCTATCTGCCGGTGGCATTGCGCAATTATCTCGTCCGCCTCGGCTGGAGCCACGGCGACGACGAGATTATTTCGACGGAGGACCTGATCCGCTGGTTCGACATCGATAACATCAACAAGAGTGCGGCACGGCTCGACTTTAAGAAGCTCGACGATCTCAATGGCCATTACATTCGCGCGGCCTCCGACGATGAGTTGGCTGCGCACGTGCGCGGAATGCTGCCACATCTGAATTTTTCAGCACTAGCCGAGATCGCGCCCGATCCAAAGGCGCCGCCGCGCTCCGATATTGTACTTGCGCGCGAAGTTCTGCGCCAGCTTCCGGCCGTGCAGTCGGGAAAAGATCTGGCCGATCTCTTCGCGGCGAAAGGCTGGGAGACGTTCACGCGCGCGATCCCATCGCTGAAAGAACGCTCGAGGACGCTCGCCGAGTTGGTCGGCGGCGCATTGTTCATTGTCGCCCAGCGTCCGCTAAATCTCGAAGACAAGGCGGCGAAGCTTTTAAGTGCAGAGGGCCGCGCTTCAAACGCCGAAGTGCTCAAGCTGCTGTCGGAGGTTTCCACAGAGGAATGGTCCTCGGCGTTGCTCGAAGCCAAGGTAAAGTCCTACGTCGAAGAGAAAGCTTTAAAGCTCGGCAACGTCGCGCAACCGCTGCGCGCGGCGCTGACAGGGCGCGCAGTCTCTCCGCCGGTCTTCGACGTCCTCGAGGTGCTGGGACGCGACGAAAGTCTAGGCCGGATTGCCGATACCGCGGCGTAAACGCTAATTCCCGACTTCGAATGCCGTTGGTGGGCTTATTCCGAAGATCGACGGGAAACTAGCGAGCGGCGCACTGTATCGTCGGCTTTGCCTTTCAGGATGACCGTGTCAGACGGCCCGTATCCCGGCCGTTTTCGGTATTCATATCCCACTTAACGATCTCTTGCCGCACCGCAAAAAATCCGGTAAATCCTGGTTTGCCGATTGCTTCTGTGAAGGCCGCCGAACGTTCTCCAGGGTCCTTAAGCATACGGGCCACCCGTCGGGGAATGCGATAGTTACTTCAGGCGTCGGTAGTGTCTTCCCCGGGGCGAGGTGGCGATCATGAACATCCACGACAAGGCGGCGAAGGGCACAGCGAAGCCCAGCGCAACATTGACGGTCGAGAACAAGCAGGTCGAGCTTTCGGTTCGCTCCGGCACCATCGGCCCGGACGTCATCGACGTCGGCAATCTCTACAAAGAGACGGGCTGCTTCACGTACGACCCCGGCTTCACGTCGACGGCGAACTGCAAAAGCTCGATCACGTATATCGACGGTGACAAGGGCGAATTGCTCTATCGCGGCTATCCGATCGATCAGCTCGCAGAGAACACCAACTTCCTTGCGGTCTGCTACCTGCTGCTTTACGGGGAGCTGCCGACGAACGCTGAGTTCATCAACTTCCGCAAGACGATCACGAACCACACGATGGTTCACGAGCAGATGACGCGGTTCTTCACCGGCTATCGTCGTGACGCGCATCCGATGGCGGTGATGGTCGGCACGGTCGGCGCGCTGTCGTCATTCTATCACGACTCGACCGACATCAACGATCCGGCGCAGCGCGAGGTCGCGAGCCAGCGCATGATCGCCAAGATGCCGACGATCGCGGCAATGGCCTACAAATATTCGATGGGCCAGCCCTTCATCTATCCGCGCAACGATCTCGATTACACGTCGAACTTCCTGCAGATGTGCTTCGCCGTTCCGTGCGAGCCCTACATCGTCAATCCGATCATCTCGCGCGCGCTCGATCGCATCTTCATCCTGCACGCCGACCATGAGCAGAATGCTTCGACCTCGACAGTTCGCCTTGCGGGCTCGTCAGGCGCCAATCCATTTGCCTGCATCTCGGCGGGCATCGCCTGTCTTTGGGGTCCAGCACATGGCGGCGCCAACGAGGCCGCGCTCAACATGCTGAAAGAGATCGGCACGGTTGATCGCGTTCCCGAGTACGTGAAGAAGGCGAAGGATAAGACATCGGGCTTCCGCCTCATGGGCTTCGGCCATCGCGTCTACAAGAATTACGATCCGCGCGCCAAGGTGATGCAGAAGACCTGCCACGAGGTGCTCGACGCACTCGGCCACAAGGATGATCCGCTCTTGAAGGTCGCAATCGAGCTTGAGCGCATCGCGCTGCAGGATGAGTACTTCATTGAGAAGAAGCTCTATCCGAACATCGACTTCTATTCGGGCATCACTCTGCGCGCGATGGGCTTCCCGGTCGACATGTTCACGGTGCTGTTCGCCGTGGCTCGCACCGTGGGCTGGATCGCGCAGTGGAAAGAAATGATCGAAGATCCGGAGCAGCGCATCGGCCGTCCGCGCCAGCTCTACATCGGTCCGGCACGCCGCGATTTCCCGGCAGCCTAAGCCTTCACGACAGACAGAACGACATCGGCCGCCGCCTCGCTTGGACTTGAGGCGGCGAGCTGCATTTTGGCGGGCGCCAGCGAGAGGCCTTCGAGCTGGGCTGCGCGTTCAGGTGTTTCGCCGAACAACGGTTTCAGCGCGGCTTCGAGATTTTCCGCCGTGCAGGCTTCCTGCAGAAATTCCGGATAGACGTTCTTACCGATGACGAGGTTTGCGAGCACGACGCTCGGCACCTTCAGCAGGAAGCGCAGGTTCGCGATCACTTTATCGACTTTGTAGGCGACGACCGCGGGCGTCTGCGCGAGCGCCAGTTCGAGCGTCACCGTACCGGAAGCGGCGAGCGCGGCGCGGGCCAATCGCATCGCGGCGTATTTGTCGTCGCTCTCAACGACGTGCGGACGCGGCGTCCAGTTTGCGGTTTTTTCAACGATGCGGTCGCGGACGTGGCGCACCGCTGGAATGATGACTTCGATCGGTCCGATAGAACCGGCTAGCTGCGCGACCGCTTCTCCGAAGACGTCGATCAGGCGCTCGACCTCGGATGTTCGGCTGCCGGGAAGCACGAGAAGTACCGGGCGCATCGGATCGAGATGCAAGCGCGCGGCAAGAGCCGCGGCGTCGGCGTTCTGGATTTCGGCAAGCTTTTCGATCAGCGGATGGCCGACATAGGTGCATGCAGGTCCGCCGAGACGCGCGTGCGCTTCCGGCTCGAACGGCAGCAGCGCCAAGATGTGATCGACGTACGGGCGCATCTTCTTTGCGCGGCCGGGACGCCAAGCCCAAACGCTCGGGCTGACGTAATCGACGATCGGGATCTGCGGTGCGCGCTTGCGAATACGTTTCGCTATCGGGTGCGTGAATTCCGGGCTGTCGATGATGACGACGAGATCGGGCGCGAAGGCGATGGCAGCATCGACCGTCTGATAGACGCGGCGTACGATGCGCGGCAGCTTCGGCAGGATCGACAGCGGCCCCATGACGGCAACGTCTTCGATCGGGAAGAGCGACGAGAAACCTTCACGCGCCATATCTTCCCCGCCGACACCGGCAAAGGTGATGTCGCCAGCATATCGCTTCTTCAGCGCATGGACCAGTTTTCCGCCAAGTGCGTCGCCCGAGTGCTCGCCCGCGACGACAAAAATCTTCAACGGTCGCGATGTGGATTGCGATGTCATCGTTCGAGCCGTGCCTCGTGCGGTTGCCGGTGCTGCAGTCGTTGCGACGAACATCCCTAATTCGTTTGCCGCCGCGATGACAGGCGGAGAGATTACTGCTTCGGTTGCGACGACCCCGAGAAGATGCGCGGCGTTGGCGACCTTTATGAGACCTTGGGTGAGAGCTTGCCTTGCGCCAACCGCAGCCAAGCCGCGCCTCTTGGCGTTGTTGCCGCGAAGATCGCGGACACGGGCGATGACGTCGGATGGGCCTTCAGTCGTGCCGACAGCGAGCACACGGCCGCGGTCGATGATGATGGCTGAACCGCCACCAAAATGTTGGAGCACCGACAAAATGCCCGCAGCGCGAGCCACGTCCTTATCGGCTGCTTCGTAGGCGGCCACACGACTGAGCGTGGTCATGCGCGATGACGGCGGATTCGCAGCAAGCGGGGGGCGCTCGCCATCCTTTACGCCGGTCACGAAAAGGCCTTGCGCATCCGCGCCCGCGATCATGTCGTTGCGGTTCACGGCGATGACGTGGTCGGCCATCACGGCGATGCCCGCCAGTCCGGCCGCGGCAGCATTCGCGACGGTATCGGGTCCGATGGTCGGAAGATCGACGCGCATGTCCTGTCCGGGCTTCGGGCGCTTGACGAGTACGCCCGCGCGTTCGCGCATTCCGTGCGCCGCCCGGCGTTCGGCGACGCGCTTCAGCATGCGATCTGTGCCTTCCGCGCCTTCGATGGCTTCGATCTCGCCACGCGTGACGACGACAGCCTGGCCGATATCGTAGCGGCCGAGCGCGGCAACGAGATCGAACCCGCGGGCGATGTCGGCAGTGTCACCATCGGACGGACGCGCTTTCGTCAGGCCGCCTTCGGCAACGATCAATTCCGGCGCGACGTCCGCAACGCTCAAGATGTGGAGACCGAGCGCTTCGAATTGCGCGAGCACGCCACGCAGCACGGCATCGTCGCCGCCCGCTTTCAGGAGCTTCACGACGGCCGGGACGAGACGCATAAAGGTGAGATCGGGACGCGCGGTAGCAAACGATGGGCGACCGTAGCCGCCGATGAGCACGGCGTCGGTGATGCTGGCATTGCGGAACGCGGCCATCGCGCGGCCGGGCTGTGCCCAATTGACGGTCGTATGTGGAAAGGCCGCTAAGGCCGGATCGGCGGCGCCTTCGACCATGACAACGTGAACGCTGCCGCCTTGACGCGCGATGCTTCGAGCGACCTCAAGCGGCAACGACCCTGAGCCAGCGATGATCCCGATGCGCTTCGTGGCCTCGCCCATCGCGCGTAAGCTCAGTCTTCAGCGCCGTTCTTCGGCGTGCACAGAGAACGTTTGCCGCCCTGGCGGATGAAGGCCAGGATTTCCTGCACGGAGGCGTGGCCCGCGAATTCCTCGGCGACGTCTTCCATGCGTTCGACAAGCGTGCCTTCGGCCGCGAACAGCAGGCGATAGGCGCGGCGAAGATCGTGGATGTCGTTGCGCGAGAAGCCGCGCCGCTGCAGACCGACGATATTGAGGCCCGACAGATAGGCGCGATTGCCGAGCGCCATGCCGTACGGAATGAGATCGTTCTCAAGGCCAGACATGCCGCCGACGAAGGCGTGATGCCCAACGCGAGCGAACTGGATCACGGCCGCGCCGCCGCCGATAATGGCGAAGTCGCCGACGTTACAATGGCCCGCCAGCATGACGTTGTTCGAAAAGATGACGCCATTGCCGACGCGGCAATCGTGGCCGACGTGGCTGTTTGCAAGAAACGCGCAGCCGTTGCCGACCGTCGTCACCGAACCGCCGCCAGCCGTTCCGGGGTTCATCGTCACGCCTTCGCGGATGATGCAATCGGAACCGATGAACAGCGAGCACGGCTCGCCCTTGTACTTCAAATCCTGCGGCTGATGGCCGATCGAGGCGAACGGAAAAACGCGCGTGCCGGCCCCGATGTCCGTCGTGCCGGCCACAACGACGTGGCTCACGAGTTCGACGCGCTCGCCGAGCTTGACCTCGCGCCCGACGACGCAGAACGGCCCGATCTTCACGCCGGGCGCAAGCGAGGCGCCGTCTTCGACGATGGCCGTCGGATGGACTTCGACCTCAGCCATTCTGGCTCGCAAAGGCGCGGGCGTCGGCCGTGTCGGCGAGCATGGCGCTGATCTCGGCCTCGGCGACGACCTTGCCGTTCACCTTGGCTTCGCCCTTGAAGCGCCAGACGCGGCCGCGATTGCGAACCTTCTTCACGTGAAAGTGGAGCTGATCGCCCGGTAGAACCGGCTTGCGGAATTTGGCGTTGTCGATGCCCATGAAGTAGACGAGCTCGGCTTTGTAATCCTGACCGACGTTCGAGACGCAAAGAGCGCCCGCCGTCTGCGCAAGGCCTTCGATGATCAGCACGCCCGGCATGACCGGAAACTGCGGAAAGTGCCCCTGGAAAAACGGCTCGTTGATCGTCACGTTCTTGACGCCGACGCAGCTTTCATCGCCGTCCATATCGTAGATGCGATCGACGAGCAGGAACGGGTAGCGATGGGGCAATAGCTGCATCACGCGATTGATATCCGCGGTCCCGAGAACCTTGCCCGCTGGTGCCTTGCCTTCCATCGTCGTCTGCTCCAAAAAATTGTGACTGCACGGGCGCACCCGCCGACTTCGAATTGTCAGCTTGCGTCCGAGCCTGACGATCCGTCGTCATGACTTCCCTTGTCACGCGCGACAAGCCGTTTGATCATGGCCTGCTCACGCGCGGATTCGCGCAACGGCTTTGCCGGTGTGCCGAAGTATCGGCCGCCCGCCGCGAGATCGTGCGTGGGATGCGATGCCCCGCCGACCTGCGCGCCACTACCGATCTTGATGTGGCCGACAGTCCCGGATTGACCGCCCATGACGACAAAATCGCCGAGCTCGGTCGAGCCCGAGATGCCGCACATCGCAACGATGATGCAGTTGCGGCCGATCAGGACGTTGTGCCCGATCTGGCAGAGATTATCAATTTTCGTCCCCTCGCCGATCATCGTATCCTTAAGGGCGCCACGGTCTATGGTTGTATTTGCCCCTATCTCAACATCATCCTGGATGATGACGCGACCGATCTGCGGAACTTTCAGATGTCCGCTGCGGCCCATGGCGAAGCCGAAACCGTCCTGGCCGATCCGGACGCCGGAATGAATAATGACGCGATCGCCCACAAGTGCGTGAGTGACGGTCGCCAGCGGGCCGATAAAACAGTCCCGTCCGATCGTTACCCGTGCGCCGACGACCGCGCCTGCGGCGATGCGCGTGCCGCTGCCGATCTGCACGCCGGGCCCGATGATGACGCCCGGCTCGATGATGACACCGGCCTCGATCTTGGCGGTCGGGTCGATAGGCGGCGCACCTGCTACAGCCACCATGGGTTGCATAGCGCTTGGATAAAACAGCGCCAAAGCCAAAGCGAAGCCGTGATAGGGCTGCGGCGTGACTAGAGCCGTCGTTCCGGCCGGCACGCGATCGGCGAGTGCCGGACTAACCAGACAAGCGCCGGCGTTCGTCGTAGCCAGCTGCGGCAGATATTTCTTATTGTCGATAAACGACACATGCGTGGCCGCCGCTTCGACGAGCGGCCGTACGTCGTCGATCAGGGCATCGGGATTTGCCCCGTCAGCCAATTTTGCGCCTGCCGCCTTTGCGACTTCAGACAGCGTATATGGCCCGGTGCGTTCGAAAAAACCGGGATGCTCCATGGCGCCGCCTCCGGCACGTCGTTGTTTCAGATGATTGGTGTGGGGACGTTGAATGGACGACCTGAGAGATAATGGCAAGCCCCTGAGCGGAATTGCCCATAGCTGTATTGCCTGATCGACAAAAAGAGCGGCGCCTCTGTGGGCGCCGCTCTCGAATTTATCACAATTTCAAACCGTTCACGTGCGGATCTTAGAACCTGGACGAAGCACCGAAGCGGAAGAACTGCGTCTGGTCGTAGCTTTCCTTGGTGAGGACCTTGGCAAAGTCCATGCGAAGCGGGCCGACAGGCGAGTTCCACATGATACTGCCACCAACTGACGACCGGATGGCGCTGCTGTCCTGCAAGCAGGATTTCCCGGACGTCGTGGTGCAGTTAGCAAGTGCGGCATCAGCTCCGCCTGTAGCATCCCACAGAGAACCGGCGTCGGCGAAGACCGCACCGCTGAGGCCAATGTCCTCAGGAACGAACGGCAGCGGGAAGCGAATTTCTGCAGTTGCCGCCCAGTATTTTTGACCGCCGAGCGCGTCTTTGTTCGACGAATTGATGTCTCGCGGACCGAAGCCAGAGATATCGAAACCGCGAACCGTCTCACCGCCTTTGAAGAAGGAGTCGAGCAGGCGGACATCTTCGCCGCCCCAGCCCTGGATCACGCCGCCAACGGCGCGGCCAACGAAGGTGATCTTGTCCGTGATCGGGTAGTAGTAGCGACCTTCCGCATTGACACGCCAGTACTGTGCGTCACCGCCGAGACCCGCGAAGTCGTTTGCCAGTTCGATGTAGTAACCGTTGGTCGGGTTACGAGCATTGTTACGCCGATCGTAGCTGATGGTCGTGCCGATGAGCGACGTCCAGTAGCCCTTATCGGTACAACGGAACAGGCCGTTCTGGTCGGTGCCGCCGTTGAAGTTCGCACCGCAGGCTTCCTTAATGGCAGGCGATGCCCAAGACGTAACGTCGAAGATCTCATCGCGAGACAGAGCGTAGCTCGTCTGCATCCAGAGATGCTCAGCGAGCGGGAAGCCCAGACGAACGTCACCGCCGATTTTGCGCTGTTGGAAGCCTGACTGATCGGTGTAGTCGAGCTGTTTGAAGAACAGGTCGAAGCCCGCAGCCAAGTTACGATCAAGGAAGCGCGGTTCGGTGAACGAGAAGTCCACCTGCGCACGCTCAAACGAGCCTGCAAGTTTCAAGCGGACGTACTGTCCATTACCGAACAGGTTGCGCTCGGAGATCGAGACGTCGCCGATGACGCCTTCACTCGTCGAGTAGCCCGCACCGAACGAAAGCTCGCCGGTCGACTGTTCTTGCACCTCGACGTCGAGGATGACGCGGTCGGGTGCAGAGCCGGGACGACGCTTGATGTCGACGCTCTTGAAGAGGCCGAGCGCCTGCAAGCGCTTCTTGGCGCGGTCAACCATCAACGCGTTGAACGCGTCGCCTTCCGCGAGGCGGAATTCGCGACGGATCACGAAGTCTTTCGTGCGCGTATTGCCGATGACGTTGATGCGCTCGATGTAGATGCGCGGGCCTTCGTCAACGACGTAGGTAATCGCAATCGTGTGCGATGCTGCATCAGGGATCGGCCGCGGACGAACGCGTGCGAAGGCATAGCCTTGGTCGGCAATGTCGAGCGTCAGCTTTTCCGACGTCTTGTCGATTTGCGAGGCGTCGTAGACCTGCCCCGTCTGCGTCAGGAGATCGCCCGTCAGCGTGCTGGTATCGATGCCCGGAAGCGAGCTTTCGATGTTGATGGCACCGAACGTATAGGGCTGACCTTCCTCGATTGCGAAGGTGATGATGAAGCCCGTGCCGTCCGGATCGATTTCGGCGTTAGCAGCCGTAACGGACGCGTCGGGATAGCCGTTCTTGAGGTAATACTGACGGATGAGCTCGCGGTCGAGGTTCATGCGGTCAGGATCGTAGATCGACGTTCCCTTGAGGAAGTCGAACCAGCCGACCTGCGTCGTCGAGATGACGTCGCGCAACTGGCTGTCGGAGAACGCGTGGTTGCCGACGAAATTGATGCCTTTGACCTTCGTAGCCGTACCTTCGTTGATCTCGAAGACGAGGTTTACGCGATCTTGTTCAAGCTGAATGATCTTCGGTTCAACGGTCGCGGCGAAAAGGCCCTGACGGCGATAAACGTCGAGAATGCGCTGCACATCGGCCTGAGCCTTGGCGCGCGTGAAGACAGAGCGGGGTTTCAACTGAACTTCGCCGACAAGCGTGGCCGTATCGACCTCGCTGTTACCCTCAAAGGCGACCTGGTTGATGACCGGGTTTTCCTTCACGGTCACGACAATCGTCGCGCCCTTGTAGTCGATTGAAACGTCAGCGAAGAGGCCGGTTGCGAAGAGAGCCTTGATCGAGGCGTCGACCTTCGAGGCGTTGTAGGGATCGCCAGCGTTGAGCTGCAAGTAGGAGCGAACAGTCTCCGGCTCCACCCGCCGGTTACCGATAACTTCGATATTCTTGATCACGCTTTGAGCGAACGCAGCACCCGACGTCCAGGTTGCATCCACCATCGCGACCATCGGCGAGAGGACAAGAAGCGCCAGTAAGAGGCGCAATCCCGCCAGGATGATCTTGAATTTCTGCATACGCGGAATTGCCCCCGTGTGCCGCCGACCCCCAAATTCACATGCGCGCTGTCGGCGGCAGCGTCACACTCATGCGTCTTCTTTTTCGTCGTCTTTTTGTCGTTCTTGTCGGCTCGTTTCTTATTGGTCTTGTTCGTGGTGACGTCCCAGCTCCGCGACAGCCTCTCCCGTCTGACTTCTCTTCGGCCCCCCGAGTCGAAATCATAACATGCTGCGCAGGATACCGCTTTTAACGATTCAGAAAGCCCTCGAAAAGTTGTAAGTTTACGTCACTCCCCAATGATTCTTCTCGGCATCAGCCCGCCCCCGTCAATCGACGCCAAACGTTCATAATGTCGTTGAAATTCACGAAAACCATCAACATCATGAGCAGCGCCAGCCCGACCTGGAAGCCCATCTGCTGAAGGCGCTCGCTGGCAGGCTTCCGGCGCACTGCCTCGAACGCGTAGAACATAAGGTGACCGCCGTCGAGAACGGGGATCGGCAGCAGGTTCAGGAAGCCGATATTGGCCGAGATGAAGGCGATCCACCGTAGCATCGGCTCGATTCCAAGCTCGGCGACTTTTGCGGTGACCTCGGCCATCATAATCGGGCCACCCATCTGCTCGGCCGACTGCCGGCGGGTTATGATATCTCTGAGCCCTGCCAGCGTCGCGGTAATGTTGCCGTAGGTTTCGCCAACGCCGAGCATTACGGCTTCCGGCAACCCGACGTGAACTGTCCGCACCTTGTCCGGCGCAATGGCGCGCTGGATGCCGATCAAGCCACGACGGAACGTCCGACCCATCGCATCGCGCTGCTCATCGACGTTCGGCGTCGCCTTGAGTTCGACGGTCTTACCGTCGCGATCGACCGTGAAGGCCAACTGCTCGCCGGCGCTTGAGCCGACAATTCGCTGCAGATCATCGAAACGATCAATCTTAGTGCCATTGATCGCGACAATCATGTCGCCCGGCTTGAAACCGCCGCGCTCGGCCGGTGAATTGGGCACGACCGCGTCGACCAACGGCGGCAGAATGTGCAGGCCAGCCGTGGCGTTAAGGCCGGAATAAAGAACGATGGCGAGGATAAAGTTGGCGATCGGACCAGCCGCGACGACCGCAGCGCGCGCACCTACCGACTTCGAATGGAATGCGCCCGCACGTTCGGAGGGCTTCAGCTGCTTTTCGCCGCCGAACGACGAAGGATTTTCGTCGTCGATGAATTTGACGTAGCCGCCAAGCGGGATCCAGGCGAAGCGCCAGCGAGTCCCATACTTATCATAAAAGCCATAGATTTCAGGGCCAAAGCCAATCGAAAAGGCCTTGACCGTCACGCCGCACCAGCGCGCAACCAGAAAATGCCCCAGCTCGTGGATGAAGACCACGAGGGTCAACACCAGCAGGAACATCACTCCGTATTGCCAGATCCAACCTGCGAGCGACGCCAAAAAATCCATAGGTCCGCGATCCCGATGCTGATTCGGATTACCGTTAGCCGCCGAGATTAGGCGCTAGGCGCCTCAATAGCCACTAAGTTTCTCGTTAGATAAGGCTCGGGCCATGTCATCGACCGCCAATATATCGTCGAGGCTTTGGGCCGGACAAATGGCCCCCTGACGCTCCGCCGCAGCAAGCGTTTCTTCGACGAGGGCCGCAATGTCGAACATTTTGATGCGGCGATCGAGAAATGCCTTTACGGCCACCTCGTTAGCGGCATTCAACACTGCCGGAGCCGTATCGCCGCGGCGCATCGCCGCCCGGGCGACGCGCAGAGCCGGAAACCGATCTTCGTCAGGGGCTTCGAACGTCAAGGTCGCGAGGCGGGCGAGATCGAGCTTTTCCGTCGGCGCCGCCATTCGGTCGGGCCAGGACAGAGCGACGGCGATCGGCGTGCGCATGTCGGGGGACGCCATCTGTGCGAGCACCGAGCCGTCGACGTAGCTGACGAGGCAATGGATGATTGATTGCGGGTGGACGATGCAATCGAGTTTATCCACGCCCACAGGAAAGAGGTGGAAAGCTTCGATCAGTTCCAGGCCCTTGTTCATCAAGGTGGCGCTGTCGATGGTGATCTTGGCGCCCATCGACCAGTTCGGATGCTTGAGCGCCTGCTCCGGCGTAGCAGCAGCAATGGCGTCGCGGGTCCAGGACCGGAAGGGGCCGCCGGACGCCGTCAGCACGATCTTATCAATCGAGGCCGGATCTGCACCGGCCATGACCTGGAAGGCGGCGGAGTGCTCACTGTCGACCGGCAGGAGTTCGGCGCCAGCCCGAGAGATTGCCGACGTGAAGACGTGGCCGGCCGAGACCAGACATTCCTTGTTTGCGAGTGCCACGCGGGCGCCTTGCGAGGCTGCCGCAAACGTCGGCTTGAGCCCCGCGGCGCCGACGATGGCCGCCAATGTGCAATCAACGGGTTCAAGCGCGGCTTCGACAAGCGCCTCCGGCCCTGCGGCCGTGCGGATGCTCGTTCCAGCCAGCGCCTCACGAAGTTCGCCAAGACGCGTTTCATCGCCGATGACGGCAACCCGTGCATTGTGACGGCGCGCCAGGGCCGCGAGTTCCTTAGCGTTCGATTGCGCCGTCAGCGCAACGATTTCGAATTTTTCGGGTGTCCGCGAGACGAGATCAAGAGTGCTCGTCCCGATCGATCCCGTCGCTCCGAGCACGCTGAGCCGCATCGGCCGTGCTGCGTCGCCTGCGCGCGCTGCCGTGGCGCGATCGGGCAACCGGTTCGGAACGCTTGCGGTCAGTGCCATTATTATGATCCGTATAAAAGCGCTCGCGCCGGCGCGAACGCATCAATTGAAAAGCCGATGAGCGCGGCCGCAACGCTGGCTGTCACAAGCCCATCCATACGGTCCATGAAACCGCCATGGCCGGGAATCAAGCCACCAGAATCTTTCAGGCCGAAATGGCGCTTTAGTGCCGATTCAGCCAAATCGCCCCACTGCGACACCAAACCGACCGCCAGCCCGAGGCTTGCGAGCCAAATCGCGCCGCCCGTACCGGACACGACCGAGAACAGCGCGCCCACCGCAGCCGCAGCCGCGATGCCACCGATCAAACCGGACCAGGTCTTGTTCGGTGAGACCTGGGGCCAGAGTTTCGGCCCTCCGATGGTGCGTCCGGCGGCAAATGCTGCGACGTCGGTTACGGCCACAGCGAGAACAACGAACAACGTGGCGAGAAAGCCCAGAGGCTCATCGCTTCGCAGCCATCCGAGCGCGACGACCGGCAGCGCGGTGTAAAGCACGCCCGCTCCTGACAGCCGCGCCCGATCGGAACCGGCCGCCAATGCCGCAACGGCGACGGCGCCGACAACGGCTGAGACGATGGCCATTCCGGCCATGTCTCGGGCCGTCAGCATAGCGGCAGCCAATACCGCCAGCACATGGACGATCAACCCGCTATCCGGCATCGGCCCCCTGACAATCCGGCCCCACTCCCAGCTCATCGCCGCAGCGACCAGAAAGGTCAGCAGCGCGAAGGCGCCTGGGCTCCAATACAGCATGGTGAAGGCAATGGCGCCAATGGCGACACCAGAGACGATCCGCAGGCGCAATTCAGCGGGGATAAAGTCGAACAAGCCGCCAAGAAAACGCTGCTGGCCGTCCGGATTTTCTGATGGCATTGCCAATCCTCAGGCCATCGAGCGCTTGGTCAAGCCGCCGAAACGGCGCTCGCGGGAGCGAAATTCCGCAATGGCGTTTTCAAATGCCGTCTTGTCGAAATCCGGCCAGTAGCAGTCGAGAAAGACGAACTCTGAGTAGGCGGTCTGCCACAATAGAAAGTTCGAAAGACGCATTTCGCCGGACGTGCGGATCAGAAGATCGGGGTCCGGAATGCCAGAAGTATCGAGCGCATTCGCCATGCGTTCGACGGTGATGTCGGCCGGATCCAGCAGGCCCGCGGCGACCTGTTCGGCAAGCTTGCGCGCGGCGCCTGCAATCTCCGAGCGCGAGCCGTAGTTGAAAGCGATAACGAGCGTCAGCTTGTCGTTATTGCGGGTCAATTCGACGGCTTCGTCGATCAGGGTCATCAGTTCGCTGTCGACGTGCAAACGCTGACCGATGACCCGAATGCAAACGCCCGACTTATGCAGATCGGCAAGATCGCGCCGGATGAAGCGTTTCATCAGCCCCATCAGATCGTCGATTTCGTCGATCGGACGTTTCCAGTTCTCAGAGGAGAAGCTGAAGATCGTGAGATATGTGATTTGCAGCTCGATTGCGGCGCGCACGGCACGGCGGACGGCTTCGACGCCCTGACGATGACCGAGCGTTCTCGGCAATCCCCTCTCGCGCGCCCAGCGACCGTTGCCATCCATGATAATGGCAACGTGCTTCGGCGGCGTTACAGGGCCGGTCCGCTCGTCTGTCGGCTTCGCTGGTGGCGCCAATGTCAAACGGCCTCTGGGATTGAGATCTCACATATCTTCAGACAACTTCAAGCCAGCAAAACGACCGTGGCCATCAGACTTTTTGAATTTCGGCCTCTTTAGTAGCGAGCGTCGAGTCGACCTCCTTGATGAGGCGATCGGTGAGCTCTTGGACCTTATCCGAGTTTCCCCGTTGTTCGTCCTGGCTCATTTTGCCGTCCTTCTCAAGTTTCTTGAGAAGATCCATGGCTTCGCGCCGAACATTGCGAACCGAAACCTTCGTCTGCTCGGCATACTTGTGGGCGAGCTTGACGAGTTCCTGGCGGCGATCGGTTGTCAGCGCGGGAATCGGCAGACGGAGGATCTGGCCGTCGGTGATGGGATTGAGGCCGAGGTTAGCTTCACGGATTGCCTTATCGACGGCAATGACGTTGCTGCGATCCCAAACCTGAACCGTAATCATGCGAGGTTCGGGAACCGAAACGGTTGCAACCTGATTAAGCGGCATCCGCGAGCCATAAACCATCACCTGTACGGGATCGAGGAGATTGGCGTGCGCACGCCCCGTGCGAAGGCCAGTAAACTCGCGCTTCAGAGCGTCGATCGAAGCGCGCATGCGCTTTTCAATTTCTTTGATGTCGTGAACAGCCTGAGACATTTCCTATTCCTTCCCGGCGCGCAAAAACCGGACAGCAGCGCCCCGCTCGAAACGCGGCGCAGATCGGCATCGAGCGGCCTTCAGCCGGTTCCTTCAATGAGGGTCTGGCGAGCCTCGCCGCGCAGCGCCTTCAAGAGATTTCCCGGTTCTTCGATGGAAACCACAATTAGCGGAAGTCCGTTATCCCGGGCAAGGGCAATGGCCGCTCCGTCCATCACTTTGAGATCATTCGCTAAAACTTCGGAATAACTGAGCCGGTCATAACGTACTGCATCCTTGTGTTTTTTGGGATCGGCAGAGTAAACGCCGTCCACCTGGGTGGCCTTGATGACGGCGTCGCAATTCATCTCAATGCCCCGCAGAACGGCTGCCGTATCGGTAGTGAAGAACGGATTTCCGGTGCCTGCCGCGAAGACGACAACCTGTCGGCGAGCGAGATAAGCCAGCGCCTTGGGGCGCACGTAGCTTTCACAGACCGTCTGCATGGGGATCGCCGAGAGCACGCGGGCGGGGACGCCAAGACGATCAAGCGAATTTTGGAACGCCAAGGCGTTCATGACTGTCGCGAGCATGCCCATGTAGTCGGCGGTCGCGCGGTCCATGCCTTTCGCCGCGCCGGAAAGGCCGCGGAAAATATTGCCGCCGCCGATGACGACCGCAATTTCGGCCCCTGCCGCAACAGCATCCGCAATGTCTTTCGACAACCGCTCGGCAACGCTCATGTCGATGCCGTAGGGCTGCTTACCCATCAGAGCTTCGCCGGAAAGCTTCAGCAGCAGCCGCTTGTATTTAAGACCCTGCGCGTCCGCCATTCCGTTGTCTCCCGATCGGCACCAAAGCCACCATAATACGAAAAACCGGCCGATCACGGGGGATCGGCCGGTTGATACCTAACCTGCTCGGGCGATTCCGGCCAGCGGGCGTCCGTTGACCCTGAACTCGACCTTGCCGATCTCAGCGACCGCCGCTTGCCAGCTTGCGGACTTCCTCGCCGAAATCTTCTTCCTTCTTGTCGATACCTTCGCCGAGCGCGTAGCGGATGAAGCCTGCGACCTTGATCGGCGCACCGCAGGCCTTCTCGGCTTCTTTAACGGCCTGCGCGACCGTCGCCTTGCCGTCGCCAATCAGGAACGCCTGGTTCATGAGCACAACCGTACCGATGAATTCCTTGCGCAGCCGGCCCTCGCTGGCTTTGGCCAGAATGTCATCCGACTTACCGGCGTTGCGCGGCTCGGCCTTCGCCTGCTCGACGTAGACCGCCCTTTCGCGGTCGATCGCCTCTTTGGAAAGGTCACTCTCGTTGACGACGAGCGTGGTCGGCGAAGCTGCCACATGCATAGCGATTTTGCGGGCGAAATCGAACAGCGTCGGCTCATCGCCCGCGCTCTCGAGCGCAACGAGCACGCCGATCTTGCCGAGGCCGTCTGCGACGCGGTTGTGGACGTAGTCAGCGACGACGCCTTCCTTCACCGCAACGGCCGCCGTGCGGCGCAGCGTCATGTTTTCGCCGATCGTTGCGACGGCTTCCTGAAGCTGGACTTCGACGGTGTTTTTGGTGCCCGGATAATTCGCATCGAGGAGCGCCTTGAGGTCGCCCTTCGCTGCAGGTGCGAGGCCTGCGATATCACGGACCAGCGTCTGGAACTGCTCGTTGCGGGCAACGAAGTCGGTTTCCGAGTTGACCTCGACGACGGCGCCTTCACGGCCCTTGGCGACGATGCCGATGAGACCATCGGCGGCGATACGGCCCGATTTCTTCGCAGCCTTCGACAGGCCCTTCTTACGCAGCCAATCAACGGCGGCTTCGATGTCGCCATTCGTTTCGGTCAGCGCGGTCTTGCAGTCCATCATACCGGCGCCGGTCATGTCGCGCAGCTTTTTCACGTCTGCGGCGGTGATCGTTGTCATTCCTGTCACCTATGAGGTTCGAGGCGCCCCGGCGGGCGCCTCATCAAAGTTCATTCACGTTCGCGCTTCAAACGCGCGTCAGTTTTGTGTCGAATTGCCAACGCGCATTAAACGCTGGCGGCTTCGACGAGCTTCTTGGCCTGGGCAACCCAGTTTTCGCTGGCGATCTGGCCTTTGAGCTTCAGCTGGCGATCGAGCGCCTCGGCGTAATCGTTGTCGAGATCGGCGATCTGCCAGAAGTGGTAGACGCCCGCATCGTTGAGGCGCTGCTCGATCTTCGGCGTGATACCGGTGATGCGCTTGAGATCGTCGGCCTCGCCACGCGGCGCTTCGATGCCCTTGAAGGTAACCTTCGGCAGTTCCTCGGCCGGTGGCGTCTCGGAGGCACCAACGTCAACGCCAGCAGAACCCTGCGAACGCTCCAGACCGTCGAGCGCAGCGCGTGCCATCAGATCGCAATAGAGCGTGATGGCGCGGCCGGCGTCGTCGTTGCCCGGAACCGGGTAATCGATGCCGTCCGGATCGCAGTTCGTATCGACGATCGCGACGATCGGGATGTTGAGCTTGCGCGCTTCCTGGATGGCGATCGATTCCTTGTTGGTATCGATCACAACGAGCAGGTCGGGCGTGCCGCCCATGTCCTTGATGCCACCGAGCGACTGGTTGAGCTTGTCGCGCTCGCGCGTCAGGTTCAGGATTTCCTTCTTCGTGCGGCCCTGCGGATCGGCCAAGATGTCGTCAAGCTGGCGAAGGCGGCGGATCGACTGCGAAACCGTCTTCCAGTTGGTCAGCGTGCCGCCGAGCCAACGATGGTTGATGAAGTACTGGGCGCTGCGCTTGGCTGCGTCAGCAATGCCATCCGACGCCTGACGCTTCGTCGCCACGAAGAGAACGCGACCGCCACCGGCGACGGTGTCGGAAACCTTCAGCAGCGCCTGGTGCAGCAACGGCACCGTCTGTGTCAGATCGAGGATGTGGATTTTGTTGCGCGACCCATAGATGAACGGCGCCATCTTGGGGTTCCAGCGGTGAGCCTGGTGGCCGAAGTGAACGCCAGCTTCCAATAGCTGACGCATGTTGAAGGCAGGAAGTGCCATCGAAACGTTTCCTTTTCCGGTTAGACCTCCGCGAGACTTGAGAAGAGATTTGCAAGCCTTTTTATGGGCTTATCATTTCTCCACCGGAGCACGATGCGGGGCTTTTCATCCGCATGGCGCAAATGTCTCGCGTGTGAGATGGCGGCTGTATACGGGGGATCGGCTTTTTGCGCAAGCCTAGGCTGCGGCCTAGACTTGTATCGACTGCTTCCCGGGCATCCCCTACCCGGCCTCGAACGCGCGCCACGGCCGCCGTCTTGATGAGCGGATCGTGGCGCGCCGAATTATGGATTAAGGGGATATGCGGCTAGTGCTTCCGCCCCCTCCGCGCACGGGACGAGACGCGTGGCGTCGACGGCTTACTTGCTGCACTTGGAATCGAGCAGTGTGACGGCGTCGTCCATCGCCTTGGCTTCTGGCGAGTCGTCCTTGGCGTCCTGGCCATCGTCCCAGGCGTTCTCGAAATCCTCACCCAGCGTTTTGAAATACCCGTCGATTTCGTCGCTAGCGGCTTGCGCCTTTTTTTCGTCGTCGCCGACCTCGTCCATTTTCTTGGTCATCGCGCAATAGGCTTTCACCTTTGCGGGATCGGAGGCAACGGCTTCGAGATTTTTCTTGATATCAGCTGCGCTCAATTTTGGCGGCTCTTTATCGTCGTCAGCGGCGCGAGCCACGGTAGCGGCGGGAGCAAGCAGCAAAGCAGCAATCAAAGCGGCGTGGAATTTTGACATCTCTTGCCTCGTTTTTGGCTAGCTCGGGGTGCGGAGCTATGCACTGAAACTGTGTCAGAAGAAGGCAGCGTTGTGCCGCTGCCTTCGACTAAAAGCGCAACGTCACTTAGCGCCAATAGCGCCAGTAGCACTTGCGGTGGCCGTGATGCCAACGGCAAACCCACTTGCGGTGCTTGTAGTGCCGATGCTTGTAATAGCGCTTCTTGTAATAGACGTGCTCGACGGCGGTTTTATCCGCGTGCACGCCAATCCCGTTGAGGTTTGCGCCGGCGACACCTGCATTTGCAGCGCCGCCAAAAGCGCCGAGGGTGACGGCAGCGGCAACAGCTGCTGCGATCAAGCTCTTTTTCATTAGAGGCTCCTATCTTCTTCAAAGAAAGACGCGGTCTCTCACGTCTTGAACCCCTAACGCTTAGCGCACAAAAAAACCGTCGGTGATGACGAAAAATATTCCGCGAATTGAGTGTAACTTTTGCGCCAGCAACCAGCGGTATTAGATTTCGATTATTTCCGCCACAATTGGCAGCGCTTCAATGCGAATTGCTTCGCGAGGAGAAACGTCGTACCGCCCCGCGAGGATAAATTCCATTTCGCGATTGCGATCTTCGAGCGGCAATACAATGCGAATTTCGCCGCCACGCGCATTCGGGCGTAAATATTTGCTGACGTCCGAAACCGGCGCAGCATTAGCCACGACCGACTTTCGATCGAGAACAAGTTTGAGATTGCGGGGAACTGCCGACGCAGCCTTGTCGAGTTCCTCAATGGATTGCACGCGCATTTTCATCGTCTCGCCATCGCGTTCGGCTTCGACTGAAACGATCACCGGCGTGCCTGGCTCCAGAAGATCGCGACTGGTTGCGAGCGTATCGGAAAATATGACCGCTTCGAATTGGCCCGTCGCGTCGGAGAACGTAGCAAAGGCGAATTTGTTGCCTTTCTGCGAGCGGCGCTCGCGGGCGGCGATGACGATGCCGGCAAGGCGTCCGGCCGTCGCGCCGCGCTGCACGAGCATTTCGAACTCACTGAATTTCTTGATGCCAAGCTTCTTCAATACGCGATCGTACTGATCGAGCGGATGGCCGGAGAGATAAAAGCCGATGGCTTGGAACTCTTCCGATAGCTTCTCCATCGCGGTCCACGACTGCGTCGCGCGCAGAACGAGATCTGCGGGCTTCCCGGCAGTGCCGAAAAGATCGGTCGTGCCCTGCGCTTCATCGGCGGTGCGGCGCTGCGCAGACGCCAGAATGGTATCAGCGTTGGCAGCAACGAGTGCGCGATTGGAATTCAACGAGTCGAACGCGCCGCCCTTGGCGAGCGTTTCGAGAGCGCGCTTGTTCAGTGCCTTGGCGTCGACGCGCGACGCGAAGTCGGCGAGTGATTCATAAAGGCCGCCGGAGTTTCGCTCGCTGACGATCGTCTCGACGGCACTCGCCCCGATATTCTTCAATGCGGCGAGCGAATAACGGATCGAACCAAGCTTGGAATCTCCCGACGGCGGTTCAACGCCGAAATCCACGCCGGAATTGTTTACGCACGGCGGAAGCATGCGAATACCGGATTTGCGCGCTTCGGACGCAAACATCGCGAGCTTATCCGTGTTGCCCATATCGAGCGTCATGGACGCGGCGAAGAATTCCTCACGGAAGTTCGCCTTCAAATAGGCTGTGTGATAGCTGACGAGCGCATACGCTGCAGCGTGCGATTTGTTGAAGCCGTAGCCTGCGAACTTATCGACGAGTTCGAAGATATAGATCGCTTCTTCTTTTTTCACGCCCTTGCTGACAGCGCCTTCGACGAAGCGCGCTTGCTGCTTCGCCATTTCGGCCTTGTCTTTTTTACCCATCGCGCGGCGAAGCATGTCGGCTTGACCAAGCGTGTAGCCGCCCATCACCTGCGCGATCTGAATGACCTGCTCCTGGTAGATGATGACGCCGTAGGTCTCTTTTAGAATACCTTCGAGCATCGGATGCAGGTAGTCGACCGGCTCCTCGCCGTGCTTGCGGTTGATGTAGGTCGGGATGTTATCCATCGGGCCGGGGCGATAGAGCGCCACCATGGCGATGATGTCCTCGAAGCGGTCGGGCTTCAGCCGCTTCAAGCTTTCGCGCATGCCCGTACTTTCAAGCTGGAACACGCCGGCCGTATCGGCCTTGGCCAGCATTTCATAAGCGGGCTTGTCGTCGAGCGGCAAACTCGGCAAGTCGACGGTGATGCCGCGCACGCGCTTGATCAACTGCACGGCTTTTTCGAGCACGGTGAGCGTCTTGAGACCCAAGAAGTCGAACTTCACGAGACCCGCCGCTTCAACCATTTTCCAGTTGTATTGCGTGATGGGGAAGTTCGATTTCGGATCGCGGTAGAGCGGCACCAACTCTTCGAGCGGACGGTCGCCGATAACCATACCGGCGGCGTGCGTCGAGGCGTGGCGATAAAGGCCTTCGAGCTTTTCGGCGATTTCGAGTAAGCGCGCGACGATCGGTTCGCTGTCGCGCTCTTCCTGCAATTTCGGTTCGCCGTCGATGGCTTCGCGCAACGTGACGGGATTGGCTGGGTTGTTCGGCACGAGCTTGCAGAGCCGATCGACCTGGCCATACGGCATCTGTAGCACGCGGCCAACGTCGCGCAGCACGGCGCGCGCCTGCAGCTTACCGTGTGTGATGATCTGGGCGACGCGGTCGTCGCCGTATTTCTTCTGCACGTAGTCGATGACGCGGTCGCGCTTTTCCTGGCAGAAGTCGACGTCGAAGTCCGGCATCGAAATACGTTCGGGATTGAGAAAACGCTCGAACAGCAAGCCGAAGCGCAACGGATCCAGATCGGTGATCGTCAGCGCATAAGCGACGAGAGAACCCGCGCCCGAACCGCGGCCCGGTCCGACCGGCACGCCGTTGGCTTTCGACCATTTGATGAAGTCGGCCACGATGAGAAAGTAGCCGGGAAACTTCATCTGCGTGATGACGTCGACCTCGTAAGCGAGGCGCTTTTCGTAGTCTTCGACCGTGAAGCCTGGCGATGGCCCGTGCGCTTCGAGGCGACGTTTCAAGCCTTCGATGGCTTGCCGTTTCATTTCCGCGGCTTCGAGACGGAAATTCTCGATTTCGCTCTGGCTGTCGTCGCCCGCAACGAAACGCGGAAGGATCGGCTTTTTGCCCTCGGGCCGGAATGCGCAGCGGATGGCGATTTCAACTGTATTCGCCAACGCTTCGGGGAGATCTGCGAACAGAGACGCCATCTCTTCTTCGGTCTTGAGATAGTGCTCGGGGCTGGCGCGGCGTCGATCGTCTTCGACCACGTAGCGACCGTCGGCGATGCACAGCAGCGCGTCATGCGCTTCGTAATCGGCGCGGGCGGCGAAATAGCATTCGTTGGTCGCGACAATCGGCAAGCGCCGCGCATACGCGAGTTCGAGTAGTTGTGGCTCGACTTCGACTTCTTCGGCAAGACCGTGCCGCTGAATTTCGACGTAGAGGCGATCGCCGAATATCTTCTCAAGCGTCGCGAGCCTCTCGGCGGCGTGATCGGGCTGAGCGTTGCGCAAAGCGGTGTCGATCGGACCTTGCGGACCACCTGTCAGCGCGATCAATCCGGCGGACAATTCTTCGAGCCGCGCGATCTTCACATGCGCAGGCTCGTCCGGCGCCGCTTCAAAATTCAGTGCCTTCGACAGCTTCATGAGGTTCGCAAAGCCGTCGGCGTTCATGGCCAGCAGCGCGAGCTTGCCCGCAGGCTTCACGCGCGGCTCGTTGCTCATGGCTCGCAATGCCATCGGGCCGTTGTCGCGGTTATCGCCGAAATCAATATCGAGCGTCGTGCCGACGATGGGCTGCACACCGGCGCCCCAGATTTTCTCGGAGAACTCAAGCGCGCCGAAAAGATTGTTCGTATCGGTGAGGCCGATCGCGGGAAGGTTCATCGCCGTCGCGAGCTTGGCGAGCTTGGTAATCGGCAACGCGCCTTCGAGCAGCGAATAAGCCGAATGGACCTTCAGGTGAATGAATTTGGGCGCGTGCGGAGCGGGGCGAATCGGAGCGTTCATAAGCCTATTTTGCGCGCTTCAAACGCGGCTGTCTCGACGCAAAAATACTGGGCAAAAACAACCCGTTTGGCTCGCATCGAAGGCCATTTAGCGCCTTAACGCGTTTTGGACAGCGAAATTTCGATCAGCTGGCCTTCCTGGACTTGCAACACGCGGTCCATGCGCGCCGCCAGTTCCATATTGTGGGTCGCGATCAAGGCTGCAACGCCCTGGCGGCGGATGACGTCAACGAGTTGCACGAAAACGTGGTCGGAGGTGTGCGGATCGAGATTACCGGTCGGCTCGTCGGCCAGCAGAAGGCGGGGGCTATTCGCCAAGCCACGGCAGATGGCAGTGCGCTGCTGCTCACCGCCGGACAACTCGGCCGGACGATGCTCCGCACGCTGCGCAAGTCCGACGCCCGCAAGAAGTTCATTTGCATGGGCTTCGGCGGCCTTGCGGCTTTTGCCAAGAATGAGCTGCGGAATGACGACGTTTTCCAGCGCGCTGAACTCGGGAAGCAACTGGTGGAACTGATAGACGAAGCCGATTTCCTTGCGGCGCAGACGTGTGCGCTCGGCTTCTGTCATCGTGGCGCAGTCGCGTCCGTTGATGACGACCCGACCGCTCGACGGCGATTCAAGTAGGCCCGTGATGTGCAGCAGCGTCGACTTGCCCGCGCCGGAGGGCCCGACGAGCGCCACGGCCTGACCCGGCCAAAGCACGGCATCGACGCCGCGCAAGACGACGACTTCCTTCTCGCCTTGGCGGAAAGAACGCGTGACGCCCTCAAGCTGCAGAATTGGTGCGATCGGTTTGTTTTCCATGCGCCCTACTCATACCGCAAGGCTTCGACGGGATCGAGCTTCGATGCCTTCCACGACGGATAGAGCGTCGCGATGACCGAGAGTACGAGCGCCATCACGACGATACCGCCGGTTTCATGGAAATCGATCTCAGCTGGAAGCTTCGTCAGATAATAGACGCTCGGGTCGAATACGGTCGTGCCTGAAACCCACGAGACGAAGTTCTTGATGCTCTCGATATTCCAGCAGAAGAGCACACCGATGATGAGACCGGCGAGCGTGCCGACGATGCCGATCGATGCGCCGGTTATCAGGAATATGCGCATCACTGCGCCTTTGGTGGCGCCCATCGTTCTTAGAATGGCGATGTCACGGCCCTTGTCTTTCACGAGCATCATCAGGCCGGAGATGATGTTCAACGCCGCAACCAGCACGATCAGCGACAGGATAATGAACATGACGTTGCGCTCAACCGAGAGCACGTTGAAGAACGTCTCGTTGCGCTGACGCCAGTCATTTACAGCGATCGTCGGACCGCCCGCGTTCTTGATCAGATCGTCGTAGTGATCGACGTCCTCAGGATTGTCGACAACCACTTCGACGACGTCGGTCTCGCCCGTCTTTGAGAAATACTTCTGCGCTTCGGCCAGCGGCATGAAAATCATCATGCGGTCGTATTCCGACATGCCGAGTTCGAAGATCGAGGTGATTTGATAGGCTTTAGATCGCGGCGCGGTGCCGAAGGGAGTCGAGGCGCCACGCGGCGACACGAGCGTGACCATATCGCCCAGGCCAACGTGAAGCTGGTTGGCAAGGCGCACGCCCATTGCGATGCCGTGCTGGCTGTCGAAGCCATCGAGCGTTCCGGCGCGCATATTGCCGGAAACGAGCTTCAAGGATTTGAGGTCGCTTTCGCGCAGACCGCGCACGAGTCCGCCAAGCGCCTGGGTGCTGGAGGAAACCATGACCTGGCCTTCGATCACCGGCATTGCGATTTTGACGCCAGGCACTTTGCTGATCCGCTCAGCGACTGCGTCATAATCGGTGAAGCGCTCGCCGATCTTCTGCACGATGACGTGGCCGTTCAGGCCCATGATCTTGGAGAACAGGTCGTGTCGGAAGCCGTTCATCACCGCCATCACGATAATCAGCGTGGCGACGCCGAGCATGATGCCGAGAAAGGAGAACCCGGCGATGACCGAGATGAAGCCCTCCTTGCGGCGCGCGCGGAGGTAGCGGCCCGCGATCATCCACTCGAAAGCGGAAAACGGCGCCGTCCCGCTTATGGCCCCTTGGTCGGCGGGCACTCCAGCGGACACCCCACCGTGCGCTGAAACTGTCATCGTGCCCTCACTGTCGTTGCCCCATTGCGCGCCGCATCGCAGCTCCCTGTGTCGCAGTTAAGGCCATCTCACCGCATTGCGGCCGTTTTAGTATGCGCGGGCGATAAGCACATACTCTTTCGCCGGTTCTCCCGTGAAGAAACATTTACTTGCGGGCGCGTCTTGAACCAGAGGCGCATTGCGAATCGTAAGCTTCAGAGCCTTCAGGCGATCTGCAATTCCTTCCAGGATCTCGCCATCAGGGCGCGACCACGGGACACGGACCCAGCCTTTGAAGGCGCCCGCCTCGTCTTCGCCCTCGCCAGGCCCGAAATAGTCAGCCAGCTCGTCGAACGTCGTCATGTTGGTGATGATGTTGCCGTCGAGCCGCGCCTTGGCTTCGGCAAACAGAGTGCCTTGAATATCCTTGAGAAGTGCCGAGGCCCCGGCGACGAACTCGTCGCGCGACATGGTGGTCGAGATGACCTTGTCGCCATCGCGCAGGCGATCGCGGCGCATGAACGTGACGTTGCCGCCGCTGGCGTCACGGCCGCCGACCTCGACGATGACTGGGGCGCCGCGGCGGACCCAGTTCCAACGCTTCTCGGCCGACTTGATGGGCTTCAGATCGACAAGGGTGCGGATGCCGGCAGCCTTCAGGTCTTTCTCAATTGAAGCGCAATATTCGATGAGCGCGGCGTCTTCCGGCTTTTCGCGTAGCATCGGGACAATGATGATCTGGCGCGGCGCGATCATCGGCGGTAAGCGAAGGCCATCGTCGTCGCCGTGGGTCATGATCACACCACCGATGAGACGGGTCGACACGCCCCAGCTCGTCGTATGGCAATAGGTCAGTTGGCCTTGCGCATTCTGGAACTGGATGTTCTGCGCTTCGGCGAAGTGCGTACCGAGATAATGCGACGTACCGGCTTGCAGCGCCTTGCCGTCCTGCATCATGGCTTCGATGGAATAGGTGTTGTCGGCGCCGGGAAAACGCTCATTCGGCGGTTTTTCGCCAGCCACAACCGGCATCGCGAGAACGTCTTCGGCGAAGGTGCGATAGACCTCCAACATCTTCAGCGTTTCAGTAACGGCATCGTCGCGGTCGGCGTGAGCGGTATGACCTTCCTGCCAGAGGAATTCTGCCGTGCGTAGGAACAGACGCGTGCGCATTTCCCAGCGGACGACGTTGGCCCATTGATTGATCAGTAGCGGAAGATCGCGATAGCTTTTCACCCAGCGCTGAAACGCGTCGCCGATGATGGTTTCCGACGTCGGACGGACGATCAGCGGTTCTTCCAGCTTGGCGTCGGGATCGACGACGAGCTTGCCGTCTTCGTTCTTCAGGCGGTGATGGGTGACAACCGCCATTTCCTTGGCAAAGCCTTCGACGTGCTCGGCTTCCTTGGCGATGAAGCTCATCGGGATGAAGAGCGGGAAATAGCAGTTGTCGTGCCCCGTCTCTTTGATGCGAGCATCGAGATCGGCCTGGATACGCTCCCACACGCCCCAGCCCCATGGCTTGATGATCATGCAGCCGCGGACAGGGCTCGTCTCGGCCATGTCGCCGTCACGGACAACGGCTTGATACCACTCGGGGAAGTTCTCCTCGCGGGAAATGGGAAGCGCGCGCTTGCTCATCGTATCGACTTTATGCTTCTGGCGGACCCATAGCCGCGGGCCCCGCCTATTCTAGGGATCAGCGCGCATAGCCGCTTGGAATGCCGCTTGCAACACGTCGCGCAGGTGCAGGCCCCAAATTGGTGGAATTATGTGCGAAATTTGCGCTTGAGGGCCGCCGGACGGGTTCGCCGCCTAGTTGCCGACGCGAATGAGGCCTGTTGAGATCTGCAAAAGGTCGACCTTTGCAGCGACCACGTAAACGATCGCGAATACCACGCACGTCACGACCGTATTCACGAGGAAGACCCGTAACGGGTTGATTCTGTGGGGCGCGCTTTCGGGTGTGCCGGGCACGACGTCGCCCGCTTCACCCTGTGTTTTTGCGAAGAACGGCAGGACCGTAAAAAGCGTGATGAACCACAGGCAAAAGAACGTGGCGACGGCGATCGAGGTTCGCATAACGAGACCCTTCGAACTAGAGCCAGAGGCTCGGTTTACACCTGTTCCAGCTCGACGAGGGTGCCGCAGAAGTCCTTCGGATGCAGGAACAGCACGGGCTTGCCGTGCGCGCCGATCTTCGGAGTTCCGTCGCCGAGCACGCGCGCACCCTGGGCCTTCAACTGGTCACGCGCGGCAATGATGTCGTCCACTTCATAGCACACATGGTGGATACCGCCGTCAGGAGATTTTTCGAGAAATTTCGCGATAGGCGAAGCTTCACCGAGCGGCTCCAAAAGCTCAATCTTGGTGTTCGGAAGCTCGATAAACACGACTTTGACGCCGTGCTCAGGCTGCTCCATTGGCGCGCCGACTTTGGCTCCCAGAGCGTTCTTATAGACGCCCGAGGCCTTTTCGAGGTCCTTGACCGCGATGGCAACGTGGTTCAGGCGTCCGATCATGCTCCGTTCTCCGATGTGGGATTGAGATTTGGCGAAGTTTCGAGACTTCAGCCCCTGCCATCCACCACGGAGAGGAGCACTTTGACAACAGGCTTCTTGCCCCAGGCTTCGTTAATGGCCGAGCGCACAGCCCTTTGAACGGCTTCCTGGACCATGCCGTGGTCAGCCCGCCGCTTTGGCGGAATGGAGCGGAGCGTGCCATCGATGGCATCGAGCACGATCTCGCGCATCGAGTCACCGTCTCGGTCCGCGGCCGGAATGCCTTCGAGCACGACGCCGGGTTCACTCAGAATTTCGCCACGGCGGGACAACGCCATCGCAACGACGGCGATGCCAACGAACGATAGCTTGCGACGCGCCTTCACCGGCCCTTCGACGTCCGGCACGATGAGATTGCCGTCGCGATAGAGCCGGCCGACAGGCGCCTCGTCGATGACAGAAACCGGCTCCGGCCAAAGCTTCAGGATTTCGCCATCAACAATGGTAAACGTCTGCTCGGCGCCGCAAGCGCGCGCGAGCTTGGCGTGTTCCCTGAGATGCCGCGCTTCGCCGTGCATCGGGACGGCAATCTTCGGGCGAAGCCAGGAATACATATCTCTCAGTTCGTCGCGACGGGGATGGCCGGTGACGTGCACGAGCGCTTCGGCGTCGGTGACGATTTCGGTACCGAGTCGCGCCAAAGCATTCTGCACGCGCGAGACGGCGCGTTCGTTGCCCGGAATGGTGCGCGACGAGAAGATGACGAGATCGCCCTTATCCAGTGAAATGTCCGGATGCTCGTCCTCGGCGATACGCGCGATGGCGGCGCGCGGCTCACCCTGGCTGCCGGTACACAGCACGACGACTTTATTGCGCGACAGGTCCGAAAAGCGCTGCTGGTCCAGATACGTGAAGTTCGGCGGCAAGTAGCCGGTCTCAATCGCAACTTCGATGATCCGATGCAAAGCGCGCCCTGCGACAACCAGCGAGCGCCCGGCTGCTTGAGCCGCGGCCGCAATCGAAGCAACGCGGGCGACATTCGAGGCAAAGAGCGTGACGGCGACACAGCGCGGCGCATCGGCGATCAGCTTTTTCAGCGTTTTGGCGACGTCCTCTTCCGAGGCCGAGCGCCCTTCGCGCATAGCATTCGTGGAATCGCCGACAAGTGCGAGCACGCCTTCATCGCCCAGGGATTGCAGCTTAGCGGCATCGTGTGGACGGCCGACGACGGGCGTCGGATCGAGCTTCCAGTCGCCGGTATGGAATACGAGGCCCGCAGGCGTCCGGATCGCGAGCCCGTTGGGCTCAGGGATCGAATGCGTGAGGCTTACGAGTTCGATATCGAAAGCGCCCGCCTTGAACCTGCCGCCGAGCGGCACCTCTTTGATCGGAAGCGAAACGGAGCCGCCGAACTCGCCGGCTTTCGTCTTCAGCATTCCTGCCGTGAACGGTGTTGCGAAGATTGGGCATTCCAGCGAAGGCCACAGGTCGATGACGGCGCCGATGTGATCTTCGTGCGCGTGGGTCAGCACGAGACCGGCGATATTCTTCCGTTCAGGGACGATAAAGCGGAGATCAGGCAATATGACGTCGGCGCCGGGTTCGCCCTCGTGCGGGAACGTCACGCCGAGATCGACCATCAGCCACGAGCGCGCGCGCGGTGGACCGAAGCCGTACAGATAGACGTTCATGCCGATCTCACCGAGACCGCCAAGCGCCATGAATACGAGTTCGTCTGAATTAAACTTTCCGGAGGATGGGGATGACGTCGGACGTTCGCTCATGAATCCCCATCGCGCGCGACTTCGCCGACCAAGGCAACGTCACCGTAGTTGACTTCCCTGACGGCGCCGCCGACCTCGGCCAGCAGAGCACCGGTTTCCGCCAGTCCCTGATATGTCCCGGAGACGGGACCCTGGGTTGTATTGATCGTGATCAGCTCGCCGAGCGGACCGGCGCGTTCGATCCAGGCCTCCCGGATCGCAGCAAAATTCGATCCGGCGTTCCAGCGATCCAACCAATAGAAAACGCGTTCCGACAGGACGTCGAGCAAGGCACGCGGTTCAGGTGGTCGACCGAAATGGCCGAGTGCAGTAGCAGCGCGCCCAAGCGCGTCCGGAAAAGTCACAAGATTCAATCCAAAACCCAAAATAGCTAAAAAGCCGGAGCCTTCCCGTAACGACGTGCTCTCGACCAGAATTCCACCGGCTTTGGCAAACCCAATCAAAATGTCGTTCGGCCATTTGAGGCGAAGTTCGGCCTCCGAAGCAAGATCCATTGTCGCTCGAATGGCGTCTATGACTGAAATTCCTGCCAGAAGTGACAATTGGCCCGCTTTTTCCATCGGCGCAGTGCAACGAAAGGCCAAGCTGGCGTGAAGATTGCCCGTCTGGGAGACCCACTGTCGCCCGGAACGCCCCCTACCCCCAGTCTGGACGTCGGCGATGACCCAGAGGGGCAGCGGTTCACCCGCCAGCCCTAAGCGCGTAGCGTCGGCGTTCGTCGAGCCGGTCTCGGCGACGTGGACGATTCGCGGCGGTGGGACTTCATCCATCAGTCGTTAAAGCGGATGCGCCGACACCAGGACTGAGGCGGCGGCCGTGGCAGCGTCAACGATGGAACCACCGACGAACGGCAGCACGAACGCCGCCGCGAAAACAGCCGACAGCGCCATGACAGCGGAGGTTCGACCTTCGCGCGGTGAGAAGGCCTCGGCCGGTTCGTCGAAGAACATGACCTTCACGATGCGCAGGTAATAGTAGGCGCTGATAACGCTCGAAACCATGCCGATGACCGAGAGCGGATAGAGCCCTGCCTTGATGGCCGGAAGGAACACGTACCACTTCGCCCAGAAGCCCGCGAGCGGCGGAATGCCTGCGAACGAGAACATCAAAATCGCCAAGATCGTCGCGAACGTCAGATCAGAGCGCGCGAGACCGGCCAGATCTGAAATGCTTTCGACGTAGCGGTCGCCACGGCGCATCGACAGGACGCAGGCGAAGGCGCCGAGCGTCATGGCGACGTAGATCGCGAGATAGATCAGTACGCCGCTCGTTCCCTCGGGGCTGTTGGCGGCGAGGCCCACCAGCGAGAAGCCGACATGGCCGATCGACGAATAGGCGAGGAGCCGCTTGATGTTGGTCTGACCGATGGCTGCGAACGCGCCAAGCGCCATAGACGCTATCGACAGGAAGATGACGATCTGCTGCCATTGCGGCGCGGCTGCGGGCATTGCGGCTTGCGTGAAGCGCAGCAGGAGTGCCATTGCAGCGATTTTCGGCGCGCCGGCGAAGAAGGCGGTCACCGGCGTCGGGGAGCCCTGATAGACGTCGGGTGTCCACATATGGAAGGGCACGGCAGCGATTTTGAAAGCGATGCCGACAAGCACAAAAACGAGGCCGAACGTCAGGCCGACGTTCGTCGCCATTTCCGGCAAGCCAGCAGCGGATGCAATCGACGCGTAGCTCGTCGAGCCAGTGACGCCGTACAGGATCGAAGCGCCATAGAGCAGCATGCCTGACGACAGCGCGCCGAGCACGAAATACTTCAGACCCGCCTCGCTCGACCGGACATCGTCGCGGTTGAAGGCGGCCACGACGTAAAGCGCCAGCGATTGCAATTCGAGTCCAAGATAGAGCGCGATGAGGTCATTCGCCGAAACCATCATCAGCATGCCGAGCGTCGCCAGCAGCACCAGCACCGGATATTCAAACAACAGCAGCTTCGCGCGCGTGAAGTTGTCGAATGTCATCAGCAGCGTCAGCGCCGCGCCGACGAGAATGACGATCTTCAGGAAGCGCGTGAAGCTGTCGGAAACGAACGCTCCGTTGAATACCGTTGCGGAGCCGCCTTGCTCGAAGACAGCGATGGCGACGACGACCAGCAGGCCGATGGCCAGCCACGAGACGACGCGGCCAGCCGCTTCGCCGTTCTTCATGAAAACGCCGACCATCAGCAGCGCGATGGCGCCAAGCGCGAGGATGAGCTCGGGCAGGACGACTTGCAGGACCGTACTATCGATCATTGGTATCCTCGCGTCGTCAGCGATGCAGCCGCCGTTGCCTGGGCCGACTGATAATTCTCGACTAGGTTCTTCACCGACGTCGCCGTCACGTCCAGGACCGGCGACGGATACACGCCATAGAAAATGGTGAGCAGGATGAGCGGCGCCAGGATCGCAACCTCACGCGGCGACAAATCGAGGATGCTCTTGAGATTGGCCTTCTCCAGCGCTCCGAAGATCACGCGGCGATAGAGATAAAGCGCATAGGCCGCCGACAAGATCATGCCTGTCGCGCCGATGATCGCCACCCAAGTGTTGGCGCGGAAGGCGGCGAGCAGCGTCAGGAATTCACCAATGAAGCCGCTGGTGCCGGGCAGGCCGATATTCGCCATCGTGAAAACCATGAAGGCGAAGGCGTATTTCGGCATGCGCTCAACGAGGCCACCATAGGCTGCGATCTCGCGGGTGTGCATGCGGTCGTAGATGACGCCGACGCACAGGAAGAGAGCCGACGAGACGATGCCATGCGAGAGCATCTGGAAGATGGCGCCGTCAACGCCCTGCTGGGTCGCCGAGAAGATGCCCATCGTCACGTAGCCCATGTGCGCGACCGACGAATAGGCGATCAGCTTTTTCATATCTTCCTGAACGAGCGCGACGAGCGAGGTGTAGACAATCGCCACGATCGAGAGCGTGAAGACGAAGGGCGCGAGATCGGCAGATGCGTTCGGGAACATCGGCAGCGAGAAGCGCAGGAAGCCGTAGCCGCCCATCTTCAAAAGAATGCCAGCGAGAATGACGGAGCCTGCCGTTGGTGCTTCGACGTGAGCATCGGGAAGCCACGTGTGGACCGGCCACATCGGCATCTTGACGGCGAACGACGCAAAAAACGCGATCCACAGCCACCACTGCATTTCAGGCGGGAACTTCGTCTGCAGCAGCGTCGGGATGTCGGTCGTACCGGCGTGCCAGTACATCGCCATCATGGCGAGCAGCATCAGCACCGAGCCGAGCAGCGTATACAGAAAGAACTTGAAGCTCGCGTACACGCGGCGCTTACCGCCCCAGACGCCGATGATGACGAACATCGGGATGAGGCCGCCCTCGAAGAAGAGATAGAAGAGGACGAGATCGAGCGCGCAGAACACTCCGAGCATCATCGTTTCAAGGATGAGAAACGCGATCATGTATTCTTTGACGCGGACCTGAACCGATTGCCAGCTCGCCAGGATGCAGAGCGGCATCAGGAAGGTCGTCAGGATCACGAACAGCATCGAGATGCCGTCGACGCCCATCTTGTATTTCAGCGGGCCGAGCCAGTTGTATTCCTCAACGAATTGAAAGCCGGCCGACGAGCTGTCGAAGTTGATCCAAATGAGCAGCGACACGGCGAAGGTGACGAGCGTCGTCCAAAGCGCGATCCAGCGCGCATTTCCCTTCGCTTCAGCGTTTTGCGTCGCGATCAGCACCGCGCCGATGAGCGGTAGGAAAATCGTGACCGAGAGAATGTTGCTCATTTGAGCACCCCGCCGAAGAGCCCGTTGTACGTCAGCCATGTCAGGATGGCGGCGACACCGATCAGCATCGCGAAGGCGTAGTGATACATGTAGCCGGTCTGCAGTTTGACGACCCGGTCGGTGACGCGGACGACGCCTTCCGCCGTACCGTCGATCGCGCCGTCAATGATCGTTCCGTCGCCGCCTTTCCAGAGCAAGCGGCCGAGCGCGAAGGCCGGCTTCACGAAGATGAAGTTGTAGAGCTCGTCGAAGTACCACTTGTTCAACAGGAACAGGTAGAGCGGCTTGAACATGCGCGCCGACGCCGCCGGCAACCATGGGGCGCCGATGTAATAAACCCAGGCAACGACGAAGCCGAAGATCATCGCGATAAACGACGAGTAGCTGACCCATTCCGGCACGTCGTGCATCTCGTGCAGGATGTGGTTGTGCTCGCCGGTAAAGATCGCAGCGCCCCAGAACTCTTTCTGATCATGACCGATGAAATACGATGTGAAGACGATGCCGGCGAATGCCGCGCCGATCGACAGCACAGCGAGCGGGATCATCATCACGGGTGGGCTTTCGTGGGCGTGGTCATAGGTATGGTGATCGGCGCGGGTGTCGCCGTAGAAAGTCATGAAGACGAGCCGCCAAGAATAGAATGACGTGAACACCGCCGCGATGACGAGCGCCCAGAAGGCGTAGTTGTTCGGTGTCGCCGCAGCGTAGGACGCTTCGATGATAGCGTCTTTGGAATAGAAGCCTGCAAAGCCGGTGAGATGCGGAATGCCGACGCCCGTCAACGCAAAGGTGCCGATCAGCATGGCGGCAAATGTCCACGGGATCTTCTTGCGAAGACCACCCATCACGCGCATGTCCTGCTCGTGGTGCATGGCGTGGATGACGGAGCCTGCCCCGAGGAACAACAACGCCTTGAAGAAGGCGTGCGTGAAGAGATGGAAGATGCCGGCGCCATACGCGCCAATGCCGCACGCCACGAACATGTAGCCGAGCTGCGAACACGTCGAATAGGCGATGACGCGCTTGATGTCGTTCTGTACGAGGCCGACGGTCGCCGCGAAGAACGCCGTGATCGAACCGATAAGCGTAACGAATGCCAGGGCGTCGGGCGCGTGCTCGAAGACCGGCGACAGGCGCGCGACCATGAAGACGCCCGCGGTCACCATCGTCGCGGCGTGGATGAGAGCAGACACCGGCGTTGGGCCTTCCATGGCATCCGGCAGCCATGTGTGCAGCAGGAACTGCGCTGACTTGCCCATCGCGCCCATGAACAGCAGCAGCGAAATCGTCGTCAGGATGTCGACGTCGTGGCCCGCAAAGTTGAACGTCTTGCCGACCGCCGTCGGCACAGCGCTGAAGAGCGTATCGAAGTTGACCGTATGGAAGACGAAGAACAGGGCAAAGATGCCGAGCGAGAACCCGAAGTCGCCGACACGGTTGACGACGAAGGCTTTGATGGCCGCAGCACACGCCGACGGTTTCGTGTACCAGAAGCCAATGAGCAGATAAGACGCGAGGCCGACGCCTTCCCAGCCGAAGAACATCTGCACGAGGTTGTTGCTCGTCACCAGCATCAGCATCGCGAAGGTGAAGAGCGACAGATACGCGAAGAAGCGAGGGCGCGCGTCATCTTCGTGCATATAGCCGATCGAATAGAGATGCACGAGAGACGAGACGGTCGTCACGACGACGAGCATGACAGCCGTCAGCGTATCGATCTTCAAAGCCCACGAGATGTCGAGTTCGCCGGATGTGATCCAGCGCATCAGCGTGATCTCGCCCGTCTGATGGCCTAGCGCGATCTGGAAGAAGACAATCCACGAGAGCACGGCGGCGATCATCAGGAACGAGGTTGTGATGATCTCGCACGGCCGTGGGCCAATAGCGCGACCGAAAAAGCCCGCAATGAGCGCGCCTGCGAGCGGCAGGAATACGATGGCGGCGTAGATCATCCCGCCTCACCCCTTCATCATGTTGATGTCTTCGACCGCGATCGAACCGCGGTTGCGGAAGTAGACGACCATGATCGCAAGACCGATGGCAGATTCAGCGGCGGCGACCGTCAGCACGAAGAGCGCAAAGACCTGGCCGACGAGGTCGCCGTTGAAGTGAGAAAACGCCACAAGGTTGATGTTGACCGCCAGCAGCATCAACTCGATCGACAGCAAGATCACGATGACGTTCTTGCGGTTGAGGAAGATGCCGAAGATGCCGAGCGTAAACAAGCACGCGGCAACGACGAGGTAATGTCCAAGACCGATGGTCATTCGGCTGCCTCCGGATGCTTTGCAGCGGGCGGGATGACGGAGCCGCCGCTCGGAACCTTGATGACTTCAAGCCCTGTTTTGGGTCCGCGCGCGACCTGGGCGGCGATCGATTGGCGCTTCACGGCAACGCGATGCTTCAAGGTCAGCACGATGGCGCCGATCATTGCTACAAACAGGATCAAGCTCGCGCCCTCGAAGAAGTAGACGTACTTCGTGTAGAGGATCTCGCCGAGCGCCTGCGTGTTGGTGATGCCGGAATTTGCGGCGGGGACCGGCGAAGCGATGTTCAGAGACGATGCAGCCGTCAAACCGCGATAGCCGACGAGCGCCAGAATTTCAGCGAGAACGATGCCGCCGACGACCGCACCGACGCCGGCGTTCTTGATGAAGCCGGCTTTCAGTTCCGCAAAGTCGACGTCGAGCATCATCACAACGAAGAGGAACAGCACCGACACTGCGCCGACGTAGACGATGACGAGCAGCATCGCCAGAAACTCGGCATTCAGGAGAACAAAGAGCCCGGCGGCATTGAAGAAGGCGAGGATCAGGAACAACACGGCATGAACCGGGTTCTTTGTCAGGATGACCATCGCGCCCGATGCTACGGCGAGAACCGCGAAGATATAAAAGAAGAGAGCCGATGCCATTTCTCTTCCCTCACCGATATTTCGCGTCGAGCGCGATGTTCTTGGCGATCTCGCGTTCCCAGCGGTCGCCGTTCGAGAGCAGCCTTTCCTTGTCGTAGAAAAGCTCCTCACGCGTCTCTGTCGCGAACTCGAAGTTCGGGCCTTCGACGATAGCATCGACTGGGCAGGCTTCCTGGCAGAGGCCGCAGTAGATGCACTTGGTCATGTCGATGTCGTAGCGCGTCGTGCGGCGCGTGCCGTCGTTGCGGCGGGGGCCGGCTTCGATGGTGATTGCCTGCGCCGGGCAGATCGCTTCGCAGAGCTTGCAGGCAATGCAGCGTTCCTCGCCGTTCGGATAGCGGCGGAGCGCGTGCTCGCCGCGAAAGCGGGGCGACAGCGGGCCTTTCTCATAAGGGTAGTTCAGCGTCTTCTTCGGCGAGAAGAAGTAGCGCATCGTCAGGAAGAACGCCGAGACGAACTCGGTCAGGAACAGAGACTTTACGCCTTGCGCCATGTTCATGAGAGGAAGCCTCCGAATTGCAGCACGGCGGCCGTGAGGATGACCATGACGAGCGACAGCGGCAGGAACACTTTCCAGCCGAGGCGCATCAACTGGTCATAGCGGTACCGCGGCACCATTGCCTTCACCATGGCGAACATGAAGAAGACCAGCACGACTTTGATCAGAAACCAGAGGATACCGGGCACAGCATTAAGCGGCCAGATATCGAGCGGTGGCAGCCAACCACCGAGGAACAGGATCGTCGTCAGCGCACACATGGTGGTGATCGCGACGTACTCGCCGAGCATATAGAGAAGATAGGGCGTCGAGGAATATTCGACCATAAAGCCCGCGACGAGTTCCGATTCCGCTTCGACGAGGTCGAAAGGCGGCCGGTTCGTTTCAGCCAGCGCCGAGATGAAGAAGACGACGAACATCGGGAACAGCGGCAACCAGTGCCAGTCGAGGAACGAATTGGTCAGGCCAAGGCGCGTGCCGATACCGGCCTTCTGCGCATTGACGATATCGGTGACGTTGAGCGAGCCGACACAAAGGATCACGCAGACGATCACGAAGCCGATCGAAACTTCATACGAGACCATCTGCGCTGCCGAGCGCAAGCTGCCCATGAAGGGATACTTCGAGTTCGACGCCCAGCCGCCCATGATGATGCCGTAGACACCGAGCGACGAGATGGCCGTGAGGTAGAGAATTCCGACGTTCATGTCGGAAATTACCCACCTGCCGGAGGCAAGTCCGAAAAAGCTGCCCTCGTTCACGGGGATGACGGCCCAAGACGCGAGTGCGAACACAGCTGTCGCCAGCGGCGCGAGCAGGAACACGCCTTTGTCGGAACCGGCAGGAATGATCGGTTCTTTCAGGACGAATTTCAGAAGATCGGCGAACGACTGCAACAAGCCGAAGGGGCCGACGACGTTCGGCCCGCGCCGCATCTGCACGGCGGCCCAGACCTTGCGATCCATGAGCAACAGGAATGCGATGATGACCAGCAGGACCACGAGCATGAGCAGCGAGAAGCCGATCAGCGCCAGAATGTTCCAGCCGTAGTCCGTCATGAAGGTCTGCAGCGATTCGAGCATCCGTCCCTACTCCGCTGCCTTGAGTTGCTGCGTCTTCGAAGCTTTAAGCGCGCTCATTCCTGCCATCACGGCCGAGGCACGTGCGATCGGGTTCGTGAGATAGAAATCAGCTATCGCTGGAGCGAACGGCTCGGAAGATGCTTGGCCGGTCAGCTTGGCGAGCGTCTCCAAACCTGAGACGGCGCGCGTCTCGACCGTGTCGAGGGCGGCAAGTTGCGGGCTCGCGCGGTACATGGCGGCGCGCAGCTCCTTGATGTTGTCATAGGGAAGCGTGGCGCCGGCGCGCTGCGACAGGGCGCGGAGGATTGTCCAATCCTCCTTGGCGTTGCCCGGCGGGAAGACAGCTTTTGCCGTCTGCTGCACGCGGCCTTCGGTGTTGACGTAGGTCGCGTTCTTTTCCGTGTACGCCGCGCCCGGCAGAATGACGTCAGCGCGCTCTGCGCCTTTGTCCCCGTGTGTGCCCTGATAGACGACAAAGGCTTTCGGGCTGAGCTTGGAAAGATCGCACTCGTCGGCGCCGAGAAGATAGAGAAACTCGGTCTCCGATCCGAGAATGCCTGCGGTGTCCTTGCCGCCCTTGGCGGGCACGAAGCCCAAGTCGAGGCCGGCGACACGCGCCGCGGCGGTGTGCAGGACATTGAAGCCGTTCCAGCTCGCTTCTTTTCCGGCCGAAGCGGCAAGGAGAATGCGTGCTGCAAGCGACAGCACTGCAAGCCCCTCGGGCCGCGCGAATGCGCCTTCGCCAACGATGACCATCGGCTTGGTGGCGGCTTTCAAAACATCGGCGAACGGATGCTTGCCGCTGGCGATATCCGCCAAGGTATCCGGACCGGCGCCAAGATAGTCGTAGCCGTAGGCTAGATCGACCTTCGGGCCAACGACGCCAATTTTTGTCGGCGCGGACCGCCAGCGCTTGCGAATGCGGGCATTGAGCACCGTCGCTTCGATGCGCGGATTGGCGCCGATCAGCAGAATGGCATCGGTCTGCTCGATGCCTTCGATCGAAGAATTGAAGAGATAGCTGGCGCGGCCGAGCTTGGGATCGAGCTTGTCACCCGACTGGCGGCAATCGAGCGATTTTGCGCCGAAGCGGGCGAGAAGATCTTTGAGTGCGAACATTTCTTCGGCACCGGAAAGATCGCCAGCAATGGCGCCGATCTTGTCGGCAGGAGCGGCTTTCAATTTCTCTGCGACCAAGCTCAGCGCTTCATCCCAGCTCGCCGGCATGAAGCGACCGTTCTTCTTGATGTACGGCTGATCGAGACGCTGCGTTTTCAGGCCGTCCGAGACGTGCCGCGTCTTGTCGGAAATCCATTCCTCGTTCACGGCGTCGTTGTTGCGCGGAAGGATGCGCATGACCGCAGCACCGCGCACGTCCGCCGCGATGGCGGAGCCGACGGCATCCATGACGTCGATTGTCTCGACGGCTTCCATTTCCCAGGGCCGCGCGGCAAACGCCCACGGACGGTGGGTCAGCGCGCCGACAGGACAGAGATCGACGGCGTTCGCGCTCATCTCCGACATGATGCCGTGTTCGAGATAGGTCGTGATCTCGGCATCCTCGCCACGGCCGATGAGGCCAAGCTCTTCGACGCCCGCGACTTCCGTCATGTAGCGGACGCAGCGCGTGCAGTGGATGCAGCGCGTCATCATCGTCTTGATCAGCGGACCGATATGCTTTTCTTCGACTGCGCGCTTGTTTTCGTGGTAGCGCGAGCCACCCATGCCGAAGGCCATCGCCTGATCTTGCAGATCGCATTCGCCACCCTGGTCGCAGATGGGGCAATCAAGCGGATGGTTGATGAGAAGAAATTCCATCACCCCTTCCCGCGCTTTCTTGACCATTGGGGACGAAGTGTTGACGACTTTCGGCGAGCCGTCCTTGTTCGGCGGCAGATCGTTGACGAGCATCGCGCATGAAGCGACGGGCTTGGGAGAGCCTTGCACTTCGACGAGACACATGCGGCAGTTACCGGCAATCGACAAGCGTTCGTGATAGCAAAAGCGCGGAATGACAGAACCCGCCATTTCGCAGGCGTGCATCAAGGTCGTGCCGTCCTCGACCTCGATCGGTGTGCCGTCGACAATCAGTTGCTTTGGCATCTTGCTTTATCCGCCGCTTATTCCGCCGCCACACGGGCATGTTTGGCTTTATAGTCATCGATCCGCTGCTCGATCACGGGGCGGAAATTGTTGATGAGACCCTGGATAGGCCATGCCGCCGCGTCTCCCAGTGCGCAAATCGTATGCCCTTCGATCTGCTTGGAGACTTCAAACAGCAAATCGATTTCGCGCTTTTCTGCTTCGCCACGCTCCATGCGTTCCATGACGCGCCACATCCAGCCGGTGCCTTCGCGGCACGGCGTGCACTGGCCGCAGCTCTCATGCTTATAGAAGTAGGCGATGCGCCGGATGGCGGCGATGATGTCGGTCGACTTGTCCATTACGATCACGGCGGCGGTGCCGAGACCGGAGCCGAGCTTGCCGAGCGCGTCGAAGTCCATTGTCACGGCTTCGGCTTGCTCGGCAGTGATACAGCGTACCGACGAGCCGCCAGGAATAACTGCCAGCAGATTATCCCAGCCGCCGCGAATGCCGCCGCAGTGACGGTCGATGAGTTCCTTCAACGGAATGCCCATCTCCTCCTCGACGACGCACGGGCGTTCGACGTGGCCGGAGATCTGGAAGAGCTTGGTCCCGGTATTATTCGGCTTGCCGAGAGCCGCAAACCACGCCGATCCGCGGCGCAGGATTTCGCCGGTCACCGCGATGCTTTCGACGTTGTTGATCGTCGTCGGTGCGCCGTAGAGGCCGACGTTCGCCGGGAACGGCGGCTTCAGGCGCGGCTGGCCCTTCTTGCCTTCGAGGCTTTCCAGCATCGCCGTTTCTTCGCCGCAGATATAAGCGCCGGCGCCGTGATGGACGTAGAGATCGAAATCCCAGCCGTGAATGTTGTTCTTGCCGATGAACTTCGCCGCATAGGCTTCATCGATGGCGCGCTGGAGCGCCTCGCGCTCGCGGATGTATTCGCCGCGCACGTAGACGTAGCAAGCATGCGCGCGCATCGCGAAGGATGCGAGAAGAGCACCTTCGACAAGCAGATGCGCGTCATGGCGGAGGATCTCGCGGTCTTTGCAAGAGCCGGGCTCCGACTCGTCGGCGTTGATGACGAGATAGCTCGGGCGCGCATCCGCCTTCGGCATGAACGACCACTTGAGGCCGGTCGGGAAGCCTGCGCCGCCGCGTCCGCGCAGACCCGACTTCTTCACCTCGTCGATGATGTAGTCATGGCCTTTGTCGATGAAGAACTTGGTGCCATCCCACACGCCACGGCTCTGCGCGCCTTTAAGGCTCACATCGTGGAAGCCGTAGATGTTGCGGAAAATCCGGTCGCGATCATGCAGCATGCGCGCTACCCCTTCGGCTTTTCGCCGGCTTTGCTTTCGGGACGCCACCCGGAAGCAAGCTTCTGAGCCTGCTCAATCCACTTGTCACGGGTAACGCGGCCCTTGAACCCGTCAAGTTGACTTTCGAACCAAGCGACGTTCTCGGGCGTCCACTTGGCAATCTGGTCGAAGTGCCAAATTCCCATGGCGTGCAGCTTATCCGCCATTATATCGGCGACGCCCCAGATCAAGGACAAATCGTCGGGCGCGCTACCTTCGCGCGGCTCCTTGAGAAGCTCGGGCTGGACGCCAGTGGTTGCCGTAGCGGCCTGCGCAGCAGCAGCCGCGATCGCCCGGTCGCGGATCATGTCGGACTTAATCTTATCGAGCTCGCCGGCGCTCAATGCCTTGCCGCCGCCGCGCGCTTCAAGCTCCTTGACGAGACCGGCGTTCGCCATTGCGGTCAGGGCCGCGGGATGCAGCTGCGCGGTGCCCGATGGCGTGTTGGCGGGCGATGCCGGAGACGTTCCGGTCGCAACCTGTTCCTTGTGTGCCGGTGACGCCAGAGCTGATGGCGGCGTCGTTTCTTTCGGCTGGTCTTCGGCGCCGTCTGAGGTTTCCTCGAAACGCTTCTTCCAGGCGCCGATGGTCGAGCCGTCGTAGAGCGTCGCGTCGGTCAGCGAGGTCGGTCCCGACGAGGGGCAGGATGCGGTACGTCCGGTCTGAGAGCCGGGCTTCGGCTTATGATCGGCGAGGAAGGCATCCAGGAGCTTGTCCAGCTGCTCAGCCGTCAGATCCTCGTAGGTATCCTTGTGGACCTGGACGACAGGGGCGTTGGCGCACACGCCGATGCATTCGACCTCTTCCCACGACAGCGTTCCGTCGGCGTTCGTTTCGTGGGCGTGCTCGTTGATACGCTTCTTACAAACGGAGACGAGATCACCGGAGCCTCGCAGCATGCAGGGCGTGGTGCCGCAGACCTGGATGTGCGCCTTGCTGCCAACGGGCGACAGCTGGAACATCGTGTAGAAGGTCGCGATTTCCATACCGCGTATGTGGGCCATGCCCAGCATATCGCAAACGAGCCTGATTGCAGGTTCAGGGAGCCAACCGCCCGCCTGTTCCTGCGCCCGCCACATCAGCGGAATGATCGCGGAAGCCTGCTTGCCTTCGGGATACTTCGCGATTGTCTCGCGCGCCCATGCAAGATTCTCAGCCGTGAAAGCGAACTGGGCAGGTTGCTCAGGATTCAGTCGGCGAACGGCCATTCACGGCTCCCTCGAACGTCAATCCTAATGTCGCTGGAGCATAATGAGCGTACGTCGCGGGACGATTTGCCCGTTATGCTTCACGTCTAGTCACTCAGCGACATTAACTCTCACTTCGTTACGCGGTCCAGTACGAGGATCGCGGACTCAAAGCAAGCATTTGTCTATCTGTCACATGTGACAAGTGATGATCGTCATCAGTGTTCAGGTGCGACGATACGCGCGCAAGATTACGGTGTCGCAGATGGAGGCGGCGTTGCCGATTCCGACGGCAGAAGTCCGCGCCGTTGCAATGTCTCCGCCGGCTTCTCGGTCGCCCATCTGCGTTCGGAGAATCCGAGCGGCACGGCAAGCCAGCCGAGTAACAACAGGAACGTCGCGACTGGCGCCAGGAAGAGCGCGACTTGCGATCCCACGCGCAGGAAGCCCGTCCATATGGCCGCGAAGAGAAGCCCCAGCACGATGATCACCCACCCGCCGTCGTCAGCGCCGCGCGCGGTCGCGAACAGCAGTGCCGAGAAGAGCCCGACGAGACCGATCAGAACAGGGATGAACGGAAGATCGGCTTGCAGCGCGCCCATCGGCCAGCCACGCGAACGGGCAAAAAGCCGATAGGTCGCGAGGCTCAAGCCCCATCCAAGCGACGCGACGGCAAGCAAGAAGAGGTTGTCGACCATGGGTGCTGCACCGGGAAGCATACGCGGCTCCTTCTTTCCTGCTTTAAAAGCCGTCACCAATTTGGCAGGGCTTTGTGTCAGATGCCAGCCGTACCTTTGCGGCCTTGCAATTATCGATTTTCGACTTGGGCCTTTAGCTCTGCGTTCATGGCGCCGAACCCACGCTCGGTCGCGACAAGGATTCCGCCAACAAACGGCACCAATAGCCCGGAAAACGCCTCCGATTGCGTGAAGCGCGTGTTTGCTCCCTCCGCGCTAAGCACGAACCGGTGCTCACCCGTGAAGAGCCCCGGAATGGGAAGCGATCCCCGCCAGCAGAAGCGTCGTTCGGGAACGAATTCGGTAACGACCGGCCGAAACGTCTGCGGTTTTCCGCCCGGCAGCGCGATAACCACCTCGAGCTTGCCGCCGACACGCTTTTCGCCCGCGATGCTGCGAATAAAAGGGTTCCAGCTCGGGTAGGCGTCGAAGGCCATCAGGACGGACCAGACGCGCGACGGCACAGCCTGGATCAGCACGGCCGTTTCGATCATGCGTGCCATGGCGAATCAGCGGTCGATTTCGCCGAAGACGATATCGAGAGAGCCGAGGATCGCCGAGACGTCGGCGAGCATGTGGCCGCGATTGATGTGATCCATCGCCGCCAGATGCGGGAAGCCGGGCGCGCGGATCTTGCAGCGGTAGGGTTTGTTCGAACCATCGGCGACAAGGTAGACGCCGAATTCGCCCTTCGGCGCTTCGACGGCCGCGTAGACTTCACCGGGCGGCACGTGGATGCCTTCGGTGTAGAGCTTGAAGTGATGAATGAGCGCTTCCATCGAACGCTTCATCTCCGCGCGCTTGGGCGGCACGACCTTCTTGTTCTGCGCAACGTGCGGGCCTTGGCCGCTGGCCGACTTCAAAAGCTCGCAGCACTGCTTCATCAGCTTGGTGGACTCACGCATTTCCTGCATGCGGATGAGGTAGCGATCGTAGCAATCGCCGTTCTTGCCGATGGGGATATCGAAATCGAGTTCAGCATAGCATTCGTAGGGCTGCGCCTTGCGCAGGTCCCAGGCGGCGCCGGACCCGCGGACCATGACGCCAGAAAATCCCCACGCAAACGCTTCATCGAGCGGGACGACGCCGATATCGACATTGCGCTGCTTGAAAATCCGGTTCTCGGTCAGCAGACCATCGATGTCGTCCAGAACCTTCAGAAACGGATCGCAGAAAGCGTAGATATCGTCGATCAACTGATCGGGCAAATCCTGATGGACGCCACCGATGCGGAAGTACTTGGCGTGCATGCGCGAGCCTGATGCGCGCTCATAGAACACCATCAGCTTTTCGCGTTCTTCGAAACCCCAGAGCGGCGGGGTCAACGCGCCGACGTCCATCGCCTGGGTGGTGACGTTCAAGAGATGGGACAAGAGGCGCCCGATCTCGGAATAAAGCACGCGAATGAGCTGCGCGCGGCGCGGAACTTCCAACCCTAGAAGCTTTTCGGCTGCGAGGCAGAACGAATGTTCCTGGTTCATCGGCGCGACGTAATCGAGGCGATCGAAGTAGCCGATTGCCTGCATATACGTCTTGTGCTCGATCAGCTTTTCGGTGCCGCGATGGAGAAGCCCGATGTGCGGATCGACCCGCTCGACCACCTCGCCATCGAGTTCGAGCACCAAGCGCAGCACGCCATGTGCTGCCGGGTGCTGCGGCCCGAAGTTGATGTTGAAATTGCGGATCTCAGTCTCGGCCATGTTCAAACGGTCCCGCGCGTGATGGGTGCAAGCCTGGCGATCTTCGCCTTTTCGTTCACCCGCTGCTCGAACTTTTCCCAGTTGACGACCATACGCTGATGCTCGCCCTCGCCAATTAGGTCAATGCCGTCGTGGGCTTTGACATGAAAATATAGGCGGCGGCCAGCAACTTTCGTGCATTCGGCGTCGACCGTCACCGTTTGTCCGGGGACTGTGGCGGCGAGGTGCGAAACATTGATGTGGACGCCAAGCGAACCCTCTCCTTTATCGAGGTGGGGTGCAATGATGTGCAGGCACGTCCATTCCATCAGGCCGACCATGTAGCCTGTCGCGAACACCGTCGGCATGAGCTGGAACTCATGCGCCTCGGGGTAGAGATGCGGCACGGTCTTCGTCGCGGGAACACGATACGTGAATTGCGTCTTGGCACCGGGATGAAGCGTATCTTTCATTGCGCGCCGCTCACACCCGGTCTTTCAAATTGCGTATCGTGATGTAGAGGCTCGAAGCCGTCCCTGCGACTGCGAACAAGCCGACGAAGAACCCCCAAAAGTGGGGACCTGTCGTGCGTCCAAACCAGGGATAGAGCAGCTCAAAAAGCGCAGAAACAAATACCACGCCTAAGGGCACGACAATGGTGCCGTAGGGCAAAAAGCGGCATACGGCACCAAGAACCAAGCCTGCCACAGCGCGCGGCCAGTCGATGATAAAGGCCATGGTCATGAAGGCCGCCGCGATTGCGACGCTGACTTCCAGTTGCATTGCGATCCGGGTCCTGTGCATCACCGCCATTTCGCACCTCCGACAACCTCGTTGTTATCGGCGACCGCGAAAAGGCGCACCTCGCGCCGACCTCTGAATTCGAGAGCATGCCCCTGCTTCGGCGCCTCGGGCAACGCAGCTGAACAACTGGATGGCAAGACTAAACGAACGAACATTTAAAGCGGAACGCCAGATTGCGGGCTTTAAGATTTCGGACCGGCTTTCTCGTCGCCCGGCAGAACGTGACTGGGACCTTCCCACGGGCTCTCGAAATCGAAATCGCGGAACTCCTGGGTGAGCTTCACCGGCTCGTAGACGACGCGTTTCTTCTCGTCATCATAGCGAACTTCGACATAGCCAGTGAGCGGGAAGTCTTTCCGCAGCGGGTGGCCCTGGAAACCGTAGTCCGTCAGGATGCGGCGCAGATCGGGATGACCGATGAAGCGGATCCCGTAAAGATCGTAGGCCTCGCGCTCGTACCAGTTGGCAGCAGGAAACACGTCGTTGACGCTCGCGACGGGAGTTACCTCGTCGGTTGCGATCTTGACCCTGATGCGCTGGTTCAGGCGTGGCGACAGCAGATGATAGACGATATCGAAGCGTTCGGCCCGTTCAGGATAATCGACACCGCAGATGTCGATCAGAACTTCAAACAGGCACTTGGGATCGTCGCGGAGCTTGGTCAGCACGCCGACAATATCTTCACGAGCAACGGTGATCGTCAATTCGTCGTAAGCGATGGCCGACCGCTGCAAAGCAGCGCCCGCAATCGAATTTGCGGCATCCTGCAATACGGACAATTCGGTCATCGGCCGGCGATCTCCCAGCGCGGCCGACAGCATGAGCCGGCCATGGTGATTTTTTGCTTTTGCCTAACGTTCGATCGTGCCAGTGCGGCGTATCTTCCGTTGCAGCAAAAGAATTCCGTAGAGCAGTGCTTCCGCGGTCGGCGGGCAACCCGGCACGTAAACATCGACCGGAACGATGCGATCGCAGCCGCGGACGACGGCATAGGAATAATGATAGTAGCCGCCGCCGTTGGCGCAGCTCCCCATCGAAATGACGTACCGCGGCTCGGGCATCTGGTCATAGACCTTCCGCAGCGCGGGCGCCATTTTGTTGGTCAACGTACCGGCGACGATCATCACGTCGGACTGCCGGGGCGAAGCACGGGGCGCAAAGCCGAAGCGCTCGACGTCATAGCGCGGCATCGAGACCTGCATCATCTCGACGGCGCAGCAGGCAAGGCCGAACGTCATCCACATCAACGAGCCGGTTCGCGCCCAATTGATGAGATCGTCGACGGTCGTGACGACAAAACCCTTATCGGCCAACTCGTTCGAGACGTCGGTAAAAAACGGATCGGCAGCCGGAGCGCCGGTCACAGCCGCGCCTTCGCGGACGCGGTCAAAGGTGCGATCGAAGAGCAAGCCAGGCGCGCCGTCGTCCTTCATGATCATTCCCATTCCAGCGCGCCCTTCTTCCATTCGTAGATGAAGCCGATGGTCAACACGCCGAGGAACACCATCATGGACCAGAAGCCGAAGACGCCGATTTCCTTGAAGGCGACTGCCCAGGGAAAGAGGAATGCGATCTCAAGATCGAAAATGATGAAGAGGATCGACACGAGGTAGAAGCGCACGTCGAATTTCATGCGGGCGTCGTCGAAGGCATCGAAACCGCATTCGTAGGCCGAGACCTTCTCGGGATCAGGGTTGCGGACGGCGACGAGAAAGGGCGCGATCATCAGGGCGCCGCCAATCAGCAGAGCCACGCCGATAAAGATAGCTATCGGCAAATATTGCGTAGTCAGATCCATCATTGCAGTGCATCCGCTTGCACGAAGTGTCCGAGCGCCTTCTGTCCGGTGTTAACTCACGCCGTCCTGCGGCGCAACACCCTGCTTCTGACCATGCCCTGAGCTAGAAACGCAGGACAAAACAGTTGCATCGCCCCGCATTGCCCGGACCTTTTTTCGTTCGAACGCCGATTGGAGGGCGTTGCAGTCCGGGGTTATTGCAGACCCGATCACAATTATTAATGCAATATTACTTTCTGCTGATAGCTATTCGGCGAGCATTGTTCTTTACGCTTCGAGATCAGGCAAGATGACGAGCAATGTTCAGCAACCATTCAGAGCCAGAGGTGTTTTCTCCTGCAAGTTCTCCAGGGAGAGATCCTCATGAAAACCTTGATTTATGCGCTCTCGACAGTAGCCATTGTTGGCGTCACGCCGCTTTCGGCGCAGGCAGCCGACCTTGACGGATATAATGGCGGTTATGTCGAACGCGGTCCGGTGGTCGAAGGCCCTCCGGTACGGGAATATTATTATGATGGCCCCGCTGTGACCTACTACGACGGGCCCCGCTATTACCGACCCTATCCTTACTGGGCCGGCTATTATCCCTATCGTTATGGCTATTGGGGCGGCCGGCCGTATTATCGCGGCGGCTATTGGGGCCATCGCGGTGGTTGGCGCGGTGGACACTGGGGCGGTCATCGCGGCTGGCGATAACCCCCTGCTCTCTTTCAAATATTCCGTTCGAGTTCATCCTGCGCGCTGATCGGCAATCGGCGCGCAGATCGCTTTCTGCGTCGGGCGCCTCGCGACTGGATCGTTCGGCGGATTTGCGCGGAACCAATTTTGAGCTTTTGGGGGAGCGCGACCGCTGCGACGCGGGCGAATGAGCGCAATTTTACTGATAGCCTCGCTGTTGCCCCGACTCTTGGTTAGGGATGGCATATGATTTGGACTAACCATATTGCTCATCGGCGGGGCGCACGCGCGGGGCTGACCGGGGCACGCGTGGCGTTCAAAGCGGCTGCAGTCGTGCTCGCCGCGTGCCTGCCGTTCCTTGCGGCCGGTCATAGCCAAGCGCAGCAATCCCCGCCCGTCGCGACGCATCCCTCGGCGGCAGCAGCGGCTGCAGCCGGACAGATCGCGGACTTCTTCAGTGAGGTCGGGGATCAGATCTATGACGATTGCATCTTCGAACTCTCACAGGAGCAGATCGAGGTTCAGCAGGCGCTGATCGTGGCCTACATCAAGGCCGGCGCGAGCGCTGCCATGGCGCGAAAGCTCGCCGTGAAGCAAATTCATCCGCCGAAGTTGTCCGCAAAGTGCGAAGCCATCCGCCGTCTGCCGAAGGAACCAGGGCCGATCGCAAGCCTAGCGCCGACGGATGAGCCCGAAGCACCGTCGCCGCCTCCCGTCCTGCCGAAAGCGCCCGCGAAGGTCCCGACCGGCCCACCCATTTCCATCGCGAACAAGAGAACGCTTCCGCAGTGGGACTGCGCGCCTGGCGTCGATTTCGTCACCATTCAGCTCAACGGTTATCCGCGCAAGCTGACGGGCGGCGAAATCTGCAACCCGTTCGAGGATGTGATCCACGAGGTTCCGCCGACCGCCGGAACTTTCCGGCTCGGCTATACGATCCGAACCGGGCGGCTATTCGTAATCTCCAGCGATCCACGTTCAAACGGACAAACGATCGCGTGGGCGATTTCCGGCCGAGAGATGTGCCGGAACAATCCCGATCCTGATTGTCTTGCGACGCGCGCCGTCGGCCCGCTGCCGCCAGGCGAATACACCTTCGGCTCGAACGATCCAAGCAAGCGCGTGACATGGGGGCCGAAGACCAAGCGGAACGTCGTCGGCATCTATCTCCGGAAGCTTTGGGACAAGGAGAGGTTCACGCCGCGCCAGACGGCCGCCATTCTCGCGCGCGGGAACATCGCCATTCACGAGCGCCTCAAGGGCGAGATGTCGGAGGCCTGCCTCGGGCTGGAACCGAAGGGCTGGGCCTACGTCGCGTCATTGGTTAAGGCTGGCCGTGCGACGGGCGTCAACGCCTATATCGACGAGCCGTATCCTCAAGTCGCGGAAAATCCGCCGATCGTCGTCGCCTCGTCGTTCTCGCTCACGTCGCTGTTCAAATAGCGACGCGAGCACTTCAGCCCGTCACGATAATACGTAGCCAACGGGCTGAAGCTCGTCGGGCAGAGGCGACACGCCAAGAGAGCTGAGTATCTCGCGTTCCACGACGCGCACGAGCGATTTGACCGGAAGGCTGTTGTCGGCGGGCGCGAACGGCTCGGCGAGGTCGTCGCCGATCGCGTCGAGCCCGAAGAATGTGTAGCTGATGAAGGCCACGATGACGGGCGTTCCCCAGCCGAGTTGCGGCGCGAGCGCAAACGGCAGCAACACGCAAAACAGATAAACCGTTCGGTGAATGAGAAGCGTATAGGCGAATGGCAGCGGCGTCGCCTTGATGCGTTCACAGGCAGCCTGAACGTTCGAGAGGCCATTCATGCGGATGGCTGCAGACGAATAACGCCAATCCGATAGCGCTCCGGATTTATTCAGTGCAATCAGCTCAGCACCGACCTGCCTGAGAATGGCATCAGTCACGTTGGGGCCGGCGGATGCCGTCGCGTCCCATGGGCGGGCCGCGGCCAGTTCATCCTCATCGCGAAGGCGCGCCGAGAGCGCATTGGCGAACGCGATCAAGGGCATGAAGATACGGCGTTTGGCTTCCGTATCGAGGTCGGATAGCTCGCGCATCAAAGACCGGACCTGAACGAGAAGTTCTCCCCATTGCTTGCGCCCCTCCCACCAGCGGTCGTAAGCGGCGCTGTTCCGGAAGCTCATGAAGATTGAAATGGCTATGCCGATCAGGCCGAACGGCGCCGTGCCCAGATGAGACATCGGCTCCAGATGAAAATCGCCAGTAAAGACGACGACGCAGGCGAGCACCGTAATGAAAAGGCATCGCCATGCGACACGGCCCGCGATGGATCCGCGGACGGCAAAGAGGATGTCGAAGAAGGAGGCTTTTGGGCGGACGATCAAGGGCGGGACCTGCGCTCAGGTAGGGGTGCTGCTTGATTATCTTCTATGCGCCGAAGTGGAAGCTCGCAATTGGCTTGGACGTCGTATCCCGGGAAACGTATGCACCAGGCACTGAGCGGCGACTGAAGGTCTGCCGCCTATCGCAGATGCGTGAGATCATACAGGAGTTGCGGCACCGCAATCGGCGTCGGCAACACGTCGTCGTCGGGATCGAGATCGCGCCAGACCTGAGGATCATTCGACGACTGAATCATTTTGTAGCTGTACCCCGTCTGGTACCAAGGCTTCAGGTCGTCCGTGCGATTGTCGAGAATAAGGTCGCCGAATTTCGTTCTCGCAGTCAGAACCGCGTGCCCTTCTCCGTTCTCGATACGCACGACCGTCATCAACAGAGAGCTTGTCGGCCATCCCAGAGAAATTAAGATGTGGCGCTTGAGAAGAGCGTAATCCTCGCAGTCACCCTTTCCGTCTTTCGGGATGGTCCAATAATCCTCGATCCCGTAGTGCTCGATATCGGTCATCGGCGTGATCGCGCGGTTGATCCGGCGATTGACCTCGTCCAGCTGCTCAAGGCGCTTAGCCGATTCCGCGAAGCCATTTCCCGCTTTGCGGAGCACGCATTCGCTCGGAGACTCGGTGCAAAACCGGACGAAAGCGGCAGGAGGAGCGACGGCTCCGTATTCTTCCAGAAAGAGATTTTGGATCACATGCTGCAGATGCGGCTGCACCTCGCCTGCCCATGCGGCCGTCGCAGCCAGGGACGCAATCCATCCGGCGAAAACGATTTTGACAAAACGCATTGCGATAACACCGAGCCCGTTACACGCTCGAATGAAGATCAATATTGCACATTAATGGAGGGCTAAGATTATCGATCTTGCGCCAGAATCTCGGCCTAGCCAGTTGGCCTAGGAAACATGTGATGTCGGCGACCCACCGTTTTCGTTTTGCTTACGCTGTCGCAAAGTCCGCATTCGAATGCGAGACGCATCGCCCTTCGACTGACTGACGAAGACCTTCCGGATTGGCTGACGTTCGTGATGCGTCGCAGCACGGCCTCCGTACGATTACGGAATGGCCGATATGTCGTTTCGCTCGGGGAACAGATTATGAGGGATCGTGTTCAATGATCGTCGATTATAGTTGAATTTGTTTCAATCATTCCCGCGTCAGGGAAATGGAGCCAATCTCATGTTTCGCATAGTGCGTATAATTGCCGTCGTCGCGAGCGCATCGGTGTTGGCGACAGGTTCTCTGATGTTTTCCAGTCAAGTTGAAGCGCGTGGCGGACACTTCGGTGGTCATGGAGGCCACTTCGGAGGTGGACATTTCGGCGGTGGCCATTTCGGAGGCGGCCACTTTGGCGGCCGCCATTTCGGCGGCGGACATTTTGGAGGACGGCATTTCCGAGGCTTTGGCGGTCGACACTTCGGGAGCCGCCATTTTGGTGGCGGCCACTTCGGTGGCAGACACTTCGGCGGCAGACACTTCGGAGGCCGGCATTTTGGCGGCAGAGGTCACGGCTATGCGCGGGGCAATCAATTCCGCGGATCGCATTTCGCGCGTGGACATCGTGGCGTCGGAAACCGCGGCTTCGCGAACAGGCATTTTCGTGGCAACAGGCATTTTGCGAGCCACGGCCGCGCGCTTGCAGCAACCGGCCGTATGACACATGCCTTCGGTCGTCACGGCTACGGCCACCACTTCGCCCGCAATGGCTTCTGGCATAATCGCTATGCGTATGGCCGCTACGGGCGCTGGCATCGCGGCTGGGGCTACGGATGGTATGGCCCGGTATTCTGGCCGTACGCCTACGGGGACGCATTCGCTTTCGCGCTGTGGCCGTATGACTATTACGATCCGTTCTGGGATTATGGCTCAGACTGGATCCTGTCGAGCGTATTCTGGCCTGGTGGCGAACCGGGATATTACAATTACGGCGGCGGAGGCTACGGCTACGGCTACGGCGACATCTACGGCACAAACACGCCGCGCCGTGGTTCTACGAGTGTCGCGACGGCGTCCATTCCGGAGCCGCAGCGGCAGGACGCTTGCGGTAGCCTGGCTCCCGGCGTGGCTCAGTTGCCGGTTGCACGTATCCAGAAAGCCATCGCGCCGACAACGGAGGATCAGCGCGCCGCGCTGACCGACTTCAATACAGCGCTGACGAAAGGCGCGGATATCATGAAGCAGGCCTGTCCGGCTGAGGCGCCGCTCACGCCTCCGGCCAAGCTCGAGGCCGTCACGCAGCGGCTCACCGCCATGAAAACCGCAATCGGCGAAGTCCGCCCGTCGCTGGATAAGCTCTACAGCACTCTGAGCGATGACCAGCAGCGGCGCTTCGATAAGGTTCTTCTGGCGTCGCAACCGAAAGGCAAGTCGGCCAACAAGGCCGCGGGCCTCGACGTGGCGAAGCTATGCAACGACCGCGGACCGGCGTTCGCCGACTTGCCGGCAGAGCAGATCGAACGGGCGATCAACTTGGATGACACCCAGCGCGCCAAGCTTGATGCTCTGAAGACAGCATCGACGAAAGCTGCGGATATCTCCAAGGGCGGCTGTCTCTCGACGATGCCGACGACTGTCGGCGGGCGCCTCGACGCGGTTGAGAAACGGGTCGATGCGCTGTTGCAGGCGACGAATGAGCTTCAACCCGCTGTCGATGGCTTCTATGCGTCCCTCTCCGACGAGCAGAAAGCCCGCTTCAATTCCATCGGCGTAGCGACGGCACAGTCATCGCCGCGATCGCCGCCCGCGAGCAGCATGGGATCGAGCAGCGGCGAGACGGGCTCGCAATCACCCGCCTCGAAGTAAAGAAAAGGCAGCTTGCTGATTGGGTGCCGTCGTCCATCGTAATTGGGCGGCGGCACAAATCGTTTATGCGCCCATCGGCTGCGCTAAACGCGGTTTTCTAGGGCGCCGATTTCCTGAATGTCGAGATCGCGTTCGAGCGCATGTAATGCTTCGTCGTCGATGTCGCCGGCGCGATGCAGCCGCATCAGCTCGCGACGTCCGGCAGCGACGGCCGCCAAGATCACGTCGAAGTGCGCGTTAATCCGATCTGTGTGCGCACTCTCATTGCCCGTGTAAATCGCGGCTACCGCGGCGCGACGCGTATACCTTTCGAGTAGTTGCGGATGAACGAGATTGCCGTCGCCATCGTAGGCCAGCTTTTCGACGACGTTCTTCTGCGCCACGATCATCGCCTCTTCCGCTTGAGATGCCGATAGTCGTGCGTGAGGGACCTCATCTTCTTTGAGCCCCAGCATGCGGATGAGAGCGCCGAGCGTCGTCCCCTGTAAAAGCACCGTGACCAGAATGACCGCAAACGCGGTCACCAGCATGAAGTCGCGGCCGGGTACGGCGTCAGGCAACGTCAACGCAACTGCGAGCGTGACGACGCCACGCATTCCAGCCCATCCGAGCACGGTCGCGGCTGGCGCGCCGAGCGGCTGAGCACGCTTGCCCCCCAAGCTCCGGAGCAACGACAGCACGGCGTCGCTACCGAAGATCCACACGAACCTCGCAACTGTCATCGCGAGCACAATGATCAGGACCGGCACCGCCATTTGCGCCAAGACGACATCAATACCGCCGACGCGATCGAGAACGCCGCGGAGCGAAAGTCCGATCAGAATGAAAATGAAGGCTTCGAAGATGAAGACCATTACCTGCCAGAATGCACCGGCGCGCATGCGGATGCTGGCTGAAAATACCGTGTGCTGAAACCAGCCGAACAGAAGCCCCGCGGTGACCGTTGCGATGACGCCGGATACATGCACGGCTTCGGCAGAAATGTAGGCTGCCCAGCACAGCAGGATCGATGCGGCGATCGTCAGATAGTCGTGGCCGAGCCGCCGCAGCAGGAACATCCAAAGGCCGCCCATGACCGCGCCGACCGCGACGCCGCCCAGCGCCAGCACGAAGAACTGTCCGGCCGCCGCTCCCGCAGAGAACGTGCCGGTCAACACGGCCGCGACGGCGAAGCGGAAAAGCACGAGGCCGGTCGCGTCATTCAGAAGGCTTTCACCTTCGAGCAGCGTCGAGAGCCTGCGTGGCAGCTTCACGGTTTGCAAAACAGCCCGCGCCGAGACGGCATCGGGCGGCGACACGATGGCCCCAAGTGCGAAACAGGCGGCCCACGGCAAGTTCGGCATCAGCCAGTGCGTGACAACGCCAACGATGAGCGTCGTGAAGATCACCGCGCCGATGGCGAGAGACAGGACGCCGGCGATATGCCTGCGGAATTCGGCGTGCGCAGTGAAAAAGGCACCGTCCATCAGCAGCGGCGGAAGGAACAGCACGAGCACGAGTTCGGGATCGAGTTCGAAGACCGGCAGCCCCGGAATGAACGCCATTGCACCGCCGCCGATCAAAAGCGCCACAGCGGGAGGCAGTTTCAGACGAAGCGCGACCCAATGGAGCGCGAGAATGGCGAGCAGCATCGTGAAGATGAGTTCGAAGACTTGGACGGGATGCATGCGGCTCAAGTTCTCCAATCGTGCGTGCGCCTGCCAGGTGAGGTGAGGTGAGGTGACCCCTGTAGCTGATGGGCACGCATTTGTGTAGTTTCGACAGCTGAGACACATGGGTTGGGCCCGCGCCAGGGCGGGTGCCTACCGATACAAGGAACATCGACCATGGAAGAAAAGAAACTCGACGTCCTGCAGCCCGTCGACGACACAGCTATTCGGCTCGGTAAGACGCTCGTGCGGAGCGCCCGCTATGGCGCACTAGGAACGCTTGATCCACTCGACGGCTCGCCGTCAGTGAGCCGTGTCAGCCTTGCCACCGCTATGGATGGCGCGCCGATATTTCTTATTTCCCGGCTCTCGTCCCATTGCACCAACTTGATGGCGGACGGGAAATGCTCATTGCTCGTCGGCGAACCCGGCAAGGGCGATCCCCTCGCCCATCCACGCATGACGCTGATCGGCACGGCTAAACCAGTTCCCGCGGGCGCCGAACTTACACTTTATCGCAGCCGCTATCTCAGGCGGAATCCGAAGGCGGCGCTTTACGTCGACTTTCCGGATTTTTCGTTCTGGCGTTTCGAGACGGCGCGCGCATCTTTGAACGGCGGCTTCGGCAAGGCCTACGCGATGAAAGCTGCTGATCTTGCGACGTCACTCGATGGCGTCGAGGCGCTGGCGGACATGGAAGACGGTGCCGTCTCACATATGAATTCCGATCATCTCGCCGCGATCGAGCGTTATGCGGCGAAGATCGGTGAGGAACCGGGCGGCTGGAAGCTTTCGACGCTCGATCCCGAGGGGCTGGACCTCATCTGCGGCGAACGCGCCGCGCGGCTGTGGTTCGACCGTCCGTTGTCGTCGGCTGCGGAACTGAGGCCGGTGCTCGTGGCGCTGGCAAAAGAAACGCCCAGTTCTGCCTGAGACGCCATTCGGTCTGGCGGTATGCCGACCATCTTTGGTATTGCGAGTGGGAATTCGTGTTGCGGTGGCTGTAAATCGGCCACCGTCGAAGCCATCATCAGACAACCGTTTATCGGACTGATAAATGGCGCGAGAGACGGGACTTGAACCCGCGGCCTCCGCCGTGACAGGGCGGCGCTCTAACCAACTGAGCTACTCCCGCAATCCAGATGCGCAGAGCATCGATGCGAGCGGTCGAGATACGTGTTCGCGGCGTCCAAGTCAAGCGGCCGGTTGATAGAATTTGGATGCGCTCACAGCGCTTCCAACCGATTGAAACTCAGGCGCAAGTCGACAGAACAAAGGCCGCACGCTCGGCAACGGGCAGGCGCGGCAAGGTGACCAATTCATAGCCCAACCCAGTATAGACGTCGGCCATGGCATGGTAGGTGGCTTCCGCCTCCTCAATCGTCTGCTTGCGTTCGGAATCCTGGGTGAAAATTTCGGGCCAGGGCGGCGCTATGAAGACGCGATTATTATAACGAAACATTTCTGCAGCGCGCTGCACCTGCGGCGGTACCGGTAAGCCAGAAAGTTGCAGATAGCCAATGACGTCCGGGATACCGCGGTCGAAGAAGACAATTCCTATTTCGGCAGCCGCTTGAGCTTCGCGATAGGAGCGCAGATCCCAACTCAGCATAAGATCGGCAAATGCATTTTGATCCGCCCACGGGAGTGCCGCGCCGCCGATCGCTACCTGGTCGCGAATGATACCCCGTCCCGCTTCCGGCATGGTTCGAAAGCCGGCGTCAGCCAAGGCTGCCGCCAGCGAGCTTTTACCGGAGCCAGGTCCGCCCGTAACGATAACTAGACGTGATCCGATTTTCACCGGTTGCGCCATGTGCTCAGGTTCGGCCGACGAAATCGCGCTTACCGATCTCAATGCCGTTGTGGCGCAGAATGTCGTAGGCAGTGGTGCAGTGGAAATAGAAGTTCGGGAACGCGACGTGGAGCAGGTATTCGCGTCCCGTCATGGTCACGTCCTGGCCGCCGGTCTTGATCGTCAGTTCGCGCGTATCTGCGCCTTCGAACTGTCCGGGCTTATAGGCGGCGAGAAGCGCCTGAATCTTTGCGATGCGCGCCTTCAGCTCCGGCAGTGTCGTCTCGACGTCGGGAAAGCCCGGCACCTCTGTCCCGGTGAGCCGCGCCGGCGCAGCCTTGGCGAAATCGGTCGCGAGCTGAACCTGACGCGTCAGGTTGAACATATCGGGATACAGACGCGAGCCGAGATAAACTGCAAAGTCGATCTTCTTCGCGGCCGCCTGCTGTGCGGCCTTGTCGAGGAACGCTTCAAGCGCTGAGAGCTGCTTCTGAAAGGTCGGGATGGCGATGTCATACAATGATAGAGCCATTGTGTTTCCTCTTTCTAAAGTTCGGTAATACCGAACTAACGTATGATAGCTGGCCAGCGGCAGCAAGACATACGTCAGCTGCGCTACGTTTGCGCCAACGTCTACGCACGCTTATTTTCTTGGGGATTGGCGAGGTGGGATGCCGCCGGCTCACGGGCCTGTCGCCTGGAACGAAGCAACATGGTGGGCGGTGAGAGGGTCGAACTCCCGACATCCTCGGTGTAAACGAGGCGCTCTACCACTGAGCTAACCGCCCGACGCGCCTTTGCTAGTCTGTCTGCAAAAGGCTGTCAAAACAAACACGCGCGCCACTTCCGCGGCGCGCGTGGAAAAGTGTAACGCGGCTTAGTTGATGTTCAGCGCGTCTTTCAGGCCCTTGGCCGGCGTGAACTTCGGCACGCGTGAAGCCGGAATCTGGATCGTTTTGCCGGTCGCCGGATTGCGGCCTTCGCGCGCCTTACGGGCAGCGACCTTGAACGTGCCGAAATCCGGGATGCGCACTTCATGGCCGTCCTTCATCGCGGCACGAATGTGGGCGAGAACGGCATCAACAACGCCACTCGCCTTCTCCTTCGTCAGCTCGCAATCTCGGGCAACGGCATCAATCAAATCTTTCTTGCTCATCTCGTCTTTCCTCTAATGTGGGAGGTGGGGCTTCGGCGCGTGGGCTCGAAGCCCGAGGCGGCCATTTCGGGGAGTAGCGGGCCGCGCATGAAGGGCTAGAAGCGCTCAATCGCCCCGGTCGTCAAGCGGAAAAAGCCCGTATTTCCGGACAAAAGCGCATCCTAATGCTCATTCCGCCCAGAACAAAATGCCCCTGCGCGGCAACCGAGCAGGGGCATTTCTTAACGTAAATTTACGCTTACTCGACGAAAGTCAGTGTGCGGTAATTCGCGCACCGCCTTTGGCCGCTTCTTTGGCTTCCAGAGCCTCAGCTTCCGCAGCTTCGTCCCACGTGATGGGCTCCGGCACACGGACGAGTGCGACCTTCAGGACTTCATCGAGACGCGAGACCGGGATGATGTCCATCTTGGTCTGCACTTCCGACGGAATTTCCGCGAGATCCTTGCGGTTCTCCTCGGGAATGATGACCGTCTTGATGCCGCCGCGAAGAGCCGCGAGCAGTTTCTCTTTCAGTCCACCGATCGGCAGCACGCGACCGCGCAGCGTGATCTCGCCCGTCATCGCGACGTCCTTGCGGACGGGGATGCCGGTCAGAACCGAGATGATCGCCGTCGTCATGGCGATGCCTGCAGACGGTCCATCCTTCGGCGTTGCGCCTTCCGGCACGTGCACGTGGATGTCGCGCTTTTCGAAGAGCGACGGATGGATGCCGAAATCAACCGAGTGCGAGCGCACGTAGGCGTTCGCGGCCTGGATCGACTCCTTCATCACGTCACGCAGGTTGCCCGTGACGGTCATCCTGCCCTTGCCCGGCATCATAACGCCTTCGATCGTGAGCAGCTCGCCGCCGACTTCCGTCCAGGCCAAGCCGGTAACGATACCGACCTGATCCTCGAGCTCAGCTTCACCGAAGCGGTACTTCGGCACGCCGAGGAAGTCGTGAACGTTCTCCGCGGTGACGACGATCGAGGTCTTCGACGACGTCAGGATTTCCTTCACGGCCTTGCGGGCGAGCTTGGCGATTTCGCGTTCGAGCGAACGCACACCGGCTTCACGTGTGTAGCGGCGAATGACTTCCTTCAGTGCGTCGTCTTCGACCGTCCACTCGCCCTGTTCGAGGCCGTGAGCTGCATACTGCTCAGGGATCAAGTGGCGCTTGGCGATCTCAAGCTTCTCGTCTTCCGTGTAGCCAGCGAGCCGAATGATTTCCATACGGTCCATAAGGGCCGCGGGGATGTTCAGCGTATTGGCCGTCGTCACGAACATCACGTTCGAGAGATCGTAGTCGACCTCAAGATAGTGATCATTGAAGGACTGGTTCTGTTCCGGATCGAGCACTTCGAGCAGAGCCGCCGCAGGGTCGCCGCGGAAGTCCTGGCCCATCTTGTCGATCTCGTCCAAGAGGAAGAGCGGGTTCGTCCGCTTTGCCTTCTTCATGGACTGGATGACCTTGCCGGGCATCGAGCCGATGTAGGTGCGGCGATGGCCGCGGATTTCCGCTTCGTCACGGACGCCGCCCAGCGACATGCGCACGAACTCACGGCCGGTCGCGTTAGCGATCGACTTGCCCAGAGACGTCTTACCGACGCCAGGAGGACCGACGAGGCACAGGATCGGCCCCTTGAGCTTGTTCGTCCGCGCCTGCACGGCGAGGTACTCAAGGATGCGTTCCTTGACCTTCTCCAGGCCATAGTGCTCCTGGTCGAGAACCTGCTGGGCCTCGGCGATATCCTTCTTGACCTTGCCCTTGATCCCCCACGGGATCGACAGCAGCCAATCGAGATAGTTGCGCACGACCGTCGCTTCGGCCGACATCGGCGACATCTGCTTGAGCTTCTTCAGCTCAGCGAGCGCCTTGTCCTTGGCTTCCTTCGACAGCTTGGTGTTCTCGATCTTTTCCTCGAACTCGGCGATGTCGTCGCGCTCGTCGGAATCGCCCAGCTCCTTCTGAATGGCCTTCATCTGCTCATTCAGATAGTACTCGCGCTGCGTCTTCTCCATCTGGCGCTTAACGCGCGAACGGATCTTACGCTCGACCTGGAGAACCGAGATCTCGCTTTCCATCAGCGTGTAGACACGCTCAAGCCGCTCGGAGATGCTGGCGGTTTCGAGCACGTCCTGCTTGTCAGAAATTTTGACTGCGAGATGCGAGGCGATCGTGTCTGCGAGCTTCGCGTAATCCTCGATCTGGCCAACGTTGCTCAAGACCTCGGGCGAGACCTTCTTGTTGAGCTTCACGTAGCTTTCGAACTGGGTCACGACGGAACGCGCCAGCGCTTCGAGTTCGTCCTTGGCGCCGGGAACTTCAGCGACGCGCTCGACCTCAGCCTCGAAATAGTTGGCGTTCGACGTGTAGCGCGTGATCTTGGCGCGCGCATTGCCTTCGACGAGGACTTTCACTGTCCCGTCGGGAAGCTTCAAAAGTTGCAGAACCGATGCGAGCGTGCCGATCTCGTAGATGGCATCGGGCGCCGGATCGTCATCGCTGGCGTTCTTTTGCGCGGCGAGCAGAATTTGCTTGTCGGCGCGCATGACCTCTTCAAGGGCCGCGATCGACTTCTCGCGCCCGACAAAGAGGGGGACGACCATGTAGGGAAAAACGACGATGTCTCGGAGCGGCAGAACCGGGAACAGCTCTTTTCCGCTGGCTTTTTCCTTGGTCTTTTTGTCTTCGCTCATTTCACTACCTATTCGCCGTGCACCGAAGGTCTGTCATATCCTACCGGTACATTCCACACCCGTTCCACTTTAGGAGCCACGCGTCCCGCCCCTTTTTGTGGCGGCGGTTCTGCATGCTCGTGAGCGCGAGCGCGGGGTGAGACCCAAGCCCTAGACACCGGTTTTCGGAGAAATACGGCTGGCTGCTTGACGCCACTCCCTCCGAACAAATGGGGACCAGCGCCCCGCAAACAAGTCCCGGGGCAGTGCCCCGGGAAAGCGTTAATTGTCGCGACGGCTCAGGCTGTCGAGCCCTTCTCTTCCGCGCGTTCCGTGTAGATCCGCAGTGGCTTCGCCGAGCCCTCGACGATTTCCGGTCCGATCACGACCTCCTCGACGCCCTTAAGCGTCGGCAGGTCGTACATCGTGTCAAGCAGGATGCCCTCCATGATGGACCGCAGGCCACGTGCACCGGTCTTGCGCTCGATGGCCTTGCGCGAAATCGCCTTCAGAGCATCAAGCGTGATCGTCAGCTTGACGTCTTCCATCTCGAACAAGCGCTGGTACTGCTTGACGATGGCGTTCTTCGGCTCGGTCAGGATCTGAACGAGCGCCGACTCGTCGAGGTCTTCCAGCGTTGCGATGACCGGCAGACGGCCGATGAATTCCGGGATCAAGCCGAACTTCAGCAGATCTTCCGGCTCGACGTTGCGCAGGATCTCGCCCGTGCGACGTTCGTCCGGACCGCTGACGCGGGCCTGGAAGCCAATCGAGGAACCCTTGCCACGACGTGAGATGATCTTCTCCAAGCCGGCGAACGCGCCGCCGCAGATGAAGAGGATGTTCGTCGTGTCGACCTGCAGGAATTCCTGCTGAGGATGCTTGCGGCCGCCCTGCGGAGGAACCGACGCAACGGTTCCTTCCATGATCTTCAGAAGCGCCTGCTGCACGCCCTCGCCCGAGACATCCCGCGTGATCGATGGGTTGTCGGACTTGCGGCTGATCTTGTCGACCTCGTCGATATAGACGATGCCGCGCTGCGCCCGCTCGACGTTGTAGTCAGCAGCCTGCAGCAGCTTCAGGATGATGTTCTCGACGTCCTCGCCGACGTAACCGGCTTCGGTGAGCGTCGTGGCGTCTGCCATCGTGAACGGAACATCCAGGATACGCGCCAGCGTTTGTGCGAGCAGCGTCTTGCCCGAACCCGTCGGTCCGACGAGCAGGATGTTCGACTTCGCCAACTCCACGTCGTTGTTCTTCGAAGCGTGGTTCAGGCGCTTGTAATGGTTATGGACCGCGACAGAGAGAACGCGCTTGGCATGGTTCTGGCCAATGACGTAGCTGTCGAGCACGCCGCAAATCTCCTGCGGGGTCGGAACGCCGTCGCGGGATTTGACGAGGGTGTTCTTGTTCTCCTCGCGGATGATGTCCATGCAAAGTTCGACGCATTCATCGCAGATGAATACCGTCGGGCCAGCAATCAGTTTGCGGACCTCATGCTGGCTCTTGCCGCAGAAAGAGCAGTAGAGAGTGTTCTTCTCTTGAGCCATTTGTTCTCACCTTCCGTGCAAGACCCACCAACGCGATGTTCTTGCTTTGGCCCGCTTTTCACGCTCGGCGCTGAGCCGATTCTGCGGCGACGTGAACTCCATAGCCAATCTGAGCACGCTATCGTTCAGCAGATCAAGATTGGATTAATGGAGCCTACCCGGCCACAGCTCGCAAGCGGCGCTATTGCCACAGTTGATAAACGAGCTGGCAACACCGGCGATTCAATCCGAGCATTTACCTAAACTCACACGCTGATGTGCAGCGTTTGTTCTCCTGAGAGGGCGAATTGCCGCCCACTCTCGTGGTGTTCCGACCGCGAACGGCCGAGTTGCGCTGGCAATTTGCCTTATCAGTCGGCGATTTTGCCAGGTTCGAAGACAGTCCCTTCGACTTCGTCGCGGTTTTCGAGGACTTTGTCGATCAGGCCGAAATCGCGGGCCTGGTCGGCCGTCATGAAGTAGTCGCGGTCCAGCGTCTTATCAACCATCTCGTAGGTCTGACCCGTGTGCTTCACATAGGTCTCGTTCAGACGCCGCTTCATCTTGATGATGTCCTCGGCGTGGCGCTCAATGTCGGACGCTTGGCCAGAGAAACCGCCCGACGGCTGGTGCACCATGACGCGGGCGTTCGGGAGCGCGTAGCGCATGCCCTTCGCACCGGCACAAAGCAGCAACGAACCCATCGAGGCAGCCTGGCCGATGCATAGCGTGGCGACGGCCGGCTTCACGAACTGCATCGTGTCGTAGATCGCCATACCCGCCGTGACGACACCGCCCGGCGAGTTGATGTACATCGAGATCTCTTTCTTCGGGTTCTCGGACTCGAGGAACAGAAGCTGCATGCAGATCGACGCAGCCATGTGATCTTCGACCGGGCCGGTCACGAAGATGATGCGTTCCTTCAGAAGCCGCGAAGGAAGGTCGTAGCCGCGCTCGCCGCGCGTCGTCTGCTCGACGACCATAGGCCAGAAGGTGTTGGTCAAGGTATTGATCGGATCGCGCATCGCCTTCGTCTTTCCTCATTTCGGCGGGCAGACCGCTCGGCCTCGCCCGCCTGACTCGCACGCATTTCAGGAGCGTATTGAATTGCAGAAGCCGCTGACGCGGCTCACTGCTCTTCGGTCGCCTCTTGGACCGCCTTCAGAAGCTCGTCGCGCGTCACTTTCTTCTCGGTCGGCTTGGCTTCGTCGATGACGAAGTCGATGACCTTATCCTCGAAGATCGGTGCGCGCAGCTCAGCGAGCGCGCCGGGGGTCTTCTCGTAGTATTCGTATACCTGCTTCTCCTGACCCGGATAGCGGCGCGCCTGTTCGACCAGCGCCCTGCGCAACTCATCCTGGGAGACTTGCAGATTGTTCTTCTCGCCGATCTCGCCGATCACGAGACCAAGGCGCACCCGGCGTTCGGCGATCTTCCGATACTCGGCGCGCGCCTCGTCCTCGGTCTTGCCTTCGTCAGCGAACGTCTTGTTCGTGGCTTTGAGATTGTTCTCGAGTTGAGTCCATATATTGTCGAATTCGAAATCGACAAGAGACGCCGGAAGCTCGAACGTATGGGCAGCGTCGAGTGCATCGAGAAGCTCGCGCTTCAGCTTCTGGCGCGACGCCTGATCGTACTCGCGCTTGATCTGCTCAGAGATAAAGCCGCGCAGCTGCTCAAGGCTTTCGGCGCCGACGCCCTTAGCGAAATCTTCATCGACAGCCGGCGTGCGGGACTTCGAAACGCCCTTGACCTTGACGTCGAACTCAGCGGTTTTGCCCGCCAAAGCAGCCACTGGATATTCGGCCGGGAACGTTGCGCTGACGACCTTCTCGTCGCCGGCTTTCAGGCCCACCAAGCCTTCTTCGAAGCCCGGAATAAACTGCTTCTTGCCGATCACGAGGCTCTGGCCTTCGGCCGAACCGCCTTCAAAAGCCTCGCCGTCGATCTTGCCGACGAAATCGAGCGTCACGAGATCGCCTTCCGATGCGGCGCGCCCCTCTTCGATGTCATAAGCCGTATTGCGTTCGGCGAGGTTCGAGAGCGCTTTGTCGACGGCTTCGTCGTCAACGTCGGCGACGAGCTTTTCGAGTTTTAGCGCCGACAGATCGGCCAGCGGAATCGGCGGCAGAACCTCGAACGACATGCTGTATGCAAGATCGCCCTGGCCGTTCGCGATTTTCTCGAACGTCTCCTCGTTGAAGTCGACAAGCTCGACCTTCGGCTGCTGCGCCGGACGCTCGTTGCGATCCTTGATGGCCTGCGCGCTCGTTTCGTTGAGCGTCTGCTCCATCACTTCCTGCATCAGCGACTTGCCGTAGAGCTTCTTGATGTGCGCGACGGGAACCTTGCCGCGGCGAAACCCTTTGATCTCCACACGGCCCTTCAGTTCGTCGAGGCGGGTCGCGAAACGCTCGCTCAGCTCTGCCTGGCCGACGACCACTTGGAGCGTCCGCTTCAATCCTTCTCGTGCCGTTTCCGTGACTTGCATTGTCCGTGTCCTGAATTGGAGGTCAAAGCGCGGCACCCGACCTCGCCGACCGACTATTTAGGAAGCCGCCCGCGGGTCCACAAAGCGCCAAACACCGCCAGCTGCCGCAACACTCGTGCGGACAGAAGTGAGCCCCCAGAGATATTGCTTTGAATTTGCTACGTTTTTAAACCACCGCAAGCCACGAATCCTTGGCCATGCCCCATCGGGAATGCCAGCATCACGCGCCTGGAAGCCTATGCCGAGGCTTAAACAGCCTTTCAGGGAGATTGGCAATACGCTGTCGCATGGCCGTCAAAGACAGGCTTGGCGCCGAAATGATTGCAACGGACGGCCGTTCGAATGGTTGTCTATCAAAAACGCACGATTATTTCCGTGGAACTATAGCTAAGTTCTTGAAAAACTGCGGCCAATTCCCCGATCCATGTTCACGAGGGCTATACGACCGCCATCTAGAACTGTTAAAAGTTGCAGGCATGGAAGATGGAGCGCCCGGCATGGATCTCACTCGCAGAGGCTTCATAAAGCTCACAGGCGCGGCGCTTGCGACATCGAGCATGGGCGCGCTCGGGTTTGGTGGTTGCGGCGAGGCGGTCGCGGAAGACGTTCGACCCTTCAAGCTCACCCACGCCAAGGAGACGCGGAACACCTGCACCTACTGTTCCGTCGCTTGTGGCATCCTGATCTACACGCTCGGCGACGGCGCCAAGAACGCGCGCTCCGACATCATTCACATCGAAGGCGACCCGGACCATCCGGTGAACCGCGGCACGCTCTGCCCGAAGGGCTCGGCGCTCCTCGACATCGTCCACGCGCCGACCCGCCTCCAGGTGCCGAAGTACCGCAAACCGGGCGGCACCGAATTCGAGGAAGTCTCGTGGGATTGGGCGCTCGATCGCATCGCGCGCCTGATGAAGGACGACCGCGATAAGAATTTCATCGCCAAGAACGCCGAGGGCACCACCGTCAACCGCTGGATCTCTACCGGCATGCTGGCGGCTTCGGCTTCATCGACCGAAACATCGTACCTCACGTGGAAAGTCGCCCGCTCATTCGGGATGTTGGTCTTCGATAACCAAGCACGTGTCTGACACGGACCGACGGTGGCCAGTCTGGCTCCAACATTCGGTCGCGGTGCAATGACCAACACTTGGCAGGATATCAAGAATGCCGACTTGGTCATCGTTATGGGCGGAAACGCCGCTGAAGCGCATCCATGCGGCTTCAAGTGGGTCGTCGAAGCAAAAATAGAAAATGCGGCGAAGCTCGTCGTCGTTGATCCGCGCTTTACGCGGACGGCGTCGGTCGCCGACTATTATGCGCCGATCCGTCCGGGAACCGACATCGCCTTCCTATCGGGCGTGATCCGGTATCTGCTCGAAAAGGACAAGATCCTGCACGAGTACGTGCGTGCCTATACGAACGCCGGCCTGATCGTGAAAGAAGGCTACGGCTTCGAAGACGGTCTGTTCAGCGGGTACGACCGCGAGAAGGGTCAGTACGACACATCGAGCTGGGACTACGAACTCGACGATCAAGGCTTCGCCAAGGTTGACGATACGTGGCAGCATCCGCGCTGCGTCATGAACCTTCTGAAGACCCACGTCGCGCGCTACACGCCCGAGATGGTGTCGCGCATTTGCGGTACGCCTCAGGATAAATACCTGCACATCTGCGAGATGATCGCGGAGACGGCGGCGCCCGACAAAGCGATGACGAGCCTGTTCGCGCTTGGCTGGACACAGCACTCGATCGGCTCGCAGAACATCCGCACGATGGCGATGGTGCAGCTGCTGCTCGGCAACATCGGCATCGCCGGCGGTGGCATGAATGCGCTACGCGGCCACTCGAACATTCAAGGCCTGACCGACGTTGGTTTGTTGTCGAACCTCATGCCTGGCTACATGACGCTTGCGGCCGATCACGAGGTTACGTTCGACGACTATATGAAGACGCGACTTTATAAGCCGCTGCGCCCAGGCCAGACGAGCTATTGGTCGAACTATAAGAAGTTCTTCGTCAGTTTCCAGAAATCGATCTACGGCGACGCGGCGACAGCCGAAAACAACTGGGCTTACGATTGGCTGCCGAAGCTCGACATCCCGCTCTACGACATCATCAAGGCGTTCGAGATGATGAACCAGGGCGAGATGAATGGGTACATCTGCCAAGGCTTCAACCCGCAGCAGGCGTTCCCGGATCGCGGCAAGATCCGGCGCGGCTTGTCGAAGCTCAAGTTCCTCGTCACGATGGATCCACTCGATACGGAGACGTCGCGTTTCTGGGAGAACTTCGGGCCACAAAACCCGGCTGACTCCGCCGAGATCCAGACAGAAGTGTTCCAGCTGCCGACGACGTGCTTTGCCGAAGAAGACGGCTCGCTCGTCAACTCGGCGCGTTGGCTGCAATGGCATTGGAAAGCTGCGGAGCCGCCTGCTCAGGCGAAGCCCGACATCTGGATCATGTCCGGAATCTTCCACCGGATGCGCGAGCTTTATCGCAAGGAAGGTGGCGCGTTCCCCGATCCGATCCTGAACCTCACGTGGAATTACACCAATCCGGTCGAGCCCAACCCGGACGAGCTGGCGAAGGACATGAACGGCCGGGCGCGCGTCGATCTCAAAGACGCGTCGGGCGCCGTCATCAAGAAATCGGGCGAATTGCTCGATGGCTTCGCGCAACTGCGCGATGATGGCACAACGGAGTCGGGCTGCTGGATCTTCTCGGGCTGTTGGACCGAGAAGGGGAACCAGATGGCCCGGCGCGACGCATCCGATCCGCGCGAACAAGGCATCGCACCGAATTGGGCATGGGCGTGGCCCATGAACCGGCGCATTCTCTACAATCGCGCCAGCGCGGACCCCGCGGGCAAGCCATGGAATCCGGCGAAGCCGATCATCCAGTGGGATGGCTCGAAGTGGGTCGGCATCGACGTGCCGGACTACGGCCCAACGGTGAAGCCTTCCGACTCGGTCGGTCCCTTCATCATGAACGCGGAAGGCGTCGGACGACTGTTCGCGCGCCAGATGATGGTCGAAGGACCATTCCCGGAACACTACGAGCCGTTCGAGTCACCGGCGATCAACGTGCTGCATCCGAAGGTTCAGTCGAACCCGGCCGCGCGCGTGTTCCCCGACGACAGGGCCGATTTCGGATCGCCAGCCGAGTTTCCTTATGTGGCAACGACCTACCGCCTGACAGAACACTTCCACTTCTGGACCAAGCACGCCCGCATCAACTCGATCCTGCAGCCTCAGGAATTCATCGAGATCGGCGAAGCTCTCGCGAACGAAAAGGGCATCGCTCAGAACGGTTGGGTCCGCGTGGCTTCGAAGCGCGGCTTCATCGTGTGCAAGGCCTACGTCACGAAGCGGATCAAGCCGATGATGGTCGACGGCAAGCCGACGCATGTGATCGGCGTGCCGCTGCATTGGGGCTTCACCGGCCAAGCGAAGAAGGGCTACGGCGCCAACACGCTGACGCCGTCCGTCGGTGACGCCAATACGCAGACGCCGGAGTTCAAGGCGTTCCTGGTCAATATCGAAAGTGTCAACGGACCTCTGGTCTGACGGAGAAGCCGATGTCTGATCTGCAATCGCAAGACTACATCCGCCGCTCCGCGACGACGATGACACCGCCCGACGCGCGCAGCTGGGAAGACCAGGTGTCGAAGCTCATCGACGTTACGCGTTGCATCGGCTGCAAGGCATGCCAGGCAGCGTGCATGGAGTGGAACAACCTACGCGACGAAGTCGGCGAGTTCCACGGAACCTACGACAACCCGCTCGATCTCGATCCGCACACGTGGACCGTGATGAAGTTCACGGAATACGAAAATCCCGACGGCAACCTCGAATGGCTGATCCGCAAGGACGGCTGCATGCATTGCGAGGATCCGGGCTGTCTCAAGGCCTGCCCTGCTCCTGGCGCGATCGTTCAGTACGCGAACGGCATCGTCGATTTCATCAGCGAGAATTGCATCGGCTGCGGCTATTGCGTGAAAGGCTGTCCGTTCGACATTCCGCGTGTCAGCCCGGTCGATCACAAATCGTATAAGTGCACGCTCTGTTCCGATCGCGTGGCGGTGGGGCTCGAGCCTGCCTGCGTGAAAGCCTGTCCGACCGGCGCCATCATGTTCGGCTCGAAAAAGGACATGACAGACTGGGCGGGGGAGCGCATCGTCGACCTCAAATCGCGCGGATTTGAAAACGCCGGTCTCTATGATCCGCCGGGTGTCCAAGGCACGCATGTGATGTACGTGCTGCATCACGCCGACAAGCCCGGGCTCTATGCCGGACTGCCTGAAAATCCGAAGATCAGTTCGATGGTCGAATTCTGGAAGGGGCTCATCAAGCCGGTTGCGCTGGTCGGAATCGCGGCCGCAGCGGTTTCAGGTTTCCTGCACTGGGTCATCGCCGGACCTAACGAAGTGCAGCCGGAAGACGAAGATGAAGCCAAGCACGTTCTTGAGGCCAACGGCTTCCCGGAAGTCCGAGGCCGTTCGCAGCGAACGGAGCATCCGACATGAGCCGCCCGTATGGAACGCTGACACGTAACAGCACGATCACTCGCCTCAACCATTGGCTGACCGCCGCCTGCTTCATTCTTTTGATGCTGTCGGGTCTGTCGATGTTCGATCCGCTACTGTACTGGCTGTCGAACCTGTTCGGCGGCGGGCAATGGACGCGCGCGGCGCATCCGTGGATCGGTTGTGTGCTGTTGATTAGCTATACCGGCCTCATCGTTCAGTTCTGGCGCGACAATCTTTGGACCCGCGACGATGTCGCGTGGATGAAGGCCATCGACAAGGTTCTGGAGAACAAGGAGGAAGGCGTTCCGGAAGTTGCGCGCTTCAATGCCGGACAGAAATTCGTATTCTGGTCGATGACGCTTCTCGTTCCGGTGCTGTTCTTTACTGGCCTCGTCATCTGGGAATATTATTTCGGCAGCTATACGTCGATCCCGACGCAGCGCGCGGCTCTGCTCATTCATTCGTTGGCTGCCATTGCCGCGATCATTATCTGGATCGTTCACGTCTATGCTGCGATCTGGGTGCGCGGTTCTATGCGGGCCATGACGCAAGGCTGGGTGACGCCGGGCTGGGCGTGGCGGCACCATCGGAAATGGTTCCGATCGCTCGCGACGACGGGATCGACCGGTCCGCGGCCGAACGTGGACGGTCCTCTCCACAAGTAAGGAGTTTTGCGTGAAGCAAGGCGGCACGCCACCGACCGGCAAATGGGTCGGCAGTCCGCTTGGCGGCGTCAGTACGCCCGAGCCGATGCTTCTGCCCGATCTGACAACACGCTTCTCTGCGACGGCCGCCCGTCTCCGAGCGCTTGCAACCGGTCACCCTATGGCGAAGTGGCTTGGCTTCATGGCGCTTCTTTCGGACGCGCAGGACAAAGCTGCGACGACGTTACCGCCAATGCCCGGTATCGATCCTTCACTCATCGAGCAATCGGTCGCTGCGCGCATGCCGCCCCTCGCGGCAGATGGCCATCACCGGCATGCAGCATGGCGCGACGGACTGGCAGTGCTGTTCGAAGAGCTCGACGGCAAAGATATTCCCGAACCTGCCGCGGCGCTCATCGCCAACATGCGCGGTTTGCCGGTGAATGACATCGAAGATTTAGCGGACGGTTTTCTGCGCGGTGCTCTGAGCATAGGAGATGTCGGCGCGGCGCTTTATGTTGCAGCCGCCTTGCAGGTCTACTTCACGCGCCTTGCCGCGAGCCTCGATGCGTCGACGCTTCGCCTGCTGCCGCAGCGCGGACTTTGCCCCTGCTGTGGCTCGACGCCGGTTTCAGGATTGATCACCGCGTCGGGGCCGACGCCCGGCACGCGGTATCTCTATTGCTCACTATGCTCGACGGCGTGGAACCACGTGCGGGCGGTCTGCATCACATGTGAAAGCTCCGGCGCCTTGCTGCTCAAAGGTATTCAAGGCGGCTCGGCGGCCGTCCAAGCGGAAACTTGCGACGACTGCCACACATACGCGAAGATGCTTTACCAAGTGAAAGATACGAAGGTCGATCCTTACGCCGACGATCTGGCTTCTCTCGGGCTTGATATCATGGTGTCAGAAGCCGGCTGGGCGCGGCATGCGCCCAATCCGCTGCTTCTCGTCGGCTGACACGCGAAAGTAGCGTCCGTCTTTTTACGAAACCATGCATTCCGAAAAATCGCCGTGGCGATAGCTGGCGCGCCTGCCTATATCGAGGGCTCAATCCGTCTCGACCATTGGCAGGAAACATGTCTGGCCCCACACAACGCTTGACCGACCTTGCGCATGGCGGCGGCTGCGGTTGCAAACTCGCGCCGTCCGTCCTGCAGGACCTTCTCGCCAAACAGCCCGCAGCGGGGCCCTTCGCGCAACTGCTCGTCGGCAACGAAACCGGCGATGATGCCGCCGTCTGGCAGATCGACGACGATCAATGCATCGTGGCGACGACCGATTTCTTCATGCCGATGGTCGATGATCCCCGCGACTTCGGGCGGATCGCGGCGGCCAATGCGATTTCGGACGTGTATGCGATGGGCGGCCGGCCGATCATGGCGCTGGCGATCCTCGGCATGCCGCTCGGCAAACTCTCCGTTGAGGACGTGCGGGAGATCCTGGCCGGCGGCGCGTCCGTTTGCGCGGAGGCGGGCATTCCCGTGGCAGGCGGGCATTCGATCGACGCACCGGAGCCGATCTATGGGCTTGCCGTCATCGGGCTTGCAAAGCCGCAGAACGTCCGCCGCAATGCCGGCGCGAGGCCAGATGACGTGCTGATCCTAACCAAAGGCATCGGCGTCGGCATTTACTCGGCCGCCTTCAAGAAGCGCGCGTTGCCGGACGACGCGTACGCAGAGTTTATGGCGTCCACCACACTGCTCAATCGGATCGGTCAGACGCTCGGCGAGAACGCAGATGTCCACGCTATTACCGATGTGACCGGCTTCGGCATTCTCGGTCACGCGCTCGAAATCGCGCGTGGCAGCGGCGTCAGCATTGAGATCGCATTTGATAAGCTGCCATTGCTTTCATGCGCCGAAGCGCTGGCCAAAAGCGGCTTCATCACAGGCGCCTCTGGACGCAACTGGGCGAGCTATGGCCATGAGGTCGTTTTGCCGGGTGATTACCCGCAATGGCAGCAAGCGCTGCTGACCGATCCGCAAACCTCCGGCGGCCTTCTCGTCGCCTGTGCGGCAGATCAAGCCGAGAACATTCGCAGCGAGATCGAACGCGCCGGATATCCGATGGCGCGCATCATTGGTTCAGTTGCGAGCGGCACGCCACAAGTTCGCATCCGCTGAATCCTGCCGCCGTCAGGATGGACGCTCGACAGGCAACTGATGTCGGGCAACAAGTCCTTCCAGAAAAAGAAGCGCACCCTGTTCAAATCAGCCGACCGCGCAGTTCGAATCGGCAAAGGAATTCAGGAAATACGCCGACCGGACGCCCGAGAACTTCATCCGAAGTGGAACCGCAAACATCCGATTTCGAGCCAGATCATTCCGGCGAACCTTGGCCCTCTTTTAACGATCTGGCGTTTCGCCGGAGCCTCCGCCTCGTTTCGCGATAGGAGTTGTAAATAGGAACTGTTTGCAGCCACGATTTAAAATAGCCTACTTGTTTAATCGTCTTGGAATTATCGTTTTTTATCGCGTTAGAACTGTCGTTCTCTTGAGGGCTCTCTTGAAGGTGGCGCGAGGACAGCGCGTTAACGATCTCCGCTGACGACCTCTGAGCGTGAAACAGCTCGGAAAAAGTCGCCGTCCCGGCATAGGTCAATTCCTGCAAGCGAAGTCTTATTCTTTCGTCGCATGCGATCCGCGCGCTAGTTTTATCCAAAAATACGCTATTATCTTCACTGACCGTGCGCCAATTCCATACCGCTGTCGCTCTATTGCACAATGCAAATCGCGTCTTTGAAGCTATCAAATTGTAAAGATAAACGTCCTCGGCGAATTCAAGTCGTGGATCTTGAAGAAGTGTCCAATCAAGGACTTCCTTCCTAGCTATCCAAGCATTTGAATGAATATAATTGTCGCCCGTTATCAATCGCGTGAGATTGAATTCATCGAGAAACTTGAGTTCACGTGTTTCCTCGATCCGTTTCCCGCCCGGTCCTCTGAAATTGCGAGCCACCACGAAGCAGCCTTCGTCCTCTTCCGTACGGATTACGCCACCATAAATAAAGCCGGCTTCAGGATGCCTGATGGAGGCAAATAGCAGGTGCGAAAAGTGATCGGGTTCAATCTGATCCGCATCGTCCAGAACGGCGAAGAAAGGAGCGGTTACTGCTTGGAGCCCCCTCCACAACGCGGCACTACGAAGACCGTTATCTTCACATTCGAGGTAGCAAATTTTCAAGTTACTGTATGAGCGATGCTCAATAGCTCGTATGTCGTCTCTCTTTTTGCAATCAACCAACAGAATACGAAATGTTCCGACGAGTTGCCTCTCAACACTCTGAACCGCGCGCTCCACATATGAAAGAGAGCGTCCTCCCACGCGAATAATAATATCTATGAGCGGCTCGGATATCGGTCTCGAGGCCGATGCCCCCGTCTCTTGAATCGAATAAAAACGCTTAACTTCCTCTATGTTGTGGCGCTGTATAGATGCAACTTCGGTGGCAAAATCAACGGTTTTGAAAATCAGATCTTCGAGGTTGTATTCTTGGTTCAGGGCAGTATGGGCTCGTCTCGCCAACTCATCGGCCTGACCTGGATTCTGATTGATCCATTCCAGATACTTCCTGATATCGCCAACGACTCTGTCTGCAGACTGTCGGAGATCGACGTAAAGGGCGGCGTCCGCAAGCATCCGTTTAGCAAACGGAATTTCATCGGCGATGATCACGCAACCTGCGGCGGCTGCTTCGAACAGGCGCATAGACGGAGTGTCGGCTTCTCTGTGTTCTGCCTTATGAAGGCATAACGCAATGCCGTGAGATGAGAGGATGTCATGGACAGCCGTTCCACTAAAAGGAACAGGACCGCGATAGCCTGACTGAAGATGGGTCCAGTTCGATTCCGGTCCATAGACGGCGAGAGACCCGTCATCGGCAAGATTTGTCAGCACGTCCGCGTGTCGGGCGCCGTCCCAATGTACGCCGATGTACGCAAGTGATCGAACCTTGCTGGGAATGGAAGGGGTCAACTTTTGACGAGGGGATACCGGCAGGAACCAAAAATCAGATTTTGGCTTCTGCACCCGAGAAGGGAATTCCAGATCGTCAAGGTATTGTTTGACGGCAGGAGAGCCTACCAGATACGCGTCATAGCTTCTTATTGAACGAATACGGTAGGCATCGTGCCTGTAGAACGCCGGAGGGCTCCACATAACTCCAAACGTAGGATAGTCGGTCAATTTAGGAGTGAATTCGTGAAGGCAAAGTACCACGTCGGGCTGGCACGTCATGATATCATTCGACGTGACAACCTCTATTGCCTCGTGGCCAACATTCTTCGCCGCAACCGCAAATCGTCGAATGAATTCTCGCTCGGCCGTGCAAGGACGATTGGGCAAACTATCGGTAATTGCTATGCGCATGAAGCGCGAGAAAAGTTCAATGTTGAACGATGACGAACGTCTCTTCTCTCCATGAACGATATCCCTCTTTCAGGAAGAAGCGCGCTGAAAAGGCTCCACCTTGACGGCAATTCCGACAATCGACGCCGATGGCATAGTCAGACTAATTCCCCCGACTATCCTTCAATGTGGATCGACACGACACTTGCCCGCGCACAATTGCGAACAACCGCTTCCGCCGGACGGATCAACGCTTGCATTACACAACAGCGAGCGAGCAAAGCTTATCGGAGATCCTGACGTCTGATCAACCCGTTGTCCACTGGTTTCCGCCGCTCTGCTGAAGACTTAGAACAATGGGCCTGTTTAAAGTACGTAGACCATAAGTACGGATGGCATAATGATCTCTCACGAATATCGGTGTATTTTCGTGCATATCCCTCGCTGCGCGGGGACAAGCATTGAGACGTGGTTGTGCAATCAGGATTGGTGGGAATTCGAACCTCACACCAAGCATCTTTTAGCCAGCCAGGCCAAAGAGCTTTATGCCAACTGGTGGGATGATTATTTCAAATTTGCCGTGGTTCGGAATCCGATAGATCGGATGCGATCATGCTTGCACTATTCGGATTATTTTGGCTTGCGGCAAACGCCAAATGGTATTTCTTTCGAGGAATACCATTCACATTTTGGTCGCGACATAGTTCTGGAGCACGATTATCGCTTTTCGAATCGCAGCGAGCTATTAAATGACCGACATCAACCCAACGCGGTTTACTGCAATATCCTCAACGAGCCATTAGATTTTATAGCGCGATACGAGCAACTCGACGAAGATATGAAGTTCATCGAGGCGAAGCTAGGAGTTTCACGGCCATTTAATCACTGGGTAGAAAAATCCAGAGACAATCACAAATTAAACGAACGTGATATCGAGGCGATTACGAAAATGTATCGCCTTGACTTCGAGAGATTTGGTTATGCAATTGGCGGGTTTGAATATCGACGTGATATCAATGGGTAAAAACTAGCAGCATCCCGCTCCGACATCCATTCGCCCCTTATTCAGCACAACATGCGTTATTGCCCGCATCGGCCGCATTGATCACGATGTGCTAGGTTTGCGGGTTCTGGCGCTTGGCGGAGGAGAATGGGAGTCGAACCCACCAAGGGCAGGCTCGCTGCCCCACTCGGATTTGAAGTCCGAACGCCCCACCGGGGACGATTCTCCTCCATCGGCCATTGTGGACGCATGCACGATGCCTCCGAACAAGTCCAGCCGGTGTTGGTTCATGCGGCGCAGATCACCCTTGCGGAGCGTCACGCCGTTGCGGTCAAAAAATTCGAGAATTTGGATCGCAACCTTACGGCCGTTGTCGAGACGATCACGGAATTCGGCGGCGTTGAACCAGCCGGTCTCAGCTTTGGCTTGCACATCAGCAGCGATCGCGACCATCTCGCGGACTGCCGCGCGCAGGAAAAAATGATCGTGCGCGATTTCATCGGCGCGGCCGAGACGGCTTGCGAGCTTCAGCAATCTGCGGACGTCGCGCTCGGGACTTCTCGTTGAATTGGCGATGTCGCGAACGCGGGGCGGCCGAAAGCGCTCGTTACCGCCAAGCTGGCACGCGATGATTTTCCACATCTCCTCATCACTCGGCGCCAAGCGCACTTGATGCGTGGTGAGACGGACGAACGCGCCATCGAGTGCGATCTCGCCTTTTTCGGAAATTTTGTAGAGCGCCACCGCGAACACGGACTTGCTCAGACGCGGCTCGAGCAGGAGGCGCAACTGCTCACGACCGATGCCTTGGAGATCAGGATTGTCGGTGTGGAATTGCGTGATGCGTTCGATCATATCCGCGACGAACGATTGCCAGCGGGCAGGCAAGATGGACGCTCGCGTATCGCCAGCGTCGAAGACGATGAGGTCGAGTTCGGAAGCGATGCGACCGGCCTGCACGGAAGAGAGTGCGCGATCTCGCGCGAAGGCAGCAAGATCGGCAGTGAACGGCGGCGTATCGAGCAGCGCCGCGAATGCCGCTCTAGGATTGTCGATGGCGAGCGCTGCTCGCTGTGTCCGTCTCTCCGGCGTTCGCCGTTTGCGCGCAGGCGCCCTTAAATCGATGAACTTGCCGCCGCCGATGGTTCTCTGAGCCGACACGTCGCGAATGACGAAACGGTCGGGCACGGCGGCTGCAATCGGTGCATCGAGCACGAGTTGCGCGTCGGCCGTTGCGCCGGGGGGCACGGCCTTGTCATCGAGAAGAACGATACGCGCACCAACCTCGGCGGAGGCATGATGCAATCGCACCGGAAACCATTGTCCGATGGCCTTTTCTTCCGACGGCAGAACATTAAGGACCGCATCGATGCGATCGGTGGGGGCATGGAGCGCCGGACTGAGCACGACATCGCCGCGACTGATCGCATCCTTGGCAATGCCCGGTCCAGAGAGATTAAGCGCACAGCGATCACCGGCCCAGCCGATTTCCGCGGGCGTGTTCTGGGCGTGGATCGAACGCACGCGCGCTGACAAACCCAACGGGCTGATCTGCACGTGTGCGCCCACGCCGACGAAGCCTGAAAGCACGGTGCCCGTCACAACGACGCCGATGCCGGGCAGCGTGAAAACGCGATCAATCGCGAGTCGAAATGCGCCTTCCGACGAACGCGCGGGCGTCTCACTTGCTGCAGCGATCAGTCGGCTGCGCAATTCGTCGATGCCTTTGCCGGTCACGGCCGACACCGGTAAGATATCCGCGCCTTCGAGCACCGTTCCGGCGACGACAGCTTTGATTTCCGCCGTAACGTCGCCCAAGCGTTCCGAGCTCGCCAGATCGGCTTTGGTCATGACAATCAGCCCCTTCTCGATCCCGAGGAGATCAAGAATGGCCAAGTGCTCGATCGTTTGCGGCTTGATGCCGTCATCGGCTGCGACGACGAGAAGCGCGAGATCGATGCCGCTCGCGCCGGCAAACATCGTATGCACGAAGCGTTCGTGACCCGGCACATCGATAAAGCCGACAATGCGGCCATCCTCCGCCGGCATGTAGGCGAACCCCAGGTCGATGGTGATGCCGCGCGCCTTCTCTTCCTTCAGGCGATCGCCATCAACGCCGGTCAGTGCTTTGACCAGTGCAGTCTTGCCATGGTCGATATGTCCGGCGGTGCCGATGATCATGCGGTTATCTGTCGGCTTCGGTTTGTCCGGCCTACATTAAGCCAGATGATGAGGATCAAGATTTCCAAGGACAGATAGAAACGCCGTTTCGTCGGTCAAGCATCTGAGATCGAGAATGAGCGCGCCGTCGTCGATGCGGCCGATCACAGGCCGCGACAGAGCGCGCAGCGCCGAGGCAAGACGTTCGAGGGCCGCGCCGCCGCTTTTGGAGCGAATGGCGAGCCCGGCGCTTTCGACGGTATCGAGGGGCAATGCCCCCGAGCCGATCTGGCTCTTGCAGTCGTGTGTCTCGACCGCGAACGCCATGCCGACGGCAGACTGAACATGCGGCAGCAACCGCGACGCCTGGGCTTCAATTTCCACACGCGGCCGCGCAAGAAGGCGCAACGTTGGTAATCGCTCGAACAGACGGTCGGGATCGCGATAGAGTTTCAGCGTGGCCTCGATGGCGGCAAGGCGGATCTTGTCGACGCGGAGCGCGCGCTTCATCGGGTTGCAATTAATCGCCTGGATCAGGTCGCGCTTACCGACGATGAAGCCCGCCTGCGGTCCGCCGAGAAGCTTATCCCCGGAGAACGTAACGATGCCAGCGCCTTCGGTGACGGCTTCGCGTACGGTCGGTTCGGACTGCATGCCGAATATCGAAAGGTCGATCAGCGAACCCGAACCGAGGTCGTTCATCAGCGGAACGTCTGCCGCGGAGGCAATTTCGGCAAGCTCGGGGGCGGCGACTTCTTTGGTGAAGCCGAGGATGCGATAGTTCGAACTGTGGACTTTCAGAATGACGCCGGTCGCGTCCGTGAGGGCGGCGCGATAATCTTTCGCGTGCGTGCGGTTCGTTGTTCCGACCTCGACCAGTTTCGCGCCCGCGCGAGACATGATATCCGGCATGCGAAAGGCGCCGCCGATCTCGATCAACTCGCCGCGCGAAACGATGGCTTCGCGACCACCGGCAAGCGTGTTGAGCGCGAGCAGCACGGCGGCGGCGTTGTTATTGACGACGGTCGCGTCCTCCGCGCCGGTCAGTTCGCAAAGCAGCTCCCTGATATGGTCGTCGCGTTCGCCGCGCTTACCGGTCGCGAGATCAAATTCCAGCGCCACGGGATCGCGCATCGCTTCGACGGCGGCTTCGATGGCGGCTTCGGCGATGAGCGCGCGGCCCAGGTTGGTGTGCAGCACCGTGCCCGTTAGATTGAACAGCGGACGCATTGTCGAGCGATCGCCTTCAGCAAGGCGGGCAAACGCGATGGCAACCAGGCTCTCGGTCGTCGGTAGCATCGTGCTTCCGGATTTGAGCGTGGCACGCGTTTCTGCCAGGACGCTGCGGATGGCGTCAGTCGCCGCGGCGCGGCCAAAGCGTTCCAGAAGATCGGCGGCAACTCCGCTTTTCAGAACGGAATCGACCGAGGGAAGATCGCGAAGAAGGGCGGCCTTTGAAAGTTCCAAGCGGTCCTCTGGCGGCTGAAGACATCAAGCGCCATGCTAGCGGGTTTGGCGCGCGCGGAAAGATGCCTTGCCGCTAAAAAGCATGCACGATCTTAACGATCTGCTGCTAGGCGCTTAAAAGTGCAGCCACAGACCGCCGGTGCCGGCGTCGATCTGGAAGACGGAATAGATCTCTTCGCAAGCCGGATGCACGCGATAGTCCGCGCCGACAAAGCGGCAGACTTCTTCGGCATCCGCCGGGTGCGCCAGCAATGCCTCGGCCGTCGTGCGGATGCCCCGTTCGCGCGCTACGCGGGCGATCTGATCGGCGCGGCAGTATGGCGTCGAAACCCAGCCGCCTCTGACATACTGGAAATTGCCATCGCAACGCGGCGCGCGTCGGGCTTCGGCTGCTGGGACTGCAACTGTCAGGGCGAGCAGGCCCGCGAGGGCGAGGCGTTTCATGGCACAGATCCGGCTGGCGATTTCCCGCTGAGGCTACCTCGATACGGCGTTCGTATGAAGGTTTGATGTTGCCGCGCTGCTGCCGAAAGCCTTGGCCGTCACTTTCGGGACTCGGCAAGGCGGCCCTGCCAGAAGCGCTTGCCTTCCGATATATGCCAGGCAACGAGACCCGGCACTCCGGCGATGATCTCTTTGGCGCGCTTCAGAAGCGAAAGTGCGAGCGCGACGTCGGGTCCGAGACCGAACAAAGCGCCGATCACGATATAGCCACCCTCCTGCACGCCCGCCGCCCAAGGAACAACGAACGCCACGCTTCTAAGCGCGAAGACGAGGCTTTCAAGCGCGAGAACATCCCCGACGGAAAGCTGATGGCCCATGAAATAGAGGGCAAGCCACGTTTCCGCTGCGCCGGACAGCCAGCCGAGCAAGTGGATGCCGACTGACGCCGCGACCGCGCTGCGCTCACGGTAGATGGACTGGATCGCGCTGTGAATGCTGCCCGTGTCTGACATGCCTTCCCAGCCGCGCGTGAAGCCGAGCTTCGCGGGAAGCTGTTCCAGAAAAAGGATCAGGCCGTTCCTCTGTGCGATCAAAAAGCCGACGACAGCGATCGTCGCGACGCAAAGGCCGGCCGCCGCCCACCATGCGGCAGGCTCGTCCGGGTGATAGGCGAACAGGAATGCAAGGCCCATGAACGTGTAGATGAGCTGGCCCAGCATCTCGGTCGTCATATCGACGATGGTGGTCGCCGCGGCGACGTTCACGCGTAACCCGTGCTTGGTCAACTCGCGTGCGCCCGCGGCCTCGCCTGCCCCGGGAATGATGGCGAGCAGGTTGCCGACGCTGTCGCGGATCCAGCGCGCCCATAGAAACATCAGACCGCGGCTCTGCGGGTATTTCTCGACGAGGAGGACGCGCCAGCTCCAGGCGCAGAACCACAGCGAAAAGAGATAGGCGCACATGACGGCGAGCATGCCGCTCCAGCCTGCGGTCGACAGCGCATCCCAGATCTCACCAATTCCGAAGTAGACGACGAGGCCGACGGCGAGGAGCACGCCGCAGGTCGCAGCGGCGAACAAGGCCGTCCGCGAGCCCATCTGTGTCGATACCTCCTCGGCGCTCATCACTTCTCTCCGACCGTGGCGGCGATGGCGCCAATGTTGCGGCCATCGGCGATGAGCTTGCGGAAGGCTTCATAGGTGAAGATGTTCTTGCCCCACTTCACCTTGTTGCCGAACAGGCCGAAGGCCCAGGCAAAAAAGCATACGCATTCGCGGATCGGCACAAGCCAGGGCTGTGCGGGCGTGTTCATCTTGAAGCTGCGCCGCACCTGATAGTGGAGTGCGATGCGCAGCACGATTTCGGCTGCGATGATCGACAGTCCGATGATCGTGGGCCACGGCAGCAGAAGCAGAAGAAGGAGCGGCAAGGGCCACGTGATCACCGACATGAAGTGATCGCTCGGGCGGCAGAAGCGCTCCATGCGCTGCCACAGGATTTCGTGGCGGAAGAGTTCTGAAAAGCTCTTCTCAGCCACGATCGTGTCGCAACAGTAGGGTGATAGCTCGACCTTGTAGCCGCGCTGCGCGACGAGATTTCCGAGCGCGAAGTCATCGGGGAAAAAGTTCGACAGATGGTTGAAGCCGCCGAAGGAGTCGAGCGCCTCGCGACGCACGCTCGCCATCGCGAAAACGAAGTCGATGCCGCGCAGGCCGACATCGACGAGGACAGACGGCGCGAACCAATCGCTGATGTTCATGGTGCCGAAATCGGCGGCCGCTGCGCCGCCGTAGGGCAAGCCTTTGTAAATCGAGGCGACGGCGCCGACCTCCGGATCGATGAAGGGGGCCGCGAGCGACGCGATGCAATTGCGGTCGACCTTCAGATCGGCGTCCGCGACGAGCAGGATGTCGTAGCGGGCGGCGCGATAGATGTTTGCAAGGTTCGAGGCACGGGGATTTGGTCCGGCCAGGTTTGCATCAACGACGAGGCGCAGATCGCGATCCGGAAATTCCGCCATCAGCCGCTTCACCACGGCTACGGCCGGGTCGGTTTCCGAATGGGCACCAAAGATGACCTCGTATTGCGGCCAGTCCTGATCGCAGAAGGTCCGCAGGCATTCATAAAGAAATGGCTGGCCGCCGTGGACCGGCTTCAGCACCGATACCGGCGGACGAAAGCCTTCGGCGGCCTTAACCGGGCGTTCCCGGAATCGCCACGTGAAATAGAGCGCCAGAACTAAGTATGCGAGCGCAGCAAGACCCAAAACGATGCCGGCAATAACGAAGGGATTGAGAAGCACGATCGGCATGTGCATTCGGCTGGCGTCTCCAAGACATAGGTGGCGGCGACTACGACCTAGCCGTAATCACGCAACACGGGCGTAGCATAAATGCGGCGGCTTTCGACCCCTCAGGACGCAAATGCCGCCTTGAAGGTCTGAGGGTGCAACCCAAGTGCCGCAACTTTTGCGCGGACGGCCGGACTTATCAGCCCGCGGTATTCCTCAAAAGAAGGATAAGACTGCGGCCGGCCGTCTCCGCCCATGGCTGGATGGGCGTAAAGTTCAGTTACGCCCTCGGGTAAATGATCGAGATAGGCCAAAATCCGATCCTCGGTCATGCCGCCGGTATCTGTGACGCCGAAGACGTGATCGTTCAGCTTCAGGTCGACGGATTCGAGCTTCTTGCGCATCCTGTGCGTCAATCCGGCGTAGAAGGCCCAATTGAAGAACCGCCGGATGGGCTTGTCGCCACCCGCCTGCAGCGAGGGCCCGAACGGCTCGACAGGAAAGCGCACCGGCGGTGAGCCGAATTTCGGCGCCAGCTTGGCGATGGCGTCCGTCACGACCGGATGCATGTGGAAATGATGGTGACCATTGACGTGGTCCATCACGAGCCCGGTCTTTTCGAAGCGCTCGAACTGGGCCGTAATCTCGGCTTCGGCCTGACGGCGCATCTCAGGCGAAAAGAACAGCTTGAAGCCAAAAACCTCGGGGTTGTTGGAGAAATTCCCGTCTGGCCCGACGAGATCGGGCACCTGCTCCGGCGGCAAGACGGGACGGCTATCGACCAAATGGATGTGTAGCCCCACACCGAGTTCGGGAAGCTGACGGGCCCTGTTGACGGCGTCGGCGAAAGCTTCGCCGCCGGTCATCAGGCTCGTCGCCGACAGAATACCGTTCTTGTGCGAGGCTTCGATGGCCTCGTTGACGGGAACGGTCATCCCGAAATCGTCGGCGGTCACGATCAGAGATTTCAAACGCTGATCTCCCTCAGAGCTGGGCTTCGACCGTCGTCAGCGCCGAGCTGATCGAATCCTCCATGCCCACATAATCCCACAGCCCATAACGGCCGATGGGGTGAATTCCGAATGTATTCAACCGCACAAGAATTTCGTCCACAAGCTGATCACGCTCGGGCGTGTGGTGGACGTAAGCGCAGCGAATCACGTGGGTGACGGCGCAGATGATGTCTTCGCTTTTGACCCAGCCGAGTTTTTCCAGAGCCGCGATGACGTCTTTCTGCGTCTTGCTGACAATATCGACCTTGTCGATTTCTTCGCCCGGTACGCCGACCTCGACGTAGACCGCATTCAACCCGTGCGAAGCCATCGCAGACGAGATGTTGGAATAGCAGCCGAAACGATAGAATGGGATGTCACGGTCGGGAACGTAAACCCAGTGGGCGTCCTTAAGCGCGCTCGGCAGCTTGCCGCGCACGCCGAAATTGAAACTGATCGTTGAACTGTGGCTGAGCTTGGCGGCGGCGCCAGCGAGCTGCGCGTCTCCCGTCAACTCGCAGAGCGTTTTAAGCGGAATGCTGGGGAACATCTTTTCCCATTCGACGGACAGGCCTGCGCTCGTGGTCGCGACACGACAATTAAGATCGATGCGCGAAATTTCCTGCGTCGTCGCAACGCTCGTGAGGCCATGGGCGAGGCCGCGCGTTAGCACGTCGATGCCACCGCGTTTTGGATACCAGAAGGTGGTGTTGTACTCAGCGAAACGCTCGCCCGTATTGGCGAAACCGGCGCGAATGCGGGCTTCATCGGGCGGCGGAAAGAAGCGTTTGACGGCGCCGATCGACAGGCGGCTCAGGGGCGTCGCCATCGTCTTTTCGTTTTGCGGGATGAGGAAGCGATCAGCGACGACCTGCCCAAAGCCCGAGACGATGAAATCGCGAAAGCCGGTGCCGTCGCCGGCGGCTTTCGGCCGCTCGTCATACGATTTCTCGCAGTCCTGGCGAAGCCCGTCCGGCAGCTCGCCCAGGTGGTACTGGATGGGCGCTTCGATCAGGCGCTCTCCGGCGTAGAAGTAGGACTTCCGGTCGACAGTCGCCCAATCTTCATCATTCAGATGCGCATAGGGGACCTGCGCGGGCGATGGGTAGCGCCTCAGATGCAGAAAGTGGCCGGTGTAATCGAAGCAGAAATCTTCGACCTGCGTCGTCCGCGTCAGGCCGCCGACTGCGGGGCAACGTTCGAGCAGCACATAATCGCGGCCGTTCGCCTGCAAGCACTGAGCGGCCGCCAGTCCCGATATGCCGCCCCCGGCGACGAGCCATTTTCGAGACATTCCCCGTCCAATTCTGAGCTAGTTAAGTCGTTGCCAGCGCACTGAGAATGACGCGTAAACTCCGGAAAACCCTCGGGTTTGCGCGTTGTAGCGGCCGACCGGGCTTCCTTTAGAGGCGCCTCGCCAAATCCGCAAGCGCTCGCGCCTGCGGCTGAGCGTGCCCAGGATAAGTTTTATGCCGTGATGTTATCTTCGGACTCATCGCGCGCAGGGCTGGTGTGGCGGCTGCGCGCAAACAAAAGTGGTGCGGGCGGAGGGATTTGAACCCCCACGACTTTCGCCGCTGGAACCTAAATCCAGTGCGTCTACCAGTTCCGCCACGCCCGCATCGGTCGAACGAACCGCCTTTTATCGCGATCTCGCTCTTTTGCATCCCGGCAGGTGTGCGGTGCACCCACAAACTGCCGCGGAGCGGGTGTCATACTGAAAAGTCCTGCCGAAAACAACGCGTAAACGGCTGTACGGCATAGCGGCTGTCAGGTTCGGCCAATTGGCCACCCCGTCTGATTTTGCGGCGGCCAACTTGCGAGGCCAGCAAGTTTTGCCTATGTGCAGTCAGCCCCAAAATAAAAGCCATGTCGAACCTGTAGGGACATTCCTTGCCTGATACCGCCAAGAATTGGATCGTCGAGACGGATTGGCTCGCCGATCACCTCTCATCGCCGGATTTGATCATTCTGGACGGCAGCTGGCATCTGCCGACCGAAAAACGGGATGCCAAGAAGGAATATCTCGCCGAGCATATTCCCGGCGCGCTGTTTTTCGATATCGACGATCTCTCGGACGAGAAGTCGTCGCTGCCGCACATGCTGCCCTCGACCGTGAAATTCGCGTCGCGGATGAAAAAAATGGGCATTGGCGACGGCGCTCGCATCGTCGTCTACGATACGAGCGGCATCTTTTCGGCTGCGCGCGTATGGTGGACGTTCCGCGCCATGGGACATCGCGACGTGGCCGTGCTCAACGGCGGGTTGCGCAAGTGGAAGGCAGAGGGACGTCCGCTGGAAGACGGGCCGCCACCGAAGCGCTCGGAACGGCATTATTCGCCGCTGCAGAATACCGAGATCCTGCGCGACCTCGAAGACATGAAGGCGCTGCTCAAAAAGAACGGCGTCCAGATCGTCGATGCGCGCCCGGCAGGACGCTTCGAAGGCAAGGACGCAGAGCCGAGACCAGGTCTCCGGAAGGGCCACATTCCAGGCTCGAAGAATATTCCGTCACAGCAGCTTTTGAATCCGGACGGGACCTATAAGTCACCGGCCGAGATCAACAAATTGTTCTCGGGCGTCGGCATCGACGTGTCGAAGCCTGTCGTAACGACGTGCGGTTCCGGCGTCACGGCTTCGATGCTGGCCCTGGCGCTTGCCGTGGTCGGCCAGACCAACGCGGCCGTTTACGACGGCAGCTGGGCCGAATGGGGCCAAGAGAACGGTCTTCCTATCGAGACAGGTCCGGCGAAGTAACGGCTGCTGCATGATTTCCAGTTGAGAACAGGCGCGCGAGACGATCGCGCGCCTTTTTCATTGCTGCTGTCGCGCCGCTAGGCGACGGCCGGGACAGGCTCTGCGAGGGTCTTTTCGATCCAAGAGACCATTTCCGGAGAGGTCGGAGACAATTTCGTCGAAAATGATCTGACGAGCTGTCCGTCGCGGCCGACGAGGTACTTGTGAAAATTCCACGTCGGCACGCCGCTGGGCCCCATGGCGTTTGCGGCCCATTTATAGAACGGATGCGCCTCGGGGCCGATGACGGGATGCTTCGACGCAATCGGAAACGTGACGCCGAATACGCCTTGGCAGAATGACTGGATTTCACCGTCGGCGTGCGGTTCCTGCTCGCCGAAATCATTCGAAGGCACCGCGATGACCACCAGTCCGTCGCTCTCGTAGCGCCGCCAAAGCTCCTGCAATTGCGAATATTGCTTGGTGAAGCCGCAGAACGAGGCTGAATTGACAATCAGAAGCGGTTTGCCGCGCCAGTCCGAGAGTTTCATCGGCGCGCCATCTATGCTCTTGAACTCAAAGTCGTAGGCTGACCCTTCGACTTGGTTGCTGGGCGCCGTACTTTTGTTAGCGGTCATCATCGAGAAGATATTGACGCCTGTATTCCAGAGCTTTCGCACCTTTCACCTCGTGCATGCAGGGCGCTTTAGCAGCGATGTTGCGGGGGTTTCCTTATAGTAGTCCAGGACTTGGCAGGTTCAAGGCTGGACCGCCATGAACTCCTGTTCCGCCCGGGACAGCGACGCACACCGGCCTTCCGTAGATTAGCCTCCAGTGAATGACACCAGCGCGAACGCGCACCACAAGGAGGACTTCAATATGTCGGCATTCAACAGCACGCGTCGGGTTGCAGTGGCTTTCGCCATTCTGGCAGCGACGTTCGGCGCCAGCGTTTCGGCCGCGAACGCGGCCGGCAGCGCCAAGGAATTCTTCGTGCAGGACTATCAGTTCTCGAAGCCGATGCACGGCTTTTCCGGCTATTCGAACAACTACTACTGCGATTATCAGCGGCTGCCGAACCGCAAGTGCACGATCAACGCGAACGGCACTGAAAGCTGCCGGATCGTCGGTTGGACGCTACGTGAGATGTGCCAGTAAGCACCTCGTTTCCTCGCAAACCTCTTCCTCCATTTTGAAGCTCCGGCAACGCACCGGAGCTTTTCTTTTTTGATGCCCTCCGTCCAAACGATCCGCCAGGAGATCGTCTTTCTTCGTCGCAATTTGCATGTGTTCCGATCGAAACAGCGAACCTGATGCACAGAGACTATTGCTGCTCATGACCTTTCGCCGCGACGGCGCGGCTTCGAAGGTTGGCCCTTAAGGAGGACAACGACATGAGCACCGAAGAAACCTATCGCCCCCGACGCGGCGGCTTTCTCGTAAAAACCTTTTTCTTTCTCGTCGCAGTAAGCGCCGGAGCGTTTGGCGCCATCGCCGTGACGAACAGCGATTTGCTGAATGCGAAGGCGAGCGGCGATGACGTCATCAAGGCGGACAACGATAGCGCACCGCAGATCGACTGGGTGGCCGCAGCACCTGGCCGTGTCGAGCCGAAGTCCGGCATCATTCGCGTCGGCGCACAGCTCGTCGGACGCATCGCCGAAGTGAACGTGAAACGGAACGACAAGGTCGAGGAAGGCGAGCTTCTGATCCGTCTCGATGATGAAGAAGCCCGCGCTCGTCTGCAAGCCGCCGAGACGGAAGCTGCATCCCGCAAGCGCGAACGCGATGCGCAGCCGCTCGATAAGGCGCGCGACGATCTTCGCACCGCAGAGGACAACGTTTTCGATGCCGAACGGGCGCTGACGAATGCACGCTTCGGGCTCGAATACGAACTGCAGGCCGAGCGCCAGGGTACTGGTAGCGCGGCGCGTGTCGCCGACGCACGCGAGGATCTGGCGAAAGCGAAGTCCAAGTTGCAGAAAGAGCGTGCTTCCTACGCCAAAGCCCAGTCGAAACCGGATATCCCGGCCCCGAACCGCCTTGAATCGGCGCTGCAGGCCGCACGCTCGGATGTCGCTGTTGCGGAAGCCATGCTCGAAAAAACGCGCATCCGTGCACCGGTTGCGGGCACCGTTCTGCAGCTCTCTGCAAAGGTCGGCGAGATGGCGTCGCCCTCTCCTGAGCAATCGCTGGTCATGCTCGGCGATATGTCGGTCGTGCGGCTGAAGGCCGAGGTTGACGAAATCGACGTCTCGAAGATCAAGACCGGCAGCAAGGTCACCGTAAAGAGCAACGCCTACCCCGGCAAAGAATTCGAAGGCACCGTCGCCGAGCTTGCTCCGACTTTGACCTCGCCGCAGTTCTCGCTGCGCGGTGCACGCCGCCCAACCGATGTCGAAGTGCTCGAAGTCACCATCGATCTCGCGGGCAATCCGCCGCTGCTGCCGGGAATGCGCGCGGACGCCTTCTTCAAGTAGCGGTTTTCGAAAGACCTGCGGCGGCTCGCTTCCTCCTTAGTGAAGGCGCCGCCGGTCCCCGATGGCGGGGAGGTGTGGGAAACGGGAATGCGGTCCCGTTCAGCACGCCTCCCCGCCGCGTTTCGTTTTGACCTACGCGACGCCTCGCGAAAATAATCTGTCTACATGCTGTTTCATCAGGAACAGCGGAAAACATGGGCTTTTCGCATCATCTCTGCATCGACCCAACCGACTGATCGAGGAGAGACAGATGTACGGAGAGATCAAGAAATTCCGCGCCGATCTCGGCGTCGGCATCATTCGCGGCGAGGATGGACGCAGCTTCCGTTTCGCAGGCGGAGACATCCGCAATGGCATCGAAAAACTCGAAGGCCATGAGGTTCATTTCGAACTCGGCGAACGCAAAGCGCGCGACATCATCGTGCTTGCGGGCTCGCCGTGGACAGCATTCGGAAACGTCCTTTGATCGGCCTTCGGGAGAACCAGCCATGCGAGCCCATTTCGATTTATCCGATGTGCCGGTCGTCGAGGCTTCCGACCTTGCATTTGTCATCGACCTTCTTCGCGAACACGGTCAGGGATTGGCACTTTTGCGAGGCCTGCGAGAGGACGAGATCCGGGAGATCGAGGATGAGATCTGGATGGCGTTCGATGATGCGCGCAAGGGCACGGCCCGGCTCGCCGTAGCGCTGCGCTTCCGGGCGCTTCTGACGGCCTTCTCTGGTCGGCGCCTCAAAGCTCTGTTTCTGGAGCGCGGCTTCCGGTTGCTCGCGCTTGCAGCTCAGGACGCCGCAGCGCGCCCGCTGAACGTCCGGTTTGGGTTCAATACGCAGCAGATGCTGCTCGCGCTGGACGCCTCGACAGCACGACCGCGGCAGAGTGCCCATACCCTGCCTCTCGCCGCATAAAGCAACACACTGAAATAAACGTGATTTCCTGGCCTTCGGCCGTGTTCCTGCCGGAACAGCGACCACGCAGCCGGCGAGGCATTGTTGCGACATGGCCGGCGCGACCGGCCAGCAAGAAACCATCGTCAGGAGGCTACCATGTCCAAGATCACCTTTGCTCTCGCCGCGACGCTGCTGGCCGGGACGACGATGACAAACGCCGCGAACGCAGATGCGGTCAGGGTCGGTTTTGGCTTTCCGCTCGGTTCGTTCGTCGCGCATTCGAACGAGACTTACAGTGGCCGCGATTATCAGCGCGTCGAGCGACCGCGCTCCGCCCGTCGCGAAGTCAAGGAGAGTGCCCCTCGCAAAATCGTAAAGGTCAAGCGTCCCGCGCAATCCGACGTTGCCGAGACCGCCGTCAAGACGCCCGCGACAGCAACCGTGCAACCAGTAAAGCTCGAAGGCAGGCTGCCGGCCGATACCGTGACGACTGCCGCGGTAGAAAAGACGGCCGCCGCTAACACGACGGGGGCGATTGCATCATCCAAACCGGAAACGTCAGTGAACGGCGGAAAGGTCGCTTCGGATACTCGTGCTTCATCTGCGAAAGCGGATACCGAAACGGCAGCAACCACGCACATCTGCCGGCGCTATTCGCCGGCTATCGCCGCGCTGATCGACGTTCCCTGCGACTAAGCCTGACACAGACACCGGGCGGCAGGCTGAAAGCTCTGTGCCCTGCGAAACAGCCAACCGCAACGCCGTCGTTCAAAGTCTGACCAACGCCCAAGGAGGGAGCAGGTCATGGAACTCGCCGCAACAGCACCAATCATCATGCGTAAGCCGATAGCAGCCGCACGGGAAAAACGCCCAAGCGCATTTCGCGTGCCGATGGTCGTGAAGCTCGCTTATCGCAATCTTTTTCATGATCGCCTAAGCTTCTTCGTGACCGTCGTCGGCATTCTGTTTTCGGTTGTGCTGGTCGCGGTCCAATCCGGCATCTATCTCGGATCGGCAAACAAGATCGCGACGATCATCGACGCGGCGCCGGCCGATCTTTGGATCGTGCCGCTCGGCACCAAGAGCTACGACGATCCCTCGTTTCTCGCTGGCCGCGAACGCTATCTGGCGCTGTCGGCACCCGGCGTCGAAAATTCGGAAGACATGCTGGTTTCATTCGCCCGCTGGCGCAAACCGCGAGGTGGCGAAACGACGGTCCTGCTGATTGGAACGTCAGGCGACAGCCCAAAGGCGCTGCCCGCAAACATCATCGAAGGTAGCCGCGCAGCGCTCGAAGCTCCGAATACGGTTGCGATCGATCGCAGCTACTTCAACGATCTGGGCGTCAACAGGCTCGGCGAGCACGCCGAACTCAACGGCGCCGCGGTCAAGCTCGTGGCGATTACCAAGCGCGTGCGTTCGTTCACGACGCTGCCGTTCGTCTTCACGTCCATCGACGAAGCGCGTCAGCTGTCCGGCGCCAACCAGGACCAGGCGAGCTACCAGCGCGTCACGCTGCTGCCCGGCGCCGACCTCGAAACGGTGCGTAAGGAAATTGCCGCACGCCTTCCCGATACGGAAGTTTTGACGCAGACGGAGTTCCGCACCCGCAGCCAGGACTATTGGTTGAAGCAGACCGGCGCGGGTGCCGCCCTCGATGCGGGTAAGCTCTTGGGCCTGATCGTCGGCATTGTCATTGTCGCGCAGACGCTTTATTCGAGCACGAAAGATCATATCAACGAGTTCGCCACTCTGCGCGCCTTGGGGGCCGGTGCGGGCTACATCGTCAAGGTGATTCTCATTCAAGCCGTGCTTTCAGGGCTGATCGGCTATGTGCTGGGTATGGGACTGGCGCTGACCGCCATTCATTTTGCGCAGGACACCAAGCTCACAATCATTATGACTGCGCCACTTGCCGCCCAACTTTTCGCAATAACCATCGGCATGTGCATCTTCGCCGCCATAAGCGCCATCATCAAGGTCGTCCGCATCGACCCGGCCGTCGTGTTCAGCCGCTAACCGAATTCCAGGGAGACTTAACATGACCGAGCCAAACAACAGCAAAGTCATCGTCGAAGCGGAAGGCATCGTGAAGGTGCTGGGCGCTGGAGCCGGCGAAAACAAGGTTTTGAAAGGCGTCGACCTTCAGCTGCATACCGGCGAGCTGACGCTGATGATGGGGCCGTCCGGATCCGGTAAGACCACCCTGCTCTCGATCCTCGGCTGCATCCTGTCACCCACACAGGGCAAGCTGTCGATCTCCGGCATGGATACGCGGAACATGAACAAGGAGCAGCTTGCCAATCTGCGGCGCAAGCATGTCGGCTTCGTGTTCCAGTCCTATAATCTTGTGCCGACGCTCTCGGCCGTCGAGAATGTCATGCTGGCGCTGGACCTGCGCGATCTCAACGGTCCGGACGCGCGCCGCCAGGCGGTCGAAGCGCTCGAAGCGGTTGGCCTCGGCCACCGCATCAACGCGATGCCGGCCAAAATGTCGGGCGGCGAGAAGCAGCGCGTTTCGATTGCCCGGGCGCTCGCCGGTTCACCCTCGGTCATTCTCGCCGACGAGCCGACAGCGGCACTCGATGCCCAGAACGGCATGGCCGTCATGGAATTGCTGGCAGCCGTGGCACAGGATACCGGGCGGGCCGTTTTGGCCGTTACCCACGACCACCGGACGCTGCAATACGCCGATCGTATCATCACCATCGACGACGGCCGGATTGCAGGATCTGAGCGGCCAAAGGTTGCAAATGCCCCCGTTCGGGTGGCGGTGGGATAACCCCCGCCAAAAAGGCTGTAATGACGGCCTTTTCGGGCGCCCGCATGGACGGGCTAGTCCTTAATGGCCGTCCCTCGGGCCAATGGCCGCGCACGCTCCCTCTCCGGGCATCTGGACCGGAAGAGGCATTTGTGTAGGATGCGCCCAAACTCACCAATCCCAAATTGGAATAACTAAGGAAATAGCGCCCATGGCGGGGCCTCAAGCGAACACGTCCATTTCCCCAGGCACTTTGATGGCCGGAAAACGGGGGCTCATCATGGGCGTCGCAAACAATCGATCGATCGCCTGGGGCATCGCGAAAGCCTGCGCGGCCCAGGGCGCAGAAATTGCCCTCACCTATCAAGGGGATGCGCTGAAGAAGCGGGTCGAGCCGCTGGCGGCGGAGCTTGGCGCCAAGTCGGTTCTTCACTGCGATGTGACCGATGCGGCCTCGATGGACAGCGTTTTCGCGTCCCTCGAAAAGAGCTGGGGCAGCCTGGATTTTCTCGTCCATGCCATCGCTTACTCGGACAAAAACGAGCTCGACGGCCGGTACGTCGATACGACGGAGAAAAACTTCACGCAGAGCCTGATGATCTCCTGCTATTCGTTCACGGCTCTCGCCCAGCGCGCCGAGAAGCTGATGCCGAACGGCGGTTCGCTGATCACGCTCAGCTACTACGGCGCCGAAAAGGTCATGCCGCACTATAACGTGATGGGCGTTGCCAAGGCCGCGCTCGAGGCGAGCGTGCGCTATCTGGCGTCCGACCTTGGCCGCAACGGCATCCGCGTCAACGCGATCTCGGCCGGCCCGATCAAGACGCTGGCTGCGTCGGGCATCGCGGATTTCCGCTATATCCTGAAGTGGAACGAGTATAACTCGGCACTCCGCCGCAACGTCACGATCGACGACGTCGGCAACGCCGGTCTCTATCTCCTTTCGGACCTGTCGCGCGGCGTGACCGGCGAAATTCATCACGTCGATAGCGGCTATCACGTGCAGGGCATGAAGAACGAGGAAGCGCCCGATATTTCGGTCGTCAAGAGCGACGAAGCGTGAGTGGTGGGGCGGCAACGACCGCGTCGTTGAAGCCCGGACTCACGCTCTATCTCATTCGTCACGGCGAGACGGACTGGAACCGGGAGGCGCGCTACCAAGGGCAGCGCGACATTCCCTTGAACGACACCGGCAAGGCGCAGGGGCGTCGCCACGGCGGCGTGCTGAAAACGCTGATGCCGGCAATCGCCGAATTCGATTTCGTCGCCAGCCCGCTGCAACGGGCCATTGAGACGATGCGCCTGATCCGAGAAGGCCTTGGTCTCGACCCGGACGGCTTTCGCATTGTGCCGGACATTGCTGAACTCAGCTACGGACAATGGGAAGGCGAACTCGCGGGCGAGCTGCCGCTTAAAGATCCCGAGGGCGTCGCCGCCAAAGCCGCCGATCCCTACGGCTGGAGGCCCAATGGCGGCGAGAGCTACCACGACCTTGAGGTCCGCGTTTCGAAATGGCTCGGAACCCTGGGCCAAAATACGGTTGCCGTCGGGCACGGCGGCGTCAGCCGCGTCGCGCGCGGCGCTCTGCTCGGAATCGACAGAACTCTCGTGCCATTCCTTGAAGTGCCCCAGGATAAGATTTTGAAGCTCGCCGACGCCAAGATGCGGTGGCTGTGAGGGTTGAACGCCATCAAAGCAAAAGAGCCGGAGATGCGGCTCTCCGGCTCTTCGGCACTCGATAAGGAGTGCATGCTGAAAGCCCCCTCGACCCGGGGCTCAATCCGAGAGGAATGGGCTTTTATGAGCCGACAGAGACGTTCGCCTGGAATGGATGAGACAGGCATACGGCGCGGCCGTTCGAATGAGCGACCTGTCCATACCGCCTTCGCAACATGCGATCCTGCGATGCGCCGCGGGCTGCTTTTGGGCAGCGGATGCGGGCTCGGCCGAGTTGCCGGTCAAATACGGACTCACACCTGCCTCGTCCCATCGTCAGGGCGACGGAACTGCCGACGAACGCAGTACTTCGTCGAGTTAATCTGCGTCGCGGAGGGTTGTCACGCGGCTTTGGCCCCGATGCGCTCTTGCCGCCACCTCGCCGGCCACCTAAGAAGAGCGGTGACGCAGCCCGGCAACAATCGTTGCAGAGCCATCGAGTGCCCATCGGGCCAACTTCCGCATATTTCAGGCAATGTCTCACAACACTTTCGGACATCTGTTTCGCGTGACGACCTGGGGCGAAAGCCACGGCCCGGCCATCGGCGCCATCGTGGACGGTTGTCCGCCGGGCATCGCGCTCGAAACCGGTGAGATCCAGGCCTATCTCGATAAGCGCAAGCCCGGCCAGTCACGCTTCACGACCCAGCGCCAAGAGGCCGACGCGGTCAAAATCCTGTCCGGCGTGTTCGCCGATGCTTCGGGCAAGCAGGTCACGACCGGAACGCCTATTGCGCTTGAAATCGAAAATACCGATCAGCGCTCGAAGGACTACGGCGAGATCAAGGACAAGTTCCGTCCTGGCCACGCTGACTTCACCTACGACGCCAAGTACGGCATTCGCGACTATCGCGGCGGCGGGCGGTCGTCGGCGCGCGAAACGGCGTCGCGTGTGGCTGCTGGCGCCGTGGCGCGGAAGGTCATCTCCGGCGTTAAGATTCGCGGCGCGCTGGTGCAGATCGGGCAGATCAAAATCGATCGCGGCAACTGGGATTGGGACGAGGTCGGCAACAATCCGTTCTTCTCTCCGGATAAGCAGGCGGCAGAGCACTGGGCCGACTATCTCGACAAGGTGCGCAAGGCCGGTTCGTCCGTCGGCGCCATTATCGAAGTTGTAGCGGAAGGCGTGCCGGCAGGCTGGGGGGCGCCGCTCTACGGCAAGCTCGATCAAGACCTCGCCAGCGCGATGATGTCGATCAACGCCGTCAAGGGCGTCGAAATCGGTGAAGGCATGGCGTCTGCCGAGCTGACCGGCGAGCAGAACGCGGACGAAATCCGCATCGGCGATGATGGCGCGCCTGATTTCCTATCGAACCATGCGGGCGGCATCCTCGGCGGCATTTCGACCGGCCAACCCATCGTTTGTCGTTTTGCGGTTAAGCCGACGTCTTCGATTTTAACGCCGCGCCGGACGATCGACCGTCAAGGCCATGAGACGGAACTCATCACGAAGGGTCGCCACGATCCGTGCGTCGGCATTCGCGCCGTACCGGTCGGCGAAGCGATGATGGCGATTGTGCTCGCGGACCATTTCCTGCGGCATCGCGGCCAAATCGGCGGGTAATTTCGAGGGCCGACCCATCGCGCAGCATCCAAAGATCGTCATTTTGACTGGCGCGGGACTGTCGGCCGAAAGCGGCGTTCCGACGTTTCGCGATCCAAACGGCATGTGGGCGAAATACGATTGGCGCGACGTCGCCACGCCCGACGGTTTTCAACGCGATCCGGCACTCGTGCTGAATTTCTATAATGCGCGGCGGCGCGCTCATCGCGGCATCAAGCCCAATGCTGCGCACATCGCTTTGGCGCGTCTCGAAGCCGAGCATGGCGGCGTGACGGTCGTTACACAGAATATCGACGCGCTGCATGAAGCCGCCGGATCGCATTCCCTCATTCACATGCACGGTGAGCTGTTCAAGGCGCTGTGCACCTTCTGCAAGCATCGGGTCCCCTGGCAGGGCGATTTGCTGGTCGATACGTCGTGCCCCTATTGCGGGCTGCCGGGCGGAATGCGGCCGGACGTCGTCTGGTTTGGCGAGATGCCGTATCAGATGGGGCGGATCACGGGGCTTCTTGGAGAGGCTGATCTTTTCCTGTCGATTGGCACGAGCGGGCACGTCTATCCGGCGGCCGGCTTCGTGGCGGAAGCGCGTGAGCACGGCGCGCGCACGGTGGAGCTCAACCTCGAACCGTCGGAGGGTGCGAGCCAATTCGACGAAGCCATCTACGGTCATGCGACCGAGATCGTTCCGGCCTTCGTCGATCGTATTCTATCCGGCCGCTAACGTCGAAAGACCGCGACGACCTCGACGTGTGCGGAATAAACGAACTGATCAACCGGCGTAACGGATTCGATCTTATAGCCGCCATCGACGAGATGGCGCGCGTCGCGTGCGAGCGTCGCTGGATTGCAGGACACCGCAATAACAGTCTTCACCTTTGAGCGCGCCAAGCGCTGCGACTGCGCTTCGGCCCCGGCACGTGGCGGATCGAAAACGATAGCGTCGTGCTCATTGAGTTCCAGCGGCGATAGCGGATCGCGGAAGAGATCGCGAACGACGGCGCTAATTGGCTTTAGCCCAGATGTTTTTTTTGCGCCGTCGCCCAGCGCCGTCACCGCGGCCTTGCTGCCGTCGAACGCGGAGACGCGGGCCTTCGCTGCTATCGGAAACGTGAAGGCGCCGAGGCCGCAGAAGAGATCGGCAACCTTTTTCGTCTTTCCGAGCGCAGCGACGATACGCTCAGCGATTTCGCTCTCGGCGGCTTCGACGGCTTGAACGAATACGCCCGGCGGCAACGGAACTTCCACCGCGCCGAACGTCAGGAAGGGGGGCATCGTTTCGACGACGACGTCGCCCGCTACGACGAGACGTGCGAGTCCCATCGTGCTCGCCGCGGACGCAAGTCCGGTTCGGATTTCCGGCGAAAGTTTGCGTTCCGTGCCATCGACTTCGACATCAAGCCCGGACTTCGTGAGCGTGATCGTAACGCGCGCTTCATCGCGTTTCGGAAGCAGCGGCGCGATCAATTTTCCGACGACCGGCAATGCCGTAACGATTTTCGGCTCCAGCACCGGACATTCTTCGATGGCTACGAGATCGTGAGAGGCGGCCTCGTGGAAGCCAAGCGCGACGCCAAACTGCGAACGGATTGCCTTGAGCGCCGCACGGCGGCGGTGCCCGGCGGGGCGCTGCAATTGACCGACCTCAGGTTCGAGGCCACGCGCCTGAAAAGCGTTGACGACGAGATCGCGTTTCCATGCCGCGTAACTGTCCGACGTCAGATGCTGCACGCTGCAACCGCCGCATTTGCCGAAATGTTTGCAGACCGGAGCGATGCGTTCGGCACTCGGTTCGAGCACGCGCAGGAGGCGCCCGCGCTCGCCTTCGACTTCGGCTTCGATGCGTTCTCGCGGCAGCGCGAACGGTACGAAGACCATCCGCCCATCGACTTCGGCGATGCCATCGCCTTGCGCGCCGAGACGACTGATGACGAATTCACGCTCAGCCATCGTAGCGCGCTCCGAGCAGGAATTCGGCGTTGCCGGAACCACCGAGAATAGGCGACGGCATATCGCCGACGACCGTCCAACCGGGCTGCGCGGCGAGCCATTCGCGGACGCTGGCCAGCACGCCCAGACGCGCGGCTTCATCGCGTACGATGCCGCCGCTGCCGACGTTATCGCGGCCGACTTCGAACTGCGGCTTTACGAGGATCACAGCCCAAGCTCCGCGTGAAGCGAACCGCAAAACAGTGCCCAAAACCTTCGTGACGGATATGAAGCTGACATCGACCACGACGGCGGAAACGCTCTCTGTTATTTCGTTTGGCGTCAGCGCACGCGCATCGATATTTTCGAGTGAAACGACGCGTGGATCGTCTTTCAGGCGCGCGTGTAGCTGACTGGTGCCGACGTCGACGGCATAAACGCGGCGTGCGCCCTGTTCCAGAAGCACCTCGGTAAAGCCCCCGGTCGAAGCGCCGATATCGAGCGCAACGCGACCCGTCGGATCGAAGCCGAAGCGCGCGAGCGCGGCAGAGAGCTTTTCCGCGCCGCGCGAAACGTAGCCCGGCGCATCCGAGGCAACGGCGATGGCAGAATCGCTCTTCACGTCGAAGGCCGGTTTGTTGCAAACAGCGCCGCCAACCGAGACGAAGCCGCGCTTTATCAGGTCCTGAGCGCGGGCGCGCGACGGCGCTAGTCCGCGGGCCACCAGCATCTGATCGAGCCGCATCACCGGGCCGTCAGTCAAATGTCAACGTCAGTCGGGCCGGATGGCGTAGCGGCCGGAGCCGTTCGCGAACAGCAGCAGGAAGCCGCCGGCCATGCAGACGTTCTTCATGAAGTTCGTCATCTGGGCTTGGTCGGCGAAGTTGCTGTGAAAGACAGCGGCGGCTGCCAAGCAAAACGCGGCGAGCGCCAAACCGGCGTAGCGAGAGAAGACACCGAGCAGCACGGCAAGCCCGCCGATGACCTCAAGTGCGATGACGAGCGGCAGCAGGTTGCCAGGCAAGCCGTGCGATTCCATGTACGCCTGGGTCTGCGCGTAGCCCGAAACCTTGTTGATCCCTGCTGTGACGAAAATGGCGGACAGAAGTACCCGTGCGGCCAAGCTGACGAGCGCGTGCATGTGTGTTCTCCCGAACGGCGAGCTGGTTAACGCGCAGATGTGCGCATCATGCCCGCTCGCTTAGCATGTCTGCGCGGCCAAGGGCAGCAAAGACCGTCTCGACGATGCCTGAGGCATTAAGCCGTGCGGCTTCGTACATAGCTTCGGGTTTGCCATGGTCGATGAAGACGTCGGGCAAAACTTTGGGACGGACGCGAAGACCGCGATCCAGCAAACCCGCGTTCGAAAGAAACTGCAGAACATGGCTGCCGAAGCCCCCGATGGAACCTTCTTCCACGGTCACCAGGACTTCGTGATTGGTCGCGAGGTCGCGAATGAGGGCCTCGTCCAGCGGTTTTGCAAAGCGCGCGTCGGCGACGGTCGTGGACAGGCCGAAACTCGCGAGTTGATCCGCCGCCTTCAGACATTCCGCGAGCCGCGTGCCGAGCGACAGCAGCGCAACCTTGGAGCCTTGGCGGACGATACGGCCCTTGCCGATTTCGAGCGGAATGCCTTCGGCCGGAAGCTCTACGCCGACGCCCTCGCCGCGCGGATAGCGCAGCGCGCTCGGGCGGTCGTCGATCTGGGCTTGGGTCGCGACCATGTGGACGAGTTCGGCTTCGTCGGCCGCCGCCATGATGACGAAATCCGGCAGGCAAGCGAGATAGGCAACGTCGAACGATCCCGCATGCGTTGCGCCATCAGCTCCGACAAGTCCGGCGCGGTCGATGGCGAAGCGGACGGGCAGCTTCTGAATGGCTACATCATGCACGACCTGATCGTAGGCGCGCTGCAGGAAGGTCGAGTAGATTGCCGTGAAAGGCTTATAACCCTCCGCCGCGAGTCCCGCCGCGAACGTGACGGCATGCTGCTCAGCGATGCCGACATCGAACGTGCGATCGGGAAATTCCTTGCCAAAATAGTCAAGCCCCGTACCGGACGGCATCGCGGCGGTAATTGCGACAACGCGCTTATCCTTTCGCGCTTCAGCAATCAGGCTATCGGCGAACACCTTCGTGTAGCTCGGCGCATTCGGCTTCGGCTTGTCCTGTGCGCCCGTCACAACGTTGAACTTATTCACGCCGTGATATTTATCCGGCGACGCTTCGGCTGGTGCGTAGCCCTTGCCCTTCTGCGTGACGACGTGGACGAGGATCGGCCCCTGCTCCAGATCACGGACGTTCTTCAGAACGGGCAGAAGCTGCTCGAAATTGTGACCGTCGATTGGGCCGACGTAATAAAAGCCGAGTTCTTCGAACCAAGCCCCGCCCTGCCACAGATGACGCGTATATTCTTCAACGCGCGCGGCGCGGCGTTCCCACGCCTTCGGAAGCATCTTGGCGAGCTGCTTGGCGTAGTCACGGAGGTGGACGTAAGTACCGCTCGACGTCACACGTGCGAGATAAGCCGAGAGCGCGCCAGTAGGCGGCGCAATCGACATATCGTTGTCGTTGAGCACGACGATCAAGCGTTCGTTGCGGGCACCGGCGTTGTTGATCGCTTCGTAGGCCATGCCGGCGCTCATCGCGCCATCACCGATGACGGCGATGACGTTGTTCGACTTGCCGGTCAGGTCGCGCGCAACGGCCATGCCGAGCGCTGCGGAAATGGATGTGGACGAGTGCCCGGCGCCGAAAGGATCGTAGACGCTCTCCTCGCGATTGGTGAACCCCGCCAAACCGCCGGGCTGGCGCAAGGTGCGAATCCGGTCGCGGCGGCCGGTCAAAATTTTATGGGGATAAGCCTGATGGCCGACGTCCCAGATCAGACGATCGTCCGGGGTGTTGAAGACCCAGTGCAACGCCACGGTCAATTCGATGACGCCAAGGCCCGCACCAAGATGGCCGCCCGTTACCGAAACGGCGTCAATCATCTCGTCGCGAAGCTCGGCCGCAAGCTGAGGCAGCTGATCTTCCGACAACTGACGCAATTCGTGCGGCGTCGCAATTTTATCGAGTAATGGTGTCTTGCTCACAATAAAACCTTGATGCGGCGATCGGCTTTAGACCTAGAGCGCCCGAGACAGGCCGTTCGAAAGGGACGCTAGCATGCCTTTGGGCTATCTTCGATCCCCCAAAGAGCGCTGCTACGGACCGGATGTAATGCGCCCGCGTGCCGCAGACGTTTAAAAAACCAGTTGACGTCCAAACCGCCCAAAGCGGAATGACGCCTCAAAATGGCGCATCGCCGTTCTTGTCGAGTGGGGCAGTGCCTGACGGCGTGCCGTCAGCGCCAAGCGTCAGTTTTTCGACTTTGGCTTCAGCCGCTTTCAGCAGTCTGTCGCAATGGTCGCGCAATGCTTCGCCGCGCTCATAAATTTCAATGCTTTCTTCAAGCTCGACGTCGCCGCGTTCAAGCTTGCCGACAATGACCTCCAGCTCCTTCAAGGCGCGTTCGAAGGTCATCTCCTTGATGTCAGCAAAGCTTTTTGCCGGAGCCGGTTTGGTCGTCGTCGTCATAATCGTCCTGCTTTCGTGGCGCAAACGGGCGGATGTACCGAAATTCCGCTCAGACGTCTGCGTCCAGCAATGCCTTTACGTGGGCGGCGGTCGATAGGGCAAGCCCCTTCAGATCGTACCCGCCTTCGAGCATCGACACGATTCGCCCTTTTGCGTGGCGCCGCGCCATCTCTGCGAGCGCTTCAGTCGCCCAGCGGAAATCCTCCTCGACAAGTTCGAGCCCGGCAAGCGGATCGCGCTGATGCGCATCGAAGCCTGCAGAGATCAGCAGCACATCGGGGCTGAAATTGTGGAGAGGCGTCAGAATGCGGCTACGGAACGCCTCTTCGAATGCCTCGCGCCCGTCGCCGGAGCGCAGCGGTGCATTGAATATATTGCCGACGCCGGTCTCGTTCAATGCACCCGTACCCGGGAAGAGCGGCATCTGATGCGTCGAGCCGTAGAACAGGTCTTTATCGGACCAGAAAATTTCCTGCGTACCGTTACCGTGGTGGACGTCGAAATCGACGACGGCCACACGCTCGGCACCGTACTTCGCGCGAGCATAATGCGCTGCGATCGCGATGTTATTGAAAAAACAGAAGCCCATCACGCGATTGCTCTCGGCGTGATGGCCGGGCGGGCGGACCTGACAGAAGGCGTTCGTGACTTTGCCTTCCATGACGAGATCGACGGCATCAAGACCGGCGCCGACGGCGCGGCGCGCAGCCTCCCAGGTGCCGGCAGACGCGATGGTATCGGAATCGACATGGCGCGCCCCGCCATCAATGTGTTCGATAGAGGCTGTCACGTCAGCGAGGTGCGCTGGCCCGTGCGTCATTGCGATATAAGTTTTGTCATCCTCACGCAGCGGTGCGTCGCGATGAAAAAGATCGTCGAAGACTGAAGCGGAAAGCGCCTTGTCAATCGCCCGCATCCGGTCCGCCCGCTCGGGATGATGCTCGCCGGTATCGTGTTCCAGAAAAGCCGGGTGGGTGATCAGGACCGTCGTCATTTATCGCGAGGGTGGCTCCGAAGCGTTATGAGGTCAACTCCGAAAGTCGCGCGATCTGCACGCCAGGCGGCGGTTTACTGTCTGCCGGAACGAAGAAGTCCGGCGCAAGCGGCACCGACTTGTCGACGCGATAGGATCCAAAGTCTGTGACGCCGCCCACATCATAAAGAAACGTATCGTCGATCAGAAAGTTTCCGGTGAACGTCTTCGCCGGTTGGTTAAAAACAAGGTGTGCCGCGTCGGCCACGATCTCTGGCGTCCGGCTCATGCGCATGAGCTTATCGCCGCCGAGAATATTCTGCACGGCAGCCGTAGCAATGGTCGTACGCGGCCAGAGAGCGTTGACGGCAATGCCATTGGGTTTCAATTCGTCGGCGAGACCGAGCACGCAAAGGCTCATGCCGTACTTGGCAATCGAATACGCGACGTGGCCCGAGAACCATTTGGGATGCATATCGAGCGGCGGCGACAATGTGAGAATGTGCGGATTTTCGGCGCGCTTCAGATGCGGCAGGCAGATCTTCGAGGTTAGAAACGTGCCGCGCGTGTTCACTGCGAACATCAGATCGAAACGCTTGATCTCGGTCTTTTCAATCGGCGTCAACGATATGGCGCTGGCGTTGTTGACGCAAATGTCGATGCCGCCGAAACGTTCAGCCGTTTGCGCCACGGCGCGTTCGACATCCCCTTCGTTGCGAATATCGCATTCGAGCGCGAGCGCCGATCCGCCCTCCGCTTCGATCTCTTTTGCGGCCGAATGAATCGTGCCTTCGAGCTTGGGATTAGGATCGACCGTCTTGGCGGCGATGGCGATGTTGGCGCCGTCGCGGGCCGCTCTTTTCGCGATGGCCAATCCGATGCCACGGCTGGCGCCCGTAATGAAGAGAGTCTTGCCCTTGAGTGCCGCCATGCCACTGCTCTCATTCCGACGCCAGACAGGAGATAGCCTAATCTCTTGGCGGACCCTAGGTAAGGGGTGACTTCGATTGCTTAAACAGGAAAGACTGAGGCTCGGGATTTCCGATTTATTCGGTTTTGCGGAAATTCGGCGGGCGTTTCTCGAAAAAGGCCGTGAAAGCTTCGATGGCTTCAGGCGAGCGCAGGCGTTCGCGGAAGGCCGCAACCTCTTCGTCCATGCGGGCGAGAATTATCTCGGGGTCGCCACGCATCAAGCGGCGCGCAATGGCAAGCGCTTCCGGCGGTTTGGCGGAGAGCCGCTTGGCGGCGCCGAGGACGGTGGCTTCAAGATCGCTCGCGGGCACGATGGCGTTGACGAAACCGGCAGCGAGCGCATCGTCAGCCGACAACGGATCGCCGAGCGCCAACATGGCGAAGGCCCGCGTGTAGCCCATACGGGCCGGCATCAGCAGGCTTGAGGCGGCTTCGGGCACCACACCGAGATCAAGAAACGGAGTGGCGAACGTCGCGTCCGGCGCGGCGTAGACAAGATCGCAATGGAACAGCAGCGTCGTGCCGATGCCAATGGCGTTGCCATCGACGGCGGCGATCAGCGGCTTCTTGACGACCGGCAATAGGCGGATGAAGCGCACGACATTCTTGTCGAGGCCACCGGTGCCGCGTGCGGTGGCAAGAAAGTCGCCGATGTCATTGCCAGCCGTGAACACGCCGCCCGAGCCGGTGAGAATGTGCGCGGCAATCGTATCGTCCGCGTCTCCCGCTTCGATGGCATCGGCTAGCGCGCCGTACATGGCGCCGGTCAGCGCGTTTTTCTTCTCGGGTCGAGCGATGCGGAGAATCTGGATGGGGCCATCGCGCCAGATTGCGATTTCTGCTGTCATGCGAACACCGCTCCATGCGCATCGACCAGCACGGCATCTGCGCCGTGTTGCACGGCATCAGACAGACCGCGGGCTTCGGTCAGAATATTTTCGGCGAAGAACCGCGCGATTACGATGTAGGGCGATGCAGCGTCTTTCGCGAGGGCACCCTTCGCGAGGTATGTGCCGCCCGTAACGAGGCTCATGAGCCGCAGAAAGGGCGTCGCCGACGCCAGCGCCTTTTCTTGATTACCGGGAAGGATTTGCGCCATCCAGAGGGTGGCCGTTTGAAGTGCACTCAAGCCTTCCATCAAGCGCTGCGTCATGTGACCGAACTCGCCGCGTTTTGCAGCGCGCACTGCGGCGATAATGGCGCCGAGTTCCCCGAGCAGGCTCGTCATCGCAGAGCCGCCGTCGAGCGTCAGCTTGCGCGTGACGAGGTCGATGGCCTGGATGCCGTTCGTGCCTTCGTAGATCGGCAGGATTCGCGCATCACGCAGGAATTGCGCAGCCCCCGTCTCTTCGACGAAGCCCATGCCGCCATGCACTTGAACGCCGAGAGAAGCGACCTCGTTGGCAATATCGGTAGAGAAGGCTTTTGCGAGCGGCGTCAGCAGAGCGGCGCGATTGCGGGCCGCGACACGCTCTTTTTCATCTGCCGCGCGATGGGCGACGTCGAGTTCCTTGGCCGTCGCATAACAGAGCATGCGCGCGGCCTGCGTCAGAGATTTCATCGTCAGCAGCATGCGGCGCACATCGGCGTGCTCGATAATCGGGCTCATGCTGCCGGGATCTTTGGCCGCGAAGCTTTTGCCCTGAAGACGTTCCTTGGCGTAGGTGACAGCGTGCTGCGTCGCGCTTTCCGCAACGCCCACGCCTTGCGCGCCGACACCGAGCCGGGCGGCGTTCATCATCACGAACATGTTCGCGAGGCCGCGGTTTTCTTCGCCGACGAGGTATCCGATCGCGCCGCCGTTCTCGCCGAACTTCATGACACAGGTCGGGCTTGCCATGATGCCGAGCTTATGTTCGACACCGGCACAGATGACGTCGTTGCGCTCGCCGAGCGAGCCGTCGTCACCCACAAGAAACTTAGGGACGAGAAACAGCGAGATGCCGCGCGTTCCGGCCGGCGCATCGGGCAGCCGCGCTAGGACGAGATGGATGATGTTCTCAGCCATCCCATGCTCACCCCAGGTGATGAAAATCTTCGTGCCGGTTATACGGTATGTTCCATCGCCTTGCGGCACTGCACGCGTCGAGAGCGGGCTCAGATCGGAGCCCGCGTGCGGCTCGGTCAGGTTCATGGTGCCGGTCCATTCGCCCGCCACCATTTTGGGGAGATATTTCGCTTTCAGCGCGTCGCTTCCGCCCGCTTCAATGGCATGAATGGCGCCCTGCGTCAGAAGCGGGCAGAGACCGAAAGACACATTCGCAGCGTTCCAAATTTCGCCGACAGGTGTGGCAGCGATTTCGGGCAAATCCTGGCCGCCGTATGCCTCCGAGCATGGCAGCGTGCTCCAGCCGCCCGCGACGAACGCTTGGTAGGCCTCGGCAAAGCCCGGAGGGGTTGTCACCTTTCCGTCAATGAGCTTGGAGCCGATACGGTCGCCTATTGCGTTCAAAGGTGCTAGGACCTCGGCGCCGAAATTTCCTGCCTCTTGGATGACGGCGATTATCGTTTCGCGGTCAAGCCCCGGATAGAGGCCGCGAGCGCCCATATCGCTGAGGCCCGCCACCGTCTCAAGGGCAAAGACAATGTCGTCTAGGGGAGCCTGATAGGTCATGGATCGTCTCTCGGTGCCGTTCGGTTTTGCATCAGGACACTAAGCCGAACGAAAGTACAAGCAAACCAGGTGACATACCAAATGCTGGGCAGGATCGTACCCGCCAACAAAGAATGGATTGCCGAAGCCGGACAAATGATCCGAGCGGGTGCGCTCGTCGCATTTCCGACTGAAACCGTGTACGGACTCGGTGCCGACGCGACCAATGGTGAAGCGGTCGCTCGCATTTTCGAAGCCAAGGGCCGGCCGATTTTCAATCCGCTTATCGTACATGTTCTCGGACTGGAGCAGGCACTCATCATCGGCGTGCTTTCGCCCGCTGCGCGTCGTCTGATAGAAGCGTTCTGGCCCGGTCCTTTGACGCTCGTGGTGCCGCGCACAGAGACGACGGACGTCAGTCAGCTCGTCTCGGCAGGACTTCCGACCGTTGCACTGCGGTCTCCTGATCATCCGGTTGCACGCGCGCTTCTCGCGGAAGCCCATCGTCCGCTGGCGGCCCCGTCCGCCAATCGCTCGGGGCACGTCAGCGCGACACGCGCCGAGCATGTTGCGGCCGACATCGGCGGCAAGGCCGCGCTCATTCTTGATGACGGCCCGACGAAACTCGGGCTCGAGTCAACGGTGGTCAGTCTTGTCGACGGTGCCCCGGTGCTGTTGCGTCCCGGCGCCATCACCGCGGAAGCAATCGAAGAAGTTATCGGAGAGCGCCTGATACGGCGCGAAGAAGCAGGCGATCATCTCACATCGCCTGGGCAGCTTGCGAGCCACTATGCGCCACGCGCGCGCTTGCGTCTGAATGCCTATGAGTGGAAACCGAGCGAAGCAGTGATGGCGTTCGGTGCGATCTCGGAGCAACCGGCACGCGCCTTCGTCAACATCAGCGAGGGCGGCGACCTGATCGAGGCGGCGGCAAATCTTTTTGCGACGCTGCGCACGCTCGATGCTTCCGGGGCGGACTCCATCGCGGTAACGCCTATTCCGCAGAAGGGCCTCGGCGAAGCGATCAACGACCGGTTGCGGCGGGCGGCAGCGCCTCGTGAGCAGCTCTAGAGGCTGCTGACCATCACAACGATCTTATTGACAAGCGGTGCGAGGATCGGGCTTTGCGCCACGAACCCGTTGAACGTGTCCTGCACCGACCCGAACGCATGCATGATGCAGGGAATGGCAGCGTAGATGCCGCCATAAAGCAATGCCGTGCTGATTCCGTTCGTGATCAGGTACCGACGCAACATTCCTGCCCCCCCAAACAAAGCCGGTTAACGCTTCGTTAATGAGAGCACGCGGGTGCCGCCAGGCTCAAGGCCTTTAATCAAAGCATGGTGAATGCGTGTTCCAGAATGGGACGAACGGTGCCGTTAGGCCTTCGTTTGCTCGACGACCTTGAGGCGATGCTGATCCGTCTCGATTTTCGCCTTCGTCGAGGGCCAGCTGGCGCTGATCCAATCGTCGGTGCCGAACAGCCAGTACATGAACCGATGACGGCGATGATACCGCTCGATGATGAACTTGTTCATCTGGTCCATGTGCGTGTTCAACGCGCTCAGGGTCTCAGCCGGAAGCGCGGTATCTCGGTCGATCTCACCGAGCCGGTTCATGATGGCCGCGACGTCGCTTGCGGAATCGGTGCGCCATTGATCCATCGCACCGGCGAGCGTGTGCTGGTTCTGATTGACCTTGAGAAGCGCTTCATGAACCTCGGTGAGGTCCTGCGTGTAGGCTTGATGCTTAGCGGCGGCCGTTTCGATCTCGGCAGCGATCGCGCTTTCGGCCCCCTTCACCCGTTCCGACAGATTGGTGAGAAGCTCGGTCAGCGAGCCTGAGTGCGTATCCACCTTGCCGAAAAGGCCGTCGAACTTTTCCGACAGACCGGCGACGTTCCCGGTCAGGCTTTCAAGGTTTCCTGCAAGGCCCGCGACGTTGCCCGACAGACCTTCGACGTTGCCCCATAGTCCGTGGATGCGGTCGATGCCGCCAATGATTTCATCGGTTCGTCCATCGCCCGTCGGCGTCGCGAGTACCTGGCCGACGCCGTCTTCGAGGCGGGACAGGCGATCGCCCAATTCGACGAAGCCGCTCTGATGGCTGCCGAGGACCGCCTCTTCGATGATGTCGAGACGATCGCTGATCGGCTTCAAATCAACGGCCTGACGGATGTCTTCGAGCGCCGTGCCGCCTTCTGTCTGGACAGGGCGTTGCCTGATCGTCTCTTCCAATTCCTGCAGCCGCGTCGAAAGCACGGACCATGACTGCGACATTTCCTGAAGGCGCAATTCAAGCGCGGCTTCGATGTCGCCGAGTTTTGCGACGAGCCCTGACGTGTCAACGGCGGCGACGGGAGCGGCGGGGCCCCCTTCGCGAAACGCAGATTCGAGCGAGCCGATCCGGTCAATCAACAACGCATGCGTTCGGCCCTGATCGTCTTGGTGGGCGACGGTATCGCGCGCGAAGTCCCGCACGAGGCTTGCGATGGCGTGCCGCTCGTTGGAGAGATCCTGCCCCAGCGCCCGCACAGCTTGTTCGAGCGATTCAATGCGAGAATTCTGCAGCGCGTCTGTCTGAGTGCCGAGATAATCGTTGCGATAAAGGGGACGCCCGTAATCGACCGCATAACGCGGTGGCGCCGCATAGCGGGGCTCAGGGCGCGTCAGCGGCGGCAACGGTTCGGCGCGCGCGACAAAGCGCAAAAGCAGTTCCGAGGCGCCGAATTCGCCGCGGTGATCGAAGAGAACTTGTAAAAGGTCGTCGACCGATACCGCCGTGTTGCGACGCGCCGCGAGTGCCGTTGCAAACTTCAGCACTTCCGCCAAATCTTCCGAGCGGCGCGGGGAAACCGGGCCACTTCCCGGCATCGCCGGAATATCGCCCGCGATGATCGCCGCAGTCTCGCGTTTCAGGGCGACGACGCGGATGCCATGTGTTTCAAGGGCTGCCGCAGAGGCGTCAAGGCGGGTCATGGCATTCAAGAGATGTTCGACGCGAACCTCTCCGGCGCGATGCGCTGCGGCGATGTCATAGGCTTGATTGAAGCAGGCAAGAACGGTGTCATCGACCAGCACGGGACCGGCAAGAAGCGACCCGCGCTTACCGTTCGACAGTGCCGCCTCGGCCGGCTGAATGACCTCGCTTGGTGTCCAGGTCTGCGACGTCCTGAGATCGAGATCCTCGCCGTGATACGCCATGTCGTCGTCTCCCCTCTGTCGCTCCGCGCCGTCCGTCGCCGCGCGCCTCGAAAACCCAAACACCCCAACCGCGTCGAAGCTATGTACTTGCCTATGTCGGCAAGGTCTTGACTTTTAAGACAGCATTTAGGTTAGCGCCGTTTCATTTCGGGGGCGAGTCGCAAGCGGCAGATACACAGCAATTCCCTCCCAACCCGTTGCCAGGAAGGCCTGCTCTTAAAGCAGCAGACCAAAGGCCGCTGGTGTCTGAAGGTCGGGGCCTTCGGCGCGAACATCATTAAGTGCGGGGTTGACGGGCGTGGTCGTGAGGAGCCCGGCGGCGAAAGGCATCATCAGGTCGAGGATATGCTCAGCCGTGCCCGAGCGGCAGTCGAGCCAGCGCTCGAAGTTTTCTGCCGTGATGATCACAGGCATGCGGTCATGGATGGGCGCCATATCGGCGTTTGCAGCGGTCGTCAGGATCGTCACCGTCTCGATCTCGCTGCCGTCGGCACCGAGCCAGTCTTCCCACAATCCGGCCAAGGCAAAAAGATCGTGGTCTTTCAGACGGATAAGATGCGGCTGCCGCGCCGATCGCTTGCCGCTCCACTCGTAGAAGCCGGTCGCCGGAATGAGACAGCGGCGATGGCGCAGCGCGCCGCGAAAGGCCGGTTTTTCGGCCGCCGTCTCAGCACGGGCGTTGATCAATGGCGCACGCAATGCCGCCGGGTCGCGTACCCATGACGGGATCAGACCCCAGCGCACCAGCCGAAGCTCGGGAACGCCCTTGAGATCGTTGCGTGCAATCAGAACGGGTTGCGTCGGCGCGATGTTGTAGCGCGGCGGGAAATCGTCAACGGCCGGTACATCGAAGAACGCGCGTACAGCCTCCGGTGAAGATATCAGACTGTAGCGCGCGCACACGAAGGGCCGTCCTTTTGATGCCTTATGATTCGGGACTATAAGCGTTGACGGATTCGCCGCCAGGGACGGCTTTGACTGAGCGAACCTCAACGTGCTGGACGCCCGCGTGAAACGCCACTGCCGCAAGCTCTGCCAATACCTTGTTATGCTGATGCTGGCGCTGTCAGCAGTCGGCGGGCAAGCATTCGCAGCATCCGATAGCAAGCCCTATGACGACCGCCTGATGCGGCTTTCCGAAATTCTTGGTGCCATTCACTATCTTCGCGAACTCTGCGGCGCCAACGAAGGCCAATACTGGCGCGACCGCATGCATGACTTGATGAATGCCGAAGGCTCGACGGCGCTGCGACGCGCGAAACTCACGCGTGCCTTCAACCAGGGGTATCGCAGCTACAGCCGAACCTACAATACTTGCAGCCCGTCGGCACAAACGGCCATCACGCGTTTTCTGTCGGAAGGGTCTGAGCTTTCGGATGGGATGCTGAAGGCTTTCCCCAACTAAAACGTCAGCGGAGCCGGTCGCGAGAGGCGCATATCGTTTCTCGCCGGTTTACTGTGAATAGTGGCAGCTACGACCTACCGCAAATTGTCATGCTAGGTGACAATAGATGGGGGCCGCCCGTGCGTGGCGGTCAGGGTTGAGGGAAGGATTGTAACGGTATGCAGTGTTTCGAGGATCTCGATACGAAAAATCCGACGTTAAAGGCGCTCGATCTAATCCTCGCTGCTTGGGATGAAGGGGTGGATACCGGCGTTGAGCCGCAGCAGATGGCCTACGCGGCTCTGTTCACTGCGCTCACCGATCTCGTTGCGATCTACGGCGAGGACGCCGTCATTCATTTGACGCGCGGTCTTGAGAAGCGCGTCGTCGAGGGGGAATTCACGCTAGCGCGGCGCGACCAGTAAAGCGCCGCAATCGGGGAAGCGGCGTCAGAAGCGTCCAGCCTTCCAGATGACTTCAGCGATCAGCACCGCACCGAAGATCGCGAGCAGCAGGCCCGCGATCCGGTTGATGCGGTTGAGCATGCGCAGATCGATGTGGTGACGGTAGCGCCCGATCAGGTTCGAGAGCGCGACCCACCACAGCATGCTGCCACTGGCAATAGCCGCTACCAGAAGAAGCACATCGATCGTCGAGTGAACTTCGACGAATGTGCTGATGCCTCCGAAAACCGCAAAAAGCCCGAGGACGGCGCCCGGATTGGTGATTGTCAGAAAAAAAGTCTGCGGGATGTCCCAGACGAAATCCTTCAAACGGGCGGAAGAACCGTCGGTGTCCAGTTTGAGCCGCGGGGCGCTGAAATAAAGACGCATCCCGAACGCCACCAGCGCGATGCCGCCGACCACCTGGATCACGGCGCGATGCGTTTCGACGACGCCTGAGATTGAGCCCACACCCAGGCCAGCGCACAACGCGATCAAGGCGTCGCCCGTCACCGAGCCGATGCCGGCCGCTATGCCGCCCCAAAAGCCGCGTTCGATCGCCCGCTGGATGCACAGAACGTTGACAGGGCCGACCGGGGCCGCAATGAGCATTCCGACAATCAGGCCGACCGGAATGATGAGCGGATTGGGGATGTAACTCAGCAAGGGGCAGAAGCTCGATGTCGGAAGTGGACTTCACCGGCGGCGGCAGGCAGACGCGCACCCTCCGCATCGATCGGAACGGGAGGAAAGCGCAGCAGCAGCGACGGCAAGCGCTCCCCCGAGCGGTGTGGAAAAGACATCAGCAGTTGGTCCCGTCAGCGTCCTTGACGACAATGGCGCGCACTCTCCTACTCGTAGTTGCGGCCGGCGCGCTTGTCTATGTCTCAAGGGCGCACGCGGAAGGTGTTCGCGGTCCAAAGCTTCCCGATCATGTGGCCGATGTGCGCGACGCAATCCTGACGGCGGCGCGCTCGGGCGATATCAATGAGTTGCAATCGGCCTTCGAGGTCAGCGGCAACATTCCCGATCTCGGCATCTCGCCACGCTCCGATCCCATTAAAGTTTTGAAAGACAGGTCGGCTGATCCACAGGGCCGCGATACGCTCGCGGCAATCGTCGAAATGCTGGACATGCCGCCATCGACGCTGCCGTTCGGCAACGACATCGAGAATAATCTGATCTACGTCTGGCCGTATCTCTCGACGCGTCAGCTCGACAAGCTGACACCGGCCGAACAAGTCGATCTCTATCGACTGGTGACACCAGAACTCGCCGCGGAAATGCGCAAGAAGAAGCGCTGGCTGTGGTGGCGCCTCGTGATTTCAGCCGATGGGACATGGACGCTGTTTAGGAAGGGCACCTAATCTGTCGGTGCTTTCCGTTGCTTAGCTTGCATATGCCGTCCAATTGCCGCAGAGGGGTGGTCACCGCCGCGGCTTGACTGTATTCCGCTCGTCACATTTTACGTGAAGAGCGAGGGTCTAGTTTCATGAAACGTTTGTCGCTTTTGGCGGCCATTATTTTTGGCTGCTTCCTGGCCGCACCGGCCTATGCCTTTCATCCTGCCGACGAAACCTACGGTTACGTTCCGCCGAAAAAATTTGCCAGCAAGCACAGCGCGAAAACCGATGCCGACAACAGCCAAGCTCTGTTCGGCATGGGCTGGGACTGGGGCCGCCCGCAAAAGTCTCATGATACCGATGACGAAGACGAGCGTGCCGACAACAAGCAATCGCTGACGGGCGGCGGCGAGCCGCGCATCGCCGCCAAGGCGCCGCCTAAGGTTTCGTTCCGCAGCAGTTATGCGCCGGGTTCGATCATTATCGATACGGCCGGGCGGCGCCTCTACTACGTGCTGTCGTCGAAAGCCGCCTACCGTTATCCGATCGCTGTCGGCAAGCAGGGCTTTGCTTGGTCGGGCATGGAAAAGATCTCGAAGAAGGTTGCATGGCCCGACTGGATTCCGCCCGCTGAAATGCGGGCGCGCAAGCCTGGACTTCCGGTCCGGATGTCGGGCGGCGTGCACAATCCACTCGGCGCCATGGCTCTCTATCTCGGCAACACGCTCTATCGCATTCATGGCACGAACGATGCGTCGTCGATCGGGACGGCATCGTCGTCCGGCTGCATCCGCATGACGAACGCCAACGTGATGCATCTCGCAAGCATCGCCGATGTCGGGACGACGGTGTACGTCCTGAAGCGGCTGCCGGCGAACCTGTCGCGCGTCGCGGACCGCGACGGCTGAACCTTGGTGGCTTAGCCGGCGTAGCCTTCGAGAAAGCCGACGGGCTCCCCGTGGGCGGGACTGACAATCTCGCCTTCCCACATCACCTTCCGGCCGCGGACGAACGTCCCGACCGGCCAGCCCTTCACCTTGACGCCATCGTAAGGCGTCCAGGCGGCACGGCTCTCGATCCAGGCGTTCGAGATCGTCTCTGTGCGGCTTAAATCAACGACGGTCAGGTCAGCATCGTAGCCGACGGCGATGCGGCCCTTGCCGCGAATGCCGAACAGGCGCTGCGGGCCGTGGCTCGTCAAATCGACGAAGCGCTGAAGCGACAAGCGTCCGGCATTGACGTGGTCGAGCATGATCGGCACCAGCGTCTGCACGCCCGTCATGCCCGAATGCGTATCGGGATAGACGTGGTCTTTTTCTTCGCGTGTGTGCGGGGCGTGGTCGGAGCCGAGCACATCGACGACGCCGGATTCGAGCGCGGCCCAGATCGCTGCACGATGGCGCGCATCGCGAACGGGCGGGTTCATCTGCACGTAGGTGCCGAGGCGTTCGTAGCACTCGGGGCCTTCGAGCGTGAGGTGGTGCGGCGTGACTTCTACGGTCGCGTAATTCTTGTGATCCTTCAGGAAGTCCATTTCGTCCGCCGTCGAGACGTGCAGAACGTGGACGCGCTTGCCGTGCTTCTCAGCAAGGCCGATGAGCTTCTTGGTTGCGATGAGAGCGGCCTCGGGGTCACGCCATTCGGGATGCGAAGACGGATCGCCTTTGCGGCGCAAATGCATCCGCGATTTCAGCCGCGCCTCGTCTTCGGCATGAAACGACGCACGACGCGAGATCTTGGCGATAATCTTGTCGAGCGAGACGCCGTCATCGACCAGAAGATCGCCGGTCGATGAGCCCATGAAGACCTTCATGCCGGCCGAGCCTTCGAGCTTCTCGAAATCCGGGATGTCGGCGATGTTGTCGCGCGTACCGCCGACAAAGAAGGCGAAGTCGCAGAACATGCGGTGACGGGCGCGGCGCACCTTGTCGGCCAGCATCTCGGCGCTCGTCGTCAGCGGCTTGGTGTTCGGCATCTCGAAAACGGCCGTGACGCCACCTGCGACAGCTGCGCGGCTGCCTGTCGCCAAGTCTTCCTTATGCTCCAGGCCCGGCTCTCGGAAATGGACCTGAGTATCAATGACGCCCGGGAGAATGTGCAGGCCCTGGGCTTCGATGATCTCAGGCGCGGACACGGAGCCCAGCTCGCCGATTGCTGCGATCCGGCCGCCCGATATGGCGATGTCGCGAATGCCCTCGCCGTCATGGTTGACGACGGTCGCACCGCGGATCACGAGGTCGAACGTCTCAGCCATGTCGGGGAACTCCTCAGTCTTGCCATCAAGCGGAACCCCGCATACGTAACTCTCTTTCCGTTTGCAACCGAGCGTGAACCGATGTCTGCCGCAAAGATAGCGCGACTTGCCGACCGCGGAGTCGTCAGCGTGACCGGCGCCGACAGCGAAAAGCTGCTCCAGGGGCTGGTGACCAACGATCTCCAGGGCCTCGCTGAGGGGGAAGCCCGGCATGCCGCTCTGCTCGCCCCTCAGGGCAAAATTCTCTTCGACTTTTTTGTCGTCCGCCACGGCGAGGGCTATCTGCTCGACGTCGCGCGGGCCAAGGCGGCCGAACTCGTCAAGCGGATGGCGATGTATAAACTCCGCGCCGACATCACGATCACGGATGTTTCGGATTCTTTCAAAGTCTTCGCACTGTGGGGAACTGATTCGAAAATGCTCGCGGAAGGGCGCGGCATTTCGTTCCCGGACCCGCGTCATCGGGGCATCGGCCTAAGACTTTTAGCCAGCCCCCATGAAAATTTTTTGTCGTCCGATGGCGCAGAATCGGAGGGTGATTCGCGCCTCGCCTACGACGCACTTCGCATTGAATACGGAATTCCCGAAGGTGGCAAAGACTACGAATTCGGCGATGCTTATCCGCATGAAGCCGATTTCGATTTGCTCAATGGCGTGTCCTTTACCAAAGGCTGTTTCATCGGGCAGGAAGTGGTCGCGCGGATGCAAAACAAAACACTGGTGCGTAAGCGCGCCGTCAAAATCTCCGCTAACGCGCCGCTGGAACCCAATTTAGAAATTCTTCTCGGCGATATTTCTGTCGGACGTGTCGGAACAGCGGACGGAACAAATGCAATTGCGATGCTTCGGCTGGATCGCGTTATAGAGGCAGAGCAGAAAAGTCTTCCGTTGACGGCGGGCGGAATTGCGATTGCTCCCGATGAGGATGCGATGAACCGCTATCGCTCCGCGGCCGCAGCGCGAGCATCCCAATCGACACGGCCGATATCGTAATGGCGGCGAAAGAGATCCATCGCTGCACGTGGGCCGGCACTGACGCGGACTACATCCGCTACCACGACGAAGAGTGGGGCGTGCCGATGACCGATGATCGTGCGCTGTTTGAAAAGCTTGTGCTGGAAGGCTTTCAAGCGGGCCTGTCGTGGATCACCATTTTGCGCAAGCGCGAGAATTTCCGCGCTGCGTTTCATAATTTCGATGCCGAGCGCATCTCGCGCTACACGGCGCGCGACGTCGAGCGGTTAATGAAGAACGAAGGAATCATCCGAAACCGCGCCAAGATCGAAGCTACGATCTCGAATGCGCAGGCATTTCTCACATTGTCGGAGCGCGCGCCGTTTTCGCAATATCTATGGGGTTTTCTTGATGGCCGCCCTATCGTCAACGAGATAACATCCTCAAAGGACATTCGCACCGAGACCGACGTCTCAAAACGAATGAGCAAGGCTCTGAAGGCCGATGGCTTCCGCTTCGTCGGATCGACCACGCTCTACGCCTTCATGCAGTCGACAGGCATGGTCAACGATCATCTCGTGACGTGCTTTCGATATGATCAGTGCGCGAAGCTTCAAAAGAAACTCAAGATCCCCGGATTATGACGTCATCAAACCAATCGAAACCGCGCGCTTGGCAACGAATGCTCTCTGGCCGGCGGCTCGATCTGCTCTCACCCGATCCCAAAGACATCGAGATCGAAGACATTGCACACGGCTTGGCGCGCGTCGCGCGATGGAATGGGCAGACGCAAGGCTCCTATGCATTCTCGGTCGCACAGCATAGCCTTATCGTCACCGACATCGTTCATGCGCTGCAGCCAGAATACGCGCAGAATGAGCTACTTGCAGCGCTTTTGCACGACGCGCCGGAGTACGTCATTGGTGATCTTATTAGTCCGTTCAAAACGGCAATCGGCCTGGACTATAAAGCCTTCGAACACAAACTCCTCCAAGCGATCTATTGCCGGTTCGGAATTCGAGAACTAAGCCTTAGTGCAGCAGGCGCGATTAAACAGGCGGATACGGTTGCGGCCTACTACGAAGCAACTCGTCTCGCGGGCTTCGAAAAGTCGGAAGCGGAAACTTTTTTTGAAATTCCGAATTTACCAACGGAACTTCATAACGCCCTGGCCGTATTAAAACCCGTATCGGCGAGTGATGCCCAAACACTCTTTCTTGCCAAGTTCGCGGAATTGTTGCCGCACTGACAATCTGGCGTTTTTGGGGCTGTTTCGCGGTTTTCATTCAGAGGCTTATCTGAAAATCGCCATGATCGGCGACTAGCTCGCCTCATGGGGAGCACGGGGAAGATACACATGAACATGGAACTTTCTGGCCGGAGAAAACCGACGCCCGACAAGTCTCAGCGAGCTCCTGATGATGAGCAGGACCATGAGCCGTCTGTCGGGATTGGCTTGAACGCGGCGATCGTCGCCGTGTCTGACAATGAGCCTGTGGCGCTGGTCGTCCGTGCCGAGCCGGACAGCATTGGCGCTACGGACATGCTGCCGTACGGGCCATTTAATCCGCGTGCGCATCGCACGCTCGAGAGTGGGCTTAGATCGTGGGTTCAAGACCAAACTGGTCTGGAACTGGGATATGCCGAGCAGCTCTATACCTTCGCCGATCGTGGCCGCCATCCCGAACCGGGTGATACGGCTCCGCATTTCATCTCGATCGGCTATCTCGCCTTAACTCAGGCGATAGGCCACCACGGGCTGACCGATGGGCTGTGGCGTAGCTGGTACCAGTATTTCCCATGGGAAGACTGGCGCCGTGGCCGCCCGGAGATCATCGCCCGGGATATCGAGCCGCGTCTCAAGGCCTGGGCCGAACGGTCGTCCGGCAATGCTGCCACGTCCCAACCGACGATCGCGCGTGCGGATCGCGCGCGGATCTGCTTCGGTCTCGACGGCACCGCCTGGGACGAAGAGAAAGTGCTTGAGCGGTTCGAGCTGCTTTACGAGGCAGGTCTTGCCGAGGAAGCACTGCGCGACGATCGAGCGGCTGCGCGCGAGTGGACGGATCGTCCCAAACTCGGTCTGCCGATGCAGGCCGATCATCGGCGGATCCTGGCGACGGCGATCAGCCGTACACGCGCCAAGATCAAGTATCGCCCGGTCGTATTCGAACTGATGCCGGACGAGTTCACGCTGTATGAGCTGCAGAAGACCGTGGAAGCCATTCTCGGCCCGCATCTGCACAAGCAGAACTTCCGGCGCCTGGTTGAAGGCGCGGGCCTTGTCGAGCCTACGGGAGACGTCAAGACGCGCACCGGCGGCCGCCCGGCCAAGCTTTTCCGGTTCCGTCGGGAAGTGCTGTTGGAGCGCCCTGCTCCCGGCGTTCGGGTATCAGCGCCGCCAAGCCGGAACTGATCCGACTTTCGTTGCATATCTGGGGCGGAACCCCCGCCCTAGAAATTCGTTCTCAACTCTATTATTTTAAACACGTCCAGGAATGCTCTTTTTGAGCATTCCTGCGTGAGGTGTGCACGGCAGGTTTGCCGGCGCGTTTCGTAAGCTAAATATGCTCTCTTAGAGCATATGTGGAGGGCACGAAGAATGGTTTCTGCGGTTTCGACATTGGCTCCTGCATCCGCTGGGCGCGGAAAGGCCCGGACGCCGTTGGCCTATTCGTGGTCGCCTGCCCTCGAAAAGGAAATGGCGCCGCTTTATGCGCGCGTGAAGCACGTCATCACGCCGATGGAGTGGCCCTACTACGCGCCGCTGATCAAGGCGATCAACGAACTCAAGGTGCAGCGGAACGCTGTCATCCTGGCGCACAACTACATGACGCCGGAGATCTTCCACTGCGTTTCGGATTTCCGCGGCGACTCGCTGCAACTCGCAAAAGAAGCGGCGCGCGTCGACGCAAAGGTGATCGTGCAGGCCGGCGTGCACTTCATGGCGGAAACGTCGAAGCTGTTGTCCCCGGAAAAAACGGTTCTCATACCTGATATGCATGCGGGCTGTTCGCTGGCCTCATCGATCACACCAGAAGACGTTCGCATGCTTCGCGAAGCTTATCCGGGCGTGCCGATCGTGACCTACGTCAACACGTCGGCGGCCGTTAAAGCGGAATGCGATATCACCTGCACATCGGCGAACGCCGTGAAAGTCGTCGAGAGCCTCGGCGTGCCGCGCGTCCTGTGCATACCCGACCAGTATCTGGCGAAATGGGTGCAATCTCAGACCAACGTCGAAGTGATCACGTGGAAAGGTTCGTGCGAGGTGCACGAGCGTTTCACGGGCGAGGAGCTTCAACGCATGCGCGCCGACGAGCCGGGTCTGAAGATCATCGCGCATCCGGAATGCCCGCCCGACGTCATCGCGGCGGCAGACTTCACGGGTTCGACGTCCGGCATGATCAAGTGGGTGAAAGACGAACATCCGCGCAAGGTGATGCTCGTCACAGAATGCTCGATGGCGTCGAATGTGGCCGTTGAGGCGCCGGAGGTCGAGTTCATCCGGCCGTGCAATCTCTGTCCGCACATGAAGCGCATCAGCCTGGAAAACATCTATGACAGCCTCGTGCATATGCAGCATGAGGTGACGGTCGATCCCGATATCGCCGCTCGCGCCCGCCGCGCGGTCGAGCGCATGGTCAATCTGACGAACTGAGCAACGAACTAAGCGCCGGGGTCAACTTCGCCCAGGAGGGCAATTCAATGGCCGCACACAAGAAGCGCTATCCCGTAACGGACTTCAACGGCTTCACGGGAAAGCCCGGACCCGGCGACGTCGCCATTATCGGGGCCGGGCTTGCGGGTCTGTTCACGGCATTGAAGCTCGCGCCGCTGCCGGTAACCGTGATTGCCGCGGCGCCCCTCGGTGAAGGCGCGTCGAGCATGTGGGCGCAAGGCGGCATCGCTGCCGCTGTCGGCGAAGGTGACAGCACGGCAAAGCATGCGGCCGATACGATCGAGGCAGGTGCCGGGATCGTCGATCCGGACGTCGCGCGCCTCGTTGCGGAGGAAGGTCCCGATCGTATTCGCGATCTGCTCGGCTATGGCGTGCCGTTCGATCGCGATCTCGAAGGCCATTACGTGCTTTCGAAGGAAGCAGCACATTCGGAAAAGCGCGTCGTGCGCGTCTCCGGCGATAAGGCGGGCGCGGCGATCATGCAGGCGCTGATCGCAGCGGTTCGCGCGACGCCGTCAATCCGTGTGCTGGAAGGTTACGAAGCTGATGATCTCATCGTCACCGATGGCCGCATCGAAGGCGTTCGGCTGATCCGTCCGACTGCGCTTGGCAATGGCCGCTATGCCTTCGTGCCTGCTTCGGCGGTGGTGCTGGCGACGGGCGGCGTCGGCGCGTTGTTCGCACTGACGACAAACCCGTCCTACGCAAAAGGCGAAGCGCTGGCGATGGCGGCGCGCGCCGGCGCGGTGATTGCCGATCCGGAATTCGTGCAGTTCCATCCGACCGCAATCGACGCGGGCATCGACCCCGCTCCGCTAGCGACGGAAGCATTGCGCGGCGAAGGCGCGACGCTCGTCAATTCGGACGGCGAGCGCTTCATGCTGGCCATTGATCCACGTGGAGAGCTTGCCCCACGAGATGTCGTTGCGCGCGGCGTCTATAACGAACTCGCTGCCGGACGCCGCGTCTATCTCGACTGCCGCGCTGCGATCGGCACGCATTTCGAAAAAGAATTTCCGACCGTCTGGGGACATTGCCAGCGCGCCGGCATTGATCCGTCGAAGGATCTTATTCCGGTTGCACCGGCCGAGCACTATCACATGGGCGGCATTGCAACTGACGTGCGTGGCCGCACGAGCCTTGCGGGTCTTTGGGCCGTCGGCGAGGTTGCATCGACGGGCCTTCACGGCGCCAACCGTCTGGCTTCAAATTCGCTGCTGGAAGCCGTCGTCTTTGGCGCGCGTGTCGCGAACGATATCCGCAAGCTGCTTCCGCATGATCGCGTCGGGCATTTCGTGGTGCCGCACCGCATTCCCGGCAGCGGCCGGGCGGCGGATACTGCCTCGCGGAAAGAAGCGATGCAGACGCTACGTAACATCATGACGACGCACGTTGGCGTTCAACGCTCCAGTCGTGGTCTGAAAAAGGCACTCACCGAACTGAAAGCGCTCGAGACGAGCAACGCCAATGATCGCGTACTATCCAACATGCTGCTGGCCGCGCGATTGATTACGGCGGCAGCGCTGCTTCGCAAGGAGAGCCGTGGCGGCCATTATCGCGTCGACTATCCGCAAACGAATCCAGCTCTGGCGCAGCGTACATTCATAACCCTCGCCGACCTCGATGCGATGGATGACGCCGCAAAACAACGCTCCGAGGCGCCACCGCTCGCCGCATGCTCATGAAGAAAGTCCTGCAAGTTCGCCAATGATGCTTTCCCATAATCTTGTTCTTGCCGCCGTTCGCGCTGCGCTTGCCGAAGATCTCGGCCTCAGCGGCGACATTACAACGAATGCGACCGTCGGTGCCGACGTTCGTGCGGATGCGCTGCTTGTGGCGCGAATGCCCGGCGTCGTTGCAGGGATCGCGCTCGCCGAAGCAGCGTTCCGGGAACTCGATCCAGACTGCAGTTTTGAGGTCGATATTGACGACGGAGCAAGCATCGTTGCCGACGATACTGTTGCCCGGATTAGCGGCAATGCCCGCGCGATTCTCACGGCCGAGCGCGTCGCCCTCAATTTCATGGGCCGAATGTGCGGGATCGCAACACTGACGCGGCGCTATGTCGAAGCGACGGCAGGAACGAAAGCGAAAATCGTCGATACGCGCAAAACAATGCCCGGACTCCGCGTCTTCGAAAAATACGCGGTGCGCTGCGGCGGCGGCCACAATCATCGCTTCGGGCTATTCGACGCCATCCTCATCAAAGACAATCACATCGTCGCCGCCGGTGGTGTCTCCGAGGCGATCAAGGCTGCCCGCAACGCGGCCGGTCATATGACGAAGATCGAAGTCGAAGTCGACACGCTCGATCAGCTTGACGTCGTCATGCGGGAAAAAGTCGATTGCGTGTTGCTCGACAACATGAACCCGCAGGAATTGCGTACGGCCGTGGCGACCGTCGCCGGGCGCTGCCTGACGGAAGCCTCGGGCGGCGTTAACCTCGATACCGTCAAGGAAATTGCCGCAAGCGGCGTCGATTTGATTTCGGTCGGCGCGCTGACGCATTCGGCGCCCGTTCTCGACCTGGGACTTGATTTCATCTCGGCGCCGCAAAAGAGTTCCGGCCGCCCTGCTTGAATTCGCCATAGTCGGCTCGCATCTGGCTGACTGTGGTAGAAACTCTGAGTCTCGGGCGCGGGTTTGGGAGGATCGGCATGTCGATGGCAATGCAATGGATCGTGCTTTGGGGCGGGATCGCAATCGCAGCCTCGGTCTTTGCGGCCGTCCTCGCAGGTATCAAGAATCGCGACCTATCGTACTGGACGGCGTGGAGCTTCCTGGTGCCGCCGTTCGCACTTTGGCTGCTGTTCTTGCCGCGAAACAAGGGCCCGCGGCCGCGCCGGCCGACACTCGATGAAATCGACCGGCACGAAAACGGGCCGCTCTAGGACGCCGCCTGCTCGCGCCGTTTCCTGCGGATCGCTGCCTGCGCGGCGGCCAAACGCGCGATCGGCACGCGATACGGCGAACATGACACGTAATCGAGATTGACCGTTTCGAAGAAATAGATCGACCTCGGGTCGCCGCCGTGTTCGCCGCAAATGCCGGTCTTGAGGCCCGGCTTGACGGACCGGCCGCGATCGACACCGATTTTCACCAATTCGCCGACGCCGAGTTGATCGATCGAAACGAACGGATCGGTCGTGATCACTTCGTGTTCAAGGTAGTTCGATAGAATTGGCGCGGCGTCATCGCGCGACAGGCCCAGGACAGTCTGCGTCATGTCATTGGTGCCGAACGAGAAGAAGTCGGCCCCCTTCTCGCCTGCAGCGATATCGGCGGCGCGCAACGCCGCGCGAGGCAACTCAATCATCGTGCCGACGTCGTAGGGAATGGTGACGCCCGTCTCCTGTTCCACGGCCTTTGCAGTCGCCGTGATGACGTCGCGCAGAATATCGAGCTCGCGACGATAGGCGATGAACGGGATCATGATTTCGGGATGGACCGCGTCGCCCATTTTCTTCTGCGCATTGATCGCCGCTTCGAAGATAGCGCGCGTTTGCATGCGCGTAATCTCGGGAAACTTGATGCCGAGACGGCAGCCACGGAACCCAAGCATCGGGTTGAATTCCTCAAGCTCGGCGACGCGGGCTTTCAGGCGCATCAGATCCATGCCCAACGCGGCCGCGACCTGCGCGGCCTCGCGATCTTCGTGCGGCAGGAATTCGTGCAGCGGTGGATCGAGCAAGCGGATTGTGACTGGCAGGCCCGCCATAATCTCGAACAGCTCTTCGAAGTCGGCGCGCTGGACGGGAAGCAGCTTGTCGAGCGCCTGCTGGCGACCCTCTTCGTCTTCGGCGCAAATCATCTCGCGGACGGCAAGAATGCGCTTTTCCTCGAAGAACATATGCTCGGTCCGGCAGAGGCCAATACCTTCGGCGCCGAACGAGCGGGCCTGGCGGGCATCGCGGGGCGTGTCGGCGTTGGTGCGCACTTTCATGCGCCGCGTCTTGTCCGCCCACTCCATGACGGTCGCGAACGTGCCTGAAAGCTGCGGCGGCAGCATCTTGGCTTTGCCCGCGTAGACGCGACCGGAGCTGCCGTCGATCGAGATGATGTCGCCGGATTTGAAGATGCGCGCGCCTGCCCTCATGGTGCCGGCGTTGGCGTCGATGCGAAGGGTTCCGGCGCCGGAGACGCATGGCCGGCCCATGCCACGCGCGACGACGGCGGCGTGGCTTGTCATGCCGCCTCGCGCCGTCAAAACCCCGACAGCTGCGTGCATGCCGTGAACGTCTTCGGGGCTCGTCTCGGAGCGCACGAGGATGACGTCGCGGCCCTTAGCCTTCAGCGCTTCGGCCATTTCAGAATGGAAAACGATTTCTCCGGATGCGGCACCAGGAGACGCAGGCAAGCCTTTGGCGATCAGGTCATGATCAGCCGACGGGTCGATCGCGGGATGCAGCAATTGATCGAGCTGCGCGGGCTCGACGCGCAGAATGGCTTCATCCTGTGAGATCAGGCCTTCTGCCGCAAGATCGACGGCAACGCGCAACGCGGCTTCCGTCGTGCGCTTGCCGGAGCGCGTCTGCAGAATCCAGAGCCTGCCGATCTGGACAGTGAACTCGACGTCCTGCATGTCGCGATAATGGCGTTCCAGGCGGTCGAAGATGTTCTTGAGTTCGGCAAAGACGTCCGGCATCGCGACTTCGAGCGACGTCTCGGCCTCACCGGCTGCGCTCTTTTTCGTTAGCGCATGCGGGGTACGAATGCCGGCGACGACATCTTCACCCTGGGCATTGGGAAGATACTCGCCGAAGATTTCCTTCTCGCCCGTCGATGGGTTTCGCGTGAAGGCGACGCCCGTCGCTGAGTTGTCACCCAGGTTGCCGAACACCATTGCCTGAACGGTGACGGCCGTCCCCCAATCCTCAGGAATGTCATGCAGCCGGCGATACGTCTCCGCGCGTGGATTGTCCCAGGAATTGAAGACTGCGGCGATGGCGCCCCAGAGCTGCTCGCTGGTGTCCTGCGGAAACGGCGCGCCGTGCTCGCGCTCGATCGCAGCCTTATAGTCGGCGATGATTTCGTGCCAGGCTTCGGCGTCGAGGTCGGTGTCGGCGGCGAATCCGTTCAGGTTCTTGAAATTTTCGAGAATATCTTCGAACGCGCCGTGATCGACGCCAAGGACGACGTCGCCGTACATTTGAATAAAGCGGCGATAGCTGTCGAACGCGAAGCGCGGATCGCCGGTCAGCGCGGCGAGCCCTTCGACCGTTTTATCGTTCAAGCCGAGATTGAGGATCGTATCCATCATGCCGGGCATCGACGCGCGCGAGCCGGAGCGGACGGAAACGAGCAGCGGCCGCGCCTCGTCGCCGAATTTGGCCGACACGGTCTCGCCGACGGCGTCGAGCGCCTGGAGCACCTCGCCTTTCAGCTCTTCCGGCAGCTGGTGGCCTGCGGCAAAGAAAGCCTTACAAACCTCGGTCGTGATCGTGAATCCGGGCGGCACTGGGAGGTCGAGGGCCGCCATCTCGGCAAGATTGGCACCCTTGCCGCCCAGCAGTTCGGACATCTCGGCGCTGCCTTCGGCCTTTCCAGGCACGAAAGCGTAAACCCATTTCTTTTTGCCGTCGGCGTTCGGCTGTGCCATCAGACCTCCGATGCGGTCTTTTTGCTGCCCATCATTCCTTTCAGGAGTGATGGGCGTCAGGGAGAGGTGCCATAGCAAATGAGGCCCCGCATTCCTAGCGCCGCCTGATCCTGCCCCGCTGGCAACACGTCGGAAAGTCTATCGCAATGAGCAAGCTCGAAACCGTTCTCGATACCTTGGGCCAGTCAAAATCGGCCGGACTTGACCGTTTGTTCGAGCTTCTGCGCATCGACAGCATCTCGACCGATCCTGGCCACAAGGCGAGTTGCCTCAGGGCTGCGGAATGGTGCGCGGCGACGCTAAAAGACATCGGCTTTGCGGAAGCTAAGGTTGTGCCGACAAGCGGCCATCCGATGGTTGTGGCGCATGACCGGCCGAAGCGTGACCCCAACATGCCGCACGTCCTGTTCTACGGACATTACGACGTGCAGCCGCCGGATCCTCTCGACCTCTGGAAAACGCCGCCGTTCGAGCCGCGGATCGAGAACGATCCGGTCAACGGCGAGGTGATCGTGGCGCGCGGCGCAGAAGACAACAAAGGTCAGCTCATGACCTTTTTCGAAGCGGCGCGGGCCTGGAAGAAAGTCGCGGGCGAATTGCCGATCGCAGTTTCGGTGTTGATCGAGGGCGAAGAAGAGTGCGGCTCGCCGTCGCTGCCGGCGTTCCTCGCCGCGCATGGCGATGAACTCAAGGCTGACCTCGTGCTCGTCTGCGACACCGGACAATGGGACAAGGACACCCCTGCCATCACGACGATGCTGCGCGGACTTGTCGGCGACGAACTCGTTATTACCGGACCGACGCGCGATCTGCATTCGGGCATCTACGGCGGCCCCGTCGCGAACCCCATTCGCGTGCTGGCGAAGGTGATGGCCGCACTCCACGACGATACTGGCAAAATTGCCGTTCCTGGATTCTACGACGGCGTTCAAGAGCCGACAGCAGAGCAGCTCGTGCAGTGGCAGGCGCTTGGCGTGCGCGCGCAGTCCTTCCTCGGCTCGGTTGGCTTGTCAGTGCCTGCAGGTGAGAATGGCCGCTCCGTCATTGAGCAACTGTGGTCCCGCCCGACGCTTGAATTCAACGGCGTGACGGGCGGCTACCAGGGCATCGGCTCGAAGACCGTGATCCCGGCGAAAGCCTCGGTGAAGATCACGTGCCGATTGGTGTCCGGCCAAGATCCCGAGCACGTCATGAAATCGATCCGCGATTACGTCGCGACGCTTCTTCCAGCCGACTGTAAGGCGACCTGGCTCGGCCATCACGGCTCGGGCGCGATCATGTTCGATACCAACGACCCAACGATGCGTGCGGCGGCCAAGGCGCTGGAAGAAGAATGGGGCAAGCCCACGGTGCTGATGGGCAGCGGCGCCTCGATCCCGATTGTCTCTTCGTTCCGCGATGCGCTTGGCATGGACAGCCTGATGGTCGGCTTCGGATTGGACGACGACCGCATTCATTCGCCCAACGAGAAATACAATATCCGAAGCTTCGAGAAGGGTGCGCGGAGCTGGGCGCGTATTCTTGCAGCGCTCGCCAAACCTGGCGCGTGAGATTGCCTAAATCGTCCGCCAACGCCGCATATTGCGTGCGATGTCAGAGAAAGAGAAATGCTCAAACCTCATTTATTTCTGACGGTTTTGGTGCTCGTGGCTCTCGGCGCTTACTTTGCCCACTTTATGAGCGAGCGGCCCCAGGTATATCCGTTGCCCAGCCGCACCGCCGACGGTGGCAAAGGAACAACAGGGTCCAGCGCCGGTACGAGCGGCAACGGAAATTCCAATCGCTCTGGTGGCGATGCGCGACGCGGATCGTTCGCCAACAAACAGGCGTACAACGACGACGACCGTTGGAACGAGAACTCCGACGACGACAGCGACCAGCGAAACGTTCCGGGCCAGTTCGATTACTACGCGCTGGTTCTCTCATGGAGCCCGACCTACTGCTCCGACCAGGGACGCGATGACGACACGCAGTGCAATCGCCGCGACGGCCGTCGCTATTCGTTCGTGTTGCATGGTCTCTGGCCGCAGTACGACAGCGGCTATCCGTCGAACTGCCGCCTTCCGAGGCGGCCGTTCGTGCCTGATCCCGTGATCAACAACATGCTCGACATTATGCCGAGCCGTGGCTTGGTCATTCACGAGTACCGCGCCCACGGGACATGCTCGGGTCTCAACCCGATGCAGTACTTCGCGCTGGCACGCCGCCTGTTCGACGGCATCAACATTCCTGAGCGCTTCAACAATCCGTTCGAGTCGCAGATACTGTCGGCGGCCGACGTCAAACGGGTCTTCCTGCAGGCCAACCCTCAATTCAGTCCCGATATGATGACCGTCGTCTGCGGCGGCGCAGGCGGCATGCTGCGGGAAGTGCGGCTTTGCCTGACAAAGGACGGCGCACCGCGCCGTTGCGGCCAGAACGAAACGCGACGCAATCTCTGCACGGCCAACCAAGTCTTCGTGCCGCCAGCCCGCTCGACGGCGCGCAACTGGCAGAACCAACAGCAGATCCAGTTGCCGACGCCCCCGGGAAACAATGCGCAAGGCGCCGACCATCTGCCGGGGCCGCAGATGAATTACAATTACGGGCGCAGCACGCAGTGAAGCTTCGAAGATCGTGTGATCGGTGTCAGGCGACCTTGCGAATGCGCTCAGGCCGCCAAGAGCGCGGTGCATCGGCGATCCAGCCGACGCTGGTGGGCGCCCGCAGCGATTCGATCGCCATAGGATTGATGCTCCAGCCGCCGGAAATCGCGGAGACGTGCTCTTCTGTCGGATAGAGTTGTAGCTCGCCGCCGAGGTCCCCGTGGCGGTCGCGGATGCCTCTGATTTCGATGAACGACAGGCCGAGCTGGCGTTCTTCTTGCGACAGCTTGCCGGCATTCCAGATCACGCCCCCATCGCCAACCGCAAAGGCACGGACGCGCCGGCCCTTTTCAAAGCGCGCCCAGGCGTAAAAGTCGATGATCGGGAACGACGCGAAATACTGAACGGCCGGGAATTCGATCGCGAGATGCCGAAGCAGCGGCGTCATCTTATCGATAAACGACTCACTGGACGGAATAGGAAGCGACTCGGCAGCGACGAGCGTCCAGCCCTTGATCGGCGGGGCGATGAAAACGAGCCCGTTCGAGATCTCCGAATCGTAAATTGCGCCGACACCGGAATTCCAGTTGGCGGGCCGAAGCTGGACAAGTCCGAGTGCTGTTGCCACGGCCGCCGGATCATTCGATTTGATCGCAAGCCAAGCCATATCGTGTCCGAAGGCGCGTGGACGGTCTGGATTATCGGCTAGGCGAACATGATGCGGCACGAGCCGCGGCACGATGATGGTCGCGGCGGCAATAGTGGTCAGAAAAACGAGAGCAACGACCGTTAGAAGCACGGACCGGACCGCACGATGCCAGAAATCTCACTACAACCTCTGAGCTGAGTTGTGGCAATTCTCAAGCGGCCTTGAGCAATTCGCTTGGTGAAAACATTATCTGCATAAAGAGCAATCCCGCCACAAAATGGAACCGGAGCCCTGAGGAAGGCTCCGGCCATCTGCGACGGGATTAGGGTCTGTTTTACTTACGTAATTACGGGAGGTTTACGCCAGCCGTGAAGACGAAACGCGAGTCGGCCAGATTGTTATCAAAGCCGTCAGCAGCGTTCTTGCTGATGTTTGTATCCCAGTACCGGAAGTCCATGAAGTACTTGTCGACCGACAGCTTCAGACCGGCGTTCCAGTAGGTGTAATCCTTCTGGCCCAGACCGACGCCGATGAAGTCGGCGCTCGTGGAAGACATGCCGGTATCGGTATAACCGACGACACCGCTGACAACCGGTGTGAACATGTAGAAGTTCGGCAGCGTGTAGGACGCGTTGCCTTCGATCGTCCAGGTTTCGTTGTAGTTGCCGCCCTGATCAGGCGTGTAGTACAGCGTGAGACCGGTCGTAAGGTTGGTGATCGGCGTGATAGAGGCCGCGGCTTTAAGTTCGAGGTAGTCGCCGTTGCTCGAGCCGGGGATCGAGTTGTTCGGATACGTATAGTACAGGATACCGAAGTCCCAGCTGACCGGACCAGTCACAGGACGGACGCCTGCGTACATATCCAACTCGAACGGGCCGAACGGATCGGCGATGTTCGAACCCCAGAAATCCAAGTACCAGGTCAGGTTCGGATTGCCGTAGGTGAATTCGATAAACGGCTGGAAGGCCGGATCTTCGTTCGTGAACGAGATACCACGGAACATGTAGTCCGAGGTGCCCGAGATGGTGATCGAGTAGCCGAACTTGTTCGCCCCATCGTCATCGGCGAGCGCTGCCGTCGACATGCCCAGCGCGGCGACAGCCGCCACGCCTGCAGCGCCCAAGAAACTTCTGATATTCTTCATAAGACAACCCCCGTCCCAGATCTGCGGCTCGCAACACCCGCTCTATTGCGGACAACGCGACTCTCAACCGCTCTGAGATTAGGAAAACTTTTTTGATGGGACCGCACAAGCGATTAGGAGCAACACTGTGTGACTTGCCAGGCGTATGTTACCTGTGTGCAACGCTGCCGAGAGAAGAAGCCTGAGCGTTGTCGATATGCCTTGAAATTAAGCACATCGGTGCTGCGGCAAAAGCCAACTTAAAGGCACCTTGCAAAAAGCAAAAGCAAATTGAACACCAAATGAGAAACTATCTGAACACGCTTCGTCATGACGTCTCGTCAGGAATCATCTGTGGCAGTTACAACGCACTCAGTTTCGCTCGCACATAAGCCGTCAAAGACATGAATCACCCCGACAAGCCCCCCGGTACCGTCCTCATTACAGGCGCGGCGCGGCGCATTGGACGTGCGCTCGCCCTCGATCTTTCGCGTGCGGGATGGACGATTGCGATTCATTACCGGAATTCGGCGCCAACGGCCCTGCTGCTGGTCGAAGAGATCGAGTCGGCGGGAGGTCACGCCCAAGCCTTTCAAGCTGACCTGATCGACGCGGAAGCGCCGCGCGCTCTCGTCTCCGACGTCAAAGCCGTGTTCGGTCCTCCGACGGTGCTCATTAATAACGCGTCCGAGTTTCTTCCCGACACCGTCCAGAGTCTCGATAACGAGACCTGGGACCTTCACCTCGGCATCAATCTCAAGGCGCCGGTGTTCTTGGCGCAGGCCATCGCTGCCGGCTTGCCCGAGGGCTGCGAAGGAAACATCATCAACATCATCGACCAGCGCGTTTGGAATCTGACGCAGGACTTCTTTTCCTACACGATCTCGAAAGCTGGTCTCTGGACGGCGACGCGAACGCTGGCGCAAGCGCTCGCGCCTCGGGTTCGCGTGAACGCCATCGGTCCCGGCCCCGTTTTGCGCAGTATTCACCAGACGGACGATGATTTCGAGCGCGAGAGCCGATCGACACTGCTCGGGCGCGGCGCCTCTACGGATGAGATCGCCGCCGCCGTGCGATTCATTCTTGCGACGCCGTCCCTCACCGGCCAGATGATCGCCCTCGACGGCGGACAACATCTGACTTGAGGCACAAATAAGCCCGTCGTTGCGCGGCAATGTCCCAGCCCCGCCGCAATGTCACCGCGCGCTGTTCTCATTACTGCCCAAATACTTGGCGACCTTTGAATCGGGTCCAAATGGGGGGCTCATAAACACTTTTTTAACGTTAAGCGCCTACGAACGTTAATAGTTCTGTTGGGCGCCTCGACAGGGGGTGCCGCGTGCAAATGGGTGTAACCATGCTTCGCCGCGTTCGGACGCCTTTTGCGTTCGCTTTGGCTGCAGCCGTGACACTGGCTGCCATGTCGCTGCCTGTAAAGGCTGCGGGACTTCCTCAGGTCGAGATCAGCGCAAGGAACAAGGTCCCGGTGTGCGCCACGCCCGGACGCTTGATGGGCTTTCTCGAAAGCCGCAATCGCGATCTCGATCCGAAATTTCAGACGATCGCCGCTGATTACATGCGGATCGGCAACGAGCTTAAAATTCGCTGGGATATCGCTTTCTTCCAGATGATGCTCGAAACCGGCAACCTGACGTTCAAAGGCGACGTCAAGGCGACGCAAAACAACTTCGCCGGCATGGGCGCCACGGGCAAGAATGTTCCCGGCGAAAGCTTTCCGAATGTCGCGACGGGCGTCGAAGCCCATCTGCAGCATCTCTTGATGTACGCCGGCGAACACATCGACAATCCGGTCGCCGAGCGCACGCGAAAGGTTCAGGAGTGGGGTATTCTGACGGACTGGCAGAAATCACTGCACGGTCCTGTCACCTACGATCAGCTTGCAAAGCAATGGGCGCCCGGCTCGCGGCGCTACAGCCGCGAAATCGCAGGACTCGTCGAAGCATTCTACGGCAGCCCATGCCGCGGCCCCGATCCGCAGCCTGAACTGATGGCCCTCGCCCAGCCGGGCGGCGGCACGAAGGTTGCCGCGCAGACGCCGCCTGCGGACACCACGTCAACGCAAGTCGCCTCGGCCGACGACAGCTCGGCTAACACGGGTCCCTATATTTCCGGCGCAGCACTCGCCAAGCGCGCGGTAGAAGAAGCGCGGAAATCCGGTTCGTTCGAGCGTTCTGGCCTCGGCGCTGAATCGCTGATCCCGCCGTCGGTTAATGCACCCGCCGTCGGCGAACCGGCCGCCAACACGCCCACAACGTCGTTCAAGGTCATCAACGCCTCGACTTCGTCCGACGATGAAGCCGCGACTGCTGATACCTCCGCTCAGGTCGAGCCGTTGAAGTCGAAGACGAACAAGAAGCAGTCTGCTGCCGCGAAAGTGTCTGGCGGAACCAAGACCGCAATGATGATCCCGGCTGCAGGCGTAAAGCCGAAGTGCAAAGTCTGGACGGCGAGCTACGGCGGCGGCCACTCGGTCATTATCCGCGCCAAAGCGGATGCGCAGGAAAATTATACGGTACTTGACGTCAACGAAGGCTCCGAAAAGCGCGAGGCTGCAGCCTACATTGCGGCGTACGCGAAGGGCGGCGTGACCGTTGGCGAATATTCGAACCCATCGCAAGCCCTCGATAAGGCCTTCGAACTCTGCCCTGACGGTTGATCGCAAAGAGAAACCGTCGCAGAGGGCCTTATTTGATGGCGACACCAAAGCCGCTTCCATTCCGGAATCTAACCGCCGCCCTGGCATCGGCACTGTTCGTCCTGACGACGAGCGGTGCCAAAGCCGCGCCTCCGATCAGGACGAGTGCGCAAAATCAGGTTCCGGCCTGCGTCACTCCGGAACGCCTCATGGCTTTTGTGGCCGAGCGCAATCCGCACGTTGACCCGCGCTTCCGCGAAATCGCGCGCTGGTACAAATATTTCGGCGAAGGCTGGCACGTGCGGTGGGACTATGCGTTCTATCAGATGGTGCTGGAGACGAACTATCTGTCCTATCGCCGGGGCGATGGGCAGCGCGGCGACGTTCGTGAAAACCAAAACAATTTTGCAGGCATCGGCGCGACCGGCGGCGGCGTGCGCGGCGAGCGCTTCGCGGATGTGAAGACCGGCGTACACGCGCAGATTCAGCATCTCGTCGCCTATTCGGGCGAACGTCTCGCGGCGCCGGTTGCCAAGCGGACGCGCGAAAATCAAGACGACATCATCAAACTCGCCCAACGGCTCGGACGGCCGGTGACGTTCGGCGATCTCGCACGCCGATGGGCAGCGGACCGCGCTTACGGCAAATCGATCGACATCGTCGCCGGGTTGTTCCGTTCACGCTATTGCGACCAGCCGGCGCAAGCAGCGGAAAGCGATGTACCGCCGCCTGCACCGTTACAGATCCGGCGTGAATGGCGGTATCCGTTCCGGCAACCGTCCGGACTTGGCGGACCGGTGCCCGAAGACGACAGCGCCGGCCCCGAGATCCCGCCCTTGGGCGCGAAATCGAAGAAACAACCGGCTGCACCGGTCCATCATGCCCGTCCCGCCGCAGTCGCTCCGAAAAAGCCCGCGGTGAAAACGCCGAAACATGCACTGAAAAAAGCGAAAGTTCGCAAACTAGCGCGCAAGGCGAAAAAGACTTCGCGTGTCACGGCCGCGGCTCATACTTCGACCTCGGCTTGGGTTTCGACAATCTCAGCGGCGCACGAGACGACCGTCGCTAAGGAAGGAGCAGTAGCTGCACCAGCCGTTGCTCAGGCCGCACCGGCCGCGGAACAAGTTGCAGAGAACAGCGAAAGCTCAAGTTTCCTGCCTTGGCTGCCGACGTTTCGCATCGCGCCGGAACCGCCCCAGCCGTCACGTCTCGGCGGTCCGCTCCCGGCGGAGCTTGGTGCCGCGGCGAAGGCCGCGGAAAACGCGCCCGCAGCACACTGCAAGGTTCTGACAGCGAGCTACGGCGGCAAGAAAACACTGCTGATCCGCTCACGCTCCGGCGATGAAGTTCAATATACGGCGCTGACGATCATGGACGGTTTCGAAAAGCCGATGTTCGAAGCCTACGCCCGCACGGAAGCGGTCGGTGCCGAGATCGTCGGCGAATATGCGTCACCGGAATCGGCGCTGATCGACGCCAAGGTCAATTGTCCTGAGGACAAGTGAGGCGCCGTTCGCGCGCCCGTTTTAAGGCGTCGATGTCGGCGCGAGATACTTAAGCGCGGCGGTCGATGCCGCGCCGCCGATGACGCAGGGAATGCCCACCTCAACCTGTCCCAACGCACCGGCAGCGACACAGCCGAGCGCCAGCACAGTCTGCCCGGCCTGACCCCACCAGTTGTAATTGCGAAGGCTCTCGGGACCCTGGGCTTTGAGCTGATCGATCGACGCCAGCGCATCCTTGCGCAGTTTGGCGAGTTCATAGGACTCGGCCGCGTCGATCACTTCGGCAAGCGGCTTGCGCAGTTTGGGATCGACGTCGGCCGAAATCTTTTTCAACATTCGCAGCAAATCATCGTTGCGGGCGGCGTTCTGCGCCAGCGTCCACTTCGCCATCGCGCCGATTGTCAGATAATCGACCTTGTCCTTATCGAGCGATAATTCGAGTGCGGTAACGATGCGCCGGACTGGGGCTTCCCAGCCGGTCGCAAAGTAATAGCCCCAGTTCAAATCGATGACGCTGGAGTCATCCTTGATCGACATCTCCGTCAGCGTCGGCTTATTGCCGTAGAGATACTTTTCGATCAGCACTCTGCGGGCAGGCATACGCTCGACGTATTTCTTCAGGGTATCGCGCCAACGCGGCAGGCCGGAATACGCGATGCCCTTGATCACGAGCACCTGATCTTCCGGCGGGAGCGGAAACATCTTCGTTATCAGTTCGTCGGCGATCCGTGGGTTAGCGCCCAGCACGCCGGCGACGAAGCCGATGTAGACGCCGGACTGATCGGTATCTCTCGTCACGCCGAAATCCGACATTGCCTTCACGGCTTGCGGCAGGCGTTGAGGATCAGGATTCTTGCGGTAATCGTTGATCCACTTGAGAAGCTCTTGCGAATTCTCAAACGGCTTCGAGGCCTTGCCCTTTGTACGTTTTGCGTGCGCGGGATCTTTCGCGGGCCTCGACAGCGTGAAGTCTTGCACTTTCACGGGCCTCGCCGTCGCAAATGCCGGCAGGACAATGAGGTAGCTTAAGCCAAGAATGGCGATGACGCGACGCATGACACCCCCCTCGGCGCATCGTTGTTCCCTGAACTTTCAATGAAATTGGACACCACGCCCTCGGCATGGTGATTTTGTGGCGCAGCATGCAATGCCTTGCTTGACCTTGGCGGCGGCCCAATTTTAGGTGCGCCATGACCGAAGAACCCGCGACATTGACATCCCCCCCGGAAACGCCCGCAAAGACAGGGCCCGAGGTCATTGCGGCCTATCTCAAGCTGCTGCCGCAGAGCCCCGGCGTATATCGAATGCTCGATACGGACGGCGAGGTGATCTATGTCGGCAAGGCGAGGTCGCTCAAAGCCCGTGTCTCCAATTACGCCCGGCTCAACGGCCATACGAACCGCATCGCACGGATGATCCTTTCGACGGCGTCGATGGAGTTCGTATCGGTACGTACCGAAGCCGAGGCGTTGCTGCTTGAAGCGAACCTCATCAAGCGCTTCCGGCCTCGCTTCAACGTTCTGATGCGCGACGACAAGTCGTTTCCTTACATTCTCATCGGCCGGGACCACGGCGCTCCGGCCGTCATGAAGCATCGCGGCGCACGCAACCGCAAAGGCAGATACTTCGGACCATTCGCCTCGGCTGGCGCCGTCAGCCGCACCGTCAACATGCTGCAACGCGCGTTTCTTCTGCGCTCATGCTCCGACAGTGTCTACGACAGCCGCACGCGGCCGTGCCTGCTTTATCAGATCAAGCGTTGCTCGGCGCCGTGCACCGGAGAGATCAGCCTCGACGATTACGGCAGGCTCGTCGATGAAGCCGAAAGTTTCCTCAGCGGCGAAAGCCAGACTGTCCGCGAGATGTATCAACGGCTGATGGCGGAGGCCGCGGAGAAGCTCGAATTCGAGACCGCCGCAACGTATCGCAACCGTCTGTGGGCGCTGGCGCATGTCACGGCCGATCAGTCGATCAATCCGGAAGGCGTCGAAGAAGCCGACGTGTTTGCCGCCTACCAGGACGGCGGACAGACATGCATTCAGGTGTTCTTCTTCCGCACCGGACAGAACTGGGGCAATCGCGCCTACTATCCGAAAGCGGATCGCTCGCTGAATGTCGAGGACGTACTCGATAGCTTCATCGCGCAGTTTTACGACGATAAGCCCGTGCCGCGCCTGATCCTGATCTCGCACGATATCCCGAACCGCGAACTGCTGGCCGAAGCGTTGACGACAAAGGCGGAGCGCAAGGTTGAAATTCGCGTGCCGTCGCGCGGCACCAAATCGACGCTCGTCGAACATGCGCTTGCGAACGCCCGCGAAGCGCTTGGCCGAAAGCTCGCGGAAAGCTCATCGCAGGCGCGTCTGCTCGAAGGTGTAGCGGAGCGGTTCTCGCTTGCGGCCGTGCCGCGCCGCATCGAGGTTTTCGACAACAGCCATATCTCCGGCACCAATGCCGTCGGAGGCATGATCGTCGCGGGGCCGGAAGGGTTCGTCAAAGGCCAGTATCGCAAGTTCAACATCAAGTCGCCGGAGACAACGCCGGGCGACGACTACGCGATGATGCGCGAGGTCCTGACGCGCCGCTTCAAGCGCATTGCGGAAGCCGAGGTGCTGGACGAGATCGAGACTGAGGTCGAAGAGATTGCCTCAGACGTCAGCGGTGGTCCGCTTTCGCCCATTGTCGACGATCCGGATGACACCGCAGATGAACGCGCGTTTCCAGACAAGCCCGATCTCGTCCTGATCGACGGCGGCCTGGGGCAGCTTTCGGTCGCGCGCGAAGTCTTGGCCGGTTTCGGGTTGCACGACATCGCATTGATCGGTGTCGCAAAAGGTCCGGATCGCGATGCAGGCCGCGAACATTTCCACATTCCTGGGCGCGACCGGCCGATCATGCTTGAAGCGAAGGACCCGGTGCTCTACTTCGTGCAACGCCTGCGTGACGAAGCACATCGGTTTGCGATCGGCACGCACAGGGCGAAGCGTGCGAAATCGCTCGGCGCCAATCCGCTCGACGAGATCGAGGGCGTTGGGCCCACGCGTAAGCGGGCGCTTCTGAAACACTTCGGCTCGGCCAAGGCGGTGTCACGCGCCGGTGTCGAAGACTTGAAGGCTGTCGATGGAATCTCGGCCGATATGGCCAAAAAAATCTACGACTTTTTCCACGAGCGGGCGGGATAGTCGCGGGAACTCTTTAAAGGCTAGCCAGCTGCACACCGTCCGCCCTAATTTCGCGGCACTTGAGGGCGATGGGCCATCTCCCTTTTGCTCAATTCACTTTCTAAAGGCTCCAGTTCTGCCGATGCTCAGACGTGCACTTGCAATCGCCACCTTAGCCATTCTCTTCGCGGTACCGCGGGCCGATGCCCAGGACGCCACTATGAACGGCTGGGCGCCGGTTGCCGATCCCGTCAAGGAAACGAAGGAAGCCCCGGCTCAGCCGCAGGCGCAGGCCACGACGCAGGCACAGCCCGTCGCTCCGGCGCAATCTGCGGCACAGCCTGCACAATCGGCGGCGCCCGCTCAAACCATCACGCCGGCGCAACAGCCAGCCGCGGCGGCTCCAGCGGCCCAGCCAGCGCCTGCGGCACCCGCCGCAGCACCTCCGCCTGCCGCGGCGCAAACACCCGCTGCAGCCGCTCCTGCGGCGACTGCAGCCCCAGCGGCGCCTGCGGCAGCGGTTCCAGCAGCAGCGGCCCCCGCTGCGGCGGCTCCCACTGCAACAGCTCCGGCGGCTGGGGCTCCGGCAACGCCTGCTCAGGCTGCGGCACCCGCCCAGGCCGCAGCACCCGCTCCGACAGCACCAGCTGCGCCTCCGTCCCCGCCCGCGGTTTCTCAGGAGGTCAACGCGGAGATCACCAATCTCGTCGGCCAGATGGACGGGGCGGAGAAATCGCTTTCGAACATCTCGAACGCCGACGACGACCTCGGGCAATTGCGCGACAAGCTCGACGCGGTCATTTCAAAGACAACGGAAACCGCAGATTCATTGCGTCCGCGCTTGTCCGACATTCAAACGCAGATCAAGCGGCTTGGTCCGCCGCCCGCGAAGGATCAACCGTCGGAAACGCCAGCCGTTGCGGGGGAACGGTCACGGCTCGATGCGCGCGAGGCGGACGTCTCGGGAGCCATCAAGACGCTCGAAAACACTTGGTGGCGCGCCCGACAGGCGATCGACAAGATCACCGAGCTGCGCCTCAAAATGTTCGTGCGCAGCCTCACTGAGCAGATGACGAGTCCGGTCTTTCCCGAGTTCTGGAACGACTTCCACAGGCACAGAGAGGCCATTCAGTGGCGCCTTGATTATAACGCGCGGGACTGGTGGAACGCTGTTACCGGACAGAAGACGAGTGCCCTGATCCTGCTCGTCGCAGTCATCGGTCTCTATCTGCTGCTCAAGACCGTGGTCGTTTCTATCACGCGCTATCGGGCCCCTCCGAATTCAACCCCGCCGACGTTCTTCCAGCGGGCAGCTTCCGCCGCATGGATCGCGCCGGTACGGGCTATTCCCGGTGTTGCAGCAGCCTTCCTGGCCTATGGCGGCCTCGAATATCTTGGACTGCTCTATTATCCGACCGCCGCCCCGGTGGGTGTGGCCCTTCTTGAAACATCGCTGGTATTCGTGGCGGTGTCCGCGCTGGTCATTACAGTCTTTGCGCCGCGCAGTCATGAGCGGCGGCTGATGCACCTTTCCGATCGCAGCGCGCGGCGCATCTCGCGGCTTCTCGTCATACTGGCGCTGATCTATTCGATCGATCTCTTCCTGTCGAAGTTCGCGCAGGTTCTGTATTTGCCGCTTTCGATGAGCGTGGCGCAGTCACTGTTCACGAGCATTGCGTTCGCGCTTGTACTGATCGGCCTCCTGCTGACGCCCTTCGAGTCCAACCAAATGACGCGCACGCGTCCGGTTTCGCGCAGTGAGCCGCTGTGGCTCAAGCTGCCGCTATGGGTTGCGGCGTTGTCCATCATCGGCCTTTGCCTCACGGGCTACATCGCGCTCGGCCGGTTCCTGGCGCAGCAATTGGTCATGACCGGTGTTGTCGGACTCGTAGCGATGCTTCTGATCCTCGCAATCCGTGCCTTTACGCGCGGCAGCACAACGTCGCGAGGACATATCAGCGAGCTTCTCGAAGCTCGGATGGGCTTCGATGACGTCCGCCGCAAGCAGCTCGGCTGGCTGACGGAAACCGCGCTGACCCTGGGCGTAGCTCTGATCACGGTGCCAGTGCTCCTGCTGCAGTGGGGTTTTTCGGCTCCTGACATTCGCGACTGGATGCAACGGGCATTCTTCGGCTTCGAAGTCGGCTCGATCCGCATCTCTATCGTGCGAATCCTGATTGGCATCGCGCTTTTCATCGCGGTGGTCGTCGCCACCCGAATGATCCAGCGGCGTTTGCGCGAGAACATTCTCATCGCGCCGAAAATGGACCCAGGCATCGCGAACTCCATCGACACTGCGGTCGGCTATGCCGGTACGGCGCTCGCCGCCGTGATGGCGATCTCTTACGCCGGGTTCAACATTACAAACCTCGCGATCGTCGCCGGTGCGTTGTCGGTCGGTATCGGTTTCGGCCTGCAGTCGATCGTTAATAACTTTGTCTCGGGCCTTATTCTCCTGATCGAGCGGCCGATCAAAGTCGGCGACTGGATCGTCGTCGGCAGCGAACAGGGGACGGTGAGAAGCATTTCGGTCCGTTCGACCGAGATTGAAACATTCGACCGCGCAAGCCTCATCGTGCCGAATTCCGAACTCATTACCGGCCGTGTCTTGAACTGGACGCACCGCAGCGCGCTCGGCCGAGTGGTGCTGAAATTTTCTGCCGGGGCCGAGATCGATCCCCGGCTCGTCCTGCCGATCCTCAACGAATGCGCTGCGCGGCATCCTACGATCCTGCGGGAACCGGCCCCGCTGGCGACGTTTGACGGCTATACGCCGACGACGACCGAATACACCCTGCGGATCATGCTTCCCGACATTACGCATTCACTGAAGGTCCAATCGGACCTTCGGATTGCAGTCTACGAGGCGTTCCGTAAGGCCGGCATTGTCAGTCGACAGGCTTTCGCACCGCCAGCTGCCGTGTCCCCCCCACCGCCACCCGATCCTGTGCCTCCCCCGGTTCCGGCTTCGGCCGCGGCGTCATAACGAATTCCTGCGGCTTTCTGCCCTGAGCCGTTCACCATCGGCGCGCACTTTGCTCACTGGGGATTGACGGCCCGGCGGTGCTGCGGCTACCCAAAACCATGGATCACGTCGCGCACCGCTCGCTGTCAATGAGCCTGCCCAATATCCTAACTTACGGACGGATTGCGGCCGTGCCCGTGCTTGCGGGCGTGCTGTTCTTCGGGACGGGCGAAATTGCGCGCTGGCTGGCGTTCGCGATTTTCGTTGCCGCCTGCGTAACAGACTGGCTCGACGGCTATCTGGCCCGGATCTGGGAGCAGCAGTCCAATCTCGGCCGGATGCTGGACCCGATCGCCGACAAGCTGCTGGTCGGGGCGACGCTCCTCATGCTGGTCTATACGGACACCATTGGCAGCTGGTCGATCTGGGCGGCTCTGACGATCCTGTCGCGCGAGATCCTGGTGTCGGGCCTACGCGAGTTTCTGGCAGAGCTGAATGTCAAGGTGCATGTGACGCAGCTTGCCAAATGGAAAACGGCGGTCCAGTTCGTGGCGCTTGCGATCCTGCTGGCCGGGCCGGCCGCTGAGAAGCTGCTCCCCGGCACGACCCTGGCCGGAATGGTGCTGCTTTGGGTGGCGGCGCTCCTTACGCTTCTGACCGGCTATGACTATCTGAAGGCCGGTATCCGCCACGCGATCTATCGCTGAGCCTGACATGACCGACAGACAATCAGCCCCCGAAGTGACGCTTCGCTATTTTGCGTGGTTGCGCGAGCGCGCGGGCGTCAGCGAGGAGCGTCTGAGGCTGCCGGCCGATATCGTGACGGTCCGCGATCTGCTACTCTGGCAGGCGCGCCGTGGGCAACCGTTCGATCAGGCGTTTGCCAAGCCCGAAGCAATCCGTGTCGCCATCGACCATGCCCATGTGAAGCCGACGGCGGCCGTCGGCAATGCTCGCGAGATCGCCTTCTTTCCGCCCGTAACGGGAGGTTGATGCCGTGACCGTTCGGGTCTCCACCGACGATTTCGATATTTCCGAGGAGATGGCGAAACTCTCGGACGGCGACACGGCCATTGGTGGCGTGGCGCTTTTCGTCGGCAAGGTTCGCGGCGACGTTAAAGGCCAGCCCCTCGTCTCAATGACGCTCGAACACTATCCGGGCATGACGGAAGCGGAACTCGCACGCATCGAGACGGAAGCTTGCGCGCGCTTCAAGCTTTCGGCGTCGCTGATCATACATCGGGTCGGCGAACTCAAGCCTGGCGACAACATCGTGCTCGTCATCGCCTGCGCGCCGCACCGGCAGGATGCGTTCGCGGGCGCCGAGTATCTGATGGATTATCTCAAGACGCGCGCGCCTTTCTGGAAAAAGGAAACGCTTGGCGACGGCAGCGCGCAGTGGGTCGATGCCCGCGAAAGCGATGAGGATGCCGCCGCGGCGTGGGCTCTAACGAGCAAATAGATTTTCGAGGCTTCGATAGCTGGCATTTTAGCGCGGCAGTTAACGGCCGCTTAACCGGCTGGGCCGGATAACCTTAATCCTTGTGCCACTTTGACCGCCAAAACGCCATCTTCCGTAGGCATACAGATCGTATCTGTGGCGCACGGGCTGGGTGGGCGCGCCTTGGGGGAAACGGAACGAATGCGTAGTTTGGCTCGACGCGCATTGAGCGGCGTCTTCGCGGCAGTCATTGCCGCCGCCGCGATGTGCCCCGCCTACGCCGATGAGTTGCAGGTCGCCGCAACGGCGGCGACGGCCGTGCCCGCACCAATGCCGGTTGCCGCACATCGCATCACCGGCACACGCTTCGTCATCGGCCTCGACAGCAAAGTCAAATACCAGATCTTCTCGCTTTCGAACCCGAACCGGGTCGTGATCGAGTTGCCGGAGGTCAACGTCCGTCTGCCGGAACTCAATGGCAAGACACCCGTCGGCCTCGTCCGCAGCGTGCGCGCCGGTCTCGCAGCAGCGGGAAAAATGCGCGTCGTGATCGGTGTCACGCAGCCCGTCGTCGTCGAGAATTCCGAGATTTCCAAAGACGACAAGGGGCACTACCGAATTTCTCTCGCGATCCTTCCGGCCGGCGCGGCGCTTAAAGGCGACGTCAAAGGCGTGGCAACACGGACGGGGCTTGCACCTCTCAGCATCCAGCCGCCGCTTCCCCGTCTTGCCGAAAGCCCCAAGGAACGGGCCGCGCGAACGTTCAAGCCGATCATCGTGCTCGATCCGGGGCACGGCGGCTATGACTCGGGCGCGGAGAAGCGCGGCATCGTCGAAAAGAACGTCGTCCTGGCGTTCGGATTGGTGTTGCGCGATCTGCTTGAGAAGACCGGCCGCTACAAAGTGCTGATGACGCGCAGCGACGACACGTTCATCCCGCTCGACGAGCGGACGCGCTTTGCCGAAAAAAACAAGGCGAACCTTTTTATCGCGATCCACGCCGATTATTCCGACGGCGGTTCGCGTGCACGCGGCGCAACGATCTATTCGCTGCGTGACGGTGTCGCCAAAAAGCTTGAACGGTCCGCGAAAGGCGAAATCGCACGCAACGTGCTGTCGCCGGACGAGATCGACACCGTCAAGAGCGTCAACGGTGACGTCAATGCCGTGAGAGACATTCTTGCGGATCTCGCCGATCGCGACGTTGAGCTGACGCACGAACGCACGGGCATGTTCGCCAAGTCGGTGATCGAGAACATGGGTGAAAGCACGCCGCTTCGCGATGAGCCGGAGCAGCAAGCCGCTTTCCGCGTTCTGAAGACGGCCCAGTTCCCGTCCGTGCTGATCGAGCTGGCCTATGTGACCAATCCGAAAGACGCGAGCAACCTCAAGTCGGATGAATGGCGCGAGAAAGTCGCGCAGTCGATAGTCGCCGCCATCGACAACTACTTCTCACGCGACATCGCCAGATTGCCTATGTAGTTGGCTTTTTGATTGCGCCGGCGACTTCGCTCCGGGAAGCCGCCCGCCGGCGCAGACGATGCAGCGAATATTTCGGCGCTTCCGGCTGGCGTCGCGAAGCGCCAAATAAAAAAAAGGCCGGCTCATCAAAGCCGGCCTTGGTATCTGGTGTGGCAGGAGATCGTCGCACCGACCTCCCGCAGTGCATCAGTTATCTCCTACATGGAGGATGCTTATGGTGTTGACGCCAGAGCAGAATAAGCCAACGTTTCCTCGACATATCGCGCGAAGAGTACGCTTCGCTGGATCGGAGAAATTCGATTGGCCGGTGACAGCGCTTCTGCATGAGGCACTCCATCTTCCAGGTAACCGCCCATTCGCTCGATAGAGCGGATTTTCCGATACCGAGACAACGCACGCGCTCGTCCAGCACTCGGGCTCACTGAGCGGCGCGCTAACGTTCCGGGTTCGGTATCGACGGGGCGGGGAGGGTTGGACAGAGACGTGAAGTCGTGGAGCCTGGACACGAACGACGCTCCCTCGGGCAGCCCTGTCCATCGCTGCCACGCGCCGTTCGAAGCCATCTGCCGGTCCGTCTGGATCCGGTTCAGAGAAGAGAAGGGCATGGACCCCTAGTTCTCGCTCTGACGCTCGCACAATGTTGTAAGGACATGCTTTAGCCGCATACCTCGCAACGCTTCACGACTCATAGGCTAAGCGATTCGCGTGACGTTTCGTGAGATCAGCAACATAGCGGTTGGGGACGAGGAGACGCACCGGCTTTCCCGCGGCGTTGACCTCGACCGGCGATCCACCCGCTTCGTCGCCGTCGATCTCAACGGGCGTGGTCGTAAAGTAGCCGATGCGGGCAGTATTGACCGGCAGAACGTGCACACCCTTCGGCCGCGTTTCGGGCCGGGCAATCCATCCGAACGCCAGCGAGATGAGGTTGGCCGCCGTTTCGAGACGCGTCCCTGCTTCCATCACGACCGCCATCAGCCTGTCGCGTCCGAGACCGGCGTCCGGCGCCAGCTCGAACACGCTGGCGTAACGGCTGGCGAACGACAGGATTGTCCAGCTCGCCTCGAATCTGCGGCCATCGAGTTCGACGTCGAAGCGTCGCGGACCTTCAGCGAGTGTTTTCAAAACCGGATAGACATACGCCCCGCGGCCGAACGCCCGTTTTGTCCGATAGCTGAGCTTGGCGACGACACGGGCATCAAACCCAGCGCCAAGCATCAAGAAAAACGGCGCGCCATTCACAAGGCCGCCGCGAACATCAACCGCAGTATCCGAAAGCAGCACATCGGCCACCTCCCCTGCCCGCCTGCGCAGCCCGATTTCGTTGGCGAGGACGTTGCCCGTGCCGATCGGAATGACGCCGACCGGCAGCTTGGTGCCGGCAGCACCCGTCGCCACGGCGCGGAATGTCCCGTCGCCGCCCGCCGCAATGACGGCGTCGCAGACATCACGTTGGGCCAATTCCCGCACGCGGTCCGCCGCTTCTTCAGCACTGCGCGCCGGGACCTGAAACACGTCTGCATTTCTTGCGCGCAATGCACCCAACACCCCGTCGAGCAGCCTCGGCAGGGCAACGCCCGCAGTCGCGTTGAAAACAAGTGCAAATCGGCGCCGCATCGGCGTGGCGAACCCCATAAGAGAATGGCGGCGCCGTTCAGCGCCGCCAGAATACCCATTGGGACATCGCGTATGCGCCGCGAGTTGCGGCGTCAAGACTGTCCTTTAGCGGTGGGCCTCAAGGGCGGCAGGCGCTTCCGCCTGCCGAGCCGTCGACGTCACCGCCTTCTGGACCTTCTCGAAGGCCCGGACCTCGATCTGCCGGATGCGTTCCCGGCTGACGCCGAACTCTTCCGACAATTCTTCAAGCGTTGCAGGCTCTTCGGCAAGCCGGCGCGCCTCGAAGACGCGACGCTCGCGATCATTCAGAACCGACATCGCGGACGACAGGTACGACTTGCGCCGTTGCAATTCTTCGTCCTCGACGAGGCGATCTTCCTGTGTCGGCGTATCGTCGACGAGCCAATCCTGCCATTCGCCGGACTCAGCTTCGGCACGGATCGGCGCGTTCAGCGAAGCGTCACCGCCAAGCCGCCGGTTCATATTGACGACGTCTTCTTCCGGAACGCCCAGCTTCGTCGCAATCGTCTTGACGTGTTCGGGCTTCAGATCACCGTCGTCCAGCGCCTGCAGCTGGCTCTTGGCGCGCCGCAGATTGAAGAAGAGCTTCTTCTGCGCCGCCGTGGTGCCCATCTTCACAAGGCTCCACGACCGCAGGATGTACTCTTGAATGGACGCGCGGATCCACCACATCGCATATGTAGCGAGGCGAAAGCCCTTATCTGGATCGAAGCGCTTGACGGCCTGCATCAGGCCGACGTTGCCTTCCGATATGACTTCGCCGATCGGCAGACCGTAGCCGCGATAGCCCATGGCGATGCGCGCGACGAGGCGGAGATGCGACGTCACGAGTTTTTCGGCGGCGTCCGCGTCCTGATGTTCCTGCCAACGCTTGGCGAGCATGAATTCCTCGTCAGGCGCCAGCATCGGGAATTTGCGGATCTCTTCCAGATACCGCGACAGGCCGAGTGAACCGCCGGCCAGGGACGGAAGACCTTTTGCTACTGATGCCATTGCCCTCTGCAGAACCTTCGCCCGTTTCCGGTTCGGCCCCGCGCTCCCTTCTCAGTGTCGGAGAAGCGATACGCCCCCCCGACGTCGGGTGTTACATAGTAGTAAAATCCAAAATTTCATCAGGGGTTCCGGTCACTTCCACTTGAATACTCCGTCACCAAACCCCAGGTTTTGGAACTTGTCTCTATTACGAACGCCGCCGACGGCGTTTATCCGTCGGCACTGATGGCATAGGCCGCAAGGCCTCTCCAAGACGTTCGAGGTCCAATGGCAATTTGCTGTAAAAATTCAGCTTTTTGTCGGTAATCGGATGCTCGAACTGAAGTCGCTCAGCATGCAGCGCTTGTCGCATCAACGCAGTAGCATGGTCTTTCGCATTCGCACGAACCGACGCAAGTCTCGTCTTAAAGCCTGCGCCATACGTGGGATCACCCACGACTGGATGGCCGATATGCGCGAGATGCACGCGTATCTGATGTGTACGCCCGGTTTCGAGAACGAGCCGAAGCAGCGATATATCGCCGGACGGCGTTTCGCCTGGAAAGACGTCGAGAACCTCGTAATGGGTTTTAGCTTCGCGCCCCTCTTCGCCGCGTGTGACGGCGATTTTGAGGCGATTGGTGCGGCTGCGCGCTAACCGCGCATCAATGCTGCCGGCGGGTTTGGGAAGTCTGCCCCAAACAAATGCCAGATAGCTACGATGCAGCCGCCCGTCGCGGCCATGGCTTTTGAATTGCTCCGCGAGCCCTTGATGCGCAGCATCCGACTTCGCGACGACCAGAAGTCCGGAGGTATCTTTGTCGAGGCGATGCACGATGCCCGGTCGTTTGACGCCGCCAATACCTGAGAGGCTGTCGCCGCAGTGAGCGATCAAGGCGTTGACGAGAGTTCCTGCGTCATGTCCGGCTGACGGATGCACGACGAGCCCTGCCGGCTTGTCGATTACGATGACGTTGTCGTCCTCGTACACAACATGGAGCGCAATCTCTTCGCCCTTCACGCCGGAATCTTCGGCGGGCGGGATGCTAACCGTGTATGTCAGGCCCGGTTTGACCGGCGTGCGCAGCTCTCGTATCGTATCGCCTGCGCTGACGTGACCATCGCGAATGAGCGCTTGGACGCGAGCGCGGCTGATGCCTTCGATCTTCGTTGCAAGCCATCGATCGACACGCTGGCCGGCATCTTCGGGCCCCGCGACGACGTCGATGTGGCTTGTTGTTTTTTCGTCGATCGACACGTGATTACCAGAAAGAAAACCTGAGAGATGACCCATCCTGAGCCGCCTTCGGACGACTTGATGCGCGAACAGCGGCTGCAACGCAATCTGAAGATCGTCATTGCCGTTCTCGGCCTTATGATTTTTGCCGGATTAGCGGCCATCGCCTTCAAAATCATATCGACAGCGACGCGTCCGGCGGGAAGCGGGGCTGTGTCGCGGTCCGTAGCCGTCCCTGGCACAGATGCGTCGGTATCGTTCGAACTGCCCAAAGGCGCCAAGATCGTTTCGATGTCCCTGTCAGGCAACCGCCTTGCGATCCAGCATGACGGTTCCTCGGGACCCGGCATTACCATTCTGGATACGGACACCGGGCGACGCGTCCTCGAATTGAAACCGACCGAGACATTGCCGCGGAATTGAACCCGGCTTGCTCGATGGGACTTGTCGAAGGACATCGAAGGGGCATGAGTTGCCGTTCCCACTTCAGATCGATTCGCAGCCTCCCGAACGGATGCGTCGGTTTGGCGTGATTGCCGCGCTAACGGGGCTTGATCGGCTGACGACACTCGACTACACGTCGCACTGCGCCGGCCCCGTTCGTCTAGTGGCCTAGGACACCCGCCTCTCACGTGGGCAACAGGGGTTCGAGTCCCCTACGGGGCGCCAATTTCAGCTAAGCCATTGATTTTATGGAAGCCGTTGAGGGCAAAGTTTCCTTTGCTCAGGTGCTATCTTCTTATCAAGTCCTAGACAGGGTGGCCGTAGGTGCCTGAACGGCGACATCGGATCAGTCCGTCTCTGATTGCTCTCCCCATCAGCGCGCGGAATAGGGTGGCCTTGGTGATTTCTTGCATCCATCGGCTTTGCCTTGCCGCCGAGCGACCGGAGGAGAAAAGCTAGCAACGCGACGCTCAGTACTTCGATCGATACTGTCCCGGCGTACATCCAAATTCTTTTTTGAAGGCCCTCATGAAAGTGGAAAAATCGTTGAACCCCCAACGGTAAGCCAACATGGTGATGGGCTGGCTGTGCGGCAGTGAATGTATATCGCGTCGAATTCGATTTAGACGCTTCGTGCGTACATAATTGCCGAACGTCGTTCCCCGCACGGCAAATCGCTTGTGTATGTATCGAACAGAAATACCAAAGTGCTCCGCTGCCATGCGAGGACTTAGATCGGGATTGGCGAGCTGGTCCTCGATGAATTTCAGAAGCTCTCTCTCGTAACGGTAAGGGGGGTAGAAGTTCGCAGCATCGAGCTTATCCCCTCCGGCCCAACCTATGGCGCGAGGTAGTAAAGTGGCGCATGCCGAGGCTACGGCGTCGAGTTCATCTGCAGGCAAAGAGGTCAAGGGCTGGCAAAGGTATGCGATGCACTTAGCAAGAGGTGGCATAATCTCATTGGCAGAAACCAAAGTGTTTGCGAACTTTTGACCGCTTGCGTTTAGGCGCGCCTTTGGGATGCTGAACGCGAGATCCTCGAAAAGCCTGTCGCCAATCTTTATGTGCTCTAGAGGTATCGCACTATCGTATACGATGAGATCGCCCGGTTTCGCAGAACTTACCCTGTCGCCTTGCTCGACGTGTAATTCGCCTGCAAGTACGAAATTTGCGTAAAGGCATTCCTCCGGAGATCTTGAAATTTCATTGCGATCTCGGGAGCCGACCAGCGGAGACATCCTCGTACGACCGAAGGAGCCCGACGCAACTGTGAAGCTTTCCAATCGCGCGGAGAATGCTCCTGGCGAGGGACGTTCGAGTACCCATGGCATGAACGCATTCGCGATTGCCTCTCGAAAGGCTGAGAAACTTTCGCGGTAAGAATAGAGTTCTGTGTCGCAAATGGAGATGTTCACTTCCGCTTTGGGAGCGTCGTCTTTCATTTTTATCATATTTTTGTCCCACGCGCCGCGTCGAGATATCTTCGCCTGTTACCTCCCCGCTCGGTACACGTTAGAATTCGAGAAATCCGTCTGCAAACGGTTTCCTGGAGTCTGGTACAGTAAGGTGTGCATCACACCAGACGTTCTGAATAAATTTATTAAACTGCCTCCACCGTCACGATCATTCTCCCGTCGGTGATGAGTGCAGTAGCGTTTGCACAGAATGCAAATGCCGTGCGCTTCGCGCTCGTTCGTCATGCTCTCAATGCAATGACGGATTCTCTCTACGCGAAGCGCGTATTTTCCTAGCGCGCATATTCCTCAATCCGCCGACGCAAACTCGTCGGTGGTTATGCCCATCCATGCTGCGGGCTAAAGCAAAAAACTCAGGAGAGGAATATGCAAAGGACTAATGCGTCCAAGAGAAGGTGTGCGACGCCGAGGTATGGAGTCGCCGTTTTCTCACTCGCTGCCGCAGGGTTGACCTCTGTTCCGACTTTGGCGGCTCAGGACAATGCAAATAAGAACAATGGCCCAACCGTTACGCTTACGGACGGCCAGGTTCGCGGCACGTCGAGCAACGGCGTCAATAAGTTCCTCGGCATACCCTATGCCGCGCCGCCTGTCGGCAAGCTGCGCTGGCAGCCGCCGCAGGCCGTCAAGAAATGGAAGGGCGTGCTCGACGGAACGAAGTTTGCCAACACCTGCCCTCAGGTCACCGAACTTGGTGCCTTCGCCGGTCCTACGAGCACCAATGAAGATTGTCTCTACTTGAACGTCTTCACAACAGGCAGCGCCAAGAAAAAGGGCGTCATCGTCTGGATCCACGGCGGCGGCAACGTCGACGGCGAGTCCAACGACTATGATGCGACGAAGCTCGCGCAGGGCGGACCCGATGGTCATGAGACCGTCGTCGTGACATTGAACTATCGCATGGGGTTGTTCGGATATCTCTCGCATCCTGCCCTCAATGGCGAAGGCCATCTGTGGGGCAACTACGGCATCATGGATATCCAGCAGGTTCTCCGCTGGGTTCAGCGCAACATTGCGGCCTTCGGTGGCGACCCAAATCGCGTGGCCTTGGGCGGGCAATCCGCTGGCGCCCAGGATACGGGCGCCAATGTTCTCTCACCGATGAGTGCCGGCCTTTTCAGCCGCGCTATATATGAGAGCGGTCCTCTGGCAACCCTCACGCCAGCTTCGACCGCGTTATCGCATGGCCAAGACTTTGCGACGGCAGCTGGATGTCCAACAGGTTCGGGCAAGCAGGCCGCACAATGTCTGCGGAACCTTTCGCCCGAACGCATACTGCAACTACAGGGAACGCCGAACGCCAACGGCCCCTACATCACCGGTCCGTTTGTAGACGGCTCTGTAATTCCCATCACGCCGGAAAAAGCCTGGACCACAGGCCAGTTCAACAAAATGCCGGCAATGGGCGGACGCGTGAAAGACGAAGGCAATTTCTCGATCGGCATCACAGAATACTTCTCTGGACAACCTCCGGTGCCGATGACCGCGGATCAATACACGGCTGCAATCCAAAAGACTTACGGCGGCAATGCAGGGCCCGGAGGTTCTCCCCCGGCGTACCCGTCCGGCACCGCGGATAAGGTGCTCGCACAGTATCCGTTGTCAGCCTACGGCAACGACCCGATGAAGGCCTACGATCGCGTGACGACCGATCCCGGCTCTTGCCAAGCGGATCACGTTCTTCGACTTTGGGCTCCGCAGATCCCGTCTTATCTCTACGACTTCACGTATCAGGATGCGCCGTACTACTTCCCGAAGATGCCGGGCTTCAAACCGGCTGCAGCGCACACCATCGACATCCAGTTCCTCTTCAACAACTGGCATGGCGGACAGCTCGGCGTGAACCTCGACCAGACTACGGGACAGCCGCGGGAACTCAACCAGCAGGAGACGAAGCTTTCCGATCAGCTGGTAGCGGCATGGACCAATTTTGCATGGTCCGGCAATCCGAACGGAAACGGAAATTCACCGTGGCCGAAATTCGGAGCCGGCAATAACGCCAAGCATCTGATCGAAGATCTGACGCTTTCAACCGGCACCCGGGCAGACTATCGCGCGGCTTACAAGTGCGATTTCTGGGATACGATCCTGGTGTATCCGCAGTAAGAGCCTAGAAACGAAGTGCAGAGGTCGCCTGCTTGCGGGCGGCCTCTATCATTTTGGCCGCTCCTGCTCTCCGCCCTTACTTCCCTCTCCTTTGTCCTTCCGCTGTGATGATAAGGGCCGGCCATGAGAGAGACAGCGTTTACTTCTTAGGGAGTGAGTGTCTTCCTGGAAGCGTCGGCGCTCTGAGTGCCGAACAGCAAAAAAGACATCGGCATAGACGCGCATTTGGCTCTGGTCTTATGAACCGGGCCAGCCGAAGCTCGGGAGATTAAGAACAAGCCGAAGAGCGACATCTGTCGGCTCGCGGTTTCAACGCATGAGGTCATCATGACGGACACGTACAGTAGGTTTGTTCTGACGGTAATTGCTTTGGCACTGATTTGGATCGGCATCCGCCCCAGCATTTCTCCCGTCGACGCGCAATCGATCACGAGCGTTCGTGTCGTGGGCTTCGACCTCAGTGCGCCGCTGCCGGTCGTCAACGGCGGACCACCGTTTAATGTCAACGTCGTGCAAGCTGCTGTGCCGCTCGCGGTGACAGTAACGAGCCCGTTACCCCTGCCGATTGTCACTCGCTAGTACGATGCGGGTTCTGCTTTCAGAACGTGTGGCGATCACGACATGCGCATGCCTCGTGACCGCCGTCTCGTTCGCCGCATTTGATAGCGAACGCGCGATCATATCGTGCGTCCTCGGCTGGGCAATGCTGGCAATCGCGGCCAGCGACGCGAAGCGTTTTATCATCCCGGATGTTTTGTCGCTGCCGGCAATTCCCGTGGGCCTGCTCGCTACAGGCCTCAGCAACGAGACGGTAGGCGCGGGGCAAACAGTGCTCGAACACACCATTGCGGCCGTCGCTGCGTTCGGCCTGCTTTGGTTGGTACGGCATGCATATCATTTCTCGAGGCAAGCCCACGGACTAGGATTGGGAGACGTGAAGCTCGGCGCGGTCGCTGGTGCTTGGCTTGGCGTACAGGGCGCCACGAATGCATTGCTGCTGGCGTGTCTCCTGGCGTTGACCTACGCGTTCGGACTGAGCGTTCTCACCCGCCGGCCGTTGAGCCGAACCAGCGTTTTGCCGCTCGGCGTGTTCCTCGCGCCCGCAATCTGGATAACCTGGTGTGTCACGGGGCCGGCCGTTCCGTCGATGGCACCGGATGAAGGATCGTCCCTTTACTTGATCGTTCCCTCGCCGATCGGATGACCTGCCATTTCACCCGGTGCAATGCGCGCGTCCCAAGCGGCAGGCCTCGGCGCCAAAGAGTTCATGCTCGCGCGTAAAGCTTCGGCAGCGTCGCTTGCGTCCTCCGGGTTGCGTATCACCGTCGGACGAATGAAGACGATAAGCTCCGTTCTGACTCGCGAGTTATCGGTTTCTCCGCCAAGAACATCGCCGAGATAAGGAATTTTATTCAAGACAGGGATACTTGATTTTGAGCGGTTGACCTCTTCCCGGATCATTCCTCCCAGAACAACCATCTGGCCGCTTTGCACGGCAACGGTGCTTGTTACACGCCGTTGAGAAATTGTCGGCGTGAGCGAGGCGCTGGCGCTGGACTGGCCCGTCGGATTTTCAACAGCGCTCACCTCCTGTTGGATTTCCATCGTCACAAGGCCGTTGCTGTTGATGCGCGGCGTCACATTAAGAATGACGCCGGTATTCTTGAATTCTATTTCGTTGACGGTAGGTGAGTCGGGATTGATGACGCTTTGTGCCTCACGGGTGATGATCGGCACCTGATCCCCAACCTCTAAGGTGGCTTGCTGATTGTGAAGCACGACGACCGATGGCGAGGACACAACCCGAACGGCGGTCTCCTTGGCAAGCGCGTCGATGATTACACGCGGGTCGTTGCCGATGCTCCCTGCGATGAGATTCAGCCCCGGTGTGACGGGCGCGATCGCGAGCGCATCGGACGTGCTGAAACCAATCGCGCCCGCCTTACCGTGATTTTTTTGAAGGAAGAACTGCACACCATACTGGAGATTATCGTTCAACGTGACCTCGGCCAGCGTGGCATTAATAAGGACTTGCAACGGCGGCTGATCAACGCGCGAGAGGATCTGCATGATCTTTTTGTAGTTTCGTTCCGAAGCTCGGATGAGGAGCTTGTTATTGCGTTCATCCGGCGTAATCCGCACCAGATCCGAATTTCCCTCCGCGCCCCCTACGCTCGGCGTCTCTTCAGTCGAAGTATCATCAGAAGCCGACGTGAGCGGTGGTGCGCTCTTTAGAGGACCGCTCGAAGAGCTCGATGATGATGAGTCTCCGTTATTGCCGAAACCACTGGTGCTTCCAAGGGACGAGCCGCTTGCGCTGCTGCCGAAGCTGCTACCAAATGCGCCCCCGTCCGACGACCCAAGGCCTCCGCCTCCTCCGGCGCTTGTCGCTCGCGAAGCCGAAAGGCTCGGTGAAACCTCTTTTTCTTCGGCGCCTCTGCCCGGGGCGCTCGATCCCGAGAACGCAGCAGTGAGCAGTTGCGCGAGGTCTTTTGCGCGGCCATTCTCAACTCTATAGACATAATAATTATTGTCATCTGCTCCACTGTGGTCCAAACGGGAGATCCACTGCCCGACCTTGTCGATCGTTTGAGAGCGTGGCGCCAAAGCGAGTATCGCATTGAGACGGGCAATAGGCTGAAAACGGACCATGCCCTTTCCCTGACGGTCGAGCTGAAAGACTTTCTGCAGTTCTTTGATGACGTCGTCCGGAGCTGCATTACTGAGTTTAAAAATTCCGGCAGACTGCCCTTTCATCCAGTCCACATCGAACATCGCGATGATATCGACGACCGACTGCCTGACCTGGCTCGAGCCCCGCACGAACAAGAGATTGTTGTAGACGCTTGCTCTCAGATCGTCCTGCTTGACCATCAGACCATCGAGCATGCGCATCATTGCTTCGGGCGCTACATATCTTAGTGCAAAGATGGAGACGCCGTAACCCGCGCCTACTTGATGACTCTCACGAACATAATCAAAGGCGGCGATACCCTGTTGATGTGCATCAGCCTCCGGGACGATGCGATAGACATTATTCTCGATCAGCAATGCGGCATGGTTCGTCGCAAGGACGCTTTCGAGAATTGAGATCAGCTCGACGCGCGTAACAGGCCCACCCGTTGAAAGCGTAACACGGCCCTCGATGTGGGAATCGAAGACATATGTGAGGCCAAGCGTATCCTTGAGGACGGCTTTCGCCAGATCGGCGAGTTCGGTGTCCACGAAGTTGAGCTCGTAACCGGCCTCCGATTTGCTGACCCCGGGATTTGCTAGGCGAAATGCTTGATTATCGACGCGATTGTCGCCTGGAAATTTCTCGGTGACACTGCCGGTTCTGATCGGAACAGGTTGACGGCCGTAGCTGCTAGAACGTGCGGGAGACAGGTCGGCATTTGACAGTTTCGCCATTTCGTCCGGCGGCTCAATCATAGGCTTATCCAACGACGAGCAACCTGAAACGCAAATCGTCAGCCCAATGAGGGCCATCGTCTTCCACCAAATCATCAACGCTTCCCCCGTCGACACAACTACGCGACGTCTTTTCCTTCTTCGCGCTGCCGCGAAGAACACTGCGATGAATGCAGCACTTGGCTCTTGTCGGCCACTCGACTCGCTTCTTCCGCAACATAGCGATCCAACGAAGGCGTTCGCAGATTTTTCAGTTACCGCGCTTGTTTGCGACCACCTCTGTTGCGGTCGCGATACGATTTTCGATCCTTAGATCAAACACGAATTGCATACAGTGCACTCGTTTGGCCCTCAGTGCACAGCATGTCCATTTCGTGCTTCGAGCCTTGACGAAAATTCACACTTATCGAATTTATTTGAGAGCATCATCTGCTCGCGAACACCAAAGTGACTTATAGCTAAGTGTTCATGTCTTCTAATCGGAAACGGATCGGGGCCATCTGCTTCGCGGAGGTGAAGATGAGTGGTAGCTTCGAAGAATTCCTTCTCAGCGAGCGCCTCGTTACGCAGAGCGACATCGATAGCGTCGCGAAGTTTCGGCAGGAAACCGGGGCCTCTATCTTCTCGGCCTTGCGCAAGGCCTCCGGCGTCCAATCACAGGTTTTGGTTCGCGCCATTGCTGATTACCACAGGGTTCCTCGCGTGGACGAAGCGGAGTGGACGCGGTATCCTCCCATACGGGCCAATCTCTCGCCGGCCTTCCTACGTGAGAACAAAGTCTGCCCCCTGGGAGAGACCGAGGATGGCGTCCTTGTGGCCATGGAGGATCCCTCCGATGTCCAATCGATCAATGCGCTGCGCATCGCGCTAGAAAAAGAAATCCTTCCGCGCGTCGCTGCGGCGGAAGACATCCTCGCCGCTATCGAACGCGCCGTTCGGGAACGTGGCACTGCCACCATTTGGCAAGACGCCGGCAATGCAGAAGCCGGCGCGGACGACGTTGAACACCTACGCGACATGGCACTCGGCGCACCGGTGGTCCGCTATGTCAACCAGATGATCCAGCACGCCGTGCATGCGCGAGCGACCGACATTCACATCGAGCCATTTGATGGTCGCGTTGCGATCAGGATCCGTGTCGACGGTATGCTGCGAGACGTCTCGCCGCCGCCGGCCCAGATGTCGAAGGCTGTCGTATCGCGCGTAAAAATTCTTTCGGGTCTAAACATCGCCGAACGCCGCCTTCCTCAGGATGGCCGCGCCAGAATTCGCATCAATGAACATCGGCTGGATCTGCGCATCGCAACGATTCCGACCATTCACGGCGAGGCCGTAGCGATCCGCCTTCTCGACAATGTGAGGCGCATGCTCGATTTTGCGCCGCTAGGCTTCAATGCTCGAGACGAAGCGGAAATCCGAAAGCATCTATCGGCGCCTTATGGTTTGATGTTGGTTACCGGACCGACCGGCTCGGGAAAAACCACGACGCTGGCAACCGCGCTATCTCTACTCAATAAATCTCATCGGAAGATCCTTACAATCGAGGATCCGATCGAATACGAACTCGACGGCGTCAACCAAACTCAAGCGAAGCCCTCGATTGGATTGACGTTCGCGGATGCGCTGCGTTCATTTCTTCGTCACGATCCCGACGTCCTAATGGTGGGCGAGATGCGCGATGGTGAAACTGCGAGCATTGCGATCCACGCAGCACTGACCGGCCATCTCGTGCTGTCAACATTGCATACAAATACCGCCGCGGGCGCGGTTCCGAGGCTTCTCGACATGGGCATCGATGCCTTCCTTCTTGCATCATCACTCAGGTGCGTGATCGGCCAGCGGCTGGTTCGCGTTCTATGCGACCACTGCAAACGGCCATCTCGTGAACCGCTGTTTCTCGGGCGAGGTGGTTCAGAGGTCCGCGCCGAAGATCAGCATTGGGAAGCAGTCGGTTGCGAGCGATGTTTCGGCACTGGATATGCCGGCCGTATCGTTATCGCCGAAGTGCTCAGCATCGATGACGAGATTCGAAATCTCATCCGACCGGATGCTCAAATGGCACAGATCGAAGCCTTGGGACGCAGCAAGGGCATGACCACGATGATCATGGATGGTCTTGCGAAGTGCCGATCCGGCAAGACAACACAGGAAGAAGTTCGGCGGGTCGCACTCGACATCTAATGCGGCGCAGCCGCCAAGCAAGAACAAACAACTGGAGAAACGCCATGGGAGCATTCGGGACGTCAAATCGTTCAGACCAACTGATCGCTTAGGCGAAGCATGCTTTTTCACTACAAGGCGCTTACACGCGCGGGTACGAACTTGATCGGCGAAATGGAAGCGCAGAGTCGCGCAACCGTTCTCGAAGATTTGCATCAGCTTGGGCATTTTCCGATCGAAGTTACTGAGATCAAGGCATCGGCTTCCGGGTCTGTGGCGGCGCCGTCTTTTTTTTCCGGGCAGCCGTCGGGCAAGCAGATCACCATGTTTACGCGCGAGTTGAGCATGCTTCTCAAAGCCGGATTGCCGCTCGATCAAGCGCTCTCATTTCTCGAGCGCGATGCCGGTTCCAAATCTCTGGGTAAGCTGATCGGACGGGTGGGATCGGAAATCAACAGCGGCAAAAGCCTCTACGAAGCCATGAGTCGGCAGGGTGCGGCTTTCCCGCCAATATATGCGCGCATGGTTCGCGTCGCGGAAGCCAGCGGCACACTCGAAACGGTATTGGAGCGCATAGCTGCCGGGCGTGAGAAAGTGCAAAAGCTCAAAAGCATGGCGATTTCCGAAATCCTCTATCCGTGTCTTCTTATTGTCATGGCCATCGCTGCGGTCACGGTGATGCTTACTGTCGTCGTGCCGCGCTTCAAGGACATGATCGGAGATGCCGGCACGCAGGTTCCCGATCAAGCCCGCATGGTGATTGCGGCGTCCGATTGGTTGCTTGCAAACTGGCAATATCTGCTCGCATGCCTTGCCAGCCTCCTTTTTCTCGTTGCGATCAGCTGGTCGAAAATTCGTGGCGCGGCCGAAAGCATACTTATGCGCCTGCCCCTTGTCGGCACCATTCTTCAACTTACGCTCACTGTTCGATTTTGCAGGACGCTCGGCATGCTGATCGAAAATGGCGTCGACCTACCCTCTGCAATGAAATTGGCAAGCGACGTCATCGGAAACAAGAAGGCAGCCGCGGCGCTCAACAGCTCTTACGATGCGCTTCGCAAAGGTCGAAGTTTCTTGGAGCCGATTTCCACAGCCGGCCTATTTCCGCCGGTCCTCATCAACATGCTGCGGGTCGGAGAAGAAACCGGAAGCCTCGCCACCTCACTCCTGCATATGGCGGAGGTCTTCGAAGAGAAGTTGGAACGGACAGTCGAGCGCACGTTCACGATCTTCGAGCCCGTCATCATTCTTTTGGTGAGCGGCATCATCGCCTTCATCATCGTTTCTATCCTGAGTGCCGTCATCAGCATCAACGATCTCGCCGTATGAGAGGAAGCATGAACGCAATCATCGCCCTTCTGGAAACCGCGCGAGAGGCGCTCGACGTCAGGACGAGACAGCCGACGTCTCGCTCGGGAGAAGCCGGCTTCACTCTGATCGAGTTATTGGTCGTGATGATGATCCTCGTGCTGTTGGCGAGCCTCGTGGCGCCCCGCGTCATCGGCTACGTCGGCAGTTCCCGAACAAAGTCGGCGAAAGTGCAGATCGAAAGCTTCGGCACATCGCTTGAACTCTACAAGCTCGACATCGGCCGTTATCCAGATCAACGCGAAGGGCTGAACGCGCTCGTACAGCGGCCCACCGACCTTCCCTCGTGGAACGGTCCATATCTCAAGAAGGAGAAAGTTCCGCTCGATCCGTGGGGCCAGCCGTACATCTATCGCTATCCGGGTAAGCACGGCGCTTTCGACATCATTACGCTAGGCGCCGATCGCAAAGAAGGCGGTGAAGGCGAGGACCGGGATGTCACAAGCTGGCAATAGAGATCGAAGTTTGAACGCTGCCAGCGAAGCGGGTTTCACCCTGATTGAAATGCTGGCGGTGCTCGTCATTATCGCGTTGGCCGCGGCTGCCGTTTCGACCCTTTACAGAGCGCCTTCTGGAGCTTCGCAGGTCAAGACCGCTGCACTTTTAGCTGCGTCGCGCCTTCGTGATCTCAGATCAGGCGCGATGACGACCGGAATCGAAACCATTGCGGAAATCGATACCTCAAATCGCATTCTCAGTTTCGGTTCCCGGACTGCTCCGATCCAGCTGTCATCGGCCATCGTACTCGAAGTGACCTCGGCCGACAGCGAGAGGCGTTCCGATTTCGTCTCGGGCATACGGTTTTTTCCAAATGGGGGCTCCACAGGGGGCGCCATAGTCTTCAGATCCAGAGGCGCTGCGTATGAACTGCGGATTAATTGGCTTACCGGCCGCGTGTCGACGACGCTCATCAATTGAAGGCGTGTCGTCATCCGAGGAAGGATTCACACTATTTGAGACGTTGATTGCGCTTTTAGTTGTATCAATCGGGCTGGTTAGCCTCTTTGCTGCACAAACTCAGGCAATCAAAACAGCGGGCATCTCCGCCGATTACGTGCAGGCACGGATCATCGCGCAAGGCCTTCTCTCCGAGACGATGGGTAATCCAAAGCCAGCGGGGGCTTCAGCCGGGATTAACTCGGGGTTTCGATGGTCAATCGACGTCACTCCCGAAACGGAAGGCTGGGCTCATATTCCGGCGCGCGATGACTGGAAACTCTTTCACGTTCGTGTTCGCGTCTTGATAGGCGGCGGACGCCAGGTGGAACTCAATTCGCTGAAGCTTGGACGGACCCATGGCTGATCCTTTAAGACCTCCTGAAGACCACGCACAGAGCGGCTTTACGCTCATCGAATTACTCGTGAGTCTTACCATCATGACGACGATACTCGGAATCGTCGGCTCAGCTTTGCGAACCCTTTCGAAAAACTGGGAGACCAATGCCGATCGGATCGAACGCTTGGAAATGATTTCGAGGGCTTATGATATTTTCGTGCGCGACGTTTCGGGCCTTCGACGAATAGTACGCCGCACAGACAACGGGGGTGCATTCGTTTTTACCGGATCTCCCCACGGCCTCTCCTTCGTCACGACCGAGCCTGCTTACCCGACCAATCCTGGCCTGTATTTTTTAAACTACAGGGTCGAAGTGAACGGCCCGCAAGCAGATCTGCTTCGGGAGCGCGCCCCCTACACCAAAGCTCTTGCAAAATTCCCCGGCGCTACACCAGCCAATTCCGTGCCCATCGTCCAAGGCGCCTTCAAGTATCATTTTTCGTACGCTCTCCGCACCAAATCGAGCGCCAAGTGGCAGGAGAAATGGGTGAAGACTAACCGCATGCCGGATCTGATCCGCCTCGAAATTCAAAATTCTCAAACAGGAGCACTTATCGCTCCACCCTTTGTGGCGTCGTTGCGCACAGACGCCGAACTCAAATGCCTATCGGAGGGCTCCGACGAATGCAGCGCCCGTTCTAAAGGGGTGTTGGGCCAGGACGAGCACGCGCAGGGAGCGCTTGAGTCAGGAGAGCACTAAATCATGACCGAAATCTCTCCCACGCCGGTTTCATCGCGCCAAGACGGCATCATCATGCTTGTGGTGCTCTGGATGCTGACGTCGGCGGTGATACTGGTTGCTTCGTTCAACGGAGCTGCGAGGAGCGGCGCAGCTTCGGGCGCATCGGAAGTCGGTCTTTCCAAGTCCGAAGCCTTGCTCGATGCAGGTTTGGAACTCGCGGCGGCCCATCTTCTCGATCAGGATGAAGCTCGGAGATGGCAGGGCAACGGCAAGAAACAATCTATCATCTTCGCGGGAGCAGAGCTTTCGATCGAGGCGTGGGACGCAAACGGGCTCGTCGATCTCAATAAAAGCGACCGCAAACTCATCAAAGCCGTCTTCCAGTCGATCACTCACTCGGCGAACAGTGCGGAGCGATACACGAGCGCGATCATGGACGAACGCGAAGCGCAAACCAATGAGCCCACCCCCCAAACTATTGGTGTACAAGCGGCGGGCATGAATACGTTCCCGGATATGCAGCCCTTCGCCGATGTCTGGCAGCTCGTGCAGCTTGCGCAAATCCCGAGGAACGTCGTGCGTGATGCCGCTCCATACTTCACCGTCTACAGCCGCGATGGCACGATCGACCCACGGGCAGCACCCGAGACGGTGTTGACATCCATTCCGGGCGTCACCGACGCAGACCTCGTAAAGCTTCGCTACGCGAACGCCAGCGCGCTGAGCGACCTGATACAGAAATCCGACGGGCTTTTGACGGATCAGAGCGGCCCCGCTTACATCGTGAAAGTGCAGTGTCATCGGCCGCAAGACGAATATGATGTTACACGGACGTATGCGATTCTCGTCGGCATTGACCCATCCGCGCCGTATCGCCTTCTTGCCAAGTGGCCGCCAACGTCGACCCCAGCCAGGAGGTCACTGTGATGGGCAGTATCAGCCGGGCGAAAGACGTCTATTTCTGGTGGCTCACGCAGCTCAGCGCGGCGATCATCCGCAAGCATCCGAGCGGTCGTCCATGGCGCACGATGCTGTACAATACCCGAAGCGGCCTCGACATTTTTGCGCACTCGACGGGCGCGCCGAAACGTTTTGCTACGCTTCCAGCCGACCCTACGCCCGAGGATATCGCCGATTGTCGACGTTCCCTCATGGGCAAAGTCGATCGCGATCCCAAGCAGATCCTGTTGCGGCTCTCGCCAAACGACATCGTGCAAAAAACCATTCGCGTTCCATATGCCGCGCTCGATCTGATGGACTCGGTGGTCGACAACAAGATCGAGACGATCGTGCCGTGGTCACACGAAAATACCTACTACGGCTACAGGGTCGCCGATGATCTGTCGGGAGATCAGATTGATGCCGTGGTCATAGCGACGTCGAAGCAGCTCGTCGATGGCATTCTAGAACGTGCGGAAAGCATCGGGCTTACTCCACGTGCAGTCGACTTCGCTCCGACGCCGGAAGACACGGCGGCTCTCGATCTTCTGAACCTCGAACCCGATCCGATCATCACAAACGCAAAGCGTTTGAATATCGCTTTCATCGCAGCGGTGTGCTGCAGTCTCGCAATCAGCCTCTTCGGTGGCTACCAAGTCTGGGCGCTCAATGCCGGGTACACCGAGCTCGATGAAAAGATCGCCGCCATCATGACCCGCGTCGAAGAGGTCAAACGCCTCAATGACGAGAACGAAAAGCTCAAGGAACAAAGAGAGCGCCTTGCCCGACGCAAGGGAGATAACCGCCCAGTGATGGAACTGATCGAGGCTCTGAGCCGAGCGCTTCCGGATAGCGCCTATCTCGAAGAGTTGGAAATTCACGACAATGAAACGCGGCTCGTCGGCAAATCCACCGATCCCACCGGTCTCATCGGGATACTTGAAAGCACGCCGGAATTCGAAGACGTGCGTTTCTCCGCGCCAACTACCCGCGAAGATGGCCAGACACTGGGAACATTCTCCATCATGGGGCATGTGCAGCGAAAAAGCGATGAGGAGAAGAGCAAGTGACACTCTCACGCTCGGCGAGCACATATTGGGCGATCGTGATTCTTGTCGCGGCGCTATTGATGTTGGCAGGCATCGCCGCGCTGCCTTATTTCAAGATCTCTGAGCTCGACCGTGAGATCGCCCAAATGCAGGCGCAGCTGCCGGAGCTCAGGGCAAAAGTCGCCCATGAAAACGATCTGAAGAAGGAGCACATGGACTTGGCTTCTCTCGGTCAGGAGAAGAGCCTGCTGCTGGAGGGGGATAAAACGGGTGTTGCCGGCGCCAACTTGCAGAGCCTTCTAAACGCCATGGTGACGTCCAATGGCGGTACTGCATCCAGCATCCAAATCCTACCGCCCAAGGACGACGGCAATTTGGTGCAGATATCGGTCAGCGTCTCTATCAACGTCGGCATCGATGGATTGCGCGATATCATTCACAATCTCGAAACCGGTACGCCTCTCATTTTCATCGACGATATTACCGTGAAAACCATTCGGCAGGACTTTAAGCCCCTCGATCTGCATTACATCGGTCCGCTCGACGTCACGCTTCAGGTCAGCGGCTTTGCCTCGCAGGCGGGGGCGTCTTGAGATGGGAAAATATCGGCCGCACCTGCTTGCCCTCGTCTGTCTTGCGTTAGCGAGCCTCGTGTGGCTGGATAATCGAGATTTCATCAGCTCACTATGGAGCAATGGGTCGCCGGCTTCACCTGATGCTGTCCGCTCCACTACGGATGAGCGTCTCCCAGCTCTTGAACGGCCGGCGACGGCCGACAAGCTTTCTCCCCCTGCCCTTGGAAACCCGCTGGTAGCGGTCGACAAGAACAGCCTTTCGAACTGGGTGGAGCGACCGCTTTTCGCGCCATCGCGACGTCGCCCCCCTCCCGAAGTCGCTAAGGCTCAGGCGGCCGCGCCAAAAGCGCCTCCCAACTATACGTTCATTGGAGTGATCCTCAATGCGAAGAAGACGGTCGCCGTCCTTCGCAGCGTTTCGAATGGTGCGAACCTTCACGTCGAGGTCGGAGATACGCTTGGAGGGTGGAAGGTCGACTCGGTTGATCGAACGGCGGTAACTCTCGTGCACGAAAGCGATCCCGCGCAGGTCATTCAGTTCAAGCAGGGATGTACAGAATCATCCGGAAATTGCCCGTGAAGCTCAATCTCCGGAACTTTTCGGCGTTGTGGCTTCTGACGCACCCTTTCCAACGGACGCCTTCGAAGTGGCGATGAACACTTTCAGTATGCCAGTCGGACGGCTGTTGGATCGCACGATGGAAAAATTCTGGTTGCGGAGCAAGCGACTGAGGATGTCGGGCAGCTTTCCGCTATACTCAGCAGATACCGGATCCGTATCTGTCAGATCGTCGAGGCCTTGCACTTCGACGCCGTACTTGTCGTGTAAGGCATGAAGGACATCGGCGACGCTCGCGTTGTCGAGCGTCACTTTAAATGTGCCGGGAGAAGAATTTTCTTCGACGGAAGCCCCGGCCGCCTCGGCTTTCGCTCCGACGATCCAAAACAAGGCGGTGATGCCCAAAATCGATGCGGCGATCCGGTTCATGGCATCGGCTCAGTAGCATCCTGCGTTTAGCATGCATTTGTCGTACCGCCAATTATCGAAGCCCCAGCGCTCGTAGGACCAGGGCTCCCATCCTTTCCCGCGCAGGAGATCGCAGCGATACATCACTTTCAGGCATCGCTTATAATTGGCGCAAATGCCGGGATGTGTATGGCGGTGATAGATTCCGAGCCGCGCATCCCATCCAAACATCGGACGGCAGTGAAAGCCGTGAGTCCACTGCACGTAAGGCGCCTTTTGCTGCATAAGACGGGATCCGGGCGGGCTCATTGCCTCAACAGGAAGAGCCACAAACACGACCGATAGGCTGCAAACAAGGGCCAGAAGGTCCTTTATCAGTTTCGTTCGCAAGAGACATATCCTTTCGGGAAAAAGTCCCAAGACGGGCCATACCGATAACGGCGCACGTATTTCAGTCGGCAGCACGACAAGGTGCCGACCATCGCGCACACCCTGCAGCGCGGAACTTAAAGCTCAAAAGATCACTTTCCCCCGCCCGGCGCGCCTACTCGCCAAAGCGCCAGTTGTAATTTGTTCGGGAGGATGGAGGCTAAGCCCTGAACTGTCCACCTGCGGAAAGTGGCGTTGCGTGCACTGGTTGGGAATTGGGTGCATTATGTTTGCGTATGATGGTCACTGGCCACAACGGCACAAACCGACGGATATGCTGACACGCTTCGTTATTTGAAAATTGTTTTCAACTGAATAGATGTCTGAAGATGAATGAAGACCCGCGTTTGATTATCGCATTTTCCAAAGCTATTGAAGAATCGACTTGTAATGGCTTCGGGTTGCTCGATCGCGACACGCTCCTGGCCATCCTCCGTGCGTTGATGACGCTAAAGGGACAAATCGAGGAAGCTCTCGCTGACCTCGATGCGCGAGATTCCTCGATGAATTAGCGAGGTCGTCCTTCCGGACGACCCCACGTATTGCCGTTACTGCAACGGATAGAGAAGAACCGTATCCCAGAAGTCGCATTTATAGGTGGTGCGATAATCGGAGCGGTTGCTCGTTGACAGCGGGATGTCTTCGACAAGGTACTTGGCGTTGTTGCCGGCACCATACTTAGGCCACGGAGAATTGCCGTTTCCGTTAGGATTGCCGGACCACGCGAAGTTCGTCCATGCCGCCACCAGCTGATCGGAGAGGCCGGTTTCCTGGTTATTAAGGTCGCGTGGCTGACCGGTGGTCTGGTCGAGGTTCACGCCGAGTTGCCCACCATGCCAATTGTTGAAGAGGAACTGGATGTCGATGGTGTGCGCCGCAGCCGGTTTGAAGTTCGGCATCTTCGGGAAGTAGTACGGTGCATCCAGATACGTGAAATCATAGGCATAGGATGCAATCTGCGGAGCCCAGAGGTGCAGGACGTGGTCAGCCTGACACTTCTGCGTATCGGTCGTCACACGATCGTAGGCCTTCATCGGATCGTTGCCGTAGGCCGACAACGGATACTGAGCAAGAACGCGGTCGGCGGTTCCCGACGGGTATGCCGGCGGTGCACCTCCGGGGCCGGCGTTGCCGCCATACATCTTCTGAATGGCCGCGGTGTACTGGTCCGCCGTCATCGGCTGGAAGGGCTGACCCGAGAAATACTCGGTGATGCCAATGTTGAAGTTGCCTTCATCGTGGACCCGTCCGCCCATTGCCGGCATCTTGTTGAACTGCCCTGTAGTCCACGCCTTTTCCGGCGTGATGGGAATTACAGAGCCGTCTACAAACGGACCGGTGATGTAGGGACCGTTGGCGTTCGGCGTTCCCTGCAGTTGCAATATGCGTTCGGGCGTCAAATTGCGAAGGCAGGTTGAGGCCTGCTTGCCTGATCCCGAACAACCTGCTGCTGTCGCGAAATTCTGACCGTTCGTCAGAGCGGTGGCAGCGGACGGCAATGTCGGCAGTGGGCCGCTTTCATAAATTGCGCGGCTGAAGAGGCCCGCGCTCATCGGTGAGAGAACATTGGCACCGGTATCCGTGGCACCAGCAGATTGGCCACCGACTGCGACGCGATTTGGATCGCCACCGAAGGCCGCAATGTTGCGCTGGACCCAGCGGAGAACCTGCTGGATATCCATGATGCCGTAGTTGCCCCACAGATGGCCTTCGCCATTGAGGGCAGGATGCGAGAGATATCCGAACAACCCCATGCGATAGTTCAATGTCACGACGACGGTCTCATGACCATCGGGTCCGCCCTGCGCGAGCTTCGTCGCATCATAGTCGTTGGACTCGCCGTCGACGTTGCCGCCGCCGTGGATCCAGACGATGACGCCCTTTTTCTTGGCGCTGCCTGTTGTGAAGACGTTCAAGTAGAGACAATCTTCATTGGTGCTCGTAGGACCGGCGAAGGCACCAAGTTCGGTGACCTGAGGGCAGGTGTTGGCAAACTTCGTTCCGTCGAGCACGCCCTTCCATTTCTTGACGGCCTGCGGCGGCTGCCAGCGCAGCTTGCCGACAGGCGGCGCGGCATAGGGTATGCCGAGGAACTTATTGACGCCGTTGCTCGACGTGCCGCGAACCTGGCCGTCCGTAAGCGTAACGGTTGGGCCATTGTTCTTATTTGCATTGTCCTGAGCCGCCAGCGCGGGTGAGCCTGACATTCCAAGCGCTATCAAGGTGCTTATTGTAACGGCACTTCGAAGAGGTGCACGTTGGCGAGATGGCGGATAGAGTGGTCGCATAGTTTTCCTCCTCTGTAGGACCGACCATCAGTGAGCGGTCGTTAGGAGCCCCGGCACATCTGCCGAGGTCCGGGGCAACTATGCGGTCGTCGGAAATTTGCTTCGTCGCGAAGAGCGAACTGCTCGAAGCGCTCGGCGCACAGCGTTTGTGCGAATCGCGAACTTGCTTGTCAGTAAGTGCATTCTGCGATGAGTACGGAATGCCGGATCCGATCATTGCTCGTCGTGCCGGCAACAGATCATTGGAGCTCCGGCAATATCCACAATGACCGTTGGATCACGTCTTCAATAGTGTGACTGTTCATTGGGCGTTCGCAACAGCGGTCCTACCTCGTTAGCGCTCTCGCATCTGCGAAGATGTTTTCATTTTTGCTCGAATACGAGAAAAATCCCGCTAAATGCAGGCCTTGCGCCGACACTTTTTTTCGCGAGTTCACTCTCTGCCATATGTGTCGACCCCGAGTTCGGCTATGCAGGATGTGCATCGACGAAGCGGCGCAAGAACCGCTCAGGGAGGAAAAATGTCGAGCGAGCTTGAATCGGCGTTCCCGCGTACCGACGATCGACTTCAGGTTTGGGATAGCCAATACGGAGTTCGGGCAGAGGCCTTCACGCACTTTCGTGAAACCATCTGCAGCGCTTTTATGCCCTGGACGCCGGAGTACTCGGGTCGCGATTTTGTAGGCCGGGTCGAAAGCGTCACGCTGAGCCATGGTGCCGTCGGCCGAGTACGAATGAGTCCGATTGTTGCGACGAAAACCAAATCCAACATTGCAAATTCGCCAATCGATTGCGTCCACGCGAATCTTATCATCTCAGGCGAGCTAAAAGTCGATCAAGGTGGCGAGACAAAGATAGCCAAACGCGGTGATCTCGTCCTTTACGAAAGCTTTTCCGCAGTAATTCTCACGGAAAAGCCTGAAGTTCCTTGTGACAACCTCGCCTTGGTTGTTCCCATGCAAGAATTCTCACGTCTCGAGAGTATCGGCGGTAGGCCGTTTTCCAACGTTCTGATCTCATCCGAGAAGCTCGGTGCGCCCCTATCGGCCTGCTTGACCATGTTGGCGCAATCTTTGTGCAGCTCTCCGGTGGAGGAACTGGACGGCCTCTTGAAAGCTTGTATCGCCTTGCTTCCGATTTCGATGGGACTGTTCGAAACTAACGTCAAGGAAGTGGGATCGAAGAATTACTTCCTCAAGAAGCTCCTTGACTACATCGATCATAATCTCTCTGATCCCGACCTGTCGCCGCTCAAAGTGGCCCAGCAATTCGGCATCTCAATTCGATACGTGCATAAGCTCTTTGGCCAATTCGGCTCCACATTCGGCACGCACGTAACGTCGGAACGTTTGAAACGCATCCGGTGGGATCTGCAGGTCAGCTCAGGACGGCGGCCGTCCATCTCGTCGTTGGCTTACCGTTGGGGCTTCAACGATCTTTCAACTTTCCATCGTGCCTTCAAGAAGCAGTTTGGATGCACACCGGGGAATGCGCTTGATGTCGAGGCCTTGCCACTTCCTTCCTATTCGAAGGAATAGTTTCGCAGGTGATAGAACCGGATATAAATCATCTACCTCTTGCAGGTGACAACCTTGCTCCCGCCTCAATGACGCCTGCGAGCCCTTATTTACTCATTAATGCCCGCGCTATCTGCTGATGGTACTAGCGGCAGCGCTATTCTCTCGTTGGGGCCAGCAAAGATAATTTCTCGGCGCCTTTTCAAACTGAAACTTGTTCCGTCTACGTTGATAATACGTGCTGCTCATGGATCGCACTGACACTTACGTGCAAGTACACCCGCGGCCTAGATAAGTTCACCGCATACCAAGACGCTCCCGCTCGATTGCGCAAAATGACCACGTAGCCAATCCGGAGCGTAACCGATGACAAACAAGCGTCTCAACAAACTTTTCCCCGTGGGAGCCATCTCATTGTGCTCCGCCCTCTTGAGCTTCACCGGGATCTCTGCATCTCCCTTGGTCAATGGGCATGACAAGACCAATCAAGGCAAACCGCATTATACGCTGCCTAGCCCGATGACATTGCGCGACGAGGGCACATTTTTTATCGGCGGACAGCAAGCCCATAGCGACTTCCCGAGCACGACGCCTACCGGACTGAACGCGCCAGGAACGTACGTGATCAATCAAATGTTCGTCCATTACCGAATCCCGGCAACGATCTCCAAGAAGCTCCCAATTATCATGGTGCACGGGTCCAATCACACCGGGAATACGTACGAAACGACTCCCGATGGCCGTGAAGGATGGGCGACGTATTTCGTTCGCCACGGCTATCCTGTGTACGTCGTCGATCAAGCCGGCAGAGGTCGGTCGAGCTTTAATCCTACCTCAGTCAATCAGGCGATCGTGCTGCAAAATCTCGCGGCCTTGCCGCCGGCTGGATTCCAGCTCTACCCGCGTGAGGGTGCCTGGGTGAATTTTCTGTTCGGCCCGGCATATGGCCAGCCATGGCCCGACGAGCGATTTCCGCTGCAAGCGATGGATCAATATCAGTCTCAGCTTGTACCCAACACTGAAGTAACGCTGGAAGGTGGCACGGACAACACCACGAATGATCTTGCAATGCTCTTGGACAAGATTGGACCGGCGATCATCATCGTGCATTCGCAATCCGGCACCCTGGGTCTCGGCGCCGTCGTGCAACGACCCAACTTGGTCAAGGGTCTGATTTCAGTCGAAGGCGGCTGCACGCCGGTGACCGATGCAGACATCAAGCAGGCCTATTCAAAGGTTCCGTTTCTATCGTTCTGGGGAGACCACAGCGTCGGCGCGGTCGGGGCGAACGGCGATGCACGGCGGCAGGGATGCCAAGCCACCGTCGCGTCGTTCAAACAGGCGGGCGGAAATGCGCAGTTCGTCCTCTTGCCGGATCTGGGCATCAAGGGCAACAGCCACATGATGATGATGGACAACAACAATCTTGAACTCGCCGACATCCTGGAAACGTGGATCGTCCGGAACGTGGAACGGGATAAGCACTTCCCGTGCAACTGCGGCCCTCATCACGTCAGCGCTTGCTGGTGAGCTGAAGATGTCAATTGGGGCGGGCGCGCGATCTCGCGACTGCCCCTTTTATCTGGAGTTTGCGCGGCCCCTCAGCCGAGAAAGGAAATGAAGGAGTCAGTTGCCTGAGATCGCGTTCCAGAAATCACATTGATAATGCGCCCGGAATTGCGCGACGGATTGCGTCGACAGAGGGACGTCTTCGAGCAAATATTTGCCGGTGTTTCCCGTCGCGAGCTTGGGCCATGGCGTATTTCCCGTGCCGTTCGGATTTCCCGTGCTCGCAAAGTTTGTCCAAGCCGCCACCATTTGGTCCGATAGATTTTCTTCCTGCTGATTGAGATCTCGCGGCTGACCCGTCGTTTGATCGAGATTTACGCCGAGTTGGCCGCCATGCCACTTGTCGAAGACGAATTGGATGTCGATCGTATGGGCCGCCAGCGGCTTGAAGCCTGGCATCTTGGGAAAATAATATGGGGCGTCCTGGTACGTGAAATCATAGGCGTAGCTCGGGACCTGGGAGGCGAGGCGTTCTAAAACATTTACTTCCTGGCACCGAACGGAATCGGTGGTGACCCGCGCATAGGCAAGCATCGGATCGCCGTTGTAATTGGAGAGCGGATATCGAGCGGCGGTTCCCGCCGGAATGGCTCCGCCTACGCAGAATGTGCACGGCGCGCCGGCTGCAACAGCGGCTGAATATTGAGCCGCTGTCATCGGCGTCTGCGGCGGCCCCGAAAAATACTGGGTGATGCCCGTGATGAAGGTCAGTTCATCGCGAGTTCCGCCGCCCATTATGGGCATCTTGTTGAAGCTTCCCGTATTGAAAGCTTGATCGGGTGTGCGGGGAATTATGTTGCCGTCGATGGATAGCATGCCGCTGCCGTAGCGCCCGTCCGCGTTCGTCGTTCCTTGCAATTGTAGAATGCGAGCAGCCGAGAGATCTCGAAGACATTTGGCAGTTTTCAAGTTCGAGCTAACGGAGCAGCCTGCCGCCTTCGCGAAGCTAACGCCGTGGCCTTCTGCCACGTCCCTTGTCACGAAATTGCTCGCGAGAAATCCCGGCGAACTTTGCAAGATTGCGCGATTAAAAAGGCCGTTGCCGTAAGGAGAAATCATATTGGCGGCGGTATCCACCGCGCCGGCTGACTGTCCTCCCAGCGCTACTCGGTCGGGATCGCCGCCGAAAGCCGCGATGTTGCGCTGAACCCAGCGGAGCACAGCCTGCTGATCGAGAATGCCGTAGTTACCAGAGAGGTGGCCCTCTGAATCGATTGCAGGATGGGAAAAGAATCCAAACAGTCCCAGGCGATAATTTAGCGTGACGACGACTGTCGGCACCCCATTGGGTCCCCCGCTCGCAAGTTTGCTCGCGTCGTAGTCGTTCGAGGCGCCGTCGACATTCGCCCCACCGTGGATCCACACCAAAACCGGTCTCTTTTTGCCGTTCTTGGCCGCTCCGGCGGTAAACACGTTCAAATAGAGGCAGTCTTCACTCGTGCTAGAGGGGCCGGCAAACGCTCCAAGCTCTGTCACCTGCGAGCAGATCGGCGCGTATTGGGTCGCGTCGCGCACCTCCTGCCATCGCTTGACGGGCTGCGGCGGCTGCCATCGCAAGTTCCCAACGGGAGGCGCTGCATAGGGAACGCCCAGAAAAATATCGATGCCGTTTCGGACGAGACCACGCAGGCGTCCGTCGACGGTGCTGACAATGGGCCCCGAGCCCGCGCTGTTGTTGCCTTTCGCGTGGACGTCGGCCTTCGAGGTCAGCGGTGCAAACCCTGAGCATATGATACCGCCAAGCAGAATGCCGAGGAACTTGCCGTAGGCGTGCTTCATCTTTGCGCGATGCTTATTCATGCTTTCCTCAGCATTCCAATGGAGCGCCGTCGGCTATCAGCCGGGTGCGCGCAGTCGACTCCCAATGGAGCACAAACATGCCTGCCGCTCTTGGCGGCTAGCGAACGGCCGTTGGAATCCGTGCATTAAAATGACTGGAGTTGGACATAAGGAACTGGCTCACTGAGCCAAGAGGTGGAAACCCCTCATCGACTGCCCTCACAAAGCCTGGCATTTGCATCCGAAGCCTGCTACTGAATAGAGCAGTAGCAGTCGGTATTATCGTTTGAAATCAATTTGTTACACCCCGCCCCTACGAGGCGCCAATTCGAGCTAAGCCATTGATTTTATAGAAGCCATTGAGAAACAAGGGCTTTCTTTACTCGACTGCTACGATTTGTTGCTACAAATCGAGCATGTCGGATATGGCCAAATATTCCTTCGTCGCTCCGGTTCCCAAAACTGGTATTATAAGTACGACGTCCCGAAAATCGAGCGCCGGCGCCTCTCGTTGAAAAGCCGCATCCTGCTCGAAAACTACTATCTTCCCGGTGACCTCGAACGCGCCATCGCCGGCTTCGTCGATCACTACAATCACGCCGCTACCACGAAAGCCTGGACAACCTCACCCCGACCGACGTCTACTTCGGACGAGGAGCCGTATCCTCAAACAACGTGATGACATCAAGCGCCGCTAGCAATAACTCAGGCCGACCTCCCCGAACCATCATGTCGAACTGATCGCGGTTCGCTCCGTGCCAGACTTTCGTCTTCACCTTGAGCCAATCGCGTGTCCAGCCATGACGACACACCCGTTTGACCGGCGACCGCCATAGTGCTTTTCGGCGCGGACCATTTCATGCGTGTGAGCGCTACTGAGGTGAGATCGTGATCGTGAGCGTGTCAGCATAGGGCCCCGCCACCAGTGTTTTGCTGTTGAGCTGGGGAACAATGGACACTGACAGCGTCCCTGATGGGAGGCTCCCGGAGGTGGACGCTGGACTACCCGACTCTTGCACGCCAGTCGCCGGATTAGTAGCGGTATCGACGGATGCGGAGGCACCCGAGAAGCTCGCCGACGCGCTGTAGTTTATGAAATTCTGGAGACCTGCTGCCGTGCTCGCTGTCGTCACGCCGCCATTCTGTGAGGTGAGCTGCAGTGACGACGGTGTATTGCAGACAGCATTGGCGTAGGACTTGTTGATCACTGCTGTCACCACTTGTCCGCCTGCCGTTACCGGAATCGTGGCGGTGTCTGCAGCGGGGTGAAACAGGCCGCCGATGGTGCAGGACTTGGCGACTTGCCCTGTGACGGTGAATGTTTGGCTCGACACTTGTCCTTGCAGAATTCCAGCAAGGGTGCTTGAGAAGACTCGGACCGTCAGATTGTCAAGATAACTGCCAGCCTGCTGAGGATCGATCGGTTGTGCGAGCGCCCACACTGTTCCTGAGACGGAAAAAGAGGCGATGCTCAAGGTTGACGCGGGAAAATTCAAAAGCAGTGAGTTTGACTGGGCCGGAAGCCCACTGCCGGTGTAAAGCAGGCTATTGCCGCCGGAGGACGCCGACTGCAGCGTATATGGCATCGAAGCCGAACCGCCGGACGTGAGCGCCATTGATGCGGGCAAAGAAGAGCGGTTGAAGGCGACGGCGATCGCGCAGCCGCCGGCGAGGTCTCCCAGTGCTGCGAGATATGTGCCGCTCACAGTGATTGTGAGAGATTGCGGACTTGGCGCATTCGGCGGGGAATACGTTCCCGTGCTGATACTCAGAGGGCTGACAGAAGAGGAAAGAATTGCGCAGACCGCCTGAGCTTGTTGCGATCCACATGCGCAGGCAACCGCTATAGCGAAGCCTAGAAGTGCCGGACGGGATGTCGCTTTGATTTTCATTTTGGATGGAGCGTTCCTGCTTTGAACAGGCCCTTCGTTCCCGCTGGGACGTCAAGGACAAACGTTGTCGGAGTTCCGTCAGTTTGCATTTCGATAAGCCAGCCTCCGGGCGCCAAACCGTCGGCACCGAAACGTCCGGCCGCATTCGTAAAAATCGTTACGGTTTTCTCGGGGTGGTTGACCGATCGCGCGACACCGCTCACCAGCGAAACCGGCTCTCCGTTCGCCAAAGCGAGCGTTCCATAAGCCGACACGGAGTAGTCGGAGCCAACTTCAAGGGCGTAACCGGCTTTGAACGGAGCATATGTATCGAAGGCCGCGGCACCGAGGCTGTATCCCGGCGGCAAATCATCGGCGTCCACGGGAATGGTATAAGGCGCATAAGCCGGCAGCGACGTTACCAATGCCGGTCCCCATCCGTCGGCAATCGCCTTTATATTCTCATTATCGCCAATGGTGATGTCATTGTTCTCTATTGACGGATGAGGATAGACAATCGCGAACGCATCTCCCGTTATAGGAGCTCCGATAGCGATCTTACCGTCTGCGAAGGCGATCGCCGTACCTACTTGTAAAGATGTTCTCTCTGGTCCCGGCTCGACGGCGAAGTTCGAGTACGAAATGCCCTCAAAGCCGGAATTCTGAATGATCCTGACCTGACCACGGTTCCCATAGTAACCCGCGCTCGCGCTCACAGACGCCTGGGCGTTGTAGTCGCTATGCTGAACGTACACGCTCGTGTCCCAGCGACCGAGGCCGTTGCCCTGGCTGCGATAAGCCGAAACATCAGTCTGTGTATCAATCGAGTCGTAGCCAGCAGTAACACTTGTAAAATCGTCGGGCCTATCAAATAGACGGACGCCGATGCGGAACTCGGGGCTGGGATCGCGCACGCGGTCGAGAGTAGCCAAGAAAGTTTCGTTGGAAACACCGACGGTCAAGCTGCCCGAAAGCGACCGGGTCAGTGGACGGGAGAACGTCACGTCGGCGCCATACCGATCAGTGCTCCAATCATAGATCGATTGGCCGAATTCTGCGTTGTTGACGAACTGGTAGCGCGCGGAGAGCGCCATGGTCGTCTCGTTGCTGACGGGAGCTGACCACGTCGCGCTGAGGTTCAGCCAATAATTCCATTCGGGAAAGAGAATGCCGGTGTCCGCTGTGTTGATGTCGCCGGGAGAATGAAAATGAGGACTGCGGTACTCGCTCGAGAAGCGAAAGCTTTCACCGCTCGCAGCAAGTAGGCCCGCAAAGTTTACGACGCTCCAGTCCAACCCGAATGCTGCGCCTATTCCTGGCTGTCCTGCCGACATCGCGGTGCGCAGATTTACAAGGCCGATGCCGGTATCGACCAAAGCGCCTGTTCCAGCCATCGCGACGTATTTGTTTGCCTGAATGTCGCCCTCAGCAGTCACTGCGTCGTAGATGCCATAACGAAAATAGCCACTGGCCATGTAAAGGTCGGGAAGGTAATCCCGGCTTTCGTCGCGCAAGTATGATGGTAGCCCTCCTGTGAGGCCCCATTCGCTTTTTCCGCGAGCCAGCAGGTTGGCGTCGAAGAATGCGGTAAATCGTACGGTTCGTTGCAAGCCTGCGTCGTTGGTGATGACGACATCGATATTGTTCGCACCCGTTGCCAATTGAAGATCGCGGAGATTGTACCTTCCTGGGTCCAGGCGGAGCTGTTGTTGAACGATTCCGTTGACGATTATCTCGACTTTGGAGGGCTGATTGATTGTGAAAGAGCCACCTCCTGCTGGTTCCAGCGTATCCCCTGGCGTCAGCTTGCGACTGGATTTCTCAAACGAGAAGCCGAGAAGCTCTGGAGACTGCTGAAACCCGATGCCGAGCGGTTCGACATCGCCAAGCTCGGAGCGAATTCGCTCGGCAGGCATATCATAAACCAAGCGGGACATTTGGCGCTTGAAGCCGGGGGTATGCTGATAGGTGCAGATAGCCTGCGTCGGGCAGACGTTGACATCGACGGTTCCCGTCAGCACGCCGCTATTCTCGAACACGAACTGACCAATTCGTACGGCAGAGTTCATTTCTAGCCTGCCGCTTGTATCGGCGCCCTCATGCGCCGGATAGCTCGTCTCCCACTGATGGTCGAGGCTCGCATAGAGGTTCACGTAGCCCGACGTGCGAGCCGGCTCGGCAAGTGTCGAGCTCAATGGCGCGCGACGCTGTTTCCCCAAAGAGATATCGGTCGTGGCCAACTGCGCGACGCGCGGTTTGAACTGCAGTTCTTGCAAGGGGCGATCAAAACGAATGTCAAACCCAGCTGCTTCCACGTCGGTCAGTGCGATAAAGTACCCCTTGGATGGAATGGCAGACAAATCTTCGCGGGATTTCCCGTCGAGCAGACTCGCCAGCATCGACATTATCGCGGAGCGGTTGATCAGCAGCGTGTCATCCGGATTAATTCGTATCGCGATGTCGCCCAGTTCTTTTCCATTGGTCGTGAGCGGCACCTCCATATCAATGGCTTTTCCTGTCGAGTTCAGGAGAGAAGAGATGGGCTTCGCGTATTCTATGGCGCCTGCGGGCGTGGCGCTCACGGCGAACGTACTACTCAGCATCACTACCAGGGTAATCTGCAGGGGCAGCAGCGATACGTACTGAAATATCCTTTGTCTCTTGCCGATACTTCGCGAGAATGGGGGTGTCGCAGACACTGCGCATGCCTAGCGTCGAGGATCGAATTGAAGCCGGCACTGCACTGAGGTCGCGCCTGGTGGCAGAGGAACGGGCAATACGAAGCGTCGCCGATGGCCAGGCTGTACCAAGCCGATACCTATGAACTGCGCGAGTTCACCGCTCGATATTGTCTCAGACCAACTCCCACTCGATACTTGGACAACGGATTGCGGAAATAATGCATGGACGTTCGTCGGGTTTTCCACGGTGATGGCGGGATAATGTCGGCCGCCTTTGTCGGTTACGATGCTGTTGCCGACGACATTCAGCGCGGGTTGGCCTCGCGGGGGAGCGACGTTCACCATGACTCCAACGCTGAAAACCAGTTGGACGTCGTGGCGGCTCCCCGAGAGTTTGATTGGAATTTGATTGACGTAGAAAAAGAAACTCTCGCTTTTTTCGAGCAGTGGCTCTCCTAGCCATTGAAGACGAAAATTTTGCGTGGCGCCGGGAGGGATCAGCGCTTGCGGGGGCATTACAAGAAACTCGTCACCCGCGTTGGAAAGGTGCGGCACGCCACGTGGATCGAGGTTTGCTCTTTTGATGACGATCTCGACGGGAAGCGGAACTTCGCTGTCGTTGACGACGGTAATCACGCCGCGGCTCAGCCGTCCGGTCGACGACATTTCAATCTGCATCGGTGTGACCGTCATCGCTAATGACGGCGGGACCCCGCAGAATAGAAAGAAAAGATAGGCAGCGAAGCGCCGGCCGGGAAATCGCATTGAGTGCGCCCTATCATTGTCGTTCGATTTTTTTACTGAAGTGACGCGACTGGAATGCGCTTATTGAGGTGTCAAAAGTACCGTCAAGAGGTCTGAGTATGTTCCGCCAACGAGCGAGGATGAATTGGCTTCTGGATTAATGGTCACTTGGAGGGAGCCGGATCCCGCCGACACGGGTTGTGCCGTTCCAGATTCCGTTCCGTTGGCCGTCGGAATTGTAGCTGTGTCGATGGTCGCCGTCGCGCTGTTCCATGTCGCTGACGCTTGATAGTCGATAATGTTGGTGTAGCCGGAAGGCGGGGTCGCAGTATTTTTTACGCCACCATTTTGAGACGTCAGCTGGATCGTTGAAGGAGCGTTGCAGATAACATTCGCGTAGGGCGCGTTAGCTGGCGTGATCGCTCCCGTGACCACATTGCCAGACGCATCAATCGGTATCGTGGCGGTATCGAGAGTGCCGGTCGAAGCTCCGTTGATCGTGCAAGCCTTATTGACTGTCGCCGTAATTTCGATTTGCTGTTGCGCGGCCTGGGAAAAGACAGGGCTTGCAGCGGCCATCGCTGCAACGACGATGGCCCAAAACCGGATGGTGAGCATTTTGTCACCTTGAAATGTATAAAAATACGATTCGATTACCATTAGAAGGTGCGATTGAACGATTAACGATGGGTTAACTTGTTCGACGAGCTTTAAAGTCGCCCCTACCGCTTGGCGCTCAGAACCAAATGCTCTGGTTTCGGGTGACCGACTGGCTATCGCGCACGTCGCTACTGGATCAGCAGCGCGCCACCGGTAATGTGGCGGCGAGGAGCGTCCGCGCAATTTCAGCCGCAGCCTGCTCACTCGCCGATGAGAACGGGCTAGCGAAAATATCTCATAGCTGCTGCGCTCCACCGAATAGCGACGGTCCAGGATGAAGGACCTCATCTCCGAACAACGCTCGGACAGTTGACGCTAGCTACGCCCCGGTGCGAGCAGTTTCGCACTTTGCAAGGTGACACGCTCGGCCTGAGCTGATTTCGACGAGACGTCTATCCGGAATAGGCGTTCTGCGTGAGCGTGTGTGACATGAAGAGAAGTCCCGATCTGAGCGCCTCACGGCCGATCGAGCCTCCAAGGCAGACACGGACATGCTCGCTCGGCGAACCGCCAACGGTGAATGCATCGGACGGAATGATGCCGATATGCCGCCCAGCCATGCGAGCAATGATATCGGCGCGTCCAGCACCTTCCGGCAAACGAAGCCAGACGTTAAAGGCATTCTCGGCGGAGACGTAGTCGAAATCTTTTAGCACTTCTGATGCGAGCTGTTGACGAGCCGCCGTTTCGGCGCGGATGAACCGGCGGATGCGATCCGCGGTACCATCTTCGATCCAGCGTGTCGCCAACACCATTCCGAGCGGAGACGGCATCACGGAGACGGCCTTCAAGGCTTCGGCGAGCGCATAAGCGTCCTTTGCCGACGGCACAACCGTATAGGCAAGACGCAAACCCGCGCCGATGCATTTTGCCAGTCCGCCGATATACCAACTGAGCTCCGGCGCCGAGACCGCAAGCGGTGCAGGCGCCTTTGTCGGCATGAATCCATAGGCGTCATCCTCGATCAGCGGCAATCCATGCTTGCGTAGCACCTGCGATATTTCCAAGCGGCGCTCGGTCGGCACCGTTATCGTTGTCGGGTTCTGCAAAGTAGGATTGAGGTAGAGCGCCTTCGCGCCAAATGCTTTGACGGCCTTCTCGATGGCATCAGGCAGAATGCCCTGACCGTCCATCTCGACTCCAACGAGCTTCACACGCAGGCGGCCGGCGATCGCGCGGATGCCGGGATACGTGATGCGCTCGCATAAAACGATGTCGCCGGGATTGGTGATCGTCGCCAGGATCGCAGTCATCGTCGCGTGAGCGCCGGGCGTCACCGCCACGCGGTCGAGTTTCGGCACCATGCCCCTTAGCGATAGCCAAGTCGAGGCAGCGATCTTGTCTTTCTCGCCGCCAATCGCGGACTGATACCGAAGGAGCGGAATGAGGTTGGCCGAGACGTACTCGAGCCCTTCGCGCATCTTGGCGAGAAGTGCGGCGTCGGTCGGCTCCGGCGGCATGTTCATTGCCAGATCTTCCTGGCTCGATCTCGCGGGATCAGGGCCGACATCGCCCGCATCCGTGCCGAGAACGAACGTGCCGCGTCCGACATGGCTATCGATCAGCCCGCGCGACTGCGCCTCCGTGTAGGCCCGCGAAACCGTCGTGAAATCGATTCCAAGCCATTCGGCGAGCTTGCGTTGCGGCGGCAGGCGATCCCCCGGCGCGAGGGTGCCGTTACGGATGTCCTCTTCCACGGCGTCGGCAATCGCCAGGTATCGCGGTTTGCCGCTGTCGGTGAGCGTCGGTCTCCAGGTCGCCATCTGCGTTCTCCTCAACCGAACCATTAAGTGATGCCGCACGGAAATTGAAGCAGATTGTATGGATGCAATATTGTATGCATGTAGGCCATGCAAATATTGGAAATTGAAGCGCTCCTTTCGCCGGAATTTCAAGCAAAAATCCCACCATTATGCCCAAAAAATCGACAAAAGAGAAAATTACGCGACTTTATTGTATGGATAATTGATTGTCTTATTGACCGCCAAATGTATGCATATTATCGACAGAACATTCAATCATGTTGGCGCAACAAGGAGGCCTGCAATGCCGCAAGTGACCCAGGAAGCCCATAAGGCCGGCGACTACTTCGTCGACTACGAGGAGAAGGTCTTCGAGGATGTCAAAGCCTCGCCCGGCGAGAAAGCCCTGGTGACGTTCCACACCGTGGCCTTCGAAGGCTCGATCGGTCTGGTCAACATCTTGAATGCCATCCGCCTCAACCGGAAAGGCTACGAGACGTCGATCCTGCTCTACGGGCCGGGTGTCACGCTTGGCATACAGCGCGGCTTCCCAACCCTCGGTGATGAAGCTTTTCCGGGCCACCAGAACTTCGCCGCCAACCTCAACAAGTTCATGAAGGAAGGCGGCAAGGTCTACGCCTGTCGCTTCGCGCTTCAGGCGCTCTATGGCCACGGCGAGCCGTCGCTACTCCCCGGCATTCGTCCCATCGCACCGCAGGACGTTCTCGATTGCGTCCTTCTGCACAAGAAGGCCAACGCCGTCATCCTCGACACCTGGACCGTCTGATCCCCGAGCCGGACCGCGCACGAGCCGGTCCGGCTCCAACCGGCAACACGCTTGCGTAGAAGGAGAGACAGTCGTGCGAACCGATACCATCCGTGCCGCTGCCGTCCAGATTGCCCCCGACCTCAAGGGCCGCGCTGGCACGATCGAGCGCGTGTTGAATGCCATCACTGAGGCGGCCGACAAAGGCGTACAGTTCATCGTCTTCCCGGAGACGTTCGTTCCTTACTACCCCTACTTTTCGTTCGTCCTTCCTCCGGTCCTTCAGGGCGCACCGCATCTTGAACTTTATAAGGAAGCGGTGGTCGTTCCCTCTGCCGATACGAATGCGGTCGCCGACATCGCCCGCAAGCGCGGCGTCGTCATCGTTCTCGGCGTGAACGAGAGAGACCACGGCTCGCTCTACAATACGCAACTGATCTTCGACGCCGACGGCTCGCTCTTACTAAAGCGGCGCAAGATCACGCCGACCTATCACGAGCGCATGGTGTGGGGCCAAGGCGACGGCGCAGGGCTCAAGGTCGTCGAGACGAAAGTCGGCCGGGTCGGCGCTCTCGCCTGCTGGGAGCATTACAATCCGCTTGCCCGCTATGCTTTGATGACACAGCACGAGGAGATCCACGCGGCGCATTTCCCCGGCAGTCTTGTAGGTCCGATCTTCGGCGAGCAGATCGAGGTGACGATGCGCCATCACGCTCTCGAAGCCGGCTGCTTCGTCGTCAATGCCACGGCTTGGCTCACGGAAGAGCAGATCGCATCGATTCATCCCGATCCCAAGCTGCAATCCGCAATGCGTGACGGCTGCATGACCTGCATCGTCTCGCCCGAAGGTCGCCACCTCGCTGAACCCATCACGAATGGCGAAGGCATCCTTATCGCCGACCTCGACATGCGGCTCATCACGAAGCGCAAGCGGATGATGGACAGCGTCGGCCATTACGCACGGCCCGAGCTGTTGCATCTCGTCCACGACACACGCCCCGCGAACGCCCGCGAGATATCGAACGCAGCACAAACATCGGAGACTCAATCGATCGAGGAGGAGGCGAACTATGTCTGACTCGGCTCTCATCAACGAACTCCAGACACGCGGCGTACGTCTCTTGGATCCGCGCGCCGGCCACGAAAGCCGCCGTGGCGGCGCAGGACCCTCCGACCACAAGGCTCTGACGATCGGCGATAAGACGGTGATGGTACCGGTCCATACCGCACCTGCGTTTGAAAGTCCGTTTCTGGTCGAGGCTCCGGGCGCCGATGGCCGCGCGCGCATTACGAGAGACGGTCGCGAAATCGCGCAGGTCCGCTTTCCCGGCCGTCCACGCTTCTATGATTTGCAGACCGAAGACGGCATCCCCTACAGCCACATCGCTACGCTGCATTCGCGCGACGTTCTGGCGACCACGGTTCTGCAGACTTGTATCCGCTATGAAAGCCGGAAGAAGACCTGCCAATTCTGTTCCATCGGCCAGAGCCTCGCCGCGGGCCGCACCATCGCGCGCAAGACGCCGGAACAGTTGGCCGAGGTCGCCAAGGCGGCCGTCGAACTCGACGACGTCAAGCACATGGTGATGACGACCGGCACGCCGCCCGGAAAAGACCGCGGTGCCGCGATCCTTGCCGAGAGTGCGCGCGCCGTCAAAGCCGCCATTGATATCCCAATCCAAGCGCAATGCGAGCCGCCGGATGACGATATGTGGCACCAGCGCATGGCGGAGGCGGGCGTCGATGGGCTCGGCATGCATCTCGAAGCGGTGACACAAGAAATCCGCGAACAGATCATGCCCGGCAAGGCGTCCGTCCCGCTCGACAAATATTTCTCGTCTTTCGAAGCCGCCGTGAAAGTGTTCGGCCGCGGACAAGTTTCCACTTACATCCTCGCCGGCCTCGGCGATGCGCCCGACGCCATCCTCGCCGTGTCGGAGAAACTCGTGACGATGGGCGTCTATCCCTTCGTTGTCCCCTTCGTCCCGATCTCCGGCACGCCGCTCGAAAGTCATCCCTCACCCAGCGCCGACTTCATGGCGTCGATCCTGCGCCCGTTGGGCCAAATGATCGTCGCGGCAGGAATGGCATCGGAGAACATCAAGGCTGGTTGCGGCAAGTGCGGCGCCTGCTCAGCCCTCTCAACTTATGAAAAGCTGCGAGTGATGCAATGATCGAGATCGAGCCTCGTCCGTATCAGTGCCCAGGCTATTTCATTCGTGCGGCCTCCATGCCTTGGGAAGCGCGCGGCGCATCCGATCTGCGCAAGCGCGTGTTCGTCGAAGAGCAGAAAATCTTCAAGGAGCACGACCGCGACGACATTGATCTGATCGCCACGCATCTCGTGGCGATCTCAACCTACGCACACGAAGCCGATGCGGTGGTCGGCACAGTCCGCATTCACCAGGCCGAGCCCGGTCTTTGGTGGGGATCGCGCCTCGTCGTCGACCGAAACTTTCGCCAGGTCGGCCGCTTGGGCGCTGAGCTGATCCGCTTCGCTGTTTCGCTGGCGAACACGCGCGGCTGCCACACCTTTCACGCGCATGTGCAGGAGCAGAACGTCATCCTGTTCCGCCGTCTGAACTGGCGGCTGCTTGAGATGGTTGAACTGCACGGCAGACCACATGGCCTCATGAGCGCGAATCTCGCCCACTATCCGCCGATCTTGAACGAGGCCATGGGCTGGTATCACAAGCCGCGGAGGATCGCGGCATGACGGCCTCAGCACTCAACGCTCTGATCGAAGAGCTGCGCAATCATCCTGCGATCCAATCCAAGCGGGCAATCAGCGACGCTGCCAAGGGCCTTGGCCTCGCCCAACAAAGCGTCGGCCACCCGGGAGACGACGCCGCGATCCTGCCGCACGCCAGCGGCTACGACCTTCTCGCAGGCGAAGGCTTCATTCCGCAATTTGTGAAGAGCGATCCGTGGTTCGCAGGCTGGTGCGGCGTGATGGTGAACCTTTCCGACATCGCCGCGATGGGCGGACGCGGTGTCGCGCTCATCGACCAGATTTGGGCGCCGAATAGCGATCTCGCCAGGCCCCTCCTCGCCGGCCTCAAAGCTGCTTCGGATGCTTACGGCGTGCCCCTTGTCGGCGGCCATACGAATTTTTCCGCAACCAAGCTCAGCCTCGCCGTGACAGTTTTAGGCCGCGCGAAGGCCATCATCACGAGTTTCGACGCGACGCCGGGCGACGTCATCATCGCCGCGATAGACAGGCGCGGTGCCTTCCGCAACTACGATAACTTCTTCGCTGCAGGGGGCGCGCCGGCCGACCGACTTCGGAACGATCTCGAGATTCTCCCGCGTCTTGCCGAAGACGATCTCGTATCCGCAGGCAAGGACGTCAGCCAGAGCGGCATTGCCGGCACGTCGCTGATGCTCGCGGAAAGCTCCGACGTCGGAATAGAGCTCAACCTCGACGCGATCGATCCGCCTGCCGGCATCTCGCTATCGCGTTGGCTGCGGGCATTCCCAAGCTACGGCTTCCTTCTCGCCGTACCCGTGGCGTTTGCCGATCGCGTCGTCAGCCACTTTGCCGATCGCGACATCAGCGCGGCAGTGATCGGGAGCGTCTTCGACGGGGACGAAGTACGCTTTTCCGCGGGCGGTGAAACGGCCCCCTTCTGGAACTACGCGAACGAACCCTACCTCGGCTTTCGGCAGCGGAATTGCGAACATGCCTGAGACCTCTTTCACCCTGCGCTGGCCCGATGGCAGCACGGAGCACTGCTATTCGCCATCAAGCATTGTCTCGGAATTATTGACGCCGGGCGCGAGCTATCCGCTTCAGGAATTTCTTCTGCGCGCTCGTATCGCGATGGAGCGCGCTTCATCACGCGTAATGCGCAAGTACGGATATGCCTGCGCCGCCGCCATGGGGCAACTCGATCGCATCGAGACGCGGGTCAAATTGTTCGAAGCGACGCCAGACGCCGAGGTGGCCTGTCTGGACATCAGGCCACTTAAGGAGACGGACATGAAAGATATCGGCGTACCGCATATTCCTGTCGTCGTTATCGGCGGCGGGCAGGCCGGACTTTCAGTGAGCTATTATCTGACGCAGAAGCGAATTGCGCATATCGTCTTCGAGCGCCACAGGAAGTTTCACTCCTGGCGCGTGAATCGCTGGGACACGTTCTGCCTCGTCACGCCGAACTGGCAATGCAGACTGCCGAGTTATCCCTATGCCGGCGATGATCCGAACGGGTTCATGCTGAAGGACGAGATCACGGACTATCTCGACGGCTTCGCATCCTCGTTCAATCCGCCGCTCCGTGAGGGCGTCGCGGTAACGCGGATCGCTCCGCGCGAGCAAGGCGGATACGCCATTGAAACATCGATCGGTAGCTGGATCTGCGATCAGGTTGTCATCGCAACAGGGGGTTATGACAATCCGATCGTGCCGCCATACGCGAAAGATCTCGATCCCGCGATCACTCAAATTCATTCCGTCGATTACCGTCGGCCATCCCAGATCCCAGAAGGCGCGACGCTCGTTGTCGGCACGGGGCAGTCCGGCGTGCAGATCATGGAAGATCTCGTTCGCGACGGGCGTAAGGTCCACTTGGCGGTAGGCCCAGCGCCGCGCAGTCCGCGCAAGTATCGCGGTCGTGATGCAACGGACTGGCTCTATGACATGGGCCACTACGCCATCACGATCGCCGAACACCCGGATCCGATGAAGGCGCTCACGCAGACCAACCATTACATGTCCGGTCGCGACGGCGGCAAAGAAATCGATTTGCGCCGGTTCGTCGTCGATAGCGGCGTATCACTTTACGGTTCTGTTTCCGGCATGAACGGCGCAAAAATTAGCTTTGATCCCGATCTCGAAAAGAATCTCGACGATGCCGACAAGAGCTATGTCGGCATCCGCGAGCAGATCGACGCCTACATCGAGAAGAACGGCATCGAAGTACCGGCAGAGCCTGCATTCCAGAAACTGTGGCGCCCGGAGACGGAAACGACGGAGATCGATGCCACGGCGCTCGGCATCACGTCGGTCATCTGGTCTATTGGCTTCCGACCGGATTATTCTTGGATCGAGGTGGACGTGTTCGGCGCGCGCGGAAAACCCGTATTCGATCGCGGCGTCTGCGATGTTCCCGGCTTCTATTTCATTGGTTTGGGTTGGCTAAACACCTGGGGTTCCGGCCGATTCCTCGCTATCGATGAAGATAGCCGCTATCTCGCCGACAAAATCGAAAAGCATCATACCGCTCTGACGGCAGGCAAAGTTGCTTGATGCGGTTGAGGCCGCCTTAGGTGCGAAAATTCGGCCTTACGACGATTAGCAAACTCCAGCGATTAGATTTTCGCATCACGTCCAAAGTACGACACAATTGTTTTCTCCTCCCCACTGTTGCGGCCGCTGCCCTTTCTGCTGGTGCGCTTAACGTCCAGGCTCTCGAAGAGACCGACCGCGCTATGGGCGCCGGCTCTTATGTCAACCCCAACGGCTCTAAGCAGGGAGCCTGGCAAGCTTCCTCGGCGGCCAAGGTTAGCCATGCTGGCGCGTCCGTGCGGCACAAGAAGCGCTAACAGCAGGAAGAACGATCGTGGGACCGAGTGGCCACCTCGGTCTCCCCTCGATTTTGGACGCCGCCCAAACAATCCTTGACAATTGCATTTCGATCAACATCTAATAAGCAATGACGCTTTGGATAGACGTGATACAACAGGCATTTGGGCCGTTTCTTGAAATGGGTGGATCTGGTCGCGGCTGGCTATTGCCTGCGAGCCGGTCGACATATAGGAAGCCTGCGTCACGCGATTGGAAAATGAGATCAGGACGCTTCGGACAAGGTGACTGATCAAGATACGCCAGCCAATTAAGACAGCTATCCCAACAAAGAAACGTTCAAAACAAGAGGTGAGACCATGCGAGTGTCCCGGGAGGTGATGGCCCAACGACACGACGAAATCATTTCCGAGACGTCGAAAATGCTGCGCCAACGTGGCATCGTCGGTACGAGTCTCGCCGATCTGATGGCGGCGGCCGGCCTGACACATGGTGGCTTCTATAAGCACTTTGATTCAAAGGATGCGCTCGTCGCCGAGGCGACCGAGCGGATTTTTGCCGAGTTCAACGCGCTCTTTCGGGAACGCGTCGAGTCGCAGGGGGCCAAGGCGGCTCTCATCGCTTACGTCACGGATTATCTCACGCTTGGGCATATCAAAAAGCCCGAAATCGGCTGCCCCATTGCGGCATTCGGGCCAGATGTAAGCCGAGAGCAAGGCGCCATCCGAGGCGTATTCACCAACGGCATCAAGAAAAATCTGTCCCTGATCATGGAGGGTTTGTCCTGCCCAGCGGCAGAGCGCAAAGACAAAGCAGTTGAGCTGCTTTCGCTTCTGTCCGGGGCCGTCGCTATGGCCCGCACGACGGACGATGAAAAGTTGTCCGGCGAAATCATCGCTTCGGCCCGCAAACGCGCAAACCAAATCATCGAAGCCCGTAAATAACGGAAACTTCCCGGCTCGCGGGGCTCCCTCCTACTTCGGGACGCTAATGCGGTTGCCCCCCCGCACATCTGGTCGCGTCGCGGCAACCGGCCAGCAGCCGTCATGCCAGACTTTGCCTACTTGATAGCCGAACCTCCGCCCTCCGGCTCGCCCCAAGTCGCTAGCCACCTGACTCCGCCCAAAATAAAAAAAGATTATGGTCAGCATCTTTTCTTGCTTGCGCTTTTAAGATGTCGAATATAATCTATATTTGGGGAGTCGGTTTGAAGGTTAGTGGACCGCCGTCAGGCAGTGAGGTCGTGATGAAAATTCTAGAAAAGAACGCCGGGCATTCGCATCTGGCCGGCACGTCATTATTGAAAGCATCCGTCGCCGTCGTGGCTTTGACGCTCGTGTCCGTGGGCGTAGCCGCTTGCAAACCGACCGACGCCGATCCGAGGAGCGGCGTTCCACTCGTTCGTGTGGCAACAGTTCAATCGGCAAGCGCCGCCGAACGCGCCTTCACAGGTGTGATTGCGGCAAAGGTGCAGAGCAATCTCGGCTTCCGCGTTGCCGGAAAGATCATCGAACGCCTCGTCGATACCGGGCAGACCGTCAAAGCTGGTCAGCCATTGATGAAGCTCGATCCCGTCGACCTGAAACTCACCATCGTCGCGCAGACAAACGCCATCAATGCGGCCCGCGCCACTGCCATTCAAGCGCGCGCCGATGAGGCGCGATACAAGAACCTTGTCGGCGAAGGCTGGATCTCTCATCAGCGTTACGAACAGGCGAAGTCTGCGTTGGATAACGCGGAAGCGCAGCTCGCCGCCGCTGAAGCCAACGCGCAACTCGCCCGCAACGCAGAAGATTATTCGGTCCTGACAGCCGACGCTGACGGTGTGGTGATGGAGACGCTTTCAGAACCTGGACAGGTCGTCTCTGCCGGACAAACCGTGGTGCGCCTCGCGCATGCCGGCGCAAGAGAGGCTTCCGTCGATCTTCCCGAAACCGTGCGGCCTGCGATCGGCTCGGAAGCAACCGCTACGCTTTATGGCGACCTCAAGTCGCGCTCGATCGCTCGGCTCCGTCAGCTTTCTGATGCCGCCAATCCCGCGACGCGTACCTATGAAGCGCGATACGTGCTTAGCGGGGCGGCGGCAAATGCTCCTCTCGGTGCGACGGTAACGGTCCACATCCCGCAGTTCAAAGCCAGAGATATCGTTGAAGTGCCTGTGAGCGCGGTGATCGATGACGGCACGTCGTCGGGCGTATGGCTGGTGGATCAGCAGAAGATGTCCGTGAATTTCCGACCGGTGAAGCTCGCCGGCATCGGTGAAGAGAAGGCGCTCATCAGCAGCGGCGTGGACGTTGGCGATCAGGTGGTCGCTCTGGGCGGTAGACTTCTGCACAACGGCGATAACGTTCGCGTCGAAGGCGAAGAAACGGCATCACGATGATAAACTTTAATCTCTCCGCCCTCGCGGTCCGCGAACGTGCCATCACGCTGTTTCTGATCATCGCAATTACCTTGGCGGGCGCCTATGCGTTCGACAAGCTCGGCCGAGCCGAAGATCCGCCTTTTACCATCAAAGTTTTGACGGTTACCGCCTTGTGGCCCGGCGCGGCCGCAAAAGAGATGCAGGATCTCGTTGCCGAGCCTCTCGAAAAGCGCATGCAAGAATTGCGTTGGTATGATCGGGTGGAGACGTTCACACGCCCTGGCTTGATGCTGATGAAGGTCCAGATGAAGGACCAGACGCCGCCATCCGATATCCCCGAGCAATTCTACCAAGCGCGCAAGAAGCTCGGCGATGAGGCGCTAAAACTGCCATCGGGAACGATCGGTCCGTTCATCAACGACGAATATGCGGACGTCACCTTTGCTCTTTATACCGTACAGGGCGATCGGATGCCGCCGCGCCAATTAACCAGAGAGGCCGAAGCGCTGCGGCAGCGACTGCTCCATGTCGCGGGCGTAAAAAAAGTCGATATCCTCGGCGAGCGGCCAGAACGCATTTATGTCGAGTTTTCGTACGCCAAGCTCGCGACGTTGGGCATCAGCGCCCGGACGATCTTTGATGCGCTCAATCGCCAGAACGTCGTCACGGCCGCAGGTTCCGTCGACACCAACGGTCCGCAAGTGTTTGTACGCGTCGAAGGTGCATATGACGATCTTCAAAAGATTGCCGACACGCCAATCGTGGCTGGCGGCCGTGTTCTGAAGCTCTCCGACGTCGCAGAGGTGAAGCGCGGCTACGAGGATCCAGCCACCTTTCTGATCCGACATAACGGCGATCCGGCGATGGTATTAGGCGTCGTAATGCAAGACGGGTGGAATGGCCTGGATCTGGGCAAAGCACTCGACGAAGAAGAAGCGAAGATTGCGAAATCTCTGCCCGCCGGATTGTCCTTAAACAAGATTATCGATCAGGCTGAAAACATCCGAGAGTCCATCGACGAGTTCATGCTGAAGTTCGTCGTCGCTTTGGCGGTGGTCATGATCGTCAGCCTTCTGAGCCTTGGATGGCGCGTCGGCATCGTTGTGGCAGCAGCCGTACCTTTGACGCTTGCGGCCGTCTTCGTGATTATGATGATCACCGGCCGAAACTTCGATCGCATTACGCTCGGCGCGCTCATCCTGGCTCTTGGTCTTCTCGTCGATGACGCCATCATCGCTATCGAAACGATGGTCGTGAAACTCGAAGAAGGCTACGAGCGCACAAAAGCGGCGGCTTACGCCTGGAGCCACACGGCAGCGCCGATGCTTTCGGGAACGCTCGTCACCGTCATCGGCCTGATGCCGGTCGGATTTGCGAGGTCAACGGCAGGCGAATACGCCGGCAATATTTTCTGGATCGTCGCCTTTGCCCTCATCACTTCATGGATCGTGGCCGTAGCCTTCACGCCTTACCTCGGTGTGAAAATGCTGCCGAACATTAAGCCCATCCAAGGTGGCCACGCCGCGATTTATTCAACTCCGAACTATGAGCGCTTCAGACGAGCGGTAAGCTGGGCGGTGCGTCGCAAGTATATCGTGGCAGGCTTCGTCGTCCTGCTCTTTGTTGCGGCTGGTGTGGGTATGACTGGGGTAAAACAGCAGTTTTTCCCAAGCTCCGATCGACGTGAGTTGCTTGTCGAAGTGCAGATGCCCGAAGGCTCGAGCATCGAAGTGACGAGCGCGGCCGTCGCGAAAGTCGAGGCTTGGCTAAAAACGCAGCCCGAAACGAAGAATATCGTCTCCTTCATCGGACAAGGCGCTGCGCGCTTCTTCCTCGCCTATGATCCGGAACTGCCGGACCCATCATTCGCGAAAATCGTCGTCCTGACACCAAGCTCGGAAGCACGTGATGAACTGAAACTGCGCATTCGTCAAAAGATTGCCGAGGGACTGGTACCCGAGGCACGCGTTCGCGCAACGCAATTCGTGTTCGGACCGCCGTCACCCTTCCCGGTCGCTTTCCGCGTCATGGGGCCAGACCTCGATAAGCTAAGAGAGATCTCACAAAAAGTGGTCGCGATCATGCGCGCCAATCCGCATACGCGTGATGTGAACACAGACTGGACCGAAAGAACACCGTCCGTTCGCTTCACGGTTGATCAGGATCGGCTTCGCTTGATCGGATTATCACCGAGCGACGTCGCCCAGCAACTGCAATTTCTGTTGACCGGCGTGACTGTGACTGGAGTCCGCGAAGATATCCGCACGGTGCAAGTCGTTGCCCGTAGCGCCGGTCCGGACAGGCTGGATCCGACCAAACTCGGTAATCTTGTCCTGCAAAACGATAGCGGCCAATTGGTGCCACTCAGTCAGGTCGGCCACATCGAGATTGTTCAAGAGGATCCGATCCTGAAGCGGCGTGACCGCACGCCGACGATTACAGTGCAAAGCGACATCGACGAGTCGATGCAGCCGCCGCCGGTATCGCTGGAAATTCAAAAAGCCTTGCAGCCACTGATTGCTTCTCTTCCCGATGGCTATCGCATCGAGATGGGCGGCAACATCGAAGAAGCGACGAAAGCCAACGACGCGCTGGTCCCCGTGTTTCCGATCATGATCGCACTGACAATGATCGTGATCATCTTCCAGGTGAGATCGTTCGCGGCGATGTGGCTGGTCTTGGCGACCGCGCCGCTTGGACTGATCGGTGTGGTGCCGACGCTGCTGATCTTCAACCAGCCATTCGGCTTCAACGCCATTCTCGGCTTGATCGGGCTCTCCGGCATCTTGATGCGCAACACGCTAATCCTGATCGAGCAGATCAAGACCAACAAGGATGAAGGCCTCGATGACTATCATGCTGTGGTTGAGGCCACCGTCCAGAGATCGCGCCCCGTGGTCCTCACCGCGTTGGCTGCCGTGCTCGCCTTCATCCCACTGACGACATCGGTCTTTTGGGGTTCGATGGCCTACACCCTGATAGGCGGGACGGCGGTCGGGACATTCCTGATTCTACTCTTTCTGCCTGCGCTTTACGCGATTTGGTTCCGCGTCCGTCCGACTGAAAAGGTTCATTCGCACGCGGCTGAAGTCACAGCAGTGGCGTGACCGAACAAGAGCAAGAATAAAGGAGAAATGCCGTGCGACTCTCGCGCGAGGCCAAAGCTCAACACCATGAAGAGATCACCTCCGTGGCGTCGAGGATGCTGCGGGAACGGGGCATCGAGCGCACCAGTGTCGTCGATCTCATGCAGGCGGCCGGGCTTACGCATGGTGGGTTTTATCGCCACTTCAAATCGAAGGACGAGCTTGTAGCCTCATCGGCAACGAAGGCGTTCGAGGAAGTCGTCGAACGCTTTGAAAGAAAAGCGGAGGAGGCTGGGCCACGTGCGGCGCTCACGGCGTACGTGCTCGACTATTTATCCGATACGCACCGCGACGATCCCACTGTGGGCTGCATGATCTCGGCGTGCGGCGCAGAAGCATCAAGACAAAGCGACGTCATTCGCGGCGCGTTCGCGTCCGGTATCTGTCAGCTCATTGAGCTTGTCGCAGATGGATTGTCCTGCCCAAAGGAAATACGCACTGAACGCGCCATCGAGCTCGGAGGACTGATGCTCGGGGCCCTCGTCATGGCGCGGGCGAGCAACGATGTCCAGCTATCGGAAAAAGTACTCGCAGACGCAAAACGCCGCGCGCTGCAGATCATCGATCAGAAGGATTGAGATCTCAGCGCGTAAGCCACTCGCAAGCGTCATTTTACCTGAACGGCAATCTTACAGATCGATATAGGAGATACCATTATGGCGACCGCGAGCGTACCCGCACCAGGCCTCCTTAAGGTCTCGAACAAGCTCAGCGTGCGATTCCAAAAGAGTGGCGAAGGCCCACCCTTGGTTCTCATGCATACGATCCGAACGCAACTTGAATACTTTCGTGAGTTAGCGCCAACTCTCGCCAAGTCTTATACCGTTTACGCCATTGATCTGCCCGGGCACGGCCGCTCGCCCATCGACCCCAATGCAAGATTGGACGAACCCTATATGAGAGAAGGCGTTATCGGCTTCATCGAATTGCTCAACCTCACAGACGTAACGCTTGTGGGCGAGTCCATCGGAGGTGCACTTGCGCTGACTGTTGCGGCCTCGATACCGCAGCGGATCAAGCGCGTATATTCGCTCAACCCATACGATTACGAAACCCGCTACGGCGATGGCATCCGGCGCGGAAACTGGTTCTCGAACTTCATCATCGGCAGTTTGCAAATCCCTGTACTAGGGGCGTTGAACGCGTCGTTGGAGAACAAGGTCGTGCTCAAGAAGATCATGGGCGGCGGCTATCACGATCCAAAAAAAATTCCTGCCGATTTGCTGACCGAATTCGATCAAGTTGCCCACCTACCAGGATATAAACGCGCCGCACGCAAAGTGCTGGCCGGCTGGCGATCCTGGAGCAAAGCGCGAGACCTTTATCGCGGCATCAGCGCACCGGTTACCTTGATTTACGGTGACGCTGATTGGTCTCATACTGTCGAAAGGGATCGTACTCGTTCGCTAATCCCACAGGCAAACGTGATCACTCTTAAAGACACTGGCCACTTCTCAGCGGTCGAAAATCCGGGCGATCTGGCGCGCATCATCTTGGCGGATTAGCAGGGCAAGAGGAAGAGCTGGTGACTCAAAAAGTGATGCGCCTCCTGGCCCGAGCGTTGCGAATTCAAGATCTCGCGTCAACCAGCCTTCTTCGGCGCATGGCGGAAGCTCTCTCGATAGCGTTGAGGGCTTACGCCTAGCCGACGCTGAAATGCAGCACGCATCTGCTCGGGGCCTCCAAATCCGCAAGCAAAAGCCACCGATTTCAGTGCAAGGTCGGTTGCTTCGAGGAGATTGCGCGCATGGTCGAGGCGCACCGCTTCGACGTAATCGTGAGGAGTTATCTTGAGGTCCCTGACGAATAGGCGGGCTATCGAGCGAGAACTTGTACCGGCTATTTGGGCCAGGCGCGCAACCGATAGTGGCTCTCCAATGTGACTGAGCACATATGCTTGGACCTTACCAAGGGCTGATCGCGGGTCACTGCGCGGCTGCAGCAATGGGCTGAACTGCGACTGACCGCCTTGGCGCTGCGTCACAACCACTAGACGCTTTGCGCAGGAAAGGGCGACCGAAGCCCCGTAGTCTTCGCTCACAAGTTCGAGTGCAAGATCAATCCCGGCGGTGACGCCGGCGGATGTTACCAACGCGCCATCGCGCAAAAAAATACGATCATGCTCGATCCGCGCTTTGGGGAAGTCTACTTCGAGCTTGGCAGCATTTTGCCAATGGGTTGTAACCGTCCGCCCGTCTAAGAGACCCGCTCGGCCGAGCGCGAAAGCTCCGGTGCAGATTGACCCATACCGCTCTGCTCTCTTGCACCAAGTGCGAAGCCACTTCGACATAGCGGTTTCGTCTTCGGCATTTGGAAGCGCCGGGCCGCCAGCAATAAGAACAGTGTGAAATCTTCGTGCGGCTTGCGCAAACGTCTTATGCACTCCAATCAGCATGCCGTTGGAGGCGCGCAATGCGCCTCGCTGGCCCGCAACGATCGTGCAATCATAACCTTCGCCTTTGCTAAGAAATGCATTTGCCTCGGCAAAGACGTCGAGCGGCCCAGCTACGTCCAATGCTTGCACACCTTCATGGATAACGAGTGCAACCTGTTTCTTTGCCATCCCGCCCAACTTCCCTTGTCATAGGTCTCTCAGGGCATCGGCAGAATATCGTCGAAAATTGGCAGCTTTTCAACGAACGTTATGATTGCTGCCACGCGGCCGAATGGGGCAACAACGTCCGCACAAATTATAGAGATGAGGAAAGGCTTCAAACCATGTCGGATAGGCTGGAAACCACGAGCATTGAAGGCGTCAAGGTGCCCGACAGCAAGCTCGGCAGAGCTATAACCGAGTTCGTCCGCGACACCGAAAGCGACCTACTCTTCAATCATTCCAGCCGCGTCTACTTCTTTGCTGCCATTGCAGGCGGGCAGCGAGAACTCACTTTCAATTCCGAGCTTCTCTACGCCGCAGCGATGTTTCATGACGTCGGCCTCGTGCCCAAACACAGCAGCTCGAATCTTCGTTTCGAAGTAGACGGAGCTAATGCTGCTCGCGAGTTTCTCAGGAGCTATAATGTCGATCCGTCCGACATAGAAAAAGTCTGGACGGCCATTGCGCTGCATACGACACCGGGCGTGCCTGAGTTCATGCATCCAATCGTTGCACTGACGACCGCAGGTGTCGAAATGGACGTTCTAGGCTTGACCTATGGGCAATATTCCGATGACACCCGAGAGGCTGTGGTGAAGGCCTATCCGCGCCCGGCTCATTTCAAGGAAGATATCATTCAAGCCTTCTACGACGGCATCAAACACAAGCCTGATACGACATTTGGCAACGTTAAGGCTGATGTCATTGCCGACAAGGTGCCTCACTTCCATCGAGGAAACTTCTGCTCGGTGATCCGCGAGTCGCGATGGAAGGCTTGACATTCGCAATGGCGGTGCGGAGGATTCTTTCCTTATCGTCTAGCGAACTTGCGAGCCATTAACTTGAAGCCACGCTGCCCCAACAGTTTGACGAATATATTTGGATCGACCGGACGAGCGCTGTGAAACCCATCGAGGGCATTGAACTCGAAAGCATGCCTGAGACTTACCTATTCGGGCTTTAGCTGACATCGTGTCCGGTAGCGCAAATAAGCTTGAAAAACACGCCGGTCATAGGCAGTCTCGAAGCGCCTGCGCGAGGTCTGCCTGCCTGTACGGTTTGCGGAGCACATGAAACGCATCATTGGTGCTATTAAGGTCGGATGCGAACTCCGTGTCGTACCCTGAGGTCAGTAAGATCTTCGTACCGGAACTCGCGACGCGGACCCGGGAGCCAAGTTCATAGCCGCTCATGCCCCCAGGCATCACCACATCGCTGAAGAGAATATCGAAGCTTTCCTCGGAAATTTTTTGCAGCGCGCTGGCGCCGGAATCGGCTTCCTCAACGGTATATCCCAATCTTCGAATTCGCTCGGCCACAAGCTGTCGAAGTTCGGGGTTATCTTCGACAACAAGAACCTTTAAGTTGGCAGGAGGGATAGCCTGTTTTTCTGTTTCTTGCAGATTTCGCCGCACTTCCATCGCCACGCGTGGCAGATAGAGATTGACCACGGTCCCCTTTCCGAGTTCGCTATAGATGGTGACATTACCGCCTGATTGTTTGACAAAGCCGTGAATGCTTGAAAGCCCGAGACCTGTACCTTTACCGGTACCCTTGGTCGTGAAGAACGGCTCGAAGGCGCGCTTCACGATTTCCGGTGACATTCCCTCGCCATTGTCGGCCACTGTTATACGTATGTAATCCCCCGCCGGGATGCCGTATTCTTCGAGAACGTCATCGGATGACAGCTGGAGATTAGCGGTCTCGATGCTCACACGGCCACCATGCCTCATGGCGTCTCGGGCGTTGACCGAGAGATTGAGGATCGCATTCTCAATTTCGCTGGGATCGACGCACACCATCCAGAGATCTTGTGCGAAGTTCGTCGATAGCGAGACGGTTTCTCCCAGGGCCCTTTCGAGCATTTCAACCATCGAGGTGATGTAGGTGTTGAGCTGGAGGACGGCTGGCTCCAGTTTTCTCTGACGGGAAAAGCTCAGCAGGCGGCGCGTCAGACGCGCGCCCATTTCCCCAGCTTCTAGCGCGCGCCGGCAGTAATCGTGTTTCTCTGCAACATCGGAGGTTTCGAAAACTTGCTCGAGGTTTCCGAGGACAATCGTCAAGATGTTGTTGAAATCATGCGCGACGCCGCCCGTCAGTTGGCCGAGCGCATCAAGCCGTTGCGACCGGTGGAGTGCCTCCGTCTGCGCAACCTGCTTGGTCAAATCGCGGAAGGAACGCATATGCCCGAGGATCTGTCCATCGCGGGCGGTGACAGAGGTTGCAACGACCTCGGCCGGAAAAACCTTTCCGTCTTTGCGGCGGCAGTTAACCGCCAGTGGATCGAGGCCCGTCGAGCCCGCGAGAGAGGCTTTCCAGACCCGCTCAAAGTCATAGTCGGTCTCGTAGAGGAGCTGGGAGCGCTGGCCCACGAGCTCGGCTTCATCGTAGCCAAAAACCGATTTCACGGCAGGATTTGCGAGAAAAATCCGCCGGCCATTGTCCGTCAGAACGAGCGCGCGTGGTGTATCCTTGATGATGGCATCGAAAAGCACTTGCTGGCGTTCGCTTTCTTCTTGTGAGCGCCTCTCCAGTGTGAGGTCACGCACGATGCCCGCAAAATGCGCCTTGCCGTCGATCTGATATTCACTGACCGAGAGATGCATGGGAAAGGTCGAGCCATCCCGTCGCCGCCCAAAAACCTCGCGTCCGATGCCAATAATCTTGCGACGGCCCGTATGACGGTACTGCCGGAGATAGTCGTCGTGCCGCTCCGAATCGGGTACCGGCATCAGCATACTGACATTCGCACCGATTAGCTCCGCGTTCGTATAACCGAACAGTCTTGCGGCCGCCGGGTTGACACTCGTGATGAGGCCCAGACCATCGATAGAAATGACTGCATCGATCGCGGACTGAAATACCGCTGCAAGATGATCGAGTGATGCCTCTGGGGCAGAGTCGTCAGCAGCAATTGGCGACATAGCAAAAGGTCCAGGTGCCGAAAAATGAACGCTGTCAATTCTGATCTGGCGCAAGCTTACGTCAAGAGCAAAATTTGCACTTCGGCCGTGGCGGCAGTCGCAAATGCGGCAACTTCAATGGAGTAAGCGACGTTGGGGGCGATCCGCGCACCACTCGTCGCAAGGGGGGAAATAAAATGAGGACCTCGGAGGGGCGAGATCCTCGAAATTTTTGGCGCAGTGAATTTGAGATGATTTGCTGGGGGAACCTTACCGTCTCTAGCGCTCTCGGTGCTGCGGGTTGGCGAAAGCGCTCGGGTCGAAGGCAACGAAACAGTTACCGTCGCGTATTCGCAAACGGCAAACGCCTGGCGTTTAGTCTCATTTCTGCAGCTTTTCCTGTCTTCTCAGCCAGCTATTTTTTCTGGAGGGCTTCGATATAGTTTTTGAGGTTGATGACAGCGATGCGCGAATAGGCGGCGCCGACTTTTCCGCCCTCGCCTTCAATGCTAAAGATCAAGCCCCAAATTGGCATGGCGCTCGTACCATGTCCGGAGATCTCGCCTCCATAGCGGATGATCTCGACGATACGCTGTGCATCAAATTTTCCATTAGCACGTCTGCTTAGCGTGGTTAGATCTGCCGGCTTTACGGTCAGAACGCTGGCCATAGGTCCGTCTCCCGCGCCATTATCGCCATGGCACTGAGCACAGTGGTGAAGAAAAAGTTCTCGCCCTGAGGGAACTTCAGCCTCTCCAATCGGCGCGGAGACGGCAATGGTACTGGCGACACACAGCATAGCAAACGCGCCAATAATCGCAGGGACCGTGAATCGGCTTTGGTTTAAACTGATCATTGCTGCGATACCCAAAAGGACGTCTCCAAGATTAGACGCATAAAAACAAATGACCCGAGGCGGTGGTTCAAACGTTGACGAACATCAAGCAACGAGAATTATCCTAGCATTAGCCGGAGCGTGGCAGAGGAAATTTGTTCCAAGTCAACGCTCTCATCCATGGGCAAGGTTAAGCGTCAACTTGAAATAGGTAAGGGGCAAGTAAGCATGTGGCGGGATTGTCGGGCACACGCACCTCGTAGCCAATGTTTATTTGGAAATGCTCGTGCCGACAGACGAGAACGATTGCCCAGCAAAACGCCTTCTAACCGTGCATTGAGCGAAGTGAGCAATCCATCATGCAATCCGAGCAAAATGCAGAGAAAGAAGCAATTGCTCTAAAAGAACTGCCGTCGTCTCATCGACAGCTCGTTCCCGTAACAGCAAAATTGCCCGTTCCAGCAGAGAACATCTCGACGGGCCCATTCGGCCGCTGGCGGAAGATCCTGGCGGTTCTCGCCGTCATCATAGCCATAGGCGGCGCCGGTTATTGGTGGATGCACAGGGTGCCTCCGCTTCCTCCTGGGATCGTTATGGGCAATGGGCGAATTGAAGCTGACCCGATCGACATAGCGACAAAATTTGCAGGGCGGGTTCTTGAATTGCGCGTTGACGAGGGCGCCAGGGTAACGGCCGGCCAAGTTCTTGCCGTCATGGATACGCGCGACCTGGATGCGTCGCTAAAAAAAGCAGAAGCTCAGGCAGAACAGGCAAAGAAGAGCATCAGCGAGGCAAAAGCGCTCCTCAATCAGCAGCATACTCAAGTTGTGCTCGCGCAGCAGGAGATGGACCGCGCCGAGTCGTTGTTAAAATCCGGCTGGGTCACGAAGCAGACCTATGATCAGCGCCAGCAGACGCTCAACTCGTCCAAAGCCGGAGAACTCGCGGCGCAAGCGCGTGTCACCGAGGCAGAGCATGCGCTGGACGCAGCCAATCATGACGCCGAACTCTATCGCGTGAATATTGCGGACAATACCCTCGTTGCACCGCGAGACGGCCGAATTGCTTATCGCATCGCCAATACGGGAGAGGTCCTCGCGGCTGGAGGCAAAGTCTTCACTATGCTGGACTTCGGTTACGTTTACATGGACGTATATCTTCCAACACTCGAGGCCGGCAAAATCAGAATCGGAGACGACGCCCGCATCGTGCTCGATGCATATCCAGACCATCCCATTCCCGCGAACGTGACATTTATTGCTGATCAGGCGCAATTTACACCGAAAATGGTCGAGACGCAGACCGAACGAGACAAGCTAATGTTCCGGGTGCGCGTGCGTATCGATCCAGCGCGCTCGGAAGCTCATGCGGACTACGTCCGGAGCGGCTTACCGGGAGTCGCTTACGTTCGAACCGATACCAAGACTGAGTGGCCGGAACGCCTGAAAGCTGGATCATGACGATGGCGGACGGGGCAGCAGTTGCTCGTCTCGAACGCGTGACCCACAGATATGGCGGCATCCTCGCGCTCGACGACCTAACAATCGAGATTCCGGCCGGCCAAATGGTCGGCCTTATTGGGCCGGACGGCGTCGGTAAATCGACGTTGCTTGCGCTAGTCTCGGGCGCGCGCATGCTTCAATCGGGGCACGTCACGGTCTTGAACGCGGATATGTCCAAGGCCGTGGACCGCGAGGCAGTCTGTCCGCGTATCGCTTACATGCCGCAAGGCCTCGGCAAGAACCTCTATCCTGATCTCAGCGTGCGCGAAAACATCGAATTTTTTGCCCGGCTCTTTGGTCAGGGGCGGCGCCAGCGCGAAGAACGCATCCCCAAACTTCTCGATAGCACGGGTCTCGGACCTTTCGCCGATCGGCCGGCGCAAAAACTTTCGGGCGGCATGCGCCAGAAGCTTGGCCTCTGCTGCTCGCTCATTCACGATCCGGATCTTTTGATACTCGATGAGCCGACAACAGGCGTCGATCCGCTATCGCGGCGGCAATTCTGGGAGCTTATCCAGCGGATGCGCGAGCATCGCGGGGGCATGAGCGTCTTAGTTGCAACAGCCTATATGGAGGAAGCCGAGCGCTTCGATTGGCTGATCGCGATGAATGCCGGGAAGATCCTTACGGTGGGATCCCCAAGCGACATCAAGGAGAGAACCGGCGCGGGCGCAATCGAGGAAGCCTTCATTGACCTGCTTCCTCCGGAGGCGAAGTTAGACCATCGCACTCCGACGATCCCGCCGCGTCAGAGCATTGCCGATGGTGCGGTGATCGTCGCCCGTAATCTCACACGCCGGTTCGGTGACTTCACTGCGGTTGACCACGTAAGCTTCGATATAGAACGTGGAGAGATTTTCGGATTCGTCGGATCGAATGGTTGCGGCAAATCTACAACGATGAAAATGCTCACGGGTCTCCTGCCCTCGACCGAAGGCAGCGCGATGCTTTTCGGAGAACCCGTCAACGCAGACGACATAAGTTCCCGCATGCGCGTAGGTTACATGTCGCAATCGTTTTCGCTTTATGGCGAATTGACTGTCCGTCAGAACCTCGAGCTTCACGCCCGACTATTTCATCTTCCGGCTGGATCGATCGAGGGCCGGATTGCTTACCTTGTCCGGCGCTTTGGCCTGTCAGAGCACATGAATAAACTGGCGGAAGATCTTCCGCTTGGAATCCGTCAGCGGCTGTCGCTCGCGGTGGCCGTGGTTCATGAGCCGGAGCTTCTCATTCTCGATGAACCTACATCGGGCGTAGATCCGATCGCGAGAGACCAGTTCTGGGAATTGCTGATCGAGCTGTCGAGAAAGAATGGAGTGACGATCTTCGTCTCGACCCACTTCATGAACGAAGCGGCGCGATGCGACCGTATCTCTCTTATGGACGCCGGACGCGTTCTGGCAACAGACACTCCAGCCAAACTGATCGAAGCGCGTCACGCGACGACACTCGAAGATGCCTTTATTTCATACCTTGAGGAATCGGCGTCATCACGATCGCAGTCCGAGCCAGAGACGATCCTGGACGTCGGACAAAAAGGGGATATTTCCACCGCTTCACCGGGCGTATCCAGGATCTTTTCGGTGCGGCGCATGTTGGCTTACACCATAAGAGAGTCGCTCGAGCTGCTTCGCGACCCGATCCGGTTGAGCTTCGCTCTTCTCGGTACAGCATTTCTAATGCTGATTTTTGGTTTCGGCATCACGACCGATGTCAACTCATTGTCGTTCGCCGTTCTCGATCGAGACAATAGTTTTGAAAGTCGCGCTTATCTCAGTGAGCTGCGAGGCTCGCGCTATTTCGTCGAACAAGAGCCCTTCAAGAATGAGGATGAGTTGCAGAGCCGGCTAAAAAGCGGCGCTGTCACAGCGACGATCGAGATTCCGCCGGGCTTCGGGCGCGATATACGACGCGGGAGGCCAACCGAGGTTGGCGTCTGGATTGACGGCGCGATGCCGTTCAGAGCCGAAACTATTCACGGCTATATTGAGGGCGTGCACCAGCAGTTCCTTTCCGATCCCGCAATCCGAGGTCACGTTGGCCTTGCAGATACGGACACGCCCGCGGATATAGAGATCCGCTTCCGCTACAATCAGGACTTCGATAGCATTTATGCGATGGTCCCCTCGACGATCGCAATGCAACTGGCGCTGATCCCTGCGATTTTGATGGCGCTCGCTATCGTCCGCGAGAAGGAGCTGGGTTCCATAACCAATCTTTACGTGACGCCGGTAACGCGGCTTGAGTTCCTGATTGGAAAGCAGCTTCCGTACATCGCGATAGCAATGCTCAATTTCTTCATACTCTTTCTGATGGCCATCTTTATTTTTGATGTGCCGCTCAAGGGAAGCTTTTTAGCACTACTAGTTGGATCGCTCATCTATGTTACTGCGACGACGGGCTATGGGATGGTCATCTCCTCCTTCACGGGAACGCAAATTGCGGCCTTGTTCGGGACTTCTATTTTGACTGTCCTGCCAGCGACGATGTTTTCCGGCATGATGACGCCCGTTTCGTCGATCACCGGTTTTGGAGCGATATTGGGCCGTCTTTTTCCGATGACCTATTTCGTCCCGATCAGTGTGGGGGCTTTTACGAAGGGGCTAGGGTTCCCGGATCTTGCGCGATACATCGCGACACTTGCGCTTTTCGTCCCTGCCTTAACCTCAATCAGCCTGTTCCTTCTGCGTAAGCAAGAAAAGTGATCGGCCATGCGTAAGCTTTCGAATATCTATTGGCTTGGCTTGAAAGAGTTACGCAGCTTCTTTCGCGATTGGGTCCTCCTCGCGCTCGTCACATATTCGTTCTCTATCGCTGTAATGGCGCAGGCCCAGAGCAATTCACAAGAGCTGCACAACGCTTCGATCGCCATTGTGGATGAGGATCATTCGGATCTCTCTTGGCGTATCGCGGGCGCTTTTCTGCCGCCTTATTTCAAAACGCCGCAATATGTGGAAGAGCGCGACGTCGACCGGCTTATGAACACCGGACGCTACACGTTCGTCATCGACATTCCACCCCGATTCGAAAGCGATGTCCTTGGAGGGCGTAAGCCGGCCTTGCAGGTAAATGTGGACGCAACCGCGATGGTCCAGGCGGGCATTGGATCGAGCTATGCGGAGCAGATCATCTCGACCGAGATCAATAAATTTGTTTCTCGAATTGAGGATGTTCCCCCGCCCGCAGTCACGCTCTCGGTACGGATAGCCTTCAATCCTAATGTTACGACAGCTTGGTTCACTGCCGTAATGGGTATTATCAGTTCCGTGAATATGCTCGCGATCATCCTGGCGGGGGCGGCCGTCGTGCGTGAGCGTGAGCACGGAACGCTCGATCATCTTCTCGTCATGCCGCTGACGCCATTTGAAATCGCAATGTCGAAAGTGTGGGCGAACGCCGTAGTGATTACGATTGCAGTCGGCCTCTCGTTGTTTTTTGTCGTGCAGAGACTGCTCCACATTCCCATCGCAGGCTCCATACCGCTGTTTATGTGCGGCGTGATGATCTATTTGTTTTTCTCGACGGCGGTCGGGATCTTTCTTGCAACGATCGCACGTACGATGCCTCAACTCGGCCTGCTTTACATTCTCGTTGCTGTGCCGCTGAACTTGCTATCCGGCGCCAACACCCCGCTCGAAAGCATGCCTCCGTTCCTGCGCACCATCATGCAGGTATCACCGTCGACTCATTTTGTGGCGTTCGCACAGGCGATCCTTTATCGAGGCGCCGGTTTCGACGTGGTTTGGCCAAGATTTGTTGCTGTTGGTGCGATCGGTGGAATTTTCCTATTTTTGGCTCTACTTCGGTTTCGTCGAGTTATGGCTATCGCAGGGCCTTAGTCTCCGCAGGCCTTCTTTTCAATCGATCCACTATAGGAAAGATTGGAGCCGGAACGTCTGCCACTGTCGGCATTGGGTCCGTCACGTTCCTGCGTGATGCTATGATGGATACTGCGCAGTCTTTTGGCGTGTCGACCGTCGATTGGGCAAATCCAAGCGTAGATCGCCTCTCTTATACCCTCAAAACACCGATGCAATACCCGCCGCCTCAATGGCACGCCGCTTGCTAATGACCAGTATTACGAAACATGATTTTCGTATTATCGCCTTTGCGCAGGAGGTTGAGAATGGCGCGTCGATTACGCATCCGTGAACTCGCAGTCTTGGCAGTTTCAATGTTCGCAGTATCTGCGGCAAACGCCTGGGCCGAACCTTTGAAAATTGGCTACAGCGATTGGCCTGGTTGGGTGGCGTGGCAGGTCGCAATTGACAAAGGATGGTTCAAAGAAGCCGGTGTCGACGTCGATTTCGAATGGTTCGACTACGTGCCATCGATGGACGCATTTTCTGCCGGGAAGCTCGACGGCGTGACTGTGACGAATGGCGATGCACTCGTCATGGGTGGATCGGGCACCAAGAACACGATGATCATGCTGACCGATTACTCCAACGGCAATGACATGATTGTTGGAGTTCCAGGAATTAAGTCGCTGAAGGACCTCAAGGGGAAAAAAGTCGGGATCGAAGTTGGCTTCGTCGAGCACTTACTGCTGCTGAACGGCCTTGAGAAAAACGGCATGACGGAATCGGATGTCACGCTCGTCAACACCAAGACAAATGAGACACCTCAAACCCTTGCTTCCGGCGAGGTTTCCGCGATTGGCGCATGGCAGCCGAACTCAGGTCAGGCGATGAAGCAAGTACCGGGATCCACGCCAATCTATACGTCGGCTGACGAGCCCGGCCTGATTTACGACGTCATCACTGTCAACCCGACGAGTCTGGCGACGCGAAAAGCGGATTGGGAAAAGGTCATCAAGGTCTGGGATCGGGTTGTTAAATACATCAACGATCCCGCGACAGTCGATGATGCAGCGAAAATCATGGCCGCACGAGTTGGCCTGAAGCCAGAGGAATATAAACCTCTGATCGCCGGAACAAAGCTGCTCGATGTGGCGGCCGCAAAAAAGGTCTTTGTGAAAGCCAAAGGCTTCGGATCGCTTTACGGCTCGTCCGAAATCGCTAACGACTTCAACACGAAATACGCTGTCTACAAGGACAAGCTCGACGTCGACAGCTTCATCGATCCGTCGCTTACCAATGCACAGCCCTAACGTCGGCGTCGTCGCCGCTCCTGCCGTTACGGCGGGGGCGGCGCCACAACAGCGTACGTCGACGCGGCGCTGGTTTGTGGTCGGACGCCCCCTTTCTCCCACGTCGCGCGTCACGCTCGGCATCCTGTCGTTCGTATTGCCAGTGCTCCTCTGGTGCGTCGTCAGTTATGTGCCGTTCGTCTGGCATCCACTGGTCGTCGTCACGCAACCCGGCGGGGTGAGTTATTTCAGGCCCGGCATGCGGGTTCAGCAAGACGCATTCGATCAGCAGGTTGCGGCTATGGAGAAAGCCGGTCTTGCGAAGCCTGAGGGCAATCCGGCAAATCCGGTTTATCTTCCGGCGCCGCATGAAGTCGCGATCGCGATGTTCACGGCGTTCTCGACACCTCCCCAGACGCGAGACGGTCAATGGCTGCACGAAAGCCTTTGGCACAGCATCACGATCATTTTCTGGGGATTTCTAATCTCATCTCTCATCGGCGTCCCGCTCGGCGTATTGTGCGGTGCCTATTCCGGCATCTCGCGGCTGATCGAGCCGTTCACCGAGTTCGTTCGCTATCTTCCGGCGCCCGCATTCGGAGCTCTGGCTGTTGCGATCCTGGGTATCTATGACGGCCCCAAGATCGCAATCATCGTTATCGGAACTTTATTCCAGCAGATTCTGATTATCGCGAACACGACCAGAAAACTCGACTTCGGATTGATCGAAGCTGCGTTGACACTCGGCGCTAAAGGCCGGGCAATCCTGACGCGCGTCGTCGTTCCCGGCATCATGCCGGACCTCTATCGCGACCAACGCATCCTGCTTGGGTGGGCGTGGACATATCTCATCGTCGCGGAATTGATCGGCACCTCTTCCGGCATAACCTGGTTCATCACGCAGCAGGCGCGATACCAGCATTTCGCCAACGTCTACGCCGCCATCATCATGATCGGCATCATCGGCCTCGGCGTCGACATGGTGCTCGCGCGGGTCGGACGGCGTCTTTTCCCCTGGGACCAAGCAACGAAGCGGAGTTAGCGCTGATGCAGGACATGAGTTCGCTTCCGGTACTCGAGCAATCGCTGGCGGTGCACGATCGATTCCAGCGGCTCAAGGCGCGCGACGTTATTCTGGAGGTGCGCAATCTCAGCAAAACGTTTTTCAGCAATGGCAAAACAACGACGGCGCTGAGCGACATCAATTTCACGACGTATCGTAGGGAATTTGTTTGCGTCGTGGGCGCATCCGGATGCGGAAAATCCACCCTTATCCGGATCATCGCCGGACTCGACCAGCAAACTTCGGGTGACGTACTGCTCGACAACAAACCTGTGATCGGTCCCGGCAGTGACCGTGGAATGGTTTTTCAGGGGTACACCCTCTTTCCGTGGCTGACGGTGAAGAAAAACGTCATGTTCGGATTGGAGATGTCTTACGACGGCAAGCGGGATCCGGAGACGTCTGCTCTGCAGTGGCTCGATTTGATCGGCCTTTCGAAGTTCGCCAATCATTATCCGCACCAGCTTTCAGGCGGCATGAAACAACGCGTGGCGATTGCCCGATCGCTGGCAAATCAGCCTCGCATTCTGTTAATGGACGAGCCGTTCGGTGCACTCGACGCGCAGACGCGCAGCCGTATGCAAAGGCACCTGATGGAGATCTGGCGCAAGATCGATATCACCATCGTCTTCGTCACCCACGATCTCGATGAAGCTATTCTCCTCGCAGACCGCATCCTGGTGCTGAAGCCGCACCCGGGTGAAGTTATCGAACTGATGGAAGTGCCAGTGCCACGTTCGCGCACGCCCGAAGATTTGGCATCGCCCAGTTACGTCGCGGCGAAAGCCCGGTTGGAAATGCTAATTCATGGCAGCCAGCATGCTGCGACCGGCAGCGATAACGAAGCGGCATCCGACGAACCGTTTCCAACTTTCACGCGACTGACGGACGTGTCAGACACCATTGACTAGAGACAGCTCAAATTCGCGGAGCGTTTAGAAAAGCCATCCGCCGACGCAACCGGCATCAACAATTACCAATAAGAGGAAAAAACGATGAATGAACATACTCCAGTCGGTGCAGCGTCAGCGCTTGACGAAACGTACCAGCGGCTCAAGGCTCAGGGCGTCAAATATTGTATCGGCGCTTATGTCGATATTCACGGCGTGCCGAAAGGCAAGGTCGTCCCGATCGAGCATTTGAAGCACATGGCGAAGGGTTCAGAACTCTACACGGGATATGCGCTTGATGGACTAGGTCAGGAGCCGAACGAAGATGAGTTTGCTTCGGTCCCTGATTTTAATGGCGTCATCCAACTTCCCTGGGAGCCCAAGCTCGCATGGGCGCCAGCGGATCTCACGTTCCACGGCAAGCCCTATCCACTCAGCACACGCGTCGCACTGAAAAACCAGCTCGCAATAGCCGCCGACATGGGATTCGGCTTCAACCTCGGGATTGAATGCGAGATCTATCTGCTGAAGAAAAATGCGGATGGCAGCCTGTCGATCCCAGATCCCGACGACAAGCTCGCCAAGCCTTGCTATGACGTGCAAGGCTTCGTGAATGCATTCGGCTGGCTCGATAAGGTTGCGTCGTGCATCAACGATCTCGGCTGGGATCTCTATTCGTTCGACCACGAGGATGCCAACGGCCAATTCGAATTTGATTTCACGTATTCGGACGCCCTCACGACCTGCGATCGTCTCACCTTTTTCCGCTTCATGGCGAAGCACTACGCCAAAGAAGAAGGTCTCATCGCGACGATGATGCCGAAACCCTTCGCAAACAGAACTGGATGCGGCGCCCATTTCAACATGTCGCTTTCCGATCTCTCGACCGGGACAAATGTTTTTTCCTGCAAGCCGGAGGACGATCCGCGAGGCCTTGGCTTGACCGAAACGGGCTATCACTTCATTGGCGGAATCCTGCGCCATGGACGCGCGCTGTGCGCGGCGTATGCGCCAACGGTCAATAGCTATAAGCGACTGGTCCGCCAAGGAGCGATGGGAACATTCTCGTGGGCGCCGGTCTTCAACTCTTACGGCTCAAACAACCGAACGAATTCATTGCGTGTCCCGATGGGCGGCGGCCGATGCGAGTCACGAAACGCCGACGGCGCGGTGAATCCTTACCTCGCGGCCACGCTTGCCTTGGCAGCCGGCCTCAAAGGCGTTCGCGAGAAGATTGATCCTGGCGAGCCGAACGAAGATAACCTCTACGCAATTTCGGAATCCGAGCGTTCAGCGCGCGGCATTCAGTTCCTCCCACAGAACTTGCAAGACGCGGTTGCCGCATTCGCCAGCGATCCCTTCGTTGAGGAAACGCTTGGCAAGGAACTTCGCGACGAGTTCGTGAAATACAAAACGGCAGAATGGGAAAGCTACCATCTGTCGATCAGCAGTTGGGAGACCGAACGCTACAGCCATCTCTTCTAAGCATCGATCCTCCGGCATGATAAAGTGATTCCAACTCAGTAATTTGCCGTCCACATTTTTTATGCGGAGGCGCGCATGCCGGAGGATCCGATGTCTATAGAAACAACGAGTAACCTCGTCGCTAGGATGAGCGTGTCGTTGCCGGAGGAACAGCTGTCGGAGCTCGATGCCGTCGTTAAAGCGAAGGGTTACGCAAGCCGATCGCAGGCCATCAGCGATATGCTGCACAATTGGCTGGTTGAGCACAAACGTGAGTCCGGGACCGAAGTTATGGTCGGAACGATCACGCTTTTTTACGACAACACGGTTCGCGGCTTGCAGAAGAAGCTCGCGGATTTGCAATACGAAAACATTGCGGAGGTTATCAGCTCCCTTCACGTGCACTTGGCGGGAAATCAGACGCTAGAAGTTATTCTCGTGCAGGGACCAGCCGTGAAGCTGCAGGAACTCACGGACGAGTTGAGTACGCTTCGCGGCGTTATCTTCGGCCGAATGCAGTTGGCGGCTGCGATCATTCCGCAGCTCCATCCCCTTCCAGATGTGCCTCTTCACATCAAGAAGAGTACGAAATCATCTGCCGGGGGCAACGACGAAAAGAAGCGTACGTCATTCAAGGTTCGGAAGCATCGCTAGGAGGATGGCACTCAATCGGGTGCCTAGCAAACACATGCTTACTCGGGAAACGTCATGAATTGGGCCGATAAGACCTGGACTGAATTACCGGCGGATTTAGCCGATAGCCACGGGGCCGCAATTCTGCCTGTGGGAGCGACGGAACAACATGGTCCGCACCTCGGCACCGGCATGGACTTTATTCTAGGAGAAAAGCTCTGCCGGGCGGTCGGTGAGCGAACGCGCGTTCCGGTTCTGCCGACGCTTCCATACGGATGCTCTCTTGGGCATAGCCGGAGATGGCCCGGGACGATTGCGCTACAGCCCGTCACATTGATCACCTTAGTCAAAGAAATTGGCGATTGGGCATACCACAGCGGAGTTCGCCGTCTCTTTATTGTCAACAGTCACGTTACGAATGCGGCGCCATTGCGCTGTGCTCTCGAAATGCTGCGAGCAGATCACGATGATCTGATGGTCGCGGTTATCAACACCGCAACAGTCAGCGAACGCGTGCGTGACGCACATTTTGCCGATGCACAGGATTGGCATGCCAATGCTGCCGAGACAGCTCTTATGCTTGCGATCGCGCCGGAAATCGTGCGGGCTGAGCTTGTCCCAACGTCAGATGATCCGGATCGCACGGACAACCTCGTCTTTGCGCATCCCGTAAACAGAACGAGCGAAAACGGTGTCACTGGCAAACCAAGCCTGGCGACTGTAGAGGATGGACAAAAGCTTTTCAGCTGGATGGTGGATGACCTTTCTCAGACTATCGAGAAAGGCAAGCGTGAAGCACCGCCGCTGGATCACTCCTATTTTCATCGTGCAGACCTTGTGAAGCCGACGTCGCCCACCGTTTGATTCAAGTCAACGTCATGCTTGTGTCTGAAACTACTTATTCTCTGGCGGTGACTTTTCTTTTCCCCTCCTTCGTCACCGCTCGCGCAAGATGACGGTTATGGTCCCCCCGCCTATGCCGTAGAAACCACTGGCGCAAATGAGAAAGAGGATCTCGCCCCCCCCCCGCGAGATCCTCTCTTCTATTCCTCATCCTCGGCTTGCCGCCCCCCATCGATTGTCACCGCAGAGATGGACACGCTTTCCCCGGGGAGGTCATCGCGACGTCGGTCACGGATCGCAATGGACGGATCTTAGGATACATGCGTTCATTTCGCGATCTTATCCAAACAGGTCGCCCAAGCCGAAGCTCTCCACTGGTCGCAAAGGCTCGATGCGCTCGCCCAACCGTTTTTAAAGCTTATTTGCGCTGCCGCGGACGATGTCAGCTAAAGCCCGAATGGATAAGTCTCTGGCATGCCTTCGAGTTCAATGCCCTTGATGGGTTTTACAGCGCTCGTCCGGTCGATCCAAATATATTCGTCAAACTGTCGGGGCAGCGTGGCTTCAAAGTAATGGCTCGCAAGTTCGCTATCGGGCCGGTAGATAACTCCAATGGCGCGTTCCAGCAGCGGCCTCATCAATTTCTCGCGCAGCGCGCCGTTTTCCTTGAGCGAGAGCATCAATCCCGGCGCGTTGCTCAAATGGAAGAGACGTTCGTAGCTCTGGGCGTGGGCCGGGCGCACGTTCATGACTTGCATCGGCGCGTCCCAGTTCGATGCCGCCGCTACCGTGCCGTCATTCGTGCCGAACCCGATGCTGAAACAAGCCTCACCAAAGGCGCGACGGCACAACTGGCCGATATTGTATTCACCCCGCTGGCTCATCTCTGTGGCCGAGGCGTCACCGATATGCGAATTATGCGCCCATATGACCGCCTTCGAGTGATCGCCATGATGGATCAATAGCTGATTGAGCGTCTCGAACATATGACTGTCGCGCAGGTTCCAGGATGCGCGCGAGCCATAGTACATCGTGCGATAGTAGCGTTCTGCGTTAGCTATTAGACGGGCATTCTGCGCCGCATCGAAATAGCGCTCGCCATCCTGCATCACATAGTCTTGTTGATTTCGCAGTACGTCAACGAGAACACGGGATACGTCTTTTTCGCATTTTCGGTATTCGCCCGTCAGCGCCGCCCTACCATAAGCAGCGGGATCCGCCTCCCACGGGCTAAGACAGCCATAGCGCTCACGCGCGATCACGGCAAGTTCGGGATCAACGCTGTCGAGATACTCCAAGACAACGCGAACGGAATTGTAGAGACTATAGAGATCAAGGCCATAGAAGGCCGCACGCGTTTCAAAGGCTCGCGTCTCATTATTCTTGTGAAGCCAGTCGACGAAGCTTTTCGTCTCGGCGTTACGCCACATCCAAGTGGGAAAACGTGCAAATGCTGTCCAATCTGACGGCGGCACATCACGGTGACGAACATAGTGATCGATGCGCGCAGCATCCGGCCAGTCGGCTTCGACGGCAACGAATTTGAATTTCTTGTCTTCGATGAGACGCTGCGTTATCCGCGCGCGCATACGGTAAAATTCGGAAGTCCCGTGACTTGCCTCGCCGATGAGGACGACGCGCGCATCGCCGATGCGTTCGATGAGTGGGTTGAGGTCCGCGTCATGGAGATGAGTGAAAATCTCGCCTTCCTTGGCGATCATCGAGGGCACAGAAACGCTGACAGCCGGCCGTGCGCGGACCACCCGAGGCGGCTTCACGCGCCAATCATCCTCGGGGCTTTCCCATCCGTCTTTGCCGATCAAGGGTACGAAGCGCACATCGGCGATATCCTCGCGCTCAAATTCTTCCTCGGCTACGCGTGTAATTCTCACAAGCTCCTGCGAACGCGGGTTATCGCCAATAGGAGCGACCAGACAGCCGCCGATTTTAAGCTCGTGAAGAAGCGCCGCCGTGATATTTGGCACGCCCTCCGAGACGAGGATCGCATCGAACGGCGCATGCTCAGGCCATCCCTGCGCGCCATCGCCATGACGCACGTGCACGCTACGTGCCCGCGCCCGCTGGAGATTATCCCGCGCCCTCGCAGCAAGCTCTCCGACAAGCTCGATCGTATAAACCTCGCCGGCGATATGAGCCAGAACGGCGGCTGCATAGCCCGATCCCGTGCCAATCTCGAGGACGCGCTCACCTCCTCGAAGCCGAAGGGCTTCGATCATGAACCCGACGATATAAGGTTGCGAAATTGTCTGGCCGCATCCAATCGGGAGCGGAGTATCATCGTAAGCCTTTTCCGCAAGTTCGCGCGGAACGAAAAGCTCGCGGGGCACATGCCTCATCGCCTCAAGCACGAGAGCGTCACGGACGCCACGGCTTTCTATCTGGCTTGCAACAACCTGATGCCGCTCTTCCTCGGAAGATTCCGATTTCTTCTGCAACAACGCTTTAGGCATGGATGAAGCTCCATGATAATACCCTAAGCCCATCCTAAATTTGGATTTCACACTCCCCGCCGGGATGCGTACCCCGGCGGAGAGGTCGCGCTGCTTTATGCGGCTTTGACCGCGATCTTTTTCTCGGCTGTCTTGGCCTCGCTCGTCTTTGGCAACGCTACGGTCAGGACGCCCTTCTTAAAGTTTGCCTCAATCTTTCCGGTATCGACACCTTCCGGAATGCTGAAGCGGCGCTCGAACGAACCATACCGACGCTCGGAGAGAAAATAATCCTTCTTCTTCTCTTCTTTCTCTTCCTTCTTCTCCCCTTTGATGGTCAGCATTCCGTTGGCGACCTTCACATCGATATTGTTCTCATCAAGACCTGGAAGCTCAGCGGTGATCTCGTAAGCTGTGTCTTTATCGACGATGTCGACAGGCGGCGTAGACACAAGGCTCAGTTCTCGCCGCAATAATGGCTCAATACCGAGGCGTGAGCCGCGGAACGGCGATCGCAAGAAACCTCGGTCAAACTCTTCGATAAGATCCTCGAACTGATGGCGAATATTTTCGAGCGGCCACCACTCACGGCCCGATGTAGATTCTCTCTGAGATTTTACCGGAAGTTTTACTGCAGGTTCTGCCATGGCACAAAACTCCTTGTTGATCGACACTCAACGATTATCTTTAGGCCAATCAAACGCAGCTGCCGCGTTGATGAGCGTCAAAAAGATGACGATCTAAATTGAACTTCGCTCATTCGAGCATTTCGCGACAACATTGAGATGCATCAATGAGAGGTGCGGAATCGCAGCAAAAATCGCACTAACAATTCGGAGGTGCGCAGTATGCTTCACGAAATGTTTGATCCAAAAGCGCCCGGACCTGGCTTGGCAGCATTGATGCCCAATTGGCCTGGATTTCAAGCGCTCGCTGTCTCCCTTCGTCTTAACGAAGAGATCGCGCGCAATTGGATGGAATTTTTGCAGAAACGCTACCTGAAGGACATGGATGCGCTGCAGCGCACTATAGCGATCAAGTCGCCAAACGAATTCACGTCGTTTGCGATCGCGTTCTGGCAAGACACGGCGAAGGATTATTTCTCAGAACTGAGTGCGCTGCAAAAAATGTTATTGTCGGGAGTTGCGACCGGATCTCTGCGCGCATCGACAGCCTAGCTGAGTTTTCTTTGAGCTTTGTCGTCAGAGGATTTTTGGCCATGAACGATATGCAGCTTCGCCAGTTGGTCATAGACGAACTGGAATTCGAACCGAGTATCAACTCGATAAATATTGGCGTTTCGGCGAGCGGTGGCGTCATCACGCTCCACGGGCACGTTCGCAGCTACGCGGAAAAAGTCGCCGCGCTTCAGGCCGCACGCCGGGTAAAAGGCGTTCGTGCCATCGCCCAGGAAATCGATGTCTGCTATCCGGCGGAAATCAAGACGTCGGATGAGGAAATTGCAAAGCGCGTCCTTAGCGTCTTGAAATGGCATGCCATGATACCCGACGAACACGTCCGAGTGACGGTGCAGAAAGGTTGGGTCAATCTGAGCGGCGAGCTCGATTGGCAATACCAAAAGAAGATCGCTGAAGACGAGGTCAGAAAGCTGATGGGCGTGATCGGCGTAACAAATTCCATAGTGGTGAAGTCGCCCGTTGAGGCTCCGGATATCAAAAAGAAAATCGAGGCCGCACTGGCTCGCAACGCCCATGTCGAGGCTGAAGGAATCCGCGTCGCCGTTTTAGACAATCGAGTTTGTCTCGAAGGCCATGTCAACAGCTGGGAAGATCACGACATCATCGAGAACGCCGCTTGGTCCGTTCCCGGCGTGCAAGGGGTCGATGATCGTCTCACCGTTGCTTCGTAAAATGGGAAGGGAGTAAGTCCCATGAAAGTCAAAGATGTCATGCATAAAGGTGCCAAATGGGTTGCCCCCGATACACTTGTTTCGGAGGTCGCCAGAATGATGAAAGACCTCGATATCGGAGCTGTACCGATTGGGAAAGACGATCGTCTCATCGGCATGGTGACCGATCGTGATATTACATGCAGAGGGTTTGCCGACTCCGCCAATCCTTCGGCCCTGACCGCAGAGAAGGTCATGACGAAGGGCATCATCTATTGCAAGGCTGACGAAGACATCGAGGATGCCATCCGTTTGATGGAATCGAAGAAGATCCGACGACTTCCGGTCATTGACGATAAGAAAAGAATGGTGGGCATGCTTAGTCTCGGAGATGTCTCGCATGCGGTCGTCCGTAATCTCTCTGGCGAGGTGATCAGCGCCGTATCTGCACACCACGCTTAAGGAGGCGTCAGTGGCTGTCGATGTTCTGGAAGAAGAGGATGTGACGATTGGGTTGCCTGCGCTTCAGGGCAGCCTTGTCATTCCGAGCGGCGCACGCGGGCTTGTTATATTTGCACACGGCAGCGGCTCAGGCCGTCTTAGCCCGCGAAACCGCTATGTCGCCGACGTTCTCAATGAAAATAGATACGCTACCCTCCTCTTCGATCTCTTGACCGAGGCCGAAGCTTCAGACCGCCGTAATGTATTCGATATCTCGCTCCTGGCACGTCGCGTGCAAATGGCGGTGAACTGGACGCTCGAAGAGCCCAAGACAGCCGATCTTACCCTCGGGCTCTTTGGCGCAAGCACGGGCGCTGCCGCTGCATTGGTCGCGGCCGCTGCACTCGGTCCAGCTATTTCGGCAGTGGTATCGCGCGGCGGCCGTCCCGATTTAGCAAAGGAGGCTTTGGGGCGCGTCACCGCTCCCACGCTCCTGATCGTTGGCGGCGACGACATTGGCGTGATCGAACTCAACGAATTTGCCGCTCGGCAAATGACCTGTACCCGGAAGCTGCAGATCGTCCCAGGCGCAGGGCATCTTTTCGAGGAGCCGGGCACCTTGGATCGTGTTATTGAACTCTCAATCGGCTGGTATAATCAATATTTGATGTGAGGATATCAGATGAGTTTCTGGCTCCCTTTCAGAGACCGAGAAGAGGCGGGACGCGCCCTTGCATCTGTGCTTTCCAGGCAAAAGTTCGAAAATCCGATCGTTTTAGCCATGCCGCGTGGCGGTGTGCCGGTCGCCATCGAGATCGCCAAACAGCTGAAGGCACCGCTCGATTTTGTTTTCGTGCGCCGCATCGGCGTTCCAGGGCACAAAGAGGTTGCCATGGCGGCGGTCGTCGATGGTGCGGCGCCGGAGCTTGTTCTCAACGAAGAGATCAGCGCACAAATCGAAATCCCGCAAGCCTATATCGAGCGCGAGATGAAAGCTGAGCTTCATGAGATCGAGCGCCGAAGACGGGAATATGCCAGCACGGCGGCCAGGCCCGCTATCACGGGACGAACCGCTATCATTGTCGATGATGGTATCGCGACCGGCACCAGCATGCGGGCCGCAATAAACGCACTCCGCAGAAAGAAGCCAAAGGAACTTATTGTAGCCGTTCCCGTCGCGCCTCTGGAAACCGTCAACTCACTTCGTTCCGATGTTGATGCGGTGATCTGCTTACAAACTCCGGAGCCGTTTTACGCTGTCGGTATGCACTATAAAGACTTCCATCAGATCGACGATGATGAGATTGTAGAAGCACTGCACGAATTCCGAAAAGGCGCCGATCTTGCACAACACACGGCCTGACCTTCGTGTTTCGCCCTACGCCTGCCGCTTGCGAGTCAGATCCTGAAGCTGACGGCGCGCCGCCGCGAAAGCATCTGAAATTGTAACGTTGATATCCTCGTGGCGACCCGTCACGCTCGGCTCACGGCTTACCGCAATGTCGTTGGCGCCTGGAACCGTGATGAGTAGCCGGATGCTATAGAAATCTCCATGGCGGTGGCGATGTTGCGGTCGCCCTATAACGATCCGGGCCGATGTAATCCGATCGTAGAACTGCTCGAGCTTCTTTGCCTCGTCGCGAACCCGGCTCGCGATGTAATCAACTGGCTTTATGTGCTCAAACGAAATTTGAAGTGGGATCTGCATGGGAACACTCCCGCGATATCGAAAATTGCCGCGAATTTGAATAGCCCTTACTCATCGCGATGCCAGTGAGCCCTCACGAAATAATCCCCTTCGCTGTAGTCAATATCAAATTGGCCCTTGTAGGCGTGTTCGAGTGCATGCCCGAGACGGCGCGGCAGATGAATATCTGTGGTGGTTACGATCGCCGAGCCGTTTGCATCGGCGATCTCAATAATCCTCGACAAGGGGTGCTCGGCGTTTTGATCGGATTGCGTGTTTCGAATTAACTCGAAAATCTCACCCTTGTGTTTTTGGAAAAACTTGCCAGACAGCGTGACTTCACCTGCCGGATATTTATCGTTCTCCCGCAGACACGCAGGGCACAATTGCCTCGTCGCGTCAGTCGGCGCGCTATCCAGCCACTGCCAACGACCATCGAGGAATACGGCTCCGCACTGATTGCAGACTGTCGGCTCTCGCAGCTTCCCTTGCGCCTTGTAAGGATCATGCCGATGCGGCGCGATAAGATGCGATTTCATAAGATCATGGCGCGGCTCTGCGCGATGTAAATCTCGTGTTTTCATCGTCGTCGCCTTTCAGAATTAAAGGTGATCCAGCTCAAATTTCTCACAGGAACGACCGAGAAGCGCGAAGCCGTCTTCCAGGAAGTCTCCGAGCAATGGAATGCCAAGCAAATAGCGCGCTGTGTTTTTGTTGTGCGCGCGGGCCGCCTCTTTGCGCACCTCGGCCCAATCCGCGGCCGAATAGTCTTCGCGGCCAAGCCAAACAAGCGCGACAAGATCAATCTGCTCGTCTTCATTCATGTCGTTGATTACCGAGGTTAATTCTTCAACGACGGGATCGTCCGTGTGATCTTCCAGAACAGATGTCATCTTGTCGTCGGACGCGTTCGAGCCGGGATCTGATTCACTGACGGCGTCTTTCGCGTCGAACTCCCGCGCCTTCGCAATAACGAAGCAAACCTTTTCGGGAGAAATCTGAAGCTCAGGCAGTTCAGGCGCTTCATCAATAATTTTAGCTGGCTTCGCCATTTTCGGAATCCTTCAAATGAAGCAAAAATGGCTATGTTTCCCGAACCGACCTTGATCGCCGTCAAGCACGTCCAGAAGCTCAAATTTCTTTGAGATTGACGTTCATCAAGGGAAAACAGTGCGCTACAGCGAAGATCATCAGCAAACATCTTTTTCGGAAAGCGATATGTACAAACATTTACTCATCGCGACAGACGGATCAGAGCTTGCCCAACGTGCAGTTACACAGGGCTGCGAGTTGGCGAAAGCGCTCGGGTCGAAAGCAACGATTGTAACAGTCACCGAACCGTGGAGGATGGTCGCTCCGGCCGAAGTCGCGGTGGTGTATCCGATCGAAGATTATGAAAAAGCGGCGGCTTCAAACGCGAGTAAAATTCTTGCCGATGCTGCTTCTGCAGCCGCCAAAGTCGGAATAACCTGCGAGACCGTGCACATCAAAGACGAATTTCCGGCTGAGGGCATCGTCCAGGCGGCGCAAGCGCGGGCCTGTGATTTGATTGTTATGGCGTCTCACGGGCATCGCGGCTTGGTGGAATTTGTACTTGGCAGTCAGGCCCACCGCGTCGTCACGACCTGTGCTGTCTCTGTGTTGATCTGCCGATGAGCGACTTCCTTCACTTATCCGACAATGTGGATGGCACAGTCGCTCTCGCAGCATCTCTTGCGACGGCGACGCTTGCGGCCAGAAGTTATAGTCATTTTTTATGATGGCCCTTGACGCGAACAACGTGGAACGGAGCACCCGGTTTGAGGTCGGCCTCACGATGGACGAGGCGCGGAAGCGGCTCGCCACTGAGGGTCCAAACGAGCTTGAACGTAAAAGCAGACGCTCTGCGTTCGCGATTACGTTGGAGGTACTGCGTGAGCCGATGTTTCTTTTCCTCGTCTGCGCTGGCGGGATCTATGTCATCCTTGGCGAAACGAGCGAAGCGATTGTCCTCTGTCTTTTTGCGACAACTTCCGTCGCCATCGCAATTGTCCAAGAGTTTCGCAGTGAACGTGTTCTGCAGGCCCTAAAAGAGCTCTCGAGCCCTCGTGCTCTCGTCATTCGGGATGGAGAGCGTCGCCGCATCGCTGGCAGAGATGTTGTCCGCGGCGACATTTTGATCATCAGCGAAGGTGATCGGATTGCTGCCGATGGGCTTTTGATTGAAGGTGACTTGTCGGCCGATGAGTCACTATTGACAGGGGAATCCGTTGCAGTCCGCAAGATTCCTGTCGATAGGGATGCGTCGGCTCCGACAGACCGCAAACCTGGTGGCGATGATACGCCTTACTTGTTTTCCGGCACGCTCGCCGTTCGGGGACAAGGCAAAGCCGAAGTTGTCGCAACCGGAGGCCGAAGCGAGATCGGAAAAATCGGTGCCTCACTCGCCCGAATTGAACCGGAACCGCCCCGGCTCAAGGCCGAGATCAATGGTCTTGTGCGGATGTTCTCGATTATCGGCGTGGCGGTCTGCTCTCTCGCTTTCCTATTGCAGTGGGCATCGGGACATTCTGTGCTCCACGCCCTCCTTGCAGGCATCTCGCTTGGCATGGCGATGCTGCCTGAAGAATTCCCGCTCGTACTCACCGTCTTTATGGTCATGGGTGCCTGGCGTCTTTCGCGCGCCCAAGTCTTAACGCGACGTGCGGCCGCGATAGAGGCACTCGGCGAAGCCACCGTCCTCTGCACCGACAAAACTGGTACGTTGACAGAGAACCGTATGTCGATTGCTGAACTGCGCTTGCCGACAGGCGATACATTTGGCGCGAGCCAGCCAGAGGCGTTGGGTTCGTTGCCTACTCAGTTCCATCGCCTCATCCGCGCCGGAGCGCTGGCTTCGCAGCCGACGCCTGTGGACGCAATGGACGTCGCCATCGTCGATTTTGCCGAGGCGCGTTCTTGCGGCACAGAATCGCGAAATCGGGACGTCTTGGAGCGCACCTATGGCATGACACGGAAGCGCCTGGCCGTGGTAAATGCTTGGCGGGCGAAATCTACGGACGAATTTAAAATAGCGGCCAAAGGCGCGCCCGAGACGATAGCCAAGCTGTGCGGGTTATCGGCCGCCGAGTACGCCGGGGTCTCCACGATGACGGATACAATGGCGCGCGAGGGGCTGCGCGTATTAGCCGTCGCCGAAGCGACGTTTCCTGAAAGAGATCTGCCGCTCGAGCCGAACGCTTTCAATTTTCAATTTGTGGGCCTCATAGGCCTTACCGATCCGATCAGGGCGAATATTGCTAGTGCCGTCAGCGAATGCAGGGCGGCGGGCATTCGCGTCGTAATGATCACCGGCGATTATCCGACAACGGCCCTTGCGATCGCTCGTAAAGCCGGTATCGACGCAAGCTGTGTGGTCTCGGGACCAGAAATCGAGAGCATGACTGCGGCGGCCCTCGGCCGCAACATCAGGGAATGTTCCGTCTTCGCGCGAATTACGCCGGCCGATAAGTTGCGCATCGTTCAAGCGCTTCAGGCGAACGGCGAGATTACTGCGATGATTGGTGATGGTGTAAACGATGCGCCATCTCTGAAAGCAGCCCACATCGGTGTTGCTATGGGCGGTCGCGGAACCGACGTGGCACGTGAAGCGGCTGCACTCGTCCTTCTGAATGATAACTTCAGCTCGGTCGTCACTGCTATTCGGCTAGGCCGTCGAATATTTGACAATCTTCGCAAGGCAACGGGCTTCATTGCAGCTATTCACGTGCCGATCGCAGGACTCGCCCTGTTTCCAATCATCGCTGGACTGCCAACAATCCTTGGCCCCTTACACATTGCCTTCCTCGAACTCATCATCGATCCAGTCTGCTCTATCGCCTTCGAAAACGAGCCGGAAGAATCCGATGTCATGAGCCGCCCGCCTCGATCGGCAAAGGCGCCCCTGCTCTCATTGGCGCGGCTCCTATGGTGTTTGCTGCAGGGTGTAATAGCGTTTGCTCTCATTGCCTGCCTGTATGTTGCGTCTTTGCGGTATGGTCTTCCCGCCGATCAGGCTCGTTCCCTCTCCTTCGGTGCAATGATCGCATCCTCGGTTGCATTGGTTATTATCAATCGCAGCTTTGACACTGTGCTCTTCGGATCTCTCGTCCGACCCAACCCCATGCTCTGGGCAGTCTTCGCACTCGCTACGGCAATCTTTGCGACAACTCTTTACTGGACACCTGCACGCGCCCTTTTCGACTTTGGCGCTTTTCACGCTCATGATGCGCTCATATCAGTCAGCGTGGGCGTTGTACTGCTGATAATCCTGGAGCTGCTGAAAGGCATATTTGATCGACCCATCCGTTGATGGGAGGGTGGATCTAAGTGAGCAGTCTTTACAAGGCTTGCATATTTCAATAATTCTTGTATTGTCTATTTATGAACACTGATGAAGCTGTCACTCGTCTCGCGGCGTTGGCCCACGATCAGCGCCTCGCTATCTTCCGGCTCCTGGTGCGGGAGGGCCCAAACGGGCTGCCTGCAGGCGAGATCGCTGAAGCTGTTGGCGCCACCCCAACAGGAGCGTCATTTCATCTTAAAGAATTGGACCGCGCCGGACTAATCCATGCCACGCGCGTTGGCCGGTACATCCGCTATGCGGCGCACTTTGAGGGAATGCGACAACTCTTGAGCTTTCTCACCGACGACTGCTGCCAGGGAAATCCGGAGCTTTGCGGCTCGACAATCAAAAAGGCGCGTAAGCTGTGTAAGGGAGAAGCAAAATGACCCGAGATCGACCGTATAACGTCCTCTTTCTCTGCACCGGCAATTCCGCCCGTTCCATCATGGGCGAGGCCATCATCAACCGCATCGGCGCAGGGAAGTTCAATGGCTACAGCGCGGGCAGCATGCCAAAAGGTGAGGTTCACCCGCTGGCCATCAATCTTCTGAATAAGCTCAACTATGACACCGGTGCTCTCCGCTCAAAGTCCTGGGAGGAGTTCACGGCAGCCGGTGCACCCGAATTGGATTTCGTCTTTACCGTTTGCGATAACGCCGCCAACGAAGTTTGCCCGATCTGGCCGGGGCAGCCGATGACAGCACACTGGGGCTGCCGGACCCCGCCGAGGCTCAGGGGGATGAAGCTCAGCGAGCGCTCGCCTTTGCCGATACCTACCGCATGCTCAACAACCGGATTGGCATTTTCGCCAGTTTGCCGCTCGCGTCACTCGACGAACTCAGCCTCCAGAATCGCCTCAACGACATTGGCCGATTGAAAGCTTCAGCCGTGCCGGAGAGAGCCTGAGCATGTCAACCTTCGAACGCTATCTGACGGTATGGGTCGCCCTCTGCATCGTTTTCGGCATCGCGCTTGGTCATTTCTTTCCTGTTGCCTTTGCAGGGATCGCCGCGGCGGAAGTGGCCAACGTGAACTTCGTCGTCGCGGCGCTGATCTGGTTGATGATCATTCCGATGCTGGTGAAGATCGATTTCTCAGCGCTTTCCAAAGTGAAAGCTCATTGGCGCGGCATCGGCGTCACTCTTTTCGTCAATTGGGCGGTAAAGCCGTTCTCGATGGCGCTTCTGGGCTGGATCTTCGTCGGCTGGATATTCCGGCCGTACCTACCAGCCGAGGAGATCAACAGTTATATCGCCGGCCTCATTCTCCTCGCCGCTGCGCCGTGTACGGCCATGGTGTTCGTGTGGAGCAACCTCTCTGACGGCGAGCCGCATTTCACCTTGAGCCAAGTGGCACTCAACGACGTGATCATGGTTTTCGCGTTCGCGCCGATTGTCGGTCTGCTGCTCGGTCTTTCGGCGATCACGGTGCCTTGGAACACGCTCCTTTTGTCGGTCGTGCTTTACATTGTGGTGCCGGTCATCATCGCGCAGGTGATCCGCAGCGTCGTCCTCTCGACCGGTGGCCAGGGGGCGCTGAACGCATTGCTTCGGCGCATTCAGCCTCTATCCCTCGTGGCCCTGCTCACCACGCTGGTCTTGCTATTCGGCTTTCAGGGCGAGCAGATCTTGGCGCAGCCATTGATCATCGCCATGCTGGCGGTACCCATTCTCATCCAGGTCTATTTCAACTCGGCGCTCGCCTACCTTCTCAACCGCGCGTCAGGCGAAGCTCATTGCGTGGCGGGACCCTCCGCGCTGATCGGCGCCAGCAACTTCTTCGAGCTGGCAGTCGCCGCCGCGATCAGCCTCTTTGGTCTACACTCCGGCGCAGCGCTCGCCACCGTCGTTGGCGTGCTGATCGAGGTCCCCGTGATGTTGTCTGTGGTGAAGATCGTCAATTCGTCGCGCGACTGGTACGAGGCCGGTCGGACGGTCAGAAAGCGTGGCCTATCCGCGCAAGCAGGAGAATGAGCGATGGCGATCACCATCTACCACAACCCGGCCTGCGGCACTTCCCGCAACACGCTGGCGATGATCCGCCAGAGCGGCGAGGAGCCGGAGATCATTGAATACCTCAAGACCCCGCCTTCGCGCACAACACTGGTGGACCTGATTAGGCGCATGGGCATCACCCCGCGCGAGCTGCTCCGCCAGAAGGGAACGCCCTTTGCCGAACTCGACCTGGGCAATGCCAAGTGGACCGACGATCAACTCATTGATTTCATGATGGAGCATCCTATCCTCATCAACCGGCCTATCGTTGTCACAACGATAGGCGTGAAGCTGTGCCGGCCATCGGAGACGGTGCTCGACATCCTGGCGGAGCCGAACATCGGCAACTTCACCAAAGAGGACGGCGAAGTGATTGCGGCAAGAAAGAAGGCTTGATGAGCAAGAACGGCGCCAGCGACCTGCCCAACATCGCGCACGAGCATCTGCACATTCCCGCCGAGGATAAGCTCGCCGCGGCGGGTAGCCATAAGCCGCGTATCCTTTTGCTCTACGGTTCACTGCGCGCGCGGTCGTACAGCCGCTTTCTCACGATGGAAGCGGCGCGATTGCTGGAGCATTTCGGGGCCGAAACGAAGATCTTTCACGCGCATGGCCTACCGCTGCCGGATGACGCGCCCGCGACCCATCCCAAGGTGCAGGAATTGCGCGAGCTTGCTGCCTGGTCCGAGGGCCAGGTTTGGTGCTCGCCGGAGCGGCACGGTGCGATGAGCGGCGTGATGAAGTCACAGATCGACTGGATACCTTTGTCTACGGGCGCTATTCGCCCCACCCAGGGCAAGACGCTGGCCGTGATGCAGGTCAGCGGCGGCTCTCAGTCCTTCAATGCCGTGAACCAGATGCGCGTGCTGGGCCGCTGGATGCGGATGATCACCATTCCGAACCAGTCTTCCGTCGCAAAGGCCTTCAATGAATTCGACGAGGACGGCCGCATGAAGCCATCAGCCTATTACGACCGCGTTGTAGATGTGATGGAGGAGCTGGTGAAGTTCACCCTGCTTACCCGCGACTGCGCTGACTATCTTGTCGATCGTTACAGCGAAAGGAAGGAAAGCGCCGAGGAGTTGTCGCGTCGCGTGAACCTGCCCTCAGCCGTGAACGACACGCCGCGGCGGTAAAGCCTTTCAACGACCGCTCGTTCGGACGCTCATCACGCCAAATTCCGCGACTCGAATGGGGCGAATATGGCGTCTCGTCCGTGATGCATAGAAAACAGACTCTGGTGGCCTCCCCCCGCACCTCAAGTAGTCGTCCCTAAGTGGGTGGAAATGCCATTTCGTACTTGGGCCAAGCGGATACTCTGCTGTAGTTCGCTCAAGTCTGCGTAAGCCTTGTATTATCATCGCCATCGGAGGTTCGGAGAGGCGCTCGGGCTTATGGCAACAAACAACACTGACGAGAAGACATCGAACGCCCATGGCGTCATCGAGCTGCGGATTCAAAAGCTGGCGCAGCTTTTTAACTCGCTCGACCCATCGCCTTTTCACGAGCGGGATCTGGATCAAGATGCCGAAGAGTACATCGTCGGCTGGGCACGCGAATTACCATCAGACTTGCCTCTGAAGATTGTTATCCATTTGCCCGACGAGGCGATGCATGATGCTCAAAAGTGCGAGCTTCCGTCGGCGTTGGCAAACTACTTCACAGAACGCGCCCAATTTGCGCAACGCGAACTAAATGAGCTGTTTAGAATCGGACGCCTCTATTTATTCGTGGGCTCCGCCACCCTGGTGGCGTGTCTCCTCGGCAGCCAATTGGTGCGAAGCACGCTCGGCGCAGGGCCGCTTGCGGCCATCGTCTCCGAGAGCTTAGTCTTCTTTGGATGGGTCGCCAATTGGAAGCCGATCGAGACTTTTCTTTACGATTGGTTGCCGCTGAAGCGCCGGCGAGATCTGTTTCTTAGACTGGCGCAAGCGACTATGCAGCTGGAGAAAATTCCACCGGTATGATCGTAGAACTGCTCTCTACGAGCGTGCAATCGACAGACGTAGCAGGCCTCGGCGCGTCGATACGTGAGGAGCCAACATCAACTGCCGAAGAACTTGTCAGGTCACGGCTCCAATGAACTCATGCGAACAACGATTCCAAGACTGGTATTGGGTTCACCGTGCCTGCTGGCTCTCCAAATAGGAGACGAGCTCATCAATCTCACGATCAGCGGCGTCAGGTGGCATGTTCTCGTTGAAATAACCCTCCCATGCAAGCAGCCGCATTGTTCCGTGTCCGCTTATGCCGCCATCGCGGATAATTCCTTCCACCTTCCCTCTGGGAAACCAGCCGCCGTTGTGCTTGGAGATTTGGGTTAGATCGGGAGCAGGCTTCTTCAGCCCTTCGGCAAATATCCCCGGGCTCGCGCCAATTCCATGGCATAAGGCGCAGTAGGTCCGGTATGTTTGTTCACCCGCTTTGAACCTTTGATCGGGCATTGCTTTTGGCTCTTCATCGATAGTTTCCCGAGCTTTGCCGAGGACATCCTTCGTCGCATCTTCGGTCTTATCGAAGAACTCATCTGCGCTTCGTTGCGCCTTGTCCAAGGCTTCCGTCGTTCTATGCTGAGCATTGTCAATGGAACGCGGAATAACAATTCGCGCTTTGTCGATTGCGTCTTTAACAGCTCGCCGTGCCTTTTCGATTGCGTTCAAAGCGGCTTTCTTGGCGGCATCAATAGCTGCTTTAGCATCTTCCCCGGCATCCGTTGGGGCTTCCGACTTGGTTTGCGCAGATTGAAGTTGCTCGGAGAATGCGGCAGGCCTACCGACCAACAGAAACCCAAAAACTCCTATCGCGATTGCGACGTAATAAAATGGCGTGTGATTCCCGCTCTTGGACATGACGAAACCTCCCGAGCAATGAATGGCTTCGAGGCTCGCATATGCACTTCCGGCGATGCTTGATTCACATCAACCAAATCTGCTCGAGAGCTGAGGGTCATGGGGAAGCCTCTTATGTGAAAGATGTCGTCGCGAAGGAGCAACCGAGTTGTCACGATCGATATCCGCGGCCGAGATGCACCAGCCGTTCGAAATCTGTTTTTAGCTGGGCTAGGCACCACGCGAGCTAGAAAGCTGGCTCAAAATCGCTTGGAACGGCATCTGAAAGCAGCTATTTAAAACAGCCACGCCATTCCGTTTTGCTTATTAAATCAATATCTTGTGGCGCGTCTACGGTGCTCCGTACGAGCCCGGGCGATATGACTATAACATTTGCCGCAGACGTCAGGTGGCCATCAGCGCATGCAATGCCTTGGCCTAGCGCGAATCTTACACATCCTGCAATCGTTGGTGCCATCGGTGATGTCATGAGCGAAGCTATTCGACGCCTCGAAGGCGATGATAGCCGTTGCAGCTACCCGCCGCATCTCGTGGGAACGTTTTGAACAAGCACGGCATAAGACGGAGAAGAGAATTGGCACGGATATTCGTCTTCGCCTTGGCAGCCGTGCTTATAAATTTCTTCAGTCACACGGGCGCCTCCGCGAGGGACGCTGACCCGAAAGGGGTGGCACTCTGGGAAGCCGGTTCCAAGGCATACGACGACGGAAACTTAACTCAGGCGCGAGATCTGCTGTCACACGCAGCGGACGCCGGCAATGCTTCTGCGATGAACCTTTTGGCGTCGATCCTACAGAAAGGATTGGGGGGCGACGCGGACTTACCAGCCGCTCGAAAATGGTATGAAGGGGCCGCAAATAACGGTGACCTATCAGAAGCAATGTTCAGCCTGGCAATGATGCTGCACAACGGCCAAGGCGGCCCCAAAGACGTTGCCTCTGCTCGTTCCTGGTTTGAGAAAGCAGCGAATGCCGGGAATGTCCCGGCGATGGATTGGATGGGCTATCTTTCTCAGGATGGTGAGGGCGGCCCTCAAGATTTCGCGGTGGCACGGTCGTGGTTTCAGCGGGCGGCCGATCAGGGCGACGCCAACGGCTTGTATAGAATGGGCTACTATTTTGAAACCGGGACGGGTGGCCCGGCAAATCCCCAGGGCGCGCGCGAAATGTATCAGAAGGCGGCCGAAAAGGGCCTCGTTCGGGCCATGACCTACTATGCGAAAGTTTTGTATGACGGGACAGGCGGTCGAAAGGATTTAAGCGGAGCGCGGGACTGGGCTCAAAAAGCAGCCGAAAAAGGTGATGCGGATGCTATGGGGATGCTCGCAACGATCTACGCGCACGGGCAAGGCGTTGCCGTGAATTATTCTTCGGCGCGTACATGGGCTAAGAGCGCGTCTGAAGCCGGTTGTTCGTTTGCGATGCCTCTATATGGCTTTCTCCTCGAAAGGGGCTTGGGTGGCCCTAAAAATCTTCCGGAAGCCCGCCAGTGGTACGAGAAGGCTGCCAATGCGGGTGATCGCATCGGCATGTACGACTACGGCATTGCTTTGATCCAAGGGAAAGGCGGTCCCCGCATGACGAAGGATGGCCGTGCATGGCTGCAGAAAGCCGCCGCCTTGGGGGACCCGGACGCCAAGAGATATCTGGCGCGCAAAGGGAGCGGCGGTCGCCGCACCGTTCGAAAACCTACCTATGAATCGTCCCTGGGGGGATTTCTGCCCTTCTAAGGATCTACGGATCTGGTGAAATTACCTCAACGATGAGGCCGTCAGGGGAGCACGATCGTGCCACCCTCTCCACTCAATACAGACTGCACAGCGGACAAAGATCCGATAACGGCGGCGCGACCGGTCCGTTCGGCGAAGTTGCACGCTGCGCTTACCTTCGGTCCCATTGAGCCGTCCGCAAAGCCATGGCGGCGCAAATCAAGCGATTTGATTTTTCCGATGGCCTTTTGTTGCGGCGTTCCCCAGTCAAGATAAACAGCATCCACATCAGTGAGGATGACCAGCTGATCGGCTCCAAGCTTCTCCGCAAGGAGTGCTGCGGCTAGATCCTTGTCGATGACGGCTTCGACGCCACTGATCCTGCCGTCTGGATTGCGACGGACGGGTATGCCGCCGCCGCCAGCGCAGATGACAAGAACGCCGCTGCGAACGAGACTATCAATAATCGGTAGTTCAACGATTTCCACCGGCTGGGGAGAAGGCACAACCCTACGGAATGACTTCCCATCTTGCGCGTACGTCCAAGAGTGCTGCTCCCGAAGCGACGCAACTTCTTCTGAAGTGTAGACGGGACCAATCGGTTTCGTCGGCCGTTGAAATGCTGGATCGCTGCCATCGACGATAGTCTGTGTAATGAGCGCCGCGGTGGGACGTTCCGGGCTCGCATTTCGCAGTTCCTGAGCGACGACGTAACCGATCATCCCCTGCGACTCGGCCCCGAGCACATCGAGCGGATAAGGCGGGAGCGCCTTGTAGGCATTGGCTTCAAGAGCGAGCAAGCCCACTTGAGGACCGTTTCCGTGCACGATGACGATTTCATGTCCCTTACATGCCAGGGCCAATGCATCGGCAGCGGCGCGCATATTGCGCCGCTGATTTTCTGCAGACAGAGGCTCGCCGCGTTTCAGCAACGCGTTCCCGCCAAGAGCAACGACAATCCGCATCTGTTATGCGGCTCCCGCCATACGGAGCAGACGTCGGCCGAGCGGCTCCTGCTGGGTGATGCAATGAATGTTGCCGCCACCAAGAAGGATCTCACGCCCAGGCACGCTTACGATCCGCCGGGTCGGAAAGAGTTTCGCCAGCGCGTCCTGCGCCGGACCGTCAGCTGGATCGTTGAAGCGCGGCATCACGATTACGTCGTTGGCGATGTAGAAATTGACGTATGATGCTGCGAGTCGATTGCCTGCTTCGCGCGGCAGCGTTCCAGCAACCTTATCGACTCCGGCGGCTTCTTCAGCCGTGATCAAGACTGGTTTCGGCGCGACGAGCTTGTGAATGTTCAGCCGCCTCCCGCGAGCGTCGGTCGCCTTTTCGAGCCGTTCCAAGGCTCCGGCCGAAATTGCATATTGCGGATCGGAGCGATCTTCCGTCCACGTCAGCACAACTTCTCCGGGCGCAACGAAGCGGCAGAAATTATCAGTGTGGCCGCTCGTCTCGTCGAGATAGACGCCTTTCTCCAACCAGATGATCTTCTCGAGATTGAGATAGTCACAGAGATACTTCTCGATCTCGGCACGGCTTTTATCGGGATTGCGGTTCGGATTGAGCAAGCACTCTTCTGTGGTCAGGAGCGTGCCTTGCCCATCGACATCGATTGAACCGCCTTCGAGAATGAAGTCCGGCGCGTATCGATCATCCCTTTCGAGCTCTATGACTTTCTCACCGACGAGGTCGTCTTGATCCCAAGGGAAGTAGAGCCCTCCGGCAAGCCCACCCCAAGCATTGAATTTCCAATCGATGCCCCTCACCGCGCCCGCATCATTTACGACGAATGTCGGCCCGCAATCACGGATCCAACTGTCGTTACTCGTCATTTCGACGAGACGTACGGACGGGTCGAGCATCTCTCGGGCGATAAGATATTGAGCGGGAGATGCACAGACAGTTACCGGCTCACCCTGGGCGATCGCGGCGGCGACAGCCGCGAAAGCATGCTGTGCAGGCTTTGCACCACTTCGCCAGTTATCCGATCGCTCAGGCCAGAGCATCCAGCAACCGATGTGGGGCTCCCATTCCGCCGGCATCCGAAAGCCGTCCTGCTTGGGTGTCGTTGCGAGGACCTTAGACATGGGCGATCTCCTTCGTCGGTTTCGCTGGTTCGGGACGTTTGCCATGGACGAGGAATTCGCCGACGATGACCGTAAGCACGACGCCTCCGAGCACAGCGCCTATGTAGGTCATATCAACCGCGCCGGGCTTGTAGATGAAGAAGACGATAGCCTGCAGAATGAAGAGCATGCAGATGCTGCTCAGCAGCACAGCAACCGGATAGCCGCCGGGAACGCGATAAGGACGTCGAATATCTGGATCATCCCTACGTAGTTTCAGGAACGAGAGGAACAGCAGGAAGTACGGAAGCAGGAAGACGACTGACGAGAACGCGAAGGTCGTCCAAAAAAGATCTTCGGAGCTTTTTGCGAGCCACCCGTAAATCAACAGCACGACGCTGGCGATGACACCGCACAGGATAGCCGAGTTGGCGGGTGTCTTATAAACGGGGTGAAGCTTGGCGAAGATCGACGGCAGATCGCCACGGTTGGCCGCCTCGGCGGCCGATCGGTTTGCTCCGATCGACCACGTCGTCATGTTGGCGATCAATGTATAGAGCGTCATCACGCATAGGGCGATGACCGGAACATTGCCGGAGATGCCTGCGCCGAAGATCTTTTGAAACGTATCCGGCAGGCCCTTAATGAGGCCAATGTCGGAAAGCGGGAGCGCGAGCAGAATGCCGACGGTTGCCAGAATGTAGAAGAACGCGATGATCGACCCCGAGCGTACGATTGCCCACGGCACGTCCCGCCCAGGATTTTCCATCTCCTCAGCCGCTCCGGACATCAGCTCGAAGCCGAGGAAATTATAGATAATGACCGGAAGGAACGCGAGACTATCGCCCCAGTGCGGCGTGAGCGTCGCGAGGCTGAACTCGTTCGCGGGACCGTTATGCATTGCGTAGGCAATGCCGCCGAGGCCGAGCGCGAGCATGATAATCACTTTGAAAATGGCGCCGATATTCGGCACCCATTTCCCGACCTCCAAGGTGATGATATTGATGCCGACGGTGAGCCACGTCAGCCCCAGCGTGATGACAATCTTCGTCCACAGGCTCATATCCGGCGCAATCAATTCTGCCAGAATGCCTGCAAAGAGGATGTACACCGACGGCATCCAGAAGGCGACGTTGACCCACCAGAGCCAAGCGGTACGTCCAGCCCAGACGGGTCCGAAGGCGCGGCGAACCCAGGCATAGATGCCGCCCTCCTCCGTGTAGGTGCTGCCAAGCTCAGCAGTGATCAGACCATACGGAATGAAGAACAGGACGAGCGTGAATATCCACCAGAAGATCGATTGCACGCCGATCGAGGCGGCTGCCGTCAGCTGATCAATGACGAGTACCGCACAGACGGTAAACAAGGTCATATCCAAGCCGTGGAGAACTTTTTGGAAGCGCGGAGGCCGCACTGCACCCGGGGCTGAGACCGCCATTGGATTATCCTCTTATGTTTTTAGCTGACGAGTTCGGTTGCACGCATGTGGAAGTCATCGACCGCGCTCCGATACCGCGCGATAGCGCTTGGATCCGCGATCTTCAGGCGCGGATAGACGAAGTAGGCCAGCAGGGCCTTCTCGGTATGGAGCCGATTTTCAGATTGGTCGTAGATAATCGACTGAGGTCCATCCATGACGGCATCTGTCACCTCGACACCACGTGATGCCGGCAAACAGTGCATGAACTTGGCGTGCGCGGGCGCACGCGCGAGCAGGCTCTCGTTGACCTGATACTTCGGCATGAAAGCCCGTTCGCGATCAGGAATTTCAGCTTCCTGTCCGATCCACCACCAGAGATCCGTATAGATGAAGTCGGCGTCTTTAACCGCTGCATTAACGTCATCTGTAACAGTAAGGGTGCCGCCGGACTTCGCGATATTGGCGCGGGCGATATCCTGCCAGGCCTTCGGGGCCTGATAACGCACAGGTGCAGCGTGCGTGAAATGCATGCCCATCTGCGTGCAAATCATCATCAGCGAGGAGCAAACGTTGGTCGCATCACCGACGAACGTCACATGGACGTCGGTCAGCGACTTATCCGGAAGCTTGTGCTCCATCATCGTGAAGACGTCACATACGACCTGGGTCGGATGGTTGTAATCCGTCAAGCCATTCATGACCGGCACAGTCGAATTTGCCACGAGATCGAGAACCGTCTTGTGCTTGAGCGTTCGCGCTTCAATCACGTCGACCATACGACTGATCACCTCTGCCGTATCGCGAATGCTCTCGCGCTTGCCGAGATGAATCTCTCCCGGTCTCAAATAGAGAGCGTGACCACCAAGCTTGGTCATCGCGACTTCGAACGAAACACGCGTGCGTGTCGAAGGCTCTTCGAAGATCATGCCCAGCGACGCACCTTGAAGGAGCCGCGGGCATGCGCCTGCCTTGTCAGCTTCCTTAAGAAGGCGGACAAGGTCCATGATCCGCAGCAACTCCTCGCGCGAAAAGTCCTGCGTGTCGATGAAGTGTCTTAAAGCTGCAGCCATCTGTCGTCTCCGTTGAGCTCATCGGAGTTTTGGTTGCTCACGCTCTCTTCGGCCTTGATGGAGGTCAACGTTCAGTCGAACGGATGCGGTCGAGGCGCGTCTCATTACGACCCGGAATTTAACGATGACGCGGCAGCCCCCCGGGTCCAATCACCGGCATTAGGTGCTTTGCTTTCCCGGCCGAAGAATTGGCGGCATGCGATCAGGAATTCATCAAGACAATCAATTGAGAAACAAAAGAGAAGACAGTTCCTCGGCGCGGTCTCTATAATATTGGGAGACGGGGGACACTTGGCAGCTAACAAGCAAACCAAGGAGTCCGTATCATGCAGTCTCTCCTCGCGGCCGCTTCGCCGGTAAATTCTTCTGTCTTTCGTAGCGACGCCATCTATTGCAGACGATTAAATGTCGGCAAGCGCGCGTCATATGCTGGGCGATGGCGCCATTAAACATTTCATGTGCTGCTTATGATCCAACGGTCGGTGCGCATTTTTGGCGCTACTCATGGATCAGCATTTCCCGTTCCTTGTTCGATAGATTGAGAGGTTCGTCATGACCGCCAGTCCTGTTTCTGCAAGACCTACAGAGGCCTCGGACCCCAGTTGGTGGGGCGCTATTCTGGTCGGAGCCATTTTCGTCTTCGCTGGCATCTTCGTCCTCGGAGATGTCGTCGCTGCGACGGTAATCAGTACGATGCTCATTGGCGTATTGCTGCTGGTGGCGGGCATATCGGAAATATTTCAAGCGTTTTCGACACAGCATTGGCGCGGCTTCATGCTGAGATTGCTTGTCGGCTTTCTCTACGGCGTTTGCGGAATAATGCTAATCACGGATCCTGCACGCGCTTCGGTTATCCTGACCTTAGTCTTCGCGCTATCTCTGATTGCCTCGGGATGCGTTCGGATCGTCCAGTCGTTTCAGTACTGGGCTTTGTTCGGCCCACTCCTGCTGATTTCCGGGATCATTGGCATCGTGGCGGGCCTCGTCATTCTCGCCAAATGGCCATTCAGCGGCCTATGGGTCCTGGGACTTCTGGTCGGCATCGATCTCCTGTCTCATGGCATTTGGTGGATCTTCTTCGGAAGCAGGGTGCGCCAGGAGAACAGCGCCGCACTCGGTTGACGAACGCTGCGCGGACGGCGGCATTTGGCACCCCGGGGCGAAGGCTCGCATGGAGCCTTCTTCTGGGGCGCCTTTTTATCGTTTATTCTGTAGCGACCACAATCAGTCGATCCCTATCTCTGAGAGAGGGAGGATAGCACGGACGCCGGAGCTGACACTTCGGCCTGCTTGCCTTAAGTGTTGCAAGTCTCGTGGCTTTGCCACCTTGTCAGAAAGAAGCGACCATGCAGTCGATCATCGACCCGCGGAACGGCGACGCCGAAGACGACGGATCGAGCACGAAACGACGAACATTGTTATCCCTTGCCGGAACGCTTCTCTCGGAAATCAGTTTGCCAAAGTTACTTGCGGCCTGGATCGCGTTGGTCGTCGTTCCTGCGATCATGCTCGGAGTAGCGCCGGTTCTCGTCTCGATATGGATCGGAACAGTCTCGTCGAAGACGGCCGCGCTTTATACCGGTCTCTTCGCGCCGATCGCGTTGCTCGCCCTGCTTGCGATCGGATGGTTTGGCGGCAAGCCATTATGGCGATTCGTTGAGACGAATTTCTGGTCGCTGAACGCACTCGCGGTTCAGCCGGCTTACGCCGTTGTGCGGGAAGCGGTCCGTCAATTCGCCGAGCGCTTCATGACCGTCGGCACTGACCAGCAACGCCGCGGCCGCGTGCGCGCGATGAGCGCTGCTGTAGCAGGCGTCCTGATTTGCGCATTTGCGATCTGGGTCTTTACGCTCGTGTGGCCGCACACGAGGTGGACGGGCTCCGTCAGCGATCTTTCATCGCCAACGAGACTGATAGGCATCGCGCTTTGCAACAGCGTCGCCATCGTCATGGCATATCTCGCGGCTGCGGCATTGACTTGGGGTCTGGCTGATACCCTCATGGCGCAACCGCAGGATTTTTCTCCGGGCCCTGCCTCAGCTTCAGCTTCAGCAAAAAAGCTTTGGCGCGTCGTGCACCTTTCCGACATTCATACCGTCGGCGAGAGATATGGCTTTCGCATAGAAGGAGGGCGCTCCGGGCCACGCGGCAATAATCGCCTTATGCAGCTTTTGGCGAAGCTCGACGCCATTCACGCACGGACACCACTCGATTTGATCGTGATCACCGGCGATATCACAGACGCCGGACGCTCGACCGAATGGGCGGAATTTCTTGATGCCATGACGTACTATCCGCGGCTGTCAGAACTCACCGTGATACTTCCGGGAAATCATGATCTCAATGTCGTCGACAGAGCAAATCCTGCGCGACTCGATTTGCCTCTCAGTCCCAAGATGCGATTGCGCGAAGTTCGGGCGCTTGCCGCCATAACCGCGGTGCAAGGCAAGCGTGTCCGCATTTTCGATAATGAGAGCGATCAGTCCGGCGCGAGCTTGCAAAAGTCGCTTGAGCCTTTGGCAGAGCAAATTGCAGAATTCTCCGATAGCGGCGCCATGCGCCTGTCGTGGCACCTCGCAAATGTTTGGGCACAAAGCTTTCCGATGATTCTACCGCCACAGACACCGGACGGGCTCGGCGTCATCCTGATGGATTCGAATGCCGAAACCCATTTCTCGTTCACGAATGCGCTCGGCCTTGTGACCACCGAGCAAATACATGCCGCCGACAAGGTCTTCGCGCAATTTCCCAATGCCTACTGGATCGTTGCGCTTCATCATCACGTCGTCGAATATCCCAAAGCCTCGAAGGCGCTTTCGGAGCGGATTGGCACGGCTCTGATCAATGGCAGCTGGTTCGTTCGCCGGATGCAACGACATGGGAAGAAGATCATCGTCATGCACGGTCATCGTCATATCGATTGGATCGGGCGCTGTGGCGAGCTGACGATTGTCTCTGCTCCGTCTCCAGTGATGGATGTGACCGACGATAAGGATACTTATTTTTATATCCATACGCTCGGCGTGTGCCCGGATGGGCGTTTCACCCTCTTCACGCCGGAGCGCGTTGTTCTTTCGGGCGCCCTCAATCCTGCGTCCGAGGCTCCCGCAGCGGCGATGCGCCGAAAAGATCCGCAATCCAATGCGTCGACGAATGAACCTCACACAGCGAAAGAAGCACTATGACGATCGGTACGCCAATGAAGGCTCCAGGAAGCCCCCAGAGGAACGTCCAGAAGAAGACTGAAAATAGGACGATGAAAGGCGATATCGACAATGCGTTCCCGACGAACCGCGGTTCCAGATAACTTCCGACCACAAACTGGATGACGTTGAGACACGCGAAAATCGCGACGGCCGCGGGCCACGATGCAAATTGCGCGACGGCAAACACGGTCGGAAACATGGTCGCGATAAATGGGCCGATGAAAGGTATGAAGTTCAGAGCGAATGCGATCACACCCCATTCGAGCGCCAGCGGCAGCCCCGCAAGCCACGCGAACACCCAAACCAAAAGGCCAGTGATGGCACTCATCTGCGTGCGGACGAGCATATAGCGACGAAGCTTGGTGGCGGCGTTCGCTCCTCCGGTCAGTAGAACCGTTCCAAGGCTTCCTTGGCGCCACGCGTGAAGTCTTGCGCATGCGTCGTCAACTTCGAGTAATCCGAGCAGCACATAAATGAAGACGACAATCAGGAAGCTGAGCGCAGTATTGAGGCGTGTTGTGACTTCCTGGGCCAGGCGCAACAATTGATCGCCACGGAAATAGCTCGCCCATAGCCCGGCCAACTCGACGCCATGACCTTCCAGCCAGGATGTCAACGAGCCATAGAGAGCCTGCAGGCGGGCTGCGTCGTTCACGATAAATTGCCCCACGCGCCCCGCGGCCCAGGCAAGCAACATGGCAAAAGCGACGATCACGATGATGATCGCAGCGGTTGTTATCGCTACGGCGACGAGCCGGGCCATCCTGGCTTGCAGGAACCGCTGCAACGGCCAGGTGATGGCGATGATGAAGAGCGCGAAAGCGAGCGGCGCGAAGATCGTCTCGGCCACATATAGCGCCGCGCACGAGAGAATGGCGGCGCACACCCCCAGCATCGCTGCCTGAGTGCGGAAGTTCGTTTGTTGTGAGGGCGGCTGATGAGTATCCACGTCCGTTAGTTTCAGCCGGGATCCTGGTTGCGGTCAAGGTGCGCTATAAACTGTGCGTCACGCAATCTGCGACGGAGCTATTGCCAACTCCATGCAGATCGAAAGCGCCGGCTGCATTTACGCTGTTTATTCTTAAAAAACACGAAATGGAAAGACCGTCATTAGGTGAACCTGCATGCTCCGGCTCGCAGAACCGACGCCCGCGACGGCATGCACACCTATCATTTTTATCCGCGCCTGCTCGCTCTCTCCAAGCAGTCAAATCCGTGCAATAAAATTTGATTGCTCACCATAGATCTGATCGAACCACCTCGGCGCGTCTCTACCAGCCTCATAAACTTTGCATTTCGACGAGCAGACGTCGCGCGCTAGCGTTGCGTTTTCGACTAATCGCGCATTTCCCGAACCCATTTTCGCCACTCTGTCGTCGCGTCGTGTCGGAGGGAGATTGGCAGCGAGAGAGCGCACTCGCAACTGGGGGAAGCGCAATGGCAGACGTCTTTTCGGACCTCCTCATTCTGTTGCTCGGACCACTTATTTCTCTGGCCGTAGCGTGGATCATCGCGATCAAAGCCTTGGCGGCTCGAGATGAGATTTCGCAGGTCGTGGCAGCCCTAACGCAGCCCAGTGGCGCGGGCGCGCACGCCAAACGGGGGAGCGCGAACAATGAAAAACGCTAAGGCAGACAACTGTGCTTGCACTAATTTCAGTGCGGCAGTCAGCGTGGTCCACCACCGACGAAGTATGCTCAATAAGCGGGCCTCCAGCACACCCGCTTTTTCTCGCGTCGTGCTTGGGGCCGTGCTCGCGATCAACCTATTACCGGCTCCGAGCGTGCAAGCAGCGCGTTTCGTATTCGATCAGCGACGCACCGAGGTGCGCTTCATCTACAAGATCGCCTATGCGAAACAGCGCGGTCGCTTTACCAAGGTTTCCGGCACTCTCGATTACGACGAAGGCAAGCCCGGCAAAAGCAAAATAAAGGCTTCAATCGCTGCCGCGAGCCTTACGACAGGGGACGCGCTCATCGACGGCGAATTGAAGGGTGCGAGCTTTTTCAATGCTGCAGCGTCGCCAGTGATCACATTCAAAAGCGTGGGGGTGCATGCTGGGTCGGCAACCTCAGCGGACGTTGCCGGAGAGGTGACCGTCAATGGCATCACAAAGCCGGTGACGCTGAACGTTACCATTGAACCGCACGATGATCCCGCGCTCAAATATGACGTCGGTGCGCGCAAATTTCTCGCCAAGACCCGCATTCAGCGCAGCGCATTCAACATGGTGGACTACCAAGCGATGGTCGACGACGACGTTGATATCGAAATCGAAGCCATCGCTCGGCCGCGATAGCTCCCGCCAATCACCTTTCATCTCATCCACCACGCGCCCCAACTTTTGGGGCGCTATTAGATTCCTTTGGAGAGGCGTCTAGAATTTCCTGCGGAGCTCCGTGCGGAATCCGAAGTTGTCCTCTCCACCCTCCTGGATCTGATAGGTCGCATCGGCGCGGAACAACCACGCTCGGTCGAGCGGAATCTGATAGCGAACACCGAAGCCGTATTGTGGATCCTTTACGCCGATGCCGTCGTTCTCGAATGGCTGCACGGTTGCCACTTCAAAAACGATCTGCTGGTCGAGATTGAAGAGATATTCGACGCCAAGTGCGCCGCCGAACGTATTTGATGCGGTATCGTCGAGTTTCGGATAGCCCGTCAGCGCGTCAGTTTCGAAGTTGATACCGACGTTCTTCAATATACCCGCATTGTTGCCATCGACCAGCGGTTCGGGACTGCCGACGCCGACGAAGAAATTCGCGTAAGGCAAAAGCGTGCTCGGCAAGGGCGAGATCAGACTGTTTTCCGATATGAAGGCAAAGCCATCACCGCTTCCCCGACCATCGTCTCCAAAGTTGGCGAACAATCGGGTCGAGTTCGAAATGGTGTTGGCATAGCGCCGACTATAGGCCGCGGTTAGGAAGTGTTGCTCGACGGCCTCCTGACTTCCGTTGCCTTGAAGGAAGCCATATCCGGCTTCGATATAACCGCCGTACGCATCGATGAAGGTTGTAACGCCAAACAGATTGGCGGCGTGGTTATCGACTTTGCCGTTTCGATCGATAAGGCTCGCATTATCGACGTTGTCGAAGGCCGCGAAGAAGGTGAGATCGTAGTTTGACAGGCCGAGGGTGGGCGAGTTCTGCGCAGGGATCGTCACGGCGCCGCCGAGGATTGCATCGTTCGCCCAGATGCCGTTCTGCAGGAACAACGGAAAGAGCCCGACCGTGAACGGCAAATCGAAGCCAGCATATTTCCCTGTCACGCCCGAATAAATTGACCCAACATCGCCCTCAAAAAACAATGTCTGCGGATCAAAATCGATTTCATCGTTAAACTTCTGATCGCCATCGCCGCCGCCGAACTCGAAGCGGGTGAATTTCGCATTCCCATCCTGAAACGGCGTAAAGAACGCATGGATTCGCTCAGTCGCAGTGATCTTGAAATCGACGTCGAGGTTCAACCGGGTTGCGACTTGCGCGATATCCTTGCCGTTGTTCTTGTTGTACGCGATCGCCGTTCGCCAATCGCCATAGACGGATAGCCCCGGAAGCAGCGGATTCAGTTTGCCGAACAGCGTGCTGCTCTCGTCGTATATCCCCGACGTGTACTGCTCACGACCGATTTCCAAAAGCGGGCGTGGTGGCTCGACCGCGGTTTTGCCGCCATAGATATCCGCCTGCCCTTTGGCATCGTACTTTTTGTTGTATTGCGGATCGGGACGGAAGGCTCCCTTGGTCGATGTCTTTTTCTTGCGCGGTTTCGCATTCGATGCCGCGGGTGCATTCGCCTTACCGTCGCCCGGGACGTCAGCGCCGAGATATTGCTTCGGAACGATCGTTTCGTTGGGGCGCTTTATTTCCGGCTGCCACTCCGACGTTTCTTTTCCGGGCGCCCCCTCGACATCGTCCCGCTCGCGCGCGTCGTTGCGTTCCTCAGCAAGAATCGTCTCTGCAGGCGAACCTGAGATCATAAGATTGCCGCCCGCGATCAAAGCAGCGATGGCCGTTGCCGTCCCGGCATAAGATCGCAAGTTGCCTTTTACGGCAGAAGTCATACTGAAGCTCCCACTTCATGCCTCCGGCCGGCACTCCACTGCAGGCAAGAGGATTCAGAGAGGCTTCGGACCCGCGTCTTTGGACCATTCCCTCGATCCAAATCCGAAACGCTCGGTTCTCGGCGTTAGCCCTTTACGTCGACATCAACCGCGAAGTCGTGGAAGTTCATGATGCGCTCATTCATGCTCCGCTCCATATCTTTGGTGGCACCGACAAAGCGCATGAAATAGATCGGCTCGGCGCGGCTTCGCATGCGGAAAGCAAGGCGGTATCGACCAGGCTTGCTGATCAAATTACCTGGCACTTCATATTTGGCTTCCCTCACACCCAACGGCGTCAACGAATGGTTCTCCATGCGCACCAGCGGCGGATGATTGAGAACGGTGGTCGGGATGCTTGGCGGACGCAATTGCGGCAACGGATCAATGTCAAAATTGACCGGAAGATACATTTCGCGGTCCGTGCCCTTAACGTTGGTCGTCAGAAACTTGGTCTGAAAATTCATCAGCATCTGGTCGGTATCAATGCGGCCGGCCGCAACGTCGAGACTATGCAGATCGGCCATATCGCCGTTGCTATCGACGTAACCCGACTCCCAGACATTGTTACCGTCCGGATCGACAAGCGCGACATTCACCCAAAGCTGCGGCTGTGCGCCGAGAGATCCCGACGGCAGGTTGTGGCCGGTGTTCGTGTTCTTGATCCTGTAGGAGAACGCAAGATCCGAGCCGACCTTTGGCGTGCCTTCGATGAATGGGCCATCGACTTTGCTGCTGTTCTCCATCACCCGACGACGAAGAGCATCTCGTGCGTCGAGCTTCTTCAGATTTTCGTCGATAATTTCGCGCGCGTCCTCACGATCGTTCGGATTGCTCCAGCGCTTCGGAAACGCGACTTTGATCTTTCCGTCCGCGACTTTGTCTTCGAATTTGCTCGTGCCCCAGCCAGCGCGCCAATCGAACTGCAGCCAGTCCTGAATGCTATAGGCCTGGGCTTTGACGTTGTGCGGGAAGATGCCCGGATGAGCGATCGAATAGCCCGGTCCGACGAAGCGGTGGTTGGCATGTTTACGACCTGGATTGATCTCCTTGCCGCCGACGATCGCTGACGGCGCCGTCGCATAGCCCTTCGGCTGGCCGGGAACTTTGCCCATGTGACAGTCCTGGCAAGTGATCCCTGCTTTACGCGCCGGGCTATCGCGATATTGGTCCCACACGATTTCGAGCTTGATGCCTAGGTTCACGGCGACCTGATGACAACTGACGCAGAACTCCGATTTGGTGATCTGGTCGTTCGTGATCATGCCTTTATGGATGTCGTTGCCGCGGCCTTTTGCGCTCGTCTTGACCGAATAGGTTTCCTTATTGACTATGACGTTTTTGATGACGCTTTTTTCGCCGCTGCCATAGACGGGTTCGTAAATCTTACCCGGTTCAACCCGACGCTCGCCGTTGACCTTGCCGTACTGTTCTTTAACCCGGTGGCACGTGATGCAAGTGACGCCCTCACGTGAGATTTGGCTTCTCGCCCAAAGGGGCGCCTCGCGCGCTTCTCCGAGTTGCGTGCCGACCTGCTGATGGCAGCGCACGCAGAAGGTGCCCACTGTCCCCTGCGTCAGCGTTTGGAACTTTTGCTCGAATTTGTGGAACATCGGTGAGATCGACGCATAGGCGTGCTGCGACGATGACCACTCATCGTAAATCTGCTTATGGCAAGTGCCGCATTGCGCGGCGGTCGGATAAAGCTCTTCGTCGCTATTTGTGCTACCGTGCGCATCGGGCTTGCTGTTATCCAATCCGTCAGGCTTGGCTTTGCCGGCCTCCGGCCTTCGGATCTCGCCTGTGTTTTCGGCAAGCACAAGCGCGCGAGGCGGAGCTTGTGTCTGCCGTGTTGCGCTGCTGTTCTCCTCGGCTGCGGCTTTACGCGGATGCGCCGCAGACATAAGAACCGCGCTGGCAAACATGCCGGAGAGCAGTGCAAATATTGACAATCGCGTCATGGCCTTATCCCTGTCCTCAGTACATTTCAGGGCAGCATTTCGATTCGCATCGCCCCGCGAAACGACGCTGAACAGCCGTCTGGAATGGATGGCCTGCTGATTAATTGAAACGCGAAATGGGCCGCGATATGGCCGCGAATTTATTCTCGCGCCAGATTTCGCAATTCGGATAATTGCTCGCATTCGCAATTATCGACGACACTCCCTTCCTTGCAATAACGCGCTTCGTCAGCTTGCTGACTATGATTCCAACGCAAACGGCCGTTTATTATGGCCTTTACGCTGCTCCACGCATTCAACAGCAAGCGTCCAAAACGGCCCGCACCGGACGCCATCTCGCGCGTCGCATTTCTTGTTATTGCCGCAGCTATTACTCTATTTTACCGTTTCTAATTCCCCCTCCATTTCCGCTTTGAGCGATTTCCAACGCGGCCATTGTCTGACCACGAATGATCATTACTGGAAATAAAATGCAGGCGGACGAACTTGAAATTCTTCGCCTGATCTCAGCGGGATAGATCGACATCATGAACCTCAACCCTACTGGGATGAACTTATGTCAAAACGTCACAAAGTCACGATCGACGGCAAAAGCTTTCTGGCGCCGCGCGGTGCGCTTCTGCTCGATGTGGCGTTGAACAACGGCATCGACCTGCCTTACAGCTGTCGCGCAGGACATTGCGGAACATGCTGCGTGCGACTTGTATCCGGCGACGTGCACGGTGGCGAAGGAGCGGAGCCCGGCGTCATTCACGCCTGTCAGTGTCGGATCGTTGCCGACGCAGTAATCGAGCGCGAGCAGCCCGCTGATATTCGTTCCGTCAACGGCGTCTTGAGCACATTGCGGCCGCTGTCGTCGGAAGTCCTGGAAATCGGCATTACAACGGACCGTCCCCTTCCGCATCTGCCCGGCCAATACGCACACGTACAGTTCAGCGGTTATCCGAACCGTTCCTATAGCATCACGCATGCTCTGAATGAATCGGACGACTGCGATGCCACGTGGTTTCACGTCCGCCGCGTTGAGAACGGTCGCGTCAGCGCATCCATCGGTAAGCGGATTAAGATCGGACACCGTGTCAGGCTCACGGGTCCCTTTGGATCCGCGCACTTCCGGCCGAATCGCGGTGGCCGGATCGTTCTCGTGGCAACCAACACGGGTTTCGCTCCGATCTGGGCGATCGCCGTCGCAGCGCTTCGCGAAGATCCTTCACGAAGAATGATGGTCATTGCCGGCGGCCGCACCTTGGATTCCCTTTATATGGCCCCCGCTCTTGTGCGCCTGGCGCGTTTTCCGAACGTCGTCGTCGTACCAGTCTGCAGTTCTTTGCAGGTATCGATTCCGGCGGTCAGACCGGGTCGGCCAACCGACTATCTACCACGCTTATTGCCCACCGATGCTTTGTACGCCTGCGGTGCACCGGGCATGGTCGAGTCGGTAAAGGCAGTTTCGGCAGACGTTGGCGCGACCTGCTACGCCGACCCATTCCTGCCGGCACCCGACACAGCGGGCGGGCAAAGCCCTCTCACCCGCACCATCGAGAGGCTCTCCTCTCCCCGAGATCGAAACATTCTTCAACTCGCTTACGAGCGCCCAGGAGGTTTCAGGTAGCAATCGCTGCTCGCTTACGGGTACATGCGCGAGGAATATTTCATTGCGTCTTTCAAAGCGTAACAATTGGTCGATGCTCAGCACAGATTTCAATTCTGTGCGGTTCGGTCTGTTACTCGCACTGCCGTTGGTCGTTACGCTCGACATCGGTCGCTCTGTTGCGTTGGATACGACGAAGGTCGTCGGGCCGAATGCCTGCGCCGAATGCCACAAGCAGGAAGCCGAAGCCTGGAAAGGCACACATCATTTCAAGACGTTCCGAGAGCTGCCGCGCAACCCCGAAGCCAACAAAATCGCGGAAAGGATGGACGTCCGGCGCATCAAATCGGAAAGCTTATGCGTGAATTGTCATTACACAGTTCAACGCAAGGATAACAACGATGCGGTCGTGTCCGGAATCTCCTGCGAGTCCTGTCATGGCGCAGCCAAGGATTGGATCAAAATCCATAGCAGCTTCAGCGGTAAAACCGCGAAGACGGAAACGAAAAGCGAAGCGCAGGCGCGCTGGAAGCTCGCGGAGTCAAAAGGCATGATCCGACGTCATGCGCTCTATCAACTGGCGAAGAACTGCTACGGCTGCCACGTCGTGCCGCGAGAAGATCTCGTAAACAAAGGGTTACATCGAGCTGGCAGCCTATTTGAGCTGGTGTCCTGGTCGCAGGGCGAGGTGTTGCACAACACATGGTATTCAAGAGGCAAAGAAAATGTTCCGGCCGATGCCGAGCGCAAACGCATGCTTTATCTGATCGGCCTTGGCGTCGAACTTGAAACCGCGTTGCGAGCTGTCGGAAAGGCGACTGTGCGAAAGGCTTACGCCCTCGAAATGGCTCAGCGTGCGGATAAAGCGCGACGACGACTCGCAGCGGTGGCAACGGCAGTGCCAAACGTGCCGGAAATCGCCAAGATCGTGGAATTATCTCATTCGGCCGCACTGACCTTGAACAGCGAGAAGGATCTCTCGGCGGCAGCCGATGGCATATCTCAGCTGCTCGTCAGCATCACCGACAAGTATGACGGCAGCACCATGGCCGGCCTCGACAGCATGATCCCGCAGCCAAGCCAGTTCAAAGGTACTGCGAGAAAAGCTTCAGCCATCAATTGACGTTATCGGAGCGCGGCCGCGACCGGCGCGCGATTCCTACGGGGGTGGGAATGAGCAAATCTGGTGGCCTCGCGTGAAGACGGTAGCACAACGCGTTCCCGGCAGCGTGATCTGGATGCTTGGCTCGGCGTGGACGGTCATCTGCCGCGCGAGCCTCGTTGTCCTGATGATCGCGCTGTCCGCGGGCTTATTCTTCTGGGTATGGATATATGCCAGCGCGCTTCGCGATCCGCGCTATCTCGATGGCTGGCTGCTTGCCGCCGGCATGAGCCTGCAGTTCAGCTTTCACGCCGCTATCAAGACGAACAAGCTTCCGCCGAAGCTCTTCAAGAGATGGCGGGGCGTCCACATCTTCGTCGGCTACGCGCTTGTCGCCGCGTTCCTCTCACATTCCAATTTTTCGATGCCAGATACCCCGTTCGAGTGGGCACTGTGGAGCGGCTTCGTAACGGTGACGCTCAGTGGTGTGTTCGGCACTTACCTCGCGTGGTCGTCACGCGCCAAGTGCGGAATCGACGACAACGTTAGCCTCGAGCGCATCCTTGCCCGCCGCGCCGAGCTTGCGCGAGACGTGCGCGAACTCATTACGACACCAGATCCAATTGCTGTGGAGTTGTCGCTGCCCGCTCCGCCTTATGACGCTTGGATCACCGATCTTTACGCAAACCATCTCAATCACTTTTTCGCAGAGCCGCGCAATTTTTCGTCGCATCTCTTGGGCTCGCGAAGGCCGCTCCAGCGCCTGACGGCGGAGATCGAACGCCTGTCGCGCTACGTCGATGGCCCACGACAGGACAAGCTCGCGACGATCAGCAAGATGACGGCTGAAAAAGATCGTCTCGACTTTGCGCGCGTTCATCTTGCACTGACAAGAGCGTGGCTATTCGTGCATGTCCCCATCACCTACGCGCTCATCGTGCTGTCGGTGTTGCACATCCTTGTCGTCTATTCCTATTCGTCGGGGGCTTGGTGATGCGGCTGTGGCCGCGGCGAGCAATGGAGCTGAGTCCGCTTCCCAACTTGGGGCGAGACCGATTTGCGCGCATTCTGGCGCTCGCAACATCCATCGGCGTTAGCGCCGTATTCATCGCGTCTCCCGGAACGCAATTTCTCATGCCGGGGCCATTGAGCAGCGCGCACGGCGCGATCAAGAATTGTTCTTCGTGCCATGCCCGTAGTGGCGACGGAAAATTGAGTTGGGTCCATGGCATCGTCGCCCTTGGATCGACCGCGGACAGCAAGGCTTGCCTGACCTGTCACAAGATCTCGGAAAGCGCCTTTAACCCACACGGCGCGTCAGCTGAGGTCCTGAAGAAGAGCACGCTGCGGCTCGTAAATATTGCGACTGGAAGCCCTCAATCGCTGTCTGCGCGCGCGCAAACCGCTGCCCTGCCGATGCAGAAGATGATTTCCGGCGGCCTTAACTGCGCTAGCTGCCATCAGGAGCACCAAGGCATCAATTTCGATCTGGACAAGATCTCCAATGAGCAATGCCGATCCTGTCATTCGGTGAAATTCGACAGCTTCGATGATGGTCATCCGGCATTCGATACCTACCCGTTCCGGCGACGCACACGGATCATCTATGACCACACCGCACATTTCGACAAATACTTTCCGGACGTCGCGAAAAAAGACCCGTCGCGACGGATTCCGGCCACCTGCTCTACGTGTCACGACAGCCAAAACGACAGACGGATCATGTCTGTCGTTCCCTTTGAGCGAACGTGCAGCGGCTGTCATCTGGGACAAATTACCGGTAAGGACCGCGTGAACGGTCCGAAAGGCATTGCATTTCTGACGCTACCGGGCCTCGACCTCGAAACGCTGAAAAAGAAGAACGCGGCAATCGGCGAATGGCCGGATGCTTCAGAAGCCGAACTCACGCCTTTCATGAAAATGATGGTCGGGCGAAACGCTGAAGGTCGCGCGACGTTGAGAACAGTAGACGGCCTCAATCTGCAGGACCTTGCACAGGCTAACAACGATCAAATCAAAGCTGTGACCGATCTTGCGTGGGATATTAAAAAGCTGTTCTACGCGCTGATCGCCGGAAAAGCGTCCGACGTTCTTGGCGATCTTAATATCGGTAACGGCAATGCCAAGCTGAATGTGACGCTCGTCGCCGATTTGACAGCGAACATCCCGCGGGACGTTGTCGTTGGCGCGCAGCAGCAATGGTTGCCAAATTTGGCAAGAGAGATTGCCGATGGCCCATTGCCAGATGCTCCGGCGCCGAGCGCGTCCAACTCAACACCCGGCGTTTTGCGTTCCGCCGGGAAGGAAGAGGCGAAGAGTACGGACAAACGTTCGCCTCCTGCTGACGACGGCGAGCAAGAAAAAACGCGACAGGCAGCTGATAAGGTCAAGCGCGATCCTCCAGCGTGCCTGCTACGCGTCTTCGGTCAATGCATCATGAATAATGCGCCTGGAAACTCAGCAGATGCGGCTCATTCCGACGCCGGTGACAATAGCGATAACACGTCCACTGACAGGAAAAAGACCCATGCCACCTCTCTACCGCCTGCGATGCAAGCAGGCTTGAAGGATCTCCGGCCACCTGGCGATGGCGAACGCACAATGCAATTGGCACAAGTTTCGACGAGCAAAACCGCGGTCAACGCACGCGCTCAACCCGCGGCAAAATCCTCGCGCCAATCCGACGACCTTCTCTCTCTCTCAGAAGAGGAGAGTCGCGATCTTGAGGCGCGAAACAATGGATCGGCCGACAAAAAAGGCGCTGCATCTCAAGCAGCACCGTCGCCCTCGGGAAATGCGAGTACAGAGGCGAGCGTGCCCCCGATCATCAGCATTGCAAGCGATATCGATGCTGAAAGCTGGGCCGAATATGGCGGCTGGTATCGGCAGGATTACGCGATTTTCTATCGACCCACCGGGCACAAAGACAAGTTCATCTACTCTTGGCTGTTCCTGACTGGTCCGAAGACGCGGAAAGATGGCACGACGCCCGCTACGGCTGTTTTCAACGTCCTGACCAATAAGGACGCACCGGGATCATGCACGAAGTGCCACAGCATCGATGACGGCCGCAATGGTGGGCGCGTCGTCAATTTTTCTCCGCTTTCGGCAAGCTCCAAGAGCGGACGTTTTACGCGTTTTACTCACGAACCGCATTTCGGCATCGTAGGCAAGCGCGGCTGCCTGACATGCCACGACCTCGCAAAAGATCGGTCATATCTGAAGAGCTACGAGCAGGGAAATCCGCAGAATTTCGCGTCGAACTTCAGCACGGTGAAGAAGGATGTCTGCCAGGGCTGCCATGCCAGCAGCGGCGTGCGCCAAGACTGCCTGACATGCCACAACTATCATGTGAATGGCGTTATCACACCGATCATGACAACGCGTAATCCATCTCAGTAGTGCCAAGATGCGGGCACTTTGGCCGTCATCGCCACGCTAGGCCCCCATTTGCATCCCAATCTTCCGTCAAATGATCATCGAGGTTGGATATGGTCCAGGCTTTTGCATCGATCGCGGCGGGGACTGCTGTCACGCTTCTGGCGGCCGTACTTTTGTTGTTGCGCGCGCCGCTCCACGGTCGCCGACCGGTCGTTGCGCTTACGCATCGATGGATTAGCGCCGACACGCGCACATCGGGCATTGTCCTTGGGTCTCTCGTAGCGATCGCCGCGGCTTGTTTTGTGCACATCGCAGAAGCCCCGAGCAGCGTCGACGGCTCTTCCATGATAAGCCGTAGCGACGGGCATGTGATGCCGCCCGAAGCCACCGATGGCAATATTGAACCAGACACGGCGCAAGCGTTTGCTGATCTTCGCGCCTATGCGGCCGATACAAATTCTGGCGCGTCGTCGAAAGCTGTTGCCTCGCCGGACAATACTTCCACTGCTTTGCCTGACGTAGACACGATGATTGCGAAACTGATCGCTCGTCTCGAAAAGCAGCCGAACGACGTCAATGGCTGGAAAATGCTCGGGTGGTCGTATCTCAATACCGGGCGACCTGGCGATGCGGCGACGGCTTATGAGACAGCCCTTAAGCTTCAGCCCGGCGATACCACACTCAAAAAAGCGCTCGATGAGGCACACGCAGCGCAGGCCAACCCGCAGACATTTTCACCCAGCGTCGCGTCGCCGTCCGACGACGTCGCAGCGGCGGCAAAGCTTTCAGATACACAACGCAACGACATGATCCGCGGCATGGTCGATAAGCTTGCCGCCAGACTCGAGGCCTCCCCAAACGATGAGAGCGGCTGGTTGCGTCTGATGAGTTCGCGCGTCACGCTTGGAGAGACCGAGGCCGCCAAAACAGCGTTGACGAAAGCTCTCCAATCCTTCTCCGGCGATGCTGCCGCTAAAGCCCGGCTCGTGTCCGCGGCGCGCGAACTTGGCATCAAAGCAGATTAACGGCCCGCTCTTGCCGACAGATCTAAGCCGAACCGCGAAGCACGTCGTAAAACGCGTTCTCGTTATTGACCATGCGAAGCTTCTCTGCGACGTCGCGATTACGCAGTCGGCGTGAAACCGCGGCGAGGGCATTCAGATGCGTCTTCTCCGCTCCAGCCGGTGTCAAAAGCAGAAAAGCCAAATCGACCGGTTTGCTATCAATCGCTTCGAATTCGACCGGCGGCTTAAGTCTCGCGACAAGGCCGAACGTTTGCTTGAGATCGGCATAAGCTGCGTGGGGAAGGGCAATGCCGTCGCCCATCCCGGTGGAACCGAGACTTTCTCGTTTATTGAGTTCGGCGAAGATTGTCTCGGCAGGAAGCCCAGTTGCCGCAGCTGCTCGTTCCGATAACGTGCGAAGAAGCGCTAATTTCGTCGGAACCCGCACGTCCAGCATGACGGCGCGCGGCGAAAGAAAGTCAATAATGCAGGATGCCATGAGAAATCCTCGGCGCACGCGCCACTGTCAATCGGGAGCGCGGAGGCGGTAGCCAACGCCTGTTTCAGTCAGAATATATTCCGGGCTGTTCGGACGCGGTTCGATTTTCTGCCGAAGCTGCGCGACGTAAACGCGAACGTATTGGGAATCGGCAGAGGGATCCCAGAGCTCGCGCAACAGAAAATTGTGCGTCAGTACTTTGCCCGCATGCTGAACAAAGAGACGCAACAGGTCGTATTCCTTCGGCGATAGCTTGATCTCTCGTTCGCCAACCTTGACGATGCGGCGCACGAGATCCACCGACAGATCGCCGACATGGAAAATGGGCCGCTCGCCCTGAATCTGTAGCCGATGGCGAAGTGCGGCTCGCATTCTGGCGAGAAGCTCGTTGATGCCAAAAGGCTTCGTCACATAGTCATCAGCGCCGAAATCAAGGGCCTGCACCTTGGCGGTTTCGTCAGCGCGGCTCGACAGCACCACGATGGGAATGGCTTCATTCTGGTCGCGGATGGATCGCAGCAGGTCCATGCCTTGCATATCCGGCAAGCCGAGATCGAGGACGACGATATCCGGAGTCTCCGCCATCAGCTCCAGGGCTTTGCGCGCATTCGGTGCGTCGATTACCTGATAGCCTTGCGTTGCAAGCCCCATGCGGAGAAGTTTGCGGATTGGTGGTTCGTCGTCGATGACGAGAACTTTGATGGCGGGCGCACTCATGCGGCGTTTTCCAGCGTTTCTGATCGAGCGGATGCCGGAAGCGTTACGGTCAGGAGTGCACCGCTGCGATCAGGTCGATTACCCGCCGTTATCGTTCCGCCCATGATTTCGATAAATCCGCGTGAGATCGGCAATCCAAGCCCCGTTCCGGCGCGGACATGATCGGCCTTGTTCGCGCGATAGAATTTATCGAAGATTTTTTCAACATCTCGGTCGGGGATGCCTGGCCCTTCATCCCGGATTTGAATGACGACGAGCCCATGATCGTTCCAAGCGCCGACCTCAATCAACGTATTCTCGGGCGCGTATTTTGCAGCGTTGTCAAGAAGATTGAAAAGCACTTGCTCAAGTAAAACGGGATCAGCATCCACCTTCAATGGCTCCGATGGAAGATTGGCCTGGACCTTATGTCTTGAAAGGATCTTTCTCGCGCGCTTGAGCGCTGCATCGACAATCTCGCCGACGTCTTGAATTTCCGTCTTGGCGACAATGGCGCCAGCTTCAAGCTTCGTCATATCGAGAAGGTTGGCGATGAACCGGTTGAGGCGTTCGGATTCATCGATGATCGTAGCGAGCAACTCCGACTGCGCCTCGGCATCGAACTTGTCGCCGAGGTCGCGCATCGTCGTTGCCGCGCCGAGAATAGCGGCCAGGGGCGTCTTGAGATCGTGAGACAACGACGTCAGCAGAGCGGCGCGGAGCCGTTCCGTCTCGATGCTGCGTTTCGCGCGCTCGACGTCCTCGACGAGGTGGACGCGCTCGATGGCGAGTGCGCCCTGGTTGACGAGTGCATCGAACAGCCGCCGTTGGTCGGGCGTCAGCAGCGGTCCCGGACGGTCACTGTCTATGCCGACGACACCGACGATGCCGCGTGCGGTCCGGAGCGGCAGAAAAAGGCGGGGCGACCCGGGCAGCGTATCGGAGCCGCGCCCGGCTGGGCGGTCGTTGGTCCAAGCCCACGTCGCGGCGGCGATATCGGACGGATCAAGCATATCTTCCGGCGGGTATCCCGCCTTCACGGCAATCGAGCCATTCTCTGGCAGCAACAGCACGACGCGGACTTTCAGCATCGAGGCGATCTGAAAGACGGTTGCCCAAAGCACATCATCAAGCGTGCCGGTTCCGGCAAGCTTGCGACTGAAGCCATACAGCGACTCCGTCGTGCTGGCGCGGTTCATGGCGATCACAGTCTGACTGCGCATGCGCGCTGCGATGTTCGACACAACGATTGCTACGACGACGAAGCAGAGAAACGCCGCGACGTTCTTGGCATCGGCGATGGTGAATGTGAAGAGCGGAGGCAGAAAGAAATAGTTGTAGAGGAGCGCGCCGGCGACGCTCGCAACAAGCGAGGGGCCGATGCCAAGCTTGGCTGCCACGCCCACAATCGCCGTCAAAAATATAAGATCGACGCTTTCCACGCCGATCCATGGTCTGAGCACCCAGGCAACGCCAAGCGCAGCAGCCATCGCTATAAACGTGATGAAATAATTCAGCGGCCGATGCTGTGGTTGATCCCTTGCCGTTCGAACCGTCTGCGCCGTCGCCGGCTCGGCTGGCAATTGCTCTCCGGAAATGACGTGAACGCTGATGTTTCCAGATTGCCTGACGAGATCATGGACGACAGAACCGTTGAGAATTTCGAACCATCGCGGCCGATCGGATTTACCGACGATGATTTGCGTCACGTTATGGGCGCGCGCGTACGAGATGATATCGTCGGCGATCGACTTGGAGCTTCCGGGCATTGTCAGCGTTTCGCCGCCGAGAAGTTCGGCGAGACGCATCGCTTCAGCAATGCGGTTACGCTCGCCTTCGGAAAATCTGAGGCTGCGGCGCGTCTCGATAGTGACCGCGGTCCACTGCGCGTGCAGGCGATCGGCAGCACGTTTTGCATAGCGCACGAGCCCGGATGAGCGCACATCTTCGTTGACGCACACGAGCACGCGTTCGCACGCCGCCCACGGTCCGGACATGGCTTTGGCGCGAAGCTGGGTTACGAGCTGTTCATCGACGCGTTCGGCGGTGCGGCGTAAAGCGAGTTCGCGCAATGCGGTGAGCTTGACGGGCGAGAAGAAATTTTCAAGCGCGCGGCGCGCCTGATCCGGGACGTAGACCTTCCCTTCCTTCAATCGCTGAATAAGATCCTCTGGCGTGATGTCGACAAGCTCGACGTCGTCGGCTCGGGCGAGGATCGAATCCGGCACCGTTTCGCGGACGCGAATTCCGGTGATCTGGGCAACGACGTCATTCAAGCTATCGATATGCTGGATGTTGATAGTGGTGAAAACGTCAATGCCTTCGTCGAGCAACTCTTCGACATCGAGATAGCGTTTCGGGTGACGGCTCATCGGCGCATTGGTGTGCGCCAGCTCGTCTATCAGCGCAATCTCGGGGCGCCGCGCGATGACGGCGTCAATATCGAGTTCCTCCAGCGTCCGACCTTTGTATTCGACCTGACGCGGAGGGACAACGTCAAGACCGCGAAGAAGTGCTTTTGTTTCCTTGCGTCCGTGCGTCTCAACGACGCCGACAACGACGTCAGCACCTTCTTTAACCTTGGCGCGGGCGGTGCGAAGCATTTCATAGGTTTTGCCGACACCGGGAGCCGCGCCAAGAAAAATCTTCAACCGTCCCTTCTGGCGCTCCTCGCGTTTCAAAACCTCGAGGAGCGCCTCCGGCGACGGTCGATGATCGGGTGTGCGGTTTTCTTCCGCCATCTTATTGCTTTCCTCGCGGCGCCATCGCGCCGCGCAATATTCACTGTGCCGCCGTGTCGTCAAGAGCAAGATTGAGCGCCAGAACATTGACGCGGGGCTCGCCGATCAACCCTAGGAACGGTTCTTCGATGTGGCGGTCAATGAGGCTGCGAACGTTCGCTTCCGGCAGATTGCGGGCCTTGGCAATTCGGGCCATCTGAAAATAGGCAGCAGACGGCGAAATGTCAGGGTCGAGGCCCGACGCGGACGTCGTAACCAAGTTGATCGGCACCTCGGAACCGGGGTTCTCCGCCTTCAATTTGGTCATATCAGTCTTAACGCGATCAATCAGGGCCTTGTTTGTGGGACCGAGGTTCGAGCCCATCGAGTTCGCGGCATTATAAGGCTGCGCCACTGTTTTCGAAGGGTCGGCTGGGTCCGAGCCCGTTGTCGCGGACGGACGGCCATGGAAGTACTTATCGGACGTGAACGACTGCCCGATGAGCCCGGACCCGATGACCTTGCCGTCCCGTACGATCAAGCTGCCCTGGGACTGCTTAGGAAAGATGGCTTCGGCTATGCCGGTCATAGCGAGCGGATATACGAGGCCGGCGATGGACGTCAATGCGATGAGCACGACGATGGCTGGGCGAATTTCTTTCAACATGGCGTGTTACCTCAAGCGAGATGCAGAGCGTTGATGGCCAAGTCGATGGCCTTGATGCCGATGAAGGGGACGACGACGCCGCCGAGCCCGTAAATCAGCAGGTTGCGGCGGAGCAGCGGTCCGGCACCGATCGCGCGATAGGCGACACCCTTCAGCGCCAACGGGATCAGCGCGATGATGATCAGAGCGTTGAAGATAATCGCCGACAGGATCGCGCTTTGGGGGCTACCGAGCGCCATGATGTTGAGCGCGTTAAGCTGCGGATAGAAAGCAACAAACATCGCCGGTATGATCGCGAAGTATTTGGCGACGTCGTTCGCAATCGAGAATGTCGTCAGCGCGCCGCGCGTCATCAATAGCTGTTTGCCGATTTCGACAATCTCGATGAGCTTCGTCGGGTTGCTGTCGAGATCGACCATATTGCCGGCTTCGCGAGCGGCGACCGTTCCGGTATTCATCGCGACGCCGACGTCGGCCTGTGCAAGCGCTGGCGCATCGTTAGTTCCGTCGCCACACATGGCGACCAACTTGCCTTTTGCCTGCTCGTCGCGGATGAGGCGCAATTTGTCTTCCGGTGTCGCCTGCGCGAGAAAGTCGTCGACGCCGGCTTCGGCGGCGATAGCGGCCGCAGTCATCGGGTTGTCGCCGGTGATCATCACGGTGCGAATGCCCATGCGGCGAAGCTCGGCGAAGCGCTCACGAATACCACCTTTGACGATATCCTTGAGGTGGATGACGCCGAGTAAGCGGCCGTCCTTGGCGACCGCCAGCGGTGTTCCGCCCGCTTTCGCGATCGTTTCCGTGATAGCCTTGATCTCGCGCGTGGCCTCAGCACTGATTGCCGGACGAAGCACCTGTGCTGTTGCGCCAGACGAACCGACCGCGACCGGCGCGTTTAGGTATTTCAACACTGCGTCGACGGCACCTTTACGGATCGACGATCCCTCGAATTCCACACCGCTCATGCGGCTCTGGGCCGTGAATGGAATGAAGTGCGCTTTAATATCCGCAACATCTCGACCGCGAATGCCGTGCTTGTCTTTAGCGAGAATAACCACCGAGCGGCCTTCCGGCGTCTCGTCAGCCAGAGATGCGAGCTGGGCGGCATCCGCGAGTTCCGACTCGCTGACGCCGGACAGCGGTACGAATTCGGTTGCCTGACGGTTGCCGAGCGTGATCGTTCCGGTTTTATCGAGAAGGAGCGTGTCGACGTCGCCAGCGGCTTCAACGGCTCGGCCCGACATCGCAAGAACGTTGAAACGCACAAGGCGATCCATGCCGGCGATACCGATGGCTGAAAGCAGCGCGCCGATCGTCGTCGGGATGAGCGTAACGAAGAGCGCGACAAGGACGATGACCGAGATCGTGCCGCCGGCATAAGCGGCATAGCTCGGGATCGTTGCGGTCGCGAAGACGAAGATGATCGTGAGGCCGGCGAGAAGAATGTTGAGTGCGATTTCGTTGGGTGTTTTCTGGCGTTCCGCGCCTTCGACAAGCTTGATCATGCGATCAATGAAGGTCGAACCCTGGGCCGCCGTGATTCGGACGACGATCCAGTCCGACAACACGAGTGTGCCGCCCGTCACTGCCGACCTGTCGCCTCCGGACTCACGAATGACCGGCGCTGATTCACCGGTGATCGCGGCTTCGTTGACCGACGCGACACCTTCGATGACTTCGCCATCGGAGGGAATGGTATCGCCCGGCTCGACGAGGACCACGTCTCCGACTTTCAGCGTAGTTCCGGGAACGAGCTTGTAGTTGCGGCCCGATCCCGTCATCAGCTTGGCTTGCGTTTCCTGGCGCTGAACACGCAGGGAGTCCGCTTGAGCCTTGCCGCGACCTTCGGCGATGGCCTCCGCGAAGTTTGCGAAAAGCACAGTGAACCAAAGCCACAGGATGATCTGGAACGTGAACGCCAAGTTACCTTCGCCCGTTACCATGTCGTGGAGAAAGATGATCGAGGTCAAGACCGTCACGACTTCAAGAACGAACATGATCGGATTTTTGATCATCTTGCGCGGATCAAGCTTCGCGAAGGCCGAACCGATTGCCGGAACGACGATCTTGGGATCGAGCATCGTCGCCGAGCTTTTCTTGCGCGCGATAGACGTATCCATCTTGGAAACTCCGAAAAGAGAGATCAGTAGAGCGTACCGGCCGTCATCGCGAGGTGCTCGACGATGGGTCCGAGTGCGAGCGCGGGAAAGAACGTCAGTCCACCAACGATCAGGATGACACCAACGACGAGGCCGACAAAAAGTCCGCCGGTGGTCGGGAACGTTCCGACAGAAGGTGCGAGCGTCTTCTTTTCTGCCAACGCGCCTGCGATCGCCATCGCCGGCACGATCATCAGGAAGCGCCCAACAAACATCGAGATCGCGCCCGTTACGTTGTAGAAGAACGTATTGCCCGTGATGCCCGCGAAGGCGGAGCCATTGTTTCCGGTGCTCGATGAGAAGAGATACAGGATCTCAGAGAAGCCGTGCGGACCGGTGTTGGCGATGGAGGCTAACGCGGACGGGAGCACCGCCGCGACAGCAGTCCAGCCGAGGATCATCAGCGGCAGGATCAATATGGCGAGCATGGCCATCTTGACTTCTTTCGCTTCGATCTTCTTGCCGACGTATTCGGGCGTGCGGCCAACCATCAGTCCGGCAACGAAGATTGCGAGGACGACGAACAGCAACATGCCGTAAAGCCCTGCCCCGACGCCGCCGACGATGATTTCGCCTAGTTGGATATTCAGGAGCGGGATCATTCCGCCGAGGGCCGTGAAGGAGTCATGCATAGCATTGACGGCGCCGCAGGATGCGGCCGTCGTAATGACTGCGAACAAGGCCGATCCCACGATACCGAAGCGGGTTTCCTTGCCTTCCATGTTGCCACCTGTCAGGCCGAGTGCGTTGAGGCCGGTGGTGCCGTTGGCTTCGGCCCAGTAACAGACCGCAACGCCGGCAATGAAAAGCACGCCCATAACGGCGAGGATGGCCCAGCCTTGGCGCTGGTTGCCGACCATGCGACCGAAGACGTTCGTCAACGCAGCGCCGAGCGCAAAAATGGAGATCATCTGGACGAAGTTCGAGAGCGCGGTCGGGTTCTCGAACGGATGTGAGGCGTTGGCATTGAAGAAACCGCCGCCATTGGTGCCGAGCATCTTGATGGCAACCTGGGAGGCGACCGGACCGACGGCGATCGTCTGTTTGGCGCCTTCGAGCGTCGTCGCATCGACATACGCGCCAAGCGTCTGCGGGATACCCTGCCAGACGAGAAACAACGTGTAAGGGATACAAATCGGCAGCAGGATGTAGAGCGTGCAGCGAGTAACATCCACCCAGAAGTTACCGAGATTTCTTGTCGATGCGCGCGCAAAGCCACGTATCAAGACGATCGCAAGAACGATGCCCGTTGCAGCCGACAGAAAATTCTGATGCGTCAGTCCAAGCATCTGCGTGAGATACGACATCGTCGTCTCGCCGCCGTAGTTCTGCCAGTTCGTGTTGGTGATGAAGCTGATGGCGGTGTTGAAAGACAGGTCGGGCGCCAGCGCTGTCATTCCTTGCGGATTGAAAGGCAGCGCACCTTGCACGCGCAGCACGGCATAGAGAATGACGAAGCCGCCGATATGAAACAGCAGCATCGAGACGGTATAGCGCAGCCAATCCTGCTCGCCGCGTGCGTCGACGCCCGCGATTTTATAGAGACCGGCTTCGACCGGGCTCAAGATTGGCGAAAGAAATGTTTTCTCGCCAGAGAAAACGCGCGTCATGTACCAGCCGAGCGGCTTCACGAGCGCCAAGACGATCGCGCAATAGAGCGCAATCTGGATCCAACCTATAAGTGTCATATGCGTTGGCCTTTCAGAACCGCTCAGGACGCAGAAGGGCGTAAACGAGGTAGGCGAGCAGGCCGGCCGTGACGATGCCGGCCAGGGCGTAGTCGAATGTCATGGAGACCTCACAATCGGTCGCAGGCAAAAGCGTAAGCGATGGCAACGGCAAAGAGCGCCAGCCCGCCCGCTACAAGGATGATGTCCAGCATTTTCGTTTTCCTACTCCGAGGCATGCAGCGCCCGCACGAAAGGGATTGCGGGCCGCGTTTAGGTGACACGCGGCGCATAGGAATTCGAGTTGAGCGGGGGGAGATCCGTATAAGAATCTCATAAGGACGGCGCGGGCTCGAAAGGCGCTCGGTGCCTGCACGACCGTGATAGCAAAAATAAAAAGGCCTCCGCGAGGGAGGCCTTTCTATGGCTCGTCTATATCTCAGTTCGTCACTCAGCCGGGCTGGCCGTGAAATTGCCGATGATCGTTTTGTGATGCCTTGCTTCCATGCTGATCTGGAAAATGAAGAAGGCAATAAAGAATGCGAGGATGGCGAGCGTGAAAAGAATTTCGTCGCCATGGAACGGATAGATAGCGCTCATCTCGGGAAGTTTTTCGAAGCCAGAGACACCCGTGTTCATGAAGCTCTCCTTTGGATCTTATGGAATAAGAGAGCCGGCGGCGGGATAGTCCGCCGCCGGCGTAAAGATTAGATTTTGAGTTCCTTACGCTGCAGAGCCTCAAAGGCTGCTTCAGCTCCCGAGAGATTCGGGTAGGTCGTCTCGATGTGCTCGCCATCGAGACCCGTCAGCTCGACCTTCGGATCGACACGGAGTAGGCCCAGCATCTTCAGGACAAAGCCGATAATGTAGCCTGGGATCAGACCGAAACCGAGGGCGAAGACGAGCGTCGCGATGGTGTTGCCGATCGGCGTTACGACCGGCAGACCTTGCGCGTTCGTCCCGAACCAACCTGCACCTTCTGAAAGCGCAACGGCTGCGCCGGAGCTCGGCATGATTGCCGGGTAACCCCACAGCACAAATCCGGCGACGATGCCGCCGAACACGCCGCAATAGCCGTGCACCGCAACCGCGCCGACAGCGTCATCGAGTTTGTATTTCTTTTCGACCCAGTTATGCGCGTAGTACGCCATGATCGTACCGGCGACGGCAATCGCAAGAGCGACAACGGGATGGTAGAGGTCGTTGCCGGCGCTTGCCGAGATGAGGCCCGTGAGGCCGCCGGAGAACGTCCAGAAGGCGTTGCCGTTGGACACCAGATAGGCCGTCATCATGCCGCCGAAGAGGGCGAGCAAGAAGTTCATCGTGACGCCCGACAACGTGATCGGGAAGCCATAGATGTTCGTCGCGGTCCAGTAGGCGGGCTGGCCTTCGGCGGCGACGTTGGCCATCGGGATGTGGCAAGCGGCATAGAAGCCGAAGAAGCCCACGTAGATCATGAAGAGACCCACGGTGACCATCCACGGATTGTGCGCCGGGATTTCGCGCGGCGTGCCGTCAGGCGCAAACTTGCCGATGCGCGGCCCGAGGTGCATCAGGATGCCGAGGGTAACAAAACCCGAAACCGAGTGCAGGACGGCCGAGCAATACTGGTCGTGGAACCCGAGGTATTGCGTCATCCAGCCATTGCCTGACCAGCCCCATGCTGCGGGGACGACCCAGGCAACTGCGCCGACATAGATGGCGATGATCAAAAAGCCCGACGTCTTTGCGCGCTCGATGATCGAGCCCGAGACGATCGAGGCCGCGGTCATGCCGAAGAGTGCGAATGCACCCCAGAAAACGCCGGAGATGCGGTCAGACAGGTTGGGAGCGAGCTTATCGGACCATGGCTCGAAGCCCGTTGAGAAACTGACGGATGTCGAGCTGACAGGCCAACCCTGCAAGGCGATGTAGATCCACATACCGAACAGGAAGAACGCAAGGCCGACGACGGGGATCGCCATCGCGTTCTTCAGAAGCGTGTGCTGGACGTTTTTGGTGCGGGCGACACCGACTTCGTACATGCAGAAGCCGATGTGAATGAAGAACATCAAGACGATAGTGAGAAAGAAATAGAACTCGGTGAATATCGTCAGCATTGCCGCGGATTGATCGGCCATAAGCGACTCCCCTCTCGTGCCTGGCCTGCCGTCGCGGCCGTCCAAGGCAGTTTCCTTACAAATTCGTAAGCGCAGGAATCGTGCCAAATGGTGCCTGGTCGTATTTTCATGTTCTTCTCAGGAAAATCAGCCGATTTTCCAGAAAATAAACGGCCAGATAGATCGATTCGTTTGCAATTGTTTAAATTGTAGGCACTCGATCGCCCGGATATGCCGTTCGGTCTAGCTTGACATTCGAGTTGGATGATTTGCGTTCAATATCTTTTGAGTTCGCGGAAGACGTGCGAGCTTACGGTGCACCGAACAACACCCTGATTTTGCGCGAGAGGTTCGGCGCGTTTCGGAAATCCCGCCAAAGATAGCCCCATTCCGACAACGCGATGTGAAGCGGGTTCGTGCTGGGCTCGCGGCCCTTCAGGCCAAATTTCAGCGCCTCGCCAGCCGGCTCAGCCGCGAACGACCCAAACAACCGGTCGAAGACGATAAGGACTGAGCCATAGTTCTTGTCGAGGCAGGTTTCGTTCGACGCGTGATGGACACGATGATGAGCCGGCGTGTTCAAGACCCATTCCAGCGGACCCAGGCGAACGGGAACGGCGGTGTGCAGGAAAAACTGATAGACTAGCCCCAGCCCGAGCGTCAGCCCGATGGCAGCCGGATGAAATCCGATGAGCGCCAACGGCAGGAAGAACAGAAACGCACCGCTGATCACGCCCGTCCAGCCGAGCCTGATGGCGGCCGACAGGTTGAAGTGCGTCGCTGAGTGATGCACGGCGTGTGTCGCCCAAAACCAGCGGACCCGGTGCGACGCGCGATGAAACCAATAGTAAAAGAACTCCACACCGAGAAACAGCGCGATCCAGCTCCAAACTGTATCTAGCGGAATGTCAAAAAGGCGATGCCGATAGCAGAACAGCATCGGGATCGCGACGAGGCCGCCGGTCAGAATACGCGACGCAAGATCGCCGACTGCGACGCCTATCGAAGCTACTGTCTCCCGCCCATCTTGCTCGTCAGCATGGTGTGCGAGCCGCATATAGAGAATCTCGACGGCAATGAATACCAGCGCAACAGGAAAGAAGCCGAAGAGCGGCCGGGGAGCAGTGCTCAGAAATGCCGGAATATCCGTCATGGGGCTTGCGTCCTTTGATTTTGAGAGTGCGCGCAACGGCAGGGAGGGCATTGCCCCTCCCCGTCTCGATGCCATGTCGTCTTCGGCGTTAGTTCGCCGCTGAATTCCTCACGGCGATAATGGCATCGCGGCATGGCTGACTGAGGCTTCCCGCCTTCTCCGAGAAACAACGGAGAATTCGGCCACCACCCGGCATCACACTGCCGCAGAGGCGCGCACGATCGTCCTTGCAGACGGCGAGCGCAGCGCGGGCGTTCGGATTATTGGCGAGAGCTTGAATCTGCGCCTTGGTGAGCGGTTTGTCGGAAGCAGCCTGTGCGAGCGCAATGCCCGCGGAAAAGCCGATCCAAGGTAGGGCAAACAAGGCAGCGAAAATGACGGGTCGCATCATGTACTCCGGGGTCAAAGGAAAAATGAAATAGCTCGGGTTGGCCCGGCGCCGTCATCGCGCCGAGCATTGTCTCTATGCGGCAGGTTTCAGTTTCGAGTGACCGAGCTATTGCGCGTTACGCTGCCGCCATATGGGCCGCTATAGGTCGCGGAATGATTGCACGTCCCGCCAGAACAGCTGGTGCTGCCATAGCGGTTCACAGTGTTTCCACGCGGACCGGTATAGCTCTGATGGGAAGCGCACGAGCCGTAGGCGCAGGAACCTGATCCCGACGAGTGCCAAGTTCCACCGCGAGGGCCAACGCCACCACTGGAGCGCTGCCATCCGGCCTCAGCCACGGTTGCGCCGGCGACGAACATAGCGGCGGCGACACAAAACGGAGCTATGACGAATTTCTTGAGGATCATGAGGGTTCTCCTTTGCAACCGTCACTCCGGGGTGGCGTGACGACAGGGAACCTCACCCGCTTGCGTATCCGGTGTATTTCAAACCGCCCCCCGAACTTTACGTTTTGTAACAGGACCTCGGAACGCTTGCACTCACACCGGGGCTGGCTTCACATCGCGACATGACCAACCGCCCGCATATCCTCATCATCGAAGACGACGCCGAGATCCGGTCCCTCGTGCAGGGCTACTTGCAGAAGCAGGGATTTCGGGTGGAGACGGGAGACGGCGGCGCCGCGCTCGACCGGCATCTGTCCGTTTTTGGAGAGCCGGACCTCATCGTGCTCGATATCATGCTGCCGGGCGAAGACGGCTTGTCGATCTGCCGGCGCTTGCGCGCCGGATCGCGCGTTCCGATCCTGATGCTGACGGCGCGCGGCGAGGATATCGATCGCATCGTCGGACTTGAGATCGGGGCCGACGACTATCTTCCGAAGCCATTCAATCCGCGCGAGCTGACGGCGCGCATTCGTGCCATCCTTCGGCGCAACGAGCCGCCGCACGTCGAGAAGAAGCGTCTAAAGCTCGGCGACATGATCATAGATCTCGAAGCGCGGTCGGTGACGGACGTAAGCGCCGCTCCCATTGAATTGACCAGCGCCGAATTCGACTTGCTCGAATGTTTTGTGACGCGTCCGGGACGCGTTCTGTCGCGCGAGCAATTAATGGACTGGACGCGCGGACGTCGCTCCGAACCACTCGACCGCACCATCGACGTTCAACTCAGCCGGCTGCGAAAGAAAATAGACCGCGGCGAGGTCCCCATGTTCAAGACGATGCGTAATGTCGGATACATTCTGGCGGCACGCATCGAGGAGGTTTGAGCGTGCTGTCGCGTCTTGGGTTTGTCGGCCGTCTCTCGGCAATCACTTTGCTGGCGCTGATAGGTCTGTGGGCGGTGGGCGCCGGGCTGTCCTACGTCACGCGCTCACCTTTGGTCACGACGCCTGGCGCGTTTCCGCTGCCGAACCAAATGGCTGCCATCGTCGAGTTGCTCGAGACGACGGATGGCGCCCGCCGAGAGACTGTTCTCAACGCTGTGAGAAGCGATACGCTCGGCGTCGAGATTGCCGACAAAGCTCCGGTAGTGGCCGTCGATCAACGGCGGCTCAAGGGGCTTGAATGGCTGGTCGAACGATACGTCAATGAACTCGGCAACCGCGAGGTGATTGCGGTCTCCGGCCCGACCGACATGGGCGTGGTTGCCGACATTCGCCCTGGGAGCCGGTGGATGCTGACGCGCCGCGTCGTCCGGATCGCAGTGGCTCTCAAAAGCGGCGGGTACGCTGTCTTTGAGCCGCGGGGCGAGATTTCGCGGCGATTTTTCGGCGTTCCGGCCGGCTATTGGCTGGCCGTACTCGGTTCCCTCGTTGGCATCGCGGCGTTGTTCGCGGTCTGGCGCGAGGCGCGACCTCTGAAAGAGCTGTCGCGCGCCGTAACGAGGTTCTCAGGCGATGGTACGCCGGTTGTGATTACGCCGCGCGGCGCGCCGGAACTCAAACGGCTGATCGAGGCGACGAACCGGATGCAAGAGCGCATTGCGACGCTTCTTCAAGGCCGGACCGTGCTGCTCGGCGCCGTGTCGCACGATCTCAAAACTTACATCACGCGACTGAAGCTCAGAACCGAGATGATTTCGGATCCGGATCAGCAGGCGCGCGCCGAGCGCGATCTCGACGACATGACAGTTCTCATCGACGATGCGCTAGCGGTAGCACGTGGCGGGTCGGAACAGGTTCGCATGGGCGTCGTCGATCTGGGGGAAGTGCTCGGCATGCTCTGCGCCGATCATCCGAATGTCGAGTTGGAGCTTCCAGGCAATACATTGACGCTGATGGGAGACGAGGTCGCGCTGCGACGACTTTTTACGAACCTAATCGACAACGCGCTCCGCTACGGTGCGAAAGCTCCGAAAGTGACGGCGGGCGCAATCGGCGGACGCGTGCGCGTTCTGATCGACGACGATGGCCCCGGCATTCCCGTTGCCGAGCGCGCTTTGGTCTTCGAGCCGTTCTACCGGCGCGAACCCTCGCGCAGCCGCGAGACTGGCGGCAGCGGCCTCGGGCTTGCGATCGCGAAGCAAATTGTCGAGCTTCACAATGGGTCCATCACGCTGGGAGACTCGCCGCGGGGCGGCCTTCGCGTCATCGTCGAGTTGCCGATGCGGGCCGAGAGGGCGTCGACCCAACCGCTACGCCGGTCGGCGTAACTAGGCTACGCCGTAGAGCGGCGAGGCGCGCAGATGGTCGATGCGCTCGCTGGTAACCGGATGGCTACGCAGATACGACGCAAGCCGGTCCTCGATATAGCCTTCGGGGATACCGCTCAGCGCACGATGATGATGCTCAAGCTTGGCAAGCGCGGTTTCGAGCGTCTTGGCATCGCCCGTCAACTCGAGAGCGAATGCGTCGGCCTCGATTTCACGGAAGCGGGATAGCGCAAGCATCAACAGCTCGGCGATTGCGGGGGCTCGCGTGAGCACCCACTGCAGCGAAGATTGCTGTTTGACGGCGCCGAAAGCGTGGACCGGTGCAAGGCCTGCCGCAGCAACGTCATTGATCGCGCGCTGCAGCTGCGCTGCCCATGACATCGTCGCGCTGTCGCCATTACAGATGTGCGCGATCTCGTGCGCGAAAATCGCCCCGACTTCTTTCGTGGTCATGCCACACAGCAACCCTTCGGTGAAGGTGACGATCGCATCGTTCGGACCGCCGAATGCATAGGCGTTCATCGCCCTCTGCCCGATCAGCACGCAGATGCGAGGCCGTTGCGGCAGTTTTGCGCGCCAGCAGATGCGATCGATTTCGGCGAACAGCTCGGGAGCGTCCGCCGGCTCGAGCGTGCGGATCGCAAAATGATCACGCGGAGTGTTTTGCATTTCCGGGCCGCGATGACGACAAGGCGTGCCGCGCGCAACGGCGCGTCTTACGCCTTCGTCGCCGCCGACGATCCATCCGCATGATGCGAGGAGCAACAGCAATCCCGCACGGACGTGACGGGAGAGCCGGTCGTTTTCGGCACGTTGTGACTGCGGCTGAAACGGAGCGGACGGATTGCCTGAGCGGTCGCAAGGCGCGAACGCGCGGGAGATATCGACCATGCCGCACGCAGCTGGGCTGCCTGGAATTCCATCAACATGGAATGGCGGCCATCGATTGGCGCGAAGGAAGGTGCCGAAATCTCCCGGTAAATCCACGATTTTCGCTGTTCCCCGATAAGTGACAAAAGCTTATCAGGAGTTTTGCGAATTTCGCGCCAGTCACATCATTTTCCGTCAAAAAACTGACGAAAATGCCGGACGACCACAGGACTGAGGATTATCGGTCACGGTTTAGAGGCATGATATCGGGCGTCGGCACACGCAGACAAGCAGCGCGAACGCGCGCGGACGAATCGCGCGGCGCGTCCGTTGACAAAGCCTCAGCTCAGCCGTCTCGTCTCGCGCACTCAGTGCATGGCTCGGCCCGATCCGTTTTGCTCGTTCTGTGCCCTCTCACGGATGGGCGGCAGTTCGGGACGAATGGAGCGAACGACAGTGATCGCACGATACGCCTGCAGGATCAGAGCAAACGCCGACTGATAATCGCGCGCATCGAACGCCCGCCGCGCCTGCTCGACGACACCGCTATAGGTATCCAGGCCGGGATAGCGGCTGGCGTTTCGCTGAAGATACGCCGAGACGTTTCGGAGAGAGTCGAGGATGATATCTTCCGTGAAGGCAACGGCGGCTTGTTGCTCAAGTTGCGCGGCGTTACCGCCAGCAAGATGCAACGGACCTTGCTGACCGAAAGCATCAGACTGAAAGCGCATCAATAATGGCACGAGATTTTCGAGCAGCCCGATGAGGGCTTGCGTATCTGCGTGCGTATCCTGCGATCTGCCGCCCTGATCGGAGCGCTGAGACTCGTTCGACATGGGTGATCCTCACCTCTTGAAATGGGGAAGAAAGCGCCACCCATGAAAGGGCGGCGCTTCCGGTTGGCTTGGGGAGAGCGAATGCGGGCGTCAGCAGGCGCCGCGCTGCATGTTCGGCTGCTGATTGATCGCCTGGAGGTTCGCGATCACCTGCGGAAGGGCGGCCGTCAACTGACGGACGATCTCGCCGACTTCGACCTGGTTCAGCTGACGCTGCTGGCCCATGCCCTGGTTGCCGCCAAAGGCGGCGTGGCCCTGATTGCCGCCGAACGATCCGAAGGCGTTCGGCTGGTTCTGACCGAAGAGCGACAACTGATACGGGTTCTGATTGCCGTAGCCGTAGGCACCCTGATTGTGCTGACCCGGATTGTTCCAACCCTGGTTATTCCAGCCTTGGTTGCCCCAGCCGAGGTTATTGAGACCCTGGCCGCCGCCGTAGACGGCGTTAGCATAAGACCCCTGCTGGCCCTGTTGCTGCAGGAGGCCAACGATCTGGGGGATGACAGGCAGTATCTGGCGAACCACCTCATTCACATCCTGCTGCGAAAGATTGCGCGTAGCTCCGCCATAAGCTGCTCCGAACCCAGCGCCGTAACCGCCCTGACCGAACGCAGCCTGTGACTGCTGGGCCTGAGCGATGACCTGCGGCAGGATCGGCATAAGCTGGCGAACGACCTCACCGACGTCGTGATGAGACAGCTGCCGCTGGCCGCCGAACTGACCACCGAAATTCTGGCCGCCAAAATTTTGGCCCCATCCCTGGCCGCCGAAGTTCGGACCATAGCCGAAGGCCGACTGCCCTAATCCGGCGTTCCAGGCGTGCTGAGGCTGGGCGAAAGCCTGTGCACCCCATGCCTGTCCCCAGGCCTGCGCGGGGTTCGGGTTCCAGCCGCCATAGTAGCTGTTGGGGTTCTGTTGAAAGGCGTTCTGGAGGTTATCGCTGTGAATCATAGTCAGGTACTCCTCGAGCGATGCATGACCATCGATGAACGGAGCCACACCACGACTTTGGTGCGCCTCTTGGAGACGTGTCTTGCGACACGGGCCGCCACTCCGACGGCGTCTGTTAGGTGGCATTCAGTCCGCTCAATTCCAGGGCCTAATTCAGATTATTTTCCCTTTTTATTTCGCATCGATATTCAATGAATTCAGCACATTATATTTGACGCAATAATTCTTATTTGACTCGCACAACCATATAAGAAAAGCAGCAAAGCGCTCTGCATTCCACATGCCATTTTGAATCCTTCAAAACTCACTAACAGACTGGAAAACAATAGTTTTTATGTGTCCGATATTTCACAAATATAAAACACGCGTGTTTTATCTATTCGGCAGCACCGTTTATTCTGCAGAAGAAAATCAATTGCCGGATATACGAAGAAATATATCTCACGGCATATGCCCATGAGCCTTAATACCAATCACCTATTCCGGCACCAGCAAACATCCGGATCACATTGAACCGCAATTCGCAATCAATTGTGATCCGATGTTATTGCCCCGCTCGGAGCATGAAGCGCAAAATCTGCCAACCAATCGCGTGGCGGCCGTCGCTGCGCGAATGAGCACTGGCGCCTCGCTATACGAGGTTTGGCGGCCTGTTTGTTTCAGTGCTTCTCGCGACGATGTGCGAGTGGCGCGCCGTCAGCCGCACGCGCTAGCGGCAGCATTTCTCAGCAAGGTTTTGAGGCACGACGTCCAAACGCAAAACGCCATCGACCGCCTAGCAGCGGAACGGTGAAAGCTTTTCTGTCAGGAAGCGCGGCTGAAGCGCGTCAGGGAGCCGGATCCCAGTAATTCGGCTCCGAAACCGCAGCGGTGTTTGCAGCGGTCTCTTCGGTGAGGTAGCGGCGATTGACCCAGCCTACGAGCGTCTGGTGTTTCACGGGGCACCAGTCGTTCTGGCATGGCCCGGTGATGGTGATGCCACGGCTGTTGGGCGCAATGCCGCCGACGGACTGGTAGTCAGATGATGGACCGGTGCGAATGTTGAGAACGTCGCTCGGATCGACACCAGCAACGCGAAACGGCTTCCGATCAGCGCGCGGGGCTTGGATCTTCGCGACTTCGACTTTTGCGCGATGGGTCTTGGCGGCGACCTTGACCGACGTAAAAAACTGCGGCTTCACCGATGCGACGGCGACGGGATCGTGATGTTGCGGCCGGACTGCCGGACGCGGTGCGGGAACATGGAAGGCGACGGTCGTCGTCGCGGCGCCAATGTGTTTCGGCGCAGCAGCAGCTACAGCCACTGTCGACATGTTGGAATGAGCAGCTTGCTCGGAAGCGCGAGGCTTGGCCTCGGCCGTGGGTGTGGAAGCCTGGAGCGGCGAAGGCTTCGCGTCCGGCTCATTCGCAGCCACCTCAACCTCGGACTTCTTGTCCACCCGCTTGCGTACCGGAGCCGCCGGCTTCTTTGCCTCGGCAACGATCGTGGCAGGCTTGGCGACAGGCGTGCCGCGTTCGACGATGGTTCCGGTCCCGGTGTCGCCGTTGTCCTTCCGCCAGGTGAACCGGTCGCCGTTCAAAGTGATCGTGGCGCACCGCTGCTCGGCGTCAAACCAGCGAAACCATTTGAAGCAAACTTTATTTTCGGTGACCCACCAGCGGCCACGATCCTTGGAGGCACCCAGTACCGCGCCCAGGGCGGTGCCTGCCTCGCCCGACATCAGGCCATCGTGGCCGATGTGAACAGAAACCGTGCTCCCGACAGGTGTATCGAGTGCCAAATGCGATCCGCCAAGCGTCGTTTTGATGGCTTCGCCCGTGAGCTGGACCTCGCCAGCCGCAACGGGGCTTGCAGCAAAACAGCCAAGCAACAGAACGAATTTACGCACATCAGCTCCTGCACGGGTCGAGTTAAAGACTTTGCTAGCTAAGTGTGGCAGAGATTCGATTGCGGCCGGGTAAATGAACGTGCCTATACGACCAATGCCGGGTGCGGTGTCCTGACTCATGCCAGGACACTCGTCGGGCAGCCTAAGATGTATGCGCTATTGCCACGACGTGTTGTATTGACGAACCATCTCAGGCTGAGCAGAAGTCTCGCTCACGATGGTCGTTTCTGGACCTCTACCTGCTTTGATTTCATGGCCCTTTGGGGGTGGGCGACATGCGGCTGATTTGGAAGCTAAGCTTTGTGATGTCGGCCGTAATGACAGCAGGCCTGCAGATGCCCACCGCGGCGCGCGCCGAGGACACGTGCCCGAAAGGGACGCTCGGAGTGTCGCGAACGATCGAAGTGGATACCACGGGCGGCCCGTGGTTTGGGGAGCCGCATGGGGATCCGAAATTTCTCGCGCCGGGCGAAGTCGTACTGACCTTCGACGACGGCCCCTCGCCGCAGGACACGCGCAAGGTTTTGGCCGCTCTCGCCAAGGAGTGCACCAAGGCGACGTTCTTCATAGTTGGTGAGATGGTGGCCCTCCATCCGGAGGTCGTCAAAGAAGTCGCCGAACAGGGACACACGATCGGGACGCATACCTGGTCTCATCCCAACGTCGCGCGTCTGACGCTTCCCGAGATCAAACAGGAAGTCGAAGCGACTTTCGATATCGTGCAGAAGAACAGCCCAGAACCGGTCGCGCCGTTTTTCCGCTATCCTTATCTCAGCAGCAGCAAGCTGTCGGAAGACTATTTCAAGAGCCGCAACATTGCGCAGTTCGCGGTTGACGTCGATTCGAACGACTGGCGTGTGCGGAGTTCGGCTCCAGTTATTGCGCGTGTGATGGCGGGGCTCAAGGCGCGCGGTCGCGGCATCATCCTGATGCATGACATTCATAAGTGGACGGCCGACGCCGTTCCACAACTGCTCGCAAAGCTGAAGGCCGGGGGCTACAAGGTCGTTCAGCTCAAAGCCAAGGCGCCAGTGCAGGTCATCGCCGACGTATTGCCGCCGGCGCCGAAGCCGGTCACCAAGCGCAGCTCGCGAAAGATCAAGCGCAAGGCTTATACAAAATATTCTTCACACGCTCGAAGGGCCTCGCTTCGACGGAAATCGGCCGCCGTCGACTAGCGGTGATAGCGATATTCTACGAGAATGCATGATCTAGCACGCATGAGCTGCATATAGCGCCCTAAGCAAGATTGGGCTTGCGCCGGTTGTCGATCCGAGCGAATTTACATTTTGTTGACAATGCAGCACCGCGTTTGGACGTTGCGCTAGACGTGTCAAGAATTGGCAGAGATCTTTTTCCCATCAATATCGAGATCATCAGAGCGATATTGGAATCCGCGCAGGAGGCATGGAACTCCGGAAGCGTCGAAGGCGTGCTGGATAAATACGTAGAAGACATCATCTACACTACGAATACCGGTGGCCCCAAAGGGGAATCCGTGACGATTCAGGGAAAGGAAAACGTCCGCCACCGCTATCTCACTGCGATGGAACAAGTCGAAAGCAGATCGCAGATCGAATACCTTCGCTGGGACAACGGCCTGGTCCGCACGCGACTGCTGGTCGATATGCAACATCGGGAAACGGGCGTCGTTTTGACAACCCGACTTCGGCAAATCATCCGTTTCCGGGGATTTCTCATCGCGGAAATTCAAGACTTCCACGATGCTGCAAGATTGGCTGCGTTCTGGCGATTTGTGGGAGCCACTCTGGAGCATCCACAGCAGAAAACAGAATCCGTCTGATAGATCTGCCGTCGCGGCGGCTATCAGCCGAACGTGAAGGCGAAAGCCTGCACGCCGGGATCGAGAAACTCGATCTTGAAAGTGCGATCTGAGATCGTTCCCGATTGACGTACAAGCTGATAGAGCCGCTGCGAGGTGACCGTGCCATCGCCGCTCGCGTCAGTGTCTGCGCCATGACTGGCATCCGGCGCCTTACCGTCGACGGTGACTTTGAAGCGCACGGGTTTGCCATCCGGCCCTGGTCCCAAAACGAGGTGCAGGTCACGCGCATGGAACCGAAAGCTGATGCTGCCACCTGCCGCATTCAGCGCGGCGTGCTCAGGCGTGATCGTCCAGTTGCCGTTCAGCGCCCAATCGTTCAGCTCGTCGGGCTTGCCGGTATAATCGTGAGACGCGTCGCGAACAGCGCCGCCCGGCGAGACAAAGTTTTCCGCGCGACGGTAACCGACATACGTCTCGGGGGATTTCACCGTGTCGGAGGGCTGCGCCTCGATGCCCGAACCATCGACCGAGACGATGCCGGTCGAGACATTCTTGTGTCCCGCTTCCGCAAGTAGTTTCTGAATGACACGCTCGGAACCGTCATAGTCGCCTTCGCCGAAGTGATGGTGACGGATGTTGCCATTGGCGTCGATAAAGTAGTGCGCGGGCCAATACTCGTTATTGAAGGCGCGCCAGATCGCGTAGTTATTGTCGATCGCGACCGGGTACGTGATACCGAGATCCGAGACTGCCTGCTTGACGTTCGCGATCTTCTTCTCGAAGGCAAACTCTGGCGCGTGCACGCCGACGACGACCAAACCTTCGTCCTTATACTTCTTTGCCCAGGCTTCGACATAAGGTAGCGCGCGCAAGCAGTTGATGCACGAGTAGGTCCAAAAGTCGACCAGTACGACTTTTCCTTTGAGGGCTTCGCGCGTCAGCGGCGGAGAGTTGAGCCATTCGACGGCACCATCGATTGAGGGCATCTTGCCTTCGATGGGAAGCTCACCCTTGTCGTTCGACGCGACGGCGGTTTCAGCGTTCGGCATCATGGAGCGGCCGCCGAACATATCGACCAGACGCTGTTCGAGAGAGGACGTGCTCGCAAGCGACAGACGGGTGAGAACGCCGGTGTCGGCGCCCATAGCAATTGCGCCTGCCGCGACCAAGACGAGGACGCCGACGCCGCGGCGCACCCACTCGCCGACGCCAAGCGAGCGCTTCATGGCTGCGAACACACGTCCACCTGCCAGCAGTGCTAGAGCGAGCGATGTCGCTGCGCCTGCCGCATAGGCGAGCAGCAGCAACGTCGTCGTTGCGCTTGCACCGTTAAGTGCAGCACCTGTCAGGATGAGACCGAGCACGGGACCGGCGCAGGGCGCCCACAGCAAGCCGATAGCGACACCGAGCAGCAGCGACGGCCAGAACGCGGCGTGGCCGGCTGCAGCGCTGTCAGCGCGTTTCGAGAGCCGGTCACCAAGTGCGACGAGCGGTTGGGTGAGACGTTCGGAAAGGCCGGGAAAGATGAGCGCGAGACCGAAGAGCGCGACCAGAACAAGCGCGGCATAGCGGCCATATTCGTTGGCGGCAACGGCCCAACCGCCGCCGACAGCCGCCAGCGTCGCAACAACAGCGAACGTCGCCGCCATGCCAATGAGAGTCGGCAAGCCGCTTTGCAGGAACGGCTTATCGGCTCGCGCGAAGACGAATGGCAGCACGGGCAAAATGCACGGACTGACGATGGTGAGAACGCCGCCGACGTATGCGAGGAGGAGCAGAAGCATTTCCGGTCTCTATCGTGAACGAACTGTCATGAGCCAGCTCTCAATCGAAAGCTATGGCCGTTGCTCATCAGTACGTGGCGTCGAGATCGGACGTTACAATGTTCACGCGGCGCGGGTATTCGCCCAAATAGAGGCGGTCCGAGACGTGAATGCGCAGCGCAAAATGGTGTTTGAGCGCCTGGGCCAGAAGGGGCGCCTCGTCCCAGATAGACTCGTGGCGCCGACTGCAAGAGCCGGCGCCACGATAATGCGTTAGGCAGCCTTCGCGGCAGCGCCGGCCGGCACTTCCGAGATCGTCTTCAGAACCTGGGACGCGATCGCGTATGGGTCGCCCTGCGAGTTCGGGCGGCGATCTTCAAGGTAGCCCTTGTAGTTGTTCTTCACGAACGAGTGCGGAACACGGATCGAAGCGCCGCGGTCGGCAACGCCGTAGCTGAACTTGTTCCACGGCGCGGTCTCGTGCTTGCCGGTCAGACGCTTGTCGTTGTCCGGGCCGTAGACGTTGATGTGGTCCATCAGGTTCTTGTCGAAGGCCTTCATCAGCGCTTCGAAATAATCCTTGCCGCCGACCGTGCGCATGTACTCGGTCGAGAAGTTGCAGTGCATGCCCGATCCATTCCAGTCGGTGTCGCCGAGCGGCTTGCAATGGAACTCGATGTCGACGCCATACTTTTCCGTGAGACGGAGAAGCAGGTAGCGCGCCATCCACATCTCGTCGGCAGCCTTCTTGGAGCCCTTACCGAAGATCTGGAATTCCCACTGGCCTTTCGCCACTTCGGCGTTGATGCCTTCGTGGTTGATGCCGGCAGCCAAGCAGAGATCAAGGTGTTCTTCGACGATCGAGCGGGCAACGTCACCGACGTTCTTGTAGCCGACGCCGGTGTAATACTCGCCCTGCGGGGCCGGATAGCCTTCAGCCGGGAAGCCGAGCGGACGGCCGTTCTTGTAGAAGAAGTATTCCTGCTCGAAGCCAAACCATGCGCCGGAATCGTCCAGAATGGTCGCGCGCTTGTTGGAAACGTGCGGCGTGACGCCGTCGGGCATCATGACTTCGCACATGACCAGTACGCCGTTGGTGCGCGCCGGATCGGGATAATGAGCAACCGGCTTCAGAACGCAGTCAGAGCTCGAGCCCTCAGCCTGCTTCGTGGAGGAACCGTCGAAGCCCCACAGCGGGAGATCGGCGAGATCAGGGAACGAGCTGTATTCCTTGATCTGTGTCTTGCCGCGCAGGTTGGGCACGGGCGTGTAGCCATCGAGCCAAATATACTCAAGTTTGTACTTCGTCATTCTGGACAGCTCCCTAAGTTGACGTCTGTGGAATTCCTATTGGATGCGCGGCCGCCGATCGCAGGGCTGGCTGCGCGAACCCGAAGGCGCGTTGGGCGCGACGTACGCGCACCAGCGTCGATGGAACATGGCGCTCATTGAGATATCCATGGTGAAGCCGCCATCACGCCGTCGGGCAACGTTAACAGCGGCTTCGAACATGCCTCCAGACACATTCCCGGCGAAGAGGCAGTCGCTCTCGACCTGGGAATCGTCAGTCAGCATCGAACCTCCTCAAATGAAGCATGGCCATCGGAGCCAAGGCTTGCGGCGGAACACAACGATGACTACGTGCGTTCAACAGCGCTGGCAATGCTACCGAAAGATGCAAAACCTGGCATGCTCATAATATAGGCAATTGCTGATTTCAATTGAGGCATCAGGAAAATCGGGCCATCATGAAGGACGAGCCGGTCATCTTTGGTACCCGGCGAAACGAAACGAGAGGCTAAAATGGAAGAAAGGCAATTACGTCCGACTGCTAAAATTTATCAATTCCCGAAGGGCGGACGTGCGGCCCTGCATGGTCAGGAACGCCTAGTTAAGTCTGGCGCAGCAATCTTGCCGGCATGGCATTTTCGCAAAGTCGGTTTCAGCGATTGCTGGTATCACGAAGAAGCCGTCGAGGAAGACGCCCGAGTGGTGCGTTGGAGCTGAGCTTTTGTGCTCGTCCATTCCGAAAGTCGACGAGATGTCCGCTGAATGATCGCGCGAAGGGTTGGCTCGAACCTTTTGCGCGAAACGGATGAATTTCAGCCGCTTCATTGAACTTCTATTAGCTCGATTGAACTTCCATTGGATCAAAAGCGATTTCTTTGCTGAGCGTCTCAACGCGATGTTCGGGATATTTTTCGCGTGGCTTCGTCTCCGCTAACCGGTTAACCTCCTCCAGACGACATCGCATTCAAGCGCCGAAAATCGACCAGCCCATTTTCTTGGCGAGCTTTTCGAGCGCGATCTGGCCCAGTCGAGAATTGCCCGTGGTGTCCAATCCTGGCGACCAGACGGCAATCGACGCCTTGCCGGGCGCGACCGCCAGGATGCCGCCACCGACACCGCTCTTGCCCGGCAGCCCCACGCGATAGGCGAACTCCCCGGAGCCATCGTAGTGGCCACACGTCAGCATGAGCGCGTTGATCCGACGCGCCCGTTCCGGTTGCACAACGGCAAGGCCGGTTGAGGGATTGCTGCCATTTTGTGCAAGAAAGCGCCCCGCCATGGCTAACTGGCGGCACGACATGGCGATGGCGCAGTGGTGAAAATAGACACCTAGAGTAAAATCCACCGGATTATCGAGAACGCCGAAAGATTTCATATAATTGGCGAGAGCGGCGTTGCGGAAGCCGGTTCGATGCTCAGAGGCGGCAACTTCTTGGTCGATCGTAACGGTCGGATCGTCGGCTAAAAATTGCATAAACCGCAAGATTTCACCCAGGGCTTCGCGTGGCTGGTGACCGGACAGAATCAAATCCGTCACGGCGATGGCGCCGGCGTTGATGAAGGGATTGCGCGGGATCCCCTGCTCGCGTTCGAGCTGGACAATCGAATTGAAAGGGCTGCCGGACGGCTCGCGACCGACACGCGTCCAGAGCCGGTTTCCGACCTTGCCCAGCGCCAGCGTCAGCGTGAAGACCTTCGAGATGCTTTGAATTGAAAACGGCACGTCGCCGTCGCCGCCGACAATGACGTTGCCGTCCGATTCGATCACGGCGATGCCGAAGTACTTGGTATCGACGCAGGCAAGCTCGGGAATGTACGAGGCGACCGTGCCGCGCTCAGACATGCCACGCATCTCGTCGACTATCTCTTCGACCGCCGTCTGAAGTTTGCCCACCGAACTTCCCATCATGCCAATTGCGAACTGCTCACCTTCTAGCGGGCAGCCGTCAAATCGCACAAGTTCCGGAGCGGTGCTCGGCAATCGACGCGGCGCGGTGAAGCGCCGCGCGCACGCGGCGCGCGGCGTATCCATTAAACGGAGTGCGTCGATCGCTTCAGGCTGGTTGCGCCGCTTTGATGCCGTAGCGTGGCGCCGGATTGACGTTGCTGAGTTTGCCGGACATCGCTTTGCGAGCCGCCTCGTAAGTCTCCCAATCGGCAGCGTCCTGCAACGCCGGGATCGTCACGACCTCGCCGCTGTCGAGACCCGCGAGGGCGGCATCGACCATGTCCTCGGCCGACATCACCCACGATGTCGGCATGTTCGAGTGTGGAAAGCCAGCGATGTCCCAGAACTCGGTGGCTGTCGCGCCCGGCAGCACGGCCTGGATGCGCACACCCTTGTCGGCCAGTTCGTGCTGGAGCGATTGAGAGAAGGCTAGCACGTAAGCCTTCGAGCCACCGTAGACGCCATTGAGCAGTTCCGGCGCGATGCCAACAACAGACGAGATGTTGATGATCGTCCCCTTGCCGCGCGACACGAAGGCGGGAGCAGCGGCATACGCGAGGCGCGTCAGCGCCGTGACATTGAGATCGATCATCTCCACCATCTTGCCGATGTCGGACTGAAGAAGCGGAACGGCGGAACCGAAGCCCGCGTTGTTGACGAGCATCGTAATGGCCGGATTTTCCTTCAGCACGCTTTCGACCTTGGCCAGCGACGCCTTGTCGTTCAGATCTGCTGGAAGGATCGTGACCGAACGACCGGTCGTGCCGGAGATCCGTGCCGCTACGTCTTTCAAACGTTCCTCGTTGCGGGCGACGAGGATCAAATTGTAGCCCCTTTTTGCGAGACGGTCGGCGTAAATCGCGCCGATGCCGCTTGATGCGCCGGTGACGACGGCCGTGCCTTGCGATGCGCTCATAACAAATCTCCGTTTTATCTGGATGCGATGGCTGATAGGTAGGCTTGCATTGCCGTGTCTCAAACGTCATATATGAGGCGTTTTAAGCCATCGTCGTCATGAGGCATCGTCATGCGCATCGGATTTGTCGTTTATCCAAACTGCTCGCTCATGGGGCTTGCCACTTCGGCGGTCTTCGAGGTCGCTAACGTCGTGCGCGGCGAGAACGTCTACGAAATGCTATTCCTGTCGGAGAATGGCGGGCTGATCAAAACCTCGCCGGGTCTCGTCTTGGATACGAAGCGGATCGGCGGGATCGCGATAGATACACTTATCGTTGACGGCGCGAACGAGCCGAAGCCGGCGTCGCCGGCCATGATCAAGTATCTTCAGTCAGCACAGCGCCGCTTCCGGCGCGTAGCAGCGACCTGCACGGGGGCGCTCGTCCTTGGCGATGCGGGACTGCTCGACGGTAAACGAGTGACGACCCACTGGCTCTTCGCGCGGACACTTCAGGAGAAATGTCCAACGGCCCTCGTCGACGAGGATCGCATTTTCATCAACGACGGCAAGATCTGGACGTCGGCGGGCATGAGCGCGGGTATCGATCTCGCGCTGGCATTGGTGGAAGCCGATCTCGGCGCGGAGACCGCGCGCTCAGTGGCGCGGAAGCTCGTGCTCTATCATCGCCGGTCTGGCGGACAATCGCAATTCTCCGAGCTTTTGGAGCTGGAGCCGAAGTCCGACCGCATTCAAACGGCGCTCAACTACGCGAAGAAAAACTTGCATCGGCCACTCACTGTCACGGATCTCGCCGGAGCTGCGCATTTAAGCCCGCGGCAATTCTCGCGCGCCTTTCGCGACGAGACGGGGCAATCTCCCGCAAAGGCAATCGAGTCGCTTCGCGTGGAGGCGGCCCGCATTTTGATGGAACAGTCACGACATTCGATCGACGTCGTTGCGCGACAGACAGGCTTTGCCGATCGCGGCCGGATGCGCCGGGCGTTTCTTCGCGTACTGGGCCAGCCGCCACAGGCCATCCGTCGCAGCGTCCGACAGGAGACCGAGCATCTGCGTGGACAATCCGGCAATGCGCGGCGTGCCGATAAGCCGTCCGTCACGAAAAAGCATGCGTCGCGCGGCACAGCTTCGGCTTGCTAGACGATTGCCGGAACCATCGGTGGCGGTCGCCGCAGTTTTCCTGACCGTGTCAAGAATACAGACGTTCCGGACAAGCCAAAGACTTTCTCAATTCGTATTTTCTGAACGAAATTTACATTCGTGGCATATGCCACGAAGACGAGGCCTGAGCGGTTTTTTTCCACGATGCGCAGGCCGCAAACGCCGTGATGTAAGTCTTTGGAAGGATAGTCCTTAGTCCCCAATCCTGGAACTTTGGATCGGCTTCTCCGTTGATATGCAATCTTGCCGGAGTATGACCCGTGGATGGATATCTGAGCGACGTCCTGCTCGTCCTTTCAGTAATTGCAGCGCCAATCATTTTTTGCATGTTGTTGTATTACGGACTGACAATCAAAGATCGCCACCATCACGATGACGGCGAGCACGGCAAGCAACCGGGGGCGAGCACGGGAAATGCACAGCCCGGAGGGGATGCGGGCGCCAAATCGGCGTAGCCGCCAAGCTTATCAAGCGAACATCGCGACGTTCGCCGTCAGTTGGTCGCCTGAAAGCGCCAATACATTCCGCCCGGACTTTCCACAGCAAGAATGCTCTTCAAGCGTTTGTCCGGCGGGCGGACACCAAATTCAACAAGCGCCTTAACGTCATCGAGAAGCGCCGGGTTCTCGGCGTAGCCCGAATGATTGAGTCCCAGCGCATCGGTCGAGACGGCCGTTACGTCGATCGTGTCGACGCCGGGAATGATCAACGGACCGTCTTTCGGAACATCACCTGCGCGAGGGACACCGCCCCAGAACCGTTGAGAATATCCAAGCGCCCGATCGTTCGACGCGGCGTAGAGCGTTACGCCTTTGGCGAAGTCAGTGATCTCGCGCGCGATGATGTTGAACTTGTCCCGATCGACGTCGGGCGCCGCAAGAATGACTTGGCTGATGACGACGCCCTGCGGAATTTTCGGCCGCAGCCGTTCAAGCACGCGCAACAGCAGTTCGTTGCCCATCGAATGCGCGATGAGGCTGATCGACTTTGCGCCGCTCTTCTGGATAACCATGTCGAGGAATTCGGCGAGCATCGGCTCGGCCTGCTCGACGCTGCCGTGATCATACGTATAGCTGGCGACGTTGCCACCGGACGGCCAGCTATAGAGGAACGGCACACCATCGAAACCCAAGTCGTAAGCAATCTGCGCCGTCCGGTAGAGAGCGCAATCGAATGACGTATTGAACCCGTGAATAAAAACAAAAGCGTGGTTCTTGAACGTCGATGATTTCGCCAGTTGTTCCTTCACGAGCGCCAGCATCTGATCTTCCGTCAGACTGGTGATCTCCTGCACGGTGAAGTGCTTATCGGGATCTTCCTTCTCGGCGTAGATCTTGATTTTGAAATACGGAATCTCGATCACGCGTGGCCGCTCGATGTGCGGGACCTCGTGGCTGAACGGCACGGTGATGAGCGCGCGGCCAAGCTGCAACTTGTGTCCGCGATCGGAACTGAATTGAAGGCGCGTCGGATCGGGCTCAACCGCGCGATCGGTGCCGTAGAAAACCGGAACGACTTTATATTTCTTGTTCGGATCGGTCTCGACGGCAGCGCGACCGGCGGCGCCCGGTGCAGCTGGCGGCGGCATCGCAACGACGGGTGGTGGCGGCGGCGGTGCTGGAGACGGCGAAGCGGTGGGAGCGGCTCCGGCAGATTCTTCCTCGGGTGTCCGAGCAGCGCCGGCAGGTGAAGGTTCGGACGATGGCGGCTCAGCTGCGGTATCGGCATCCTCATCCGGCGCGGCAGCCTTCTTCTTGCGATAATAATGGTAAGTTCCGGGCTTCTCGTCGCTGCCGCTCGAGGCTTGGCTTTGCTCTTGCGCGTCGGATTGTTCGGGAGCCGCTGGCTTAGGCGCGCTCGCCTCCGGCGCAGGAGGTGCAGCAGGTGCGGGCGAGCCCGCAGGCGCTTCCTCGATGGAGCGTGATTGATTATCGGCGGTCTTGCCGATCTTCGGGGTCTCTGAACATGCCGTCAGCAGGCCGCATGCGATAATGGCCGTCAGGCCGATCCTTGCGAGCGATGCCGGCCGCCGCCAGCGTTCGGTAACCCAAGTCACGCTACCCTCCCTCCAACGCCCCGCCTAAGGCTACGGAGCTTGGGCTCCGCAAGCAACCGGATCTATGGCATGTGATTGTGACGGCCAAGAGCGAAATCGCAGCTTGCAGCGGCGTCGTTTTTCTTGTCCAACGTCCCCTTTGTGAACGAACAGGATTCAGCATTTAAGCCATGGCCGTTACCACACTCCCAGCACACAGAATTTCGGTTGCCGACTATGTGTCGGGCATTGCTGGCGGGGACCGGGCGATGCTGGCACGCGCCATCACGCTTGTGGAAAGTTCGAACCCGGAGCACGGCCGCCTCGCCCAGAAGGTGCTGCAGGAGCTGTTGCCGAAAACCGGCAATGCCGTTCGCCTCGGCATCACCGGCGTACCGGGCGTCGGCAAATCGACGACCATCGATCAGCTCGGCATGAACCTGATCTCCGAGGGGTACCTCGTGGCGGTATTGGCGATTGATCCGACGTCGAAGCGTTCGGGCGGCTCCATTCTGGGTGACAAAACGCGGATGAGTTCGCTGGCGCAGGAGCGAAACGCGTTCATTCGTCCGTCGCCCTCGTCCGGCACGCTCGGCGGCGTGACGCGGCGCACGCGCGAAACGATGGCGCTCGTCGAAGCGGCCGGCTTCGATGTGGTGATCGTGGAGACGGTGGGCGTCGGGCAATCGGAAGTCGCCGTTGCCGACATGGTCGATTTCTTTTTGGTGCTGCTGCTCGCAGGCGGCGGAGACGATCTTCAAGGCATCAAGAAAGGCATTATCGAGCTTGCCGACATGATCGCCATCAATAAGGCTGACGGCGACAACGTCAAACGGGCGGAGAGCGCGGCCGGCGACTACAAGAACGCGCTGCAGATTTTTACCCCCCATGGCGCGACGTGGTTTCCGCCCGTGCTGACGGTTTCGGGGCGCGACAACCGCGGACTTAAAGAGCTTTGGGAAAAGGTTCTCGAACATCGCAAAACGATGTCGGAGACCGGCGAGTTTGCCAAGCGGCGGCAGGTTCAGGCCGTGTCATGGATGCGCGACATGCTGGAAGACCGGCTTATGGGCGCGCTCAAGGCCAATCCTCAGGTCGGAGCCGAGCTTCCGAAAATTGAAGCGGCCGTGCGTAACGGCACACTCCTGCCAACGCTTGCCGTCGACAAAGTCATGACTATGATGGGGCTTTGACGATTCTCACGCTTTGAGGTGCGTATCGAAGAAGCCAACGATCTCATCGAAGGCCTCCTTCGTTTCCGGGACGAACGGCGTCAGGAACTGGGCGTGGCTTTCGCCTTCGAAGACTTGCAATACAGCATGGACGCCAGCCTGCCTGAGCTTGCGGTGCGTTCGGACCGTGTCACTCAGGATCAGATCGCGCGTGCCCGATGTGAGAATGGCGGGCGGAAAGCCGCGGAAATCGCCGAAGATCGGCGACAATTCGGGAAAGGTTAGATCGTGCGTTCCGGCATACAGCGTCGTAGCCGCGTGAGCCCAGCCCGCCCCCGAGACAAGCGTACCGTCGACATACGCGTTCGCCATGACGGTGTCGCCGGACCATGTCAGGTCTGCGCATGGGCTTGCCGGAGCGATGGCGCCGGGCAGCGGCAAACCCTGGGATCTCGCGCGCAAAATCGTCGACAGCGTCAGCCCGCCGCCCGCCGACGTACCAAAGATCGCCATCTTGCTTGGCTCATACGATGCCAGCAGCACGCGCCAGACGGCCGTTACATCGTCGAGCGCTGCCGGGAACAGATAGTCGGGCGCCATCCGGTAATCGATCGAGACGACGCGGCATTTGCTGTAGCCTGCCATCAGCATACCCTCGCCCGCGCCAGCTTCGCCCGGAAACAGCACGAAGCCGCCGCCATGAATATGAACCAGCAAGCGGTTGCGGTTGTTCGGCGCGATTTCCGGCGGCGTGATGACGAACACCGGCACGCCGGCCATCGTCGTGCTTTCGACGTGAAGGGAAAATTTCTCTTTGATCGCGGCGATATTGCTCGCCGCTGACGCCGCGCTCTTGAGAGCAAGTTGTTTCCAGGCTGTCGTGTCCTGGGGAATGTCGTCCCAGCCTACCGGATATGGCGAGCCGATGATCGCCTGCAGTTCCGGGCTCACGGTTTTGGGAACCGGCAGCTCGCGTGCAGGGATTTTGCGGGGCGGCGGACCGGCTGTGGGCGGAGGCTGAGCAGGTGAAGTGGCCGGCGCGGTCACCGCCTCCTCGGCTGTCACTGCCGATGGGATCAGAGCAGCCGCCAGGGACGTCCCAAGAAATCCACGCCGCGAGATCGCTCCCGGCTTGCTCAATGCCGTAAAAGGAAATCCGCTCATGATCGCTCCCTTCGATTGCGGGAACGAACAACGGGCATTCTTCCCCTCGCGTCAAGGCCAGGAAGCTGAGGTGGCGTCGAGGCTTATCGCTCGGCTCGCGAACATGAACGGCCAAGCACTTGCATCGCCAGCCTGTCGGCCAACAGCACGCCGTCATCAGGCCACTCGATTAGTCGGAGCGTAGGCGCTGTGTGGGAAAGCACGCGCACTTATTGAAGGGTGGCGCGCAGTTCTTCGTCCGTCGCCGCGGCCCACTTGATCGGGACGTTCTCACGTTCCTCGGCGATGGCTTCCAGGGCCGGGACGTCCTTGAGGCGGAGGCCGTGAGGCGGTGCCGTCTCGATTAGTCCGCGCATTTCGAGTTGCATCAGCGCAAGCGCGAGAAGATCGACGCTCAGGCCGAGAAAATCGGCGATGACGCCACAATCGACGGTATCGTCGATGAAGCTCGGATCGCCGCCTTCGTCGTGGATACGATGTGATACGGCGACAAGAAAGGCGGCCAGCCGAACCATCGGGCGTTCGCGCGCGGCGCTCGCCAAGCTTTCGCGACGGAAAGCAAATTCGCGTTCGACGGCGTCGTGGTAGCGCGCCTTGTTGTGCGGGTCGTCCTCAATGAGCCCTTCAAGAGCATCGCGTTCGAAACAACGGATCGTCGCGTCGACGGTCGCGCGGGCGTTGGCGGTGTGCCGGTCGAGGAAGCCCATGCCGACCAGCTCACCAGCGAGCACATGCTCGATGATCTCTATGCGGAGGTCGGGATGGATACGGTAAATGCACAGCGCGCCGGACTCGACCCGATACACTTTCGTTTTGATATCGCCGGCCTCGAACAAAAGCTCATTGCGGGCCAAGGTTCGGAGCGAGGTATCCGAGGTATCAGTGTCTTGAATTGTCAGCGCGGCGACATTGGCGGCGCCTGCCCCGTTGCCGTCACCGGCTATGTCCATCCGCAGCATACCCAAACTCCACACTGCAAATATGTTTGTCCCGCCGACTTGTTAACCATGCGGCGCCAGCAAAAATCTTTCGGAAAAGAATGAAATGTTCGTGCAGGGCAATACCGATATCGCGATCAACACGCAATAGACGTGCAGCACTTATTTTGCCGCATTTTTTGAACCAGGTCTAATTCTTTCGAATAGGAACGCGCGCCATTCACGCTTCCGAGACGAGAGACGACCGTTCAAATCGTCGATATTGGCCCGCCGTTCATTTCCATTTTCCGACGGCCCTTAACGCGGTGAAAGCCGTTAGGTTCCGGGCATCGAAAGAACGGGTCAGTCGAAGCTATGTCGTCGGAATGAAAAGAGATATTTCAGACGAGATTATGTTCCGGAATATCGGCGGACAGAATAGACGGCTGATCGTTACGAATGGCCTGCCAAGCCTCCTGAATCGCGTTCCGATCGACCCTCTCGCCAAATAAAACCATGCGTGCGGTCTGCGCGAGTATTTTCACGTCGAGTGTGAAGGATGCATTCCTGATATACCAAAGATCGAGAGCGGCTTTATCTTCACTCGAAATGTCACGGCCTCCTTTGATCTGCGCCCAGCCCGTCAGACCGGGACGGAGACACAAGCGGGCAGCAGGCGCGGACGGCTGATCAACCGGCAGCAGGGGCCGCGGTCCGACGAACGACATGTCGCCGACGAGCACGTTGTAGATCTGGGGCAGCTCGTCGAGACGCAGCCGTCGCAACAGGCGACCGACCGTAGAGACGCGTTCAGCATCTGTCAGGGCACGGCCTGCGCGATCCCGCGGCGGCCCCATGGTGCGGAATTTCAGCACCTTGATCGGATTGCCGCGTGCACCGGGGCGCTGCTGCCAAAATATCGCTGGGGCGCCAACGTCGAGAAGAACCACCATTGCGACGACGAGCATCAACGGAGCAAACACCACAATGCCGACGAGCGCTGCGGTGGCATCGATGAAGCGCTTCCAGGGCAGATAGGCGTTGAACGAAGGCTCCAGGCCGTTGGCCGCCGCCTCGATAGCGGCGTCGGCACCCTCTCGTAGACCGTAACGCGGCGGCAGCCAGTCGACGCGGATCATGCCGCCATCCCGCAGCTGCACCAGCGCGGCCTGTGCTTTTTCCGAAAGTGCGGCCGGTGGCAACGCCACGACGATACGGTCGACGAAGACGCCATGGACGGCGAGGTCGTGCAGGACCTCGCAAACTGCATCCGGCGTACCGAGAATTTTTCGCGATCGTAGCCGTCGGCCGCGGTGACGACGGGAGGGAGACAGGATGCCGACGATTTCCGTTCTTTCTCCCGCGTCCTTGGCGTCGCCGTAGAGAAAAATGTCGGTCTGCGGACTGAGCCCCACTATCAGTACGTTTTTGCGAAAGCCACCGATACTTCCATGGGGGCCCCGTGCGCGGCGCCGGCGATCGTGGCGGATGCGCGTTGCGACGCGCACTCCGATCAGCGCGTAGAGTATCAGCAGACTCTGCAAGATCAGCAGATTGGGCGTGATCAGCACCGCCTGATCGAAAACGAACGCCAGCGCCGTCGTGAGCGCGACTATCCACACTACGGCAGCGGCCACGCGCACGCCGTCACCCAGCGACGTGAAACGCCAAACGGTGCGGTTGAGACCGAAGATCAGCATCACAGGAATGGCCGCCGAGAGCGTGAAAGCCCCATACGCGCTTGCCGCCGCTATTGCGGACGTGACCGGCCCAGGCATCGTGACAACGACGGCAATAAGCGTCGACATCGAAACGAGCACGAGATCGACGACAAGCAAAACAAAACAATGCATTCCGACCACCCAGGCGAATCGACCCCACCATACCTAGTCCTTTATAATCATAATTTGCACCCCTTACTAAGGTTCGTCCACAATCCATCAGACCCCAAAATTTGCATTTTTCAACGATTTTTCCGGGCGCAAACTGAACTGATGGGCGAGATTCGTATTAGACTTTCAGAAAATCTGCTATGATCCTTTTAGATCATTTTAGAACTGCAAGGGGTAATACGTGGATTCTTCGACTGCTGACGATGCCGCGTGGATCGCGGTCAACGTGCATCCCAATCGCGAGCACACCGCGGAAATGCATCTTCGCAATCAGGGGTACGAGGTCTACGTCCCCGTGCTGCGGAAACAAATCCGGCATGCTCGACAAGTGCGCGAGGTATTGCGTCCGCTTTTTCCGGGCTATCTTTTTGCACGCCTCACGCATTCTACCATGCGATGGCGACCAATCCTGTCGACCGTTGGCGTCAGGTCCGTCGTGTGCATGGGAGAAGCGCCGAGTGTCGTCTCTCGTGCCTTTATCGACGATCTGAAATCGCGAGAAACGAACGGTGTCATCTCTCGCTCAAGCGCGGCAGACATTGACGCCAACATCAATTCAAGTTCGGAACGAAAAGCTTCGACATCCGACTTTTCCGGCGCGTCGCTTGTTACCGACTGGCTGGACCGCACCCCAAGTTTTGGCGGCCGGCGTGGCATGTGCCGCTGTGCGACATATGCTATTTCTCGCTGTGGAATGGAAGTTTTATCCACTTTTCCGAAAATTCTCAGCAGCAGGATGGACCTGCTCTCACGGTCATGCGTTTTCAAGCCGCCATGCCGCGGAAACACGATCTTCGTGTGCAACCGACGCATGCGCGATAAAAGATTCATCATGAGTGGATTAGCTGTCGATGTCTGGGCAGATCTTCAGCGGTCCTGCAGCGCGTCGCACACGCGTGCCGATCCCATACATTGGCGGAATGAAACGCGACACTCAGGCTCTCTGCGCTCGACTACATCTGCCGTAGTGGCTGATGAAAATCGAAACGCGCCAAATCCTCTGAGCTTTGCCGATAGTCGCGCTCTTCGGCAGCCTTCATCGTGTGACGGCTGACGATCTGAGACAACTCCTGAACGGTCCGCTTTCGCGCCGCTCCGGTCACGGCAAGGACAGTCAAGATTTCCTGGATCAACTGCTCTTCAAGTGCTGCATCCTGCCGGTAGGCTTCCAGAACAGCTTCGAGCTCGGGCCGCATCGCATCCTCCTAGAATCAGATATGACTAGCTCTAGTTAACTAGTCCTATATGTAAAATGCAACGATCCATCCGTCGAGGCCCAAGAGACGGAAATCGGATGCCAGGCGAATTCAAGATGTCCGGGAAGTTTTCTCGATCCACTGAGGATCCGAACAATTTGATGACGATTGCGTAGTTGACAAACCAACGCCGCGCAAGGAGCATCAAATGTCGAAATCGACAGATTCAAACGGACTAGTCTTTGATCTTTTTGGAAGGTTTCGCGATCTTGCGAACCGCAGATCGGAACGCATCCTTATCGCCATCAGCGCCGTGTTCTTTTGCGGCGTCGATGAATTTCTGGCGTTGGGTGCGCGTGTCTTTCGCTTTGGCTTCTGGCTTCGTCATCGGCTCTCCAGGGGGCATCGCCTCAAATCACATATTACAGGAAAACCACCGTTTAAGGTTATCCAGATTGAGGTGACAGAGGCAGGAAGCGGAGGAGCGTCTGTATCAGCTGCCGCATTGATTCCGGGTCCAGCATCAGGCCCACCCATCGGTGACCTGGGTGTAGCAGAAAAAGCATCGCTCCTTGCGCGCCATTCGGGGCCACATACCATCGGCCACCAGAAGCGACGGGGAGACGGAATCCAGCGTCGGGATCGGCCATCGGAACGCTTGGAGTCATACGGGATCGGAGATCAGCAAGGGCGGCGATCAAGTTATCAACTTCGTCGGCATCGAGTTCCATGCGAGCAGACGGTGTCGTTGGCAGGTCGAGCACGAGCGTCGTCTTGTCATCGCTCAGGCTCCAATGCGGTTGGTCTGGCATGCAATTGGCTCCGCGTATTCATTTGTTTGCTGACGTGCCGCGAGGTGCGCCATGGGTGAGGATAAGCCGACACCAGTATTTGAAACTACGCCCGCGCATACAGATCACTCCGAAATCATCTTAATCACGGAGCGCGGGACCGCCGTCGGTCAATGTGAAACCACCTTAACAGTTACAGATTCCACGGCGATCTTACCGTCTTCAAAGGTGAGTAAGGACCCCTGAGGGCCACCGGCGACGGTCTTCATGGAAACTAGGTATAATCCGGTCACCAGCGAACGCGTAACAATGTGCTCTTGCATGAGTTTGACGATCTTTTCGGCCCAGATGAAGACCTTTGCGTAATCCGCTTGCGACGGCGGTGTTTCCATCTGAAGCGACCTAATCGAGCCACGATGCAAGACAACTCCGCACTCACTGTAAAGTTGTTTGAATTCTTGGCGAGTAAGGGCACCCTGGACCGCGTTGGCTTCAATAGTCATCGTCTTGTCGCCCCCCGTTCTCACGACGGATTGCGGAAAGAAATTCTCGTGAAGCCCGGATAGAAGCCCCATAATCTTGTCCGCATTCCATTCTTTGCGGATGTTGTTTGATTGCGTTGCCGGAATATCTCCGTGCAGTATCAAACAGCCTAGAGCGATGATTTCGCACATTCTGCGGAACTGAAAATAACAAAGTTCGCGGGCATAGGGAGGACTTAGATTGAGCTTCCCAGACGTCGCAGCATTTACAAGATTTATCCGTGTATCAAGTTCTACCATCAAAATCAGATATTGATGGAGTCGTTCTTTTTCTGGCGCGATCTTCGACATTGAAATCCTACCTATTGGCGGATTTTTTAGGTAGCGAACTCTGCGTTAGGCCGTCGATACGTCAACCTCTTCCCTTTTGCGCCCTTGATCGCTTTGAGGCCGCGCGCCGTGTCTTCGACGCCAAGCGCAGAACGTGCGTTGTAGCGGAAGTCAAATTCCGCGAGGTAGCGGTGAAGATGCTTTTCTGAGCAATGCTGATAAACACCTTTCATGCCTCGCTTGAAGACCGAGAAATACCCTTCCACAGTATTGGTATGGACCTCGCCACGCACATATTCGTCCTTCGTGTGCTGCACCGTTTCGTGGCTGGCGTAATCATCGAACTGACGGATGTAATGACGTCCGTCGTCCGTCATGATCTTCGCTTCTTTGGCGACGTTGGCATTGACGATCGGCGTCACCTCGGCTGCGCTTGATGTTGCGACGTGGAAGCTGCGAACTTCACCGCCACGCTCAACAAGCGATAAAACCGCGTGCTTGTGGCCGTGGCCCTGACGTTTCTTCTTATCGGACTTGCGCCCGATAAAGGTCTCGTCAACTTCGACGATGCCCGAGCCGCCATTGCCGCCCATTGGTGCCAGTCCGCCCGAACGCATCGCTTCCCGAATGCGATGGGCCATAAACCACGCCGTATTGTACTGGACCTCTAACATGCGGTGCAGTTGATGGCTAGAAACGCCCTTCTTGGACGACACCATCATGTGGATCGCCTGGAACCACTTGTGAAGCGGCGCGTGGCTGTCTTCGAAAATGGTTCCCACGCGAACGGTAAACTGTTTCTTGCAATGGCCGCACTTCTTCAGCCCGTGGCGTTCGATGCCTTCCGGATTCTTTTTGCTGGGCTTGGAGCGGACGCCTTTCAGATCGTAAATGCGATCCATCGCGCCGCAATGCGGGCAAACCGGACCTTCCGGCCAAAGGATCGCCTCAAGCTCTTCGAAAGCAGCGGCTTCGTCATGAAAATGTTTAGCAGCAAGAATGGACATTGGGATCTCCTAATAGTCCCAATATAGTCCATTAGGTCATGGTTTGTCAACTACGTAATCGTCAATTTGATTATAGTACTTATTGATCAAAAATGCCCGAGTTAGGCGCGCGGATACCCTTTTGTGCGCTCAATGTTTCCGCAGCGCTTCTCTCACGTAAAAGCGAGACATTCGGAGGCGAGATGGCAGCAACTATTTTATCGAGAAATTATTTGCGACGACGCGACGAGCGGCGGCGGGTCATGCTGCCCGCAATCGTCGAATGCCGTGGCGCGATCCAAAAGGTCAGAGTTATCGATTTTTCCGCCTCCGGCGTTCGCCTGGACGGCATCAAGGGACTTGCGACCGGCGACCCGGTGCATATTTCACTGACGCCCGAGTTGATCATAGAAGGGCAAATTGCCTGGTCCGTCTGGCACAAGGCGGGAGTGAAGCTTTTGGAGCCTTTGACGGACGATCACCCTGCTTACATCTTTCTGCTTGAGCAGGCACGCGCCATCGAACGCACCAGGACGCTGGCTCTCGTATCTCTCGCCAAGGACCGCGCCAGAAGTTGAGCCGGGACGCGCGCCGCTCGTGGGGCACCCACGGAACCTTGGTCTCCATTGCCAGTCTCGCGCAGGGTTAAACCGCTAGGTGAAAGATTGGGCCGGTCCGCACCTGCGTCCGGCTTCTGATCGTTTGCGCCGTTTCGGAGATCTCGATGGCAATGAACCAACAGTGGCCCTCGCTTGCCGATCTTCCGGACGAGACTGAGATTGCATCCGAGGCGACGGCCGTCTTCGATCCGGAAACCGCTTCGGTGTCGGAGCTGTTGTTTGCTGGGTTGCGGATCGCCCGGTCGGGCGGCTTCGACGAAGCTGCGGAAATTTTCGCGAAAGCTATCCTCAAGGATCCAGAATCGGCCGAGGCCTACGAAGCGCTGGCGACGGTCCTCGTCCCGCTCGGCAAGATCGAGTTTGCCAGCCGTGCCAAGGCTAAGGCGATCAGCCTTGGCTATAATTCTGCCCAGTCGTGGGACATGCTCGGCGAAATGCTGGTGAGCCTTCGCAAGTTCGACGATGCGGCGGACGCCTTTAAGACTGCGCTCGAGCTCGAGCCGACATCAACGGAATTGGAATACAAGCTTGAAGCGGCGCGGGTTCGCGGGTTGCGGTCGAAGGCTTTGGGAACCGCTTCCCACTCGAAGGCCGAGGCGGATATTTTCGGATCCGAGTTCCTGAGCGCCGATCCTGTTCCGCCTGCGTGGCAATCGGTCAGCATTGTCACCATCGCTCCCGCGGGCAACCCGCACTCGGCCGCATTCGACGATCTTGTGCTGGGTTTCGAAAGCGCGCTTCGCGCTTTGGGCGTTTCAGTGAGCCGACGGATTAATTCGTTCGCTGAGACAGGCATTAACATTCTGTTCGGCGCCCATCTGCTCGCTTCGCAAGATGAGGCCGACGGCGTTCCGGCGAACACCGTCGTCGTCAATCTCGAACAGGTGACGGGTTTCGATGTTAAAGGACGGCCGACCTATTTCAGCCTTCTGAAGCGGCTGGCCATCTGGGATTATAGCGTCCGCAACATCGTTGAACTTCGGCGTTTGACGCAGAACCCGCTGATCCGCCATTTCAGCGTCGGATATGTTCCGGAGATGACGCGCCGCATTCCGTCATTTGAACAGCCGGTCGACGTCCTGTTCTACGGCAGCACCAATCCACGCCGCATCGCAGTTCTGCAGGGGCTCGCGAAGGCCGGGCTCAACGTCAAGCATATGTTCAGCGTGTACGGCAGCGAGCGCGATCAGGCGATTGCGGAAGCAAAGGTCGTCCTCAACGTGCACTTCTATGAGGACAGCATTCACGAGATCGTCCGCACGTCATATCTGCTTGCCAACAGCAAGGCCGTCGTCTCCGAGTGCGGGCCGAACACGGAAATCGACGAAGACGTCCGACATTCGATGTTCGCCGTGCCTTATGAAGATCTCGTGCAGGCTTGCGTTATGCTCGTGCGCGACGAGTCGCGGCGGCGCGAGTTGGAGCGTCAGGCTTTTGCGACGTTCGTCCGGCGCGATCAGGTAAAAATTCTGCGCGACACCATCGCAGCCACGGTGCTTCCGGAAGCTGCTGCCTAAAGGTGATGGACCATCAAGCCGCGCTGCGTAGCGCGGCACTCATCGGTGCGAGCTTGGCCCAACGGCCATCAAGCTCAGCGATATCGGCTTGGTGCTGAGCGCCGAAGCCGTTCTTTACATCGAATGAATCGCGCTTCGTCGAGATCTGCAGCTTGCGCGCCTTGAAGGCGTTCGACCATGGGCTGAAACCATACCAGCGGATCGAGGCTAGGTCGCGGCTGCCGTTGCATTGGCGCGGGAGATGCGAACTGTGTCTGCCCGGCGTGTAGGCGCCGATGGCATAGCGATGATAAAGCCTGCTGCGTGTCGGGAATGTGAGTCCGGGAATGGCGAGGCGCTTGAAGTCCATCTCGTCTTCCCAGATACCTGTCGCCTTCTGATCGACCAGCGGCTTATCGGGGTCCGGAGGATTATCGGGATCGGTATCGACCATGACGGCGCCCGGCAGGCGTGCGCCGACAAGATCGTGCTGCAGCATCAGGCGTTCCATTTTCGCGAGCCCGGGCGCCACGAAAAATTCCGTGGTGTTGAGCGCAAGCTTCCAGGCGTCGGGAAAACGCTGCTCGTGCTTCATGACCTCGAAATCGCAAAGAAGCGCGGCGAACGTCGCGTTTTCCGAGGAAACGATTTCCCAATGCGGTACGAGCTCATGACAGATTTCGACGGAAGCGTCCGTCGAATGATAGTCGATCAGCACGCCATGATCGAAGATTTCGCGGTGATGACGAAGCCACCACGGCAGCAGATAGGCCTCATTGAAGAAGTGCGAAATGACGACCCTTTGTGCCATTGCGGCGCTATCCGATTTCCGTGAGCGTGGGGAAGTAAATGATAAATTTCGGTGTCGTGGGGCCGCTGACGTTGCGAATTTTCCGCATCAATTCGTCGGCGAAGTTCCAGGCCCCGATGAGGAACGTCGTATCGGTCGCCATCGCGCCTGCGTTCTGCAACGGCTCGATCGGCCGGGAGGTTCCGGGAATTGTAAGCCCGACTTTCAGCGCGGCTTCATCGAGATAGACATCGGGCTCGATGCCGGCGGCGCGAATGAAGGTCAAAGCTTTCGCGGCAACGCCGACCAGTGCGATCTTGCGAACGGACGCGCGATGGCGTGCGACGGCTTCGGCGGCCGATTGCATTGCACCTTTCGCGCCGTCGGCGAACTTTGCATAGGCGGCATCAGCCTCGGCGAGCGTGAGTTCGGGCAGAAGGAACGGCGGCGTCGGAGATGGCCACATCACACTGAATGGCGCGCTTTCTTCGAACGCGAACGGCGCCGCATCCTCATCCACGCGGCGCAGGAATGACAGCAGGCTTGTGCCGTGAACGGACGTCAGCCGTGACGCCTCGACTCGCAGGCCGCTCTTTTCCGCAAGCCGCGCCATCGACGCGACCGTGTAGAACGAATAATGCTCGTGATAGACGGTGTCGAACTCACCGTTGGCTATCATCATTGCTTGACTGGTCTGAATGATCGCGACGCCACCCGGCGCGAGACACTCGCGCACGCCCTTCATGAAGGTCGACGGATCGGGCGTGTGCGCGGCGACGTTCATCGCTATGATGACGTCAAATAGCCCTTCGGGCCTCGCTGCCGGAAAGAAACCGGTAACGACCTTTCGTCCCGCAGCGATCGCAACCTTGTTGAGATTTTCCGCTGGGTCGACGCCAATGGCTTCAAAACCGCGGGATTCCAGAATGCCGAGCAGGCTGCCGTCGTTCGACGCGATGTCGAGCACGCGTGCACCCGGTTTGCAGGCACGCCGCAGGGTGTCAGAGAACCACTCGAAATAGGCCTTAAGCGTTCCACTCGTGCCGCTGGCGTAGAGATAGTGCTTAAAGAGCTTGGCGGGATCGACGAAATACGTCAGCTGGCCGTGCGTGCATGACGGGCAGTTCGCAAATCCGAGCGGAAATGCCTCGTAGGCGTCGCCGGGCTTTTCGAGAAGCAGATTCGCCGGTGGCTGCACGTCGAGATCGAGTAATGGCGTGACATCGCTTCCGCAGACGATGCAGGAGCGTTGGGGTTCGCAGATTGCACTCATGATGCCGCTTGCAGCTCGGGCCGGAATTGTTCGCGGAAACGCGCGCAGCGCTCTGCGATGGTCATCGGACGGGGGGCGCCGCACAGGTATTGAATGTGTGCGCAGTTCATCTGGAAAGAATACGTCACGGAGTTGCCGTTATCGACAACGGGCACGCCATGGAACGCTGCGATTTGCTCGGCCAGATCGCCGATGCCGATATTGAGCGAGCCGGTATTCAGGATCGGCGGCAGGGTGTCTGACAGCTCGATCAGGCGCAGAACATAGTGCGCGAGGTCCTCCAGGAAGAGGATGTTGCGATAAGACTGGCGGTTGCGGACCTGCACGAAACCATCGCGCATGGCCGCGAGGTTCATGGCGTTAAAGATCAATTCGCCGCGCAAATAAGGGCTCGTACCGCAAACCGTGCCAAGACGAAGGCCGGTGATGGCGTTGGCGAAGCAGCGGGCGAGCGCATCCATCGAGATCTTGGAGCAATCATAGGGATTGACCGGATCGAGACGCGTCTCCGTTTCATCGAGCGGGGATGGCGGCGTGCCGTCCTCGGCCTGCATCACGGAATAAACGCTTGCGGTGCTTGCATAGATCAGCCGGGCGTTGAGCTGCTTGCGGCGGGCGAAATGGAGCAGATCGAGACAGTTGTTTGCAAGTGCGCCATCCGGATCACGCAAAGACATCGGCACGCTCGAATGACCTGCGAACCAAAGGATCACGCCGAAGTCAGCGAGGTCTGCGATCGTCAGTTCCTGGTAGCGGCAGCGCATGGCGTTGCGGACACCGACAAGGCGGTCGACGTTCTGATCACAGACAGAGACGTCGTGGCCGGCATTCGTCAGCGCAGAGAGGAGAAACGACCCCACATAGCCATGCCCCACGAGAAGAATTTTCATGGCCGCTCCCTACCGCCCGCCAAGCCTAGCAGTCCGATCTGTTTCTGCTTCGGCTTGCGCGTGGCTTGTGAGCCGGAACTGTCTCTCTCACACTGCTTTTTCGCGGCGGCGGACGGGTGGCCTGCCTGTCGCTCCCATGAGTTCCAGAAGCGCCAGCTCGGCTTGGCTCGCGTAGCGCTCCTTGTGATGCAGAATGTAGAACGAGCGCTGAGGAAGCGGGAATTCGAGCGCCACGAGCTTGCCTGCGAGCAGTCCGGCCTCGGCTACGAGGTTTGAGATTGCGGTGGCACCGACGCCCGCTTCGACGGCCGCGCACACGGCTTCGTTCGACGGCAGCTCAAGGACGACATTGAGATCCGCTATCTCAACACCATGATCCTTGAGCGAGGTCTCGAATTCGCCGCGGGTGCCCGATCCTTGCTCACGCATCACCCAGGTCATGGCTTTGATGTCGGCGACTTCGAGCGTTTCCTTGCCGGCGAGCGGATGGTTCGGCGCGACGACGATAACGAGCCGGTCCCCCTCGACCGTCCGGACCGAAAGATGCGGATCGTCAATCGTTCCTTCGATAAAGCCGATGTCGGCGATGCCATCGTGCGTCGCAACGGCCACTTGCTGGGTATTACCTGCTTTGAGCTTCAGCTGAATTTCGGGATAACGCCGGTTGAAGATCGCGAGGAACGGCGGCAGCCAATAATTTACGATGGTCTGGCTGGCATAGATCGACAGCGAGCCGCGCTTCAATCCGGCAAGGTCGGCAAGCGCCTTTTCCGCAGTTGCAGCGCGCGCAAGGACGCCGCGAGCCTCGACGAGGAAGACGCGGCCGGCATCGGTCAATTCAATACGGCGGCCGATGCGGTCGAAGAGCTTTACAGCGTAACGTTCTTCAAGGGTTGCAATGGCGGAACTGGCCGCCGACTGCGTGATGTTGATTTCGTGGGCGGCCTGCGTCACGTGCTGCTTTTCGGCGACGGCGACGAAAATGCGAAGTTGTTCAAGCGTCATGTCATCCTCGCGTTCTTCTCAAACGATTACCTTGATCAAGCCCAAGCTGAAGCCGGCGATGAAGAGCGATGAAGCTGCACCGAGCAACAGCGGACGCAGTCCCTTGGCCTTGAGCTTCATGATGTCGGTTTCGAGCCCCATGGCGGCGAGCGACACGGAGAGCAGGAATGTCGTCACGGGCACGATGACGTGCTTTACGTCCGGAGGGATTACGACGAGGCTGTTCAAGCCGACGAGTGCGATGAAGCCGACGAGGAACCAGGGCATCGGCGCCTTGCCGGAGACGTTCGCCGCGCCGTGACGATGGTGCGACTGGCGACGTGCCGCCATCAATCCGAGCGTGATGACGACAGGCGCCAGCAGCATCACGCGACTGAGCTTGGCGATCGTGCCGTATTCGCCCGATGCCTGACCGTCCTGAAACGATGCAGCAACGACCTGCGCGATCTCGTGGATCGATGCACCGGCCCAGAGACCGAAAGCCTGCGGATCAAGATGGAAGATTGCCGGGAACAGCGGATACGTGAACATGGCAATCGAGCCGAAGATGGTCACGCACGCCACGGCATAGGCGACGTCTTCGTCGTGTCCTTTCGTCACCGTGTTGGTGGCGATGACGGCGGATGCGCCGCAGATCGACGTCCCGGCGGCGATAAGCTGCGTCAGCTTGCGGTCAACGCCCATCATGTGACCCAGCCAGGTTGTAAAGGCAAAGGTGGCAACGAGGGTCGCGACGATGACGGCAAATCCGATCGGTCCGACTTCGACGATCTGTTGTGCGGTCAGCTGGAATCCCAGCAGGATGATGGCGAAGCGCAGGATGCGGCGGAGCGAGAACGTAACGCCTTCTTTGGCGCGGCGCGGGGTGCCGACGATATTGTGGAATGCGATCCCGATGATGATCGAAAGGATCATCGGGCTGAATGTGCCGATGCCGGGGAGTTCGCGGAGACCGTATGCGAGGGCTGCGATCGTCGCCGTGAGAAAAAGACCGGGCCATACCCCCTGTGTGTAAGCCGCGTGAAATGCCGGCTTCTTTCGAGGATGCCGGTTTTCTATCGAGGGAGCTTCTGTTGAAGCGACGGTAACGTCAGCTTGCATGGCGGGCGGCATAATTTTCTCCTTCCGAAATCTGCCGCAGCATGGCGTTCTCCTTTACGCCATTCCAACGCAAAGCCCCTCTGGTTTCAATCGATTTTATTTATTGATCGGTCGGCAATATATCGCTTCGCCCCACTAAAAATAAGGGGGCGATTCGATCATTGAGCAATTTTAGGTTGTAATTAGCCCTTAATGGCCGTGGGGCATCGGTTCGAGTGCTGGCGCGCAGCCATGCCCCAGACCGCAAGGTGCATCGGCGCTGACCTCAAACTGCAGCGTCGAATGGCGGATTTCGAATTCGTCGTGCAGCATCTTGGCGGCCATCACAATGAAGGCGTCACCCGGATGTCCATCGGGCATGACCAAATGGCAGGTGAGCGCAGTTTCCGTGGTGCTCATCGGCCAGATGTGCAGGTCGTGAATGCTCACGACGCCCGGCAGCGCGGCGAGACGAGCCTGCACTTTTCCGGGATCGATATTCACCGGAACGCCGTGCATCGCGAGGCGAATGGAATCGCGCAGCAGGCTCCATGTGCCCCAAACGATGATGCCGCCGACGACGAGACTGACCAGCGGGTCGAGCCAATCCCACCCGGTAAGCAGCAGCGCGATGCCAACCAGGACGACGCCGAACGAAACGGCAGCGTCGGCAACCATGTGCAGATAAGCGCCGCGGATATTCACATCGCGCTCGCGGCCGGACATGAACAGCCACGCTGTAAAGCCGTTGATCAGAATGCCGATCGACGCGACGATGATCATGGTGCTGCCGACGACGGGCGCCGGTTCGATCAGACGCTGAACTGCCTCGAGGGCGATAGCGCCGACCGCAACAAGCAGAAGCACGGCGTTGGCGAGCGCGGCAAGGATGGTCGAAGAACCGAAGCCGTAGGTGAAGTTGAAGGTCGCGCGGCGCTTGACGAGAATGCTGGCACCCCAAGCCATCAGCAGTCCGAGCACGTCTCCCAGGTTATGGCCGGCATCGGCGACGAGCGCCATCGAGTTCGCCATGAAGCCTGCGATGGCTTCAACAACGACGAATGCGACGTTCAACGCCGTTCCCAGCGCGAATGCGGGCCCGAAATCCTTCGGCGCGTGGCTGTGACCAAGCCCACCGTGGCTGTGGCCATCATGGCTGTGGCCCGCGTGGTCATGACCGCTGTGGTCGTGATCACCGTGCGCAGCGTGTGGCGTTGTCATGGTCTACCGCTCAGTCGAAATTCAAGCCTGGGAGGAGAACGTCATCCCCATCGTTGAAATGGGGTTTATAGACGGTGCCGCAATCCGGCGGCACTGGGCAATCGAATAGCGCCTATGCCGCTCCGCGGCGACTAGCCCTTATCGACGCCGCTGATGCGCTCAAGCAGGCGGGGCCGGCGGGGCGATGCGCCCTGCACACCCTGGGCGGGTTCCGCATCACTTGCGGGAAGTGGCGGCGGTCCGTCGAGATCCGCTTTCGGGACGTCCCCAGCGCCGTTTGAGGGCACCTTGAGGGCGCGTATCGGCGATGATCCCTGGCGCGGCTCACGGGCGCTTTCGCTGGCAGCCGAGCCCTCGGTATCGTTGGCGGCGAGCTTTGGCGGTCGGGGGGCGGAAATGCGTTCGGCAAGCGATGGTCGAGGAAGCTCGGGCGGCGTCGCCGGGGCGCCATTTTCTCCGGCCGGGCCAACGCGCCGCATCTCTTCATGGAAGCGGATGGCTTGCCGCGACAGGCGCTCCTGCCCGGCGGCAATTTCGGCGCGAAGCTCGGTGATGACCTGGCGCTGGTGATCGATCTCGGCTTGCAGGGCGCCCATGTCCGCCTTCTGGGCGAAGTCGGCCGGCGGGTGCTCGCGATCCTCGTAGGCCTGCAGCATGGCCTTCAATTTGGCGATCTCGGTGGACTTCGCGTCGCTTGCGACCTGAATATCGGCGATGCGGTCTTCGAGGGCCATGCGCTCCGCGTCGTCGCCATCGAGGCCCGATTTGATCCCGTTGAGCTCGGCTTCCGTTTTCGCCAGGGCCAGCATCAGGCGCTTGATCTCGGCGCTCTGCTCGCTGTTCGACGCCATTTTCCCGGCGGCCTGCAGGCGCTCGATCATGGCGGCCTGTTCACGGCTTTTTTCGCGCAAAGCCTCAAGCTCGGTGCGCAGGGCGACATTGGCGTCAGCGGCTGCGCCTTTCACGCTGTCGCGATTGCGAACGGCGCGGGTATCAAGCGTGGTGCGCAACTGCGCGATTTCGCGCTCGCGCTGCTTGTTGAGCTGGGATGCTTCTTCGAGAGCGGCCGCCTGCTTGGCGCCGGTGGCTGCCAACGTCTTGATCTCGCGGTCGCGGGTCGCGAGCAGCTTGCGCGTCTCGGACAGGCGCTGTTCTACTTTCGGAAGGCGATCGAGAATCGCCTGCTCCAGCACACGCCGGGCGTTCTCGTGCTCCTCGACGCTCATTTTCTGATCGGCGATGGCTTCGGAAAGTTCCTGGATCTTGGCGTCGCGGCGATTGACCTCGACGCGCTGGCGGGCTGCCATCAGCCCGGCATCCTCCAGCTTCGACTCCAGGCGATGGACCTCCATCGCGAAATCGGCACGCAGGCGATCCTTGTCGGCGCGAATTTCTTCTTCGGTGAGGGGAAGCGTCCGCTTCAGGGCTTCGGCCGTAAAGCGCTCGATGCGCCGCCGGTAGGCCGGCAACAGGACAACGACAATCAGGGCCGCGACGAGAAAGCCCAACGTGACGAGCATCGCGGCATACAGATTGATCACGGATACTCGTCCTGAAATGAATAACTTCGCGGCCCCCGCCGCTCCAAACGTCCCTTAAGCGACAGAGAAACCCGGTTTTCTGCCTCCCTGCAATATTTTACTCGTGCCGCGTGCATTGCTTGCAATCAGAACGGGTTCCAAGTTGGATTTCTTGTATACTTCAAATAGCCGATATTCGCACCGAGTCGCAGCCCCACACCGGCCCGAATCGGCGCCAGTGTGACATGTCCGGCTTTCTGAAGTTGCACGCTTACACCGCCGACGAGATAAGCTGAGCCTTCGACGCCGCCAAAACGCTCGTAAATGTCGGACGGATCGCGAAGGTTGTAGACGAGCGTCATGACCTTGGAGCCGTCACCGCCGAAATCGTAGCCGACCGACGGACCCTGCCAGTAAACTTTGAAGTTTCCGGCGTCCTTGGTGTAAAGCATACCTTCGCCGTACGCCAAGCCGCCGATGAACGCCCCGCCCGCATCCGAGCCGAGGATGTAGCCATTCGGCCGCCCCGCCTTCTGGAACGTCCATTCGATGGCCGACGCCAGACCGCCACTGATGGAGCCAAAGAATTTATTGCCGGCGTGGATGATTTCGTCTTGCGAGTATGAATCGCGCGGCGGCCCGTCTCCGGGAGGCGGCCCCGAATTGTAGTCGCGACTTGCGCTCGGCGGCGGCGTATAGGGCGCACCATAACCACCGGGATCGCTGTCCGGACCGCGCGCGCCGTTATAGGGCGACGGTTGATAAGCCCCGCCTGAAGGGCTTGGCGGGGGAGCCTGATAGTTGCTCTGGTTGTTCCCTTGATAGCCATTATCGGGCTGATAGGCATCGCTGCCGCCTTGGCCGGAATAACCCTGGCCCGAATAACCTTGGCCTGAATAAGAGTCCTCAGGCGGCCGATAAGCATCGTCGACGGCATTGGCGCCCGAACCGCCGAACGCCAGACAAGCTAGCAACGCCAGACCCGGCACGCAGTTGCGAGCCCGAAAAACGGCAGGTGCTATTCGCGAGATTCCCTCGAAGCCGAAACGCATCGGCGAGTTCCCTCTTCTCATTGCGTTCGAGATTGAACTGCGCCCCAAGCCATCTACGCGCGAACGCGCAGGCCACCCATGACCGAGGGCCACTCGAATCCTAGGATACAGAATCGCGAGTATTCGTTGCTAAAGTATGGCTAATTCGCGTTGTCTATGCGCCTACGGAGGGCAATTCTGCAACGGCTCCGCGCCACAGGGGCTGGCGTGCCCAGGCGACGAAATGGGGGTTACGGAACGCGCGATCATAATGGCCGTAGGTCAGCGGTGCGCCGTCAAGCGTCGTGACCGAACCACCAGCGGCTTCGAGGATCGCCTGCCCGGCTGCCGTATCCCACTCACAGGTTTCGCCGAAGCGCGCATAAAGATCGCCCTCGCCGGCCGCGATCAGGCAGAACTTCATCGACGACCCGATCGGCTTGGCATCGTGCACTTTGAGCAGCGCCAACAGACCCGAGCTTGCCGCCCCCGCGCCGCGGCTGTTGAAGGCCACGAGTGCATTGGGATCGGGCTTTCGCGTTGTGAGCCGCTTGAAACGCAAGGCCGCGAACGGCACGTCGCCTGCGATCGGCATGTGGGCTTCGTACGCGCCGTCTGGGCGCGTCACAAACAGACGCTCGGACGGCGGCAGGTAGATCAAGCCAAACTTGGTTCTGCCGTCTTCGACGTAGCCGACATTGATCGAGAACTCGGGCTTGCGGCGAATGAAGAGGCGTGTTCCGTCGAGCGCATCCACGAGAAAGAAACGCCTGGCGTAATGGCAGACCTTGCCCGCGGCGATTTCTTCTTCCGCCACGACCGGCACGTCGGGTGCAATGCGCGCGAGCGCGGCAAGAATGATTGCTTCCGCCTCTTTGTCGGCGACGGTGACAGGCGTGCGGTCGGCTTTCTGCTCGAAACTGACGCCATTGTTGAAGTGCGCCATCTCAAGGCGCCCGGCTTCTCGAACCGCAGGAAGCAATGCCGCGATGAGAGCGTCGTAGTCTTTGACGTCGATCGGCACCATCGCGCGCTTCAAAACCTCAACCCGAATCATTTTGCGCGAGAGATGCTCGCGCCATCAATGCGATTATCGCGCCGCGGCTCAAACCGTGGCGCGCAAGACTCATGTCTTCCATGAAAAACGGAGGTCAATGACCCCACCGGCTACAAGACTTGGCAACCGTTGTACGGCGCATGTATCAGAGCATAGGGCATTGTCGCAAGCGGCCACGTTGTATTCGCGTCGCGCTGTCGCGCTTAAACTGCCGCAACGTAGCGACACAATGATCACGACGAAGGACTAATGATGGACCAGCGCGTTCCGCCGACCGATCTTGAACTTGCAGCGCTGATTTCTAGCAAAATATGCCACGATATCATCAATCCGGTCGGTGCGATCGTCAACGGTTTGGAAATCCTTGACGAGGACGACGATCAGCAGGCGAAAAGCTATGCGATGACCGTGATCCGTAACGTGACGGAGCAAGCCTCCGCCCGGCTCGAATTCGCACGCTTCGCTTTTGGCGCCGCTGGCTCGGCAGGTAGCGTCATTGATTTGACGACGGCCGAGAAAATTTCTCGTGGGTTTGTGGGCATCACCCAAGGGAAACACAAGCTGACGTGGCGCGGCGCGCCTGGTCTGGTTCCCAAAGACAAGGTCAAGCTTCTTCTCAATCTCATTGCTTCGGCCGTCACGGCATTGCCGCGCGGCGGCGAGATCGACGTGTCGATCGGCGGCTCGTTCGAGCAGCCAACATTTCTCATTCGCTGTAAGGGCACCGGCGCGCGGCCGCCTCAGTACCTGACGGATTTCGTCGCCGGCAATCCGCTGGCGCTCGATGCCATCACCATCCAGGCCTACTACACGTGGCGAATCGCTCCGACCGCCGGGATGAAGCTCGAAATCCTGAAGGACGGCGCCGACATTTTGCTGGTTGCAAAACCCGCAAGCTGAGAGCGGCCCGATGTTCAGCTGGGTGACCGGATTCTGCCATACGTCTTAAGAGGCCCTTAACAGTTTAGAGGCATCTTTTGACGCATTCGTTTGAGTTTCCGGTTGCCCTGCTGCCGGTTGGGCAACGCCTCGCTTACGAGAAGCTCTTTACATGCAGCATTGCTTCGTCATCGACGATTCCGAAATTATCAGGAAATACACGCGCCTCATTTTCGAAAGCCTCGGCTTCCGCGTCAGCGAAGCCGATAGCGCCATCGCAGCGATGGAGCGGCTTAGATCGGAAACGCCGGATTATATTTTGCTCGACTGGCGGATGCCGGAGACCAACAGCATCGAACTGCTCGAAAAGATTCGAGCGCTGCCGCGCAGCGCGCGTCCGTACATTATCTACATGGTCACCGAAAATGATCCGTTCGAAATTCAGCGCGCGATTTCGCGTGGAGCAGATACGTTCCTGCTGAAGCCGTACAACCGGCAAATTATCGAAATAAAGCTGCAAGAAATTCGCGCCGCAGCTTGATCCGCCACGGCGCGCTATCTGGTCGGTACAGTGGCTGCGCTTACTGCGCGGCGTCGCCGTCTGCCGGCGCTTCCGGCGTCGGATAACCCTCGCCCCCACTCGTCTCCTTGACCGGCGCGACGTCGTCAGACTTGTGCGTCGTGTGCTTTGTCTCAGCGAGAGAGCCCGTCTCGACTGGCGATGTCGCGGAGGCCTCTTTGCTCCCGGCGGGCTTCTTCATTTTGCGAAAAATGAGCGACTTGGGATCAGGCACAGTCTGAGCAGCCGCCGTCTTGTGAACCGGAGCGGCTTCGGTGTGTACCGCAGCTTCCTTCACGGCCTTCTTCTTGTCGTGCTTTTCTTCCGACGCGGTTTCGTCGTTCTTCGCGGGCGCGACGTCTTCGGCTGACGTTTTCTCAGCGCCAGGAAGCTTCGAGCCGCCCCAGCAAACGGTGGCTTCTGCGGTGCAGGTGTGCTCGTCGAACACGATGAAGTTGAGGAACAGCTCGCAAGACACGCTCTTCTTGCCGGTGTGATAGTCCTTCACACCCTTCTCCGCCATTTTGTCGGAGATCAGTTTGTCGAGAAGGCTCTTAGCGTCGTTCGTCGGGCCATCCTTGCCGTAGTCATTCACCGAGAAGCCGTAGCGCTTGCATTCCGCGTTCGCAGACGCGGCGGAGGCAACGGCGATGGTTGCGGCCAAGCCAAATGCGGCAAAGATTTTGCCCGAGAAGCGCATAACGAAGTTCTCCCTCATAGCCCACCCTGGGATCATGCGGCCTTTATATTGACAGCACAATGGCGGCACCAGGGCGAGTGGCGCATCGGCATCAGTTGACAGGATTCTGGCACTAAGCCGCGAAAGCCACAGATATGCGAAAGGCCGCGATACCGCGGCCCCTGGCTTGCAACCTTCCCAAACCGACAACCGTCAGGGTTTTTAGTGCATATACGGTGAGTTACCGCCGTAAAGGCTGCCAACGCCCGAGTCGAAGAAGAAGCTGTTATCGAAAGGACCTGAGGGCGTCTGATCGCGGAAGTCCGGCGGTCCGGGAGGCGCGCTTTTTGGCTTGCGCGGCCCACCGTACGTGTTCACCGACTCGGACTTGTCGTACGAGTACCCGCCCTTCTTGCGGCGGATCGAGTAGTTGTCCTCGGGGTCGGCAAAGGCCGGCGCGACCAACCCGATGAGGCATACGCCCGCGATCAAGGCTGAAATCAATCTCGACATCATGGTTTGGCCTTTCCGCCGCCGTTCACGTGGTCATCCTATATAGCGCAAAGTTACGAATATTTATCATTGCGCTGCCTCAAGAAAAGTTTTCCGGCCTTATTTCGGTACCGTATGTCACTTCTCGAACACGCATCCCCTGATACGCCGTGATGAACGCTGGCCAAGGACGTCCTGTCGCAGGTCTTATGATACGATTCCCTGTGTGGGAACCCATCTGGGTGCGCAGCTTATCGATGCGGTAAACGCACGGCTCGCCGTTGTCCCACTTAGCTCGTGGAGACCTCACATGGAATATCTTCCGTTGCTTATCCAGCTCATCAGTGGTGCCGTCGGCGGCAACGTCGCCGGCAGCCTGATGAAAAATATCAGCCTCGGGACGCTCGGTAATTCCATTGCCGGGATCGTCGGCGGCGGCATCGGCGGCCAGATTCTCGAGCAGGTCTTTCATACGGCCGTGGCGGGCGGCGCGCTCGATCCCGTCTCAATCGTCACGCAAATCCTTGGCGGCGGCGTGGGTGGTGGCGTCCTGATGGCGATCGTCGGGGCTCTCCGCGGCGCCGTCGCGAAGTAACGCTTCGACCCATCTTCACATGCAGAAGCTCGCCAGGCGAAGCCCGGCGAGCTTTTTGTTATCTATCGCTTTTTATCGAGGAACGCTGCGGATCAGCCGCAAGCCGAATTGTTTTTGCTTGTTCTGGCGCCGCGGGGAATGCGACGTGGAACGATCGACAGATGCAGGCACGACTCTTTCTAACGCCGCAACCGAAGGCCGCAGCGTGCGCAAGCTCGGCCTCGTAGAACGTCAGCCTGCGCGTTGCAGATCGACGGCTTTTGGTCCCTTGCCGCGTTTATCGGGTTCGGTCTCGAACGAAATTCGCATTCCCTCGTTGAGCTCGCCGATTCCCGATCGCTCGACAGCGGTGACGTGAACGAACACGTCGTTGCCACCGGCATCCGGCTTGATGAAGCCGTAGCCCTTCTGGGAATTGTAGAACTTTACGGTACCTGTCTGGCGCATGCATCGTCTCCTGGCAGCCCGGCCGACGAGTGAAGCAAAATAGCTTCGCATCGACAGCCGTGGCGGACTGCGGAGCCGGAAAATTCCAAGCGCCTCCCTACCGGATCGCACAAACACGCTTCCGGTCACGTCGAACGCGTCGGGAGCTCCCGTGCCGTGGCCCGCCTTAGCGTGCGGCAATTTATCCTGTAAATGTGCGCTTCTTGCAAGGCGAAATGCTGCAGAGCAACGACGAGACTCATTATTGAACGCTGGCTTGCAACGCGAAACGACTGCCGGGGCCTTCTGCGAGATGCTCTTCGAGCCATGGCAGCAGCGTCTCAAGCTCGGCCTTCAAGACGAAAGGCGGATTGAGAACGAGCATTCCGGTTGCCGTCAACCCGAGGCCAGGAAACGGCTTTGCCACCCAGAGCCGTGCATCGAGATATTCCAGTCCGGGCTTTGAGGTTGTGAGGGCGACGAACCGATCGGCGGCCGCTTCATCCTTCAGCGGATACCAGATGAGATAGGTCCCAGTCGCGAAACGCGTCAGCGCTTCGTCGATGGCTGTCGAGAGATCTGCAAATTCGTTCCGGTCTTCGAATGGCGGATCGATCAGCACGACGCCGCGACGCTCCTTCGGCGGCAGCAGTGATTTCACCGCATGCCGGGCGTCGATGTTCAGCACGGTCGTCGATTTGGCGCGGCGGAATTCCTGCTTGAGCCGCTGAAATTCAACGTCTGCAAGCTCGTTGACGACCAGAACATCTTCATCGCGCATCAGGTGGCGCGCGATCAGCGGGCTGCCGGGATAGTGTTTGAGACCGACGCCGTTCACGGCGCGCACGGCATCGAGATAAGGCTCCAGAAGCCCGGCGACGTCCGTTGGCATCTCGGCGTCGAAGATGCGGGCAATACCGTCCTGCCATTCGGCCGTCTTCGCCGCTTCGTCGCCTTCGAGATCGTAGAGCCCAGCGCCTGCGTGCGTGTCGATGACGCGAAAGGGCTTCGGCTTTTGCTTCATGTACGTCACGACGCGCGCCAGAATGACGTGCTTCAAGACATCAGCGAAATTTCCGGCGTGATAATCGTGATGGTAATTCATGCTGAGGGATCGTTTCTGCGAAGGCTCACGCCTTCTGCTCCCATCGCCCGCTTTGCGACTGCTGCCAATAGGTGACAGCGCAACCCGCTGCTTTCGCTGCTTTCCACTGACTGCGCGCCAGGGCGACGGCGTCCGCATCATTTCCGTCGAAGACGTAGACGAAGCGTTCCGCGCCCGCAAATTCGCGCGCCTCGGCGCCATCGACAAGAAAACGAACGCCCGCGCCGTTGGGCGTCTCGTCGGTCGTCGTCAGATAGACGGGCTGATCGCCGGAATGGCCGATGCGTGCGGTGCCGTGGGGCAGGAAGCTGTCGTCGGTGTAGGTCCAAAGCATATGGTCGATAGCTTCCAGGCGCTCTTCGTTTCCAACTTGGACGACGGCACGCCAACCGCGCGCCAGAGTCTTCTCCAGAAGGCTCGGCAGCACACGATCAAGCGGCTGATGTTCGAGGTGGTAGAAAAAAACGTCCATACGTCTCGGATGGCGCAGGCAACGGCGAAAAGCAAGACGCTCGCGCCACCTCTTGACGTCGGCGCAAGGTACCCTATCTAACCCCGTCCGGAGCGGCGCCAGTTTTAATCGGCTGACGCCCGTGCGGGCGGGGAGCGTGGCGGTTCGAGAGCATTCTCGCTGCTGTTTGCTCCCCTCCCGCTGCGACTTTCCTCGTTTCTCGCCCAGGCGCGCGGCCACTCATAAGCGCAGCGCCACTCTGCCAATCATTTTTTCGAGTACGGGTTCTCGCCTTTGCGAAGGCTGAAGCGGATCGGCACGCCCGGTAGATCGAACGTGTCGCGCAGCGAATTCGTCAAATACTTCACATAGGACTGCGGCAGCGCTTCGGCGCGCTGCGAGAAGGCAACGAACGTTGGCGGCCGCGTCGAGGGCTGCGTGACATAGCGGATCTTGATGCGCTTGCCGTGCACGGCAGGCGGCGAGTGGCGGCTCAAAGCTTCGTTGAGCCAGCGGTTCAGTTGCGGCGTCGATACGCGGCGGTTCCAGGTCGCGTAAATCTTGGAGATTGCCGTCATGAGCTGGTCGAGCCCGCTCTCGGAGCGCGCCGAAATGGCGACGAAAGGCACGTCGGGAACCTGCGCCAAGCTTTCGGCAACGGTCTTTTTCAGTTCACGCAGCGTTTTCTGCTTTTCTTCGACGAGGTCCCACTTGTTGACTGCGACGACGAGGGCGCGGCCCTCTTCCGTCACGCGATGGCCGATGGTGAGATCCTGATGCTCGAACGGACGTTCGGCGTCGATCAGAAGCACAACGACTTCGGCGAAGCGGATGGCGCGGACGGCGTCGCTGGCGGAGAGCTTTTCGGCGGTCTCCGTAATTTTCGCCTTACGGCGAAGCCCGGCCGTATCGAACAGCCGGATCTTCTGCCCCTTCCATTCGAAATCGGTCGAGACGCTGTCGCGCGTCAGGCCCGGCTCGGGTCCGGTGATCATGCGTTCTTCGCCGAGCAGCGCGTTGACGAGCGTCGACTTGCCGGCATTCGGACGCCCGACAATCGCAACGCGGATCGGCTTGACGACTGCCGGGCGCTCTATCGGCTTTTCTTCCTCGGCGTCATCACCCTTGCGCCGTTTCTTCGTCGTCGGCGCGGACTTCAAGCCCAGCGCGGCCAACATGTCCTCGGCGAGATCGCCGATGCCTTCGCCGTGCTCGGCTGAAATCGCGATCGGCGCCCCGAGGCCGAGCGAGAAAGCATCGAGCACGCCGTCGGTGCCTTTGTTGCCTTCGGCCTTGTTCGCGACAAGCACGACGGGCTTGCCGGACTGCCGCGCGATGCGGGCGAAGCCGGTGTCGGCCGACGTGACGCCAGCGCGGGCATCGATGACGAAGAGCACGAGATCGGCTTCCGAGATCGCCTGTTCCGATTGCTTGCGCATGCGATCAGCGATGGAGCCGCGCTGCGCCTCCTCAAGGCCTGCGGTATCGACCAGGCGGACGTCAACGCCAAACAGGTTGGCGATACCTTCACGACGGTCGCGCGTCAGCCCCGGTAAATCGGAGACGAGCGCGGCACGCGTCGCGGTCAGGCGGTTGAACAGGGTCGATTTGCCGACGTTCGGACGGCCGACAATTGCGACAACAGGCATTTCTGGGGACGACGACAAAAGAGAAACCGGGGCTGCTGGGGACATGGGAAGAACGCCTGCGCGGGGGTACCGCGGCAAGGCGAACATGCCCTCCTAACCCAATTCTCAGTTGAGAGCGATGAGTTTTGCGGAGTCGGTCAAAACGTACATGTGACCCTGGGCGACGATGGGGGGAATATAAACCTTATCGCCGATTTGCATCGTACCCCCAACCTTGCCGGTCATCGGATCGACGCTGACCACCTCGCCCGTGCTCGACACCAGGAAGAGCGTATTGGCGGCCAGAACGGGACCGGCATAGTTTTTCGCGGCCGGAAGCTGGGTGAGCCAGCGGGTCTTGCCGTCGGACTTCTGCAGCGCCATCAGGCGGCCGCCGGTATCGACGACGTACACGGTGTCTCCCGCCACGCACGGCGGCTCAGAGCCGGGAATGCTCAACGACCAGACCCGATCACCGGACTTCGCCTGCGTTGCCACCATGCGGCCTGCGTGACCGATCGCATAGACGACGCCGTCGTCGATTGCAGGGCGCGCGACATCGCTCATCGAGGCGATTTGCGAGGTCTGGCGCGTGCGGGCCAAATTTTCCGTCCAGACGGTCGAGCCGTCGGACAGCTTGAACGCCATGATGTCACCGGACGGATAGGGAACCACGACAACATCGCCGTCTACCGCGGGACTTGTCGACGTCATGAGGCTGGCGCTCTGCGGCAGGCCACGTGCCGCCCAAAGTTCGGAGCCGTCGATGCCGCTCAAGCAGTAAAAGCGCCCGTCGATGGTGATGACGTAAAGCCGGTCACCGGCTGCGGTCGGTGCAGCGCGCACCGGCACGTCGAGGTTTTTCGTCCAGATCGCCTTGCCCGTGCCGGGATCGAGCGCGGATACAACGCCGTAGCCGTTGGCGACGTACAGGCGGCCGTTATCAGCGGCAAGACCGCCGCCATAACCGCCGAGGCCGACAGTGGTCTCAGGCTTGGTCGAAACGGTGAAAACGCTGCTGCCCGTCAGGGTGAAGGCGGCGACGTTGGCGGCGGCATCGAGCGTATAGATACGATCTCCGAAGACGATCGGACTGGCGGTGACGCGGCCGGTCTTCGACGATCCTTCACCGGCACTGGCGCTCCAGAGCTGATGCAGCGAGCCGGTCAGGGCCAAATTGCCGGGGGCGTTGTTGGCGTCGCCGCCCGGTTGCGACCAGGATTGGTTCATACGCGGCGACGGCAGCGAGATGGGCTTGTTGGCCTCCGCCAGATTGGACCCAATGCTTTCCGTCGTTTCCACGATCGGGATCCGGCGTCCGGGCAGCGGCGTCTGCTTGGTCTTGAACGGATTGAGTTCGCTGATCTTGGGAAGCGTCGGCCCGTCGCTGGCGCAGCCGGCGAGCAAAACGGCGGCAGCGACCGCCAAAAGCGACGCGGCGCCGAAGCGCATTTGCCTTCCCCCTGATCTCAACCCCAATCTCCCTCAAACCGCTTCGCGGCTTATTTCTTATCGGTTCCCGCAGCCTCTCCCGTCTTGGGCTGCGCCTCCGTCGTCGTGGCCGGCTCGGCCGGTTTGACCGGCGCCGCCGAAGCGGCAGGAGCTGGCGTTGCCGGTGCCGTGGCTTCTGGCGCCAAAATCCCTGGTACCGGAGCAGCCGTTGCTGCAGGTGCCGGGTTTTTCGCTGCGACCTCAGCCGCCGCTATCTCTCCCATGATGATCTTAACGCGTTCCTGCAGGTCGGCAGATGCATTCGGATCGATCAGAAGCGGCTCCAGATACTTTCGTGCCTCGTCGTATTTCTTGGCCTTGTAAGCGGCAATTCCAAGGAATTCGCGCGCCGTATTGGCGAAGGGTTCGCCATCGCCCATAAGAGGTGTCAGGCGATTCTGGATTTCGGTATAGTCGGCATCGGCCATCCGCAGTGATGCCGCCTGCAGTTCTGCAAAGCTTTTCAACAGACGATCCGCACCCGGCTGCTTGGCGAGCGCGTCATAAGTTGCAATGGCGTCTGAGGTTTTGCCTTCCTTCACCTCGGCGCCGGCCAAGCGCAATTTTGCGAGCGCTGCATAACCGGCCGGACCGCCGTCAGCGATCGCCTGGAAGGCCTTGTCGGCTTCGTCTTTCTTCTTGTCGTCGCTCAGCGTTTCGGCGGCGGCGAACTTAGCGCCTGCGGCCTCTTCCGACGCAACGCGGTGCGTTTGCCAATACTGGAAGCCGGCAACGCCAAGCACGATCAGTGCTGCAGCACCGAGGATCAGGCCGCCGTAACGCTTCCAAATTTTCTCCATCTGCTCGCGGCGAATTTCTTCTTTGATTTCGCGAAACAGACTGTCGTCGTTCTCGGCCATTAAACCATTAACCTCATTCAGTCCGAAACTCGGAACGCGGGGTTTCCCACGGCCACGCCGGTTCGGGGGCATAGATAACCGAGCAAGCGCTCCGGGCAAGCCCTGACCGCAAGTTTCCTGAGCGTTTCGCGCCGCAATCCTCGCCTGAATTTAGGCCAGAAGCCGCTAAGTGCTCGTCGTCTTCGGCTTTTTCGTGGCTCGCACCGGCGAGACCGACGCCTCCATTTCGGGGGATTTCAAGGCGTAGGTGTGCTCGGGGGCCGGAAACGTCCGGGCGCGGACCTCATCGGCGTAGGACGCAATGGCGCCGTCGATCGCGGAGGCTATGGCCCCGAACTTCTTCACGAACTTCGGCACGTTTGGAGACAATCCGAGCATATCTTCCATGACAAGGATCTGCCCATCGCAGCCGGCGGAGGCGCCGATACCGATGGTCGGGATCGGGATTGCCTTGGTAATGCGCTCGGCGAGAGGGGCGGTCATGGCTTCAAGGACGACGGCGAAGGCCCCGGCTTCCGCAACCAGGCGGGCATCTTCCTCGATGGCGTCCCATTGATCGACCGTCCGGCCTTGGGTCTTGAAGCCCCCCAGCACGTTCACGGACTGCGGCGTCAAGCCGATGTGCGCCATCACCGGGATGCCGCGATCGACAAGATAGCGGATCGTTTCCGCCATGCGGCGGCCGCCTTCGAGCTTCACGGCGCCGCAGTCGGTCTCTTTCATGACGCGGGCAGCGTTACGGAACGCGACCTGGGGGCTTTCCTCGTAGGTCGCGAAGGGCATGTCGACGACGACAAGGGCTTTTTTCGAACCGCGCACGACAGCCTGGCCGTGCATGATCATCAGCTCAAGGGGAACCGGCACCGTCGTCTCGAAGCCGTGCATGACCATGCCGAGACTGTCGCCGACGAGCAGAAAATCGCAGTGGTTGTCGGCGATGGCCGCCGTGTGCGCGTGATAGGAGGTTAGCGCCACAATCGGGTCGCCGCCTTTGCGGCCTGCAATATCCGGCGCCATGAGCCGCCGACGCTTGATGTGAATAGACATTTCACTCCATCGGCCCGAGGCCGTTCAGGCGCTCTCAAGTCGAGCGATCAGCCGTCATCATGTGGGGTTTGCACGCTTCAACGTCACCCCAGATCAGCTAAACAGAGTTTACGAAACCCCAGGCTTTCTGGCCAGTGCCCACAGGGGCGACGAAGAACCGGTGGCATGGTAAATTTTTCCACGTCCCGTCCACAAGTATTTCTGTAAAGCCCGCGAAAGCGTTGAATTGGCGCAACATCGCGAATGTCGAATGCTCCGCCTGAGCGGTAGTTCGTTGCGCGCTCTGACTGGCGTCTGTTAGCCAATCATCAGCGCCAAAATCGGGGGCCAGTTTCCGGCCTGATCATGTCGCTGCGACGGGTTTCGTTAGTTTTAACGTCGGGGTGGTTGCGTGCGTCGTGCAGAGAATGTCAGCGGCAGAATATCTCCGGCGTTGCGTTCGATCGCGGTTTATGCGGTCGCAGCTGCGATGGCAGCCTACCCGCTCGCAGCCGACGCGAAGTCAAAAACCGGTCTTCTGAGACTTCAATCGCAGGCCGCCGCTTCGGCAGCCGCGCAGTCGAAATCACCGCTTCTCATTGTCGTTTCCATCAAGAAGCAACGCCTTCGCGTGTACGACATGAATGGCGAAATCGCATCGTCGAAAATTTCGTCGGGCAAGCCGGGCCACGATACGCCGACGGGCGTGTTTTCGATCCTTGAAAAGAACGTCTATCACGTCAGCAATATCTATTCCGGCGCGTCGATGCCTTATCAGGAGCGCATCACGTGGTCGGGCATCGCGTTACACGCCGGCGATCTGCCGGGCTACCGCGCGTCCCACGGGTGTATCCGGCTGCCCTATAGTTTTGCACGCAAACTCTTCGGCTTGACCAAAATCGGCAATCGCGTGGTCGTTTCGTATGACGATCCCGATCCGATTGCCTTCGACAGTCCGAAACTGTTCAAGCCGCTGCCGCTCGACGACGCGACGGCGATGCAGGGCGGCCTGGCGAAACCGCAGCTTATCGCGGTGAATGACCGGCCTGATGATCATTCGGCAGCGGGTGCCGGCGTGCGGTTGATCGGCATTTCTCCGGCGCTGCTGCGCGCCGTTGCGGACATGCCCAAGGATCTGCAGCGGCGGCCGACGACACGGGCCGAAGCCGATCAGATCATGCAGGAAAAGCTCGATCGCGCGCGGGCGGCCGTCAAGACCGCGGAAGCGGCGCTTACGTCCGCAGACGAAAAAGCCCAGCAGACCGCGAAAGACTTCACGGACGTGAACCAGAAATTCGAAACCGCGCGACGTTCGATTGAACCATTAAGAGCGGCCGTCAAATCGGCAGAAGCCCAGCAGACGACGGCGATGAAGGCATTCGAGGCCTACATGGCGGACGCGGCGGATAACAGCAAGTCCGCGTCTGCTGGCGAAAATGCCGACATGGACCGGGAGAGCGATCTCGAAGACGCCCTGCTCGACGCCACGATCGAAGCCGATAAGGCGCGGGCCGATGCTGCGGCGAACGAACTAAGTTTTGCCGGCGTGCAAGGTGCCTATTCGTCATCGCAGAGTGCGCGCGATGGTGCAGCAGATGCTTTGCGCGATGCGCAGTCGGATCTGACGTCGGCGAAGGCGGCGCTGACAGACGTCAACAAGGAAATGCGGCTGCGTTCGAAGCCCGTCGCGGTGCTCATCAGCCTGCGCGCTCAAAGGATCTATGTGCGTCAGGGCTTCGAGCCCTTGCTCGAAGCGCCGATCGAGGTTGCTCCGCTCAAGCATAAGGTCGGAACACACGTGTTTACGGCCATGAACTACGGCACCGATCCGAATACGTTCGATTGGCGTCTCGTCAGCGCGCAAACACCCTCGCCCGGCCAGGCATTCGAAGAGGGTAAGAAAAAGCGCCGCCGGACCGCACTGGCGCAGGGGCGCGAGCTTGACGTCCAAATGGCGAACGAGGCGCTGAATGCGTTCACAATTCCGGACGATATTCGGCAGACAATCTCGGAGCTGGCGCGGCCGGGCTCGTCGCTGATCGTGTCGGACCGCGAGCTTCCGCTCCACGAAAATGGGAGCGGCACTGAATTTGTCGTGCTGACCCGTTAGCCACACTTGCACGGTACTTTTTTTCAGTTGCGCCGGAACAGCCACTCTTGCGACGTTCCACCTGCTACTTGAAGCGGGACGGCGTGGCGATCAACCGAAGCCACGCACAATCGGCGGTGACCAAATTTGCTTTTAGATCGCGGAACGCGCGCCCTCGTGGGCTGGGCCATACTGCTGTGCTCGGCAGCGTTCATGGTTCTGCTGTTTCAGAAGATGAGGCCAAGCTCGGAGCCGTGGACCTTTGCCATCTCTGTTCCTGAGCAACCCGTCCGAGGACCGCTCGATCTGAGCAGCGAAATCGTAACGCCGAAGGGTGAGAGCGAATTCGTACATGGCGCCTCGGCGGTCGCGATGCCAAATGGCGGCTTGCAGGCGTTCTGGTATCGCGCGCCTTACGAGGGCGCCAACGATGCCGAACTCGTGTCAGCGCGTTTCGACGGAAAGGAATGGTCGCCGACGCATGTCGTGACGACGAGCGCACGCGTCAGCCACGACTTGGCAATCACGATCAAGTCGCTGGCCAACCCTGTGCCATTTCGCCGTTCCGACAAAGAAATCTGGCTGTTCTTCGCAACGTCGCGTCTCAGCGGCTGGGCGACTTGCGAAATCGGATTGATACGCTCCTTCGACAACGGCGCGACGTGGGGACCGGCTGAAAGCCTCTATGCGACGCCGTTCTTCAACATGTCTCACCTGACGAAATCGACGCCGTTCCTGTTTTCGGATGGACGCATTGGCCTACCCGTCTACCAGGAGATGAACCAGAAATTCCCTGTTCTGCTCGTTCTCGATGCGGATGGCCACGTCATCGACCGGCGACGCATGGGAAAGGCCGGCAAGGTCGGTTACCAACCGATGATCGTGGCCACCGGACCATCGACAGCCATCGCATTCGTTCGTCCGCTGAAGAGCCGCAGACCGCGGGAAATTCTCATCACCCGGACGACCGACGGCGGCCAGACATGGACGCCGGTCGAGCCCACAAACCTTCCCAACCCCGGCGGCCCGATCTCGGCAATCCGGTATGATGCAACGCATATCCTGATGGCGTTCAACGACGATGCGAAGATGGAGAGAAACATTACGCTGGCGCTTGCCGATCTCGATGGAAAGACGTTCCGCCGGAGCGGCGTCATTGCTCGCATGGATACGGATAGGCAAGACCACATCGTTGCCTATCCGTTTCTGATCCAGTCCGGACCGGGGCAATTCGACGTGATGTATTCGCGCCCGATAAAGACGATCAACCATGTGCGCGTGTCGAGCACCTGGATCGAACACGGCTTGCAGCAGGACACGGCGCAGCAATGACCCACACGCTGAACATGCTGCTGAACAGCACCAATGCAGCGCTCATCCTCTTTACCGTTGGGGCTGCGCTTGCCGCCGCGGTCACGAAATCACCGCCCCTCCGTTTGGGTGCCGGACTTGCTGTCGTCGCGGCAAGTTTATGCGTTTCGGCCGGGCCGCGTCCGCTTTTCGCGTGGATGGTTTCCGCGATCGAGCGGCCATCGTTTCCTGGCTTCGTGCTGCTTGCCGTGCTCGCGATTTCGGCAGTGACCGGCAGGCGGGTTGCAACGTCAGCGGAATATCGCTTTGCGACACTGATGCTGGCGCTGGCAGGCATCGCGCTCTATCCCGGCGCAACGGGCTTTTTGAATGCGGACCCGTATGTCCTCGGCTACAGCGGCTATCTGTTGCCGACGGCGGTCGCGATTGTGATCGCGTATGCGCTATGGCGCGGATATTTCATCACCGCCTTGGCGCTGAACGTCGGAATTGCGGGGTTCCTGCTCGAGGCTGGCGCAAGCAGGAATCTCTGGGACTACATCGTCGATCCGGTCGCCTGGATCATCGGCTGCGGAACCTGGATTGCGCTTGTGGTCGGCTTTCTCGCCAAGCGCATTATACCAGCGAAAGTCTTTGCGCCGGTTCAGCCAAGCTCGGGCATCGGCGAGACGCCGATCAGCCATTGATGGCCGCCCAAGAGTAGCGCTGCATAAAGTCCGACACCGATGACGACGACGAGCACGTCGTTCAATGCGCTTGTGGGCTGTGCCGTACCGAGCGGGCCCGTCGCGCAGCGCTTCTTCACCGAGATCCGGTCGTAAACCGCGAACGCGAGAAACGATCCGAAGATCAGAAGCGCTGCGAGATCGCCGTTCGCCAAAAGATGCGCCAGCGCCCAGATCTTAATGGCGATCAGCATCGGGTGCCGCGTCATCGTGCGGATGCGTGAGGGAATGAGTGAGGCGACGAGCAGGATCATCGCGGGCAGCATCAATCCAACGGCGATGTGGCGCGTCCAAACCGGCGGATACCACAAGATCGGGTTCTTGCCGGGGTGAAGCTGCAGCTTGTGAAAGCCGAGGACGATGACGATCAGTCCGGCCAGCGACAGCAACGAGAACAGGATTTTGTAAGTCGTCTCGCCGAGGCGTTCCTTCAGTCCGTCGCGAAGTTCGGGTGATGTGGGCAGCAGATGAATGCCGAGAAATAAAATCAAACCAACGATCAGCACCATCATGGCATAGGCCCTCCCCTGGAAATTGCTCGCCCCGATAGCATCATAAATGGGCCGCGGCCAGCCGGGCTCAAGGCCTAGGGGCGGCTAGGGCAGATATCCCTTGTCGAGATCGTGCGCCTGGCGCGCCAGGACCTTGCCGCCAGCGTTCTTGTGAACGGCCGTCCACGCGAGATGCGTGCCCGCCTCCTCCGACGAGCTTGAGCGAAGATCGACAGAGATGAGATCGCTGGCGTCGGCGTCCATCGGCACAGAAAGAGGGAAATAGAGCTGCTCCCAATGCGTGCGCGGCGACAGCGGGCCGGTCGAAAAACCGATGCCCGGCACCAGCTCGACTTTCCACCACGTTGCGAAGCCATAGATTTTCGCCGGGCGCGGCAGCCGCCACTCGGCCTCGCCACGGCGCTTCGATTTCGTCTCCGTCGTTAGATCGACTTCGTCCCAGACCATGGCGCTGCGGCAGCCATCGAGGATTTCGGCGGGCTGCAAAGCGCGGACGTAAGCGTTGTTCAGCGACATCGTCTGCGCGACCGAGAGATCGAGCCCGTGGCCGACGCGGTCCCAGGCGCGCAGCTCGGTATCGATGCGTGGCGTAACAACAGGCGCCACATATTGAATGATGTGGTCGGGAATGACAGTGCCACCCGGTTTCAGAAAGCGCTGACGCGCGTCGGCCAGCGTCGCGATAATATTTTCTTCGAGCGCGTAGTTGCCGAGCGTTTCCGAGACGATGATATCAACTGCAAGCTTGTCCTGAAATTCCGTCGAGTGGCAAGGGATCAGATGATAGCGCTTCGCCTTGTTGGCTTTGAGTACGGCGGCGGCGACGCCCGCGACTTCAGCTGTTTCGAACAGAAACACTTCCTTGGCGCCGAGCTTGGATGCCATGAGCCCGAGCAGACCCGTTCCCGCGCCGATGTCCGCGACAACGGATTTGCCGGGAACGATGGCGGCCTTCAGCGCGGCAAAGAACGCTTCGTTGCGGACCTGATCGGCGATCAGTATGCGGTGATATTCGATGCGCATGATCAGAGCTTCAGACTAGGGCCGCGGACTTGATAGAGCATCAGGGCGGTCGCGATCGCGAGGTTGAGTGAGTCCAGCGCGCCCGCCATTGGAATTTTCACGAGCGTTGAGCAAACAGCGGCAGCGCCGCCCGAGAGGCCCGGCCCCTCGCTGCCCATGACGATCAGTTCGCGGCCATTATATTGCGTCTGACGGAAATCTTCGCGCGCATCGAGGTGCGTGCCGATGACCTCGCCGGGCCATGCCTTCGCGAGCGTGAAGAAGCTTTCGCGGTCGAGCTTCACAAGCGGCACGGCGAAGATCGAGCCCATCGTGGCGCGGATCGATTCCAGTGCATATGGATCGCAGGTCGTGCCGACGAGGATGATGCCGGACAGGCCGACAGCATCGGCGGTGCGAATGATCGTGCCGAGGTTGCCGGGATCGCGGATCTCTTCGAGCGCGAGCCACGTGTCGGTGCTTGTGAGCTTTGCGGGATCGGGGGGCGGCACGAAGCGTTGCTTGAAGACGCCAAGCAACGACTGCGGATTGTCTTTCGAGGCAAGTTTCGCGAGCACGGCCTCTGAGACTTCGAGAACTTCCGAGCCCGCTTCAAGCGCGTGCTTCACCAGCCCGCGCGCGACGCCGCCCGCTGCTGCGCCCGCTTGATAGACGAGCGTTTCGGGAGCGAAGCCATGATCGCGTGCGGTGACGAGCAGCGACGTGCCTTCGGCGACGAACAGGCCCGTTTCCTTGCGCACCTTGCGCATCTCCAGCGCACGGATCGCCTTGACCCGATCGTTCGTCAGACTGGTGATGATCTTTGGCGTATTGGCGTTTGGCTTCATGATGCCTGAACCCAGCGCACGAACAGCGATGTCGGCACGAGCGGTCCGGCGCGCGATTGAATGGCAAGCTCGCCGCTGTCGAATGTGCCGCCGCGCTTCGCCAGCGCTTCGCGCAGCAACTGGTCGAAGGCGAGCGATGAGGCGCGAATGGCGTAGATCGTCAGCACCATCGCGGCCTGTTCGGGCGCGAGCAGTTTCGAGAGATCGCCGAGCAGCGATGGCAGGTTTTGGAACAGGTCCCAGATTTCGCCTTCGGGGCCGCGCCCGAACTTCGGCGGATCGACGAGGATCATGTGATAGGTTTTACCGCGGCGAACGTCGCGGGCTACGAACTTCGCGGCGTCATCGAGCAGCCAGCGGATTTTCGCGGCGCCGAGCTTGGAGGCTTCCTGATTCTCCTTGCCCCACTGGATCGCCTTCTTGGAGGCATCGACATGGGTCACCTCAGCACCGGCTTTCGCGGCAAGCAACGACGCCGCGCCGGTATAGCCAAAGAGATTCAGGACGCGCGGGGTCTCGCCTTTCACTTTGGCGAGATGATCGAGCATCCATGTCCAGTGCGGTTCCTGCTCAGGGAAGAGGCCTAAGTGCCAGAGGCCCGCGAGTTTGCAGAGCATGGTGACGGGCTGGGAGCCCCCCGCCCCTAGCCCCTCCCCGCGAGCGGGAGGGGAACTCTTGTTGGTATCGCCGAGTGCAAGTTTGACCGGCCACGCATCGGGCACGGGCTTATCGATGCGCCATTTGCCTTTTTCGTCGTCTTCGCCGGATGCCGAAAAGACAGCGTTGGCTTTTGCCCATTCGGACTTCGCGAGCTTCGGCTGCCAAAGCGCCTGCGGCTCGGGGCGATCGACCACGACCTTACCGAAGCGCTCAAGCTTACGGCCCGCCCCGCAATCAAGCAGGGCGTAGTCTGAGAAGCCTTCGGATGTGACGAGGTGCAAATGATCGGGCGGTGGCATCGGCAGCGGACGGTTCGAACGGAAAGACGGGTCCGCGCTTTAACACGACTGTCGCTTATGTCGAGAAATCAAACGTCCGGCGGATATCGGCGGAGACTGTCGCAGCCTCCGCCAAGCGGGAATTCAGGCCGCCAGCCCAGCGATGGCGCTTTGCGCCTCGGCAATCGATTGCGCCCGCTGGTCGGGACCGAGATTCAGGCCCTCGGCGCGAACGAACGTCACGTCCGTGATGCCGAAAAAGCCGAAAATATTGCGCAGATAGGTTTCCTGATGGTCCAGGAAGGCGATCGGTGTCTGCGGGCCGTAAAATCCGCCGCGCGACGACGCGATGATGACTTTCTTGCCGCCTGCGAGGCCTTCAGGGCCTTTCTCGGTGTAGCGGAAGGTCTTGCCCGCGACGGCGAGACGGTCGATCCAGGCCTTGAGCTGGCTCGGAATAGCGAAGTTGTACATCGGAGCGCCGACAACCACGATATCGGCCGCCAGGAACTCATTGAGAGCGGCCTGCCCTGCCGCGACATCCTGACGAACATCAGCCGTTTCCGGGGCGGCGCCCTGCGCGGCTGCGAGATGCGCGCCGGACAAATGGCCGACCGGGGCGACTGCGAGGTCTCGGTAGACGACCTCGATGCCGGGGTGCAGGCGCTGCTCGGCAGCGACGATCTCAGCCGAAAGCTGGCGGCTGACTGAGCCCGGACCCAAAATGCTCGAGTCGACATGCAAAAGTTTCATAGGAGGATCTCCATCCATGACAGTTGGGCGGAGACTGGAGCGGGCCATTTGACAGCCGAGCCTCAGCCAGTCACATTTTGTGACCAGCGCTAAATTGTTCACTGGCAAAACCCCCGCAAGGAGGCACATTTTTGGAAGCCGGTATCAAACATGAAACCGAGCACTGCCGTGCGGTCTCCGACGTGCTGTCTCGGATCGGCGACAAGTGGACGGTCTACGTGGTCGGGCTGCTTTCGAATGGTCCTATGCGTTTCAATGAGATACGCCGGGCGGTGGGCAGCATCTCGCAACGGATGCTGACGCTGACGCTACGCGGTCTCGAGCGCGATGGCCTCGTCACGCGGACCGTCTATCCGACCATTCCGCCGCGGGTGGATTACGAGCTGACCGAGCTTGGCCAGACGCTAATCTGCATTCTGAAACCGCTCGGCGACTGGGCCGTCGAGAATCGGCGAACCGTTGAAACTGCCCGCGCGAAATTCGACGCGCAGGCGACGGGCGGTTCTCACGCGGCTGCGGCCAAGATCGGCTTGAAGCGACGGCTGCCAGCGATCTGGCGGAGCGCCTAGACGCCGCCCACCGCGCGGCATGGTTGCAACACTTTCGAGAAAAGTGTGTCGCCGCCTAGATCCGTCCGCAAATCAGCGTTAGCCGACAATAGGATGGTGCGCGTTGGCGGGACGTTACCGGAGGTCTTGATGCTATTTCATCGTTCCATTGCGGCGGCCGTCTTTGCTACGGCGCTCTTGGTGACGAGCGGCGCCAATGCCTTTGAAACGACGTCTATCGGCGGTGCTCCGGGATCAGGGACCGCCAATTACAAGGACCCGGACGAATTGGGCGCGGCACTGTCCCCATCGACGTCCTCATCGTCCTCACCCTTCAGCAATTTCAATTTTTCGGTTGGTCAGGCTCCGGATAATGCCGACGGCGCGCGAACGAATTGGCTGAACGGACCGGGATCGCCGAATTTCGGCTTCACCGGCTCGCAGAGCACCTCTGTCGAGCCCGCCTCGCCCTTCAACACGCCCATTCTACGCGATCGCAACTGAGCCGGATTTCCGGCTCATCCGGTTATTCCAGATCTTCGACTGTCACGGCTTCGCCGCCGCCTTTGATGCGCTGCGACAGCGCCGCCTCGATGAACTGGTCGATATCTCCGTCCAGGACTTCATCGGGATTGGTCGACTGAGCGCCAGTGCGCAGATCCTTCACAAGCTGATACGGCTGCAGCACGTAAGAGCGGATCTGGTGCCCCCAGCCGATGTCGGTCTTTGCCGCCTGCTCAGCGCTCGCCTTTTCCTCTCGGCGCTTCAATTCCATCTCGTACAGGCGCGCCTTAAGGCGCTTGAACGCGATGTCCTTGTTCTGGTGCTGCGACCGCTGCTCCTGAGCGAAGATCACGATGCCCGACGGTTTGTGCACGAGACGGACGGCCGATTCCGTCCGGTTGACGTGCTGACCGCCAGCGCCCGACGAGCGCGCGTAAGAAATGTCGACGTCGGCAGGATTGATATCGACGTCAATCGTATCGTCGATGACCGGATAAACGGTGACCGACGCGAAGCTCGTGTGGCGGCGGGCGTTCGAGTCGTATGGCGAGATGCGCACAAGACGATGCACGCCGGCTTCGGTCTTCAGCCAACCATAGGCGTTCTCGCCTTCGATCTCGTAGGTCGCCGACTTGATGCCGGCTTCTTCACCCGGGCTTTCGTCGATCAGCTTGACCTTGTAGCCGCGCCGCTCCGCCCAGCGCACGTACATGCGCGCAAGCATCGACGCCCAATCCTGGCTCTCGGTGCCGCCGGCGCCGGCGTGCACCTCGATGTAGGTGTTCATCGCGTCGGCTTCGCCCGACAGCATGGCGTCGATCGAGCGACGCTGCGCTTCGTGATCGATGCGTTCCAGCGCAGTCTCGCCTTCGCTGACGCTGGCCTCGTCGTTCTCGGCCTCGCCAAGCTCGATCAGCGTCAATGCATCTTCGTAGTCGCGCTGCAGACGTTTGAATTCGGAGACGGAGCGCTCAAGCGAGTTGCGCTGGCGCATGACTTTCTGCGCAGCCTTGGCATCGCTCCAGAGATTGGGGTCTTCGGCTTTCGCGTTCAGCGAGGCGAGACGGTCTTCGGCCGTCTCCCAGTCAAAGAGACCTCCTCAGGAGGGCGAACGCCTCCTCGATGCCGTCCGAAAGTTTTTGCGCTTCTGCGCGCATGGGAGCCTCCGACGCCGGCTCTCGCCGGCAAAGTGGATCAATCTCAGAAATCAGGTGCGGACGTATAGTGACGCGCGGTCGTCGTGTAAACGCGCGCGTTCGGCGGCGCGGCAATCGGCGCGCATTTGGTTACCACAATCCGTTCGGCGTGAGAGAGCCGCTGTCCGGCCGACTCATCGGCGGTGCGGGACGCGCCACACGTTCACTGACCGGCGGCGGTGACATCGACGAAGACGCGTCTGCCGTCATGCCGTTAACACCGATCATCGAGTAGGCGTCGTCGGGTTCTTCGTCGGGCTTAAACGCTTCCATGATCGTGTTCGGATCGTCAGCCGAGGCACGCAGCCCGGTCTTCAGATCGACGCGCACGAACTTGATGCCGGGCGGAACGCGGAACGGTGCGGGCGGCGTGTCACCCAGCGCATCCTTGACGAACTCACCGAAGATCGGCGCTGCAATCGCGCCACCGGTGTTGCCTTTTCCAAGCGGCTTGGGGATGTCGTAGCCGATGTAAACGCCGACGACCATCGTCGGCGTATAGCCCATGAACCAGACGTCCTTCTCTTCGTTCGTCGTGCCGGTCTTGCCGGCAATCGGACGATTGAGAGCGCTCAGTATCTTACCGGTACCGCGCTGCACGACGCCTTCCATAATGTGTGTCATTTGATAGGCCGTCAGCGGATCAATGACCTGGCGGCGGCTATCGACAAGCTGCGGCTCGGGTTGATTGGCCCAGCGGTCGGCCATGCAGCCCATGCACTGGCGTTCGTCATGACGCCAGATGGTATGACCATAGCGATCCTGGATGCGGTCGATCAGCGTGGCGGTGACTTCCTTGCCGCCGTTCGCCAGCATGCAATAGCCGGTTGCCATGCGCAGCAGCGTCGTTTCGCCAGCGCCAAGCGACATCGACAGAACCGGCAAGAGATCGTCGTAGATGCCGAAGCGCTTCGCATATTCGGTGATGATCGGCATGCCGAGATCCTGCGCGAGGCGCGCCGTCATCTGGTTGCGAGAATGCTCGATGCCGAAGCGCAGCGTTTCCGGCCCCGCGGTATCGTCGGTCTCATAGTTCTTCGGCTTCCAGACGTCCTGACCGGGGCCTTGGTCGATCTCGATCGGCGCGTCGAGGACGATCGACGTCGGCTTGTAGCCATTATCGATTGCGGATGCATAGACGAACGGCTTGAACGACGAGCCAGGCTGGCGCTTGGCCTGCGTGACGCGATCGAACTGGCTCAAATCGTAAGAGAAGCCGCCGGCGATCGCGAGCACGCGGCCGGTGTAGGGGTCCATGGCGACCAGACCGCCGCCAATCTGCGGAATCTGCATCAAAGACCACGCACCCTGAATGTTATTCGGGTCGTTCGGCGAGACGTAGACGACGTCGCCAGGGCTCAGAATGTCTGCCGTCGATTTGGGCGTGATGCGCTTGCCGTTGGCTTTCTTCGCGGCCCACTTCATGTCGTCGAGCGAGACTTCGACAGCTTCGCGATCCTTCGCGAGCGTGGAATCTTGTTGGCGATGCGGTTTGAAACCGACGATCGCTTTTTTCTTCTGCGTTTCAAGGACGACACCGAGACGCCAGGGGTCGATATCCCCAGGGCTCGAAATCTTGCCGAGCGCCACACCCCAGTCGCCCGAAATATCGATGTGCGAGACCGGCCCGCGCCACCCTTTGATGCGATCGAACTTCACGAGGCCATCGACGAGAGCTGTTCTCGCCAGCTTCTGCAGTTGCGGGTCGAGCGTCGTGCGCACCGACAGGCCGCCGCCGTAGAGCTTGTCCTCGCCGTATTTCGCAAGCAGCGTGCGGCGAACTTCTTCAGCGAAAAATTCGGCGCTCTCGATGCGAACGGTATTGGGGCGCAGATTGACGACGAGCGGCTTCTTCCTGGCCTCTTCGGCCTGCTCTTTCGTGATGTAACCGTTTTCGGCCATCTGACCGATGATCCAGTTCCGACGCTCGGTCGCTTTCGCCTTCTGGCGGAACGGATGATAGTTGTTCGGCCCCTTCGGAAGCGCGGCAAGATAAGCCGCCTCCTCGACGGTGAGGTCCTTCAGCTCCTTGTTGAAATAGGTCAGCGCGGCTGCGCCGACGCCGTAGGAGTTCATGCCGAGGAAAATTTCGTTGAGATAGAGTTCGAGAATGCGGTCCTTCGAGTAGGCGCCCTCGATGCGGATCGCCAGGATCGCTTCCTTGATCTTGCGCTCGATCGAGCGCTCGTTCGTCAGCAGGAAGTTCTTGGCGACCTGCTGGGTGATGGTCGAAGCACCTTGTGTACGCCGGTTCGAGCCGTGAATTTTTGACTCAGCGGCCGCAAAGACGGCGCGAAGGACACCCTGAATGTCGATACCGCCATGCTCGTAGAAGCGGCGGTCTTCCGCCGACAGAAAGGCGCCGATCACGAGTTTCGGAACGTTGTTGATCGGTACGAAGATTCGCCGCTCGCGCGCGAACTCGGAAATCAGCGAGCCGTCGTGCGCGTGGATGCGCGTCATGACGGGCGGCTCATATTTCGACAGGCTCTCGTAATCGGGAAGATCCCGCGAGGCCTGCCAGATCAAAAAGCCAGCACCTGCGGAACCGGCGATGAAAACCAGCACAAAGGTACCGAACGCAAACCCAAGAAAATTGAGCAGCAGGCTTCTGCGCCGCTTTTTCCTTCTCCTGGGCGCCGGTGGTGGCGGCAGCGTGGGCGCGCGCATCAAATTCGAGATTCCGTCAGTCTGTCGCTGGCTTAAATTTTTCCGAATGAGGCGGTTACGTCTATTGCCGCGCCGCAGCAATGGCAATCCCCTCAGAACATTCGCACATTAGCACTGAATGTGGCAGCACGTCGTCCGAGGATGGACGAGTATCCTCAGGGGCGTAAGGCCGTTCTTTTGTTGAAGTAAATTTGCACCGCACCGGTGATCGCGTCGGCGACTTTCGACTGCCATTCCGGTGTCAGCATCTGCTCCTCATCGCTGCGATTGCTGATATATCCCAATTCTACAAGCACGGACGGCGAATCCGTCTGCTTCAGCACCTTGAACGCCGCCGAGCGGCGGGGTACGCGCGACATCGTAATCTTTTTGCGCAGGTGTTTGGCCAGAAGCTGCGAGAAATCTGAGGAAAAGTTCGAGGTTTCACGTTTCATCAGGTCGATGAGGATACTTTTGACCTGATCGTCTTTGCCTTCGTCGAGATTTTCGATGCCGGCCAAAAGATCCGAGGCATTTTCCTTTTCAGCCGCAATCCGCGCCACTTTGTCGGACGCTTTGCTGGACAGCGTGTAGATGGTGGCGCCGCGAATGCTGCTGGCGGCCGTCTCGATGGAATCAGCGTGCAGCGAGATAAAGAGATCGGCTCCGACCGCGCGGGAAAATTTGAGGCGGTCGTCGAGAGAGATGAATACATCGTCGTGGCGGGTCATCTTGACGTCGTAGAGGCCAGTCTTCTCCAGTTCGTCCTTGAGTTGCATAGCAACAGCAAGAACAATCGTTTTCTCATTTACATTATTGGGGCCGATAGCGCCGGGGTCGATGCCACCGTGGCCCGGATCAATCACGATGACGGGCTTGGCGTTGGGCTGCTTCTTATCGGGTGGAGCCTCGAACGCGCTCTCGAAATTCGGCTCCTCAGACGCGGCGGCCATTCCCGCGCCGGTGCCGCCGCCAAACGATTTTGCGTCGGTCGGCATAAGGGCGATGGCGAGTTTTACGGCCGATGATCCCTTGATCCGCGTCATGTTGGCGGAATGGATGACGACGGGGCCTTTGGTATCGATCACGATGCGCGATTTATGCGACGCGAAAAGGCCATAGCGGAACGCCGAGATGAGGCCCGCCCCTTTCTGTCCTGCCGCAGGGTCCAGGCGAAAATTGACGTCGGGCAGATCTATGACGACACGGTAGGGGCTCGCGAGCGTAAAAGCCTGTGCGGTCACGCCTTCGCTCATCGTCAGTTCGAAAATCGTCGAGCGGCCGGTCACCGTCAGGTGGGTTTCGAGCGCATCGGCTGCCATAGCGGGCCGCCCAAGCAACAGGCATAGCACGGTTGCTACTGCTGCTAGAATGTTCACTAAAGGTTTCCCGGGCGGGCGCATTGCCGAATTTTCCCCCTTGCTCGCCTTGTGTGCCCGATCCCCATGCCCCGTTAAATCTTTGTTTTCATTCGTTATATAAAAGGACCATTATCGCCTCACGTTGTCGATCCCGCGCCAGTTTTATAGCACTTGCCAGCGAAGGATCGACCTCGTAAAGTTTGAAATGTATTCGGTGGCGCCCGAGACACACGCCTAAGTGGCGTAGGTTGAATAGGCGCCTGCAGAACCCAGTCGGCCTGCTGCGGGGCAAAGCTCTGCTTTCACAGGTAATTGGGCCAGCACGGATGGCACCTGCTTGAGGCAAGCGCACGGGGAGTATCAACGTCGCTCAGCAGGTTTCGGAGCTTTGACTTCCGAGCCCCCGGCGGCTCATTGTCGGAGTGAACTTACTTTGTGCCGGTCGCCCCGGTTTGTCAGTCGGGTAAAAGCGCGAATTGCTGGGCGGCCCAAAATTGATCGACCACGACGCCGCAGGGTGTCGGATTTTTCTCCCCAGCCTGAAGTCCCCCAATTCTGGACACGCAGCTGGGTCATAGACGACAGGCCATGACGACAGCTTGCATCATCCAAGACAGCGCCAACGGGATCTCGATCCACCCGGCGTTCGCATGCGTCCCTGCGCGCCACTCGCGCACATCGGGGAACGGGATGGTGCAGACAGCGGCTCGGCCGCCAGTTCCATCAGCACAATCAACCAAAAGAACGCGCCACAGCGCGATCCTCGCGATCCGTTCCGGCAATTCCGGTTCGAGATGCGAGCCGCCGCCCCGGCGCGCCAAGGAAAATAACCTATGTCCAATACGAAAATGCTCATCGATGCCACGCATCCCGAGGAGACTCGGGTCGTGGTCCAACGCAACGGCCGGGTAGAGGAATTCGATTTCGAAAGTGCCGCTCGGAAACTGCTGCGCGGCAATATCTATCTCGCCAAGGTGACGCGCGTAGAGCCGTCGCTACAAGCGGCTTTCGTCGATTACGGCGGCAACCGGCACGGTTTTCTCGCCTTCAACGAAATCCATCCTGACTACTATCAGATTCCGGTCGCCGACCGTCAGGCGCTTCTCGATGAAGAAGCCGCCGCTGAAGCCGAGCTCGAAGCCGCCGCCGACCGGCGCGCGGAGGCGCTCGCCCGCAGAAATTCGACACGCGGCGGTGGGTCGGCCGCCCCTCACGCTGAAGGGGAAGCGACGAACGACGATTTCGCGGATCAGTCCTCTGAGGATTCTGAGGACGGCGAATCCACGCACATCGTCGATGTCGAAGAAGACGATGAGCACATCGAAGAGATCGGTGGCGACGAAGACGAAGAGCCGATCAAAGTCTTGGCCGTCGCCGTTCCGATGCCGGACGATGACGTCATCTCCGAGCCGGTCCGGGCCGAAGCGGCAGACAACGGCGAGTCAAATACCGATCTCGCAGCAAGCGCGTCGTCGGACGAGCCTGCAGCGCAGGCCGATGCCGATCATGCGCGCGACGAGAGCGACGATCACGATCATCACCATGACGCCGAAGCCGGTTCGGACGTTCACGCTGACGACGATCATGGCTCCGAGCATGATGAGCACGAGCATGAACACCATGCCGAGCAGCCGCATGTCCATGACCATCACGACCATCATGGCGGCGAGATCGACGACTCGCAGGGCGCGGAGTTCCACGAGGAAGCGCCGCAACGTCCGCGTCGGCGTCCGCGCAGCTACAAGATCCAGGAAGTTATCAAGCGCCGCCAGATCATTCTGGTGCAGGTTGTTAAAGAGGAGCGCGGCAACAAGGGCGCAGCGCTGACGACGTATTTGTCGCTTGCCGGCCGCTACACTGTTTTGATGCCGAACACCGCCCGCGGCGGCGGCATCTCGCGCAAGATCACCAATCCGCAGGACCGCCGCCGTCTGAAGGCCATTGCCCAGGAACTCGAGGTTCCGGAGGGCATGGGCCTCATCATCCGCACGGCGGGTGCGGCGCGCACGAAGCAGGAAATCAAGCGCGACTTCGAATATCTGCTGCGCCTCTGGGAGAGCGTGCGCGATCTCACGCTGCAGTCGACGGCGCCGAGCCTCGTCTACGAAGAAGGCGACCTGATCAAGCGTTCCATCCGCGACCTCTATAACAAGGATGTCGAGGAAATCGTCGTTGCCGGCGATGCGGGGCACCAGGAAGCCGCCGACTTCATGAAGATGCTCATGCCGAGCCACGCCAAAAACGTCGTGGCTTATCGCGAGCCGACGCCGCTGTTCACGCGTTATGGCGTCGAACGGCAGCTCAACGCCATGTTCCAGCCGCAGGTGACGCTGCGCTCGGGCGGCTACATCGTCATCAACCAGACGGAAGCCCTCGTTGCGATCGACGTCAACTCGGGGAAATCGACGCGCGAATTCTCGATCGAAGAAACGGCGCTTGCGACTAACCTCGAGGCGGCCGACGAAATCGCGCGCCAGCTGAAGCTGCGCGACCTTGCCGGCCTCATCGTGATCGACTTCATCGACATGGAGGAGAAGCGCAACAATCGCGCCGTCGAGCGCCGCCTGAAGGATGCGCTTCGCTTCGACCGGGCGCGAATCCAGCTCGGCCGCATCTCGCATTTCGGTCTGATGGAAATGTCGCGCCAGCGTCTCAGAACGGGCGTGCTGGAAGGCTCGACGTCGCAGTGTCCGCACTGCCAGGGCACCGGCATCATCCGCTCGACGGAGAGCATCGCGCTCGCCGTATTGCGTGGCCTTGAAGATGCGATCACGGCGGGCGCTACAGGTCCGCTGACCGCGACGACGACGCCGCCGGTTGCACTCTACATTCTGAACAGCAAGCGCGCCTACGTCACCGACATGGAGCATCGCCACGGTTACTCGGTGACGGTGCTCGGTAGCGATCGCGTGCAGGGTGCGAACTTCACGATCGAGCGCGGCGGCCCTGCCGTTCCGGTGCGCCGTGTCGAACGTGCTGCCGTCAACATGGACTGGGGCTTCGACGGCGAGGAAGAAGCACCGACATTCGAAGGCGGCGAGATTGAAACCGTATCGCACGTCGATGACGGCGACGAAGATACCGTGGCCCGTGAGAATGGTCGTGGCGAGGGCGATGAGTCCGGCGGCCGTCGCGGGCGGCGCAGGCGGCGTCGCGGTCGCGGTGGACGCGAGCGTGGCGAAAGCCGCGAGCGTTTCAGTTCCGAACCGCGCGGCGAAGACGATCACGGATTTGCGGCAGGTCCGCAGCCGCACGGCGATGATGACGGCGAACAGGGACCGGTCGACGAGGATGACCTCGATGCCCAACCGGCATCCGAGGAAGCGGAACTCGGCGAGCACGGCGAAAACGGCGCCAACGGCGAAAAGCCCGCACGGCGGCGCCGGCGCGGACGTCGCGGTGGCCGTCGCGGTCGGGACCGCAATCGTGAAGGCGGCCCGATGCACGCCGATGATGCCAACGGCGTTGCCGAAGGCGAAGATCACGAACAACTCGACAGCGGGGACACCGACGGCGATACCGAGGCTGCCCAGCCGGAAACTTGGTCAAACGGTGGACACATCACCGAGGCGCTGTCGTCGGAAGACGTTGCGACGGCTGTCGAACAGCCGGAACTCAAGGTTCCGCGGCAACAACGGCTTTGGGACGTTCCCTCGAAGGCGCAAGACGCGGATGAAGTCGTGATGCTCGAAGGCACGGCATCCGAGGTTGCGACGGAAGAACCGCAGCAGGCTGTTGAGGTGCCCGCCGAAGTTCAGGACAGCGCACCTGCGCCGGCACCGCGTCGTCGGCACGAGATCGGCTCCAGCGAGCCGCGAATCGAGCGCGTTGTTGTCCGACCAGGCGATGAAGGCTCGGCTACCGATGCCGAAGCTCAGGCTGCCCCGCAGCGCAAGGGCTGGTGGCAGCGCAAGTTCGGCGGCGAATAAACAGACGAAGGGCCGAGGCATCGCTTGCTTCGGCCCATTCCCAAAATCAAAGCTGCTACTGGCCTATCTTGCTTCGGACGAGCGCCGTTAGCAGCGCTTACCGCCATGCTGACGCCCTAAACTCGTGAATGTTTATAAGCACCTCGTAGCAACGCATTTGACCCAAATAGGGTTGGCGCATACTTTGATTGTGCGTGGCGTCTCGAAACGCTTGTCGAGATCAGGGCACTGCGAATGCCGATATTTTGGAAGTCACTTCCGGCGCATTCCAACGCCCGAAGTTTGACGATTTGGATCGTTGCGCTCATCGCATCGCTGTTGACATTAGCCAACGGCACCCGAGCGCAGGGGCTGCCGCTGATCCGCGACGCCGAGATCGAAGCGCTGCTGCAGGATTATTCCAAACCGATTTTTGAAGCGGCGGGTTTCGGTGGCGGCCGCGTGACCGTCCGCATCATCAATAATGAAGCCTTCAACGCCTTCGTTCTCGACGGCGCGAACGTGTTCGTGAATACCGGCACACTGATGCAGGCGCAGACGCCGAATGAAGTGATCGGCGTCATCGCACATGAAAGCGGTCATATCGCGGGCGGCCACATGGCGGCGCTGCGCTCGCGCATCGCGAAGGATCAAACACGCGCTCTGTTGACGCAGGTTCTCGGCATCGGCGCCATGGTTGCGGGCGGCGTCACAGGCGGAGATGGCGGACGCGAGACGGCACAAGGCGGCGCTGCTCTTTTGCAGGGCGGCAGCAGCGTCATTCTCAAGGGGCTTCTGGCCGAGCGGCGATCGCAGGAATCGGCGGCTGATCAGGCGGGCATCAAGTATCTCACGGCCACGAAACAGTCGGGCAAAGGCATGCTCGACACGTTCGAGCGGTTCAAGGAACAGGAATATCTATCGGATCAGTTCCAGGACCCGTTCATTCGATCGCATCCTCTGTCGGCCGAACGCCTCGACCGGCTCAGCCGGCTCGCAACCACAAGTCCGTATTTCAACAAGAAAGACCCGCCGTCGCTGCAGCTTCGCCACGACCTGATGCGGGCGAAGCTTTCGGGCTATCTGGAATCGCCGGCGACTGTGTTCAATCGCTATCCTGACTCAAATAAGACGCTGCCGGCGCGCTACGCGCGGGCCATCGCGACATTCTTTCGCGGCGGCGGCGGTGCGCTGGAATCGGCGGTCCAGCAGACCGACAGCATGATCAAGGAAAACCCGAATTACCCGTACTTTTACGAACTTCGGGCCGACTTCCTGATGCGATCCGGCAAACTCGCGCCTGCGGTCCCGAGCTTGCGGCAAGCCCTGAAACTGGCGCCTAACAGTCCTTTAATCATGGTCGAACTGGCCACGGCGGTCCAAAGCCTCAAGGGCAGCGATGCGCAAAAAGAGGCTATCGATCTACTGCGGAAATCTCTTATCGAAGACCCGGAAAATGGCCATGCTTACAGGCTGCTCGCAAACATCTATTATAAGCAGGGCCGGGGTCCGGAAGCCGACGCCATGACGGCCCAGGCCTACTTCAACGAAGGGAACATAAAAGACGCACAGGTCTTCGCTAAACGAGCCCAACTGAAATTACGAGCGGGCTCGCCCGAGTGGTTGAAAAACGACGACATCATTAACTACAAGCCGCAAACCTGAGCAGCCGGCTGCTTTATCGAAAAATGAGATCAAATCCATGACCCAGAAGTCTCCTGACCGTAACAGAGCGCGCGCGGCTTCCGCCGGCAAAAAGCTCTCTGTCATCGCGCTCGGATTTGCGTGCCTGGCATTCGCGGCACTCGCAGCATCGAATTTCGGAAATAGTTCGGCGCACGCCGACACCATCGCGCCCACCGCGGGCGGCAAGGTCTTTACCGACGAGCAGAAAAAGGCGCTCGGCGACATCATCAGAGACTATCTGATCAAGAACCCCGAAGTCATGTTCGAGGTGCAGAACGCTCTGGATGAGAAGTCTCAGAAAGAGCAGGAAACCAAGCTCAAAGCCTTCATGGCGAAGAACGCCAAGCAGATCTATCGCGCCCCTGACAGCTCGGTTGCCGGCGATCCCAACGGCGACGTCACTGTCGTCGAGTTCTTCGATTACAACTGCGGTTACTGCAAACACGGCCTGCCGGAAGTGCAGAAGCTGATCCACGACGACAAAAAGGTTCGCTTCGTCTTCAAGGAGCTGCCGATCCTGTCGACGGGCTCAATCGAGGCCGCGAAGGTCGCGCTGGCCGCCAAACGCCAGGGCAAGTACTGGGAGTTCCATCAAGCGATGCTGGGCTCCAAGGGCGTTGCCAACGAAGCTTCCGCGTTGAAGATCGCGGAATCGCTCGGTCTCGACATGGATAAGGTCAAGGCCGACATGGCAGGCGACGACGTCAAGAACGAGTTGCAGAGCGATCTGCTGCTTGCCAAGCAGCTCGGCGTCAACGGCACCCCGCACTTCCTGGTCGGCGACAAGTCGGTGCCCGGTGCGCCGGATGACCTGCACGACCAGCTTGAGGCGCTCGTCAGCGGCTACCGCAAGACCGGCTGCAACATGTGCTGAGAGTGGCCGAAAATTCTCGTGCCATACCAGACATTTAACATCAAAGACACATTGCAGTGCGCGGCCATCGCCGCGCACTTTGCGCATTCGACGAAAGCTGATAGACCCTGGGCCTTCACAATCGGCGTCGGGCATCAGCTCGGTGCCTTAACGGCCTCCTGACATGACCTCCCTCGTTTACGTTCTTAACGGCCCCAATCTCAATATGCTCGGCGTCCGCGAGCCCGAAGTCTATGGCCGCGAGACGCTCGACGACCTGCGCGTGCGCACCGAAAAATCGGCAACGGCGAACGGGCTGGCCATCGACTTCCGGCAATCGAATATCGAGGGCGAAATCGTCAATTGGGTGCAGGAGGCGCGCGGAAAGGCCAAGGGCATCATCATCAATGCTGGTGGCTATACGCACACGTCGGTTGCCATTCTCGATGCGCTGCAGGCCGTCAGCCTGCCGGTCGTCGAGGTGCACCTTTCCAACATCTTCCGGCGCGACGAGTTTCGTCAGCATTCCTACATCTCGCTCGCAGCGACGGGGGTGATCTGCGGGCTCGGCGCCAAGGGCTATGAACTCGCGATCGAGGCAATGGCCGACATTCTGAACAAATCCACAGGCAAAGCGTGACGTTGCGGCCAGAGCTTAGGCTATAAGACGCACGCCAACTAAATATCGAGGACACGGGACTGATGAGCGCAAAAGACCAAGGGCCGAAAATGGGAAGCGCCGAAGGTCAGATGATCCGCGAGCTCGCCGAGCTTTTGAACGATACGGGTCTGACGGAAATCGAAATCGAGAAGAGCGGCCTCAAGATCCGCGTCGCCAAGAAAATCTCGATCACGGCCGCGGCGCCGCAGGCTTACATGTCTGCGCCGGTTGCAGCCGCAGCGTCGACGCCGAGCGAAGCGAAACCGGCGGCGGGTGCGGGTGATTTTTCGAAGCATCCGGGCGCGGTCAAATCGCCGATGGTCGGCACGGCCTATCGCTCGCCGGAGCCGGGTGCACCGGCATTCTGCGAAGTCGGGTCCAAGGTCAATCAGGGCGACACGCTGCTGATCATCGAGGCGATGAAGACTATGAACCAGATCCCCGCGCCGCGCGCCGGCACGATCAAAGCCATCCTCGTCGAGAACGCGCAACCGGTCGAGTATGGCGAGCCGCTGATCATCATAGAATAGAGCGCGCACCGCATACGGCGGTGAAAAGCGCCCGGAGTTCAAATGTTCGATAAAATCCTGATTGCCAACCGAGGAGAAATCGCGCTTCGCGTCCAGCGCGCTTGCCGCGAGCTTGGAATTGCAACGGTCGCCGTCCACTCGACGGCAGATGCCGACGCCATGCACGTCCGTCTGGCCGACGAGAGCGTGTGCATCGGTCCGCCGCCTGCGCGCGACAGCTATCTCAACATTCCGGCGCTGGTGACGGCGTGTGAAATCACCGGCGCGGACGCTGTGCATCCGGGCTATGGCTTTCTATCTGAGAATGCGCGCTTCGCGGAAATTCTCGAAGAGCACAAGATCACGTTCATCGGTCCGACGTCCGAACACATCCGAATCATGGGCGACAAGATCGAGGCGAAAGAGACCGCCAAGAAGCTCGGCATCCCGGTCGTTCCCGGCTCCGCGGGCGCCGTGACGAGCGAGACCGAGGCGATGAAGGTCGCGAAGGAGATGGGCTTTCCCGTGCTCATCAAGGCCGCTGCTGGCGGCGGTGGGCGGGGCATGAAGGTCGCGCTGACCGCGGCCGACCTCGGCGTCGCGCTTTCGACGGCGCGGTCCGAAGCGAAAGCGGCCTTCAACGACGATTCCGTCTACATCGAGAAATATCTGCAGAAGCCGCGCCACATCGAGATCCAGGTGTTCGGCGATGGCAAGGGCAATGCCGTGCATCTAGGCGAGCGCGATTGCTCGCTGCAGCGGCGGCATCAAAAGGTGTTCGAGGAGAGCCCCTCGCCTGCTCTCAATGCGGCTCAGCGCCAGAAGATCGGCTCGACCGTCGCGGATGCGATGCGCAAGCTGAAATATCGCGGCGCCGGCACAGTGGAGTTCCTGTTCGAGGACGGCGAATTCTACTTCATCGAGATGAACACCCGGTTGCAGGTCGAACACCCTGTAACGGAGATGGTCACCGGCACGGACCTCGTGCTGGAGCAAATCCGCGTCGCGGCCGGCCTGCCGTTAAGCTTCACGCAGGATGACATCGAGCTTCGCGGGCACGCCATCGAGTGCCGCATCAACGCTGAAAACCCCAAGGATTTTCGGCCTTCGCCGGGCCAGATCACCTATTGGCATCCGCCGGGCGGCCTCGGCGTGCGCGTCGACAGCGGCGTGTACCAGGGCTATCGCATCCCGCCCTACTACGACAGCCTCATCGGCAAGCTGATCGTGACGGGCAAGACGCGCAACGACGCGTTGATGCGTTTACGCCGCGCTCTGGCCGAGTTCGTGATCGATGGGATTGAAACGACGATCCCATTGTTCCAGGATCTGGTCAGAGAGCCGGATATCGTCGATGGGGCCTATGATATTCATTGGCTCGAAAAATATCTGGGGATGAAGTAAGGTTTGCCTCTGCGCGACATGTTCCGCGCGCGTCCGAGAGTTCGCTTGGCAAGTGGCAGCATGGCGTCGCGCGACGACCCGATGTTCGAGATAACGCCGCAGGTTCTCCTGAAGGCGTATAGCTGTGGCATTTTCCCGATGGCGGAAAGTGCCGACGATCCCGCGCTCTATTGGATCGAGCCGCAGCAGCGCGGTGTGCTGCCGCTCAACGGCCTGCATATCCCAAAGCGCCTCATGCGCACGGTCCGCACCACGCCATTCACCGTCAAGGTCGATAACGATTATGACGGTGTGATCGACGGCTGCGCCGCGCCGCGCGCCGGGCGGATGTCGACCTGGATCAACGGCCGAATCCGTTCGCTCTATCGCGAGCTGTTCGACCTTGGCGCCTGCCACACGGTCGAGGTCTGGAATGGCAACAAGATGGTCGGCGGCCTTTACGGCGTAGCGTTGAAAAGCGCGTTCTTCGGCGAAAGCATGTTTTCGACGGAGCGTGATGCCTCGAAGATCGCGCTGGTGCATCTCGCAGCGCGTCTCATCAAGGGTGGATTTACGCTGCTCGACACGCAATTCGTGACGGATCACCTCCGGCAGTTCGGCACGATCGAACTCGACCGGATGACGTTCCAGCGCGAGTTGGAGAAGGCGTTGGGCAAAGAGGCCAACTTCTTCTCGCTGCCGCGTGACGCCTCGGGGCCGGAGGTTGCTGCGATTTTCGCAGACGCTGGCTGATCTCTTTACTCGGCTTCGTCCATTTCACGGCTCCTGTAATAGCCAGCGCCCCAGATGGACGTGCGTGGTTTTGCCGAGGAGGCTGTGCACGAGAACGAGTTCTCGCACCGTCCAAGAAATGGGCTCGATGGGCGCCGCTGCGGCGCGCTTTTCATCGCGAAGCAACGTTATGTGGGGCGTGAAGCGGCCGCGCGTGGCGCCACCTAGCCCGACGCGCTCCATTGCTACGCCAAGCGGGCGACGCAACGCGTTCCAAGCGGCGATGTCTTGCTCGCACGTCAGCACAAAGGGAAAAGGCCCGATGCCGCCGCGAAAGCTTTCGCTGCCGGTCAACGTCACGTCGAAAGCTCGAATGGAGACTTGCGCTGCGGCGTCCAATGCGGCGCTGACGATGGGCGCGGGTAAGCTTGGCCAATCCCCCAAATGATAAAGTGTCACGTGCAGGTGATTTGGAAGCACCAGCGTGCCGTCGAAACCGTTCGCACGCTTGAGCCTCTCCGCGAGCGCATGGACGCGTTCAGCGGTCGCCTCATCAGGTAGGCAGGCGAAAAATATTCGGTCTTTTTGAGAGGCGGCGAATCTTCGGCGATGAGGTCTCGACGCCATGACGCTTTACGTCCCTTCAGGCGCTGAAATCTTTCTCAACGTCATGGTGCCATAGATCGCGGCGCAGGCAAATGCGATGACGCCGGCCAGCACGAATGCAGGGACGAACGACCCTGAGTGCTGAAGCAGGATGCCGCTCACGAGTGGCGCCAGCGATCCGCCGACGGAACCGCCGACGTTCTGGATCGCTTCGAGCGTCGCGACGGCGTTGACCGGAGCGATCACGGCGGCAAGTGCCCAACCGCAACTTGAAGCGACGTTGGCCGCAAAAAGTCCGAGCGACATGAGCGCGATCGCCGTCCACAAGTCGGCGACGTAGACCGCAGCGATCGTAGCAATTCCGGCCACGATCAATCCTGCGATGACGGGCAATCGGCAGGTTCCGGCAGCGTCGATGCCTCCCAGGCGGCCAAGCCGGTCAGAGATCACACCACCCGCGACGGCGCCGACAAAGCCTGCCGCGAGCGGGATCGCCGACCAGATCCCGGCGTTCGCGATCGACTGATGGCGCGCAATCTCTAGGTATCCCGGCAACCAGGTCGCGTAGAGCCACGAGATGTAAACGACGCCGAAGAAACCGAGGAACATGCCCCACGTCGTCGGAAAGCGCAGCAGCCAGAGAACCTGCGTCCAGCCGACGTGCGGGATCGCAGCGCCGTCATCGCGATGTATTTCCTCGATGTCGGCCGCGGGAATGCCAGCATCTTTAGGGGCGCGATAATAGATCGTCCACAATGCGGCGACGATGAAGCCTGCAAGGCCCGCGATAATGAACATCACGCGCCAGCCGTGCGCGAGCATCAGCATCGTCAGGATCGGCGGCGCCAAGGCCGGTGCCAGCGCGGATGATGAATTGAAGATCGCAATCGGGAGCGCACGGCGCTTCAGCGGAAACCAGTCGGCGCAGACCCGCGTGCCGCCGATGTACATCGGCGACTCGCCGAGGCCCAGCGCGACACGCGCGGTCAGAAACTGGTGCAACGAATGAACGAGGCCGCCGGCGATTTGCGCGAACGACCAAAGCACCATTCCAACGCCGAGGGCTTTACGAGGACCGAAGCGATCAACGAGCACGCCAGCGGGAATTTGCGCGAGGCCGTAGCTCCACGCGAAGGCCGACAGCAGCAAGCCCATTTCGCTGTAGGACAGTCCAAGCTCGGCGCGAATTTCCGGATTGCCGACAGCAACGGCAGCGCGGTCAAAATAATTGACGCAACCCGCCAGCACCAAGAGCGTAACGGCGAGCTTGCGCATGCGCCGTGTGCGATCCGACGCGTTGGCGGGCTCTGCGTCGGTCAGAATGTTCGGCGAACTCATCGGATATCAATCGGATCGGCGGCGTTTGCGTGTCGTCCAGTTCCTGTTCACGCTCAGAGTGGCATAGAGTTGGCGACAACGGCAATCACGCTGTTCCATTAGCTTTCCGACGATGACGATAAAGACATTCCTCCCGTCTTGGGGCTTGGCCGCAATCTGTGCGCTTGTTCTCTCAACGCTGGCTTTGGCGAACGCCGATAATAGCGGCGAACGTATCATCGATTTGAAGCTTAGTTCCGGTAAGCGTCAGCATACTCTTTACGTCGCGCCGCCCTCACCGCGCGCCACGATTGTCATGCTGCCGGGAGGCGCGGGGGATGTCGGATTAGCGCGCAACGGCGATATCCGTCATGGCCACAACTTCGTGGTTCGAACGCGCGATATGTGGTTGGCTAAAGGCTACGCCGTGTTGATACCCGACTGGATCAATCGTGAAAGTTTACGCGGTGCGCGAAGTTCTCCGGACTACGCGGCCGTCGTGGAAGACTTGATCCAATATGCCCGGACGCAAGTCGCGCTTCCGGTGTTTCTCCTCGGTACGAGCCAAGGGTCCATTGCGGCGGCCAACGGAGCAGCACACGCACCAGCCGGTACGATTGCAGGGGTTATTCTGACAGAGTCCGTTTCGGTGCGTGGCGGCAGCCATGAGACCGTATTCGATGCGGGCCTGACTGACGTTCGCGTGCCCGCACTCATCGTCGCTAACAAGGATGATCGCTGCGACGTGGCGCCTCCGAGCGACGCCACTAAGACCGCCGCAGCGATGATCCATTCTCCCGATGTCCGCGTCGTCGAAGTCAGCGGCGGCATCGATCGATCAAACCGCGCATGCGGCTCTCTTAGTCCGCATGGCTACTATGGCATCGAAGACAAAGTCATCGACATCGTCAGCTATTGGATCGACGCTCATATTGGCGACTCGCCGAAGCGATAGCCGTCATGCGGCCTTGTTGCGCCAGTCCCGAACGGCCAACCACCCTGCCGAAATCAGGAAGTAAACCGCACCCACGCCAGCGTAACCCGCAATGTCGCTGATCGAGTGCGGCGTGGCCATCGTCGAGCGCGAAATGAAGAGGCCTCCGGCCACTGCCGACTGAGCGCCGCTCAAAACCATCGCCCACTGTGCGCCGTAGGTCTTCCAGCGGCCAAGCGCCGTCCCGAGTTGAAGCAAGCCAGCAAGGATCGCCCAAACGCCGAAAGCGCCGAGCACCTCACTCATGCCAGATTGCAACGACACGACCACGGCCGCCGCCGTTGCGACGCTGACGAAAACGTTAATGGCCTGTGTGCGATTTTGCCCAAGGCCCCCGCTCCGCGCCGCGTCGACATAGTTCGCCAAAGCATCCCACGCCGGATAAATGATGAGCAAAGCGGCAGCGATCGCGCCTCCCTGCTGTCCGGCTGTCAGAGCCAACCCGACCCACAGCACCGAAAACGCACCTCGAATAAAATAGTATTGCTTGAGCCAACGCTCTTCGGTGACGGCGGAAATCTCCGCGTATTGAGTAGACATATTTGATGTCCTTTCTACTAGTTGGTAGGTTAAGCAAGCAAAATAACGGCGGTAAAAGAGTTCGACTATCTGCCTCGTGTGAATTCAGTGAGGCCCCCCTGATCCTTCGCAGGACGCCTCAGTGCCGAACGGAAACTCGGTCGAGAAGCGGGTTGGTGATCTGCCCGAAGACTTGGGGATCTCCATAGGCTCGCGCGGAAAGCATGGCTCCGTGAATGGTGGCTATGAAGACCTCAGCCTCTACGCGCGGAGAACTTGAGAGCCGAAGGCTGCCGAGCTGCATCCCACGCTCAAAGACGGATGTGAGCCACGTCGATAGCACGCGGAAATGCCCCCGCACTTCAAGTGCAATTTCTTCTGGAAGCACGGGAAGTTCGCCTGCGAGTAGAGCGCACACACAGAACGGGGCGCTGGCATCTGTGATGCATGCCTTCCAGTACCCAGTGTACGCCTGCAGCAATTCGACAGGATCCGAGACATTCCGTTCCAGTTCAGCAATTCCGACTTCGGCTTCCTGGCGATAACGGGACACGAGCGTACGGACGAGATCGACCTTGCTCGGAAAGTGATGGTGGATGCTTGGCTTGCGAATGCCAACAACGTCGGCGATATCAGCATAACTGAAGCCGTTATAGCCCCCTACGATAATGAGAGTGCGTGCGCAGGCCAGAATGTCATCAGCGGTGGTTGATACGTTGCTCATGGCTGTTGTCTACCTTCTAGTAGATCAGCATGTCAATTCTTTATTTTGCATGAGGGATCGCGGCTTGGATCAGCGCTGCACGCCGACGTGGATCGGCGTAGCCGAGCATGAGCGTCGCGGCCACCCGTTTCGCCGCGGGCGCGAGATCGGCGTCATTCAATTCGCCCGCAGTCCAAAAGGACAAAACTCCGCGAAATCCAAACGCGAGTTGCTTTGGCAAAATGTCGAGCGCTTCAGCGCGATGAGCCCCCGACAGGCCATCGCCACCATCAAGCGCCGTCGCCCATAGCTTCGCGGAGCGCTCCAAGACCGTTCCCGGCGTAGAACTGGAGGCGCCAAGCGACCCCATGACAGCCCGGTTAACAACCGGCTCCAGCACCATCACGGACGCTGCGGCGTCGGTGGTGAAGAACACGCGATCAATTGCGTCGCCTGCCGGACAGCCGCTGCTCAGCAGCGCTTCCATCGAGTCAATGCGTCGCCCCGAAAGCGCATGCATGATCGCAAGCTTGCTGCCGAATTGGTTGAACGGCGTGGCGAAGCTGACAGAAGCCCCAGCCGCGAGATCGCGCATTGAAAACTCGGCATTGCCCTGGCGCAGCAAGTGCTCGGCGGCATCGAGTATGCGCTGGCGAACCTGCTCGCCCCGCGGGCTGGCTAACTTTGGGCTCTTGCGAGATGTCATCGGCAAACTATATCATGATATAAATTGTTTGCTAGTGGGAGCTATTCGTATGTCAGCAACCGAACCTAAGACCTTCCTCATCACCGGCGTCAGCTCCGGTCTTGGCCGGGCCTTTGCGAAAGGCGCGATGGACGCCGGACATCGCGTGATCGGCACCGTGCGACGAACGGAAGACGCCGAGGCATTTGCTGCTCTTGCGCCGAACCTTGCGCTTCCCATCGTGCTCGATGTCACCGTGTACGATGCTGTGCCCGGCGCCGTGTCCGAGGCGGAGCGGCGTGCCGGTCCGATCGACGTGCTCGTGAACAACGCCGGCTACGGCCATGAGGGCGTGCTGGAGGAATCCTCCATCGCGGATCTGCAACGGCAGTTTGCCGCCAACGTGTTCGGTCCGGTGGCTATGATCAAAGCGGTCTTGCCCGGCATGAGAAAACGCCGGCGGGGTCACATCATCAACGTGACCTCGATGGGCGGCTTCATCACGATGCCGGGGATCAGCTTCTATTGCGGCAGCAAATTTGCGCTTGAAGGCATCTCGGAAGCGCTCGGCAAGGAAGTCGCGTCATTCGGCATCCGTGTGACGGCGCTTGCACCCGGACAATTTCGAACCGATTGGGCCGGCCGGTCGATGGACCGTACGCCACGAAGCATTGCCGACTACGACCGCGTCATGGATCCGATCCGCGCGGCACGGCAGGCGAAGAGTGGCAACCAGCCCGGCGATCCGGCAAAGGCCGCCCAAGCGTTGCTTGCCATCGTCAATACCGAAAACCCGCCAACGCGGCTATTTCTCGGCGACGATGCCCTGGGCCTGGTCGAACAGAAGCTTAAGGACATGCAGACCGAAATCAGTGGCTGGGACGCCCTCTCGCGCTCCACCAATTTCGCGGCATGAGCGGCAACCGGCAGCTATCGGCTGTCGGTCATTCCCACTCGATGGTGCCGGGCGGTTTCGACGTGACGTCGTAGACAACGCGGTTGACGCCGCGGACCTCGTTGATGATGCGGGTGGCGACGCGGCCCAAGAACGCCATGTCGAAGTGGAAGAAGTCGGCGGTCATGCCATCGACGGATGTGACGGCGCGCAGGCCGAGAACGTGATCGTAGGTGCGGCCGTCGCCCATGACGCCGACAGTTCGCACGGGAAGCAGGACGGCGAACGCCTGCCAGATCGCATCGTAAAGCCCGGCGCGGCGGATTTCGTCGAGATAAACAGCGTCGGCCTTACGCAGGATGTCGAGTTTTTCGCGCGTGATCTCGCCGGGAATGCGGATCGCAAGACCCGGCCCCGGAAATGGGTGCCGACCGACGAAGGTTTCCGGCAGGCCAAGTTCACGGCCCAGTGCCCTCACCTCGTCTTTGAACAGCTCGCGCAGCGGTTCGACGAGCTTCATGTTCATGCGCTCGGGCAAACCGCCGACGTTGTGATGCGACTTGATCGTGACTGACGGGCCGCCGGTGAACGACACGCTTTCGATCACATCTGGATAGAGCGTGCCCTGGGCCAGGAACTCCGCGCCGCCGATCTTCTTGGCTTCGGCCTCGAAAACGTCAATGAAGTGCTTGCCGATGGTCTTGCGCTTGGTCTCGGGGTCCGAGACACCTGCAAGTGCTGTCAGGAACTGCTCGGACGCGTCCACGTGCACGAGCGGAATGTTGTAGTGATCGCGGAAGAGGCCGACGACTTCGTCCGCCTCGCCGAGCCGCATCAGGCCGTGATCGACGAACACGCAGGTCAGCTGGTCACCAATCGCTTCATGGATCAGCACGGCGGCGACGGCGCTATCGACGCCACCCGAAAGCCCACAAATCACGCGGCTCTTGCCGACCTGTTTCTGGATCTTGGCGATCATCTCGCGGCGATAGGCCGACATCGTCCAATCAGACTTCAGACCTGCAATGTTGTGCACGAAATTGGCGATCAGCCTGGCGCCGTCGGGCGTGTGAACGACCTCAGGGTGAAACTGCACGGCATAAAAGCGGCGATTCTCGTCCGCGACCGCAGCGAATGGTGCGTTATCGCTGGTGCCGATGACTTCGAAACCTTCCGGCAGACTGGTGACGCGGTCGCCGTGGCTCATCCAGACCTGATAGCGCTCGCCCTTGGACCAGACGCCTTCGAATAACGGGCTGTGCGTCGCAATTGAGAGGAAGGCGCGGCCGAATTCGCGGTCGTGGCCGCTTTCAACCTTGCCGCCGAGTTGTTCGGCCATGGTCTGCTGGCCGTAGCAAATTCCGAGCACCGGCACGCCTGCTTCGAACACTGCCGACGGCGCCCGTGGCGAGTCTGCCTCAGTGACGGACGCCGGACCGCCCGACAAAATCACAGCCTTTGGTTTCAGCTTCTGGAACGCTTCGGCGGCGCTCTGGAACGGGTGAATTTCCGAGTAGACGCCCGCCTCCCGCACACGTCGTGCGATGAGCTGCGTCACCTGGCTGCCAAAGTCGATGATGAGGACGGAATCGGTCAAAGCGGGTGGGCCCTTTCTTCAGGGCCTTCCCCTACGCGAAGTTCGAGCACCTCGCAACGCCCGCCAATTTGAGCCGCCTGCGACAGCCCATCCCGCTCCTCCACCGCGCGGCAGAAAATGAAAAGTCCTAGTTCATTTGCCAGACGGCAAAATTCAGGGCACCAGCAAAGGTTACCCATGCCAGGTAGGGCAGAAAGAGATAGCTCGCACCGCGGCTGACGGGCCAAGCAGTAATGATAAAGACCACAATCGCGCCCCAGAGCGCGACGAGATCAGCAAGGGCAAGTGCGATATCGTGCCGCCCGAACATCAGGTATGACCAAAGAGCGTTAAGGACGAGACCGGCACCCCATGCCAGAAGCGCAGGCGTCCATCCGCCCGCCCGCCAAGCCAGCCAACCAGCGATCGCGATCAGGATGTAAAGAATTGTCCAAGCGACCGGAAAAACCCAGTTCGGCGGCGTCCAGGATGGCTTATTCAGCGCGGCGTACCACTCCCCCGGCATAAATGCCGACCCGGATGATGCCGCTGCTGCCACCAATGCAGCAAAAATGACGAGCGATCCCAGACTTCGCAATTTTCCAAGCTCCCAATTTTTTCAGAACCGAGTAGTGACGCACATGCCGGCCCACTCATATCGTTGAGCACGCCGATTGGTTTCGCCGCGATGATCGAAAGGATTGTATTTCATGCTCATGGTGAAGACCCGGCTCGGTCAGAGCGACATTGCGGGGATTGGGCTTTTCGCGGCGGAAGATATTCCTAAGGGCACCGTGACTTGGCGCTTCATGGCGCACTTCGACAGGCTGCTGACGGAAGACGAGATCGAAAGCCTGCCGGAGGTCGCACGCGCCAACCTTCTCGACCACGTCTATCTCCACGAGGCCAGCGGCATGTTTGTGCTTTGCGCCGACAACGCCCGCTTCATGAACCACGCCGACGAGCCGAACACCGAGGGCGTGCACGAGCCCGGCTCGATCGAGGGTTACGACATCGCCTCGCGGGATATCCGAGCCGGGGAAGAAATCACGTGCGACTACCGGACGTTCGACGCGCACGTCGACCGGAAGCTCGGCGGTCAGGAGTAGCGCACGCGACGCGCTACTCGCCCGGGATGATGATCGGCTCGGCCGCCGATTTGCGAGGCGATCGCCGCCGCCTCGCCGCCAGCGACGTGAGCGCCTGACCGGCCAGAATGCGGCGCTGGAGATACGGCGAAAAGTATCCTGCGTATCGCCGCCAGAGATCCGGGCGCATCCAGTCCTGTCCCGACACGTGGCCACGGCAGTGTGGCGAACCGCACGAGCACGCGAATTCGTCGTACGGCGAGCCGTCGCTCATGGCGTAGTCGTAGGTGATCTCTTCGCCGGGCGAGATATCGCGCATCGCCACGAGCGTGATCTGGCCTGAGAGGCCGGAGTTTGGATCGCAGCAATGGTTGACGTAATCCGGCGGCTCGCAGTCCGATAGCGAGACCAGATACTGGTTTTCCTCGACCTGAAGCGAATAGCGCTTCACAGTCTGAGGCATTTCGTTCAGTTCCTCGCCGGTTACGAGCGTTCCGCTCCAGACCACGATCAATTCGCCTTTGGCGATTGCGTGCCGGGCGACGACGGTATGGCCGCCGCGGTCGGGTGCGGGACGAACTTCGCATTTCGGGGAGAGGAAGGAGTGGGGCCTACCGCTCATTCATTGACCTCAATTGGCCTCACGAGCGTGGGCACGGCGTGAAATACGCATACAAAGCCGCGGTCCCTCGATTTGCCGCGAGCCAGCGGCAAACGCTTGATGAGATAGTTTGAAGGCTTGTGATGTCAACGGAGTTTCTTGGCGCCGTCACCAAGTAATCCGCTCACATTTTATGTCAGCGCGTAACGGGCGCGGGCAATCATTCCCGGCAGCAGTTTGCGTGCTGAGGAAATCTGTCCGCGCGCTTCAAGGCGACGAACCGCGGGCGCAAATCAATCCGCCGAAAGTTCGGTTATGCCTTTCGGCCTAGTGCCGCAATGAAGAACCCGTCGGTGCCATGCCGGTGGGGTGTCAACAGCAATGTGTCGGTGCGCGCGTCGGCCGACGGCGGAGGCTCGCTCGCTAACGCCGCCTTCCAGACTTCAGCCGTTGGGATGACGGAGAAGTCGGCGTTGCCTTCAAGAAACCACGCGATCTGCCCAGTGTTCTCTTCGGGAAGAATTGAGCACGTCACGTAGAGCAGTTGGCCGCCCGGCTTGACGAGGCTCGCGGCCCGCTTCAGCACGGACTGCTGCTCGGCCATCCGCGCCTTCAGCGCTTCAGGCTTCAGACGCCATTTGGCATCCGGTCGGCGGCGCCAGGTTCCGGTTCCTGTGCACGGCGCGTCCGCGAGGACAACGTCGAAGCGCGGGCCGAGGGCGTCGACCGCCACCTCGTCGCCCGCACGCAGCACCTGCACATTGCGGACGCCTGCCCGCTTGATGCGCTCGAAGATCGGCTTAAGCTGATTGCGGTCAGCATCGTAGGCATAGATCTGACCGGTGTTCTGCATCAGGGCCGCGAGCGCGAGTGTCTTGCCGCCCGCACCGGCACAGAGATCGAGCACCTGCTTGCGCGGTCCGGCGCCGGACAGCAGCGCGGCGATCTGCGAGCCTTCGTCCTGGATTTCGAACCAGCCCGCCTGAAAGGCAGCCTCAACCTGGAGGTTCGGGGTGCGCTGAGCACCGACGGGTGGGGGCACGCGAATGCCGATCGGCGACAGGCCGCATGGCTCGGCGCCGAAGCTTGCGAGCGCCTTCAGAACCTTCTCCGGCGTCGACTTCAGCGTGTTGACTCGAAGATCGGCCGGGGCACGGCGGGCCATGGCCTGTCCTTCGGCAACGGCGTCGGCACCGAACTGATCAGCGAACGACGACCAAAGCCATTCGGGAATGTCGGCCTGCGCGTGGGCCGGTGCGCCGTCGAGCGGGCGTGTCAGCCCGGCTTGCTCGGTCTCAGTTAGTGGTGGCGGCGAGTGATCGGAGCCGTCGCACGCGGCGATGACGGCTTCCGGCGTCAGGCCCAGCGCAGAAGAGGCGGCGCCGAGCGCGAGCGCGCGGGGCGTGTCCTCTCCGAAAGCCCAGGAGATCGACGCGCGGCGGCGCATGGCGTCATAGACGAGGCCGCCGATGGCGTTGCGGTCGCCGGACCCGGCAAAACGATGGGCCTTGCCCCAATCGGTCAAGGCAATGGCAACGGGCTGGTAGCGATTGATGATCGCTTCCAAGACCTCGATCGCCGCAGCGATCCGAGCACCGGCTTTCATTGGAAAAACATCTCTAGATGCCAATCAGAATTTTGATGGCGAAGACGAGCCACATGATGAAAAGGACGACGGCACCCAGCGAATAGACGCGCGTGCGCCACATGACATCGTTGCTCGTCGTGTGGATGTAGGCGTGGACGATGCGGGAGAGCACGAAGACCCAGGCCAGAACGAGTAGCAGCAGGTCGCCGACGCGCGTGATCAGAAGGAAGGCTATCAACGCGAAGAACAGCAGCGGCAGCTCGAACTGGTTGGAGAAGCTGTTTCCGAACTGCCGTGCGCGCGGGCCGTAGTTCCGGCTGTCGAGCGCGACGTCCTCCGGTTTCACTTCGCCGCGAGCGATGCTGCCGAGCCGCGCCCGCCCCATCAGACCCATCAGCACGAAGATCAGCAGCACCTCAACGAAGACCGGCAGCAAAAAGTCCGTGACTGTCATGATGTGGTCCCCGCAGGTTGGCGCAGCCGATCTCGTCTCAATAGACTACCTGCCAACGCCCGGATAGTTCGGGCTTTCGCGCGTAATCATGACGCCATGGGCGTGGCTTTCCTGGATGCCGGCGGGCGAAACGCGAACGAACTTGGCGCGCTTCTGCAGTTCCGGAATGGTCTTGGCTCCAAGATAGCCCATGCCCGCGCGCAAGCCGCCGACAAGCTGGTGTACGACGGCTTCCATCGGCCCCTTGTAGGGAACCTGGCCTTCGATGCCTTCCGGAACGAGCTTTAGCGTATCGCGGACCTCGGCCTGGAAGTAGCGATCGGCCGAGCCGCGAGCCATGGCGCCCACGGAGCCCATGCCCCGGTAGGACTTGTAGGTGCGCCCCTGATAGAGATAGGTCTCGCCCGGCGCTTCGTCCGTGCCCGCAAGCAGCGAGCCGATCATCACGCAGGAGGCGCCAGCGGCGACGGCCTTGGCAATGTCGCCGGAGAAGCGGATGCCGCCGTCGGCGATTACCGGCACGCCATAGCGGGCGGCTTCCTTGGCGCATTCCATCACGGCGGTGAGCTGAGGCACGCCAACACCCGCGACGATGCGCGTGGTGCAGATCGAGCCCGGACCGATGCCGACTTTCACAGCGTCGGCTCCGGCGTCGATCAGCGCCTTCGTCGCGTCGGCCGTGGCGACGTTGCCGGCGATCACCTGCACGCTGTTCGACTGCCGCTTGATGCGTGCGACGGCGTCGATGACCTTAATGGAATGGCCGTGCGCCGTGTCGACGACGATGACGTCACAACCGGCGGCGATAAGGCGTTCAGTGCGCTCGAAGCCATCTTCGCCGACGGTCGTCGCGGCGGCGACGCGAAGGCGTCCCTGGGCATCCTTCGAGGCATTCGGATGCTTGGCGGCCTTCTCGATGTCCTTGACGGTGATGAGGCCGATGCAGTTGCCCTGATCGTCAACAACGATCAGCTTTTCGATGCGGTTCTTGTGCAGAAGCTTTTTAGCGTCTTCCGGCGACACGTTGCGCTTCACGGTCACCAGATTGTCTTTCGTCATGAACTTCGAAACGGGCTGGTCGAGGTCGGTGGCGAAGCGGACGTCGCGGTTGGTCAGGATGCCGACGAGCTTGCCCTTGCCGGCGCTGCCGTCCGGCGCTTCGCGGCCGCTATCAACAACCGGCACCCCGGTCACGCCCTTCTCTGCCATCAGCGTCAGGGCGTCACGCAGAGATTTCTGCGGCGCGATCGTTACCGGATCGAGGACGATGCCGCTTTCATAGCGTTTGACCTGCGCGACGTGGCGGGCCTGCTCCTCGATGGTGAGGTTGCGATGGAGAACGCCGATGCCGCCTTCCTGGGCCATCGCGATAGCGAGGCGCGCTTCGGTCACCGTATCCATGGCGGACGACAGCAGCGGGATATTCAGCCGAATACTCTTGGTCAGCTGAGCCGAGACGTCCGTCTGTCCTGGCATGACGTCGGACGGACCCGGCACCAGTAAAACGTCGTCAAAGGTAAGCGCGATCGCCGAATCGAGCGCGGATAGGCTCGAAGTCATGCCGACTTCTCCAGATTTTGGGGGGCGACACGTTCAGGCCCCCTGGGGCGGAACACTGTCGCGGGGTCTATATCACCAAGATTTCCGACTTGGAAGCGTTCTTGGCCGCGTCAAATGGGGATGATGGTAACCAATTCAAGCGGCGTGCAAAAAGTGGCGCGAAAAGGCCTTTTTCGTCATACGCGTGTCGCGGAACAGGAGCAAAGAGGCGCCCACGGGGTTCAAAGCCCCCATAGGATTTGCTTCTGAGTTAGAGCCGTCGGCGGGTGCGTTCAGCGTTTCCCCAGCCCACGGCCGGCAGGGAAAGCAGATCGCGACAAGGCCTCGGCAAGAGCCGAAACAGCCTCAGTCGGCCGACCCCTCTCCCCGAAATCCCGTCGCCAGAACGTAAAGCTCTGAGCTTTCGGCGCGGCTGGCAGGTGGCTTCACGTGGCGCACGACCTTGAAATCGCGCTTCAGCATGTCGAGCAGGTCGCGCTCGGTGCCGCCCTGAAAGACCTTGCAAAGGAAAGCGCCGCCCGGCTCCAGCACGTCTGCGGCGAAGGCGGCGGCCGCCTCGGCGAGACCCATGATGCGCAAGTGATCGGTCTTGGCGTGACCGACTGTCGGTGCCGCCATATCGGAGAGCACGACATCGGCGTGGCCGTCCCGCAGGCGGGATTTCAAAAGCTCCTCGGCGCCCGGATCGGTGAAATCCATTTCAATTATATCGACACCAGGGATCGGCTCGAACGCCAGATAGTCGATGGCAACGACCTGACCTTTGCCGTCGGCCGCCTTCACCCGCTCCGCCGCTTCCTGCGACCAGCCGCCCGGCGCTGCGCCGAGGTCGATGATCCGCTGGCCGGGCTTCAGGAAATGATAGCGGGCGTCGATCTCGCGCAGCTTGAAGGCCGCGCGGGAGCGCAGACCCTCGCGCTTCGACGCTGCGACGTAGGGATCGTTCAGTTGCCGCTCAAGCCAGCGGGCAGACGAGACGGAGCGTTTACGCGCGGTCTTGACCGTCGTGCGAAGCTGCCGCTGGCCGCCGCTCAAGCTTGAATGGGCTCCGCCGACGCCGCCCTTCTTGCCGCCGGCACCGCCGTTATTACTTTTGCCGCTCACGACTACCGTGCACCCTTCCCGCGCTTGCCGCGCCCGCGACGGCGGCGGCTGGAGCGCCAGACGCCATCTTCCATCATCATTTGCATCAGGATGCCTTCACGCAGCCCGCGGTCGGCGACGCGCAGGCGATCGGCGGGCCAAAGCTGCATGATGGCATCGAGGATGGCGCAGCCCGCAAGGACGAGATCGGCGCGCTCGCGGCCGATACACGGCTGCAGCACGCGTTCGTCGTAGGAGCGCGCCAGAAGCTCGGACGTGACATTCTCGATGTCGTGCGTGCCGAGCCAAATACCATCAACACGCTTGCGATCGTAGCGGTCGAGGCCGAGCATGACACCGGCAATCGTCGTAACCGTGCCGGACGTGCCGAGGAAGTGCACGGGCTTGCCTGCGGTCCGCTCGCGGAAGTTATGTTTCGCCTCGAACGGCAGAAGCAGCTTCGTTACCGCCTCGGACATGGCCGCGAAGCTCTCCGCCGTCACGTCGCGACCGCCGAAGCGCTCTGCCAGCGTAACGACTCCGACGGGAAGCGATTCCCAGGCGACGATGGCGTCGTCGACATCGCCGCGGCCGTTCAGAGCATCCTGACGGGTTCCAAGCCGTGTCAGGTCGAGCCAGATGATCTCCGATGAGCCGCCGCCAATGTCGAAGACGAGCACGTAATCAGTGCTCGGATCGATGAGCGTGGCGCATCCGGCGACCGCCAGATGCGCTTCCATTTCCGGCGTCAGGATTTCGATATCGAGGTCGAAGCTGTCCTTTACCTTGGCGACGAAGTCAGGACCGTTGGCCGCGACGCGGCAGGCTTGGGTCGCCACGAGACGGGTGCGGGTCACATTGTGGCGATGCAGCTTGCCGGCGCAGACTTTCAACGCCTCCATCGTGCGATTCATCGCAAGCTCTGAAAGGTGGCCCGTGCGGCTGACGCCTTCGCCTAAACGAATGATGCGCGAGAATGCATCGACGACGCGAAAGCCGCGACGCGACGGCCGCGCCAGAAGCAGCCGGCAGTTGTTGGTGCCAAGGTCGAGCGCGCCGTAAATTTGTTCGCCGCCCGGCGGCTTGATCGCAAGCGACGACACCGGAATGGCGTACGGATCGCGCCGCTCGTCACGGCCGTCTGCCCGCGGCGAAGCCCGGTTCACGTACGGCTTTGAACCATTGTCGTTGCGCTTGTAGAGCTGCCGATCGCTGTCATCACGTTCGCTCTCGCTAGGTAGCGAAAGCGCGGAAAATCCAGTCGTATCTGGAATCTCGTCGTCGGATTTTTCCGGGAGCCCAGCTGCGTCGGACGCATCGGAGCCTGATTTCTCGGGCGTCAAATTTCTATCTCCAGGACCTGGTGCATCAGCAGCTTGCCGCCAAGCGCCGTGCTCATCAGGCCAATGATCTGGACCTCAGTTAGGGGGAAGTGTATCAGGTCGCGCACGCCCGTAAAGCTCTCGCGGGATGCTTAACGCCGCGCCACACATTCTCAGGCGTGCCTCGGGAATGGCGGCTTCCCATGCTGCAGCGAATTCGGTTGTTGTTCCGGGTGGTTGGACACGCTGCCTCGATCATCGCAATCTCACCCACTATTTGTGTTGCAGATGGCCTCAGCGATGAGGCTGTGGCCGGGCGACTTGCTGCGGCCTATCCCGACTCGGTGGCGGGCCTCGACGGCCGCAATCTGAAGTTCCGTGACGGAACGACATTGCCGCTCGGCAGCGACGAAGAAAAACCGTTCGAAACGTGGCTCGCGCATCCGAGCATCAAGGACATGTTCCGATATTCTTATCCGCAAGGCGCCGAGGCTCGTCCGCCAAAGTTCAATTTCGATCCGGGCCGCGCGCGCAACGCGGCATTCTTTACAAAGCTCTATGGCGACTGCCAGCAGCCGGGCTTCGCCGCGTCATTGACGACCGTCCGGTGGCTGCCGGGGAAAGCCAATCAGCGAATCACGGTGACGCGCAGGAATGGAGTCGCGGCGCATCTCCAGGCCGTCAGCGACGAACTCGATGCTCTGCCCGCGAGGTTCGACGCGTACCTCATTCCTGCCGCGGGAGGGTTCGTGTGCCGCACGATCGCGGGGACGGCGCAGCGCTCGGGGCACGGCTACGGCATTGCGATCGACGTTGCGACGACGCATTCGCATTACTGGCGATGGGCCAAGGGCGGCGCGAGCGAACGTCCACTCTATCGCAACGCAATCCCGCTCGAGATCGTGCGCATTTTCGAGAAGCACGGCTTTATCTGGGGCGGGCGCTGGTATCACTACGATACGATGCACTTCGAATACCGCCCGAAGCTTCTCGGACTGCGCCAATAGGCGCGAGCTGGCGCCGGACGACATCCAAATCGCACCCGGCGCGTGGTGACGGCACCATGCCGTAAGCTGATGTGCGCACGAGCCTTTTGGCGCAGGGGAGCGCTGAAGCGACGCCGGCCTTGCAGTCGCCCAGCGCTGCTGCTATGACGCGCCCTCTCGGCGGCCGACAGGCGCGCCTGATCCCGGCTTTGGGGGATCGTCTAATGGTAGGACTGCAGACTCTGACTCTGCCTGTCTAGGTTCGAATCCTAGTCCCCCAGCCAGCGACTAAGTTATTGATATAGCTGCATATTATGCAATTTCCGTAGGCGGAATTTCGTCGCCAAATCCGCGACTTGTCAACAGGCATTTGGGCTTTCGCGCAACTGGCCGCGTCTCTGGGAGACGTTTTCGGGCTGGAGGCCCTTTTTATCTCTGTCGGCATTTTTCGGCCGGTCAGAGTCGCATCTTTTTCTAGGCGTCCCCGGCATGGGACTGCGTCTCAAACCCGAGGACTGCGCGCTGGAGCTGCCAGTCATGTGGCAGGTCTTTGCAAAGAGAGAGAAGACACGCCGGAGTCAACTCGGGCGGATATCGTCCTGACATGAACGCGCGGACAATGTCTGGCGCGAGATACGTCAGACGCATGTGAGCCGACAGATAGTCTCGCTTGACGCCCAGCCGCTGCGCCATCGCGTCGATGGTTATGTCCCGCCCCGTCATCAGCGCCTCACGTGTTGCGTGCGCGTCGCGCATCAAAGCAGCCATCTGCCCATCCGGTGTCTCGGCGACCCCGCCGCCAACAACCAACCGGATCCCCTTTCCTGCACGGCGCAGCCTCGCACCTATCGTGAATTCTTCTCACGACGCCATCATTAGCAAAGGTCTTAATGGGATCATTCTCAGCTGGAACGGCGGCGCCGAACGGTTGTTCGGTTATCCTGCATCGGAAGCGATCGGAAAATTCATTGGCATCATCATCCCGCCTGATCGCCTTTCTGAAGAGCCGCAGATATTAGCTCGTATCAGGTCGGGGGAGCTCGTCGATCACTTCGATACCGTCCGGCGCCGTAAAGATGGCAGTATGGTGCAGATATCTCTGACCGTCTCACCGGTACGAGACGAAAACGATGCTATCATTGGCGCGTCCAAAATCGCTCGCGACATCAGCGAACGAAAAGCTATGGAAATCCGGCTTCGCGAGAGCGAGCTGCGCATTCGATCGTTGCTCGATGCGATCCCCGCGGCGCTTTTTACGACGGACGAACGGGGCAACATCTCCTATTTCAACCAGGGAGCTATGGACTACGCCTATGTGCCACCGAAAATTGGAGCAACTTGGCAAAACTACAAGCTTTACCGTCCAGATGGGTCGGCGATCTCGCTTGAGCATTCACCCACGGAACTGGCCCTCAAAGAGGGCAGATCAATACGCAACCAGGAAGTCCTGATCGAAAAGGCCGACGGGACGCGCGTCCCGATTATTCCCTATGCGACGCCGGTCATTGATGCAGAGGGCGAGGTTTTCGGCTCAATTAACATTGCTGGTGGATGTCAGCGAGCGCAAACAAGCTGAATCCCAACAGCTTATTTTGTTCAACGAATTAAATCACCGCGTCAAAAACAATATGCAGACGTTGCAAGCCCTCCTTCTGCTTTCGGCTAACAAAACCCCCAATCAGGAAGCCCAGGCCGTTCTTCGCGAAGCTTCGGCAAGAGTGGCCGCGATGGCCGCTGCTCAGAAGGTTCTTTATACGACCTCCGAAGTAATGAGCTTTAACGCAGCAGAGTTTTTAGCGTCGGTTGTCGCCGCGGCGCGAACATCTTTTGCAAGCGAAATAACCATCAATCAAGAGGCATCCGATATCTCGCTTTCGACCGACGTCGCAATGCCGCTTGCCCTAATTCTCAATGAACTTCTTACGAATGCTGCGAAATACGGAACCCGAGAAGGGCGACACACCACACTGTTTGCGCGGCTTGTCCGCGAGCACGATAATATTATATTGAGCGTGCAAGACGGAGGCCCCGGTTTTGACATCGAGAACATCGCCGCGTCTGGCTTACAGCTGGTCCAAGGTCTCGCGCGACAGATAAGAGGTCAGCTTGCAGTCAGCAAATCACCCACGCGATGCGCGGTTTTATTACCGAGCGATATCGAAAAGCACCCGCGTCGCGCCTCCTCTGCTTGAGGATTTCTTAGCGAGAGCTTTTTATCGCGCCTTCGCTGCGCCGGATGACGCCGGGGCGGCGCGCAGCAAGATGCGCATCCTGATTGTGGAAGACGAATATCTTCTGGCTTGGCAGCTTGAAAATGCACTGCGCAGCGCCGGCTATGGAATAGCCGGGCTTGCTGTCTCGGCAGAAGAGGCTGTTCGTTTGGCTGAATCGGAGCGCCCCACACTAATCATCATGGACGTTCGCCTGGTAGGCGAGCGTGCTGGTGTCGATGCCGCGATCGAGTTATACACGCGGTTCGGGACTCGTTCTATTTTCGCGTCCGCCAATGCAAGTGAGGCCCTAAGAGAACGCGCTCGGCCTGCCAATCCGCTGACGTGGATATCAAAACCTTATATGCCGCAAGATATCATGCGTGAGCTCGAAAAGCTCATTCCGGAATCCGACGCATAAGTTGGCGGCCGGACGGCCCTAAGGGCAACCGCCATCGGGGCGGTGGGTATCACGGCCAAAGTCCAGGCAGGATGAAAAAAGAAGTCTCCGACAAACAAGGGAAGCGCTGCAAAGAGAGCGATCATTGCTATGCTGAGACTGGCACCGATAGCGAGGGCAGCATCGCAACCGCCGCCGCATGTTGCGGCTTCGTCTAGCCAAGATCGGATCAGCGCCCGTCCTCGCTGACAGGACGACTATCGACAGGGCAGATGCCGTAGAGATGCACAAGTTCCGATGTCGGAGATTTCGAAGCGATCTGCATCTGATCTTCCCACTGCGGCCATCGGGAACTGTTAGGCATTCTGCAAATTAAAACGTTCTCGATCTGCGATCGCGGGAACGGAAGCTCGAACGGGAACAATCCGGCAGCGGAAATCTTTTGCAAGCACAAAGCAAGGAGATGCCCGATGAAAAAACTATCTCTCAACGTCCTCGCCGCCGCTGGCTTACTGATGGTCAGTGCGGCAACGCTCCCAGCATTCGCAGCCGACAACATGCAGACGGCCGATGAATTCCGTACCAGCAAGCTCGTTGGCGCGAAGGTCTACAACAATGCCAACGAGAACATCGGCAGCGTCGAAGACATTATTCTGAAACCTGACGGTACGATGGACGAAGTCGTGCTGAGCGTCGGGGGCTTTCTTGGTATCGGCGACAAATATGTGGGTGTGCCGTTCAGTTCGCTGAAGGTCGGCCGCGACGGAGACAGCATGAAGATCTCCACCGACGCAACGAAGGATTCGCTGAAAGCCTTGCCGGATTACAAGTTCTACAAATCGTGAACCTAAGGCCGCGCTAAAACCTGCAGCAACGTTGAAGAGCCGGGATCACTCCCGGCCTTCACCTTCAGGAAGGAGGGACATGGAAACGCCCGATGAAACGCTGACGTTAATTTCCGCCGGCAAGGTGCAGGGCACTCCCGTGCTCGACGCCGACGGGAGGACGATGGGCGAGATCTACGATGTGATGCTGGAGAAGCGTACCGGCAAAATCGCCTACGCGGTGATGTCCTTCGGTGGTGTGCTTGGTCTCGGAAAGAAATACCATCCCGTACCTTGGTTTGCATTGAAATACGTTCCTGACGCCGGCGGCTATGTTGTCGGTGTTCCGAGGGAGGGCTTGGAGAATGGACCCTCTTTCCTCGATGAAGCCGGACCTTGGGATAAGGAAACAACGGACAAAATCGAAGGCTATTATGGTGGTTGGCTCAAACCGGCGTGAGCGCCATGACCAAGGCTACTAAAGAGATTGAAGGGCCTACTGCAAGATGCTCGGAAGGCTATCTGGGCGAGCGGAATTAAGACGCAGGAAAGAATTGTTTGGGATTGACGTTGGAACGTGCCGGATCGTGGCTAGTTCTCCTTTCAAAGCGTGCATTGAAAGGTCGCAAAAGGTTCTCACAACATGGCCCAAGCCAGACCGTACACAAAGCTTTCGGACGTCTTCCCAAACAGGCATGCCCTCGAAGATTCGAGCACAACGCCCGACGGCGCGCTTGCATGCTTCGAACAAGCACTGACAGCCATCGACGCAATGAACAATGAGCAGCGCGAGGAGATTTTGAAGACCCTCACGGCTTGGCTCATGACTGACAAATTCGGCTCGCATGCCCGTGGCGCCGTCTATGGGCTTCAACGGTATGCGATTGCCGACTGCCTTTTTGACAATCCGACTTGGGAGCCACCTGCCGGCGGTCGATTTCTCGGGATATAGCGAGGGTTCTGAGACGTGCTGCGCCGCTAGGATTGAAAGTTTAACGGAAGCAATACAGTAATTTCTGTCCCTGGCGACAGTCGATTGATGGTCACTTGGGCTCCCAGCTGCTGCGCAAAAGCACTGATCATTCGCATCCCGAGGCTCTTGCCATTCTGGAACTCGAAGTCTGGTGGGAGCCCCGCTCCATCATCGCGCACGGCCAACACGACCTTCTCAGCGCCCGAGCGCGTCACCCGCACCCAAACTTTTCCGTTTGCTCTTTCTTCGTAAGCGTATTTGGCCGCGTTCGTGATGAGCTCTGTCACGATAAGCGCCGTCGATATCGCGCGATCGGTGGCGATAATAATGCCGCGTTCTGACTCAACTCGGACGTCGAGCTGTGACATGCCCGCATCGACATCCTTGCAAACTTGCTCGACATAGGCGCCGAGATCCAACGTCTCTATATCATCGGTCTGATAGAGCCGCTCATGGGCGCGGGCAACGGCGTTGACGCGCGCGCAGGCCTCGGCAAGGCGATCCGCAATCTTCGGATCGTCGTCTTCTCGCGCTTGCAGCCGAAGCATGCTGCTGACAAGTGCAAGGCTGTTTTTAACGCGATGATTGATCTCTTTGATCAGGACTTCCTGGCGATCAATTGCAGCCTTCAGAGATCGTTCGTAGCGTTCGCGCTCGATCGCCATGCCGAGGACGTTGGCAGCACCCTGAAGAAACGCGAGGTCGTGTTCGACAAAATCATCATCCGACCGGCTGTCGACCTCAAGAACGCCGAACGGTTTGCCATCGCCTTGCAAAATGACATTCATGGCACGCTTTACGCCGTGCGCCGCCAAAATTTCTGGGGTCCGAAAGCGTTCTTCGTTCTCTAGGTGATTTGAGATGACCGCCTTGCCTGTGCGTAATGCAAATCCGGCTGGCGATTCCGTGTCAGCGCCTACCGTCGCCACGCCAACGATGCCAGGCTCCCAACCTACTCCCGCGCGAATTAGGAAACGATTTTCTGAGGGGAGGTATTCCAACACTTTACAGAAGTCGGCGCGCAAGCCTTGCGCCGTCAGACGCGCTGCTTCCGTCAGTAGCTCGGCCAGAGATGCACCTTGCATGGCCGTTACGCCAAGTTCCGCAAGAAGTTCCTGCTGCCGAATGCGCTGCAGAAGCGCTCGCAAAGTAATATCGGGCGGCCGCTCCTCGGGGCGAGGTTCAACGACAGGCGGTGCCTCATCACTCTCCGACATCGTTAAACTCCAACTGTGAAGGTCCGCGTCAGTTGGAACTTAGCCTAGGATTACTTTTATCGATAGCGAGACATAACGACAGCCGAGTTGGGCCAAAAGACCGAATTTCCTCGGTCCGCCGCGCCTCCACGGGCTTAGTCTTCGATCCGGGGACCGTCTGTTCGCACCTGCCGATCCGCTAACGTCGACATCCAAATCGATGAGTTGGTCCCATCGCTTTTCGAATTCCACCCGACATAATTCCTTTAGCCGCAAAAGCATTTCGTTCGCCGGATCGCCTTTGAGCTCATCGGTGTACTTAGCAAACCAAGCTTTGGCGTTGTCGGCTTCCTCCAACAAGGTTTTGATTTGTGCGGCTCTATCCATGCTCTCGGTGGGCTTGTTCAGCGCTTAGACACGGCGCCAGAGGATAATCGTCAGCAGGGCGCCCGCGATGGCGCAGAGATACAGCAGCAGGCTCGGCAACAGTTCGAGAATGACACCGATATGAAAGCCCATGAACGACCCTGCGATGCCCACGAGCGCATAGGTGACGTCGCCAATTCCTCTCGCTTCTGCGACCCGGCGCCCGAGCCAACTCCGGCTCCCGCGATTCATGAAAATTCCGACGACGATACCGATGAGGACGAGTAAAATAAATGTCGTGATGGCCGTCGTAAGGATGGGCATGCGGGATCTCCAATGCTGGCGATCCCCAAACGCGCGAGCCGTAAAAAAGTTCAAGAGACAAGCTGCAACCTAGACTGAGTACGAGAGCGCAGACAGCGCCCTGCATACTGTTGTACACAACGGCGTCAGAAACGGCAAAATAGGGCAAAGTGTTTTTAGCATGGCGGCCCCCACGATAGCAGCGCAAAGACTAGTGTTGTGGGCCCTTTCCGAGAGGAATCGAGCGCAATAAAAAGGCAAATGGAAAGGCAATGACGCAAACCACGGCCATTACCCAGAATGTGTCGATATACGACAGTAACGTTGCTTGCTTCAGGATGACCTGGCCGACAAGAGCTTCAGCGCGGTGCATAGCATCCGTCGCCGAAGATCCGCTGCTTTGCAGGAATATTGTCGCTTGGCGTAGCGACTCCTGAAAATGGATGTTCGACGGAACAGCATTTTCGACAAGCCTGCTTTGGTGGAACTGCTCGCGTTGCTGCAACGACGTCTGCACCATGGCCAAGCCGATGCTACCACCCAGATTGCGTGCGATGTTGATCAGGCCAGCGGCTTGGCTGGTGTCGCCGCCTTTGAGGCCGGCATAAGAGGCCGTCGTAATTGGAATAAAGAGGAACGGTAGGCCGGCCGCCGTAAACATGCGGGTCCAGACCGCGTAGAAGAACGAAAGATCTGGGCTAAGGCCTGTCAGAGTCCACATCGAAAAACCAATGATGGCGAGCCCGAGCGCGATCAGATATTTCGGCTGCACTTTTCCTGTCAAATAGCCTGCAATGGGCATCATCATCATTGTAACGAAGCCGCCAGGAGATAAGGATAGGCCAGCTAACGTCGCATCATATCCGAATTCGTTTTGAACGAGTTGAGGCAGGAGCTGGATGGAGCTGAAAAGCACGCCTCCCGTCACGAGCATCATGATGAAGCACATTCCAAATTGGCGTGTGCCAAGCAAGCGCACCTTAACGAGTGGATATTTTCGGGACAGCTCCCACGGAACGAACACCGCGAATGCTGCTGCCGATAAGCATGCAAACGCGATGATAAATGTCGACTCGAACCAGTCGCTGCGTTGCCCTTCATCAAGAACGACCTCCAGCGCGCCGAGACACAGCGCTACCAGCAAAAAGCCCACTAAATCGAAATTCCAAAGGCTACGTTTGGGGTCGTTTTTCGTTTTCTCTTTTTTATCCGCATCGACAAAAGTGCCGACGAGGAACAGGGACAGAAGACCCATCGGGATATTGATAAAGAAGATCCAGTGCCACGTGGAATAATCCGTGATTGCTCCACCAATTGTCGGCCCTACCGTCGGTGCTACGACGACAGCGAGACCATAGACTGCAAATGCGCTGCCGCGCTTTTCCGCCGGGAACGCGTCCGCAAGAATTGACTGTTCGCTCGGCGCTAAGCCGCCACCACCGAGCCCCTGGAGAACGCGAAAGAAAATTAGAGATTGAAGACTCCAAGCTATGCCACAAAGAAAAGATGCGAACGTGAATAGCGCGACGCAGAACATGTAGAATTTCTTGCGCCCAACCATCGATGACAGCCAAGCACTTGCTGGCAGGATCACCGCGTTCGCGATCAGGTAACTCGTCAGCACCCAGGTCGCTTCGTCGTAAGAGGCACCCACGCTTCCGGCAATATGGCGCAACGCAACGTTTGCAATGCTGACATCTAAAACTTCCATGAACGTCGCGATCGACACAATGAATGCGATCAGCCATGGATTGATCTTTCGCGGCCCTCCAGCTTTGGCGTCGTTGCTCATCGGACCTTCACTTCGGGGACAACGGACATTCCAGGTCCAAGAGTCACGTCGGAGGGTGGGTTGTCGATTTCTATTTTCACGGGAACGCGTTGCACAACTTTAACGTAGTTGCCCGTCGCATTCTCCGCCGGAAGCAAACTGAATGCAGTGCCTGATCCTACTTGGATGCTATCGACGTGTCCTTTGAATTCGCGGTTCGGATAAGCGTCTATTTCGATAGAGACCGGTTGTCCTGGCCGCATATCCGTTATCTGTGTTTCCTTGAAATTCGCGGTTACCCAAATGTGCGACGGAACAAACATCATCAGGTTTTGTCCGACCTGGACGTACTGCCCCCTTGCGGCTGTCAGCTGGACGATCTTTCCGGACTGTGCAGAAGTCACATGTGTGTACGAGAGATTGAGTTCGGCGAGCGCTTCGTCGGCCTTGGCGGCTTCCACGTTAGCCTCAGCACTCACTTTCTGGGCGAGTAGCGCCGTCAACTGCTTCTTGGTGGCTTCGACGCTCGCCATGGCTCGCGCCGACGTTGCCTGTGCCTGTTGCAGTTGAGATCGGGTCTGCTGCGCTCGTTCGACTGTGCCAACCGCGGATTTGACGAGCGCCTGAGCGCGATCGTTTTCCTGCTTTGCGAAGACGAGCGCGGCATCTGCTTCCTTCTTCTGTTGTTCAGCGGCCGTGACTTGGGCTTTCTGCGCTTCGATTTGTGCGTCTTCGTTGCCGACGGTTGCCACGGCCTGCGAAACGCGCGCTTTGGCTTGAGCGAGCGATGCCTCATAATCGCGAGGATCGATTTGCACCAACAGATCGCCGGCGGACACACGTTGATTGTCGGTTACCTTTACGGCATCGATATAGCCGGCAACCTTCGAGCTTACGGCAAATTGCCGAGCGTCGATAAAGGCATCGTCCGTCCATTCGTAGTGGCGCGCGTTAAGCCACCAAACAAGAACGCCGACGGCAGCAGCAGCAAGTATTGCAATGATCGCTGCCGTAATCCAAGGGTGCGCAGGAATGAGTTCGCCGAAATGAACCGGCGCCTCGTCTTGTTCTTCGTGCTGTCTATCATCGGTCGCTGTGGGCTCTGTGGTTGAACGCTGGTCCATATGAGCGGTCTGGCGGCTTTGACTTCTGCTGAATACCATACGACGTTCAATACATTATGGTTCCTCCTGACATTGCATCCCGAGTCCTTGTTCTAGCCGCTGAGCTAAATCGCGCTGACATAGAAGAAACTTCGCCCCGTCATTGAACGAATCCCGTTTCCACCGAGTTACAGGCGAATACGGAGCCATGAGTGGGCCTGCCGGGAAAGGGTGAGATCCATGTCGAAGTCGACTGGTTTCGAAATGTCTCGTCGGCACGTGCTCGCAGGGAGCGCGGCGTCAGCTGCGGCAGTGAAGGTGGCAGGCGTCGCAACTCCGTCTGAAGCCAATGCGGAGCAAATTTTGAATATTTCGGTTCGATTTGCAGTCAATGGAAGGAAACAGGAACTTTCTATTGACCCGCGCACGACGCTCCTCGATGCGCTGCGCGAACACCTCTACCTGACAGGCACAAAGAAGGGCTGCGACCATGGCCAATGCGGTGCCTGCACCGTTCTGGTAGACGGCGTGCGAATAAATTCATGCCTCAGTCTCGCCGTCATGCACGATGGCGACGAGATAACGACAATCGAGGGCTTGGGAACGCCGGATAAGCTCCATCCGATGCAAGCTGCCTTCATCAAGCATGACGGATATCAGTGCGGCTATTGTACGCCTGGCCAAATATGCTCGGCAGTTGCGGTTTTAGACGAGATCAAGCGGGGCATTCCGAGCCACGCTCAAGAGAACCCGGCTGATCAGCCCCGCGCCACAAATATCGAAATGCGCGAGCGGATGAGCGGAAATATTTGCCGCTGCGGGGCCTATTCCAACATTGCAGAAGCTATGGCCGAGATCGCCGGAGTTAGCGAATGAAGGCTTTCTCATACGAACGCGCAAAAGATCCAGTGTCTGCGGCGCGAGCGGTCGCTGGCCGGACTGGCGCGAAGTTTATCGCTGGCGGCACGAACCTCCTTGACTTGATGAAGCTGGAAATTGAGGCACCAACCCACCTCGTAGATGTTCAAGATCTAGGCTTCGACAAGATCGAGACTACCGGCGACGGAGGACTGCGGATCGGTGCGCTCGTGACAAACACTGATCTTGCTGCGGATGCGCGCGTTAGACGGGACTATCAAGTTCTTACCCGCGCAATCGTAGCGGGCGCATCGGGGCAGCTTCGAAACAAAGCTTCGACCGCCGGTAATTTGCTCCAGCGTACGCGATGTCCATATTTCTATGATACGAATATGGCGTGCAACAAGCGCAGTCCCGGATCGGGCTGCGCCGCAATTGCCGGCTACTCTCGTCAACTCGGAATTATTGGAATAAGCGGATCATGCATAGCTACTTTTCCAGGTGATATGCCGGTTGCGATGCGGCTGCTCGACGCCGTCGTGGAAACCATAGACTCCCGCGGTCAGCAGCGTTCCATTCCAATCGCAGACTTTCATCGCTTGTGGGGGGATACTCCCCATGTTGAAACGACACTGCGCCCTGACGAGTTGATAATTGCCGTCACGCTGCCGGCGCCGCTTGGCGGCAAGCACTTCTATGAAAAAGTCCGCGACCGCGCTTCCTACGCCTTTGCACTCGTCTCGGTCGCAGCCGTCATTCAATCGGATGGGAGCGGCCGCGTCGCGTTCGGCGGCGTTGCGCCTAAGCCGTGGCGCGTCGAAGCGGCCGAGTCCCTTCTTCCACAAGGCGCAGAAGCCGTTACCTCGCGTGCATTTCAAGGTGCGACGCCAACGAAAGATAACTCATTCAAGCTGACGTTAGCGACGAGAGCGCTCGCATCCGTCATCGAGCAGTCGAAGGGCTAAACCAATGAAATTCGACACGCCCGCCGGCGCGAATCCGATCGATAAAATGCTGGTCGTAGGGCGCGCTCGCGAACGCATCGAAGGGCCGCTGAAGACAACCGGTAGTGCCCCGTACGCCTATGAGCACCATGAGCTTTCAGATCTGGCTTACGGCTTTATCCTTGGATCCGCGATCGCCAAGGGGCGTATTCACTCAATGGACCTCGCGCAGGCGAAGGCATCTCCTGGAGTGGTTGCTATCGTTACCGCGCAAGACGCGGGCAAGCTCGGAAAAGGAAAACGCAATACCGCGAAACTGCTTGGAGGGCCCGAGATCGATCACTACCATCAAGCGATTGCGATCGTGGTGGCTGAAACATTCGAACAGGCCAGAGCAGCTGCATCGCTTATTCGGGTCGATTACGATCGTTCCCCAGGCCAGTTCAATCTCGCCGATCGATGGAAGAGTGCGCCCTTCGCCGGCGATCCGAATAGCGGTTCGCCCGCGAGGGAAGAGCGCGTCGGTCATTTCGAGCAGGCATTTGCGGATGCACCCGTGAAGCTCGACGAGACTTATGTCACGCCAGATCAAAGCCACATGATGATGGAGCCCTTCGCATCCATTGCTGCGTGGAGCGGCGACGAACTTACAGTTTGGACATCTAATCAGATGATCGACTGGGGCCACACGGATCTCGCGACGACCCTCAATATACCAAAAAATAAGGTCCGTTTGATCTCGCCGTACGTCGGCGGGGGATTTGGCGGGAAATTGTTTCTCCGTTCAGACGCACTGACGGCTGCGCTTGGCGCTTTAGCTGCGAAGCGACCCGTCAAAGTGGCCATGCCGCGCCCGTTGATTCCGAATAATTCCACCCATCGACCAGCGACGATTCAGCGTATCCGCATCGGCGTCGATCACAGCGGCGCTATCTTGGCGATCGCGCATGAGAGCGGATCGGGCAATCAACCAGATGGGCATCCAGAGACGGCTGTCAACCAGACTAAACTTCTTTATGCCGGTGCAAACCGATTGACGTCGATGCGGCTTGCCGTGCTCGACCTGCCCGAGGGCAACGCGATGCGTGCGCCGGGCGAAGCTCCAGGTCTTATGGCCTTGGAAATCGCCATCGACGAAATGGCAGAAAAGCTTGGGATGGATCCCATAACTTTTCGAGAAAAGAATGATACCCAAGTCGATCCGGAAAAACCTGAGCGCCGATTTTCTGATCGGCAATTGGTACGATGTATGCGCGAAGGCGCCGATCGGTTTGGTTGGTCGAAGCGAAATTCTTCGCCCGCTCAGGTACGCGAAGGGAGATGGCTAATCGGGATCGGCATGGCCGCCGCATTTCGGAACCATCTAAATGTGCCTTCCGCAGCCCGCGTGCGGCTGAGTTCCGGCGGTGAGATCATTGTCGAAACCGATATGACTGATATCGGAACTGGCAGCTATACGATCATCGCGCAAACCGCCGCAGAGATGATGGGCGTCAACTTGGATGATGTTGTCGTGAAGCTTGGCGACTCGGCTTTTCCAGTCTCAGCTGGATCGGGCGGCCAGTTCGGCGCGGCTAACGCCACATCCGGCGTGTACGCCGCATGCATCCAGTTAAGAGAAGCCATCGCGCAGCGTCTGGGCTTCAACTCGGCCGACGCCGAATTCGCGAACGGGAGCGTGAGAAGCGGCAATCGCTCATCAAGCCTCAAGGATGCCGCAGCGTCGGGAGAACTCGTCGGGGAGGACAAAATCGAATTCGGTGATCTGGCAAAAACTTATCAGTTGTCCACGTTCGGCGCGCACTTCGTCGAGGTTGGAGTCGATGCTTTTACCGGTGTCGTGCGCGTTCGCCGTATGCTCGCGGTCTGCTCTTCGGGCCGTATTTTAAATCCTAAGTCAGCGCGTAGCCAAGTCATCGGCGCGATGACCATGGGCGTCGGCGGCGCGTTGATGGAAGAACTCGCAATCGACAAGAGGTATGGCTTCTTCGTCAATCACGACCTCGCCAGCTATGAAGTGCCTGTTCATTTGGACATACCTCACCAGGACGTCGTGTTTCTCGATGAGATCGATGACAAGGCCAATCCAATGAAGGCCAAGGGCATCGGCGAACTCGGCCTTTGTGGCGTCGGCGCCGCGGTCGCCAATGCCGTCTACAATGCCACTGGTGTGCGCGTTCGAGATTATCCGATCACTCTTGAAAAGCATTTGGAATGGTTGCCAGCGGTGACGTAGTTCGGCGAGTTATGGCCGATCTATGTGCGAGCTATCCCTTCAGACCGACTTTGCGTTTGGAACTGCACAGCATGGGGATGTGTTGCCATTGGGAAAGTTCTGTTCCGGAACACCTCATGACTGACACAAAAGAACACCTTCACGACCTGCTCAAGGATTTCAGCGGCGCGATGCTGACGACACGGACGGCCCAAGGCGGACTGCACGCGAGGCCGATGACGATCGCCAAGCTTGCAGACAATGAAGAACTCTATTGTGCCACCGGCTTGTCTTCCCCGAAGATAGCCGAGATTTCTAATGATCCCCACGTGAGCGTGACATTCCAAGTCACCAGCGAGTATGCCGCTCTTTACGGAGTAGCGCGTGTGGTACGCGACCGGGAAACTATCGAAAAGTTATGGTCGGAAACATGGCGCATCTGGTTTGCTGGTGGGAAGGACGATGCAGACCTATGCCTTCTAGCCATCTCTCCGAAAAGTGGGGAATATTGGGACAATAGTGGCTCCCGCTGCGTCAAATATCTTTTCAGCGGCAAGAAAGCGGTCTTGCAGAAAAGCACACCGGAAACAGACGACACTCAGCACGCCAAAGTGTCACTTTGATTGGCACGGTCCCCAAGTAAATGGAGCATCCACTGCGCCCGGCGAACAACCTAAGACCGTGCGCAACAGCCGCCCCCAATCCTGGAATGGCCGAGAGATCTTATAGATCGCTGGCGCCCGCGGCTCCGATGATAAGTCCCTGTGCTGTCCATCTGACCACGACATAAGAGTGGCGAATGGACTGTTCGCGCAAAAACTCGTCGCCGAGTGCGCAGATTTTTCGTCCAGGCGAGCCCGGAAGGTTTGGCTATGAGAGTGGATGGTAAGGTCATTGTTATTTCAGGCGCCGCCAGCGGAATTGGCAAGGCATTATGCCATCTGCTCGCTGAGCGCGGGGCAAGTCTGGGACTTCTGGACTACGACAGTCCTGCGCTCCAACTTCTCACCGACGATCTGCGACGCAACGGCGTCCGCTGTTGCTCCAAGGCCGTGGATGTGCGGGAGCGCTCTAAGGTAGCGGAGGCGATCCAAACGATCAGCGACCAACTCGGCCTCATCGATATTCACATATCGTCAACTGGAATTTGTCGCGCATCGACCGTCGATAATTTCCTGGGTCAGGAGTTTGAAAAAGTCGTTCTGACCAATCTCATGGGTACAGTCTCGCTTATCGAAGCCACTATCCCTTCCATGCTGGCACGTGGACGAGGACACATCATCGGCATTTCAAGCCTAGCCGGAATTCGCGGCATTCCATACGAGGCGGGATACGCGGCGAGCAAAGCAGCGGTAGCCGCTTACTCGGCAAACCGGCTATCGGGCGGCAAGCTGTGCTGCAATTGCAAAGGTCGCCATTTGGAACATTTCGGCCATGTGCAGCGCACTACCCCTCACTCGTCCTCGACAGCTTTTTCTGCGAAGCCTTCCTTAGATGTGCGGCTATCGGTACCGTGGCTTAGAATGAACATCGTACTGCTTGGATTCCGGTTCGTAGTGACTCTGCCCACCGAGAACCAGTAGTGGATAGCGCGGTTTCTCAGTCCGAGCGTGGATGTGTTAGGTGCTCGATATGGGCGACACAGTTATCCGCAAGATTATCCATGTCGACATGGACGCGTTCTACGCCTCAGTCGAGCAACGAGATAATCCTGATCTGCGCGGCAAGCCCGTTGCAGTCGGCCATGGTGCTAAACGCGGCGTCGTCGCAGCCGCGAGCTATGAAGCTCGGGCGTTCGGCGTGCGCTCGGCGATGGCTTCAACGACGGCGCTGCGGCAATGCCCAGATCTCATCTTTGTACCGCCACGCTTTGAGGTCTATCGCGCCATCTCGCGCCAGATCCGAGAAATCTTCGCCGAGTATACGCCGCTCTTTGAACCGCTCTCTCTCGACGAGGCCTATCTCGACGTGACGGAAAACCTGCGTGGCCTGCCCACGGCAGCCGATACTGCCACCGAAATTCGCTCTCGGATCTTCTCCGAGACCGGCCTCACGGCTTCAGCGGGCGTTTCCTACAACAAGTTTTTGGCCAAGCTCGCCTCCGATATGCACAAGCCCAACGGCCAGTTTGTCATTCCCCCCCAGCGCGGAGCAGAATTCATTGAAGCCTTAGCCGTCAAGAAATTTCACGGCGTAGGGCCTGTGACAGCCGAGAAGCTCAACACGCTCGGGATTTACACCGGTGCCGATCTTCGCGCGCAGTCCCTCGAATTCCTCCAGCAGCATTTCGGTAAATCCGGCGGGTGGTATTATGCAATTGCGCGCGGCGAGGATGATCGACCCGTCGAGCCGAACCGGCCGAGAAAATCGTCGGGCTCCGAGACGACGTTTCCCGAGGACCGCTTTCTTCCAGCCGAAATCGAAGAGGGCGTCCTTGAGATGGCCGATGATGTCTGGGTCTGGTGCGAGAAGAACCGGAGCTTCGGTGCGACAGTCACGGTAAAAATCAAATATACAGATTTCCAGATTATCACCCGGAGCCGCACAGTAACGGCGCCCATCGCGACACACGATCGCCTTCGCGATATTAGTCTGTCACTTGTGCGATCCGTTTATCCCGTCTCAAAGGGCATTCGGTTAGTCGGCGTCGCTGTCTCGAAATTTGTATCCGATGCGGACGGACAGCTCGATCTCGCCTTAGATGCAAAGCCCGATTAGGGTGGTTTTCGCTTGATTGGGGCACGCGACGCTTGACTTTGCTTGATGTAGACTCCTTCGGAAGTCGAACTGGTTCATTATCCGGACCGAGAGATACCCAAGCTTCTATCCTGGCTCGACGAGCAGAAGGCAAATGTGGACGCGGCATAATCATGGGACATCAAGTACTCCGAACAAAAACGTAAGTTCGGGTTCGCAACGACTCATCCCACCATTTTTTTGACATCAAGCGTACGAGCCGCCTCCTGGAGGCGCAGCACGATAAGCCACCGCCCCCATTGGGATGTATGTCGGCTATAATCGTGAGCACGCTGGCGAACGACCTCGCGTGGCCTCTAAATATCCAACACAAGCCGACCGTCGAAACACCGCGAACAGCATATCATCATGGTCTGCCGGCGATTACTTTCGTCTGCGCTACGCACGCGATCGCAGTGAGAGGGCGAGCCGGAGATGACTTTTGTTTCGCACGCTCCGCATATGCCTTCCTCGCATGAGTAAGGAACATCGACGCCTAAAGCCAGGAGCACCTCCAGGATCGTCTGTTCCGGCGCGATAGGGACATCGATGCCTTTACGCGCAAGATGGACAGTGAAGGCACCGGCCGCGTCGCCGCTGGGTTTGATCGCCTCGCCGCCAAAACGCTCGATGTGCAGCCGAGCGGGATCTGCAACGCCTTGCGCAGATGCGTCGAGCATGCGTGTTGGACCACAGCAGTAGATCTCAGTCTGCGGACCGGCCGACTTTATGATCTCGGCGACCGAAGGGCGGCTCGGCTCTGCGCTGTGGATTGTTGCCGTGTTAGCGTGATGTTTTAGCTCGTCACGAAACAGCGCATGCGCCTCGGACCGGCACCAATAGTGTAATCGAACGGGACGACCGAGTTGCAGCAGGCGAACGAACATCGAGTAAATCGGCGTAATGCCGATCCCGCCTGCCAGGAGCAACGTCTCGGATGCGTTCTCGTCGAGTTCGAAATTGTTGCGCGGCGGGCTTATGGAGATTTCAGATCCGACGCGCGCCGTATCATGAAGAAAGACCGAGCCACCACGCCCCGAAGGCTCGCGCTTCACCGCGATCACGACGCTCTTTGACGAAGACAGCGGCGTGATCAGAGAGTATTGGCGCAGCCGTTTTTCGGGCAGGTGAACGTCGATGTGTGCGCCTGCATCACCGAGCGGTAACGGACCGTTCAGCGACGCAAACTCGAAAAGACGCACGTCATCTGTCGCATACGTGACGCTCTGTAGGCGCGTCGGAATCGTCATGGAGTTCGACACGGCAGCTGACGACTCAGAGACTTCCGAAAGTGCCATACGTGACGCCCATGTTCTTCAACCAGCTCCGGTACTTCTGGCCCATCAGATCGCTGCGATGATGCAGCTCGTAACGGAGATCGACGGGAATGCGCTCCGGACGCTGCGTATCGACGATGTCGCCGTCCTGCTGGTAAACGAGATCCTGACGGCGGCGGACTTCCTCGTCCGTCGGCGCTGGCGTGAAATTCATAGCGCAGCAGATGCGCACGATGCTGTGGGTTTCATCGACAGGCTGAGCCGTGAGAAAAGTGCAGAAACGATCGTTGTCATTGCCGAGATGCGCACGCGCAGGGTCGGAAATGACGACGCGTTTCTTGAAATAGGCAACGAGCGGGCGAAGACACTTGTAAGCGTAGTACGCGGTCACCGGAATGTTACGGGGATCGCCGTAGGGCTGCGTCACGCGGACCTCTGTCGAAGCAAGACCGTTCTCGTCTTCGGTTACGTCATATCCTGCAATCGGATCGGGCTCGTCGATGATGCCGTTGACGCCCGCGTGCACGAACGGGAAATGCGTTGCGTCGATGAAGTTTTCGACGGCGCGATATGCCGAACGGAACGGATAAGGTCCGCAGTTGACCTTCTTGTAGCTCGGATCGTCCCACTCCGGAAACGCCGGAATGTCGTTCGCTGGCGTACCGATGCAAGCCCAGACGAAGCCGTACTTATCCTGCGCGTGATGGGCAATCGCCTTGGCCTTCTTCATCGGCTGGTCTTGCGGCGCAGCCGGCATGAATACGCACTTCGCGGTGCCATCATAATTCCAGCCATGATACGGGCAGACGACCTTGTCGTCCTTGATGAAGCCCTTCGAGAGGCGAGCCCCACGATGCAGGCAGAGGTCCTCCCAGACGTGGATCTGATCGTTCTTATCGCGCCATATCACCAGATCGCGCCCCATCAGCGTCGTCGGAACGAGCTTGTTCTGCGGCACTTCTTCGGTGAAGGCGACGACGTGCCAATCGTTGATCAGAACTTTGTCTTCCGCGCCGGCGTCGAATCCAGACGCTGATTGTGGGGGAACGTAATTCATGGCGAACTCCTGGTTTTCGTCATTATTTCGATCTTGCAGCCGCGCCGACAGGCGCCGTCGTGCCCGTAGCAATGGCCATATGATGGAGCGTCAATTTGCGGATCTCGATCCGGGACGTCTCGATGTGATGGCGGATCAAACGCTCGGATAAAGCGGCGTCGCGTGCTTCGACGGCTGCTAAGATCTGGCTGTGCTCATCGTAAGCGACGGCGATCCGTTCAGGGCTGACGAAATCCAGGCGGCGAATGATACGGATGCGGTCCGTCAGTTCGTCGAACGCGCGCGCCATCGCCTGATTGCCGGATAGCCTGATAAGCGTCCGGTGAAACTCTTCATCCTTCGGACCGACGATTGCTCCGTCAAGCTCGCGGGCTTCTTTCGGAACACACCAAAAGGCACGCAACTCGGACAGGTCTGGCGCGACGTCCCGTGCGCAGATCCTGCGAAGCGCCAAAGCTTCGATCTCGACGCGAAAATCATAAAGGTCTTCGTAGAAGCTCAGATCGAGCGGGCGAACCTGCCAAGCGGAATGACCGCCAACATTTTGCAGGTAGCCCTCGTGAGCGAGCACATGCAGCGCAAGTCGCAACGGCGTGCGCGAGACTTGTAACGCCACAGCCAGTTCCTGCTCCGAGTAGCGCTGCCCCGGCGGCATCCGAAAATCGAAAATGCTCTGCTTCAGACGCGCGTAGACCTCCTGCGACAGCGAGCTTTTTTCACCGCTAGAACGGACCGCGCCGTTGATCGGAGTCACCGATGCAATGTCTTCAAAAGACATGGAAATTTTGCCTTTTTCCTTTTAGGATCCCAAATAAAATACATATTAGAACTCGATTTTGAATTTGAAGTATTCTAGAGTCAAGCTGTTTGAAAGCAGGGAACGCGATTGCCGCTCCTAGACCGCAAGAGAAAGTGATGCCGATGGCGGTAGAAGCCGTGCCCTACACGTGGCCGCACGACCAAAAACTCGATCCACACCGATGCGCGCTGTTGATCATCGATATGCAGAAAGATTTCTGTTCCGAAGGTGGCTACGTGCATCGTATGGGCTATGGCATCGATGCAGCGCGCGGAACCATTCCCGCCATTCGGACGGCCCGCGATGCCATTCGCGCCGCTGGCGGCCTCGTCGTCTACACGCGTGAAGGGCATCGGGCAGACGGCAGCGATCTGTCACCGCTCAAGCTTTGGCGCTCGGAGAATGGCGGCGGCAAGATCGGCTCGAAGGGCCCGCTCGGCGGTTTGCTGATCCGCGGCGAGGAAGGCTGGGACATTATCGAAGAGCTGCGCCCTGCCGAGGGCGAGCCGGTTGTCGATAAACCGGGCTATAGCGCCTTTTACAATACGGATCTGGCCCAGATTCTAGCGGCGCGCGGGATCACGCATTTGATTTTGACGGGCGTGACGACAGACGTATGTGTGCACTCGACGCTTCGCGAGGCTGTCGATCGCGGCTACGAGTGCCTGACGCTTTCTGATTGCTGCGCGGCGACCGAGACAGCCAACCATGACGCCGCGTTGCGCACGATCACGACGGAAGGCGGAATTTTTGGTGCGGTTTCGACTTCGAAGGATCTACAGCGCGCGCTGTGCGGTTGAAGCATCCAATTGAGAGTTCGCAGGGACGAGCAGAAGCTCACCCCTGCAGTTTCATTGTCAGAATGGGAACTGACGCTGTCCCATCTGCAGCGTAATCCACTTCACTTCAGTCATTTCTTCCATGGAATAGCGACCGCCCTCACGGCCGAAACCGCTGTTCTTGACACCGCCGAACGGAACGTGTGGCTCGTCAGTGATCGTCGTGTCATTGACATGCACCATTCCGGACTCAAGACGCATGGAAAGATCTAGCGCCTTCTGCAAATCGTTGGTGATGACGGCGGCGGAAAGGCCGTAAGCCGTATCGTTGGCGACGCGCAGCGCCTCTTCCGAATCCCCAACCGAGATAAGCGAGACGACCGGGCCGAAGCTTTCCTCATGATAGATGCGCATCTCGGGCGTCACGCCGGCGAGCACCGTCGGCTGATAGAACGCGCCTTCGTGGGTGCCGCCAGTTAGTAAGCGCGCGCCTTTATCGACGGCGTCTTTGATGTGGCCATCGATGAACTCACACTGCGAGCGCCGGATCAGCGGACCGACAACAGTTTCGGGATCGCGCGGATCGCCGACTTTGATCTTCGCCGTCTTGGCGAGGAAGCGCTTTGAGAATTCCTCGTACAGCGGCGCCTCGACGATGACCTTCGAGTTGGCCATGCAGACTTGGCCCTGATGTAGAAAAATACCGAATGCAGCCGCATCGACAGCGTAATCGAGATCGGCATCCTTCAGAACAATGAGCGGGCTTTTTCCACCCATTTCAAGCGTGAAACGCTTCAGATTGCGCGCAGCTTCGACCGCCAGATAGCGACCCGTTCGCGTCGAGCCCGTGAACGTAATCATGCGGACGCGCGCATCTGCCAGAAGTGTTGCGCCGATTTCCTTGGGAGCACCCGGAATGACGTTGAGCACACCTTTCGGCAAACCCGCCTCCTGAAACACGTCGGCGATGATAGCGCCAGAGATCGGCGTTTCCTCGGATGGCTTTAGAACGAACGTGTTTCCGGCCGAAAGCGCGAAAGCGATCTTCTTCATTGAAAGCAGAAACGGCGAATTGAAGGGGGCGATACCGGCGATGACTCCCAGCGGCCGCCTGACCGACATCGAAATCTGACCCGGCATCGTCATCGGCATCGTCTCACCGAAGAGATGGCGAACATCGCCAGCCGTGCTGCGCATCAGATCGATAACGTAATCAATTTCCCAGAGCGCCTTGCTGAAGGCCGAGCCGCATTCCTCGATCAGAAGATCGCGGATCTCTTCCTTGCGCCGCGCCACGACCTCTCCAACGCGCAAAAGAAGCGTCTCGCGCTCGGCCGCAAGGCTTTCACCCCACGTCGCGTTGGCGCGATAAGCGGCTGCAATCGCATTCTCAACTTCCTCTCCACCCGCCTGCTGAGTGCGTGCGAAAACTTCTCCGGTTGCCGGATTGAGATCGTCGGCGATTTCGTTGCGCTTTGAGGTTACCCACTCGCCGTCGATGAAAAGCTTGTAGGTTTTCAATCCGTCGATCGTTTCGGTAGCGTTGGGGTTCATATCAACCTTCGTGGCGTTGTTTGCGGATATCCGGTCGTCGCGCGCACCTCGTGTGCGAGCACCAGATGCGGGCTGAGTGTGGCGTTTCGCACGGCATGTCAGACGCAATGAGCGTTTTTTCGTATTCGCGAAGGAATTTCCGAAACCAGAGCCGCACCGACGAGAGGCCAAAGCGACGCAACGAACGCGCATGGCCGTTTATCGTCGCGACGTTCCTGTTCATGCGGCTCAATGCCCATTGTTATACTAACATTAGTATAATAGGATGTACTCAATCGAGGCGAAGTTCAAGCGCGCTAATTGCTCAATTAATTGGCTCATCGCTCACTCTCGCATCGTACCTTCGAACCCACAGCCGAAGTCTCAGCATGCTCATCCTCAACGCGCATCCAGATCACAACGCTCCTCTCGACTCGACCGACGCCGCCGTGCTCAGCGCCGAAGCGACGGCGGAAGTCGAACGCTTCCTCACGTACCGCAGAAATCACGAGCCGACGCACTTACGGCGGCTGCCGGGTCTGGCGCGCGAACTCGGCGTCGCTTCGATAGAGATCAAAGACGAGAGCACACGTCTTGGACTCGGCAGCTTCAAAGCGCTCGGTGGTTCTTACGCGGTTATTCGTCTGGTTCTTGAAGAAGCAAGTCGACAGCTGGGCAAGCCCGTCGACATTCGCGATCTGCACTCGCCCGAAGTCCGTCATATCGCCGAACGGATGACCGTCGGCTGTGCGACTGACGGCAATCACGGCCGTTCGGTCGCCGCAGGCGCCGAACTCGTCGGCGCCAAAGCTGCGATCTTCGTCCACTCCGGCGTCAGTGACGAGCGCGTCGAGGCCATCGCGAAGTTCGGCGCCACGATGATCCGCGTCAACGGCAGTTACGATGACTCCGTCGCGGAAGCCGAGCGCGTTTGCGACGAGCGTGGATGGATCGTCGTCTCCGACACCTCGTGGCCCGGCTACGAGCGTATTCCGAGTCTCGTTATGCAAGGCTATACGGCGATGCTCGGAGAAGCCGTCCGAGACATGCCGCGGCCGCCGACCCACGTGTTTGTGCAGGCTGGCGTCGGCGGCTTGGCTGCAGGCGTTGCCGGATATTTCGCGGGAGTTTATGGCCCTCAACGCCCAAAATTTATCGTTGTCGAGCCAGAGTTGGCTGCCTGCGTTTTTGAAAGCGCGAAGGCCGGGCATACCGTCAAAGTCGCTCAAGGAGAAGCGACGATCATGGCCATGCTCGAATGCTACGAGCCGTCGTTGGTGGGGTGGCGCATCCTCAGCCGCTGCGCGGATGCTTTCATGACGCTTCGCGAAGAAGACGCTATAGATGCGATGCGACGCCTCGCATCGCCGGTCAACAATGACCCGGCGATTGTCTCGGGCGAAAGCGGATGTGCCGGGCTTGCCGGGTTAATCGCGGCCCTAGCCGATCCGAATGCGAAAAGGGCCATTGGGCTCGACGAAAATTCGCGCGTCTTCGTGATCAATACCGAAGGCGCTACCGATCAAGCGCGCTATGAAGCGATTGTCGGCCGCAAGCCGAGCGAGGTCTTGAGCGTGCCGGCCTGACGTCGGCACGGCATGACACGACTCACCTGCGTTTTGCGGATGCACGGCCTCTTGCTCCACCTTTTCCGAGAAGGTCGGAACGGACCGCAAAGCAATCTTTGATATAGTGGATGTTGGCGCTGTAGATCGCGATGTCGCGGTCGTCGACAAGAACGAGGTGGCAGTCAGCCACCGGTTCGCCAAGGCCGATTTTCAAGAGGTCCGCGGTTTCCGGATCTGCGACGCCGATCGTCAATGTCTGATAAGCATGTGCTATGACGACATCGCCCATTTCGACAATGACCGGCAGCGCCGCTCCACGCAGGAAACGCTTGCTGTCGCGCGCAAAAATCTTCTGATCGAGGTGAAGATTGACGACGGAAAATGGTGCGCCGTCGTTGTATTGGACGCTTCGCAGAAACGCATAAGAGTCGGCGAGATGCCCTTCGCCTGAACCGAGGTTCGGCTTTCCGGCGTTCTCTTGGACGCTTACGCTTTTGACGACATTCTGCTTGAGCGATTCGAGAACAGAATCGAAATCGGTTGCAAGATTGAACCAGCGATTATTCTTCGGCTTTCCGGAAACGAATGTGCCGCGGCCCTGCTGGGAATCGAGCAGGCCCTCATCGCGCAGAATCTCAACGGCTTGGCGGATCGTAACGCGGGCGACAAGAAATTCTTTCTCAAGCTCTTCGAGCGTTGAGATCTTCTCGCCTTCCTTCCAGTGCCCGGTTTCAATGCGTTGGCGCATTACCGAGGCGACCTGGAGATAAAGCGGGACCCGGCTGCGATCGTAAATCAGGGAAAGTTTGTTCATGAGCTCGATTTATGGATGACCGTCAAAGTGCTCTGACGAGAGGTATCCCGCAAATACAGAAAAGGATACCCCCAACTTCGTCATTTACTCCGTCAATTCGAGCTCAATGGGCCTTTCCTGATCGGCAATCGGTAGCGTGGCATCGCAGAGGTGCCGATTGTTTGGGCAGTCGGCACCCCTAATGAGTTCACTGGGCCGTTTCGCTGTTGCACCAATCGTAAATGCTCAGCGCCATGACCTTAATCGACGTGATGTAGTCGTCGATCGAAACGTACTCGTCATTAGCATGCATGATGGCTGTTGAGCCCGGACCAAAAATGACGGTCGGAGTATTGCCATAGCTGTTGAGAAAGCGCGTGTCGGCAGCACCTTGTCGGCCGCTGATGACCGGCTCGTTGCCGGTGATTTCAGTGTAGGCGCGCGACACCGTTTCGACGATCGGATGGTTGCGCGGAATTTCCGATGCCTCGGCATCGTAGCCGACGAACCGCACGACCGGTGGATGATCTTTCATCCATGGATCTTGCGCGGCCGCCTCAGCGACGGCGTCAACCAAGCTCTGCTTGACGCCCTCATGATCTTCGCTTGGCACCGTTCCGATACTACCTTTCAGCAAGCAACTCGCGGGAAAGGCACTCGGATAGTTGCCGGCTTGGAAGCTACCGACGATGCAGGGCAGCGAGTCGATTGCGCTTGGATAGAGCGGATGCGTCACTGTCGCGATGCGCTTGGCTTCCAGATCGGCGACGGCCTTAGTGATCTTGTTACCAAGCTCGATGCCGCTGATGCCCTTGTAACGTTGCTGGATACCTGCAGGCTTGCCTTGGATCTCGATCTCGAACCAGATGCGCCCGATGCATGCTGGCTGGACAGCAAGGTCGCTAGTCTCGCCGGAAATGCCTGCGTCCGCCGTATAGCCGCGAATGACCGTATCGAGGGTGCCGTGACCGCTGACCTCTTCGTCAATGACGACGTTGATCATAACGTCGCCCTTGGGCGTCAGGCCGAGTTCCTTCAGGTATTGCACAGCCAGGATATGGCTCGCGACGCCGCTCTTCATATCGCATGAGCCACGGCCGTAGATGCGGCCATCCTTGATACTCGCAGACCAAGGATTGTCGCTCCAGCCTTCACCATTGCCAACCGGAATAACGTCCGTATGGCCGTTGAGAAGCAGCGAACGACCGCCACCCGTGCCTTTGAGCGTTGCCACGATATTCGGACGACCTTCATAGCCGCGATCGACCGGACGATAGCCAGGATGCTTCTTCAGCTCTTCCCAGTTGGTCTCCCACATGTCGACGTCGAGGCCTACGGTCTTCATGTATTCCGAAACGAACTTCTGAATGGCGGCTTCGTCGCCGGTGACGCTCGGGATAGTCACCATATCCCTTAGAAAGCCGACAGCATGATCTTTGCTGGTATCGATCTTATCGAGAATCTTCTTACGGTTCGGATCAGTCATTCCAATGTCTCCGGGACGTCGTCATTTTCAAGAAAATCAAAGAGCCTTGAGGCGCGGGATGATTTCACGCGCGATGATCTCGACTTGCTCCGGTTGATACTTGTAAGGAACGAAGATGATCTTCTGCACGCCGACGGCTATGTGCTCGCGCAATTGCTCGACGCACTCATCAACTGTCCCCATAATTGCGCTGTCGCGCGAGCAATCGCTGTGGGCTGGGAAATCCCATTCCTTGTTGAGCCAATCCATCATCTCGTCTTGGATGGCGGCCTTCGACGGTCCAATCATGATCGGAAGCTGAGAGGCGTTGAGAAGCGTGTCGGGATCTTTTCCCGCATCCTTGGCGAAGCTGCGAATCTTGTCCCAGGACCTCTTGAAATCTGCCGGACGGTAGAAATACGTTAGCCAGCCATCACCAGCGGTCGCAGCGCGTTGTAGAACCTTATCAACATAACCACCGACCAGGAGCGGCATACGCGGCTTTTGCACGGGCTTTGGATACATCACGGCTGACGACATGTTGTGATGCATGTACTGACCGGTCACTTTGTCTTCGGTCCACAACCGGTTCAGGATTTCGAGATTTTCGTCCATGATCTTGCCGCGCTTTTCGAACGGCACACCAACGGCATCGAACTCGCGCTTGTACCAGCCGGACGCCATGCCCATGATCAGGCGACCGTCCGACAACTGATCCATGCTCGCGAGCTGCTTCGCGAGCACAACAGGGTTGCGCAGCGGCAGAACGAGAATGCCCGTGCCCATCTTGATGCGCGTGGTGCGTGCTGCAATTCCGGTCAGGACGGTGAGAGAATCGATAATAGGAAAATTCGGATCGACACCGAGCAGCATATGATCCCACACCCAAACGGAATCGTATCCCAACTCTTCGGCACGAACGCCATAATCGACGAGCTGCCGCGCATTCGGCATTTCGGGATAGGCCGTAAAATTCCGTGCCGCGACGCCGAACGTTTTGGAAAGCATTGTCATCTTAGTCCTCAGTGAATTTTTCTTAGGCGGTAAAAAGACGTTCGGGATCGAGCATCCTGAGCGTTTCAAGCTCTCGACTGGTCGGCGGCTCGGTTACCAAGACGTTGCTATCGAAAGTCAGATCGAATCCGGTGTTGTCTTGCACCTCTTCGGACGTCACGCCGGGATTGAGTGCAAGCACCTTGATGCGCCGCGTCTCGTCATCAAATCCGAATACAGCCAGCTCGGTGATGACACGAAACATGCCGCCGGCTGGAAGGCCGAGCTCGGCTCGCGTGTTGTGCCCGCGGATGAATCCCGGACTCGTGATGAAATCGACATACTCCACGAAGCGACGCTTCTCGTGCTTCATCGCCACGATCATATTCGTGAGGCTCGAAATATCGTTGCCGCCACCCGTTCCCGGCAGACGCGTCTTCGGCGCGGCTGGATCGCCGATATAGGATGAATTGAGATTGCCGAATTGATCGATCTGCGCGCCGCCCATGAACCCGATATCGACGTATCCGCGCTGAAGAAGCAAAAGCACGTCGGCGCTGCCGAGCACCATGTTCGCCCGCTTCGTACAGCGCTGATCGTTGGTCGATGGCGGCAGCTTGCCTGGCTCGACAAATGCACCAACCACCCCGCCTTCAAACAGAATGGTCAAACCCGGGCAACCGGTGCGCTGCGCAAGCGTTGCGGCGAGAAGCGGGATGCCGATGCCCGCGAAGACGACTTGCCCATCTTTGAGCTGGCGAGCGCTGAGGACCGTCAGGATCTCGGCTGCGCTGTAGCTGTTGCGCTCAGTCATTGTACATGCTCCGGCCTTTCCTCGTTGCTTCGAGGAGTTCCTCCATCCCGATTAGCGAAAGGAAAGCGGCCCAGTTCTTCGGTTCGTAGACATAGCGTTCAAGATATTTCAGCACACCTCCAACAGGATCCGCGTTGGCCTGCGCCACATAAGATTCCATGTGCTGCATCATCGGCTCATAAAGGCCGTAGCATTCATGCGGCGCCGAGCCGTAAGGAACCTCGACGACGGCATCGACGCAGAAGAACGGTATCTTCGTGTGATCGGGCGCACGCCGGATTTGATCGTTCGAGACGATGCGTTCCGTCGTCAGGATTACGCAATTGGCGGCCATTGCGAGGTCGATGTCCATGAATTGAAGGCCATCAATCTGCGCGTTGCCATAGGCGTCACAGCGCTGGACGTGGATCAATGCGACATCAGGATTGAGCGCCGGCACCAAAAGCAACTTCTCACCCGTGAAGGGACAATCCGTTTCACGCACTTCCGGACGCTGGGCCATGACGTCGGAGCCGAGCATCGAGCGGATCGGCAGAAAAGGTACGCCCATGCCGCCGGCGCGAAAGCGCATACCGATCGCCATATGGCTCCATTCTTGATAGCGCTTGTCGCCCTTCTCGACGTGGTGGCGCATTACCTTCGACAATCCCCAAAGGATGCCTTGCGCGAACCAGCTCGTGACAATCTCGTCAGCGACGCCGGATCCGAAAAGAAGATCACCATCCGTCGAAACGATGCAGCGCGAGCACGACAGGGCTTTGCGGCGCTGGCGGATCAATTCCCAGATCATCGCCATCGGAGTTCGCGACATCGTCGATCCGCCGATTCCAACCGACGCGCCATCAGGGATAAGAGCGGCGGCCTCTGCGAGAGACATCACCTTTTCTCGAAGACTTCGATCACGCACGGCGAGGTTTTCCCTCAGGGTCGCGTAAGGCTGCACTGTGGGCGTCGACACCCATTCCTCCTTGGCCGGCGCAGGCCGGCATCATTCAGCAGCTTCCGACGTTCGGAATTGGCCGCTCAAACTCGTTTCGAGCGAAGCGCTCTCGAATTTCGAATGTGAGATAATCATACCAACAATAGGATGACTAGTTCATATTATGGTCTTTCTGCGCGCTTTTTAGTCGAAGGTCAGATCATCGATTTTTGGGGCGGTGAGTGTTAGAGCGAGAGCTGCTGCTCTTCTGCGTTTACGCCACGGATCTCGCGTGTCGCGGTGGACGCCATTTCGTAGAGCGTGGTGCGTCGCCGCGGCTGTCGGCCAGACGTGCGAATGATCTCTTCCATTCGTTCCGGCGTCATTTCCTGGCCGTGACTTGCGCCCGCCGAACGCGAGATACTCTCATCCATCAGCGTGCCACCGAGATCGTTCACACCTGCGTCAAGGCATAGGCGAACACCGTCGGCGCCTAGCTTTACCCAGGACGCTTGAATGTTCGTGATGTGCGGATGCAGCACAAGTCGCGATACTGCATGCATCAGTATCGCTTCACGGAACGTCGGTCCTGGCCGTGCGCGACCTTTGAGATACATCGGCGCTTCCATATGCACGAACGGTAGCGGAACGAACTCCGTGAACCCGCCGGTCTCGATTTGCAGATTGCGAATGCGCAGCAGGTGTCGCGCCCAATGTTCATAGCGGTCGATGTGACCGAACATGATCGTTGCCGTCGACTTGAAGCCGGACAGGTGGGCCGTCCTCATAACGTCGAGCCATTCGGCGGTGTCGAGCTTATCGGGGCATAGCTGCTGGCGAACTTCGTCGTCCAGGATTTCAGCTGCCGTTCCGGGCAGCGTTCCGAGGCCGGCCGCCTTGAGTTGCCCAAGAAACGAACGAACGGTGATACCGAGCGTCTTCGCGCCCTGTGCCACTTCAAGTGGCGAAAACGCGTGGAGATGCATCTGTGGCACACGCGTTTTTACGGCGTTGCAGATATCGAGATACCGTTGGCCTGTGTAGGACGGATGAATGCCGCCCTGCATACAGACTTCTGTCGCGCCGCGGTCCCAAGCCTCAAAGGCGCGATGTGCGATTTCATCAAGGCCGAGGTCGTACGGCTTGCCGCGCAAATTTTCGCTCAGTTTGCCTTTCGAGAACGCGCAGAACTGGCATTTGAAATAGCAGATGTTGGTGTAGTTGATGTTCCGCGTAATGACGTAGCTTACGACGTCGCCGTTTGTGCGCCGTCGCAGTTCATCGGCAGCGCGGCAAACCGCAGAAAAGTCGTCGCTCTGAGCGCGAAATAGCGAGACGATATCATCTTCGCCAAGGCATCTGCCGTCCGATACCTTGTCGAGAACTGCACGAATCCGGTCGGACGCTTGATGCGATTTTCTCGCACGCACGAGCTTGACGTCGTGCGCAGGTGGCTCTTCCAGTCGGCCGACGCACCAAGTATCTGTTCGCGGCCATCCGTCCGCGTCAGTCATGACGAATAACGGCTTTAACACGGTTCTGTCGACCCACTTCGACGGCTGCCGTGCGAACGCGGGATAAATTGCGACACGTTCGCGGAGCGCTTTTCCAACGGCGCTTGTTTCTTGTTCGAGAACCCTCACATGCGGCCAAGGCGCTTCCGGATTGACGAAGTCCGGCGTTACCGGCGATACGCCACCCCAATCATTGATGCCAGCCGAGACGAGTGCCGGTAGATCCCCGGCGCTCAGGTTCGGCGGCGCTTGGATATTCATTTCTGGCTCGAAGAGTAGCCGCGCGATTGCAATCGTCCAGAGATGATCATCGAGCGTCGGCGCTGCGACGTCAGCCATGCGTGTGCCGGGCTTGGGTCTAAAATTCTGGACGATGATTTCTTGTATATGCCCATACTGGTCGTTGAGGTCGCGCAGCGCAACGAGCGCATCGATACGCTCCTCACGTGTCTCGCCGATGCCGATCAGAATGCCGGACGTGAAGGCAATGCCATGGACGCCAGCGCGCCGGATCGTGTCGAGACGCGCGGCTGGCGCCTTATCGGGCGAGCCGTAATGTACTTGGCCTTTTTCGCACAGGCGCTCGGACGCGCTCTCAAGCATGATGCCTTGCGAAGCTGCAACGCTGCGAAGCGAGAGCAGATCATCGTCGGACATGAGACCGGGATTGATGTGAGGGAGTAACCCGGTTTCCTTAAGGACGACGGAGGCCATCTCAGCGACGTATGAGAGCGTCGTATCGTGGCCGAGCGCGCGCAGCTCGTCGCGCGCGAATTCGTAGCGCAGCTCCGGCTTATCTCCGAGTGTAAAAAGCGCTTCCTTGCATCCAGCCTTCTTACCGCTCATCGCAATGGACAGGACTTCATCGCGCGTCAGATAAGCACGCTCTCCCTTGCGCGGGGGATGGGCAAAAGTACAGTAGTGACAGACATCGCGACACAGCTGCGTCAGCGGAATGAAGACTTTGCGGGAATATGAAACCACGTCTCCGTGTGCTGCGTCCCTGCGCCGAGCGGCGGCGTCGAGAAGCGGCGCGATATCGTCGAGGTCGACGAGCGCCATCGCCTCGTCGCGACTGAGGCGCGAACCAGATTTACGCGAGAGAATATCGGAAACGCCTGTCATCAAATTACGAGCTCAAACTGCCGTTTCGGCGCGAAATGCCGAAAGCTCGCCAGGCATGCGAGCGTTCGCAGGCCACAACGAAGCGATGCACCCATGACGAGATCCGAGGGAACATCAACATCGTGCCCGGCGCCCCGCAGTGGCAGGACCAGCGGCTCTAGACCGGCACTGCGGGCTAATGAAAGATGTCGGGCAAAGCTATCGGTTCCGAACGCCGGATCCATGACGTTCCATGGCGATAAGCCTAAAATATTAGTGCCCGCATCCCGCACCGCTTCGGTAATGACGACCGCATGCGTCTTCAACGCGGACACGGCTTCCGAAAGCTCCGCTGCCGTAACGAATGGAAGATCGGCCGGCACCGCCATGATTGCGGGATTATTTCGAAATTTTCCGACCGTTCGAATACCCTGAGAGATCGCGGCATTGAGCCCCGCCTCCGTTGGCTCCGCAACAACTCTCGCGCCGAAGTCCGCAGCGAGCGCATGGGCGTCGAGATCCGACGTCACGACCAGGGTACCCGCTAATCCGCGCGTGCAAGCCAACTGTTCGAGAACGTCTGCGGCCATGGCTTTAGCGAGCGTTGCGCGCTCGTGCGGATTGAGCACATCGCTCAGACGACTTTTCGCGCCCGCGAACCGTCTGATAGGGACAATGGCCCAAATATTGTTCTGTAGCATGTTCTGAATCATCGCGAGACTCTAGCTTGACGGAGTTCGTTGGCGAAGGCGAGAGAGGCATGCGCCAAACGCTCCTTGTCGGCGGCGCTTGTCATCATCGTGCGCGTAGCCATGGTTGCGAGTTCGATCGAGCTGGCATCGATCGCATCGACTTCGTCGATGATGAGACCATCGATAATGCCGCGATAGTGTTCTGCGATGGCCTTCGAATTCGTCGGCATGTGGAGCTGTGCCATGATTTTCGCAGTCGGCCCTTTGACGGCAGCGCCACCGATGATCGGAGAAACGGCAATGACCGGCGCGTCGACACGATCTAGAAGATCGAGAGCGCCTGGCGTCGCAAGAATAGGATCGATGCTAAGAAACGGGTTAGATGGGCAGATTATGACGGCGCGCAGCATCGGCGATTGCAACGCCTTTTGAACAGCATCACTTACGTGGGCCGATTCTGCGCCCTCGAAGCGAATGGCGCTGACTTTCGGCTCGCATCGATGTTTGACGAAATAATCTTGAAAGGGCAGGTCACCGTCTGGCGTTTCGACGATCGTCCGTACCGGTTGATCCGACATCGGCAGAATCGTCGCTGTGATCCCGAGCTGCTGCGCGATAGCGCTCGTAAAAGACGTAAGCGTCTCTCCCGCCCGCAGGCGTTGAGTTCTCAGCACATGCAGCGCCAGATCTTTATCGCCAAGCTGAAACCATGCTTCGCCTCCGAGTTCTGCGAGTGAGGCCATGAAATTCCAGCTTTCATCGGCGCGCCCCCAGCCACGTTCTTGATCGGAAAGTCCGGATAGCGTGTAGAGCACGGTATCGATATCAGGAGAGACCATCAAACCATGATGTTCGAAATCGTCACCCGTGTTGACAATCAGCTTGAGACTTTTCCCGAGAACGCGTTGCAATCCGAGCGCAAGCTTCGCGCCACCGACACCACCGCAGAGCGCCACGACGCTGCCGACCTCATTTGATTGCGGCATGGGCGTGCTCATCGAAAGAGATCCCTCTCCTTGTCGCGAACGAGCACCGACGCCGAGCGCTCAGGTGCGCTCGCTTGAAAGCCGCGAACAATCACGGCAGGCAACCCCGCCCCCGCCTGCCCCATCAAAAGCGAAGCTGCCGACGCAAGTTCGTCGGCAATGGCAACTTCCGTCACCCGCAACTCGCGACCAAAGAGATCAGAGCTGCCAACAAGATCGACCAGTGATGGAACTCCTGCGCTGCCGATGGCTATCCCCACGACGCCATTGCGCCACGGCCGACCGAAACTGTCGTTAATGATGACGCCGATCGCCACGTCGAAATCCGCATCGAGTGCCGCTTTGATGGATGCTGCGCTGCCGTCGGGATCGCAAGGCAGGAGAAGCAATCGGCCTGCTCCCTCGCCATGGGAGATGTTCGACTCGTCGATGCCGGCATTGGCCATCACGAAACCGAGCTTGTGGGCGGCAATAATGAGGTGGGGCCCGACTTTGACGATATCGTCGGATTCACTGAGAATTGTTTCGACGTGCCGAGGATCTTTGCCACTTCGTTGCGCCAGAGCTTTGGCTTCTTCCGACGGCACGACGGCTTCGAGATCGACATAGCGGCCTTCGGCCTTCGATACGATCTTTTGCGCGACAACCAGAATATCGCTGTCTTGCAGACCGACACCGTTATCTCGAACCGCCGCCGCGAGGATCGCAGCCAGATCGTCGCCTGGCTCGATCAACGGAACTCCTCGCAAAGCAAACAATGTGACGGGCGCGGTTTGCATCGTGTCTATACCGCCTCGTTGGCTTCCAGCCCGGTAATACCAATGCCGGCGCTCGGAACCTTATATTGCCGGTTGATCCAGATAAGGACGGACGTCATTGCCTCAGCGGCGGCGGAATTCGCCAACGCGCCGCCGGCAACGCCACGACGCGCCACCACACCAGCCAGTTCAACGACCGTGCTGCGTGCGTTCTTATCATCGCTGAAGACAAGCACATCGCAATCAGCGCGACCGCCAGAGTGAAGCTTCTTGGCGCCCACATTATGAAATGCCGAAACGACCCTCACTCCGTCACCGAAAAGCCGTTGCGATATCTGCGCGGCCGAGCCGTCTACCGGGAGCTGTACGGTCGACACTTTTGGCGGCACGAGCGGCACAGTGGCATCAATGACGATCTTGCCCTGCGCCGCATCCTTGATCTCGGCAATAGTCGAAGCATGATTGCTGAACGGAATCGTTAGCACGATGATTGTCGCTGTGGCTGCGGCCTCTCCATTCGACAACCCAGTAACGCCATGACCAATCTCGGCAGCAGAGGCTTCTGCCTTGTCTTTTGAGCGCGAACCGACAATCACTTTGTAACCGGCGGCGGCCCAGACCTTAGCCAAGCCCGATCCCAGATCGCCTGTGCCCCCTATGATTCCTATGGTTGGCTTCATCGTATTTGCCATGCTCCCGGTTCTTAGTCTCGTGGGTGCCAAGGCCAGCGAGCGCCAGAAGCAAAACATACTATTTATAGAATAACAATATGTTTTACCGTAAACCAAGGTATTAGCCGCTCGAATGGCTAGCGAGAAGCAGGTCGGCAGCTCGATGACCGATCATCACGCAGGGCGCCATCGTGTTGCCTGTCGTGACCGCGGGCATGACAGAACCATCAGCCACGCGCAGACCATCGACACCATAAACCTGCAGCGCCCCGTTCACGACCGCCATCGGATCGCGTCCCATCTTTGCGGTGCACGTCTCATGAAAATACGTGCCGGCAGCGTTACGCAGGAAGTTCTCGAGCTGGGCGCCCTTGAGGGGGCCGGGCATGATCTCCCGCTCAGTGAACGCCTTAAGCTCCGCCGAATTGCCGATTTCGCGGCAGATCTCGACGGCGCGAACGAGGGCCTTCATATCTGCCGGATCGCTGAGCAGATTGGCATGGATGCGAAGTGGATCGGACGCACGCGGCCCTGTCAGCTCGATGTAGCCGCGGCTTTGTGGGCGCACGAGCCCTGGTGCCAGCGTAAACGCCTGCGAGGGATCGACCGGCACGTTGTATTGGTCGCGCGTGATTTCGGATCCGAAGCCGCACTCTTCGAGAATGGGCTGAAGGTCCGGCGTCTTGAGCGAGGGATCACTTTTGCAAAAAAATGTGAATTCTGCCGAGTTGTTGCGCGGTGGCTCAGGTTTTGAATACGCCCAAACACAGCCTGCAACGAGGATATGATCCTGCAGATTGCGGCCGACGCCCGGCAGATGCTGCTTCAACGGGATACCATGCCGCGCAAGCTCAGCCTCGTCGCCTATGCCTGAAAGCATCAGAACCTTCGGCGTGTTGATTGCTCCGAGCGACAAGATGATTTCGCACGTTGCGTGGGCGATCAGCTGCTTGCCATGACAGGTGAACGCAACGCCAGTCGCGCGCCGGCCGGTGAAAAGCACACGCTCGACTTCAGCGCCGAGAATGACAGTGAGGTTCGGCTGGTGCATACGGGGCCGGAGATAGGCGCTCGCCGTCGAGATTCGAATGCCGTCTTTCACCGTGATATTGGCGATACCGCAGCCGCCGTCGCTTTCCATCGTCTCCGCGTTGAGATCGTCGGTGCGCGGAATGCCTAAGGCGTGGGCAGCATCGACCAGCGCGGGCGCAACAGGAATCGGATCGTCAGGAAGCGTAATGTAAACTGGACCGCCCTTGCCGCGCATTCCCGAGCCGTTTGGGCCGTGCCAGTCCTCGATCTCTTTGTAAGCCTTGGTGACCGAATTATAGCTCCAGCCGTCGTCACCCGTTTCTTCCGCCCATTGATCGAAATCGTTCTTGTGGCCGCGCGCCCAGACCAATCCATTGATGCTCGATCCGCCGCCCAAAACTTTGCCCATCGGCAACGGTGCCCGTCTACCGTTGAGGCCAGGATGCGGTTCGGACTTAAAGCTCCAATCACGTTCGCCGCCGATGTTGCGCATCCAGATTTTAGCATCGTCGATTTCCGGAATGCGTTCGTCTCCACCCGCCTCCAACAGCAAAACGCGAATTTCTGGACGTTCTGCCAAACGCGCCGCAACGACCGCGCCGGATGCGCCACCGCCGCAGACGATGAAGTCATATTCGCCCGCGAGGATAGTTGAACTCATAGTGTAGTACTTTCCATATCTGCAATTTGGATCGACTCTTCGCGGATGCTCTGCAGCACCGTCCAATGAGCATGCCGAAATGCGTCGGTTGCCATCACTGCCGGTACACGCGGACGCGGCAAGTCTATCAGCACGGTAAGTTTGATCTTGCCGGGCTGATTGCTCATGACCAGAACGCGATCGGCGAGAAATACGGCTTCGTCTACGTCGTGCGTGACGAACAGAACCGTCAGCTTGTGCTTTTCCCAGATGCCGGTCAGCAATTCCTGCATGTGATGGCGCGTGAGCGCATCGAGTGCGCCAAAAGGCTCGTCCATCAAGAGGATCTTCGGCCGGTATGACAGCGCACGCGCGATCGCAACGCGCTGTTTCATGCCACCTGACAGTTGGTTCGGGTAACGGTCCTTGAATTTCTCTAGCCGCACGAGCTTAATGTGTTCGAGCGCGACATCTCTCGCGTCTTTCCGGTTCATGCCCGCGGCCTGCAGGGCGAACTCAACGTTCTGTTGAGCCGTCAACCAAGGCATGAGCGTATAGCCCTGAAAGACAACGCCGCGGTCACGGCCGGGCCCGTCGATCGGCACATTATCGACGAGAATGACACCCTCTTCGCAGGTCTGCAGGCCAGCGATGATAGACAGCAACGTGCTCTTGCCACATCCCGACGCTCCAACGAGAGCGACGAATTCGTTCTCGACGAGCGAAATCGTGACGTTGTCGACAGCTTTCGTACGCGCTGCACCAGTGCCGAAATACTTTGAGACGGCATCGACTTTCAATTTAGGATAGCGCGTCATCGGCCGGCCTCTAGATACTTGAACATGCGGCGTCCGATGAATTTCATCACTTGATCGGAAACTAAGCCAAGGACGCCGAGCACGACAACGTAGCCAATGATCGTGTCGGTCTGGAAATAGCGCTGCGCTACCGTAATGCGATAGCCCAGACCTGATGTTGCAGCGACGAGTTCCGCTAGGACGAGCCAGGACCAAGCCCAACCGAGACAGATACGCATCCCATCCCAAATACCGGGCGCGGCAGATGGCAACACAATCCTGAAGAGAATATTGCGCTCCGGCATTTGCAGCGTACGGCCGACATCGACGAAATCACGCGGCACACGTTTAACGCTGTCCTGCACCATCAAGATCTGTTGGAAGAACGTGCCGATCCAGATTATCAGCCACTTCTGAAATTCGCCCGTCCCGAACCATAAGATCGTCAAGGGCACGAATGCGACCACCGGCATGTAGCGTATGAAATCTATGACGGGTTCGAAGAAAGCGTCCAAAACGCGGTAGGAGCCGATCAGGATGCCACCTGGGATAGCCAGCGCACATGACAGCGCGAAGGCAATCGCTATTCTGGCGAGACTCGTCACAAGATCGTTCGCCAAGTCACCGCTTTGAGCCAGAGAGATGAGGCGATGGAGAACTTTTGGCGGGGACGGCAGAAACAGCGAGCGCACGAGGCCCGCTTCCGTTACGGCCCACCACACACCGAGAATGAGGAGAAATGCCAGGCAAGCTATCGCCACAAAGCGTTGCGGCTCTATTGTAGCGGTGAGATTGAGCAGCCGCCGAGACGGCCGTCGCTGCATCGGGAATGCAGCGACGGAATCTGTGGCGACACTTCGGTCGAGAGCGTTCATTTGCCTGCTGCTTCAACAAAGCTGCTGTCGATGAATCCGGCCGGAACGTCGTCCGACTGCAAGATCTTCGCGGCCTTGGCAGCCTTGGCGACATCCTTGATCGTCTTGCTCTCGAAATCCGTGCCAAGATGCTGGGCATTCTCCGCAACGGAATAGAACTGCACGCCGTCGAATGCGGTCGCGAGTTCTTCCGGTGTGCTGCCCACTGCCTTCGCGATGATGGCGCGGCCTTCTTTTTCATTTGCCCGGTAAAAGGCGAGCGCCTCGTCCCAAGATTTAATCAGCGCGAGAATTTGACCCGGCTTTTTCTTGATCATGTCCTCGTGAACCGTCAGCACATCGCTGATGAGGCCAGGGTCTTCGCCCGCGGAGTAGACGATTTTCGCGGCCTTGTCCTGACCGAGCGCGACCGTGAGATATGGTTCATACGTTACGGAGATCGGCACCTGGCCCGCAATCAGCGCTGATCCAGCCTGCGCCGCTGGCATCGGCACGCGCTGGATATCGTTGATCGACATGCCATTCTGCGCAAGGGCGTAGTTGATCAGGACATCGCTGGTGGAACCCTCTTCGAATGCCACCTGTTTGCCTTTGAAATCTTTGACGCTATCGACGCCCTTCGCCATGATCGCGTCGGCCTTGAGACTGAAGTCCAAGAGCAAGACGATCTTGAGAGGCGTGCCCGCCTGGGCAACAACAAGAGCACTGTGCGTCGGCACGCTCTCGACGTCGAGCTGACCACCCGCCATCGCGGCGTCGATATCTTTCTGCTCCGAGAAGTTCACGATCTGAACGTCGTCGAGGCCGTTCTTCTTGAAGATGCCCTTTGCAGCAGCGATGTGCCAAGGACCATAGCCAAGCCACGGCTGCACGCCGATTTTGACAGTGCCCGGCTCGGGCTTGATCGGAATCGTATCCGCTGCCTGTGCAGCACCAAAAGAGACGGTGAGCAAGCCCACTGCCAGAGAGACAACCCGTTGAAGCATTCCCACTCCTCTCGCTTTGCTAGCCTTAAATCGTGCTGATCATACTACAAATAGAACAATAGAATGATAGCAAGATATGTGCCAGCGCATGACGATGCGTTTTGGCTTGGTTTCTGGGAGTAACTAGATGAAGGAGATCGGTGCTACGCTTACTCAGTCGGCATTGTGCCCGAAATGTAACCCCTTCGGATGCTGTCTAGCCGAGAATTGCTGCATGGAGGTCACCATCACGTCAGACCATTCCGTAGAAGTCGCCGAGCTTCTCTGATTGCATTTTCAAAGTTTGCAACGACCTGAGTCATACTATCGACCTGGTCGTCATCGGAAATATTTGGAAACGCGCTCACCTCGTAGAGAAACTTTTCTAGAAATGATGCCGACATCGGTATCAGTACTTCGCCGGCATCAATTCTGAGGATCGCTCGTCCGAAACGTTCTATCTTGGTGTCGGATGGTCGACATTTTGGTGCTGCTCCCGGCATGATCGGGGAGGACGTTGCCGTGGACGACGATATGTTGCGATAGCCGGTCCGCCTCAGATGCTGCGCTACGCCTAGACCAACGCCCCGCTCGTCGACAACCACTAGAGCTGGCCGGTCCCGCTCGATCTCAGCCTTGATCGTTGCAAGTACCTCCGGCAGTTCAAGCTTCACCGAGATAACTTGTGTCAAATGAAGCGCGTCTCTGTTGTCTGTATTGGCGGCCAGCCCCCACTTCGTACAGACGCTCGCATTTCCGCTTACGGTCGCGCCGACATCCCAGGAATGAATGCTCAGTTCGAACTTCGGCGGCTTCGATAAATCGAACCGCTGGAAACGTTCGACCGAGAGCATGCCAGATCCGCCAACCGTCGGTCGCTGCTGATACTGACCGTCCCAGACGTGACGCGGAAGACTGGCTTTGAGCTTCGCCGCGTCCTCTGCTGTCATGCGCGCCGGATTGAGCACATCGTCGGGCCGGCGGTGCATCGTCAGCTTGCCGTGACACTCGTACTTCTCTTCTTTTTCAGCAATCATCGGCAGCTTCAGAACGAAATCGGCATTCGGTTCGAGCGTTGCCGAAAGGTCGTCCGGAGCCAGCCGGTGCATGACAAGAATAAGTGCACCCTTTGACTGATCGTTGAAACGCGTCGAAACCGAGTTCGACATCCAATCGCGAACGCGAGCTTTAACGTGCTCCGAACCGGCGTCATCGGCCTGTATCGGATCGTCGACGATGATGAGGTCGGCACCGAAGCCCGTGATGTCGCTTCCGACCGCTGTCGCATAGCGGCCACCTTTTTGGGTCGTACGAATGTGATCTTCGGATTTTTTGTCGAGAACCGTTTCAGGAAAAATCTGTCCGTAGATTGGCGACAGCATCAGTGTACGGGTCATCACCGAAAGATCGTGTGCAAGATCGTCGCCATACGAGATCGCGATGAACTTGGATGCCGGGTTGCGTCCTAGGCGCCACGCGACGTAGAAGACGGACACCATCATCGACTTCATGTGTCGTGGTGGTAGGTTGATGTTGACGCGTCGATACTTTCCCTCTTCCACCTGCATCAACAGATCGGCCAAGACTTGTAGATAGTCTGCATAGACAAGGTCGCTGCCCGGGTGCAGAACTCTGAACGTCAGCTCCACGAAACACATGAAGTCGGCGCGTGCCATTGCGATCAAAGCATCGAACGGCTCGATGTCGTCGCCTGTCTGCTTCGGAACAGCTAACGCGCTCATCTTATTTGCTTCCGCCTGTCGAATTCAGGTGATCAAACCGTTTCAGCATACGCTTGATGGTATCGTCGCTCGGCAACGCGAAGGGCTCTCCGGAACCTGCATTCGCCGCCGCCTCCGGTTCGGCAGCCAGCTGGAAAATCACGCGGGCCGCTGCAAGATCGCCCTCGAGTGCTTTGCTAAAGACACGTCGCGCAAGCGCCTCCAACTTAGAAACGGTGACGATGTTCTCACCTTGCTTTATCTTGATGTGCTTGGTGGCCTCTTTTGCCATGATCTCCTGGAGGGTCGGCGCGCCCTTCGGTCGACCCTTCGGGTTGCCTGATTGACCAGGCTTAAACTGATGCTGTTTCGGAGGACGACCGTAACCAACAGCATCCTTCGATGACACCTTGATTGGCTTCTCAGACATTGGTGCTCTCCCTCGTGCGGGGACGCTGTACTGCGCCGTCGCGCGGCCGCAGCATGCGTCTCGCCAGTTTCTTCAAGGATCGCCTCGTATCCCGTCATCTGCTGCCATCTGTGGATCGCGACATCACAGTACCGGCCGTCGATCTCGATTGCGCGGCAGATGCGACCGGTCGCCTCTGCCGCAAGCAGCATCGAGCCCGATCCGAGGAAGCAGTCGAGGACGACGTCGCCGCGGTCCGTGATATCGAGAAGGGCGTCCTCGAGCATCGCACGCGGCTTAACGGTCGGATGTACAGCCAGGCCTTCGCGCGCATCCGAGCCCACGCTGGATGCACCCGGATACGTCCAGACATTGCTGCGATAGCGTCCCCAGCGCCCGAGCTCGACGTTATTTTTGTGCGATGCGCTACCCTTCTTGAAGACCGGAAGCATCTCGTGCGCCGATCGCCAGAGGCTGCCTTGCCCGGCGTTAGATTTTGACCAGACGATGATGTTCAAGAGACCCAAATCGAGCTCGCGCCCGGCGGAGAGGATGAGTTCGACGCTGCGCCAATCGATGAACGTCGCGAGAAGGCCCCCGTCGACAAGGACCGATGATGCGAGTTGCATCCAATCCCTGTTGAAGACATCGAACTCTTCACGGCTCAGTTCACCGTGCGCGACCTGAAACTCTCGATGATGTGCCTGGCCCGTACAGTGGCCTTGGATCGGAACGTTGAACGGGACGTCGGTCAAGGCGAGCTGGGCACCCTCGTCAGCTCCTATGAGCCGCTGATAGGCTTCGCGGTCACGTGCGTCGCCTTGAATCAGTCGATGGTCTCCCAATACCCAGATATCTCCCGGTCGAGAAACGCTCGACTGGGGGAAGCGGCGGGAGGACCTCGTCTTCGGGACTGTCGCCATCCTTTTCGAGCAGAAGGGTATCAACCTCAGCAAGCTCGAAGCCGGTTGCGAGGATGTCTTCATCAAGTTCTATCAGCTCCTCGAACTCAACCTTGAGAGCCTCGATATCCCAGTCACCCGTTTCGGCAAGCCGATTGAGAGCGATCGAGAGCGCACGGCGCTCGCTGTCGTTAAGATGTTCAATCCGGATGACCGGTACGGTTTCGAGGTCGAGGCTGCGGGCTGCCTCCCAGACGACGTGCCCGTGCACGATGCGACCGTCACTATCGATCAAGATCGGAACACAGATCCCGAACCGCTTCAGGCTCAGTTGGACCTTGGCAGATTGTGGGGCAGCCGATCGGCGTACTCGTCGGTCCGCTGAGTGCAGGGCGCCGGTAGGTAAATATTCGACATCCAGGTTCGGTACGAGATCGTTGCGCTGACGAGCGGCCGAACCTTCGCAGGAGGCCAGTGTCTTTTGCGACTGCCGCCGGTTCCGCGACTTCTCCTGTAGAGCTGATTTGAGACCGGCCGCGGGCCGAACCGGGGTCTTGGTTGATCGAGCATTTGCCATCGACTTCGCACTCCAGGCTGTGAACAGATACGTTCACCACTAGAATGGAAGTCGCCAATCGAGGGCCCGACATCACGCAGCGCTCATCAGGTCCGAGCTTGGCTCGAGGACCTGGTTGAAGCGCAGCCGACGTACTGCCCATCCTTGGCTTGACTGGCTCGCTTGGACAACCGCCACCTCAAGGGTGAAGCGTCCAAGACGCAAAGTCGGGCAAGTGAAGTCGCCGTTCAAGAGCAAAAAATGGGGGTGGTTCGTTTGCGACCCACCCACTTTTTGAGGCACGTCGATCGATACAATCAAACATCCCGGTGCCTAAGAACTAGCTTCTCGGAGGCTATTGTCCGCCCGCTTCTCAAAATCCCTGAAATTCCCTGTTCGGTCGCTTAGGGATTTCGCTATTTGTGCAGCGGAAAAAGCGCGGGAAAACAAGCGAGCTGTGGGGACACGAGGCATCTACGCGGCGCAAATTTCGCGACTTCCCTGTTAAATTCACTGTTTGCAGGGATTTCCCTTCAGAGACTGGTTCGCGGCAGACTGCCAGCACAGCCAGCGACTAAGTCATTGAAATCGCTGTATATTTTATGATTTCCCTAGACGGGATTTCGTCGCAAAATCCGCGCATGTCGCAGCTTGTGGACGGCTTCGCCGGAGAAGCCAAAGTGTCTGGAAGCATGCAATGTGATTGAGGAGGAGCAAATGCACTTCTCGCCGGACGGACGATTTCTCTACATCAACGGTATAGCCTTTGCGCTTTCGCATCACCTCGTGCTGTCAGTGATATTTCGCGTAACTCGGGCTTACCGGAAACTTGCGGTTTGGGGCGGCAACATCGCCAAGCGGCACTAGCTTTGAGCAACGAGGAAGCATTTTCCTGCTCGCAAATACTAGGAGTGTGTCGTGGAGGCCTGGTTTATTGAAGCCGGAAAAACAGCGGTTCTGCTCATCGATGCGGTAGCGCTACTGATCATCGTCCTCGGAACGATTGAGGCGTTCGTGAACGGTAGTGTTGTGTTGTTGGGATCCCGGACGGGACACGAACGTCGCGATGTGTGGTTGCGCTATGCGCGATGGCTCGTTGCCGGACTCACGTTTCAGCTAGCCGCCGACATAATCGAAACATCCATCACAACGGATTGGCAAGCCGTGGCTCGTCTGGCCGCTGTTGCGCTCATTCGTACGATGTTGAACTTCTTTCTCGAACGAGATCTCGAAGAGGTGAGGGATCGCCAGCGAAGGGATACCGACACAAAAGAAAATGGAGAGAAGATGGTACGCACAAGGACATTTTAGTCCATGTCTGCTTATGGGACGGCAGCAGATGCTATTGCGACAGCATTTGCATTTAGCGGCCGTCGCGCACCATGTCTGCACGGCAGGCATCGCACTAGCGATAGGTTGGCTCAAACTCACCACTTATCGATCACCTCGAACTACTCCCCGCTCTCAGCCCGTACTGTGCTGGCATTAATCCGACATGCCGCTGGAACGCAGCTTCGGATTGGGCCTCCCTATCGTCCCCATCGCCGCGACCGAGTTGGACGTCGCGCGCGAGGCGTTCGCAGCCGGCGTCATGCGCACAATAAAGAGGGAAGCCGGTGCCGGAGGCAAAACGGCTTCCCTAAGAGGTCCCGCCAGACGAGATAAGCGGGACCATTCTGCTCTATTTGTCGGTCAAAGCGATCGCAGGGCTTACGCTCTAATTTTCTTCAAACGAAATAGAAGAATGTCGCGACGAGACGATCTCTCCGCCGCTCAGAAGTTTATCAGTGCGCCCATTCCGACATAATCGAAGTCATCGTAGGCAACGCCGACTTTGTTGTTATCGTCGTAGTTCAAGTGACGATACTTTACCCAAATTGACATTGCGGCCGCATCGATTTCCTGGACCGCGCCAAGGCCCCACAACTGAGTTGCGTCTTCGGTCGCATCAAAGCCGTTGCCAATCTGAGCTGATTGCGAGAACTCGTCGGTGCCGTGGGCGTGCAAATATTCGCCGTAAAGGACGGTGTGGCCAAGGGGAAGCCAGCGTTGACGGATACCGCCCTTCAAATAGTAGGTTTCTGACTGTCCCATGTTGTCGGCGTCGTAGCCGTCATGTCCATATGCGCCGTAAGCGAACAAACCCGTTGGAATATGTTCGACGTACGCGCCGGCCTGAAAATATTGCTGAGTTGCACTGACGCCGAGATTCAGATTTTCGTCGGTGCTCTCGAAATAGGCCGCGACCGCCGCCACCTTGAAGTCTTTCCATTGGCCGACATACCTAGTCGCTATTGACCAGATGTCATCCTCGCCCCACGCGGCAGAGACCGAAAACCCCCCGAAGTCCGGAGAATCATATCGGACAGTGTTTCGCGGAAATCCGTCGCAATCCCCCAAGGCACCGCCAGCACTTTGACAGTATCGGCCTCCCCAGACCAGGGCAGAGGACGATGCATCAGGCACAAAGCCACCAGAGCCGACAAACGAGCGATTTTTTGCGCGAATGCCGAAGCTGTTGAAATCAAATGCGATCCAGTTAGCCGGGACTAGCGAACCCGAGCCATCTACTAGAACCGCAGCGTGGTTGGCCGGATCCGATTGTTTGCCGACCGAAACCTTACCGAGCTGATCGCTTTTGACAAACCAAAACGATTGCAAGGTTGAAACGCCGTTGGCTGTGCCAGTTAAGGCGTTGGGACCATCGGCACGATCCTGGTTGGTCGTAAGGCTGTCGGAGCTGATTGCTTCGAGGTGAAGGACATAGCCCGCCGTCAAACCAGGAAGGATCGTTGCCTGGCCGCTAAACTTCACGTGACTGCCAATCGATGACCCAAGGTCGTGGACATAGACATTCGATTCGGCTCCGTCGTCCCACCACATGACCTGCTGCCCGACCCACCCAGACACCGTCAGCGATACTTTGCGATTTCCCTTTCGTGCGGTTGTTGCTTCCAACTCTGCAATGCGCTCCTCAAGGTCCGCACAGCAATTACCTCCGAGATCGGCCGCGTGAGCCGAACTGTCAAAAATCTGAAGTCCGGCGAAGCTCAGCACACAGCACGCCGCTATTTTCAGTCGATCCATTTCCGTTCTCCAACGAGTGCGATCGCGATGTGAAGAACGCCCCATGGAAACAGAACGTTCTGTACGCTACAGAACGGTATGTTTCTTCTTTTGGGAAATGATTCTCAACGGCAAAGCCCAATTTTGAGCGCGCCTTTAAGTGCGCGTATCTTCTGCGCGACACATTCCAATATTTGAATATTTTTTGGGCATGCCTGGAGGGCAATTAGGCGAGCAATACCATTGCTAGCTTCGCTCTCTCTGTTTGGCACTTTCGCGCCGTACAGGTGCCTTTGCCAAATCTCGGATTTCGGAAGATTTAAGAATAATCTCCAACGTTCGCTGAGCGACCTGCGCCGGCTGATCGTCACGAGCGATCAGGGCCATAGAGATTGCGCCGTCCATCAACAGCATCGTTTGACGGCTCAGCGACTCAGGTGCCGCGTAATCTGTTTGTCTGAAGAGATTACGCAGCCATGATTCAATTTTTGCTTTATGATGTTGTGCGAGCACACGCAGACGGCCGTCAAACTTATCGTTTTCGCCGACAGCATTGACGAACGGACAGCCGTAAAACTTTTCATCCGAAAACCAAATCGCCAGAGTCGGAAATATACGATCAACGCATTCTCTTGCCGTCCCTCCGCGACCTTCAACGCTATCAAAGAACCATTTGCGCCACCGCTCGCCGTCAATCTCAAGAACCGTCTCGACCAGTTTTTCTTTGGATCCGAACGCTTTATAGAGCGTCGTTTTGGCGGTTCCAGCCTTTTCTACAATTGCATCAACGCCAATAGCATTGATGCCATAACGCCCGAATAATTCGCTCGCGGCCGAGATCAACCGATCACGCGGCGTCATAGGGGCGTCGGCGCCTAACGTGGCGACCTTGCTATCCGGTAGTTGATCTTTGGGCTTCATGGCCGTGGACACTACCACGTGAGATCACCACACGAATAGTGTCACATTTTTTTGGACGAGCTTCGAGGCGCGTTTGCTCAACGGGCGAATATTGCCGGCCCGACTTCAGCCATGCAATGTGGTGGGATCGATAGAAAGCGCAAGACGCTCCACCTTACGTCCAGCGACAATGTGCGAGCGCAGAATTTCTTCCACATCCTCTTGCGTCTCGAATCGATACCAAACGCCTTCAGGATAGATGACCAGCACCGGTCCATGTTCGCAAACGTTCATGCAGCCCGCGTGGTTGATGCGAATGCGCCTAACGCCCGTGGCCATACCAAGCCGACACATATAATCGCAAAGCTGACGACTGCCTTTACCGCCACAGGAGCCGCGCCGGTGCGTCGGTGGACGCTCATTCACGCAACAGAATACGTGAATGCGATAAACCGGTTCGCTATCGTTCGCCGCGGAAGATTGAGCTGTTGCCGATTTACCGCCGTTGCCGCTCACAACTTCCATCCTTATCCGGCGACGCAGCGCGCAAAACCTGCCGCGAACTCGGCGCGGTTGAGATTTTTCCCGATGACGACGAACTGCGACATCCGCGACTCATCATCGAGCCATAACCGGTCTGGACGCATCGTTGTGAGCATTCGGACGCTCTGGAATACAATCCGCTCTCGAAAACCACGCGCATTGAAAATACCTTTGGTGCGGTAGAGATCCTCCCCACGGGTTTGCGCCATATCGTTCAGCCAAAGCGAGAATTTATTGAGATCGATCGGGCGGCTCTCCTGCAAAATAAATGAGCCTACGGATGCATCGTGCTCATGCTCGTGATCATCGAGAAATTGCGGATCTACGTCGAGCTTCTGCACCAAGTCGAACGCGCCAACCCCGATCACCTGATCGATGTCGATCTCTGAGTTCGTCGTATAATGGATTTTTGCGAGCGGGTTTAGAGCTCGAACCCGCGCTTCCACGGCCTTCAATTGCTCCGGTGAAACCAAATCGACTTTATTGACCAGAACAATATCGCTAAATGCAACCTGCTCGATGGCCTCGTTGCTTTGCTGCAGATTTATTTCGATATTGACTGCGTCGACTACCGTCACGAAGGCGTCAAGACGGATGCTTCGTTTCACTTCGTCGGCGACAAAAAAGGTCGATGCCACCGGTGCCGGATCTGCTAGGCCCGTTGTCTCGATCAAAATTCCCTGAAGTTCAGCGCGTTGCCGGAGGCGCTGCAGGGTATCAATGAGATCTCCGCGCACAGTGCAACAGAGGCAGCCGTTATTGAATTCCACGAGCTCTGCCTGTTCATCTTGAACGACGAGCTGACCATCGATGCTGATCTCGCCAAATTCATTGACGATGACGGCGATGGTCTTGCCGTGCTCCTTATGCAGGATATTGTTGATCAGCGTCGTCTTGCCGGAGCCGAGAAAGCCGGTGATCACCGTGGCAGGAATGCGATCGCTCGCTTTTGAAAGCGATGAGTCGATGGACATGCAATCACCTCTCTAAAGTCGTGCAAGATATGTCGAGAGCCGCGACCATTACTGCCAGCCTGTAACATCAGCAAACGCGCCCCGCGTAGGATACTTGATCCCCGCGGTACGCGCTCACGCAATCGCCCATGGCCCTCGCATCGACGAACTGCGCCGGGTGAGGGCAATTGGAAGACTTGTCCTCACCCGGTTTCACCTTAAGCCTCGGCGGGCGCGCCGAGTTGCTTGGCTGGAGTTCCATCCGACGCGAGCCGCTTTACCGGAGCACCGCCCGGCGTCGGCACGACCGTCCGAGTCATTGCCGCGATACCCTGCTCGAGGATCACCTTGCGGTTGGGCGGCGGCAGCTTATCGCCGCGAAGTTCGTCGTAGGGTACGACGACCCAACATGCGCAGCCCCAGATGCATTCTCCGGCCATGCCTTCAAAACGGATCGCAGGCTCGGAGAGCATGGGACCGATGTCGATCAGCCAAGCGTGCTCATTGAGCTTTTCCTCCCACGTCAAACCCTCGTAGGTCTTCTGGCTTGCCCAGAAGGCATCCAAATCAGTCTTCGCCACACCAGCAAGAATAATGTCGGCGTATGCTGTCAGCGCATCGAAGAATTCGTTGGTCGAAATCTGCATCGACGATTCTGAATCGAGCAAATATTCGTCAGCGATGAGCTTCTTGAAGTCCGTTTCCATCTTCGCGATCGGCATATTGCGAGAGCCATAGATCAGCACCTCCGCATAATCCGTACGGAACTCATCCTTCAAGCCGTCATACTTGGGAACGAAGTCAGTCCACTGTTCGACGACTCCTTCCCACTTCGATGGCGCTTCGCCAGGCAAAACCTGCACGCCAGGATGCGTGAGCTTGGCAACGTCGAACATGGTCCAGCTGCGTGCTTTGGCACTGACGGTTTCGTGAGGTGCACCGGTAAGGCCGGCCGGCCGCATGGCGCGGAAGAGGTTGCGGCCGTTGTCGGAAACGACAAACCGCATAAACGAATCCGCGACAAAGCGGTTCGTGACCATCTCCTTAAAGCCCTGCCGGATTGCAGCTTCACCCGTCGTCGTATACGCCGTCAGCCGTTGCCAGCTCTGCTCGGGATTGACGATGAAGAAGCCGCCGGTGAATGGATTGCGATAGAGGTCGCCCCAGACCGCGATCACACCGTTGTTTTTGTCCTCATCGAGCATGCAATCAATCTCGTTGAGAGTGGTGTAGAGCTGAGGAGCGTTATAATAGATTTCGGGATCGCCCGAATGCGGGAGCTGCCCGACGCCGATTACCGGAATGCGACGGCCGAGTTTCACATTCGACAGATGCCGCGCGAGATCGACAACCATGCCGCTGCCGGTTCCTCCCGCCAGACTGAAGCAGAGCGTAATCATCGACGGCAAGCCTGACTTGTCGACTTGATCTGCGAATTTGCGAAGTGCTTTCTCAAGCGGCCGCTCGTCTGCGTAGTAGGCGTTCGCATAGATGCCTTTGGCCACGGCGCGCGGGAAGTGGCCGCCGGCTTTCGGCATTTCGTATGTCTTCGGCACATAAGACTCGAAGTTCGGATTCCAATAATACCGAGGATATTCGAGTTTTAAGAATTCGCGGGTGCGATTCATGCCCTCGAAGAATTCGTCTTTGGATGGCACAGGCAGCGGCACGGCCTGAAACAGGAAGCGATCCGTTGGAATACCGCGAGATTCAAGACGCTTCACGAATGCCTTGGCATAGTCCTCGGCGATACCCATGTCCTGCTCGCCGATATCGACGACCAGCGCCGAAAAAGTGGCGCGTGGATCGGTCAGCTGGTCTTCGATTTCGCCAGTGCGCAACAGCGCCTCGACGTAGGCGGCACCCGTACGGCCGATACCGACGACGTGCATACAATGGGGCGCCTGTGTCCCCGTTGAGCTATGATAAAGTGATGCAGACAAAGCTACCTCCATGCGGTCTATTGATGTTCCACGTGCTCGATAGTGTTCCGGCCTTCGACGATCGTCTCAGCATCGGATCGTAAAAGTCTCCGTTGCATCCAAGAAACCAAGGTCTCTCAAAATGTGTGCAGTCGATGTTGCGCGATTGCGCGTGACGTAGAGCATGTAGTCCTCTACGAAGAGGCCGGGATCGCGCGATATCGTGCCGTCTTCGATCAAGGCGACGCCCTTTTCGAGATCGGCGCGGGCGAGTTCGGCAGTCCAGATTGGCGTCCAAATATGAATCGCCTGATCCGTGACTTTCGATATCGTGACGAACTTGTCGCCTACGATGGTTGGAACTTTCGCTCCGGCACCGTACTTCTTTTTGACTTCATCCCAGTTGAGCGGCATGTGTTTCAACCTCGTTTGAGCAGGCCGATCCGGTGCAAGCAGCCTGAGCCGTCCAGATATTTTCTTCACGACTTCCCAACTGAGCGACATCCAAGCAGACCTTGTGCAAGCAATGAGCTGGCGTATGCGACCGTGCTATTCTGAAATCAGGGCGCTCATGGGAACTGCGATCCAGCTACCGCCTTCGCCGAGACTCGCACCTGCCATACCTTCGATGCGGTTAGACGGCTCACTGAGCAGAATGCCCTGATCGAGAAGCAGCGAGTGATCGAGAATTTTCTCATCACGATCTTCCTGGCTATAGGCATCAAGCGTCGTTCGGAACAGCGACAGGTCAGTCTTCTGAATGGAAGGAAGAACGAACTGAGCCGACGTCAACCGACCGTGGCCGGTCACTTGTGGAGGCACGTCTGGTGAGAAGGCGGCTTCTATCCCGGCTACTGCTGTAGCCACGCTATTTTGCTGCTCCGAAGGCACGCGCACTTCGATAAACTCCGGCTTGTAGGTATCGCGAATGCCGAGAGATGAGCGCAACCCGCTTCCGATCGGAGCCGCGGCTCCTTCCAGATCGCTGAATCCGAACATGTGAATCCACTTCGCGCCCCACGGCGTCCGCGCGGCTGAATGCTGCGTCGAAGGCGCAGCCACCCAGTTCAGCATCCGGAGCGTTTCCAGGAGATTGGCGCCGCCGCGCTCGGTCAACAGAGAGGTAACCTCCGCATCGACCCTACGATGGGTTTCCGCGAGATCATGCGTCGCGTTCCAGACGTGCTGTTGCGGCACGAGCAAGAGACCGGCGGTAAAAGGATTGCGGAACAGTTCGCCGCAAGACGCGACAAGCGCTTTATTTTTTGTTTCGTCGCCGAGACAGTCGAATTCGTTGAGCGCTGCAAACAGGCCACCGCCGCGATGCTGCGAAAGATCTCCATCACAGGGAAGGATGCCGAGGCCAACAACAAGCGCCTGCCGGCCAAGCACGACGTTTGTCAGGTGACGAGCGATATCGACTACGATGCCGCTGCCTGTCCCACCACCCATTCCGAATGCGATACAGACAATCGACTGAGCGGACTCGTTGTTCACATGCTCTCCGAAACGGCGGATAGCTGCTGCGAGTGGGCGTTCGCCATCATAATACGCGCGACCATAGAGTGCTTTGGCGTAGGAGCGCCGAAAATTACCTTCAGCGGTCTGCACATCGCCGCTTTCAGGCAGCCATCCCTTGCCGTCAAACGTCCACGGATACATCGGATATTCGAGCTTCAGCAGTTTCTCGTAATCCTGGAACGTATTGCTGAGTTCTTCGGCGCTGATCGGATCGAGAGAGATGATGTCGACGTCGGCCCGCCCTTCGGGCAGAGCAGCAGTAGCCGTGCGGACATCTTCAAGATCTTCATTTCCGATATCGACAACGAGCGCGGTCATTGGGCTATCGGAAGGCTGTAGAGAACGAAGGACATCCGCGACGATCTCCGCGCCGGCTTTACCTATGCCGATGATATGGACGTTGAACGGCACGACCGCTTCGCCACCAACTCGATGCACACCGCGACGCAGCGCTTCGAGTTTTCGCTTCTTCAGCCGCTCTTCAAGTGTCAATTCCATAGATCACCCCTAAAACTCGATGCATTAAGCGTCGTTAAGCGCGGCCAAGTTCTTTTCCGGTCGATGTGCCATGTCCTCTTGCTCGTTCAAGAGACGCGCCGAAGACAAGCGCGATCGTGCCCCATAAAATGACCTGAATGCCGAGAGAAGAGACGCGAAATTTCCAAAGTAGGTCGGCGGGAAAACCTTCAGGGACTTCGTTGATCGACGGCAGCATGAAGCCTGCGAGCGACGCGAGCACGATATAGACGCTGCCTCCGATCAACACCGCGTTCCAGGTACCGAAACTTGGAACGAATTGCCGGGCTGCGCTTATCGCGATCGCTAAAGCCGCGAGCGAGAACACAATCATTCCGAAATAGAGTTGTGTTCGCGCTCCTATGGTTTCAGGCGAACCAACCGCTGGCGGATTCGCCGGATATTTGAGATCAGGCACGAGGTAGACAGCTACAAATCCAAGAGCAGCCATGATGATGGCTGTCGTTCGCGGCGAGCGAGTAATGATCCGCCCCTGAAAGAATGCGAACGCAAGGGCAAAAAGCCCTCCCATCGCTGTGCCCACGACGGTAACGCCGGTCAGCAGACCGACTCCGGCCTGTATTGACCGGCTGACAAGCTCCGGCTCCTCGGCTTCGCCTCTGGCTTTCGCCATTTGCTCTTCAAAACCGATAGCATGATCGACCTGTGGCTCGCCGAAAACCTCGGCGAAACCAAAAGCGAGGAACCCGGCAAGAAGACCTGCGAGCATGCCGCGTAGAAGCAAAGATCCCATATCCGACAATCTCCGCTGAGGTCAGTGACAAGGGAAACCGAGAAGATGGCGGCCGTCATGCACGAACTCATGAACGTACATGCTGTTGAAGATTGCAGTCGCGCCCTCTTCGACGCCGATGAAGTACATGGCGAGAACGAACAACAATCCTGCAAATACGGCCCAGGGAAGGACTTGCCGCAGCGGAATGGGAGCATTGCCGGAGAGCAGTTCGGAAGTCTGGTTCGATTGCAGGCTCGCAGTGGACATCAGTTTTTCTCCAGATTTTTGGCCAGAAAACAAAAACGCCCCACGCAAGTCCCCCCGAAGGGTGAATGCAGTGAGGCGCCGGTGCCAGCTATGTAATGAAGCTTTATCGCTCGGAGGAAATAACAACACAGGCGTCTTTGGCCTGTCAAGCGATTTTGGAAAGTCAATTCGACGTCGGTTGCAAAAAAGCGAATGGCACGCAGCTACTGCTGCATTCGTCAGCATTCTGCGCAAATCTGATGCGTGTCTCGAATGCTTGAACAGATGCGGGAAAGATGATTACCTTCATCATATGGGCGTTCGGACATTATCGTCAGCAACGCCTAATCCGGGCTACCAGAACTGCTGGTCCGTTCAAGCTGAGTGATCCGTACGCTCTCGAAAAAGAGCGGTGCGCACTGACTTTTGCTTGATACGGCAATCCCTGAATCATCATCTCAAAAATCACCTGATCGATGTGATGGGAGCCGTCGCTGTCGGGATTCGTCCCGTTGGTTGGCTCGTTTGCTGAGCGACGCTCAGCGCATCAAAAGGATAAAGCGATGTTGCACGGTGACATTTCCAGCAGCAAGGACACGGTCGGCGTCGCCGTCGTGAATTACAAGATGCCTCGCCTCCACACCAAAGCCGAGGTGTTGGCGAACGCTCGAAAAATTGCCGATATGGTTGTCGGCATGAAAACGGGACTTCCGGGCATGGATCTCGTCATTTTTCCGGAATATTCGACACACGGAATTATGTACGATCCGAAGGAGATGTACGAAACTGCAGCTACCGTGCCCGGAGAAGAAACAGAAATCTTCGCAGAAGCTTGCCGCAAGGCAAAGGTCTGGGGCGTCTTCTCTCTGACAGGTGAACAGCACGAAGAGCATCCGAAGAAAGCGCCGTACAACACTCTGATCCTGATGAACGACAAAGGCGAGATCGTTCAGAAATATCGCAAGATCATGCCGTGGGTTCCGATCGAAGGCTGGTATCCGGGAAATTGCACGTACGTTTCTGACGGGCCGAAGGGCATGAAAGTCAGCCTCATTATTTGCGACGACGGCAATTATCCTGAGATCTGGCGCGACTGCGCAATGAAAGGCGCCGAGCTTATCGTACGTTGCCAAGGCTACATGTACCCCGCCAAAGACCAGCAAGTTTTGATGGCGAAAGCGATGGCGTGGGCAAATAACTGCTACGTTGCCGTCGCCAATGCTGCCGGATTTGACGGCGTCTATTCTTACTTCGGTCATTCCGCCATTGTCGGTTTCGATGGGCGGACGCTCGGAGAATGCGGAGAGGAAGAATACGGCATCCAATATGCGCAGCTCTCCAAGTCGCTCATTCGCGACGCGCGACGCAATACGCAGTCCGAGAACCACCTCTTCAAACTCGTCCACCGAGGCTATACCGGCGTTCTGAAATCGGGAGACGGGGAGCACGGCGTCGCCGCTTGTCCCTACGACTTCTACAAGAAATGGGTAGAAGACCCCGAAGGGACTCGCGAAATGGTCGAGGCCTTCACCCGGCCGACGATCGGCACAGATGAGTGCCCGATCGATGGCCTTCCAAACAAAGAAGTCGTTCATCGCTGACCGACTGCCGATCAGCATCGGGCCTTGCGACCAAATCAGGCCCGATGCTGCTAATCGATTTCCGCCATCAACGCCGAGACAAACGAAAATACAGTTCTGACAGCCTCATTGGCAGATCTTCGACGCCAAGCACGGGCATCGTATTCCCTCGGCCGAAAATATTTGGCGCTGATCCCGATGGCGAACCGACAATAACGCCGAAGCTGTCTATCCCCCGGCCCCTTAGTCCAACGACCGCGCGACGCGCATCTTCCACTAAGTCGAGAGGATCATGCGTATCCACGTCGGACGGCTCACCGTCCGTAAGAACGATAATCAATTTACGATAGCTCGAAACACCATCAAGAACCGCGCCTGAATGGCGCAATGCCGTTCCGAGCCGAGTGGAAAGTCCGGATTTCAAACCGGCGAGCCGCGAGACCACTTGCCTGTCGTAGGGCTGGGCGAATGCTTTGATCTGAGTAAAGCGCACGTCGTCGTGACCGTTGGACGCAAATGCAAGAAGTGCGAAAGGATCTCCAAGCGCGGCCAGAGCCTCCGCAAGCGCCGCAACAGCAACCCGTTCCGTATCGAGAATACTACGGCCGGTGGTCGTTACCTGCGCTCGCGTGGATTCGGAAATATCAATCAACAGCGCGATCGCAACGCTACGTGCTGCGACATGAGATTTGCGAAAGATGCGTCCATCCGGGAGTTCGCCCCCGCGCAGTGCGATGCCCGCGTCAATAACGGCATCGAGATCGAGGTCGGGCCCCTCGACTTGCCGCGTAAGCCGCACGGAGCGACCGACACTTGCGCGCTGCATCAGTTGACGGATGCGTAGCCGGACCGGCGTGGCCGCATCCAGCGCCTCCTCGACGAGGCGCGGATCGCCTGTTGCTGCTGGGATTTCACGCACTGTCGACCAATCGCGACGTTCAAGTCCGGAGGCGCGATCCCATTCAGGGTAGCGCGCAATGATCATTCCTGGCTGGTCCGGAGACGTAGGCCGCGCGCGTCCTGCCGACTGGCGTTCGGCCTGCGAGCGATCGTCAAGTGGCGCATCGACGTCTTCCGTGCGTTCCATTCTTGCGGCTTCGACCAACATCTCGTGCGACTCGGCTGCAATGCCGCTGTCATCGTCGAAATCCCACAATCCAAGACCATCGTCCCGGTAGGGCGGTTCGACAACAAAAGATTTCGCGTTGAACTGGAGACGCATTTGGCCCAGATCGTTACCGAGAAGGCCACCGATATCTCGGCTAATCGATGGATCGTCGAGGCGCGCCCAAGCGGCTTCGAACAAACGCCGACCTTTCGTAACGACACCATGATCGTCCTTGTAGGAAGGATCGAACAACGCGCGCGCAAGCCTCGTCATAATCGCTTCGGCCGTATTTAGATCGCTGGCTTGCGCTATATGATAAGGTGACCAAAGTGTCCTCAGGCCCGGAAGACGCTGCATCGCCAGCGTCTCGATACGTGCGTCCTCTATGAGATTGACAAGAGCAATCTGCAATGGCTTGAGCGATCCAATCCGAAATGGCAAACCGCCGAACACGAGATGGGCGCTCGCATGTGCTGCGCACGCGCGGAACAAATGGCGTGCTTCTTCATCGTCTATGCCTTGAAAATGTTCCGGCAATCGGATCACTGGGCCAGCGATATTGGCGCGCCTTGGTTGCGGACGATTTTCAGAACCAACAAGAGCTCGCAGGTTCGGGGGACGCCCCCAAAGCGCCGTGAGAAAAAGCGTCAACGTTCGGTCGAGTTCATCGAAATGCGGACCGCCTTGTTCTTTCCGCACAAGCCTTCGCGCAATGTCGTCTTCAAGCGCGAAAAAAACGCGACGGCGTTCGCGATCCTCTGCAGCGGATCGCTTGAGACCGACGGATATGAAATGCTCGAATACGTTGATGTCACGAGCCTCAAGTGCATCAGACGTCCGCAACGCCAGAGATTCGACGCACTCCGGCGCTGCGCTCGCGAGTTCTCTCATGGCTTGCCACCATCGGAGAAATGCACGGGCATCCTCCAGTCGAAGGTCTGCTACCCTGCTCGCCAGAAGCGTTGCGGCGGCGGCGCGTGAACCTGCATTGCGACAGATATCTGCAGTGATTACCGCGACATTCGTGCCGAACTCCAATCCGCGCCTTTGATACTGCTCCCGGCTCACATGCCAATACGCGGTTAGACATCCTGGCCCGACATTGACATCAGCAAGGATCAGGACCGCTTTCGCCCATGCTTCGAGTTCATCCTGGCCACAACGGAGGCTCAGGAAATCCCAAACATCACCGAAGGCACCACTCAAATCGCTCCGCCGACGCATTAGAAGTTGAAGTCGGGCAGACGCGCGTCCCTGAGACGGAGCGGTAACCGACTCCCCGGGGTGGGCTGATGTCATCATCCCGGAGCCTACCTACATCAGGCAGGCGGCGATGGCGTCGCTGAGCGCCGAACGCACGTCACGATCGTCGGAAATCGGTAGTACTATGCTCGCATGCACCGCTGTTGCGATAGGAACTCCGGTTTTGATCAAGTGACCAGCGTGGATCAGCATTCGCGTCGAAGCACCTTCGTCGAGTCCTTGGCCTCGCAAGTTGCGCGACCGTTCCGCGATTGTCACTAACTGCGCGGCTATGTCCTTCGTCGTTCCTGCTTCGCGCATGACGATCGAGGTCTCGACTGCCGGCGATGGATAATCGAAATCAATTGCGATGAACCGTTGCTTTGTCGATTCTTTTAAATCCTTGATCGCGCTTTGGTAGCCTGGGTTGTACGAGACGACGAGTTGAAAGTCGCGGTGCGCCGGCACCATCTCATTGCGCTTCTCCAGAAACATCACGCGCCGCGCATCGGTTAGTGGATGAATAACGACCGTAGTGTCCTGTCTGGCTTCCACGATTTCATCAATGTAGCAGATAGCTCCATTACGGACAGCGAGCGTCAGGGGGCCATCATGCCAAACGGTGCCTTCTGGCGTGAGAAGAAATCGCCCAGCAAGGTCAGCAGCAGTCATGTCTTCATGTGCTGCGACGGTGACGAGCGGACGGTCAAGCCTCCACGCCATATGCTCAACGAAACGGGTCTTGCCGCAGCCCGTCGGACCTTTGAGCATAACCGGAAGGCGACTGGCGTACGCCGCTTGGAACACCGCGATCTCGTCTCCGATGCTCTGATAATAAGGCTCATCCCCTATGCGATAGACTTGCAGATCCATCGAACAACTCCGTTGAGATCGTTCAGATTCGCAGGTGCGCAAAAGCGCTAGCCCCGCGCTCTCACGCAGGGCAAGGAAACCCTGGAATTTGGTGTATCGAGGCCGACGATGCTGTCGGATGAATTAGATGTCGCCGACGGTGTTGTCGGTCGAAAGTCTGTGCTTCAAAAAGCTAGAGCACTTAAACATAAAGTACGACCGCCAGACAAGCAGCTAGCGGCCCCTTCACCCCCATTTCCCAGTAGCCCTTAGATGATTGTAAATGCTCCAGCCAAACGTTCCTTAGCGCGGCAACCCACCCAAAAGGCCATACGATGACACAATCGCTTCGGCGATATTGCTTACCGGAACCCGTCGGGCCATCGCCTGCGAGCGGATATATTGGTACGCCTCTTCGCTGCTCACCGACCGCATATTCATGACAATCGTCTTGGCCCGCTCGATCGCACGCATCGCCCGCAAGTTCTCCTCGAGCTTGGCAGCTTTGCTGCGAAGACGGCGCTCATAGCGGAACTGGCTCAATCCCATTATCACGCTAGCTTTGACCGCATTTGCTGTAAAAGGTCGAGCTAAGACGGCATCCGGCGTCACGGCTTCCAGCATCGCCGATGAGAACGGCTCGGTCTGAGGCAACATAATTACCAGCGCGGCCGTTGCTTCCCCGATCGACCATGGCAACCGGCGTTCCAGGTTCGGCGAATAATCACAGAATATGATTTCGGCGTCAGTCGGGAGCGTGCCGGCGTGTCTGTTGACCAGTCGCACATCCATCCTGAGCTTTTTGAGTTCGCGCATTAGAAGATCGAGTTGATCTTCCACTTCGGTCTCGACGATTACGCGCAATTCGTGAAGTTTGCGCAACGTCCCAAATGCCTGGACGTCTGTATCGCCAGGACCATCGCACGTCTCTATGTCTTTCATAGTCATTTCCGAATTGGCCTGAGATGTGGTCACTTAGCTTAATCGATAGGACCGTGGAGGAAGAACGGATCGGCCATCACCATGCTCGGCGTTTCTACCAAGACGTCGAAACTGCCGTTTCGATTGGCCCGCCCTATCCGGCTCTGCAGATCAGCATGCCCAGTCTCATTGATACTCACACAGCCCTGCGGGGATTCGAAGGACGATCCTAAAACGTAAGGCCGCAAGATATCTGTATCGAGCGTGTCCGCCTTCTCCAGCGCCTGGGCGAAAAGATAGATTTGAAAATATGCGGTTTCCGCACATACGTTTGGCGTCGTATGGTCACCAAACCGCTTTTTGAATCTTGCAATGAAGGCATTATTTGCGTCGCTTTGAATGCTTTCGAAATAGCAAGCCGCCGTAATGTGCGCTTCGCCCACGTCGCAGCCCATCGCGTGGATTTCCGCTTCCGTCGTCGTCAGGCTGGCGATTGGCACGCATTTGGGATCAAGACCAGCTTCGGCATAAGCTTGATAAAGATGGCTCGTGCCTTGTCCGACGACAGTCGAAAAGACGACATCTGCGCCCGACTCTTTAACGGCCTGCGCAATCGGCTTGAAAGCAGCACGGGGCGAATGAATGTCGACATACTGCTCTGCGGCTACGATACCTCCTTGCGACAGAAGGCACTCCCGCAGGAAGCGATTGGTCTGGCGCGGATAGACGTAGTCAGATCCAATGAGAAAAAAGCGCGGGCCATAGGTCCGGAGCATATATGAGCACAACTTGACGATCGTCTGATTTGGCGCTGCACCTGTATAAATGACGTTAGGCGATGCTTCGAAGCCTTCGTATGGGGTGGGATACCAAAGCAGACCGTTAAAACGCTCTACCACCGGCATGATCGCTTTCCGGCTCGCCGAGGTATAGCAACCGAAGATCGACGTCACGCCGTCCTTGATCATCAGTTTCTTAGCAACATCGACATAAGAACTTGCCGAAGAGCCCGGTTCATAAATAACGGGAACGATTTCCCGCCCGTTGACACCTCCGCCGGCGTTGATCTCATCGATCGCGAGCAATGTTCCACACAGCTGGGTCCGTTCGACCTCCGAAGTCCAGTTCGTCTGAGAGAACAGGATGCCGATGCGCCAAGGTTCGTTTTTTGAGCGTTGGTTACGCGGCATGAGGTAAAGCCTCCGTTCGCACCTACCAAGAACCATTGGGACTTAAAACGAATACTACAGCGGAATAGAATGGTAATCAGGTGCCCAGATGAAGTTCTTATCGACATTATCGTGAACTGACTTCAGTGCATTTTTTGCGCCACATCTCGCAGGTGCTGAAGGAGGACTTTTGACCCCCCTGCTCCAGCAATCTGCTTTTCTGCGCATCAAGACGCTCGATAAATGTGCAACTCCTCTACGCTGCGCTATCGAATAGTTCCCTAGCTTGGCGAGCGTGGCCCGCTTTTCGAGCGACGATGCTTTATAGTCCTTAATCTCGATATCGCCAAAGCGAACGGAACCGGCATCGAGAAAGTCCGCGCGGAATCGGCCGTGACAGACGCACGTCATCTTAATGCCAAAAGGCTCCATTTCCTTGGCAAGACTCTCCGATCAGCCCGAGACCGCATGTTTGGTTGAGAAATAAAATCCGGGATCGTCACATGATCCCAAGCTCTCGCGGACGCCGCCCCTCCGCCGAGCGTACGCTTGTATGATGCCTCATCAAGACCGTCGCCACAGAGCAGCCGATGGCGGACGAGACGGAACAGGTCGCTCCTCTTAGGATCTCCGTGGCGGACTAAGCCAATTCGCCCTAAAACGCGGGCCTGCCGCTTGCCCCGCTCCTGTCGGGGTAGTGGGGGACAGAAGCGAACGGCAGACCCGCGTAGAAGTTCATGCCGGAAAGACGACCGAGGAACCGGCATGTATGCGTCTACACTGGCGTTTGTAGCTTATTGATACCGAGGAAGGATGAACTTCGCGCGTCGAAGTGTAACTAAGTGTGTCGCAGCGGGGTTTAGGCAAGTATTACCGCCGAGCAGCGAGGCACTGACTTTGGAGTTGGGACTGCGAGGCATCGATGGCCGTCTCAAGTTTTCAAGTTCGGGGAAGAACGCCAGCATGGCAAAAATATCTGCGCCCCAACCCAAGTAACGAGCGCGAGTGTTTCGGACACGTTCGGAACTAGCGCCTAAGGCGCCGTAAGGGTGCGCCAAGGATTTGCGCAGAGAGATGTCGGTTTACAGCCCGATGAGTTGGCGCAAATAAGGTCCCCACCCCATCGAACGCTTCGCTGCGGATCCGGTTCGGTCGACCGAGATAACCAGTGATGCCGTCAACGTGTCCGGCGTTTCGTCGATGGTGAAGACGATGCCGCCTCCTTCGCGCTTGCCTTCCTTGAAAATGAAGTCCGAGTTATTGTCAGTGTCGGGATTGGGCCGTTGCTTATACGGCACCTGTTCGCGATAAATTCGCTTACTCAAATCGTCAGGAAAGTAGATTTGTCCGGTGACAAGCGTGAGTTCGTCGAGGAAAACTTTTACGTGGATATGCGGCGTCCTCCCGGGGTACCAGCCTGGATAGATGGTGCGAAACAGGACTCTTCCGCCCCCATCTGTCATTTGGGTGCCGCGCAGATAAATCTCGTCCGTCGTAGATATCCGGCGATCATCGCCCTGATGCGCATAGCCCGAATAGACGCCGCGCGCATCAGCATGCCAGACATCGACACGAGCGCCGGTCATTGGTTTGCATGTCGTCGCATCGATCACAGTGAGCAGCATGATCGTGCTTAGCCCCGGCCGTCCTTCGCGAATATCGGAGCGAATTAGTTTTCGATCGAAGTAGTACGGTCCTTCGATCGCTTGGGGGAAAAGCGTGCACTCTCCCGGCTGGCCAACGGGTGAATTATCAGTGGCATATGCTTCAGTTGGCGTTTCAACGAGTTTGACGGCCGCAGTGCCGAGCAGCAATCCACGTACTGCCTGCCGTCGGGAAAACATGTGTTTCATGTCACGTTCCAAAAATCTTCGCCGACAGCAACTGATCTATGGCCTAAACTGAAGATCAAGCTGATAAAACCTCAATTCCAGCCCCAAGAATGCGCGAGCCTTCTTAAGCGCAACGACAAATAGACCTGCCATCTCGGGTACAGCGCCGACATCTCCAAAAACTCCTCTTCCCTCAATGCACCGTCGCGTATGAGGCTTAGAGCCAATTGCTCGGATGCCGTCCGGGGTTGAACGTTCAGCAAAAGCTGCCGATTCATATTTTTTGGTTCCATATTCATTTTGCTAAATGACATCAGACGGGTGCACTCGTCGCTGCGATAACAAAGAACAGAAACATCAGTGTGAGCAGCAATCCGATTTCGTAAAAGCGTGTCATCGCCGTCTCCTCAAATGTGCTGGACGCGAAGAGATAGGAAGCTCCGCGCCCAGCATCTCCGCTCACAACGGGTCGGGATGCAGACCGTCAGGTCCGTTCCCGCCACCCAAACCCGGAGGCGGAACGAGATTGAAAGGCGGCGGCGGCATCGGTCCGTCGTGCGGCGGAGGCATGATGCGCTGTTCTATTGCACTAACTTTGGTCAACTGTTCGGGCGTGAGTTTTGCCCGAAGAGCTTCGATAGCTTTCTTGAGGGCTTCTGCATCGTGACCGCGCGCGACCGCGTCATCTGCCATTTTCTCAGCGAACGCGAAGGGCTTTTGTTGATCACCCGCCGCCGGTTCCGGCTCTTTCTTACCGGGACGAGGCGGCTTGGCGACATTCAGCAACGCGTCTGTAAAGTCGCGCCAAGCATCAAGTTGTTCGACACGAATGCCGATCTCGGTCTCAGCTTCGGACAGAAGCGAAGCCAAGGGACGAGGACCATGCGGCGGCGGGGGCGGCGGCATGGACGCGAACATTCCGCAACCCGGGAATTTGTCGCCCATTCCATGGATACCGGGCCCCATCGCCATTTGCTGCTGCGGCGGCATTTTGCTGGTTGGCTCTGCGGCCGCACTCGAATAGATGGCGGCGCCACAGACGAGTGACATTGCGGCGGCAGCCGTCACTACGATGACGGATCGTTTATTCCTGGACACGACAACCTCCTCAGCTTCACGGCGGATCACCAAAAAGCTTTCAAAGCTCTCGCGATCACCGGTTGCGCCGTATCTAACAGAGCGAAGGGAGGTTTGGATTTCGGGGACACTTCGAACTGTAACGGTCCGTTACAGAAATGAGATTGTTGTGTGGCTGACCAAGCAATAAAGAAGATAGAATGCCAGTTAGAACCCCAAAGGCGATAAGTTGTTTGCATCTCCCCATATCCTGCTAGTCGACGACGATAAACAGATACGCACCGGCCTAGCTCGCTTTCTCGTCTCGAACGGCATTCGCGTCACAGAAGCCGGAAACGATATTGCGATGTGGAAGTCGCTTGAGGTGGGGAAATTCGATCTTATCGTTCTCGATATCATGATGCCGGGCGAGGACGGCTTGTCTCTTTGCCGACGACTAAGAGCGACCCGGCCGATTCCGATCGTATTGCTGACTGCGATGTCGAGCGAGACGGATCGCATTATTGGTCTGGAAATCGGTGCTGACGACTACGTAACAAAGCCATTCAGTCCGCGCGAACTTCTTGCGCGTATCCGTGCGGTTCTTCGCAGAACGCAGAACGCTCTTTCGAAAGAAGAGCCGGTTACGCAGAGCATCTACGTGTTCGACGGTTGGCATCTCGATACGGTGAGAAGGGTTCTGAGAAATCCGGATAATGTCCTCGTCGATCTTACAGCGGGAGAATTCGATTTGCTGCTCGCATTTGTTGAAAGGCCCCAGCAAGTCCTGACCAGAAACCAACTTCTCGACCTGACGCGCGGACGTTCCAGCACGCCCTTTGATCGCACAGTCGACGTCCAGCTCAGCAGACTGCGGCGCAAGATCGAATCCAATCCCGCGCAACCGACGCTCATCAAGACCGTTCGCAGCGGCGGTTATATTTTCACCGCCCCGATCGACAGCGAAGCGACGCGCGATTGAAAGCAACCCCCATGCGAAAATTTCGGGTCGGCCTCAGCACGCGCATTGCACTCACGATGCTTACTGCACTGCTTCTTTTGCAGGGGCTCAATGCGGCGACATTCTTCTTTTTGCCGCCCCCCACACAAACGATCTACAGCGCGCGCTGGCTGATTTCTGAAACGAGCGAAGCAACGAAGAAAATCTTCGACGTCGAGACGACGCGTCGCAAAGATGTCGCCAAAACGCTCAGCGACGAGCTGCATCTTTTCATTTCGTGGGACGAGATACGTATGGAGCCACCAAGCCCAGAGCGCGTTGCGTCCGGGTTCTTTATGCGGCTGGAGCGTTCGCTTCGTGAAAGCCTGGGCGGGAGCATCAGGAGCGTCTCGGTGGAACCGCGCGGGGGTCCGCCTTTCCCGCGAGGCGGCGAGAACACACAGTTTGTGCCCGCAGGATTTGAGCAACATTTGCCGACAGGTGCATTGGCGACCAATGAGCCCGATATTCCCATTATCGGCGGCTTCAGCATTTTGGTCCAAGGACCTGATGGAAGCTGGCTACACATTGAGCCGCGCCGCCCACCACGATTAGGTCCGCTTTTTAGTCCCCCGATGATCACTGCCGCCGGCGCGATCCTTCTAATCTCCTTTCTATCCATATGGACGGCCAAGCGCACGCTGTCTCCGATCGATGACCTTGTTGGTGCGGCGCAACGCCTTGGGATCGATCGCAACGCCACCCCGGTCGATACGAGGAAGCTGGGAGACTTTGCGGTTGTCGGCCGCGCACTGAATGAGATGCAAAACCGCATCAAGAATTTCGTCGATGAGCGGACGCACATGCTCGCCGCCATATCGCACGATCTTCGAACGTCCCTGACCCGACTCCGGTTGACGATGGAGGAACTAGATGAAAGCGCGAGCAAGAACGCGCTCGTCCACAATGTCGAGGAGATGGAGCAGATGCTTTCGGCGACGCTCGCTTTCGCAAGCGACGACTTGAAACGCGAAAAGGCCGAGCGTGTGGATCTCGGTGCATTACTTATCACGATTTGTGATAGTTTTTCGGATGCAGGCGCATGCGTCGACTACCAAGGTCCGGATCATCTGCTTACTGTCTGCCAGCCCATCGCAACCAAACGAGCGTTCATGAATATTGTCGACAACGCGGTGAAATACGGGATGTCCGCACGCGTCGGGCTTCAGCTAAATGGCGAGCATGTCGTTGTCACTGTAAAGGATCACGGTCCCGGCATTCCGGACGAGTTGATTGAGACGGCCTTTCAGCCATTTCACCGGCTTGAACAATCTCGCAACAGGGAAACGGGCGGCGTAGGACTTGGATTGGCCATTGCCAGAGATATCGTTTCTGCCCAGGGCGGCACGATCACACTCAGTTCACCTCATGACGGTGGTTTGCTGGCGACAGTGCGGCTGCCACGCAGCTAACGCTCCGATCATTATCTCTGCTTACTGACCATCATGGGATCGCGGCAGAGATATTCGACGTTCTCACCGTGTACGAAGTCCGAACGGCTAGAATTAGAATAACTGCCGCCATGATCAGCAATCCGGCATCGATCCACGATGACGCTGGATCGGTCGCCAATCCGCGCCACTTCCAGAAGTGAAGCGTGGCGACACACGCCAAGGCAACACCAGTCAGCGCTTGCAGTATTTTCGTAACGAGCGCTGCGTTCCAAAGCACGAATGAGACTGAAAGACTCGCGATGGTCGCCGTTAGATAAACAGCAATGAGCCCATCCTGCACATAGAGCGCCGCAACCGCTACAATTGCGAGTGCCAGCGGCTGTCCCCACACCAGACCTGACCAGACCCTTTCCCATCGCTCAGCCGGCCGCCCTTTGTCTCGCCGGCGAGCCAGCCAGATCGCAACTCCACTCTGCGTGACGATCGTGAGCGCCAGACCTAGAATAGCGTAGAGAATTTTTGCGGTTAGGCCACCAAACCAGCCGAAGTGAAGCGGCTGCAGCACTCCGAGTATCTGCTGCCCGATCCCGCCCTCTTCAAGACCACCATCACCGATGCGTTTGCCAGTGCTATCAAAGTAATAGGTATTTGCAAATGCAAGATGTCCCGGTGTCCGCATCCGCAAGTGCACCATTTGGCCGCTCGTCGCAATCTGCTGAAATTGAACAGATACGAGCTCTGCGTCGGGTTTCTCGCGCCGCACGTCGGCGATCATAGAGGCGATGTCCGGCATCGCAGCGGGCTTGCCCGTCGCCACTGCTCTTGGACCGAGAATGGTCGCCAACGCTTTGTCGGAATCGCCCTCATACGCCGCCAAAGCCAGTACTCCGACGATTAACGTCGAAAGACCAAGAAGCGCCCCACTCAGCGAAACAATAAAATGAAACGGCAGCCCCCAGACACCCAACCGATTATGAAGGTCGGCTTCCTGCAATCGCTTCGAACCGCCCCAGCGCAACGCGAAAGCATCTTTGAAGATTCGCGGGTGTGCGAGCAGTCCCGATATGAGAGAGGACAGCAGCGTGACCCCGGTTAAACCTACAATGAAGAACCCCCAAGTCCGTGGCAGATGAAGCCGCGTATGCAGTTCGCCGAGAAAATCGGCGAATGGAGCAACCGTGCGCACGACCAATCGGCCATCCGCGTCCGCCACCCATTCTCCGTCTTTCCCTGTAGCCACATTGAAATAGTTGACGGTGAATCGGGGATTGATCGCGCTTGGAAATGTCAGAACGACATTTTGGCTTGCGTCATCGATTAGGGCTTGCCCGTGTGCTGCCCAAGTCGCCTCCGTTACAGCCTTAGCGCTGAGCGGACCGCTGACCCGCGGCGCATTCGGCTGTTCCCAGCGGTGAAACTCCAGCAAAAAAACGCTAAGTGTGCCTGTCAGACACACGACGTATATCAAAGCGGCAAACGCGAGCCCCAGTGCCGAGTGTCCGGCGAGCACGGCTTGCACGAACTTCGGCGGCAGCAGCGGACGTTTCCGGCTTCTCGCGATGTCTTGTACAATCGGCTTTAGGCTCGTCATCACATCAAAACTTTTGGCAAAAAGGCGATGCCGTAACTCACGGCCGACACGCCAAGCAGAATGATCGTCGCCCGCGCGAGCTTCGCATCCGCGAGCGTCCACGCCATGCCGCCGCCCCACAGCACGGGCACCAGCACGCCGCCTATAACAATGCGATCATGAACCCCGAGCGGCATGGCGACGGCGAATGCGACCCCGACGCCGATTGCAGCGACACCGGCGAGCACAATAGCCAACAGACTTTTGGCAACCGCGCGTCGCCAGTTGGTGCGCCGAGCTTCCGGCTCAAGCGCGAGAGACGCCATCACCGGAGATCGTCTGCCCCGCACTTCGACCGTCATCGCGACGGCGGCGTAGGCCATGATAGCAAGCGCCAGCAGACCGTAGGTTAGCGCGACCTCGCCGCTCATTTGGCGCATCAGGACGGCGAAGCTTGCGACAAGAGACAGCCAGCCGCCGACCACCCATGGCACATGCGGCCTGCGATCGCTGAGCCAACTGGCACGCAGTAAGATGAGACCGGCCCCCATAAAAATGAGCGCCGGCAGCACTGTCAGCATGAAGGACGGCGAAGGAATTGCGGGCCTCTTCGAAGTTAGAACTTATACGAACATCCAGCTGTGAGCGTCCGCGCTTGGACTACAATCGCGCAGCCTTAACGATCAGAAGTTGACCGTGCTCGACACCAGATAGGTGCGCGGCGCACCGACTGTTATGATGCCGTCACCGCTATATGATGATGCGTAATAGTTCGTATCTAGAATGTTCTCGACGTTAAAACGAACTGTCATCGGCTTGCCGTTCCAGGGATTATCGAAGGTATAGCGGGCGCCAACGTCGTAGCGTGTCCAATCGGGAATGGAGTAATGATTTGCTGCGTCGATATAGACGCCGCTCGTATAGATCGTCCGGCCGTTCAGGGTCAGGCCTCGGATCGGCGTATCCCATTCGGCGCCCATGTTGACGCTGGTATCGGGCACACCTTGCGCTTTGTGCCCGTCATTGGTGCCGTTAGCTGTTTTTTCCAAGCGCCCATCGATCAAAGCAACGCCGCCCAACAGGCGCAGCGTTGGCGTAAGCTCACCAAACACATTGAATTCGAGGCCGCGATTGCGCTGCTCGCCGTCATAACCAAGGACGTTGTTGATTGCGAGCAGCGAAGGCTCTGCGATGTCGAAAGCAGCGAACGTCGTGCTGATGGCCCCGAAATCGACCTTAATTCCCACTTCTTTCTGAGTGGTTTGCGACGGCGGCAGCACGTCGCCGGCATTCGAATAGGTCGGACCAACTGTCGTTCCCATCTGCAGGCCTTCGATATAGTTCGCGTAAAGCGAAACGTTCCGAAGCGGCTTTACCACCACGGCATACGCAGGGCTCCAGACCGACGCGTCCGTCGACGAGGTGTCCGTGCTTGTTGCAGTAGTACGAGTGTTGTCGGCTCCTGCATCCTGATGACGGACGCCGATCGTGAATTGGACGCGATTGTCCAGGATCGACATCGTATCCGACACGCCCTCGCTCGACAGGTCGGTTTCCGCCAACGTCGCGATCTGCGGGCCGAAGGACGTAGGCTTCGGGATGGGAACCGGATCGTAGATGTTCGAGCAGATACTGTACCCTTGGAACGCTACGTTGTAGGGCGGCGGCAGGCAAGACGCCGCGTTACCGTTGTGCCAGCGACCGACGTTGTCGCGTACAGTCTTGGAATAATCGACATTGAACAGGTGATTGATCGGACCGGTATCAAAGTCGGCACGGATCCCCGTGTTACCCGCCCAGTTTTGCGTCAGAGAGCCACCTTTGAGCGGGAAGGTTACAAAGTCTCCGTTAGCGTTGAGCAGGCCAGGCGAAGCGAAGAGATAGTCGAGATTGTTGTCACTCCAGCCGTAGGCGCCGTAGGCAGTCACGTGATCGGTAAGTTTGTACTCGCCGCGTACCATCGCGAACGTCGAGCTTGTATTCCAATACTCCCAAGGCATGCCGCCGTAGTTAGATGAGGCATCTGGCGCTGGCGGAACTTTTCCGTTCATAAGCGGCAGGAAGGGGGGAACGGGCCTAACCAAAGTAGGAAGTGATGAAGGAACCACGGTGATGAACCGTTGGACGCCTGTCAAATCATTCGCCTGATAACCGACGTCTGCAGAGAGGCGCAGCCGCTCGCCGCGATAATCGAGATTGAGAACGGCATCGCCCAACTCGTTGTGCTGATCGTCGATCGCGGTGTCGCCGGAGCCGTAGCTCCCATTGAACCGCACACCGAATTCTTTGCTCAGGCCGTAGCGTCGGGCGTAGTCGAGTTCAGTACCGACCAGCCCCTGAGATTGATAGGTCGTCGTGACCTGCGTGATCGGATCGTCAGGCGCCTGCTTCGTCACAAGATTGATGCTGCCGCCCACTGCGCCGCCCGGAGGCATGCCGTTCAAGAGCGCGCTCGGTCCTTTCAAAACTTCGATACGGTCGACGTAATTGGGTTGCGTGGTATAGGTGGGCGCGATGCCATAAAGCCCGTTCAATCCCATTTCGCCGGTATCGTAATAGAAGCCGCGAATGTAGAACGTATCCTGGCCATAACCCGCACTCGCGCTTTGGTTTGCGCGTACCGACGGATCATTCAACAAGACGTCCGCAACCGAGCGGGCCTGCTGGTCCTGAATCGTCTTCGCCGTAAAGCTTGTCTGATTGAAAGGCGTATCCATCACGCTTCGGTTGCCGAGCATTCCGAGCTGGCCGCCTGTCGCAACCTGACCACCTGCGTAGGCGACCGGCGGCGTCAGCGTGGACATTGGATTGGTCGCCGGCATCGCCGCGGCAGCAGCCGAGTCAGTCTGCACGGAACTGGCACTTTGCGGCAGAGAATTTGGCTTTTTCGACGCGACGGTTTTTTTCTTGGAAGGCGCCTTCTTCGTCGAAGTTACCTTGGCAGCTTCGACAGTGATCTGCGGCATCGGAATTGGATCAGCGGCAGGCGCTTGCGTGAAATCTTGCGGCGGTTCTTGAGCTGAAGCTTGAGACAGTGTGAGGACAGAACATACGAATCCGCACGCGCAAACGGCACGCCAAGCACTGTACACCTGAAACTCCTATTCCAATTCCACCCGTGACCGGAGCGGCTCGTGTCATTGCAAGGGGACGCCGATGGTCTCGCCTCCATTTGTATACTTTTATTGTAATGTTTCAATCTGATCGCTTGGCGACGTGCAAGACGCTCAGATCGTGGGTTCAATCGGCAACATTGCGACCTTTCGCCATCTTCGGAAAGTTGGCCCACCTGGAGCTTTGCGAAGGCCCGATCGATCTCGATGTCGCAATATGCCTTGCGCTTGGATTCATTCGTCGTTGGCCTGTACCCGGCGTTTACCGCTGAGCTGGTAGGCCAGCTTTTGACGTCAGCGGATGAACTGATTGACGAAATCTGCTCCGAGGCCGACCGCTTCGTAGTGCGCCCTGCACGCTTCGATCAGCTGGAAATTGTCCTCGACGAGAGTCACCTTGTCATTCTCGTCGATGTAGAGCGTCGGCCCCAGTATAAAGAAGACCGTTTGCATTTCCTCGCCGCTATCGCACGTGAGCGTGTGCGTCTCGCCTGGTGGTTCGAGAACATAAGAGCCTTCCGTGGCGCGCCACGTATGTTCCAGGTAGCGCCAACTTCCTTTGAGAACAAAGCCATGCACTGGCGATGGATGGCGATGACGAGAGAGCACGCCTCCCTTCTTCACGCGCAAAACTTCGCCGTGTGCGCCGGCGCTCATGTCGAAGAAGAGCGGACGAAACCAGACGTTGGGTTCGAGAAGCACCCAGATTCGCTCGTCCTGAGGGGGCGGCACCACAAGTTCAGGGATCATTCCTAGATGACCCAGCGCTGGCGGGTCGAACGTCACGTATTCCGTTTTTACCGGCGTAATGATTGTCATCGGTAACCTCCTCGGATTAGCGTTCGTTGAGAGGGATGATCGGATGGAACTCACCGCGGAAGTAGACGAGTGGATTGCCTCCCGGTGCACGCTTCAGCGCGACAACCTCTCCGATAACGATTTCATGGTCGCCTCCATCGTACGTTGCCCAGAGGCGACATTCGAAATTCGCGATCGCATCGGGGAGCACCGGGCACCCCAAGCCACCGCTGTGCCATTCGATACCGTGGAAACGATCGGCAACAGGCGCTGCGAACCGTTTGGCCAATTCCGCATGCTCATCTCGAAGAACGTTCACACAGAAAGTGCCGCTGCTTTTCACGAGATCGATGCTGGCGGCGCCCCTTCGGACGCTATAGAGAACCAATGGCGGCGCCAGACTCACGGATTGGAACGAAGATGCCGTCAATCCGAAGCGGATGCCATCATCGGTGAGGCCGGTGATGATTGTGATACCGGTCGGAAAGCATCCCAGAGCTTGCCGGAAATCAACCGAGTCTTCCGGGCTCGTCCAGTCACTCACGACCATCATTCGGCTGCGGTCCTCGTCTTGAGTTCAGAGGTCAGCTTTTGAATGATGCGATGCTTGCCCGCGTCGTCGAGTTTTTCCAGCTCATTCATCAACACCGGTTCGTCGACTTTCCTATTCCACCAATCGATCGAACCGGCTCCAAAAAGTCCCCATTTCCCGATGATCTGCGCCGTGACTTCATTCGAAGGTCCCATGATCCAACCGGCTTTTGAATCTCGAAGTAAGCGTTCCAATTCGAGATCGCGCATATAGCCGCGCCCGCCGCAGGCTTGCAGCATCTTGTCGGAGACTTCGAAAGAGAAACGCGTCGCCAGAAACTTGGCCTGGAAACACCAGAGCGAGAATTTCGCGCGCGGCATAGCCTTGGGATCTTTGTAGTAGATGTCCCAACGTCCGCCGTCTGTCGCGTCATCCAGCGCTTTGGCGAGGGAATAGGCATAGAGGCGCGATGCCTGACCGTCCATGATCGCCCGCCCGAACGTATCCTGGATTGTCGGATAGTCGGCGACACGGCGGCCGAACTGCGCATGCGCCTTCCGTGTCACGTGTTTCTTGGCAACATCGATGCACGCAAGGCCAACGCCATTGTAGGCACCGGCGTATATCAGCATCGCTAACGGATCGATGGCTTCATCGTTCGACATGGCGCCGTCTCCCGGCCAGCCAACGATGCGCTCTCTCGGAATAATGGTGTCGATCTCGACGGGGCCGGACTGATTGCCGTGCATGCCCAAAGCGTCCCACTTGCCGGGCGATCCCATCACTTCGTCTTTGTAAAAGAGAAAGACGGAAAGATTGCCGTAGTTTCCGTCGAAATCGGGGCTCGTTGTTTGGGAGATGTACCAATCGGCGTAACCCGATGACGTCGTCCAAGCGGCCTTCTTGTGGACATGCCAGCCGCCTTCGACACGCTCCGCGCCCGACATCTTCGGATACCAGAAATGACCGCCAGTCTCAGGATCGGTATAGGAAGCCGTGCCAACGAGACACTCGCTGTCGATCCGCGATAGCAGCTTTTCGATTTCGGGATTGCCTTTGGCGCGGTAGACCAAGCCCGCAACCGCCACCATGTGCATCATGTAAATAAGCGCTGTCGATGGACAGCCGTAGCGTGCAATCGTCTCTGCAATCATCATGACGCCGACGTGGTTTTCTCCTCGCCCTCCGAATTCCTTCGGAGCGATCGCAGCTAAGAGGCGAAGTTTGGCGAGAGCTTCGAGATTGGCGCGTGGGTAGACATTCGTTTTGTCGGATTCGATTGCGTTCGGCCGCAGAACGTCGTGACAAACCTCAATCAATTCACGGCGGAGTTCTTTCTGCTCGGCAGTCAGCAGCCAATCCGGATCGAATTCCGCGTCCAGGCCGTAATAAGGGGCATCGCCCCACGTCGTCGTCATCATGCATCTCCCGGAAGAGCCAAGAGCTCGTTCTTCGCGGAAGATGATGCGGACGATCGCGCCGGCGGTCTCTCGGAAAATTGCTCAATTTCTAGTCAGCACAGCGCCTTACGGCGCCAATCTCGCGGACACATTCCAACTTGATCAAGGAAGACTTGGCCGAAGTGACTCTGACTGTCAAAGCCCACGCACGCAGCGACCTCGATAATTGTCATGTCACGCACCAGCAGCAGTTCCTTGGCGCGCTCAATGCGCAGGCCCACAAGCCAGCGATGCGGTGGCTTTCCGACGGCGGCTTTGAACGCCCTCACAAAATGAAATCGGCTCAGGCCGGCGGCGCTCGCGAGATCATCAAGCGAGATATCGTCTGCAAGGCGATCATGAACGAGCGAGAGGACACGGCGCAACTGCTTGGCAGTCAGCGCTCCGGCTCTATTTGTTGCTCCTTCAAAATTTCTTTGGCAATGGCGCAGCAGAATACGTCGCGCCAAAAGCTCCGCGGCCATATCGAAGAATATCGTCGAAATACTGCCGAAACGCGTCATTTCATCGGCAAGAGACAAGATGGTATGGCGTAGGTATACGTCATTGAATGCCATCCGATTCAGGATTTCTACGCGCCTTCTTCCAATGTCAGCAGCGACACCGTCGAGAAAATCCGCCCGCAGGAAAACATGGGCTTCTTCCGTCGGTTGATCCCAGCGCCAAATATTGCTTCGTCCCGCGGCCAAGATCATCGATTGGCCGGGCAGTACGCGCGCCTCGACTTTTTCGCCGCCAAGGCGAGCCTCAATGCGCAAGGGCCCCGATAACGTCACCGAGATATAGTGAAATGGCAGCTCTGGTGCTTCGACCTCTTCGGCTAAACCATCGAAATGAAAATGACCGACGGCAAGGACGGACGATGCCGCAAAACTTCGCTGGCGCGCGGGGCGCCCGCCCAGCTTGCCGATCCAAGCTTTCGCCGATGAAATATCGGACCGCTCATCACAGAGGAGATTTTTATCGGTCATTGCTTTCATCATATCGAAATTATGCCTTGCAAATTTCGATAGACAAGATGAAAATTTATGCACGAACAAGGAATGGCGGAATAAAGCAGTGAAACTCAACGACGGCTCGGCTGCTGCTTCGGACAGCCAAGATGAGGACCTGACGCCAACGCAGGTGGGCGCCGAGATTCGCGATCTTCGGAAGGCCAAGCGCCTGACGATCAAAGAACTCTCTCTGGCCGCATCGGTATCAGTCGGACACTTGAGCGAAATCGAGCGCGGCATCGCATCACCCAGCATCAAGACGCTCAAAGACATTGCGAAGGCACTTAGCGTCACGATCGGCTGGTTTCTTCATAATGCCGAGGGCTGCGATCCGGCCGAGCGGGAGCACATCGTCCGAGCGGATAATCGCCGTATCTTGCGTTTTGCCTCCGGCGTCACAGACGAATTGCTATCTCCGAACTTGCGCGGACAGCTCGAACTGGTGATGTCGCGCTTCCCCCCGGGCACCGCCGAAGCTGAGCCAGCTTACTCCCATCAAGGCGAAGAAGCGGGGCTCGTCCTTTCGGGCTCGTTCGAACTGTGGATCGGAGAACAACACTTCACGTTACAGGCAGGAGACAGCTTCAGCTTTCCGTCGACGACGCCACATCGCTATAGCAATCCCGGAGACGTCGAAGCCGTCGTTATTTGGGCGATCACACCACCCACGTACTGAGAGCAGGCCGAGCGGCGCGCAACTTAAATAAGAGCCGCCGTCAAATAATCGGAGGCGTGCAGGCGCAGGCAATGACGGCGACCGTTTTTCCGACATTGCGAAGGCGGTAAGGCACCCTGCCGAAAAGCTGGTAGCCGCCGCCTTTCGTCAGACGCCGCACCTCGCCGCCAGCTTCGACTTCGATCGAACCTTCAATGACGATAACTGCGGTTTCGCCCTCAAAGACAATCGGATCGTCACCTGTACCCGCGCCGGGCTTATAGCGCTCAATGAACATTTGAAGCTTCTTTTCACGGCGCTCACCCGCAAGCACACGGAGATCTGCTGCACCTCTCGAAACAACGGCCAGGTCCCCCTCGTCGTAGAAAAGTGCGTTTTTCTGCGAGACGGGTAAGGCGAAGAAATCGGCCAGCGAGATCGGGATCGACGTGAGCAAGCGATGAAGAGATGCGAGCGATGGAGCATGCGTCTCCTGCTCGATCATAGATACTGTAGCGTTCGTCACGCCGGCGCGCTTGGCAAGCTCTCGCTGGGAAAGGCCTGCGGCCTCCCGCACAGCCTTAAGCCTCGAACCGACCGCAAGCTCGCTTGCCTCTTCGCGGGAGCGTGTCTTCGTCTTGTCTTCACGTTTTGACGTTTTCGCTTGAGCCATCGTCATTCACTTCTGCGGCGCGCTTCTGATGCATCGCTTGCTTTGCCGAAGCAGCAAGACATCGTTCGTGATCACGTTTCAATCGGGCGGTCAACGGCTCGGCTAAGATAGAACAGAGCCGCTTGCCTGTTCAAATTTTTATGTCATTATGTTCGATAGTTTTAACGACCGTCGCTTTCAGCGTGAGAAGGAGGAGCGGCATGGCGGCTCAAAACGACTTTGCGTATTTGTCGAACAAGATCTACGTGGGCGGCGAATTTGTCGTCAGTCGGGCGACCGAGCATTTCAATGTTATCGATCCGGCGACCGAAGAAATTCTCGGATCGATTGCTGATTGCCCCGATGACGAAATCGACGAGGCTCTCGACATCGCAACTGCCGCCCGCAAAGTCTGGACGGCGATAGACGCCAGAAGCCGCGCCGTCATTTTGCATGAGATTGCTGCACTCCTTCGCAAAGACAAGCGCCCCTATGCCGAGTGCTTGACGCGCGAAGAAGGCAAGCCGTTCAAGGAATCGGCGGATGAGGTCTCCTGGTGTGCAACCGCGATTGATTACTATGCTGAGCTCGCTCGTCACGAGACCGGACGTCTTGCCGGCGCAACGGTTCCAGGACAATTCCATTTCAGCGTGAAAGAACCCCTCGGGACGATCGTCATCGTGCTGCCCTTCAATTATCCCCTCGTCCTTCTGTGCTGGGAGGCCGCTGCGGCTCTCGCCGCAGGGAATGCGGTCGTCATCAAGCCTCATGAGCAGACAAGCCTGACGACGCTCAAATTCATGGAAGTATTTACGGGACTTCCGCCAGGTCTGATCCAGGTGATCACGGGCGGAGCGCGCGTCGGTCAAAAACTCGTCGGCAGTTCGAAGACACATGGCGTGGCCTATACCGGCTCAGTCGCCGTCGGCCAAGCCGTAGCGCGGACGTGCGCGGAAAGTTTCAAGCCGTGTTTGGTTGAAGCTTCCGGCAATGATCCGTTCATCGTGATGCCATCTGCGCCGCTCGATATGGCAGTCCGGGGGGCCGCATTTGCTGCCTATCTCAACTGCGGACAAGTCTGCACATCGGCTGAGCGCTTTTACGTTCACGAGTCAATCCACGATGCATTCGTCGACGGACTTGTTGCCGAGGCCCGCAAGCTTCGCATCGGCAATGGGCTGGGCGCCGTCGATCTCGGCCCGCTTGCGACGAGCAAGCAACGCGATCGATATGAAGGCTTGATCACACGCGCCCGGCAGCAAGGGGCCAAAGTCGCGACAGGCGGTGGCCGGCCGGCTGAACTCAACCGTGGCTGGTTCGTCGAACCGACAGTGCTCACCGATGTCACGCCCGATATGGAAATTCTCAACGAAGAACCATTCGGACCGGTAGCACCGATCTGCAAGGTGAAGAACTTCGATGAAGCCATCATGCTTGCCAATCGCTCTCGGTTTGGCCTCGGCTCCAACCTCTATTCCCTCGACATGGATGAAGCCTTCCGCGCCGTCCGGGAAATAGAATCGGGAATTCTTTGGGTGAATGCACCCCTACTCGATAATGACGCGCTGCCCTTCGGCGGCCGTAAGCTCTCCGGAAGCGGGCGGCAACTCGGCCCGGAAGGTTTGGCGCAATTTCAGAACACCAAGTTCGTGATGATCGACCCCAAGGCCTCCAACCAAGATTTCTGGTGGTTCCCCTATTCGAAAGCCGAGAGTTTCACTCCGGCTTGATTGCCGAGCGGCCAATCGAACTTCCCGACAGATATGCCGCGGCGCAAGCTGCGGCATATGCTTGTTATAAATGGTGGGAATTTAAGTCGTGCTCGACGCTGCACCGACCTCCCCTTTCGAAAGCTGTATCAATGAAAATTTTGCTCGTCATCGCTCATCCGCGTACCGACTCTCTTACCCATGCCGTCGCCATGACCTTCTCCGAAGCAGCAACGAGCAACGGCCACGAGATTGAAATTGCCGATCTCGGTGCGGAAGGTTTTGATCCGGTGCTACACGAAGCGGACGAACCCGACTGGTCCAATCCCGACAAGAGCTATTCACCTGAGGTCCAGAGCGAAATGGCACGCATCGAGCGCAACGATGCGACGGTGATGGTGTTTCCCGTCTGGTGGTGGTCGATGCCGGCGCTTCTCAAGGGGTGGATAGACCGCGTCTGGAACAATGGATGGGCTTATGGCGATAAGACCTATCCTCACAAACGCGCTTGGATGCTCGCCATCGCCGGCAGCGGCGCCGATACTTATGCAAAGCGCGGCTACGACCAGGCCATGCACACACAGCTCGACGTCGGCATTCTCAATTACTGCGGAGTTGCAGAGGCGCGCCTTGAAGTATTGTTTGGAGCGATCGAAGGCGCGCCGGGCCCCGCTGATATCCTGGCGAAGGCTCGGGAACTCGGCGGCGAATTCTAACGACAGCTGTTAGATTTTAATGCGCTCACCTTTGGGATCGTACCAGGGCGCAAACTGAGCGCGCGCCGGATAGCGCTCCCATGCGACCTCGATTTCGAACGGTTCAGCCGAAAGCCAATCCTGCGTTACCCCGTCTTCGCACCGCACATAGCCCATGCCGAGCGAAGCACCGATGCAGTGTCCATATCCGCCGGACGTAATGGATCCAACGATCTTACCGCCGCGCAAGATCGGCTCCTCATGATACAGCATCGGAGCGTCCTTGCCTTCGAGTTGGATCTGAACGAGCTTTTTCTTTAGCGGCCCTTTCTCACGTTGCTTCAAAAGCGCGTCACGGCCAATGAAACCGCGCGGCTTGTCCCATGCCACCGCGAAACCGATTCCCGCTTCCAGCGGCGTATCGTCTTCGCCGATATCGTGACCCCAGTGCCGGTATCCCTTCTCCATGCGCAGAGAATTCATCGCGAAATAGCCAGCGTGCTTTAGGGCGAACGCCTCACCGGCCTCGACAAGAACATCAAAAATGTGCTGCGCGAACTCGGCCTGCATCACGATCTCGAATCCGAGCTCTCCGACGAAGGTCACGCGGTTCACGCGCGCCTTTGCGTATCCGATCTCGATTTCCCGGCTGGCGCCGAACGGAAACGCGGCATTGGAGAGATCTTCATTCGTGATCGTACTCAGCAGAGCGCGCGACTTCGGCCCCATCAGAGCCAGCATCGGCAGTCCGGAAGACATATCGCGCGCGAAGACATGGGCATCTTTCGGCAAATGCCGCGTCAGCCATGCAAAATCCCGAACTTGCGAGGCAGCAATCGTGATGACAAGGAAGGACGTCTCCGACAGGCGCGTGACGGTCACGTCGGCTTCGATGCCTCCATGATCGTTGAGCCATTGCGTGTAAACAAGCTTTCCGATGGGAACGTCGACATCGTTAGCGCAGATTCGATTGAGCGCGGCACAAGCGTCACGCCCGTCCACGGCAAACTTCACGAAGCAACTATGATCAAACAGCGTGACGGCCTGGCGCGTGTGCCGACATTCGGCGGCGGCGAGATCAAACCAGTTCTGCCGCCCATAGCTGTAGACGATTTCGGGTCTGCTCCCCGGCGCACCAAAGAACCCCGGCCGCTCATAGCCGACGGCTTCGGTCATGAACGCGCCTTGCGCAATAAGGCGATCATGAAATGGACTGCGTCGAACGTTGCGCGCTGTCTCGAACTGGCGATAGGGCCAGTGCATATCGAAAAGCAAGCCGAGCGTTTCGGTGGTACGATCGTAAAGATACTTCTTATTCGACTGAAACGGATGCATGCGCCGAACATCGACATCCGTCAGCTCGACCGGCGGCCGGCCATTCTTTATCCATTGCGACAAAGCTTTGCCGACGCCGCCAGAAGACAAGATGCCGACGGAGTTGAACCCGCAAGCGCAAAACAGATTTTCGATTTCCGGTGTTTCGCCAAGCAAATAACGATCGTCTGGTGTGAAACTCTCCGGACCGCAGAAAAAGAGCTGAATGCCTGCATTCGCCAACATCGGCACGCGATTCATGGCCATCTGCAGAATTGGCTCGAAATGCTCGAAGTCTTCCGGCAGAGAATCGAAACAAAACTCCGGCGAGATTCCGTTATGCCCCCAGGGCTTCGCCTGCTTCTCGAAACACCCGAGCAACAGCTTTCCGGCATCTTCCTTATAGTAGGCTTCTTCATCGGTGACGAACAGGACGGGAAGACCGAGCGGCAACCCTTCGAGCTGCTGAGTAACAATGTAGAAATGCTCGGCGGCATGCAGCGGCAGCGAAACACCGCTTAGGGCTGCAAAATCCCGCGACCACATTCCCCCAGAAATAACGACCTTATCAGCTCGGACTTCGCCGCGATCAGTTATTGCGCCGACCGCGCGGCCGTTTTCAACGATAATGCGCTCAACACGGATGTTTTCTAGAATGGTGACTCCGGCATTGCGCGCGCCCTTTGCCATTGCCATCGTCACATCGACAGGATTGACCTGCCCGTCCTTCGGCATCCAGAGGCCGCCGACCAGACCGTCGATGTTCAAAGGCGACCAACGCTCTTTGATCTCTTCCGGTCGCAGAACTTCGACGGGCAAACCGAAGTTACGTGCCATTGAGGCGCCACGTTTCAACTCTTCGAAGCGCCCATCGGCTTTTGCGACGCGAAGTGCACCGTTTTGCTTAAAGCCGGTCGCTTGTCCCGTCTCGGCTTCGAGATTGGTGAAAAGCTCGCCGGTATACTTCGCGAGTTCGGTCATGTTCCGCGTCGCGCGCAATTGCGTCACGAGACCGGCCGCATGCCAAGTGGTGCCGCAGGTCAACTGTTTTCGCTCGCATAGCATCACGTCCGAAATGCCGATCTTGGCGAGATGATAGGCAATCGAAACGCCCGCTACGCCACCGCCAACGATCAAAACTTCCACACGATTCCGGAACGACGTCATTTGATCCGTCCTGCTACGATCAATTCCCAAGAAAGGGACAATCTACGTAGAAGTCGAAATTTTCAATTCATTTTTTCACATATGTGATTTTAATAATTGCATTGCATCAAAATATCGAAATTCTACTTCCGTCGCGCCATTGCATACCACACGTACGCAATGCCGATGGTGGTGAAGACGGAGGCGGCAAGAACGAAGGAGGCGACAGCTATTTGCGGAGAAGCGCTCGACCTGAGAGACAGCCACAACATGACAGGCAACGTCTGAGTTTCACGCGTCGTCAGGAACAGCGCCATGATGAATTCGTTGAGCGAGGTGATGAACGAGAAGAGCGCTGCCGAAACAATTCCGGTTATCGCCACCGGTACGATGACGTTAAAAAAAGCCCTGAGCGGCGGCGCTCCGAGATCTCCCGCAGCTTCGACGAGACTCTTATCGAGCGTCTCGAACGTCGGCACGAGAACCGTGATTGCGAGCGGAAGAGCCCAAAGCGTGTGGGCGCAGGCCACGAGAATTTTCGAGCCGAAAAGCTCGGAGCCAAAGACGGTGATCGAACCAAGCCCCATCGCTACCGCGATGCCGAGTACGAGACCCGGCACAAACAGCGGAATGATCATCAAGGTCTGCAGCAATGGCCGGTTGCGATGGCTATGAGCCAGGGCGTAAGCGGTCGGCAGCGCCAGAACAAGCGCCATGACCGTCGTCATGGCCGCAATCTCAAGGGAGTTCCACGCCGCATTGATCCACTGAGAATCATTGAAGAACTCTCCGAACCAACGCAGCGAGAACCCCCGGATAGGAAAGCGGATGACGTTGTCGTTGCTGAACGCCATCACCGCCGTTACGCAGATCGGAATGAGAACGTAAAGCGCAAAGAACGAGGCGAAGATGCGATGGAGATAGCGGTAGGCACGCTCCTCAAACATAACGGCGGCCTTTCCTATGGCGCAGCCACTGCGTCAGCAATGCCGCCATGGCGATAATCAAAATCAAGACGACCGAAAGTGCCGCCGCCATCGGCCAATTGCGCCGCGTCAGCATCTGGAGCTGAATTTCATAAGGTACGGTCCAAAGCGAATCTGGTCCGAGCGCATTGGTCGTTGCGTAAATGCCCATCGTGAAAACGAAAGCCTGCGTAAACGCCGCCGCGATACCGCCCTTCGCCAGAGGGAGCAGAACAGTAAAGAAAGTCCGCATCGGCGAGGCGCCAAGATCCGCGCTTGCGGTCAGCAGGTTACGATCAATACCGTTTAGCACGCTCAGGATCGAGAAGAAGCAATACGACACTGAGATGTAGGAAAGTCCGACGACGGCCGCGATCTCGGTTCCGAGCAGATTGACCTTCTGGTCGCTGAGACCAGTCGAAACAAGAAAATATGAAAAGAGACCGTTGAACGGAAAGAACATGCGCCAGCCGATAATGACGGAAACTTCCGATATCAGCATCGGTGCGAGCGCGATCGCGAGAAAGATTGTGCGCGCTCCGCCGTCCCGGAGCCAGACGAACTGCGCAAAGAAAAATGCCGCAACGACCGTGATGACTGCGGTTACAAGCGAGATGTAGAGCGTCTTGCCAATTTCCGTGAGATACAGAGGATTGGTCAGCACTTCGATGTAGTTATTGAGCGTCCACGCTTCGACATAGACATTGGCGCCTGTATGGTCGTTAAAGCTCATACGCAAGAGGTAGAGCAGTGGCCAGCCGAAAATGACGATGAGAAACAAAAGCGCCGGAACCAATAGCCAGGGGATACCTGCGCTTGCTGCGAAAATGCCCGGTCGGCGACCGATCACGTCGAAGCTCGCCATTATGATAACGGGAAAAAAGTTGCGTCGGCGCTTCTCCAGCCAATCTTGATCATGTGATCAGGACCGACCTCAGGCACCTTGGCGCTATCGAAGAAAAGCGCGCCGTGTTCGGTTTCAGCATGGATGCGATAGCTGCCGCCGAGATATTCGATTGACGTGACGCGCCCTATCAGAACGTTCTCTGCACCGGCACCGTTCACGAGCTTGAGGTTTGTCGGACGGATGAAGAGACGCTTGTTGGCCGTGCCGTCATCAAGACCGCCGATCACGGCAGCCGGCAGCGCCAGCGAGCACGATTCTCCGACAAACGTGTAGACGAACTCGCTGGTCGGTTGCTCGAAGATTTCGATCGGCGTGCCGATCTGTTCGATTCGTCCCTTATTCATGACCGCGATGCGGTCGGACAGCGCCATCGCCTCGCTCTGGTCATGCGTCACGAACACGGCCGTGAAGCCAAGCTCTTCGTGTAGGCGGTGGATCTCGGAACGAAGCTCAAGCTTGAGCTTCAGATCGAGGGCGCTCATCGGCTCGTCGAACAGCAGAATGCTCGGCTCGACGACCATGGCACGTGCGAGAGCCACGCGTTGGCGCTGCCCTCCCGACATTTCAGCCGGATAGCGGCCACCGAAGGCCGCCATCCGCACAACATCGAGAATGCGTGTCACCCGCGGCGCGATATCGCCAGACGGCACGCCGCGCATTTTCAAGCCGTAGGCGACGTTCTCCGCAACGGTCAGATGCGGAAACAATGCCCCCGATTGAAATACTGTTGCCGTGTCGCGCTTGTAGCTCGGCAGGCGATCGACCCTGCGGCCCATCAGTTCGATGACGCCGCTGTCAGGACGGTCCATCCCGCCGATAAGACGGAGCGTCGTCGTCTTTCCGCAACCGCTCGGACCGAGCAGCGTGAGAAATTCACCCTGCTCGACCACGAGATTGATCTCGTCAACGGCGGCGTGACCACCGTAACGTTTGACAACACGTTCCAGCCGAAGTGCACAAACCATTCTCGCGTTAGCCCTTCGACGTCTTCAGCACCGCTTTCTGGAAGCGCTCTCCCATCGCGTCAAAGTTCGGTAGGAGCCGCTGCAGCCCATCCATCGTCATCAGACGCACGTTCTTCACCAGATCGTCGTTCGTTTTCGGATAATTGTGCCAGAAGGCAGGAACAGTCACGTCCTTTCGGGACATCACCGACATCTGAACGTTAATGAACCGATCTTGCGTTTCTTTCTCCAGGATATAGCCCAGGAACATGTCGGCGAGCGCATCGTGCTGGGTGCCCTTTACTTTAATGTACCAATCGCCGTAAGCGACCGTTCCATCGGCCGGAATACCGGTCAGGTAACTCGGGCCGCCGTTTTTCATCAAGCCGAGAGCATCTGACGAATAAATTTGCGCGAATGACGCCTGCTCTTGCAGCATGAGGAACGACAGCTCTGCTCCGTCCTTATAATATTTTGCCGGACGGAGACGCTCGAGAGCCTCGAAGATGGGATCGGAGGCCATGCCCGGCTTCCAATCGTAGAAGGCGTTGAAGTCTTTCTTTGCGCCCCAAATGGCCGAGATCGCGATGAGCCACCAGTATGCGCCGGCATCGAGCGCCAGCTTACCCTCGAGATCCTTATCCCACATCGTCGTCCAGCTCAGAGGCTTCTTGGCTGTAAGATCCGTATTTAGCATTGGCAGCGAGAAGCCGAGCCCGAGCGGGACGCCGTAATCGCGCGCGGATTCGGGGCGTGCGGTCAAAAAGAACGGTTGAACGTCGGCGAGCTGCGGAAATTTCGAACGATCGGATTTGGCGTAAAGGCCTTCGGCGAGCGCACCGAGCGTCGTGTATTCTTCCGATACGGTTATATCGAACGGCGGCTTCCCTGGTGGCGCTGCCTTCATCTGGGCGACCATCTGGTCCCAGCCGCCGACGAGCGAAACCTTGGTGCCGTATTTTTCGTTGAACGGATCGGAGATCGCTGATTTGAAGGAATCGAGATAACCACCGGACCAGGCGCACACTGTCATCTCTTCGCCCTTAAAGGCGTCTTTTGCGTCCGCCGCGTGTGCTTTGCCGATGATCGCTGGCAGTGGCAGCATTGCCGCGCTTAAACCTGCCGCACCCGCTCCTAAAATCTGACGACGCGAGACCTGCGCTGCTTTCGACTTGTCTTCCCCGTTACTCATTTCAGAACTCCCAATTCTTTGGTGATGCTGATGCGAAGAAAGAGTGCGGGCGAAAAGCCGCCCTTCATCCGGCCTAGGCCGGTCATTGCATGTCGGCAGTGAAAGCCGCGAAGCACCGGTCCGTTACTCACGAAACGTATCCGCTGGGCCACGACGCCAAATGGCGGAACCGGGATCTGTAAGGCGGAGAACCAAAGGTGAAATCCTGCATGCCTTGAGCATGCGCGCCAACCGAAGTGCGATCATCGGCCGGCGCCGAGGAAACGTCAGATCTTACCCGAGTACGACCTAAGAGCATCGCATCCCTTCATTAGTTGGGCGCCCAACGGTGAATGCCTAAACTGAAGGCATTTTGCGCATGGCGCAAGCATGCGAAAACCGTAAAGCGTATAACTCATGACATCAACGACCGTATTTCGTAGATTGATATAAGTCAATGACCTGCTTTCGCTAAATTGCATATTTATTTTGCCGTCCTCAAATTGAGGCGCGGCAGTAAATTGCGACGTTCGAAGTCAGGAAATACTTTAGCGTTGAAGCGGATATCGTCTCTCGCGATATTGCGCATTCTCCGTCGCGACGATGCGCAACCAGCATCGGGACAGTCCAAATTTTTAACGACATCAGGCACCGCGGCCGGGTCGCGCATTAGCGCCAGCTGAAGACGGACTAAAATGACCGCACACTGTTTTTATTGCGGCGTGCGGTCGTAATCACCCTTGCCGCGTGGCATCACAAAAAATCGCGAGATGGCAACATAAATAAAGCTCGCGATGACGGCCGCGGGAATTGAAGCCGTCGTATATTCATACGGCCATCGGCTCTCATAGGAGACAGGATTTAAAAGATAAACGTACGTGAGAAAACCAGCGGCCATGGCGAGCAACGCCGCCGGATTGAACCCACCCCAAAACTGGTACGGGCTGCCCGGCCCCTCCTCATAGATCCCGCGGATGTTGAGCTTGTTCCGACGGAGTACGAACGTGTCAGCAATCTGAATGGCGCAGAGAGGAGCAAAGAAAACGCCGATAAAGGCCAGGAATGTACCAAAATTCGAAAAGAATTCTTCCGGGATGACAATGCCTACAGCGGCGACCGGAACGATCGACAGAAGAATGAGCGTACGCCACGACGCATCACCGAGCGCCGGAACACGACGCAAACCGATGGCTGTCGAATAGACACCCGCGAGCGAAGGTCCGAGATTGGCTGCCATAACAAAAAGCAACGCGATAATCCCGTAAAGCGGTCCGCCGAGCGAGACCAGCCAAGCTGTCGGATCGGGGACCTTGAGAACGAGCATTGCTGCGAGCCCGACGATGCTTAGCAGAGGCAAGGACAGCCCCATGGCAAGCATAGATGGCAGAACCGAACTTGAAGGCGACGGCGCTTCGCGAACGATCGTACCGAAATATGCCCAGAAGCCGAGCAGCGATACGATGCTTATTTCGACGCCGGTCACGTAATTCCACGCTAGACTGGGCGACGCCATTGATGGCTTCGCAACCGCAAGCGCATCCGCTTGTCCGGAAAGCAACTGGTAGAGCATCCAGACGCCGATGCCGACCACGACGATAAACAGAAGGTTCGATGCCGCTTCGAGGCCCTTGAGACCATTGAGAAGCACAAGATAGACGACTGCGCACGTCACTGCCGAGACCATCCGGACGATCGCGAGCGCATGATCCGGCCCTGCCAACCCGAGCGTAATCAAGACCTGCGCGACGGCCTTGCCAAAAAAAACCAGAAGAAGGGCATTCCAGCCGATAATCGACGCATACTGCAGAAAAACGGTAATGAGCCAGCCGCGATTACCAAACTGGGGCTTAGACGCGGCAATGGAATCGATGCCGTACTTCGTCGACGTTGGGACCACGGCCAGCGTCAAGATTAGCATTCCGATCATCGCCCCCGCGATCAGGGCCGACACACCCATTTTGAAGTCGAGATAGAAAGCGACGTACTGTCCGATGAGATAGGACCAATTTCCGCAAGCCGTTACGAGAAGAACAACGGTGAGCTGCCGACTGGTCCAGGTTTTATCGCGCGCCGTGAGCGGCCAACCGGATTCCGCTACGCTGTCATCGTTCGCGGCCATTTCACCCCCAACAAATCATCGATCCAATGATCCAGATTGACCAGAAATCAAAGCAAGTAGACTCAAGCGGCCGCCACAAAAAAAGGGATTTATGCCTCTGAGATCTTTCATCGTGCTTCCGAGGAGAAGTGCCGTTGATCAGTTTCGCGCCTTTTCTCACTTCCGAAATCCATCGCGAGAATGAGGATGCCACCTGCAAACATAAAGAACGAGAGGAGGGCAACGGCGGTCTGCGATGACGCACCATTCGCTTTCGCGAAACCGATCAAGTAGGGCCCGAAGAATCCGCTCGAATTCGCAACGGCGTTGATCAAGGCTATTCCGGCAGCAGCCGCTGGTCCCGCCAACAATGCTGCAGGGACCGTCCAAAACACCGGAAAAATCGCAAGGGTGCAAGCCGAAGCAACCGTCAATAGAACGAGCACCACGATCGGCGCCGTGACGAACGCCGATAGCGCAAATGCGACGCTGGCAACGAAGCAAGGGACGGCGATGTGCCAGATTCGTTCTCCCGTCCGATCTGAATGACGCCCCCAGACGACCATGAAGATCGCGGAAATCGCATAAGGCACCGCCACCACGAATCCGGTTTCAGTATTGCTGAGCGACATGCTTTTGACGATTTGCGGCATCCAGAAACCGAGACCGTAAAGTCCTATCCCGGCGCCGAAGCAGGAAATTGCAAGAACGATAACGCGCTTGTCCGTCAGCGCATCGCGGATGGAATGACTGTGGCTAGGCACGTTCTCTTGTCGATCGCTGGCCAATTGCGCGAGAAGATCATCGCGCTCCGCCGGCGTAAGCCACTTTGCGTCCGCTGGCGTCTCCGGCAGGCGCAGCAGGCACACAACTCCAAGGGCGATGGCCGGGAACGCCTCCAAGATGAACTGCCACTGCCATCCGCGCAGCCCTAAGACGCCGTTCCATGCATCGAGAATCCATCCCGAGATCGGCGCGCCGATGATCGTTGAAATCGGAATTGCCATCATAAACACTGAAACGATCCGCGCACGCTCAGCGGACGGCACCCAGTTGGTCAGATAATATATGACTCCGGGAAAGAAGCCTGCCTCTGCCGAACCCAACAGGAAACGCAGCACTGCAAGCTCTGTTGAGTTGCTGACAAAAGCGGTTCCAGCCGACAGAATTCCCCATGTGATCATGATGCGCGACAGCCAAAGCCGGGCGCCGACCCGCGTCAGCACGATGTTGCTTGGCACTTCGAACAAGAAATAGCCAAGAAAAAAGACGCCTGAGACAAACCCGAAGGCTTCAGGTCCGATCGAGAGATCGGCATTCATCTGCAGCGCTGCAAAGCTGACATTTACGCGATCGAGATAGGCTGCGAAATATCCGGCAATTAAGAGCGGCAGGATTCGATACTGGACTTTGGAAAGAGCGCACGAGAGAGCGTCAGACATGAGAGATGAGATCTGGCCGAGAATGAGGGACGATGGCTGCAAAGGCTATTGCGCCGATTTCCGGCGTGACTGATTGGCGAATATTATGAATCCATTTACCTCACACTTTCTCCGCTCTGCTGCTGGTAGCTTCGTCTCGCATAGGCGTGAGCCGCTTGTAGTAGAGATCGCTGTAAATCGAGATTTCGAGGCGTGCGATGCCAGGCAGGGATCTGACATTTTTTTCTATAACGTCGAGAAGTTCGCGATCCGTTTGACAGATGAACTCGGTCAAGATGTCGAAACGCCCAGCGCAAATGACGATATACGTCGTGTTTGCAAGACGGGCTAAAGCGTCGGCGATGTCCATCACGCGATGTCCTGACGCGACGTTAATCGCTACCCAAGCCATCGAACGAAACTCGAGGCTCATCGGATTAATGAGCGCAATCACGCTAACGGTTCCCGTGTCCGTCAGATGCTTGAAACGTAACCGTACTTGGCCCTCGGAAATATCGAGTTCGTCGGCGACTTGCAAAAACGGCTTGCGCCCGTCTTCGCTCAACGAACGAATAATCCGTACATCGATCTCATCGATCTCGCGCGGGCGAACTCCGGTCTCGCTTTCAGCCTTGTTTTTGGCCGCTGCGAAATGCGCCAACTGGTAATGAAAGCTTAGATAGGGCATCGCCTCGATCGACTGGATCCCGTCGATCTTGCCAACCTCATTTTCGATCGTCGACTGTAGTGCCGCCCGATCCTTGCAGAGTACTTCCGCAAACAACGAATAGCGCGACGTGGAGACAACGACGTAGTCGATGCTCGGGATCTTTTGCAATTCCTGCGCGATCTTAGTCGCGGGCCGGTCCGGCCGTGTCGTGAGCCCCAACAAGGCCGAGGCGCCGTAGCCAAGCACCGAGGGATCGGTCACCGCCGTTATCTGCATGACGCGTTGTTCGATGAGATCGAGAACCCGGCTGCGAGCCGTTTTTTCGGTGACCCCAATTTCCCGCGCGATGTGAGAAAACGGCATCCGCCCATCGGCCTGCAACAACGACACGATCCGCCGATCGATATCGTCAAGTGACGCGACGAGTCGGAGATAGTCCGACGTCGTCATGTTGCGCTTCATTTATCCCTCCGGTGCACGCCCCCACGCCGCACGTTGCCCCCAGCCAAAACCCATACCGGTAATAGATCAAGCGAATAATGTGTGATTCATGCGCTTGACTCGGATAGATCTACGAATTACAGTTTATAAATATCTGTTTTCCACGAATTACGGTTATATGGTGGGCTCTCCGTGAAAGTAGGCATTCTCCAAGAAGGCGAAGTCATGCCGGGCGTTAGCTACGCCCAGCGCTACCAAGAAATGATCGCAGAAGTCGCGCTCGCCGATAAATTCGGTTTTTCGACATGGGGTACGTCGGAGCAGCACTTCAGTCCCCCACGGTTTACGGTGTCCGCGCCTGAGGTGCTTTATGCAGCGATCTCTCAGCACACGAAGCGCATCAAGTTTCGCGTCATGTGTTCGGTGCTGCTGAAGTGGAACCATCCCATTCTCGTTGCTGAGCGCCTCGCAACTCTGCACAATATTTCCAATGGCCGCGCAGAAATTGGCACGGCGCGCTCCAACAACCTCACCACCTTGGACGCATTCGGCGTGACACCGACAGAAACGGCCGAGCAATGGGCCGACTCGATGGAGGTGTTGGCCAAAATTTTTGAAAGCGACAAGCTGGAACACGACGGGCCCGTATGGAAAATTCCGGAACGTACGATCGTTCCGTCGTTCGACAAGGCAACGCATCCGCCGGTCTCGGTCGCAGCATCGAGCATTAAGACCCACGCGTCGGCGGGTGAATCCCAAATCGGCGTGATGTGCTTCGAGAATTACTTCGGCTTCGATTATCTGCAGGAGTGTATCGATGCCTATCGCAAGGCTTATGCCACCGGTAAGCCGCAGATGCCCAAGTCCAATGACTACATGGGCCTCTACGTCGCCACCGCCTTTTGCGCCCCGACGCGCGAAGAAGCCGCGCGTGTGGCACGCGACGTCGCGCTCGGGTATTTCCGGTTCATTCTGGACCTCTACGTTCCGCTCTCGAAAAAGGGTTCCTACGAATATCTCGACCGCATCCGGCTCCTGGAAGCCAACGAGGGCAATCTCGACTTCCTGATGACCGAGACGCCGTCGGTTCTAATCGGCTCGCCGGCTGACTTTATCGAGCGGCTTCTGAAGCTCGAAGCCATGGGCGTCGATGAGGTTCTGCTCCGGATCGATGGCGTCCCGCACGAAGAAATCATGAAATCCATCGAGCTGATCGGCCGCGAAGTCATTCCCGTCGTCGATCGCGATTACAAGGTTGCCGCCGAATGACGGATAGCATCGCTGAGCGCGCCAATCTCGTCATTGTCAGTCGTCGTATTATCACGATGGAGCACGACACCGATCCGGAGATCGTCGCCATCGCAATTCGCGGCAAGCGCATTCTTCGTCTCTTGAGGAGAGACGAGATTGCGTCGGTTGTCGATGAGAACACGCGGATTGTGGACGTCGGCGAGCGGCCGGTGATGCCAGGTTTTGTCGACCCGCATGCCCATATCGAGGTCGCGTGCCGGTCTTCTTTTGGGGTCGTCGACTGCCGCGCGCCGGGATGCAAGAACGTCGAAGACGTCATCGCGGCTCTGTCCGAGAAAGCGGCAACGACTCCGGCAGGGGAATGGGTGGTTGGCCAGGCCAACCTTTTCTTCGACCGAAAGCTCGCTGAGAAGCGCTTTCCCACCCGGCAGGAGCTTGATCGCGTAAGTACGGCTCACCCTGTTGCCGTGCGTGCGGGCGGACATCTGACTATTCTTAATTCGAAGGCACTTGCGGTCTGCCTTATCGATCGCAACTACACGCCACCGCCATACTCGATTACAGGTCTGCCGAGCGTCGAGCGCGACGCGTCCGGCGAGCCGACCGGCATCGTCAAGGAAATGGATAATCTCCTTCCCTTTTCGGCGATGAACCGCGACGAGCTGGCCGCCGCTCTGATCACGGGAATTCCGACGCTCTTCACCCAATATGGCGTCACCACAATCGGCGAAATCTCCGAGACCGTCGACGGTCTCCAAATCATGAACGATATGGCGGCGAGCGATGAATTGCCGATCTCGGTGCGTCCGTATATTTGGGCGCCGGGAACGCTTTCGCTTGAGGCGGCGTGCAACTGGAAGAAAAGCATCTCCGTCACGGCACCTGACGACCTCTTCCGCATCCAAGGTGTGAAGCTTTTCGCAGACGGCGGGTTCTCGGCAAAAAGTGCGGCCGTAAAGCAGCCATATCTGACGTGTGCGTGCAAAGGCGGACACACATTCCGCGGCGACGTCGCCCTTGAAAAAGACTTCACCCGACGCGCCATCGAACTGACGCAAAATGCTGGACTTCAGCTTGCGGTTCACGCCAACGGTGATCGCGCCCAGGAGTGGGTCTGCGATACGCTTCTCGAATTGGGCGGTGCCCCGACCGGCCGCATCCGCACGCGCATCGAGCACGCGGGTAATCTGATGCCATCAGAAACGACCGCGGACAAATGGGCAGCTGCCGGCATCACTCCCGTCCCGCAGCCTGTATTCCTTTATACCTTCGGAGAGTACTTTGCTGACTATCTCGGCGACTACGGCAAGCTCGGTCGCTTCTCGTTTGCAACTCTGATTAAGCAGGGTTGGCGCCTCTCTGGCAGCTCAGACGTTTGGGTCGGCTCAGAAAGCGACGCGACCAATCCTTTCTTCGGCGTCTGGTGCTGTCTCAAACGTCAAGCTTATTCCGGCGCCATTCTTGATGGTGACGAAGCCATCTCACTCGACCACGCGCTTCGTTTCCATACGGTCGACGCTGCTTCTGTGCTTGGCGAAGACGATGTTCGCGGCAGCTTGGCTCCCGGGAAATTTGCCGATGTCATCGTTCTGGACCGCGATCCCCATGCCATCGCCGTCGACGATCTATTGAAGATCAAAGTCGATCGCGTCTTCAAGAACGGCAAAGAAGTCTGGACACGAAACAAAGAGCAGGAGCGGGACGCACATGGCGCAGCCCCTTAAAATTCTGTCAGAGTCGTTCAGTCCACCCGTCGACGCGCGCGAATACCGCTCGGCGATGGCTGACATGCCTGGCGCCGTGACCATCGTGACGTCGTGGGCACACGACGGAATGCCGTCTGGTGCGACTCTTTCGGCAGTCCTGTCGCTCTCACTCGAACCCCCGTTGATGCTGGCATGTTTTGATCACGCGTCGAACACGCTGGGCGCCATTCAGGCGCAAGGTAAATTTCTCGTCCATGTTCTCGCGCATGGTCAACAGGACCTGGCGCTGCAGTTTTCGGGAAAATCGAACGAGAAATTCAAGGATGTCGGCTGGGAGGTCGGTGCGCTCGGACTGCCTCAGATCGAAGGCTGTGTCATCGTCGTAGCCTGCGAGGTTCACGACATCATCGAGGCCGGCGACCATAAGATCGTCATCGGACACGTCAAAGAAATCGAGCGCGAGAGCGCTCTGAACCCCATCGTCTACGCGCGCCGGAAAATGCTGCCGTTCGATCACGGAGAAGCGCAGCCATGATCCGGCTCACAATCGTCTACGGGTTGCCTAACGACGGCGCGGCGTTCGACGCGCACTATCAGAACATTCACTGCAAGCTCGTCGACAAAATGCCTCGCGTCCAGAGCTTCTGCTACAGCCGCGGTCCGGTCATCAGCAGCGACGCTTCTAAACCCGCGTATCTGATCGCTTTCTTGGATTACGAGAGCAACTCCGATCTGGAAGCCTCTATGAATTCCGACGAAGGCAAAGCTGCTGTCGCGGATGTCGCTAATTTTGCAGATGGCGGAGTGACGATCTTCACCACCGAAATCTAGCTCTGTCGTGCATAAGTACACACCAGAGAAAGGGACAGCCGCCATGCAGCAATTCGATCCCGAACTCGAAAGACGCATTCGCGCACTCGAGTCCACTTCTAACGACGTGAGCTTCACGCCTCTGGATTGGTTCCTTCTTGTTGCTCTCGGAATCGTATTTCCCGCCGGATTCCTCCTCTGGGGATGGCCGTGGTGAAAGTGGGTCCAATTGAGCTTTCCACGCACTGAAAAGCAGTTTCCGTTTTCAAAAACGCAAGCCAATCGAGGTGAAATCGCCTATGTTCGTTCCGCAAATCGATGAGTGGCAACCCGCATCCAAGCAAACTACCGACTTTCTCTCCGGGCAGCATAAGCTGGTGATCGGCGGCACCGAGCAGGCAAGTGCGTCGGGACAGACGATCGAAACGTTCGATCCCGCCCTTGGCAAAGTTCTTGCCGCCGTTCCGCATGCCGGACAGTCCGACGTCGATGCAGCCGTTGCCGCCGCGCAATCGGCCCTCGCCGTTTGGCAAAAAATCGCGCCGAGCGAACGCGCGCGCCTCATGATGCGCTTCGCCGATTTGATCGAACGCGACGCACCGTGGATCGCAGAGGTCGAGAGCCTCGATTCTGGAAAACCCAAAGCTCATATCGCTGCCGTCGATATTCCCCTCGGCCTCGGGGCAATCCGCTACAATGCCGGATGGTGCACGAAGATTGCGGGTGAGACGATCCCAGTGACATCGCCCGACATGCTCGTCTACACGAAACGCGAACCGATCGGCGTTGTCGCCGCCATCGTGCCGTGGAATTTTCCGCTTTGCCAAGCCTGCTTCAAGATTGCACCCGCACTCGCAGCAGGCTGCACCGTGATCCTGAAACCCGCAGAGCAGACCCCGCTGTCCGCCCTCATCCTCGGCAAGCTCGCGCTCGAAGCCGGCATTCCTCCCGGTGTTTTGAACGTGCTGACCGGAGAGGGAGCAACCACCGGCCAAGCCCTCGTCGTACACCCCGGAGTTGCAAAGATCTCCTTCACCGGCTCGGAGGAAGTCGGCAAGCACATTGCCCGCACTGCTGCGAACACGCTGAAGCACGTTTCACTGGAACTCGGCGGCAAGAACCCAAACATCATCTTCTCGGATTGCGACGACGTCGATGCCGCTGCAGCAACAGCAGCCGGTGCAATTTTCTTCTACACGGGCCAAGTTTGCTCTGCCGGTTCACGTCTGATGGTCGATGCAAAGGTCTTCGACCGCGTCGTCGACCGTGTGGTCTCGGAAGCCCAACAGCTTAAGATGGGCCATGGACTTAAAGCCGAAACCACACTTGGCCCGTTGATTTCTGAGGACCAACTGAAGCGTGTCGACGGCTTTGTCGAAGAGTCGCGCGGCAGTGGCATTGAGATTGTTTCGGGCGGCAAACGCGCAGTCGGCGATCTCGCCTCGGGATCGTTCTACGAACCAACCGTACTGACCGGAGCCGAAGATACCGACCGCGTCGTCAAGGATGAGATCTTCGGCCCGGTTCTCACCGTGCAACGGTTCGAAACCATTGACGATCTGATGCCACGTGCGAATGCGACCAACTTCGGTCTCGCCGCCGGCATCTGGACGCGGGACATCGCAAAGGCTCATGCGGCCGCTGCCGCGATGCAGGCGGGCACCGTTTGGATCAATACCTATAATCAGTTCGACGCTGCCGTCGGTTGGGGTGGATTCAAACAGTCAGGCTACGGCAAGGACAACGGTCGCGAGGGATTGGATAAATATCTCCAGACCAAAACCGTGTGGGTCAATCACGCGCGATAATATTCGCTACAAGCGTATGATCACCCCCGGGATTTAGCCAATCGACAGAGTTCGGCGCCGAACATTCCAATTGCGGTGTCGGCACCGTTCCTCGCGAGAATGTCTTCGATTTATTACCGATGGCTGCCGCAATGAATGGCAACCCAACGCCGAGAGAACAAGCCACGCAGGCAGAATCAGAATGCAAGGCGAGATAACGCTCTCCAACCCAGCGAGTGCAACGCTAGCGTAGATATGAATATTGCCGATCATGCTATTCGGACCGCTGTAAGCTGTCAGCGAAGGTGCCGGTTTGAGAGACCAGGCTATTTTACGGCCGCCGAGAAAAAGGCACCCATTACAAACGCGCGAGATTTCGGAACTCAGGAGCAGGCGATCCGTTCCCACGATAAGGAGGACGGATCCATGTCCACGCTCAGCAATCTCATGTTTGTCGCCGCTGTTATTGGCGGTCCGATCGTTCTAGCGTTGCTTTACCTCTACGGCATGAAAACAACGCGCGAAAAGGATAGGATACCCCATTCTCGTGACATTACCGACCGCGCTACGAAAGAGCTTTACAAGGAAAGCGAGGCCGAGCGCGAGCATCAGGAAAAGGCAGCGGCTCGCTCGGATAAAATCGTCGATGTAATCGAACGAAAAACTGGAACGACGGGCTAAATAGCCTTCGAACACCAGGGCACCATATTCGTGTCTCTCCCCGAGGGAGACGGTTGTCGGTGCCCACCGTATTATCCGTGTTGCGAAAAGAGAGCACAAAAAGATCGACAAATATCGGAACCATGACCAGCTGATACGGTTCTAGCGAGCAACGACTACTAGCCAAGTTTAGAGGTCGCCTTTCCGAGCGGCCAACGATTTCGCTAAGCGCACATAGAACTCGCATCAGGGACCGTCGATGAAAAAGCTCGGGTCGCCTCTCTCTTTTTTTGTAGCTCTATCGTTGCCGGCATTGATCCCCCAGGCATCTCTCTCCCAGACATCCTCGCCTCAAATCAAGACCGCGGTGGTCGATACGGCGGCAAATGCGGGGGCCGATGCGTCAAAACCGCAGGGACCCGCCTTCGCGACGCCTGGAGGTAACGAGTGGCCTATGCCCGGCGCAAACACGGCACTCACGCGGTACAGCTCGCTTTCGGACATCAATGCGCAAAACGTCAGCAAGCTGACGAGTGTCCTCACCTTTTCGATGGGCGTTGATCGCGGACAGGAAGCGGCGCCACTCGTCATAGGCGATACGCTCTATGTCGTCTCGCCGTATCCGAATATCCTGTACGCGCTCGACCTTTCGAAACCTGGTGCGCCTTTGAAGTGGAGTTACAAACCCCACCCTCTGGCCGCGTCGCAAGGCGTGGCATGTTGCGATGTGGTCAATCGCGGTCCCGCCTATGCGAACGGCCGCGTCTTTTTCAACACGTTGGACGGCAATACGATCGCCGTCGACGCGACAAGCGGAAAAGAAATTTGGCGAACGCAGCTCGGCGATATCACGCACGGCGAAACGATCACCATGGCGCCGCTTGTCGCCAAGGACAAAGTTCTCGTCGGCGATTCCGGCGGCGAAATGGGCGTGCGCGGCTGGATTGCGGCACTCGACCAGGCGACCGGTAAGATCGACTGGAAAGCCTACAGCACCGGCCCCGATTCCGAGGTGCTGATCGGTTCGGATTTCAAGCCATTCTACCCGCAATACAAAGGCAAAGACCTGGGTGTATCGACGTGGCCTGCCGATATGTGGAGACATGGCGGCGGCACTGTATGGGGCTGGGTTGCGTATGATCCCGATCTCAATCTCGTCTACTACGGCACGTCGAATCCGGGTCCATGGAATTCGTCGATGCGGCCTGGCGACAATATGTGGACGGCAGGTATTTTCGCTCGTGATCTCAATACCGGGCAGGCGCGATGGTTCTATCAAACAAGCCCGCACGATATGTCGGATTACGATGGTGTGAACGAGACGATCCTCATCGATGCCAACTGGAACGGAAAACCAAGAAAGCTCCTCGTTCATCCCGATCGCAATGGCTACGTTTACGTTCTCGCTCGCGATACAGGCGAAGTCTTATCGGCAAAACCCTTCGCTCCCATTACGAGCAGTACCGGCGTCGACCTCAAGACCGGGCGTATTCAATATAACCCGGCCAAACAGCCGAAGGTCGATCAAGTCGTCAAGGACATCTGTCCCGCTCCACCAGGGGGCAAGGATTGGCAGCCATCCTCGTTCTCGAATTCAACGGGCTTGCTCTACATTCCGCACAATAATCTATGCATGGATATCAAGGAGGGCGAAGTCGGCTACATCGCGGGCACGCCCTATGTGGGCGCCGACGTCAAGATGAAGGCAGGCCCGGGCGACGGCCACCGCGGTGAGTTCGACGCTTGGGATATCAAGACCGGGACGAAGGTGTGGAGCATCAACGAGAAGTTCCCTGTCTGGAGCGGCGCTCTCTCAACGGCTGGCGATGTCGTTTTTTACGGAACAATGGATGGCTGGTTCAAGGCGGTGGACGCTAAAACCGGCAAGCTCCTTTGGCAGCACAAAACCTCGTCAGGAATTATCGGCCAGCCGACAACATGGCGCGGCCCCGACGGTAAACAGTATGTGTCGGTTCTATCGGGGGTCGGCGGATGGGCAGGCGCCATCGTTGCCGGCGGGCTTGACAAGCGTGACGGAACAGCCGCGCTCGGCTTCGTCAATGCGATGAAGGATCTTCCAGAGGCCACGACAAAAGGAGGAACGCTCAATGTATTCGCGCTTCCTTAGTCTCGCATGCGGCGCCATTACGACCGTCTTCCTGGCGTCTTCTCCGGCAATCTCACGCGAACTCAAGGTCTGCGCCGATCCGAACAATATGCCTTATTCCAACGCCAAAGGCGAAGGTTTCGAAAACCGTATCGCTGAATTGGTCGCCACCGATATGGGCGCTACGGCGAAGTTCATTTGGAAGCCAGAATGGCGCGGCTTTGTCCGTAAAGGGCTGAAAGCCGGGCTTTGCGACGTCGTTCCCGGCGTACCGACGAACTTTGAGCGCGTGCGAGCGACAAAACCTTATTATACGGCGAGCTATGCCTTCGTTCAGCGGCAAGGCGCAAGCCCCATAACATCCTTCGACGATGAGCGACTTAAGACGTCGCGCATCGGTGTCCAGCTCGTCGGCAATGACGGCGCAAATACGCCGCCGATGGATGAGCTTGCGCGACGTGGTCTCAATCAGCATGTCCAGGGTTTCATGGTCTATGGCGATTGGTCGAAGCCAAATCCGCTGGCGCCGATCGTCGACGCAGTCTCGAACGGCGATATCGATATCGCGCTCGTGTGGGGACCTATCGCCGACTATTACGCCGCACGCGAGATACCTCCATTGCGCGTAACGCCCGTTACGACGGGGCGCTTGATGTCATTCTCGATCGCCATGGGCGTTCGCAAGCAAGACAAAGAACTTGCGAATGAGATCAACCGGATTATCGACCGGAGACGCGACGACATCAGAAAAATTCTTGCTGACTACAACATCACGCCTTCCATGGACCAGAAATCCGCAACCGCGGAGTAAGAACAGTGATGCGTATATTCTCCATTCTGGCGTGCGCCGCATTGGCGATGTCGCTGTCGGCATGCAAATCGCAAGAAAGCAAAGGCGACCAAGCGACTGAGCGAAGCTCTACTCAATCGAACGAAGAGCCACGCGTCGCCCTGGTGCCGCTAACGCCTGGAGCAGGCAAGCCCGTCGTCGATCACAGCGCCGAAGGCCGCCGCATCGAAAACGATCCCGAGCAAATCGCTGCAGGGAAGCAACTCTTCACGGCCATGAACTGCGTCGGGTGCCATTTCCATGGCGGCGGCGGCATGGGGCCGCCTCTGATGGACAACGTCTGGATCTATGGCGATTCCATCGAAAACATTGCCGCCACCATCCGGGAAGGCCGCCCGAATGGCATGCCGTCGTTCCGCGGGTTCCTGCCAGACGAACAGATTTGGCAGCTCGCTGCTTATGTCCGCTCGCTTTCACATCCCCCGCACAATCAGACAGCCGCCCAAGAAGAAAAGAAATGAGAAGCGCGCAGCACGATCTAGTGAAAGTGACGGCGAACGCCGCTCCGGCGTTCGCATTGTGCGCCTTGTTTCCTGCCCGGGCGTTCGCGACCGCTGCCCCTCTCAATTTTCTGCAGTCCTCCGGTCCCAAGGCCGACAGCATCCTTGCGCTTACCTGGGGCCTACTGGCGATTTCGATCATCGTTGTGATTTTGATGACTGGGCTGGTCTTATGGGCCGTATTCCGGTCGCGCTCCCCGTCTGATCTGGACAACGGCATACAGCCTGACGGCCATCGACCAAACAGTTTCAGCATTTTTGGATGGGGCCTCGGCATCACGACGCTTGTTCTTGTTGGCTGCGTCGTCTGGACAATGGTAACGCTTGCGGCCATTGGCGAACCGCCGCAAAAGCCTGCGTTGACGATCGCGATCACGGGACATCAGTGGTGGTGGGGTATTCGCTATTTGAGCGACGAACCATCTCAAGTTTTCACCACCGCCAATGAATTTCACATCCCGGCGGGCGTTCCGATAAAAGTGACACTGCGATCTGCGGACGTCATCCACTCATTTTGGGTGCCCGCGCTGTCAGGTAAGACGGATGTCATCCCAGGGCAGATCAATACGACCTGGATCGAAGCGAAAAAGCCGGGCACCTATCTTGGGCAATGCGCAGAATACTGCGGCGCTCAGCACGCACATATGGCAATCCGCGTCGTCGCGGAATCCGCGGACAAATTTGCGGCATGGCGAAACGATCAATTGAAATCCGCAGCGCCGCCCGCGACGGACGACGGGAAAGCTGGACTGGTCGTGTTCGAGCGGCGCTGTGCGGGCTGCCACACCGTTCGCGGGACGGAAGCCGGCGGTATCTATGGGCCAGATCTGTCGCACCTTATGACTCGTGCGACGCTCGCGGATGGAACGATCCCTAACGCCGGCGGCTATCTCGCAGGATGGATCGCCGACCCACAGCACATCAAACCGGCAAGCCGCATGCCGCGGGTCTCTCTATCGGGAGACGAGCTTCAGGCCGTCACGAACTACCTTAGAACGTTGCACTAGGAGGGACACGCATGGCAGACACGACCGCGATCCCGACCGTCGATGCGACGCCTGCACTTGCTGAAAAGCTCGAACGCATTTGGGAGTCGCGCCCGGGATTCCTCGGATGGCTCTCGACCGTCGATCATAAGTCGATCGGCATTCGCTATATCGTTACGGCTTTCGCATTTTTAATAATCGGCGGCATCGAAGCGCTGATTATGCGTCTCCAGCTCGCGGGTCCCAATGAGCATCTGCTGACGCCCGAACAGTATAATCAGCTTTTCACGATGCATGGCGTGTCGATGATCTTTTGGTACGCCTCGCCAATTCTCTCCGGGTTCAGCAACTACCTGTGGCCGTTGCTGCTTGGATCGCGCGACATGGCATTCCCGCGGCTCAACGCCCTTTCCTATTGGATTTATCTATTCTCCGGAATTTTCCTCTATGCCAGTTTCGTCGGCGGCGTTGCCCCGGACGCCGGTTGGTTCGACTACGTGCCGTATGCGTCAAAGGACTTCAATCCCGGCATCAACATCGACATTTACGCGATGGCGCTGATCTTTCTAGGGATCTCGACGACGGTGGGCGCGATCAATTTCGTCGTGACGCTTCTGCGCACGCGCGCTCCTGGGATGTCGATCAATCGCTTGCCCATCATGGTGTGGGGAACGCTGACAGCATCGGCAGGAAATATCCTGGCAGTTCCCGCTGTCAGTCTGGCGTTCTTTCTTCTCTGGCTCGACCGGCGATTTGGAACGCATTTCTATGACGTCCCAGCCGGGGGCCAACCGCTCCTATGGCAGCACCTCTTTTGGATGTTTGGGCATCCCTGGGTCTATGCCATCGTGCTTCCAGCCATGGGCATTGTGTCCGATGCGCTTCCTGTTTTCTGCAGGCGTCCCCTCGTCGGCTACACCTTCGTTGCGCTGGCTACTGTCCTGACGATGGTTCTCGGCTTCGGCGTCTGGGTCCATCACATGTTTGCGACAGGTCTGCCGAACATCGGCATGTCATTCTTCAGTGCAGCTTCGTTCGTCATCGTTATTCCGAGCGCGACTGCCGTGTTCGCCTGGATCGCCACCATCGCGACCGGGCGTCCACAAATGACGACCGCGTTTTTGTTCTTCTCTAGCTTCATTACTCTTTTCGTTATCGGCGGCGTATCGGGCTTCATGACCGCAGCCGTGCCGGTCGATTGGCAGCTGACCGACACCTATTTTGTCGTCGCCCACATTCATTACGTGCTGATCGGTATCAACGTTTTTCCGGTTATCGGAGGGCTCTATTACTGGTTTCCGAAAATGACGGGGCGCATGTTGAGCGAGCGTCTGGGCAAATGGAATTTCTGGCTCACTTTCATCGGTTTCAACATTGCGTTCCTGCCGATGCATCTGACCGGACTTCTTGGAATGCCGCGCCGCATCTACACTTATGGACCCGACTTCGGCTGGACGACGCTGAATATGATCACGACGGTCGGCGCCTTTATTCTCGCTTTCGGAATACTGCTTTTTCTCATCAACATCGCCATCAGTCTGCGTTCGGGCGCCCTCGCAGGACCAAATCCGTGGAACGCTCCGACGCTCGAATGGGCGACGTCCTCACCACCACCAGCTTACAACTTCGCAGTCATTCCAATCGTCGCAAGTCGCCATCCTTTATGGGAGGACAGCCTCCAGGAAACCGATGAGCGCTCTTCGATCAATAGCGGCTTGGCGCTCGACCATGGCCGCGAGACGATCGCCACAACCCCAATCGACGCAGAGCCTGATGCTATCCTCAAAATGCCGGACGACAGCTATGCGCCGTTATTCTTGGCGTTGGGTCTCAGCGCGCTTTTCGTCTCGATGCTCGCGCAGTCGCTCGCCGGCGGCATTTTTTCCATCGTCGTCATTCTTCTCTCGATACTGCTGTGGCTTTGGCCCACGCACGTGACGTTCCGGCCCGTTGAGGTGTCGCATGGCTAATCTTGTCATTTCTCGGCCGGATGTACATCTTCCCGCTGCCGGACTTCATCGGTCATCGGGCTGGTGGGGAATGCTGTTCGTCATTGCGACGGAAGCCGCGGTCTTCGCCTATCTGCTCTTCAGTTATTATTACATGGCCATAGAAATACATTCGACGTGGCCCACACATCCGCCTTCATTGAAGTTGGCATTGCCGAACACGATCATTCTTCTCGCCAGCAGCGTAGCGATTTGGTGGGGCGAGCGTCAGTTCAAACAAGGGTGCCGCGCAGAGGCGTTCCTCGGCATGTCGCTCGCGGCATTGCTAGGTCTCATGTTCTTGGGCATTCAACTTTTGGAATGGCACAATAAGAGCTTCACAGTCTCGTCCGACCCGTACGGATCGCTTTATTTCACGATCACAGGATTTCATATGGCCCACGTCGTTGCCGGCTTGCTGATGATCGTCGCGTTGATTTCCTGGATGGCCGCAGGGCTCCTTTCGGATCGCCGGCGCATCGCGCTCTCAATCGGCGCGCTCTATTGGCATTTCGTCGATGCCGTCTGGCTGACAGTATTCTTCACTTTCTACATCACCTCTTACTTGAGCTAAGCGATGCATCAAGGCGCAACCATATCGGGCTCAGCCCATCCAGCCCCTCACCGAGAGAAGGCCCCGCTGTCGGCGTTGGCATTCGGGCTTCTTTCCGCACCAATTGCGTGGGTTCTGCATCTGCTCATCAACTATTCGATCGCAGGCCAACGTTGCATCGGCGCCGTAGCTCGGGAAGACATTTTACGTGGTCCGCCGGGAGCTCTGGCCATGATTCTTCTCGTGGACATCGCCTCGCTCGCGTTGGCGGTGTCGGCAGGATACGTCGCTTTTGTTCTTTGGAAGAAAACGAAAGACGAAAAAGTGGGTGAGGCGCGCGCACTCGTCCATGCCGGAGAAGGTCGAACGCGCTTCATGGCCATGTGCGGAGTTCTGACAAGCACGCTTTTCGGGTTTGCAATCGCAGTCGATGCCCTTGGATCTATCGTGGGGCCGCCATGCTGAAAAAACTTTGCCCTTTTATACCGTTTCTGACGACCTTCTGCGCAACGGCAGCGAGCGCACACGCCATATCCAATGACACTCAGTCGTCTGAGACGATCAGATACCTCGAAACAATCGTTATTATAGTCACCATCGTAGCATATGCAGCGGGCGTCATTCGCATACGGCGAGAAGTTGGTGCGCGCCGCGTCGTAACCGCGTCGCAAACTATCGCATTTGCAATCGCGATGGCCCTGTTCGTCGTCGTCCTATCCCCACAAGTCGACGAAATCACCGACGCGCTTTTCTCGGCGCACATGGGTCAGCATTTGATCCTGATGCTGGTCGTACCCCCCTTGCTCGTCTGGAGCCGGCCTATCCTCGTAATGATCTGGGGGTTGCCGCGCAGCTTCCGCAAGCGGGTTGCCACTTCCATTACTGTCCATTGGTTGCGATCAGCTATCTGGCATCTGATGCACCCTTTGTCGGTGGCAGCGCTTTTCCTCGGAACTTTTTCATTCTGGCATCTGCCTCGCCCCTACGCCTGGAGCCTTCAGAATGAATGGGTGCACACGTTCGAGCATTTGAGTTTCGTCGTCACCTCATTCATGTTCTGGACGCTTGTGATCGAACCATCGGGTCGGCGTCGCATGGAATTTATTCCAAGCATGCTGTTCGTTGCGGCCATCGCGGTTCTCAGTGGTCTCCCCGGCGCTCTGATGATCCTGTCACCGGTTGTCCTGTTCAAGGCTCACGGGATGGCGCCTTACGCATGGGGAATGACGCCGCTTGAAGATCAGCAAATCGCGGGTTTGATTATGTGGATCCCTGCTGGAATTTTTTTTCTAGCTCCGATTGCTTGGTTGTTCGTCAAATCGCTACAGAATGCTGAACGTCGCGGAACGGTAACGCACCTAGCGAGAGCCGGAATGCTGGCGCTTTTGTTGCCAGCTGTCTTGTCGGGATATTCCGTTGTCAAGGCCGAGCCTGCTGCCGGTGCACCCGCAAATGCCAAAGCGCTCATAGAACACTATGGATGCGGATCGTGTCACACGATTCCGGGCATCGATAACGCCGACGGACGCGTTGGCCCACCGCTCGCGGGAATTGGCAATCGCGTTTTCATTGCGGGGCGATTGCAGAACAACATCGGAAACATGACCAAATGGATCGCCAGCCCGCAATCCGTCGACCCTGGGAACGCCATGCCGGATATGGGCTTGAAGGCCAAAGATGCGGCAGCGATAGCCTCGTATCTCGAGACGCTGCATTAACAGCGTGAGACGATGGCTTCAGTGCGGTTCCCACGTATCCGAGGTCGCCGCAAGGCTTTGCGCTTCAAGCTCGGGCGGGTAGGCACAGGGTAAGCTGAGCATCTCGTTGTCGACGTGTTTCCTTGACCGGCTTATAGAGATCGACGACGACTCAGCCCTCAGTCTCTGCAACGCCCGTCCTGCCCGGCAGATGGCGGTCAGGACCAAACGATGCGAAAGCGGAAAACCAATGCCGTTGACGTAAAAGTATTTGCCGTCAGGCGAAAAACGCATCACGACCTCCCAAAAGGATAAGCGCGGCTTTTTTCATCTCTTCACAGATTTGACGACTTTGCCCACAAGCTGCGACCAAATTCGACTTTGATACGCTCCCATGTCGTGCCACCCTTAATACCGACTGGGGATTTTCCGGGGGAAGGTCTCATGCCACTCGATGGAATGCGTGACGAGGATGAACCGCGCGGACCGCGCTGCGCGAGTTGCCACGAGCCTTTGGTCGATGGACAACGCGTCCGTCATATCCATTTCAGCAACGATCCGCACGGCTTTCGCGGCTTGACCGGCAAATATCACGAAGCCTGCAGCAGGCCCTTCGTATCGCTTGCCCATGTCATCAATCTCACTCACACGCGCGGCTTCTAAGCGATTGATCCGGGATGGGAGGGCAGCGAGATCCTCGCCGCCCTGTCATGCATAGCGCGTCAGTCGCCGGCCACCGCAGTTGCCTTCATTTTTTCGATCGCATCATCGATCGTAAAGCTGTTGGGCTTCTGTATCGGCGGGAAGTCCTTGAACGTCTCAGCGAATTTTGAGGCGACCATATTGATCGCGAACACAATATAGTCGCGACGAATGAACCACTCATAGTACGTGTTCGACGTTGTATCTGCGAATTCGTAGGGATCAGTGCGTAGATTAAAGAGTTTTGGCACGCGCAATCGCGTAAATGGCTCCGCCCAGACCTGAAGCGTCCCCTTGCAGCGCTGTTCCATGAAGACACATTTCCAATTGTCGTAGCGCAACGCGAGAATGTCGCCATCGTCGCTGATGTAGACGAACAGCTTGCGTGGACTCTCTTTTTGTTCGCCGGTCAAAAACGGAAGCAGATTGAAGCCATCGATGTGGTTCTTGTACGTCCTTCCGCAAGCCTGATAACCCTTTTTCAGCTTGTCCATGACGTCGGGATCGCCCGCCATTGCGAGAAACGTCGGAAACCAGTCGTGAAGCTGAACTATCTCCGTGGAGACTTGTCCCGGCTTTATCTTTGCCGGCCACCGCACCAATTGGGGAATTCGGAAAGCACCTTCCCAGTTCGTATTTTTCTCGGAACGGAATGGCGTCATGCCGCCATCCGGCCAGGAATTGCGATGAGGACCATTGTCGGTTGAGTATTGGACGAACGTGTTCTCCGCGATGCCGAGTTCATCGAGAAAATCCAGCATCTGGCCAATGTTCTTATCGTGATCAATCATCGTGTCGTGGTATGGCGACTGCCAACGACCGGCTTGACCGAGGCTCTCTTTTTTGGGGTGCGTATAAAGGTGCATGTGGGTGGTGTTGAGCCACACGAACCACGGCTTCCCCGCGTCTTCGGCGCGCTTAATGAAATCCTTCGCCGCGGCTACGAACTCGTCATCACAGGTCTCCATGCGCTTACGGTTCAATGGGCCTGTGTCTTCGATTTTTTGCTTTCCGACCTTCCCCCAGCGCGGCTCTTCGGTTGGATCGTCTTTATCGGTCGCCCAAGAATGGATGACGCCGCGAGGTCCAAAATTCTTGCGATAATTTGGGAAGTCCTTTTCGGGAAAATAGTCATACATCTCCGGCTCTTCTTCGGCGTTTAAATGGTAGAGATTGCCGAAGAACTCGTCGAAGCCGTGATTGGTCGGCAGCATGTGATTAAGATCGCCGAGGTGGTTTTTGCCGAATTGACCGGTGGCATAGCCTTGATTTTTCAATGCACCCGCAATCGTTACGATCTTCTCATTCATGCCGATCGGCGCCCCAGGCATGCCGACTTTCGATAACCCGGTGCGAAGCACGCTTTGGCCGGTGATGAAAGAAGAGCGCCCCGCGGTGCACGATTGTTCGCCGTAAGCGTCGATAAACATCATGCCTTCTTTGGCGATACGGTCTATGTTGGGCGTCTGATAGCCCATCAATCCATGCGAATAACAACTTAAATTCGAGATGCCGATGTCGTCACCCCAGATGACGAGGATATTGGGCTTGTCCGATTTACGGGGTGCGCCGCTGCCGCCTTTCGCTTCCTTGGCCATGTTAGGCTCCTTTTGGTTTCAGCTATTCCCTCCATGGTATTTCCCCAATAAACTCGTTTCGCCCGTACTGATCGCGTCCTACGTATCCATCTTGCCTCCTGTCGTTGGCGCTAGCCAAACGGTCCGATCTGGAAAAGCATGCTGACGATCGCAAAGATACCGATCAGCAAGAGGACGATCGCGGTGATAAGTGTGAAGGATGGAGGAAAGCGGCTCTCGCCGTGAACCAGTCCGGCCTGGCGCATCATCTCGCGCTCTTGGCGCAAGCCCAACATGAATTGCACGTGATAGACGATGCCCACGACCAACATGATGATGCCGAGCAGAACGAGCGCCACACCAAAATTTCTGGATGCTCCGGCATGCGTGATGACATCCTGATCTCGCAGCTTCTGAAACACCTGAAAAATAGTGAATCCAAAGCTGATGAGTGATAGCGAGGTGCGGATGACAGACATCAACGTCCGATCGGCGCTCATACGCGTGCGTTGAAACGACATACCGGTACGACGTAGTGAAAGCTCGACCGAAATATCGTCCGAAGCAGAAGCACTTGTGATGCCGGATTTTGGATCGCGTGTCATAGCCGCTCATACCTCTCGGGACTTCTGAGCGCACCATCGCCGCGCAATGCGGGCCACAGGCCCTCGGATCAGCAGGTACGGGACAAAGGCCAAAACAACGGCAATGATAACGGCCTCAGCAGGATAGAAAGTTCCCAATACCTTGAACTGATAGATTGCATCCATGACGAGCCCCAAAAGAACGATACGTGCTGTAGAAATGATGCCTTCGCGTAGCCGCCCCGGACGTTTTTGAGCATTCGTGAGTACCGTCCAGAAATAAGGGGACCGGCCGAGACGCGCGTCATTGATGCCATCGTGCAGGGCAGCCATCATCGCCATCGTTGGCTGCAAAATAAATCGGAATGACATTGGTCCGCTGGGACGCCCCGTAAAGTCTTGCCATTGTCTTTTAAAAACCTCGCCCGACACGCCGTACCAAAACAAACCGAGCAGGATGAGTGCCGCCGACGCCAGCACCACGGCTTGCGCCAGGACACTTGAGCCAGATGAGGTTTGGCTGGTCATCTATGGCGCTCCCTGACGAGATGCGTTGAGATATTTGCTTGAAGTGGATTCTTGAATTGCTTCCAGGCGACTTCGCGAACGGGCGATACTCATCGCCCCATCCTCCGGCAGCACTAAAATTTCAGCGGAACGCTGCGCAGAGAAAATTGGCTCCTGCGCTGAAAAAATCGAGATCGCCTGCCAGGTTCTGAGCAGCGAGCAGCTTTCGATCGTGCAAACAAATACATACGCATAGCCGGCATCCGGGAACGCGTAGTGACACCCGTCTACGGCCGAGACTGTCTTGCGAGATCAATCCGTAGTCAACGTAATTTGTTATTGCGGTGCGAGCGTGCCATGCCCCAACAGCCGAGAACGCGATTTAATAAAATTTATCGCACCAGCGTCGATCAGCATCTCATTCAATAGAACCATCGTTATCCCCTTTGCGAGCATCGCATACTGGAACTCGCGCTTTATTTCGGCGTCGTGTGGGCAACAAAAACTCAAAAAAATTGCCGACGTTATCGGCATGGGATCAGCGCGGAATCCAGCTCGGCCAATTGATATTAAGTGGCACCTCCCCAGCGCGGATCGCATCCATCTGAGCATCTGCTAGGCGATCGAGCCGGAGCAACGCGAGGCCTCTCAGGCCTGAGACTGCAATCAGCTGTCCAAGCTCGGCTCCATTGGCCGTGACCGACGTCCCGACAGCCGGAAGGGATGTTGAAGCCACGCTGACAACTGGCAATACGCGCTTGCGCAATTTGTCTTTGAGCTTCATGCGCGCAGTCAACTCTTGGCCGACATAACAGCCTTTCTTGAAATCGACACCGTGAAGCAGCTCGAAATTGGCTTCGAGCGGGTAGCAAATCTCTCCTTCAATGTCAGCGGTGTCGGCAACGCCGAGTGCCAGTCTGTGCGCATTATATTCTTCGACGGTTGCGCTAGTGACGCCGCGGCGGGCAAGCTCGATATCGACTGTCAAATCGACGGGGAACAGCAGGCGTGCGCCTAAAGCCGGGAGGCGAGGATCTATGAATGCGTGGTGTGTCCAAGGAAGCGAATTTTTCTCTGTCAACATCGTGCGCGGGTCAAGCCCCAACCTCGCGGCGACGTCCGATCCCCACACAGCGGCTACAGCAAGCGGCGTTTCTGTTTCGCCGAACGTGACCTCCGCGCGTAACTTAAACTTGACGAGGCGCTCAATGAATTTTTCGACATGCGAACTGGCGATATCAACGAGTAGCTTCTCGCCATCCGGCATAATGAAAAGATCGCAAATGAGCTTGCCTTGGCCTGTCAGCAGGCCGGTGTAAAGGGCGGTTCCCGGAGCAACGCGGCGCATGTCATTGGTCACGAGCCCCTGGAGAAATTTGGTCCGATCCGCGCCGCCGATTTCGAGGACGCTACGATCGTGTAAAATTGCAGCCTTTGCGATGTCGCTCATGTTGTTTCCGGCCGGTGGAGCGGCTTAGTAGACGCTATAAAACACGTCGTTTGCGCCTGGGTGAGATATCGTCCCCACATCGCAATCATTTAGGACCGGCGCGCTAAAGACCGCAGAAGCCCCTGGTATTCGTCATTCAGTTCCATATCGACTGCGGGCGCGAGCTTGAGCAGGGTATTTGCAACAAAAGCCTGGTCGTTACGGGGATCTTCCAAGACCTCGCGCAAAACGGGAAGGTTGTCTTCGATGTGCTGGAGAAAAGCCACGCCCTTCTCTAGGGTTTCCGTCCAGCGCGCACGACTCCATAGCGCCAAGGGGTACATGATCTCGTGAAGGAAATTAGATCGTCGCGCCTTCTTGAAGAAGCGCAACTCAGCGTTCCAGTTTTCCTTGGCGCGAAGCGGCGGTGGCGGAATATCGCCAGAAAGCATCTTCTTTCCAGCTTGGCCGACGAAATCATCTAGCGTCACCGGAGCGTCTATCTGAGCGCGGAAGTGCCATAAGCCCATAGAACCTGGGAATTCTTTCCCCATGCCTTCGATCAACGCAGATTCCACCTTGTCGACTGCTGCTTTGTCGCCTTTCATCGAAGCCGTCATGCAGAAGGCGAACACAGCGTCGTTGCCGATCTCGTGGACGCCCCCTTTTCTTAACTGCTCGATCGAGAGCGCCGGCGTTACGCCATCAACAGGAAGCTGAGCTTCGCCGAGACGCTGCGCCGAGACAAAGGCCGTAATTTCGAGCCAACCCATCAGATTTTCGATGAAGGCGTCCGGATCGGCGTGCACAATTGCAAGATTGAGCGGCCCTTTGCGTTTTTTGAGTTCCACCATATCCGTCATGACGTGGCCCATCGTATCCGTTTTCGATTGTCGCCTTTAGAGCAGCCTCCGGCAGCTGACTATTCTCGCGAATATGCAGCGGCTCGCAACGCTTGCATTCAACCGAACTTAAACAGAATCCCGTAGCCACCTCGCGGATAGCTCCATTCAATATCGCCGGAAGGCTCTGCGATAACGCGGCATGTGCCGCATTCCACGCAGCCGTCCACTGTGACTTCAACCTGTCCCTTGTCATTGAGTTCATAGCAACGAGCCGGACATGCAGTCAGCAACGCGAGCAACGGCGGGGTCGGTGCGGAGTGCTCGCGAACTTTGATATGAGCGCGTCCGGCATCGACGAGATACCGGTTCTGATAAAGCTTGTCTTCGATACGTACGGAGAGTTCAGTCGCCATTTCGATCTCCGATCTGAGCAAAAGGTTAATCTATAAATTCCGGTATGGAGCCGATCGCTATCTCCACGCCCGCGCGAATTGGAAGGCATCCCAGAGGAGACCGGTCCATGAGCGAGCCGCTACGAACGATTTCAGGGTCAGCTTTTCTTTCTCGCGCTTGGGTACACCATCGACGCGAATAAAGTTCTGCATCGCCTTCGAAACGAGCTGCGGATAGGTGAGGAAAAAGTTTTGCGACTGCGTGTGGAGTAGCGCTGGCATATCGCGGTATTTTTTGAGGTCCTTGATGATGAAAGACTTGTCGATCATCGACTTGTAGAGGGATAGGTTTTCGGCCGTCATCGGCTCCCGGCGCGCCTTCAGTTGCGCAATGGTTTCACCGGCGAGACGCCCCGACGTCATGGCGAGGTTGGAACCCTCGCGATGGATCGCGTTGTTGAGCTGCGCTGCGTCCCCAACGACGAGCCAGCCGTCGCCGTAGAGCTGCGGGATCGCCTTGTAGCCACCTTCGGGAATGAGATGGGCGGAGTATTCCTTGACTTCGGATCCCTCAATAAAAGGCGCGACCGATGGATGACGCTTGAACCTATCGAGCAAGCCGTAAGGCGTTTCGCCCCTCGTCTGGAAATCGGACACGAGACAGCCGATGCCAAGCGAGATGCACTCTTTATTGGCATAGATGAAGCCCATGCCGGTCATACCGCGCGAGATCGTTCCGGCGGCTTCGATGACAGTGCCTTCATCGCCCTTTAGATTGAATCGCGCTTCGATCGTTTCGCGCGGAAGAAAGTGCATTTCCTTGACTGCCAGCGCGACGTTGGTCGCTTTCGGCGTTTCGCGCAGACCGGCGCGCGTTCCGACCAGACCGTTGACTCCTTCAGCGAGGACAACGATGTCGGCCATGACTTGGCCACCGGCTCGATCGGTGCGCACGCCGATGACCTTGCCATCGACGTTTCGGATCAGCTCCGTCACCGTGGTTTCGCAGATGACGATGGCACCGGCTTCCTGCACCTTTTTCGAAAACCACTTATCGAACGGCGCGCGGATGATCGTATAACGGTTGGGCTTCTGCTCATTGAAATCATCGGACTTGTAGTGCAAGCCGACATGCGAGCGATCGTCCATCATCCAGAAACGCTGCTCGACGAGATGACGCTCCAGCGGCGCGTCTTCGCGAAAGTTCGGGATGAGCTTTTCGAGCATGTCCGAATACAGAATTGCACCCTGGACGTTTTTCGATCCTGGATATTCTCCGCGCTCAATCTGCAGGACCTTCAATCCACGCTCTGCCATGGTGAGAGCGGCGGCATTTCCGGCCATTCCGGCGCCCACAACGATTGCATCGAATCTCTCTTCGACCATCACGATTCTCCTTTAGCTCGCGATGCGGTCGCGCGAATGCGGCGACAAGCGTTGGCGGAAGGCTTCCGTCAATTTAGGCAGAAGTCTGATAGCGTCGGTTACAATTCCGACGTGTGCGAAGTCGAAGATTGGCGCGTTCTTATCGGTGTTGATCGCAACGATAAGATCTGCTCCCTCGACACCCACTCTGTGCTGGATTGCACCCGAGATGCCCGCAGCGATGTATAGTCTCGGACGGATCGTCTTTCCTGTTTGACCGATCTGGCGATCGGAGCTGACCCAGCCTTTTTGCACCAACGGGCGCGAGCAGCCGTATTCGGCACCGAGCACCGAAGAAAGCTGACGGACGAGTTGAAAGTTCTCCGCCGATCCCAAGCCTAGACCGCCCGCAACAACGACGTCCGCATAAGCAAGTGCGGAGCGCGAAGCCTCTCGATCCGGAAAAAAGGAGAGAACCTTCGTCACGATATCCTCTTCGACCATTCCGAGAGGATGTTCGATAATACGCTTCGGCGGCTGCTCGTGGCGTTCAGGCATCGCCATCACGCGCGGGCGAATGGTTGCCATCTGGGGGCGATAGTTCAGCGTGTAGATCGTGCACAAAAGCGAACCGCCAAACGTCGGGCGCGTTGCTGCGAGCGAACCATCGACGTCGACGTCGAGATCCGTGCAATCGGCAGTCAAGCCGGTAAGTAAGGTGGTTGCGACCGCCCCAGCAAGATCGCGTCCGAGGGTCGTCGCACCGAGCAATAGGATTTCCGGTTTGTAGGTGTTGACGAGATCCGTCAGTGCTTTGGTGTAAGGCTCGTTGCGATAGTCGGTAAGGAGTTCATCGGCGATGACGTAAGCAAGATCGGCGCCATAGCAAAACGCTTCCGCAGCCGCTTGTTGTGTCGCGGCTCCCGGAGGCCCGAGAACTACCGCAGCCAGTTCAACCTTCAGTTTGTCGGCAAGCTTCCGGCCAGCCCCCAACAGTTCCCACGAAACAGGATGAACCTGTCCCCGTTCCTGCTCCACGAAGACCCAGACGTGCTTATACCCCTTAAAATGCTCAGGCAGCTCTTTCTTGGTCGAAGCTCGTCCAGCAGCCGCTGGCGCTTTGGCAGGTTCGCTCATATCCGTCCTTTCACTTCGATACCGTCAGAACCCGCGCGCGATCGATACGAGCTTCGCTTCTAGGTTTGGCTGATGTCTGAAGATCTCATTGATGAGCGCGTCCGCTGGCGATTCATCGGCTGGCTCAACAAACACCGCTTTGGTGGCGCGCGGAGATGGAGCAAAAACCTTCTTGACGATCGTTGGCGAGCCCTTGAGGCCGCATTTCGAGAGATCTTCAACACCCGCGTCGTGGGCGCTCCACTTGATTATCTCAGCGCGTGCAGCCCGCAGGGCATCGGCCATTGAGCCGCGGCGGATTTCGTTTGTCGCCTCCAGCATCGTGATGAGACACGGCAGCTTGGTGCGGAGACTCTGGACGCCGCCCTCCGATCTACGCTCGACGTCGACCGTGCCGGCGACCTTATCAACGGGCCCAATTCGCGAAACATAAGTGAGCTGGCGTAGGCCGAGGCGCTTGGCGATCCCCGGTCCTACCTGGGCGGTATCACCATCAATCGTTTGCTTGCCGGTGAAGACGACATCCGGCGCTCCGAAGTCCGTTCCGATCTTGCGGATTGCCGTCGCCAAAGCGTAGGTCGTTGCCAACGTATCGGACCCGGCAAAAAACCTATCGGTCAACAGCACCGCTCGATCGGCGCCATATGTCAGCGCTTTGCGCAAGCTATCTTCAGCCGACTGAGGTCCCATCGTCAGAACCGAGACTTCGCCGCCGACGTCATCTCGCAGGCGCAACGCCGCCTCCAGTGCGAACAGATCGTAGGGGTTGATGATGGTCGGAACCCCTTGCCGCATGATCGTGTTCGTTACCGGATGCACTCGGATCTGCGCGGAGTCCGGGACCTGCTTTATGCAAACGACGATGTGCACGCACTGTCTCCAAAATCTGTCTTGCTCTCAGACCCACAAAGAGCAAGTGTCGTACCAACACCGAAGATCAAACGATAATCCTTGAATTCCAAATGCTTGCGAGATCATCGACACGTGTCCCGACATAGACACTCGACACTTGTCGGGAACGCTACAGGACGGCGCCCAACACTCTTGCTCGCAAGTTGATGCTTCTCTGATCGACTGCGAGCCCATCTAGAAGTCATTTCACTTTGGTCAGCTGGACGAGATTGACGGTTTTGGGCTGTTCTGGCGCGACGGCATCCTTCAGCACTTTGAAGACGCGTTCATTGAGCGGGGACGATACGATAAAGTCGGCATACGCCTGCTGAAGGACGGCCTTACAGCGCACGGCTATCGTGTCCTCTGGCAGCCCCTTGAAATTCTCGCCCGCGAGATACTGCCCCATGCGCTTGAGAATGTGCAAACGAGCAACGCTGAGCACTTTTGGATCGTAATAGACGTCCAGCAATTTGAAAAAGTCCTCCGCCGAGGACGCCTTGTTCAAGCGATCAAGAATATTCATTCATATCTCCCACATTGGCACCGCCCCGGGCGTTCCAGTCGCGTCGATCTTTTCGTGTGGCGTAAGGCGCAAAGGCTCTTCGCGTAAACGCTTCTGAATGTGGGACAGGCGTGCTTCCAAAAACTCGATCCGATCCAAAACGATGGCGATTGCCTCGCCGACCGGATCGGGCATTTGATGATGGTCGAGATTGATGCGTCCGATCATTTTTCGCCGTTCACCGCCTCGGTAAACGATCTTTGCTGGTATTCCGACGACGGTTACGCCGGGCGGAGTCGTATCGATCACGACGGAATTTGCGCCGACACGCGCGCCGCGGCCAATTGTTATCGGGCCGAGGATTTTTGCGCCTGCCCCGACGACGACGCCGTCCTCAAGCGTCGGGTGGCGTTTGCCGGCGGACCAGGATGTGCCGCCGAGCGTGACGCCATGGTAGAGTGTCACATCATCGCCGACTTCGGCGGTCTCTCCAATCACGACGCCCGCGCCATGATCGATAAAAAATCGACGCCCGAGCGTTGCTCCCGGATGAATATCGATATTCGTCAGAAAACGCGCAAACCATGACAATAGGCGCGCAGGAAACCGCCAGCCGGATCGCCATAATCGAGATGCAAGGCGATGCCATAAGATTGCGTGGACGCCGGGGTAGGTCAAAAGCGTTTCGAGTTCGCCGCGAGCGGCAGGATCTCGCGAACAGACGCAACCGATATCTTCCCTGATCAACTGCAGGAGAGAGAGTGCATCGCTCCGTTGCTCTACCGTGCTGGTGGGAGATTTTGTACAATCAGCCGTCATGGCGAGGTGACGTGCCTCTCTGTATTCGCATCGCTTACTTCGCGCCAGATAGCCGTAAGCTTTTCCAGGGTGACTGCCCCCTTCGTCGCGATGGCGTGCGCACGAACGCGCGCCAGAATCGTCGTGAGCTCGGCCGTGCTTGCACAGAGATCCAGTTTGGCGAGCGACGCCTTTATCGATGCGATCCCGGAGTGCTTTCCGATGACGAAATCATGGTCGCGCCCCAACACCACCGGATCGAGTGCTTGATACGTGTGGCGATCCTTCAAAAGCCCGTCGACGTGAATTCCTGATTCATGTGTGAATACGTGCCCACCAACAATTGCCTTATTCAGAGGGACCGGCCGCTTGGCGGCTTCGGAGACAACATTCGCTACGCGAACGAGTTCCGATGGAATTATTCCTGTTTCACGTCCAGATATCTGCACCAGCGCCATCGCCACTTCTTCAAGAGGCGCATTCCCGGCACGCTCGCCAAGTCCAATCACGGTTACGGACGCATGGCTTGCGCCGGCCTGAATCGCTGCAAGCGTGTTGGCGGTTGCAAGCCCAAGGTCGTCGTGCGCATGGATCTCCAGTTCCAGATCCGTCGCTTCGCGCAAAATCGCGACAAGATTGAAAGTGGTAAATGGGTCCAGCACGCTGAGCGTGTCGGCGAGGCGAAATCGTCTCGCTCCTGCCTCCTTCGCGACGGCAACGACCTCCATAAGGAAATCGACACTGGCCCGCGAGGAATCCTCCCCGCCGACAGAGACGTCCAGCCCCTTCATTCGTGCGTAATTGACAACGGACGTTATTCTATCAAGGACCTCCGCCCGGCCGCCACGCAGCTTGGCTGCGATCTGGACGTCGGAGACCGGCACTGAGAGGTTGATCATTCCGACGCCGCTGGCAACAGCAGCGTCGACGTCATCCAAGCGCATCCGACACCAAGCTATAGCTTTCAACGGAAGGTCCGCGGCGACGATGGCGCGAATGGCAGCGATCTCGTGGACCCCAATGGCCGGCGTGCCAACTTCGATTTCCGGTACGCCAGCACGGGCGAGCGCACGGGCGATCGCCAGCTTCTCGTCGATCCAAAACGCGACGCCAGGAGCTTGCTCTCCGTCGCGCAGCGTTGTGTCATTGAGGATGACACGCGGGAATGCCGTGCTCAGCAGCGACTGAGCCTTTCCCAATCCGTCATTGTTCGATCTTCTCGCCATTCCATCAATTTCGCGCTCGTGGCGCGCCTTTCCCGATCGTCGAGGCTCTCTACACTTGGCATGTTCGGCCTACTTCCGACGCAGTCTCACGACGACATCGACACGTTCGATCTCGAATCCGTCCGGCGGTTGCGGAATCCTGTCGAGCAGATCATCGACTGCGGGAATGTCGAGCAGAGCGTTTTCGCTCTGTATGAAAAAGTGGTGATGGTCGCTCGGATTGGTGTCGAAGAACGATTTGGAGCCGTCGACGCCTATCTGGCGGAGCAATCCCGCTTCGGTGAACTGGTTGAGGGTATTGTAGACAGTGGCAAGTGAGATTGGGATCTTGGCCGCCACGACCTCTTCGTAAAGCGCCTCCGCGGTGATGTGCCGGTCTCCCTTCGAAAATAAGATCCAGCCCAGCACCATTCGAGGGCGCGTAGGTCTTAGTCCCGTTCTCTGCAGGACCGCCTTGTATCTTTTCCAAGGGTGGTCATCGACCCTGGCAGGCGTTTTCGAGTCCAGCACCGGGGCCTCGATCGAAAGTTCTCTGGTAAACATTGGGGGCAGCACCTCATCGACGAGACCTACAAAGAGACGGCGATATGCGCCCCTCATGGCTTGAGAGACCGGCCCCTCATGCGGGGTTTGAGGAGCCGGTCCCTTGCGGGCTGATTAGGCCGTCGCCAGCTCGGCCGCGCTCTTGCCGATCTGGCTCTCGTCAACCTGTTTCATGATGCCGTGCTCCATCAGCATGTCCTCGAGCTCGTCCATCGTGATCGGCGTCGGAATGATCCCCTTGCCCCCGTTCGCGTGGATCTTCTCTGCCAGGCTGCGGTAATGGTTCGCCTGCACTGAATCCGGCGCGTATTCCAGAACCGTCATCCGACGAAGCTCGGCATGCTGCACGATGTTGTCCCGCGGAACGAAGTAGATCAGCTGCGTTCCGAGCTTCTTCGCAAGAGCTTCCGCAAGCTCAAGCTCCTTGTCCGTCTGACGCTCGTTGCATACCAAACCGCCAAGACGAACACCGCCTGAGTTCGCGTACTTCAGAATGCCCTTCGAGATGTTGTTCGCCGCATACATCGCCATCATCTCTCCAGACATGACGATGTAGATCTCCTGAGCTTTGTTCTCACGGATCGGCATCGCAAACCCGCCGCAGACAACGTCGCCAAGAACGTCGTAGGACACGTAATCGATGTCCTCGTAGGCGCCATTCTCTTCCAGGAAGTTGATCGACGTTATGACGCCGCGGCCCGCACAACCAACACCCGGTTCTGGGCCACCCGATTCAACGCAGCGGATGTCCTTGTAGCCGACCTTCATCACGTCTTCGATCTCGAGGTCTTCCACAGAACCCGCATTCGCCGCCAGGCTCAGGATCGTGTCCTGAGCCTTGGCATGCAGGATCAGACGCGTCGAATCCGCTTTCGGATCGCAGCCAACGATCAGGATCCGATGACCCATCTCCGCCAATGCCGCCAGTGTGTTCTGTGACGTCGTCGACTTGCCGATGCCGCCTTTGCCGTAAAACGCGATTTGTCGTAGTGCCGACATGTTGTCTCTCCTTTGAACCGAGTGCCTCTGCGCCACGCCTTCCGCGATCACGCAGTCATGTCCTCTCATACGGGCTCACGGGTGGCGGGAAGGAGCACAGTGCTCGCTCGTCGCGTCGGCCTGCACTCAGCCCTTACTCGCTGATTTTGAGAGAGAGAGCAAGCAGCGTGCCACTCGTCGAGATTTTCATAAGAACCTGTGTTTACTCAGGATTCTCGGAGCCGTGGGCAAACGCAACGTTGATCTGGGTTGCTGCGGATTTGTAGGAAACAAGACAAAAAATTCGGTGGGAGAATCCAACTCTGTCGGGGACCACGGGATTCTCTGCGCCCGCCAAGACTTGCCGCGAATGGAATGAAAATTGCTCATCGCAGTTGCGGGCGGCGTTTATCGCCGCTTGATCGGGTACATCCTGCGCTGCGAGGAACGAAATGCAAATCGGCGTTGAAACGTCAAAGGCCGTGGACCAGCGGCGTGTGTTCGTCATTGATGATGATGAAATCACGCGCGCTGCATTGCAGTTCATGCTGCACGATGAAATCGAAACTCATGAACTCTCAAACCTTGAGGAAGCTTACGATAAGGGCGTCGACTGGCTGAAGCCCCACGTCGTGCTTCTGGGTGTTTCGTTCCTGAGCGAGAGGGGCGTCGGACTTGTCCAAGAGATAATGACAAAGTTTCCGGACGTCCGGGTCCTCATCGTCTGCGAGAAAAAAGACGAAGCGATGGCGATTGAAGGAATGAAGGCCGGAGCACACGGCACACTCGTCAAGCCGCTGACGCTCGAGTCGGTTCGCAAGAAGGTCGATACGGTCCTCGGCCGAGGGGGCGGCGCGCCGATCATTCAGCTCGGAATGCTCAAGTAAGGCGCGCGGACTGTGACGACGGTCATCTTTTATCAAAAGCCCGGTTGCGGAACGAACGCCCGCCAGAAGCGCATGCTCGAAGCCGCGGGGCATGAGGTCGTCGCTAAGGATCTGCTTTCGGAACCCTGGACCACAGAGCGGCTGCGCAGCTTTTTTGGCGATATGCCGGTCACGTCTTGGTTCAATCCCGCGGCGCCGCGCATAAAGTCGGGAGAGATCAAGCCTCAGTCCTTCAATGATGAAGCAGCGCTGATATTGATGCTCGCAGATCCGCTTCTTATTCGGCGGCCGCTGATAGAGGCAGATGGCCAGAAGTGCGCCGGCTTCGACAGAGAGCCCGTCGTATCGCTGCTGGGTAACCACCTGACCGGAGAAGACGTCCAGAGCTGTTCGCGCCATGATCAGGCGACGCAGTGCCCCGACCCACGCACGCCCCAAGACGGTCAGCCGTCATGACAGAAGCTGCCACACGTGCACTGAGCCGCTCAGAGACCGCTGTGGCTTATCACGCACGCACAAAGCACAGCCTTAGACGATATGCTTCCGGTCCGGAGACGCTGGACTGGGATGCGCAGCCCAATCCGTTTCGCGAATTCGAAGGATGTGACCGCGTTGCGCTGGAGCTCATGTCCCAACAACCGAATACCACCTATCGGCAGCTTTATGATCCCACGAGTACGGCCGTTACGCCGCTGACGATTGAATCGGTGGCCTCCCTGCTCGAGCTTTCCATGGCGCTCTCGGCCTGGAAGGAACAGGGGCCAGATCGCTGGGCACTGCGCTGCAATCCATCTAGCGGAAATTTGCACCCGACCGAAGCCTACGTACTTTCACGCGACGTTCCGGGTCTTGATGACGGGCTTTATCATTACGTCTGTCGCGACCATATGCTTGAACGGCGATGCCGCTATGAAAAGACGACGGCGGGAGAAGCTCGTCTTTGGATCGGGTTTTCATCGATCCATTGGCGAGAAGCATGGAAGTATGGCGAGCGTGCATTCCGCTACTGCCAGCTCGATATCGGACACGCGCTTGGGGCGCTTCGCTACGCAGCCGCCGCTCTCGGATGGACGGCGAAACTCGTTGATCTCGGCTCAGATGAACTTGCTAAATTGATGGGCCTTGATCGCAGGAACGACTTCCGCGGCGCCGAATCTGAAGAAGCCGATCTTGTGCTCGCTATAGAACCGCATCGCGGGTCTGGATCGGATGCAGTCCATCAAGCGGTCACAGTGGAATCACCGGCGGCTCAATGGATGGGCCGTGCCAACGTCCTCGATCTCCATCCTCTCTACCGCTGGCCCATCATCGATGACGTGAGTGTTGCCACGCGCGGGCGTGGCGCCGATGAGTCATTATTGGAGACAAAAGCTTACCCTCCAATTGGGGACGCACCAGACGTTCAAGCGGCGACTATTATTCTCAATCGCCGCAGCGCGCAGCGTTTCGACCCAAAATTCAAGATGAGCGCCGGCACCTTCTACCAAATCTTGGATTCGCTACTTTTTCGACCGTCCATGCCCTGGGATGTTTGGGACTTCCTACCGCGCGTCCATCCAATCTTTTTCGTTCACCGCGTCGAAGGTATTGAACCGGGCGTTTACGCTTTACCGCGTCGCGAAGCTGCCATGCCCCTACTGCGGCAGCAGCTTCATTCCGATTTCCGCTGGGACCGGCCTTCCCGTTGTCCCGCTCACCTCCCCTTCTTTCGACTTGCAGCCGCCGACTGCCGGGCCATCGCAAAAACGGTAAGTTGCTATCAAGCGATCGCAAGCGACAGTTGTTTCTCCCTCAGCATGCTCTGCGAGTTTCACTCGATCGTTGAGCTGAACGCGTGGCGCTATCGTCAACTCCACTGGGAAGCCGGCCTGCTTGGACATATTCTTTATCTTGAGGCGGAGGCTCTTGGTATCCGTGGAACTGGGATCGGCTGCTTCTTCGATGATGCCTTGCATGAATTGCTCGGATTGAAGACTGACCAATTCCAGGCTCTCTACCACTTCACGGTCGGACGCCCCATCGCGGACACGCGCATCCTGACTCTACCTCCTTACCCAGCGCGGAAGACAGATAAAGTCGAGCATACAGCATGAAAAATCGTACCCCCTTTCTTTGCATCGATGTGCGAAAAGCGGAGGCCTTGCTCCGCCGTAACGACGTTGTTGTGCTCGACGTGCGCGACATTGAAACCTTCAGGAAAGGTCATATTCAAGGCGCGCAGCACGTTTCAATGAGAAATATATCGAGCGTGATCAATGGAAGCGAAAAAAAAGCACCGGTCGTAATCTACTGCTATCGTGGCTTTGCAAGCCGGGAATACGCTCAGATGTTTTCCGATTTCGGGTTTTTGGAGGTCTACAGTCTCGATGGTGGCTACGAAGCTTGGCGCAACAGCCGCGATACGACGAGCGGCAGGGAAGACAAGTCTCTACAATGGTGGCTCGCGGAGCACGGGTTCCCCGTCGATGACGTCAACAGTATCATTGCCAACAACACAACTCCACTTATGAAAGCCAGTCATCTCGGCGACAGCGAGATCGTTCGCAATCTCATCGCGGCCGGTGCGCGAATAGACGCACAAAATACCGATGGCAATACTGCGCTGTGGCTTGCATGCGTCGGCGGCCACTTGAATATCATTGACATGCTTGCTGACGCCGGCGTTGACATCAATAATCGGAACGACAATGGCGCTACCGCACTGATGTATGCGTCTTCGGCGAGCAAGGCCGACGTTGTTGCGCGATTGCTGGAAAAAGGCGCCGATATCACTGCGGAAACACTGGACGGCTTTACCGCAATTGATATGGCTGCAACAATCGAGTGCCTCGAGCTGCTCCGGAATGCAAGAAAGACACTGGCCGTCCGGGCCTAAGCCAACCAGGTCTACATGAAGCCGAGTTCGAGCTTTGCTTCGTCCGACATTTTTGACTGCTCCCACGGCGGATCGAACACGAGATTGACTTTTACGTTCTGAATTCCTTCGATCTCATTCACGGCATTCCGCACCCAATTCAGCATCTCGCCGGCGACAGGGCATGCGGGCGCAGTAAGGGTCATGTCGATCTCGACAGATCCACTCTCTGTCATCTCGATGCGGTAAATCAGTCCGAGATCATAGACGTTCACCGGAATTTCTGGATCGAAAACGGTGCGTAAAGCTGCAACTATGGTCTCTGTTCCTGGCTGGCGAGCCGAATCCATTATTTGCGCATCGTTGGCGGTCGGTGTGCTCATGGACATAGGCCCCTCGTCGTTGCAATCGTGATGCGGTCGCCATGCCGCTCTGATTGGGATCCTGCAAACGCAATGCCACGCTTCTAGTGGCTTAGTCCAAGGCTTCCGCCAGCGCGGAAATTACCGGCCACCCTACCACTCCAGTGGGATCCATTTCACGCAATTTTGCGAGCATTCTCTTGGCTTCATCGCGATTGTTCTGCTTGAGATTGATGAAAGCGAGAGCCTTGAGTGTGTAGAGAGCAAAGCGCGCGGCGCCCTCAGCCACGTCGCTTTCCGGCCGCCATTGGAGCCAATCATAACTCCATCCTGCTTGACTTGCAGCTTTCTCGAGGCCTTGCTCCGCCGCGACTTGGGCCTCTTCGAGATTTCCCCGATAGGTGTGGATTTTGTAGAGGCAAAAATAGATCGGAAGCACATCCGGAGCGGCTGCGAGCGCTTTGCGAAAAAGTGTATCTGCTCGGGCATAATCCTGCCGATAGGCCGCCACGCCCTGCTGAAGAAGCGCATTGATTGCTGCTGGCAAATCTCCAAAATTTATTGCTTCCGGCTCTACGAGTAGATCGGTCATGTGGACCTCTGCAACGGCGCGCCAAATGCGCAGGACTTCCTATTCCAAGCCGCAAGCAAGAGGCGGGCCGCAGCGACGCACGGTAAAGCCGAAGAAGATCCTGCAGCGCTCGTTTCTTCCGGAACAGAACCTGGCGTCGCGATGTCAGAAACCCGACATCGGACCGAGGCATCGTTCCTCCAATTGAGGGAGGATTCTTTGCGTTATCTCACGCCAGCCCGCCCGTTCGAAGCTTGGCTTCTACTTTGCATAGAAGCGACTATGGAACTTGGAGCGACCCTAATGGCAATGGATGGACGCGAGATCGAGAAGCTCATCAAGCAGGCGTTTCCCGACGCGCATGTTGTCGTCATCGATATGGCAGGAGATGGCGATCATTTTGCTGCTCGCGTTACATCTAGCGCCTTCAAAGGCAAGAACCGGATCCAACAGCACCAGATGGTCTACAGCGCGTTGAAAGGACAAATGGGTGGCGTTTTGCATGCCCTTGCTCTCGAAACATTGATCCCAGAGTGACCTGTCAGAACGGCGCATTTTGCAAACCGCATCCCGTGTGTGGAGAAAGCTTATGATGGATTTAACGACCGGACGCATCAAAGACCTCATCTCGGCAAGTGACGTCGTTCTCTTCATGAAGGGCGTGCCGACGGCTCCCCAATGCGGATTTTCCGCAGCTGTCGTGCAGATCCTATCAAAGCTCGATGTTCCGTTTGCCAGTATCGATGTCCTGTCCGACCCGGAAATCCGCGAAGGTATCAAGGTCTTTTCCAATTGGCCGACCATTCCTCAACTCTACGTCAAGGGTGAATTCGTAGGCGGCTGCGATATCGTGCGCGAGATGTTCCAAGCAGGCGAACTTTCGGCGCTTCTCACCGAGAACGGCATCCTGGCGACCGCGATATGACGACGACCCTTGACGACGACATGGTGGACGTTCCGCAAGTCTACAAACATCATATCTTCGCGTGCTTTACGCAGCGTCCACCTAATCATCCGCGAGGAAGTTGCGGAGCCGTCGGCGCTCAGCCGCTCTGGGATTACCTTAGCAAAGCGCTCGAAGCCGAGCATCTTAGCGACGTCGGCTTTACCGCCGCTGGCTGCCTGGGATTTTGCCGGACTGGCCCACTCATGGTCGTCTATCCGGAAGGCATCTGGTACCGGCCGAGCACGGCCGAGGATATCGACGAAATCGTTCAATCGCATTTCAAGCAAGGTAAGCGGGTGGACCGTCTCGTAATGGTGCTGAGCAAGAATTAGCCCCTAGGAGATTTTCTTGCATTTACTCTGCGTCCTCTATTTTTCCGGCTAACAAACTCACGCTGGATAGAAGGTGAAGGTCTCATGATCGAGCTGACTGCAAGCGACGGACACAAATTTCTCGCATACCGCGCCAATCCGAGCGAGACACCAAAAGGTGCCGTCGTAATCATCCAGGACCTTTTCGGCGTCAATCCGTGTATTCGCAAGACCGCGGATCGCTTCGCCGCGAACGGATACGTCGCCATTGCTCCCTCCCTGTTTGACAGGGTAAGGCCCGACGTCGCGTTAGGATATGACGATGCAGCATACGCCGAAGGAATGTCTCTCGCCGAGCAAGTCGGAAAAGGCGACGCCATATCCGACATTCAAGCTACCGTTGATGCCGTTAAAGATGCCAGCAAGGTCGCGATCGTCGGTTTCGGTTGGGGCGGCTACTTGGCTTATGTCTCCGGGAACCGAGTGAACGGGCTTGCTTGTTCCATCGGCTATTACAGTGATGCTGTCGTGAAGGAGCTTAGCGCCAAGCGGAAAATTCCGACGCTCCTTCATTTTGCTGAAAGGGATTCGCGCTCTTCTCCCGACGAGGTCACGCTGTTTCGGGCTAGTCGTCCGGACGTCAGCGTATTCACGTATCCGGCGGGGCACGGTTTCGACTGTGATGAGCAAATAGCTTACAGCAAGGGAGCGGCCCAGACAGCGCAGGAACGCACATCGTTCTGGGTGTCGCAATATGTAGAAGGGCAGCCGCCAGTTACTCTCAAAAACGCCGGTGCATATGCCCAAGCGAAATCGGACAAGAAGAAGCAAAAGAAGAAAAAGGATGACGGGGACGACCTTGGTCCGCCCATGGATTGAGTCCGCGCCGTATCGTTGAGCTCGTGCTGGCCTCTCTTCAACGAAAATTATAGATCATGAAAGTGATTAGACACGATTTCGGCAAAGAGAAGCGTCTGATTACGCGGCGCTTTCGGCGCCTACTGCAGCTTGATGCCTTACACGAGGCCAATATCCGTGCAAATCCGCTTCCCTATCTCGAGCGTGCGAGCGAACGAATATACCAGCTGGAGAAGGTGCTATTCGAGGCTATCGAAGCGGCAAAACCCGCTCTTGGCGACACGGTTCCTACCGAGCGGATTGAAGTCGGCAATGGCGAATATCAGCGCCTTTTGTCCTGCTTTTCGATCGTCGAAAGAGGATTTCGCGAACTCGTGGCGAGTGACGACGAGTCGTCCTAGATGAGATTGCCTTTGCTCCAAATCGTTTGCCCGAAAAGCACCTCGTGCACATGGCGAATTGTCGAACACCCGCCAAGTCAAATCATTCGACTATGAAAATTCGCGTAGGCAAGAACTTTGCTTGCCGTATGCCAGATCTTGCGCCAGACCGAGAGGACTTCAGATGGCGATCGCCGAGGGATTTTTTGTTGATTGGGATGGCAATACGCGCAGCACATTAGAACCGGGCGGCGGTTACCTATGTGAAATCGATCCCGTAGCGCGCTACGTGGCGATCACGACAAAGACCGGCGCCGTGGTGCACGAAGGAACCTTCTACAAAAGTCTGGCCGACATCGAGAAAGCAGGGGTCCATGCGCCGCTCGTACCGGCTTCACATCCGTGGGGGGAACACAACGACAGGTTCTAAGACAACATATGTTGAGGAGATACGGTCATGCTTCCTACAACAATTCTCGTCAACGAAATCCCGCGTTGCGTCGTTCGTCCGACAGACATGAAAGCCCTCAATCGCTTCATCAGGAACGGCAAAACCTATCTTCTCGCTGATGAACCCGAGGGCAAGATCACGCATCGCCATGCCGATGATTTGGAATTGGCGAAATGGAAAAGCGCTTTTGCGCTTCATAAAGCTTGGGGCGGCGACGACGAAGCCTTTTTCGGAGTTCCATTGGGTTAGAGGTGTTCCGCACATCGTTCTAACTAAGGCCGAGCGGCGCGAGCGTCGTGCGGGTTTCCAGCTTGGTTGCGCATCCAGTCTGCGAGTTTGGCAATTGTCGCAAACAACTCTTCCTTTGCTTTGACATCCGCGATCTCATCGTCGAGCGCACCTCGCATGCAAAGAAGCCAAGCATCGCGTTCTGCAGGCCCGATCGAAAATCCAAAATGCCGTTGGCGCAATCGTGGGTGGCCCTTTTCAACCGAATAGAGCTTCGGACCACCAGTCCATTCGGACAAATACCGCTTTAGGTCCTTAGCGATGGGTCCGAGATCCGAGTCATGCATATCGCGAACTGTTCTGGCCTCCGGCAACGTATCCATTCTCGCGTAAAAGTTCTCCACCAAACGATCTATGACATCTGCGCCGCCGATGCGCTCGAACATCGATAGTTCGGTATTGGGCTCCGTCATTGAGGTTCTCCGATCGTCTCTCGTGCGAATTGGCGTTGCTCTCGCGCCTCCGACGCCACAAGGCGTTTATCGGCGGGGAGGACTACTATTCATCGTTGCTCGGTTGCAAGATGACCTCGGCGGGTGCGCCAAGCCCCTGGCTGTCGATGAACTCGAGCGCGCCGATACTGGACAGTCCCACGCCGTTCTCGATCAGAACAACTGCATCCTTCGGCATGGTGGAGAGCATTTCGATCAGTTGGCCTATGTTCATGGCTAATGTCTCGCTTCTATGCGCTTGGGATTTGGGCGCCAACTTCGTCGAAATACAAAGTCATAGGCTCTTCATCGAGCATGACGATCTCAGCGACCTTCAGTGCGCCGTTGCCATGGAAGTCATAGCGATGACTAAGTTTGACTTCGCCGTACACCATTTTATCAAACCCCTTTAACCTCCCCGCTTCGTCAAAGTAGGCCTCGATGTAGGTATTGCGATTTGAGAGCGCTTCCTCCGCGACAGGGTTGATGAGCTGAAACGGAAGTTTCACGCCGCTGTAGGACACAAAATACCGGCAGTCTTGCTGCGCAGCCCCCACCACGTTTTCCCTTTCCATCCTGCTTGACGTGACTTTCGGTTAGGTCAGTTGGGATGAATCATGATTTCCATCGTATCGTCGAGATCGGCAAAAGGATCACCAGGCTCGTCATCTTCCAATGCGATATCGCAAACACAGACATCGCCATCTAATACGGCGAGCTTGACCGGCTCCAAAGCTTTGTCTTTGCATGGCCCATCGACGCACAGACCAGTCTCGATGTCGAAGAGCGCGCCGTGGCGGCCGCATTTCAGGAACGCCCCATCCGGACTGAAAAACTCGCCGGCCCCGATGTTCAACCAGACGCCAGCGTGAGGACAGGCATTCACGTAGCCGACAAAGTCGCTATTGCCCATTCGGACAACGACAATTCGAAACGGCCTACTTTCTCCGTCCTCGATGCGCAGCAAACTAAACCCTTTGGCGCCCCCAATTTCGAGGCTGTCGACCGCGCAAATGATGAAGACTTCGTTTGTTTCCGCTGACATCTCGTCCTCACGGGGCAAGCAATGCATCTTGCCCGGCTGGCCTCGCCCCGCCACGAAGGCGGAAGCACTGGCGCTCTTCATACAGCATGAAGCCCTATCAAAGGGCTTCATGCTCCGATTGCGCTGAATGATCGTTCACGCCGTCTCCGCCCACGGAGATCTCATTCAGCGGCACTCGGCATGCTCTCTGCCTTCAATGCGTCGACGCGTTCTCTGGTCAAGCGAAACACGCCTCGACCGCCTGCCAGGGCCTGGTAGGAACCACCAGCGCGGTCACTTAGAAAATTGAACCAATCCTGCGCCGGCAATGCCGGCGGCCTCTCGCTGATTTCGACGACGGTGCCGTTCGGAGCGAACCTCGTATGAATCAGCACTGGGTTATTCTGCTCCATTTCTCGTCTCCATAGAATTTCATAGACCTGATCCGAAGCCCAAAAGTTCAACTTTGATGTTCTCGGTTCCAAGCACCTTGGCCTGGCAAGCAAGACGAGACTTGGAACCGACGCCGACGATGGAGTCGAGCTTCTCGTTTTCCTCGCGCGCAATCTTCGAAAGTCCCTTGCGTCCCTCCTGGACGAAGACATGGCAACCGCCCCGACAACCTTGTTCCTCGCAATTGTGCGGAAAATCGATTCCCGAAGAGAGAATTGCGGCGAGCAAAGTCGTTCCGTCCGCCACTTCGATGGATTTGTCTGCCGGCATTATGGTCAGCGTTGCCATTGATAACTCCTCGCTTTTTCTTGCTATAGATAGATCGCAGCTCCTGCGCCGACGTTGATCGAAGCGTCCTTCATCGTCGAAACGATAAAGCCGATCTGGTCGTCGGTCAGATGCGTGTGAAACGGCAGCGCGACGGCGCGATCAGCCACCTTCTCCGCCACCAAGTAATCGCCGCGGCGATAGCCAAGATCGAAATAATGCCTTTGAAGATGCAGCGGATTGCAGTACGCGGCTGCTTCTACCTGCTCAACACGCAAATCTTCGACAATGGCGTCTCGGCTGGAGCGGGTGAATCGTGTTCCAAGATGCACCAGATAGAGGAACCAGTTCACTTCGGTTACATCCGGCCCGACGTAGGGATCTTTGATGCCCTCAAACGACTGGACGTGCCTGTAGTAGAGGTGCTCCGTCAGCCGGCGTCGCTCAAGAATTTCGTCTAGCCGCTTTAGCTGTGCGAGACCGAGTGTCGCGGTAATGTTGCTCATTCCGGCTTGATAAGCAGGCGTCCCACTGACGACGACGGACGATCGCTCTTCCAAGCGGTGGGACCGATGCCGCCGAATTGTCACCGCGAGATCAACGTCATCGGTAACAACCATGCCGCCCTCTCCGCAGACCAAAGGCGAGGGTTGCGAGAAATCGAACACGGACGCGTCACCGAATGTCCCAACCAGCGCACCCTGATATTTTGAGCCGATCGCTTCGGTGGAGTCTTCGATTAGGATGAGACCGTGCCTTTTGGCGACGTCACGCAAATCGGCCCAGGCCGCCGGGTGCCCGTTGTTGTTGGAGGCCACGATGGCTCGCGTCTTTTCGGTTATGCGGGCTTCGACCTTTGCCGAGACCAGCGTTCCCGCCCAATAATCGATATCGGCAAAAACCGGTCGCGCTCCGGCGATGCTGATGGCGTGCTGAGTCTCGCGGAACGAATAAGGCGACGCGATGACTTCCGCGCCTGCACCTACCTCGTAAGCGGCAAGGGTGAATAGAAGTCCAAGCGTTCCGCTAGGGACAGCGATGGCATACTTGCGGCCAACATATCCCGCGAATGCGGCTTCAAATGCTTCGACCGCCCGACCGCTAGACAGCCTCGGAGACGTCATGACCGCGTTAACGGCCTCAAGTTCCGCAATGGTGACATCGGGATCCGATAACGGAATGAAGGATTCGTCTCCTCCCTCAATGAGGGTATCATCACCTTTCACGACGCCATCCAGCGTTGCCGGCTCGATCATGCGTGTGTGCTCCGTTTCGCGAGAATAATGCCCGTTGCCTGTGCCAGATCGGACGTGATCCGCACGCAGTGATCGGCCGCATCCAAAAGATGAATGTCAAACTGGCTGTATGTGCGAAACGGTGTTTCGATTACGTCCGAAGCGTCACATCGTGTCCATGAGAGGTGTGGCAAGCGCTTGCGAAGGTCGCCAAAAACCTGGACATCGCCCGGTTGCGCCGAGAGAACTTCATCGATCGCCGTCAGGTCGTCAGAGCCGATGGGCATTCGCAATCCTCTTCTCTTTGCGCTGTTTTTGTCGTGCGTGCATCGACGTCATTGCCAGAATTTTCGCTCGGCATCGGCGTTCAACTGGTCCAAAAGATCAGTCAGGCGTGCATAGGCGCTGTGAAATTCCCAGACCGCGTTTTCGTGGTCCTTTCGGAAAAGCTGCCAGCTCCCGCGATCGGCCTCATAGATCAGCAACGCGACATCGATGACGCGGCCATCAGGATCGATGTTCCTTGAGCAGCATGGGCTCGCTATGCGATAGCCGCCCGACACCGCGGACACGCTCGGCGAGACGTAGCGATAACGCCTGCGCGATTGGAGCGCGCGCTCAATCCGTCGGAGATCGAGATCGTTAGGATGGGCAGCCAAGCCCACCACCACCGAGTGCGTTAATGTCGCCAAGTTCATGACAGACTCGCCTTTCTAAACCGGGACGATCTCTTCCTCAAAGCAGCCCACAACGAGCCGTTCGCCGAACTCGACCAAATAGACCGGAATGTTCGCCTCGGTGTGTGTGCCGACCTGGACGATTTCTCCAGTGTCACCGACATTCACCAGTCGGCCTTGGTCGGGGGCGTCCGGAAACGAGCCGTCGTTATCAAGGTCTATGGTCGCCTTGACGCGCTGTCCCCATTGGTATTTCGGCAGCCGCGGTTCGATCATGGAAATTTTCTTCCAGCCGAAATTGCCTCCGGCAGAGGCAAATCCTCATCACCGTCGTGCGGGATGACGGGTTCCAGCTCCTTGCGCTTCATACCCACGCGATTACCGCTTTCGGTGAACTCGACGCCGTAAATATAAAATTGCTGAAGAAACGTTCCGATGCTGACGACGTATCCGACTTCGCCTTTCTTGGCCAAGATCTCACCGATCTCCTTGCCAGCGTAAGTTCCGTCATTACGGATCACGCGCTTCGCCTTCACCTTCTCTCCGAAGTTGAAAAATGGTGGCTCGGAAATCTCCACCACATCGCTATCGCGGACAATATTGCTCATGTCGAAATAGCCATCAGTCTGTCACGAAGCGCCATCGATTGGCGCGAGCGCGCCATCTCACGCACGAGCGCGTCGCCGTCGTTCGCCAGTTCGGCGATTTGCGTATCCGGTACGCGGCTCGCCACTTCGTAGCGTACGCGCCAATCTGGGTCGTTCCGAAGCCAGAAGAGGAGATCAGATGACAGACGCTGAGCAACCTCGAGTCGCACTGCCGAATCCGCGTCTTCCACCATCCGGAACAACCAATCGGTAGGAATTCTCCGAGCAACGACGCGACGAACTTCCGGTTCTTCATCGTCCATAAGCCGCGCGAGCAATGCCGGCGCAATACGCCGGGCAACGACCAGGCGGACGTAATAATCGGTGTCCGATAACATCGGCGTTAGCTCGGCGCCGTCGAGAAGCGAGGCGATACGAATTCGCACTTCCCGATGGGGATCAGTCCGCAAACGCAAGATGAGACGCTTCGGCAATCGGCGCGCCGCATTCCAGCGCACGGTCTCCTCCTGGTCATCAAGAAGCGGCGGCAAGAGAAACACATCGGCGTGCTTGGCCGCAATTGCTCGCACCTCAAAATGTGCATGGGCGACGTAGGCGTTCGCGAGGTCCGGATTCCAATTGAAGAAGCGATCGATCCGCCGGGCGTAGCGATCGTTGACGCAAGCGTGCTTCAGCCGGCACCTACCGGCAGCGTTCAGCGCACCATGACCGCACGACGCGCAACTCACCTCATTCCCCAGCCAGTCTCGGGCTTCGTCGATGTCATCAGTCATCGTCATGTCCCATCCGATCGAGAACACCGAGAAGGACCTTTGCGCCGATCTTGTCTGTGGAATCGAGTTCGATAAGTTTGAGGACGGCAGCTCGACCTTCCTCTAGGTTGCCGAGCCGCATTTGGAGATAGGCGTATCCCTTCAGTGTAAAGAGGAAAAAGCGAGGAAGTATCTCCTCGTAATCGCCGAATGGCGCATCTGCTGCAGCGACTTCACGCCAATCCGGCACGAGATTGTTTTCGCGTGATGCCTTCTCAAGACACAGTTTTGCAATGCCGAGTGCCTCCGACAGCCGACCCTTGTAGAAGTAGAAACGATAGAGCCCGATCAGCACCGCTGCGTGCCCGGGTGCGAGCGCCTCCGCCTGACGGAGGTGGCGCTCCGCGACGTCATCTAAATGATAGGAGAGCGCAGCCTGCCACAAATGATCCTCCGCGTCGTCCGGAAGACCGCCTCCTAACAGAGCATTTGAAAGGAGAGCATCTTCGAAGACGGAATGCGGCGCCGCTTGCCCAACCGAGCCCACCATCACTTTCGTTTCCTCATTGCACGGCTTCAGCAGGCTGCCCCGAGCCGCAGCATGCGGTCGCTTTGGGATCATGAAAGACGAAACCCGTCTGGGCAGCACTGTCGCTAAAGTCGATGGTCACGCCTTCAAGAAGAATGCGGCTCTCCGCGGGCAAAAAGAATTTGAGGCCGTCCTGCTCCAGGACCGCGTCTCCCGGCTCTGGAGCGTTCTTCACGCTGATGTCCGCAGACAATCCTGAGCAACCTCCCGGACTGACGGCAAGCCGGAAACCACTTCCCGGTCCGCCATCCGCACGCAACATGAGATGAATAAATTTCTGCGCTGCAGGCGTGAGTATGAGATTCATCGTGGTCTCCTTTCGCTCACGCCGGCGGCTGGTAGCGAGGGTATGAGGTGTCGATAACGCACGTGTCATCGACTGGGCAGACCGCAGCGCACTGGGGCGAGTCGAAATGCCCGATGCATTCCGTGCATTTCTTTGGATCGATCACGAACGTGCCATTCTTCTCCGTAATCGCCACGTTCGGGCATTCGGGTTCGCACGCGGAGCAACTCGTGCATTGAGAGGCTATGATCTTCAGTGTCATTGATGTCTCCTAATCATCGATCTCAAGCGGCGGCGGTCAGTGCGCCTTGCCGAATTTCGGCGTCACCACGCTGAACGTGCTCTGTCTCGCCGCTCTTCACCTTTGATAGGTAGTCCTTGAACCAAGTGATCGCGGATTTTTCGATAAACTCGTGCGCGTATTGATCGACGGGATCGATACCCGCCTTCTGGAGGTCGCTCTTTGGGCAACCTCCGATCTTTGCGACAAACACTGCGTGGCAGTCGTTGATCGCACGAATGATCGTCTCGAGGCTGTCCTCCTCGCCGTAACCGCCCTGGCAATAGAGGTCGACGCGGCGATGACCGACGAACTTTGCGCCAGACGTCGAGAGTTCATAAACTTGGAACTCCTTGGCGTGACCGAAATGCTCGTTGATAAGCCCCGAACCCTTTGTCGCCACAGCGACGAGAAGCTTGATGTCACTCACTTCACCTGCCATCGAGGCAAGCTCCTCTTGCTTCGCGGCGACCTTGGCGACGCGCTCCTCTTCAACCTTGGCTTGGTATGCCTTGCGTGAATCCAGGTCGTAATCGACTTCCATCTCCATGATCTTGTCGGTCGTGAATTCTGCAGAGCGATCTTCGCCGAGAAGGCCAACGGCGTCGGCGCGGCACTGACGGCAGTGGCGCATCATGTTCATCTCGCCTTCACAAGAATCCTGGAGCGCTTTGAGCTCTTGCGCGGTGGGACCGCGTTGCCCAGTCAGGCCGAACACCGTGCCATGCTCGGGAGAAGAGATCAGCGGCATAATATTGTGCAGGAATGCGCCGCGAGACTTCACGGCCTTGTTCACATCGACCAGATGCTGATCGTTGATGCCTGGGATCATCACAGAATTGACCTTGCAGAGGATGCCTCGCTCAGTGAGCATCTCAAGGCCCTGCAATTGCCGATCTGTCAGAAGCTTCGCGGCCTCGACGCCCGTATAACGCTTATGTTTCCAAAATACCCATGGGTAAATCTTGGCGCCGATTTCGGGGTCGACCATATTGATTGTTATCGTCACGTGGTCGACATTGAAGCCCGCGATCGTATCAACATGGTCTGGCAGTGCGAGGCCGTTCGTCGATAGGCACAGCTTGATATCGGGAGCGGTCTTGGAGATCAGCTCAAACGTCTTGAACGTCTTCTCCGGATTTGCCAAAGGATCGCCCGGGCCGGCGATGCCCAACACCGTCATCTGCGGAATAGTCGAGGCCACCGCCAGAACTTTCTTCGCCGCCTGCTCGGGTGTCAATTTCTCGCTGACGACGCCCGGACGAGATTCGTTCGCGCAGTCGTATTTGCGATTGCAGTAGTTGCATTGGATGTTGCACGCCGGCGCGACCGCGACATGCATACGCGCGTAGTGATGATGAGCTTCCTCGCTATAGCAGGGATGGTTCTTGACCTTCTCCCAAATCTCCGTCGGTAGATCGCCCTGGCCCGCTTGCGATCCGCAACTGGCCTTGCCGCTTCCGCCGTGCGTTCCGCAGCCCTTGTGGTCCGCGATCTGCTGCATCACCGCTTCCAGCTTCGCTTCGGATCCACTCGCTTCCTGGTGCGCCGATACGTCCTGCATCTCAAATCCTCGCTGACAGTCGTGCAGTGTGCTGCACGTGGGTGCTATCGTCGTTTGGCGTTGCGCCGCCGATGCGTGCAACACCTCCTGATGATGGCGATACGCAACTCGCGTGCCAGTGATTAGATTTTGAATAACTCTCCGAAAGGTCTGCATTTTTCCGACTAAATGCGCTGTGGTGATGCTGACATGCGAACGATGCGCACCCTTGAGCTGTTGGAAAAACGACAGCGGCAACGTTGTTGTTGGTGCGATTTCCGACGCATAAGATTGGACGATGGGTTGCGCGTGCGATGCGCCCCATCGTCGGCGAGCGCAGCGTCAGCGCATTTAACTTGTTCGCGGTCTCGAACATATTCGATGAGCGAAATTTTCAAGCCGCTTTCAGGATAATCTCTGCGGCCTTCGGGAGCGGAATGACGATCGGCGTCAGGCCGTGCGTCATGAAGAACCGCATCTCATTCTTAGTCAGGCCGTCGGGATCGACCAGGACGTAATGCTCGCCGGCGGAACGCTTCGTCACCTGGCGCGCATAGGTTCGAAGAAGCTGATCGTGAAATCGGCAACCGATAAAAAGGAAACGCCGATCGGTACGACGATCCTTCACCGCATCGGGAATTGGCGTCTGAATGTCGATTTCCGTCAGCACCTCGACGTAATCTGCATCCGAAATCAGATAGTTTTTTGCTGGGGCGATCGAGCCATGCGGCTTGTAGAGCAGCGTCGTACAAGCTTCGATGGCCGTACGGTCGGCTTCGTTTCCGGCTGCATCATAAAAGCGATACCAACGGTCTTCGCCGATGCCAGCACGCGTGATGCCTTGAATCTCACTCCAGTCATTTCTTTCACTCAGCGCTGCGCGCATCGTCCCGTCGTACCAGACGTCGACGATCATAGGCAGCGGCAAAGATGCCAGATAGCGATGCAGCGGCGTCGGCTCTATCGCTGGCGTGAATGCTTCAGTCATCAACGCCGAGACGGTTGAGCGATGCTTCATGCTCTCGATGTGTTGAGCAGATGCCCACGCATTTCCTTTTGCCCGCCGCGGCAGCGCAACTTTTGCGCCGAAGTAAGCAGCAAGGGCTTCCGGCGTCATCGGGACGCTTGGCTTTGAAAGCTCCGTCAATCCCGGTCCGAGATACGGAATAATCGTTCCCGTTTTCAATTCACTCGCGATCTTGGCGAGCAGCGCCTCTGCATCGTCCAACTTCAAAATATCTGTGCAGGGAACGGGCGCATTCATGGCCATCAGTCCTCTTCACCGCGTTTACGCGCATTGATCGTAATTGGAAGGGGCGTATCGGCAGCCAATTCAGGCAAATCGAGAACCCAACCATTTGCGATACGAATCCAGCCACCCCAAAGTGTCTCGTGCTGCGACTCGACAATTGGCTCCTCGAGATCCTTCTTCGGAACGTAAATGGACAAACCTGTCTCCGGAGAGCGACGGATCATCACTTTCATCAATTCAACTCCTTTGTTCGCAGCCGATCAGACCGACGGACATGCTCTCAGAGATTGACCGGGTCGATACCGGTCGCACTGCGCACGAAACAAAATGTCACTTCACATATAACTCTGCGCGTTAGAGCCTACCGGCCTCCCGGGTACCGACGGCAACATCGCTCTTAGCTTTGCGATAATGCCCGGCAAAACTTCCAAGACTCGATCGACATCGGCATCCGTGTTGTCTCTCGACAGCGAGAGGCGGATAGCCCCATGGAGCGCCGTGACCGGAACACTCATTGCCCGTAATACATGAGAAGGCTCTGTCGAACCGGAGGTACACGCTGAGCCCGAGGAAGCTGCGATCCCCGCTCGACTCATATGCGTAAGGATGGCCTCACCATCGAGCCCGTCGAATGCAATATTCGATGTATTAGGCAGCCTGTTGCGCTTGTCGCCGTTGACGAAGCACGGGCCACCCACTCGCAAAATCCCATCCTCGAGGCGATCACGCAACGCGCGCACCCGCGTCGTTTCTTCATCGAAGCGAGACATTGCTAGTTCGGCGGCTTTTCCCAGTCCGATGATCGAGGGAACATTCTCAGTACCGCCGCGCCGTCCGCGCTCTTGATGCCCCCCTCTAATTTGAGACGCAAACTTTACACCTTTGCGGACGTACAGCGCACCAATGCCTTTCGGACCATGCAGCTTGTGGCCTGATAGAGAGAGCATGTCGATCTCAGAAGATTTCAGATCAATCAGCATCTTTCCGACAGCTTGCACGGCATCCGTATGGAATAGTGCGCCGACGCTGTGCGCCATCTTCGCCAAGCGATCGACAGGGAAGATCGTTCCGGTTTCGTTGTTCGCCCACATGACCGATGCGATTGCTGTCCGCGGCCCGAGCGCACGCGCAAAGGCTTCCTCATCGAGCCGTCCTTGGCGATCGACGCTGATGATATGCACTTTGGCGCGCCCGATCCTTTCAAGATGGGTAACGAGCGTGAGGATCGCTGAATGCTCGACGTTCGTCGTTACAATCTCATCACGTCCCGCTTGAGTTTCTAGCGCCGAGAGAATTGCTGCATTGTCAGATTCAGTTCCGCCTGATGTAAAAATAATCTCATGAGGCAAGACCGCGCCAATCAGAGCCCGCAGATTATTGCGTGCGTCTTTCATAGCCTCGCCAAGCCCCGAACCGAATAGGTGCTCCGAGGAGGCATTCCCGAACTGCTCTGTAAAATAGGGCAGCATGGCTGCTACGACCGCGGGATCTGTGCGTGTCGTCGCGTTATTATCGAGATAGACGGGACGCACGGATGACCTCATTCAGTGCTGCGCTTTTATCCCACCTATGATCGGGATAAGCCGCACAAATTCGCCCAACCTCTCGACTAGGCGGGCCTGGATGCCTTCGAGCGTGGAACTACTGAGTTTGCAAAACACGCAGGCGCCGCTCAGCTTGACCATCACTTTGTTGCCGCTGACTTCGACGAGCTGGCAGTCCCCGCCATCGCGCTGCAAGTTTCCGCGGATCTCTTCGATCACGGCTCTTATGATCTGCGTGCGCTCATCCTCAGAAGTCGTCTCCTGGGTAGAATGTGCGGTTTCGGTAAGCATGATTTCGTCTTTTCTCCCTGATTACGATCTGGGCTGAAAACTCAAGCTCTGCATGTGACGAGGCCTGCGCGGAGCGCATTCGTCGTAAAAACGGCGCTATCCGAACGACTTCCCGCAGGAGCAGCTCGAATTCGCGTTTGGATTTTCGAAGGTAAAGCCCGAGCCTTCGAGAGCCACCACGAAGTCGATGGTGGTACCGGCCAGAAGTTCGTGGCTCTTGTTATCGACGAAGACCTTTACGCCATCGCGTTCGATTACGGTGTCATCTGGGCCTGCCTCATTGACGAGGCCCATCATGTACTTGTATCCCGCACAGCCGCCGGCCTCGACCATGATGCGAAGTCCGCCGACCGGTTGGGGTGCGCCCGAGATGGCGTTGCGAACTGCATTCAACGCACTGTTGGTCAGATTTATCATTGCTCACCCTTCAATGCCCGAAGACGTTTCAATGGCTAGGAGCAAGAGCTGTGCCATGCCTCAATACGCTGATTTGGCGGCGCTTTTCACAACGTCATAGCTGTTGTGTTTGCTACTATGTTTGGTTTCCGACATTGCACGACGGAGCGTAGGCGAAGTCGAGTAGACCTCTCAGGTCTGCGACCCGTCAGACGCGTCGCAACGGTGCGGTTCGATAACACCAAATCTTTCAAGCACGCGGCCGAGGGGATCGCAGCCTGGCGTAATTCGGCAAGCAACTTGCATGTGTAACTTGCAGGAAGTGGATCGCGCGCCGATCCATGCGACAGCCGAGGGATTGCCTGTGACGACTATCGAGAAAACCGCAACGACGATTGAGAAGACCGCACTTGCCCGACTAGATCACGAGGGACGCCTGCTCAATGCGGTGCTCAAAGCGCCAACGACAAAACCAGGCCGTTTTGGTTTTCGCGGTGACATAGCGTTGAAGTTTCAAACGCAGGTCGCCGATGAAAAGCGCCCGCCGGACTTTTGCATCGAACAAGTGCTCACAATCGTCGAAGAGGGGGAGCCAACGATCCCTGTCCTTGCGGGCTATCTGCACAGCTTCGCGTATCTCGGCGTAGTAACAGATACGATCGGAGATCTACTGCGGCCGACGGGCAAGTATCTCCTATTCTGCAATAACATTGATCTTCTAGCCAAATATTGCGTGGACATCAGCGGTCTCACATTCATTATCCTGCCTTGCGATGAATCGACGGTGTGGAAAGAGACGCTGGATCTGATGAGCATCGACAAGAATGATATCAAGAAGCTCGATACGGCCGGCAAACTTGACTACGTTCTCGACGCTCTCGCAAAGTTCGAAGCCTCGTATGAACCCATCACTTTCGAACAGGGTCTCGCGCTAATGCAGCCGGTCAAGAACAGAAACGAGAACCGTCCGGTCTAGGCCAGCATCAAATCGTGGGCTCTTCGGCTGTTGAGGTTTCACTTTCTTCGTCATCTTCAGCAAGCCGGACGCCCGTAACGCAAATATCATTGTCGATGATTGCGAGCGCGACAGGCTGCAAGCTGCGTCCTTTGCAGGGTCCCTCGACGCAAACGCCGGTTCCGAGTTCAAAAAGGCCGCCGTGCTTGCCGCACATCAGTCTGATGCCGTTTGAATCGAGGAACTGGTTGCGCTCCCAGTCCAGATTCACACCATCGTGAGGACACCGGTTGACGTAGCCAAAGACCTGCCGTCCCCAACGCACGATAACGATCGGCCAAGGCCGTTCGAGACCGTTGTCATCGATCAGCAAGAGTTGAAAGCCACGCGCCCTCTGGCTTGGGATGTCGCTCATGCTGCAAATGGCGTAGGCGGTACTCGCGTCCATGCTTTCCTCTTTCTTCAAGACCAGCTCGAACAAGCTGATGTCACGACGTCAGCTTTCGGCAGCCTTTATCGCCGTTGAGCTGTAAGCGACCCTGCAAGATTCGCGCAAATCCACGCCTTGCTGTTTTATTCCACCTGGATGGCACAGAATTTGATTGTTCTTCCGTTATCAAACCGAATGCGCGGAGAACGGAATGAATATCGCACCCGAATTTGCTCAGTGTTCCCTGGACGACCTGAAAACGCTGCTCGATGGTGGCACTCTGACGGTCTATTCCGTTGCTCGCCCTCACAGTGCCGACAAACCTGTCGATCGCAGTGGCGTACTCGCGACATTCACGTTTGCGGCGTCCGCCTTCGGTCCAGCCGCCGATGGACTGGAAACGCCAAATTTCACGGCTAATCCCGTCAACGCGGTCAGCGTCGGCACACCTGGATTTGCACGCGCGCGCAAGGCCGACGGCACGGTGATCGCCGACTTTTCTGCCGGTCCGGGAGAGCGAGAAATCAAATTCAAGGAAGTTTCGTGTTCGAACGGAGCGCCGGTGGTCCTCACCAAGTTCACGTTCATGCCGGAAGGTGCATGGCCGGAGCGACCGGATTACTACGACACCAAGCCGCGCTCTGGCTTTCCCATGCCACAAAATCCGTGACGACTTCCACGCAGTGGAATTGAAATATCATGTGTCCTGTTGAAGACAGTTGTCGATTTTCCGACATGTGGGGAAATTTTGTATGACGGCTCCAGATCAAGACTCGTTGGTCAGCAGCGAATGGCTTGCTGAGCATCTTACGGATCCGAGTGTTCGTATCCTTGATTGCACCTGGCACCATGTCAGCACAAATCTCGATGGACGCACGCAGTACCGCGGGCGCCATCTTCCCGGGTCGGTTCACTTCGACATTGACCATGTCGCTGACAAATCCAATCCGCTTCCTCATATGCTACCGACGGCGGCCGACTTCTCAAAAAAAGTCGGCTTGCTTGGTGTGGGAACCGGTGACCAGATCATTGTTTATGACCGCTTGAATGGCGGTTCTGCAGCAGCGCGGGTCTGGTGGATGTTCCGGGTCTTCGGCTACCATAAAGTTGCACTACTCGACGGCGGTTTTGGCAAATGGGTCAAAGAAAAGCTTCCGACCGAGATGTCGCCAGTGCGGCCAGAGCCAAAATCATTCTCGGCGGAGTTCTCTCCCGCGCTCGTGCGCACACTCGACGACATGAAGACGAACCTCAGTTCAGGACGTGATCAAGTCATCGATACGCGCGGCGCAGGCACTTTTGCCGGTACGCACGAAGATGTGTTCCCGTTCAAGAAACTTGGCCACATTCCCAATGCCGCCAATATCCCTTGGACTGATTTCATCGGCCGGGATTCGGGGACATTCATCGCACCAGATGCCATATCCGAGCGCATTCAAGCAGCCGGCATCAATCTTGCCTCGCCGATCGTGACGACGTGCGCATCGGGCATCACATCTTGCGTCGTCGCGCTGGCGCTGCATTTGGCCGGCCATAAGACAGCGGCTGTCTACGACGGGTCTTGGGCAGAGTGGGGACTTGCCGAAGATACGCCTGCAGTGGCGGCGTAGCCTATGCCGCGAGGCTTTTCGATGAGCGGGAAGACACCCTTTAAGATGATCGAGGAAGGTCCGGAATACGAATTGTTCGCTTCCGAGGATGAAGCCGCGTTCGTCCTTCGCTTCAAACCTGATCGGATGAACGCACATTTGATTGATGATGACGCCTTGCGATTCTACGCTGATTATAAAGCGCTAAAACTACAATTTCCCGCCTGGACGGCTGACCAAACACTTGCACAGCTCTGGGATCAAGGCGGTTACAGCTGGCTTGCAGCGCAGGAGAAGTGCTGACCATGTCGACCCTCGTCAAAACCACGCAGGACGGACGAAAGCTTGAGGTCGTCGGCCTCGCCATTTGTCTCGATGGAGTTCTTGAGGCCTTCGAGCTGATCGAAGTCAAGCTTCATCCTAACAGGCGCGCTATTCGCGAGGTCATGCCGGAAGCGACGCATATGGCCGGACGCGTGGCACTTACGCGTGAAGAAGCGGAGATCGTCGACAAGGCCTTCAAGAAAGCCGAAGCCGAAATTCTTGCGAATCCGACCGCCATCAACGAACGCTTCCGCATTGCGGCGATGTGGAAAGCCCGGGAACAAGGTATTGAATGACCGCGCTTTAAATTTCGCGGCGATCAGGCAGCGGTTGCCGGCGCATTTCTCGCCCAGGCGAGCCTCGATTCTCCGTCTTCAGCTCCAAAGCAAATCTTGAAGTCATCGCACTCCGAACAAACCGGAGCGGTGCAAAGCACGAATCCCTCCGATCCGCAGACCAAGCGATAGAGGAATTTCTTCCACTTCATATCCTGCCGGTTTCTATCAGCGAGCCGTGAGAAGTGTCTTTTCATCAGTGTCGAAAGCTCACCTCGATTTCGCAGACCCAAATCCTGCCAGAGGTGATGAGGCCATTTGCAACGCCGGGCGATCATGGCAACGAGCGAGCGCTCCAAAGGACCGGCGCCACTGGCAAACATGGTGAGAATATCGCGAATAGATTGCTCTTCATCATCAACGACCACCTCGGCATCACCCGCCTCGATGTCCAGCGCCGCGTGAATGTCTGGAAACATATCGATGGCAAGGTTCGAGAAGGACGATTTATCGAGCCCTGTCCCTTCTAAAATCGTGCCATTGCCAATCCTTGCATCGGCCAAAGCGAGGGCAAGGATCGCCGACACAACATGAATATCGAACGCATCGTAGGACGCTGCCGCAGCGTTAATGAGCCATCGATAGGCATCTTCCGGCTTCATCGCTGTGCTACCCTCACGCTGCCTCTGCTTTCTCCGCCGCATGCGTCTGGCAGTTGGTCGGACAAACGCGCGCGCAAGCCCCGCAGCCAATACACGCCCCCTCATCATTCATGACCATAATCTTCTTTTCGACCTCGTCATCATCATCATCATCGAGAGCGACGAACTCTCCATCCTCGTTGAGGCCTTTGAGCGTCATCACATCCCGGCCGCAAACCTTGAAGCAGCGGCCGCAGCCAATGCATTTCTTTTCGTCAATCGCGACAAGGTAGTCAGGCTGCCAAAGACGACCGTCGCGCGTTTGGTTGGACATGGTTCGTTGGCTTTCCGGGTTTAAGCCTTCTCTAGAGACTGTAAATTCGCTCGCTTCTTTTCGAGCTCTCCGAACAGGTCATAGGCTTTTTGGGCGACCGTCATGATCGATTGCCAGTTGATCGGCAATTCTTCCGACAGGTCATGGAGATTCATTTTTGCGTCCATCGCTCGGGCGGACAGCTTCTTGATCTCGGTTTTGAGAGCATCTACGTCACTCATGGGCCACCTTAGTATTTTGCCACTTCAGGAAACTTTTCGATCATCTCAACGCCGGCCTTGACGTATTTCGTGCCTTCGTCGGCAAGTTTTCCGAGATTGTCGAAGCCGAACCGATGGACGTCGCGCAGCTGCTTGTTGACGACAATCAACCGACCGCCAATCAGCACCATACGGCCAAAGCCCTCGTGGCTCATCTTCAGCATCGGCGAAATCATGACGCCCGTCGCGCGCTCGATCGAAAGCGCAACGGCATTAAAGAAGAGTTCCACACGCCAAATTGTATCGGGATCTGGATCGCCAATAATCGGAAGGGCGCGCCGCTTTTCCTTGTCGATGATATATGGCTCGAGAAGTTCGAGATCGCTCTTTCCCTCCCAAACGCCATGGGTATCCTGAGCCCGCCATATCTTGATGAGCTCTTTAACATACGGCGCATCAATGCCGGCGGGTACTTCGATCACAGCAGCGGCTTCAGCCATCGTTATCCTCATTCCTCGAAATCAAGCGTTCGTTCCTTGCCTTTCGACAAAGCTTTGCGCAGCCATGGCGGCGGCGTACCTTTCAGCACGTCTTCCAGCTTCCCGAGGAGGTCGGAAATCTCTTCGGGCTGATTGACTTTCATCGGGTGGATATTGTTCGCAACAACGCGTGCAGCGCCCGATCCGCCGATAGCCGCCACATACAGAATCGCACAGTCCTTGATGGCTTCGATTTTTGGAGCAAGCTTGTCCTCGTTGCCGTCTTCCTTCAGATCGCCGTCGAATTGAATGGCTTCGACGAACGTGTGGCCCTCCGGGCTGATCTCATAGATCGCGATGTTTTTGGCCCATCCGAAGTGTGCATCGACTCTCTTGAGATCCTGGGTTGCAAAGGCGACTTTCATGTCATTTCCCTATCGTGCCTATATTAGTGGGATATCGTTTGACTGCCCTTTCAGGCTGTCGAAGCCGTCGCGCCAAGTTTCAGGATTCGGTTGCCGGTTTTTCTCATGGTCTTCGATGAGGAGGTTGGCGATGTCGAAAACCAGATCCCGGCTGCCGCGATAGCCTATGCTCAACTGATGACCCGGACCAAGCCGGTCGAAGATCGGAAAGCCGCATCGATAGAACGGGATATTCAAGCGCTCCGCCATCTGACGGCCATGCGCGTGCGTAATCAGTAGATCGCAATCACGCTCTTTGGCGAAGGTTTCGAGATCTTCGAGATCACCAATTAGTACGTCCTCGACGGGAAGACGCTCAAGCACCGGCGACTGGGTTGTCGTCACTGCTGCGATGATATGGGTGCCGACGCCGTGCAGGAAGGTCCCTATATCGTACAGCAGGTCCGGTTCGGCACCGATCGCAAGCTTACGACCTCCGAGCCAAAAATGCGCATCAAGCATTGCATCAGCCAGTTGCCCACGCTGCCGCCGATATTTCGTCGGCACTGGCCGACCGGTGATTTCACTCAAGAACATCATCAGCTCGTCGTTGGGCTCAAGACCACACAACCGCTCGAACACGCGAGACGGCGCGCCAGTTTTCTCCTCCATCGCCTCAGCGGCGCGTCGCATCTGCGCACCGATGGCGATCGTTGCACCTGCTTGACCCATGGCCGCAATTTCATCGACGCCTATGCCGCCGATCGTGGTGGGGCTGAAATCCTCAGGGATATGGCCGTCGAGTGATGTACCGATATCGGGCAGGAACGCTGGCTTCAGGCCGAAATCTTCAAGGATCGTCCGCAGCTCTTCAATATCACCGGGCGTCAGATGACAACCTGGCAGCACATTGATTCGCGATGGATCGCGTGGTGCGGTGTTCGCTGGCTTATCGATCAAAACCTCGACCAGCTTCGCGACGGTCTTCTCCCATCCGTCCTGGAAGGCATCCTTGAAATCCGGCGTCGAGACATAGACGAGCGGATATTTCTCAAGCTGCGGATACTTTTCGCGAACTAGCTTGATATAGCCGTCGACATCATCACCCTTGGTCTCGGTAACGCCCGTCGAGACGATACCAATGATTTCCGGCTTCTGCCGGTTGAAAATGTTGATGATCGCCTGCTCGACGTTTTCATAACCGCCGAGCACGGTTGCGACTTCGCTCATCGCCGTCGTCTGCATCGGCACATTCTCTTTGAAGTGCCGGACGAACAGAGTGAGTCCGAATGAGGTGCATCCTTGGGAACCATGCAGCAGCGGCATCGCCTTTCGCAGGCCCAAGAAAGCGTATGCGCCGCCGATCGGCTGGCTCATCTTGAGCGGATTGACCGCACAAGCTTTTTTGGAGACGGTGACCTTGGCGGATGGGGCTGGTTCTGCCATCGGAAGCAATCTCACTCAGCAGCAATCATGCGCACCGCCTCAGGTGCCACTTGCATCGAAGCGAAGATTTCTTCGATACGCATCGAGCATGAGCCGCAGCCGCCAGCGGCGTTGGTATATTTGCGGACGCCATCGACCGTTGTGAGATTGTGTGCCTTGATGGCATCTTCGATCGAACCAAGGTCGACTGATTTGCAATTGCAGATCTTTTTTGAGCGGCGCTGCGCTTCGGCCGCTACCGGATCAGCAGCGAGCGCTGCGGCTTCTGCATCGAGTTCGGCGATCGCCTTCGCCTGCCAGGTTTTGCTTGCATCATCCCACGGCGCGGGCTTCTTGAGCTGTGCCCAGAGTGGGTTGTACAGCGCCTTGTCGATCTCCTGCACCAGTTTGACCATGCCGACATAGCCCATGTAGGCGTGGTTGCGTTCTTGATTGATGTCGAGCCATGGTACGCCAGCCTTCAGCGCAACGAATTGCGACTTACCGCCGGACAACATGATGTCGGCCTTGGCGTCCTTCAGCATCTTGTACATGTCGCGCGGCGCCATGTCTTCGATCAGGTGCGCATCCTGCCCCATTAGCTCCTTGATGCGCTCCTTATCCTCTTTCGTCGATTTCTTCACGCTGGTGCCGACCATCTCCATGCCCGCTTCTTGGAGTGCAGCGACCACCGACCATGATTTCACACCACCGGTAATCAATAGCGCCTTCTTGCCGGCAAGCTGCTTCCTGTAAGGTGCGATGGCGGCCCAGGCGCGTGCTTCCTCGCGGGCAATGACCGCTTCTGTGCGGTCCATCAACTCTGCAGGGGCGCCCTTCTCAATAAGAAGTCGCGCGAGTTCGCGCAGGGAGTCGGAGGAATCCTCGATGCCGTAGAAGGAGCCTTCGAAAAACGGAATGTCGTATTTTTCTTCCATCTTCCGCGCGATGTTGATCATCGCCTTGGAACAAACCATCATCGCCGCCTTGGCGCGGTGAGACGAAGCAATGTCCTTGTAGCGGCCGTCGCCTGCGATGCAGGCAAGAATACGGATTCCAAGCTCGTCCAGCAGCGGCTTCACCTGCCACAACTCGCCCGACAGGTTATATTCGCCGATGATGTTGATGTCATAGGGCGTGGTGTATTCTGGTTCCTCGGTACCGATCACGTGCTCTAGGATCGCTTCGCCAGCGAGCTTGTTGCCGAGGTTCTTCGGTCCAACAAATCCCGGCGAGTTGATCGGAATAACCGGCTTTCCGAACTTCTCTTGCGCCGCCTTGCATACGGCATTGATATCATCACCAATCATCGCCGGTACGCAGGTCTGATAGACAAACACTGCCGGCGGATCGTACTTCTCAATGATTTCCTTGATCGACTTGTAAAGTCGCTTCTCACCGCCGAACACGATGTCCGTTTCATTGATATCGGTCGTAAAGCCTGTGCGCCAGATATTGGAGCCTGACGATTTGGCGGGGCGATTATCCCAAGAGTTGCCCTCGCAGGCGATTGGGCCGTGCACGAGATGTGCGACGTCGGTTATAGGTTGGAGTGCAATTTTTGCGCCGTCAAAGGCGCAACCACCCGCTGCACCGCCGGGTTGAAGCTGCTTGGTGCAACCTTTCTTTCTTTCGGCTTCCGACTTATTGGCATTCTTCGCGCACCCGGGTTCGTTGAAGACTTGCTGAATCGTAGCCGAAAGCGAACTCATCCGTGTCTCCTATTCAAATCGCATTTTGCAAGCTTCAATGACGGACCAACGCGGCAACTGCATCACCGCAAATATCCGGGATTAAAAGTCCTGGCATTCGCGGTGACGCAAGGGAGGCAGCGCCCTAACGGATAATGTCGAAGCTGTAGTCGGTCTTCGCGGGTACGTTCGTGTTCTTGTCGATCTCGTCAAAGATCTTGTCGAGAAGCGTGATCAGAACGTTCATGCCACCCTGATAGCCCCACACCGGACGACGATGGTGGTGATGACGATCAAATACGGGGAAGCCTATGCGCACCAGCGGAGTTCCCGTGTCGCGTTCGAGATATTTGCCGTAGGTGTTGCCAATCAGGAAATCAACCGGCTCAGTGAACAGGAGCGACCGCATGTGCCAGAGATCGCGGCCCGGATACACATGGCAATTCTTTCCGAACGGCGAGCTGTCGAAGAGCGTCTGCATCTTCTCTGCCCATGCCTTGTTGCCGTTGGTCGCGAGCACGTGGGTCGGCTCGGCGCCGAGTTCCAAAAGGAATGCAGCAAGACCGTAACACAGGTCCGGATCGCCGTAGATCGCGTACTTCTTCCCGTGGATATGCGCGCTCGAATCCGCCATCGCGTCGACGAGACGGCCACGTTCGCGGGCGAGTTCTTCAGGGATCTCCCTGCCCGTAATGCGCGAAACCTCCATCAGGAATTTGTCGGTCGCACTGACGCCAACTGGGTGGTTGAGGGCAACCACTTCTTGTCCATGTCCCGCGATGAACGGTAGCGTCTTCTCAGTGCTGTACTCCTGCATTGAGATCGTCGCCTTCGCATGAATGGCGTTGGCCGTTTCCTCGAGCGTAGTGCCGCCGTCGTACATACGGAACTCGCCGTCAGTTGGCGTATCGAACACATCGCTGTTGTCGGCGAGAATAGTGTACTCGACGCCTATCATATCGAAGATGCGCTTGATCTCTCGGAGGTTTCCGACGGTATATCCGTCGAATCCGCCGATGAAGTTGATCTTGCCATTTGGCTGACGCTCAAGCTTCGGGACGGTGCCGGCCTTACCGTCCCAAAAATATTCGATGACGCCTTTCAGCGCGTTGTCGTAACCGGTGACATGGCTGCCGACGAATGCTGGAGTATGGGCGAACGGAACGTCATACTCCTGCGGCACCGACCCCTTCTCTCTCGCCGTCTTGATGAAGGCGTTCAGGTCGTCACCAATCACTTCGGCCATGCAGGTCGTAGAAACGGCGATCATCTTCGGCTTGTACATATTGTACGTGTTGGCCAAGCCGTCGATCATATTGTTCAGGCCACCGAACACCGCCGCATCCTCTGTCATCGAGGAGGACACACAGGAACTCGGTTCCTTGAAGTGGCGGGACAAGTGGCTGCGATAATATGCGACGCAACCCTGCGATCCATGAACGAAAGGAATAGTCTTTTCGAAGCCGACCGCTACAAATACCGCTCCGAGCGGCTGACACGCCTTGGCCGGATTGACCGTCAGTGCTTCACGGGCGAAGTTTTTCTCCCGGTATTCCGGCGTCTTTGCCCATTCGCGAACCCGCTCGACATCGGCCGGATCGCGGGGGTTCTCGAACATCTTCTTCTTATTCGCCAGCATCTGCTGGTATTCGGGACCGCGAAAGAGCTCGAAGTGATCGAGCACGTGTTCGGCGTTCTGGGTCATAATGCGAGGCCTTCTCCAAAAAAACTTGTTGAACCTGAACCCTGGCCCTTCACCTCAAAGGGCCAGGGTCGTTGAGTGTTACTCGGCAGCAATCAGCAGAGGCTTCTCAGGGGTCTTCCAGGGCGCCTTTGCGATCTTCCAGACCGGCGAGTTGATGGCCATATCCATGTCGCGCGCGAATATCGCGAAGCCGTCGTAGCCATGGTAGGGGCCGGAGTAATCCCAGGAGTGCATCTGCCGGAACGGCACACCCATCTTCTGGAAGACGTACTTTTCCTTGATCCCTGAGCCGACGAGATCGGGCTGGATCTTTTCGACGAACTTCTCGAACTCGTAGCCGGTGACGTCGTCGTAGATCAGCGTTCCGTCCTTCACGTAGTGTTGTGCGGTGCGCTGATAATCGTCATTGTGGCCAAACTCGTACCCCGTACCGACGACTTCCATGCCGAGATCTTCGTAAGCACCGATCACGTGACGCGGACGCAGACCACCGACGAACAGCATGACCGTCTTGCCTTCAAGACGCGGGCGGTACTTAGCAATTACCGCGTCCATCAGCGGTTGATACTTAGCGATGACGCGCTCGGCCCCCTCCTTGATCTTGTCGTCGAAGAAGCTCGCGATCTTGCGAAGCGACTCTGCGATCTTGCTCGGCCCGAAGAAGTTATATTCACACCAAGGAATACCGTACTTCTCTTCCATGTGGCGCGAGATGTAGTTCATCGAACGGTAGCAGTGGAGGACGTTAAGCTTCGCTTTCGGCGTTGCTTCAAGTTCTGCTAGGCTGCCGTCGCCCGACCACTGCGCGATCACCCGGAGGCCCATCTCTTCGAGCAGAATGCGGGACGACCATGCATCGCCGCCGATGTTGTAATCTCCGATGATCGCCACATCATATGGCGTCGACTCAAACTTCGGCGGGGCATCCGGTGAAAGCTTGTCGAAGACCCAATCTCGGATGGAGTCGTTGGCAATGTGGTGTCCGAGCGACTGAGAGACGCCACGAAAGCCTTCGCAACGAACGGGGACGATTGTCTTGCCGTCGTACTCCTTCGACTTGACTTTCGAGACTGCCTCGATGTCGTCGCCAATCAGACCGATCGGGCATTCCGATTGGACAGTGATGCCGTTGTTGAGCGGGAACAGCTCTTGGATTTCATCCATGATCTTGGCGAGCTTCTTGTCGCCGCCAAACACGATGTCCTTTTCCTGGAAGTCCGACGTGAACTGCATAGTCACGAAGGTGTCGATACCCGTTGTGCCGATATAGTAGTTCCGGCGTGCGGCCCAAGAATACTGACCACATCCCACTGGGCCGTGGCTGATGTGGATCATGTCCTTGATCGGTCCCCAGACGACACCTTTCGAACCGGCATATGCGCAGCCGCGGATCGTCATGACGCCCGGGATCGACTTGAGGTTCGATTTAACACCGCAATCGGACTTGCCTGCCTCATGCACGTTCAAGTGCTTGGCGCGCCGCTTTGCAGTCTTTTCCGGATAGACCGAAAGTACTTCACTGATCAGTTCTTTATTGCGAGCCTTGATTTCCTCAACGCTCTCTGGCTTCGCCAAGCTCATCGTCTCACCTTTCCCATCGGATTTTGATTGCGCGTTGGAGACCGGCCCCTCATGCGGGGTGTGAGGAGCCGGTCCCTTGCGGGCTGATTAGGCCGTCGCCAGCTCGGCCGCGCTCTTGCCGATCTGGCTCTCGTCAACCTGTTTCATGATGCCGTGCTCCATCAGCATGTCCTCGAGCTCGTCCATCGTGATCGGCGTCGGAATGATCCCCTTGCCCCCGTTCGCGTGGATCTTCTCTGCCAGGCTGCGGTAATGGTTCGCCTGCACTGAATCCGGCGCGTATTCCAGAACCGTCATCCGACGAAGCTCGGCATGCTGCACGATGTTGTCCCGCGGAACGAAGTAGATCAGCTGCGTTCCGAGCTTCTTCGCAAGAGCTTCCGCAAGCTCAAGCTCCTTGTCCGTCTGACGCTCGTTGCATACCAAACCGCCAAGACGAACACCGCCTGAGTTCGCGTACTTCAGAATGCCCTTCGAGATGTTGTTCGCCGCATACATCGCCATCATCTCTCCAGACATGACGATGTAGATCTCCTGAGCTTTGTTCTCACGGATCGGCATCGCAAACCCGCCGCAGACAACGTCGCCAAGAACGTCGTAGGACACGTAATCGATGTCCTCGTAGGCGCCATTCTCTTCCAGGAAGTTGATCGACGTTATGACGCCGCGGCCCGCACAACCAACACCCGGTTCTGGGCCACCCGATTCAACGCAGCGGATGTCCTTGTAGCCGACCTTCATCACGTCTTCGATCTCGAGGTCTTCCACAGAACCCGCATTCGCCGCCAGGCTCAGGATCGTGTCCTGAGCCTTGGCATGCAGGATCAGACGCGTCGAATCCGCTTTCGGATCGCAGCCAACGATCAGGATCCGATGACCCATCTCCGCCAATGCCGCCAGTGTGTTCTGTGACGTCGTCGACTTGCCGATGCCGCCTTTGCCGTAAAACGCGATTTGTCGTAGTGCCGACATGTTGTCTCTCCTTTGAACCGAGTGCCTCTGCGCCACGCCTTCCGCGATCACGCAGTCATGTCCTCTCATACGGGCTCACGGGTGGCGGGAAGGAGCACAGTGCTCGCTCGTCGCGTCGGCCTGCACTCAGCCCTTACTCGCTTGTTGCAAGGAGAGATTTGCAACGACTATGCCAGTGCTATTGAAATCTGAAATTCAGCGTAATTTCATAAGGATAGAGCAATCGCATGCAATGTCGGCAGCATGTTGTAAACCCGACATCGGAAGCATCTGCTGTTTGAAACAAAACTAGTTCGACAATGCTTGTCAGACGCGTATGTCGGAATGCACTGCGGACGATCGTTGCGGCGGTACGATGCTTGCTTAGAGAAGCTCAGTCGGTTTGGTGATGATGCTTTGGTGAACCTGCATGACGATTGACGCAATCCGGTCCGATCTGGCGCTGCTCGATGACTGGGAAGACAGATACCGATATCTCATTGAGCTTGGCCGCACGTTGCCAAGCTTTCCGGAAGATCAGAGGACAGAGGACAACAAGGTGCAAGGCTGTGCGAGTCAGGTCTGGCTTGTGACCAACTTACGCCGCGATACTTCAGGTGAGCCCTCCGTTCTCGAACTCCAGGGCGACAGCGACGCCCATATTGTCAAAGGGCTTGTCGCTGTTGTTTTCGCGATATTCGAAGGCAAGACTCCAAGCGACATCATACGGATTGATGCCAAATCGGCTTTCGCCGAGCTTGGTCTCCAGCAACATCTGACGCCGCAACGTTCGAACGGCTTCCATTCGATGGTCGAACGTATTTTGCGAGATGCCCGAGCGTCTGCGGGCTGATCGACAGCGCTATGCCAGCGGCAGGCTCAGGGTAGATCGGTGCTCGAGCCAGTGCGGCACGGACAGCCCCTTTGCACGAAGAAACTCAGGATTGAACAGTTTTGATTGATAGCGCATGCCGGTGTCTGCAAGAACGGTGACGATCGTGTGTCCGGGACCAAGTTCGCGGGCAAGCCGGATTGCACCCGCCACGTTGATGCCAGATGAACCTCCTAGGCATAGCCCTTCATGTTCCAGCAAATCGAAGATGATCGGCACCGCCTCCCCGTCGGGAATTTGAAAAGCGAGATCGATTGGAGCGCCTTCGAGATTTTTTGTGATGCGCCCCTGGCCGATGCCTTCGGTGATGGACGACCCTTCAGATTTCAGATCACCGTGAGTGTAATAATTGTATAGCGCTGCGCCCATCGGATCGGCGAGGCCGATCTTGATTGCCGGATTGCATTCTTTCAACGCAATGCCAATGCCGGCGAGGGTTCCCCCCGTGCCGACTGCACAGACGAATCCGTCGACCTTGCCATTCGTCTGCTCCCAAATCTCAGGTCCCGTGGTGCGAATATGACCCTCGCGGTTCGCCACGTTGTCGAACTGGTTTGCCCAGACGGCGCCATTCGACTCGGTGGCGGCGAGTTGCTCCGCGAGCCGACCTGACAGCTTCACATAGTTGTTCGGATTGGAGTATGGAACTGCTGGAACTTCGATAAGCTCCGCGCCGCATAGTCGGAGCGTGTCTTTCTTTTCCTGGCTCTGCGTTTCCGGAATGACAATGACTGAGCGGAAACCCATCGCGTTGCCAACGAGCGTCAGTCCGATCCCGGTGTTGCCGGCCGTCCCTTCGACGATACAGCCGCCCGGCCGAAGAGCACCTTTCTTCACCGCATCCTCGATGATGAATAGGGCGGCACGGTCCTTGACCGACTGACCGGGATTCATGAACTCGGCCTTGCCGAGAATCGTGCACTGCGTCTCTTCCGACGCCTTCCTTAACTTGATGAGCGGCGTGTTCCCAATCGCAGCGAGAACACTATCGCAAACAGCCGTCGGACGTGGAATGGTCATCGCAGGTACGCGCCTGCGGTAGGAGAAGTCATGCATCGATCAGCCTGTCCAGGCTTGGCGGCACGGCTAAACAACCCTCGATACATAAGTCCATTGTTACTAAATTGACGCCCGCTGGGGCTATCGCTCATGCGAACAGTTCTCCGGCTTTTCGCAACGCGTGTACAAGACTATCAACTTCCTCACGCGTATTATAAAGCGCAAAGGATGCTCGGCAAGTTGCTGTAACTCCTAAATGCTCGAGCAACGGCATGGCGCAATGGGTCCCGGCGCGAACTGCGATGCCCGACTGATCGATGACCGTTGCATAATCCTGGGCATGCGCGTTTTTGGGTTCGAAGGAAATAATCGCGCCTTTTTCCCGGGCGGTACCGATTATGCGTAGCGAATTGATTTCGCTCAAACGTTCCTGACCGTAGGCTAAGAGTTCCATCTCGTGCTTTCGGATGCGCCCCTTGCCTATCGAATTGATGTACTCGACAGCCTCGCCGAGACCGATCGCCTCCACGATCGGCGGTGTTCCCGCTTCAAATTTGTGCGGTGGCTCACCGTAGGTAATGCGGTCGCGAAAGACTTCGCGGATCATCTCGCCACCGCCATTGAACGGCTTCATCGCAGCGAGATGCTCATACTTGCCGTATAAGGCACCGATCCCCGTCGGGCCATAGAGCTTATGGCCGGTTATAACGTAGAAGTCGCAATCAATATCGCGGACATCGACGTCAAGATGCACCGCACCCTGTGAGCCGTCGATCAGCACGGGAATGCCGCGCGCATGCGCTATGCCGACGACTTCTTTTACCGGGACAATGCTACCAAGCACGTTCGACATCTGCGTGATCGCAACCATCTTGGTGCGATCAGTCAGCAACTTCTCGAACTCGTCGATCAGGAAATCTCCGGCATCGTTGACGGGCGCCCACTTGATGACTGCGCCATATTGCTCGCGCAGAAAATGCCACGGAACGATATTGGCGTGGTGCTCCAGGATTGAGAGGATAATTTCGTCGCCGGGCTTTATTCTTCCGCGTCCAAACGTTGCGGCAACGAGGTTGATCGCTTCCGTGGCGTTGCGCGTAAAAATGATCTCTTCATTCCGTGAGGCATTGAGGAACCTCGCGACCTTTTCACGCGCGCCTTCATAAGCTTCGGTCGCCGCATTGGAGAGCGTGTGCAAACCTCGGTGCACGTTGGCATAACCGGAAGTGTAGACTTGCTGCATCCGATCGAGAACGGCTTTGGGTTTCTGTGCCGATGCCGCATTATCAAGATAGACGAGCGGCTTGCCGTGCACCTGCATCGAGAGAATCGGAAAATCCTCGCGCACATGCGCGATATCGTAGCTGCCGTTGCTCACCGCCGGATGCATAATGTCAGCCTCTGCCTTGCAGCCAATCGGCGGTCATTTGTGTCAGCGCCGCCTTGAGCGACTCCGCTTCGACCACATCCAGTGCCTCGCCAACGAATGACTGAATGAGCAACGCTTCTGCTTCCTTCGCCGGAATGCCGCGCGCCATGAGATAAAATTTGAGTTCATCGTCCAGCGCACCGGCCGTTGCGCCGTGACCGCATTGCACGTCATCGGCGAAAATTTCGAGCTCGGGCTTGCTGTCGGCCTCCGCGGTTTCAGACAGCAACAATGCGCGGGTCACCATGCGCGCATCTGTCTTTTGTGCATCTGGACGCACGATAATCTTGCCCTGGAAGATCGTTCGACTGTCATCTTCCAAAACAGACTTGAACATTTCACGGCTTTGACAGTTCGCGACGGCGTGATCGAGAACAAGTGTTGTGTCTGCGTGTTGCGAGCCTTTCAGCAGACTTGCACCGCGAAGATCAATTGAGGCCTCCGACCCAGTGCAACGGACAAAAAGCTGATTACGGACGACTGCACCGCCGATGGTCAGACAAAAATCGCGGTATGTTGCGGCCTTCCCGACAGCGACCGTCAGTGTATCGACATGCAGAGACCGCGCTCCATCAGATATGATCTTTACATGATCGAGGCACGCGCCCGCACCGATGGAGATATCAAGGGCATTGTTGCACTGATAGTCGACTCCATCGGGCCCTTCGTGACTTTCGATTAGGGTGATGCGGGCGCCATCTCCAACCTTCAGAAGTGACCGTGTCACGGTCGCGCTGGCTTCTTCGCTTCCATAGAAAAATACCAGATGAAGCGGGCGCGCGATCACCGCGCCTGGCGCGACGTCGATCACCGCGCCGTCCTGCATGAAAGCGGTATTGAGTGAGAATACAGCATCTCCAGAAGCAGGGCTGGCACCCTCGATGGACGCAACAACGCTTGGATTGCCATTGGACAACGCTTCAGCGAGCGAGGAAATTTTTAGACCTGGCTCGATGGCTTCGACGTCGGACAGCTCCGCTGCAAATGCGCCGTTAACGAACACGAGACGGCGAGACCCTACGGAGGCAAGCGCTTTGCAGGCGTCGGCGGCACGCCTCCTGATGTCCGTATTGGGGGCTTGGGCCAATCCTTTAGCCTCACGCATGACTGCGCGAAGGTCGGTATATTTCCAAGATTCTATATGCCGATGCGGCAGACCCTTCGCTTCGAAATTGCGAAACGCTTGCTCACGACAGGCGGAAATTTCAGGCCCTCCCGCAAGAGACGACTGCGTGGCTACAAAAAGCTTGGCCAGCGTCTGCTCGGCCGCCGTCTTCATTGGGCGAACTTCGGCATTCATAACGCTCATGCCGCTTCCTCCTTGTAGCCGGCATAACCGTTCGCCTCGAGTTCAAGCGCGAGTTCCTTCCCAGCTGTCCGCACAATGCGGCCCTTGGAGAAGACGTGGACAACATCCGGTACGATGTAATCGAGCAGTCTCTGATAATGGGTGATAACTATCATCCCTCTATCTTTCGACCGAAGTCGATTAACACCATCAGCCACAACTTTCAGCGCATCGATATCAAGGCCGGAGTCGGTTTCGTCGAGCACGCAAAGACGCGGCTCAAGCAACGTCATTTGCAGCGTTTCGTTGCGCTTCTTCTCGCCGCCAGAGAACCCGACATTGACTGGGCGCTTCAACATCTCGCTGTCGATGCCGAGCTGGCCCGCAACATCGCGGACGCGCTTTAAGACTTCCGGCGACGACAATTCCTTTTCGCCGCGTTGCTTGCGCTGTGCATTCATCGCTGCGCGTAGAAATGTCATCGTCGTGACGCCGGGAATTTCGAGCGGATACTGGAATGCGAGAAATAGTCCTTTTGCTGCTCGCTCGTCCGGCTCCAACCCGAGCAGTTCCTCACCATCGAGCAGAACTTGGCCGCCTGTGACGTTGTAATCAGGCTTGCCGGCAAGCACGTACGAGAGCGTCGATTTTCCCGACCCATTGGGTCCCATGATGGCGTGCACCTCACCGGGATTGACCATCAAGTCAACACCGTTAAGGATTTTCTTGGCGCCGATCTCGGCGTGGAGATTTTTAATTTCCAGAAGCGGCATCGCAGAGACCTTCCCCTATTTATTGACGACGTTGGGTCACTTACCCGACGCTGCCTTCCAGACTGATCGAGATGAGTTTTTGTGCCTCGACGGCGAACTCCATGGGGAGTTGCTGCAGCACGTCCCGCACGAATCCGTTGACAACGAGTGCCACAGCGTCTTCTGCGGAAAGACCGCGTTGGCGGCAATAAAAGAGCATTTCGTCCGAGATCTTCGACGTCGTTGCCTCGTGCTCGAAAACTGCCGAAGAATTCTTTGCCTCGATATAGGGGACCGTATGCGCGCCGCACGTGTCTCCGACGAGCAGAGAATCGCAGTTCGTAAAGTTACGCGCGCCTTTTGCCTTCTGATGCGCGGTAACAAGGCCGCGATACGTATTATTCGAGCGCCCTGCGGAGATCCCCTTCGAAATAATCCGGCTCGACGTGTTGCGGCCGAGGTGAATCATTTTCGTGCCGCTGTCGACCTGCTGACGTCCGTTGGAAATCGCGATCGAATAAAATTCCCCACGCGAGTTATCACCGCGCAAAATGCAACTTGGATACTTCCAGGTTATGGCGGAACCGGTCTCAACCTGCGTCCAAGAAATTTTTGAATTGGCGCCCCGGCAGTCGCCACGCTTCGTAACAAAATTGTATATGCCGCCCTTGCCTTCGGCGTCACCCGGATACCAGTTCTGCACCGTCGAGTATTTTATCTCGGCGTCTTCGAGCGCCACCAACTCCACAACTGCCGCATGCAGTTGGTTTTCGTCGCGCTGAGGCGCCGTGCAGCCTTCAAGGTAGCTCACGTAAGCGCCTTTATCGGCGATAATCAACGTGCGCTCGAATTGTCCCGTGTTCTTCTCATTGATCCGGAAATAGGTGGACAGCTCCATCGGACAGCGCACGCCCTCGGGCACATAGACGAACGAGCCATCGGAGAAAACCGCGGAATTGAGCGTCGCGAAGAAGTTATCCGTCGTCGGCACTACGGAGCCAAGGTACTTCCGAACCAGTTCCGGATGCTCTCGCAAGGCCTCCGATATCGGCATAAAGATTACGCCGGCTTTCTTCAGCTCTTCCTTGAAGGTTGTGGCGACCGATACGGAATCAAACACCGCATCAACCGCCACTCGCGTTGGCGGCGCCGCGTTCCCTTCGCCGTCATCCGTCAGGGCGGTTTCCACGCCCGCCGTCTCTGGCGCGCGTGTCACACCAGCCAGCATTTCCTGCTCGCGGAGCGGAATACCGAGCTTTTCGTAAGTTCTAAGAATTTCAGGATCGACCTCGTCGAGCGATTTCGGCGCCTTAAACTTTTTTGGTGCGGCGTAATAATAGAGATCCTGGTAATCGATCGGCGGGTACTCAACGCGTGCCCAGCTCGGCTCACGCATATTCAACCAGCGGCGATAGGCATCAAGCCGCCATTCGAGCATCCATGCCGGTTCAGCCTTTTTCGCAGAGATGAAGCGAATGACGTCTTCAGAGAGCCCCTTCGGCGCCTTCTCGGATTCGATGAGGGTCTCGAATCCGTACTTGTACTGCTCGACATCAATGCGACGGACTTGGTCTATCGTCTCTTGGATCGCTGCCATTCGTTTCTCCGCTTGCCCGGACCTCGCTTTGCAATCCGAGCGCCCTGTAGAAATTAGATCTCGTCGTCTCAGGCGGCGGCCGGTGCCGGCACGCATGTGTTATCGACGGGACAGACAGCGGCGCACTGCGGCGTGTCGAATTGGCCTTCACATTCTGTGCATTTCTTCGGATTGATGACGTACATATCGCGCTTGAGGCTGATCGCGGCGTTCGGGCACTCGAACTCGCATGCTCCGCAGACTGTGCATTGCGAAGCGATGATCTGATAAGCCATGGGTCTCACTCCTCTGGCATGACGATGCACGCCGGCCCTCACTTGAATTTCCTAGTGTTTCCCTTTCAAGCCGCATGCCAGACGTTAAGTATTTGAATTCATATAAATAAAAGGAACGGCACGGATCGCATTCGCTGTCGCTCTCATGACAACCTGTCGGATGTCCGACACCGCACAGTTCTTCGCTTGTAAGTTTGGCTCGCCGACGCAATGATGTTTTTATGCGGCGATCTGATGCGTCGCCGGGAATCGCAACTGTGTGCGACAGAAGCTTTCGCCGTCCCAGAACTCCTTTTTGGAATGTCCAATGAAATTAAGCGCGCGCAACATGCTACCAGGACGAGTTGTGTCCGTGACGAGAGGCGCCACTACCGCTCATGTCAAAATCGAACTGATGCCAGGACTTATGATAACGTCGTCGATCACCAATGAGGCCGTCGACGATCTTGGCCTCAAAGTTGGCGACACGGTATCCGCCGTTATAAAGGCGACCGACGTTATCGTCGGCAAATGATGCTCTAATGAAGCGATCGTAGATTGTGCGCTTTAACAAGCATGTTTGATTGGCTGAACCGCTGATCGAGTTGGCGCAATGCGCGTGCACGGCCTTCGCGGCCTGACAGTTCGCGCCACCAATCGTCGACAACGTGACGTTCGCACGCGAGTGTCGTGCCGTAACCGCCGGTGAACTCAACCCAGGCGTCGTAGCACTTGTCGGGCACGGCTGTCAGGATAGGAAGCCCAGCAACAACAGCGTCGGCGATCTCGGCGCGCAGGCCTTCTCCTGCCGCCTCCCGTTTGGAAAACTTATTTACGACGACGAGCGCCACGTCCTCGGCGATCGCCCTGCTGACTGCCACCGCCGCTTCCGCAAGGCCGGCGGAATCGAGTCTGCATGATTGTGCGCCACTACCGAGAGCCTGGCAGATCGGGATTGCGCGACCCGTCATCAGGTCGATCATCTGCATGAGATTTTGAGGGCCACAAGGACCTTTAAAATTATGCTGAACGACACCACCAATCCGGTGCCCTTCGCGAATCTGATCGGCGGCAAAAGCCGCAAGCAATTTATCGACGTCGTCCCGGCCTGAGCGATAAACGATCGCCGCCAACTTCAGGAAATGATCGTGGTAGATCGTGCTCATCGTGCACATGCTCCGTCGCAAATGCCGCCAATACGTTCGGGCAGAGAGGCCTTGGTGCATGCAAACTTGTGCGGCCGCTCTCGACACCCGAATGTTCTATGCTTCGAAGCATGCAAATTGCATGCAAGATAATTTCTTGCGCGGCAACAGGGTTTCAAACCGCCGTTCTTGTCGCAAACACGACGAAAATGTATTCAACCCGACTTAAGGCATTTCCTCTGGGAATGTCCCTTCTTGGAGACTTGGATGTCTTCCACCGCATTACCTCATGAACTCGAAAGCCTCCTCGCAGACGATGTTCCGTTTGGCGATTTGACCACCGAAGCGCTAGGCATCGGCGAAAAGGAAGGGGAGATGTTTTTTGCCGCGCGAGGACGCATGGTTCTTGCGGAGGTCGAAAGCGCGGCAGCGCTACTGGAGTTCGCAGGCTGTTGTGTCTCACGCACAACGAGATCCGGCACTCTCCTTGAGCCAGGCTCGCCGATCTTAAGCGCGCGAGGAACTGCGAGTGCCCTGCACCGCGGATGGAAAGTTGCGCAAACGCTTATTGAAGTTTGGTCTGGTGTCGCAACCGAGGCACGAGCGATCGTCGATGCCGCGACGGCCGTTTCACCGCGCATCGTCGTTGCTTGTACCCGAAAGAATATGCCGAGAACGAAGTCGTTTGCGGTTCGATCCGTCCGCGCCGGCGGTGCCGTCATTCATCGTCTCGGTCTTTCGGAAACGGTGCTCGTTTTCCCCGAGCATAGGATCTTTCTCGAAGGCGAACCGCTTGCCGAAACCGTTCGCCGACTACGGCGCGCAGCTCCCGAAAAGCGATTGGTTATAGAGGCTAAATCCGTCGATGAGGCGAAAGCCTATGCGGAGGCTGGCTTCGATGTCATCCAGACGGAAAAGTTCAGCACAGATCAATTGTCGGAACTCGTAGCGCAACTCGTCCCGATGAAGTCGCGTCCGGTCATTGCGGCGGCTGGTGGCATCACGGCGAATAACGCAGCGGCCTATGCGCAGACGGGTGCAGACGTCCTTGTTACGTCCTCACCATATCTTGCATCACCGCGTGACGTTGCGGTTCGTTTCGCGCTCGCGACCGCCTCTATCAAACACACTAAAAATGCCTGATCTCGATGCCGTGCTTCTTGAGCGCGTACCCGATCTGGCGAGGCGTCAAACCCAGGATTCGAGCCGCTTTCGCCTGTACCCAGCCGGCTTTCTCCATCGCCTCAATTAGTCTCTCGCGCTCCGGGCCGCGCCCTCCGGGGAAATCTGCCGAGAGATCGTTGGGGTCTTCGCTCAACGGATCGCAAACGGTTTCCTTGGGAACCGGATCCGCGGGCGAAACCTTCGTCACTTCGCCACGGACCGGTAGAATTGGCAGCATATATCGCATTTGCGGGTGACGTTGCGATGATGCTGCGTCACGGCCCTTCCATAGCGATGCGGACAGACACTGATCGTGACGGCAGGCGAAATCTTCACTGATGATCGCGCTTCCCGCCGCCAACGTCGCGGTACGGCAAATGCAATTTTCCAGCTCGCGCACGTTGCCGGGAAAATAGCATGCTGTCAGAACGTCGATGGCGCTCGGGGAGAGCGATAGAGTCCGTCCGTTTTCCTTATTGAAACGCGAGAGGAACGTATCCGCCAAGAGCGGGATGTCACCCTTGCGTTCGCGCAGCGACGGCAAAATAAGCGGAACAACACTGATCCGATAATAGAGGTCAGCGCGGAACGTCCCTCTGGTGACGGCTTCCTCGAGGTCGTTGTTCGTCGCGGCGACGATGCGCACGTCCACTTTCTGCGTCTTCGTTCCGCCGACCCGATCGAATTCGCCTTCCTGCAACACGCGCAGGAGCTTCGCCTGGAAGGACGGCGATATTTCTCCGATCTCATCGAGGAAAATCGTCCCGCCATTTGCGAGTTCAAAACGGCCCTTTCGAGAATTGACGGCGCCTGTAAAGGCTCCCTTCTCATGCCCGAAAAGTTCGGATTCAAGCACGGTTTCGGGCAACGCAGCGCAGTTTACCTTTATGAAGGGGCCGCTGGAACGGCGAGAAAGCTCGTGTATTGCGCGAGCGAATAACTCCTTGCCGGTGCCGGACTCGCCACGCAAAAGAACGGTTGCGTTGGATTTCGCGACAATTTCAATTTTTCCAAGAAGTGCCCGGATTGGTGGACTTTCACCGATAATTCCGGAGACGCGCGGCCGTAGCTTGTTTGGCTTCACGCTCGTGAGTTCTTTTTCCAGCCTTCGGCTTTCGTCCATCAACCGCTCGCGGTCGCGCCCGATCACCCTATGCAGATGGATCGTCTGACCTATGAGGTTCGCGATCATGGCGAGAAAGCGAACATCATTATCGGCGCGGAATACAGCGTTTTCGGACCACGGACGATCAATGGAGAGTGTGCCGACGACCCTATCTTCGATCTTTATCGGAACTCCAATGAACGAAACGGAATCGGATTTGGTAGTTGTCTGTCCGTCTTGGATCCGGTCCGGATGTCGGAAAAGCGGATGGACGCCTGTATTCTGAATGACCAACGGCATCGCGGTTGCGACGATCTGATCGAGCGCTCTTCGTGGAAGTTGAACGAGCCCATCGGCCGCCGCTCCTTCCACCCAACTCGTTCCAACGACGATATCAGGAACATCCTCGTCGTCGAGCAAAACAACGGTCCCGTGCTGCATGTCCAAAAAAGACGACAGGACGTTGAGGACGCTCGATAATGTTATTTCAAGACGCGCCGGCCGAGCGAGTATCTTCGAGACCTCGTATATGCCGATTAGAGCAATCTCGCTTAGCTGCTTGGGCCCTGGCATCTGTGGCTGATCAGCAATGTGATCGGTTTGCTTCATAGGCACCATCTCGCCGTCTCTCACGGTGACGGTCAGAAAAAAACGCTCCGCCTTCTATTGCATCGCGAAATGCTAACCTCAAAAAACGCTGTTGTCGCGCACAAGTTTCAGACAGCGACATTGCGCTCTTTAAGGCAAAGTGCCTTTTCTCGTTGCATTTTCTTGGCTCGTTTTCCGTATCGGGCGTCAAGCCATCGCACTGCGACACCCATTCGTCACACACTGTGGTTCAATTGCATTTTGAGATTTCAGCTTCTGTCACGCAGTTCGATTAAACACTTCTGCACTATGCGATCACTGCGGCTGCGCACTCTTTGATAGCCTTTGGCTCGACTGAAAGAGTGCGCCACATCAGCGTCCTCGCCGTTCGGCGCGGCTGTAATTACTGAGATGGCCTTCTCGCGCCGCCGCCGAACGCATCTTCTTCGCATATCCGCGGCTCTTGCCTTGTGGCGCGACGAGAGTCACCAAGCGATCCAATTTTTCGCTGCCGCACGATGGGCAAACCGGGACGTCACTCGAAAAAACCAGCAGCTCGAATTCCCTCGCACAGTCCGTACAGTGATAACTGTAGATCGGCATTCATCGTCTCCGCGTCATTCATTTATCGATGATCTCGGCGATCCATCAGTCTGCTCCGTAGCGAAGACTACGCCGGTGTGCGCTCCGGCTTGAGCAATCCGACATCGACCTTGATTTCATCACCCTCTATACGGAGCGGATAGGGATGGAGTTCGTTGCGAACGATATGCGTCACGCACTTGCCGTTGGTCGCATCGAAGCCCCACTGATGGTGTGAGCAGACGACCTTTCGGCCATCGAAGGTGGCATCCGTCAGCGGCATGTCTGCGTGTGGGCAACGCCCACGGTACGCCTTGAGTTCGCCGCCCACCGGCCAAACCAGGAGCACACTCTTCTTGCCGACCAGAAAGATGCTCATGCTTCCTTCGCTCATAGCACTCGTCGTGCAGACAGAGGCGAATGCCATTGCGGTTTCCTTCAACGAAAAGATGTTGGCCACGGCCCGGAACCACGACACGCAATTTTTGGACCAGCGAAAATGGCTGCAGCCGAAGGCATAACGGCAGGGCAATTGTCGCAAATGCGACGTCAGGCAGGCCGCAGTGTCAGGATCGATACCCTTCTTCGGCGAGGACCTGGCGAACGACCGGACGGCTGCGGACGCGCTGATAGTGTGCAAAGACGCGTGGGGGCAGGGTTATCCCGATCCTGTCAGCCCAGAACTCATTATAAAATAGGGCTGCATCCGCGATCGAGAAGTCCTGCCCTAGGACGTATCCGTCGGCCGGCATGCGCTTCTCGAGAATACCGAATGACTGAGCGACAACCTCCCGCCCGTGCGCAACAACATCGTCCTCCAGTCGCCGAGCGTCCGGCGTCACGCCAACCGGGAGGTAGCGATCAGATGTGAAAATGCGCGTGAAGCCTTCGCCGTGCAGCTGAATTAAAGCAAAATCTACGAGTTCGATGGCGCGTGCCGCCAGGACGGAATCGGCGGGAATCAACTTGCCATGCGGATAGGCCTTGGCGAGCCAGATTGCGATAGATTTGAAGTCGGTCAGCGCCCGCCCATCATCGAGAACGAGTGTTGGGATCGTGCCCCTAGGATTGATCTTCAGATACTCCGGCCGCAGGTGTTCACCCGCGGGTAGATTGACGATCCACGCCTCGAACGGCAATTCCAACGTCTCAAGAAGGATGTGAATGCCCGTCGAACAGGACCCGGGCGTCATGTAAAATTTCAAAGCCATGACCGTAGCCATGCAAGAATAATGACAGCGTAGAGGCGGAACATGAGCTCAAATTGGCGCGTGGGGTCCTGTGAGAATCCAGTTTGCATGGTTCATGGCTTAACCTCCTTGGGATAGAACGTCTTCCAGTCATGCCTCATGTCGACAACCGTCCAACCTTTGGCGATCGCTTCATCAAGCGCTTTGTCGAGCTTGCCGACACGAGATGAGCGATCGTAACCCATTCGCGTTCGGCATCGGTGTGATGCACGAGCAGGCAAAGCCGCGTGGCCGGCGCATCGCACGTCCATTCGAGCATTTGAAGGTCGCCGTCGGATTTGCCGAACGCGGCGACCGGCCGCCGGCCAATGTGGCGCTCGATGCCGACCGGCTTTCCGTCTTTATCCTCGTTGAGGATGAGAGTCGGCAGCTTCACGATCACCGGCTTGCCGTCGTGCATTTCAAACTTCAGCCCACCGGAGCTGCCGATGACTTGCTCCGGTGGAATGCCGTAGACGCGCTCCGTCCAGGGCCGCATGAACTCGATACCGCCGCCGGAGACGATGAAGGTCCAACGAAGTCGATGATCTGCCGCTTGGCTTGGCTTTCCTCCCAGGAGGGCAATGGATCGGATTGCGCACTGGCTGCGGTCGAGACAACGAGCATGCATGCCAGGAAACCCAGCAGCCAGCCGAGGCGTGTGCGTGCCACCGCAACCATCATGTGAGGCTCTAGGGGTTACTGAACTCCTTGCAGTCTCTCATCGATCATTTTGTTCAATCCGCCTCGAAATCAGAACTATCTGCGCCTTCTGATACCGCCGCGCCTGCCGCCGCCACGATGGGCGTGGAACGCAGGGCGCTTCGCATGAGGACGGGCACGCATGTTTCGCGGCCTATTCGGCTTTACGAATCTCCTGCCACCTGTTGAGCGCCGAACATGTGCCGCCTTGTTTTGGCCGCCTCTTGCCTTGTTGAAATTGCGACCGTTATGGCGCAATTGCGCACCGTGATTGACCTTATTGTCGAGCGCTCTGTGGTCGGTATTTTCGAGACGTCTCTCGACGTTCGCACGGTTGAAATTTTTATTGCGCACGACATGGCCACGATGACGCGCGTCGTGCTTCCAGACATTGTTCTTGATGCGGCGGCGGTTGTTGTCGATACGATTCCAGCGGTTCACGTTGACGTCGATACGACGGTGACGCCAATCCCAATGGTTCCAGCCCCAGATGCCGCCGGCGATGGCGACACCGGCCGCCCCCCAAAAATATCCGTCCACGAACGTCGCGCCCGGATACCCCCAATAATACGGCGGATAATCGGGATACCACCACGGCCCGTAGACCACCGACGGTTCATAAACTGGCACGTAAACCGTATCGGGCTCGGCAGGCTGGATGACGTAGGATCCGTCGTCCTGCGTGACGGTCTGCTGGGAGTTGCTTCTGAGATGGCCGCTTGAATCGGCTTTCTGACGCAGGAACTGCACCTCATTCATGACAGCGTCTTGCTGAGCAAGAAATGCGTCGCCGAGGTTCTGCGTCCAGTCGAGTTGATTGCTCATCATGTTCAAGACGTCCGGGAACTGGACGAGCGCCTTGATGCTTGGGTCCCAACTTTTGCTTTTCAAAGCATCGACAAGCGCATCACCCTGCAATTTGGCGTTGGCAGGATCGCTGCGCCATCGCGCCGCTTCCACGACATCCAGCGGATAGGTCGCGGCCATTAAAACGTTGGATAGCAGATCATCCGGATAAAGCGCGATCGGCGCCAGCATCTGGTCGAGTTGCTGCTTGGAAAACTTCGGCTCATCGGCGTAAGAGGCAGCCGGCAAAAGAACAGACAGCATTAGGAAGGCAACACAAGTCTTCAAGAGTATTCTCATTTTTCCTCGCAACGCTCATTCTCGTTAGGACGTGTTCGAACGACACATCGGAATCCGACATGACTGGTTGACGTGTCGATAGGTTCGGCATGGCGCGCCGCAGGGCGATAGCGGCGGCAATAGTTTGGTGCGCACAAGTGCGACCCGCCCTTCAACACCTTGCGAGGAATACGGATGTTTGGCTGGCACGGGTCGAAACTTTGCTCTCTCGCTGCTCCGCGCGGATTAACCGGAACGCAGCAGGCTTTTGGGGCGTCGGGTGCATGCTTCGTCGAGTACCAATCAGATGTCCATTCCCAGACGTTCCCGATCATATCGTACAGGCCGAAGCCGTTTGCGGCAAAGGCTCTGACCGGCGAGGTCCGCTCGTAACCGTCTTCCTTCAGATTTTCGAGCGGGAAAGTACCTTGCCAGGTATTGGCCATGTGCCGGCCCTGAGGCGTGAATTCGTCCCCCCAGGCAAATTCCGCATCTTCGAGACCGCCGCGTGCTGCATATTCCCACTCAGCTTCGGTCGGGAGTTCTTTGCCGGCCCACATCGCGTAGGCTTCGGCATCAGCATACGCGATATGGACGACCGGATGCTCATCGAGCCCTTTCGTCCACGAACCTCTTCCATACGGATGACGCCAATTCGCGCCGAAGCGAAAATCCCACCACTGGCTCCAATCTCTCAAGTCGACCGCATGCCTGGGCGGCGTAAATACGAGAGAACCGGCTTTCAACATGTGAGGAAGCGCGCCAGGATAATCTTCGGCCTTGGGAGGAATCTCGGCAAACGTCGTGTAGCGAGTTTCCGAGACGAATTTCCTGAATTGAGCGTTCGTCACAGGCGTCTCGTCGATCCAGAAGCCATCGACAGTTACGCGATGGCTCGGGGCTTCTTCGGAATAATGCCTATCCGACCCCATTCGGAACGTCCCGCTGGGTACGAAGACCATACCCGGTCGTTCCGTCGGGACTTCACCCTGAGGTCTCGAGCCGATGTCCGGATAAACGCTCATCGTCTCCCCGTGCGACGGAGAATTCCTGCCAACAAAACTGGAGGCGTATGATAGCTATCGCGCGCGGGAACGAAAATGCGTTCGAACAAAGTTAGCCAAAAATTGCTTAAGCATAACCAGCCGCTCGCTGATGCGTAGTGACCGCCTACTCAGCGCGGACTGTCTAGTGGCTTTTGCCGATAGTCAAACGAATACGTCGCTGCGCTGCGTTAGGACAGAATGAAAATCACCGTTGCGTACTGATTAAAATCCGATTTCGAATGATAAGACGTTGGTCATTAGATAGTCGGGATCAATAGACGCTCCTCTTCTATTGTCGCCCATGATGCCTTTGGCAACAGCGAGCTGCGGCGGCTGCACGGGCTTGGTTGTCTCGCGGCACATGTTGGAGTTCCGGGAAAGTTGTCGGCGCTGCATTTGCAAAAAACTGATGGATAAAATCGGCCGATGCCCATCCGCTCCATCACAAGACGATGAAGCGGACAAGACCATCGGACGATCGACGATTTTTGCGTTAAACGGCGAGTTCGCGCGCCGTAATCACATATTTGAACGTGTCAGCGTTCAGGCAATCGAGCCGCTCGCCTGCGACTTCGGCCTCCGGATACATCAGAAAGCCGACCTTGGGTCCGGTTGAACCCGGCAGCGCCAAATCATGGGCTGTGTTATACGCGAGCCAGTTCCCTTCCCACGCGCCGAACAGCGTCTTGCGCGCTTCGGCGACCTTTTCGTCCGTCAGCGGTAGATTTCCCGGTGGCTCCTCGAGCATGACTTTGCGCACGTCAGCGGGATCCATGGGGACCCAGCCAAATTCCGCAAGAAAGACCTCGGCGCGACAGTGCTGAGCCTTGGTAACGATATCGTTCTTGGCGCCGAGGCTTTTGTAGCCGAACGCCGAAGGTGCCACGCGCAGCCCATAAAGATCACGGGCTGGCAGCCCCGCAGCGCGGGCGAGGCCGACAAACAGCGCATTAATATCTGCGCACTTACCACCAAAATTTCCGGATTTGAGAATGTTGGCGATATCGCCGATACCGCATCCGCGGGTTTTGGCGTCACGGTAACAGTTTTCGACGACCCATTGATAGATTGCGTGCGCCTTATCCGTATCGCTTTTGGCGCCAGCCACGATCTTATCGGACGTCTCCTTCACGATGCCGTCCGTCGGGATGAGATCCGTGGGCATCAAATAAAGATGACGCTCAGTGTCCGATAGCGTTTGCGTTCCGAGTGGCCTGGAGAGATCGACGGCGCGGTTCTGAGTTGCAACCTTGCTGCTCACCTCGATGGAGGGGGCCTTCTCGCCCTCATTCCACACGACGTGCAGGAACTCAGCACCGTATCTCGGATCTTTTACGATTTCGGCGCTTTTGGCGTTCGTACGCCAGCTACTGCCCTCAGGTTTGATCCAGGACGGCTCGGAGAATGTCGGAAGCGGAATCCACGCCTGCGTTACGCCAAAGGCATTCTCAATCGCCAACCGTGTCGATAATTCGAATTTGCGCCATTGTCCGGTTTGCGGTGCGAACTCGGCTCGCGCGGGCCAACTCGGCAGCGCTGCGATGGCTGAGACTGCAGCGCCGGCTTTCAGAATGTCGCGTCGAGACAGATCCATTGGTTGAACTCCTTTGTGCATCCGGCACTTTGTAAAGCGGTGTCAATGTTCAGCATGTTGTCGCCATCGCTGGCTTGGCAGCGCAATCTGCTGCGAACAGGCGATCCGATCCCCGTTCAGCGGCGACAAAAGCAGTGAAGGATATGGTCAAGACGCTCGGTCCCGCCCTCAGCGAGGGAAGGACAAGGCACCTACAAATTTTGCCCCGAAACTCGGGAGCGAGGATGCGTCTCATCTGGACGGCAACATACGCTCAGGCGCGCGTCATAATCAATTGCAACCGTCCTCTATCGGCTTGCCACATGCACGGCGCCTACCGCCATCAGCAGACCGATCCTGCGCGCCCTCGTGCATTCTAATAACAAAGCGCGGCCGACCCGAGCCATCAGTGGGCACGGCCGAAACCCCGCATTTCGCAATCGCACGGCAAACTCCATCCTGCCGCCGGATGTGACCAGAGGTCTCCGGGTCATAGCCAGATCATCGAGGGCCGCGTTCATGGAATGGCACACGGCATCAACATTCCCAACGCACAGCCCGGCTCGCAGGGACTGGCGACGGTCAATTCAATCTTCACATGGGTGCGACTGGCGCAAAGAGTTCCGGTGTGCATCGAAATTGATAAGCTTCCGGACGGCGTAATCCGCGCCGCTTCCATACTCGCCGGGCGCATCATCACAAATTCGCGAGTCATTCCCTCCCGCGGTAAACTTTGACCACGACTGCGGGAACATACGGCACGCGAGAGTCTTCCTCGATAGCAGGCGAAAGCCCGCCAAACAAAACAATAGCCTCGAGGAGAAACGAATATGAACTTGAAAGTCTCAGCAGTGTTGGCCGGTGCGATTGCGTTTGCTGCGGTGGCAGGACCGGCAATCGCCGACCAGCAGTCGAGCAAAATGAAATCCGACCTAAACATGAACACTGGCGCATCGAGTGGTGCATCGACAGGCGAGCAAGGAAAAACCTCTGACCGCACGCCTGGAGACGCGTCACCGGATCGCTTGCCCGGATCTACGAGAGCCGGTGCTCCAGGAGCGGGAGGTGCGCAGACACCGGAAGGTACTTCGGACCGCACTCCGAATAATAACGAGAACAACGGCAAATAATAAAAATGGAAAGGGCGCTTAAGGCGCCCTTTTTAATCCTTGGTGGCTTCTACTGTTTTCAGATGCCGTTAGGCGGCGATGATGACCTTCAAGGCACCCGTTTGCGCAGCATGGCCAAACGTGTCGTAAGCGTCCAGAATCTGACCGAGCTTGAAACGATGTGTGATGAGTTTGGTCGGATCTATTTTTTTTGCTTCCACCGTTTTGAGAAGCATCGGCGTCGTTACGGTGTCGACGAGACGCGTGGTGATGCTGATGTTCTGGCTCCAAAGGCGTTCGAGGTGAAGGTCCACCTTGGTTCCGTGAACGCCGACGTTTGCAATCGTCCCGCCCGGCGCGATGATATCCTCACAGGTCGCGAAAGACGCTGGAATGCCGACAGCCTCAATTGCCGTATCGACACCGCGTCCTCCGGTGAACTTCATGACGGCTTCCGTCGCACTGCTTCCCGTAGCGGCGACCGTTTTGGTTGCGCCGAAACGCTTGGCCACTTCCAGCCGCTTGCTATCGGGGTCAATCATGATGATCTCGGCTGGTGCATAGAATTGCGCGGTCAATAGCGCTGCCATTCCGATCGGACCCGAGCCGACAATCGCAACCGTGCTTCCCGGCGCGACCTTGCCATTGAGAACGCCGCATTCAAACCCGGTCGGAAGAATGTCGCTGAGCATCACCAATGCTTCTTCGTCGACGCCTTCGGGGAGCAGATAAAGGCTGGTGTCGGCATGCGGAATGCGTACGTACTCGGCCTGCGTACCATCGATAGAGTTGCCGAGAATCCAGCCGCCCGTCGTGCAATGCGAATACATTCCCTTGCGGCAATATTCGCAGCGGCCACATGCTGAGACGCACGAAATCAGCACGCGATCTCCCGGTTTGAAGGACGTGACGCCGGCGCCGACTTTCTCGATGACGCCCGTGCCTTCATGTCCGAGAATTCGTCCGGGCGTGCAAGTCGGGACATCGCCTTTCAGGATGTGCAGATCCGTGCCGCAAATCGTAGTTTTCGAGATCTTAACGACCGCGTCGGTTGCGGCTTGTACTTCGGGAATAGGACGATCTTCGACGGCCTTCAGGCCCGGGCCTTTGTAAACAAGAGCTTTCATCTGTGTACCCACTCGGCTTTCCATCAATGATGGCGCGCAAGGTACGATCATCACTGGACTGGCCCTTGACCTACGTCACATAGCAACATCTCGAAAACGGCCGCCAAAAAACAATCGGGCCCGCCGTGCGGCGAGCCCAATGTGGATCTCTCTTTAAGCGCCGAGGCACTTAAGTCTTATATCGGCGAAGTGTTATTTCTGTCCGACTGTCGCGGGTTCGGTCAAACCAGCGAGGTAGGCCGCTACGGGTTTCAGCTGATCTTCGCTCAGCGATCTCATCAGCGCTTCCATCGGTGCGAAGTTTGCACGATCGCCGGTATGGAAGTCCGTCATCGTCTTCAGCAGGTACTCGTCCTGCTGACCGGCAAGTCTCGGTCGCACATAGTCACCCTGGAAGTGCTCCTGATGGCAGCCCTTGCAGTTCAACTGGACGATGGTGTCGATCGCCTGGTCTTTAATGTTGCCGGAAGCAGCCGGCTGACCGAGGTTCGGCCATTTCTTTTCCGAGAAATAGGTGGCGAGAGCTTCCATGTCGGACTTCGTCAGAGAGTCAACGATTGCCGACATCGTGTCGTTCTTGCGGTGGCCGTCCTTGAAGTCCGAAAGCTGCTTCAAGATGTATTCGCGGCGTTGGCCCCAGATGTTCGGTATCGTCTTGTCCATCGGAACGCCGGCTTCGCCGTGGCAGCCTGAACAGACCGCTGCGGCATCCTCTACCGAATCAGCCAAGGCCGCGCGCGGTCCCCAGACGAACGGGAGCGCCAACATCGACGACACCAGGGCAAACTTAAACAGACGTGAGCGTGTTGAACGATTGCGATATGTAGCAAGCACTTCGGGTGTTTCCTGACCACGGTTAGATGGGTTCATGTCTCTTGTGTGACCGCTCATATCGCTCGGTCATCCTCTTTTTGCCAACTTCGGGTGAACCCTTATAAAGTGACTTTATCACGTTGTCGCGCCATGTTGAAATTTGACGAGGCTTCCGCGCAACAGTGATTATGCACCGTCATTTCTGTGCATCACCCACCCAAAACGCGCGGTGCTTTCTCCCGCGGCAAAAGCTGGCATTCGCCCATAGGTTGTAGGTGGTCGTGTATTTTCGCCAACTGTTCAGATGTAGCTGCCGATCTTCGGCCTCACGCGATCGGTGATCACTACCGATGCGCAGGCGAATCGCTATGGCGGTATTTCTGCCGAACCGCCTTTACCGCATGCGCGCCGTCCGGATGGAGCGAGCCAACAGCAAAGTCCGGGACCGCAAGCCCGCGCTTTCGAATGTCGGCCTTCGAGGAGCTTTAAATTTTTGCCGGGTTTGCGGAGCGCATCGCGCCATCAGCACGGGTCGGCGCTGACGCGGTCGGTTTGTCGCGGGTAACGTTTCGCAGCGCCGTTGCGAATTGAATTTCGGAAACACCGAGAGCGCTACTCTCACGATCCGAAAATCTTCTTAGCACCCCCACTGGAGACATCATCATGAAGACCATCGCACTCGCAATCGTCATTGCAGTTTCGGCAATCAGCACAGCAGCGGTTGCTTCGCCCGTTGATAACAGCTCTCTCTCAGTCCACGGCGCTTTCGGCGGCAATTCGTATGGTGGCAACTAACGCCATCAGCCTTCTCATTGCCTATGACTTTGGGAAGCCCGATACCGGCAGGTGCGTCACACGCCCTGCCGGTATTTTTATGATCATTGAAAGTTGTCGCCGCCGCTGAAATTCTCATGCCGGCTCCGCTATCCCGCTGGTCGTAGCCGCGACGGCCGCAGCGAACGCCGCACCAGAAGCGAGGAGAAATGCTGTGGCTGCGGACCCGACAACCACGTCGACAAAAGACGATAAGAACTGACCGAGAAATATAGCGACCGAAAGATAAGCGAGGTTTTGTCCGCGCTGCGCCTAAGAGCTGTGTTCAACGGTCATGTGATTGACGAGTGGAACTGTCAGACCGAAGCCGATACCAAGCAACGTTCCTGCGATAGCGGTGAAGAGCGTCGCGTCCATCGTAGCCAAATCGATAAAGCTTATCCGCAAAGCCTCTCGCGCGATTTCCAATCCGTTTGCCGCTTCCCAACAAAAACGTTGTCTTGAACGGGTGTATAAGCGACCAGCCAACCTCCCTCGCTCGCATGGAGTTTTCGATGACTATCGATTTATGGATCGGCGCCGGGGTTCTACTTGCGACGGCCGCGACCGACGCCGCCTACGTCATGTTCACGTCGTCCGTGGTCGCGCGTCGGCCGCTTTCCGCGGCCAACTGGAGCGGCATCTGGTATATGCTGTCGTCGTTCGCGGTCATCAGCTATACGAACAATTGGGTGTATGTCGCGTTCGCCGTCGTCGGGTCGTGGATCGGCGCGTATGTTACGCTCAAATACTTTCACAAAGAACCGAGCCACCCACCGGCGCCGTTACGGCCCGAAGCTTAGCCGCCCATCGGCTTACCGGTTCACTCGGCCGCTGGCGATGTCTCCATGAGGCGGGCGATCGCCGCGTCGGCATACGTTTCAAGCTCCGGCAGAAGCACAACGCTTTCCTGCTCATTCGGGTCGGTGCGAGCGATGACAGCCGATATGGGCTTGTTGCTCAGATTGATCGGAAGATGGGGAACACCCGCAGGGATGTAGAACAAGTCACCGGCTTTCGTAACGGCATGATACTGAAGCTTATCGCCGTAGAGGGCGATGGCTTCACCCTCCAGAACGTAGATCGCCGTCTCATGATTGGCATGCATGTGTGCCTTGGCCCGGCCGCCTGGCGGAATGGTCAGCAAGTGCATGCAAATGCTTTTCGAGCCTACCGTCTCAGCGGCGATGCCGCAGAAGTAGGTTAGACCCTGCTTGCCGTCATAGGTATCGTCGGGGCGCACAAGGTGGCAAATCTGTTCCGAAACGTCGCTCATCCCAATCATCTCCTTGTCGAGATAGGCCCGCCGGCTAATGCTGAATTTATGGGGTCTCAGCGATTTTGCCAGTCCCCCTCCGGCGTTGTTTCCCGCAATGATCGTACTAAAACTTTCCGAGGTCTCAAAAATATGTCGATACGCTCACAGCTTCCGGATAATGAGACCGCATGACGGCGTTTGACAGCGATTTCGAAATTTTCCTTGTCGTCCCCCCTGGGCTTGAGGCCGCACTGCGCGACGAAGCGCGGGCGAACGGTTTCAAGAAGGCCGCAATCACGTCAGGCGGCGTGACCTTGCGGGGCGGTTGGCCGGACGTCTGGCGCGCCAATCTCGAACTCCGAGGCGCAACGCGCATTATCGCACGCATCGCGACGTTCAGGGCTTCGCATCTCTCTGAGCTTGATAAACGTGCGCGTAAGGTGGCGTGGGGCAGCGTCTTACGCCGGGACCGGCCTTTCCGTGTCGAAGCCTCATGCAAAAGTTCGAAGATCTACCACTCGGGCGCTGCCGAACAGCGCATCGAACGCGCAATCCGTGAGGAACTCGGCGCGCCATTTGATCCCGATGCTGCCGTTTGCATCAGAGCGCGGATCGAAAACGATTTCTGCACCATCGGTGTCGACACCTCAGGCGATCTTCTGCACAAGCGTGGACATAAGCAGGCCGTCAACAAGGCGCCGATGCGCGAGACGCTCGCGGCGCTGTTCTTGCGACTCTGCGGGTTTGATGGAGGTGAGCCCGTTGTCGATCCAATGTGCGGATCGGGCACGTTCGTCATCGAAGCAGCGGAAATCGCGGCGGCCCTAATGCCCGGACGCACACGTCATTTTGCCTTCGAAGAGCTGGTAAACTTCGACGCCGCAACGTGGCAGAAACTGCGCGACGCGCGAAAGCCAAAAGTGCCGACGGTGAAATTTTACGGTAGCGATCGCGATGCCGGGGCGATCAACATGAGCCGCGCCAACGCCCAGCGTGCGGGCGTTTCAGAGTTCACAGAATTTCGTCAGCAGGCGATTAGCGATCTCGCAGCGCCAGTCGGCCTACCCGGTCTCGTTATCGTCAATCCGCCGTACGGGGACCGCATCGGCAATAAGAAACAGTTGCACGCCTTGTATCGCTCACTGGGAGAGACATTGAAGGCGCGCTTTAACGGCTGGCGCGTGGGCGTCATTACGAACGAAGCGGCGCTCGCGACATCGACCGGTCTGCCATTTTCGAAACCGATTGGGCCAATCTCGCATGGCGGCCTGCGCGTTTCGCTGTACCTGACCGCCCCACTCTGACACACGGACGCAGGAGATAGATTAAGCCGCCGATGCGTCTTCAACCTGATAGGACTGCCACGTCGCGGGCCATTCGACGTGGCCCACGGCTGAAGCCGACGGACGCAGAACATCGGCTGTTTCGTCGCCAAGCTGAATGCTCAGAACATCCTGCTTGGCGTCGAGTTCTTCATGCCAATCTGCTAGCGACGCCGACAGATGGTACGTGCCGGACCGGAGCGGCAATGCCCGCGCGTGGCATCGGAGCGTGCCCGAAGTCATTCCCTTTGTGACTTCGTTGGACGCGTGGAAGCGATTGTCCGAGCCCCAAAGCGGCTCGCCCGTGTCGGCGCGAAGCATGACGCCACCGACCGGCTTCGAGATCGGTCGCGGCGAAATGAAGCTGATGTCGACAATCAATTCGCCGCCAACGAGCGCCTCTCGGTTCACGATGATCGAAGTAATCGAGGGATGCGAGAGGTTTGCGGTGAAAGAAATCGAGTTAGCCAAGCTGCTGGCGTTGATGTAACGCCGAGCGACGACTTCTACTGATGCATCGGTTGTGATCTTGCCGCCTTCCAGCAGCAGGCCGCGATTGCACAATGCCCTGACCGCTAAGAGATTGTGACTGACAAAGAGAACGGTGCGGCCTTGTCCAGCTACGTGCTTCATCTTACCGAGGCACTTCTGCTGAAATTCGGCATCGCCGACGGCGAGAACTTCGTCGACCACCAAAATTTCCGGCTCCAGGTGCGCCGCGACTGCGAATGCGAGACGAACGTACATACCGCTGGAGTAGCGCTTTACCGGTGTGTCGAGAAACTTCTCAACTTCCGAGAAGGCGACGATTTCATCAAACTTTCGGCGAATTTCGGCGTGTTTCATGCCAAGGATGGCGCCATTCAGATAGATATTTTCTCGCCCCGTCAGCTCAAGATGAAAGCCCGTTCCCACCTCAAGGAGGCTTGCGACGCGGCCTCGGATCTCAACTCTTCCTGCACTCGGCTCGGTGATCCGCGACAGGATTTTCAGCAGTGTCGATTTCCCCGCGCCGTTGCGCCCGACGATACCGACGACGTCGCCACGTTTCAGTTCGAAAGAGACGTCTTTCAGCGCCCAGAAATCCTCGACCTGATCACCGGCAACGAGCTGCCGCCCTCGCGCGACATCCATTCCTGTCCGCGCCCAATGCTTCAAGGCCTTTACGGCGACATCGCGCAGGGCCGTGTAGCGCTCCGGTCGGTGATGGCCGATCAGATATTTTTTTGAGAGGCCTTCGGCACGGATGACAACATCACTCATCTCGGAAGCTCTTCCTGCGATCTTAGACGAGGTCAGCGAATGAGCGTTCGGTCCGGCGGAAGTATCTGATGCCGATCCAAAGCATGAGCACGGTAACACCGAGACTTACCGACAGGTCTGGGAGGTAAAGTCTGCTGGCATCGCCCAGAAGGCACCATCGGAAGCCGTCAATCACTCCAACCACAGGATTGAGACTGTACCAAACGCGAATATTCTCGGGCACCACCTCACTCGAGAAGCCGACCGGCGATACATAGAGTCCGAATTGAATGACGAACGGAATGATGTATCGCATATCTCGGTATTTGACGTTGAGCGCCGTAATCAGGAGCGCCGGTCCGAGGCTCGCGGCAACTGCAAAAAGCATGAAGAACGGTAGGAATATAATGTGCCAATTCGGCAGATAGCCGTACCAAGCCATCAACAAGAACAGGATTGTCAAGTTAGCGAGAAAATCGACGATTGCCACGACTCCGGCGGAAGCCGGAACGATCATCCGCGGGAAATAGACTTTGCTGATAACGTGCGCACTTGTGATCAAGCTGTTCGATGCTTCGCTCAGCACGCTCGAAAACAAGAACCAGGGCAGCATTCCGGCGAATACGAGGATCGGATAGGGAACGCCTCCGTCGCTCGGCAGCTTTGCCAGCTTTCCAAACACAACGGTGAAAACGATCATCGTCGAAAGTGGACGAATGATCGCCCAAGCAATACCGATGACGGTTTGCTTGTATCTGACCGCGATATCGCGCCACGCCAGAATGGCGAACAGCTCGCGATAATGCCAAAGGTCGGACCAATAGTTGCGTTCAGCGCGCCCCGCTTCGAGGACGAGCAAACGCGGCATTCGATCGGCTGGCGAAATCGGGTGTCTCTTCGATGTTTGTGTGAGGGAGAAACGCACGCATAAAATCGCGTCCAGCGGGTAAGCTGGCACGGCTTCGAAATGTGAAGGGGAAAATCTACCGAACTGCGGGTGAATCGCTTCACCTGACAGAGAAAACTGGCATCGGCCGTTTCAATCGCTGGAACGCAAACCGCGCCTGCAAATGCACTTGTGCAGAGCGTCGCGCCCAGCGTCAACGATTTTTTTAACCAATTTACCAGTTATCGCTGCGCATATGCTGCGCCGCTATCGCTATACGTCGAGATCGCATTTGGTGAGCATTGCTACCCGACCGCATTTACCAAGTCGATGCATCGAGCCTCGCAAAACAAATACATGCAATACATACTATCTGTGTACGTTTTTCTATTTCCCTGTTCGGCCCCGAGGGATCTTTCTCTTGTTTGGGGTCTAAAAAAATACCCGACCAAAGATTGAGACACGCAGGATATTCAGCGCTTCAAATCAGTGGGCGATCTTTGTCGGACGTTTAGAAACGATCCATCAACTTTGTTCGATATTTCGTCTGCGCAAGAGAATTCGTCTGTCTAAGGCTGAAGAGAGAGCCTCGAATTTTCTCCTAATTTGTTCACGAATTGAGCATTTATATCAAACTGGGGACGCCTCGATCGTGGTTGGCGAAACGCATATTCACGATATTGCGATTGCGGCGCGACGATTGCGTAAGACGCGTTTGTTGCGGCATCAGAATGAGCGTGCGACTGAGGTGCACACGAACGATCTGCCGGTCTTTCTCGTCAATCCAACGCGCTTTCCAGAGCTTACGGAAGAGCCTGAACCTGAGCGTGATTTCCGCGCCAAGCTTGCGCTGCTTTATGCACAATCGGCTGCAGCGCTGGCGCCGTATGCCAACGCAATCAAAGCTCACCTCGCCGGCCTTCGCACACATCTTTATGATCTTCCCGCTTTTTGGCGGCGCGACAGCGTCAAAGAACAAATTACAAAGCTCGCGGTCGCCGCATTCCTCGTCTCGCTCGCTCTTCTTTCGACGCTCGACCGTCCGCAACAGCCAATAAAGAACGCCAGAGCTGTCGCACTGGAGCCGCCACCACCGGCATTCGACCTCGATCAAAGACTCGCCTTTGCGCAGAACCTTCGCGATCGGCTGCTCTCGAATGCCATCGCTCTCAGCATGCAGACGGCGACGCCGGCTCCTTTGCCGACACTCGCGCCTTTACCGATCGATCGCGACGCGGGCCAAATTTCAACCGAGGCCGAGCAATCTGAAACGCCAACTGTTGGCGGCGAGCAAGAGACGACCAGGATGGCGGTTCCACAAATCGCCGCCGATGACGACGCGAAGTGGCGTTTCCCATTCGATAGCCAGCCCTATGTCGCTGGCGGCCTGCCTCGATCGCCAGACGGCTCGTTTCGTGCCGAGCTCGCGATGTCGGATGTCATGACTGACAGAAGCAATCGGGCAAGCGTCGCTGAGAACGAGAATGAGGACGCGTCAGCCGCAGCGGTCCCAAAAGTAAAACAGAACAAGCCCACAAAGCGGAAGAAAGCCGTCGCGCAGAAACGGCGATCACCCCAGGACAATCAGATGACGGCGGCGGCGGCACCACAACCGACCGGCGTTCCTGGGGAACCCAATCTGCCGCCGCCGCCTATCTTGTTTTTTCTTGGAGCGCCGCCGCCGCAGTCTGCACAGCCGGTACAGACACCGCCGTCAGCTGCGCCAGCGGCGACCAAGGCGCCGCCGCCAGCCCCGCCACCGGCAAACAAGCCGTGGGTTCCGAATTCGCTTTCGGACGTCTTCAAGGACGCTTACTGACGAAAGCCCGCGCCGCTGGCGCTATTTACCCAACCTCGACTTCGCTGATCTGCAGAACCGGCGAGAGATCGGTGTAGTTAGGAATATCCGCCAGGATTTCTCGCGCATGCGGCCCGAAGCCTGACTGAAACGCCTCTACCGAGTCACAGAAAATGTGGCACATACCGATGTAGGTGGGCGGCGTACCGGGAGCTGCACCAGCAATCCCTCGATCAACCGTATAGTATTTGCAGGTATCGCCCATCTTTGCTTTGACCATGGGCATGTGCTTGTCGCGATAATAGTCGTGGTCAAACCGGGCATTGGGCGTGTTCGGATACATGACGCTGACTTTGATCAAAGGGCGTTCCTTTCATTTTTTCACTGTCTTCAACGAACGCGGGCACACCATCGCGACCACGCTTAATCACATTTGCTTCGCGAGTAAGGTACGAACCGCCGGCGCAACTTTAGTCCCGAGAAGCTCGATCGATTTCCTCATCGCAACGTATTCTGCTGACGCAGAGCTCATTTGAAATGTGAAACGATCGACACCACCGAGGGCCTCGCTCGCCTCCACGATTTTCTTTGCGACAGTGGCGGGGTCACCAATCAGGAAAGCGCCGCCCGGTCCACACATCGCCTCGAACTGCGCGCGCGAAACCGGCGACCAGCCCCTCTCTCGTCCGATGTCCGTGAACATCCGCGCCCAGCCAGGAAAGAAGGTGTCTTTCGCTTGGTCCACAGTATCCGCAACGAAGCCCATCGCATGGACGCCGACACGCAGACGTTCTTGTGGATGGCCGGCGCGCGCATAGGCTTGGCGGTAAAGATCGATGAGCGGGCGAAATCTACGAAACTCGCCACCAATGATAGCGACCATTAACGGCAGACCGAGTTCACCGGCGCGGGTGAACGATCTCGGCGTACCGCCAACGCCGATCCACACGGGCAGCACATCTTGATAGGGGCGTGGATAGATGCCTTGGCCGGAAAGCGCCGGGCGAAACTTTCCCGACCAATTTACATTTGTGCTCTCCCGTATCTTCAGGAGCAGCTCAATCTTCTCAGCAAAAAGAGCGTCATAATCTTCAAAGCGCATCCCAAAGAGCGGATAGGCTTCGCCGAAGGACCCGCGCCCGACGACGAGTTCGGCGCGTCCCTTCGATATCAGGTCGAGCGTGGCGAATTCCTGAAACACGCGAACGGGGTCGGCGGCGCTCAACACTGTTACGGCGCTGGTCAGTCGTATCGATTTGGTACGAGATGCGGCGGCCGCAAGGATGATCCCGGGAGCCGAATCGAGAAATTCGGGACGGTGGTGCTCACCAATGCCGAAGACATCGAGGCCTGCGCGATCCGCGACTCCAATTTCTTCCAGTAAATTCGCCAATCGGTCGGCCGGAGACAAAGTCTCGGCGGTCCCCGCCTCTGGCATGATTGCTGCAAAACTGTCTACGCCAATTTCCATTCAGGCCCTTTCGGATCGAGTTCTTGTGCAATGCAGCGGCGGATTTCAACAAGCGAAGGCGACGTCCAGCCTCCCATCATGGGACAATTTCGCTGCGCCATTAACCACCTGTTTACGTTGTTCTTGATGGAGCACGGCACCCGTTTTAGTCGCTTCAACATGTGTTTGCGTAGGAGACGTCCATGCAATTTGTGGTCGATTGTTTCATCGTCATTTGGCACTGCGTCGGCGGTGGCGGTGCAGGCGATCCAGGAGGTCCGCACCCGGCTCCGGAAATCAATGCCGCCAGCAGCGTCGCAGCGATCGCGCTTCTCCTTAGCGTCGGCGCCATTGTCTATCGCCGCATGCAGCAAACACAGTAGCGATAATCTGGCAGCCTCTGCCATCGCATGGCAGGCATGCTTCGCATGTTGAAAGCTGCCTCTCATCCCGCTTGGCCCTCGGCTCGGATTGTGTCGACGACGGCGCTTGTCATCGTCGAAATGCTGACGATCCGGCTCTTTACGCCTCTTCCTGATGTCTGGGGCATCTGGCCAGTTATCGGCGTTGTCCAAGCTGTTCCGAAAATACTTCTGCTAGTGGCCGCAATTTTTGTGGTTGTCGGCTGGTCCAAGCGCAGCGCGATCCTCGCAGCCTTCAATCAAGATGCAGACCCTGTGCAGATATCAGCGACAGCTGCAATCAGCGCGGCTGCGATGTTGGCCGCTTTTCTCGCGCGCGGACTCCTTGCCCAGGCTCCGCCAGGCGCTGATACCTTTCTTACTTATCTCTATTCGGCGTTATTCCTGGCGGCGATAACGTCGCTCGTCCTCGTCGCTGCGCCGCCAGGCTTTTGGCGAGAGATCGTAACGTTTTGCAAACCGGAACTGATGCTGGCGCTCGGACTGGGTGTCTTGGGATATGTCACTGGCGCAACCCTCGATAGAGAGCGCGGCAGTTTATTATCGGAAGACAGTTGGGCTGAGCTTTCTGACGCCACCCTTCAGTTATCGTACTGGATCCTCAAGCACTTCGATCACAGTGCATTCATGGACCCGGCTACGCGCATTCTCGGCGCCGGTGATTTCAGCGTCAGGATCTTTGCGGCATGCTCCGGCTACGAAGGCATGATGCTGATCGCGGTGTTCGTCGTAGGATATATTCTGATCTTCCGTCGCTCGCTGAAATTTCCCAACGTCCTTATGCTGTTCCCGTTGGCGATGGGCGCAATCTGGCTCCTCAACAGCCTGCGGATTGCGCTGCTGGTCTTCATTGGAGCGAACATTTCGCCGGATATCGCGCTCGGAGGATTTCACTCTCAGTTCGGCTGGATCAGCTTCTTACTCATCGCAATCACAATCATGACGGTTGCGCAGAAGCTCGCTTTCTTCGGCAAGAGATCGCCGATCATGGCAGCGGCGATGTCAGATGCAGCCAGCGCGGCGCGCGCTCGACAAGCCGCCGATTCCAATCCAGCGCTCATCTTTCTTGCACCGTTTATCGCGCTGATGGCCGGTCAAATCGTGACGCGCATTGCGGCGCCTCACGACTATCTGCTTTATCCTATTAAAGTCGTTGCGGTGTTTGCGGCGCTGTATGCCTTCCGGAACATCTATAAGCAGCTGCTGGGCACTCCGGATGCTGTCTCGGCTTTGATTGGCGGGATTGCGGGTTTGCTGTGGATCGCGACTGACCCAGGCGCCGGCAGCCACACGCCGCTGGAGCAGTCGCTTTCGGAATTCTCGCCGATCCTGGTCGCTCTCTGGCTCGCGTTCAGAGGCATCGGCACCATCATCATGGTTCCGATTGCGGAAGAGCTGGCGTTTCGCGGATATCTCTACCGCGTCTTACAGGCGGCAAAATTCGAGACAGTCGATTTTAGGGCATTCGGACTCGTTGCTCTCGTCGTCTCTTCGAGCTTGTTCGGTCTGATGCACGACCGGTGGCTTGCGGCAGCATTAGCCGGTGCGCTTTACGCGCTGCTGATGATCCGCCGAGGCCGGATCGGCGACGCGATCACGGCACACATGACGACCAATGCCGTCATTTTCGCGTGGGCGGTCGTCGCCGGACAGTGGTCGCTTCTTTAAACACAACTTTGCAAAGCGGCCCGCATTCCTCAGGCCGCCTCTTTCGCGAAGATCATGTCGAGCTGCGTCTCGAACAATTCACCGATATTGACCGGATGCGCCCGATCGAGAAACTTGTTGATGACGATACCGGCCCAGACCGGCGCCAACAGCAAGTACGGATTTTTGACCAGACGATCATCCTTGAGTTCGCCTGACTTCCGCGCGGCGACGGCCAAACGTTTCACCTTCAAAAGAAGAGGCTCGATAACGTCGCGACGGTAGATCTCCGCGATGGCCGGAAAACGCGCACCTTCCGTGATGACGACCCGAGCGATGTCCGCGCGGCTCTTCTTCTCGATCTGGTGGATCGATACGACGAGAGTTCGGCGGAGAAAATCTTCCACACTCTCGTTAGGCGCGCGCTTGGCATCGTCCGTGTCGATGTGAGCGTTGACAATTTCTTGCTGAACAACCGCCGAGAACAACGCTTCCTTCGCGATGAAATAGCGGTAAATCAGGCCCTTCGCGACGCCTGCGCGCTTTGCCACGGTCTCGATGGTGGTGTTTGCAAACCCCTTTTCCAGAAACTCCGCCAACGCCGCATCGACGATGGACTGACGCGTCATGGCGGTCTTTTCCGGGCTGGCGCCGCGGCGTCGAATGACAGGCGGGTCGTTCCGGACAAGATTGGTGACGGCGGATTGTGTACTTTTTTGCATGTCGCCTCACTTCGTGAATCAGCTTATGCGGCCACGCACTCGATTTTGGATGGGTACCTATGCGCCCCACGCATTATCAGCGTTGAGCGTTTGTCTTGACAAAAGTGACCGCAAAGTCATTTATACCTACTCGAGGGCAATGTTCAAGATCGAAATTCGTCAACGCTCGTTTTAGTTGCTCTCAAACAGGATGTGCGATGGCCTTCCCGGCTCTACAGCAGTGGGTTTTTTCGTTTAAGACGACGATTGCCGCCTTACTGGCGCTGCTGATCGCACTGTGGCTTCCGCTGCCTAATCCGTACTGGTCGATCGCAACGGTTTACATCGCATCAAACCCGCTATCGGGCGCGACGAGATCTAAAGCTATCTTTCGCGTCATCGGTACGTTGCTTGGTGCATCAGCCGCTATCGCGATGGTGCCCAATCTCGTCAACACCCCGATCCTGCTGATCATCGCTCTGGGTCTTTGGTCCGCAGGCTGTCTTTATATCGCCATGCTCGACCGCACGCCGCGAAGCTACATCTTCATGCTTGCGGGCTACACTGCAGCGCTGATCGGCTTTCCGACGGTGGATGTGCCGGGCACGATTTTCGACGTGGCACTCGCGCGGACCGAAGAGATCATCGTCGGCATTCTATGTGCTGCCGTCGTCTCAAGCATCATCTTGCCGCGCCCTGTTGCGCCGGTGATCGCACAGCGACTCAAAGCCTGGCTTGCCAACGCGGACGTGAGCGCCCGCGATGCGCTGCAGCTGCGGACCGGAGCCGAGCCCGACCGGCATCGGCTGAAGCTTGCAGGCGATACAGGCGAAATCGAAAATCTCAGCACGCACCTCATTTATGATGCGGGTGGCCACCCGGAGTTCCTGCGACTCATTCGTGATGTCCGGCCGCGCATGCTGATGCTCATTCCCATTCTGTCCTCGATCGCGGACCGACTTCATGAGCTTTCCCTGCTAGGTGGCCCATCGCGCGCGGCACAGCAGCTCGTCGATCGGATGGATAAATGGCTTGCGGCCGGCGGAACCGATGCCGAAGAGCTCGATCGCCTGAGAAGCGATATCGAGGCCTGCGTCGATTCAACCCGCGCTCATCGCAGCTGGCACGACCTGGTGGAGCTCAGCCTTCTTATCCGGTTGGGCGACCTTGCCGCGATCCGATCGGACTGCCTCGACATTCTAAAGAGCGTTGAGCAGGCGTCCAATCATATATCGAGACCGTACACCTATCCTATCGCCGAGCGGGCTGCCCTGGTCCATCATTACGATCACGGCCTTGCGATGTTGTCAGCGGTCGTCAGCTTCGCGACGATTTCCGTCTGCTGCACGTTTTGGATTCTGCTGTCCTGGCCGGAGGGCGGCTATGCAGTGTTAATGGCTGCCGTGGCGGGCAATCTGTTCTCGGCGCAAGATAATCCGGTGCCGTCTATCGTCATGTTCGCGAAGTGCTCTGTCGTTTCTATCGGAATTGCGGCGCTATACGTCTTCGGCATTCTTCCTCACGTTCACAACTTTGAAACGCTCGCGCTTGTGCTGGCTCCGGCTCTCGTCTTTTTCGGGTTATGCATTTCGAAACCCGAAACGTTATTCATGGGGCTCGCTTTGGCAATCTGCGTGGCTGCGATGATGGGCCTGCAGGTGACTTTTGCGGTCGACACGTCGACGTTCTGGAACAGCAGCATCGCTACGTCTGTTGGCGTCATCCTTGCCGCGACGACGGCTTCGATGCTGCGTACACTTGGCGCCGAATGGAGTATTCGGAGACTCGCGGTCGCCAACAAGGAGACGCTGGCGGAGATCGCAGATGCTCAAACCGCACGCGACGAGGCGCGGCTGACCGGCGTCATGCTCGACCGTCTTGTACTTCTCGCACCGCGAGCGAAAGCAGCGGGACACCGGATTCCTGGCGCGATCGGAGAGTTGCGGGAAGGTTTCAACATCCTTGATCTCCGGCGATCGCGTATCGGGCTTACGCCTTACTCGCGGCGGCGCATCGATGCAGTGCTTCTCATGCTGAAGCGCTATTATCAGAATAAGTCCACGGTGCCGGCGCCGGACTTGCTTCTTGCCGCGGTCAATCGCGCGCTGGCGGTCGTTCGAAACGAGCATGGTGCGTCTGCGCGCTCGGCGTTGCTTGGCCTCGTCGGCCTACGGCGCAGCCTTTTCCCGGACCGCTCGCCTCCTCATTTGCCGCACGCTCCGGTCTTGCTTGAGGCCGCGCAATGAACGAGGAAATCAGTCTGTTTGGCATCTTCGTGCCGTCCGTTCTCGCGTGCTCCGTCATCTCATATGTCGTGATGGTGGCGGTCTCGCGCGTCCTCCGCGCCGTCGGCGCATATCAGTACATCTGGCATAGGTCGCTCTTCAATCTTTCAATGTTTGTTTGCATTCTTTGCGCGACTGTCCTCTTCCTCTTTCAGGCTCAGTCATGAACGCACGCCTAAAACCCTTCATACGCTACGGCACGACACTTGCGCTCGTCGGGGCTGCCGTATTCGCCGGCTGGCTGCTTTGGGTTCATTATGAACTCGAACCCTGGACACGCGATGGCCGCGTTCGGGCCGACGTCGTCGAGATTGCACCGGACGTTTCCGGGCTCGTGACCAAAGTGATGGTTCGCGACAACCAGATCGTCCACAAGGGAGACGTTCTGTTTCAGATTGACCGTGACCGTTATATTCTTGCGCTGAGGCAGGCTGAAGCCGATGTCGAGGGCCGCAAGGCGGCACTTGAAGCCGCGCAAAAGGATCTGGTGCGCTATAAAAATCTGACGAATCTTTCTGTCTCGGATCAGAAGGTCGAACAGGTGATCGCTACGCAGGCGCAGGCTGAAGCGGATTTACATAAAGCCGAAGCGGATCGCGACCTCGCGAAGCTCAACCTGGAGCGTTCGGAAGTCCGCGCGTCTGTCAACGGCCCGATCACGAACTTCGACCTGCAGCCCGGCAACTATGTCACCGCGGGCAAGGGCGTGGCGGCCCTGATCGACAACGATTCCCTGCGCGTCGAAGGCTACTTCGAAGAGACCAAGTTGCCGCTCATCCAAGTCGGCGACAAAGCCGTCGTACACCTGATGGGTGAGGACAGACCGATCCTGGGCCATGTCCAGAGCATTGCCGGAGGCATCGAGGATCGCGACCGTAGTGCCGGCTCGAACTTGCTGGCCGACGTCAACCCGACATTCAGCTGGGTTCGTTTGGCGCAGCGTATTCCCGTGCGCATTGCACTCGACCACGTGCCAGAGGGCGTCCGTCTGGTCGCCGGACGGACGTCGACGGTCGTGATCACGCCAGAAGACGGCAAGCATCCCCGCGACACGGCACAGAAATAAGCCGATAGCCGTGGCGGTGGACGTCGTTTCCCCTTCATCGAGAGCGATATATCATCACGACACCGAGCCATCGGGCCGTCGCATCTCGATAGGGAGGCCATCATGCGCGCCAGCGATCATCTTGCATCCGACCTAATTGGGCTCATCCGGCGCGCGAAGCTCTCCCGCCGCCGCTTCATGACAACGTCGGCCGCCGCTGCCGCCGGTTACACACTCGCAGCCGGCCCGGTCAGCGCTGCCGCGATTGTCACTGACACCGAAGGCCTCGACGCCGGAGCCGCAACGATCGAAACAGCGGACGGCGCGATGCCCGCATATTTCGCCAAACCAGCTGGCGTTGCCAATCCATCCGTGATTCTGGTCGCGATGGAAGTCTTCGGTCTGCACGAATACATCAAGGATGTCGTCCGTCGGTTGGCGAAGCTCGGCGCCTTCGCGGTCGCTCCCGACTATTATTTCCGGTTGGGGGATCTCGCGAAAATCAGCGACATCCAGGCTCTGATCCCGCTCGTCAATTCAAAGCCTGACGGGCAGCTCATTTCCGATCTCGACGCGACGGTCCGCTGGGCGAAGAGCCAGGGCGGCGATACTTCGCGCCTCGGCATCGTCGGCTTCTGCCGTGGCGGACGAACGGTCTGGGTCTATTGCGCGACGAACCCGAACGTTAAAGCCGGGGTTGCTTTCTATGGCTCACTTGTCGATCCTGCCGCGCAAAAAGCGATTTGGCCGAAAAGTCCAATCGAACTTGCGTCGGAAATGAAAGCCCCTGTCCTCGGGCTTTACGGCGGCGCCGACCAGGGTATTTCGCCTGAGCAAGTCGAAACCATGAAGGCCGCGCTTTCTGCCGCCGCAAAAACAGCTGAGTTCAAGATCTATCCCGGCGCGCCACATGGCTTTCATGCCGATTACCGCCCGAGCTATTCACCCGATGCCGCCAAGGATGCATGGAAACAGATGACGTCCTGGTTCAAGCGTTGGGCTGTTCTGGACTGACGCCATCGCAGTTCAACGCGATGCTTCCGTCTCGCATACTTTGAGCTGCTCGCGCGCTTGGTCGATGCCGGTAAGATCTGCTGAGTACTCGCTACCGTCTATGCCGATCGACAGCGGCTGTGCTGGAAGCCTGTTAATGGTATTCCACGTCTGCTCGCTCTCGTCTTCCGTCGTTGCGAAAGCGGGACCCGCAGGCGTAACGAATAAATCTCCAAATGTCGTACCCTGATCGGAGAACGTCATCTTGCCCGCACGGCTCGGCGGCTGCTTTTCATCGACCAATGTGATGAGCGTCACGGGACCGCTTTTGACAATCGACAAACCAAAGGGTCGGCCTCCTTGAAGGCTTTTCCGGTCGCGCACACGCGAGCCCCATCGGTGTGTTGCCGCAGCTCTGTCAACCATCCTGCATCTGTCCGCCAGGATTTGATCACTTGACTGGTGTCCGCCAGAGCGATCTGCGGAACAATCGTCCAAGCCGAACAAATCAAAGCGTAGCTGAAACGATGCATCACACCCGTCTATGGTTCCGCGCCTACCGAATTGCCTGAGTTCCAGTGCTACGCCGGCGAAATCCAACATAGCCGCCGTCAGCGTCGTAGAGAAAATCGAAGCCGTTTAAGAAATGGAAACTCGTGTTCAGAAACGTGCGATCCGGCGACAATCTCAGGTGAACTTTTTCGGGAGTAAGCGGATGACCATCATCAATCTTGAAACTGTAAAGCGGTAGAGAGGATTGTCCGCGCGAAACCGCGACGGCAACCTGATCGCCGGGCTGAAGCTTTGCTTGGGACGACTGCCACGGTGGCAACGTCATAAATGCCGAACCAACCCCGCTATCCACTAAAAGGGTTCCGCAAGCCGGCGGCGTCTTCCCATTAATCGAGATGCAAGCCGGTATCGGCGACCAATCGGTATCTTCTTTGTTGCGGTCGAGCTTTACATACTCGAAATGGCCGCTTGTATTGACGGCCGACAAACCAACGTAGACGCCCCTGGCCGTCAAAACATACCCATGCCGCTGCCTGGAATTGTTCGAGACGACATGCAGAAACGGGTTCTTGTCTGGCGTACTTTGACTTTGCCTGTCTCCCTCGCGCGCAAAGCCAATACCGATCATTGCAATTCGGCTGACATCTTCGTTTGGATCGCAATCTCTTGCCCGCGGCAAGCAATCAACGCGCTCAACGGCAAGCACCGGCATCGCTTCCACTTGAATGGCGCTATCGCCGCTCCCCACGATCGTAAATGCGGTGCGAACCCAATGGCCTCGCATGACGCGGCCCGAGCTGGTGTAGGTCAATTGGCCTTCTGAAATTCTCGGTAGCTGATCGATGTTTGGTATCGAAGTCGCGCCAACGACCACACCTGTAGATCCGGTGTCCAACGTGGCTCTATGGAAGCGCTCTCCAAACGAAATACCTAGTGACGGCGAACGGCGGAGTTCTCCATCGTTTGCGTCCAAAAAGGGGAAAAATGCGGCTTGCGCATAAGCGCCAAAATTCGGTTCCTGGGCTGATGCCGCCGATATCATCGAGAGTATCACGGGTGCAATTGCAAAGTTGCGCACGCTCGTTAGACGCATTTTTAAATCGTTCTTCTTTTCCGACTAGTCTCTTGCGACGCTAGCAAACTGTTTGAACTGGTGCGTCAATCAGCGATGTAAATTTTAGCTCAATTGCGATCGTGCGGCGAGGACCGCTTTCATTGGCGGCTCCAGTAGAGATATTCTCGTCGATAAAGGTTTTTTTGAACGTAAAATCTGGTAGCCAAGTTTTGATATTAGTCAATTATCGTCGCCTGATTGCACCCTATTGATCGGGATACTTTTCCGGGGAAAGACCAAAGGAATGGCGTCAGAAGCCGCCGTCGCTGGAGAAAACGCGCATCAATCGGCGCAGCCGGCACGCTTAAAGACGACCGTCCATGGAAAAAGTGCGGCGCTGCAGATTGCGGCCTCGCTGCTGTGGGTACCTCAGGCCGCCCTTATTGCCGTGACCATCGGCGACGTGGCGAACGGAGATGCATCAACCGGCAGTGCGTGGGCAGCTTTCGGAGTGCTCGCGATAGGAGTTCTAAGAGCCGTACTCGATAGCCTTGGAAGCCGCATGGCCTTTCGTGCGGGGCGCAGCGTAGCGAGCCGACTGAGGCAACAAGCCGTCGCTGCGCTCGCCGAACGCTCACCACTTGATATCGAACGTCCTGAAGCTGGCAAAGCCGCGAGCGTTATTGCCGAGCAAGCCGAGATGATCGTGCCTTACGTTGCGCGCTTCGAGGTTGCCAAGCTGCGCGCCGTGGTCGTGCCCATCGTGCTTTTTGCTGTCGTCTTGTGGCTGTCGTGGGCGGCTGCCATCGTACTGCTGTTCGCGGCGCCACTCATTCCGGTTTTCATGGCATTGATCGGCTGGCGCGCGCAGGAAGCGAGCGAAGCGCAACTCGCGAAGACAGGCGACATGAATGCCTTCCTTCTCGGCAGGTTGCGTGGCATCACTACGATCCGTTCGCTCGGAGCAGTCGACGCGACGGCGAAACGGCTTCGCGCCAATGCCGAAGACTTGCGCACGCGGACGATGACCGTGCTGCGCATCGCCTTTCTGTCTTCAGCCGTGCTTGAACTGTTTGCGGCGCTCGGCGTGGCGATGGTTGCCGTTTACATCGGCTTCTATCTTCTCGGGCAGCTGAACTTCGGCACATGGGGTGTGCATCTCGGCTTGAGCGGAGGCTTGTTCATTCTGCTTCTGGCGCCGGCCTTCTTCGAGCCGCTTCGCGAGCTGTCCGCCGTCTGGCACGATCGCGCTGCAGGGCGCGCCGCGATCGACGAACTTAACCGACTGTCGACATCCGGGCGTACGATCCCTGGTTCAATCACCCATTCGAAAGCCGCGGTGGCAGATCTGACCAGCGCTCCCGCCATTAGGATCGATAAACTGTCATTTCGGTACGGCGACAGCGACGGATTGGTCTTCGATCGCTTCGAATTGTCCATCGCACCAGGGGAACATGTGGCGCTGCTCGGTCCGAGCGGCACCGGAAAGTCGACACTCCTCGCGCTGATAGCCGGCCTCGCGCGTCCGGCAGCAGGAACAATATTGATCGACGGCCAAGGTCTTACCGACAATACCGCCGCAAACCTGCGCTCCGGTATGGCCTGGATCGGTCAGCGGCCGCACATCTTCGCCGGAACGCTGGCAAGCAACGTCGCGCTCGGCCGGAAGATTGATAGGGCGCACATCGCCGACGCATTGAAATTCGCAAAGCTCGGCGCGCTCGCCGTCGCGCGGGGCGCACATGCCATCGGCGAGAACGGCGTCGGCCTTTCCGGCGGCGAAGCTCTCCGGCTCGCCATTGCCCGGATCGCCGCTCGCCCTAATGCCGGGATCATCCTTGCCGACGAGCCGACGGCGCATCTCGACGCCGAAACAGCAAACGACATAGCGGACAGCCTGATCGCACTTGGCCGCGGCAAGACAATGATCATCGCGACACATGATCTGACATTGGCGCGGCGCATGGATCGCATCGTGCGCTTGGGTAACCGGCCGCTGGAGAGAGCGGCATGAGCAGAGTTTCGCGGGACCTAGCGCCTATACTTTCGCTTTTCTGGCGTGGACCGCGTGGCAAGCTTCTGTTCGGCTTGGGCCTCAACGCCGCAACCACATTGTGCGGTCTGGCGCTGCTTAGTCTTTCCGGCTGGTTCATCACGGCAACGGCGATTGCTGGACTGAGTGCAGCGACCGCTTTGGCCTTCGACGTCTTTTCGCCCTCTGCCGGCATCCGGTTCTTCGCATTGGCGCGGACGGTGAGCCGATATGGCGAACGCCTCGTTACGCACGACGCGACGCTCAGCGTTTTGGCGGAACTTCGCGAACGGCTCTTCCGCGGCTCAGCGGCCATGCGGGAGGCGGAAAAGTTGCGTATGCGCCCTGCGGCACTCTTGTTTCGTCTGACGCAAGATATCGATGCGCTCGATTCTCTTTATCTACGCGTGGTCGTTCCGGCCGCCGCCGCCATCGCCGCCGCATTGGCTATCGGCTTGTGCTTCGGCGCGATCCTGCCCGCCGTCGGCATTGGTTTTGCCGTCTTTCTTGCCATGGCCGGGCTCGGCATTCCGCTGATCGCCGCGCGCGTTGCCGAACGCCCCGCACAACGGCGCGTTCTTGCGCTTGAAGCGCTGCGATCTCGCGTTATCGATTTGGTCTTGGGGCAAACCGACCTCGTCATGTCCGGGCGGATTGGAGCACAGCGCCGTGCCATCGCCGAGGCGGATCGGAAGCTCTCGGATGCCGACAGCGAGCTTAATCTCGCTGAGGTCGCGTCCGGTGCAGCGCTTGGCATCGTCAGCGCCACTCTCATCGCCTCGGCGCTTTTCGTCACGCTTCAGCTTGCCCGGCATGCCGAAATCGGTGCGCCCATAATGGCGCTCGCTGTCCTTGTCACGATCGGGGCTCTTGAGCCGTTCGCTGCCTTGCGTCGGGGTGCCATCGAGCTTGGACGGACCTGCGTTGCCGCGCGCCGTGTCGCAGTTCGCCTCGAACCGCCTCCCCATGCTTCTGTGGCATCGCCACCGTCAGGCACCGCATGCGCGCTAGATACGGCCTCGGTCCATTACGGGCATGCGGACCGGCCTGCGATCCAAAATATCACCCTATCACTCCGGGTTGGCGAACGCGTTGCTCTGATCGGGAGCAGCGGATCTGGAAAATCGACTTTGATATTCGTCATAGCGGGCGAACTTTCTCCCGATCATGGTGCGGTTCGAAGTGTCCCTTCGACGCTTCTCACACAACGCACCGAACTTTTCACCGATACCCTTCGCAACAATCTTCGACTTGCGAATGCCACCGCCGATGATGATTGCCTGAGACGCGCCATGATGTCCGCCGGACTAAAGCCTTATCTCGACGCCCTTCCGAACGGTCTCGACACGCGCCTAGGCGAGGACGGTCTCGGGCTTTCGGGCGGCGAGGGGCGCCGCTTGGCGTTGGCGCGGCTTTTTCTTCGGAAAACACCACTTTGGCTTTTGGACGAACCGACCGAAGGCCTTGATGACGCGACGGCACGTGACGTCCTTGGGCGGCTGTCGGCAAACGCGGCGCAATGCACACTGCTCATTGCGACGCATATCCGCAGGGAAGCCGAAATCGCCGATCGTCTTATTGCAATGAAGGACGGACGGGTGATCGGTCAGGCATCGCGCGGAGATTCTCAATTCGAAGCCCTGCTCTCAACCCTGAGACAGGACTGACGACAATTGTTCCGGCGGCGTTTCTTCAGCGCCGTCATTTCGGAAGGAGGCCGACCGGGAGTCGGGAAAGCAGATGGAACTTGACATAGTGGCGCTCTCGCGCCTGCAATTTGCGACGACGGCGCTTTATCACTTCTTGTTCGTCCCGTTGACGCTTGGACTTTCGATCATCGTCGCGATCATGGAGACGGTCTATGTGATGACCGGCCGCCATATCTGGCGACAGATGACGAAATTCTGGGGCACGCTGTTCGGCATCAACTTCGTTGTCGGCGTCGCGACCGGGCTTGTCATGGAATTCCAGTTCGGAATGAACTGGAGCTATTACAGCCACTACGTCGGCGATATCTTCGGCGCGCCTCTCGCGATCGAGGGCCTGATGGCCTTCTTCCTGGAAGCGACATTCGTCGGTCTCTTCTTCTTCGGCTGGGACCGCATGTCTAAGGTCGGCCACCTTGTCGCGACGTGGTGCGTCGCAGCCGGATCGAATTTCTCGGCGCTTTGGATTTTGATTGCAAACGGCTGGATGCAGAATCCTGTCGGCGCGGCATTCAATCCGCAGACGATGCGCATGGAAGTCACGAACTTCTTCGATGTCGTCTTCAATCCGGTGGCGCAAGCAAAATTCGTGCACACGGTTTCGGCGGGCTACGTGACGGCTTCCGTCTTCGTTCTCGGTGTCTCCGCTTGGTACCTGTACAATCGTCGCCATGTCGCGCTCGCCAAGCGATCCATGACGGTCGCTGCTTCGTTCGGTCTGGCGGCGGCGCTTTCGGTCGTCGTCCTGGGCGATGAAAGCGGCTACCTATCGAGCGAACATCAGAAGATGAAGCTCGCAGCCATCGAAGCGATGTGGGAAACTGAGCCCGCTCCCGCGGCCTTCACGCTGTTCGGCTTCCCCGACCAGAAAGCCCGCGAGACCCACTTTGCCGTCCGGATCCCGTGGGTCATGGGCCTGATCGGCACCCGCTCTCTGACGACGCAAATTCCGGGCATCGACGCACTCGTCAACAGCGCCAAAACGCGGATCCGCAATGGCATCCTGGCTTACGATGCAGTTCAGCAAATACGCGCGGCTGGAGATCCGTCCAAGATTCCCCCGGCAGCGCGCGACGCACTTGAGAAGAACGGCAACGATCTGGGTTATGCGCTTCTGCTGAAGCGCTATGTCGATGATCCTCGCAAAGCGACCGATGCGCAGATCGAACAAGCCGCCATTGATACGATACCAAGCGTGCCGACCTTGTTCTGGGCGTTCCGCGTTATGGTCGGTTTGGGCTTCTTCTTCATCGCGTTGATGGCGACGTTCTTCTACCTGTCGGCGCGCAGGCGGCTTGACCATTACCCCTGGCTGCTTCGCATCGCGACCTTCGCCATCCCGCTGCCGTGGATCGCGGCGGAATTCGGATGGGTCGTTGCCGAGTTCGGGCGGCAACCATGGATCATCGAAGGTATCCTGCCGACCGCCGCCGCCGTTTCGAGCCTCGGTGCATTCACCGTACTCCTGACGCTTCTTGGCTTCATTGCGGTCTACTCGGTTCTCTTCATCATCGAGATGGGCCTGATGATCCGTGCGATTCGTTCCGGTCCTCAACCTGACGACGAGCCGGAAGCTATTCTTGTTTCTCCCAATCTCGTCGCTGCGGAGTAGATCAATGATCCTGCATCAGTTCATAGATTACGATACGCTTCGTATCATTTGGTGGCTGCTGCTCGGCATTCTGCTGATCGGTTTTGCCGTCATGGACGGTTTCGATCTCGGCGCCGCGGCTTTGTTGCCGTTCGTCGCCAAAACAGACGTTGAACGCCGTGTGGTGATCAACAGCATCGGACCGACTTGGGAAGGTAACCAGGTCTGGCTGATCCTCGGAGGCGGTGCAATCTTCGCCGCTTGGCCGCCGCTCTACGCGGTTTCGTTCTCCGGCTTCTATCTTGCGATGTTCGCCATTCTGTTCGCGCTGATCTTGCGGCCGGTCGGCTTCAAGTACCGCTCGAAACTCGAAGGTACGAGATGGCGCGAAACGTGGGATTGGGCGCTGTTTGTCGGCGGTGCCGTTCCGGCGTTGATCTTCGGCGTCGCGGTCGGCAATGTCCTGCGCGGCGTGCCGTTCCACTTCAACAGCGATCTTCGGATCTTCTACGACGGCACGACGCTGTTCGAACTTCTCAATCCGTTTGCCCTGCTCTGCGGATTGGTCTCCGTCGCCATGCTCGTAATGCACGGGGCCGGGTGGATCATATTGAAGTCGGAGGGTCCGGTCGCTGACCGTGCCCGCAGCTTTGGAAGCGCCGCCGCACTTGCGACCATTGCTCTCTTCATTATCGGCGGTGTCGTGCTGTGGCTCGGAATCGATGGTTATCAGATCACGAGCACGGTCAATCCAGTAGGACCGTCTAACCCGCTGGCAAAGACCGTCGCCAAAGCGTCGGGGGCGTGGTTCACTAACTATGGCTCGTATCCGCTTACGATCCTAGCGCCCGTACTTGGAATAATCGGCGCCGGCGCTACCTACGTCTTCATGAACGCCCGACGGGAAATCGCGACGATTTTGGCGTCGTCACTCTCCATCGCGGGAATCATTACGACGGTTGGCGTTTCGATATTCCCATTTCTTCTGCCGTCTTCGATCGACCCGCGGTCGAGCTTGACGGTTTGGGATGCATCGTCGAGCCACCTGACGCTCTTCATCATGCTCGTCTGCGCGGTGATCTTCGTGCCGATCATCATTGCATACACGACGTGGGTCTATCACGTGATGTGGGGAAAGGTTGACGAGAAAGCGATCCGTGACGACCACGGCCACGCTTACTGAGCCACTGGAAAGGAGAGAACTATCATGTGGTATTTCGCTTGGCTTCTCGGCCTTCCGCTGGCAGCCGCTTTCGCCGTTCTCAACGCCATGTGGTACGAGCTGATGGAAGATTCAGCCGCCGCTCGTGCGCAGACGGCGCCGGCCAAAGGATCGGCTCAGCGGAAATAAAACGGAATGACGTAGGCGAGCTGCGTTGGCGTCAAATCCGCCGGCGGCTCGCCGAACGGCGCCGATTTACGAATAACAGTCAGCGCGGCGGCATCGAGTGTTGCGCTGCCTGAAGACTCCGAAATCTTGAGATATCGAATGCCGCCGTCAGCGGCGATACCGAATGAAACGCGGACCGTGCCGCGGACGCCAATGCTTGTTGGCTTATTGCGCGCCAGTTGTGCGCGGACACGCGCACCATAGCTTAAAGCATTTCCCCGGCTCGCCGAGACCCGGCCACTTACCGAAGCTTGAGATGCATTAGAGCGCGAAGTGGAACTGCCAGCGACCTGCGCATGCGACTCCTGCTGCGGGGTCTTCTTTTCCTTTTCGACTTCCTTTTTCTTTTCTGCCTTCGCGGGGCTGTCGTCTTTCGTTTCGACCGCCTCCGGCATTTCCTTGACCTCGATCTCAGCGATCTGATCGGCCTTGATCTCGCTTACCGCTTGCTCGATACCCCCACCGCGAATAACCGGCAGCGGATCGTCCGTCGGCGTCAGCGCGGTCGGCGTGACGTCGGCAACATCAATCGGCTTCGGCGGCGGTTCATCTGAAAGCGGATCGTTCTCCAACTCCGCAAGCTCTTGCGGTTTCGATTCCGCGGCTTGGACGCTCCCGGCCTGAGACGCCGCTGCAGAGGCTGATGCCATCTGCACGCTTTCCGTCGAGATCGACTCGAGAACGACCGACTGCTCCATTGAGAGGCTGAAGGTGTCGGTGTTATCCAAAAGCGTGCCGAATTGCTCGCCAGAGTTTCCCATAAACATCGAGGCAATGACTCCACCGTGCAATACAGTCGAAATTGCGATGGCTGCAACGAGAAGCTTTTGGGAAGCACTCTTTGCCGTGTCCAATGGCTTTTCGATCTTGAACGGCGGAAGCACCACCGCTCGTCTGGCGACGTTTTCCGCCCGACTGAGCGCCTTGGCAAAGTCGAACGCGACGATATTGGATCCGGCCGAGGCATCGAGCGCGCGGCCCCCACCCGTTCGCGAACGTTCATCGCGGCGCGGGTGGTCATTGCGTTCGATGAGCGTCACGTTCGCTCGCCTCCGGTTACAACAAACTGGCTTTTGTCATGATGGCGTCGGCGAATTCCTCCGCCGACGCCCGAACTTCTTCTCCGTGCGATCGCGCCCCGTGGTCTAGAACCTCGCCTTTGTCGTGAGCAGGAACGTGCGGCCGCGACCTGTTTCGACCGGCGCATCGCCAGTGGCAGGAGCACTGAGCGCAGGCGTGTAGGCGACGTCCGTGAGATTTGTCACGTTGAGAGAGACGTCGATGTCGTCGGTGACCTTGTAGCTCGAGAAGAGATCGTAGGTCGTATAGCCCTCGTAAGTCAGCACGCCGTCGGAACCAACGTTCACATCGGCCTTCTGACTGTCGGAAACGATATTCGCTCTTGCACCGACCGTCAGACGCTCAGCAAAGAAGCGAAGGCCACCGGTGACGGTCGCAAGATCGCCAGGCAGATAGCTGTGCAGTCCCAGGCCATCCATCTGCGACGGAAGCGTCGTATGGTTATGGCTATAGCTCAGACCCGCGAAGAGATAACCCGCATCGTACGTGCCTTGCAGTTCGACACCTTCGACTTTCGAAGTGCCTTGGTTGTTTATGAACGTGCAGATAATTCCGAAGTCGTCGCACGCGGCCGTAATGTAGTTGTCCACGTCCATCGTGTAGTAATCGCCTTTGAAGCGGAACTGATCGCCGGACTGGAAGATATTGTTGATCTTTGAATTGAAGCCAAACTCCCACCCCTTCTGTGATTCAGGCTGAAGAAGAGGATTTGGCAAAAAGTTGGGCTCGAAGACACTGCCTGGATGCGTGCCGTCGAGAAGCGTTTCCGAGATGGTTGGAGCGCGGAACGAATTCGACCAGGTCACATACGGCTGGAACCATTCGACCGGCTTTGCGGCAAGCGTCAACTTCGGACTGAAACCACCGTCGCTTTTGTCGACCTGGTACGGTCCGAGCGAAAGACCATTCGGTAGCGCCGGCGTGTATCCAGGCGGCAGGTAGGGAAGCAAGTATGGCGGAATATGGGGCTCCGTCACGTCCCCGTGGCCGTTCAAGTTATAGTCGTCGTAGCGCAGACCAACGATAAAATCGAAGATGCTTTTTGAGAAGGTTGTTTCAGAAAACGCGCCACGGATCGTTGAATTGCCGGACGGATTGACACCGCCACCAGCGCTCGGATCTAGCGCGTTTGAGGCGTCAACTTTGTCATGAAAGTATTCGTAGCCGTAGTTCGATTTGACGTGGATGCCACCAAGATCAAATAGCGACGTATTCTGCAGGGTGAAGCCCAGACCAAGATCATTGATCTTACGGCCTTCGGCAGCAGAGGCGCCATCGATACCGCTCCCGTACTTCATCGTCAGGTCGCTGCCAGAGAAATTGGCGCGAAAATGTACGAAATCATTGCCGATGGGGTCGTAGGAATACTGGGCAGTGTAGATCTTCGAATCGATATTCTGATTGTAGGAATTTGCGGTGAAGTCGTTGTTGTATAGCACTGTGCCGAACGACAACCGCTGTTCCGGATCGATCTGGATGTGTACTTTTGCCAAACCAGAGATCAGGTCTTGATCGGTGTAGGGCACGCGCTGACCCAAACCGTTATCGTAATCGTCCTGATCGTGCTTGCTGATGGCGCCGATAACGCTGATCGCCCCGCTGCGGATGGCTCCCGCACCCATCTCGGAGAATCCGACGCCATTACTTCCCCACGAGGAAAGGACTGTCGCGCCGTAGTTGCTCCCCGGCTTCAGCACATCATCGACATCAAGCGTTCGCATGTCCGCTGTACCAGCGAGAGCGCCTGCACCGCCCGCTGTCGAAACCGAGCCGCGCTGTACCTCGATGCTCGCCAGAAGTAATGGATCGACATAGGCAAAACCCGATGCCGTATGGCCAGTGAATCTGAAATTCTGCCGCACACCGTCGATCGTCATATTCACGCGGCCTTCGCCTTCGAAGCCGCGTATGTTGACTGCGATGCCGGGATTGTTCGGATCGTCGCCGGTCGAGACCCCGGACATCGAACGAAACACATCTTGAAGATTGGTCTGCCCGAACGTCTGAATTTCGCTTTGACCCGCGACGCTCACACCAGCCGGCGTGCTATAGGGCGAGTCAATCAATCCGGCTTGATTGCCGCCTTCGCTCGCCGCCGGCGGAGGCGTCGCCGAATTAGCAGTCTTCTGGACTGGAGCAGCCTGTGGCTTCTTTTTCGGAGCGCTGCTTTTCTTCGCTTGCGCGGATTGAACGTCGATGCCCGGCAGCGGTGTTTCTTGTGCGAATGCCGTTCCGGCCAACGTCAGCGCTGCGGCCGACACGGTCAGCGCCAAGGCCGCCTTGCCAAAGCTTTTGCAAGCGGGAACCTGATGCAATCCCACCGCGATCAAACGCGCATTACTCGAATCATCAACGCCGCGCACAGCCATCCTATCGTCCCCCGTTATTCCGTGTTGATACGGGGCTGGCTGGCTAGGCGCTTAAGCGCACAATGGCGGGCTTGCCTCCTCTTTGCGAAACCCTCCCCCGGAGGTGATCGCAATGAAGATCCCGACGTTTGCCGGGTATACGACTGAGAATATGAAAGTCTACATTATTAGTCAACAATAAGACGCCGTTTAGTTGTGTCTTTTCAGCGACAAACATGCCGAGTTTCGCAGAAATGAATGCAATTACGGCCCCGGTCGCAAATCCGCACGAGGCGAACGTCGACCGAGGCCGTAGTCAGATCAAAGCGACCGGCGCTTTTCAGTTCAAACCGAGCTTGCCGCGAAGCGTTGAAAGTTCGGTCGCCAGAGCGTTGACCTTGGCTGACAGAACCTTGCGGTCTTCGTCCGACAGCTTGTCGTAAAGCTCGTAGCCGTCAGCCGTCTTGTACTTCTCCAGCGTGTCGTCGACGACCTTGAAGTCACCGTCGACCTTCTTCACGAAGTCAGGGTGATCCTTCTCGATGAGCGGCCGGACAAGATCGTAGATCTTCTTCGAGCCGTCGAAGTTCGCTTTGAAGTCCCACAGGTCGGTATGGCTGTAGCGATCTTCTTCGCCCGAAATCTTGGTCGCGGCTACCTCTTCCATCAGGGCTGCAGCACCGCCGACAACGGTCTCCGGCGGGAACGTCAGATTCTCGATGCGGTGATTGAGATCTTTGACGTCAGCAAGAAGCTGATCGGCATAAGGGGCGACGTCCTTCGTGCTTTTCTGTTCCCAAAGGCCGTATTCGATGCGGTGGAAGCCCGAAAATTTCGGATCTTTTTCCTTGGCCTCGAAGTCATCCGCGCGAGCGTCGATCGTGTGATCGAGATCGGAGAAGAGTTCGGCGATCGGTTCGATCGTTTCATAGTCCATGCGCGTCGGCGCGTAGAGTGCCTTGGCTTTGGCAATGTCGCCAGCCTTGACGGCCTCGGTGAACTTCGTCGTGTTTTCGAGAAGTTTCTCTGTGTGATCGGCCACAAAGCTCTTGTATGCGGCGAGCGGCTCAACGAGTTTTGAATCGTCGTCTTCGGCATATGCCAAGCCAGCATATCCAAACGCCGCTGCGAGCGCAGTCGCAGCCAACAAGTGTCGTTTCATCGGTCGTCCCTCCGGTGCTTAATTGGGTAAGGGGTTTTCTAGGAACGTGTCGACGGATCCGCCGTCGCGGCCTCGGCCAACTTTCGGCCCAGATAGTCGCCAGCTTCCCGCGCCCCTGGAAGAACGAAGAAATAACCGCCACCGATTGGCTTGATGTATTCCTCTAACGGCTCGCCATCGAGCCGCGACTGCACGGCAATGAACCCCTTTTCGAGGTCTGATTGGTAGGCAATGAACAGCAGCCCCTGGTCGAGCTGGCCGTTCTTGGTGATGCCGTTCGAATAGTTGAACGGCCGGCGTAGTATAAGGTTCTTTCGCGTTTCGGAAGTTCGTGGATTGGCAAGCCGGATGTGCGCATCAAGGCGCGTGATTTTTCCATCCGGATCTTTCGTGTAATTGGGGACGTCGGTCTCCTTGACACCATCCATCGGCGCACCGGACATCTTCTTGCGACCGAAGATGCGCTGTTGCTCGCCAAGTGGGGTGCGATCCCAGCGTTCCACGAAGTTACGGATGATGCGGACGGCCTGATACGTGCCGCCGACAGCCCACTCAGGCTCATCGTGACCTTGGCCGACCCAGACGATCTCGTCCATCATCGGCTTGTCATTGGAATTCGGGTTGGCCGAGCCGTCCCGGAAACCCAAGAAGTTGCGTGCGCTCGGTATCGATCCATCCGCTTCGGGCAGTACAGTTGGAACGCTACCTTCCTGCTTCCAGCGCGGAACGAGGTATTCGGGCATGTTTTTCAGAATGTCGCGCAGCGCATGAATGTTCGTATCGGCCGTGTTCGAGCAGAACTGCAGTGAGAGATCGCCGTGGCACAGCTCAGCGTCGAGAGCATCATTCTTGAATTGAGTCATCTGCTGGAGATGACGCGGCTTCAGGCGTTTGAGCCAGGGGCGCGTCTCGAACATTGAGTTGCCTAGGCCGACCGTGATCGTCAAATTGTCGGGCTGAATTTCAGGACCAAGAATGCCTGAATCGGCCGGCGGCAGTTTGGGGTCTAATTCCGGTGGGGTGCCACCCTGCGTCAGAAACACGATGCGTTCGGTCAGCTTACGCATCATTTTCTCGAAGTCGGCAGGAGTATCGGTGATCACGTCGAGTGAAACCAACATGCCATTGGCCGGCCGCGGCGTGACAACGCCAGCCTGGTGGAGGCCGTAGAACGGAACTCTCTGCTCGACGTCTGTGCGATGACTTTCGGGCGCGTCAGTCACCTGCTTGTCGTTCGCGCGCGCTTCCTGAACGGCGAGGCCTGATGTCAACGCGCCGCCAGCAGCAACACCGAGACCGAGCAGAATTTTCCGGCGGTCGGTGCTTACGGATCTGTGCTGATCAGTCGGGCTTTTTTGATCATGTACCATTGGAATTCATCCCAATAGCGGACGGTAACTCATTGAGTGCGTCCGCGAGGTTTGTGAAAGCCGCCGTCAGCTCCTTGCGTTGACCCGGGCTGGCAGACGTCGAAGAGGCCGTCGCGGCGTCGCTCTTCTGTTTGGCGACTTCGTCTTTCGTGGCGGTCAAAGTAGCGTCGATCTTGTGAGCGAGGTCCGGATTGACCGGCTTCACAACCGGCCGAAGCAAACCGACGATCTTGTCGATGCCATCAAGGTTGGCTTCGAGATCGGTCATGTCGGTTTCGGCAATGCTGTCGTTTTTCGCGGGCAGGCGATCACGCGATAGCTGCGTGGTGAAATTGCCCGCGCTATCGATGAGAATGCCCGGCGTCATTTTCATCGCCTTCAGACGCTCATTGAGCGTCGTGAGATCGGCGACGAGACGGTCGGCAATGGGGCTAAGACCATCCAGGCTTTTCGTGACGAAGAGCCCGCGTTCGATGCGATGATATCCAACGAATGCCGGATCGTTCTCGCGCTTCTCGAAATAGTCTGCGACCGGGTCGATCGTATTCTGCAAATCCGCAAAGCGATGCACGACCGGTTCGATGCGCTTATAGGGCTGCCGCGCTATGATATAGAGAGACTGGGCCTTGGCGAGGTCGCCGGTCTTGATGGCGTCGGCAAGTTCCTGGGCATCGCGCAATGCCGCCGAACTCTGACGGCCGAGGTAAAATTTATACTCGCCCATCGGCCCAAGAAGCGCGCGCATCGTCGCCTTCGGAGGCTCGGCGTTCGCTTCCTGCGATGGGGTGACATGCAAAGTCCCACGCGGGTTCGACAGTAGTCCGCAGGTGACTTCGTAGGTGCCCGGGGCAAGACGCACTTTCAGCGTCTGCTTGAAGCCCGGCGCAATGTTTTCCCGCTCTGCCAGGACCATCACGCCGTCAAGGACTTCCCATTCGACGGGACGTTCCGACTTGTTTGAAATCTCGAACGTTCGCTCGCCGGCGGGAACCGAAAGCGAATTGGGCTCACATGCTTTCGACGTCACGGCAACGGACACGGCAGCGACGTTATCGTGGCGGGTTTGCTTGGTCGCCACGTAAAACGCAGCACCCGCGACGAGTACGAGAACCGTCGCCCCGGCAACACCAAGATACATAATGCCGGACGATGGGGCTTTCGGCTTTCCTTGGCGGGTCTCAGGCGCGGACATTTTTATTGTTACCCTGGTATGCTTCGACTGAGACGCTGCCCGGACGAACAGGCCGCAAATAGAGATAGAGAACGATCGCCAGGAACCCGAGGTAGACGATGACCTCGCCGACTGTCGGATTTTCCTGATAGCTGAAGACGCCGGAAAGAATGGTTCCGAGGACACTCGAGATCGGCAAGACCGCGCTCATATCGTAGGCGGGCTGCTGCAGGCCGTTCCAAAGTCCGGCTTCATGCAAGGCGCCGACCGATGAAGAGAGGATGCCGGCGGCGACGAAAATGATGAAGACGCCAGTCCATTGGAAGAAGCGACGGAGATCGAGCCGAACGCCGCCGACATAGATGATCAAGCCGACGACAACAGCGGCCGCGATACCCGCAAGAGCGCCAAGCGGAGCTTCCAGGCCGTTGCTCTGCTGAAAGATCGCAAGCAGAAAAAAGATCGACTCGAGCCCTTCGCGAGCGACTGCGAAGAATACAAGACCAATGAGCCCCCACGTCCCACCGTGCGACGAATGAAAGGCCGCTTCGACGGAATGCTGCAGCTCGCTCTTGATAGAGCGTGCGGCCTTGCGCATCCAGAACACCATCGAGATCAGCACCGCGACAGCAATGAAGCCAACGATCGCCTCGAACAGCTCTTGCGCCTTCTGGGGAAACTCGGCGCTGACGAATAGAAGCGCGGCACCGGCGAAAAGAGAGACGGCTACAGCCAGCAGCACACCCATCCACACCGCAGGCATCCATTCGGATCGCCCCGTCTGAGCGAGATAGGTTGCAACGATACCGGTGATGAGCGCTGCTTCGATGCCTTCGCGAAGCATGATCAGAAACGGAGCGAGCACGCTCTCTTCCCTTCACTTTTGGTCTCAGGGTATTGCCGCTTGAAATAGGAAACTTGACTTCTAAAATCAAGTTTCCATATGTCGCAATCGCCCTTGATCAAAATCAATTTTTCGCAATGTTTGCCGCGCGTGACGGGCGGCATAGGCCACTTGGCTAAGCCATTGCTTTTCCTATTCGTGTGAGCGGCGCCGCGCTCTCAAATTCCCCACGACCTTATCCCGCGACGGCCGTTTCGCACGGCCGCACGCGCCATCCTCTCCGTCATGCCGGCAACCCCACCTCTTGATATCCACCCAACCAAATCCGAGACCCACAATTCCGCCGTAGTCATTCGGCATTAAATGTTATAATATACGTTCTGGTGCGAGGCGGATAAATCACGACCATGTCGAACAGAAATCCATTCGAGCGCTCCTTGATGGCGCAGCCCGCTTACCGACGGCTGATCGGCACGGGCGGCGTCCTGGTTGTGCTGTGGATCGCAATTTTTTGGGCGGTGGCTCTTCCATGAGGCAACCATTGATCAAGCTTCGAGACGTGACGGTGGCCTATGCGCGTCACCCGGCGCTCCATCATGTATCGGGAACGTTCGACGAAGGCAGTATGACGGCTATCACCGGCCCTAACGGCGCGGGTAAGTCGACACTGTTAAAGGCGATCATGGGTGAGCTGCCTCTAGCAGAAGGCGCCATCGAGCGGCCGGGTCTCGCAGCATGCGATTTCGGGTATCTGCCGCAAGCCGCCGAGATCGACCGGCAATTTCCGATGTCTGTCGCCGACACGGTGATGCTCGGCGCTTGGCACCGAAGCGGTTCATTCCGACGCGTCGATTCCGATGCGACGGAGAAAGCACGAAAAGCGTTGACGGCTGTTGGCTTGGACGGCTTTGGCGGCCGCATCATAGGCTCGCTCTCGGCAGGGCAATTCCAGCGCGTGTTGTTCGCGCGGCTATTGCTTCAGGATGCGAAGATCATCGTTCTCGATGAACCGTTTACTGCGATCGACGCACGCACCACGCGCGACCTCTTGGATATCGTCTGCCGCTGGCACAAGGAGGGACGGACGATCATCGCCGTCTTGCACGATTTCGATCAGGTCCGCGCCCACTTTCCCGACACTCTTCTTCTCGCCCGCGAGGCCATCGGGTGGGGGCCTACAAGCGTCGCGATGTCGTCGCGGAACCTGCTGCGCGCCCGAGCGATGGCGGAAAGCTGGGACGAAGGCGCTGAGGTTTGCGAGAAGGATACGGCCGCCGCATGAGTCTGCATGCCATTTTCATCTCGCCGTTCGTCGATTATGGCTTCATGCGCCGCGCGCTCGTTGCGTGCTTTGCCCTGGCGCTCGGCTCGGGGCCTGTCGGCGTGCTTTTAATGCTCAGGCGCATGAGCCTTGTCGGCGATGCCATGAGCCATGCGATCCTTCCCGGCGCGGCGGTCGGCTTCTTGATTGCTGGCGGTCTTTCTCTGCCGGCGATGGGCTTCGGCGGCCTGGTGGCAGGATTGAGCATCGCGCTTCTATCCGGCGTTATCAGCAGGACGACCTCGCTTCGTGAAGATGCGAGTTTCGCTAGTTTCTATCTGACATCGCTCGCGCTTGGCGTTTTGATCGTTTCGCTGCGAGGCTCGAACATCGACCTGCTGCATGTCCTGTTCGGGACGATCCTGGCGATCGATTCGAATGCGCTTTATCTCGTTGGCGGCATTGCCTCGCTGACAATCATTATCCTCGCGGTCGTGTACCGGCCACTCGTCGCCGAATGCTTCGATCCCGGATTTCTGCGGGCCGTTGGGGGCCACGGCTCCCTCTTTCACTTTCTGTTTTTGCTGCTCGTCGTGATCAATCTGGTCGCGAGCTTCGAAGCGCTTGGAACGCTGATGGCCGTTGGCCTGATGATGCTCCCCGCGGCCGTCGCGCGTCTTTGGGCACAATCACTTCCGGCCATGTTCGCCGTCGCGGCGGGGACGGCCGTCGTCTCAGGCTATCTCGGTTTGGTCGCGTCGTTCCATTTCGCCGTGGCCTCCGGGCCGACGATCATCCTTACCGCAAGCTGCATCTACGGCGTCTCGCTCATTCTCAGCCCTTCGGGCATGGCGCGGCGTCTCTATTCGCGTCCTCACCTCAAAGCATAGACAGGAGATTGATCATGAGGGTTTCTAATCTCGTCCTCGGACTACTGGTGTCTTCCGGCGTCGCCGCCGGCTTCTCGGCGGCCGCGTCGGCAAAGACGCTGAATACTGTGGCCAGTTTTACGGTGCTCGCCGACGTCGTGAAGCAAGTCGGCGGCGACCACGTGAACGTGAAAAGCCTTGTCCCGCCGAATGGCGATCCACATGAATTCGAGCCTTCGCCTGACGATGCGAAATCTCTGAAAGAAGCGGACATCACTTTTATCAGCGGCGAAGGCCTTGAAGGCTGGTTCGAAAAGCTGGTGACGGCATCTGGCTACAACGGCAAGCCAATCGTTGTATCGAATGGCATCAAGACACGAACCATGGAAGAGGACGGCAAGACCGTCACCGATCCGCACGTCTGGAATAGCCCGGTCAACGTCAAGGTCTGGGTCGTCAATATCGAGAAGGCGCTTGCCTCGGCCGACCCGTCCGACGCCGCCGACTTTAAGGCCAATGCCAGGGCCTATTCCGAGAAGCTCGATGCGCTGAATACGTATGCTAAATCCGTTCTTGAAACGGTGCCGAAGGATCGGCGCAAGATCCTGACCAGCCACGATGCATTCGGCTATTTCGGAAGGGAATACGGCGTGACGTTCCTTTCGCCTATTGGCCTCTCGACCGAAACTGAAGCATCTGCCGCCGACGTTGCCAAGCTGATCGATCAGATCAAGGCGGAGAAGGTCAAAACGTACTTCTTCGAAAACTCGAACGACTCTCGCCTCGTCAAACAGATCGCGAAGGCCACGGGCGCGCAACCCGGCGGCGAGCTGTATGTCGAATCGCTGTCGAAGGCCGATGGCCCGGCCCCGACCTACGCGAAGATGTTTCACTACAACGTCGATCAGTTGTCGAAGGCCTTCGCGGGAACCTGAGCGGCAGCGAAAACCAACCTCCAACGATCTTGCGGCGAGCCTCAAAAGCTCGCCGCTTTTTTTAGTGCACGTTGGAGTCGGTGTAGCAGGCGCGCATGGCTTCGCAGCGATGTGGCCCGGCAAAGTGCATGTTGTCGCCCTTGGCGGCGCTGATGAAGTCGCACACCTGGTTCAATCCGTCTTCCGTTAGCCACCCTTCCCTGCGTCCGCGCTGCACACCGAAGCAGTCGGCGGTTTGCTCATCGGGTCCGCGGAACTGATGTCCGCACTCGTGCGAATAGATCCAGAGTTCGACTGGGCGCGGCAGCTTGTCGAGCAAGTGCGTGTTGAGAATGATGAAGCCCGGATAGGCCGCACCATAATCGTCAAGCTTCTCGTCAATTACGGTCGGACGGTCGCCGCATTGGATGCGATATCCCTTGAGCCTGAGTTGGCCGACGGGGACGAGATACGCCGAGCCGTTTGTATAGCCGATGTATTCTTCAGCGGTGGGACCCCCGTCGGAAACGCCCGCCAACGCCAGGGCCGGCGCGATAACACAAAGACGCGCAAGAAGTTTCAATCGATTCATATTGGCGATGGTCCATTCTCCGAAGGATTTGATTGCGGCCAATCCGACGCGCGCTGCGGCCGCCTCGGTCCGGTCATAATCATACGGTGTCTATCCAATAATATAACATACGCATCAAGCGGCCAAAGTTACATTCACGCATTGCAGTTTCGGGGGGTCCGATGGGACATTGGAAGAGCAGCCGCACGGCCAGCCGTCGGCTTGGCAAACGAGCCGCATGGGCCGCGGCCTGGGCTGCAGGAATTTTCACCATGGTCATGTCGCTCGGTTTGGCTGCGCACGCTAACGAGGCGCCCACAGGACCGAAATCCGCGTTTGGATTCGCTGGCGCGATGCAGGCGCAGCCTGTTCGCGAACCTTCGATGATTACGCAGGCCATGGATGCCGCGTGGTCCATCCTTCTCTTCGAACAGCATCGCTTTACTCAAAACATGACTGGCGCGGTGCGCAATCTGAAATCGACGACCAACGTCATGGCCGCAACCGGCGCTCTTGTCGTGGCGAGCTTCATTTATGGCATCCTTCATGCTGTCGGGCCGGGACACGGCAAGGCGGTCATCTCATCCTACATGCTGGCGGACAAGGAGACGCTACGGCGCGGCATATTCCTCGCGTTCCTATCGTCCCTGATCCAAGCGCTGTCCGCAATTACGCTGATCGGCGGACTGTACGTGGCGGCCCTGGCCACGGGACTGCAGACAAAGTGGGCGGAGGCCTGGCTTGAAACGTTAAGCTGGGGTGCGGTGGCGTTGCTCGGGGCTTGGCTGATGTTCAAGCAGCTTTGGCCGATGTTTACGTCTCGGCGCCAGCCCGTTCGCGCCGATCACCTGCATGGCGACGATCACGGACATGGGCACGATCACGGATGCAGTCATGATCACCACGGCCAAGCCGCGCCTGCGTCATGCGGACACGATCACTCACACGATCACTCCCATGGTTGCGGGCACGATCATGTTCATGACGAGCACTGCGGTCACGCCCATCTACCGGGTCCGGACGAGTTAAGAGGCAAGCTGTCGTGGAGCCGGGCGCTCGCCATTGCGTTCTCGATCGGCATGCGGCCGTGCACCGGAGCTTTGCTCGTTATCATCTTCGCTGCGACGCAGGGGATGATCTGGGCCGGCATTCTGGCGACATTCGCGATGGCGTTTGGAACAGCCTTAACCGTATCGGCATTGGCAGCGGTATCGGTCGGCTCGCGTAATCTTGCGATCATCCTGGCGGGCGCCGAAAGCCGATGGGGCGACTTCGTCGCGCGGAGCGCCAGCGTTGTCAGTTCGGCCGCAGTCTTCGTGCTCGGGACGGTTTTCTTTTTCGCGTCGTTCCACGACGTCCGCCCGTTCTGAAAGGCTACGAACTCACGCCGCGTCGGACTTCCGTACCTATGGAAATCCTCGATTATCGGCATAGAATGATCGATAATGAAGGAGCCGATGCTTGATTAATCCTGCTCGTATTTCGGCTGTTGCCATTGTCGGCTCAGCATTCTGCACGATCGCGGCGACGGACGCTGCCGCCGCGAAGATGCGCATCTGCCAAGAACAAGACCAGCATTACGAGGAGATCAAACCATCGGCCGGGCCACTGGAGATCAACGCAGCGCTGTCGGCCGCTGCCGATAAAGGGTGCTTGAAGCTTGCTCAGCGCCTTCTTGACGATGGCGCGTCACTGGGATCGCGCGACCGCCAAGGCGCGATGCCCCTGTCGCACGCGGCGAAGGCGGGACAAACCGACATACTGAATCTGTTCATTGCGCACGGCGCCATTATCGATGCGCGCAATCTCGATGGATCGACCGCGTTGTTCCTGGCGGCGGAACAAGACAACCAACCGGCCGTCGAATCCCTTGTTGCACATGGCGCAGACGTCAATCTCGCAGGCCGCAGCGGACTGACGCCGTTAGAAGCCGCCGCCTACATGGGAAATGAAAATATCGCGACGCTATTGCTCGCCAAGGGTGCCGATCCCAAGCGCACGGACGCGACAGGAAAGGGACCGATCTGCTACGCGGCCGCCCGCGGCTTCGCTAAAGTTGCGGGCATTCTGCTCGATCATTCCGTCGACGTGAACGCTCGCTACGGCAACGACCTGACCGCGTTGATGTGGGCAGCTGGACACGAAGACGGCGCGGGAACGAGCGATGTCGCGGACGTCCTGGCGTTGCTTATCGCGCGCGGCGCGCATCTCGACGACCGGGACAATCGCGGGCGGACGGCGCTTATGATCGCAGCTTCGCTTGGCCACGAGCGCGCCGTCGATGTACTCCTCGCACACGGTGCGAGCCGGACCTTGCGTGACAAGTCGGGAAAGACGGCAGCAGACCTCGCCTCAAACGACGAACTCAAAAAGAGGCTCGCGGCGAGTTGATGGAGGTGGGAGCGGCTACTGTCCGCCGCCGCCAATCACCGTCAAACTTGCAAGATACTGGGCGATTGGGTCGAGATCGGCCGGCTGGGCTGCATTCATGAGATCCGACATGCCGGGATTGTTCGCCCGGCTGTGATCGCGAAAATCCGTCATCGTTTTGAGGAGATAAGCGGCCTGCTGGCCGGCCAGCCGTGGCGTCGTGCTGTCACCCTGATACTGGTCGAGATGGCACGACGTACAGCCGATTGAGCCAATCACGGTGAGCGCGTGCTTGGTGACGTCTTTGGAAGGCGACGGCTGTTGAATACTCGGCCACTTGAGCCCAGAGAAATGCGCGGCCAGCGCTTTCATGTCGTCTTTGCTCAATCCCTCAGCGATTGCCGACATCTGATCGTTCTTGCGCGCACCTCTCTTGAAGTCGCGAAGCTGGATGTAGAGGTAGCCCTGGTTCTGCCCCCAGATGACAGGGGTCGTCTTTTGCTGCGGGACGCCGTTTTCGCCGTGACAGCCTGCGCAAAGCTGAATTTTGTCAGCGATGTCGTCGGCGAATGCCGAATGACTGCCGGTCGAGATTGCGGCAACGAGCAACCCCAATCCAATTACTGCCTGCCGCATATCGAAACTCCCGGTCTTCGACGACGATTAAAATAAAAGTCGGAAAAGGAGCACGCGCGCTCCTTTTCCGACGTCCACATAATCAGTTGAGCGTGAAGGCAATGATGTTATTGCCGCGCTTGAAGTCAATCTGCGTGTTTCCGCCGGCGCCGACGACAATGTATTCCTTGCCGTCGAGCGAATACGCCGCTGGCGGAGCGTTGACGCCTGCGCCGCACTGGAACGACCACAGGATCTTGCCGCTCTCGGCGTTGTAGGCGCGGAACCAGCCGTTGGCTTCTCCGGTGAAAACGAGATCACCCGCGGTTGCAAGCGCGCCGCCCATCATCGGCTCAGGCGTTTTGACCTGCCATTTGATTTTGCCGGTGTTGTAGTTGACCGCAGTGACGTTTCCGAACGAAGCCTCGGTCGGAATGACCTTAAAGGCGCCGCCAAGCCACAGCTTTCCATCGGGATAGGGGCTTGACTGAACCTGATAGGTCATCGGCTGGTGCAAGTTGACAGCATAGGTCAGAGCGAGTTTCGGGTTGACCGCCATAGGCGACCACTCAACGCCACCGTTTGCGCCAGGAAGCATGCGCGCGCCTCCCGGTGTCGGCAAGGTCCACATGTTCTCCTGCGCGACCATCGGCTCAGAGAAGCGGATCAGGCTGCAATCCTTGCGGTTGTGAACATAGACAAAACCGGTCTTGCCGCCATGGATGACGCCCGGAACGACCTTGCCGTCCTTGTCCTTGACGTCGACCAAGATCGGCGGACTGACAGCGTCGAAGTCCCAAACATCGTGCGGGATATACTGAAGGTGGCAGACGTATTTGCCGGTATCGAGATCGATCGATACGAGCGAGTCCGTGTAGAGATTGTCACCCGGACGCAGCGAACCGTCGAGGTCCGGCGACGGATTGCCGACCACGAAGAACAAGCGATTGAGTTTGAGATCAACCGCCGGATTTTGCCAAACGCCGCCACCCAACGTCTTGTAGGGATCGCCAGTCTTGGCGAACTGAGCTTTCTCGGCTTCGATGTCGCGGTGCAGATCCTTGCCCGTGGCATCCTTCGTGGCCCAGACGCCGACCGTGTTTTCCGGCACCGTGTCGAAATTCCAAACCTGCTTGCCGGTTTTGGCATCATAAGCGCGGACGAAACCGCGGATGCCGTATTCGCCACCGTTGGTGCCGATGATGATCTTGCCGTTAACGGCTGTCGGCGCCATCGTTTCGCTATAGCCGTCTTCGGGATCGGCGATTTCCGTTTCCCAAACGAGGCTGCCGGTCTTGGCGTCGAGCGCGACAAGCTTGGCATCAAGCGTCGCGAGGTAAACCTTGTCGTCGTAAACCGCGACACCGCGATTGTTCGGGCCGCAGCAATATGTCGTGATCGGCCCCATCTTGTGCTTGTAGTGCCAGTATTGCTCGCCGGTCTTGGCGTTCAGCGCGTAGACATGATCGAACGATGTCGTCACGTACATCACGTCGCCGACGATGATAGGCGTCGTCTCTAGCGACTCTTTTACGTCCATCTGAAAGATCCACGCCGGACGAAGCTTTGCAACGTTGCCGGTGTTGATCTGTTTGCCGAGGTAATACCGCGTCTGGTCGTAATTGCCGTTGGTGTGAAGAAACTGCTTGGTATCTTTCGCAGCGTTCGACAATTCTTCCTGCGTGACCGCTCGCGCAGGAGCTCCTTTGATCGCCTCTTTGGATTTGTGCTCGATTTCCTGAGCGCCGAGGGGAGCAAATGCGGAAAACGCAAGCGACGCTGCGAGCGCCGCCGCGGTCGCGCAGCTTTTTATACCGACCATGTTGTCCTCGCTTACTTGAAGTTCAAACCGGCCGCCAACACCGGAGGGGGGCGTCAGATCCGTTGTCTGACATTGGCATAGTGTACCCCCGATTTTTTCCCGGCAATAGGGTGAACACTTCTAAAGTATCAAATCCATTGCCGCTTTCCGCATTCCGAGACAACGTGGCGCGGAACTACAAAGGCAAAACGAGGACCAGCAAATACAAAATACAAAATGAAATGTATGCGAATTGTCTTTCCCTGCTGCAATATCGGCGCGTTCTAACTTCGTATGGATTTAAGCGCCCATCGCCGTCCGTTCGATGTCAGTTCGACGACGGAAAGCGGCGCAATATCAATATGCGCGTATGAATTCGCATTTGCCTTGATCGCGGCGACAATCGCCGCGCGCATGACCGCCGGATGCGTCACGGCCAAAATGCGTCCCTCACGCTCCGAAATCGTCTGCATCCAGACCGACGTCCGCGCGATGAGCGCTTCAACTGTTTCGCCGCCATGAGGCGCTACGCCCGGGTCGGAGAGCCAGCCTGCTAATGCGTCGGCGTCGGATTGAGCAATGCTACTCAGGGTGCGGCCTGCCCAGTCGCCAAGTTCGATGTCCCTCAGCGCCGGGTCAATCCGGGGGGAAAGTCCTAAGACAGCGGCAGTCTCCAGCGCCCGCCGGGCGGGACTGGAGAAGACGATGGCGGAATTGCGAAATTCGCCGGCCATTGCGGACGCGTCCCGCCGGCCAAAATCGTCGATGCCTTCGTCGAGCGGGAAGGCCGCGCGCCTTGCCGCCGGGGTCGAGGCGTTGGCAACAAAGGTCAGGCGCGGCGGCATCTTGGCTCAATGGCTTGCGTTGACAAATGCCCGGCCCGCCCTATGGTGAGACGTGCATCCTCACGGGTAGGAAGCCGGTGAAATTCCGGAACGGTCGCGCCACTGTAATCGTGGGTCGCTCCAAGCGTCCACCGAAAGTCAGACCCACCTCGTGATCAGAGCACACCTTGAAACGGGACGCGTAATCCCATGGAGGCTCTTTAAAATGGCTCATTCTTCTATCGTCGCACAATCTCTCGGCGCTCAAGGCGGCTTCGCTACGCCTGTTCCGGTTCGCCAGATTCTCCCCTGGGCGATCTTCGCCGGGTTGCTGTTCCTCCTCGCCATGTATTTCATCGGCGTCGAAGAAGGCGCCACGGCGATTTTCAACGGGATGTACGTGCACGAGTATGTGCATGACGCCCGTCACCTTCTCGGCTTCCCCTGCCACTAACCGCGGCGGAGAATTTCGGATATGGTATCTCTTCTTGTGCGCGGCATGATTGCCGGGCTTCTCGCTGGTATTCTGGCTTTTGGCTTTGCGAAGGTTTTCGGCGAGCCTCAGGTCGATCGGGCGATCGGCTTCGAAGAGCAAATGGCAAAAGCGAGCGGTGAGCCGGAAGAACCGGAAATCGTCAGCCGCGCGGTGCAGGCGAGCTTCGGCCTGTTCACCGGCGTCGCCGTCGTCGGTACCGCGATGGGCGGTCTTTTCGCTCTGGCCTTTGCGTTCTTCAACGGCCGACTTCTCGTCGGCATGTCACCGCGGACCACGGCGATCATCATAGCGGCGCTTGGCTTTCTGGCGATCTACTTCATTCCAAACATCAAGTATCCGGCCAACCCACCTGCGGTCGGGTCACCGGAAACGATCGGCTACAGAACGCAGCTCTACTTCGGAATGATCGTCTTCTCTCTCGCCGCGTTGGCGATCGCGATCAGCGCTGGACGGCAGTTCTTCGCTCAGGTCGGCGGCTGGAACGCCATCCTGATCGGAGGCGGTGTCTACATTGCCCTAACGGCGCTTGCGGGCTATTTCCTGCCGCCGATCAACGAAGTTCCAAATGATTTTCCTGCCGATCTGCTTTGGAAGTTCCGTGTGGTGTCGTTCGGCATTCAGGGCATCCTGTGGATGACGATTGGCATTATATTTGGAATGCTGGTCGACAGATCGAACGAGAAAATCGCTCATTGAACGGCGCACGCGCCGCTCAAAGCCAGCCAGATCGCATTGCGCTTGCTGCTGCGATCTGGCCTGCAATCGCCAAACATCCGAAAAGGCTGTCTGCTAGTGGCACGCCACTCGCCTTGCATAGGAATCTGCAAACTCGACGACACGACGGGCTTTTGCCTTGGCTGCGCGCGCACGGCCGCTGAAATCGGCGACTGGATGGCGATGAGCGAAGCTCGGCGCGACTCCGTCTGGGAGCAACTGCCGGAACGGCTCGCACAGCTCTCGGTGCGCGTTCGTGTGTTGCCGTGGGTTCGCGATGAGCTGATTAACTGGGTCCGCGACACCCTCGTCGCTCGGCAAGGCGCGTGGGTCGTCGGCGTGCCGGGCGCCGTCGCGGAGTTTCCCAGCGCCGATAACACACCGATTGATTTGCACGTCGAGGACGGCGTGATAACCGCACGGCGTGCGGATGCTGCGTTTCGTATCGCGATCAACGATAAGATTCGTGCTTTCGCGTTCACCGATGGCGGCCCGATTGTGCTCGGACTACCGAGAGGACGCGCCGCCATTCAATCTGGTTCGGCACTTCAAGCTGTTGGGCTGGATGCCGGCGCAATCGACGAGACGCATCGCGGCGACGAACTTTTCGATCTCGGAATTGGGCGCCGATATACCCGCTTCTGCGTTCGCACGCGGGACGAGACGCTGACATCGGCGCTATCGGATCATGATCGGCGGCATTGGTCGGACTTCATGCCGGTCATGCTCAATCAATTTGTCGCTTTGAGTCCGCATCGCATCGTTGAAAGCGCTGCGGCGCGCATCGAAATCTTTTCCAGAATTCCAGGCCCCGGCGAGTCGTCACCCAATGGCGCGCATACCCATTTCCTTGCCGAGTTCCTGAAGTCCGGCGACGAGATCGCTCCAAGTCTGGCGCCGCCCGACTATGTTGGCCCAGTCGCGATCTTTTATCCTAATAAAACCTAGGCAAAACGCACTATCGCGCTCGGAAAGTCGCTCTTGTCCCCAGTTCATGGCCGCAGCCGCCCGTTGCTGGGTTGAGAGCCTCGGCGCGCCGTAGTAGTGACGTTTTATTGATTAGCCTGAGGGCTTCGATAACTTGAGAGGGGACGGGATGCGCAGCATCAGCCTTGGACTCGCCTTCGCCACTGCGGCAGCTTTGATTTCGGCTCCAGCCTCGGCAGACGAGCGATTGCAATCTTCGTTCACTGCGCTCGTCGGCAAAGGTTACGAAGTCAAATCTGTGACGCTCATTCCTCTCGAGGTCGCCAAGAGGGTCACGGAAAAGGTCAAGACCGATAACGTCGTCGTCACGTTACAGAAGCAGGAAACGGTTGCCGTCTGCTACATCGCGTTCGCGAATTGGGCATTCATGAACAAGGCGTCGCTCGATTCCGCGACGCTGTGCGAAGTCCGTTCTTCGCCGACCGAAGAGAGCGCGGCACCGGCAGCCGCACCGAGCGAACCGGCGGCACCTGCCGAAGCGACGACGCCTCCGGCCGAGGCGACAACGCCTGCCGCTCCGAGCACAAACCCTTAATTTCTAGCTGCTCTCGGCGGGCGAAGAGGCTTTGGTCAATTTCGCTTTCAGCCGAGGCATCGCAAAGTCGAGAAATGCCCGAAGCTTCAGCGGCAGCAGTCCGTTGCTGCCGTAAACGAGGCTGACCGGGACCTGGGGTGGCTCGAACCGCTCCAGCACGACCTTGAGCTTTCCCTCTGCAAGCGGTGTTTCGATCTGGTAGGAAAGCAGGCGCGTCAACCCAAGTCCGGCGACCGCCATGTCGACGGCAGACTCCGCCGTGTTGACGACGAGGCGGGAGTGAATGGCGGCAACCTGGGGCACGCCATTGTTCCAGAAGGTCCACGAACGTGACGACATCAGGCCTTCGAAGGTGACGCAATCGTGCGATTCGAGATCATTCGGATCGGCAGGGGTCCCGCGTGCTTCAAGATAATCAGGGCTCGCGCAAACAACGCGGCGAATCAATCCAACGCGGCTCGCAATCAGGCTGCTATCGGGGAGTTCGCCGATACGAAGAGCGACATCGACGTGCTCTTCGAGGATGTTCACGACGCGGTCGGCCAACGTTAAGCGTACGTCGATATCCGGGTAGGCTTTCAAAAACGCGCCGACGATCGGCAGCACATGCAAGCGACCGAAAACGATCGGCGCCGTAATGACCAACTCACCGCGCGGCGCGCGATATTCGCCGGAGGCTGCGCGCTCGGCTTCGACGACGTCTTCCAGGATTCTGCGGCAGGCGGCGACGTACGATTGTCCGGCGTCGGTCAGCTCCAATCGACGGCTGCCGCGATTCAAGAGCTTGGTGTGGAGATGGGCTTCGAGTTCGGACACCTTCCGGCTAACCGTTGCCAGCGGCATGCCGAGCCTGCGCGCTCCAGCCGAGAGGCTACCAGCGTCCGTTACGGCAAGAAGCACCGACATGGCGTCGAAGCGGTCCATTTTTGACTCTCATAATCCGGTAGGGTGGCTGCCAATATTGTCGACTATTTCGTGAAAATGAAAGGACCTAATTCAGGGGCGTCGGCCAATCCCGGCCCGAAGAGAGTAGGAGACGCCCATGTCCCGCATCCTGACCCCAGCCACCATTGCTGATGCTCCCGCCACTGCACAGCCGCTCCTAGAGGCGGTGAATAAACAGCTCGGTACCGTTCCAAACATGTTTCGGCTGATCGCAACAAGCCCCGCCGCTTTGGAGGGCTACCTTAGTCTTTCGGGCGCGCTGGCAAAGGGCAAGCTGCCGCCGCAGACCCGCGAACGCATCGCGCTGGCCGTCGCAGAGTTCAACGGCTGCAGCTATTGCCTTTCAGCGCATACCTACCTTGGGCGGAACCTCGCCAAGCTCGACGACGCTGAAATCACGGCCAATCGCAATGGCGCCTCGAACGATCCGAAAGCCGATGCCGCCGTTCGCTTTGCGATGAAAGTTGTGGAGGCACGTGGCCATGTGAGCGCCGCCGATCTGGCCGCTGTCAAAGCTGCTGGCTACGACGACGGTCAGGTCATTGAGATTGTTCAGCACGTCGCGCTCAACGTATGGACGAACTTCTTCAACGAGACGTTCAAGACCGATGTCGACTTTCCGGTCGTGGCGCCCAGCAAAATCTCTGTTGCCTGAACGGTTTCCGAAACCCTGAAATCTATCGCCGCCGGACGCCTATGCGACGGCGGCGCTTCTTTTTTGGCGTTGTTAACTTAAATGATCCGTCGGCGAACGCGCGTCAGGGACGATAGGCTGGCGGACTGTTACGGACGTGCCTTAGTCTCACCATTGCGCATCGTCATATCGGCGGGCGGTAACACATCAATTCTTCTGTCAGCGAGCAAACGTGATCATCGGAAACTTTTCTAGGACGCGCATGGCATCGGTAGGCGCGCTTATCGTGGCCTTCCTTTGCGCCGGCGCAGAAGCGAGCTTTGCGCACAGCGGCACGGCCGACGAGCAGCAGGCCTGCACGCCAGACGTGTTTCGACTTTGCTCGGCTCAGATCCCAAGCGAAACGCGCATCGTTGCCTGTCTGAACAAGAACATGGCAAAGCTCAGCCCTGCTTGCCGTGACGTGATGAGAGGCGACAAGCCCAAAGCGAATGCGCGCAAGAAGCACTAAGCCCGATCGCGACGCCAACCATTCTTGTGAGGTTCAAGACCGTGCAACGAATATTTCGACTTGGAGCGATGCTGTTGGCCGGGCTTGCAGCGCCGGTCTTCGTGGTTGCGAGCACGCACGGCGCGTCCGCTCACAGCGGTACTGCCGAAGAACAATCTGCCTGCACGCCCGACGTTCTGAGCCTCTGCTTTTGGCAGATCCCTAACGAAGATAAGATCGTCGCGTGCCTCAATAAGAATATCAATCGGCTCAGCCCCGAGTGCCGTAAGGTGATCGCGGGCGATGACGACGACAAAAAGAGCAGCAAGCGCTCAAAGAAATAAAACCGCCGCCAATTGCGTGACCGAGATCACGGAAATGGCGGCGTGATGAATTGCCAGATCAGCAGGCGTGGCCACGAGCGGCTGTCTTCGAGGGCGCTCTTTCGAGCTGAATAGCGTCGCAGACCGTCTCGACGATGCCCTGAGCGCACAGCCCGGCGCGCTGGTTCATCACTTCCGGCTTATCCTGATCGACGAATTCATCCGGCATCACTTTCGATCGGACTTTGAGACCGCGATCGAGCAGACCGTTTTCAGCCAGATAATGGAGCACGTGGCTGCCGAAGCCGCCAATCGAGCCTTCTTCGACGGTGATCAGCACGTCATGGTTTTCGGCGAGGCGGCGGATCAGATCGGTGTCGAGAGGCTTCATGAAACGCGCGTCAGCGACCGTGGCTGACAGACCCAGCGCAGCCAATTGATCGGCGGCCTTCAGTGTTTCTTGAAGGCGCGTCCCGAGCGAGAGAAGCGCAATCGTCGAGCCTTCGCGCAAAATGCGACCCTTGCCGATTTCGAGGGGAATGCCCGTCTCGGGAAGCGCCACTCCTGTACCTTCGCCGCGCGGATAACGGAACGCGCTTGGACGGTCGTCGATCGCCGCGGCAGTGGCGACCATGTGCTTGAGTTCGCATTCATCGGCCGGAGCCATGATGACCATGTTGGGCAGACAGCCGAGATACGCGAGGTCGAACGATCCGGCATGCGTCGCGCCGTCAGCGCCGACAAAACCAGCGCGGTCGATGGCGAAGCGCACCGGCAGGCTTTGCAGCGCGACGTCATGCACGACTTGATCGTAGCCGCGCTGCAGGAACGTGGAATAGAGCGCGCAGAATGGCTTCATACCTTCAGTTGCGAGACCGGCTGCGAACGTCACGGCGTGCTGCTCGGCGATGCCGACATCGAACGTGCGATCCGGGAATGCGCGGCCGAAAACATCGAGACCCGTGCCGTCCGGCATGGCCGCGGTGATGGCGACGATCTTGTCGTCCTTCTTAGCTTCGTCGATGAGGCTATCGGCGAACACGCGCGTGTATGACGGCGCCGAGGCCGGAGCTTTCGTCTGCACGCCGGTGACGACATTGAACTTCGTGACGCCGTGATACTTGTCGGCGGAAGCTTCGGCCGGAGCGTAGCCCTTACCCTTTTTCGTCACGACGTGTACGAGGATCGGCCCCTGCTCGGCATCGCGGACGTTGCGCAAGATCGGCACGAGCTGGCTGAGATCATGACCGTCGATCGGACCGATGTAGTAGAAACCCAGTTCTTCGAACCAAGCGCCGCCATGCCAGAGGCTGCGGGTATATTCTTCGACGCGCGCGGCGCGCTCTCCCCAACTTTTCGGAAGGCGCTTGGCAAGCTGCTTCGCGAGATCGCGAACATAAAGATAGGAATCGCTCGATGTCGTGCGGGCGAGATAGGACGACAACGCACCTGTCGGCGGCGCAATCGACATCTCGTTGTCATTCAGGATGACGATCAGCCGTTCGCTGCGCGCGCCGGCATTGTTCATCGCCTCGTAGGCCATGCCCGCGCTCATTGCACCGTCGCCGATGACGCAAACGACGTTGTTCGTGCCGCCCGACATCTCGCGGGCAACGGCCATGCCGAGGCCAGCCGAAATGGACGTCGAGGAATGCGCGGCGCCGAACGGATCGTATTCGCTCTCGGTGCGCTTCGTGAAACCGGAAAGACCTCCGGGCTGGCGAAGCGTGCGAATGCGATCGCGGCGACCGGTCAGAATTTTGTGCGGGTAAGATTGGTGGCTGACGTCCCAGATCAGACGGTCGCGCGGCGTATCGAAGAGGTAATGCAGAGCAACCGTCAACTCGACGACGCCAAGACCAGCGCCCAAGTGGCCGCCCGTCTGCGAAACGGCTTCGATCAATTCCGTGCGAAGCTCGTCCGCGAGCTGCGGTAATTCGCTTTCGGACAATTGCTTGAGATCGTCCGGAGTATCGACTTGATCCAAAAGCGGTGTTTTGGATGGCCGAGTGACCCTTGCATCCATGACCGAACTCCCCCAACTGCCGCTCGAGTCCCGAGCTCGATGGCAAATTATGAACCTATGACACGTCGCAAAAAATGGATCATACAGCGCAGACTGGACTCTGCGGGGATGTGTTGCAGCCAAGCCTCACAAATTAGAAGGATGGCCGACTAAATACCGCCATTGTAACTGCCTAGGTCCTTATAGCCGAAACGCTGATAATGGCGGGGCTAAGGCATTCATTGAAGATATCGAGGGAGGGGCAATGCTCCTGATCAGGAAATTGCAGGCGTTTGGGTTATCGTTGGCAGCATTCGTGATGGTATCCGTCGCGGCCGCGTCATTTACGACGGCGCAGGCGGCCGATTCTCCGGAAGCGACGATTGACGGCCTCAACACGGCACTTCTGGACACCATGAAGCAGGCTCAGTCCCTGGGCGTGCAGGGGCGCTATCAAGCGCTCGCACCGGTACTGTCGAAGATTTACGATACACCGCTGATGACGCGCTTGGCCGTGGGCCAAACGTGGGGATCTCTGTCGCCTGCACAGCAGGCGTCCATCATCGATTTGTTCCGGCGCATGATGATCGCGACCTACGCGAAGCGCTTCGATGGATTCTCGGGGGAAAGCTTCCGGATCGTCGAGATTTCCAACCGAGGCGCGGCTGACAAGATGGTCAAGACGCAGATCATCCAGAGCAACGGCAAGCCTGTCGCGATCAACTATCTCATGCGGAAATCGGGACCGGACTGGAAGATCGTCGACATCTATCTCGACGGCACCATCAGCGAACTGGCGAGCCGGCGCTCTGAGTTTTCATCCATCCTGAAGGCCGGCGGACCGGATGCGCTCATTGCGTCCCTGAAGAAGCAGGGCGACAAACTGCTCTCGGGCAGCTGAGGGAGAGATCACCCGTCTCGATAGCTCGGATATTTTGAGGGCGCCGTATCAATCGGCGCCCTTAATTTTTTGACCGGGTGAAAGCCGTTATAGGAGCCGACGTCGGCGGATCATGGCCATAGCTTCACGGCTCTCGTGGCTCGTGAACAGGGCGCTTATTCGCGGCTATCGGGCCAAGCCCGAATCATTCGTGCGGTGGCAAAACGTCTGACTGTACGGATTTCGAGATCGCGACGCGCGGCATCATGATCAACTGCGGATTATTCTTCGGCAGGCGATTTTTGCTCTTCGGCCGGAGACGGCTGTTCTTGCGCCGGAGACATTTCTTCGGCGGGAGACGCCTGCTCCTCGGCTGGCGACGCCTGAACGGCGGTCGGCGGTCCGACAACGACGAACGGCCTGCGGTCGGCGGTACGCGTCATCTTTGGAACGTCGGTGACCCGGCGATCTTCGAGCATCATCGGCGATGAGACGAGTTCCGTCACCGGTTCGATCGCATTGGGATCGCGGACCGGCGGGTTGGTGCTCGTCAGGACACTCGTGTTTATGGCTTCATCTAGTTCGGCCTGCCGCTTCTGCTGACTGACACTGCGAAGCATCGAATAGAAGTCGATCGAGCTGTCTTCCAGCGTCTTCATGTCCTCAGCCTTGCTGAGGTTCGAGAGCGGGCTGGTCACGGTTCCGGCGAGATCGACCCGGCTTGCGAGCGTCGCGAATTTCGTCGGGATCAAAGCCGCAGCAGGTAAGGACGCACCGAATTCAACCCCACTGCCGACCGCATCTCGCACCGTCGTCGGACCCAAAACGGGGAGATAGACATAGGCGCTGTCGCGATACCCCCAGACGTACATCGTCTGGCCGAAGTCACCCGATTGATGCGTCATGCCCTGTTCAGCCGCGACATCGAACAGGCCACCCAGGCCCAATGTCGAGTTCAGCGCGAAACGCCCAAGCGTCGTCACCGCGGCCCCAGGGCGAAGCTGCAGCACGTTGTTGGCGAACGTCATCGGCTCGGAAAGGTTCGTCGTGAACGCATCAATGCGATCACGGACGCTTTCCGGTACGTTGTTATTATAAGCTTCCGCCGCCGGATAAAGAACGTTGTGGTTGAAGTCCTGGCTGTTGTCGAACATCTGGCGGTTGAACGCCTCGTTCGGATCAGACACCGGCTTCGGTGTGGTGTCGTCGCCGGTGGCTGCAAGATGCTGGGGCTCCAGCGCAGGCGGTGACGTGCTGGCGCAAGCCGAAAGGCCCACACCAACGAAAACGCAGCCGACCCAATTTAGGATGGCGCTGACTTTCACGTCCCGATATTCCCCCTGCTTGGCCCCACCAGCCGAGCAATTCCAGATCTACCGTAATCGCGCACGAGGCGCTAGCCTTCCTGCCACTGCCGACAGGCTTGCTCCCAACTCAAACCAGAAAGTAACGTCCGAATGACGTCCTGTCTGTGGCTTGTATGCACCCTCATTGCCTTAATCGGCTGCATCTACGCTCTGTTTGCGACTTTTTTGGTGGCACGATTTGCCCGTGAACCCAAGCCTAAACTGGAACGCTTCGAAAATGTCACGCTGATAAAGCCGCTCTACGGTGCAGAAACCGGCCTTGACGTGAGTCTCGCCTCTTTTTGCGCGCAAAATTACCCGCGCGATCTGCAGATGCTGTGCGGGGTCCAGGACCCGGCGGACCCGGCCATCGCAGTTGTCCACAGTTTGCAACGGCAGTTCCCTTCGCGCGACCTCGAACTGGTCGTCGGCAAGCGACGCGGCGGGGGAAATCCGAAAGTCGAAAACATTGCCAACATGTTTCCGGCTGCGAAGCATGATTTTCTTATTCTCAGCGACAGTGACATGCGCGTTGCTCCCGACTATGCGCAGCACGTTTCAGCGATCTTGCAGCAACCCGGAGTTGGGCTCGTCACGTGTCTCTACCGCGGCACGGCGCTCACAGGCTTTTGGTCGCGGATGGCAGCCTCGGCCGTCGATCAGCACTTTCTTCCGAGCGTGCTTGTCGGCCTTGCCGTTGGACTGGCAAAGCCCTGTTTCGGTTCAACGATCGCGCTGAGGCGAAGCACGCTTGAACGAATCGGCGGCTTCGAGGCCTTCGCTGATACTCTTGCTGATGATTACGCGATGGGGGACGCCGTCCGCCGTCTCAGTCTGAAGGTCGAAATTGCCCCGTTTACGGTCGGGCATACGTTTTCGGAAGCGTCGTTTAAAGAGCTTTGGGCGCATGAACTCCGTTGGGCGCGGACGATTCGTCTTGTCGACCCCATGGGGTACGCAGGATCCATCGTGACGCATCCCCTGCCTTTTGCACTGGCAGCGTTGCCGCTCAGTGGCTTCAGCGCCATAGCGTGGATGATCCTCGCAGGGACGCTTGCCTGCCGCCTTTTTGTTCCGATACAAGTTGAGAAGTTGGCGGGTGGGGGCAAGAGCACGTGGTGGCTCAGTCCGCTGAGGGATATGCTGAGCTTCGCAGTGTTCGTGGCGAGCTTCATGCCCGGAGCCGTCAGCTGGAGAGGCCGTCGCTATAGCGTCGGCTCCGATGGAACCGTCACGCCGATATGAAAGGCGCCAAAATGCGCACACTCTTCCTGCAGGCTCCTTCGTTCGACGGCTTCGATGGCGGAGCCGGTTCGCGCTATCAGGCGCGCCGAGAGATCCAATCGTTCTGGTATCCGACCTGGCTGGCGCAGCCCGCCGCGCTCGTCGAGAACTCCAAGCTGATCGACGCGCCGCCTCACCGCACAAGTCTTCAGGACGTGCTCAACCAAGTTCGCGATTACGATCTAGCGGTGCTGCACACCTCGACGCCATCATTCGATTCCGACGTCAAGGTCATCGAGGCAATGAAGGCGACGAACCCGAACCTAAAGGTTGGGTTGATCGGCGCTAAGGTCGCGGTTCAGTCCGATGAGAGCCTGAAGGACGCGCCGATCGTCGACTTCGTGGCGCGTAACGAGTTCGACTTCACCATCAAAGACGTCGCCGACGGCAAGGCCTGGAGCGACATCAAGGGCCTATCTTATCGCAACCCGCAGGGCGTGATCGTGCACAACGAAGACCGCCCCGTGATGCACGACATGGACACGCTTCCCTTCGTTACGCCGGTCTACAAACGCGACCTCGTGATGGAGAATTACTTCATCGGCTATCTCAAGCATCCGTACATCTCGTTCTACACGGGTCGCGGCTGCAAAAGCCGCTGCACGTTCTGCCTGTGGCCGCAGACGGTCGGCGGCCATCGCTACCGGACCCGCTCCGTTGGGCACGTCATCGAGGAAGTGAAATACATCCTCAAGGCGTTCCCGCAGATGAAAGAGCTGATGTTCGACGACGACACCTTCACCGACGACCTGCCGCGCGCGGAAGCGATTGCGAAGGAACTTGGCAAGCTCGGCGTTACGTGGTCGTGCAATGCCAAGGCGAACGTGCCGCGCGAAACGCTGAAAGTGCTGAAAGACAACGGCCTGCGCCTGCTTCTCGTTGGCTACGAGAGCGGCAATCAGCAGATCCTGCACAACATCAAAAAGGGTATGCGGGTCGAAGTTGCCGAGCGGTTCACCAAAGACTGCCACGAGCTTGGCATCAAGATCCACGGCACCTTCATCCTCGGTCTTCCGGGCGAGTCGAAGGAGACGATCCAGGAGACCATCAAGTTCGCGACGCGGATCAATCCGCATACGATCCAGGTCTCGTTGGCAGCGCCCTATCCGGGGACGTTCCTTTACAAGCAGGCGTCCGAGAACGGCTGGCTCGATGTCGACAACGCCGAACTCATTAACGACAACGGCATCCAGATCGCGCCGCTGCACTATCCCGGCCTGTCGCACACCGAAATCTTCAACTCGGTCGAGGACTTCTATCGCAAGTTCTACTTCCGGGTGCCGAAGATCGCCGCGATCGTCGGCGAGATGGTTACACAGCCCGACATGATGAAGCGCCGCCTTCGCGAGGGCGTGGAATTCTTCCAGTTCCTGCGTGAGCGCCGCAGCGCCGCCGCTTAGAGCTCACTTAAGGCTCAACGGCCTCTGGAATTTTGTTGTCCTGAGGGCTCGCTACCGTACGTGGCGGGCCCATTAATATGGGCTGGAATAGAACGGCAGCCGCGAGCGTCGTCACCAGCGAAAGGGCGAGCAATTCGCCCATGCTTGACGTGCCGGGATGGCTTGAAAAGAACAGACTTCCGAAGGCCACCGCCGTCGTCATCGCGCTGAACATGACAGCGCGCGTCAACGGCGATGCAAGCAGGCTCGTTTCACCCGCGCGCCATGCCAGCACATAATAAATCTTGAACGCCACTCCGACGCCGAGCAGCACCGGCAGCGCGATGATATTTGCGAAATTGAGCGGCAGTTTCAGCAGCACGCAAAGCTCCAGCGTCACGACACCTGCGAGCAGCAGCGGCACGAGCGTCAACAGCACGTCCGTCACTCGGCGCAGCGCGACGAACAGAATGATCGTGATCGAAACGAACGCCAGCAGCCCCGCCTGAATGAAGGCACGAACGACCGTCTTTGCCGATTCCTGGATCAGGATCGGGACGCCGGTTGCGTTCGGATCGACGGCGAGAACAGCAGATGCGAACCGGCGCAAATTGGCGTTGTCGTTGCCGTCACCCTTCGGGCCGACTTCGACGCGGGCACGGCCGTCGGCTGTCACCCAGTCGGCGACGATTTCGGGCGGCAGGTTTTTCAACGTGATCGGTTCCGCTTTAAGAGCGGCGCGGATCTGTGTCAGTCGCAGTTTCATGCCGTCGAGCAATGCGGCGCCGATTTTGGCGCGGACATCAGGGGTTGCATCGGCGAGCTTGCGCAGCGTGCTCGCCATGTGCGCGGCGAGCGGCGAAGCGCCAGGCAATTTGCTGACGTCCTCGAAATCCTTGGCGGTATCGAGAAGCGTCTGCCTCGTGTCGGCGTCTGTCGGGGCGTCCGCGACCTCGTCCGGCTCGATTGTCGGGCCGATCAAATCGTAGCAATCGCGGATGAGCGCCAGCTTTTCATCCTGATGATCGGGAACGAAGCTTGCGAGCGTTACGGTGCGGTCGACCTCGGGCAGCCTGTCGAGTTTCGTCGCGAGCGCTTTGGCATCGGCGAGGTTCGGTGTCAGAATTTCGATCGTGTTCGGCGCGGTGTTCGGATCGCGCATCAGGTCATTGAAGGTCGAGACGGATTCGACTTTTTGGCTGCGCAGATTGATCGGATTGAAGTCGAATTCGAGCTTTGCGAGCAGCGGCAATCCAGCCGCCACGCCAACTGCAGTGAGCACAAGAATGATCTTGCGATGCCGGGCCATGAAGCGATCGACCGGCTGCAGCGAGCGGTAGCCGACATCGTGCAACTCACCGGGTGGGTTCAGCACCTCCAGAAGCGCCGGAAGCAGCGTTATGCTGGTTAAAAACGCGACGATCATGCCGCTACCGGCGATGAGACCTAGTTCGGAAACGCCGACGTAATCGGTCGGCAAGAAGGCATAAAATCCAGCGGTTGTGGCCGCGGCAGCGAGCGCCAAGGGCTTGCCCGCATTGCGTCCGGCCGCGACGAGTGAATCCCGAAGCCCTTGTCGGCTGAAGCGTTCGTGCCGATAGCGCACGGCATACTGGATGCCGAAATCCACACCGATGCCGACGAACAAGACCGCAAAAGCAACGGAGATGAGATTGAGCGCGCCGACGAGATAGAGACCGAGCGCTGCCGTGATCGCGAGGCCGGAAAATAGACCGACAAGCACGGCAAAGATGATCTTGCCGGATCGCAGCGCCAGCCAAAGAATGACCAGCACAGCAGCAATGGTAAGCGTAGTATTGAGTGCTGCGCCTTCCGCGACCGTGCCGAACTCCTCATCCGCCATTGGGACTGAGCCGGTGAGACGGACCCGAACGCCATTCTCAGGGGTCAACCCCAGCTGTTTGGCCGTCGCGCGAATGAGAACGGTCGCTTCGGCACCGGGTTCGAGATCGGAATAATTCAAAACCGGTTTTACTTCGAGAAAGCGACGTAGCTCCGACGGGCTCGGCGCGCCGCCAGTCAGCAACTGCCCCCATGAAAAGTACGTCGGCTTGCCGGCCAGCATGCCGTCCATGGCATTGGCCATCACACCCAAAGGCTTCTCGAAATCGATCCACTTCGCCCGATCTTCTTTGATGCCGAGCGGGACGAGCGCCAATGCTTTCGCCAAGCCATTGAGGGTCGGATCAGCCGATAGCGTGCCGAGCACCGGCTGTGCCTTGATGAGGCCTGCCGTAATGTCTTGTACCTCGGGCAGCGACAGATAGAGCAAGCCGTTCTTGTCGAAGAACGGTCCGCCATCGCGTCGGCGCACGATCTGGAACGGGTCTGGTTTTGATTTGCTGAGAGCGGCTGCGAGCTCGGCGGCGGCGCTCTCTGTCAGCTCCGGCGTTTTACCGTCGATGACTATATCGATCGTGTCGGTGTGCTGGGAAAACGCAGCGTCGAACTGGCGTTCGCGCTTACGCCAATCAAGCTCCGGCGAAATCAGCTGACTCGTGTCGGTGGTAATCGCAAAATTATTGACGACGTAATAAATCGCGCCCGCAGAGACAGCGAGGCCAAGCAAAATCGTCAGCCATGACAGCCGCACCGAGGCTGCAACAATGCCGGCAACGACGCGCTCGATCATGCTTCGAGCACCGTCACGTTTGGGCGGCATTGCGGAGTGTCGTGTTTGGCCATTCTGCGGCGACTCTTCCTGTTCGTAAGCAAAGGGCATCCCTCCCAACCACTGCACTCCGGACGGCCGTCATGTCGAGCCGCTAGGGGGAGGAGCATGCGATCTGTGTTGCTTTTGAGACACGTCATACCGCCAGCGTGAATGGCGCGACGCTGGCTTTGCTGCCCCGCACAGCGTTCGCGCGTAAGGTCAGAGATATTCAAGGGTGGGCACGTCAAAGCTATCAGTCTTTGACGTACGGATTTAAGGCTGAAGCCCGCAACGGCGATGCCCGGTTGGCAGAAAACGGGGGGTTTCTGCATGAAAGTGATTCTGGCACAGCCCCGGGGATTTTGCGCAGGCGTCGTTCGTGCGATCGACACCGTCGAGCGCGCACTTGCTCATCGTGATGGGCCTGTCTATGTGCGCCACGAAATCGTCCACAACCGGCACGTCGTCGAAGATCTGAAAGCCAAGGGCGCCCGTTTTGTTGAGGACCTAGCGGACGTGCCGAACGGCTCCGTCACGATCTTCAGTGCGCACGGCGTTTCCCATTCCGTCGAGGACGAGGCGCGCCTTCGCCGTCTCAATGTCGTCGATGCGACCTGCCCCCTCGTCTCGAAGGTCCATAAGCAGGGCCAGCGCTATTCGTCACTGGGCAGAACGATCATCCTGATCGGGCATGCTGGGCACGTCGAGATCGAAGGGACATTGGGGCGCATCTCCGGTCCCGTTTACCTTGTGGAAAACGGCGAGGATGTCGCGAAACTCGATATTCCGGATGATACCCCCGTCGCCTACATCACCCAGACGACGCTCAGCGTCGATGATACCCGGTCGACGATCGAGGCCGTCAAAAAGCGGTTCACGGACGTAATTGGGCCGGAAACGCGTGACATCTGCTATGCCACGCAAAATCGGCAGACGGCAGTGCGGGACCTTTGCCGGCATGTCGAGCTTTTGCTGGTGGTCGGAGCGAGCAACAGCTCGAACTCGAACCGCCTGAGGGAAATCGGGTCGGAATGTGGGGTTCCAAGTTATCTCGTCGCCGACGGCAGCAAAGTCGATTTGGCTTGGCTCGCCGGAGTTGCGACGGTCGGCGTAACTGCGGGTGCCTCGGCGCCCGACGTCCTTGTCCAGGACGTATTAGCTGCGATAGGTAAGGCGGGGCCAATCGAAATCGAGACGCTTGACGGCGTCGAAGAAAAGATAACCTTCCGCCTGCCGCCTGAATTGCTCGAAGCATCATGACGGGTACTCATGTTGCCGTGAGCACCACTAGAAGGAGCCCGTTGGGGTGGGAATTCCATTAAACCAAGCTTTGTCTGTGGGTGCCTACGTCATCGGACAGCACCTCAGGGGGAACAAACGCTATCCGCTCGTGCTGATGCTCGAGCCGCTCTTTCGCTGCAACCTCGCGTGCGCGGGCTGCGGCAAGATCGATTATCCCGACAAGATTTTGAACCAGCGCATTTCCGTCGCCGATGCTTTGCATTCGATGGACGAATGCGGCGCGCCGGTCGTCGTGCTGGCTGGCGGCGAACCATTGCTGCACAAAGAGCTGCCGGAGATCGTCGAGGGTGCACTCAAGAAAGGCAAGTTCGTCACGGTGTGCACGAACGCGCTGCTGCTTGAGAAAAAAATTCATCTCTACAAGCCGCACAAGAATTTCAACTGGTCGATCCATCTCGACGGCGACAAGGAGATGCATGACCGTTCCGTTTGCCAAAAGGGCGTCTATGATCGCGCTGTGGAAGCGATCAAGGTTGCCAAGGCAAAAGGCTTCCGCGTCAACATCAACACGACGCTGTTCAGCGATGCCAAGGCCGAGCAGGTCGCGAAGTTCCTCGACGAGATGAAGAAGCTCGATATCGGCGGTGTCACGATTTCGCCCGGCTATGCCTACGAGCGCGCCCCCGATCAGCAGCACTTCCTCAACCGCACGAAGACGAAGCAGCTGTTCCGCGACATCTTCAAGCTCGGCAAGGGCGGACGGGCCTGGCCGTTCTTCCAGTCGGCGCTGTTCCTCGACTTCCTGGCCGGCAACCAGACTTACAATTGCACGCCGTGGGGCAACCCGACGCGTACCGTGTTCGGCTGGCAGAAGCCCTGCTATCTGCTCGGCGAAGGTTATACGAAAACCTTCAAGGAGCTGATGGAAAGCACGGACTGGGACAAGTACGGCACCGGCAACTACGAGAAGTGCGCCGACTGCATGGTGCATTCGGGCTTTGAAGCAACTGCGGTCATGGATGCCGTCAAGAAGCCGTGGAAGATCGCGGCGGTTGCGCTTCGCGGCGTCAAGACGGACGGTCCGATGGCGCCCGAAATCGCACTCGACAAGCAGCGTCCGGCTGAGTTCGTGTTCTCACGGCATGTCGAGAACAAGTTAGCTGAGATCAGCGCAGCCGAGGCCCGGGCCCAGAAGCCGGTGGCAGCGGAGTAAGCTCTTCATCGCGCGACGCGTCGCGCCGGCTATGCGGATGATGTCCCATAGCTGGCTCGGTTGCGTCGCGAGCGATTTTAAAACGGCCGTAATGTTCGGCGACCCGTCCGGATTGAGACCGTTGACGGCTGCGGGTGGCAGGCCCAGCGTCGACGGGTCGGCTATCACTCGCAGGACCGCAAACGGTAGTCCTCTCTCGGCCGCCATCTGCGCCACGACGTGACTTTCCATATCGGCCGCAAAGGCACCAGATTTGAGATAGATCGCGTGCTTCTCGTCGCGATTGGCGATGATCGTGCTCGAACCTGTAACCGGACCGCTTTCGGCGTTCGGTAGAGCCTCGAACAGCCGATCGCTCCAGCGCGCGTCTGCTGGATATATCCTGCCGCTACTGTGCAGTACCGACGTGCCGACGATGATTGTGCCGGGCTTCAGTCCGGGCCGGAGCCCGCCCGCTATGCCAAAGCTGATAAGGCCGCGCGTGCTTTCCGTCAGTCCTTCTTGAAGTAGCGTTGCGAGGCGGTCTTCGCGGCCACCACCGATAACGGCTTTCACGTGTCCCGGCCGCTCAGCGATGCGCGCCTCGGCCTTCAACCCCGTTGCGGCGATGACGAAGCCTAGAGCCACCTTACATCCCGACGAGCACGGCCTTGGTATTCGAGGCCTTCAGGTTACGGTAGCGTGCGAGTGCCCACATCGGGAAGAACTTCGAATAGCCGTGATAGCGGAGATAGAAGACGCGGGGAAAGCCTGTCGCCGTAAAACGCTTCTCATTCCAGAAGCCGTCCGAGGCCTGAGTCGACGTGAGATAGGCGATGCCTTTTTTCACGGCCGGGTTGTCGATCTCGCCGGCGGCCATCAGACCCATCAGCGCCCAGGCAGTTTGAGACGCGGTGCTAGGCGCCGCTTCGTAACCGCGATAATCGAGCGTGTAGCTTTCGCTGTCTTCGCCCCAGCCGCCGTCCTTGTTCTGAATAGCGAGCAGCCAATCAACGGCCTTGCGCACGACGCTCGAAGACGGCTCGACACCGGCAACGTTGAGCGCACACAGCACTGACCACGTGCCGTAGATATAGTTCATACCCCAGCGGCCGTACCAGCTGCCGTCCTTTTCCTGGGTGCGCTTGAGATACGCGATGCCCCTATCGAGTTCGTAGCTGTTCCCGGGACGGTCACCGAGCTGTGCCAGCATGGAGAGGCAGCGCGCGGTGACGTCTGCCGTCGGCGGATCGAGCAGCGCGCCGTGATCCGAAAAGGGGATCTGGTTCAGATATTCGTAGGTGTTATCGGCATCGAATGCGCCCCAGCCGCCATTCTTGCTCTGCATGCCGACGATCCACTCGCGGGCGCGCGAAATGGCTTCGCGATACGTCGTGTCAGGCTGCTGGGTACGCCCCAGCGTGCGGTCCATCGCCATCGCGACGACGGCGGTATCGTCGGTGTCGGGGTAGTGCGGGTTTGCATATTGGAAGGCCCAGCCGCCGGGACGGACGTTCGGACGCGTCGCGGCCCAGTCGCCCACGGTGTCGAGTACCTGCAACGGCTTCAACCACTGCAACGCGCGGTCGGAGGCAGCCTCGGTTTCAGCGTCCCCGACTTCCATCAGAGCATGGGCCGACAGCGCCGTATCCCAAACCGGCGAGAGGCATGGCTGGCAGTAGGCTTCGTCGTCGTTGACGGTAACAAGCTTTTCGATCGAGCCGCGCGCGGTCTGATAGTTCGGATGATCCTTGGAATAACCAAGCGCGTCGTAAACGAGCAGAGCGTTGACCATCGCCGGGAAGATCGCGCCGAGCCCATCCTCACCGTTCAAACGCTCATCGACAAACGCGACAGCCTTATCGATGGACTTCTTGCGCAGCGACTTCGGGAAGTGTGGTTCGGTGAAGCGCAAGACGCGGTCGATGGCGCCGAAGATTTCGGACCACGGCGATTTCTGATGCGGCCCCTTTGGCCAGACCTTCACCTCGTCCGGCGGAATGGTGAAAAGCTCGGCGATGCCGACGCCAAGCGGATTGCGCGCTTGTGGCTTCAGGGCGTTCAAGACCGTCAGCGGAACGACGACGGTGCGCGCCCAATAGGAAATCTTGTCGAGGTGAAACGGAAACCAGCGCGGCAGCACCATGATCTCGACCGGCATCACCGGGACGCCTGTCCACGGAATGACCGCGAAAAGAGCGAGCAGGTTGCGCGTAAAGACGTTGCTGTGTGAGGCGCCGCCTTGCGACAGTATCCAGCCGCGCGCCTTCTTCATGTACGGCTCGTCGATGCCGACGCCGATCATCTTCAGAGCGAAGTAAGCCTTGACGCTGGCACTGATGTTGGACGCACCGTCGTGAACCAGCGGCCAGCCGCCGTCCTCCGACTGGATGCGGCGAAGATAGTTGGCGATCTTGCCTTCGAGTACGGCATCGACCGGCTCAGCAAGATAATGGCGCATCAGAACGTATTCGGCGGGAATCGTCGCGTCGGCTTCAAGCTCGAAGACGAAATGTCCGTCATCGCGCTGAAGCGCCAGGAGAGCATTTTTCGCCGCCGCGATCGCGCCTTCGATCTCTGACGGCGTCAACTCACGTGCCGTGATCTCAGACGCCAAGCGCGTGGATTGCGATGTGGATTCGAAAGTCATTTCGGGCTCTCCAGAAGTCCGAGCGTCGTATCAGAGTTGTGTCGCCATCGCCAGTTTGGCAGCGGTTTCGCCCGACCTTATCGCGCCCTCAATTGTCGCGGGAAGGCCGGTGGCGGTCCAATCTCCGGCAAGAAAAAGGTTTTTCCAGTGCGTTTGCGCGCGAGGTCGCAGGGCGTTCTCGTCCGGCGTTGCCGCAAACGTCGCACGGCGTTCCTTGACGATCTGCCATCGCGGAAGGTCAGCGTCGATCCCGGCGATTGTCGCAACCTCGGACCAGATGCGGCGGGCGAGTGGCTCGCGCTCGGCTTCGTTGAAGCGATCGGCTGAGCTAACCGTTACCGATAGCCTGTCGTCGAAGGCAAACAGCCATTCCGTCGTAGCATTGATGACGCCGGTAATCTTCGGCACGCCTTTCGGCGATGGATATGCGAAGTGGGCGTTGAAGATCGAACGGTATTTGGTCGGCACGCGCAATTCGGGGACAAGCGTTTTCGCCACCCAGGCCGGTACGGCGAGGACTATGCGATCGTCGCGACCAAACTCGACCCGGCCGTCGTCGAATTGCAAGGCGCGAGCGCGCGCGTCCTGCCATTCGATGGCGCGAAGAGAATGATCGAAGCGTACTTCGCCACCGTCTTTCTCGATGAATGAAATTGCCGGATCGACGAGCGCGGGTCCCAGACCATTGGCGGCGAACAGCGGACGGCAGGCCTTGCCGCCCCGCCCGAGCGTTTCGCGAATGACGGCAGCTGCGAGTTGCGCCGACCCTTCCTTAGGATCGCAATTCAACGCCGCAAGCAGTACCGGCTCCATCAGCCGCTTATAGAGCACCGAGTTCGAGTCGATCTTTTCCGTGACCGTTTCGCATGGTGCGGCCTTCAAGAGGCGGCCGAGGCGAAGATAGTCGCTCGCCCGCGTCTGCGGCACGCGGCGGTCCTTGCTGAATATCCACCACGGCACAGGGCCGTCGTTCGGCCGCAACACCCAGCTGTTTTTGGCAGCGAGGTCGAAGAAATGGAATTCGGCGTGCTGCGGCTCACCGAGGAGATGCCTGCCGCCGACTTTGTCGAGAAAGGCAAGCGCGCTGGCGTTTCCCGACAGCAGAAGATGATTGCCGTTATCGATCGTCATTCCGAGCGCCGGCTCGAAATAGGATCGGCAGCGGCCGCCTGCGTGGCGCGCGAGTTCGTGGACGACGACCTTTTGTCCTTGACCGACCAGCGCAACCGCCGCCGAAAGGCCGGCGAGACCGGCCCCGACGATGTGAACGGTGCCGTTCGTCATTCAGAAGATGCCGTCACGCAGAACCGCCCAGATGACTGTGCGCTTAGAACGACGCACGTCCACGCGCGGCGCTTTCCAGCCACGGGCGATCAGCTTTTCGAGAATCCCGCGATAGACCGTCGCCATCATGCGCGGCGACCGCACAGCGCGACGCGGCGCGGCGGCCATGATCGCTTCGGAGCGATCGTAATATTTCCGTGTGATCTCGGCGATGCCGCGACAGACACGATCCAATGCCGGATTGGCAAGAATGGCGTCAATCGATGTGTCGTCGATGCCGGCATCACGCAGCGCTTCCTTGGGCAAATAGAGGCGGCCCATCGCGGCGTCTTCGTCGATGTCGCGCAGAATGTTCGTCAACTGCAGAGCACGGCCAAGATTGTGCGACAGCTCGATCCCCGGCTTCTCATCCATGCCGAAAATGCGCACAGACAGACGTCCGACCGCAGAGGCGGCGCGATCGCAATAGAGATCGAGAACTTTCCATTCCGGCGCGCGTAGATCGCGGAGGATGTCCATCTCCATGCCGTCAATGACCGCGATGAAATCGTCCATCAGAAGACCATACTGCCGGATCGGCAGGAGCAGATCGCGCGTGCGCGGCGTCGTGCGGCCGGTAGCGTACAATTGCTCAATGTCGGTGCGATAGCGTTCGAGGTCGGCGTGGCGCACGTCGCGCGAGCCGCCGTTGTCGGCGACGTCATCGACCGCCCGGCAAAAGGCGTAGACGTGATACATCGCATCCCGTTGCGAGCGCGGGAGCACCCGCATCGCGGCATAGAATGAGCTGCTTGCCGCTGCCGGAACGTCTTCGACACTCAAGGTATCAACTTCAGCGCTCATGCGGCATCATCCCCGTCGACTTCGAAAACGCGAAACGTGCAAGAGCCCGGCTCGCGACCGTAGCAGCTGTGGCGCGTGAAGCGACCATCGCCGCCTGCAATTTTGACAGATGCACGTGCTCCGACAATGGATCGCGCGTTTTCAAAATGGCAATCAGCTTGCGCGCGAGTTCAACAATGACAGACGTCTCGGCGGCAAGACGAAGATCGGAAACGCCCGGCGGAAGCAACGCGGCATCGGGCATCAGCGTCTCGGTTCGCTCGGCCAGAGCGTGGATACACGCCAGAAGCGCGGGAGATGCCTGCGGTTCCGCCAACGCTTCGACACCGATGCCATGCGCGGCGAGATCCACTCGCGGAATGTAGACGCGGTCGATATTGCGATAGTCCTTCGCGCAGTCCTGCAGATGATTGATGATCTGCAGTGCCGCGCACAACGCGTCCGATGCCGGCCACGTCGACTTGGACTCGCCGTGGACATCGAGCACGAAGCGGCCGACCGGCATCGCCGAATAGCGGCAATAATCGAGAAGTTCTTCCCACGTCTCGTAGCGGAGCTTCGTGACGTCCTGGCGGAAGGCTTTCAAAAGATCGAGCGCATGCTGCGAGCTGAGGTTTCGAAGCTGCAGCTGCTCGCGCAGCGCGATCGCATCCGTTGCAGCATCGGAACGACCGAGTAGCGTGTCTTCAAGTGCAGCAAGGATCGAAAGCTTCGATTGCGGATCGAGCGTCGGATGGTCGGCTGCGTCGTCAGCGGCGCGAGCAAAACGGTAGAACGCCAGGATCGGCGCGCGATGGCGCGCAGCGACGATACGCGAAGCGACGGGAAAGTTCTCGTCACCCTCCGACTTGCCGGATTTGTACTTCGTATCGACTGTCATTGCCGCCCTACTTCGGCTTGAACGCGGCCCTTCCACAGACCGCCTCGACCCCGTACATGCTGATACGCCGAATCTAACGTGAAACCCACATACACCGTCGCAATAAGTGGTAGCGCCAAGCCCCAAAGTGGCGAACGGTTGTAAAAGCGCAACGTCGGCTGATATGCGATAAACATCAATAGGTACGTTACGGCAGCGAGCATATTCGCTGGATAACCGGCGAGTACAGCCAGAGCGGGCGGCGCAACATAAATTGCGAGCATCGCGAGGACCGTTCCGACCAGCAAAACCGGCGAATAACGCAACTGGGCGTAAGCCGATCGCGCAACCATTCGGCGAATATCTTCGAAGGCCTCATAGGGTCTGAGGCTCAGGACACGGTCGGAAAGTCCAAGCCAAATCGGGCCCTGCGTTTTCAACAGTTTTCCGAGTGCACAGTCGTCGATAAGGGCGCCTCGGATGGCAGCGATGCCGCCGGCGCGCTCAAGTGCAGTGCGTTCGACAAGCATGCAGCCGCCGGCTGCTGCGGCCGTGCGATCAGCGCGCCGGTTGACGCGACGAAACGGGTAAAGCATCTCGAAAAAGAAGATGAAGGCGGGAACCAGCCACCGCTCGGCGAGGCTGTCGCATTTGAGCTTAGCCATCACGGACGTCATGGCGCGGCCATTCGCGGTCGAGCCAACGACCAGCGATTTCAGAACATCGGGACGATAGCCGATGTCGGCATCCGTCAAGAGCAGGTATTCCGGCGGCGCGTCTCCTGCCGATGCCGTCGCGATGCCTTGATGCATGGCCCAGACTTTGCCGGTCCAGCGTGGCGGCAGCGGTGCGCCGTTGACGATGGTGATCTCGCGGTTCGACGCCGCGGCAATGGCGCGAGCGACGTCGGCGGTCCCGTCGGTGCTCTGGTCATCGACAAGGACGATCGAAAAGGCGCCGGGATAATCCTGCTTAACGAGCGACGCTAGAGATCCTGGCAGCATATCGGCTTCGTTACGCGCCGGGATAACGGCTGTGACGCGCGGCCAAACTTTGGGTTCAGGATATTTGTTCTGCTCAGCTTCCTCGCGTTCGCTGCTCAGCCAGAAGCCGCCGTTAAAAAGGAGAAGATAGAGCCACGCGGCGAGGCCGATACTTGCGATGACGGTCAGCGCGGTCACTTGAGGTACCCCGCGCGCTGAAACCAATTGAAGGCTTCCGCCAAAGCTTCGCGTGCCGGACGCGCCCGATAGCCAAGCTCGCGCTCCGCCTTCGCGGAGGAGAAGAACATTTTGTACTTCGCCATGCGCAAGCCATCGACAGTCGCGAAAGGCTCGCGGCCCGTCACGCGGGCGGCGAGTTCGGCGCCATAGGCGATCGGATAGATCAGTTCACGCGGCAGCTTGATCGTCGGCGCGCGGCGTCCGGCGAGTTGCGCGATTTCAGCGAGCATTTGCCCGAGCGTCATGTCTTGGCCCCCCAAGATATATCGCTCGCCAATTCGCCCCTTCTTCAAGGCGGCAACGTGACCTTCCGCGACATCATCGACATGGACCAGGTTCAGGCCCGTCTCGACGTAGGCAGGCATCCGGCCCACCGCAGCCTCGACGACAATGCGGCCGGTCGGCGTGGGCCGCACGTCGCGGGGGCCGATCGGTGTGGAGGGATTAACGATAACCGCGGGCAGGTTGTCGTCGGCAATCATGCGTTCGACGAGACGCTCGGCCAGCACCTTGCTTTTCTTGTAGGCGCCGATGGCGTCTTCTGCCTTGAGCGGCATCGTTTCGTCGGACGGCGTACCATCGCCGGCCAAGCGCAACGTGGCGACGCTCGATGTGTAGACGATCCGTTCGGCGCCGGCCGTCTGCGCAGCACTCATGATGGCGCGCGTGCCTTCCGTATTCGTTCTGACGATCTCCTCAGGATCGGGCGCCCACAGGCGATAGTCGGCGGCTACGTGGAAGACGTAACGCGCGCCCTGCATGGCCTTTTCGACGAGAGCCGCATCGCGGATATCGCCTTCGACGACGTCGAGCGGAATGTCTGCGAGATTAGCGCGATTGCTGCTCTTACGAACCAGCGCGCGCACCGCAAACCCATCGTCGAGAAGTTTGCGCGCGACGGCCGAGCCGACGAAGCCCGAAGCGCCTGTCAGGAACGCGATGTCTTTTGCTGCCAAGTCTCCGCGCCCCGCTCGCGAATACGATTTAAACGTCAGCCTTTGTAGACGATCCGCCAGATGCGACCGGCAGCGTCGTCGGCAACGTAAAGCGCACCGTCGGGACCGACTGCAAGCCCTGTCGGACGGTGCTCGACGCCTGTTCCGTCTCCGTTCCGGAAGCCATCAGCAAAAATGATATACGGGCCAGAGGCTTTGCCGTCCTTCAAGGGCTGGAAGACGACATTATAGCCCTGCTGGCCGCCCGACGTCCGATTCCACGAACCGTGGAAGGCGATGAATGCGCCGCCTTGATATGTGTCAGGAAACTGCTTCGCCTTATAGATTTTCAGATCGTTCGGCGCCCAGTGTCCTGGGTAGGCGGCAACCGGCGGGAGTTTGTCGGCGCAGCGCCCAACGGCCTTGCCGCCGTCACCGCCGTATTCCGGTGCGAGAACCAGTTTTTTCTGAAAACCGTCATAATAACAATATGGCCAGCCGTAGTCGCCGCCGTCGCGCACTTCGACGAGTTCTTCGGCCGGAAGATCGGAGCTTTGCTCGGATGAGTAAAGCTTCGGCCAAGTTTGATAAAGCTGATCGCGCCCGTGCTGGGTGGCGTAGAGGCGGCCGTCTGCGCCGTAGTCGATGCCTTCGGCGTTTCGCAGACCTGTTGCGTAACGCTGAGCGGATGAGAAGATCTGGCCCGGCGTATCGGCATCGAAACGCCAAATACCGGCGCGCGTTTCAAGCTCGGTGCACGGGTCGATGCCGGGAGACCCTTTGGTGCGGTTGTCTTCCTGACAAGAATTCGTCGCCGAGCCGAGATCGACGTACATCTCGCCTTTAGGCGTGATTGCAAACGGGCGCGGCCGGTGATCGCCGTCGATAGGCAACTGCGAAATAATCGCCTCTGGCTTGCTGGTGGGAACGATTTCGCCGGGTTTCAACTGATAGCGAACGATCTCATCACCGATCTCGGCATAGAGCCAATTCCTGTAAACGCCGATGCCCGTGCCGCCCTCGCCGGCCGGTCCGAATTTTTCGATGACATCGGCGTGCCCCACACCCTTCGTGTCTTTAAGCGCAAGCAACGATTTCTGGTTATTGGCGTAAACGACGTTATCAGCGGAAACGGCCAAGTGGCGTGGTGAGCCGACATTGTCGGCGAAAATCGTGGCGCAAAATCCTTTGGGCAGCTTGAGGCCCGCATTGCGGTCAGGACAGGTCTCGTCGGCCGACGCGCGATCGACTGCCGACAGCGGCGATATCGCCAGCGTGGCGAGGACCAAAGCTGCTGCGTTGAAACCCGCTCGGCGAGATCGGTTTCCGATAAGACGCGTGATCAACCCATTCGCCATAAGCGCATGCTCCGCCGATTATTTTCAGTTGTGAAGAGTCGTGGCCGTGCCTGGCGCGACCTACAAGACCTGGCCGCCGCAGGCAAGCGCGGTTCGCGGCATGTCTGCCATCAGGCCGGCCAGGCCTTCAGGGCCATCTCCGCGACGGCAAGCAGCTCATTGCGAGAGGCACCACCCGAGGCCTGCACCGACATGCCCTGGGTCACGGTCGAGACGTAACGCGCGAGGGCGGCAGGATCTGAATCGGCGCCAAGATCGCCCTCTGCCTTGGCTTTCTCAAAGCGACAGCGGAGATTTTCCTCAGCTTCGGAACGGCGTTTGCAAAGCTCTTGCTTGATCGATTCAGCGGCCGAGCTGCATGTCAGCGCGCCTTGTACGGCAAGGCATCCGGCAGGATTACAGGGGTCGGTCAGCGACATCACGACCGAATGCAGAAGATGTTCGACGACCTTTCTAGAGGTCGGTTCCGCCAGGGCTTCCGACTGGATCGCGCCTGGGCCCTTTTCGGCGTAGCGGTCAAGAGCGCGGCGAAAAAGCTCCTCTTTGTTGCCGAAGGCCGCGTAGAGACTTGGGCGACTGATGCCCATGGCCTCCGTCAGATCCGACAGGGAGGCGCCCTCATAGCCATGCTGCCAGAAGACGTGGAGCGCCTTGTCGAGCGCCTTGTCGACGTCGAACTCGCGCGGGCGGCCTTTATGCACCGCTTCTTTTTGCACCGCTTCTCTCCCGAACTTCGTTTTCTTCGCCGACCCACTATACATTTACGTACTCATCAGTACAAATAGTAGTTGACAGCACCTTACCGCGACCTATATCCGTACCGCTCGGTATATATAGGGAACGCGCTCGTTATGAAAAGCTCTCTCACTTTTTCGACCGCAGCGGCCCTTCGGGGTTTGACAGGATGGTTCGCAAGTCGCGCCGGCGAGCCAATGGCCGACGAGGATCACGTCCCGTTTGTTGTATCCGCCTGTGGATATCGCCGGGCGCCGACGCCGACTGAATTCAGCGAGCGTGACGACCGTTGGCATCCGGGGCTCAGCCTCGACAATTTCTCCTGAAGCTGTCCGAGAACGGCAGCCGGCGCAGCGGCTGGCGTTCTCGCTCCCCAAATTTTCGCGCGCACGGCCGGTCCGGCAAGGGTCGGTCTTGGGTCCGTGCGACCAGCAAACCTCGAAGAGATCGACGATCATGAGCAGCAAAACACGATCCAAATTTTTGAACGGCCTAGCGGCGTCAGCAGTCGCGATAGCACTCGTCGGCGTGCCGTTCGACGCGACTTTCGCGCAAGAGGCATCAGTTCACGCCCCGGTCGCCGTTTCGGTCGCAACCGTCAAGGCGCGCGAGGCAAGCGTCTGGGATGAATTCTCAGGTCGCCTCGAAGCAGTCGAGCGTGTCGATCTGCGCCCCCGCGTCGCCGGGCAGATCGTCGCCATTCACTTCCGCGAAGGCGCGATGGTGAAGGCTGGCGACTCGCTGGTGACGATTGACCCGGCGCCTTATGCAGCGGAGGTGGACCGGCTGAACGGCGTCGTCGCGGCTGCACAAGCTCAGGTGGTCTTCACCAAGGCCGACGTTGCGCGCGCACGGCAGATCATCGGCGATGCGCTTTCCGAACGCGAACTCGATACGCGCGCGAACGCCTACGATGCGGCCGTCGCCAATCTGAAAAGCGCGCAAGCGGCGCTGCGGACTGCGAAACTCAATCTCGAATGGACGGAAGTGCGCGCGCCGGTTTCCGGGCGCGTGGGGCGTCGAGAGATTACAGTCGGCAATCTTGTCGAGGCTGGGCCAAACGCGCCGCTGCTGACGACGCTCGTGTCCGTCAATCCGATCTACGCGAGCTTCAATGCCGATGAAAACGTCGTCGCGCGCGCCCTTGCGACGCTCTCGCCGGAAGCCAACGCGACGGCGCACGTTGAGAAGATCGCCGTCCAGATGTCGACCGCCATCAACGAAGGCGCCTGGCAGCCGGGCGCGCTTCAGTTCGTCGACAATAAAGTCGACGTCGGGAGCGGCACCGTGCGCCTGCGCGCGCGCTTCGACAATAGCGATGGGCGGCTGATTGCCGGGCAATTCGTTCGCGTCCGGCTGGCCCGGTTCCAACCCGCGCCGGTGGTCGCGATCAGCGAACGGGCGATCGGAACGGACCAGGACAAAAAGTACGTGATGATCGTCAACCCGGACAACAAGACTGTCTATCGCGAAGTGAAGCTCGGCGCGATGACGGACGATCTGCGCATCATCACGAAAGGCCTCAATACGGGCGATCGCATCATCGTCGCGGGTCTTCAGCACGTGAAGCCTGGCGACGAAGTGGCTCCGGAGTCAGTGGCAATGAACGGCCAGCCGCTGACGGAAGAGCACGCGTCCGCCGACATTCCTCAACAATAAGCCTCAACACAGCAAGGCTTCATACCAACCTCGTCAGGCACGCTTGTCATGAATATCTCGAAGTTCTTTATCGACCGTCCGATCTTCGCGGGCGTGCTGTCGACGTTAATCTTTCTCGGCGGCCTGATTTCGCTGCCGGCAATGCCGATCTCGGAATATCCAGAGGTCGTCCCTCCGCAGGTCGTGGTACGCGCCAACTATCCGGGCGCCAACCCAAAGGTGATTGCGGAAACCGTTGCGACTCCAATCGAGGAGCAGGTCAACGGCGTCGAAGGCATGCTCTATATGAGCAGCCAGGCGACGACCGACGGCTTGATGACACTCACGGTGACGTTCCGTCTGGGAACCGATCCTGACAAGGCGCAACAGCTGGTACAAAACCGCGTTGCACAGGCGGAGCCGCGCCTGCCTGAAGACGTACGCGCGCTCGGCATCACAACGGTAAAAAGTTCGCCCGACCTGACGATGGTCGTGCACTTGCTGTCGCCAAACAACCGCTACGACATGACGTATCTGCGCAACTACGCGGTGATCAACGTCAAGGATCGCCTGGCGCGCATCAACGGCGTCGGCGACGTGCAGCTATTCGGCTCGGGCGACTATTCGATGCGCGTTTGGGTCGATCCGGCGAAGGCTGCGGAGCTTGGCCTTTCTGCGATGGACATCGTCAACGCCGTGCGCGCCGAAAATGTGCAAGCCGCCGTGGGCGTCGTCGGCTCATCACCGTCGCTTCCGAACCTCGATTTCCAGCTTTCCGTCAATGCGCAAGGACGCCTGACGACGGAAGAGGAGTTTGGCAACATTGTCGTCAAAGCAGGTGATAACAATCAGGTGACGCGCCTGCGCGATGTTGCGCGCATTGAACTTGGCGCCGCCGATTATTCGCTACGCTCGCTGCTCGACAACAAGCAGGCTGTCGCTATTCCGATTTTTCAGTCGCCCGGCTCGAACGCCATCGAGATCTCAGACAACGTCCGCGCGACGATGGCGGAACTGAAGAAGTACATGCCCGAAGGCGTCGATTACCAGATCGTTTACGATCCGACGCAGTTCGTGCGGGCGTCAATCGAGGCCGTCATTCACACGCTGCTCGAAGCGGTGGCGCTGGTCGTTCTCGTTGTTATTCTGTTCCTGCAGACGTGGCGTGCGTCGATCATTCCGTTGATTGCCGTTCCGGTGTCGATCATCGGCACTTTTGCGGTGATGCATGTGTTCGGATTTTCGATCAACGCGCTGACCCTGTTCGGGCTGGTGCTCGCTATCGGCATCGTGGTGGACGACGCGATCGTCGTCGTCGAAAACGTCGAACGCAATATCGAGAACGGCCTGTCGGCGCGCGACGCGAGCATCCAGGCCATGCGCGAGGTGTCCGGACCGATCATCGCCATTGCGCTTGTGCTCGTCGCGGTGTTCGTGCCACTGGCGCTCATCACAGGTTTGACAGGACAATTCTACAAGCAGTTTGCGCTGACGATTGCGATCTCGACGGTGATCTCGGCCGTCAATTCGCTGACGCTCTCCCCTGCTCTCGCCGCCGTTCTGCTCAAAGGACACGATGAGCCGAAGGACTGGCTGACGCGCGGCATGGACTTCGCATTCGGCTGGTTCTTCCGACGCTTCAACCGCGCCTTCAGCTGGGGCTCTGATGCCTACAGCGGCGGCGTCAAACGCATCCTTGGCCACAAGGCGCTGGCGTTTTTCATCTATCTCGGCTTGATCGGCGTAACCTACGGTCTGTTCCAGTCGGTCCCCGGCGGCTTCGTGCCGGGACAGGACAAGCAGTACCTCGTCGGCTTTGCGCAGCTTCCCGATGGCGCAACGCTCGATCGGACGGAAGACGTCATTCGCAAGATGAGCGACATCACGTTGAAGACGCCGGGCGTCGAAAGCGCGGTGGCGTTCCCAGGTCTGTCGATTAACGGCTTCACCAACAGCTCGAACTCCGGCATCGTCTTTGCGACGCTGAAGCCCTTTGCCGAGCGGCGATCGCCCGATCTCAGCGGGCCGGCCATCGCGGGTAAGCTCAATCAGGAATATGCGGTCATCAAAGATGCGTTCATCGTCATGTTCCCGCCGCCGCCGGTGCAGGGGCTCGGAACCATCGGCGGTTTCAAGCTGCAGGTCGAAGATCGCGCAGGCTTGGGATACGACGCGCTGACCAAGGCAATGACGGATTTCACGGCGGCCTTGAACAAAGCGCCGGAACTTGCCGGCATCTTCACGTCCTATCAGGTGAACGTGCCGCAGCTTTACGCCGCCATCGACCGCACGAAAGCGCGGCAGCTTGGCGTCGCTGTGCAAGACGTGTTCGATACGATGCAGATCTATCTCGGATCGCTCTACGTCAACGACTTCAACAAATTCGGACGCACGTATTCGGTGCGCGTGCAGGCGGACGCAAAGTATCGCGCGCGGCCCGAAGACATCGGCTTGCTGAAAGTCCGTTCGAATTCCGGCGCGATGATCCAGCTTTCGGCGTTGCTCAACATCAAGCAGATTGCCGGACCGGAACGCGCCATGCGTTACAACGGTTTCCTGACGGCCGACGTGAATGGCGGCGCGGCGCCGGGGTATTCATCAGGGCAAGCGAAAGCGGCTGTCGAGCGCATCGCGGCGCAGGTCCTTCCCAAAGGCATCGGGTTCGAGTGGACTGATCTCACGTATCAGGAAATTCTTGCCGGTAACTCCGGCATCTGGGTCTTCCCGCTGTCTGTGTTCCTGGTCTTCCTGGTGCTCGCGGCGCAGTACGAAAGCCTCGTGCTTCCGCTGTCGATCATCTTGATCGTGCCGATGGGTTTGCTGGCGGCGATCACGGGCGTCTACCTCTCGCACGGGGACAATAACGTCTTCACGCAAATCGGGTTGATCGTGCTCGTGGGCTTGTCGGCGAAGAACGCCATTCTCATCGTGGAATTTGCACGAGAGCTGGAATTTGCCGGACGCAATCCGGTGCAGGCCGCGATCGAAGCAAGCAGGCTCAGGCTGCGACCGATCTTGATGACCTCCATGGCCTTCATCATGGGCGTCGTGCCGCTTGTCACTTCCATCGGAGCGGGCGCGGAAATGCGGCGTGCCATGGGCGTCGCCGTGTTTTCCGGCATGATCGGCGTGACGGTATTCGGCATATTCCTGACGCCGGTGTTCTACGTCATCCTGCGCAAGCTCAGCGGCAACAGACCGCTGAAGCATACGGGCGATGTCTCGGCTCCGGTGGCGCATTCACCCCAATCGCACGGTCACCCTTCGGCCGCCCCGGCCGAATGATTCGGGATCAATAGTTTCACAATTGCGACAATCCAAAGCAGGAGAAAGCATATGGCCAGCTTACAAGGCAAGGTCGCCATCGTTACCGGCGCGTCGAAGGGCATCGGCGCTGAAATTTCGCGAGCATTAGCGGCGGCGGGCGCGTCCGTCGCAGTCAACTACGCTTCGAGCAAAGAGGGTGCCGACCGTGTGGTCGCGGACATTACCGCCAAGGGCGGGAAGGCAATTGCCGTCAAGGGCGACGTCGCCAAGGCAGCGGATGTCGAGCACATTTTCGCCGAAACAAAAAAAGCATTCGGTTCACTCGATATCCTGGTCAACAACGCCGGGGTCTATGCTTTTCAGCCTCTTGACGCTCTGACCGAAGAAGAGTTCCACCGTCTCTTCAACATCAATGTCCTCGGCACCATCTTAGCAGCGCGAGAAGCACTCAAGAATTTCGGTCCGAACGGCGGCAGCATCATCAACGTTAGCTCTGTTGCGAGCACTGGCTCAATGCCGACGTCGGTTTCGTATTCGGCGACCAAAGGGGCGGTCGACGCCGTAACACGCGTGCTTGCCGCGGAACTCGGTCCGAGAAAAATCCGTGTCAACGGCATCGCTCCCGGCCCCGTCGAAACGGAAGGCGTTCATACGCTGGGCCTCATCGGTTCCGATTTGGAGAAACAGATGGTTGCGGGAACGCCTCTCGGCCGGATCGGACAACCCGATGATGTCGCCAAGGTCGTGCTATTCCTCGCTTCGGACAATTCCGGCTGGGTCTCGGGCGAAACTATCCGGGTCGCAGGCGGATACCATTGACAACATGCTCGCCGTGCTGCGATCCCCTCCCGGCGCTCGCAGCCAAAACAGCAGAACAGTCCTGAATATGACAACGATCATTCGCGTTGCCGATCTCTCGAAAACCTACGCCTCCGGCTTCACGGCCCTGAAAGATATCAATCTTGAGATCAAGCAGGGCGAGATCTTCGCTCTGCTCGGTCCAAACGGCGCGGGCAAGACGACGCTGATCAGCACGATCTGCGGCATCGTCAATCCTTCAGCCGGAAAGATCACCGTAGATGGCAAGGATATCGTCACAGACTATCGCGCCGTTCGCGCGATGATCGGCCTCGTGCCGCAGGAACTCTCGACCGACATGTTCGAGACGCCGTGGGCGACCGTCAATTTCAGCCGCGGACTGTTCGACAAGCCACGCAATCCGGCGCTCGTCGAAAAGGTGCTGCGCGATCTTTCGCTGTGGGACAAGAAGGACGCGCGCATCATGACGCTTTCCGGCGGCATGAAGCGGCGTTTGCTCATCGCGAAAGCGTTGGCGCATGAACCGCGCATTCTTTTTCTCGATGAGCCGACGGCCGGCGTCGACGTCGAACTTCGCCGCGAAATGTGGAACATCGTCCGAGAGCTGCGCGCAACGGGCGTCACCATTATCCTGACGACGCACTACATCGAAGAAGCCGAGGAGATGGCTGACCGCGTCGGCGTCATCGCCAAGGGGCAGATCATTCTTGTCGAAGAAAAGAACGAGCTGATGCGCAAGCTCGGCAAGAAGCAGCTTAAGTTACAGCTGTCCGCTCCCGTCGACGTTATTCCGGAAACGCTCGGTGCATATGGCCTGCAGTTCGGCGCCGACAAGAGCGAGCTGATCTACACCTACGACACACGCGCTGAGCGTACCGGCATCACTGCGCTGCTGAACGACATGCGCGCGGCCGGCATCACGTTCAAGGATCTGTCGACGACGCAAAGTTCGCTGGAAGATATTTTCGTCGATCTCGTGAAGGAAAAGCGATGAACATCGAAGCCGTTCGAGCCATCTATATCTTCGAGATGTCGCGGTGGAAGCGGACATTCATGCAGAGCGTGATTTCGCCGGTTCTTTCGACGTCGCTCTATTTCATCGTGTTCGGCGCAGCGATCGGCTCGCGGATATCGAACATCGAGGGCGTCAGCTATGCGGCGTTTATCGTGCCGGGGTTGATGATGCTGTCGTTATTAACGGAAAGCACGTCGAACGCTTCGTTCGGCATCTATTTTCCGCGCTTCACCGGGACGATCTATGAGCATCTGTCGGCGCCGATCTCGCCGTTCGAAATCGTGCTCGGTTATGTCGGCGCGGCGATGACGAAAGCGGTCCTACTGGGGCTGCTTATTTTAGCGACGGCGAGCCTGTTCGTGCCGATTCATATTGCGCACCCGTTCTGGATGCTGGGCTTTCTGATCCTGACGGCCGCGACCTTCAGCATGCTGGGGTTCGTCATTGGCGTCTGGGCGGACGGCTTCGAGAAGCTGCAAGCGGTGCCGCTTCTCATCATCACGCCGCTCGTGTTTCTGGGCGGCACGTTCTATTCGATCAAGATGCTGCCACCCGCTTGGCAGACGGTGACGCTCTTCAATCCGATCGTCTATCTCATCAGCGGCTTTCGCTGGAGCTTCTATGAGATTTCGGACGTAAACGTCGGCGTCAGCGTGCTGATGATCTTTGTGTTTCTCGCGATCTGCATGAGTATCGTCTGGTGGATCTTCAGGACGGGCTATCGCCTGAAGGCGTGACGGCGAGAGCCGTCAGCCTTTCAGATACCAGCCCCAAGGATCGCTGCTCAGATATTTCGTGATCTGCTTGGGCTCCAAAAAGTTGTTAAGGCCCCACGTTCCGAGTTCGCGGCCAATACCGCTTTTCTTGACGCCGCCCCACGGCGGCTCAAGGAAGTTCGGCTGCGAGCAGTTGATCCAGACGACGCCCGCTTCAAACGCATCGGCGATGCGCTCGGCGCGCTTGTGATCCTGCGACATGACGGCGGCGGCGAGACCGAACTCGCTGTCGTTGGCAAGCTTCAAGGCTTCGTCTTCGGTTTCGAACGTCGAAACGACGAGGACGGGGCCGAAGATTTCTTCGTTCCAGATGCGCGCGCTGGATGGCACGTCGGCGAAAATCGTCGGCTCAAGGAAGTAACCCTCATTGAGATGCGACGGCCGCGCGCCGCCCGTCACGAGCGTCGCCTCGCTCTTGCCGACATCGATATAGTTCAGGACCTTGTCGTATTGAGTCTTGCTGACGAGTGGTCCAAGCAGCGTGCCCGGCGCCATGCCATCGCCGATGGTGATCTTCTTGGCTTCTTCCGAAAGGCGGTCGATGAGTTTTGGCGCGATGCCTTTCTCAACGGTCATACGCGAGGTGGCGCTGCAAACCTGTCCCTGGTTCCAGAAAATGCCGAACATGACCCATTCGACGGTCTGCTCGATATCGGCGTCATTAAATACAACGATGGGTGACTTGCCGCCGAGTTCGAGGCTCACGCTTTTCACATCGCGGGCGGCGGCGGATGCCACGGCAATGCCGGTCGGCACCGAGCCGGTGAAGGCCAGCTTGCGCACGTCTGGATGCGTTGACAGCCGTGCGCCGGCGGTAGCGCCGTAACCCGTAACCACATTCAAGACGCCGTTGGGCAAGCCGACTTCGGCGGCGATACGGCCGAGTTCCAGCGCCGTTAAAGGCGTATATTCCGATGGCTTCAAGACGACGGCGCAGCCGGCGGCAATCGCTGGCGCAACCTTCCAGGCGGCCATCAACAGCGGATAGTTCCACGGAACGATGAGACCCGCGACGCCGGCCGGCATATATTTCACGCGCGACTGAAAGCGCTCGTCCGGCACGCCGATGACTTCGCCCTGGCGACCATCGAGCTCTTCGGCATAGGTTGCATAGAGATTGAAGCAGTAAGCGGCGTCGCCCACGTCCCAAAGTGCTTCGGGCAGCGGCTTGCCGTTATCGCGGACTTCGATTTCCGCCAGTGCCTGCTTCTGCTCTTCGATTTTCGCTGCGATGGCGCGGAGATATCCGGCGCGATCATGGCCGGAGGTGCGTGACCAAGGGCCGGCCATTGCGGATTTGGCAGCGACGACTGCGGTGTCTATATCCGCCGCTGTTCCTGCTGCGCACTTGTGAAACACGCGCTCATCGGCGGGATTGATGACGTCGAGCGTGCCGCCCTCACGGGCGTCGGTCCACTTTCCGTCGATGAAAAGCTTCGATTGCATTACGGCTCCTGCTTGAAACGAAACACGGTGGGGCGTCAGGATGCGTCGGCCAACGCGCCCCTCAATCCGTCGAGAAAGATATCGGCGTGCTCGCGATTAAAGCAGAGCGGCGGACGGATCTTCAAGACGTTCCCATGGCCGCCTGCTATGCCAATCAGGATGTTGCGGTCACGCATGCCGTTGACGATTTTCTCGGCAGTGTCGCGATCGGGTTCGTGCGTCTGCGTGTCCTTGACGATGTCGACGCCGATATAGAGCCCGGCACCACGAACGTCGCCGATACAGCCTCCCTCGGAACCGGCGATGCGAATTTCCGAGCGCAGATAGGCACCCGTCTCGAAACTGTTCTGCTGCAGGCCTTCGTCTTTCAGCACATCCAAAACGGCTATTCCCGCGGCGGCTGCGACCGGATTGCCGCCAAACGTGTTGAAATAGCCGGACGTCTCACCGAAGGTCTTCAGCAGGTCGGGCTTGATGGCGACACCACCCATCGGAAAGCCGTTGCCCATGGGTTTGCCCATGATGACCATGTCCGGCACGAGGCCGTGCCGGTCGAAGCCCCACATTTTTTCGCCCGTGCGGCCAAATCCCGGTTGCACTTCGTCGGCGATGTAAACGCCGCCCGCAGCATGCACGGCTTCCAACGTTTCTCTCAAGAATCCGGGTTCGCCGGGAAAGACGCCGTCGCTCGAAAAGATGCTGTCGGCGATGAAGCCCGCAAAGCGTATGCCGATGGCATTCATTTTTGCGATGGCCGTGCGAACGTCTCGCGCCAAGCGCCGCCCGACGGCTTCGGAAATCTCGCGATAGGTGTCGGGTGCGGGTACGACGAAAACGTACGGCGGGCGAGGCTCGGCGCTGGCGGAGGATGGCGAGATTTCAGTCACGGCCGAGGTGTTGCCGTGATAGGCGTTGTCGGTAACGATGAAGCCGGTTCCACCAGTCACCGCGCGGGCGACGCGAAGGGCAAAGTCGGCGCTTTCGCTGCCGGTACAGGTGAAGACGATATTCGAAACGGCGGCCGGCATCGTCCCGAGCAACCGCTCCGCATAGGTGTAGACGTTCGAATAGAGATAGCGCGTGTGGGTATTAAGCGTGCCCATTTGACGGGCAACTGCCTCAACGATGCGCGGGTGGCAATGACCGACGGACGGCACATTGTTATAGGCATCGAGGTAACGCGTGCCGTCGGCATCGTGAAGCCACACGCCTTCGCCGCGCACGAGGTTGAGCGGCTTTTCGTAGAACAGCATGGAGGTCGGGCCGAAGGTCGCCCGGCGTCGGCCGATCAGCGTTACCACCTCCGGCGAGAGCCCCGCGGCCGCGTTCATGTCGAAGGCGTTGAGCTCGAGGATTTTTTTTGTGACTTCCATGCGGACCTCGGAGAGGCTCCTTCATAATGCGGTGCCGTTTGGCACATTCCCAATGGCTATATAGGCGTCCCGCGGTCTTGCAGCTTGACCGTCAATTGCATTGTCTGTTCAGTTTGCCGGCTTGGTCGCCGTTGGCCTTGCCTGCAATACGTCAACTTCAGGGCGGCTAAGGTCAAATCCCGGCGCGGATACCGGGGTATCGTGACTGCGATTCAATTCGATGCCGCCATCGCAGAGAACAGACGCCATGACCGAAGAGTCGCACGTCCGCGCCAATCGCTGGAAGCGGTTTTCCGACTGGGACGAACGACCGCTGCGTCTCGACAAGTTCGCCATCGAGGACGCGTCGAGCGGCTTTGCCGCTTTCAACAGTCCCGACGATCCCAAGCCCGGTCTTGCGATGGGGAAAGGCGTCGTCGAATCCATGGATGGCGTCGCCGTCCGCGATTTCGATATGATCGACATCTTCATATCGAAGTATCATCTCGATCCTGAAATCGCGCCGGAAGCGATGGCCATGCCGTCGATCGAGGTGGCGCGCATGCTCGTCGATATGAACGTGCCGCGCAGCACGCTCGTCAGGCTGGCGCACGGCATGACGCCCGCGAAGCTTGCCGAAGTCGTTGCGCATCTGTCGTCGCTGGAGATCGCGTTCGCCTACGGCAAGATGCGGGCGCGGCAGACGCCGGGGAACCAGGCGCACGTCACGAACGCCAAGGACGACCCGCTGCAAATGGCGGCAGACGCCGCAACGGCCGTCGCGTTCGGCTTCGACGAGATCGAGACGACGATGCGGGTGGCGCGGAATTCATGGTCGAATGCCGTCGCCTGCGCGGTTGGAGCCTCGGTCGGGCGTTGGGGCACGCTGTTTCAGTGTTCGAGCGAGGAAGCCGAAGAGCTGAAGATCGGCATGGCGGGCTTCACCTCGTATGCGGAAACGCTGTCGGTTTACGGCACAGAAAAGAGCTTCATCGACGGCGACGATACGCCCTGGTCGAAGGCGTTTCTGGCTGCGGCTTACGCGTCGCGCGGTATCAAGATGCGATGCACGTCCGGCGCCGGGTCCGAGTTATTGATGGGATTTCACGAGCGCAAGTCCCTGCTTTATCTCGAAGCCCGCTGCCTTTGCCTGCAGCGCGCCATGGGCGTGCAAGGCACGCAGAACGGTGGCGTCGATGGCGCGCCGGTGACCTGCACGGTTCCCGGCGGCATGCGCGAACTGATGGCGGAGAACCTGATTGCTGTCTGGCTCGACCTCGAATGCGCGTCGGGCAACGATGCGCGAGCGACCGAATCCGAAATTCGCGTCGGTGCGAAAATTCTGCCGTACTTGATCGCCGGGTCGGATCTCATCTGCTCGGGCTTCGGCTCGATCCTGAAGTACGACAACTCGTTCAACCCGTCCCTGCTCAACGGCGAAGAGCTGGAGGATTATCTGGTCCTGCAGCGCGACTTCGAGGCCGACGGCGGCCTGACGCCCGTCGGCGAAGCGCAGATCATGGATCTCCGCGCCCGAGCGGTGGACGCCATCAGCGCGGTTCTTGAAGAGCTGGGCCTCGCCAAGCCGACCGCCGACATGAAGCAGAGCGTTATTGCTGCATCCGGCTCGGACGAGACGCGGACGTTCTCGGGCCGGGAAGTCGGGCAGATCAGCGAGACGATCTTTGCGCGGTCGATCACGGTCATCGACGTCATCAAGGCGCTGGCGGCCCGCGGCTTCCGCGAGGAAGCGGAAAACCTGTTAAAGCTGGTGCGCCTGCGGGTCTCAGGTGACTACCTGCAGACCTCGGCTGTCGTCCGCGACGGCAAGATCGTCAGCGCCGTCAATGATCCGAACGAGTACCAGGGGCCAGGCACGGGCTACCGCGTCAGCGAGGCCCGGCGTGAGGAACTGGTCGCCATCCGCGATGTGCTGACCCGGCAGGAAGTGCTCCGCGGCGAAGCACAATATCGTCCGGCCGAAGTGACCCGCATCGCCTATCGTCCGGTCGGACCGGCGGCGGTGACCGGCAATCCGCGCGAGGTCGTCATCGGCATCAGCCCGGCGTTCGGGGTGAAGCTGTTCCAGACGGTCGCGGGCCATCCGCTGTCGGCCATTCTGCGGGTGTTGATCGCCGGGATCACGGAAGGCGGCTGCACGGCACGGGTCGTGCGCATGCTGCATACCGCCGACACATCATTTCTCGGCCTCAGCGCGGCTCGGCTGGCGGGGTCCGGCGTCGGGATCGGGATCCAGGCGAAAGGCACGGCGGTCATCCACCAGAAGGACCGGCTGCCGCATAACAACCTTGAACTGTTCTCGAACTCGCCGATTACCAAGCTCGACCATTACAAGCGGATGGGCCTCAACGCGGCCGCCTATGCGCGCGGCGAAATGCCTGAGCCCGTTATCGTGCCGACGCGCGGTGAGGCCATGGGCTCCCGCTACCACGCCCGCGTTTCAATGATTTACGCCATCGAAACCGAGATGACATCGGAAGGCGCCGAGCCCGAAGAGATCGACATCAAATTCCTCGGAGCGGCAGCATGAGCGACAAACCTCTTTCCGTTGCCGATTATCCGCTGGCCGAGCGACGCCCGGACATCGTCGAAACGAAAACCGGCAGAACGCTCGACGACATCAGCCTCGACGCAGTGTTGACCGACAAGGTCGGGCTTGAAGATCTACGGATCACGGGCCGGGCGCTGCGGCAACAGGCCGAGGTCGCGAAAGCCGCCGGGCGGCCGACACTGGCGGCCAACTTCCGGCGCGGCGCCGAGCTTGTGGACGTGCCGCAGGACGTAATCATGCGGACTTACGAGCTGCTGCGCCCCGGCCGAGCGGGGTCGAAGGACGAACTGCTGGCGGCCGCCAAGGAGCTGCGGGTGGTCTATGGCGCCAACGGCGTCGCGGCCTTCATCGAGGAAGCCGCAGACGTTTATGAGCGCCGCTCTCTCTACAAGAAGCGATATTGAAAGGTCACGCATGAGCTGGAAGACAGCCTACCGGTCCATTTATTACGACGGCGCGCCGGAGCCAGCCGATCCCGACCTTTCCAAAGCCCACACCGCCCTCCTCATCATCGACGTCCAGAACACATACCTCGAACGGCCGGACCGGGCGTCGCTTTCGGCCGAAGACCAACGCCGGTACGACGCCTGGACGCCTTTCCACGACCGCATGCATCAAACCGTGCTGCCGCGAACCAAGGATTTGCTCGCGACCTTCCGCAAAAACGGCATCGAATGCCTGTTCGCCCGCATCGCCTGCCACACCAAGGACGGGCGGGACCGGTCGCTATCGCAGAAGATGCCGGGCTGGAACAACCTGCTGCTGCCGAAAGACGAGCTGCCGTCGCAGATCGTGCCGGACCTTGCCCCTGTCGGCGATGAAATCGTCGTGACGAAGACAACGGATAGCGCACTGACGGGAACGAACCTGCGCCTTATCCTTACCAACCTCCGGATCAAGACCGTCGTCTGCTGCGGGATCTTTACCGACCAATGTGTCTCATCGACGGTGAGGAGCTTGGCGGATGAAAGTTTCGCTGTCGTCGTGGTCGAGGACTGCTGCGCGGCTGGCTCGGACGAGCTGCACCATAAGGAGCTCGAGATCATGAATATGATCTACTGCCACGTCATGTCGAGCACGGAACTCAAACAGATCATGGGCCTGGGCTGAAGTAGGTCAAGTTTTGACAGCGCAATGTCAAACCTTGCACTGCGCCGCACATATACGCTCGTCGACTATGTGCGCACTGCCTGGAATACCTGATGCATGGCGATCCGCCATGAATCACCGCCGGATAGTACGTGTACGATTTAATATCGCGCCGAACAGATCCTGGATGTTCGGCTGACCACAACCCAGGGGGAGTAGCCAACGTGACATCACCAAACACCAGTACTCTCGAAGCCACAGAGAGCTTCGATGTAAGTAAGGATGGGTCGGTCGACAAGTTGCACGCCAAGGCCATCGGCTTGATTGGCGTGTTATTCTTGACGGTGACCGGCGCCGCACCCGAATCCGCCATGCTCGGCAACGTGCCGTTCGCAGCGGGCTTCGGCAACGGCATTTATGTTCCAGCGGCGTTCCTGCTCGCCACGATCGTGCTGACGATCTTTTCCGTCGGCTATGCTGCGATGGCGAGCAAGGTCTCCTCAGTCGGCGGGTTCTATTCCTTCATCAGCTTGGGTCTTGGTCGGGATGTGGGTATGGCGGCGGGCATTGCGTCGCTGGCGTCCTACAGCGTGTTCGAAGCCTCGCTGACGGGTCTGTTCGCTTTCTTCGGCAACTCCTGGCTCCAATCCCACTTCGGCATCAATGTGCCGTGGATCTATCTCGCTCTCTTCGTCGTCGTGCTGACTTCGATTCTCTCCTATCAGGACGTGCAGCTTTCGGTGAAGGTCTTGGGCGCGGCCCTGGTGTTCGAAGTCATCATGCTGACGATCTTCGACGTCGGCGTGTTCCTCGCAAAGGGTCCGGGCGCATTCAACCTTGAATCGCTCAACGTTCTCCACGTCATGACCCCGGTGGTAGCTCAGAAAGTCGGCACGGTTGATATCGCAGCCGGCGCGGCGGCGGTCGGCGTCTTCATGGCGTTCTGGTCATGGGTCGGCTTCGAGATGGCGCCGAACTATGCGGAAGAATCGGTCGACCCGAAGCACATCATCCCGCGGTCTCTGTATTATTCCGTCATCGGTCTCGGCATTTTCTACATCATCACAAGCTGGTGCGCGATCTCGGCCTATCCGACCGAGGGCGAGATGCTGGCGAAGGCGGTAGGCGATTCCGGCAACTTCTTCCTGTCGCCGCTGACGCAGTTTGTCGGACAGTGGGCCAACGAAGCGATGGCTCTTTTGATCCTGACCAGCTCGTTCGCCTGCAGCATGGCGTTCCACAATACGGCAGCCCGCTACATGTACTCGCTCGGCCGCGAGGGCGTGTTGCCGGGCGTTCTCGGCAAGACGCATCCGACGCACAAGAGCCCCCACGTGGCATCCGTCGTCCAGACAATGCTTGCTGCCCTGTGGATTATCTTGTTCGCCTACTTCACGGGAACCAATGACCCGAACGCGCAGGCATATCTCGGCGTGTACACGATGCTCGCTGTTCTCGGCACAATGCTCCTGCTCATCCTGCAGGCCGTCGTCTCGATTGCGATTATCGTCTACTTCCGAGCCAACCATCCTGGTGAAGTCAACGTCTTCGCCGGCCTTATTGCACCCGTCATCTCGTTCATTTCGCAGGTGTATCTTGTCTACCTGCTGGTCGTGAACCTTGAGACCTTCGGTGGAACGGGCGGATTCGGCGGCCGCATTCCACTGATCGCATTCATCATTCTCGGTATCGGTCTGGTCTGGGGTCTGGCGCTGCGGGTGATCTCTCCTGCCGCACACGCCCGCATCGGCCGTATGGTCCTGAACGATTAGTCGATACGTTCATATAAAACGAAACCGAAAAAAGGCGGACGCTGAACCTCGGCGGCCGCCTTTTCATCAAGTAACCGCACGAAAAAGGGGAGCAAGCCCAATGCTCACATCTATCGCAGGCAAGTCGGTCATCGTGACCGGCGCCAGCAAAGGGATCGGCAAAGGTATCGCCAGCGTGTTCGCGAAGAACGGCGGCAAAGTCTTCGTCGTGTCCCGCCATCTCGACGAAGCGGAGGCGACGGCCGAAGAATTCCGCAAGGCCGGCGGCATTGCGAAAGGCTTCGCAGCCGACATCACCAGCATGGGCGACATGCAGATGCTCGCTGAAGCGGCAGCGAGCGCTCACGGCGGCGTCGACATTCTTTGCGCCAATGCCGGGATCTTCCCGCAGACCAAGATCGAAGACCTGTCGCCGGAAGACTGGGATTTCGTTTCCTCGACGAACCTCAAGGGCACGTTCCTACCGATCAAGGCCTGCCTGCCGTATCTCAAGAAATCGGACCAGGGTCGGATCGTCATCACGTCGTCGATCACCGGACCGGTCACCGGCTTTCCGGGCTGGGCGCACTACGGTGCAACGAAAGCCGGTCAGCTGGGCTTCATGCGCACGGCATGCATCGAGTTCGCGAAATACGGCATTACCGTCAATGCGGTTTTACCGGGCAACATCAAGACGGAAGGCCTGGCTGCACTCGGACCCGACTATGAGAAGTCGATGGCGGCATCGATCCCGCTCAACAAGCTCGGCACCGTGGAAGACATCGGCTATGCGGCGCTGTTCCTTGCTTCGAAGGAAGCCGCTTACATCACCGGACAGACGATCATCGTCGATGGCGGCCAAATTTTGCCGGAGAGCATGGATGCCCTCGCACAAGCTTGAGTCGGTGCAGGGTTAGATTAAGCGCCGCGAGCGCGTCGCCGAAGATCAACCGTGGTTACGGAGAACTTCGGCACGTAGCGCTCGCGGCGACAGCCCCGTCCAGCGGCGGACCGCACGACTGAAAGCGGAAAGCTCGGAATATCCCACCAGAAAAGCGATTTCGGAAAACGACAACTGGCGCTGGCGCACATAAGATAACGCGAGATCGCGGCGCGTGTTCTCGACCAGCGTGCTATAGCTCAGGCCGTCGTAATGAAGTTCGCGTTGGATGGTCGAGAGCGGCAGTCGCAGCTCGGCAGCGACGCCTTCAATCGGCGGAAACCCTTCAGGCAGCTTGGCGCGGACGGCGCTCCGGACACGGTCAGTCACGCTAAAGCGGACATCCTGGCGTTCAGACAGCCGTTCGAGACAAAGCTTCATCGCCGACATCAGCCGCGGATCGGCGGCCGGCATGATGTGCCGCAAAATCTGCGGGCGGAAGACGATGGCATTTGTCGGTTGGGCGAAGAAAGCAGGTGCCGCGAAAGCGCGTTCATGCTCGCGCCACTGTTCCGGCTTGGGATGCTCGAAATGGACTTCTTCGGGCGCCCAGCTCTGCCCCATCGCCTCGCGAATGAAATTCAGGAACATACCGAGCGACAGCTCGGCATCCTGGCGGCGCTCGACGATTTGAGGAGCATCGACCCGGTATTCCAGCCGCATCAGGCCTTCTGGCGACATCTTGAGCGCCATCGAGGACGACTGCTGGTGCAGCGGAAAGAGACCGACGAGAGTTTCGAGCGCCGCGCCTACCGTCGGCGCCGACAACGAGGCGTAGCCCCAGAGACCGAGATCGCGCGGATCAAAAGCGTGGCCGAACCACAGTCCGAAGTTATCGTTGCGCGTGATACGCGCGCTTTCCTCAAACAGGCGGCAATAGGAACTGAGGCTGAGCTGAAGCGTCGGCGATCCGGCCATTTCCGGCGAGATGCCGGCATTGCCGAAAATGCGATCGACGTCGCCGCGCTGGCGTTCGATAAACTTGACAATGCCGGTTGCGGCGGACGCAAGGACCGAGGGATCGGCACCTCTGCCAATCGCGCTGCCGGCGTCCGACGCCATTGTATCGCCAATACTGGTTCCCATCGGTTCCTGATGAGAAGATGCCTATCTCGAAGAGAAAAAGGCTATCAGATGCCGCCGCGTGGTCAACCGGCGCGCACGCTGAATTATTCGGCATTCAATACTAGCAACTGCACAATTGCGCTGCAGCAATCAGCCGAACAGGCGACCAAGAACGCCTTTTTTGGGGACTGGCGCCGCAACCGTGCTGACGTTGGGCCGGCCGTACGCTGAGAGATATTTTTCGCAAAGCGGTATCGACTCGCGCGTGTAGTCGACGCCCATAGACTGCGCCAACTCTGTCTCCGAGTGCGAACCAATCCAGGCGACGAGCAGCAGGCGGCGCAGCATCACGAATGTCGCGATTTCGTTCTCTTCCTCGGGACTTAAGGCGCCGACGCGGCGATAGCCACGCACCCAAGCCTGCAAAAGCTCTGGCACCTCCGGTGTGTGCTCGAAGAAGGAGACAGTGGTGGCGCAATCGTAAAGCAGCCAGGAGAAGCCGCTATCATCGAAATCGATCACCTTAACGGTGCTGCCATCCATCAGGAGGTTGGCAAGGCGCATATCGCCATGAACGAGATTGAAACGGTCGGGCGATTTGCCGAAGGCTTCAAGGCGCTGCTCGATCAGGGCGACGGTTTCGGTGAAGGCTTCCATCGCCTCCGACGTCATGCCCATGCCGTTTTTCCAATAGCCCCAATGCGGGCGGCTGCCGAGACTGGTCTCGAAATCCCAAGAATGACGTTCGAACCAGACAGGGCGGCGCCATTTGCGGACGTGGGCGTGCATGCGCGCGGCCGTCTCGCCCAAAAGCTCAAACCCTGCGACGTCCGTGCGCTCGGGCTCGGCGCCATTTTCCCAATCGAAGAGCACCACATTGCGCGGATTGGGCAGGCCTTCGCCTGCAACGGTCTGGATGTATTCACCGTCAAGGCCGCGGACAGGCACCGGCGTGGCAACGCCGCCGGTTTCGCGCAGCGATGCAAGCCAGGCCAGTTCCGACGCAATCGCCGTGCGCGAATGATATCCCTCGCGGTGGACGCGCAGCGCCCACTTGCGGCCGGTGCCGTCTTCGACCTTGTACGTTGCGTTTTCGGATACGTTGATGAGTTTGACGGGGACACCGTCAGGCAGCCCAAACCTCTTTACCGAGCCTTCGGCCACACTTTGCAGGCGTTGCAGCAGCTCTTCGTGGGTTAGTTCGGCGGCGCCCGTCATTGTCGTTTCGAAATCCCGTGTGTTCCCGTGCGATCCGTCTCGTCGACCACACCAATTTCCGTTGAGAGCACACTATGAAGCGACGGCAAAGAGGACTTGACCCCTTCGCCGCCGCAGTTGACAGGGCAGCGCATCGTGCTGCCGCGCAATATTTACAGGATCAGAGCTTCACCATCACGTGACGCGGCACGGTGTAATCCTCAAGCGCGTACATCGAGAGGTCTTTGCCGTAGCCCGACATTTTGAGACCGCCGTGGGGCATCTCGCTGCAAAGCATGAAGTGCGTGTTGACCCAGGTGCAGCCATACTGCAGGCGGGAGGCGACCTTCATTCCCTTGGCGATATCCGACGTCCAGACCGAGGATGCGAGGCCGTAGTCGCTGTCGTTCGCCCAGGCGATGGCTTCCTCCGCGTCGTCGAACGGCGTGACCGAAACGACCGGGCCGAAGACTTCCTTGCGCACGATTTCGTCTTCCTGCTGCGCACCGGCAATAAGCGTCGGCTCGAAGAAGAAGCCTTTGCCCGTTGGCGCCTTGCCGCCAGCCGCAACGCTGACATGGTTCAACTGCGACGCACGCTCGACGAAGCCCTGCACACGGCCCTTCTGAGCTGACGAGATCAGCGGGCCGAGATCGTTGTCGTCGTCATTCGGTTGGTTGAACTTCAGGCTGCTAACGGCGCTGGCGAGATCGGCGACGAGATTGTCGTAGACCTTCTTGCCGGCGTAGATGCGGCAAGCGGCGGTGCAATCCTGACCGGCATTGTAAAAGCCGAAGATCTTCACGCCTTCGACAACGGAAGCAATGTCGGCGTCGTCGAACACGATGACCGGAGCCTTGCCGCCGAGTTCGAGATGTGTGCGCTTGATGTTCGAGACCGCAGCTTGAAGCACTTTCTGGCCGGTCCCGATGCTGCCCGTCAGTGAAACCATCGCGACCTTGGGATGGTTGATGAGCGCCGAACCGGTGGTCGCGCCCTTGCCGACGACGATGTTGACGACGCCTTCGGGGAAGATGTCGGCGATGAGCTTGCCGAGTTTCAGCAGCGTCAGCGGCGTCTGCTCGGACGGCTTCAGCACGATGGTGTTGCCGCCTGCGAGCGCGGGGCCGAGCTTCCAAGCCGCCATCATCAGCGGGTAGTTCCAAGGTGCGATCGAACCGACGACGCCGACGGGATCGCGGCGGATCATCGACGTGTGTCCGGCGAGATATTCGCCTGCGACGGGGCCGTGCATATTGCGAACGGCGGCGGCAAAGTAACGGAAGCAATCGACAATCGCGGGCATCTCGTCCTGAAGAACCCGGATACGCGGCTTGCCGGTATTCAGCGCTTCGAGCGCTGCGAAGGCTTCCGATTCCTTTTCGACCGCATCGGCGAGCTTCAAGAGCAGGGTCGAGCGTTCGGCGGGCGTCGTCTGCGACCAGGTCTTGAAGGCCTTTTCGGCAGCGCTGACGGCCGCATCGACCTGCGCGACGGACGCGTCAGGAAGATTGGTGATGACCTCTTCCGTCTTCGGGTTGACGATCGGTTCGGGCGCGTCGGTTCCGGCAACGAAGTCCGAACCGATCAGCATGTTTGTTTCGAGCATGGTTTTCCTCCAATGATCGCTCGGGCGCCTCGTTACTTCGAGGAGCCGCCAGTGTGTTCGCCTTCCCGCGTCAGGTAGTAGGCCGCGAGAATGGGCAATAGTGTTACGAGAAAGACGAAGACGGCGACGACGTTCGTCACCGGCCGCTGCCGCGGACGGATCAGTTCGGACAGCATCCAGATTGGCAATGTCGTCTGTTGTCCGGCCGTGAACGTGGTGACGATGACCTCGTCGAACGATAGCGCGAATGCGAGCATGCCGCCTGCGAGCAGCGCGGTGCCGATTTGCGGCAGGATGACATAGCGGAACGTCTGGAAGCCGTCGGCGCCGAGGTCCATCGATGCCTCGACAAGATTGCCTGACAGCCGCCGGAAGCGTGCCACCGCGTTATTGTAAACGACGACGATGCAGAACGTGGCGTGACCGAGCATGATCGTCCAGACCGAGAACGGTATGCTCATGATGTCGAAGGCGGAGCGCAGCGCGATACCGGTGATGATGCCGGGCAGTGCGATCGGCAGCACGAACAACAGCGAAATCGTTTCGCGGCCGAAAAATTTCGCGCGGGAGAGTGCAGCAGCCGCAAGCGTGCCGAAGATCAGCGCGAGAATGGTCGCGATAGCCGCGACTTGCAGCGACAGATAGAGCGGCGGCCAGATATCGGGCCGTGAATTCCAGGCGACGCCGAACCACTTCGTAGTCAGCCCCGGCGGCGGAAATTCAAAGCTCTTTTCCTCGGTCGTGAAGGCATAGAGGAAAATGAAGAACAGCGGCAGGTGCAGGAACAGCAGTCCGGCAGTCGCCGAGATCCTCAGCCCAAGAGGCGATTTCGTCTTGCCGTTAGAGGACATCGAAGGCCCCCATGCGCTTTGCCATCCAGAGATAGAAGGCCATGATCACCATCGGCACGACGGTGAAGGCGGCAGCCAGCGGGATATTTCCGGCCGTGCCCTGAAGTGTATAGACTGCCTGGCCGATCATCAGGCGGGAGTTGCCGACGATCTGCGGGATGATGTAGTCGCCGAGCGTCAGCGAAAACGTGAAGATCGAGCCGGCGACGATTCCCGGCAGCGCCAAGGGAAAGATCACCGTGCGGAACGTCTGTCCGGGCTCAGCGCCGAGATCGGCTGAGGCTTCGATGAAATTCGCCGGAACGCGCTCGAGCGCAGCTTGCGTCGGCAGGATCATGTACGGCAACCAGATGTAGACGAAAACCAGGAACGTGCCCAGATAACTAAACGACAGCGACGGGCCGCCAATGACAGGCAACGCCAAAATGCCGTCGAGCAGCCAATTGAGATGCAAAATCCCGGCGAACCAAGTGATGACGCCTTCTTTCGCGAGGATGAGCTTCCAGGCATAGACCTTGACGAGGTAGCTCGACCACAGCGGCATCATCACCGCCAGGTAGAAGAGCGCCTTCATCCAGCCCCGCGCGTAACGGGCGGCGTAATAGGCAATCGGAAAAGCGATGAACGCGCTCGCGATCGTTACCAGCGCCGCCATCGTGACCGTGCGCACGATGATCTGGACGTTCGAGCCGTCGAAAAGCTGCTCGTAGGTCGAGAGCGTAAATTCGTGGACCACGAGGCCGGAGAAATCGTCGAGCGAATAGAAGCTTTGCAGGAGCAGCGCAAACAACGAGCCGACGTAGACGATGCCGATCCAGAGCAACGGCGGCGTCAGCAGCAAGAACGTCAGTAGCTGCGGGCGGGAGAAGAAAACGTCCGATATGGCGCCGGCAAACCCGCGCCGCGTCTCCTGGGCGACCACCGTCACGCGCCGTCTCCCATCGCGATCATGGCTGCCTTCGGCCAGACCAGCATGACGCGCTCGTCTTTGTGGAGTGTTGCACCTGCCGGGATCGTGGCGATCAAAGGCAGTTTTTCGGTCACGACGGTGACGCGGGTCACTGCGCCTTGATAGCTGACGGCGCTGACCGTGCCCCTAGCGGAGGCATAGTCGGCAGCGACGGTGGCGCTTTCCGGTACGACGTCGATCCGTTCGGGACGGAGGCTCGTCCAGGATGACGCGCCGCCATGAGCGGCGGCGAATTCCGGCGGCAGCACATTCGAGGAACCTACGAAATCGGCGACGAAACGGGTTGTCGGACGCTCATAGACGTCGGACGGCGTTCCGACCTGAACGATCTTGCCTTCGTTGAAAATCGCGACACGGTTCGCCATCGAGAGGGCTTCGCCCTGGTCGTGCGTGACGAAGACAAACGTGATGCCTAGGCTCGTCTGCAGGGATTTCAACTCTTCCTGCATCTGCTCGCGCAGTTTCAGGTCGAGCGCGCCGAGCGGTTCGTCGAGCAGCAGGACCTTCGGGCCGTTCACGAGGGCGCGGGCCAGAGCAACGCGCTGACGCTGACCACCGGAAAGCTGCGCCGTGCGGCGCGTCTCGTAACCGGCGAGCTTGACGAGGGCGAGCGCATCTTTGGCTTTCGCCTCGCGCTCGGCTTTCGCAACGCCCTTGATCATCAGGCCATAGGCGACGTTCTCGCCGACGGTCATGTGCGGAAAGAGCGCGTAATCCTGGAAGACGGTATTGACGTTGCGGCGATAGGGCGGGACGCCCTCTGCGGTTTCGCCGAAAATCTCGATGTGGCCTTCGTCAGGCTGCTCAAACCCGGCGATCAGCCGGAGGCACGTCGTCTTGCCGGAGCCCGATGGGCCAAGGAGCGCGAAGAATTCGCCCGGCTCAATGTCGAGCGAGACGCCGTCAACGGCACGCACGGAGCCAAAGCGACGCGATACGTTCTGGAAGCGGACTGCTGGAGACATGAAACTCTTTTGGGTCGTGCGGCCGGCCGTCAGATGGCCGACCGCAGGACGTGTAACCTTTATTTACCGAGGATCGCGATGAAATCTTTCGCCCACTGGGAATAGGGGACGCAAGAGCTTTCCTTTTCACACTTCGCCGTCGGTGTACGCCAGAACCAGATCTTTTCGAAGTTCTCAGATCCGTTCGTTTCGCAGCCCTTGTCGCCAAGCAACGCATTGCCCTTACAGGCGGCGGGAACGGTCGGGACGGAACCGAACCAGGACGCCAGATCGCCCTGCAGCTTCGGGTTCAGTGAGTGCTCCATCCATTTGTAGGCGCAGTTCGGATGGGCGGCATTCACATGCATCATGGTCGTGTCGGCCCAGCCCGTGGCACCCTCTTCCGGAATGGTCGAGGCGATGGGCTTCTTGTCAGCCTGGAGAAGGTTGACCTGATACGGCCACGACGACGAGGCAACGACGCCTTCGTTCTTGAAGTCATCGACCTGGACGGTGGCATCGTGCCAATAGCGGCCGATCAAGGCGCGCTGCGACTGCAACAGCGCAATGGCTGCGGCGTACTGCTCCTTATTCAGCTCGTATGGGTTCTTGATGCCAAGCTCGGGCTTCTTCTTGCTGAGGAAGAGCGCAGCATCGGCGATATAGATCGGGCCGTCATAGGCCTGAACGCGGCCTTTGTTGCTCTTGCCATCCGGCAGCGTCTGCTCTTCGAACACGACCGACCAGCTCTTCGGCGGCTCCTTAAAGACTGTCGTGTTGTAGGCGAGGACGTTCGGGCCCCATTGGTACGGGACGCCGTAATGGACGCCGTCGACGGTGTGCCATGGCGCATTCTGAAGGCGCGGATCGATGGTCTTCCAGCTCGGGATCAGGTCGATGTTGATCGGCTGGACTTTCTTGCCCGCGACGAGGCGAAGTGAAGCGTCTCCCGATGCCGTGACGAGATCGAAGCCGCCCTGGTTCATCAGGGTGACCATTTCATCGGACGTCGCTGCGGTCTTCACGTTGACCTTGCAGCCCGTTTCCTTTTCGAAGCCCGTGACCCAATCGTAGTTCTTATCGGACTCACCACGCTCGATGTAGCCGGGCCAAGCGACGATATCGACCTCGCCCTCGCCCGGTCCGATGGATTTCAAAGGCTCGCCCCAAGCGGAGAAGCTGCCCAACAAAAGAATCGCTGACGATGCTACTAGTGTCTTCCGGGTGGGCGTCATGTGTGCTTACTCCTCCGATTGCACGCCGCGACGAAGCGGCGGGCACCAAGAGCCGCCCAAACCTCTTCGCCGGTTATACCGGAAGGGATGTTAGTTCAGGATTTTCGGACACGCCAGAGAGGCCTGAAGCGACTCGTTTGCTGAGCAGATGCGAAAATGTCCTGTGGTCGCAATTGGTTGTCACGTAGGATGCGCCAATGCGCTCTTAACGGAACATGCTTCCTGCCGGATTGGCCAAACGATGAAAGACCGGCGAGCTTCAGCGCCTCTCCGAAAATACGACACGGTGCGAAATGACAGTCATTAAGATCCGGATCGACTTCGACGACGACCGCTACATCGGTCATGGGCGGATTCAGCTCTTGGAGCTGATCGGCCAACATGGCTCCATCGCCAAGGCAGCGAAGGCCATGGACATGTCATACAAGCGCGCCTGGTATTTGATGGACGCGTTCAATTCGATGTTCGCCGATCCGCTGATCGAGCGCCAGCATGGCGGCAAGGGCGGTGGGGCCGCGAAGCTCACCCCGTTCGGCGCCGAGCTGGTCCGTCAATACCGGGAAATGGAAGCCAGAGCGTTGACCGTCTTCGCGAAACCGCTCTCGGCGATGGAGAAGCATCTGGCGGAAGTCGAAAAGCCAGCAGCCAAGCCACCGAAAAAAGGATCGCAGCCAGCGCGGACGTGATCGCGAGCTAGCGGCTCAACACCTCGGCGGGCGTGCCCACGGCGACTACTCGGCCATCTGCAATCTTAATGACGCGCGACGCCAGTCGGTGCACCTCGTCTGTGTTGTGCGTCACAAAAACGATCGGCACCTTAAATTCATCGCGGACGCGCTCGATCAGGGTCATGATTTCCATGCGTCGCGCGTCATCGAGGCCCGACAAGGGTTCGTCCATCAGCAGAATGCGCGGCGAGGACAAAAGCGCCCGCGCCATAGCCACACGATGCTTCTCGCCGCCCGAAAGCGTTGCGGGTCGTCGCTTCAAAAGGTGGCCGATACCAAGCACGGCGATAATCGCGTCTTCGGGCAAAGCGTTGCCTTCGCTCCGCCTGAACCATTGCCCGAACTTGATGTTCTGCCGGACGGTGAGATGCGGGAAAAGCTGGGCGTCCTGAAAGACCAGCCCGACGCGGCGGCGATGGCTCGGCACGAAGATGCCGGCTTCGATATCGGTCAGCACGTGACCAGAAACAACGATGCGGCCTTTGGCAGGCCGGTGAACGCCAGCGATCATATTCAAGACCGACGTCTTGCCCGAGCCGGACGGCCCGAAGAGCGCCGTCAGCGGACAATTGCTCTCGAAGGCGATGTCGAGGGTAAAACCGTTTCGCTTTTGAAATGCCCAGACGCTGAGTGCCGGCTCTATGCTCGTCATTCGAATACGGCAATCCGCTTCTGGATGCGGCGGTTCAGCATTTCGGACACGATCAACGCGACCATCGCGATGAAAATCGAGACCGCCGCCAGCCGGAGAGCCTGATAGTCGCCGCCCGGCACTTGCGTATAGGTGTAAATCGCCGAGGGTATCGTTTGTGTTTCGCCTGGGATGTTGGAAACGAAGGTGATCGTCGCGCCGAATTCGCCGAGCGCCTTCGCGAAACAGAGAATGGCGCCGACCAGGATTCCGGGCAGCGCCAACGGCAGTGTCACAAGTGTGAAGGTCCACCAGGCATTGGCGCCGAGCGTAGACGCCGCTGTTTCGAGGCGGCGGTCGATGGCTTCAAAAGAAAGCCTTATCGCACGCAGCATCAACGGAAAGCCCATGACGCCACATGCGAGCGCGGCGCCGGTCCACCGAAAAGAAAAGGTGATGCCGAAAAGGTCATAGAGCTCCCTGCCCACCGGCCCCTGGCGGCCGAACGTCAGCAGCAGAAAATAGCCGGTAACGACGGGCGGCAGGACGAGCGGCAAGTGGAGGAACCCGTCAAGAATGACCTTTCCGGGAAACCGCCACCTCGCGAGAACGTAGGCCAGAAAAAGCGCGATCGGCAGTCCGACAAGCGTTCCGACCGTTGCGACGCGCAGGCTAAGCAGAATGGCCGTCCATTCGTCGGGGGAAAATCCTAGCACCCTGCCTGCCTTTCGTTCGCAATTCCGCGGATCGTTTCGCTATTTGGTGAGAACGGTGAAGCCTTGCTTCGTGAAGAAGGCCTGTGCTTCTGGCGTCTTCAGATAGTTGACGAACGCCGTATCGGCGTCTGCATTCTTCGATGCGGCGATGATCGCAATGGGATAGATGATCGGCGGATGCGTGTCGGCGGGGAACGCGTCGACGATCTTAACCTTGGGCTCGGCAGCGGCGTCCGTTTCGTAGACGATGCCAAGCGGCGCTTCGCCCTGCGCGACGAGCGCCAACGCGGCACGGACGTTGTCGGCTTGCGCGACTTTCGGCTCGACGTCCTTCCAGACGCCCAGCTTTTCAAGGGCGGCGTGGCCATACTTGCCGGCCGGAACCGCTTTGACGTTCGCCATGGCGATGTGATTATCGCCGAGGGTGGCGGCGAGTGGGAAATCCTTCGCGATCTTGAGGTCAATCTTGCTGTCCTTCGGAGCGATCAGGACGAGGCGGTTGCCGAGCAGGTTGAAGCGCGTGTCAGTCTTGACCAGATCTTTTTTCTGGACGTAATCCATCCAGTCGAGATCGGCCGAAATGAAGATGTCGGCAGGTGCCCCCTGCTCGATCTGCTTAGCGAGCGCGGATGAACCCGCGTAAGAGATGACGATCTTGTTGCCGGTGCTCTTCTCATAGGCCTTGACGGCGTCGTTGAGCGCGTTCCTCAGACTGGCTGCGGCGAAGATAGTGATGGTTGACGTATCGGTCTTTTGCGCCTGGGCGTCGGCCCAAAGCGTTGAAACCAACATGAGGCCGGCAAGGGCCATACGCAGAGATAGACGTGACAGAATCGACGCCGCGAGCATTTCCAGACCCACCCTGATGATCGATTGCGATATAGTCGCAAGGATATCTAGGACGTGAGCGTTTGCAACGGGTCGTTTGGAAGCATAATCCAGACTTAGTTCAAACTTCGACGCCTAAAGGCCGTCGCCGGGATACGCGACACATGAGGTTCAATCGACCTTCGGTGCGCCATTAACCGCGCGGCTTTGGCTTTTTGGCGCTACCGGCTTCGCGTGCGATCAACATGCTTTTACGCTCCACGCCCCAGCGGTAACCAGCCAGGCTGCCGTCAGCACGAACGACGCGGTGGCAGGGAACGGCGATCGCCAACGGGTTGGTTGCGCAGGCCCTCGCGACGGCCCGGACAGCTTTGGGACGGCCGACCCGGTCAGCAATTTCCGTGTACGTGGCAGTTGCGCCGAGGGGTATGTCCCGGAGCGCCTTCCAGACGCGCTGCTGAAATGCCGTGCCGCGAATATCGAGCGGCAGGTCAACCGGCTGTTGCGGATGCTCGACCAGACCGACGACGTCCGAGACGATTTTTTCGAACTGGCGATCTCCGGCAACGCGTTCGGCGTGGGGAAAAATAGTTTCAAGGTCTGCGATCAGTTGCTCGCGGTCGTCACCGATCAGAATGGTAGCAATTCCCTTCGCGCTGGCAGCGACGAGAATGTCGCCCAAAGTGCTGCGCCCGAATGCGAACGTCAGCACCTCGTTTTTTCCCCCGGCACGAAACGCTTTCGGCGACATACCAAGTGACTCGGCAGCGTTTTCATAAAAGCGCGCGCTCGAATTGAAGCCAGCATCGTAAATTGCTTCTGTCACGGACGTGCTCCTCTGCAATTCCTTGCGAACGGCTTTGCGGCGATGCGCGAGTGCATACTCTTTCGGTGTCACGCCGACGATGTCCTTGAAGATCCGATGGAAGTGAAACCGGCTGAGGCCGCTCGCCTTCGCCAGTTCGTCGAGGTTCGGAACATCGCTGCCGTCCTCCAGCGCACGGCATGCGGCAGCGATGATTTCGGCGCGACGCGCAACCAGCGACATCTCATCGGGACGACAACGCTTGCAGGGGCGAAAGCCTGCGGCTTCGGCGGCCGCCGGCGTTGCATGAAACGCTACGTTCTCGCGCTTAGCGCGACGCGATGGGCATGACGGCCGGCAATAGACGCCCGTCGACTTGACGGAGAAAAAAAACGCTCCGTCGGCGGTTCTATCGCGCACAAGGACGGCGGCCCAGCGCTCTGCATCCGGGTCGGCCGCCTCAGCGGATTTATGTGTAGCTTTATCTTTGCGGGCCATTGCGGTTCGGGATGTCATGGTGCGCGCATCGTAGCGCGAGGCCCATTTCAATACATCCCGAACCTTGCTTTCAAATTTCAGACGATCGCCTTTACGGCGACTGCCGGTTGCGAGATGATGGCCGCGACCTGCTTTAGCGCTTCGACCAGCGACTCGCGGTCTGGTGCGACACCGAGCGAGAGCCGCAGCGCTTCAGGTTCTTCGGTGCCCGTCGCAAAAGCGGAACTCGGGACAACAGAAATTCCTGATCGGCCTGCGTGATCGGCGAAATCCGCAGCACGCCAATGCACCGGCATTTTCAGCCAGATGTGATGGCCGCAGCGGTCAGCTGCGATATTGGCGTCGCCTAGGACTGTTTTTGCCAAACGCTGGCGGGCGATATTTTCATCGCGAATGGCAACAGTCAGATCGTCGACGATGCCCGTCGAAATCCAGCGCGACGCGACAGCGGCATTGATCGGCGGCACCATCAGGTTGACGGCGCGGATGACACCCGCCAGCCGCATCGCCTGGGCTGCGCCGGGCGCAACGACGTAGGCGATACGCAGCGCCGGTGTTGCGCACTTGGACAAGGTCGCAATATGCCATGTCAATTCCGGCGCCAAAGCCGCGAGCGGTGCCAGCGGCTCGAACTGCAGTGCCGAATAAGGATCGTCCTCAATGATCGTCACGCCGTAGCGTCGGGCGATAGCGACGATCTCGCGGCGGCGTTCTTCCGGAAGGGTTGCCGTCGTCGGGTTGTCGATGGACGGGATGACATAGAGCGCCTTCGGCGGCCGTTTCAGGCAGCAGGCCTCGAACGACTGCGGAACGATACCTTTGTCATCCATTGCCAGCGGATACAAAACAAACCCGCGCTGCTGTGCGACTGCCTTCAGCCCAGGATAGGTGACGCAGCCGGCGGCAATCGTATCGCCTGGAGCGAGCACGCATTCGCAAATGGCGAAGAGCGCGCTCTGGGCGCCACTCGCCAACACGATCGACGATGGCCGAACCTGATTGATGCGACGCCCAAGCCATGTTGCCGCCGCGGCGCGATCGGTGTCGCTGCCGGTGCTCTCCTGATAGTGCAGGTGGAGCATGCCATGTTCTTCGGAGAGGAGATTGGCGACGGTCTCTGGAATCAGGCGCTTGAGATTCGCACTCGTCGGCTGTGGGGGAATATTCATGCTGAGATCGACGGCAGGCGGTGATCCGAGACCCAACATGCGGCCATCGTCAATGCGGCGGCGAATAAACGTCCCGCGTCCGGCATTGGCTTCCACAAGTCCTCGCCGCCGCGCCTCGTTGAACGCGCGCGTAACCGTCGTGAGGTCGACCCCCAGCACCTCGGCGATCGTTCTTTGCGGCGGCAGCCGATCGCCGGGCTGAATGTGCCCTTCCTTCAGGTCCGCCTCGATGGCTTCGACAATGCCGCGGTATTTGAGCTGGCTACCTTCAACCAGCCAAGGCTTCCAAGACATTTCCGATATCCTTGAATACAAAAGACATACATTGTTTCAAAATGTATGGCAAATACGCGGAGGTGTAAATCATACAGTGTCGCCACCGTTGACTTCCGAGTCTGACGAAAGTAGCTATTTACTCGTATCTTCTCGTGTTTTGAAGCCTTTTAGACCAAATGACGCATGAGCCATACAATGGCTATCATGTCCGGCCCATAAGCCATACATTATGCGTACACGTGGTCTGAAACTGACTAAAAAAGGATTGTCATCATGTGTGCGGAACATAAATGGCCGGAACTTCCCCCAACGAAAACGGGGCTGTGGGGCCTTTGCCCGCGCTGCGGCAAGGGCAAGATTTTCGACGGATTTCTGACGCTCAAGAGGGCCTGCCCCGTGTGCGGACTGGATCTGTCATTTGCCGATCCGGCCGATGGCCCGGCATTTTTCGTAATGTGCTTCGCTTGTATTCCGAGCGCCTTGTTCGCAGTCTGGCTGGAGGTCGCGCATTCCCCTCCGTACTGGGTGCATCTCGTCACCAGCCTGCCGTTGATCCTGCTGACGTGCATTCCGCCGCTGCGCCCGCTCAAGGGATGGCTCATCGCGAGCCAATACTTCAACAAAGCTGAGGAGGGCCGGCTGGTGTTCAGCAAGGAGCCTCCGAAGACGCCGTGAAACTCCGATCGGGAAGGCGTGAGACATGCGATCCCGGCCGTTTAAGGGGTAACAGACAGCCGCTATAGTCGGCAGATGCCCAATTCCGACAAGCTCGGTTCATCTCCCACGGTCCTGCTGACGGGTTTTGGCCCATTTCCGGGTGTACCGGTCAATGTGTCTGGAGAACTTGTCAGGGTCGTCGTTCGCCTTGCACGCCGGGCATTTCCGGCATTTCATTTCGTCGCCGCGGTGCTGCCGACGGAATGGCGGCGCGCGCCTGAACTCGTCGCGACGCTACAGGATCGCTTTCGTCCGTGCCTAGCGCTGCATATCGGTGTGGCATCCGGTGAGCCGAGCATTCGGCTTGAAACATGCGCGGGAAATGCATGCCGGGCCGCACCCGATGCTGCGGGGTTATTACCGCTCGCAACGTCGCTCTGCGCCGACGGACCGTCGGAACGCCGCGCCAGCATCGATAACGCCGCGATTGCAGCCGCCTTGCGGGCACGTGGCACAACCTGCACGATTTCCGACGACGCGGGGGGCTATCTCTGCAATGCCGTGCTCTATCAATCGCTCGCGAGCGCCGAAGCGCGCGGATCAGGAGCGGTAGGGTTCGTCCATATTCCCGCAGATCTCGGTTCGGCCGGAGCCCTCACCATGGATGAGGCCGGAGCGGCAGTGCTCGGCATTATCGGAATCGCCCTCGGCGTGACGGACGCAACAGCCGCCACACCGGCTTCGGCATAGGCCCTAAGATTCTGATTTTCCGTGAGGATTAGGCTGCGGCCCGACCAAGCGGGGAAGACGGGGGGATGTCTTGGGGCTCGGTCGGGCTCAGCAGCATCTGGTGCGCACGGGGGGAGGTGTCGACACCAGCTTGAGGAGCAACATAGCCGGGAAAACATGAACTCATCCTGAACGCAGGGTTAAATAGTCGCAACCTTTGGGCATCAGGGAAGCCCTCAATAGAATCAACGACTTTTTGAGTTGCACGGGCCATGAGCGGAGACCCCGGCCCTCGAATCAGATTAGCGTTCTGGCTTCGATCGTTCAGTTCAAAGGTCTTCGAATGCCGGCCCGCGCCGCGCCGCTTTCCCTTCCGCTTGCGCCAACCACGGACAGCCAGATGGAGGCCGCTCGCGCGACCCTTGAAAATGTCTTCGGCTACAAGGGTTTCCGGTCTCACCAAAGCGACATCATCCGGACGATGCTCGGCGGTGGCGATTGCCTGGCGCTGATGCCGACCGGCGGCGGCAAGTCGCTGTGCTATCAGATCCCTGCCCTCGTCCGACCCGGCACCGGCATTGTCGTCTCACCGCTCATCGCCTTGATGCAGGATCAGGTCGATGCCCTGCGCGATCTCGGGGTGAAGGCGGCGTTCCTCAACTCGACGCAGGATCGCGCAACCCAAGATCAGATCGAGCGGCAATTCGCGGCCGGTGGGCTCGACCTGCTCTACGTCGCTCCCGAACGGCTCGTGCAGGAACGCACGCTCAATCTGCTGGAACGCAGCGACATCGCGATTTTTGCCATCGACGAGGCACACTGCGTTTCGCAATGGGGACACGACTTCCGGCCGGAGTACCGGCAGCTAAAAATCCTGGCGCAGCGTTTTCCGAACGTGCCGCGTGTGGCGCTGACGGCGACGGCGGACGAGCGCACGCGGCAGGACATCATCTCAGAGTTGTCGCTCGAAAACGCGGCAACATTCATCGCAAGCTTCGACCGGCCGAACATTCGCTACACGATTGCCGAGCTCGGCAGCGTCAGCTCGCGCGAGCGGCTGTGGCAGTTCATCGAGAGCGAGCATCCGACGGACGCGGGCATCGTCTACTGCCTGTCGCGCAAGTCGGTGGAAGAGACGGCTGCGTGGTTGTCATCGAAGGGGCGCAAGGCGCTGGCCTATCACGCTGGCCTCGATGCGCACTTGCGGGCAGCGGCGCAGTCGAAATTCCTGACGGAAGACGGGCTTATCATTGTCGCCACGATCGCGTTCGGCATGGGTATCGACAAGCCAGACGTGCGGTTCGTCGCGCATCTCAATCTGCCGAAGTCGATCGAGTCCTACTATCAGGAGACGGGCCGTGCCGGGCGCGACGGCGAAGCGGCGAACGCATGGATGGCCTATGGCTTCCAGGATATCGTGCAGCTTCGGCAATGGATCAATCAATCCGAAGGTTCAGACGCCTTCAAGAAGGTGCAGCGGCAGAAGCTCGACGCGCTGATCGGGCTGGCGGAAATGCCGGGCTGCCGCCGTCAAGCATTGCTTGCCTATTTCGGCGAGACGCGTTCGGAGCCGTGCGGGAACTGCGATAACTGTCTCAATCCTCCCCACACCGAAGACGGCACGGTGTTGGCGCAGAAGGCGCTCTCCGCCGTCTATCGCACCGAGCAGCGTTTCGGCGTTACCTATCTGGTTGACGTTCTGACCGGCGGCGTCGATGAGCGGATCATTCGTAACGGCCATGACCGACTTTCTGTTTACGGCATCGGCAAGGACGTGCCGCAGGCGACGTGGAAAGGGCTTTACCGGCAGCTCACGGCGCTCGGCTATCTTTCCATCGACGAAGAGGGCGTCGGTTCGCTCGTGCTGACCGAACGGTCACGGCCTTTGCTGCGCGGCGAGGAGCGTTTCCTTTTGCGCGTGACGCGGCAGAGCGCGAAATCGTCGAAGCGTTCGGCATCGGCGAGCCCCAAAGTCGCGCGCGAAAACCAACCGCTGTTCGACGCGCTGCGCGCGATGCGCCAGAAACTTGCGGCGTCTGCGAAGCTGCCGCCTTACGTGGTCGCGCAGGACAAGACGCTGATCGAGTTATCTGAGAAGCGGCCGACGACGGAAAGCGCTCTGCACGACATCATGGGCCTCGGCGCCAGCAAGATCGCGCGCTACGGCGCTGCGTTTCTTGAAGTGATCTCGCAATTCAAGAAGCATCCGGCGTTGAACAATCGCTTATCGGCGACGGTCAACGTAACGCTCGCTGCACACTTGCGCGGGCTCGATGCAGAGACGATCGCGGCGGATCGCGGCATCGAGGTCTCGACGGTTTACGGTCATCTGGCTGAAGCTATCGAAGCCGGTCTCGTCACGGCGGACGATGCCTTGAAGCTCGATCCCGCAGAGCGCGACGAAATCGAAGCGGCGTTTGAGCGGTGTCAGACGCGCGATACCGGCAAGCTCGGCCCCGCGTTCGCGGCGCTCGACGGGCAGTACGATTACGGCATCCTGAAATGCCTGCTTGCCGATAGCGTGTAAACTTCGCTGCCGTACGGCGAAGGCGCGTCAGCGCACCGTCGCTTTTTCCGGGATCGAGGCGGACAGCTTGCCCGTCAGTTCAGCGCAAAGCGCTTCGAGTTCCGGCGTCCATGGCGCGGCGTTCGTCGCGAACAGATTGGCTTGCGATTTCAGGATCACGCCGTCATCCAAAATCTTGAGGCCGTTGGCGCGGAGCGTCTCGCCTGTCGTCGTGATGTCGACGATCAACTCGGCCATGCCCGACGATGGCGCGCCCTCAGTCGCACCGGCACTTTCGATGATGCGATAATCACCGTAACCCTTCGAGCCGAAGAAGCGGCGTGTCAGGTTGATGTATTTCGTCGCGACGCGCGGCCAGCGGCCGTGCTTGCGGCGAAACGGAATGGCGATCTCTTCAAGTTCGGCCACCGTCGAAACGTCGATCCAGCACGTCGGCACTGCAACGACGACGTCAGCGAAGCCGAAGCCGAGCTTGTGCAGGAAACGAATGCGCGTCGCGGCATCGGAGATGTTCTCGCGGATCAAGTCCTCGCCGGTGATGCCGAGGTGGACGCTGCCGGACTTCAAGGCCTCGGCGATTTCGCTCGACGACACATACGCAACATCGACGCCGGGAAGGCCTTCGATTTCGCCGCGATAGCCGCGCACGTGGCCGACCTTGCGCACGACAAGACCTGCCCGCGCAAACATGTCAGTCGTCTGTTCCATCAGACGACCTTTCGAGGGAATGGCGAGAGTCAGCTTGCTCATGGCGTCCCGCCTCCGCAAACGGCGAGCAAGCGCTCGGAATGGATGGCCGCGCCGATGGCCGGTACGTCTTCGTTCGAGCCCGCGGCGCGCATCAAACCGTCGTAACGACCGCCTCCGGCGATGGGGCTTTTGGCGCCAAGTTCCGCGGCATTCACCTCGAAGACGAGGCCCGTGTAGTATGCGAGCGTGCGGCCGAATTCGGCCGAGAACGTCACACGGTCAAGGTCGATTCCGGCATTGGCGAGCAGCGCCAGGCGGCGGTCGTATGTTTCGAGCGCATAGCCCGAACCGTTCGGCGCTTCCTTGATCAGCGCGGAAATCTTTTCACCCGCGGTGATCGCCGGACCGGAGACATTGATGTAACGCTCGATCAACTCGATGGTTTGCGTGTCGAGCGGCTTCTCCTGGCGATCCTCAGCGATGTCGATGAGATGCATGGTGATGTCGGTGAGCGAGCGCGTGCCGATCAGCTCGATGGCTTCCTCTTCGAGATAGACGGCGACCGCGGCTTCGCTTGCCTCCATGTCGTCGCGGCGAAGCGAGGAGAGAACCTCTTCCGGAATGCTCGAAGACGCCGGGCGCACGCTTGCCGCATAGCCTTTCAGGGCTTCACGGAACGAAAGCGGCCGCAGGAACGCATCGTCGAGACGCTTTTTCCAGTTCGGGGACAGGCCAGCGGCATCGAGCACGCTCGAAAACAGGCCGAGATCGCCGAGGCGCATCGTCCAGTCCTTGAAGCCCGTCTTCTCGATGGCCTTGATGATGATCGCGACTGTCTCAGCTTCGGCCACTTCGCGCGACTTATCGCCGAAGCGCTCGATACCGGCCTGGCGGAACTCGCGCGGGTGCGCGGCGGTTGCGCCTTGCGGCTGAAAGCGGAACGCCGGGCCGTTGTAGCAATAGCGCGCGGGCGTCATCGGATCAGCATGACGCTCCAAGTGCAGGCGGCAGGTCGGCACGGTGATGTCGGGCCGCAGACAAAGCTCGGCGCCGTCCTGATCGGCGAAGACGTATGTTCGCGCGCGCAGGCTCTCGCCGATGACGTCGAGAAAGACATCGGCAGGCTGGATGATCGGCGGCGCGACGGCGTCATAGCCGGCCTTGATAAAGACCGACATCATCGTCTGCGCTTGGCTTGCTAGCGCTTCGAGATTTTGGACCGTCTCGGCGGTCATTTTCTGTCTCCCGCGCGCGCCAGCGCTAGGCCCCCCGCCCCTAACCCCTCCCCGCGGAGGGGGAGGGGAACAGAGCGGAGAACGACATCGCTTCCCTCGCCACGTTCGAGAGGGAAAACGGAGTAGTCAGCGAATTTGGCCCCACTTCTCCCCTCCCATTGACGGGGAGGGGGCGGGGGTGGGGTGAACGAATTGAGTGAGATCAGCATCGCGCTCATCCCTGATGCCGCTTGATGAGGTTGTGAACTTCTTGCACGAGGTGCGCTTCGGAAACGGAGAACTGAGCCGGGCGCGCCTCTTTCCATTCCTTGTTGTCCTTGATCGCGGCAGCGGCTTTCGCGCCTTCAATCAAATCCTTGATCGTCACCTCGCCCTTGGCGCGCTCATCCGAACCTTGGATGATGACGCACGGACTGTTGCGCTTGTCGGCATATTTCATCTGCGCCTTCATGCCGGAGGAACCGAGATACATCTCGGCGCGGATACCGGCGTTGCGCAACGCTTGCGTCATTTTTTGGTAAGTCGCGACCTCGCCCTTGTCCATGACGAGGACGACGACGGGGCCAAGCGGTTCAGGCTTCTTTGCATTGATGAGCGAGAGCGCGGCCTGCAGGCGGGAGACGCCGATGGAGAAGCCAGTAGCGGGCACCTTCTCCCCGGTGAAGCGCGCGACGAGATCGTCGTAACGGCCGCCGCCGCCGACGGAGCCGAAGCGCACCGGCTTGCCGTCATCGCCTTTGACTTCGAACGTCAGCTCGGCCTCGAAGACGGGGCCGGTGTAATATTCGAGACCGCGGACAACGGAGAAATCTATTTGTACGCGGTCTTCGTACCCAGCAGCTTCGATAAACGCGCTCAGTTCAACAAGTTCGGCAGAACCGGCAAGATAGAGATCGGACGGCTTGATGCCCTTCTTCGCGGCGTAGTCGTCGAATTTCGGCGAAGAGACGAAGGCAAGCAGAGCATCGATCTGGTCGCTATTAAGGCCCGCGCCCTTGGTAAAGTCACCGGACTCGTCCTTGCGGCCCGGCCCGAGCAGAAGTGCGACGTCCTCCTTGGAAAACTTGTCGAGCTTATCCAGCGAGCGGAGCACGGCTAAGCGGCGTGTATCTTCCGTGAGATCAATGCCGACCGTCTCCAGGATGCCATCGAGGATTTTACGGTTGTTGACCTTAATCCGGTAATCCCCGCGTTTCACGCCCAGCGCTTCGAGCGTGTCGGCGGCGAGCATGCAGAGTTCGGCGTCGGCTGCGACGCTTGCCGCGCCGACTGTGTCGGCGTCGAACTGCATGAACTGGCGGAAGCGGCCGGGGCCGGGCTTCTCGTTGCGGTAGACATACCCGAACGCGTAGCGGCGGAACGGCTTCGGCAGCGTCTGGAAATTCTGCGCGACGTAGCGGGCAAGCGGCGCGGTGAGATCATAGCGCAGGCTCATCCATTGCTCGTCCTCGTCCTGGAACGAGAAGACACCCGCATTCGGACGATCCTGGTCTGGCAGAAACTTGCCCAGCGCGTCGGTATATTCAATCGCGGGCGTTTCGAGCGCCTCGAAGCCGTAGCGCTCGTAGACTTCGCGGATCTTGCCCGTCATGTCGTTGAGCGCCTTCAGTTCCGGCGCTTCGATATCGCGAAAACCCTTCGCGAGCCGCGCTTCGGGGCGCGTGTTGGTGTTTGCTTTGGACATGACGAGGATCGGAGAACCAGGGCCAAATAAAAAAAGTTGCCGAGACACCTTGTCAGGCGTCCGGCGTGCGAGCCCGCCCTTATATCGGATCGACTGGCATGAGGAAAGTCGGGCAGAAATGCCCAAAATTCAGCTTCGCAAGCGGGGCAGCGCCCTCTTGAGCGCCGACGTGAGGCGCGAGGTACCGCGGAGCTGGACGGCAAGCTCGTGGACCAGTGCTTTCGGCACCGCCGCAAGGTCCTGAGCGACTACGAGATCGTAAAGAGGGACTTCCTCGGTTCCGAACCCGTGCTTCAGCGGATTGGCGTTAATGCCCAAGTCGAAGCGGCGGACACCTTGGGCCACCAGATGCTTCACCGTTTCGAGCACGACGAGGCGGCCGGGCGAAAGGTGGCTCCATTGTTCGCCGCCCGTCGAAATTGAGAGCAGCGAAAAGGCGCCCTCATGGGTCAGGCCGAATAGGGTGGCAACGATCCGGCCGCCCGCTTCGAGTGCAAACAGCGAGGTCACGCCGGCGTCGGCACCGTCGAACGCCAGACGCTCGTAAAATTCGCGATTGGACCTCTCGGCGAAAATGTCCTTGGTTCCGCGAGCCGCGTGCCACACGGCCTGCTGCTCCTCCATCGTCGCAAAGACGTGCGCGATCTCATCATCGGTCTCGGCACAGACGAGGCGCGGATTGTCCTCGTTCTGCCAGAGCCGATGGCAGCGCTCCACGTCCTTGCGGTACCTCTTGCCGAGCCCCTGCAGATAATCATCGAAGCTGCCCGTTATGACGAGGCGGTGCGCCGAAGCACGCGACGTAGAACTGCCGAACAGATCAATCAGTGGGTTCGGGCAGCCACCGATCTCGGCGGGCATACGTTCGAGGCGGATAAGATCGACGTCGCGGATGGCGGCACGCAACGCCCGCCAAATATCGCGAATGCGGTCGGGATCGGACAACGGCTCGGGCCCAAGAAGAGGCGCGCCTTGGCCCACGGCTTCGAGAGCGGCGAGGCTCGCAACGCGCAACAGACCTTCCTTCGCGACAACGAGCGGCAAAGCCAGAACAACCTGATCGCTTTTGCTGTCGGTTACGACAGCAAGACGCGGCATGGCGCGGTGCGCGTGCGCGACTTCGTCATAGAAAACGGTAAGCCAGTTGAGCGTTTGAAAGCCCGTTGCGACGAGGCCGCCTTCAATGACTTCGAGCGCTGCCAGCGCGTCGTCGGCACCGTCAAAAATTTCGGCAACAAAGCGGCTTTCGCCCGGCGTCGCCGACCGCGCCTGTTCCCCTCCGGCGCTCAGATAAGCACCGTTCCCCGTTTCTGCCGTCGCCATTACGCACTACACTCTTGGCGTTGCGTGCGGATACTCGCCCCCCATCGCGGCGAGAATGCGCCGTGTGAACGACATTCATTTAAGTGAGAACGGCGGCTTTGCCTCGTGCCAATTTGGATCAGCAGTTCTGCGCGAGGCGGACAAGACGGTCAGCCGGCGCCTGCGATTACGGCAGCGGCAACAGCCAGGAACGCAGTCTCATAGACCTGCTCGACGGCGCCCAGCACGTCGCCGGTGTAACCGCCGATCTTGCGTTGCGCGAGGATCGCAATCACGGCCGCGGCGGCGAAAGCGACAACGGTTGCCGCGAAGAAAGCTGCGATGCTCATAACGAACGGCCCGACGGTGAGGCCTGTCACGATCGCGACGATGAGTTCGCCGCGCGTCATCCGGACCGGCGTGCGGCTGACCTTGACGTTATCGCCGCCGGCATAAGGGAGAAATGCCAGCGCGAGCACGGCGGCGAGGCGGCCACCCGCATAAGCGGCGATCAACGCGCCGATAACGGCGACCGGCCCGATGGCGGCAAGCGACGTTCCTTTCAGTGCGAGAACGGCAATGAGCGCCAGCACACCATATGTGCCGATGCGGCTGTCCTTCATGATTTCGAGGCGGCGCTCGACGTTCGACCCGCCGCCGAACGCGTCGACGGTGTCGGCAAGTCCGTCTTCATGCAGCGCGCCTGTCAGCAGCACCGACGCGACGAGGCCGATGACGACGGCGACCGATGCCGGAAAGACGGCAGTAGCCGCGAGCATGACAAGGCCGACGGTCGCGCCAATGAGCGCGCCGACAAGCGGCATGTATTTCGCCGAGCGCGGCAGCCAATCCTCGGGAAAAGGAATGATCTGCTTTACCTGGATGCGCGTCAGAAATTGCAGAGCGATGAGGAAGAACCGAACCTCATGCGCGATCATTCGGGATGTTCGCCCGGCAGATCGGCCATCTCGCGCAGCATCAATTCCGCGCCGCGAATGATCGGCACGGCAAGGGCCGCGCCTGTCCCTTCGCCAAGCCGCATCTCCAGTTCGAGCAGCGGTTTAACATGCAGATGACGGAGTAATGCAGCGTGGCCCGGTTCAGCCGAGCAATGGGCGAAGACACAGTTGTCGAGCGTGCCCGGATAAAGCGCTTCCGCGGCAATGGCGCCTGCCGTCGAGATAAAGCCATCGACGACGATCACCCGACCTGCTTGTGCCGCCGCCGTCATGGCGCCTGCCATCATGACGATTTCGAAACCGCCGAACTGACGGAGGACTTCGAAGGTGCGGCCCGCTTCGGTCGATGGCGCGATGGCGGCGCGATCAATCGTTTCCTTCAGCACCTGATATTTGTGATCGAGGCCGAGGGCGGGCGCGCCTGCGCCGGGGCCGACCAATGTTCTGAGATCGAGGCCTGTCAGGGCATGCGCGATCAGCGACGCCGAACTCGTATTGCCGATGCCGATTTCGCCGTAGCCGACGATGCCGACATTTTCGGTGCCAAGGCGTGCGTCGAGAATGCGGCCTGCGTCGAGCGCTGCGGTGCATTCCTCAACCGACATAGCGGGCTCGCGGCGCGCGTTTTTCGTGCCGGGGCCGATGCGGCGCTCCGTCAATAATTCATGCGGCGGCAGCGGTTCGAGCAATCCGGCATCGACAAGTTCAACGCCGACGCCAGCCGCGCGAGCGAGCACGTTGACGCCAGCGGAGCCCAAGAGAACGAACTTCGCGATCTCGCGGGAGACGACGGAGGGATATGCCGTCACGCCTTCGGCAGTGATGCCGTGATCGGCGGCGAAGACCACGATCTTTGCATTGCCGAGATCGGGCGCGGTCGATCCGGCGATCAGGCCGATCTGCAGAGCGAGTTCTTCGAGCCGTCCGAGCGAGCCGACCGGCTTGGCCTTGCCGCGGATGTGGGCCTTCAGCTTGTCGCTTAAAAGCTCGCGGGACTTGGTAACTGGGGGTGCGGGGGTCATGCGCCGATATAATCCTCAACTGTGTTCTTCGGCTGCGGAACGTCTGTCGAATACTTTTCGAGCGCTTCGAGGCCTGGCGGAACCGGGCCGCCGTGCGCCCAATCGAGCAGCTCGATCGTATGCACGATCGGAACCTCAAGAGCCGTCCCGAGCTGCGTGATGCAACCGATGTTACCGGCCGCCACAACGTCGGGCTTCAACGACTTGATGTGACCGGCCTTGCGATCCCGCAGCGCGCCTGCGATCTCCGGCTGAACAATATTGTAGATGCCCGCCGAGCCGCAACATAGATGCGCTTCCGGAACGTCAAGCACGGTAAATCCAGCCTTCTTCAATAGCGTTTTCGGTTGCGTCGTCACGCGCTGACCGTGCTGCAGTGAACAGGCGGCGTGATACGCGACTTTAAGGCTCGACCAGCGCTTCGGAGCGCCGATGTCGTACTGATCGAGGAATTCCGTCACGTCCTTCGTCATCGACGAGATGGTTTTGGCGCGCTCGGCGTAGTCGGGCTCGTGCTTCAACAGGTGGCCATAGTCTTTCACCGTCGTGCCGCAGCCCGACGTGTTGATGATGATGGCATCAACGCCGCCCTTGGCGATTTCCTTGCTCCAGGCATCGACGTTGACCTTGGCCGCTGCGATGGCCTTTTCCTCCTGGCCGATGTGCTGGCTCAAGGCGCCGCAGCACGCCGCGCCCGCTGAGACGACGACATCGACGCCGCCACGCGCAAACAGCCGGATCGTCGCGTCGTTGATCTCGGGCCGCAGCACCTGTTGGGCACAGCCTGCAAGCATGATGACACGGCCGGTGCGCACCCCCGTCGGCGACGCTGTGCCAGGACCTTTGAAGCGTCCGGCGTTCGGGCTTTGCTGAGGCGCCAGCTCGACCATCGCGGCGAGTTCGGGAAAGTTCAGCTTGCGCAGCGTCGGCGCGAGACGACGGCCGAGCGGGGCTGCGCGCAACGCCCAGCGGAAGCGGCGCGGATGCGGCAGGATTTCTGTCAAGGCGCGGCGGATGAGGCGATCCTTCAGGCTACGATGCCCGGTCTTCTCGATATGCTTTCGCGCCACTTCAACCAGATGCATGTAATCGACGCCCGATGGGCAGGTCGTCATGCAAGAGAAGCAGGAAAGACAGCGATCGATGTGCGTCGAGATTTCCGGCTTCGCGTCGAGGCCTTTCTCAAGCATGTCCTTGATGGCGTAGATGCGGCCACGCGGGCTGTCGCGTTCGTCGCCCAGCACGACGTAGGTCGGGCAGGTCGCCGTGCAGAAACCGCAATGGACGCAACGGCGCAGGATGCGCTCGGCCTCCTTCACATCCGGATCGTTGAGTTGCTCTGGCTTGAAATTGGTTTGCATCGCGCCTGACTGCCGGGCTTATTTTTCTAGAAACTGGCGTACATGCGGCCGCGATTGAGAAGGCCCGCAGGATCGAACGCCGACTTGATGCCACGTGTCAATCGCTCGATCTCGGGCTTCAACGGCTCGAACACGTCGACGCTGCTGCGAACCTCGGGTTCGGCGCGGACCAAGGTTGCATGACCGTCGCGAACGGCGACGGCGCGGCGCACGTCGGCAGCGCCTGCGTCGGCGGCGGCTGGGACTTCCAGCCAGATCATGCCGCCCGACCAATCGTAGAAGGCAACGGCTGGCATGAATTTCTGAATCGCGAAGACGATCTCGGCGGCCTTCGTCGGTAATGACGAAATACGCCACAACGCGGTCTCGGTCGAGAAAGGCATGATCGACAGCGCGCGAAATTCGCTCCAGAGACCGAACGAATCTTCGGAATCGAGTTCGACTGGCGCGCCGTAGACCTTGAGCGCAGCCTTCAGCTTTTCCTTGCGCTCATCGATGGTGGCCGCAAACGTTTCAAGTCGTAGCAGCGTCAATGACTGGTCTAGGCCTCTCAGCTTCGGCGTTCGGAGGCGCGCGGCACAGTTCTTCGGAAGATGGACGGCGCCGGAAACCTCCAGCGGCGTACTCAGCGCGACGTTCAGCGCTTCGATGGCGAGATCGTCAGGCAGGCCGACAAACGCCAACGTCTGCATCGTTTGCGGGATCGGCGCGACCTTGAACGTCAGTTCCGTCATAACGGCGAGGGTGCCCCAGCTTCCGGTCAGGCCGCGCGCGACGTCCAATCCCGTGACGTTCTTCATCACGCGTCCGCCTGACTTAAACAGCTCGCCGCGACCGTTGACGGCGCGCACGCCCAAGAGGTTATCGCGCGCGCTACCAGCCGAAATACGGCGTGAGCCGGAGAAGTTCGTGGCGAAGACGCCCCCGATCGACAGCGCGCCTCCTGGAGCCCCTGTCGCCGGACCGAGGTCGATCGGCTCAAACGCCAGCATCTGGCCGCGCGCCGCCAACACTGCTTCGATTTCGTAAAGCGGCGTGCCGGAGCGCGCCGACATGACGAGTTCGGTCGGCTCGTAGAGCGTGATGCCTTTCAGGCCCGACGTCGTCAGCACGACATCGGATTTCGCGACGCGGCCGGTGTTGCGAAGCGCGCCATGACCGACGACTTCGATGCCGCGCTGCTCGCGCACGAGCTTGGCGATCATGGATTGCAATTCCCACTCGGCGGCGGGACGCCAAAGTTCGCTCACAGCCAATGATCTCCTAGGCGGCCTCGGGCGCGCTTGCGGCATTTCCGGCGCGCATGACGTCGGTATAGGCGAGCGGGAAAACCTTCGCCTGGTTGAGCCGCCACGTCGGGTCGAAGACGGTTTTAACGCGCATCTGGACCATCAGATCCGTCTGCGAAAATTGCGTCGCCATCAGCTCGCGCTTCTCGATGCCGACGCCATGTTCACCCGTGAGACAGCCGCCGAGTTCGACGCAGAGCTTTAGGATAGCTTCTCCCGCCAGCTCGGCCTTGTCGGCCTGTTCGGGATCGTTGGCGTCGTAGAGAACGAGCGGATGCAGATTGCCGTCACCGGCGTGGAAGATGTTGGCGACCTTCAGGCCGTATTCGGCGCAGATCTGGTTGATACGCGTCAAGCAGTGCGGAAGCTGCCCGAGCGGAATGGTGCCGTCCATGCAAAGGTAATCGGCGACGCGGCCAATGGCGCCGAACGCCGCCTTACGGCCCGCCCAGATGCGGGCGCTTTGCTCGGGATCGGCGCTGATCTTGACTGTCTTGGGATCGAAGCGGGCTGCGATTTCGGCGACGCGGCCCAAGAGGATGCCGATCTCACTTTCGGAACCTTCCACCTCGACGATGAGCAAAGCTTCAACGTCGAGCGGGTAACCGGCGCCCGCGAATGCTTCGCAAACTTCGATGGCCGCGCGATCCATGTATTCGATGGCGACCGGAATGATGCCGGCGGCGATGATGGCCGACACGCAACTGCCTGCGGCTTCCGGCGAGCGGAAGCCGATCATCATCGGACGGGCGCCTTCCGGTGCGGGGACGAGCTTCACCGTCGCCTCGGTTATGACACCGAGCTGACCTTCAGAACCGATGACGTAGCTCAACAGGTCATAGCCGTTGCGTTCGAGCGTCGTGCCGCCGATCTCGACGATGGTACCGTCGATCAGGACCATCTTCACGCCGAGAATGTTGTGCGTCGTGACGCCGTACTTCAGGCAGTGCGCACCACCAGAGTTCATCGCGATGTTGCCTGCGAGCGAACAGGCCAATTGCGACGACGGGTCCGGCGCATAGAAGAAACCTTGCTTGGAGACCTGCGCCGTAATCTGCAGATTGGTAATGCCGGCTTCGACACGCGCGATGCGATTGGCGCCGTCGATCTCGATGACGCGGTTCATCTTCGAGATACAGAGAACGATAGAATCTTCCGTCGGCAGCGAGCCGCCGCAGAGCGATGTTCCGGCGCCGCGCGGAATAACTTTGACGTCGTTTTCGTGGCAAAACTTCAGGATCTTGGAGACTTCCTCGGTGGTGCGCGGCAGCACGACGAGCATCGGCACGCGGCGGTAGGCGGTGAAGGCATCCGTCTCGTAGGCGCGGCGGCCTTCCTCGTCGAGGATCAGAAGGTCTTTGCCGACGCGCGCTTTCAAGCCTTCCACCAGGATCGGCAAGCGGCGGATGACGCCGGCATCGGGCTCAGGCAGCTCGATATGCGGCATCGTCGTTCGTCTCCACGTTGGTCTTCAGGGTGCTGTTTCGAGGTCGCGGACGACAGCCGTTCGGCGCCGCTCAACAGCGTTAAGCATCCTCGCACGTGTGTTCGCGACCGGCAATATGGCCGCACGCCAGCGACCACAGCCATTGATGGGTCAGCGAAAGCTGCCCCAACGCCCGGTTCCGCCGAGCCAGCGCGGACCTCTCGGGTCGCGGAAATCGCGTGGCGGGCCGCGTCGCTCTGGCGGCTCCCTCATTTCCGGCGGCGGAGGAGGGCCACGGTGATCACGGAAATCGTCAGGTCCGCGGCCTTCGCGAATGCCACGATTGAACCGTCCGGCGGAGAAACACTGGCTGATGCAGGCTTGCAGTTGTGCGTCGCAGCGCGGCGTATACAAAAGCTTGGTCGCCATGCGGCAGGCGTTGTGCTGCGAGCGGCAGGCTATGGCACAAGGGTCGGCCTTCGCTGCGTTTCCGGCAAAGGCGAAGAAGATCAGGACAGCCAGAACAGCCATCCCCCCCATCCTCATCGATGCCAACCGCAACCGCGACACGTACCGCCTCCTCAAACCTGGCCTAGGTGCTGGGCGGCTGGTCCTAAGCAAACCGGGGAGGCTAATGCGCCGACCATGAACACGCGCTGAACCGCGCGCTGTCGAGGGGCGCGGTCAGAACGCAAGCTCTTCGAAAATATGATCAATATTGTTCTGCCATTCCCCCGAATAGCGCCGAAGCAGCTCATCAGAAACCGTCTGGCCATTGCCGGCAATTTTCTCAAGCGGTGCCAGATAAATCGTTTCGTCCTGATTCTTAGCGTTGATGCGACGCCGATTTTTGAGACCGGTGCGCGAAATGCGCAATACCCGCAACGCCAACGTCCTTACCGTCTCGGTACGAAACGGGGTCGCGAGCCCTGTTTTCGGAACGCCGACACGCAGAGCTTCGCGTTCTTCTTCGCTCCAATCGCGAACCAGCTCCCAGGCCTGAGCGAGCGCGTCTTCGTCATAAAGGATTCCGGTCCAGAACGCGGGAAGCGCGGTAATCGTCCCCCAGCGCCCACCATCCGCACCACGCATTTCTAGAAAACGTTTGAGGCGAACTTCCGGAAAAAGCGTGGTGAGATGATCCGCCCAGTCGTCGATGGTTGGTAGCTCGCCTTCGAAGCCCTTCAGGCGGCCCGCCATGAAATCGCGGAACGAAGACCCAGCGACGTCGATGTAATTGCCGTCGCGGTAGACGAAATACATCGGCACATCGAGGGCATAATCGACGTAACGCTCGTAGCCCATACCGTCTTCGAATGCGAAGGGCAGCATGCCGGTGCGCCGCTTGTCGGTATCGAGCCAGACGGCGCTGCGCATCGACTGATAACCGTTCGGCTTGCCTTCGGTGAAGGGCGAAGACGCGAACAGCGCCGTTGCGATTGGCTGCAGCGCCAGCGAGACGCGCAGCTTTTTCACCATGTCGGCTTCGGAGGCGAAATCGAGGTTCACCTGAATGGTCGCGGTCCGGAACATCATGTCGAGACCACGGCTGCCGACGGTTGGCATGTAGTGCGCCATGACCTGATAGCGCTTCTTCGGCATCATCGGGATCTCATCGAGACGCCACTTCGGCGTGAAGCCGACGCCGAGAAAACCGATGGCGAGATCTTCGCCGACGCGGAGGACTTCGCGCAGGTGCTCGTCCGTTTCGTCCGCGGTTTCATGCAGCGTTTCGAGCGGCTGACCGGAAAGCTCGAACTGGCCGCCGGGCTCCAAACTGATCGTACCGCCCTTCTCGCCCTCGGGCCGCTTCAAGGCGATGATGTTGTCGCCTTCCTTGATGGCGACCCAACCATAGCACTGGATGAGCGCTTCCATCAGCGCGCGGATGCCATCCGAACCGCCGTAAGGCACCGGCTTCAGCGTGACGGTGCGAAAGACGAATTTCTCGTGCTCGGTGCCAATACGCCAATCGACCTTCGGCTTCTCGCCCGCTGCGATCCAGCGCACGAGATCGTCGCGCGTCTCAATCGCCGCGCTGGCAGCACCTTGTTCTCGTGTCGACATGCCCGAGCGGCCCAGCTTCCTATTCCGACGCGGGCAGACCCGCAGCTTGAGCCTTATGGCGAGGTGCGAGGGGGACGGCAATAGGTTCGGCTGCGTCACCCTAGTCGCGGCGCCAATCCCCAAGTGTGGCATTGACAAGCGCCAGAACTGCGACGGCAGCGGTGTCGGCGCGCATGATTCTCGGGCCGAGCGACAGCGGCGTCACGAATGTCTTGCTGACGAGGCGCTCGCGCTCGCGTGGCGAAAACCCGCCTTCCGGGCCGACCAGGACGGCGAGCGGGCCCGGTTCGAGCTTTTGCAGAGTCGCAATAGGGTCGTTTTCCTGATCCTGCTCATCACAAAACACGATGCGTCGGCTGGCATCCCAGGCATCCAAAACGTCGTCGAGCCTGACTGGCGTCTGAACTTCGGGTACTCGAAGGACGCCGCACTGCTCGGCCGCCTCGATGACGTTGGCCTGCATACGCTCGCTGTTAACCCTCTCGGCGATGGTCCGCTCCGTGATCACAGGCCGCAGCCGAGCGACCCCCATCTCGGTTGCCTTCTGGACCATGTAATCGAGCCGGGAACGCTTTAGCGGAGCGAAAAGATAATCGACGTCCGGGCCGCTTTCCTGTGGCCGCGCTTGGTCGTCAACGGTCAGAGCACCGCCGCGCTTGTGGGTTTCGCTGAGGCTCGCAACCCACTCACCGTGCCGGCCGTTGAAGACCAGGAGCCGGGCGCCGAGCTTCAGCCGCAATACCGCCGTCAGGTAATGGGCTTGCGCGGGCTCCAGCTCGACGCGCCCGCCTGGGGCGAGATCGGCGTCAACAAACAGTCGTTCTGAGGTCAAGTCTCTGATGGCCATGGTGCGGTCTTATCGAAGCCGCGCGCGCAGTCAAATTCATCGCAATCGGATGGTCGTGTTGCTTCAATGACGGAGGCCGGATAGGTCTTGCGGATTAGGCTAAGGAGAAACTGAAGTTGACGATGGGTGCCGCGATTTCGCCCGAGCCGCCAGCAAGTGTTGCCGATGCACCGCCGAAAAACTGGGTCGATCGCTGGGCTCCGGCATCCTGGCGGCCGTTCCTTCGGCTTGGGCGATTCGATCGCCCGATCGGCACGTGGCTGCTGCTTTTCCCCTGCCTTTGGTCGCAAGCGCTGGCGCAGGTGAACTCAGGCGACCACTATCCCGATCTCACCTATGTCCTGCTGTTCGCCATCGGTGCGCTGGCGATGCGCGCCTCGGGCTGCGCCTATAACGATTACGTCGACCGCGATATCGACGCCCGTGTGCAACGAACGGCCAGCCGGCCGCTGGCGTCCGGGCAGATCTCACCGGCGGCTGCGCTTGCGTTCATCATCATCTCGGCCCTCGTCGGCCTCGCCGTGCTCGTGCAGTTCAATAGCTTCACGATCTGGCTGGCGATCGCGTCGCTGCTGATCGTTGCCGTTTATCCGTTCGCGAAACGGGTGACGTCTTATCCACAGATCGTTCTCGGGCTGGCGTTCAACTGGGGAGCGCTCGTCGGCTGGGCGGCGATCAAAGGTTCAATCGGGTTGCCTGCCCTGGCGCTCTATGCGGGCTGCGTGTTCTGGACGGTCGGTTACGACACGATCTATGCGCATCAGGACAAGGAAGACGACGCGCTGCTCGGGCTGGGCTCGACGGCGTTGAAGTTCGGCGAGGACACGGTTTCTTTCGTCGGCGGCATGTATGCGCTGGCGGGCGTGATGTGGCTCGTTGCGGGTGCGCTCGCGGCCGCCCACCTCGTTTACTTCCTCGCCGTGGTTTTGGTTTTCCTGCAGATGTCGTGGCAGGTCTCGACGCTCGATATCGACGATCCGGCCAACTGCCTGCGCCGCTTCAAGTCCAATCGCGACGTCGGGCTGGCGCTGCTCGCGGGGCTTGTCGCGGATATGGCCCTGTCGTGGTTCGCGGGCCTTAGCTGAATGCAAAAAAATAACGCGGCGTGAGAAGGGACACCTCACGCCGCGCTATTCGGTCTCACTGTTGACTTTTCGAGCCGCTCAAGACGGGCATTGATTGTCATACTGGCAGAATTTTCTTCCGATCGGCTTAATAAATAGCGTAAACAAATACTTATTCTGAATTCGCGACTTTCCCGGGCCATGGCGGACGGTTTGCGCCGTTGACGGTCCCGGAACGACGCGGTTTCTAGGAATCTCGCGGGAGCAACCTTCAGGAGTCGACAGCCGTCCATGTCCAAGTCCACATCTTCACCCGAGTCTGCGCCTCAGCTTCTGCACCTCGTGTTCGGCGGTGAACTGAAAACCCTGAACGGCCACGAATTCCGCGAACCCGACAGTCTGGATGTCGTCGGCATCTTCCCCGACTATCCGTCAGCTTACGCTGCCTGGAAAAGCGCGGCCCAGCGCTCCGTCGACAACGCCATGATGCGCTATTTCGTCGTTCCGCTGCATCGGATGCTCGACTTCTCACAGCCGACAACTGCCGCGACGTGACGGATCTCCTGAAGAAAGCCGAGAAGAAACCGCGGCCGAAGCTCCGGCTCGATGCCGCCTCGCGCGCGCTGCTTGCGCGGTTCGTGCGCGATTGGGTATGGCCGCGTCGCTGGCAGCTCGCCTGGACGCTTTTCCTCACGACCTGCCTCGCTGCCGTCACAGGCGGCTATCCGGGCGTCATCAAGAAATCGTTCGATCTGTTGATGGGCGGCAAGCCCGGCGCCCTGCCCTACGTTCTGGTTGCCATCGTCGGAATCACGCTCGCGCGTGCGACGTTGCTGTTTCTGCAGGCGGTTGCGACAAGCCGGTTCGTGCTGCGCATGACCTCGGACATGCAGAAGATGGCGTTCCGTCATCTCATCAACGCCGATTTCGCGCGCCTCTCGCGCGAGACGCCGGGGCGGCTTATGTCGCGGCTGACGAACGACATCGGTTTCATTCAGAGCGCGCTGACGGCGACGCTGAACTCGATCTTCCGCGATACGTTTTCGGTCATCGCGCTCGTCATTGCGATGCTCTATCTCGACTGGGCGATGACGCTCATCGTGTTGGGCGTCTATCCGCTGGCCGCCATTCCCGTTGCCTCGATCAGTCATCGGCTGCGTCGCGTCGCCAAGCAGACGCAAAGTGGCCTCGGCGACATGACATCGCTGCTGACTGAGAAGCTTTCCGGCGCCCGGCTGATCAAATCGTTTCAGCTCGAAAACTATGCCGCCGACCGGCTCGATTCGATGTTCGAGCAGATCTATTCGCTGCGGATGAAGTCCGTCCGGACGCGGGCGAGGATGGATCCGATCCTTGAGGTTCTGGGCGGCGTTGCGATTGCGGGCGTCGTGGGCTTCGCATATTTGCGCATTTCGCAGGGCATCTCTTCGGTCGGCGATTTCATGGGTTTCGTGACGGCGCTAATGATGGCCGCGCAGCCGATCAAATCGCTCGGCAATTTAACGGGGCGCCTGCAGGAAGGCCTTGCCGCCGCGGAAAGTTTCTACGGCCTCATCGACGAACTGCCGTCGATCACGGACAAGCCCGGCGCGAAGACGCTTGCTATTTCAAAAGGCGAAATCGCGTTCCGCAACGTCTCGTTCGCCTACGACAAGACGTCCGAGGAACGGGCCGTGCATGGGTTCACGCTCGACGTGCCGGGCGGATCGACGATCGCGCTCGTGGGCCGCTCGGGCGCCGGAAAATCGACGATCATCAACCTCGTGCCCCGGCTCTTTGACGCGACTGAAGGGCAGATCCTGATCGACGGCCAGGACGTCATGGATGTCACCCTCAAATCGCTGCGCGATCAGATCGCGATCGTCAGTCAGGACATCACGCTTTTCGACGATACGATCGAAGCGAACATCCGCCTCGGGCGGCTCGGCGCGAGCGAGGCCGATATCATTGAAGCTGCGAAGGCCGCTGCCGCGCACGACTTCATCATGACGCTGCCCGACGGCTACAAGACGATCATCGGCGATCGCGGCAGCCGACTTTCGGGCGGACAACGTCAGCGTTTGGCGTTAGCGCGCGCGATCCTGAAGAATGCGCCGATCCTGCTGCTCGACGAAGCGACGAGCGCGCTCGATAACGAGAGCGAGCAGCTCGTGCAGGAAGCGCTGGCGAAATTCACCCGCTCGCGCACGACGCTCGTCATCGCGCATCGGCTTTCAACGGTACAGAATGCCGACGTCATTTGCGTGATGGACGGCGGCCGCATCGTCGAACGCGGCAGGCATTCAGAATTGATTGCGCGAAACGGTTCTTATGCGCGGCTCAACCGCTCGGCGAGCGGTCCGCAGGCGATGATCGCCAATTGATATCGCATAATGCCGATGCCAGTCGGCGCGAAGCTACTCGCGGCGAAGGATGCCATTGACGAGGCGGTTGGCCCAGCCGCGCGCCTTGAACGTCGTGCTGACCTCGCGGGCGTCATAAACGGTGTTGACCCAATCCCAGAAGCCGATGCCTGTCTGTGCCTCGGCTTCGAGATAACGATCGAAGACCGCATCAATCACTCCGGTGTCGGCACTCCGGATGTGTCCGTAGCGAAACGAAAGCTGGTCAACGGCTTCGCGAATCGGAACACCGTCGTGGATATGACGCACCATGACGCTCATCAGGCCGGCGCGGTCGGCACCCGACTTGCAGTGCACCAGAATCGGAAATTCGACCTTTTCCAGCAGATCCTTGATCGACTGGAACTCGGCGCGCGTCGGCGCGGCGCGCGAACGCAACCGCAAGTCCGCGAGGGCGATGCCGTGACGCGTGCACGCCCGCTGCTCCAGCCAGCGCGTCCCGAAAGACTGCTCAGGCCCGCGTAGATTGACGACAGTTCGGATTCCTCGCCGCGCGGCCCAGGAAATGTGGTGCGGAGCAGGTTGTGCGGAACGCCAGACGTCTTTGGAGATGTGATGGCGATTGTTATATAGGATGCGAACGATGCCATAATCGATAAATAGCATCTCAGCGTAACAAAGCGCCGGCGCAAATCTGGAACGCATCCAGGGTGGCGAGGCGTGCACCGCATTATGCAATAGCGCACCGCTCTTGCGTCGCAATCCGCGTTTTGCCTGCTTAAGGAGGCTTGCCATCAGGAGTTGTCTCGATGCTCCCGATTAGCGGGCAGCCCTTCTATAATTTCACCAGCGACGGCTCGGGGGATCATGTTCGTTTACAAAACGCCATAAAAAGCCACGCCCGTTCGCAATTGAACTTGCTAGTTATTCGCTATAGCAACGTGCTGCAAGGGGCTTGAAGAACCACGTCCTGCGTCGCGCACAACCTTCCGCTTACCTCACAATTAAGGCAGCCCCTGCTCGCATGGCCAAAATCAATAAGCAGCTTATGCGGCTAGGCGGACAAACCGCTGCTCGTATCATTCGGCTCGTTGCCAAATCCTCGACCGTTATCCACGAACCGCCGGACCTGATGAAGCGTCTTAGCGAGGCGCATCCGTGCATTGCGGCGTGTTGGCACGGCCAGTTCATGATGGTTGCAACGCTGCGGCCGGAGAATGTGAAAATTGCAGCAATGGTCGCACGCCACGGCGACGCGGAAATCATTAGCGAAACGCTCCAGGCCATCGACGTTCAGCTGATTCGCGGCGCGGGCGCCGGCTACCGAAAAAAGGATCGGGGCGGAGCATCGGCGCTCAGATCGTCGTTGCAGGCTCTTTTGGACGGCTCGTCGGTCGTCATGACCGCGGACGTGCCGCCGGGACCGGCGCGGGAGGCGGGCGCCGGCATCATCGCCATCGCGAAAATGTCGGGACGGCCGATCGTGCCTATTGCGGTGGCAACAAATCGGTTCGCATCCTTCGATACCTGGAGCAGGCTGACGATCAATCTGCCGTTCTCGCGGTTGGCAGCGGTCGCCGGTGATCCTATCATTGTTCCGGGCACAGCGACGGACGAGGATGTGGAAGCCAAGCGTCTCGAACTGGAGACTGCGCTCAATGCCGCTACTCTACGGGCTTACGAACTCGCGGGGGCCGATATCACACGGGCAACGCCACTCGATGTGCTCGCTGCGGAAACACCTCCGGCGCCGGGGATGGCTCTGAAGACCTATCGCCTTGGAACGGCGGTGTTGCGGCCGGCCGTGCCGCTGCTACTGAACTTGCGCGGCAAGCGCGGCAAGGAAGATCCGGACCGGCGCGGCGAGCGGCTGGGCTTCGCAGGCAGGCCGCGGCCCGAAGGCCAGGTCGTGTGGATACATGCCGCGAGCGTCGGCGAGACGAACGCCATCCTGCCGTTGATCGACAGCATTCTCGGGGCAAATCCGCACGTTCATGTGCTGCTGACGACGGGCACCAGGACGTCGGCCGAGATTGCCGCGAACCGGCTGCCTGAGCGCGCCGTGCACCAATACGTGCCGCTCGACGTGCCGCAATACGTGAAGCGCTTTCTCGATCACTGGAAGCCGTCGCTGGCGATTTTCACGGAATCGGACATCTGGCCCAATCTCATTCTGGGCACGTCGGAGCGTCATATTCCGCTGGTGCTCGTCAATGCGCGCATGTCGCCGCGCAGTATCCGCCGCTGGCGGAAATATGCCGCTGTCGGACGGCCGCTGTTCTCGCGCTTCGCTGCCGTGCTGGCGCAGAACTCGCAAATCGCGCGCGCTGTGAAATGGCTCGGCGCGCCGAACGTCATCACGGCCGGCAACCTCAAGATCGATGCACCGCCGCCGCCTGTTGATGCCGCCACACTGGCATCATTGCGCAACGCTGTCGGGCAACGACCGCTGTTTCTCGCAGCGAGCACGCATCCGGGCGAAGACGCGATGATCGCTGCAGCACATTCGCTGATCCGCCGCGAGATCGACGGCCTGCTGACGATCATCGTGCCGCGGCATCCCGAACGCGGCAGCGGGCTTGCCGCTACGCTCGGCGGCCTTGGCCTCAGGACGCAACTTCGCACGCGCTCGGCGGCACCAGAGAGCGACACGGAGATCTATATTGCCGACACGATCGGCGAGCTTGGCGCGTTCTATTCGATTTCGCCGGTGGCGCTCGTCGGCGGATCGCTGGTGGAACATGGCGGACAAAATCCTATTGAAGCCGTGCGGCTTGGGTCGTGCGTACTGACGGGGCCATTCGTCTATAATTTCCGTGATGCTTATTCCGCTCTGTTCCGCGAAGGGGGGGCGGTCGAGGTCCGTTCGTCCGACGACATCGCAAAGCAAGTAACGATGCTGCTCGAAGACCAATCGGCGGCGAAACGCATGCGCGTCGGCGCCGACCTTGCGCTGCAATCGCTGAGCGGCGCGCTGGCAAAAACGCTCGGCGCCATTCAGCCTCTGCTCGAAAAGAAGCAGGCCTGAGCCGTGCCCGTCTCGGAACCGAGATGGTGGTACGGGCGGAGCGAAACGTGGAAAGCATCGCTGCTTTCGCCTATCGCCGCTATCGTCGGCGCCATTGCACGGCAACGCATTCTTAACGCCAGGCCTTACCGCTCCCCGCTGCCCGTCATCTGTGTCGGTAACTTCACGGCAGGGGGCTCGGGTAAGACGCCGCTGGCGTTGCTGCTGGCGAAGATGATCGCGGCCGAGGGCCGCGAGCCGCGGTTTCTGTCGCGCGGCTACGGCGGCAAGCTTGAAGGTCCGCTTCGCGTCGATCCCGAACATCATAGCGCCGACGACGTTGGCGACGAGCCGTTGCTGCTCGCGCGCGCATTTCCGGCTTTCATCGCCCGCGACCGCCGTCAGGGCGCGAAGATGATCGAGGCGATGGCATCCGCCAATGCCGTCATCATCATGGACGACGGGTTGCAGAACCCGGCGCTGGCGAAGGATCTTTCGATTGCCGTCGTCGATGCCCAACGGGGATTTGGCAACGGCCGCGTTATTCCGGCCGGACCGCTGCGCGCGCCGCTGGCCGTGCAAGCACCGCTGGTGCAGTTGGTGATGCTGATGGGCGGCGCGGCGGACGCCGACAATCCCGCCGCGCGAACGATCCGCAAGCTGACGGATGTGCCGATCATCGCCGCACGGACGCAAGCTGACGAAACCGCCGCGCGCTTTCGCGGTCAAAGGGTCGTGGCTTTCGCTGGCATCGCCAATCCGGATCGGTTTTTTTCGACGCTGGAACAGACGGGCGCGGATGTCGTCGCAAAGCGGGCATTTACCGATCATCACCCGTTCAGCGAGGCGGAGGCGCGCGGTCTTCTCGATGATAGAGAGCGTCTCGGCGCCATGCTTGTGACCACCGAGAAGGATCTCGCCCGGCTTAGTGGTCGCTCAGGATTTTGTGCCGATCTCAAAAAGCGTTCGCAAACGCTGGCCATTGCGACGGTGATCGAAGGTGACGGCCTTGAAATTTTGCGGCAATCCTTGCGCTCTGCGCTCGGGCGGTAATGCCGGCGAAGGTCGGCACCCAGTCAAGCATCCGCATGCGCGGTATCTCGATTGCCTGGATCCCGGCCTGCGCCGGGACGACGACGGTGGAGAAACTGGAAAGCTGGCTCAGCCGTTCTGAGCGTCGTCGTTTTCCTTGGCTTTCAGCTCAAGGTAGCGCTGCACCGAAATTTCCGGCGAGGCGTAGGCTTCCTGGGCGTCGACGCTCCAATAACGCAGATCCGGCAGGGTGATCGGCTGACCCGTGACGGCACAGCGCACGAAGTCGCCGGGCGACAGGACTTCGAATTCGCCATCCAGATAGCGAATTTTAGCTTCGTTGCGCAGACCAAAAAATTTCTCGATGCGGTTCATTCGTTTCCGAGCCGTGATCCCATTCTGCCGCCGATATCATCTGCAATCGGATAATCCGGGCGGATGCGAACTATAATCTACTTCAAGCCTTTTAAAATAGTGAGCCTTGCCCGCCTCGCCCACTCGACTTTTGTCGCGGCGTTTTAACTTTGCTCGACGTCGGATTGGAAACGTCAGGCGTTGCGGAGGATACGTCGGAGCCGTTTACCGTGGCGCCGACCCGGCCGTCGGAAAACTCAATATTCAGAACGTCGCCAGCGACGAGAGAGGCGGCTTGACGCACCATATGCCCGGCTTCATTGCGCACGAGGGCAAAGCCGCGAGACAGAACGCTCTGATAGCCCAAGGACTTGAGCAGCGCCGCACGGCCTTCGAGAACGCGGCGGCTCACCGCGACGCGATTGAGTAAAGCCCGTCCAGCGCGGCGTTCCAGGCCATCGAGCCGCTCGGCACATCTGGAATGCTTCTGAACTATCGGTGCAGGCGACAGGCGGCCGCTGACGCGGGCGAGCCTAGTTGCATGGGCGCGGGTGTTGGCCAGCAGCGCGCGTGACAATCGGCGGTCGGCGGCATCGAAACGCTGCCGGGGCAAGGCGACCAAATCCTGAAGCTTCGGCAGGCCACGTGCCGAGGCCTTCAGATGCGTGCGGGCACTCTCGATGGCACGGCGCACGGCTGTCCGCTTGCGCAGCATCAGCTTTTCGACGTTTTCGATCAGCTCGGAATACTTCGGCACCGCCCACTCGGCGGCCTTCGTCGGCGTCGGCGCACGGGCGTCGGCAACGAGGTCGATCAAGGTCCAATCGGTTTCGTGACCGACAGCAGAGATGAGCGAAATTGTGCTTTCGGCAACGGCGCGCACGACGATCTCTTCGTTGAAGCTCCAGAGATCTTCGAGGCTGCCGCCACCGCGCGCGACGATCAGCACGTCGGGGCGCGGGATGGTGCCATCTGCTTCAAGGGCGTTGAATCCACGAATAGCGGCGGCGACCTCCGCAGCGCTGCCTTCGCCTTGCACACGCACCGGCCAAAGCAGGACACGCGTCGGGAAACGCTCGTTGAAGCCGTGCAGCATGTCACGGATGACGGCGCCGGTCGGCGACGTCACGATGCCGACGATCTTCGGCAAAAACGGACGCGGGCGCTTGCGGTCTTCGTCGAATAAACCCTCCGCGGCGAACTTGCGCTTGCGTTCTTCCAAGAGCGCCATCAGTGCGCCAGCGCCGGCCGGTTCCAGCGCTTCAATGACGATCTGATATTTCGATGAGCCGGGGAACGTCGTGATCTTGCCTTGCGCGACGACTTCCATGCCTTCTTCCGGCTTGAAACGCAGGCGGCCGAACGTGCCCTTCCAGACGACGGCCTCGATCTTCGCTTTGTCATCCTTTAGGGCAAAATAGCAGTGGCCGGACGCGTGCGGCCCGCGATAGCCCGAAATTTCGCCGCGAAGGCGCACATAGCCAAAACCCTCTTCCAGCGCGCGCTTGATGGCGCCTGACAGCTCGGAAACGGAAAATTCGGGCGCATTAGCGCCGGAACGGGATTCGCGCGTGTTTGGAATGGAATTCAAGAGTTTACCGTTCTCTTTGGCAGTCTTGCTTGTTTCGCCGCCGATGCTACACGGGGATGCTACACTGACAACCGGATTGCAACAGGCGACCTGATGAATGTCCTTCTTCTCGGCTCCGGCGGCCGCGAGCATGCGCTCGCCTGGGCGTTGAGCGCGAGCCCCCTCTTGACGAAACTCTTCTGCGCACCGGGCAACGCCGGAATTGCTGAGGTGGCGCAATGCATTCCGCTCGATCCTGCGAACCAGGACAGCATCATTGAATTCTGCCGCGATGAGCGCATCGAGCTCGTGGTGATCGGGCCGGAAGCGCCGCTCGTGGCCGGATTGGGAGACGCGCTCGGTGATGCCGGCATCCGGTATTTCGGGCCGACGAAAAGCGCGGCGCAACTCGAAGGGTCAAAAGGCTTCACCAAAGATCTTTGCCGTAAAGCCGGTATTCCGACAGCGGCTTATGGCCGTTTCATGGATCTCGACGCGGCGAAAACGTATCTGGCATCGCAGAGCGTTCCGATCGTGATCAAAGCGGACGGGCTTGCGGCCGGTAAAGGCGTCGTCATTGCGGAAACACGCGCCGATGCCGACGCGGCCGTCGAAGCGTGTCTTGGAGGCGCATTCGGTGCAGCGGGCGCCGAAGTCGTCATCGAGGAATTTCTGGTCGGCGAAGAAGCGAGCTTCTTCGCACTGTGCGATGGCGTCACGGCGCTGCCGCTTGCATCGGCGCAGGATCACAAGCGTGTCGGCGACGGCGACACCGGCCCCAATACGGGCGGCATGGGGGCTTATTCGCCTGCGCCCGTCATGACGACTGAAATGACCGAACGCGTCATGACAGAGATCATCAACCCTACGGTCAAGGAAATGGCTGCGCGCGGCATGCCGTTCAAGGGCGTTTTGTTCGCGGGCCTGATGATTACGGCAACGGGGCCGAAGCTCATCGAATACAATGTCCGCTTCGGCGATCCTGAGACGCAGGTTTTGATGATGCGGCTCAAATCCGATCTGCTTGCCGCATTGCTCTCGACGACGGACGGCGTGCTCAAATCCTTCGATATGCGCTGGAGCGATGACGCGGCTTTGACGGTCGTGATGGCAGCGAACGGCTATCCCGGCACGCCGCAGAAAGGCACCGAGATAAGAGGCCTTGATCTTGCAAAAGCCGTTCCGAATGTCGAAATCTTCCACGCCGGGACGCGCCGCGACGGAGACCGCGTCATTGCCGACGGCGGCCGCGTTCTGAACGTGACGGGGCGCGGCAAAACCGTGAAGGATGCGCGCGACGCTGCTTATGCGGCGATCGCCAAGATTGACTGGCCGGGCGGTTTCTATCGCAGGGACATCGGCTGGCGTGCTTTGGAACGCCAGAAGACGTAAGCGGGATCGGACGACAGCGGGGCATGGCGAAGACACTCGAAACTTCGGCGGGCAACGGTAAGCTCCCTGCGCGCAAACCGACGATCGGGCTGGCGCTCGGTGGCGGCGGGGCGCGCGGACTTGCCCATATCGCCATGCTCGAAGCCTTCGACGAACTCGGGATCAGGCCGAACGTTATCGCCGGAACCTCGATCGGCGCGGTCTACGGCGCAGCGTATGCGTCAGGCATTTCGGGCCGCGATTTGCGTGAGCACACGCGCTATATTCTTTCCCAGCGGTTTGGGCTCATTCGCGATCTTTTCGTGCGTCGCGCGCAGCCGTTCTCGCAGTTTCTGAACCTTTTTGGCGCGCGCAACGCCATTCTCGATCCGCTGGCCGTGCTCGACATGATCCTTCCGAATGAGGTGAAGGAAACATTCGCCGACTGCGAAATTCCGCTGAAGATCGTGGCGTCCGATTTCTACGATCAGGAGCAGAAGGTCTTCACCGATGGACGACTTCGTCTGGCGGTCGCGGCGAGCATGGCGCTCCCGGTTATTTTTCAGCCCGTCATTCAGGATGGCCGCGCATTGATCGACGGCGGGCTTACGAACCCGCTGCCGTTCGATCTGTTGCTGCCCGAAGCCGATATCGTCGTCGCCATCGATGTTTCCGGAGCTCCTGTGCCTGATCCGAGGCGCGTGGCGCCGACGGCATTCTCGGCACTCTTTTCGAGCGCGTTTCTATTCGAGCGGACGATCATCAAAGAGAAGCTCAAGACGCGGCAGCCGGACATTCTGATCTATTCGGGGACCAGCCAGTTCCAGGTGCTCGATTTCCTCAAATGCGACGATATCCTAACTGCCGCCGAGCCCGCAAAAGAGCGTCTGAAGCAACAGCTTTCGCGCGTGCTGTCGGTCGAGACGCTGCCGGTGCTTGAGGGCAGCGACATCGAGGTGCGCACGATCCAGCGTCCTGAACGGCGAAAACGCCGCCTGCTGCCGCGCGTCCGCAAGGAACAGTAGTAAAGCTCTAAAGCTCGCTTCAACACCGTCATCCCGGCGCAGGCCGGGATCCAGACAAATCGAGACACCGCCCTGCGGATACTTGACTGGGTGCCGACCTTCGTCGGCATGACGGTGGGACATGGAGACAAAAGACGCCTCAATCACGCCGGGCGGCGAAGAAGTCTTTCAGTAGCGCGCTCGCGTCGGCCTCGGCGAGGCCGGGGTAAATTTCGGGGGCGTGATGGCACGTGGGCTGGCTGAAGATACGCGCCCCCTGCTCGATGCCGCCGCCCTTGGGGTCGCTGGCGGCGTAATAGAGCCGCTTCACGCGTGCGAAGGAGATCGCCGTGGCGCACATCGGACAGGGTTCGAGCGTAACGTAAAGGCTGCAGCCGATAAGGCGTTCATCGGCCAATTCGGCGCAGGCGGCGCGGATGGCGAGCACTTCGGCGTGGGCGGTCGGGTCGTTCAGCTCGCGGGTGCGATTGCCTGCGCTGGCGAGAATGCGACCGTCGGGCGAGACAATGACGGCGCCAATCGGCACCTCGCCGCGCGCGGCTGCGGCTTCCGCTTCGGAAAGCGCGCGTGCCATATGGCTTACGGCGTCCTTCGATGTCATAAGCTCGCTTCGCTCCTCATAGCTCGAATGTGATGATGTCCAACGCACCACGATCCAGGCCCAAACCCTCCGGACCGAAACCGTCCGGCCCAAAAGCGTCGGAGCCAAAAGCGTCTGGCCCGAGACAATCCGGGCCAAAGCGCTCCAAGCCGCCGGAACCGGCCACCGTGCCTCCCCCCGCGAACCGCGACGGGCCGATGCGCATCGCAAAAGCGATGGCGCGTGCAGGGCTCTGCTCGCGCCGAGAGGCCGAACGCTGGATCGCCGATGGGCGCGTCAGCGTCAACGGCAAGCTGCTGAAGACGCCGGCCATTGAAGTCAAACCCGGCGACAAGGTGATCGTCGACGGCAAGCCGCTGCCCAGCGCCGAGCCGCCGCAGCTTTGGCGTTACCACAAGCCGAAGGGCATCGTCACGACGCATTCGGACCCGGAAGGCCGCCCGACGGTGTTCGACAAGCTGCCTCCCGAGATGCCGCGCGTGATCTCCGTCGGGCGGCTCGATTTCAATACGGAAGGGTTGCTGCTCTTAACCAATGACGGCGCGCTGGCGCGGCATCTGGAGCTTCCGGCAAATGGCTGGGTGCGGCGCTACCGGGTTCGCGCCAAAGGCCGCGTTTCGCCCGACGATCTCGCCAAACTTAAGGACGGTGTCACCATCGACGGCGTGAACTACGGCCCGGTCGAAGCGCAGGTCGATAGCGTGCAAGGCGCCAATACGTGGCTGACGATTGCGATCCGCGAAGGCAAGAACCGCGAAGTGCGCAACGTGCTTTCGCATCTGGGCTTGACGGTGAACCGGCTGATCCGCGTCTCGTTCGGGCCGTTTCAGCTTCTCGATCTACAGCCGGGGGCCGTCGAAGCCGTTCGCCGCAAGGTGCTGATCGCACAGCTCGGACCGCGCACGTCCGAAGCACTCGGGCTGTCGGAAAGCCAGGCACAGCGCAAAGAACGCCACGCACGCGGCAAGGCGGCGAGCGAGGCCGACGACAGATGAGAGTTGTCGCCGGACGGTTTCGAGGCCGGGCTTTGCAGGCGCCGGACGATATGAGCATTCGTCCGACGTCCGACCGGGTGCGCGAGAGTGTTTTCAACATTTTGACCCACGGCATCGAGGGTTTTTCGCTGAACGGCGCGCGCGTGATTGATCTCTTCGCCGGAACGGGCGCGCTCGGCATCGAGGCCGTGTCGCGCGGGGCAGCGTATTGCCTGTTCGTCGAGGACGCACCGGACGCCAGGGCGCTGATCCGCAAGAACGTCGAAGCCATGGGCCTCACTGGCGAGACGCGCATCTTCCGGCGCGATGCGACCGATCTCGGGCCAGCCGGCAATATGGAGCCGTACGAGCTCGCGTTTCTCGATCCGCCTTACGGCAAAGGCCTTGGCGAGAAAGCGCTAGCCGGACTTGCCGAGGGCAAATGGCTGACGCCCGGGGCAATCTGCATGCTGGAAGAACGCGCCGGAACGGACGTTGCTATTCCGGCGGCGTTCGAACTGCTCGATACGCGGACCTACGGCGACACCGACGTGCGATTTTTGAAGTTCGCAGCGGCGGCGTGATCCGTCAGGCGAATGCGCCTTCGGCCAGTCCAAGCGCATACGCGCGGACGTCTTTGGGCCAGCTTTCGATCTGCGCCGCGAAGCGGTCTGCGTCGCCAGCGAAAAGCGCGCGGCTCGCTTCTTCGAAGCCCGGCAGATTACCCGCCATCGCCGACATGAAGCGATAGACGCGCTCCCGTGCCACGCGCGGCGTCTCGGTGGCCGCCGTGGTGCGCCTCGCCTCGTCGACGAGTTTGCGGATTGCAACCGACGCGCCGCCCGGCTGTTTGGCGAGCCAATCCCAATGCCGCGGCAGCAGCGTCACCTCGCGGGCGACGACGCCGAGCTTCGGGCGGCCCGGTCCGCGGCTGATGTCAGCCGCCGGTGCCGACGGCGGAGTTGCAGCGGGCTGCTCGCCGCTGTCGCGCACATCGAAATCGGTCTGATTGCCGGTGGCATCATCGAAGACGAGCAACGACGCGTGCGGCTGGCGTTCGAGGTGCTTCTTGATGGCTTTGATTACGCAGGCGCGCGTGCCAGACGCAAAGCGGCGGCTGCCGTCGAAGGCGCTGAAGGAGTCGGTCATTTCGGTATTCCCAATTACGATTGGGATGAATATTACCCGGATTAAAACTGCCGTCAATATATCCGGATAAAATTAAACGGGTTGGGCTAACGACGCCGCGGATTTCGGCCGCCATCCGGCCACCCCGTAAAACAGGATGTAGAGATAGCTCGGCACGGCCAGCAGCAGGTACGCCAGCTGAAAATCGACGTGCTCCTTCAGCAGACCGAACGCGTAGGGCATCAGCGCGCCGCCCGAGATCGCCATGATGAGGAAGGCCGAGCCGGTTTCGGTGTGGCTGCCGAGACCGCGGATCGCAAGCGGGAAGATCGCGGGCCACATCATGGCGTTGGCGAAGCCCAGCGCGGCAATGAAGGCGACGGATGTGTAACCGCTGGTCAGGTACGCGCCGACCGTCAGGATGACGCCCAGCGCCGCAGACACCGCCAGATAGCTTTGCTGCGAAATGAAGCGCGGAATGACGAGCAGACCGGCGACATAACCGATCAGCATGGCGAAGAGCGTGTATGAGGTGAACAGCCGCGTCGCAGAGATGGGCAGGCCGAAGCCCGCGCCGTAGAGGCCGATAGCATCACCCGCCATCACCTCGACGCCGACGTAGAGAAACAGGCACAGCACGCCGAGCCAAAGATGCGGAACGGCAAAGACGCTGCGCATCTCTCCGCTGTTGACTGCGGGTTCCGGCCGGACATCGGGCAATTTCGAGCGCGCAATCCAAACGCCGAGCAGCGCGAGCATCAGCGCCATCAACAGATAAGGTACGTGGACGCGCGCGGCAAAGGCATCCAGAAGGGCTTCGCGCGCCTGATGTGTCGGCGCCATGGCGACGTCGGTGTCGAATGTCTCGACGTCCTTCAGCACGAGTGCGGCGAAGATGAAGGGCGCGATGACGCCCGCGAACTTATGGCAGATGCCCATCACCGCAATCCGTCGCGCGGCGCTTTCATGCGGACCGATGATGCAGACGTAGGGGTTCGACGCCGTCTGCAACAGCGACAGGCCTGCGCCGGTGATAAACAGCCCCGCCAGCGCACCAGGATAGTCGCGCATCGTCGTGAACTGACCGAACAGCACCGAACCCGCCGCCATGATGTAGAGGCCGAGCGCCATTCCCTGTTTCATTCCCGTTCGTCGCAGAATGGCGGACGCGGGCAGCGCCAGGAAGAAATACGACAGATAGAACGCCATCGGCACGAGGAAAGCGTTGACGTCGTCGAGGGTGAAGGCGAGTTTGACGAAAGTGATGAGCGGGCCATTCAGCCACGTCACGAACCCGAAGATGAAGAACAGCAGGCCAATCGTCAGGATACCTCTGACGCCGCCAGTGCTGCCGTCTGGGGATATCTCCGGACTCCTGTTATTCAAATCCCACTCCAAAGGCCCCTTTTGCTACGCCGACGCCATTCACCAGGGCGTAGCGCTAAGACATGGCAGCAACTTGAGAATCCCCATTTCCCCGTCAAAGTTAGCAGATCCGGCGACGCGGCGCCGCACCTATCAAAGGCGCGAAAATGCACGCATTTCTGTACGGAAGCTTTTGATTTTCACGAACTGGCGTACTATGTCGAACGCATGAAAAAGGGTGCTTGACGAAAGTATACTTTTTCTGAAAACTACTAGCCGATAACCCGACTGGGTATCCGATGCCGGGGCCTTGAACCCCGTTTGATTGGAGCCGCAATTGATCGTTTGTTCGTGCGCCGTAATCACTGATCGCGACATTGATGTTGCGGTTTCCGAAATCATGAGCACGGGTCCGGCCATTCTGCCGACTCCTGGCGTGGTTTTTCGCCATCTCAACAAGAAGATGAACTGCTGCCGCTGCGCGCCGCTGACGGTTTCGGCCATTTATGCCGCCATGGACCGGCTTGAGACGACCACACGCATCTGTCCGTTTGCACTGGCTGAAGCGCGCGCACGCCTCATCCGCATCGAAGAGCGCCGTGAGCGCCGCCAGCGCCGGATCGACGCGGAAATTGCAGAACGTCGTGCGCAGAGACGCCGCGCAGTCGCGTAACACTCTGAAAAATTTGGTGCCTTTGCAAAGGCGCGAGAAATCTCGCGAGCCTCTGGTTAAACTCGTTCTAATCCGCTAGTTGTCTACTTTAGAATGTTTCTGGATTTCCAGGACGGAAGCATTCAGAGACAACATTTGGCACGGAGCGGCGCCATGAAGGGCAATAAAGACGTCATCACCCGTCTCAATGAGGCATTGAAGCTCGAACTGGGCGCCATCAACCAGTACTGGTTGCATTATCGCCTCCTGGACAACTGGGGTTTCAAGAAGCTCGCCAAGAAAGAGCGCAAGGAATCGATCGAGGAAATGGAGCACGCGGATCGCCTGATCGACCGCATCATCTTCCTCGACGGCCACCCGAACCTCCAGCACGTCGCGCCGCTGATGATCGGTGAGAACCTCAAGGAAGTTCTGGAATGCGATCTCAAGGGTGAGAATATCGCCCGCGATCATTACAAAAAGTCGCGCGAGATCTGCCGCGACGTCGGCGACTACGTCACGATGCTGCTGTTTGAGGACCTTCTGAAAGACGAAGAAGGTCACATCGACTTCCTCGAAACGCAGCTCGACCTTCTCTCCAAGATTGGTGTCGAGAACTACGGCCAGCTCAACGCCGAGCCCGCAAGCGACGACGATCACTGATAATTTGGCGCTTGCGACACGTGTTCCGCGCGCCGTCCGCAAGCGCATAAAATCCTCTCCTGTCATCCTCGGCGTAAAGTCGAGGATGACAACGACAGGCACGAAGTCTCCCATACCATCATGCAGACGAAGAGCCTGCCTCGGCGAAGGCCGGAGTCGGCGTCCAGGCAATTGTCAGCACTAGCGCTGTTTTCGGTTCACGAGATCCCGGCCTTTGCGGGAATGGCGTTCGCTGTTGCCTAGCGCCGTCCGAATAGCCGTTCGATGTCGGTAAGTTTGAGCGCGACGTAGGTCGGGCGGCCGTGGTTGCATTGGCCGGAATAGGGCGTCGCTTCCATCTGGCGAAGCAGTGCGTTCATCTCTTCGACAGTCAACCTTCGCCCAGAGCGCACGCTGCCGTGGCAGGCCATGCGGGAGGCCACGCTATCGAGGCGATCCTTCAAAGCGCGCGGCGTGCCATCAGCCCGTATTTCGGCGGCGAGATCTTTCACCAAGCCTTCGACGTCGGTATCGCCCAACAGCGCGGGGGTTTCGCGCACGGCGACCGCGCCTTCCCCGAAGCTTTCCAGCACAAGGCCGAGTTCGGCAAGCTCGTCGGCGCGGTCCGCCAACAACGCAGCATCGTCGGCATCGAGTTCGACGATTGCCGGAATGAGCAGGCCTTGCGTGGCGACGCCGCCATTCGCCAGCGCGGTTTTCAATCTCTCATAGACGAGACGCTCATGCGCAGCATGCTGATCGACGATGACGAGGCCATCACGCGTTTGCGCGACGATGTAATTCTCATGCACCTGCGCGCGAACAGCGCCGAGCGGCTTGTCGATCGTGTGCTCGGCGACAGGGGGCGCGTGCATGACCGGCGCATTGGCACTTGGCGCATCGAAAACGGCGAACGGTGACGGCGTGGTTTCCGCGAAAGCCGGTGGACGCGCGGGTGACGGCATCCAGGCGTAATCCGAAGGCATCTGAGGGGAATACTGTTGAGCTGCGGCATTCGGCAGAACGCCCGTCTCAAAACTCTCGACCGTCAGCACACCGCCTTGTGCAGAGGCACGATGGCCCGCGGTCGCCAATGCGTCGGCCAGCGCACGCACAAGCATGGCACGAACGCGGCCAGAATCACGGAACCGCACTTCGGCTTTGGCCGGATGCACGTTTACATCCACATCCGACGGCGCAACGTCGAGAAACAGCGCCAGCAGCGGCGAGCGTCCGCGCGGAATGAGATCGCCGTAGGCTGCACGGATCGCGCCGATCAGCAGCTTATCCTTCACCGAGCGGCCGTTGACGAACAGGAACTGCTGCGTGCTATCGGGCCGGTGCAGCGTCGGCAAGCCAGCAAAGCCGAAGACACGCATAGGCGCAGACGCGCCGCTCGCCGCGCCGGAGACTTCGAGCGCGTCGATCATGAACTCGCGCCCCATGATGGCGCCGATACGTTCGAGCCAGGCGGCCGATGAGCGATCGCCTTGCGCGAACACCGCCGGGCGTTTCTCGCCCGTTTGCAGGGTGAAGCCGATGTCAGGATGCGCCATCGCCAAACGGCGGACGACGTCGGTCACGGCCATCGCTTCGGCGCGCTCGGATTTCAGAAACTTCAGGCGCGCGGGCGTCGCGGAGAAAAGATCTCGGACCTCGACGACCGTACCGCGATTGACTGCAGACGGCGCTACGGGTGCTTTGGCGCCACGTATGACGGCAATGGCCGAGCCTTGCGCGACGCCGTCCGTGCGCGAACGTATTTCCAGCCGCGCGATTGAGCCGATGGACGGCAGCGCTTCGCCGCGAAAACCGAGCGAGCGGATGTCGAACAGATCTTCTTCGTCGAGCTTCGACGTCGCGTGACGTTCGACAGCGAGCGCGAGGTCATCCGGGCTCATCCCGGAGCCATCATCGGTCACGCGGATGAGCGACAGCCCGCCGCCCGAGACAACGACCTCGATGTGCGTTGCTCCGGCGTCGATGGCGTTCTCGACAAGCTCTTTGACGACACTCGCCGGACGCTCGATCACCTCGCCCGCGGCGATGCGGTTGATCGTTTCTGGCGATAGCTGCCGGATCGCCACCTTGAACGTTCCCCCCAGTCAAAAGGCGCCTAAGCGCCTTTCGCGAGGCGCTCTCTCGTCAGGACTTTCGCAAGCTCGACACCCGGTTGATCGAAGGGATCGACACCGAGCAGGCGCCCTGCGAGAATCGTTTCGATCATAAAGTGCATCAGCAGCGCACCGATGGTCTTTTCGTCGAGTTTTGCAATGTCGATTGTTCGCACCGGACGCCCGGCGCGCGCCAAAGCCTCAGGCAGAGCATGCGACTGGGCGGAAACGATATCGCCGACGGTGTAGCCGCCAAGCATTTCGGCGCCAGCGATTCGCGCGAGTTCCGGGTCTATCCTGGGGCCAACGCCCTCGCTCGCGACACGTAGAATCGTCAAATAGTGATCGTGCGGACCATCCATGAAGAGCTGGAGCTGGCTGTGCTGGTCGAGAGGGCCAAGCGCGCCGATCGGCGTCGTCCCCTCGCCGCCCTTGCCGAGGCTTTCTGCCCAGAGTTGCACGAACCACGCCGAGAGGCGGCCCAGCTTGTCGGCGTAGGGCATCATTACGAGCGTGGCGATGCCTTTTTCCTTCGACAGCGCGACGGCGGTGGCGGCGCCGACGGCCGGCGCGAAATCAGCCGCGGACTTGGCGGCGAGAAGCGCGTCGACCACGCTCTTGGCGCCAGCACGAATAGCGCGCGCATCAAGGCCGCGCGCGAGAGCCGGCATCAGGCCGACGTTGGTCAGGCACGAGAAGCGGCCGCCGATGCCGGTGTGATGCTCGAGCATGGGAATACCGAACGTCGACAGCAGCGTGCGCAGGCCATTCGTCTTGCCGGGCTTGTCGGGCTCGGTGATGCCGAGAAACATTTTCGGGATTTGCGCTTCGAGACCCGCGGCTTTCACGGCCGTCAACGCGGCGATCGTTTGCGCTAGTGTTTCGGCGGTGCCCCCGGATTTCGACGTCACGATGAAGCGCGTCGTCGGCAGGTCTAGCGAGTCGAGAACACCTTGCAGCGTGCCGCCATCGAGGTTGGCATAGAAGCGCGTACGAGGACGCTTGCTCTGTCCCGGCAGCGCAACGCCGTAAATGCCCCAGCCTGCGATCTGCGCGAAAGTCTCGCCGCCGAGGCTCGATCCGCCGGTGCCGAAGAAGACAAGCGTCTTGGCGCCTTCGGAAAGTTTCGCGAGCGCCGCTTCGGCGTCAGCGATGTCCTGCTCCTCCTCGGCGATGCGCAGAAGCGGGAGACGGTCCTTGCGATAGTCGTCTTTCAGGGTTTCGATGTGCGGCCCGATACTGTCGAGCCAAGAGGCATAAGCCTGAGGCGCGAGACCGTGTTGGCCGATCGCGGTTTCCAGGCACCCATCAATATTCTGCTGAAACATATTCCCGTCGTGTCGCTGCCCGTCTTGCATGGCCGCTTCAACGCTCCCTACCTAAATCCGTTCCGGCCTAACCGATTTCGGATGTGCGGCCAAGTGCGCTTCGCGTTATGCCAAGGGGAGCGTTAACCGGCGTGCCAACAGTTATGGGACATGTGCCTATGAGATGTGCCGCAAAGACGCGGGACAGACCGGCCGTTATGCCGACGAAGAGCCTGCGCGAGCCGTATCGGCCCCGGTCAGGCACCGCTATTGTTTCTGCTTAGCTGGATCCTGGCCGCCGCCGGGACGACGTAAATGGAAACGGGGTCCCAAATGCCATCCCCGGATTAAATCCGAAGATGACATTTGCCTTTCGTCAGCCACGGGTCGGAGCGGCGACCGCGGGTTGTAGAACCGGCGGCGTTGCAGCGGAGTTCATGCCCACGGGCTTACCGACGATTGTGACAACCAGATTGTCCGGCTGCAGGAAGCGGGCCGCGACGCGCTTGGCATCGGCCAGCGTGACGGCGTTGATCATCGCGTTGCGATTCTCAACGTAGTCGGGACCGAAGCCTTCCTGCATCAAGCCCAGAAGCTGCGAGGCGATCTTCGAGTTGGTGTCGAAGCGCAACGCATAAGAGCCCGTGAGATAATCTTTCGCCGCCTGAAGGTCTTCCGCTGTCGGGCCGTTGTCGGCCATCTTCTTCATTTCGCTACGGATGATCTTGAGGCTCTCAGCCATCGACGCGTTCTTGGTCGCGACGCTGCCGACAAGGATTGATGCGTGCTGATAGGGCTGCAGATAGGTGTAAACCGAATAGGCCAAACCGCGCTTTTCGCGGACCTCTTCCATCAGCTTGGCCGAAAAGCCTCCGCCGCCGAGGATGTGGTTGACGACGAACGCCGTGATGAAATCCGGGTCTTTACGCGGCATGGCGCCAACGCCGAAAACGGCGACCGATTGCGGCACGCCCATCTCGACGATCTTCTGGCTGCCGCCCTTCACCGGCGCAGTCTGGGCGACGGGCGCCAGATCGGCCTTGGCGGGCAGGCTGCCGAAGACATCATCGAGCAGTTTGCCAAGCTCGGCAGCATTGATATCGCCGACCGCGACAACCTTCAGATTGTCGCGCGCGAAGTTGTGCTTGTGATAGGCCACGAGATCGTCGCGCGTGATCTTCGAGACGGTTTCGGCCGTACCCGTCGCCGAACGACCATAAGGATGGTCCGGGAACGCCTGCGCGTACCATTCACGGATCGCGACCTTGTCGGGATCTTTATCGGCATAGGCGAGGTTGGCGAGAAGCTGCTGCTTGATGCGCTCGACGGCATCGGTGTCGAAGCGCGGCTTCTGCACGGAAAGCTTTAACAGCTCTACGGCCTTATCGCGGTTCTTCGTCAACGTCTCGAACGAACCGTAGAGCGAATCCTTGCTGTCGTCGTAGCTCATGCGCATGGCGATATCTTCCATGCGCTCCTGATAGTCTTCGGATTTGATGTCGCCGGCACCCTCGTCCATCATCGCGGTGAGGAAGTTGGCGAGGCCTTCCTTGCCGACCGGGTCCTGGCTGCTGCCACCGTCAAATGCGTAGCGCAAAGACAGCAGCGGAACGCTGTGCTCTTCGACGAGCCATGCCTCGATACCACCGGGAGATTTGATTTTCTGAATATTCATTGCTGATGCTGGCTGACTTGCGGATGCGGTGAACAACAGGGCCAAGGCCGGAAGGGCCGAGACGATGCCGAGGCGGGCTGCATGGTGAACGACCTTTGCAGCCGCGCGTGAGATTACTGTCATCAATATCACCTCAATACGCCGCCTGCGGACGGGGGCGGAAGATCGTCGTTGGCCTGCGCAACGCCCGACTGGTCGGGAACGAGGTAACCCGTCACTGAATCCTTGATGTCGAGGTACTGAGCAGCGGCTTTCTTCACGTCGTCGGTCGTGACCTTGGAGATATTGTCGGGCCACGCTTCGACTTCGGCGACCGTGCGGCCGACGGCGAGGTTCCAGCCATAGCGGCGCGCGAGCGTCGCTTGGTTGTCGCTGTCGTAGACGTAGTCGGCGAGATAGCTGTTCTTGGCGCGCGTCAGTTCTGCGTCGGTGACGCCGTTCTTGACGATGTCGGCCAGGACAGCATCGATGCCGGCTTCGACCTTTTCGAGCGGCACGCCATCTGCGGCGATGCCGTAGAGCGAGATCGTGCCGCCGTCGAGACCGTAGCCGGAATAGTCGCCGCCGGCGCTGGAGGCGATTTTCTGCTCGACGACGAGCTTCTTGTAGATGCGGCTTGTTGAGCCCGAGCCTGCGATCTTCATCAGCAGGTCAAGCGCTTCGGCTTCGCCGGGCTTGGCCGTGACGTAGCTCGGCGCCTGATAGTAACGCTGCATCAGGTAATTGCCCGCACGCGGATCTTTCAGCACCAAGCGGCGCGCGACAAGCTGCGGCGGCTCACCCGGACGATGGCGAACGGAAGAGACGGCCGGGTTGGACGGGATCTTGCCATAGGTGTCTTCGGCGAGCTTCTTCACTTCAGCATCGGTGACGTCGCCCGAAACGACCAGGATGGCGTTGTTGGGGGCGTAATAGTGCTTGTAGAAATCAAGCGCGTCCTGACGTGAGAGCTGCGCCATCTCGCGATACCAGCCGATCACCGGCTTATGATACGGGTGATTGAGATAGAGCGCGGCGTTCATCTGCTCATCGAGCAACGCCGAGGGATTGTTGTCGATGCGCGAGCGGCGCTCTTCGAGGATGACATTCCGCTCGGTCAGCACTTCCTTTTCGTCGAGCCGCAGGTTGACCATGCGGTCGGCTTCCATCTCCATCATCTTGCCGAGACGGTCTTTCGAGACGCGCTGAAAGTAGGCGGTGGCGTCGTTGCCGGTGAAGGCATTGTCCTGACCGCCGAGACGGCTGACGATTTTGGAGAATTCGCCGACTGGAATCTTGTCGGTCGATTTGAACATCAGATGCTCAAGGAAGTGGGCAATGCCGGATTTGCCGAGCACCTCGTCGGCGGCGCCGACTTTGTACCAGACCATGTGCGTTACGACCGGCGAGCGGTGATCTGGAATGACGACAACATCCATGCCGTTCGACAGCTTGAATTCCGAAGCACGGGTGGTGCCGTCGGCGGCGCGGGCTTGTGGGGTAACTGCGAGCATCAGGGTGGCCAATACGGTTAAGAGGCTAATACGGGAGCACGTCGCTAGACGCATTATGGCGATCCTTCGAACCGAATGCAGTAGTTTGCTCCCTAGCGTTTTTGATCCTACCCCAAACTGCAGAGCCGGGGATTACTTTCGCGAGAAGGCGCGGACGCCGGATAGCGGGAAGCCGCGCCAGTGAGCGGCAGATGGGCAATCAAAGTCAAATGACAAGGCGTTCATCTCAAGGCGCGTCAAACCTCGCCCCGATCAATATTTTTACGGCAATGGAAACATTCGGTTATTGCGCGTTCGCAGCGGTCACTGCGTCGAGGATGTATCTTCGCCGCCCGTGTCCTCGTAGGGCTTTTTCTGCGTCCACTTCTGAACGGCCGTGAAGATAGAGGGGTGGCAAGGGCCGAGCGGGCCGGCCGCGGATTCGGCAGATGAATCGCCCCGCTGCATCGGCTCGGTATAATTCTTCTGGCAGTATTCCGCCTGCTGCTTTTCGAGCGCGGCCTGATCGACGACTTTCTTTCGATCGGGGTCTTGAATGGAGGCAAGCGACGGCTGATCGGCCCTTCCGCTTCCGGGTGGCGGCAGCGAGTCTGTCGGCGGCAGCGTCAGCGGTTGGCGGACGGCCATTTTTGGATCGCCTTCCGGCGTGGACGGGCCGTTCAGGCCCACCATGTCAAAAACCTTGCCGTTCAGCTGGACGCCGTCAAAGCCACCGCAGCCGCCCAAAATCAGCGTCAGTGCCGCGACAGAAAGGCCGATTTTTCGCCCGTTTTTCAACGACATGCTTTTTTGTCCGTGCCAGACCGACACGCCCCCAAGCCCACTTAGGCCGACTTTACGGCGCTAATGCGACTCGCCCCTGAAGGACTCATACAACAAGCCAATTACCCCGGCAACGATGGCCACATCGGCGATGTTGAAGACGTACCAGTGAAAACCGTACGCATGGAATGAGAAGAAGTCGGCGACGCCGCCCAGGTGAAGCCGATCAATGGCGTTGCCCAGCGCGCCACCAATGATCAGTCCGAGGCTTAAGGCCATGAGGCGGCTGCCGCGGCTCCAGTTGAGCCAAAGCCACAGACCAAAGCTGGCGGCGACGGCAAACGCGACGAGCAGATATTGGCCGGTCATGCTCGCCTGATTGAAGAGCGAATAGCTGATGCCGATGTTCTTGACGTAGACGAGATCGAGAAACGGACCGACCGTGACGCGGCCCTTCGCTTCGATGTCGTAGACGTGCAGCATCCACCACTTGTGGAACTGGTCGATTGCCATCGTCAGGACGATGACGGCAAACGCCAGCGGCGCCGTGCGGCTCCAGAAGATGCTTCGCGAGGACGCTACATCCGTCATACCGTTGCTCCGGCGTCGATCTCGCGCATGGCGGCCGCGTCACGCGCCGACAGTTCCGGATACGCCGGATCGGAACCGACGTCCTTCGTGATGCGCCACGAACGCGCGCACTTTTTCCCTTCGGCGCGCTTCACGACGACGCCGACGCCCGGCTCGTTCGGAAGCGTGAAGGCACCGCTTGGCGGCGCATCGGCCGAGATCGAAATGCCCGACGTGATGCAGACTTCCGCCATGTCGATGCCATCGAGACCCGACATCAAATCCGCGTCGGTGACGTACACGTCGGGCGCGGCTTCGAGCGATGAGCCGATTTTCTTTTCGGCTCGGGCGATTTCGAGCGCACCTGTCACGACGCTGCGGACTTCCTTCACGCGATCCCACTTGGCAGCCAGATTGTCGTCACGCCACTCGCGCGGGATCTTCGGGAACGGCATTAAGTGCACGCTCTCGGCTTCGTCCGCTTTGTAGAGCAGCCATGCCTCTTCCGCCGTGAACGACAGGATCGGCGCGAGCCAGCGGATCAGCGCATCGCACAGCTTGTCGATGACGGTGAGCGCCGCCTTGCGCTTCAGGCTAGACGGCGCTTCGCAATAGAGCGTGTCCTTGCGAATGTCGAAATAGAACGCCGACAGCTCGGTATTCATGAACTGCGAGAGCAGGCCGATGATCTTGCGATAGTCATAATGCTCATAGGCCTTGCGGATCTCGTGATCGAGTTCGGCAAGACGATGGAGCATGAGCCGCTCAAGCTCGAACGGCTTCATCGCGGTTACCGGCACGGCTTCTTCGGGCTTGAAGTGCGCCAACGCGCCGAGCATCCAGCGTAGCGTGTTCCGCAGCTTGCGGTAGGTTTCCGAGAATGTCTTCAGGATTTCCGAGCCGATGCGCAGATCGTCAGAATAGTCGGATGCGGAAACCCAAAGGCGGAGAATATCGGCGCCGGACTTCGACATCACGTCTTGCGGCGCGACGACATTGCCGAGCGACTTCGACATTTTCTGCCCCTTCTCATCCAGCACGAAGCCGTGAGTCAGCACGATGTCGTAGGGCGCGTCGCCGCGCGTACCGCAGCTTTCAAGCAGGGACGAATGGAACCAGCCGCGATGCTGGTCGGAGCCTTCGAGATACATGACGCGGTCTTGGCCACCCTCACGCTTGCGGCGCAGGCCTTTGAAACCGGGGAAAGCCGTCGGATCTTCAAGCGTAAAGGCGTGCGTCGATCCTGAATCGAACCAGACGTCGAGCACGTCTTTCACCTGCTCCCACTTGTTCTTGTCTTTCGGCGAGATGAAGCCTTTGAGGAAGCGATCTTTCGCGCCTTCCTCGAACCAGACATCGGCTCCCTTTTCGTAGAAGGCTTTTTCGATGCGGGCGATCAGTTCGTCCGACTTTTCGAAGCCGGGGCCGGGGATCACCTCGTCCGTCTCGACATTGCGGAAAACGGTGATCGGCACGCCCCACGCGCGCTGGCGCGAGACGACCCAGTCGGGCCGGTTCTCGATCATGCCGGTGATGCGGTTCTCACCCGCCGCCGGCACCCAGGCGACGCGCTTGATCTCGTCGAGAGCAAGCTGGCGGAGCGTTGGCGCGTTATGTCCTCTTTTGTTCGCGCTTGGCGACTCCCCTTCGGGGAGTCGGCCGCCAAGCGCGGAAAGTGGCTTATCCATCGAGATGAACCACTGTGGCGTGTTACGGAAGATGACCGGCTTCTTCGAACGCCACGAGTGCGGATACTGATGCTTCAAGCGTCCGCGCGCGATGATGTTTCCGGCTTCGGCCAACGCCTTGATGACGGCGTCGTTGGCATCACCCTTGTCGCCGTTCTCTTTCAACACGCGCTTGCCTTCGAAGCCGGGCGCCAATTTCGTCAGCATGCCGTCGGCGTCGACGGTGAAGGGGATTTCGGTGTCGATGCCGCGATCGCGCAGCTTCTTCTGGTTCGCGATCCAGATGTTGTAGTCGTCAGCGCCGTGTCCAGGTGCGGTGTGGACGAAGCCCGTACCGGCGTCGTCGGTGACGTGATCTCCGTCGAGCATCGGCACATCGAAGGCATAGCCGAGGTCGCGCAGCGGATGCTCACACACGAGATGGCGCAGCTCGAATGCGCTGACTGTTTCGCGCTTCTCGTAGGCTTCGACCTTGGCTGCCTTCATCACGTCGGCGGCAAGCTTGTCGGCCAGGATGTAGCGATCGCCGACCTTCGCCCAGTTGCCGTCGGGCGCAGCCGTCACCTCGTAAAGCCCATAGGTGATCTTCGAGGAGAAGCTGATCGCGCGGTTGCCGGGAATCGTCCACGGCGTCGTCGTCCAGATGACGACCGAGGCGCCAAGTAGATTGTCCGGCGTCCACTCGGGATGGAGTTCGGGCGGCAGATCGGCTTGCGAAATATAGTCAAGTTCCGGGAGCGCCTTCGCTGGGAACTTCACCCAGATCGTGTCGGACTGATAATCCTGGTATTCGATTTCAGCCTCAGCCAGCGCGGTCTTCTCGACGACGGACCACATGACCGGCTTCGAACCACGATAAAGCTGACCGGTAGCGGCGAACTTCATCAGCTCGCGCGCGATGATGCTTTCGGCGCGATAGTCCATCGTCAGGTACGGGCGTTCCCAGTCGCCGACGACGCCGAGACGTTTGAATTCCTCGCGCTGGATATCGATCCAGTGGGCGGCGAACTTGCGGCATTCATCGCGGAACGCGTTGATGGCGACCGGATCTGAGAAGTTCGGCTTCTCCTGGCCCTTGGCGCGGTACTGCTCCTCGATCTTCCATTCGATCGGCAGGCCGTGGCAATCCCAGCCCGGCACGTAGTTTGAATCATTGCCGAGCATCTGGTGCGATTTGACGACCAGGTCCTTCAGGATCTTGTTCAGCGCGTGGCCGATGTGGATGTTGCCGTTGGCGTAGGGCGGGCCGTCGTGGAGGGTAAACTTCACGCGGCCCTTCGACTGCGAACGCAGCTTTTCGTAAAGGCCGATCTCGTCCCAGCGCTTCAAGAGCTTGGGTTCGAGTTCGGGCAACCCGGCGCGCATAGGAAAGTCGGTCTGCGGCAGGAACAGCGTTTTGCCCCAATCGCGTCCGGCAGCAGCTTCCGGAGTTGCACTTGCCTTGTCGGCAGCCTTGGCGTCTTTCGACATCAGTTGAGCTTTCAATTCCAAAGGAAATCAGCGCGGGTTCTAGCAAGGTGCGTCCGCCAAGTCATCCTGCGCCTGACTGCGGCGCCTCCCACTAACTAACGTCATCCCGGCGCAGGCCGGGATCCAGACAAGCCTTGGAAATCGCCCTTTTTTCCGGCTTGGCCGGGCCCCGACCTTCGTCGGGGTGACGGTATGGATGGGGAGATCGGATGTTTTCAGCTTGTTATCGTCGGCTCTATGCCGAGGATCCATTTATCCACTTGCTTCGCTGCCGATGAATCCTCGGGCCGAGCCCGAGAATGACGAGGGTTAAGACTTGGCCAAAACCGCTTTCACCGCCGCGATGTCTTTGTCCATCTGGGCGACCAGCTCTTCGACCGTGTGAAATTTCCGGTCGGCGCGAATGAAATCAATGAATTCGACCTCCATGTCGCGGCCATAGAGGTCGCCGTTGAAGTCGAACAGGAAGACTTCCAGCACCGGCATGCCGTCGTCGAAAGTCGGCCGGGTGCCGAGATAGGCGGCGGCGTCATGCGGCACGCCGTCGAAATAGGCCTTCACAGCATAAATGCCGTGGCCGAGCGTCGTCCCTTTCGGCATCGGCAGGTTGGCGGTCGGGTAGCCCATGCCGGTGCCACGCTTGGCGCCGCCGACGACCTTGCCCGCGACGCGCCACGGCTCACCCAGCACGTGGGCGGCGCCTTTGACGTCGCCCTGCGCCAGATAAAGCCTGACGGCCGAGGAAGAGAACGGTTCGCCCGCTTCGGCAACTGGCGGCATGACGGTCACTCCAAATCCAAGTTCTTCCCCGGCGCGCAACATCATCTCTGGATTGCCGCTGCGCTTATGGCCGAAATAAAAGTCATAGCCGATGACGACGTGACTGGCGCCAAGGCCCGCCACGATCACGCGCTCGATGAAGTCTTCGGCGGTCAGCCCGGCGATTTCGGCGTTAAACGGCTCGACAAACGCAATATCGAGACCGAGGCCCGCGAAGATCTCGAGCTTGCGCCTGAGCGGCGTCAACCGGAAGTGGGCCTCATTCGGCTGGAAAAACTCGCGCGGATAAGGCTCGAACGTCAGCACAGATGCGCGGACGTTCTTTTCGGCAGCGCGCGATTTCGCTTCCGAGATCAGCGCCCGATGGCCGCGATGGACGCCGTCGAAATTGCCGATGGCGACGGCCGAACCGCGATATTCCGGCGGAACGTGCTTGTATCCATGGATCACGTGCATTCGGCGCAGCCTCGTCGGAGTTCCCGGTGACATACCTATTAAGGGAAAACGATCGCGGGCTAGACTGCCTTTACCTCGGCCGGCCAGGAACCATCAGAACTGCTTCGCCGGTCAGCACCGGTTTACCTGCGACGGAGCACAAGCACTCGAAGCGCGCCCGCTTTTTATCGGGAATAAGTTCGACGAGCCGGACCAGAGTTTCGACACGGTCGTCGATCTTGACGGGGCCGCGGAAATTCAGCGTCTGGGAAATGTAAATGGCGCCTGGACCGGGCAGCTTCATGCCGAAAATGGCCGAGATGTAGCCCGCCGACAGAATACCGTGCGCAATCCGTTCCTTAAAGATCGTCTTGGCGGCGTATTCAGCGTCGAGGTGAACCGGGTTGTAGTCACCAGACAGCGCCGCGTAGGCAACGATATCCGCCTCGCTGACTATTCGCGACATCGAGGCTTCCTGACCGACCTCTAAGTCTTCGAAATATTTGGTTCGGCCGGCTGTTGCGAGCATTCAGACGTCCCTGCATGTTATTGAGCCAGATCATTGGACCAAGCCATTTTTCTCGAACACTAACCCGCTACAAACTCTGCCTGCAACCATACTAGACCAGTTATGGCTGCGGCCTTGTTGCATTTGATTAAGGCAATGAGCCTTGCATCGAGGCGGTTGGAGGCGTTATAAAGAACCATTCCCCTTTAATTTACCGTTTTAGCCGCCCTTCGCGATCCCTTGCGAAGGACCGAACGAGGACACCATGAGCGACCGCCGCCCCCTAATGCCGAAAGCCACCGCCGTTTGGCTGGTGGAGAACACGGCGCTCTCCTTCGATCAGATTGCCGAATTCTGCGGCCTGCATCCGCTTGAGGTTAAGGGTATCGCCGATGGCGAAGTCGCGCAGGGCATCAAAGGCATGGACCCCGTGACGACGGGGCAGCTGACGCGCGAAGAAATCGCGCGGGGCGAAAAGAACCTTTCGCACAAGCTCCAGCTTGCCGTCAGCAAGGTCGAGCTGCCGCCGATGCCGCAAACGCGCAAGGGACCGCGCTACACGCCGGTTTCGCGCCGTCATGACCGGCCGAACGCCGTGCTCTGGCTGCTGCGTAACCATCCGGAATTGAAAGACAGCCAGATCATGCGCCTTGTCGGGACGACCAAGCCGACGATCGCGCAAATCCGCGACCGCACGCACTGGAACTCGGCACAGCTGACGCCGCAGGATCCGGTGACGCTCGGCCTTTGCTCGCAGATCGATCTCGACGCCGAGGTGAAGAAGGCGGCGCGCCGGTCGGAGCGGGAGCGCAAAGAGGGGGGCGGCGAAGAGCTGGATCGCGCCGGGACGCTGTTGCCTGCCGCCGAGACGACGGCGCGGGCCGAGATTTTGGCACCGAAGGCAGCAGAAGAGTCTGAAGAGACGCCCGAGCAGGAGCAGGCCCGCGTTTTCGCCAAGCTCAAGGAAATGTCGTCCGCACCCAAGGACGAGACCGAAGACGAGTAACGGCCGTTGGGCCGTTATTTGCCTATCTTTCCGCTCCGGTACGAAGCGACCGCATCCTCGATCTGCGCTGCATAATGCACGAGCGGCGTGCGAAGTCCGGCAGCCAGGAGCGTGCGGCGCACGTTCCGGCTGGCTGACGTGAAATAAAGCTTCGTCCCGGAACGCGTAAGCTTGTGCGCAAAGCCCTCCAGCGTGCGCGCCGCCGTGCTGTCGACGAGCGGCACGTCCGCGAAATCCAAAATGAAAAGTTTCGGGCTGGCACCGACGCGGTCCAGCACCGTACCGACGGCCGCGGTCGCTCCGAAGAAGAACGCGCCGGAAATGCGGTAGACCATCACGTCGTTGCCGAGATCCGCGGGCTGCTCGGTATCGGAGACATCGGCGACATCGTCCCTGATGAGAGGCGCGCCGGTTTCGATCTCGACGGCTTCCGCCATGCGATGAAGAAAGAGGAAGGCGCCGAGAGTCACGCCGACCGCGATGGCCGTCGTCAGGTCGACGAAGATCGTCAGCAGGAAGGTTGCGAGCAGAACGGCGGCGTCGCCCCACGAGGAGCGCAACAGCGCCGCAAACTCCGCCTTCTCGGCCATGTTCCAGGAGACGATCGCCAGAACTCCGCCAAGGCTCGCAAGCGGGATATAGGCCGCGAGCGGCGCGGCCACGAGCATGAACAGCAGGACGAAGACCGCGTGCAGCATGCCTGAAACGGGGCCGTGCGCTCCGGCGCGGACGTTTGTGGCGGTGCGCGCGATCGTTCCCGTCACGCACATGCCGCCGAACGTGACGGCCGCGATGTTGGCCGCGCCCTGCGCGACGAGTTCGCAATTCGAGCGGTGACGGCGGCCGGTCATACCGTCGGCGACGACAGCGGACAGCAAACTTTCGATGGCGCCGAGAAGTGCAATTGAAATGGCGTCGGGTAGTGCAGCCTGCAATTTGGCAATATCGAACGCCGGCAAATGCGGCGCGGGCAACGTGCGCGGCACTTCGCCAAACCGCGAGCCGATGGTCGCGATGTCGAGACCCAACACCCAGGCGAGGACAGAGGTCACGCCCACGGCGATCAGCATTCCCGGCCAGGTCGGCCTCCATCGGCGCAAGCCGACGATCAACGCAATCGACAGCACGGAGACTGCAAGGGTCGCCGGATTGAGCGTTCCGATATGGGAACCGAGCGCGGCGAGCTTCGGCAATAGCGCGGCAGGCTCGTGGGCGAGATTGAGGCCCAGGAGATCCTTGATCTGACTGGCGAAGATGATGACGGCGATGCCCGCCGTAAAACCGACCGTCACCGGAAACGGGATATACTTGATGTAGGTGCCGAGGCGCAGAAAGCCGGCCGCCATCATGATCAGGCCCGCCATCGCGGTCGCCAAGACCAGGCCGTCATAGCCGCGCTGCTCCACGATCGTCGCGATCAACACGATGAAGGCCCCGGCAGGGCCGCCGATCTGGTAGCGGCTGCCGCCGAGCGCCGAAATCAAAAAGCCGCCGACGACGGCCGTGAACAAACCTTTTTCGGGCGAGAGCCCGGAACCTATGGCAATGGCCATCGACAAAGGCAGAGCCACGATGGCGACGGTCAGACCCGCGACGGTATCGGCGCGCAGGTCATTCCAGCGGTATCCCTCACGCAAGACCGTCACGAGCTTGGGCGTGAACAGGTCAGCCCAGCTCGGTCGTCCGCGTGCGGATCTACTGGTTACCGAAGTGTCCATGTCTCCGTCTCCCATTTTGACAAGGAGCGGCGAGATCGTCGGCTGCACCGTCGGCGGTCGTCGTCGCGAAAGCTCAGATCTGCGGGCGTTCAGAAGTGCCGGTGCACTCAGACGCTCCCCTTTTTGCCTCGGCCGTGGCCCGGTGCCGGGGGCGCGGCCTTCACGGGCTGCCGCTCCCTCAGACGAACGCCCCGGCCCTGTCCGGTGCTCGGCATATTCTCACCGATGAGTTCGACGCCTGCGGCTTCGAACGCCGCGACGACTTTCGTCAACGTATCGACGACGCCGCGAACATTGCCGCTGCTCGCTTCCATGCGCTGGATCGTCGGCAGCGAGACGCCAGCCCGGTCAGCAAGCGTCTGCTGGTCGATGCCGAGAAGAGCGCGACCTGCACGCATCTGCGAGGCCGTGATCAAGCGCAAAACCCCTGTGCCGATTCTAAAGCCCTATGCCTAAGTATTGATGCTTTAAACATCAAGATGAATATTTGAAACATGATCTAGATCAATGGCACGGTTGCCCTCGTCCCTGGCGGCTGCTCGCATTGGTGGATCAAGCTGAAATCCGGCATTGTCGGCTCAAGGCGCATTCGCTAGCGTCGTTCCATGCTCGGACCAGCTTTCAGCTTTGAAAGTTCTGAGCGTTCGCGTGCAGGAAGAAGCAGGGCAGCAATCGTGTCGAACCCTTTTGAGCACCACCTCGATAAGAATCCGGCAAACTATCAGCCGTTAACGCCCCTTTCGTTCCTGCCGCGGTCGGCGATCGCCGCGCCGAACCACACAGCCATCATTCATGGCAACGCACGCATCTCGTACGCGGAATTCTACACCCGCTGCAAAAAGCTCGCGTGCGCGCTGGCGCAGAAGTACATCGGACCGGGCGACACCGTCGCGGTCATGCTCGCCAACACGCCGCCGATGCTCGAAGCGCACTACGCAGTGCCAATGGTCGGCGCAGTTCTGCTGACACTCAACACGCGTCTCGACCCGGCTATCCTCGCGTTCCAGCTCGATCATGGCGGCGCGAAAGTTCTCATCACGGACCGCGAGTTCGCAAACATCATGAAGCCTGCCTTGGCGATGGCCAAGGTGAAGCCGATCATCATCGATTATAACGATCTCGAATTCCCACAGACGGGCGAGGCGCTTTCGTCAATCGACTATGAAGCGTTCCTGCAAGGGGGTGATCCGGATTTCAAATGGCGCTGGCCGAAAGACGAGTGGGAAGCGATCTCGCTCAACTATACGTCCGGCACGACGGGCAATCCGAAAGGCGTCGTCTATCATCATCGCGGCGCGGCGCTGATGTGCTACGCGAACGCGATCTCGACCGGTATGACACGCTTCCCGGTGTATCTGTGGACACTGCCGATGTTCCACTGCAACGGCTGGTGCTTCCCGTGGACGATCACGATGGTGCAGGGCACGCACGTGTGTCTTCGCTGGGTGCGGGCCAAGGCGATGTACGATTACATCGTGGCGCACAAGGTTTCGCATCTTTCCGGCGCGCCGATCGTGATGGCGACGCTGCTCAACGCACCGGACGACGAAAAGCAGAAGATCGAGCATGGCGTCGCGTTCAATCACGCTGCCGCCCCGCCGCCTGCTTCGGTGATTTCCGCGATGACGGACGCCGGTTTCCAACTAACCCATCTCTACGGGCTGACGGAGACATATGGGCCGGCGACGATCAACGAATGGGATGCATCATGGAGTGACCTGCCACCAGCCGAACGCAGCGCCAAACGCATCCGCCAGGGCGTGCGCTATGTAGCGCTCGAAGGCTTGAGCGTTCGCGACCCGGAGACGATGCAGGAAGTGACGCCCGATGGCGAGACACTGGGCGAAGTCATGTTCCGCGGCAATATCGTGATGAAGGGCTATCTCAAGAACGAGAAGGCGACGGATGAAGCGTTCGCCGGAGGGTGGTTCCATTCCGGGGATCTCGGCGTGATGCACCCGGACGGCTACATTCAGCTGAAGGATCGCTCGAAGGACATCATCATCTCGGGCGGCGAGAACATCTCGTCGATCGAAGTCGAGGAGGTACTTTACAAGCATCCGGCGGTGGCGTTCTGCGCCGTGGTTGCAAAGCCCGACGAGAAGTGGGGCGAGACGCCGTGCGCCTTCATCGAGCTGCGGCCGGGAACGACGGCGACCGCCGACGAGATCATCGAGTGGTGTCGCGCTGGCCTCGCGCGCTACAAGGTTCCGCGCCACATCGTGTTCGCCGAAGTGCCGAAGACCTCGACCGGCAAGATCCAGAAATTCAAATTACGCGAGATGGCTAAAGACGCGTGAGCGTATATCCGCACGGAACTTCCGTTGCGCGTGATGCTTTCACAGGTATCCGTTGTGAAGGAAAGTTCTGTTGCCCGCCGCTGCACCGTTTCCCGATTGGTTGATTATTCTGTCGTGGTCGGCGCTCTATCTGGGCGTCGGATGTGCGGCGCTGATCCTGGTCGATGTGGCGCGTTTTCCCCAGCACATGGGGATCATGAATATCGTTTGGCCGGTGACGGGGCTGTTCGGTACGGTGTTGGTTGCGGCCCTTTATTTCAAGTACGGGCGCAACGCCGAGCCGTCGCATCGCGGCGAAACGCACCGAACGCCGGAGACGCCGTTTCCGATCATGGTGGCGAAAGGAACGCTCCATTGCGGCGCAGGCTGCACGCTCGGCGACGTGATTGCCGAGACGCTGGCATTCCTCTTTCCGGCCATCGCTATTCTGTTCGGCTGGAAAACGATCTTTGCCGACAAGACGTATGCCGTTTGGATTCTCGATTTCGTACTCGCCTTCGGGCTCGGCATCGTCTTCCAATATTTCGCCATCGTGCCGATGCGCAAATTGGCACCCGCTGAGGGGGTGCGAGAGGCCATCAAGGCGGACGCGCTGTCGCTCATCTGCTGGCAGATTGGGATGTATGGACTGATGTTTCTGGCGCAACGCTATTTCAGCGCGTCGTTCGACCAACAGGCGAGGCCGGACAGTCCGGTGTTCTGGTTCGCCATGCAGATCGCGATGGTCGCCGGGTTCGTCACCAGCTTTCCGGCGAACTGGTGGCTCATTCGCGCGGGCATCAAAGAAAAGATGTAAGATCCACGCCGAGCAACGCCGTCAGTACGGCACGGGACCGGTGCCGAGGTGCGAAATATCGGGCTCGGGCCAGATCACCGGCACGAGCAAGCGGCTGGCGATCAACTGTGCGCCACTCATCGACAGATGGTTGTTGTCGAAGTAAAGCACGGCGCCGTCAGCGTAGGGCTTGCAGCGTTTGTCGGAGCACAGCTCCGATGACACGGGAACGAAGACGGCTCCATGCTCCGTCGCGATGGCGTTCAGACGCGCCTCGACGGCATGGACTTGCTTGGCGCCATACTTGAACGAAAAGTCGTTCGGGTCGCGACCCTTCGCCGTCCAGCGCGCAACCGCCGCCGGGATGCCGGATGCTTCAGGCAGGTCAGGCACAGGGCCAAGGACGACGACGCGATGCCCGGCGGCTTGCAGCGTCGCGATGGTGCGCTCGAAGCTTGGCCAGAACTGATCGGGATACTCGCGATCCCAGGCGAGCGAATAGGTCGCCAGCACGACGGTCGCGGGCGAGATCGACGTCAGCCGGTCGATGATGCCGGAGTTGTAGTGCTCGCAGCGATCGTCTGCCGGGAACGTGAAACCGGCAGCGGGCGGACAGCCTGAGGCCGTGATCTGGCGGACGCTGGCGTGCCGGGCTTTTGCAAACTCGCCCAGCGCGGCGCTGAATTCGGCGCCGTGGCTGTCGCCGTAGACGATGACGCTTGGCGCGACGTCATCGCCGATGATGCAGGTATCATCGAAGGAGCGTTTGCCCTCGCCGTGGAAATGGCATTTCTCGCGCAGCGGGCTGGCATCAGCTTGCGCAGCGGCGATCTGGAGGACGGCGTCGGGGAAACGCTGCGGCATGCCGTTGAGCCCGACGAGGACCGTCGCCGAGGCGGTCAGCGCGCCGAGGCCCAGCGTGCCGCCTTTGAAGATCGCACTCGGCGAATAGCCCGCAGAGCCGCGGCGACGGAATGGCTGCTCGACGAAATACCACGTCGCAGTGGCAAGGCCGACGGCGGCCGTTGCGAGCGCCAATTGCTCGATGCCGGAGAGGCGCTCGGCTGTCAGGACCTTGGTGAAGACGATCAGTGGCCAGTGCCAAAGATAGAGACTGTACGAGATAAGGCCGAGCAGCATCAGCGGCCGGAATGTCAGCACGCGCGTGCCGAAAGCACTTTCGGGGCCGCCGCTTCTCCCCTCGCCGGCCCAGATTGCCATCGCCGTACCGACGCATGGCAGAAGGGCTGCGGCGCCGGGGAATGGCGTCTTCGACGTATAAACGAAAATTGCGACGGCGATTGCCGTCAGGCCGAGCGCTGCCGCCGCTTCGCTTTGAAGGCGTGAAGTCGGGCGCGGCAAAAGCCCGAGCGCGACGATGGAGCCAGCGAGAAGTTCCCAAGCGCGCGAATGCAGGAGGTAGAACGTCGCCATCGGATGCGCGGGCAGGAAGACGATGCTGGCGACAAGCGATGCCGCGAACGCCAGCCAAACAGTCGCCCCGAGCGCCCGCGGCCACCAGCGAAAAACCGCCATCAGCACGAGCGGAAAGACGACGTAGAACTGCTCTTCGATGCCGAGGCTCCAGGTATGGAGCAGCGGCTGGGTGCCACTTCCGGGGTCGAAGTAGCCGGAATGCTGGAAGAACCAGACGTTACTGTAGGACAGCGCTGCCGCCATCAGGCTCGACGCGTAACGCTGCAGCTCGTCGGGCAGAAGAAACGCCATCGCCGCGACCGTCGTGCAGGCGCAAACGAAAACAAGGGCGGGCACGATGCGCCGGATGCGGCGCTCGTAAAAACGCGCGATGCTGAATGTCCCGGCGCGCAGTTCGGCGGCAATCAATCGGGTAATCAGAAAGCCGGAGAGAACGAAGAAAATATCGACGCCGACGAAGCCGCCGGTCACGAACGGCAGGTCGAGGTGATACGCCACGACCGCTGCGACGGCGATGCCCCTCAGTCCATCGAGATCCGGCCGATAGCCTTCGCCCGGCTTGGCTGAATGGCTAAGCACGCGCGCGGTTCCCCGCGACGGCCCAAGCCGGCTTCTTTGCAATGGCGCTCATGAACCCTCAGAAGACTTGCGAATTCCGGTGCGCACGACCAGGGCGCGGCCGCACTATCGTCATTCGTCGACCGGCTCTCAAACGATTTATTTCTCGCCTTCCGTCGCAGCATTCAATGGGCGTTCAGAAATGCCACAGAGCGGTCTTTAACGCCTTGTTTTCGCCATCGGCGTCGTCCGAAGCGCTTAAATGCATCAAAATTTGGCATGGGGACCCTCTCTGGGTCCCGGGGGCTCGCGAAAGGGCTCGCCCGGGATGACACGCCGATCAAACGCCATCGGGCCGCAATACGAAGCGAGAAAAGGACCTTAGCCCTGAAGCCGAGACGACATCCTAGCGGCGGTTAAAACTCAACTTCGAGTTCAACGATCTCGTCGGGTTCAACGAGCGCGCCTTGCGTCCATTCCTGCATCAGCGGCCAGTGGAAGATGGTTTCGCAGTAGCCTGACAGTTCCGGTTCGAGCGGCACGGCGTAGGTGCGGAAGCGGGTGCAGACGGGAGCGTACATCGCGTCGGCAACGGTCGGCGTCTCGCCGAAGAGATAGGGGCCGCCGTATTTACCGAGACATTCCAGCCAGATCGTCTTGATCCGCTCAACGTCCGGGCGGGCGCCGGAAAAGATCTTGAAGGACTGGTGACGGGCCTTCAGGTTCATCGGCAGAGCCGAGCGCAGGTTGTAGAAACCGGAATGCATTTCGCCCGAGATCGAACGGCAATGCGCGCGCGTCGCCTGGTCGGCGGGCAGCAGCCCGGCGTCGGGCGCGATCTCCGCCATGTATTCGGCAATTGCGAGCGTGTCCCAGACCGTCACGGCGCCGTGGATAAGCCGCGGCACCCGGACCGAGGGCGAGAGCAGCAGAAGCTCCTGGCGAATCTCCTGATCGTCATGCGTCACGATCTCCTCGTCGAAATCGAGGCCCGCCATCCGGCACAGCAACCAGCCGCGCAGCGACCAAGAGGAATAGTTCTTCGACGATATCGTCAGTGTCGCGTTCGCCATAGACGATCAGCTCCGTCGCATCCTAACCCTGCCTAAACAATCCTCTCGCAGTGCAACGAAGAATGCACTACGTTTTTCAGTCGCATGGTTTTTTACGGTTACTGCCGGGGGACTTTCTCGCGAATGCTTTACCAAGCCTATCAGTTTCAAGACGACTTGCTCGCTCCCTTCCGCGAAGTCGCCAAGAACTCGAAAGCCGCGATAGAAAAAGAGCTTTTTCCAACCGTCGACGCCCTGAAGTCGCATTTGGCGGCGGGCTTCGAGATGATCTCCCGGTTCCAACTCACTCATACGCGACCCGACTTCGGGATTTCGACGGTGCGAGTCGGCAACCGCGACGTGCCGGTGATGGAAGAAGTGGCGCTCAGCCTGCCATTCGGGAATCTCCTGCACTTCAAGAAGGATATCGACACGCCGCAGCCGAAGGTGCTCGTGATCGCGCCGCTGTCGGGACACTTCGCGACGCTGCTTGCCAAGACGTGCGAGACCCTGCTGCAGGATCACGACGTCTACATCACCGACTGGACGAACGCCCGCGACGTGCCGCTGGACGCCGGGCGTTTCGGCGTCGATGAGCACGTCGATTACGTCATTCGTTTTCTTGAAGAACTCGGACCCGACTCGCATCTGCTCGCCGTCTGCCAACCGTGCGTGCAGGCGCTCGTCGCCGTTGCCGTCATGTCGGAGGATAAGAACCCGGCGACGCCCCGTTCGATGACGCTGATGGCCGGTCCGATTGACGTGCGCGAAAGCCCCACGGCCGTCAACAAGCTCGCGAACGACAAGCCGCTGTCGTGGTTCAAGTCGAATGTCACGGCGCGGGTGCCGTCGCGGTATCCGGGGCGCGGCCGCCGCGTCTATCCGGGATTCGTGCAGCTCTTCAGCTTCGTCGCCATGAATGTCGATCGTCACCGGGCGCAGCACCAGAAGCTTTATGAGCATCTGGCTAACAACGAAATCGCGGAAGCACAGAAAATCAAGACCTTCTACGACGAGTATTTCGCGGTGCTCGATCTGACGGAAGAATTCTACATCGAAACGATCGACCGGATTTTTCAGCAAGCGCAGCTCGCGACCGGTGACTTCACCTATCACGGCCGCAAAGTCGATCCCGGCAAGATCCTGAGAACGGCGTTGCTGACGGTTGAGGGCGGACGCGATGATATTTGCTCGCTGGGGCAGACGTCAGCTGCGCACGATCTCTGCCATTCGCTCAGGCCGCATTTGAAGCGCCATCACCTGCAAGCCAACGTAGGCCATTACGGCACGTTCAACGGCAAACGGTGGGAACGCGAGATTTATCCGGTCGTGAAGAATTTTATCCTGTCGATGGAATAGCGGTGCGGCGATACGAAAGGGGCGTCGCTATGCCCCAACTGCCCCGGCCATGACGGTTATAAGTTGAGGAACGGCATTCGCGGCACATTTCAGCCGCTCGACGCCGGGTAGCGGCGCACCCGGCAGCGTCAGGTTTCTCTCCGACCGAGCGGGCTCGCCCGCCCAAGCGCGGCGCTTGAAGGAAGTGCCGAGCCGTTCTATTTCACCCAGACTTTATGCTGGCAATCGAGCCATTTAGCGATAACGGACCGATCGTGGAATTGGATCGCTCCGCAATTCTGGCAAACGATCATCAGCACGTTGACGGGTGCGTTGCTGGATGACGATTTCCGCTCGCACGTCAGCATGTGAATGTCGACGTCGCAATTGGAGCGAAAGCGCCCGCAGACCGGGCAACCCGTAATGTGCTTTCCGAAGAGGAATTTATCGACCTCGGCTTTCGTGAGGTCGCGTGTTTCAGTGGCCGTTTCTCGTTCCACTGTTGCGGTATCAGTCATCGCAATCACCGTGGGTTCACTTGAATAGTTGAATCGTATGATGATAACCCCTGCGACACAAGAAGAGTTCGGCAATTCGCGCGATATTTTACGGCGATTCAACGTGCTCAATCCTTTTGCGGCGCCGCGATTGCGTTGCAATAAGCGCTGCGATTTTTGAGCCGTTTGCCGCAAGTCAATGCGAACGAACGCAAAGTACTCCTCAGCACGCATTCCATTTCGGCGAATTGGAACGGCACACCATTCAACACGTTGATCACCCGAACGCGAGGGGCAGTCGCGCTTCAATGGACAACGTATGGAGGTGTTTCAATGCTGAAGTTTTCACTCACTGCCCTCGCACTCGTCGCGACGTCGACGTTTGCGATGGCGGACCCGAACATGAGCAAGCCAGGTGGCGGAAACGGTCCGGGCGGCGGCGCGATAGAGCGCTCCGGTGGCGATCTGAAAGGCGGCGGAGGTGATCGCGGCATGGGAGATCGCGGCCCGGCAATGAAGGGCAGCGAGGCGGGCGAGCCGAAAAGCCTCGGCGACCGCCAAATGAGAAGCGACCGTAGCGAGGCCAAAGAGAGCCATCGCGACGCGACGGACAGGTCCGCGTCTTCCGGCGACAGGAAGAACGACGCACGCAGCGAGAACATGCCGAACGACAAGCGGAATACTCACCAGTACAATCGTCAAGCCGAGGACAATAATAGTAGCGGCAAACGCGAAAACCGTGCCGATACGAACGATCGAAACGACCGTACACGTTCCAATGAGGCCAGGGACAACTCGCGGCCGGATCGGGGCGCGACGGGTGCCAGCGAGGGCACGGAAGGCAAGGCACGGTCAAAAGGTTCGCTGACGAACATCAGTCCCGAGCAGAAGACGAAAGTGCGCGCGGCATTTTCCGGACATCGAGTGGCGCCAGCCCGCGATATCGGGGTCGATGTGCGGGTCGGCGTAGTCGTGCCGCGGTCGGTGCATTTCTATCCGTTGCCGCCTACCATCGTGACGATCGCGCCCGACTATAGCGGCTACGAGTATTTCATGATCGACGACTCGCACGTCGCGATCGTTGATCCCGACACGCTAGAGGTCGTTGATATTATCGTCGTTGCGTAGCCTTTACGCGCAGAGGATTGAAAGCCGCCGGAATTCCCGGCGGCTTTTTTTGTGGGCTGTTCCCGCTTGACTGGAGCTGGCATTCGCCGAGATGGCGAGGACTATAGAGCCATCACGCATCACTTGACGGATGTTATAACATCCGAATATATGGTCGATCCTCAACCCCGGGAGATTGGCTATGGATTCCGACATCATCACGCATTTGAAAAAGACCGCCGTCACGAAGGACGGGCGCTTGCCCGTGACGGTGCTTTCCGGGTTCCTCGGCGCAGGCAAGACGACGCTGCTTAATCACGTCTTGAATAATCGGCTGGGCCTGAAGGTCGCGGTCATCGTCAATGACATGAGCGAGGTCAACATCGATGCCGATCTCGTCGCGATGGGCGGCAGCAATCTCTCGCGAACCGACGAGACACTGGTCGAGATGTCGAACGGCTGCATTTGCTGCACGCTGCGCGACGATCTTTTGAAGGAGGTCCGCCGCCTCGCTGCCGAACGCCGGTTCGATTACCTGATGATCGAGTCGACCGGTATCGCCGAGCCGCTTCCCGTCGCGACGACATTCGAGTTTCGGGACGAAGAAGGCCGCAGCCTTTCGGACGTCGCGCGCCTCGACACGATGGTGACTGTGGTCGATGCCGCACATCTGCTGAAAGATTATTCGTCTCGCGACTTTCTGAAAGATCGCGGCGAAGTTGCGGGCGAAGACGACGAGCGACCGCTCGTGCAGCTTCTCGTCGAGCAGATCGAATTCGCCGATGTGATCGTTCTGAACAAGGTCGATATCGCGACACCGGAGGACATCTCAGCGGCGCGGACGATCCTCCGTTCCCTTAATGCCGATGCGCGGATCATCGAAACGAGCCATGCGCGCGTCGATACCTGGGACATTCTCGATACCGGGCTTTTCGATTTCGAGCATGCTCATCGCCATCCGACCTGGCTGAAGGAGCTCAACGGCTTCAAGGAGCACAAGCCGGAAACGGACGAGTATGGCGTTACGAGCTTCGTCTATCGCGCGCGGCGGCCCTTCGTGCCGGAGAAGATCCATGCATTCTTCAACAGGTCATGGCCCGGTGTCGTCAGGGCGAAAGGTTTCTTTTGGCTGGCTTCGCGGCCGCAATGGGTTGGCGAGGTCAGCCAAGCGGGCGCCGTCGTGCGGCATGAAGCAATCGGCTATTGGTGGGCGGCGGTGCCGAAAAAGAACTGGCCCGCCGATGCCGGCCTCGTCGCGCGGATCGACAAGGGTTGGCACAAGGTCTGGGGCGACCGCCGCCAGGAGATCGTCTTCATCGGCATGCGCGACATGGACCAGGACCGCATCAAAGCCGATCTCGATGCCTGCCTGCTCCCGGTTGCTGAGAATAAGCCGCTCGACGTCTCGGCGTGGCGATCGCTGCCCGATCCGTTCCCTGAATGGCGCCGGGACGCCGCATAAATGAGCCGATGCCGTTTCACTGGGCCGGACAAAACCGATGTCCGGCCCTACATCATTATTTTCGATCAGTTCGATCGGGCTTTACGTGGCTAAGGGCCGCGTACACAGTGCTTTCCCCGCAATAATTGTTCTCTATCAATGACGGCGTTAGGAGAGCGGTGTCGTTCGGCGGGATTTCCGCTCTCTTTCTGCAAACCTGCAATGGAGAGCTTCCATGAATTTCAAACGGCGTGTAGCTGCCGCCACGCTTGTCACTGCGCTTGCGATTGCCCCAATCTCCCGCGCATACGCGGAAGAAGCCGATGCCGAAAGCCTCGTCAACGCACTCAACGCCGTCTTCGGCGCTCACAAAGGTCTGCGTGCGGCGCATCCGCATGGCTTCTGCGTCAAAGGCAACTTCGTTGCGGACCCTGCAGCTGCCACGCTAACGAAAGCTCAGCACTTCAATTCGAAGACGCCGGTCGGGGTCATCGCCCGTTTTTCGATGGCAGGCGGCAGCCCGGATGCTTCCGACGCTCAGAAAGATAATGCACGCGGCTTTGCGATCCATTTCGATCTCGGACAGGACACAACGACCGACCTCGTGACGATCTCGGCACCCGTTTTCGTGGCGCGCGATCCGGATCAATTCCTGAAGCTGCTGCAAACGGTCGCGACGAAGGACAAGGCGAAGATCGGCGAATTCTTCAAGGAGAACCCGAATTCGACTCGGCAAGTCGCATGGCTCAACGCACGACCGGTACCGGCGAGCTTCGCGACCGTCGATTACTGGGGCGTTCATGCCTTCACTGCAACGAACGCGGAAGGCAAGAAGCAGGTCTTCAAGTACAAGCTCATTCCGGTCGCGGGCGATGTCGGCCTGTCGGATGAGGAAGCGAAAAAGAAAGATCCCGACTTCTATCGTCCGGAGTTGAAAGATCGGCTGGCCAAAGGCCCTGCGCAGTTCAAGCTGATCGCAATTCTCGGTGAGCCCGGCGATCCGACCGACGATCCGACGGCCATGTGGCCGGAAGACAAGCGCAAAACGCTGACGCTCGGCACAGTCTCGATCACCGGCTTTGAAGACAACAAGACGTGCGATGCTGGCATCTTCGATCCGACCAACGTGACCGACGGCATCGACGGGCCGGAGAACGATAAGATCTTCCCGATGCGTTCGGCGGCTTACGCCGTCTCGTTCTCGCGCCGCGCGGCGCCGTGATCGACCAGATTGGAAATCATCCTCGGCTGATGCCGGGGATGATTTCTGTTTGTTGAAGCGTCTCTTCGCTAGGCCTTCCCGATATACGCGGCAAGCCGCGCAAGAGTCTGGTGGCCACCTTCGACAGCTCCGAACTTCGCCATGGCGGCGCGATGCTCGGCCGTTGCCATGACGAGATGCAGCGTGACGCGGGTCTTTCCGCCTTCTGCTTCGAACGTGATCGTCTGTTTGAACGCAGACGCGGCATCGCTACCTTCGCCAGCGTCGTGATCGTAGGCGATGACCTCCGGCTCGCGGATCTCGGTGTAGCGGACGCGATTGGGATAGTCGGTACCGTCCGGTCCATGCATGGTGAAGAGCCACTGTCCGCCGGGACGGAAGTCCATTTCGTAGGTCGTCGTTCTAAAACCGTTCGGTCCCCACCAATGCCCGATGTGAGCGGGGTCCTTGAAGGCCGCGAAAACAAGCTCACGCGGCGCATTCACGAGACGTGAAATGACGAACTCTCGGCCGCCGCGCAGCTTTTCCAAAAGGATCGCGAGCAGATTGAAGGCGCTCGTCCAGCCTTCAGCGTGGCCGTCGCGCGCGAGCGCTGACGTGAAGCCTTCCTGCAGGAACGTCATTTTGGTCTTGCCGTCGCCGACGTCATCAAAGGTCACGGTGATGGTCGTCTCAGGACCAGCCTGACAAGCGCCATCGAGCCACGCGTGAGTCATGACGATGCGCTTGCCTTCGACCATGTCCAGGTACTTGCCTCGAACGCAATGGTCGTCGCCGGCGGGCGAACGCATACGCGCGAAATAGTCTCCGCCTTTGCGGAAATCCGCTCTGGCTTCGGGGATCGTGAAGCCTTCGGGCGCGGACCACTGTCCGAGATGCTCCGGCGTCGTCCAGGCCTCATAGACAAGGGCGCGGGGCGCCGCGAATATCCGAACGATTTCGAGCCGCGCCGCGGATTCGGCCGCGACATCGGCCTTACTTGGTTTTCCTTGGGCCACGCTTTTTCTCCTTCGCCTGCAACACGCGCAGATACTCGTCCAACCGATCGAAGCTCTGCTCCCAGAATTTGCGGTAATGCTCGACCCAGTCGTCCACCTCCTTCAATGGCGCCGGATCGAGACGGCATGGACGCCATTGCGCTTCGCGGCCACGCACGATGAGGCCCGCACGCTCGAGCACCTTCAAATGTTTTGAGATGGCCGGGAGGCTTATGTCGAATGGCTCGGCGAGAGCCGTGACGGATGTCTCGCCGAGCGCAAGACGCGCGAGAATCGCACGCCGCGTCGGATCGGCCAGGGCTGCAAACGTTTCGCTCAATCGGTCGTCGGGCATTTATTTAGCCAATTCGTTAAATAACCATTTGGCTAAATACAGAGAGCGCATGCGAGCGTCAAGCGTCGCGTTGCGCCCTCTTGCAAGGACGGCGCTGCTATTGCGCTGCGAACAAGCTTGTATGGGTCCAGGCTCGCACAGGAATGAAAGAGGCTGGATCAGCGCTGAGCGGGAAATATCTGCAAAAATATAAAAGCCCCGCCCGGCTGTCGCCGGTGGCAGGGCTTAGACCATGAATTCGATTTTTGGTTCCTGAGCTAGTGGCGCGTCTCTCTACGCAGCCGCTCGATTTCGTCTTTGAGTTTCAGCTTTTCTTGCTTCAACCTGCGGACTTCGATGTCGTCCGAACCTGGGCTGACTGCTACCTGATTGATTTTTTGTTCGAGTGCCCGGTGCTTCTCTGCGAGTTCCGCGAGATGAGCCGTGATCGTCATCAGTTGCCTCCTATGGAGATTGCCGACGTTGAAATCGTGCCACACGTTTCTCACGTTGTCCAACGCGTCTTAGGTCTGAGCTTGGATGTTTGATTTTTGTTACGGTTGCCGTCATAGCTGCGGCTATTAGTGATTCGTAAAATAAATTCAGACGATTAGAAAGGTCGCCCAGGTTCGCGCTTTGGAAGGCTTGCCAGACGTGAGGCAATCGCCCAAAAGCGACGGACAGTCGATCCGGGTAGCGACAGGGAATAGGCATGGAGCGACGCGACGAACGCGAGCTCAGGGAACAGTTGGTCACGTTGCGCGCCGAGCATCGCGAGCTCGACGCCGAAATCGCTGCCCTTGAAGGTAACCCTTCGGCTGACCAACTTCTTATCAAGCGGCTGAAAAAGAAGAAGCTCGTCCTGAAAGATCGGATAACCCAGATCGAGGATAAGCTCCTTCCCGATATTATTGCGTGAACGACGTTTCACGCTAGGCTGCTTTGCAGTTCCGCGCGTTTAGTAGTTCATGACCTCGCCCTCACCTGCCGTCGATACTTGGCTTTATCCGGTCGGATCCGGAATTTATTGCGAACCTGGCGATTTTTATATCGACCCCGGCCGGGCGGTCGATCGCGCCATCATTACGCACGGCCATAGCGATCACGCGCGCTCCGGGCATCGCGCCGTTCTGGCGACGGCTGAAACCATTGCCATCATGAAGGTGCGCTACGGCGAGGATTGCGCCGGCTCGTTCCAGGCTTTGGCGCTTGGCGAGACAATCTCGATCAACGGCGTCCGCGTGCGCCTTGCCCCGGCTGGTCACATTCTCGGCTCAGCGCAGGTCGTGATCGAATGGGCTGGGCGGCGGGCGGTGATCTCGGGTGACTATAAACGCTCCAGCGATCCTACGTGTACACCGTTCGAACTCGTCCCTTGCGATGTGTTCGTGACCGAAGCGACGTTCGCGCTGCCCGTATTCCGGCATGAGAAGGCCGCGCACGAAGCGCAGAAGCTGCTGGCATCGCTCGCAGCCGAGCCCGACCGCACGCATCTTGTCGGCGCCTATAACCTTGGCAAAACCCAACGCATGATCCGCGTCGTTCGCGATCAGGGCTACGACAAGCCGATCTATCTGCACGGCGCGGTCGCGTCGCTGACGGAGCTTTATCAGAAGCTCGGCATCGATCTCGGCGACCTTCAACTTGTATCGGAGACAGACGCGAAAGCGATCCGCGGCGGCATCGTGATGTGCCCGCCGTCCGCTCTTGGCGATCGCTGGTCGCGCCGGTTCGGCGATCCGGTGATGGCGTTCGCGAGCGGATGGATGCGCGTGCGCGGACGCGGGCGTCAGCATGGTGTCGAGCTGCCGCTTGTCGTGTCTGATCATGTCGATTGGCCGGAGTTGATCCAGACGATCATCGAAACGGAGGCGGAAGATATTTGGGTGACGCACGGGCGCGAAGACGCGCTGGTGCATTATCTCGGCTCCATCGGACGCAAAGCGCGCGCGTTGGCGCTCGTCGGATACGGCGAGGAGGCGGAATAGCGATGCGCGTATTCGCCCGTCTGCTCGATAGTCTTGTCTATACGCAGAGCCGCAATCGCAAAGTCGCGCTGCTTGGCCATTACTTTCGAACGGCGCCTGATCCCGATCGCGGCTGGGCGCTCGCGGCGCTGACGGACGGCGTGCCGATCCGCATTCCGCTGCGGCGCATGTTGAGCGATCTCGTCTCGCGTTTCGTCGATCCAGTGCTTTATCGGCTATCGCGCGACTACGTCGGCGACACGGCGGAGACGGTGTCGCTGCTCTGGCCGGACGATCGGGTTGTCGTTGCGACGCCGGACGTTGCGGAGGCTGCCGAAACCCAAGATGACGTGCCGGAAAAGCCGAAGCAGCTTGTTCTGGATCTCACCCCCACCGCTCGTCAGTCCCCCACCGCTCGTTTGACCCCCACCGCTCGTTTGACCCCCACCCCTAGCCCCTCCCCGCAAGGGGGAGGGGAATCGTTCACTTCTCCCTCGCCCCGCGTGCGGGAAGAGGGCTGGGGTGAGGGGCAGCCGTGGCCGAATGTTTCCGCGCCTCGGCCTCTCCCCGTGGAGGAAGGAGAGAGTGACAACGGGAACTCTCACCTGCCCTCCACGATGGGCGTTCCCACTTCTCCCCTCCCCTTGACGGGGAGGGGTCGGGGGTGGGGTGAAGCGGGACATAACTCAGGCGAGCCGCCGGAGCTTGCGCTTGGCGCGGTCATCGAGGCGATGGCAGATGGGACGACGGCACAGCGCACCGAGCGGCTTGGCCATCTGCTCGATCAACTCGATGCAACTGGACGTTGGGCGCTCCTGAAACTCATCGGCGGGGCTCCGCGCGTCGGCGTGTCTGCACGACTGGCGCGGACGGCGCTGGCGGAATGCTACGGTCGCGATGTCTCAGAGATCGAAGAGATCTGGCACGCGCTGACGCCACCCTATCTCGATCTCTTCCAATGGCTCGACGGCAAAGCCGAGCGGCCCGATCCTGGCTCAAAGCCCGTCTTCCGGCCGGTCATGCTTGCGCATCCGATCGAGGAAGAAGATTGGCCGCGGCTTTCGCCGGAAGATTTTTCGGCGGAATGGAAGTGGGACGGCATTCGCGTGCAGATCGCGGCGCGTGGCGGCGAGGTGAAAATGTTCTCGCGCCAGGGCGATGACATCTCTGGCGCGTTTCCCGAAATTCGCAGCGCCTTTCATGGGCACGATTGCGTCGTCGATGGCGAGTTGCTCGTCATGCGCGAGGGCGAGATCGCGCCGTTCAACGACTTGCAGCAGCGTCTCAACCGCAAGACCGTGACGGCGAAGATGATGCAGATGTATCCGCCGCATGTGCGGCTCTACGATCTGTTATTCGATGGAGCGGAAGACTTGCGCGGGCTGTCGTTTGAAGACCGGCGCGCACGGCTCGAAGCGTGGCACGCGAAGCATCATCCGCGGCTGACGGATATTTCGGCGCTCGTTGCATTCAAGACGTTTGAAGAGCTGGGCGAGTTGTGGGCGTCGGCGCGAGCGGAAGGCATCGAGGGCCTGATGCTGAAGCGGCGCGCGAGCGTTTATCAGGCAGGCCGCGTCAAAGGCGAATGGTTCAAGTGGAAGCGCGCGGCGCTAACGCTCGACTGCGTGCTGATGTACGCGCAGCGCGGCTCGGGCAAACGTTCGTCGTACTATTCCGATTACACGTTCGGCGTCTGGAAGACCGACGACAACGGCGAGAAGCAGCTCGTTCCGGTCGGCAAAGCCTATTCGGGATTTACCGACGAAGAACTGCTCGAACTCGACAAATGGATCAGGGGGCACACAACGGAGGCGTTCGGGCCGGTGCGCGCCGTCGAGCCGGAGCTTGTGTTCGAAGTGGCGTTCGATGCCGTGCAGCCGTCGACGCGGCACAAGTCAGGCGTCGCGATGCGGTTCCCACGCATTCACCGCATCCGCTGGGACAAGCCCGCGGCCGAAGCCGACACTCTGGAAAGTGTTCTGCGGTTGATCGGGGGCGCGACGGCCGCAACGACTGCGGAGCAATCACGTCTCGCGTAAGTATTTGGGCGGCCCGATCCGCTCTGTCATGCCGACGGAGGTCGGCACCCAGACACGTGTCAGCAAAGGTGGTGCTCTGACTTGACTAGATCCCGGCCTGCGCCGGGATAACGGCAATAAAATCGCTTCATCCTCGGCATGAAGCCGAGGATGACATTTGTTCATGGCTGCGAGCGCCGGGCGCTTACTCTGCCGCCGCCTTAGCGGCTTCCGCAGGATTGGCCGTCTCGGCGATGTAGCTCATCGCCGCTGCAACGCCACCCTTCTTGTGGGGCACGCCGGCCAACTCGAAGCCCATCTCGACGCCGGTCAGCGCGCCGAGCACCGTCAGCTCGTTGGTGTCACCGAGATGCGCGATGCGGAACGCCTTGCCAGCGATCTTGTTGAGACCGGTGCCGAGCGACATGTTGAAGTTGTCGAGCACAATCTTGCGATACGCATCGGCGTTATGGCCTTCGGGCATTTGCACCGTCGTGACGGCGGGCGAATAATACTTCGCGTCGCGGCACTGAATTTCAAAGCCCCAGGCGCGGACGGCGCGACGGGTTGCCTCTGCCAAACGGCGATGACGCGCGAAGACGTTTTCCAGGCCTTCCTCGTTGATCATGTCGATCGCTTCGGCGAGGCCGTAGAGCAGGCTCGTCGCCGGCGTGTACGGGAAGTAGCCCGTCGAATTCATCGACAGCATGTCGTCCCATGCGAAATAGGACTTCTTGAGCTGGGCGGTTTTCGACGCCTCAATGGCCTTGGCGCTGATCGCGGTGAACGACAGGCCCGGCGGCAGCATCATACCCTTCTGCGAACCGGACACCGTGACGTCGATGCCCCACTCGTCGTGGCGGATGTCGGCGGCGGCGAGCGAGGAGATCGCGTCGGCCATCAGCAGCGCGGGGTGGCCCGCGGCGTCGATCGCCTTGCGTACTTCATCGAGGCGCGTCAGACATCCGGTCGAGGTTTCGTTGTGGACCACGCAGACGGCTTTGATCTTCTTGTTCGTGTCTTCGCGCAGCCTCTTCTCAATGGCGTTGGCATCGGCGCCAATGCGCCAGTCGGTCGAGATGACTTCCGTTTCAAGACCGAGCCGGCGCGCCATGGCTTCCCATAGCACGGCGAACTGCCCCGTCTCGCACATCAGCACCTTGTCGCCAGGCGACAGCGTGTTGCTGAGACCCGCTTCCCAGGCGCCCGAACCGGACGAGGGATAAATGATGACATGGCCCTGGGTCTTGAACAGCCCCTTGATGCCACCGAGCACGCGACGGCCAAGCTCACCGAACTCAAGGCCTCGGTGATCGAGAACCTGGCGCGCCATCGCGGCCAGAATCCGCTCCGGCACGGGCGTCGGGCCCGGAATCTGCAAAAAGTGGCGGCCGGGGCGGCGGTGGCTTGTCGACATTCGCGTAGTCCTCAAAGGGTATTATTATTGTTCGTCTCCGCGGGTGTCCTAGTACCGAACCGTTCCGGATACAATTGGCCCGAAGACCGATTTTCGCGCCTGTACTGCGCATTTTGTCCTGGTGACTGTTTGAACAGGAAAAAATGGTTCTTTCCCGTAATAACAAGCACGTCGGAAGCGCGCCACTTGCATCGAAGCGCTGGTGGGCGCATGTCACCCGGACATGGGGCGAAATACTGAAATGTATGCAAGTGAACCAGGCAGTCTTGTCCGTCTGACGGCGGTCGAGGCGCAAAAAGCGCTCACCGCAGGCGATCTGACATCGGAAGAGCTTGTCGGCGCTTGTCTGAAGCGGATTGCCGACCGCGAGCCGGAAATCGGTGCGTGGGCGCATCTCAATAGCGCCGCTGCGCTGGCGGCGGCCCGTACGAGCGACCAACGGCGGGCGCGCGGCGAGCCGTTGGGGGCGCTGGAAGGCATCCCGGTCGGCGTCAAGGACATCATCGACACCAAGGACTTCCCGACAGAGCTTGGCTCTGAGATTTTCGCAGGCCGTCAGCCGACTGAGGATGCTTTCGTCGTCTCCGAACTGAAGGCTGCGGGGGCGATTATTCTCGGCAAGACGGTGACGACGGAATTCGCGTTCTTCGGTCCGGGCAAAACGCGCAATCCGCTCGATTTCGAACGAACGCCGGGCGGCTCGTCGTCCGGATCGGCCGCTGCCGTTGCCGACTTTCAGGTGCCGATTGCGCTCGGCACGCAGACGGCTGGGTCGATCATCAGGCCCGCATCCTATTGCGGCGTCATCGGCTACAAACCAACGTTCGGATACGTGTCGCGCACCGGCGTTCTCGAACAGTCGCCGCCGCTCGACACGATCGGCGGCTATGCGCGCTCGATCGACGACTTGGCGCTGCTGATCGACTGCATCAGCGGTTTCGATACGGTTGACCGCGATATGATCGGCCATGATCCGCAGTTGATGTCGGCGATGCAAAACGCGAAATCGCGGGCGCCGCGACGGCTGGCGTTCATCAAGTCGCCGGTTTGGGCGCAGGGCGACGACAAGATGCGTGCGGCGATCGAATTGTTCGCGTCGACTTTCCGAGATATCGAGGTCACCGAAACGGAATTGCCTGCGGGCTTCGATCACATCATCCGCTTGCAGCAGATCGTGCAGTTCTCGGATATCGCGCGCAACTACGGGCCGATCGCCGATGCGCATCCTGACCGCGTGTCAGGGAAGCTCAAGGAAGTGATCGCCGAGGGACGGTCGTTCTCTGCGACAAGCTACGACGACGCGCGCAGCAAGCAGGAAACTCTGTGCGAGGCGCTGCGACCGATCTTCGTCCACAACGACGCCATCCTGACACCTGCAGCCCCCGGCATCGCGCCGGCAGGACTGCAGAGCACGGGCAGCCCAATGTTCAACGGCCTGTGGACCTATCTCAAGCTGCCGTGCATCTCGCTACCGCTGCTGACCGTCGATGCGATGCCTCTTGGCGTGCAACTCGTCGGCGCGCGCGGGGACAGCGGACGCCTGCTCGGCGTTGCGTCGTGGATGATGAAAGAGCGCGGGCGGAGAACGTAGGCGAACTGCTCGCGAAAATTGCCGCGCCGGTTTCGTCCTCTGTCGTCATCTCGGTGCAGGCCGGGATCCAGCCAACCCGATACACCGCGTATGTTGATCGTTGTCTGGGTGCCGACCTCCGTCGGCATGACGGAGATGGAGGCAACGGAATCGCCAGCATGATGCAGAACAAAAATGGCCGGGGTAGCCCGGCCATTTCGTAAAAACATTTGCGAGCGTGCAGGCTCAAGCGAGCTTGAACGGCATGTCCTTGCCGGCGAAGAACGCATCGATGTTATCGAGCGCTTCGAAGCCCATCTGGTTGCGTGCTTCGATCGCCGCCGAGCCCAGATGCGGGAACAGGAACGTGTTCGGCAGGTCGTAATAGCCTTCGTTGATCTTCGGCTCACCGGCGAAAACGTCGAGGCCGGCGTATGCCAAGCGACCTGACTTCAGTGCCGCAATCGTGTCTTCGTCGTTGACGAGATCGCCGCGCGCTGTGTTCACGACGATGGCGCCCTGGGGCAGCTTCTCGATGGTCGCCTTGTTGAAGAAGCCGCGCGTTTCCGGCGTCGACGGCGCGTTGATCGAGAAGAACTGCGAGATCTTCAAGAGGCTGTCGAGGCTGTCGTGGTAGGTGGCGTTGTACTTCGCTTCCACCTCGGGCTTCGCGCGGTAGATGTCGTAGTAATGGATTTCCATGTCGAAGCCGCGGGCGCGCTGCGCGAGGGCCTGGCCGATTTTGCCGAAGCCGTAGATGCCGAGCTTCTTGTTGTCGAGGCGCTGGCCGACGAGTTGCAGCGGCTGCCAGCCCGGCCACGACCGCGTGCGGATCATCTTTTCGCCTTCGGAAGCGCGGCGCGCCGAGCCCAGAAGCAGCAGCATCGCGATTTCGGCGGTGGCGACCGTCACGCCGTGCGGGGCGTTGCCGACTTTGATGCCGCGCTTCTTGCAGGCTTCGAGATCGATGTGGTCGAAGCCGATCGAGAACGTCGAGATGCACTTGATGTTCTCGGGGATCTTTTCGATCACCGCAGCGGGGCACTTCTCATTGAGGGTGAGAAGGATGGCGTCGACCGATTTCGCCGTCTCGAGCATCTCGTCGACAGTGATCTTCGGATTATCTCCGTGGGCGATGACATCGTAGGTCTCGCGAGCGCGGGCCATGGCAGCTTCGGGCAGAGGCCACGTAATCAGGATCTTCTTCTTGGACATGACGTGAGGGGTCCTCCCGGACATTCGGATGTTTTTCGCCGGCACGCTTGTGCCCGACCAAAGCGCAACTGACAAGTCCGGCAAGTCGCTCCGCTGCACCGCAACCTGCCGCTGGACAACGCTTTTTTCACCATAATGGGGGCATGATCGGCGGCGAGGGAAATTTAGGTTTTCGCGTCCAGGGCGTTGTCATGCGTACGGTCTTGTTCGGTTTGATCCTGCTGGCAGTCGGCAAGGTCTGGTTCCAGGACCATACCTATCGCGTCGCCATGAGCGATGCCGTGGTGGATGCCTATCGCGACCATGCCATCGAGATTTGCCGCCGGATGGCGCTGAAGCGGGGCACGGATGCGCGCGAGGACGGCGTTTCTGCGTGGGGTACGGCATCGAAGGCCGAAGCCGTCATCGGCAATCCGGACATCGACGTCGCGATCTGGGATACGCAGAACCCACGGTGGGACCAGCGTTTTCGCGATCCGCAGTTGATCCTGAGTTCGACGGGCGGCGCGGCGCGGTGTGCCTACGACGTTCGCCAGGGCAGTGCGACGCTTTCGCTAGCGGTGCGCTGAGCAGACCGGCGATCTCGACGCTTTCGCACATCTCGAAAAGTTCGAACGCCCGACTTTCTGATCGCTGTCGGGAATTGCCCGCCTCCGCGGCCACGGCGTTCGGGGGACCACATCTGCTCGTTTTCATCGCCGCCTGCGGCGGGATGGCGGTGGATGAAACGCACTCTCGGCGGCTTTTGGAATGCAGATACACGGTGCACCCTTTAACCAACAACATCCTGTTCATCTTTGATCGTGACAATGACGAAGTGAGTCGGCTTCGCCGATCACGAGAGCGTTTCGGCGATGGGGTGCGCCGGCGCTGCGGGGAAATGAACTGAGGCCATGGCCGAACACAGCGCACGCGCCGACCATCATCGCTTTCGGTCCGCCCTTGCGGATGCCAAGGTGGCGGTCATCAAGCGGGCAAAGGCCGTGGCGCTTTTCCCGGTGGTGATGGGATTGATCGCCTGGGCCGTCGTGGCGTTCGTCCCGGACCGTTATGCGGCATTCGTTTTGATCCAGGTTGATCCTGGACAGGCGATGCCATCGGCTGATGAGCCGAAAACCCCTCCACCGGCGGCATTCGAACTTGAGCGCCGCGAGGTCGAGAAACAGGTCGAGAGAATGACCTCGCCTGCGTTGCTCGATAACGTGGTGACGGCGATGGATCTGACGGCCGATCCGGAATTCCAATCGCGGTCCTGGCTTTCGCGGCTGATGTCGCCGCTCGATAACTCCGATCCACGTGCCATAGCGCGCGAAGCACTGGAAACGCGGCTATCGGTTCGACGGGTTCACAACTCGTCTTTGATCAATATCGGTATCTCATCGCAAGATGCGGCGAAGGCGGCGAAAATCGCCAATGCCGTCGCGGCGCGCTACATCGCCGAGCTGCTTTCTGAAGCAACCGCGAACAGCAGCGCAGAGAAACGATCGGCCGAACCGACCGCTTCGGAGAAGGTTTTTGCCTCCCTTCTCGATCGCTATGGACTGACGCGGACGCTGACGGGCTCGCGGATCGTTGAGGCCGCAAAAATACCTGATGTGCCAGCGGGGCCGAAACGCGTCCGCATCGCTGAGACGGTGGCGATGTCAACGCTTCTGCTCATGCTGATGCTTGCCGTTCTGCTCGAACGCGATACGCGACTGCGTACCCGCAAGGTCGAACAGATGCTGGCTTGTCCGCATATGACTTCGCTTCCCGCGGTGACGCACGACGATGAAGCCACGAATGCGATGCGGCGGGCGCGATTGATCATTGCTGAGCCCGGATGCCGTTATGCGGAAGCCGTTCGTGCGGCGTGCGACGCGCTCAAGGCGCGCGCCAATGGTGACGGTCCACGCGTTATCCTCACGGTTTCGGCGCTGACGGGTGAAGGCGCGGAGCCATTCGCATCGAACATCGCGCATCATCTGGCGGTCGACGGACAAAAGACGCTGCTGGTCGATTGCGATTTTCACGCCAAGGTTCTCAGTCGCGAGCTGACCCCGCATGCGCCGCCGGGGCTGCTCGATCAAATCGCGTCGCATGCGCCGGTCGAGAACGTCATTCTGCGCGACAACCTGACGGGACTGCATTTCCTGCCGTCGTGCGGCTCGGCACCGATCCCGCTGGCGATGCCGTCCGCACTTCGTTCGGTGGCGTTCACGGCGGCATTCCAGCACCTCAAGGCACGCTTCCCGACGATCATCATCTCGGCGCCGCCGTTGCTCGAAGCGGACGACGCGCAAATTCTGGCCGATCTCGCCGATCAGATCGTGTTTCTCACGGCTTGGCACCGGACGCCCCGCGCGCTCGCCAAGAAGGCCGTGGCGCTGCTCGAAGCGAACCAGCGCAAGATCGCGGGGGCGGTGCTCGCCGATATTTCGGATGACCGCGACGCCGGCTTCATGACCTTCTCTGCCATGTTCAACGAGATCCGCCGCGCGGCTCGGCTGCCTGCCATCGACCACGCCGCTTGAAATCGCCCGACGTCGTGCGCGAAGCGCTGGCGATCATGCTCGCTTTCAAATCGCAAAGTTCCAACGCAACGGGACGGCGCGCACATGACAGCTCAAATCGCCTGCGGGAGCTTTTCCTGCGTTAATTCGGGAAAAATTCTTGGTGCGCCGCGACGACAAAAATCGCGCTTCGCTTAGGCCGTTACCGCATCTGAAAATTGTTCTAAATCGAAAACTCATCGCGGCGATGGAACTGGCCAGCCTTACGAATTTCACACTGGCAACAACGGGCCAAAGTGGCTACACGCGTTTGGGGAATTTCAATTTAAACGCAATGGAAACCTTAGCGTGATCAGAACCCTGAAGCGTTTCTCGCTTTCCTGCCTGCTTGTTCTTCCCGCATGTCTGTGGGCGACACTAGCAAATGCCGATCCCAATGCCGATCCCGCTTCGACGGCGCATGCGGAAGAAGCTCCCGCAGCGCCGAGCGCCGGTGTCCACGTAGAATTGAATAAGCTCGAAGCTTCCTCGAAGGGCTGCCGTGCCTATATCGTGGTCGATAACCCTGCTGAGACAACGTACAAGTCGTACAAGATCGACCTCGTTCTGTTTCAGACCGACGGTGTGATCGGCAAGCGCTTTTCGATCGATCTGGCGCCGCTCAGGGCGAAGAAGAAATCCGTCAAGCTGTTCGAGATCGACGGGATTCAGTGCGACAAGATCGGATCGTTTCTGATCAACGACGTCATGGAATGCAAGGCCGAGTCAGGACCGGTTTCCGGCTGTCTCGATCAGCTCAAGACGACTTCCCTGACAAAAGTTCAACTTTCGAAGTGACGCGATGAACCCCTTATATGTGATGTCAGCGGAAATCGCCGCCAAAGATCTATCGATCATGGGGCTGTTTCATCACGCCGATATCGTCGTGAAATGCATTATCCTGGGCCTGCTGGCCGCCTCGGTCATCTGCTGGGCCATGGCGTTCGAGAAGCTCATTCGCGTGTGGATGGTCAACCGCGAGATCACCAAGCTCGAAAAGAGCGGCGTGACCGCTAAATTGCCGGAAGCGCGGGCGTCAAGCCTGATCGGTGCGGTTGGCGAAGCGGCACGCACCGAATGGAGCGAAGCCGGCAACGATGCTTCGACCGGCGAAGTGCGCGACCGTCTCGAAGTCGCCATGCGCGCTGCCGTCAAACGCAAGCTCAAGAGCATCGAGCAAGGGCTGCCATTTCTGGCGACGATCGGCTCGGCTGCGCCCTTCATCGGTCTCTTTGGAACCGTTTGGGGCATCATGAATTCGTTCACGGCGATCGCACAGCAGAAAGACACGAGCCTTGCAGTCGTGGCGCCAGGTATCGCCGAGGCGCTATTTGCCACCGCGGTCGGCCTTGCTGCCGCCATTCCGGCGGTCATTTTTTATAACCAGATCACAGTCGCGCTCGGACGTGCGTCCGATCGGGTCATGCCGGCGATCGTCGGTATCGCGCGGACCATGTCCCGGCGCGGCCTGGAGGGCGCGAACTAATGGGAATGGCTGTTGGCAATGGTTCGGGGGGTGATGACGACGGAGGCTATAAGCCTCTCGCCGAAATCAACGTCACGCCGTTCGTCGACGTCATGCTCGTGCTGCTGATCATCTTCATGGTCGCTGCACCGCTGATGGTTCAGGGCGTGCCGCTCGAACTGCCGAAAACGACCGCTTCCAAGATCGGTGCACAAAAAAAGCCGATGGTCGTTTCGCTGGCGCCGGACGGCAAGCTCTACATTCGCGACGAAGAAGTGACGCGCGATACGCTCGTGCCGCGGCTTGAGCAGATCAAGGCTCAGGAAGGCGACGCGGTCGTCTACGTTCGCGCCGACCGGAAGATTCCCTACGGCGACGTGATGGAGCTTTTGGGACGCGTCGGAGATTCGGGTTACGCCCGAGTGTCGCTGCTGTCTCAACCGGCGCCATCGTCGTCGTCCGCCGCATCGGGTGCCCCCCCATCGGGGGCCACGGCCAACAACTGACGACGAGAGCCGCCCGGGATGTATTTGCGAATTGCCGCCATACTCTTTGCCCTGATCATTCACGGGGCGGTCGGCTACGCTATGCTTCCGCATCTCATGGATACCAGTGCGCCTGCCATGGACATGGGCAAGGGCATGGACGTGATGCTGGTCCAGGGCGCCGAGTCGAACGAAGGCATTACGAAGGGCGATTCTTCGGAGACGCGCGAAATCCCCGAAATCGCCGCGATGCAGGCTGCTCCGCCGCCGCCGCCGGAAGAAAAGAAGCCGGACGAGCTGCGCGACGTCATCTCGTCGCCCGAGGGCACGGTCGAGCAGCAAGTCGTCAAGACGGAAGAACCGCCGCCACCGGCCGATACGCCGCCTCCGCCGCCGGAAGTGGTGCAGACGATCACGCAACCGGCTCAGGTCGCCGTTCTTGAAGTTCGCAGCGCCGGGCAAGCGTCCGGCGGCAACGCCAAGGCGTTCGGACGCTACATGAGCCAAATCAACGACCGCGTTCAAAAGGCGAAGCGCAACCCGCGCGTTCCCGCATCGGGAACGGTGGTGCTCCGCTACACGATCGGCGTCGATGGCCACATCCTGTCGAAGGAGATCGCGACAAGCTCCGGCTTCAAGCAGCTTGACGACGCGGCGACCGACGCGCTCGATCGCGCTGCGCCGTTCCCGCCGATCCCGCCGGATGTCAGCGTCAAGCCGCTCGCCTTCACGCAGCCGTTCAAATTCATCATGCGGTAACGCCGGCCGGCGTTCTCGAACCCCCGCCTGTGCGATGTCTACAATTTTACGCAATCTTTATGATTTCGTTCGCGCGCCTGCGCGCTGAGGACTGTGATTAACCTTGAGTTAGGCAGTCGCCGATAAGTTGAGCCGAGCAATTGTAATCGCGTTGAGCTCAGTCGATGATGTTTGGGTCGGTTGGACAGGTCAAATCCAACTCGTTGATGGACGAGTACGCCTCGCTCTTGAGCGACGCGGTTCTGCGCCATCGTGCTCGCGCCGCTGAGCAGTCGGCACGCATCCAGGCCGAACTCGCAAGCAAGATCAAATCCGAATTCATCGCGAACATGAGCCACGAGCTCAGGACGCCACTCAATACGGTCATCGGCTTTTCGAAGCTGCTGTCGCAGCACGATGAGCGCAAGCTCGCCGACAAAGACATCGTCGATTACGCGAACCTCATTCATGACGCGGCCGAGCACCTGCTCTCGGTCATCAACGACATACTCGACATCTCTAAGATGCAGAGCGGCAAGTACACGCTCGAGGCGCAAGAGATCGACGTCGGGAGCATTCTCTCGGGCTGCGTCAACGCCTATCAAATGATGGCGAGCGAGGCGCATGTCGACCTTCGCTCGGATATCTCCGCCGATCTGCCGGCCATTCGCGGCGACGCGACAAAGCTGCGGCAGATCTTCATGAATATCATTTCAAACGCGCTGAAGTTCACGCAGGCGACCGGCATCGTCGAGGTGATCGCCCATCGCAGCGTGAGCGGCGGCACGATCATCGCCATCCGCGACAGCGGGCTGGGCATGACGGCCGAAGAAATCGATATCGCGATGACGCCATTCGGGCAGGTCGATAGTGGCCGCTCGCGCTGGCGCGAAGGCGTCGGCCTCGGTCTGCCGATCGCCAAGGCTCTCGTCGAGCTGCACGGCGGCGTCATCGAGATCAGGTCGAAGAAGGGCTCGGGAACCGATGTCGTCATGGCATTCCCGGCGAGCGACAGCGTCAGCCCCGTAGTTTCGTCGCAATCGACTTTCAGCGCTGCTTCGTCCCCCTGACCTCCGGATCCTGAATGCCAAGCATCAGCACCCCGACTCCCGCGAACGGCAGCACCGACCTCTCGATCGGCCGTATCGTCTCAGTCACCGGCTCGAAAGCCATCGTGCTGCTTGACGGGGGCGGCGACCTGCGCTGCCGGTCACCGGAGCACCGCCCTGAAATGGGCACGCTTCTCGCCATCGACACCTCGCGCACGACCGTTCTCGCAATTGTTTCTGCGCTGAGCGTTCCGGTGCCCTCGCAGCGCGAGGGTGAAGGCGAGGTGTGGATTGCGGAACTGGGACTCGTCGGCGAGCTGGCAAACGCAAAATCCGAGAGTTCGACGACGTTCAACCGGGGCGTCACCGCATATCCCGCGCTTGGCGACCGGGTGCGCCTGGCGCAGAAACCCGAGCTTGAGGCAACGTTCTGCGGCGATCTTTCGGCCATGGTGCGCGTCGGGACCATCCGCCAGGACAACAGCATTCCGGCCATGGTGCGCGTCGACGAATTGCTCGGCAAGCATTTCGCCATTCTCGGCACGACGGGCACGGGCAAATCGTGCACGACGGCGCTCATCCTGCGCTCGATCGTCGAAAAGAACCCGGCGGCTCATATCGTTCTGCTCGATCCGCATAACGAATACGCGACCGCATTCCGCGAGTGGGCCGAGGTCATTTCTCCGCGCAACATGCAGCTGCCCTACTGGCTGCTGACGTTCGAGGAGATGGTGGAGGTTCTGGTCGGCGACGGCGATCGCAAGACCGAAATCGAAGTGCTGCAGGATCTCATTCCGATCGCAAAAACGCGCTACGCGATGGGACGCGCCGGAGAGCCTCCGCGCGGCCGACGCGGACTGGGAGACGCGAGCCGCTATACGGTCGATACGCCCGTTCCCTATCGCATCTCGGACTTGCTGTCGCTCATCGACGAACGGATGGGCAAGCTCGAAAATCGCAAGGATCTCGCGCCTTACCGCGTTCTGAAAAACCGCATCGAGACGCTGTCGCAGGATGGCCGCTACGCCTTCATGTTCGGTTCGCGGACGGTCTATGATTCCATGGCACAGGTGCTGAGCCGTCTGTTCCGCGTGCCAGTGAACGACAAACCCATCACCATTCTCGAACTGACCGGCATTCCGTCGGAAGTCGTCAACGTTGTCGTGTCGGTGTTGTGCCGCATGACCTTCGACTTCGCGCTGTGGAGCGAAGGCCAGGTGCCGGTGACGCTCGTCTGCGAAGAAGCGCACCGTTACGTTCCGGCGAACTCGGCGCTCGGGTTCGAGCCGTGCAAACGCTCGATTGCGAAAATCGCGAAGGAAGGCCGCAAGTACGGCGCGTCGCTTTGCATCGTCACGCAGCGCCCTGCGGAAATCGATCCGACAATCCTGTCCCAGTGCAATACTGTGTTCGCGCTGCGCATGTCGAACGACCGCGACCAGGCGATCGTGCAATCGGCTGTCGCGGACACCGGCTCGGGCCTGCTTGAATTCCTGCCCTCGCTCGGGCAACGCGAAGCCATCGCTTTCGGTGACGGTATGGCGCTGCCTGTCCGCATCAAGTTCGATGAATTGCCGAAGCACGGGCTACCGCGATCCTCGACCGCAGTTTTCTCGAAGCGCTGGCAGACATCGCTGAACGACGAAGGCTTCCTCGATCAAATCGTCGAACGTTGGCGCGCATCGGCCATTCCGGTGACGGCCGATGGCACGTCGTCTCAGCTGGCGATGATGGCCGATGCTCTCGGTCTTCAAGGCGCGCAGCCCATGGAAGCGCCCGCCCACGACCTCGCTCCGGAACCCGCCGGATATCGGTCGGCGACGATGCCGCCGCCCTATCCCGGTTCGGCCTCAACGACGCGTCCAAACAGCTCGATCGTCCGCCGCGAGACGTCGGCAGCGCCATCGTCTGAAGACGCCGCACCGATGCACAAAGCTACTTCTTCCGCACCACCAGCCAAGCCGGTGGCGCCATCTGCGGCGAGCACGTTCGATACGCTCAGATCGCTGCGGGAACGACTGGCACGCTCCTGATATCGCGTTCGCCCGAAAACGCTGTTCCCGGTCGATTATCCAAAATGAACCACTTGGAAACTGTCATGTTTCCGCGCTATCGTGGCGTCTTGTTCAACAAGCCATTGAGATTTAAATTTATTTCTCTTAACCGGGGTTAGTCTGTTCCATGAGCACCATTTATCCAGTGATCTTGTCGGGTGGTTCGGGGACGCGGCTTTGGCCGCTGTCGCGCTCGATGTATCCGAAGCAATTCATTCGCTTCTTCAATGGTCAGAATACGTCGTTTCTCGGCTCGGCGTTAGCGCGCCTGCCGCAGAAGGCCGGTTTCGAAGCGCCGATCCTGCTGTGCAACAACGATCATCGCTTTCTCGTGCGCGAGGAAGTCGACCGCGCCGGCATCGAGCCCAAGGCCATCATTCTTGAACCGATTGCGCGCAACACGGCGCCCGCGATTGCAGTTGCGGCGCTGATCGCGCTGCGTGACGATCCAAATGCGATTCTCGCCGTCATGCCGTCCGATCACGTCATCGGCGACGAGGCGCTCTTTGCAGAGAACATCCGGCGGGCTGCCGCCGTGGCCGAGACGGGCAAGCTCGTTCTCTTCGGCATCACGCCGACGGAGCCGCACACCGGCTACGGCTACATCAAGCGCGGCGCGGCGCTGTCAGGATTTGACGGCGACGCTTTCGAGGTTGCGAGCTTTGCCGAAAAGCCCGACCGCGCCACCGCCGAAGATTATCTGGCGGACGGCTCCTACTTCTGGAACAGCGGCATCTTCGCGCTCAATGCCAAGACGTTCCTCGCCGAGATCGAACGCTACGAGCCGGTCATTCTGGACGCAGCGCGCGCAGCACTTGCGGGCGCCAGCGAAGACCTCGGTTTCCTCCGGCTGGATAAGCCGAGCTTTGCGGCGTCGCCGAACATCTCGATCGACTACGCGGTGATGGAGAAGACGAACAAGGCCGCGATCCTGCCGATGGATGTCGGCTGGAACGACGTCGGCTCATGGTCGTCGCTGTGGGATATCGCGCCGCGCGATGACAAGGGCAACTTCATCAAGGGCGAAGCCGTGTTGGAAGATACATCCGGCTGCTATGTCCACTCAGAGAAGTCGATCGTGTCGACGATCGGGCTCAACGATCTCATCATCGTCAACACGCCGGATGCGCTGCTCGTTGCCGACAAGACCCGCACGCAGGACGTCTCGAAGGTCGTGCAGCGGCTGAAGCTGTCGAACCGCAAGGAGCAGGAACAACACCTGCGGAACTATCGGCCATGGGGCTACTTCGAGACGCTGAACATCGGGCCGCGGTTCCAGGTCAAGCTGCTGCACGTCAAGCCCGGCGGCAAGCTGTCGATGCAAATGCATCACCATCGCTCGGAGCATTGGATCGTGGTGCAGGGCACGGCGCAGGTTTCGATCGGCGATAAGGAACAGCTCGTTCGCGAGAACGAGAGCGTCTACATATTTGCAACGCAGTGGCACCGGCTGCAGAACCCCGGCAAAGTTCCCGTCGAGATCATCGAGGTGCAGATCGGATCGTACCTCGGCGAGGACGATATTCAGCGCACCGACGACATCTACAATCGCCAGCCCGAAGAGACGAAGTAAAGAGTGCGGAAATATCCGCGCCCCAAGAACTTCTTATTTTCCCGGATCGTTCGGACGGAACGCGAAGATGCGGCCTGTCGTCGTCTCAGGCTTTCCCGATGTGTCTCCCGGCGGAGATGCATCCGGAGAAGCGGCAGCCGACGCGGCCCCCTCACCTTCACACTTGTCGCGGAATGCACGCCAGCTCAGCGGAATGAAGCCGAGGTAAAGGCACGTCAGCACCGTCAACGTCTCGTAGGGATAGGTGAAGAGAAACGCGACGACGCCGATAGCGACAATGAAGATCGGCAACACCCATTCGCGGCGGACACGCTCTCCGAGCAGCTTGCCGGAATAGGTCGGAATGTTCGATACCATCATGAAGGCAATGAAGACGGTGTAGGTGAGCACGATTTTCAGCGCCCACTGCGACTTCGTTTCATCAAGACCGAGCTGAAAGAGATAGACCGGCAGCAGCACCGCAATGGCGGCGGCAGGCGTCGGCATACCCATGAAATAGTTCGACTGCCACTTCGGCCGATCGTCATCGAGGGCTGCATTGAAGCGCGCGAGACGCAGAGCGGAGGCCAGAGCGAAAATCATCACGCAGATCCAGCCCGCGCTTTTGAGGTCGCCGAGGCCCCAGTTGAAAATGAGGAACGCGGGCGCGACGCCGAAGTTGACGAAGTCGGCGAGGCTGTCGAGTTCGGCGCCGAAGCGCGAAGATGCTTTCAACAGGCGCGCGATGCGGCCGTCGATGCCGTCAAGGCAGGCGGCGAAGACAATCGCGGCGATGGCGAGATCCCAGCGGCCTTCGATGCCCATGCGGATCGACGTCAGACCAGCGCACAGCCCGAGCAGCGTGAAGAAGTTCGGGACGAGCATCCGCACCGGAACGCGCCGATGGCGAAACAGCGACCGGCGTCTGCGGCGGCGCGTTTCGGTTTCGATAAACGGCTCATCGTTCTCCATGGCAGCCTCCTTGCCCCCATGCCAAATTGAGATCGCTTTTCGACAACGTCGCGATCGTCCAGCCTCTAGGCGCGACGCGCCTCACGTTCCGGCTCCGGCGAGTGAAGATCCGCCAAAACGGTTTCGCCCGCAACTGCACGTTGGCCTATACTGACAAGAGCCGTTTTTCCGGGCGGCAGGTAGATATCGACGCGCGAACCGAAGCGAATCAGGCCGAATCGCTGGCCCACGCCGACGGCGTCGCCGACGTCAGAAAACGTCACAATGCGCCGCGCGACGAGACCTGCGATCTGGACAACGCCGACATCGCCGTCGGTCGGCGTTTCGATGACGAGGATGCGCCGCTCGTTATCCTCGCTCGCCTTGTCGAGGGCGGCATTCAGGAATTTACCCGGAACATAGAGCGAGCGAATGATGCGACCGGCGACCGGCGAGCGGTTGATATGGACATCGAACACCGACAGGAACGTCGAAATGCGGACGCGTTCCTCGGAGCCGAGACCAAGCTCTGCCGGCGGAATGATCTTCTCGATGCCGGAAATCTTGCCGTCGGCGGCCGAGACGACGAGGCCGGGCCGAAGCGGCGTCACGCGCAGCGGGTCGCGGAAAAAGTAGATGACCCATGCCGTGATGCCGGCGCAAAGCCAGCCGAGCGGCGGATAAAGAAAGAAGAACAGCAGCGTCACCGCGGCGGCGATCGCGATGAACTTGTGTCCATCGGGATGCACGGGCGAAAGCTGGTCAAAGATCGTATCGAGTAAGCCGTGACCCTCAGACACCAATTCTCTCCTGGCGTGAATTTTCAGATGGCGATAGCACGCCCGTTACGACACCGGTACGGCGACGAAACGAAGATCCCCTTTCGAATCCTCGACGCGCAATAGCACGGCCTTGCGACCGGACTTCTTCACCTTCTCGATGCTTTTGGCGACATCCTGCGGATCGGACACGGTGTCCTGGGCCGCTTCGACGATGACGTCACCTGCCTTCAGCCCCTTGGTGGCTGCCGGGCTTTGCGGATCGACGGCCTCGATGACGACGCCGGCGATCTTGGCGTCAAAACCATATTTCTTACGCAGTTCATCGGTCAGCGGCGACAGGCGCATTCCGATAATGGCCGAGCCCTTCGGATCTTCGTCTTCCGTGCCCTCGTCGCTTTTGAGGTCGCTGGCGTTATCGTCATCGTCTTCGAGACGACCGACCGTCACCTTCGTGCTCTCCTGCTTGCCCTTGCGCAGCAGCTCGACGTCGACGGCCTTACCGATGGGCGCCTGCGATACGATCTTCGGCAGGCCGCGCATGCTCGTCACTTCCTTGCCGTCGAACTTCAGGATGACGTCACCCGGCTGCAATCCGGCTTTCGAAGCGGGGCTGTCGGGCGTGACGGCCGCGACGAGCGCGCCTTCGTTTTCATCGAGCCCGAGCGTTTCGGCGATCTCATCGGTCACTGATTGGATTTTAACGCCGAGCCAGCCGCGGCGAACCTCACCGTACTGCTTCAACTGGTCGACAACGTTCGAGACGGTGTCGGACGGCACCGCAAAGCCGATGCCGATCGAGCCGCCGGTCGGAGAAATGATCGCAGTGTTCACACCGATCACCTCGCCGTTCATGTTGAACAGCGGACCGCCGGAGTTGCCCTTGTTGATGGCGGCATCCGTCTGCAGGTAGTCGTCATACGGACCGGAATTGATGTCGCGGCTCTTGGCCGAGATGATGCCCATCGACACCGAGCCGCCGAGCCCGAAAGGATTGCCGATCGCCATGACCCAGTCGCCGACCTCGATGGCGTCGGAGGAACCAAACTTCACATCTGCCAGCGGCTTCTTCGGTGACACCTTCAGAAGCGCCAAGTCGGATTTGGTATCGCGGCCGATGACCTTGTCGACGACCAGTTTCGAGCCGTCGTGGAAATTCACGTCGATCTCTTCCGCGCCCTCGATGACGTGGTTGTTGGTGACGATCAGGCCTTCCTTGCCGTCGATGACGAAGCCGGACCCGAGAGAGGAAATCTTGCGGTCGCCGTGCGGAACTCCGCCGCGCTTGTTGAAGAAATCATCGAAGAAGTCTTCGAACGGCGCACCTTTCGGCACTTTTGGCAGCGGCACGCCCGCCGGCCCCTTCACGGTCTGCGACGTCGAAATGTTGACGACGGCATCGGAGAGTTTCTTGGCCAGCGGAGCAACAGACGCGGGCCCGTATTGGAACGTCTCAGCCCAGGCGCCTGGCACGTTCAACAATCCAAGGCTCAAACTCAAGCCGAGAAGAAGCGCCGAAACTTTCTTCGTCATTGCAAGGAACTCCAAGTCTGACCGGCACCCGAGGACCGCCGCGAACCTATGCTAGCTCGCCCAACATCAAAGCGTGAACATGGCAAGGTAGCATATCGCCAGCATGCGGGGATAAGTTGCCTATCCCCGAGCGAGCCAGACTACAAATACGCCAACGGCCACTGCGGCGACGGCGCAGATCTGGATGCGGCCGGTGGAGAAATTTGCAATCTCTTCAACGGTCCGCCGCGCAAACTGCGGCGCGGCGGCCCATAAGAGACCCTCAAGGACAAGGGCGACGCCCAGTCCCGCCAGGAGGTCGTTCATCGCTGCGGCGCGGGAGCAGCCGCAGCGGGAGGCTTGCCGTTAGGGTCCTCAAAGTACCGGAAGAATTCGCTGTTGGGAGACAGCAGCATGCGGGTATCGCCCGGCTTTAAAGCCGTCGTATACGCCTGCATCGACCGGTAGAAGCGGAAGAAGTCCGGGTCCTGGCCAAAGGCTTCAGCGAAGATGCGGCTGCGCTTGGCCTCACCGTCACCGCGGATTTCATCTGACTTCTGCGTGGCGGTCGCCTTGATGATCGTCACGTCCTTGTCGGCGTTGGCGCGAACGCGGTTGCTTTCGGCCTCGCCCTGGGCGCGAAGCTCAGTCGCCTCGCGAACACGGTCGGCCCGCATGCGGTCGTAAACCTTGACGAGGTTTTCCTGCGGAAGATCGGCGCGCTTGATACGGACGTCGACGACTTCGAGGCCATAGTCGCGGCCTTCCGTATTCACCTGCTCGGCGATCTGCTTCATCAGCGATTCACGCTTGTCTTTCACGACCTCTTGTAAGGTCGCGGAGCCAAGCACGCGGCGGATTTCAGATTCGATCAGCGGGCCGACGACTTCGCGGACGCGATCTTCGTCGTGGACGTTCTGATAGAACTTCAGCAAGTCGACGATACGATAACGAGCGTAAGCATCGACGATGAGACGCTGCTGATCGGAAGCCGTCACTTCCTGCTCGGTCGTGTCGAGATCGAGGATACGTTTGTCGAATTTCTCGACCGTATCGATGAACGGCATCTTCCAATGCAGGCCCGGCTGGGTGATTGCAGGCTGTGCCTTACCGAAGCGCAGGACAAGCGCCTGCTCGTTCTGGTGGACGATGAAGGCGGAGGAATAGAGCACCACCGCGGCGACGCCGATAACGGCGAGAATGAAAGCGAAGAACGCACGCATGTTATTTCGCTCCATCCGTATCGGTGGTGGTCTGATCATCACTTGGGCGACGCTGGAGTTGCTCCAGCGGCAAGAACGGAACGACGCCCTGGCCGTTGCTCTTCTGGTCCAGAATGATCTTGTCGGCGCCGGAGAGCACGCGCTCCTGCATTTCGAGATAGAGCCGTTCGCGCGTCACGTCGGGCGCCTTCTTGTATTCGTCGTAGACCTTGAGGAAGCGAGCGGCCTGACCGGTTGCTTCCGCGACCGTCTGATCGCGATAGCCCTCGGCGGCGGCGATGATGCGATCGGCATCACCATGCGCGCGCGGCACGACCTGATCGGCATACGTCTGCGCCTGCTTGATGAGCGTTTCCTTTTCCTGAGCCGCTGCTGCGACTTCGCGGAACGAGCGGATGACTTCTTCCGGCGGATCGACCTCTTTCAGCTGAACCTGGTCGATCTTGATACCGGCGCCGTAGGAATCGAGCGTCTTCTGCATGAGCTTCTGCACGGCTTCCTGCGTCGCCTGTCGGCCGCCTGTCAGAAGCGGCTGCAGGTTCGACTGGCCGACGACTTCGCGCATGGCGCTTTCGGCAACCTCGCGCACCGTCGTCTCGGGCTGCGCAATGTTGAACAGGAATTGCTCGACGCCGGTCTGGCCGTTGGCTTCATTCTTGTCAGGGCTGATGCGCCAGAAGACGACGAAGCGGACATCAACGACGCTACCGTCGCCCGTCAGCATCAATCCGCTGTCACGGCCACCGATGATGCTGCGGCCCCGCGCCGATTTCGATGGTGCGCTGCTGCGTGACCTTCGGCAGACGGACTTCCTCGATCGGATAGGGCAAGCGCCAGTTGAGGCCGGGGCCGACCCAGCGCTCATACTTGCCGAAGCGGAGCACGATGCCCTGCTCGTCCGGGTTCACGCGGAAGAAAAAGCCGTAGAAGACGACGCCCGCGAGAACGAGCATCGCAATAAAGAACAGGAACGGTTTGGGCACGCCGCCGCCGAGGCCGGCGCCGCCACTGCCGTTGCCGCCGCCACCGCGCATCACCTGACGCATGCGATCCTGGCCGCGACGCAGAATTTCATCGAGATCCGGCGGTTCTTTCCCGCCGCCACCGCCGCCCTGCGGTCCCCATGGCCCTTGGCCCCAAGGGCCGCCTCCACCTTTGCGGCCGCCGTTTCCCCCACCGCTGCCGCTACCGCCTTGACTACTCCAGGGCATAAATCAGGGCCTCTTTCGAATTTGAGCTGAAGATTAAAATCGTGCCCCCCAATGGCCTTTTCGAGATGTGGCGGCACCGTGGTGACGCCGGATGTAAACACACGCACTGCAAAGGCCTGAGCAACGTAGATAAAACCGGGATTTGCGCAGCTTATAGGGCAGGGCCCCGACGTTCGCAAATTTCCCGTTGGTTTGGCTAATCGCAATTTGGGGCCTCGGCACGCGCCTTCAAGGGCGGCCGGGCTTTTCAAGCGTCCTGCTTTTGGCGATCGTAAACAACGAGTGTTGCGGCGTGGTCGTCACGCGGGCCTTGGGGCAGCGGCTCGCTGCTTAACTCGCGCCATTCGGCTGCATCGAGCGCGCCGAAATGGCGGTCGCCTTCGACATCGGCGTGAACACGGGTCAGATAAATTCGATCTGCAACGGGGAGAGCGGCCTCGAATACCTGAACGCCGCCGATAACCATGATCTCATCGGCGCCGCGGGTTTTGGCGAGCACTCGGGCCAGCGTCAGCGCGTCAGCTACGGACTCGCAGGTCGAGACGCCTGCTACCTCGAAGGCCGGATCTCGCGTGATGACGATATTATCGCGGCCGTCCAGCGGCTTGCCGATGGAGTCGAACGTTTTTCGGCCCATGACGATGGGCTTGTCCATCGTCAGGCGGCGAAATGTTTTCAGATCGGACGAGAGCCGCCACGGCAGCGCGCCGTCACGGCCGATGACGCCGTTTTCCGAAACGGCGACGATCAGGGATATGCGTGTGTCATTCATCGGCGGGGCATAGCATTATTTGTTTGCTCTTTGCGACTCCCCTGCGGGCAGCCGGCCGCAAAGCGCGGGATTGTTGGTGCCGGCGACTCTGCTGCGCAGAGCTTTCCGTTTGTCCGCGACGACTCTCCTTCATCGAGCCGGCCGTCGCAGACGGAGACCCAGCAACGTCATCCCGGCGAAGGCCGAGATCCAGTCAAATCGAAAGCAACGAAGATGCCGATGCTTGTCTGGGTGCCGACCCCGGCCTTCGCCGGGGCAGGCTCTTCGTCGGCATGACGGTGGACCTGGCTTACACCGCCACGGGCGCTTTGATGTGGGGGTGCGGGTCGTAGCCCGACAGCGTGAAGTCTTCGTATTTGAAATCGAAGATCGAGGCGACGTCCGGGTTGATCGTCATCGTCGGCAGCGGCCGTGGATCGCGCGAAAGCTGCAGGTCGGCCTGTTCGAGATGATTGAGATAAAGGTGCGCATCGCCGAACGTGTGCACGAACTCGCCCGGCTTCAGCCCGGTTACCTGCGCCATCATCATCGTCAGCAGCGCGTAGCTCGCGATGTTGAACGGCACGCCTAGGAAAGTATCGGCCGAACGCTGATAAAGCTGGCACGAGAGCTTGCCGTCGGCGACGTAGAATTGAAAGAGGCAGTGGCACGGCGCGAGCGCCATCTTCGAGAGGTCGCCCGGGTTCCAGGCCGTCACGATGATGCGGCGCGAATCCGGATTGCGCTTCAGATCAGACACCGCGTTCGTAATCTGGTCGATGGTCGAGCCGTCGGCGGCTTCCCAGCTTCGCCACTGCTTGCCGTAGACCGGACCAAGATTGCCCTCCGAGTCTGCCCACTCGTCCCAGATGCTGACGCCATGTTCCTTCAGATACTGCGTGTTCGTCGCGCCGGCGAGGAACCACAGCAGCTCGACGATGATCGACTTGGTGTGCAGCTTCTTGGTCGTGACGAGCGGAAAGCCGTCGGCGAGATCAAAGCGCATCTGATGACCGAAGACGGACAGCGTGCCGGTGCCGGTGCGGTCGGTCTTTTCGGTACCGTGGTCGCGCACGCAGCGCAGAAGATCGAGGTATTGTTGCATGGGGTCAGACTTATGCGATTCTGGAACGACCTTCAGCCCGTGGTCAGCGCACTGTTGGGCGCCAAGACCATAAGCAGAATGATCAATGAGTTGTAGCACCCATGGCAGACCATCGGGGTCAGCAGGCTGCCGGTGCGCTCGCGCAGCCACGCCAAGTAAAGGCCGATGAGCGTGATCGCGCCGAGACCGTAAAGCGAATAGTTGGCGTGGAGGGAGGCCCACGCGACCGCTGTAATGGCCGTCGCCCCCACAAAGCCTAGCGGCGATTGCCGCAGTGCACCGAAGATCAGCCCGCGAAACAGCAATTCTTCCGCCAACGGTGCGCCAACGCCGGCGGCCAGCAGGATGAGCCACCACGTCCGCGACTTCATCATCTCGGAAAAAGGCTGCAGATCGTGGCGCAGCGCATCCGGATTGAAGACGAAGACGAGCGAGGCGAAGCAGGTCGCGAGCGAGACAAGAGCGATGACAGCGAGGAGGAGCGTCCAGATCCCGCCGCGCGGCATGGCAAAACTCAACGTGCCGGCGCCCGTCGTCCGGCGTCCGTAGGCATTGACCATCAGGACCGAGGCGACCGTCACCACCTGGAAGGCGAACAGCGAAGACGCGACGCGGCCGGTCAGCAGCGCCTCAAGCTCGCCTGCGGCAAATGCGCGAGGCTCATGAATTTGGGCCCAGACGTCGAACAGCCAGGCTGCTCCATACCCGGCTTGGGTGGCCAGAATAATGATCACGACGGCCAGAGCGGCCGTGACCACGACGCCTTTCCAGGTCTGAATTATGTTTTCCACGGGGGATTATCTGCTTCTTTCCGGCGGCGGTCGCATCGAAACACCCGCGTAAATACGGCATCCGGGGGTCCGCCTGAGCCGGTTGATCGTCACCCAGCCGTCACAGCGGGTAACAGGTTTTCAGGGCGAGCGAAACTAGGTCACCGAAACGCTTTTTTTCGTAAGCGTTGCCCCCTATATTCAGTGGTGCTGGCTCTGCCAGCTATGGCGATAAACGCGGTCGTAATAAGCCGATCGGACCCGGGGGCGGTACCCGGCGCCTCCACCATTTTATGCTGGGCCTTGCGACTCCCCCTTCCCGGGGAGCCGGCGGCAAGGCCCGGTGATCTCGTTGGGTTTCCCTGCGAGCACCGGCCGTAAGGCCCAGCTGTTATGGGGGCGAAATAGGATCGACGAAGGTGTAAAGGACTTAGCTTTTGCCCGGCATGATACCACCGTTATCGGGTCATACAGAATAGTTGCCAATGACAACTATGCTGAGGCCGCTCTCGCTGCGTAATGCAGCGCGACTAGCCTGAACTTGAAGCCCTTGCCCCTAGCAGGGTAAGGCGCGGTCCGGAGGGCACCGGGCAACAGAAGCCCTCCACCTTTCCGCCTGCGCGCCGAGGTAAACTTGACGGCGCGGGCTTGACGGGACGGGAAATCTGATTTCAGAGGTCAGATGGAATTCAAGTAGGATCGAAGGCTGAGGCATGGCATCGGGGCCGTCCATAGATTACGGGAAACTGCAGCAGGAGGCGATGCGCGGGGTCGTGCGCGCCGTTCTGCAACGGGTCGTCAAGACGGGACTCCCCGGTGAGCACCACTTTTATATTTCCTTCCTGACGCAGGCTCCGGGCGTGATCCTGTCGAAGCGGCTCAAGGAAAAATATCCGACCGAGATGACGATCGTCCTCCAGCATCGCTTCTGGGACCTGATCGTTTCCGACGAGCGATTCGAAGTGAAGCTGACGTTCGACGGCATTCCGGAACGTCTCGTCGTGCCGTTCGCGGCGATCAAGGTCTTCATCGATCCGAGCGTACGCTACGGCCTGCAGTTCGATGAAGAAACGAACGAGCAGGAGGCTGCCTCTTCGCCTCGCGCCATCGACGCAACCTACGATGACGCGAGCACCGAAGCGCCGCGTCCGAAGAAGCCGCGCGCGCCGCGCAAGCCCCGCACCGCCGAAAAGGATGCGCAAAACATCTCGACGCTGACGGCGGTCGAACCGGTGGACGTGCTGCCGCCCAATCCGGAGCCTGCAACGCGCGCCGGAGAAAACCTGCCGAGCGACGGCGACGAAGATGCGGCGGAGAAACAGCCCGAAAGCGGCGGCGCAAAAATTCTGAGCTTGGATCAGTTCAGGAAGAAGTGAGCCGTCTTTGACGGCCGCTCTCGTTATCGTTCGAAACGAGCGAACCGCAGCCGATAAGAGCATCGGATTGATGCTCCCATTTCGTCGGTCGATGCCGGCTTCTTGCTAGTTCAATCGAAGCAACGCGAAGTGGTTAAACGCGAGAACCGATGTCATCAGTCCGTGGCTTCGAGCGAGCATGGCACGCGCATCAGTCTCCGGCGCGACAAGCCAAGCTGGCCTCGTAATATTTGCTATTTGGTTGGGCGTTATCGTCATCACCGGGACGCGCACATACGGAAGTTCGTTCAAGGCCACATCCCAGCCCGTTCGATAGACTGGGGCTGGCGCTTCCTTTACGAGCGTTGCGATTTTCGCGCCGTCGACTTTTGAACGAATATATCCGGGCGTCAGGAACACGTCACTCATCGAGTGGAAAATCGCGTATCCTAACAGAGCGGCGACGAGCACACCGACCGTCGCAACGAACGGCGCCATTCGTTGCGACAAGGCATCAAATGCAACGCCCCCAAGAACGCACAAGGGTAGCACCGCAGGCAAGATGTAACGCGGGTTAACTTCGGCCGGCCAGAACAGAACAACCAAAGTGCACGTCAGAGCGTAGCAGCTGACGGCCAGGATGAAGTGCCGGCGAGGTTTCGTTTCCATAGCGCTGAAGTCGGCAAGCGGAAGAGCCGCCGCCAGCAGTGCAGCCGGCAAACATTCGAAAAAGAAATCGGCGCCGTTCGCAAACGGGTGAGGCCACACAACGCCGTTGGACGAAAGCCGCGTGTAGCGCAGCCATTCGCCTTGATCTCCGGCGACGAAAACATGGGCATACCACAACGCAGTTGGAACCGTTGCGATACAGCCGGCGAGGATGAGGCCAGGAAATTGACGCCACCCGGCGGTCAACGAGAGAAAGACGAAGATGCCGAGAAAGAAATAGGCCGTCGGTTGCGGACCCTTCATAAGGGCGGCGATCGCTAAGATGGCTCCAATGATAATCCAACGACCGACCGTCAGCCGTTCGGCGACATATGCATTCCACCACACCAGAAAAGCGCCAAACAATAATACCGCTAGCGGAAGGTCCGCCACGGACGTCACGTAGTATCTCATGACGAGCGGGCAGGCCAAAAACAGCAGGGCCCCAAAGCATGCAGCTTCAGGACTGGCATTCGGCCGTACTGCGCGCCAGATCAGAACAGTGCCCGCGACAAGCGAAAGCACCACGGGCAGACGCGCGATAAATGGGGACACTTGGCCAAACGGCATACTCAGCGCAGCAATAACCCAGGACAGGAGCATAGGTCGCTCTATCCAGCGCAGATTGTACATATGCTGACTAAACCAATTCCCGTCATCCAAGGCGCTTTGAGCCACGGTGACAGTTAGTCCTTCGACGTAGTGATATCCGTGAAGGAGAGATTGCGGCACGGAGACGATGAGCGCCAAGGCGATGATGAGGACTATCGCATCGCTGCGATGGGCTAGCGCTTTGAATATTCTCTTTGAATGCTGAGCGAGAAGCGGAAGACGCAGCGCGCGCAAACCTTTGGCTTGGGCCAACCCGACGATTTCGTCTGACATGCTTTTTGAATTGCCCCGAGACAGGTTTGCAAAATGACGCCAGGAGGAATTGCCGTTCCTGGCGGCAAAATCAGGTCATCGGTCATACGATCCTGTAACACGATATGTGTTCCGTGTACGCACTGGCTTGCGCAACCTCTCTCTCATCTTCCCATGTCACTGACCACTCCTCCTTCTTTGGCGCTTGACTGATACATAACTGGTCGGATATGTATCCATTCATAGCCAATGGGTTATGGATTGCGATGCAGGGCACTCACGACATTCTTTTTCGCACACTCGCCGATCCCACACGGCGCGCCATTTTCGAGCGTCTGTGCCGTAATGGAGAGCAAACAGTCAGTATGCTGACGGCGCAAGCTGGGATTTCGCAGCCGGCCGTTTCGAAACATCTCGGCATCTTGAAAGATGCCGGGCTCGTGCGCGACCGGCATGAAGGCCGGCAGACGCACTACAGCGCAAAGGTCGGCGCGCTTGCTCCACTCATCGACTGGACGAGCCAGATGACCGGCTTCTGGCAGAGCCGTTTTGATCAACTCGAAGACCTGCTGAAGAGGATGGACCAATGACTCTCGACATTTGGGTTCGGCAAATCCACCGCTGGCTGTCGATTGCTTTTACTGTGGCGGTCGCCGCCAATTTCATTGTGCGGATTTGGGGCGAACCGCCCACGTGGATCGTCTATTCGCCATTGCTTCCACTCTTTTTGCTGCTGTTTAGCGGGCTCTACATGTTCGCTCTGCCCTACATGGCGAAATCACGCCGCAGGGCCAATGCCCTCCAATGACACGCATCGCAACGAAGAAAATGAGAGGACGCCCCATGAAGCAGACTGCGAGCGAAACGCTGTCCGTCGTCATCGAGCGCGATATTCCCTATCCGGCGGAGAAGATCTGGCGGGCGCTGACACAGCCGCATCTGATCGAAGAGTGGCTAATGCAGAACGACTTCGTGCCGGTGGTCGATCATCGCTTCAATCTTCGCGCCGACTGGGGCGCCGTCGATTGCAAGGTTCTGGTCGTCGAACCGAATGCTTCGTTGTCGTACACTTGGGCAGCCTATGGTCTTGAGAGCGTCGTGACGTGGACGCTCACGCCGACGGCTACAGGGACGCGTCTGCGCATGGAGCAGTCTGGCTTCCGGCCGGATCAGCAGCAGGCATATCAAGGCGCGAAGTTCGGCTGGCCGAAGTTCTTCGACAATCTCGACAGCGTGCTCGCGAAAACGGAATAGCGCCAATCTGATGATACCTTCTAGCCGCGTCACCGCCGCTAGAACCACATATCGCGGACGCAGCGTCCGTCGCGCGGAAGGTCATCGAAACTCACAAGACCATCGAAGTGATCGATCGGGATCGCGGCGATGGCGTCAGGCTGGGTGAGGCGAAGGTTTACGGCGATCCGGCGGCGGCCGTCTTCCTGGGCGAAACATGCGCGCCAATAGGCCACGCATCCGCACTCGGGACAGAAGTGAAATTCGAGGGTCTTGCCGCGGGTGTAAGCTTTCGTCTGGCCCGAGACACGGATGCGCTCATTTTCGAAGTCGTAGGTCCAAAGTACACCGTAGCGGCGGCAGACCGTACAATTGCAGGCGGTGGCATCCTGCGGGACGCCATCGAACGTCCAGCGCACAGCGCCGCAGTGACAGGATCCTTCCAGCATTCCGCTATTCTCCCTGGCCACTCGACTTACGAGAAAAGCGACGAATGGAGAAGTAAACCCCGTAGTCGCATTCGAAACAACTCGACAAAGCGGCTTCCATGCGCGACGAAGCACGCATTTTCCGGCATCCGAACGAAGAATGGACCGATCTCATGACCAAGACGCGCACTGAAACCGACACCTTCGGACCCATCGACGTTGCCGCGGACCGATATTGGGGTGCGCAGGCCCAGCGCAGTCTCGGCAATTTCAAGATCGGCTGGGAAAAGCAGCCAGCCCCGATCGTACGCGCCCTCGGCATCGTCAAGCGCGCTGCAGCCGAGACGAACATGGCGCTCGGCCGACTCGACCAAAAAATCGGCGACGCCATAGTCAAGGCGGCGCAGGAAGTCATCGACGGCAAGCTCGACCAGCACTTCCCTCTCGTCGTCTGGCAGACGGGCTCGGGCACGCAGTCGAACATGAACGCCAACGAGGTGATCTCGAACCGCGCCATCGAAATGCTCGGCGGCGAGATGGGCTCGAAGAAGCCGGTGCATCCGAACGATCACGTCAATATGAGCCAGTCGTCGAACGACACCTATCCGACGGCGATGCATATCGCGTGCTCGGAGGAAGTCGTTAACCGGCTGATCCCGGCGCTCAAGAAGCTTCAAGGTGCGCTCGACGACAAGGCCAAGGCGTGGGCGAAGATCATCAAGATCGGGCGCACACATACGCAGGACGCGACACCGCTGACGCTCGGCCAGGAATTCTCCGGTTATACCCAGCAGGTAGAGAACGGCATCGAGCGCATCGAGCAAACCTTGCCGAAGCTGATGGAACTCGCGCAGGGCGGCACCGCCGTCGGCACCGGCCTCAATGCACCGAAGGGCTTCGCGGAAATGGTTGCGGAGCGGATTGCGACCATCACCAGCATGCCATTCAAATCGGCGCCGAACAAATTCGAAGCGCTCGCCGCGCACGACGCCATGGTCTTCACGCACGGCGCGATCAACACGGTTGCGGCGTCCCTGTTCAAGATCGCGAACGATATCCGCCTGCTCGGATCGGGTCCGCGCTCAGGCCTCGGCGAGTTGTCGCTGCCTGAAAACGAGCCGGGCTCGTCGATCATGCCGGGCAAGGTTAACCCGACGCAATGCGAAGCGCTGACCCAGGTCTGCATTCAGATTTTCGGCAACAACGCCGCAATCTCGTTCGCCGGCAGCCAAGGTCATTTTGAACTCAACGTCTACAATCCGGTGATGGCCTATAACTTCCTGCAATCCGTCCGCCTGATGAGTGATGCAGCGGTGTCGTTCACCGACAACTGCGTCGTCGGCATCGAACCGCGGGAAGACAACATCAAGGCGGGGCTCGAGCGCTCGTTAATGCTTGTGACGGCGCTCGCACCGAAGATCGGTTACGATAACGCCGCCAAAATCGCGAAAACCGCGCACAAAAAGGGCACGACGCTGCGCGAGGAAGCCGTCGGCGGCGGCTATGTAACAGACGAAGAGTTCGATGCCATCGTGCGTCCGGAAAAAATGATCGGACCGGAGTGACGATTTAAAATCGTTCTATCTGTGTGCGTCCGCTGAGGCACACCGACGACGTCTCTGAACGAATGCTGAAACCGAAACGCGTTGCGACCGAACGGCACTCGCGCAATAAAATGTGCGCGAGTGTTTGACGACTTTGCGCAGGTGCTCCTAAAATAGCGCGAAGCCAGGATGCGATTTGCATCCCATGCGGAGAGCATTTTATGACCGCCGAGATCATCAATCTCAACAAGGTCCGTAAAGCCCGCGAGCGCGCCGACCGCGAACGGGAGGCGCACGAGAACCGGCTTAAGTACGGGCAATCGAAGGCTGAACGCAGTCTCGCCGATGCGCAGCAGCGCAAGACGCAAGGCGAACTCGACGGCGCGCGGCGCGACGATAACAGTCCGGCGGAAGACGCTGACGACTTCGATCCCAGCACCGCCTCGTAATGAGGCCTGAGAAGCGCTCGTTCTCGATCCAGGGCCACCGCACATCGATTTCGCTGGAGAGCGCGTTCTGGGTCGCACTCAAGGAAGCCGCGGCTGAAGACGGCATGACGCTCGCAGGCCTCATCAATTCCATAGATAAAACTCGTGGTGAGGCTGGGCTTTCGAGCGCTGTGCGCGTTTGGTTGCTGGAGCGGCTCAAAGCGCGCGCGCAGCCAGCGGCCGATCGCTAACGCCCTTCATCAGCGTTGCTTTTGCAGGCGCTGGCGCTCACGGAACTCGATGTCTGGTGGCCGTGACGAACCGGTGTCGCACCAGGGATTGCCATAGTAACCGTAACGGCCGTTGATCGGCACGCAATCACGTTCGGCGCGGGGCGCGGGCTTCTGCCAGGTGTGTTTGGCTTTGGAGCGCGGCTTATGCGTCGCCTCTGCCGGTGATGAGACGGCAAAGGCTGCAACGGCAGCGGCTAGTGCAATCGATAATCCTCGCATGCCCGACCTCGCTTAAAATGCGCGGCGCACGTCACAAACGGGAGTTGCGCCGCACCGGAGGTAAGCATTGGCGCGACGGATGAACAGTCGCCGCGCCGCAAAAATGCTTAAGGCAGACGGCCCCAGCTGAAGAGACCGTAGAACCATGCCGTGACCGCGCCGAATCCTGCCGACATGCACAGGATGGGCACGATCTGACTGACGTCACCCTCAAGCAGCGGCGAAGGTTTTCCTGCGAGGTACGGCACGACGATGAATGCGCCGATGAGTGCCGGACCGAAAAGGCCGAGGATGGCGCCGCGGATCGTCATCATGCCGATCGGCTTCCAGCCCAGGAGAAAACCGAAGAGTGCGCCCCAGAGCCCGGCCGTGATGCCGTTGCCAATCATCCAAGGCAGCACAACCGAAGGAATGAGGAGGCTCGGCATCGGCCGAAGGCTCCAAGGTTCGGCGTCCCACCCGGTCCAGTAGTGAACGAAAAACCAGCTGATCGCCTCTTGCACGGTCGCGGCGGCGATCACGCCTGCGATGAAGCCCAAACCCAAGCTCTTCAAGACATTCATGGCCGTGTCCCCCTTCCAGATGTCCCCTTTTTACGTGTGACGCTCCCCACACTGTCTTGCTACTCTGCTTGGTCGGCCAAATCCATTGTCCGATGCTCAAAATGCGGATTTCGAGCCGCCATTGTCCGCATGCGGCAACGGTTCAAGCCTCGGCGACGCGAACGGCCTCATTTTCGCCTATTCGCTACGGCTTTCAGGGCGCGCCGCACAAAAGGTGCCGCTTATCCACAGGATGGGCACCGCAATCTCGGACGAGATTTGAAAACGGGGGCGGCGCGTCCGGGGGGCTGGCGCTTGCGGTTCCCTGCTTATCCCAATCGCTTGGCCATTCGAGCCTGAGCTCGCCAAAGCCGCGTCGCACCGACGCGGAGCGGACCCGATTGGGCTTTTTCCCATCACTCAACCAAACGAGGACTTCCCATGCGTAAGGGAACGATTGCCGTGCTTTCTCTTGTACTTGCCGCCACAACGTCAGGTGTCGCCGACGCCCGACCAGACAAGGACGACGGCGACCATTATCGAGATCGGGCCATGACGAGCCGCAAGATTGCGCGTCTCTCGGGTACATCGACTGCGTGTCTGACATCGGAGGCTCGCAACCTCCTCGCGCGTATCCGCGGACAGTTTGGCAACGTCCAGATCGTCTCGACCTGCCGGCCGGGTGCGCGTATTGCCGGTACGGGACGGCCGTCCCGTCACGCCTCGGGACAAGCGATCGACTTCCGCGTGCCGGGCCGCAAGGCTGAGGTCGTGCGTTGGCTTATCGCCAACCACCGGAACGGGGGCGTCATGACCTACCGGGACATGGACCATATCCACGTCGACGTCGGACCTCGGTTCGTGGCGCTGAATGCCGCCAGCGGGCGCAGCTAAAGGTTGAAGGTGGGAATATGGTTTCCCGCCTGCCTTTCCTCCGGGCGCCGCATATGGTTTGCGAAGACGATCGGAAACGCCCCGCATTTCAAAGCTATTTTGATCTCGGAAGGGGGTGCCCGAAGGCTGCGACGATCTTGCCTTTCTCACAGGACCAAGGCATATAAGTCGCCGTCGAACACGCCTTGGCTTACTCTTACCAGCGCTACCGCCTGCCCTAAGACGTCTCCATCGCGCGATTTGATTAGCCTCCGGTGTTTAACCGGGGAATTTATGTTTGCTTTGGAGGCAATTGATGTCGAACGGGACTGTGAAGTGGTTCAATGGTCAGAAGGGCTATGGCTTCATTCAGCCGGAAGAAGGTGGGAACGATGTGTTCGTCCACATTTCCGCTGTTGAGCGTGCAGGCCTTCAGTCGCTCCGCGAAGGCCAGAAGATCTACTTCGAAACCGAGCGTGGACGTAACGGCAAAATCGCTGCCGTGAACCTGCGTCCGCTCTAAGGTTTTCGAAACCACTCCACTCATGCGGGGAGCAGCTCGGCTGCTCCCCGCTTTTCTTATTCGGAAAAGAAACAACGATCGGGAGATCGAATGGCTAAAGAAGAGATGCTCGAGTTCGAAGGCGTGGTGGACGAAGTTCTGCCGGACGCCCGCTGCCGCGTGAAGCTCGACAATGGGCATGAAGTGATTGCCTACACATCCGGTCGCATGAAGAAGAACCGCATCCGCATTCTCGCTGGTGACCGTGTGACGGTCGAGATGACGCCCTACGACTTGACCAAGGGCCGCATCAATTTCCGTCACAAGGACGGACGCCCGCCGATGGGCGATGCTTCTGGCGCCTCGCGCACGAGTGGCGGACCTCCGCGCCGCGGCGGACGCTAATCAAGACCAACGGCTGCACCGTCATTACGGCGACGCAGCGTCTAACTTCTGACGGCCCCGAAGCGCTGCTCAGGCGCGAGTGACGATCTCGGAGGCCCGTCTTTTGTGATCTGCGCCGAGGCGCTGCGCGATCCACAACCAAGCGGCGGCAGCCGGAACGGCGACGGCGCCCATTGCGCCTCCGGCAAAGCCAAGGCCTCCGCCGAGCAACGCATAGAGCCAGCCCGATGCTGCGTCGCCGCCGCGAAACACAACGGTGTCGATGAAATTCTGCACCTTGTATTTCTCGTCCGGGCTCGCGAGCGTGTAGATCAGCTTGATCGCGGGATTGGCGAGCGCGAACGCCACGATGCGCTCGGCGACCATGACGGCGGCGACGATGCCGAGCGCAGCATCGAACGACAACATCAGCACACCGATCGCGCCCGTCACCGGCAATGCAAGCAATGCCGCCGTCACGCCAAAGCGTTTCAGAATGCGCGCCGTGCCGAACACTTCGATCAGGAACGTCACGATACTGACGACAAGATCGCGGCCGGAGAAAAACAGGACACGGTCTGCGTTGCTCGAGATCGACGTTGCGACGAGGCGTGCCTGCTCAAGATAAAAGAACGTACCGATGACGTTCGCGATGAAAATGAAAAGTGCGATGCGCGCGAACATCGGCGTCGTAAACACCTTGATGGCGCCGTCGAGAATGCCGCCGCCAGCGGGCTCGGTTTCACCGCCCGTTGCTTCCGGCGGTTTGATACGGCGCAACAGCAGGCTGGCGATCATCGCGGCCAACAGCAAGACCGCCGAAACGAGCATCAGATCGACGGGCGCGAAAATGCGCACGAGCCCTTGCGTGATCAGGGGACCGGCCAGCGCACCTGCGGTACCGCCGGCTGAAATGAAGCCGTAAAGCCGTTTCGCTGCGTCGTGCGACCAGAGCTCCGACATCAAGCTCCAGAACAGCGACACGACGAAGAGATTGAAGACACTGCCCCATACAAAAAACGTTCCCAGCGCCGCGTGATTTTCCGGCGCCGCCTTTAGCGCCAGCCAGAAGGCAACCAGATTGGCGACGAAGAATGCGTAGATCGCCGGCAGCACGTAGCGGCGCGGAAAGCGGGCAGCGACAAAGCCAAAGAGCGGCACCAGCGCCAACATCACGAAGAAGACGATGGTAAAAAGCTGGTGGAGAGAATCCTTGCCTAAGGCGACGCCGATTTCATCGCGCACCGGGCGGATGACGTAATAGGCGGACAGCAACGCGAAAAACATCGCAAAGGACGCGAGAAGCGCCGCAACCTCGTCAGGCGCGACATTAACGAAACGGCGCAACCACCGCGGCGACCCAGAAAGTTCTGTCGGCATTGTTCCCCGCGGCACGGACGAGGGAACCCTCTTTGCCTAAACGGAACAATCAATCAAGGCTGCGCGTCTTTACGATGGTGCGCCGCAATCGGAAAGCACCCGAGTGTACCCTTTATGCATGGGGATGCTTAGTCGTTAGGCTCATGAACTATTTCTAGATTGTGACGATGTATAATCGTTCTATACTTATGCAATGCAGCAACAACGCGCTGCACTGCGACGTGGTCGAAGCCCCCAAAGACCATAAAAAACAAAGGGTTGGGAACGATATGAACTATTATGCCTATGAAATGGCCCATGCGTTCATGTCCCCGGTGCGATTCGGCGTTCAGGCTTTGCGGCAGACGCTGGGATGGCCCCTTAATCCAATGGGGTACACGACGGCCGGCAAGAACATGATTGCCGCCTGCGAGGTGTTCGAGAACATCACGCGGCGCTATGGCAAGCCCGAATTCGGCATCGGCAGCGTACAGCTCGCGGGTCTTAAGGTGCCGATCCGCGAAGAGATCGCGCTCTCCAAGCCTTTCTGCAATCTCATCCATTTCGCGCGCGATGAAACCGTCACGGGCAAACGCTACGATCCGAAAGTGCTCATCGTGGCACCAATGTCGGGCCACTACTCGACGCTGCTGCGCGGCACGGTCGAAGCCATGCTGCCCGAGCACGATGTCTACATCACCGATTGGTCGGATGCGCGGAACGTTCCCCTCGCCTCCGGTCAATTCGATTTCGATGATTTCGTCGATTACCTGATCGAGTTCATGAGCTTCATCGGCACCAACACGCATGTGATTGCGGTGTGCCAGCCGGCCGTTCCGGCGCTCGTCGCAGCGGCCGTGATGGCGGCGCGCGGCGAGCAGTGTCAGCCGTCGTCTCTGGTGCTTATGGGCGGGCCGATCGACACCCGGCGCAATCCGACGAAGGTCAACGATCTGGCCGCGCAGAAATCGCTTGCATGGTTCGAGAACAACGTCATTTCGACGGTGCCTTTCCCGCACGCGGGCTTCATGCGGCCTGTCTATCCGGGCTTCATGCAGCTCACCGGCTTCATGACGATGAATCTTGACCGGCACATGAATGCGCACGTCGATCTGTTCAACAACCTCGTCAAAGGTGATTGCGACAGCGTCAAGCAGCATCAGACGTTCTACGAGGAATATCTGTCGGTGATGGACCTCACCGCCGAGTTCTATCTGCAGACGGTCCAGATCGTGTTCCAGGAACACCTCTTGCCCGACAAGAAATTGATGCACCGCGGTGAGCTTGTCGATTGCGCCGCGATCCGCAAGACGGCGATCATGACGGTCGAGGGCGAACGCGACGACATCTGCGGTCTCGGACAAACCGAAGCGGCGCACGATCTCTGCCTCGGCGTGCCGACGGACGAAAAAATTCATTACGTGCAGTCCGGCGTCGGCCATTACGGCGTCTTTAACGGCACCCGCTGGCGCACGGAAATCCAGCCGCGCATTCGCGAGTTCATCCGCACGATCAACTACAAACGGCTGACCGGCGGCAAGAGCACGAAGATGCCGAGGCCGTATCGCGCGCTGAAGGACACGCCGGACGTCGCGCCCGACTGGCGGGTAAAGGCGAACGGCGTTCTAGACGCAGTCAACGGCCAGCATTCAACTTCTTCCGCCGGCGAATAGACTCTGCGCTCGTCATGTTGTGCTAACCTCATCCTTGTCAGGTTAGGATTCTCATGACGACTCCACTCGATTACTACGACATTGTCTGGCGCATGGTGGCTGCCGTCCTATGTGGCGGCGTCATCGGACTTGAGCGCGATCTACGGCGCATGCCGACCGGATTTCGGACGATGGCTATCGTCAGTCTCGGCGCTTGCGTGGCTGCGCTCGCCGGCGAACGCACCGGTGATGCAGCCGCTTTCAGCCGTATCGCGCAGGGCGTCGTGACCGGCATCGGCTTTCTTGGTGCAGGCGTCATTCTTCAGCGCGGCGACAAGATCCGACACGTCAAAGGGTTGACCACCGCGGCCGCGATCTGGCTCACGGCCGCGATTGGCTTGATGTGCGGCCTCGGCGAATTGCAATTGGCGGTCGCCGCGTCAGCGCTCGCGATTGCAGTGCTGGTCCTCGACTTCGTCGGATCGCGCATTTGGCCGAAACCCGACGCCCCGCGCGATCCGCCAGAAGAGGATACGTTCACCTCTCGCGACGGGGATTAGTGCGCCTCATCCCAGTTGTCTGCGGCCTTGGCATCGACGTGGATCGGGACGGAGAGCTTGATCGCAGGCTCGGCCGCGGTCTCCATTACGTGACGCGCGGTTGTGATGAGCGCGTCTGCCTGATCCTGCGGAACTTCGAAGACGAGTTCGTCGTGGACCTGCAGCAGCATCCGCGCCGATGACAGATTTGCGGCCACAAGAGCATCCGGCATGCGGATCATCGCCCGGCGGATAATGTCGGCGGCGGAGCCTTGGATCGGCGCGTTAATCGCCGCACGTTCAAGAAAGCCACGCATCGATGGGTTCTTGGTGTTGATCTCGGGATAATGGATGCGGCGTCCGAAAATCGTTTCGACATGGCCGTGAGCGTGCGCCTGCTTTTTCGTGGCATCCATATAGTCGCGAATGCCGGGGAAGCGTTGGAAGTAGGTCTTGATGTAATCGCCTGCTTCCTCGCGACTGATGCTGAGCTGGTTCGCTAGGCCGAACGCCGAAATACCGTAAATGATGCCGAAGTTGATCGCCTTGGCGCGGCGACGAACTTCGGCCGGCATATCCTTCACGGGCACGCCGAACATTTCTGACGCGGTCATGGCGTGAATGTCGAGGCCGTCGGCGAAAGCCTTCTTCAACTGCGGAATGTCGGCAACGTGGGCGAGCACGCGCAATTCGATCTGCGAATAGTCCGCCGAGACGAGCTTCATGCCTTTTTCAGCAATGAAAGCCGTGCGAATTTCGCGGCCTTCCTTGTTGCGGATCGGAATGTTCTGCAGGTTCGGCTCGGACGATGCCAAGCGTCCGGTCGTCGTGGAGGCGAGCGCGTAGCTGGTATGAATGCGGCCCGTTTCTGGATTGATATAAGTCGGCAGCGCGTCGGTGTACGTCGACTTGAGCTTCATCAACTGCCGCCATTCGAGCATCGTGTTGACGAGGCGACGGGCGTCGCCGTGAAGGTCTTCGTTGGCAGCAAGATCATCGAGCAGGTTGGCGCGCGTCTCCCATTGGCCGGTTTTTGTTTTCTTGCCGCCGGGAAGCTTCAGGCGATCGAACAGCAGCTCTCCGAGTTGTTTCGGCGAGCCGAGATTGAACTTGTGACCAGCGAGGCCGTAGATCTCTTCTTCGAGCTGCACAGTGCGCTGCGCGAATGTACTTGAAAGTCGCGCGAGAATATCGCGATCGACCTTGATGCCTGCGTGCTCCATCGCGACGATCACGGGAACGAGCGGTCGTTCAAGCGTCTCGTATACCGTCGCCATGTGCTCGGCGGCGAGGCGCGGCTTGAGCGCCATCCAGAGACGCAGCGTGATGTCGGCGTCTTCGGCCGCATATTCGGTTGCCTTGTCGATTGGAACGCCCGCGAACGACTTGTCGGCCTTCTTGGCGCCCGGCGCGTGCTCGATGACTTCGGAAAATGACAGGCATGTGTGGCCCAGGTGGCGTTCCGACAGAACGTCCATGCCGTGCTGGCCGCGCCCGCCGTCGAGCGCATAAGAGAGCAGCAACGTATCGTCGAACGGCGCGACCTCGACGCCATAACGCTTCAGGACCAGCACGTCGTATTTGATGTTCTGTCCGATTTTCAAAACCGATGGGTCTTCGAGCAGCGGCTTCATCAGCGCGACCGCCTCGGCAACGGCCAGCTGAGGCGGACGATTGCCGTCGCCAAAGAGATCGCCGCCGCCGGACTGATGTCCCACGGGAACGTAGCAGGCCTCGCCCGGCGTCACCGACAACGAAAAGCCGACGAGGTCGGCTTCTGTCGCGCTCAGCCGCGAGGTTTCGGTATCGAAGGCGACGAGGCCTGCGCTCTGCGCCTTGGCGATCCATGTCTCCAAGTCGGCGCGCGTCGTGACGGTCTGATAACGCGACCGGTCGACCTGCGCGCCGCGGGCAAGCGCGCTACCGGCCGCCACTGCAGCGGCGGGCGTGGCGTCTTCCGATGCAGCTTCTTCTTCTAAATCTTCGATCTTGTCGGAAAGCGTTTGCGGCTTAGCTTTCACGCTCGCACCGACTGATACGGCAAGAGGCGGCGGCGCTTCGGTGCCCAGCGCTTCGGCGATACGCTTGGTCAGCGTGTTGAATTCCATCGTGCGCAGGAAGCTCAGAAGGGCATCCGAATGCGGCTCTCGCACGCCCAGCGCTTCGATGACGGTATCGAGCGGAACGTCGTCCTTCAGCAAGACGAGTTGGCGTGAGATGCGGGCCTGTTCGGCAAACTCGATGAGCTTTTCGCGCCGCTTCGGTTGCTTGATCTCTCCGGCCCGCGCCAACAGCGTATCGAGATCGCCGTAACTGGTGATGAGTTCGGCTGCAGTCTTGATGCCGATACCGGGCACGCCGGGAACGTTGTCGACGGAATCCCCCGCGAGCGCCTGGACGTCGATAACCTTCTCAGGCGGAACGCCAAACTTCTCAATCACCTCGTCTCGGCCGATGCGTTTCGACTTCATGCCATCGAACATCGTGACGCCAGGACGCACGAGTTGCATAAGATCCTTGTCGGACGAGACGATCGTAACGTCGCCACCGGCATCGACGGCGAGCCTGGCGTAAGTCGCGATCAGATCGTCGGCCTCGTAGCCGTCGCGCTCGATGCAAGCGACATTGAAGGCTTTGACGGCATCGCGGATCAACGGGAATTGCGGCAACAGTTCTTCCGGCGGGGGCGGCCGCTGCGCCTTGTACTTGGGATAGATGGCGTTGCGAAACGTCTCGCGCCCGGCATCGAAGATGACCGCGAAGTGCGTCGGCGCTTCGGAGATTTTCGTCTCGCGCAGCAGCTTCCAAAGCATGGCGCAGAAACCGTGGACGGCGCCGACCGGCAAGCCGTCCGACGGTCGCGTCAGCGGCGGCAAAGCATGAAAGGCGCGGAAAATGTAGCCCGATCCATCGATCAGATAGATGTGGCTTCCTTTGGCGACCGGTACGGTCTCGGCCAGTTCTGAAGCTGAAGGAGATTCAATTTTCGTTTGCTGCATTGTTTCTCTGTTGGCCATGGCGGAAGCGACCAGTTGCGGTTGCGCGTCGTTTATCGAATTGCCTAGGAATATGCGCTTCGCCGCGAAATCGCGGCCATTTTCCCACGCTATCGGAACATTCTGTTGCTTGGGTCAGACGTCCGTTGACAGCGGGTCGCCCCCATGGCTGAAGTCCGCCGGTCCTTATCTAAATACCGGCCGGCAAAGTTGCAAATCGTCGCTCTTGGGAGAGTATTTGTCATGCGCACGACCGTCAAACTCGCTGCCCTCGCCGTCACTGCTGGAGCCATGGCCTCCGGCCTTGCGGCCACTGACGCCAGCGCCCTGCCGCGCTGCCGACCGCCGGTCGAAGGTACGGCATCCGCAACGGGCATCCTAGGCGCAGGAACCGAGAAAGCGCAGGTCGAGGCGCGGGAAAATTGGAAGTACACGGTCGCCCGTCTCTATGGCCGCCGCTATGCCGATTTTTACAACGCCCAGAACAAGCAATGGGATTGCAAAAAAGGCGCGATCCTGCTCGCGAAGTGTGTCGTCGTCGCCAAGCCCTGCCGGTATTGAGCGGTATTGAGAACTTACGATAATGGCGGCTTTGGCGCCCTGGCTCCAGGGTTGTAGCTCGCGCCGCCTTTGACGGGCAGCCGGGTGAGGCGTCCCGCCTCACCTCAATTTCCCGAGGATCGCCGGTTCTGCGGCCTGGGCTGCACAGCTTGGCGTTTGCGGCTGACCTTCGAATGGGCTATCAGTCTCGCCCGAAGCACCCGTAGCTCAGCTGGATAGAGCGCTGCCCTCCGAAGGCAGAGGCCAGAGGTTCGAATCCTCTCGGGTGCGCCATAGGCCCTGCGGGCCGCAGTCTACCACCACTCAAATCACGGCTTGGACGGACGTCGGCAGCGACGTCTGCCCTTCGGACCAAAAGCGTTTGCGCGAATTGCCGAAGGCCAATTGGGGCCAGAAGCGGCCATACACGACGGCATTTCACGCGAAGGCTTTTCCAGAAATCTTATCGAAAATATTGTCGAACAGCGCGAACGCCCGCTTTTCGATTTCCGCGGCGTGGTCGTCCGCGTAGCGTAAGGCGATATCGAGAGATCGCTGGTCTTCGGCGGGCATCGCGGCTCGATAGGCGCACCAATCCCGAAGCACCGCATTCGAGACTTCGGGATGGAATTGTACGCCGACGGCGTTTCCGCGTTCGAAGGCCTGCACGGTATTGTTGTCCCGCGCCAAGACTTTCATGTTGCCGGGGAGGGTAATGAAATCGCCATGCCAGCGAAGCCATGGCCCATGCCAAACCGGCGCGCTGGCAATAGCGTTTGCCATCCAGCCGCGATAGGTATGTCCCATAGGCGAGACGGTTCCCCCCAGAGCCGTTGCCAGAAGCTGAGCCCCGAAGCAGATGCCGAATACAGGCACAGCATTATCGACAAGACGCTTCATCAGCGCACGTTCCCGCGCGATCCATTGAACGTGCGTCTCGTATACGCCGCGCCGGGAGCCCAAAAACACGACGACGTCATCGACGACGTTCGAGAGATCGGTCGCGACGATGTCTTTCGGCGATAGTGTCCGTCGGCAGCTCCAGCCTTTGGCGCGGATGAATTTCTCGACGAGGCCAGCGCTGCCGTACGTACTATTTTGAATGACTGTGACTTTCATATTCCGTCCGTAGGGGCGCCTCCGATATTTGGCGTGTGCGTCTCATTCAGGGCCAGAGCTTTGCCGCGTCGAAGCGATCGCCGCGAATGCGGAGGTCGAAGATGTCCGGGCGATAGTAGTGGCCAGTGACATCGAACATCTGACGATTTTCGTAGACCGTCTTCACGTCGATCGTATGCGAGATCAGTCCCTCGACACCGGGCGAAGGCGGAATGATGACACTCCCATCCGGCGCAACCAAGGATGATCCTCCGTTGAAGATGGCATCGAAGCCTTCTGCGATGAGTTCCTGCTTGAATGGAAAATCGTCGGGAATGTCGTTCATGGATAAAAGCCCGTGAACGCTCAACGACCAGACGCGGCCTTCGCGCGCTGTCGCCGAAACAATGCCTTCGGCGACAGCGGCATTTCCCGGCCACAGACTGATGTGAAGCTCTTCGCCGCCGCAGTAGAGGGCGAAGCGCGCCATCGGCATCCAGTTTTCCCAGCAACACAGCCCGCCAACCTGAACCCCCGAGATTTGATGTGTGCGAAGTCCATGCGCATCTCCGGCGGCCCAGCATAGGCGCTCATCGTGCGTCGGCATGAGCTTACGATGGACGCCCAGCACACCTTTGCTGGCGTCGATCTTTAGCAGCGCGCAGTAAAGCGTACCGCGGCCGACGTTGCTGCCGCGTTCATTGAAACCGAGGTAGACGGACACGCGATAGTCGCGCGCCGCTTCCACGATCTCTTTCACTTCCGCGGAATCCGCTTCCATCGACGCGTCGAGAAAGCAGGCATAAGCCTCACTCTGCTTCGGATCGCCGAACGCCGCGGCATCCGTCCGGCAAAGCCAGAACGGATATCCGCTCACGAACGCCTCGGGGAACGCCAGAAGATCGATCTCCTCAGCGGCCGCCTGTTTGATCGTGTCGATGACCTTCGCGACCGTCGCACGTTTATTGAGCCAAACGGGCCGGATCTGAGCAGCGGCGATCTTCAAGGGTGTCTCCTGGAGGGTTGTTCTTAGAGAGGACGCCCGGCGCCTCAATACATCTCGAAGTATTCCTTCTGCTCCCAATCCGTGACGGCGGCGAGGAAGCGGCTGACCTCATACTCTTTAAGCATGATGAGGTAGTTCCAAAATTTCTCTCCGAGAGCGTCCTTAATGACCGCACTGTTGCGGAATCCCTCGATCGCGTCCATCAGGCTGCGCGGCAGAAGCGGCGCGTCGGCGAGATAGGCAGCGGCTGCGGGTTTGCCCGGATCCTTTTGCGTTTCGACGCCGTTGAGACCGGCGATCAATTGCGATGCGATGTAAAGATACGGGTTTGCCGTCGGCTCGCCGATGCGGTTTTCGACGCGGGACGCCGGATCGTTCGGGCGGCCGATGACGCGGATCATGGCGCCGCGGTTTTCGAGCGCCCAGCCGGCCTTGAACGGCGCGAATCCATCCGGCCTTTGCCGTTTGTAACCGTTGATTGTCGGCGTCGTCATCATCGACGTGCCAGCCGCATTCTGCAGCAGACCACCGACGTAATTCATTCCGAACGCGGAGAGCGGATTGTCACCGCCTTCGGCCATGAAGAGGTTCGTCTTGTCGGCGATGCGTCGGATCGATTGGTGCATGTGCCAGCCGCTCGGAAACACATTCGGTACCTGCGGATTGGCCATGAACGTCGCGTGATAGCCATGCCGGCGGCATATTTGTTTTACCGCCGAACGGAAGAGAAGCGCGCTGTCTGCGGCTTTCATCGCGGTCATCGGAGCGAACGTGATTTCGCACTGGCCCGGCCCCCATTCGTCCTCAACGGTTGCAAGCGGCAGGCCCAGGTCTTCCAGGTTGGACTGCAAAAGGCGCAGGACAGGGTCGATTTCATCGCCGCGGTTTTCCGTCAGATACTGATAGCCGTGCGAGATCATCGAGACCTTCGGAGGCTCGGGGGGATAGCCGCTCTCCTCGGGCCTCAGGCTCGGATCCTCGAGCTTGAAGACATAAAATTCGAACTCCAGGCCCACGAGCATTTCGAGACCTTTTTCTTCAAGGCGCTCGAGCTGGCCGCGCAGAACCTGGCGGGTCGACAACGGGCACGGCGTGCCGTTGGCAAGATAAGCGTCGCTTAGGATCCAGCCGGTATCGGGCGCCCAAGGCAGAACATGGAATGTCGAGGGATCGGGAACCAGGACCCCATCAGGAAGGCCGATCATCTCGGGCACATTGAGCTTATTGGAATCGCCGAACGGTGAGACGATCGGATGGTTGGTTGTGTCGAAAATTGCGGTGACGAGCTGGAAATCCTTGCCGCTCTTGAGACTGGAACGGAACTCCGCGGCGGTCACTGTCTTGCCGCGCACGATGCCGTGTTGATCGCCCCAGCCGATGCGGATGTATTTGATGTTTTCGCGCTCGATCCTTGCGATCAGATCGGCGGCCATGAGCTTCTGCTCTTCGCTCCACAGGCCGTGATCTTCAATGAAATGGGGTTGCTTGGCCGACATCGTGTTGCCCTTTGCTCGAGACTTGAGATCGTGATTAGACGTGGCCGGCGCAGAGCGCCGGCGCCACCAGTTGTGGAAGCCCATGGTTGTTTACTTGGCCGCTGCTGCATGTTCGGCCGATGCGAGCATTCCCTCAGGCACGCCCTGATAGATGAGCCTGCCGATCTTCTCGAATTTGGCCGGGTTCGTCGTCTTGATGAGGAATGCCCCGGCAAGGCCGACCGCGAAGATCGCGATGTCGAGTGGAATAATCCAGTCCGCAAACGCAAACCCGCCACCAAGGAACTCCATGTTCGTCGCGCAAAGATAGAGCGCGAACGCCTGCGACAGGAACGCCAGCAGTGGGGCAACGAACGTCGACCAGCGTCCGGCTTCGGATGCGTGATTGTTCTTGAAGTAGACGATGACCGCAAGCGACACGACAGCCTGGGCCGAGAGGACAAGGATCGTACCCATCAGCGCCATCAGACTGAACAGCCCGGCGTAGGCATCGGTCTGCGGGTTGTCCGAGCCAATGAAGATCGCGAACGCTGCAATCACCAGGATGGCGATCGCGGACTGAACGATCGAGGCGACATAGGGCGTCTTGTGGACGACATGCGTGCGCGCCAGTGCCTTCGGGAAGACGCCTTCGCGGCCCAAGGCATAAAGATAGCGCGCCGCCGTGTTGTGAAATGCCATGCCGCAGGCGAATGAGCTTGTCAGTACGAGATAACTCATCAACGACGTCACCCACGGTCCGAGCAGCTTCGTTGCCGGATCGAAGAAGAAGGTCGCGGAGTTGTTCTGCGCGGCTTCGATCAGCGAGTGAAAGTCGGGATAGGACGAGACGACCGCCCAGCTTGTGACAGTATAGAAGACGCCGAGGCAGATGACGGACACGTAGAGCGAGATGGGCACGATCTTTTTCGGATTGACCGATTCCTCGGCATAGTTCGGGGCCATTTCAAAACCGACCCACGACCAGAAGGCGAAGAACAGTCCGATACCGGCGGCGCCGCCAAGCAGCTTGCCGTCGGGCGCGAAGCCCTGGAATGCGGCAAGGGGGTTGAGTGCCGATGCGGAGACGGCGACACCGTGGCCCGCATGGGCGAAGATACCCAGATCAAAGAACAGCAGAATGAGAACTTCCGCCACCAAAGCGACGCCGAGCAGCGCCGCCGATAGTTGAACCTCGAAATAGGTGAGCACGGAGATCAGTACGACCATGCCGACGGCAAGCGGTGCCCACGGCACGTTGATACCGAATAGCTCGTTTAGCTTGAGGTTCAAGAAGTAGGAAAGACCGCCCGCAAGCGCCGGTTCGAAGATCGCATAGGCGGCAACAGCACAAAAGCCGAAGGCCATGCCGAGTTCGCGGCCTAGCCCGTGGCTTATGAAGGAATAGAAGCCGCCGACAGCGGATACTTTTGATGCCATCGCCGCATAGCCGACGGAGAAAAGCAAAAGGATCAAGGTGGCGACGAGAAACGCCGCGGGCGCGCCGTAACCGTTGCCGTTGCCGACGACGATTGGAATGTTCAGGAGGCTCGCGGTCATTGGCGCCGCGCCCGTCAGCGTTAGAAACAGAACGCCGACGAGCCCTACCGCCTTTGGTTTCAGGAGTTGGAGGTCTTTTTGCTTTGTTACGTCGAACGATGAGCCGCCGGCCGCTTCCGCGGTGGCTTTGCCACTTTCTACAGACGGATACATGTGCATTCCCCTGCTTAGTTTTGGGGTTCCCTCGCGGACCCCTTCCAGCAAGCGCTTTGCAAGCGATGTACCAAATTAAACAGAATTTGCAATATATATGACTTTCTGTTCCATAAATAACAGAAGCCTGTACCAAATTTTTCAAATCGGGTATCGCTGGTTTAGCGTTTTAGTCGGAGCTTTGGTGGCCCTCCAGTGCCGGGGGCTGCATGAAATTTCAGCTATCGGGAAAAACATTGCTGTACTATTTGGCACAAAATAAGAAACCGAGTAGCTCGGGAAGGATTGCCCGTCGGGAGCCACGCCCATGACCGGTTTACCGCACACCACCGTCGCCGAGATGATCCGCCGACGGCTCGATCAGTTGACGCCGACCGAGCGCAAGGCTGCCCTCATCCTGCTCGGCAACTATCCGGTGCCGGGGCTGCAGACCGTGGCGCAGTTCGCCAAGCAGGCGGATGTCAGCAATCCGACCATCCTGCGCTTGATCGCCAAGCTCGGCTTCGGCGCTTACGCCGATTTTCAGCAGCAGCTGCGCGATGAACTCGAAGCACGTTTGCGGTCGCCATTGACCAAAGACGTTCTTGCAGCGGATGCCAAAGGCGCCGTTGAGGTTCCAGCGTTCGCGAAGTATTGGGAGTCGGTCTCAAGCGCCATGGCGGCCTCGATGCATCTCATCCGCCCGTCGGAATTCGACGGTGCCATTAGGCTGCTCGCCGACGACACGCGGCCGGTGACGATCCTAGGCGGCCGTCTCACATCCAGTCTCGCATTGCAGGCCTTTCTTCACCTGCGTGAATTGCGATCCAATGTAACGCTCATCGACAGTCAGACTGCGACATGGGCTGAACATCTTCTAGGTGTTACGTCGTCGGATGCATATCTTCTGTTCGACATTCGCCGCTACCAGGACGACGTCGTTCGCATGGGGCAAGAGGCTGCGGCGCGCGGAGCAAAGATCATCCTTTTCACGGATGAATGGCTATCGCCCGTGTCGGCCGTTGCGGAACACGTGTTTGCCCTGCGGATTGCCGTCAATTCCAATTGGGATTCATTCGCGCCGATTTCCGTTCTGATCGAAGCGATGATTGCGCGCCTCAGTGCGCTGCGGTGGCCGGAAGTGAAGGCGCGTATGGAAGAACTGGAGGCCATTCGGAGAAAGCTCGATGCGCGATAGCGAGCGCCCCCATCTCGCTCAGCGACTACCAGCGCGCCCTTTCATGGCTCGCTACTAAGGCTCATCAGCGATCATGGAACACACATTTCCTAACGTCGGCTGCACATTCAACAGCTGATGTGCGACGAGGTGATAAGCGGTTTGCCCTTTTCACATTCGCCCAGCATCCTCCCATTGGGCATTGCGGCTACGGCTTTGGGAAAGGCTCAGTAGCTGGGCATCCTCGGCCAGTTCGGCTTCTAGCTTTTCAAGAGCGTCTAGTAGCAGGTTCGAACTTTCTCCAGTGAGGCGCGCCATTGCAAAAGGATCAATTAATCCGGCTGAAGCGATACCGCATCGGACGACGATGAGAACTCTTCGCCGGGATGCGAAGACTGCGAACCACGAAGTCACAGCTAATATGCCAGCGTCCGCATTCCGCACGTAAGCCGACACGATTTCGACGTCGTAGGAACGACCGCTTCTGACCCCGAGCGGACGTCAGTCGGTGGCGTAAACCTCTTAGCGGAAAACGCAAGATATTGATCAGTGCCGTTGAATGGTTGGCTAGAGCCGGCATTGTGGCAGATACGCAGTCCCGCCTTGCAACCGCGTATGACCCCGCAGGAGGCACCAGCCTGTACTACAGGCCGTTTGGCTGAGTCACATCTTGTATCCGGGCTTCTTGTATAGCCGGTCGGGCTTATTGACGATATCTGGGATATAAACCTCTTCACGCCACCGATCAGCATCTACCTCTTCGAACGATACCGACACCGAAGCGTCGCCGTATTCGAGGGCCTTCGTAACTTGCTCTGCGATGGCCACTGCAAGCTCCTTCTTCTTTTCCTCGGTCTTCCCAGGCCAAAGCTTGACGATTACATGAGGCATTAGAGTCTCCCTTCGTGGCGGTCACAGTCGAATAGTTCGGCAATTTTCTGGTGATGTGATTTGAGTTGGTCAGGGGCTCCAAAGCGTGTCTTTGGAGCCCTCGCAGTGACAGATCACATAGCGTTGCCTGTCACCAAGGCTGCTTAGCAGGCCCTACCGTGAATTCGCTAACGGTCGTATCAGCCGGCATATCAAGTGCGAAGGCGACAACCTCGGCAATGCGTTCCGGCGAGATACCGAAAGCCGCGTAGAGGCCCCGCATTGCTTCGGCAGCCTTCGGATCGCTGATCGTATCTAGCAATTCCGTGTTGATTGCTGCCGGATAGATGGTGGCAGTTCGAATGTTTGTCTGTTCCATGGCCGATTCCATCCGCAGCACTTCCATGAACTCACGGACAAACCACTTTGTGCCACCATAAACAGCTGCGTTCGGATAGGCCTTCAATCCCGCGACGGAAGAGTTCGCAATTATGTGTCCGGACTTCTGTTCAATGAATGTTGGCATTACGGCCGCGACGCCGTTCAGCACGCCGTTGATGTTGACTTCAACCATCTTGCGCCATTCATCGGTCTTTAGCGCCGACACGGGGCTGCTGGGCATGAGACCTGCATTCAAGAAAATCGCGTCTACATTCCCGAAGGACTTCTTGGCAAGTGCAACAATGGCCTCATTGTCACTGGTTTTCGTTACGTCGAGTGCCTGATAGGCGGCCTCGCCGCCGCTCGCCCTGATCTGCTCTGCGATTTGCTTAAGTTTGTCGTCTCGACGCGCGCCGAGAACGACCTTGGCGCCTTTGGTCGCGAGCAACTTCGCAGTGGCTTCGCCGATGCCAGAAGAGGCACCCGTGACGATGACGACTTTGTCTTTGATCATATTCGAATTCCTTTGGTGTTTATGGCGCGATCAAGCGCCGTATTGAGCGTCCGATACCTGCTCCATCCACTCGACTGTGGTTCCGTTCAGGACTTCCTGGATCGCGGTATGGGTCATTGCTTGATCTGGTGCGGCCCCGTGCCAGTGCTTCTCACCGGGAGCGAACCAGACGACGTCACCGGGTCGAATTTCCTCGATCGGCCCGCCCCAGCGTTGAACCCGGCCGAGACCCGAAATGACGATCAATGTTTGGCCGAGCGGATGCGTGTGCCAGGCGGTGCGCGCTCCGGGCTCGAATGTCACGTTCGCACCCTGAACACGTTCTTTGTCGATGGCGTTGAAGAGCATCTCGACCTTGACCGACCCCGTGAACCAATCGGTCGGTCCTTTCATGGCCGGGTGGCTGCCTGCGCGAACGATGTCCATGACGTTCCCTTCCTGCTGTGATGCTTGTGCTGGCAATCTAAGGAGGAACGAGTTATCCAATTAGTCACAATAATTCGCATGAACTATTGAGCGAGATTCAGGAATGGGTCGGGATGAGCTGGGGGAGCTGCGAGCGTTCATCGCCGTAGCCACCGAGCGCAGCTTCACAAAGGCGGCAGCCAAATCTGGGGTATCCCCTTCCGCGCTTAGTCACACGATCCGCGGATTGGAAGAACGCCTTGGCCTTCGCCTTCTGGCAAGGACGACGCGCAGCGTTTCGACGACAGAGGCTGGGGAGCGGCTCTTTCAGTCGATCTCCCCGCATCTCGAACAGATCCGGGCAGAAGTCGACGCGCTCAGCGACCTGCACGACAAGCCATCCGGCACTGTTCGCATCAGTTCGGGCGACCATGCCGTTCAGTCAATCTTGCGGCCAAAGCTGGCAAAGTTCCTGATTGATTTTCCGGATGTGAATGTCGAGGTTTCAATCAACAACGGCTTCATCGACATTGTCGGAGAGCACTTCGACGCTGGTGTCCGACTCGGCGAATCCATAAGCAAGGATATGATCGCAGTACGGATCGGGCCGGACTGGCGCTTCGCCGTTGTTGGTTCGCCAGATTATTTTTCTCGACGTTCGCCCCCCGAACATCCGCGGGAGTTGACCAACCACCGATGCATTAATCTGCGCATGGCCGCGGCCGGTGGCCTCTACGCTTGGGAATTCGAAAAAGATGGTCGAGAGCTTGAAGTCAGAGTTGGAGGTCAGCTGACATGTGACAGCATCATTCCCGTGCTACACTCGGCCGTAGACGGGCTCGGGCTCGCCTACGTTCCCGAAGAACTAGCACGTCCATACATTGCGACTGGACAATTGCGTGCGACGCTCACTGATTGGTGTCCGCCCATCGAGGGCTATCATCTCTACTACCCCAACCGCCGCCTAGCATCGCCGGCCTTTGCAAGGTTCGTCGAGGCGTTGAGGCATCGCGCCTAGCATGCGAGGCGTATCAGGTCAGAAACAGGACAGACCTGCAAGAATGGCAAGATCACTCCTTCTGGCTCTGAACTCATACGTAACGAGGGAATGGCTGCTACTGGCCCGAAGCGGACCTTAATTACCGGTCGAGCCTACGTCCGTTGATGACTGAGCCCCGGCGCGTGATGACAAACCGTTAGAAAATAGAAAGCAGTTGACCTTGCAGACCCCACGCCTCGAAACCGTTCGCTGCACCGAATGAATCTCTTGTTGAGCCTCTACGAACATCCACTTCCGAGTAGCTCACTTGCGCTGGCGGCTTTAGGGCAGGCGGTAAAAACGAGAGCCGCGGGGTATTTGCGTAACAATCCGCTATCCACGTAATCTGTTGCCATCTTCGCGGAATGCGAGAATTTTTTCTGGAATCGGGTCGAGGGAAACCCAGTCGTCAAAACCGATCTCTTCCTTCCTCGAGCTTCTAACGGAGAGACCGCTCTCGCCGGTATCGATTTCGACGATCGTCTCAGGTCCGAGATGTTCTACTGCCGCGACACGGCCGACACCGACGCCTCCTTCGGATGACCGTTCCATACGCAAATGCTCGGGCCGAATTCCTATAAATTTCGCCTCCGGCGACGTCGCAGGATGCCCGTCCGGCAGCGAAATTGCGCGATCGCCAATCTCGAAGCCACTTGGACTTCGAGCGATAACGTTGATCGACGGCGTTCCGATAAAGCCCGCCACAAAAAGATTGGACGGATCGTCGTAGATTTCGAGCGGTTTGCCAATCTGCTGGACGACGCCGTCGCTCATAACAACGATGCGATCTCCCATCGTCATCGCCTCGATTTGATCGTGCGTCACGTAGATCATCGTCGCGCCAAGGCGATGATGAAGACGGACCAACTCGCTGCGCATCGCGTTGCGCAGTTTGGCATCAAGGTTCGACAGCGGCTCATCGAACAGAAACACTTCCGGCTCGCGCACGATGGCGCGGCCCAGCGCTACGCGCTGGCGCTGGCCGCCGGAAAGCGTCTTTGGCTTATCATTGAGCATAGTGGACAAACCTAATACGTCAGCCGCGGCGTTCACCCGTTCGGCGATCTCCGATCGCGGCACCTTCGCAAGCTTGAGCGCGAATTCCATATTCTCGCGCACCGTTTTATGCGGATAAAGCGCGTAGGACTGAAACACCATCGCAATGTTGCGCAGGCGGGGCGCAAGATCCGTCACATCGCGATCGCCGATCTTTATGGTTCCGCCAGTTGCTTCCTCAAGACCTGCCAGCATTCGTAAAGTGGTTGTCTTACCGCAACCGGACGGTCCGACAAGGACGAGAAATTCGCCGTCCGCAATATCGATCGATACGTCTTTGACGATAACGCGATCACCGAAACGCTTCGAGAGGTTCTCAAGCTGCACGCCACTCACGCGAATGCTCCGAGATGAATAAATTCAAGGGTGATGAAGACAACAACACCCCAAAATGCGGCCTCGCCCGGCTCCAGACGTTTCGTTCGATAATTCCATGCGGAAATGCCAAGCTGTAAAGGCAGAGCGCAGGCAAGCGTCACCAGATGGCCCATCATCGCAAGCCTCCGACACCGCGAAGTGTAGCTTGAATGGCCCATGCGCAAATCGGCAAACATAGAACATCGACGGCCGATATGATCAGTGGCGGCGCCTTGAGCGCAACCATCGCCCAACTGCCCAGCACCAAAAGCAGGGAATAGAGGAACGCGAAGCACCCCTCCGCATAGCGCCCTGCAACAAAGTCTCTGAAGCTTTTGCGAAGAAACCGTTCCGTTCGCACCGGTGAGGGCACGACATCCCCACCGGTACGTGCGCCCCCCATCATTTCTTCATGACCTCTTTGGCTTTCTCGGCAATTGCATTGAGTGCAACGTCGGGTTTTTCCTGATCCGCTCCGGCGGCACTGAGATGCTCCATGATAACCTGCTGCATCTCGATCCACTCCGGAAGCGCCGGACGCGGGTAGAGATAGTTTTTGGCGATCATCTCGCGGAAGAGCTGCACTGGGCCGCTGTCATCCCACTTGCTCTGAGCAAGAACGTCTTTGCGGAAAGTTGCGCAGCCAAACGCTTCGCAACGCTCTTGCACGTCTTTACTCGCCAGCCACTGCGCGAGCAGGAACGCCGCTTCCTTGTTTTGCGACTGCTTGGGGATCACGAAAGCATGCCCCTCAGAAACAGTCTTATGATTGCCGGGATGCAGAAAATATCCGACCTTACCCGCGACCTTGGGGCATTCCTTCGGCATCTCGAAAAAAGCGGTCGAGTCCGCCCAAGACGGAACGGAGAAAAGATTGCCCGCGCAAAAGTCGGCGTATTCCTCGTCCCAGGTGTATTCGCGATAGGATGGCGGCGAATAGGCCCGCCACGACAGCATGGTGTCGAGCGCCTTCTTTGCGACTGGCGAAGAAAACCCTTCTTTGCCATCGGCCGAAATCATCTCGCCGCCCATAGACAGGAGCATGCGCTCGTAGTCGAAGATGACGGTTAGATGGCGCTTGAACGCAGCCGCAGTTCCATAAACCGGATGGTCGAGCGTCTGTCCCGCGAGCTTTTCGCCGGCTTTGCGCCCGAAGAACGAGGCAGCATCAGTCCATTTCTGCCAATCGTCGACATTGACGATCTTGTCGCCGTTGAAGGGCGTGTCATAGCCGAACTTCGCCTTGAAGGCGGCCTGCTCTCCAGGATCCGCAGCGATATCCTTGCGGTAGATGCCGAACGGCGGCAAGAAACTGTAGGGCATAGCGATGAGCTCGCCCTTGTATTTCATCTGCGTGACGAGCGCCGGAACGATATCTTCGATCTTGAAAGACGGATCTCTGAGCTTGGCATCATCGAGAAACGGCTGGACGGGTGTCGCAAACTTTTGCCCGCCCCACACACCTGTCGAGAACGGATTGATCTGCACGAGGTCGTAAATCTGCGTGCCCGTCAACGCATCCGTCAAAATCTGCTGCTGGATTTGTCCGATGTCTCCAGCTTCGACGTGGACGTTTATGCCCGTCGCCTTCTGAAACTCGGGAATAAGTTTTTGATAGGCGATGCATGGCGCGTAGGCCTCGCAGGCCATGTTCACGGTAGCACCCGAATAGGGCTTGGCCGCCTCCGTAAGATCCCACGCTTCCGCCGAAGTGGATGCGAGGTTCGTGAAGAACGATAGCGCGAGTGGTATGACGGCACATATGGATCTGCGGAACGAAAGCATGACGGCACCTGGATCTTGTTGACTGATGACGTGCGCCGGGCTTCCCTGCCCGATCCTCGTTATTGTGCCTCCCAAACAGATGTCGGCCGCTTGCTGCGATTCTCTCACGGGCCTCCGAATTCCTGACGATGCTCCGCCAGGACCCTGAGGAAACGACGGTGATTGACGGCCCCATAGCCGACGTAATCGGCGGCTTCACCGGGAAAGAGATTTCCCATTGCAGCCGCGACTTTCTCTCCTGGAACAACGGAAACGAGTTCTTGCAACGGTGCCCAGAGATATTCGCGCAGCGTTGCGATAACGGCGAAAATCGAAAGCTGACGAACCGCGATCCGATCGGCTGGAACACCGTAGGCTTGCAGCGCATGAGGCCAAAGCTCACGCGGAATTTCGCTGTTGACCAGAAAGCCCGCTACATCATTGAAGGGATGGCCCACGCCGCCGTGATCCCAATCGACGAGCTTGAGACCGCCGCGACCGTCGCGAATGAAGTTTTGCGGTAGTGGATCGTTCTGCGTAAAAGCCGGCGCAAACGGAAGGACTTCATCTTCCAAGGCGTCGGCAAGTTTCTCGTATTCTGAAAGGTCCGGCGTAACCCGGCTTTCGAGCGCACGAAGCTGCCGGCAGTAGCCCCTGACGGTTTCAAAATAGGAAACGTAACGCGTTGGACCAATGAGCCTCGACGTGCCGCGATGGAGCGTTCGCAGCAACGAGAGGACTTGCTCGACCTGCACCCAGTTCTTGAGATCATCGAGCGACAGCGAACCACCTGGAACATACTCCATCACGGCAAGCGAAGGCTCGATGTGGCGCAGCTTGGGATTGACGCCAATGTCCGCCGCCGCACAGATCGCAGTACGGATGAACCGATCGTACATGTCATGCGGCACAATATCGAAGCCTACGCGAGCAACCGAGCGCGTCGAGCTATCGTCGATAAGCCAGGAAAGATTAGTGAGACCGCCAAGCAATGGCGTCGCGCGTGGCTCGCGCCACAGCGGAAGTTCGAGGATGTAGGCCTTGATCTGGTCCTGGGACCAGCCGGGATCGATCATGCCGATTACCCTGCCTCATTTCTGTGCCTGCTAAAGAATACGCCAACATTCAAATTAGTCCAACAATTTTTGTGGCAAATTCCACAAAAGAAGTTGGATTTTTTGCTGGCATTGGGCGCAGTTCACCCATCGCGGAATAGACCACACTCCACCCGGCAGAGATATTTCAGATTCAGTTGGAAACGGCTGCAGCAAGACCGGCTTCGTCGTCGCCCGCGACGAGCGCGATCCGCAATTCAACACCAGCCCGACGAATTGCGTTGTGTAAGTCGCCCTCGGGCTGACGATCGGTGACGATGACATCGATGTCATCGAGCGGGCAAACAAGATCGAGGCGGCGCATACCGAACTTGGTGTGATCGGTCAGCAGAACAACACGTTCCGATCGCTCCATCATCGCGCGAAGATTCCAGGTAATCCCGGGGATCGATTCAAAAGCACCTTCTTCCGTCAGGCCGCTCGCACCTATGAAAACGGTGTTCGCGCGGAATCGTGAAACGAAATTCGTCGTTTCCTGCCCGACGACGGTTGCTTCGCCGGGGTAATATTCCCCCGGCATAAGCAGAACGCGCGTTGCTGGATTGCTGCTGAGCGTTGTCGCGACATTCACGCTTGGCGTCAGCACAGTGACATCGATGGCGCTTGTCGCAAGGCGCTGCGCAAATCCGAACGCCGTAACGCCTGAACTGATCATCAACACTTCACCAGGCGAAACCAGGTTCATCGCCTCGCGCGCAATCGCAGCGCGCTCGGCTTTATTCATTTCCAGGCGCTGCTTTAATGTCGGATCGGTTCCAAGCGGCACGACGGAAGCTCCGCCGTGCGTCCGGTTGATGAGACCCTGGCTGCTGAGCTTATCGAGATCGCGACGGATCGTTTCGCTGCTGACGCCAAACTCGTCCGCAAGCTCATTTAGGCGAATCGTCGAATTCGCCCTGAGCGTCAGAAGGATGCGCTGAAGCCGGTCGGCGCCGCGCAATTTCCGGGACTTTTCCGAGTCTTGAACCATGCTAGCCTTTCACCGCACCGAACGTCAGCCCTCGAACGAGGTGCTTCTGAACGAAGAACGTGAAGATAATAACAGGAATCGACTGCAACGTTGATGCCGCTGCCACTTCTCCCCACAGCGTACTCGTCTGTGAAACCAGCGTCGGGATCATGACCGTAATGGTTCGCTCTCCGCCGGATGTCAGGATCAGGGAAAAGAGCAGCTCATTCCATGAAAACAGCAGGACGAAAATCGTCACGGTGATAAGCCCCGGCCACGCCATCGGCAAACTGACGCGAAAGAAGACGCCGAATGGACCACAACCATCGATTTCCGCCGCTTCTTCGACTTCGCGCGGAACTTCATCGAAGAATGCGCGCATCATCCACACGACCAGCACAAGATTGAAGCTCGCGTGGGCAATGATGATTGCGATGCCCGCACGCAGAAGGCCGAGCTGGAAAAACAACAGATAGAGCGGCAACGCATAAGCGACGGGCGGACCAAGGCGCGTCGAGAGGATCCAGAAGAACAGATGGCTCTTAGCCGGAATTCGGAAACGCGAAAATGCGTATGCCGAAAGCGTCCCGATGAATACGGCAAGTACCGTGCTCGTCACGCCGATGATCAAAGAGTTGAGAAGGTAGCCGTCGAAGTGCTTGCGAAACAGCACAGTTTCATAATTGCCAAGCGTCGGTGAAAATAGGAATGCGGGAGGCGAAACGAATATCGCCGCCCTCGGCTTAAAGCTCGACAGGAACATCCATGCATAGGGCACGAGCGCCGCGACGAGCAGAATCGTCAATGGAATACCCCACGTCACCAAGCCATGGAGATTTCCACGCCGCTTGCGCATCAGCGAGCCTCGCTTTTCGAAACGGCAGAATAAAAAAGCGCCGCCGCGACAATCGAGAGAAAGGCAAGCACCTGACAAACGGCGGCGCCGTATCCGAGCTGCCACGTGCCGAATATCGTCTTCTGTGCAAACAATGTCAGGGATTCCGTCGCGTTCGCACCCGGGCCACCCCCCGTCAATACGTAAATGGTATCGAACACTTTTGACGCGTCGATCGTGCGAAACAGCACTGCGATGATGATGAGCGGTCTCAGCATCGGAAGCTGAACGTGAAAGAAGATCTGCGTGCGCGTCGCACCGTCGAGCTCGGCCGCCTCTTGAGGTTCATGCGGTAACGCATTCAAGCCAGAGAGCAGGATCAGCATCATGAACGGAGTCCATTCCCAGATATCGATCAACATAATCGCGGCGAACGCCGATATTTCTCCGGAAAAGACAGAAGCGTCCGTGAAGAATCCAAACTTGTTCAGCACATATGTTAGGAGGCCGAAACTCGGCATCAGCATAAAGCGCCAAGTCATGGCAACTACGACCGGCGCAATCATCGTGGGAATCATCAGCAATGTCAGGACGAGCCGCCGCCCTTTGAATTCACGTGCGAGGAACAACGCAATCGCCATTCCAAGAGCCAGCTCGACAGGAACCACGATGACGACGAAGACGAGCGTCCGGACGACGGCGCTCCAGAATTGCGGGTCCTCGCCGAGCAGACGGCGATAATTGGAAAGCCCGACGAAAATGTCGTGGCTCCCGAAACTGGTCAATCGCCAGTCCGTCAGACTGTCCGAGATCGCCATCACACTCGGCACAAGCGAGGTAATGGTGAGAAACAAAACGACGGGCACCATGCAAAAGAGAATGAAGACCGATCGGTCGTTCCACATCCGTCTTTTGACGGTCATTGAGATCACTCCCCGATGTGAACCGGTTCCGATTGAAGGCCGTAGCCGGGCATGATCTTGACGGGAATGCGTGTCGCCCCTTTGCGGAGTTCAAACGTGCCATCAACATAGGAACCTGTCTCGCCGATTTCGCGAACGAACCCTATCGCCATGGCCCTGCCGAGGCGGGTCGACCAGCCGCCTACGGTCGTCCAACCGACGCACTTGTCATCGCGGAAGATTGCCTCCGCACCGCTCAGCATCGCGTCCGGATTTTCGCTCACGAAATGTAACAGACATTTGCCGGGGCGATTTTCCGGCGCCGACAGCAGAGCATCACGACCGAAGAACATCGGCTTTCCGAAATCGACCAAATGCTTAAGACTGACTTCCATTGGCGTGGAGTCGGCGCCGAAATCTCGCCCCCAGTCGACTATTCCGGCTTCGAACCTAATGCGTGCCAAAGCGCGGGCGCCTGCGAGCGTTGCACCACCGCGCGGTTTGGCGATCGCGTTCCAGACCGTAACCGCGTATTCGGAGGATACGAGAAGCAACCATTCCAGCGCCTGGCCGTCCGGCGCTTGAACTAACGTCACGGGCGCGCCGGCCACGATGGTAGAGATAACGTTGGACGAGCCGGGTGGGGGCACCTGGAATTCGCGATCCGATAACACGCGAATGACCTCGCGGGCTTCCGGTCCGGCCAGACCGAACGCGGAAATGCCAGCACTGACATCAACGCAAACGGCATCCTCCAGATCCAGCAAATGGCGCCGGATATGGGCTTCCACCAAAACGCCGCGATTTGCTGGCGCGATGATGAGATGATCATTCGGCGCCAATGGAATGGTGAGAACATCCGCCTGAATACGTCCCTGCACGCTTAGAAAAAAGGTGCGAGCGGCGCAGCGATTTTTGTCTATGTCCGACGTCGCCAGGTCTTGCAAAACCTCGGTAGCATTCGGCCCAAGAATACGAAACTTCGCGAGCGAACCGAGATCGAAAAGTGCGACGCTGCTCTGTGCTGCTGCCTGCTCATTTGCGATGGCATCCTCCATCGCCTCGCCCTTCGGCGCATACCACGCAGGGACTTCCCACCCCTGAATCGGTTCGAAGACCGCGCCAGCTGCTTCGCATGCCGAGTGCACCGCGCTCAGGCGCAACGGCCGTCCGGCCTTGAAGATCTCTGTCGGGTCTCCCTTGGCATAGTGGTTGGCGAAGCCCTCCATCGCGCGGACCGCCACTTGCCGATCAGAGCGCATGTATGCGCCAAAGCGACGGATATCGGCAGCCCAAAGATCATAAGGCTGTTCGCCTTCGAGTATCCAAGAGGCAAGCGCTTTTCCAGCGCCGCCGCCCGACGCTATGCCGAAGCCGTTGAAGCCCGCACCGACAAAGACGTTGCGAACTTCCGGCGCCTCACCAAGAATGAACGTACCGTCGTGGGTAAAACTATCGAGGCCGTGAATCCAAGTCTTGATCCCAACATTTTCCAGTGACGGGATGCGATGGAGCGCGCCTTCCATCAGGTACTCGAAATTCTCGATGTTTTCCTCAAAGAGCTTGAACTCCTCGTTCGGAAGCACCGGGCTCTCAAGATAAGGAACGGGCGTGCGCTCATAGCCACCGAACGAGAGACCTCCCACTTCTTCCTTGAAAAATGTACCGAGATCCGGGTCACGCAAGCTCGGCGCGTGCCGTGGCAATCCGGGCATCGGTTCGGTAATGGCGTATTGCACATAGGTTGGCTGAAGCGGAACGCTCACACCGATCGTCGCCGCGAGTTCACGCGTCCAAATTCCGGTACACAGAACCAATGTTTCGCATGTGATGGTCCCTTGATCCGTTGTAACGCCACGCACTTCGTTATTGACGACATCGATCTTCAGGACACGTGTCCGCTCGAAGATCTTCACGCCATTCTGACGGGCACCCTTCGCCATCGACATCGTGACGTCGCTAGGATTGGCCATGCCGTCACCGGGCATCCAAAGCGCGCAACGCACATCGTCGACCTGCATGATCGGCAGTTTTTCCTGCGCCTCTCTCGCGGTGATGAGATCCGCTTCGATCCCATAACTGCGTACAAGTGTGAGCATTCGCTCAAGTTCCACTTGCCGGCCATCGGACGATGCCAACCGCAACGAGCCCGTCTGCACCCAACCCGTCGCCTGGCCGGTTTCCGCTTCAAGCGTTTCGTAGAGGTCGATGGAATCTTTGACGAGGCGCGTCAAGCTGCTGTTGCCGCGCAGATTTCCGATGGCTCCGGCCGCATGCCACGTCGTGCCTGACGTGAGCTGCGCTTTCTCGATCAGCACGACGTCGGTGCAGCCCATCTTGGCGAGATGGTAAGCCGTCGAACAGCCAATGATCCCTCCACCAACAATCACGATACGCGCATGGGAGGGGAGGTTCGTCATGTGCATGCACCAGTTCGTCAAGGATGCACCGACGATGCCGCACACGCCACAACATTGCAACTGTTTTGTTGTAATTCCACAATTTATGTGGAATTTAATGACGAAATGGTTCGAGACGGAAAGCGAGATAGCGTAGATTGCGATCCCCGAGAGGATTGACGTCGACTTTTGCTTAAAGGATCCCTCGCGCTCCATATCGAAGACAGCGTCGTAAACGGTTGGGAAACTGATGCAGCAAATCAAAGGGCTTCTGTTCGATAAAGACGGCACCATCCTGGACTTCTACAAGACCTGGATTCCGATCAATCGGCGTATGGCTCTCGATGCTGCAGGCGGCGATCCGGACGTCGCGGCCGATCTACTGCGGGCATCAGGGCACGATCCTGATACCGATATCGTTGAGCCGGGAGCGCTCCTGATCGGCGCCGACGCAGCCGCAATCGCCGAGCACTTTGCCGGGTTCTTAAAAAACAGGACATCGTCCGACCTTTTCGAAGTCGTATCGCGCAATTTCAGGGAGGGCGGAGCCAAGCATGCGATGCTGATCGACGGAGCCACCGACGAGATTAAACGCCTTCGCAGGGCAGGTTACCGCCTGGGGCTGGCGACTAACGACACGTTTGATGGAATGCAAGCCTCTCTCGGCCGCTTCAGCGGGATACTCGACCTATTTGAGTTTTGTGTCGGCAGCGACAGCGGCCACGGCGCAAAGCCGGATCCGGGAATGGGCCTTGCATTCGCACAACACACCGGTCTCGACCCGGAAGACTGCGCAATCATCGGGGACTCTATTCACGATTTGGAAATGGGACGCCGCGCCGGATTTGGTCTGCGCATCGCCGTTCTTTCCGGCCCTTATAGGCAGGTCGATCTCGAACCTTATGCCGATGTTGTTATCGGCAGCGTCCTCGAGCTCGGTGCGCTTTTTAACTTACCAGCAAAGGTCGAAACCCAGATCTGAATGTCCGTGACGCGTTACGACTAGAGGAAAACATGCTTTAGTAGAGCGTTCCGTCACTACCCTCCAAAAAACTATTCTGATCTTCGCGGAGAACGCCGCAGCAGAAATTCTCTTCTCCATCATTTTCGGCGCGCCATTTCTAAAAAGCTCAATTAATTCAACTCTTGAATCGGCACCTAACCTGGCGAAGATGAGAAGTCTTCGTGGTATGCCGCGGCCGGCTGCGAAATTCGCATTCGTTGAGCGACCCGGTATCGCCACGAGCCAACGTGATAGAGGCGAATATCGTGCACGAACATCGGCCGGAATGCCGATGCGGCACGGGTATTTTATGCGCGGAATGGGAGCATTCGGATGACAGGAAAGAATTGGGACAGAGTGCCGATTGATGCGCAGAGCATCGATGCTCCTCTGTCGCGAGCGGCCGTCTTTCTTGTCGTCACTGTTGCGAACGAGGTGGACGCTCTTGCAAAAGTCTGTTCAGCGCTTGATGGACTAGACGATCTCGTCAAGACGGTAGGATTCCGAGATCTTTCTGCACGCCTCTCGTGCATCGTTGGAATCGGTCGCGCTCTCTGGGACCGCCTGCGCTTCGAGAAGCGGCCGCGAGAGCTCAAGGTATTTGCGCCGATAAAAGGCCCGGTCCATACCGCGCCATCGACACCGGGCGATCTTCTCTTCCATATCCGCGCCGAGCGTCCTGATTTCTGCTTCGAGTTCGAGCGCCTTTTGCTCGACCGTCTCGGCGAGAGCATCACGGTGGTCGACGAAGTCGCCGGCTTCCGCTATTTCGATGCGCGAGATCTTCTCGGTTTTGTCGACGGCACGGCGAATCCGACAGGCCTCGATTTACCCACGTCGGCGCTTGTGGGTGATGAAGACGGGGACTTTGCCGGAGGTAGCTATGTCGTCATTCAGAAATATCTGCATGATCTCGGAGCGTGGACGAAGGTGCCGACGCCTCTCCAGGAGGAAATCATCGGTCGTAGGAAGATCGACAACCTTGAAATCAATGACGACGATGCGCCCCGCAAATCGCACAAATCACTCGCGACCGTTGTCGATGACAGCGGCCATGAGTACGACATTCTGAGGGACAACATGCCCTTTGGCCGCCCGGGACAAAACGAGTTCGGCACCTATTTCATTGGCTATTCGCGATACCTTTGGGTCATCGAGAAGATGCTTCAACGCATGTATGTCGGCGATAGACCCGGCGCTTACGACCGGCTATTGGATTTCTCGACCCCGCTGACCGGCGCGACCTTCTTTGCTCCAGCTCGCCCGGCGTTGGAAGCCCTTGTCCAAGCGGCCCAGGAAAGGCTTGCGACTCCGTCTGACAGTTAATGGCGGGTCCTAGGCCCCTCGAACATGATCGGTTAAAGATGAGAACTTTCTAAAAGGGGTGCAGCCGCCACGGGCGGCCTATCACGTCAGTCAGATAAATCTCACTGACGTGGCGTCGATAATTGATCGGCGACGGATGGTTCGTCTCTTGTTCTCTCTGCCGCTCACTTCTCGATTTTGTTGGCGATCACTTTCGCCGCTGCGCAGGATCGCTCCCGAAAACGGAGCGTATGCTGATCGAAAATAGCTGATCGGCAATTTTACGAGCCGCAACGGCATCCCGAGCAAGACACCGGATTCCCCATCCCACATTGTTGGGAAGCTCGCTTACGCCAACGACCGCATTTTCCGTGCCGACAAACCAGCGCCGAAGCGCGTCCTGCGAAGGCAATTTCTCCGGACGTCCCAACAGCATGAAGCTCGAAACGAAGCTCCAACCGCGCATAGGAGAATGCGTCGTCGCCAGGTTCGCGCCTGTAATTTTTTGCGCATCGCGCGCGAGTAATTTCCCCTTCTCATCCCAGATGCTCACGTTTGAGACGTAAGTATCGAATGGATGCGAATTACCTTTCGGATCGTGCTGTGAGAACGCATCCGCCAACAAAACAACCGCCTGCGGTGCCATAGCGACATTCACTATGGTCGTGCAGGACGCTCCCGGAAAAAGGATAAACGGGTCGGGGGTGAGAGCCAGAAAGCCGTTTTCTTCCACGACAACGTCAACCCTTTGTTTGGCGGGCTGTCCTTGGCAGTCATGGATGATCGTTGCCGCCTGTGTCGTGATATGCGCTGCGGCGTCGCGCCTGACCAGAATACGACTTTCAAGCTCCTCGGCGCGATAAAGACCGCCGGAAGACGACTGCTGATAGACGGTCATCAGCTGCGGAATGAGAGGATCGAGAGCAAACGGCCGCGCGAGATGAAACGGATACGATACGAATTGGCGGCATATCGATGTGCGACTACCGTGGCGGATAAACTCAAGATCGAACCTTCCGGATAGCGGCAGACCATCTGTCGCCCCGCGGCGCAGCGTTGGCCATCCGATATTCATCGCAAAAGTACTTCTGAGAAAATGCGGTCTACGATCGGTTCAATTCCATCTTCTTTCCTACAATTGGTGAGAATGGGCGCGCGGCCGCTGCGAGCCGCAGTCGCTTCGTGTGCCATGCGGGCGAGATCGACACCGACATATGGCGCGAGATCGATCTTGTTGATGATCAGCAAATCGGACTTCAGCACGCCCGGCCCATTTTTGCGTGGGATGTCGTCACCTCCGGCGACGTCGATGACAAAGATCCACCAATCGACAAGATCGAGGGAGAATGTCGATGCGAGATTGTCGCCGCCGCTTTCGATCAGAATGAGCTCGACATCGGGAAACTTGGCTTCTAGTTCGTCAGCCGCGGCGATGTTAAGTGTCGGATCTTCGCGGATCACCGTATGTGGACATGCTCCTGCTTCCACCGCTGCGACGCGCGCCGGGTCGATAAGGCCCGAACGACGAATCCGGTTGGCGTCTTCGGCCGTGACGAGATCGTTGGTCACGATGGCGAGAGAAATGCCACGTTTGGCGAACGCCGGAATAAGCCGCTCAATGAGAGCAGTCTTTCCAGATCCAACCGGACCGCCGATGCCAACCCGCGCGGCGCCCGCGCGAGACGTCTGAACAGTGGTGAATGAGTGACTAGCATCCATGACATCATCTCAACATATAGCGCTGCGCGAGAGGCAATTCATGCGCCGGCCCACACGTAGCCAACTTCCCATCGACAAAAACCTCAAACGTCTGCGGATCAACACGGATATCGGGGCACGCATCGTTGCGCACCATATCCTTCTTTGAGAGGTCTCGCGTTCCACGGGAGGCGAGCAATGGCTTCTGCAAATCGAGCGCCTCGGCGATGCCGCCATTGATTGCCAATGGGTTGACGAAGCACGCCGACAAAGCCTTGCTTGCGCGCCCGAACGCGCCCCATTGCGGCCTCAGCATGCGCGGCTCGCAGGTCATCAGAGAGGCAGCGCTGTCGCCCATAGCGCCCCACGCGATGAATCCGCCTTTGATGATGAGTTCAGGCTTAATACCGAAAAATGCCGGATGCCAGACGACGATGTCAGCCATCTTGCCATCTTCCAGCGAGCCGATGTGCTCCGCGATTCCAAACGTGCGGGCCGCGTTGATCGTATATTTGGCGATGTAACGCTTGATGCGCTCGTTGTCTCCGAAACGTGTCTGTTCTTCTGGCAAGCGGCCGCGCTGCCGCTTCATCTTGTCGGCGAGTTGCCACGTCCGGCAAATGACCTCGTTGATACGTCCCATCCCCTGACTGTCCGAGCCGAGCATGGAAATGGCGCCGATGTCATGCAGTATATCTTCGGCTGCGATGGTCTGCGCACGGATCCGGCTCTCGGCGAAGGCCACATCCTCGGGAATTGCCGGATTGAGGTGATGACAAACCATCGTCATGTCGAGATGTTCGTCAAACGTATTTACCGTGTAAGGGTTCGTCGGATTGGTCGACGAAGGCAGACACCATGGAACACCCGCAACGCGAATAATGTCCGGCGCATGGCCGCCTCCGGCACCTTCGGTGTGGTACATATGAATTGTACGTCCGCCGATCGCTGCCAACGTGTTTTCAAGATAGCCGGACTCGTTGAGCGTGTCGGTGTGGATCTGAACCGGAAAATCCAGTTCATCGGCAACGCGCAAGCACATATCGATGGCGGCTGGCATGCTGCCCCAATCTTCGTGCAGCTTCAGGCCGAGGCACCCTGTCTCAAGCTGTTCGACCAGAGACGCCGGTTTGTGCGAATTGCCACGGCCTAGAAAGCCGAAGTTGATCGGCCAGTGCTCGGCCGCCTGCAGCATCTTGCCGACGTTAAACGGGCCGCCGGAGTCAATACCGACAGTGATTGGTCCCAACGAGCCGCCGAGCATCGTCGTAATACCGGACGCGATTGCGTGTTCGCATAGCTGTGCACTGTCGAAGTGGACGTGAACATCGATGGCGCCGGCAGTGGCGATCATTCCCTCGCAATCGCGGACTGTCGTTGCGGCCGACACGACAAGCCGCGAATCGACACCGTCCATGATGTCGGGATTTCCGGCCTTCCCGATTCCGACGATCCTGCCTTCCTTGATGCCGAGATCGCCTTTCACGATACCGAGCACGGCATCGATCACGGTGACGTTGCATAAGAGGAAGTCGAGAGCGCCTTCGCGACTCGTCACGCCGGCCGCGAGACCAATTCCGTCTCGCAGGGTTTTGCCGCCGCCATGCAGACATTCGTCGCCATAGACGGCGTGGTCTTTTTCGATGACCGCGACCAACGAGGTATCACCGAGCCTCACTCCATCACCAAGAGTGGGACCGTACATGGCGGCATAGTCGCGGCGCGATAAAGTTGCCAACGGATTCCCCTTATTCTCAGCTGCCGCGGAACTTCAGATCGCGCGCACGCGCAATGGCCGCGGCTTTCGCGGCGGGATCGTTGGCGAGACCATCAGAAAGTCCATTCAGTCCGGAAAGCTTCTGGTTGCCGCCAAACTCAACAAGCGAAACGATCTTGTCCTGCCCCGGCTCGAAGCGCACCGCAGTTCCTGCAGCGATATCGAGGTGCATTCCGAATGCCGCGGCCCGATCGAACTCAAGAGCGCTGTTGGCCTCAAAAAAATGATAGTGAGAGCCGATCTGAATGGGCCGATCGCCTGTATTCACCGCCTGCAGCGTGATCTTGCGACGTCCCGCATTGAGTTCGACATCGCCTTCTTCAGCGATAATAGCCCCAGGCTCGTGACCGTCCTGCGTGGCAGTGTCGGCGGTGGGACGGAGCGGCTCATGAATGGTGACGAGCTTGGTGCCGTCACGAAACGTTGCCTCAACCTGCAGCATCGGCAACATTGCCGGGACGCCGGGCATGACTTGGCTTTGCGTCAGTACCTGCGAACCGAGCGACATCATTTCCGCAACGCTCCGCCCCTCGCGCGCGCCTTCAAGAATTTCGTCAGATATGAGTGCCACGGCTTCCGGATAGTTGAGCAACAGCCCCTTTGTAAGACGCTTTCGCGCAAGCTCTGCCGCCGTAAAGATGGTGAGACGTTCAAGTTCGGTCGGCGTCAAGTACATCTGCTTGCAAGTTCCTCGAATTCAGTTGGAGAACAGTCTCTGACCGCTGGTGCCATGCATCGCGACCGCAATTTCCGAAAGTGGAATGAAGGATTGCAGCGGCTGCCCGGTCGCAACCGGATCGTCAGCCAACGCAGCAACCCGGTCCAGCGAACGTTCCAGCACAACCTGAGCTTCAATTGCTCCAACAAGCCCAAGTCGGATTGCGGCAGTCGTCAGTGACGTTGCGGCCTGATAACCGCTCATCAGGATGGCTGTCGATTCATCTATGCCCAAAGAGCGCCATATCAGACCTTGGACGACAGTGAGATGCCCGAAGGCCAGAGACGACCTGATCATCTCCCGGTAACGCGAAGCCTCCGGCCTGCCGATACGTGCGTGCGACGTCAGCAGACCGATGCCATTGCGGCGCGATCCTGCGCGCAACAAATCATTGCATGTCGACGCTTCGACTTCTGCGTCGACTTCGGCAAGTGTGCTCAAATCACCTCCGCACCGATAGGCTCGCACGAGCGCGACGCGATCGGCTCCTGCCCAGCGGTTGTTGATCTGAACAGTGACTGAGGTCTCCGGATCGAATGGCCCCAGCAAATCCTGCAGCTGCGACGCGGCTTCCAACCCTTGCGAAAAAGCAAACCCGCCGGAAGGAAATTGACTGTCGACGTGCTGAAACGCGCGAAGCAGCAAGCCTGTCGTCATTCGGCGACCTCAGAGACCGAAGCTCCTCCAGCCTTGATTATATGCTCGACGCGCGCGAGATAAGATGCGATCGGCCCATCTAACGCCACCATGATATCGCTGGCCTCGAAGCGAACGCGCCAGTGCAGATTTCCGGCGTGATAGCCCAGCTCTATGGCATCACGAAGCGAGCGCGGCGACAGCCGCATCCAACGTTGCTCTCCGGCGCGCACGACAATAGCTCTCATCTCGTCGACGTGAAGAACCGCGCCATCGAATAATTTCTCGTCACGCGGTAGCGCAATTGCTATTTCCTCGCCACCTTCCGTCCGCGCGCGCAACCGATGCCGGTCGAGATCGAGCGTCGAAAGCTCGACGATGTCGATTGATCCTCGATGTGAGAGATCGTGCAATTTCTCCCGCAAATACGGATCGGAACGATCACCAACGACACGATCTATGCGAAGCATCTGCGCAGCTCCTTCATTGCTGGTCGCGATCTAGCCCCCCTCAACTGAGCGGCTGCAGCCTTCGTGGACTTTTCATTTCTGTTTCTGAAGAAGCGATTGGCGAATGCATTCTTCGACCGGGCCAATCGCCCTTTCGATATCTGATGACGATATTCCTTGGCGTCGCGCATCTTTTAGACACCTATCTGCCAGCGCCGGAACGTCATCCGGTCCGCCGATACGGTTGACTACGTTCCATCGCAGCCAATCGGTCAGAAACTTTGTTATTCTCACCGACATGGGCTTTCAAAAACCTAGATTGCTTTCGCGCGCGCTCCGGCATCGGCCAGCTTCTTAAAAAGGAATATGTGCGCCCCCTGTGTTTCACCTTCACAGATGCGAACATTAAGCTGCTCCGTCAGATAGCGAAAAACGATCTTCGCCGCGGCGACCGAAAGCGCGGGCTTCCAGAGCCAGATGTCTCTCTCACGGTCGACACCCTCACGCTCGAACATCGCGAGCTGAGCGTCGGCGGCACATCCCACCTGCCACTCGTTCGGACGACCTCCAAATTCCTTAATGTAGCTGAGAAACTCGAATTTGATTTGTTGCGGACTAAAGACCATGGCGCTCATCCTAATCGAGGTTGCAAGCGGGCATGTCGCGAGATCTCGCTCGTGCGCGACCGCCACGCTTCGACCAATGCAAGACCTTGGCGTTTTTCCTCTGTCGACATTTGGCCGACGAGCGCTTCAAGCGAGTTCAACGCCGTTCCGACGCCATGTTGCGCTGCCAGCGAGAGCCACACATAGGCTTCGACGCGATCTTTCGTTACCCCAACGCCGTTCGCATAAAAAAATCCGAGGCGCGCCTGAGAGGGATAATGGCCTGCCTCGGCCGCCGCCCGATACCATTTGGCTGCGAGCGCATGATCGGCAGGTATGCCGTCACCTTTCGAATACAGCGTAGCCAAGTTGTATTGTGCGAAAATATCGCCTTTTTCGGCGGCCTTGGTCAGCCAGCGCACACCCGCCGCCTCGTCGCGCGCCGTTCCCTGTCCCATCGCAAGCATTGCGCCGAGATTTGTCTGAGCAAGAACGTTACCCGCCTCGGCGCTTTCGCGATAATATTCGACAGCTGTTGGAAGAGATGCGGTAACGCCTTCACCGTTTACGTACATCGCAGCGATCCACGCCTTCGCGTCAGAATTTCCTTGCTCGGCGAGATCCATGAACAGCGCGAACGCTTCCTGATAATCTTCCTTCTCATAGGCAGCTACGGCACTTGCGAGCGGTGAGCCATCGTCGATCTCAAACTTCATCGAGAGCATGTCGGTCAACCTCGTGCGTATTGAAATATTTGTTGCGGATTTCCTGCATGGATGCACGCGTGGCTCGCCAAGCAAGCATCCTCTGCATCCAAAGCCCCTGCAGGTCTTGCTGCACCGGGAGGGCCGCGCCGATCGTTTCAGGACGATAATTCGTCCCCCAACGGACGATATCCTTATGATCTTTACACGCCCCTACTGCGCGCCGTTCGATCTCCGCAGTCCAGAAGGTCGAATTGCTCTCTTCGACAGCGCCATAAATGAAATATCGGCAAATCGTTTGTCCAAGCGCCGACTGCTGCAAAACGACGGCGCATGTCTCATTCCCCGCGCGCATCAGCACGAGATTCGGAAAGAGCCAAGCCACGAGAGCAGCTTTCCCACCGGCGGTGGTTCGTACAAGCAGCCATTCGCCGTCCAAGTTCTCCGTCATCACCTCTCCCGCCGCGAGGTGCTGCCCCAGAATCTTCCAGTTCGCCGGAAATTCAAGTGTGCCAGAGGACACGCATTGCGTGTCACCGCGAAAGAAGCCGCCGGCTTCCGCAATTTCCGCAAATACCAAATTTGCGGCTGCAGGATTGACGTCGAGATTGACGAAGACAAGCGGCCCGAGACGCGCAGTGTGGGCCGTCAACAAGCGCTCCGGCTGCGAGCCGAGATACTGTTCCATTTCCGGCGCGCCTTCACCGAGATCGCCCGCCGCGATGGCCCCGCGATCGCGACTATAGCCGCAGGATGTGAACGAGCATTTTGTTTTCTTGCCTGTTTGGCACTGGAGCGGAATAGCGCGGCATCCGCCATGCTGCGCCTTGTTGAAGCGCGCTTTCAACTCCTGTCCTACACGTTGGACATGAATTCCGTGTATCCCAACGGTAAAAGGCAAGAGATCGCCTTCGCGGGGAATCTCATCTTCCGTCCCGATGCAAATCCAATCGCGCGTCCAAATCATCTCGTCTTCCAACAGACTGTAGCGAAATGAGCGGAAGACGACGGGCGGCAGTACGCGGGCTTCACCGAAACGCCCGAGCGCATCAGCATAAAATGATTCACTCGAAAGTTCCTGGCCTTCATCGCGGAAGCCGAGGTCGGGACGATAAAGCATCCGAGCTGACCCTCATTTCGTCGCAGAGAGAGAAACCGGTGCCCACGGACGAGCCGTGGGCACCGTCGTCGCCTTGTCTTCAGCTTTGAGAGACAAGGGCCGGGGTCTCGTAATCCGCGCGACCGCGATGCTTGATCGCGTTGGCCGGCGGAGGCGGCAGCGGTCCATCCTGCATGAAGCGGTTCAGAACATTCCCGACGAGCGTCGAGACATTGTTCTTGCCGTTGTTCCAGGGTAGCGAGCCGCAGAATGCGATCGATGAGAACGCAAAACATGCGCCGCCATTTGGCGTCTCATGGAAGGCGATGTCTCCGCGGACACGCGGATGCGTCGTGCCATCGAGACCCTGCTGGTTAAAGCCGAAGTCTTCCATGACGAGCAGGTAGGCCTCGGTATGGCGTCCCGCCGATGTCGCGACTGCAAGCGTGTGCGGAGGCGAGCCGAGCGTGACGTCAACGATATCAAGTTCGAGACCGGCGCAGCCGCCGCCGACGAGACCGAAATTACCGATCGGCTCTTCGTACGAGATGCCTTCGAACGCCCACGCAACGCGCGGATCGAGACTGTCTGGTGTACGGCTGTAGTAGGTCGAAACGTCGAAGCCTTCGTTCGTCATGCCGACGCCAGCGACCGAATAGAGCGAACGGCCGCGGAAGCGCCACATGCCGCCAAGCTCGCCCGTACCCTGGTGATAGTACTCGCCGGGTTCCGCACGCCAGGTACGGATGCCGGATTCGCAGCGCCGCATTTCGGTTATGATACCGCGGCCAACCAAGTTGTAGGCCGGGTGGTATGAGTGCACCCAGTACCACGCGTCGGCGCCCATATACATGAGACGACCGCCACGCTGCGTATAGTTATGCAGCGCATCGAGCTGGGTGCCCGAGTTGTGCTCTGGATGGGAGCCTGTGATGATGACATTATAGTTCTCAAGGCGAGCGAGCCCGTCGTACGTCACGTCTTCGTCGGTGATGACGTCGTATTCATAGCCCATCGTCTCCAGCCAATAGATGAGATGAAGATCGGCGGGATACTGCCACGGCGCCTGCGCGAGGAAGTGATCGTACTTCGGCCGGATCGACAGGATCGGGCGCAGACGGGACGACAGACAGATGCCCGAACCATCGGTGTGCGTATCGTAGATCGACCCGCCGTATTCGCGATGCTCGGCCAGGAACATGTTCTGATGCTGCATGATCGGAACGCGGTAGACGAACAATTCCGCGCCGCCGGCGTTACAGGCGACGTGCTCGTTCGCATACGCCATGTAGCTGATCGTCGGCACCATTACGGCGATCTTCGACTGCTCCTTGCCGATCTTCGGAACGACCCAAAAGGGAATGTAATCCTCGTCGCCTTCGGTCGTCGTGACCTTCAGGGCGTAGAAGCGGCTCTTGATACCGTCCGCCGGAACGTCCCATTCGACATCTGCTTCCCAGCGCGCGTTATCGACGTCGTCATCGTGGAAGTGGATCGCGCCGTATTCTTTCTTTGCATACTTCCAATCGAAGTTCTGGCCGCTCCAGTTGTAGCCTGTTAGAGCGCGCGTCGGACAGTTCACAAGCTGCGCATCGAAGCGATAGGGGCCATTGTCCTTGGCGACGATCGTGTCGATGCCGTCCCAGAAGTCCCAGGCCGCCACGATGGCTTCCGACAGCGCACCGGTCGGGCCGGAGTTACGCCGTTCGGTGAGGCCCGGCTGGGCGCCGCCCTTCATCTGCTCGATCTCGAAGCGGCTGAGCGCCTTGCTGCAAATGCGCGGGCTGTCGATCTTGCCGTTGTATTTGCCGGTAAACCAGACGCCGACCGGCAGAGACGACTTCGCCAACGGATCATTGTCAATTTTCTCGGCGTAGGCAGCCAGCGCAACGGGCGCAGACGTGTGTGCAATGGTTGTGTCAACCGTCGTTTTGACCGGCTCGACCACCGGATCGAGTGCGTAAACGATCTGCGGCTCGTGATAGAGCACGACTTCGCCGGTCTTGGAATCAAAGCTTGCGGCGACGAAGTGCCAGGCATGATCGCGGATCGGCACGCCCGTCGTGATCTTATGCTCGTTGATGCGAAGCTCGACGCAGCCCTCCTCGTTGATGAAGAGGCCGTAACCCTTGCCGTCCATCCATTTCGTGACGAGACCCTGCGCACCGTGTTTCCAGTAGCGCGGATGCGTTTTCGGCGTCGTCGGCCAGATCCAGCATTGCAGCGTGAAGCTCTCGACATGAAACTGCGGAGCGTCCTCGACATAGCCGTAGGAACCGCCGTGAATAATCTGCTTGCGGCCCTTGTATACGCCGGCGGCCGTCGACTCGATGGGCTTCTCCATAAAGCCCGGACCGCGCGGGTTCGTATCGCCATGAATCATCTGGACGACCTCGGCTTTGAATTCCGACGGGCCGTCGCAATTGACATAGAACTTAATCTTATCGCCAGGATGCACGCCGAACTTGTCAGCATATCCCGTCAGCCTCATGGCACACATAATCATTCTCCAGTTTTGACGTTCCCTGCCCAAGGCTCCGCCATTCACGTCTTCGACCGAAGACGCAGCAGGGATAGATTTTATTTGCGCAGAAAGGCCCAATCCTTCCCGCCCTCAACGCTGCAGGATCAGGTCACTGGCCAGTTGTCGTCGCGGTGCTTCCAACCTTCCTCGAAATTTTCCGGATTGCCGGCAGTTTCGGGCAACTCGTCCAGCCGCATGAGGAAGATGTCGTGCTGAATTTCCTGCTCGTCGTCGTAGACCTTGTCGTTGACGAACACGGGCGGCACGCCGCGAATGCCCGAGAGACGCCCGATGCGCCATTCCTTATCGACCTTGGTGCAGATGACGATCAGCTTGCCTTTCGGCGACTCACCGCGCATGCGCAGCAGAACGCGGCGAAGCACAGGATGCTCATGAACGCCGCCAGTGACGACTGTCGTATCGCCGGGCGTTTCGCACTTCAGAACAGAAAATCCTGCGACTCCTTTCATGGACTCGACGCATTCCTTGTGCAGGCGGATCAATTCCTCCCGCTCGGGCGTGCCCTTCTTTGGAATTGAGATCATGCGGTCTCCGTAAGTTGGTGTTTCGCTTGTCTTCGATCGTGGGGCGCCGTTCCGGTCTGTGCGGAACGGTGCCAAATCCCGGCTTCCTTTATTTCGCTAAATCGTCATGTGCCGCTCGACGAGTTCATCCGTCATTTCGGCGATCGGACCGCGCGCGACGACCCGGCCATTGTCGACCATGACGAACGCGTCTCCGAGTTTCCGCGCAACCTTGATGTGCTGTTCTGTCAAGATCAGGCTGATACCCAGCTCTTTGTTGAGCATCTTCAGAATTTCACCGATCTCGTGCACGATATTCGGCTGAATGCCCTCGGTCGGCTCATCGAGAAGCAGGATCTGCGGATCGACAGCCAGCGCTCGGGCGATGGCGAGCTGCTGCTTCTGGCCGCCCGACAGAAGCCCGGCGCGGCGATCGAGATTTTCGCGAAGATACGGAAAGATCTTGAGACACAGCTCCGGCACGTCGGCAACGTTGTCTTTACGTGCGAACGTACCGAGAAGAATGTTCTCTCGCACGGTGAAATCCGCGAGAATGCCACGGCCCTGCGGAACGTAGCCGAGACCATACGTTGCGCGGACGTAGGTTGGCTTGGAGCTGATTTCGTCGCCGTTGATTTTGATCGCACCCGTGGACTTATCGGTCAAGCCCATGATCGTGCGCATCAAGGTGGTTTTGCCGACGCCGTTGCGTCCAAGGACGCACACGCATTGCCCCTTCTCCAGATCGAACGAGAAATCTCTGAGGATCGGCGTCGCACCGTAGTACGATGTAACGTTGTTGAGTTCCAAGAGCCTGGTCATGCCGCCTCCTGCTCGCCGAGATAGACATCACGCACGCGTTGATTGGCTTCGATTTCGCTGATGCTGCCCTGTGCCAGAAGCGATCCCATGTGCATGACGGTTACGACATCGGCGATCTCGCGAACGAAACCCATGTCGTGCTCGACGACGATGAGCGTGGAAGTTTTTCGCAGCTCTTTGAAGATGTGCGCCGTTTTCTCGATCTCGCCTTCCGTCATGCCGGCGATCGGTTCGTCCATCAGCATGAGCCGGGGCTCCTGCATCAGAACCATGCCGATCTCCAGCCATTGCGTCTCGCCATGCGAAAGATTTCCCGCAAGCACATCGAGACGGCGCGCAAGCCCTGCGATCGCTGCGACCTCGTCGAACTTTTTCTTCAGACCAGCCCGACGGAACCTGAAAAGATTCCTGAACGGATTCGTCTCGCGGCTGTACGCGACTTCCAGATTTTGCCGCACCGTCATGTCCCGAAGCACGGCCGGAACCTGGAATTTCCGGCCAATTCCAGCACGCGCGATCACATGCTCATCCTCGCCCGTGATATCGTCGCCCACGAAAATGATCTTGCCCGACGTCGGCTTCACGCGGCCCGTAATGAGGTCGATCGTCGTTGTCTTGCCTGCGCCGTTGGGGCCGACGAGGCAGCAGATGGTCCCTTCGTCGACAGTCATGCTGAAGTCATTGATGACTTTTGTCGTGTCGAAGCTCTTCGACAGGTTCCTGATTTCCAGAAGTCCGCTCATCGATAGGCCCCCTCTTCGACGCCCATGGCTTCACCCGCGGTATTTGACGAAGGGGTGGGCCGCGAGCTGAAAAGCCCGAGACCGGCTTCAACGAGACTCGCGAGGCCGTTGGGAAGAAACCGCACGACGACAATGAAGAAGCCGCCGAGGACGAGAAGCCACGTCGAAAGAAGCGCGTCGCCCAAATAGCTCTGCGCGCCCTGGATTACAAACGCTCCGATCATCGCGCCAATGAGGGAATTGCGGCCACCGATCGCGGCCCAGATCACCATTGACAGGCTGAAGCCGACGTCGAGCTGTTGGGGAGAAACGTATTGGACGAGCATCACCCAGCAGCACCCTGCGATCGACGCGATCAAGCCCGAGATCGTATAGATCACAGTCTCGTATCCCGAGACGCTGTAGCCGAGGAAGCGCACGCGTTCGGCATCGTCGCGAATAGCCTGCGTTACGAGGCCAAACGAACTTTGCGTGAGAAGCTTGGCAACGATGGTGGCACCGCACAGCGCCACGAACACGACCCAGTAGGCTGTGGGGCTGTAGGGGTCGATTTCGTAGCCGCCGATTTGCAGCGGTGAGGGAGGCGATAATCCGTTGGCACCTCCGGTGTAGGCCTGCTGATCAAGAATGATCGTGTAGAATGCCGACAGCATCGCAAGCGTCATGATGGTGAAGAATACGCCCGACACGCGGGCTCGAAACATAATGGTTCCGAAAAGCGCACAGAAGAACGTCGGCACCGCAATCGCCAGAAAGATTCCGGCCACAGTGCTTTGGAACGGCGCCCAAAACCAAGGAAGATGATCGAGGCTGTTGTTGAGCATGAACGGCGGAATCGGATTTGATTCCGTCTGTGTCTGCATCTGCATGGTCATTGCCATGCCATAGGCTCCGAGGCCGAACGCGATACCCTGGCCGAGATTAAGAATGCCGCCAAACCCCCAGCAGAGGCTGATCGAAAGCGCGAGCATGCCGTAGACGCCATAGGTCGCAAGCTGGTTGAGAACGAAACTATCGCTCACAAACAGCGGCACCGCTCCGACGGCCGCGAAGAACACGGCATAGGCGATCCACTGCGCCGTCTTGTTATGATAAAGATTGCCCATGATTTCCGATCCCGTCCTCAGAATGGCCAGCTGATGATCTGCTTCATCGCCTCACGCCGCCCTGGGCAAAAAGACCTTGAGGCCTGAATCTGAGAAACACGACGATCAGCACGAAGATGATGAAGCGAGCGAACGTATCGTTCGTGAGTGCCGCAAAGACGGACTGCATCTCACCGGCCATGCCGCTAGCGGCAACACTGCCCGCGAGCGAACCCCCGCCGACGATCACCATCAGGAACGCCTGCACGACGTAACTGGCGCCCATTGTCGGCAACACGATTGCGAGCACACCGAAGAGCGAACCAGCAACACCTGCGAGCCCCGCGCCGAGTGCAAACGTCATCATGTATATCCTGCCGGAGTTGATGCCGAACGAGGATGCCATCTCCTTGTTTTGCACAACCGCACGGACTTGAATGCCGAAACGCGTCTTATAGAACAGAAACCAGAGCGCCAGCACGAGCAGCGCGGTTATGGCCAGGACAATGACGCGGAACGTCGAGATGGAGGCCGATCCAAGAGCAATATTGGTTGAGAAGATCTCGGGCACGGATATGTATTTTGGGTCGCTGCCGAAGATCAGCCGCACGCCCTGCATCAGCACAAGCGACACGCCATAGGTGGCGAGAAGCGTATCCAGCGGTCGTTTATAGAGATAACGGATCAGCCCACGCTCCAAGGCGAGGCCTACGAGCGCCACGATCACGAATGATGCGGGAATACAAAGCAAATACGGAATTTTTAGATACGACTGCAGCATGTAAGAGCTGTAGGCGCCGAGCATAATGAACTCGCCATGAGCCATGTTGATCACGCCCGCCGTGCCGTAGATGATCGTCAGCCCGAGCGCCGCGATGAGCCAAATGCTCGCAATACTGACACCCAGGATAAGCGCATTCACAAGCGAACCGAGATCCATGGCGAGTATGTTCCTTACCAAGAGGGCGCAGACCTACGCCCCCGCACTCGAATGAGCGCGTCTGCATTTCAACGTTGGTCATGAGGCGGGCCCGCGTCGCGGGAAAGCGCGGGGCCCGCTTTCGTCAGATGACGTTGGTGCGGATTTTCCCGTCAGGCGCTTTCAGACCGTCCTTGGTGCAGGTGCCTAGGTTCGGGTAAATCGAGTAAGGATCGGGCGCCACGTTCTTTTCCGCGGACTTCAACACCTTAAAGGTGCCGTCGGCCTGGCACTGGCCGATCTTCGGCTTCAGCCACGTGTTGAAGTTATTCTCGTCGATCCAAACCAATCCTTCGGGCGATACGGCATCTTCAACCTTGAGGCCGCCCGAGTGATCGCGAATGGCGCGCGGCGTGACGTTTTCGATGCCTACCGCGGCGGCGGTCTTCTCCAAGCCGTATTTGAAGACGTACGCGGAGAGGTATGTTTCCTCCATGTTATAGTGCGTCACGCCGTTCTTGCCGTACTTGCTCTTCAAGAAGCCCTCGACGAACTTGTGGTTGGTCGGGTTATCGAGCGTCTGGAAGTACGGAGCTGAGAGGAAGTGACCAGCGCCAAATTCGGCGCCCATCGCGCGGGTTTCGATTTCGCCGGTGGTAAGCGATGCAATCGGCATCGAATCCACTTTGAAGCCTTCCTGCTTGAACTGCTTATGGAAGGCGATGTCCGACGCACCGACGACCGTAGAAAAAATGAAGCTCGGCTTGGTGTCCCGGATCTTGTTGAGGACGGGACCGAATTCGGAGCTGCCGAGCGGGATGTATTCCTCGCCCAGCAGCTCTCCCCCTGCTTGTTCCAGCCAGATCTTCGCGTTCTTGTTCGATTCCTTCGGCCATACGTAGTTCGAGCCGACGAAGAAGACCTTCTTGCCGAACTTCTCGACCATGAAAGGGATGAGGTCTTTTGAGTGCTGGTTGGCGAGCGGACCGGTGCAGATGGTGTTCTGCGTGCACTCCGCACCTTCGTAGCAAGTCGGATAGTAGAGCAGATGGTTGCGCTGCATCACTGTCGGTAGAATGGCCTTGCGGCTCGCGGACGTGTAGCAGCCGAACAGCGCGATGACCTTTTCGCGAAGGATGAGTTCTTTTGCTTTCTCGGTGTAAACGTTGAAGTCGGATTTGGCATCGACGATGACGGGCTCAACCGGCACACCATTGACGCCACCGTTCTTGTTGATCTCTTCGAATGCGTATTGGAGCACCAGCGTCGAATCCTCCTCCGGCACGGCGAGTGCGCCGGTGAGAGAGAACAGCAGGCCGACTTTGATCGGCTCGCCTTTTTTGAGCGTCGCCCCCCAGGCCTCGCCCGACTTCGGCAACCAAACGTGAGGCATCGCTACGGCTGCAGAAGCAGCGAGCGTCGTCTTAAGAACTTTGCGGCGAGTGAAATCCATTTATCCGGTCCCCTGCATGGCGGAGTGGCGGCGCCCCCCGCGACACCAAACGCTAGACGTTTGAGCTACGATCTAGCCGCTAACATCTAGATAATTCACGAGGAGATCGGGAGCGTCAATTATTTTTCTTGCCCGCCGAGAAAATAATTCTCTATCTAGATATTCTTGATGAAATATCGTGCGTATCCCGCATTTTTGACGTGCAGGCGGCTGAAATATCGGGCAAAAATCGGCGATCTAGAGAATTCAAAAGAGCTCGGATTTTTACTTCGTCCCGCAACCGATTTCGGCCTTAACAGCCATTGACGCGAGCATTGCATGTGTGTTTTTGCCTTCAAAAATTGTCGCTCGCCCTTTCGCTTTCCAGGAATCATAGGTGGAATGCGAGCACAGGTCGGATGATGGTTACTTACGAATTGAAAAGGTGGCGCTAGACGTGTCGTCCCTTCTAGACACACGCAGGGCGACTATATTGGGGAGCTAGCGTTTTCGGGCATGAAAGTCATAATTGCAGACGACCACTGGGTGGTCAGACAATCCCTCAAGCAAGTGATGCGCAGATTGGAGCGCACCCTTGAGACATATGAAGCCGAGACCTTCGGCGAATTGGTCGCCCTGCTCGCCGAGCATCCGGATACGAGCTTGATCCTGCTGGACCTCGTCATGCCCGGTTTCGATGAATTGGGCGGATTGCACGCCCTGCGCTCAAAGTTCCCGGAAGTGCCTATCGTCGTCGTGTCCGTGCACGAAGATATTGAGCACGTCATCCGCTCTCTCGAACAGGGCGTAATCGGATATATTCCGAAGTCGGCGCCCGGCCCTGAGATCGAACGCGCTCTTGAGCGCGTGCTGGCGGGAGAGGTTTCTTTTCCGCGCCGGATTATTGAGCGCTCATCGGCGCCGCCGGAACGTCCGCAAGAAAGTTCTTCCGAACGCGACCACGGCGTCCTCACGGAACGCGAGCGCGATGTTCTTGTGCTGCTTGGCGGCGGTTCGTCGGTCAAGACCATTGCTGAGGAGCTTGGCTTGAGCAGCCAGACCGTGCGCATCCATCTCGGAAACGCAATGAAGAAATTGAACCTTCGCGATCGAACGAGTGCCGTGCATTATGCAGTTACGCACTTCGGTCGCGCCGCAAGTGCAGCCAATGGATGACGGCCCACCTACAAAATCGGCAGCTGAGGCAATCTGGGCCGGATTGGACGCCATCGACAGCGGTATTCTCGTCTGGTCGCCTGATCGCTTGCTCGTTTATATCAACGACGCTTTCTACCGGAACTGCAATCTGCCCGTCACTCTTGGCATGCGGTACGAGGAGTATGTGATCGGCGTCGCCCATTCGCATGAATGGGTGCTCTCTTGCCCGCCTGAACAATGGGCCTCCGAGAAACTCGAAGATTTCGGCTCCATAAGTGATGCGGACTTCCAATTTGCTGCGGGCAATATCATTCATGTCGCACAACGCCCCACGTCGGCAGGCGGCATGGCCGTTACATTTACCGATGTCACTTCGATCAAACATAACGAGCACGAGTTGCGCAAAGCCAAGGAATTGGCAGAAGCAACGGACGAGGCGAAGTCGCGGTTCCTCCGCGCCGCCAACCACGACCTGCGCCAACCGCTCGCGTCACTGAAAATACTCATCTACAATTGTCTTCACGCCGAGGACGAAGAACAGCGACGCGAAATTCTTCACGCCATGGGCGTCGCCGCGTCCATTATGGAAGATCTCCTCGGAGCACTCCTACAGATCGGGCAGCTCGACGCGGGAAGGATCCAGCCGCGCATCACCTCTTTTCAGCTCTCAGAACTTTTCGAGCGCCTGAACATTCAGTTTCGTCATCAGGCCCAGGAGAAGGGCCTTAGTCTCAAGTTCGTGCCATCGTCCAAGACCGTCTCGACGGATCGCGCGCTACTTGAGCGCATCCTCAGTAATTTCGTCGCCAATGCCATTCGTTTTACCGAAGTGGGTGGCATTGTTGTGGGCTGCAGGAGAGAGGTACGCGGCATACGCATCGAGGTTGTCGACACGGGACGCGGTATAAGGCCCGAAGACACCGAACGCGTTTTCGACGAATTCTACCGCGTTGCCGACGGCAAGCGTTCTCAGAAAGACGGCCTCGGCCTTGGCCTTAATATCGTCAAGCGACTGGCTGCATTGCTGGAACATCCAATCCGGCTGCGCTCTCAACCTGGAAAGGGTTCGACTTTCTCGCTTTGGATTCCACTGGGAAATATCTGGCACAGCGATGTTGCCGCCACGACCGACATCAGCGAGGCCGTCGCCGGAGAGTTTGCAGGAACTCCGGTGCTGCTTGTTGAGGACGACGAAATTCTGCGAGAATCCATGGCGCAACTGCTCCGCCGTTGGGGGATTGATGTGCATGCAGCTGCGAACGAAACCGATGCGAAGCGGCTTGTCTCCGAAGGCGCCGTCGCACCCGAACTCATCATTGCGGATTACAATCTCCAGACCCGCACCGGCCTTGATGTCATCAACGTGATACGCGACCTCGTTGGCGATCAAATACCGGCGATCGTCGTTACCGCCGACGCCGATCCAAAAGTAGTCAGCACTATTCGCGATGCCGGTGTTCCTGTGCTTATCAAGCCCGTTAGTCCGCCGCGACTGCGGGTGTTGATGCACAACCTCCTATTCGAGCCCGAGTTACTCAAGCAGATGGGCCATTGAGCTCTTTCGAGTAAAGGACAATCGTCAAAGTGGAAGACCGCTTAACGCCCGTGCCGATCGGCAGCATGATTCCCCTCACGGGGCCATCAGCCGCGGACGGGGCTGAGTTTCGAAACGGAATGATCCTGGCGTGCGAAGAGTTGAATGCCCGCGGAGGATTACTTGGTCGCCCTATCCAGCCGATCTTCGCCGACACCTGCAGGCAGACGGCGAAAGAAGTCGTCTCCGCGGCGCGGTGGCTGATCGAAAAGCATCGCGTCCACGCCATCGTCAATGGCTATAACATTGGCGCACAAAATTCGGAATACGAGCCGATCGCCGACGCCGGCATCATTTATGTTCACGCCAATACGCTTCTTCAGCACCACGACACCGTGATGAGCGACCCCGAACGTTACTTCGGTTGCTTCATGGCGGACCCGGCGGATTATTGGTATGGCCCAGGATTCATAAAGTTCATCTCCTGGCTGCGCGACAGCGGACAATGGACGCCGAATTCCGATCGCCTCGCCATCATTTCTGGATCAACTCCCTACAGCATAGTCATTTCCAATGCGATGGCGAGTTCTGCAGCGAGCTTTGGCTGGCGCGTTTGTTTCGGCCCCAAGATCGTCCAAACGCCAACGAGCCAATGGCGTGATGTCATTGAAGAAGTTCGCGCGACAAATCCGGCGGTATTGGCCAACACACATTTCTACGCCGGCGATCTCGCGCATTTTCAGCGGCAGTTCGTGGAAAAGCCCATGGATTGCCTTGTCTATCTCCAGTACGGGGCAGTCCATCGAACCTTCACGGACATCGCACAGGAAGCGAGTGTCGGCGTCATCGTCTCGTCCGTGATCGGGCTTCTCCGCGACGAGATGGGCAAGCGTTTCGAGGCACGTTACAAAGCGCGCTTCGGAGATGGCTCGACGCCGACAATCGGCTGCCAGTCCTATAGCAACATGCATCATTATGCGGTCGGCGCCGCTATGGCCGGAGGCTCCGGTCCGCCTGGTGACTTCGAGCAGAACAAGAAAGTCGCGTTCGCCTTAAAAGGCATGATCTACCGCACTGTTCACGGCACCATTCGCTACCATCCCGACTGGCAGGCTGTCGTTCCATACCCGGTCATGACGCGTGATCCATCGCTCGGCATGCCGCATATCTTCTATCAGATCCACGACCACCGGGAGCCGCTGTCGATGATCGCTCCCGAACCCTATAATACCGAGCGCTTCATCTATCCGCCATGGATGAACAAACGACCGCTCAAAGTGATGCCTGTCGCGAGCAAATCTGCGGACACGGATTTGGGTTCGGCTTCCGGCGAGCAGCCACGACGTTGATCCGCTAGAAGATCAAATTCGATCCAATAAAAAAGAGACATGCGAGCTTCCATGTGTTGGACGGAAAGCTGCGCATGTCTCTGTTCTTGTAGAACGAGGTTGGCTTTAGAAGTTAACCTGGATCGTACCGATGAACCGGTTGACGTCTTTGTTGCCTGCTGTGTCCTGGTTCGCTTTCGAATAGAGCGCTGACATCATCATGTCGTGCCCCTTGATGATGTAGTTCGTTCCAACGGAGTACTCACTGATGTCGGGCGAAAAATTGTGATCGAATTCCTGATAGCGAAACACCGGCTGGAACTTACCTGGCCCAACTTTCTGATTGATCAGATAGCTCGTGAGAAACATGTAGGAATTGCCGTCCGGAACGCCATTTCCTGTCACAAGCGAAGTATCGATGCCGCTCGTATCGTAGACGTAATAAGCACCTTCGAGCGTGAAGACGTCGCCGCCGAAGACCTTCTTCTGCATCAATACATCGGCACTGAAGCCCTTATAGTCTCCCGACCTGATGCCATCCGTGGCGGCGTTGCTCTGGAACTGCCCGACGAGGCCAACCGATAGCAACTCTTTCTCGCCGTAGTAGTCGCTCGACGTATAGTAGCCGGCTTCTTTGTCCCAAAAGTCATATTGCACACGACCAGATACGAGAGGGCCGTGGGCATCTGGATTGGCACACGAGTTGTCACCCGCCGTGCAGCCCTGGAAACCGCCGATCATGTATTTGAACTTGCCGATATCGCCCCAGACGGAACCACCATTGTCGCGGCCGCCGAAGAGCTGCGGGAATACGCTGATGAACGGATATTCGCCGCCGTCCGCCTGATAGTAGGGTCCATCGAGGTTCACGCGGTCAGTGGGAGGCAACATTCGGCCGGCCCAGACATTGAACGATGGATTGAATTCAGCGCGGAGAATAGCGTCTAGCGTTCGCACGCGAGAGATGTCGGACGTGTCATCCGGCGCATGATCGATTTCCGTGTTGTAGGTGAATCCCCAGACTTTGTTGAACTGCCCATTCACGTTGATGCGGGCACTGGTCAGAGCAAAGTCGTCTGTATTGCTAACGTCTGGGTTGTAGATGTATTGCGCTTTGACGCTAGCTCCGAAGCTTATCCAGGACTGATCGTCCCAAAGCTCGAATCTCTCTCCCGCGTGAGCACCGGAGTTGCTTGCGAGACCTAACCCAATGGCCAACAACGCCATTCTTCGCGTGTTACGCATTAAAATCCCCCTGGATCTAAAAGTGCGAGCTCCCAGCAGACGTGACGGCAAACCCCGGGTGACGCCACGTCCGCAGCCAACTGAGAGTAGATCCTAGAACCAAAAATTCCGAAGTAATTACAATGACTTGGTCGCACAAAAATGAACCGGCCGCTGCTCAAATAACAGCCCAGACATCGAGAGCGACGGATGGAAGAGAAAGTTCTTTTGATCAATACGTTAGGGCTAAGTTGGGGGCTCGATGTGCCGCGGACGCCATAACACGACATGATCAATAATTAGACATTTCTCGTGTTTTTAACTAGACGTATTGACGTAAAATAAAGCCGCATAAGTATCAATCTCGCAACTCATCTAGGTTATTCGTCTAGATATATAATTATGCGATTTGATTAGATGAATGGACGCACTGCCTTTCGACGTTCGAGAATGTCGGCGACGAAAGCTCGCTGTCCTCAACCGACTTTCGCCACGGCTCAGAGCTCATAACAGGGATGGAGGGCGCCATGGTCCCGACGCAGCACGGATGGATTGCCGGTGCCGCGCACTGCTGTCCTAACGCGACCCGCCGAGGACAAGTCGGCCACGTGCCAAAGAGCGGGATTGAAACATTCGGCAGGCAAGCGTCGGCGCGAAGAAAATCGGCAACGGCTCGAAAGAGCGTCCAGCATCAGAGAAGCTGACACGGGTCGATGGGATCGGCATGCCGACGATGCGATTGCGGAAGAGCTTCAGCTTTCGGTTTACGCTTTGGGCGTGCCGCCGCTGTCATCGGTGCCGCGATCAGGCCATGTATGGAACGGCTTCGCGAAGTATGCAAACCCGGATGACCGCACAGGCCGACTGCAATACCTCTCTCTAAGCGTTAAGTTCGACCTGATCCAGGCATCGCCGGTGTTTCGGCGCTTTCTGCGCTCATAGGCAGAGCCTAACCACTGCTACATGAATTAATAATTCTCGTCATTGCGTGGCTCTCATAGAGAGATTTCTGGGCAGGCCATCTCCGCGACCATGGCGGATGGCCCCAGAAAGGGACGCGAGTATGCCGGTAGAAACGATCGACACCCTCATTATTGGAGGTGGACAGGCTGGCATTGCCATGAGCGAACACCTGAACAAGAGCGGTGTGCCTCATATCGTTCTGGAACGGAAACGGATTGCGGAACGGTGGCGTTCGGATCGATGGGATTCGTTGGTGACGAACGGTCCGGCATGGCACGATCGTTTTCCGGGGCTTCAGTTTTCCGATGTCGATCCGAAGATCGGACCCGACGATTTCGTGCCAAAAGAAACCGTGGCCGACTACCTGGTCGCCTATGCCAAGAAGTTCGCGGCGGCAATCCGCTGTGGCGTCGAGGTATTGAATATTGAAAGGAACGTCGGCCGTCTCGGATTCGTGGTCGAGACTTCAGACGGCGTTATTGAGGCCAAGCGGGTTGTTGTCGCGACTGGCGCCTTCCAACGTCCGATCGTACCATCGATTGTCCCGGCGGAAAGTGGCATTGAGCAATTGCACTCCACGGGATACCACAAGCCCGAACAGTTGCCTGAAGGCGCGGTGCTGATCGTCGGGGCCGGATCTTCGGGCGTGCAAATCGCAGATGAGCTCTTACGTGCGGGACGACGTACTTATCTTTCCGTCGGGCCTCACGAGCGCCCTCCGCGTATGTATCGGGGTCGCGACTTTTGCTGGTGGCTAGGCGTGCTCGGAAAGTGGGATGAGCCGGCGCAGGAGCGCGGCAAGGAGCACGTCACGATTGCTGTCAGCGGAGCCTATGGTGGCAAGACGATCGACTTCCGGCGCCTTGCGGCACAAGGACTGACGCTCGTCGGCGGCACGCTGGCTTACAACGATGGTAAAATGCGCTTCGCACCGGATCTCGCGAAGAACTTGGCGCAGAGCGACGCCAGTTATCTTTCACTTTTGGATGAGGCAGACGCGTATGCCGCCAGCAATGGGCTGGATTTGGCTGAAGACCCTCATGCACGCGACGTCTTGCCAGACCCTGATTGCGTGACCAATCCGCTTTTGTCGTTGGATCTCGCAAAAGCGGGCGTTACGTCGATCATCTGGGCAACGGGATTTGTCGCAGATTATAGCTGGATAAAGGTCGACGCCTTCGATGACAAAGGTCGCCCCCGTCACCAGCGCGGCGTATCGAGCGAACCGGGCATTTATTTCCTCGGTTTGCCCTGGCAATCGCGACGTGGGTCGAGCTTCATCTGGGGCGTTTGGCACGATGCCGAGTATTTGGCCGACCATATCGCCACACAACGCAAATACTTCGCCTATCATGAAAAATCTGAACCCAAATTCGCGACGACGTAGTCGGGCTTGGCTCAATGTTCGGAGCCGATGCTCTGCTATGTCGAGCAACCCAGCCCACAGGTGCTAAACCTGCGAATGCATTGACTGGACCTCATGGCGAGAGCGTCTGGTCGCAGCCTCAAGTGAGACGTTCATGGCGCATACCCGTATCCGCAAGTTCAATACCAAAGACACGTATCCGGAACAGAACCTGGATAACGACCTTGCTCAGGCCGTGTTGACACAAGGCGGAAAAATCGTCTGGCTGCGAGGCCAGTGCCCGCAGAATCTCGACGATGCCGTCAACATCGATAGCCATGATCCGGTCGCGCAAACCCACAAGGTCATGCAGAACATCAAGCAGCTGATCGAAGAGGCCGGCGGCAAGATGGAACATCTGGTCAAGGTCGTCGTTTATCTGACCGATGTCCGTCATCGCGAGGCGGTCTACCGCACGATGGGCGAATATATCAAAGGCGTGCATCCGGTTTCGACCGGGCTTGTCGTTCAGGCGCTGGCGCGCCCGGAATGGCTGGTCGAAATCGACGGCACCGCCGTTATTCCGGACTAGGCCAATGACATTTTCGATCGTCGCCCGCTGCCGCAAGACAGGAATGTTCGGCGTTGCCGTAACGTCATCTTCACCTGCTGTCGCCGCGCGTTGCGCCTGGGCTCGGGCTGGCGTCGGCGCCGTTGCGAGCCAAAACGTGACCGATCCGGCCTTGGCGTCACGCGTGCTGGACCTGATGGCTGAAGGCGCGACTGCCACCGAAGCCGTGGCGACCGTTGCGCGCACGGCCAATCACATCGCTTACAGACAACTGCTGGCAGTGGATTCTGCGGGAACGAGTGCCGCCTTTTCGGGGGAGAAGGCGCTCGGCATCTGGTCGCACTACCACCAAGACGACGTTGCCTGCGGTGGAAATCTCTTGGCGGACGCCAACATTCCTCGGGCTATGGCCGAGGCGTTCACAGCGTCGGAAGGCCCTCTTGGTGACCGTCTCATCGGTGCTCTGCGCGCGGGGCTTGCGCACGGCGGCGAAGCTGGCCCGCTACATTCTGCCGGTATGATGTTGGTCCGGGAGATGTCCTGGCCTGTCGCAGATCTTCGTTGCGATTGGACGGAGGATTGTCCCATCGAGCAACTCGCGGCGCTCTGGGAACGCTACAAGCCTCAACTCGAATCCTATGTCACCCGAGCTATCGACCCGGAAGCGGCGCCGAGCTACGGCGTGCTTGGGGATCCGTGACCCGCATATAAATCCAGCGACGAGAGGACAAGATGAACCAACTCAGCCATCGCGATTGGCTCGGCGCGGCATCGGCGATCCGTTTTCGCAACAAAGCGTTCATCGACGGACAATTTGTGCCTGCCCGCTCCGGCAAGACGTTCGCCAGCGTCAATCCTGCCACCGGCGAAATCCTAGCGGAGATCTCGTCATGCGATCATGAGGATATCGATCTCGCCGTTGCCGCTGCTCGCCGGAGTTTCGAATCCGGCGAATGGTCGCGAGCAGATCCCGCGCACCGAAAGGCCGTCTTGCTGCGGCTAGCCGAGCTCTTGCGCGAAAACTTGCAGGAGTTCGCGCTGCTCGAGTCTCTCGACATGGGCAAGCTGGTGCAAGACGCTGCCACCATCGACGTACCCGGATCGGCCGGAATTTTTCAATGGTACGCCGAGGCCATCGACAAGGTCTATGATGAGATTGCCCCTTCTGCAGATGGCAATCTCGTTATGGTCACGCGAGAACCGCTCGGCGTCGTCGGCGCTGTGGTGCCGTGGAATTTTCCACTTGATATGGCGACCTGGAAGTGCGCCCCAGCGCTTGCGGCAGGCAATTCCATCGTCCTGAAGCCTGCCGAGCAATCGCCGCTTTCCGCGCTGCGCCTTGCTGAGCTTGCCATCGAAGCGGGACTACCCGCGGGCGTTCTCAATGTCGTTCCCGGCTTTGGCGAGACTGCAGGACAAGCACTTGGCCGTCACATGGATGTCGACTGTCTCGCATTCACCGGCTCGACCGCCGTTGGCAAACTTTTTCTCGAATATGCCGGCCAGTCGAACATGAAGCAGGTCTGGCTGGAAACGGGCGGCAAAAGTCCGAACCTCGTCTTCGCCGATTGCAGCGACCTCGATGCCGCGGCCGACATGGCAGCCTTCGGCATATTTTTCAATCAGGGCGAGGTCTGCTCAGCCAATTCGCGCCTGCTCGTCGAGCGTAGCATTCGCGGACCATTGCTCGAACGTCTTGTCCAGCGAGCGAAGGCGACGCAGCCGGGCGATCCGCTCGATCCTGCCTCGAAGATGGGAGCGATGGTCGATGCGCGTCATGCAGAACGGGTCGTCTCTTTCATCGACGCAGGCCGAAAGAGCGCCAAGCTCGTTATCGGCGGCGAAGCGACGAAGGTAAATGGCCGTGGTAGCTTCGTATTGCCGACGATCTTCGACGAGGTGAAGCTCGATGATCCTCTTGCGCGCGAAGAAATATTCGGGCCGGTTCTTTCCATCGTTGCATTTGATACCGAGGAAGAAGCGGTGCGCATTGCTAACGACACGCCCTACGGTCTGGCGGCGTCGGTTTGGACCGACAATTTATCGCGTGCTCATCGTATCTCGTCGCGTTTGCGAGCAGGCACGGTCTCGGTCAATACCGTTGATGCTCTGAGCCCCGCGACGCCCTTCGGAGGTTTCAAGCAGTCGGGCTTCGGCCGGGATCTGTCTCTGCACGCGCTCGACAAGTATACCGGCCTGAAAACCACGTGGATCAAATACCGGTTGAATGGACATTGAGCTAGCGCCGCCGTCCTGGCGGCGTTTCAGTGTGATGCGAGACGCGCGATCAAGCGGTCCAGCATGGCGTCACATTTGCGAATTTGCTCGATCGATACGAACTCGTCTGGCTTATGGCCCTGTGCCATGGAGCCCGGTCCGCAGACAACGCTCGGTGTGCCAAGGTCGCGACTGAACAGGCCGCCCTCGGTGCCGAACGCGACCTTGATCGTGCCGTTGGAACCGGTGAGAGAGCGGACGAATGCAACGGCTTCGCTGGACGCTGATGTATCTAGTCCCGGATAGCTGTTGACGACGCTGATCTCTATCGCCGCCTCGGGTGCCTGACGCGCAGCGTTGTCAGCGATAATGGCTGCACGCCTTCGCAGATTATCGAGAATTTCTTCCGCGCTGTCGGCAGCGACGTTTCGGATCTCGAAATCGACCTCGCAACGGTTCGGAACGATGTTGAGCGCCCGGCCCCCGTCGATGCGGCCGACGTGAATGGTGGTATAGGAAATATCATAGTCATCGTCGCGCGCGCCTTCTTGGGCGAGGTGCCGTTGCTCCTCCCTTAGCGCCGCGACGAAATCACATGCCAGGTGAATGGCATTAAGAGCGAGGGGCGCGAGCGCCGAATGGCCTTCGCGGCCGATACAGACCGCGCGGGCGGCGATCTTTCCTTTGTGACCGGCGGCAACCTTCATCGACGTCGGCTCGCCGATGATGCAGAGCGATGGACGCACCGCCGATTGCCGCAAGCTGTCGATCAGGCTTCGCACGCCGAGGCAACCGACTTCCTCATCATAGGAAAGGGCAAGGTGCAGTGGTCGTGCAAGCGGTGCTTTAGCGGCTTTTAGGCCGGCGGCCAACGCGCACGCGACGAAGCCTTTCATATCTGCGGTACCGCGGCCGTAGAGTTTTCCGTCCCGCTCCGTCATCTCGAACGGGGGCACGGTCCAATTCTGGCCATCTGTCGGGACAACGTCCGAGTGCCCCGAAAGCATGACGCCCGACACATCCGCCGGACCTATCGTGGCGAACAGGTTGGCCTTGCACCCGTCTTGGCTCTCGATCAGCTGCGTATCGATTGCGGATTGCCCGAGGAGATCTGCGACGTAATGGATGAGCGCCATGTTGGATGCACTGCTCACCGTCGGAAATGCAATCAGCTTTTCAAGGATTTCAATGCTATCCATGTCCAATCGTCACCGCACCGTCGCTAGCGTTAAAGGGGCCTTGGTTGCTTTATGACGCTCGACGCCGCGTCAACCATTCGAATTTGCCTAAACGGCGCTTCGTGCGGTCCGAGGCATTACCCCTGCTTAGGTCGAGCCTAAGCTTTGCTAAAGGAATCCCTAGTTTCGGTTCATCTCTCGCGGCCACAAAATTCATCTCCGCCGCCGCTTCCAGGAAACTTCGTCAAGGCACACCACATGCGCGACCCTCGCTATGACATTCTGTTCGAGCCCGTAAAGATCGGCCCGGTAACGACTAAGAACCGCTTCTACCAGGTGCCGCATTGTAACGGCATGGGCTATCGCGATCCGACGGCGCTGGCGACGATGCGCGCTATCAAAGCTGAAGGCGGTTGGGGCGTCGTCTGCACTGAGCAGGTTGAGATCCATCCGACCGGCGACATCGCGCCCTTCATCGAATTGCGCAACTGGGATGATCAGGACGTTCCCATGCTCTCGCGTATTGCCGACGCGATCCATAGTGGCGACGCCCTTGCCGGACTTCAGCTCGCGCACAACGGCATGAATTCGCCCAACCAGTATTCGCGCGAAATTCCGTTCGGGCCGGTCGATCTGCCGGTCTTCAGTATTTACAATGACCCCGTGCAGGCGCGCGCGATGGATGCAACCGACATCCGCAATCTGCGTCGCTGGCATCGCGAGGCGGCAGTGCGAGGAAAGCGCGCCGGCTACGACATCATTTATATCTATGCAGGAAAACTGTTCGGCGGCGCGATGTTCTTTCTGTCGCGGCGCTACAATACGCGAACGGACGAATACGGCGGCAGCTTGGAAAACCGCGCGCGCCTGCTGAAGGAACTGATCGAAGACACCAAGGAAGCGGTGGGTGATCGTTGCGCTGTCGCATGCCGCATCTCAGTCGACGAATTGATCGGCGAAGAAGGCCTGCATGCCGCCGAAGCGCGCGATATCATTTCGCATCTCGCCGAAATTCCCGATCTTTGGGATCTTACGCTGTCGAGCTGGGACAATGACAGCCAGACATCGCGCTTTTCGGAAGAAGGATATCAGGAACCCTTCGTAACGGGCATCAAGGCGCTGACCACCAAGCCGGTCGTCGGCGTCGGGCGCTTTACATCGCCCGATACGATGGTGCGGATGGTCAAATCCGGCGTCCTCGATTTGATCGGCGCCGCGCGTCCTTCGATAGCCGATCCGTTCCTGCCCAAAAAGATCAACGAAGGCAGGCACGACGACATCCGCGAATGCATCGGTTGCAACATGTGCGTCTCAGGCGATCACAACATGACGCCGATCCGTTGCACGCAGAATCCGTCCATGGGCGAAGAATGGCGCCGGAATTGGCATCCGGAATATATTCGGCCGTCGCAGTCTGCCAATAAAGTCCTGGTCGTGGGCTCGGGACCGGCTGGACTCGAAGCCTCGATGATGCTCGGCCGGCGCGGATATTCGGTTGCGCTTGCGGAGCGCAATAGGACACTCGGCGGACGCGTCGCGCGTGAGCGTCGCCTGCCCGGACTTTCCGCATGGGGCCGCGTTGCCGATTATCGCATCGCCCAGTTGGAAAAACTCAACACCGTCGAGATCTTCCGCGAGAGCGATCTCACGGCCGACGATATTCTCTCATTCGGATTCGAGAACGTCGTGATCGCGACGGGGTCGCACTGGCGTTCGGACGGCATCGGGCGCCATCTGCTCCGTCCGGTTCCAGTCACCGGCGACGTCGAGATCCTGACGCCAGATGTCCTGATGAACGGCACGCGTCCGCGGGGCAAAAACGTCGTGATCTATGACGACGATCACTACTATATGGGCGGCGTGCTTGCGGAGCTGCTAGTCAAGGAAGGCTGCAGCGTCACTCTCGTTACTCCCGCCGCACTTGTGTCCATCTGGATGCAGCTGACGATGGAGCAGCACCGCGTTCAGGCACGGCTGATGGAACTCGGCGTGAAAATCGTGCCGCAGCATGTCGTGACGGCCATCTCCGAGAAAGGTGCGGAGACGATCTGTCTCTTCACCAATCGACCGACGGTCATCCCGGCGGAAAGCATCGTGATGGTCACGGCACGGCTGCCTGATCACAAGTTGGCAACCGAGCTTGAGGCGCGCCGCAGTGAATGGTCGGCCGCCGGTCTCATGAGCGTCAGCACTGTCGGCGACGCCCTGGCGCCCGGGACGATTGCCGCTGCGGTTTTCGGTGGCCGGCGCTATGCGGAAGAACTGGATGCTCCCGTCAACGAAACAGGCCTTCCGTTCCGCCGCGAAGTCGCCAGCCTCTCGATGGGGCCGCTACCGTGGCAGAACGCATCGGAGCCCGAGGCAGTTCGGGTCGACGATCGGGTTTAAAGTCACCGATATTCTGGTTCATCGCCAACGATAAAAATTGCGAAGACTGCAATAGAACAGGGCACTGCGATGCGCGATCCTCGCTACGATATTTTGTTCGAGCCGATAAAGATCGGTCCTGTGGTCGCGAAGAACCGCTTCTATCAGGTTCCTCACTGCAACGGCGGAGGATATCGAGATCCTTCGGCGGCGGCCGAGATGCGCCGAACCAAATCGGAGGGCGGCTGGGGCGTCATTTTCACCGAACAAACCGAGCTGCATCACACTTCGGAAATCACGCCCTTCATTGAACTGAGGTTGTGGGACGACGCGGATATTCCGGTCCTCGCCAAGATGGCAGACGCGATGCACGCTCACGGCGCATTGGCGGGCATTCAGCTCGCCTATTCCGGCGTGAATGGCCCCAATCTCTATACCAAGGAAGTTCCGCGCGCGCCGTCCGCGTTGCCGATCCGTACGTTTACGAACGATCCCGTCCAGGCGCGCGCCATGGACAAACAGGATATTCGCGACTTGCGGCGCTGGCATCGCAACGCGTTCCTTCGCGCCAAGCGAGCGGGCTTTGATCTTGTCTGTCTTTATGGCGCGCATGGCTTCGGCATCATCCAGCATTTCCTCTCAACCGCTACCAATCAGCGTAACGACGAATATGGCGGATCGCTGGAGAACAGGTCGCGTCTGATGCGAGAGCTCATCGAGGAAGGGCGGGACGCTATCGGGGACACCTGCGGCCTGACACTCAGGCTCTCGCTCGATGAAATGATTGGCGAGCTTGGATTTGCCAATTCTGAAGTGCGCGATCTGATTGCAATGCACGCCGATCTGCCCGATCTCTGGGATCTCGCCCACGGCGCTTGGGAAGATTGCTCCGGTCCTTCCCGCTTCAAGGATGAGGCGGCGCAGGAGAGCCTCGTTATGGGAATCAGGGCGCTGACGACAAAGCCGGTTGTTGGTGTCGGCCGCTTCACGTCACCAGATACCATGGTGCGGATGATTAAGTCCGGAACGCTCGATTTGATCGGGTGCGCCAGGCCCTCAATCGCCGATCCATTCTTGCCCAAGAAGATCGAGGAAGGGCGTATCGAAGATATTCGCGAATGCATCGGGTGCAACATCTGCATCACGGGCGACATGACGATGTCGATCTCACGCTGCACTCAGAATCCGACATTCATGGAGGAGTGGCGCAAGGGTTGGCATCCGGAACGCATGCAGGCGAAGGGTGAAAGCGAGAGCGTTCTGATCGTCGGTTCCGGACCAGCCGGACTCGAAGCGGCGCGTGCGCTCGGCTTGCGGGGCTATCAGGTGGCGTTGGCGGAGGCCGGAAAAGAGCTTGGCGGTCGCGTCGCAAAGGAGTGCAAGCTGCCGGGTTTGTCCGCGTGGGGACGAGTTCGTGATTATCGGCAATATCAGATCAGCCAGATGAGCAACGTCGAGATCTATTTCGACAGCCGCTTGACGGCCGATGATATTCTCTCGTTCGGCTATCAGAATATCGCCGTTGCCACGGGTTCGACGTGGCGATGTGATGGGGTCGGTCGAGCGCACGTTGTACCGATGCCGATCGATCCGGGCATGGCGATCTTCACGCCCGATGATCTGATGGCAGAACGGATGCCGTCAGGGCACGTCGTGCTCTTTGACGACGACCACTACTATATGGGCGGCGTACTTGCCGAACTTCTGGTGTCGCGTGGAGCGCTCGTGACGCTTGTTACGCCGTCAGCCTATGTCTCAGATTGGACACGCAATACCCTGGAGCAGGCGGCGATCCACCGCCGGCTCGCCGGACTCGGTGTCCGCATCGTGCTCAACCAAACTGTGACGCGTATTGCAGCAGACGGCGTCGTCACGGCTTGCTCCTACACGGGCGAAGAAGACAGCATCGAGGCTGACGCCGTCGTTCTTGTCACGTCACGCATTCAGAACGACGGTCTGTGGCAGGAGCTGAAAGCGCGTCAAGCTGAGTGGGAAGACGCTGGTATCCGATCAATAAAAGTCATCGGCGACGCGGAAGCACCCGGGCCGATCGCGTGGGCAACCTATGCCGGGCATCGCTTCGCTCGCGAGCTAGACGAAGCCGACATCGGGGACACTCTCCCGTTCCGGCGCGAAGTCACTGCACTCGCAAGCTGAGCTGAGACGCAAACCGCCACGGCGTTTGTTGTCGCCGCGGCGGATCGGACATTCAATCCATCGACGACGATCAATGGTTCTCGTCGATCTCGTCGTGCAGCAAGCTCAGCAACTGCCGCTTGAGAGCGATGAATTCCGGTTCAAGGATCAGATTGGTCGTGCGAGGCCGCGGGATATTTACCTTCACCTGAGCCTTGATGCGACCCGGCCGGGCCGTCATCACCAGCACGCGGTCGCCAAGAAGAAGCGCTTCTTCGATGTCGTGCGTCACGAACAGCACTGTCTTGTGATGGCGCTCCCAAACGCGCAGAAGCAGCTTCTGCATCGTCGTTCGCGTCTGGCTATCCAGAGCGCCGAACGGTTCGTCCATCAAAAGAACGGCGGGATCGTTCGCCAACGCGCGCGCAATCGCAACGCGTTGCTTCATGCCTCCGGACAGCTGCGACGGGTAATGGTTCGCAAACGCCGTTAGGCCGACCTCTTCAAGGTATTGGTCGACGATCTTGCGGCGCTCGGGCGCCGCCATTCCTCTTCGCTTTGGGCCGTACTCGATATTGGCCCGCACGGTTAGCCAGGGAAAAAGTGTATATCCCTGAAAGACCATGCCGCGCTCACGACCGGGCTCGAACACCTCATGCCCGTTGACGAGAATGCGTCCAGACGTGGCGTCGTGAAGGCCGGCCGCCAGATAAAGCAGGCTCGACTTTCCGCATCCTGACGGGCCCACAATGACGCAGAATTCGTTATCGGGCACGGTGAAGGATACATTGTCGATCGCCAGAACTCCAGCGCTGCCGCCATAGCGCAGTGAGACGTTCTCGACGGCGATTTGATCGCTCGTGGACATCGCCACGGCCTGCTGGTCAACGGCTTGCATCATCTTGTCCGCGACGGAGGCTTCCCTGTCCAAATCGGGTTGATCGATTACCATTCGCTGCGCGTTGCTCGTCATACTGCCCACGGCGCGGCCCTCCGGCGTAAAATTCTGAATGCCGTGTCGGTTATCAGTCCGAGCACGCCGATCGCGGCGATGGCCATGAAAATGATGTCGACCTGGAAGCCGCGCATCGCCTTGAGACTGATGTAGCCGAGACCGCTCGATGCTGCGACGAGTTCAGCGACGACCAGATAGGTCCAAGCCCAACCCATCGTCACGCGCAATGTGTCGAGAATTGACGGCAGAGCCGCCGGAAAGATGACGTGCCAGACAACCTCGCGCCGACGCGTGCCGAGCGTATAGGATGCATTGACGAGGTCCTGAGGGACGTTACGCGCGCAATCGGAAATCATCACAAGCTGCTGGAAGAAAGTGCCGAAGAAAATCACGGTAATGCGCTGCTCGATGCCAATGCCGATCCACAGGATGAACAGTGGAACGAAAGAGGTTACAGGCAAATAGCGGATGAAATTGACCAGCGGCTCCAGGCCGGATTGAACGAGCTTGTAGGTGCCCATCCACAAGCCGAGCGGAACTGCGATCAGCGACGAGATGATGAAGCCCAGGATGACGACCTCGGCACTCGCCATCGTGTTTTCCAGAAGGCTGCCGTCAGCAGCCTTCTCGATCGTTCTGGTGACGACGGCGCTCGGTGTGGGCAAGAAGGTGCTCGCCACCAGACCGCCGTAGGACAGAATGGCCCAGGCGCCGAGAACGAGCAGCCAAACCAACGCTGCGGCTGCGAGACCCGTGCTCTGCGGTATGTTGCCGAAAGGTGTGGTCAAGCGCATCCAAGCGGATTTTCGTTGTGGCATGCGAGTGCTCGTCTCGATCAGGTAGGCCGGTAAGGAAGGTTCGATTATTTCACATCAATGAAGCGCGCATCGACGAGCGTCGAAGCATCCTGCTTCATTTTCAGTTTGCCGGTCGAACCCAAGAAATCGTTGGCGAACCCGATCAGCTTGGAAAGCCCAGAGGAACCATCGGCGGGACCCATGTAGGCAATGTTGCGCTCACGATCGTAGTAGAGCACGCCCTTCGCCGACTGGGCGAAGTCTTCCGGCTTCTCAAGATAGCCACCAACGCCTTTGGCCATGATCGCGTATGCCTCAGTCGGATGCTGCTTGAGATATTCGATGGCCTTGTAGTAGGCGCGAACGAAGCCTTCGACCTCTTTGGGGTTCTTCTCGATCACGTCACAACGCAGCGCGACGACGTCGACGATGGAGCCAGGCGTGGTGGACGAGTCGATCAGGACTTTGCCCTTTTTCTGCTCGCGTACGAACGACAGGTGCGGTTCCCAGGTGACGGCTGCGGGAATGCGGCCAGCGATGAATGCCGCTGCGGCGTCATCTGCCGTCAAGTTTGTAATCTTGACGTCGCTTTCGGTCATACCCTCCTTTTTGAGGAGAATATTGAACCAGAATTCCGAAATTGATCCCTCATTAAGCCCGACTTCTTTTCCTTTGAGATCCTTGAGAGACTTCACGTCATCCTGCGTGAGGACGCCATCTCCGCCGTGGCTCTCGTCGAGGGCCAGGACATACTTGAAGCAGAGGTCTTTGGAGCGGTATTTTATAAGCTCGTCGACCGTTGAGGCCGCGCCATCGAGATCGCCGCGTGCCGTAGCTGCCATATAGAGCGAGGCCTCCTCGATGATCTTGAGGTCGACGTCCACGCCCTCTTCTTTGAAATAGCCGAGGTCGCGCGCCAGAAAGAGCGGGCCGTAGCCGACCCAGGTCGTCATGCCGAGACGGAGCTGTCCGGCATTCGCCGCCAACGGATTGGAAATGCCGATCGACAACGCAATCGCGGCAGTGAAAAGCGTCTTTTGCAGCATTCTTGCAATCATGTCGGGTCTTTCTGGATTGGTCGGCGCCATCGCCCAGGACGGGCGAAGCCGATGTTGCTGGTTCGAAGTTCCGTTCTTGAGCTTCCGCGAAAACCCCGGTTTCGTGAGCGCGATCGGTATTCGTCGCCGGAGCCAAATGACAACTCGGTGATAAAATCACCCTGGTGGCTCGGGACGAATTACTCATTTCATCTGCCCTGCTTCGACAAAGCCGAAGCAACACCCAGATCTCGCTGTTGCGGAGTTTGGAAAGTCCGAAGCGCCGGCCGACGGTTATTTTGGCTATTTGCGCGACCAACGTTCAAAATTTGGAGCCGCCATGCCGGGAATGTAGGCATCGGAGACGTGGGCACGACAATGTGCCTCAAAGGCCGAGATCAGCCTCGATTTTCGCAATTGTGATAGTGTTGCGATGCCGATCGTCATCGGCCGATGGTCACCCACCAGCCGCAACCGAACGACGCGTCGGCCGTCGAGCGCAAAGTCTGACCGTGGCCGCACATTGGCGAGCGTGTAACCGTAGCGATTTGCAACCATGGTGCGGACGACATCGGGGTGCGGTGACCGCATTGCGATGGAGGGCTCCAGCCCCTCTTTCAAGAAGAGGGCAAGGAAGTACTCGCGGCTAAGCGGCAGGTCGAGCAAAACGAGCGGCTCTTTCGCTAAGTCCTGCAGGCTCACCGCGGGCTGGCTTGCCAACGGGTGCGTCTCGGCAACCACGACGTGGACCGGCAAGCTCGCCAAAGGCACGAATTCGATATCGTCGGCGAGTTGCAGATCGTAGGTGACCGCGACATCGATCTCGCCACGGCGCAGACTGTCGAGCAACTGCTCCTGATTGTTCTCGACCAAACGGATTTGCGCCGCCGGGAAAGCCGAAACAAAGGAATGAGCAAGTTCGGGCATGACCATCGGCGTGATGGTAACGAAGCTCCCGACCGTCAGCTGTCCTCGCACCTGATCGATAGCTTCGCTCGCTGCGGTATAGAGAGCGTTCGCCTGTTCGATGATGCGCTTTGCCTCAAGCAGCAAAATGCTGCCCGCCGGTGTCAGAGACAGGCCCTGCGCATGCTGCCGAATGAACAACTGCACGCCGAGTTCCTGTTCCAGACTGGAAATTGCGGTCGATATCGACGGCTGGGAAATGTTTACGCGCTCGGATGCGAGGGTAATGCTCCCGGTCTCGGCGGTGGCGATGAAATATTCGAGCTGTCTGAATGTGAAGCGCATAATTCTGGATATATCATGCACTAACGACAGGGAAAGCTCACCAAAGTCGCAAGGCAAACTCTGGGGGTGGCGTCTACGCCAAACCGGCTCGATACGTTTCGCGCTGCGCTAAGCGAAGGACGCCCTAAGACTTTCGGCCCCACGAACGAACGCATTTATGTTAATAATGAAGCCGCCGACCATCGGCGGCGCATCGGGCTCACGGATGAGGTTTAACCCCGCGCCTCTGGGCTGCAGAAAATTCGATAGAGCGCCTGAACGAGGAGCGCGTTTTTTTTCCGTCGGACGATAGAAGATCTGCTTCGCCTCGCAACGCGTCTCGACAACGCCCGCCTCGGATCGACATTATACATTTTTGCATAATGTATAGCGTCGCCCGATCAAGGCTCCCTTTGGAAAATGATTTTGCTAGGCAAAGTTCGCGGTCAAACAGCCGCGCATCCGCTCCGAGACAGGGAAGATGCGGTTAGCGGTTCCGTTCCCGCGTATACCGATCCGACACCAAGTACGAGCGGTTCCGAGCGATCGAACGTCTCAACAACACTTTCAAGCTCTTTAAGCTGACCGCGCGCAACCTTCTGATTTTGACGACTGAGCGAAGACGCCACACCAACGGGTGTATCCTCTGACATCCCGAGCGCGATGAGGCGCTTGGAGATTTCTGCGGCGAGAGGCGCGCCCATATAGAAGATCGTCGTCGCCGAAGGATCGGCGATCGCCTGCCAATCGAGATCTTCCGGCAGACCGCCGTTTTTCGAGTGCCCCGTCACGAAGCGTACTGATTTTGCGTGATTGCGATGCGTCAGCGAAATTCCGAATGCGGAAGCCATCGCCGATGCCGCTGTTATGCCGGGTACAATCCGTGCCTCCAGACCTTCTGCTGCAAGATACGATACTTCCTCTCCTGCCCTTCCGAAGATCGCGGGATCTCCGGCTTTCAGGCGAACGACATGACTGCCCGCGCTGGCGTATTCGACCATCAGCCGATTGATGTCGTCTTGGCGGCAGCTCGGCCGTCCGCCTCTTTTGCCAACGCAAATCAACTCGGCGTGTCGCGGCGCCAATTCGAGTATGGCGTCAGACACAAGCGCATCGAATAGAATGACGTCCGCTGCTTCTATGGCTCGCAACGCCTTGATCGTCAGAAGCTCGGGATCACCAGGCCCCGCGCCGACCAGCGTAACGCAACCGCGCGACTTGTCGCCTTTTGTTGCCGAGCCGATCTTCGCTGCTGACCCCTTCAGCATTGAGGCAACCGGCGCGACGGCTGCCTTTAAAGCCAAACCGAACATTCTGAGCAATGACAACCGTCCCGGACTTGCCTCCGGTTGCAAAAACGTCGTCGCATCTGATTGCATGAAGAAGTCCTCAGCTATCGCCGATCCGAATTTCAGGCTTCAAAAATTGATCAGTCCACCGAAGCTGACGAGGTCGAGGCCTTCGAGGTCGGATAGACTGGACACACCCGACACATCCGCATCGTAGTGCTGATATTTGACGTAGACCGTCATCGCTGCTGCGTCGATCTCCTGGGCTATGCCACCGCCGTAACGCTGGAACGAGCTCCCCGTGGCGCCAAGCGCCAGCGCAGCCGGTCCAAGCTGGTCATCGTATTCGGCATAATCGCCATAGACGATCGTCGCACCCAGCGGCGTCCAGTTCCGGCGAATACCCGACTTGATGTACCAGTGATGGCTGTCGGGTGCGGTCGCGCCGTTCACAAGCTTTGCGTCGTTGTTGTCCTCACGGCCGTACGCGCCGTGGAAGAACAGACCCGTCGGCATATGCTCGATGTAGCCGCCGGCCTGGAAGTATTGACTGTCCTTCGAGGTCAAGACTGCCGTGCCGCTGATGCGCTCATCAGAGTTCTCAGAATAGCCGACGCCAAGGTTGACCTTGAAGTCGTTCCACTTGCCGGCATAGCGCGCTGCAAGTTCCCAGTCGTCGTCTTCGCCCCAACTCGCCGAGACAGAGAAGCCGCCGAACACAGGTGAATCATAGCGCACCGCGTTCATCACGATGCCATCGCAATCGCCGCCGATCGGCGCATCCTGCGAATAACAATAAGACAGCTGCCCCCACGTCATGTTGCCTGGTGCATAGCCGCCGCCCTTCTGGCGCAGCTTGAACTGCGGAAAGCCGTCGAAGAACGTGTAGTTGTCGATGACCTGCGTGCCGGATTTGTCCGTGAACATCGCCGCGCTTTTTGAAGCGTTCGCCTGACGGCCGACGCTCAAGCTGCCCAACTGGTCGCTCTTCAAATACCAGAACGACATCTGGACATTGAGGCCTTGGTTGAAGTCCGCCGAGGTCTGGTTCATGGCGTCGCCGGTCGAGGCGTTGCGGCCAAACGGATTATCCGCAAGGTTCTGGATGCGAATCAGGTAGCCGGCGGTCCATCCAGGCAGGATCTGCGCCTTGCCGTTGAAGATCACATGCGTGGCCTGCGTCGGGCCGAGGCCGTGCAGGTAGACGTTGCTTTCAGCACCATCGTCCCACCAGGTCATCTCTTGAGCCACATAGCCTGAGATCGTCAGCGAGACCTTGCGGTTGCCTTTGCGCGCCGTCGTCGCTTCAAGCTCGGCAACGCGTTCTTCCAAATCCGCGCAGCAATCACCGCCAAGGTCGGCTGCCCGAGACGGGGTAGAGAAACTCAGCAACGCACCAAACGCCAGCATCACAGAAAGATATTTGCTTGCTCGCTTCAAAGATTCACTCCGCTGCCTGAAGGTTCTGCGCTTCGATAATGGTTTTGATTTCGGCACGGCATGAGCCGCAATTTGTTCCGGCCTGCAGCGTTTCTCCGATCTCTGCAACGGTGCGGCAGCCGCGCCGCGCGGCGGCTGCGATGTCATTGGCGCCGACGCCGAAACACGAGCAGACCGTTGCGCCCTTGTCGGCACCGCCAGCGCCCGGACGACCGGCGATGATCTTGAATCGGGCAGCGCGCTGATGTGCTGTCGCGAGTTGCGCAACGGCCCAATCGCGGGACACGGCCACCGGCTCCGGTGCGAGAAAAACAGCGCCCAACAGCGTTTCATCGCGATAGCAAGCGAAGCGGTAGCGTGCACTTTGGCAGTCGTGAAAGGCGATCGTATCGGCGTCCGACGACGAACCGAAAAGCGCGTTGGCGAACGCGGCCCAATCTTCGCGTCCCGACGCAAAGCCAAGCTCGATGCGCCAGCCGCCGTCACACTTGGCAAGTGCCCAGTATTCCGCATTGATTTGCTCGGGCTTGCGGGCAAGAACCGCAAAGCCGTATGTTTCGGCGACGAAGCGCTCGATACGGACAGCAACGTTCTTCGCAGCCGGCTGACCCGAGATCGGGTCAACGATAGAAGGCACGAGCGTATCGACCCGTGCCTTCGAAGCGAACTGATCCGTCCAATGCATCGGAACGAATATCGAGCCCCGTTGCTGGCGCGCCGAAATCAACGCGCGCACCAGGACAGCCGCAGAGCCCGTCGAAACGCGAACGAGATCGGCATCTGCAATACCGTGACGCTTTGCGTCATCTGGATGGATCTCGGCGAACGGCTCACCGTAGTGCTGCGACAGGCGTTGACTTTTGCCGGTGCGCGTCAGCGTGTGCCAATGATCTCGGATGCGACCGGTATTGAGGGTCAGCGGAAAAGCTGAACGTTCGCGCCGCACGCTCTCGAGTTTCGTCGCGACAAAGCGTGCTTTACGATCGGGCGTGAAAAAGTTTCCGTCCGCAAAGAAACGGATGCGGGAACTCTCGCCTCTCCGGCGAGGCCACTGACACGGTTCGAGTGCGTCGAAATCATCCCCGGAAATATCGCTGAATGCGCCGATATCGAAATCGCGGGTGCCTTCATTCTCGAATGCAGAAAGCGCCGCATGCTCAGCGAAAATCTCTGACGGCGATTGGAACGCGAAGGCGCCCCCGAATCCCATGCGCTTTGCGACTTCGCACATGATCCACCAGTCGGGTTGTGCTTCGCCGGGTAGCGGCAGGAAACTGCGCTGTCGCGAGATGCGTCTCTCGGAATTGGTGACGGTGCCGCTTTTCTCTCCCCATGCCGCGGCTGGAAGCGTGACATGAGCATGGCGCACCGTGTCTGTCTTCGCGATGACGTCCGAGACAACAACGAACGGGCAGTTGCGCAGGGCGTCTTCAACGTCGCCTGCATCCGGCATCGAGACGACGGGATTCGTCGCCATGATCCAGATCGCCTTGATGCGTCCATCGGCGACGGCGCGGAACATATCGACGGCTTTGAGGCCGGCCCTTGCCGCGATCACCGGAGATTGCCAGAAGCGTTGGACGCGGTCGCAGTCGCCTACCCTGTCGAATTCCATATGAGCGGCGAGCGTGTTTGCCAGACCGCCAACTTCGCGACCGCCCATGGCGTTCGGCTGGCCTGTAACGGAAAACGGCCCGATGCCTGGCTTACCAATGCGGCCCGTCGCGAGGTGGCAATTGATGATGGCGTTGACCTTGTCGGTGCCGCAGGACGACTGATTGACACCCTGGCTGAAGATGGTGACCACTTTTTCCGTGCGCGCGAAGATGTCGAAGAAGTCCTTAAGCCGTGCGTTCGACAGCCCGGTTCGCTCAACGATGGTCAGCGCATCGACAGATTGCGCAGTGTTGAGGGTGCCTTCGAACTCCGATGTGTGTGCGGAAACGAAGGCGTCGTCGATTGCGCCCACATCAGCCAGATGATTGAGCAGGCCGACGAACAGCGCGACGTCGCCGTCGGGCTTGATCGGCAAATGCATCTCGGCGAGATCGGCTGTCATCGTTCGACGCGGATCGATCAGCACGATCTTCATGCTCGGCCGCTTCTCTTTCGCTGCGACGATGCGCTGATAGAGAACCGGATGACACCACGCGAGGTTCGAGCCGACGAGCACGATGAGGTCCGCGCATTCGAGATCCTCGTAGCAGCCCGGCACGGTATCGGTGCCGAATGCGCGCTTGTGCCCGGCGACCGACGAGGCCATGCACAGCCGAGAATTCGTGTCGATATTCGCCGAGCCGATGAAGCCCTTCATCAGTTTGTTGGCGACGTAATAGTCTTCGGTGAGAAGCTGGCCGGAGACATAAAACGCGACCGAGTCCGGACCGTGCTTGGCGATCGTCTTGGAAAAACCAGAAGCGACGAGTTCGAGCGCCGCGTTCCAGCTCACGCGCCGACCGCCCACTTCGGGATATAGCAGGCGGTCATCGAGAGCGACGGTTTCGCCAAGCGCCGAACCCTTCGAGCACAGCCTGCCGAAGTTCGCCGGATGATCCGGATCGCCGCTCACCGCGACCGTGCCGTCGACCGACGCTTCCGCAAGCACACCGCAGCCGACGCCGCAGTACGGACACGTCGTCTTTGTTGGCTGAGGCATGGCCATCGATATTTGCCTCACGCCGCGCGATGCGCTTTGGCTTCGGAAGCCAAGGCAATAAAGAGTTGGTCGCCTTCGACCTTGACCGGTATCGTCCGCACGCTGCCTTCATCGGCGCCGAGCGCTTTGCCGGTTTCGAGCGAGATGACCCAGTTGTGCAGCGGGCATGTTACGGCGGCACCGTGGACGATGCCCTGACTCAGCGGTCCGCCCTTGTGCGGACAATGATCTTCGATAGCAAAGATGCGATCTTCTGCCGTGCGGAAGACCGCGACCTTGCCTTGCGGTGTCTCGACACAGCGTGCGCCGCGCCGCGGAACATCGGTGATGCTGCCGATCAATGCCCAGCTCATGTCCATCACTCCGCCGCGTCTGCCATGCCGATGGTTGCCATCGGTTTGAACTCATGCTTGTGCAGGCCGGAAACGCGTTCCGACCACGGGTCGACCTGTGCAAATTTCTGCGAATAGACGAAGCGGTCGTAATAGCCGCGGCGCTTCTCGGTATCATCGAGAACCTGGCGACGAATCTCGTCGATGGTGACACGCTTTGCCCATTTGTAGATGCGTTCGAGATAGCGCGCCTGCTCACGGTACATCTGCACGAGCGCAACAATGACTTCGAGGGCTTCGTCCTCGGTTTTGACAAGACCCAGAACTTCCGTGCCCTTGATGTCGAGACCGGCCGCACCTGCAAAATGAACCTCGTAGCCGGAGTCGACGCAGATCACGCCGACGTCCTTGCAGGTTGCTTCGGCGCAATTGCGTGGACAGCCCGAAACGGCCATCTTGACCTTCGCGGGCGTCCACGAGCCCCACATGAATTTCTCGATGCGGATGCCGAAGCCGGTCGAATCCTGCGTACCAAAGCGGCACCAGTCCGTGCCGACGCACGTCTTCACAGTGCGCAGACCTTTCGCGTAGGCGTGCCCCGAGACGAAGCCCGCTTTGCCGAGATCGGCCCAGACAGCGGGCAGGTCCTCTTTCTTCACGCCCAGCATGTCAATGCGCTGGCCGCCGGTTACCTTCACGGTCGGGATATTGAACTTGTCCACGACGTCAGCGATGGCGCGCAGCTCATTCGCACTCGTCACGCCGCCCCACATGCGCGGCACGACCGAATAGGTGCCGTTCTTCTGAATGTTCGCGTGCACGCGCTCGTTGATGAAACGCGATTGATAGTCGTCGGCGTATTCGCCGGGCCAGTCGCAGACGAGATAGTAATTCAACGCCGGCCGGCACTTGGCGCAGCCACACGACGTCGTCCACTCTAGCTCCTGCATGACGGCGTAAATGTTCTTCAGACTTTTCGCTTTGATCAATCGGCGGACATCGTCATGGCCGAGGGTTGTGCATCCACACATCGGTTGCACGGCGGTCGGGTTGTAGGCATCCCCGAGCGTCAGAGACATAAGCTGCTCAACGAGGCCCGTGCACGAGCCGCACGAAGCAGAAGCTTTGGTGTGAGCGCGGACGTCATCGAGCGACGTCAGGCCCTTCTCCTGAATGGCACCGACGATCTTGCCTTTGCACACGCCGTTGCAGCCGCAGATTTCTGCGTCATCGGGCAAGGCTGCAACGGCCGCCATAGGGTCGAGGGGCGTTCCTCCCTGATAGGCCTGGCCGAAGATCAAGGTGTCGCGCATGTCGGAGATATCGACCTGCTTTTTCTTCAGGTCGTTGAACCACGCGCCATCGGCGGTTTCGCCATAAAGGACGGTACCAATGATGCGGTTGTCCTTCAGGATGATGCGCTTGTAAACACCAGCCGAAGCATCGCGCAGGACGATCTCGTGCCGGTCTTCACCGTCAGCGAAGTCACCGAGCGAGAAAAGCTCGATACCGGTGACCTTGAGCTTCGTCGGCGTGTCGTTGTGGACGAACGCCGCCATGCTTTTTTCATCTGCGAGGTGGGCCGCTGCCACGCGCGCCATTTCGTAAAGCGGTGCGACGAGGCCGTAGACGTGCCCACCGACTTCAGCGCATTCGCCGACGGCATAAATATCAGGATCGGATGTCTGCATGCCGGCGTTGACGAGAATGCCGCGATTGGTGGCGAGACCGGCTTCTTTTGCGAGCCCGGCATTCGGCTTGATACCGGCCGCCATGACGACGAGCGTCGCCGGAATGATACGACCATCGGCAAGCTCGACACCTTCGACACGTCTGTCGCCGAGAATGGCTTTCGTGTTGGCCTTGCAGATGACCTTGATGCCGCGGTCTTCAATCGCGCGCTGCAAGAGATAACCTGCCGCTGGATCGAGTTGGCGCTCCATCAGCGTCGGCATTAAATGCAGGACAGTGACGTCCATGCCCTGTGCTTCAAGACCTGCCGCAGCTTCCAATCCCAAGAGGCCGCCGCCGATGACGACCGCCTTGGCCCGAGACTGCGCCGCAAGCAGCATGGCGTTGACGTCATCCAGATCGCGGTAACTCAAGACGCCGGGCAGATTATTGCCCGTCACCGGCAGAATGAACGGCACCGATCCTGTCGCGATGACGAGCTTGTCATAAGACTCGACGACGCCGTGATCGGACGTGACGGTTTTGGCGTTGCGATCGATAGCGACGATCTTGTGGCCCTTGTAGAGCGCGATGCCGTTCTTGATGTACCAGCCGTCGCCGTGGATGATGATCTGCTCATAGCTCTTCTCGCCGGAAAGAACGGGCGAGAGCATGATGCGATCGTAATTGACGCGCGGCTCGGCGTTAAAAATCGTGACGGCGTAGCGGCCCGGTGATGTCTCGAACAGATGCTCAAGCATCCGCCCAGGCGCCATGCCATTGCCGATTATGACGAGTTTTTCCGTCATGGCTGTTGTTCCCGCTCTCATGCCTGGCCAGCGATTTGGGCCAGGGCGCTGTCGGTGTTGGTTGCAGATTTCGGGGAGGCGCCTTCGCGCTCCATGCGTCGGATCGAAACGTGCATCCAGACGAACAGGGCGACGACGATGACGAACAGCAGCATGAAGCAGCTCGTCCAAAGCCCCGTCACCTGATTTAGAAAACCAAAGGCGATCGGGAGAACGAAACCGCCCAGCCCGCCGATCATGCCGACAAGGCCGCCAACTGATCCGACGTTGTCGGGATAGTACGTCGCGACATGCTTATAGACGGCGGCCTTGCCGATGCTCATGAAGAACCCGAGCACCATCGCGATCCCGACGAATATCAAGGGACTGATCTCGAAGTGCGCGGAGATCGGCCCGTGTGTGCCGTGCATGACGTAGTCGGTCGGCGGCAACGACAGAGCTAACGTCGCGATGGCGGAGACGCCGAAGCACCAGTACATAACGGCGCGGGCGCCGATGCGATCCGACAGGACGCCGCCGTAAGCGCGGAAGATGCTTGCTGGAATCGAATAGGAGGCGGCGATCATGCCAGCGGTTTCGATGTCGAAACCATAGACGCCGATCAGGTAACGCGGCAGCCAGAGTGCGAGGGCGACGAAAGCGCCGAACGTGAAGAAGTAGTAGAAGGAAAACCGCCAAACGCGGATATCCTTCAGCGGCGCGAGTTCCATTGCGTACGCCTTTGGCGCTTCGCCTGTGCGGCGGCGCTCGGCGGTGACCGGGTCGTCGGTCGTCGTAAACCAGAAGACGATGGCCATCACCGCCAGTACAGCCGCCCAGATCAGCGCGACGGCATGCCAGCCCCAGGCGACAAGTGCGAACGGGGCAAGAAATTTGGTGACGGCCGCGCCGACGTTGCCGGCGCCGAAGATACCGAGTGCGGTGCCTTGCTGTCCGGATTGATAGAAGCGCGAGACGTAGGCGATACCGACCGCAAATGAGCCGCCCGCCAGACCAACGCCAAGCGCCGCGACAAGCATTTGCGTATAGGTGTGCGCGAAAACGAGAAGCGCCGTCGCAATGCTTGCGGCGATCATGTTGAGCGTGAACACGACCCGTCCGCCGTAGCGGTCGGTCCAGATGCCGAGGAAGATGCGGGCGAGCGAGCCCGTCAGAATGGGCGTTCCCGCCAGCAGGCCGAACTCGGTTTCATTCAATCCGAGCTGCGCCTTGATGCGAATGCCGATGATCGCGAAGATCGTCCAGACTGCGAAGCAGGCCGTGAAAGCGATCGTCGAAATCCAAAGGGCGCGCCCTTCGGCCGTGGACAGCGATAATCCCGAACTTTCCTGTGTGCGCATCGATTGCTCCCGGTCGTGGCGCCAAAAACAAAAAAGCTGCCGGCCAAGCGCTCGCACCCTCGGTAAAGAGGGTAGGAAGGCTTGAACGGCAGCTTTGCCTATTGAGCGCCCGTCATTGGACGCGGATGAAACCCTAAGCGCGGAAATCACGCTGCTTAGGCGAGCTGAAATTACAAACCTTCAACTCGAGTCCCTGCCAGGATTGCGGCAGTAGCGAACACTTCGCAAGTCCAAACATTCAGCAATTTCACGACCCGTCGGCGCAAATTTGTGCAGCGCACGTTTGACGCAGGTCGGGGATCGTCACCGCTTCTGGCTTGCGATGTAGGCGTCTAGCTTATCGGGATCGAACAAGCCGCCGTCGAAGAACCCGTCCGGCCCGAGCACCAGGCTCGCGCCGGATGAACCAACCGGAGTGGGCGCCGTCAGCGCTCCTTCGACCTTCGCGTTCGCCACCGGGAGCGCAATGCCAGACGGCTTCAGCGCGGCACGGTAAAGGTCTGGCCGATACGTTTCGCGCGCACTCTTTGCGTGCTCCGCGCTGTGCTGCACTTGCCCCCAACGAACCATCTGCGAATAGAACCAGAGCGCATGACTCTTCCAAGGGAACGTCGCTGCTTTGGCAAACGGTACAAAAAAATCCGAGACAGCGACGGTGCGTTCTCCGCCGACAGGCAACTGGCCTTGCAACGCAGGAAGCATCCATTCGATAGGCTGAGCGACGTATGTCTTCTCGGCCAAAATGCGCGCCAGATCGTTATGATTGCGCGTGTCCGCGCACCATTGGGCGGCATTACGCAGCGCGCGCAACAAGGCGGACAGCGCTTCAGGATTCTCTTGCGCCCAGTGCGCGCCGGCGGCGAGAACTTTCTCGGGGCTCGACCGCCAAATGGCGGCCTTCACGGTCGCTATATGGCCTTGCCCCAGGAGAGCCGCGGCAGAATTCCACGGCTCGCCGACGCAATAGCCGTCAATCGTGCCGCTCGCGAGAGCGTCCACCATCAACGGCGGGGGCACGATGACAATCTCGATATCGCGCGATGGGTCAATGCCGCAGGCGGCCAGCCAATAGCGAAGCTCGTAGTTATGCCCTGAGTGTGGATGGACGACCGCGAACCGCAACGGCGTCTTGTTTTGGGCCGTGCGCGTGCGAACGACTTCCTTTAGAGCCTTGCCGTTCGTCGCAGGATCGAAGTCAGCCTTTGCGCCGTTAGCTGCCATCGCGTCCCACAGGGCATTCGACACGGTAACCGCGTTGCCGCCCAGACCGAGCGCCATCGGAACGATGGTTGGAACCGCCAGCGGTGTCAGGCCAAGATTGCAGGCAATTGGCATCGGCGCCAACATGTGGGCGACCTGGAAATGCCCTACCGCCAGCCGATCGCGAATATTGGCCCACGACATCTCGCGCACGAGCGTCAGGTCGATCTCCTCGGCCTCGGCAAAACCCACTTCCTTTGCGGTTAGGAGAACCGCGCTGTCGAGGAGCGGCATGAACCCGGCAGTGATCTGATAAAGGCTCGCCATCGTCACTCCTCCTCGTCGGGTGGGGCGAGAAGCCCGGCTGCCGTTATCAAACTTTCGGCGATTTCGGAGAGCTTTCTATTTTGGTTCATCGCGGTCTTGCGCAGCAAGGCGTAAGCCTGGGGCTCGGAGAGACCGCGCGTCGTCATGAGAATGCCCTTCGCCCGGTCGATGAGCTTGCGGTTTTCAAGCTCCGAACGCGCCTCTTCAAGTTCCCGGGTCATGCGCGAGAAGGCGTTAAAGCGACTGATCGCCATTTCGAGGATCGGCTTAACGCGCTCCTGCTTCAGTCCGTCAACGACGTACGCCGATACCCCCGCTTCGACCGCCGCCTCGATCGAGGCACTGTCCGAACGGTCGACAAACATCGCGATGGGGCGCTTCACGGCACGAGAAAGCTGGAACATGTTCTCGAGCATATCGCGGTTGGGATTTTCGAGATCGATGACGATGACGTCCGGCTCGATCTCGGAAATACGGCGCGCAATTCCCGCGACGTCGTGAACGACGGTGAGGTGATCATAGCCGGCTTCCCGCAGGCCCGCTTCGATGACCGAGGCGCGCAGACGGTTTTCATCTATGACCAAGATGGAAAGTCGTTTCGGCCCTGCGTGCATGCCCGTGTCCACCAAGAAGACTGTCTCGGGTACACGATTTCCGCGCGCGGTCAACTGCCTGCAAATTCTCAGGGCCGGAACTAGGGTCGCGACAAGGTCGGACGACGGACCGTTAATTGCACAGAAATTCGCGTCGGGCCGGTCTGCTCAAACGGCGCTGTTCCGATACCGTCGCGGCGATACGCCCGTCCACCGGCGGACGGCGCGGACGAAAGAGGGCTGCCCGGAATATCCTAGATCCGCGGCAACGTGGGTGATCGATTTCGAAGAGCCGCTCAAAGCAACGAGCGCGCGCGCCCTTCGCGCTTCATCCAGAAGATCCGAAAAGCTCGTGCCTTCGGCCGCAAGTCGCCGCTGCGATGTTCGCACGCTGAAGCCACTCGCTTCGGCAAACCGCTCAACGGTCGGTTCGCCATCATCGAGCATGAAATCGATGAATGCCCGCGCCGTACACGCGAAACTGTTTGCGCTGTAGAGCGGATCCCAATGATCTTTGGGCCAATCGCCTCCAAACTTCCGGATGGAACTGGGGAACGGCCGATCCAGAACATCATCAGATATAAAAACCGTGAGCGCGTTCGTGTCGCTCGGCGTCGGGTGTGGTCCGAGGCACCCGTTGAGATGCGACAAGCCGAATTCCGGATGCGGCGTGATCTCGATTTTGCTGAGCGGCTCGCCTGCGTAACCCGTCATTTTACAAAGTGAACGGATCAGTGCGGCCAGGTATTGTTGCACAGTGTGCCGCGTGACATCGTCCACATCGAGAGTGAGTTCCTCACGAATGAACGCACCTGCGGCGGCAGGCGTGATCGTTAGAAATTCGTGTGTACAATGACGGGGCATCGCTTCACAGACAAGAGTGAGTGCCTCGCGCGGCGTCCTGCCGCCAAGCATGAGCTGACCCAGCTCTCCGAGATCGAGAATGCTCGTGTCTGTCACGACGCGCGTCGCGATGTCGGGTCCTTCCTGTAGGGACAGCATCCGCATTACTGAAAGAGCTTTGACCAGGGAAATCGGGCGGGAGGTTGCGTCCCAAGGCGGGGCTGATAGCCCTCCGCACGCGAGCACGTCGTCGAGCGACCGTCCGTTTTTTTGAACCCATCGAACGAACGGCGCGATATCGGACGCGCGCACCAGCGGGAAGCTTGAGATCATGCGAGCAGCGATTCAAACAAGCGGACCTTAGCTATTTTACACCGTCTGGCGCATAAAGCGAATTATTCCTCCGCTCGCACCGTACTCTCTCGAAAAATGTGAAATGGAGAGACAGCGTGGCAATAAAAAATCAATTTAAAATTGCGTCGGCGACTCTCATGAGTGCCGCTTTTTTTTCATGCGCCGCTCACGCCTTGACGGTGGATGAGTCCAAAGCGATTGCGATGGATGCGTATATTTATGGATATTCGCTAATTACGACGGAAGTTACGCGCGTTCAAATGACGAACGTCGACAAGCCCGACGGCACGCGGGGGCCGATGGGCAAGTTCGTTAACATTCCGCGTTATCCGCCCGCGGACTATCGCGGCGTATCAGCGCCGAATGCCGATACGCTTTATTCTCTCGCCTGGATAGATTTGGAAAAAGGTCCGACCGTTTTCTCTCATCCGGATATGGGGAAGCGATACTATCTGTTTCCCATGTATAGTCTTTGGATGCCTGTGATCCATTCACCCGGCACCCGCACGACGGGCGGCGCAGCAGAGAAATTCCTGCTGACCGGCCCGGGATGGAAAGGCGAGGTGCCGTCCGGCATGACGGAGATCAAATCTCCCACGCGTTACATGCTGATTCTCGGACGGACGTATGCAGACGGAAGCGAGGCCGACTACAAAGCCGTGAATGCTCTGCAGGCTGAGTACGACCTGCGGCCGCTCTCGGCGGTCGGCGCTGATTACACGTATGTGGCCCCGCCGGTGGATCCCAATCCGGGCTTCTCCATGACCGACAAACCACAGGACGTCATTCTTGGCCTTGGAACCGAAGGCTACTTCAACATGATGGCGCGGCTGATGTGTAAGGATGCGCCACCAGCGGCTGAGGATGCGCCTATCCTCGCAGAGATGGCGAAAATCGGCATCGAGCCGTGCAAGACATTCAGCTTGGCTAATCTCGATCCCAATGTTCAGGCAGCGTTGAAAGCGTTGCCGCAGCAGGCGCTCGATAAAATCGGCGCGAACAAGGCTGCGATGGGAGTGGAGGTCAAGAGATGGATCTTCACCAAGGGGCTTGGTGCATATGGCACCGACTACATGAAGCGCGCGCTCGTTGCGGCTTTTGGATGGCCGGCCAATTTGCAGGCTGACGCCGTCTATCCTTATACGGAGGTCGACAACGCCGGACAGCCGCTCAGCGGCGCGGACAAATATACGCTGACGTTTGCAAAGGGCCAGGAGCCGCCGGTCAACGGTTTCTGGTCGATCACGATGTACCAAATCGATCAAGGGTGGTGGTTCGTACCGAATGCGCTGAATAAATTTACGGTCAGCCCGCGCAACGATTTAAAGGCCAATCCCGACGGCTCCGTTACGCTTTACTTCCAGAATGAATCGCCGGGCGCCGATAAAGAATCCAATTGGCTCCCGGCTCCGAAAGGTGCGTTCCTGCCGATGCTGCGGATGTATTGGCCTAAGGAAACGAGCCCTTCGATTCTGGATGGGAGTTGGAGTCCGCCCGAGGTCGTGAAGGTAAACTGAGCCGCACTCATCGGAATGAAAGATCGCGCATACGGCATTGACCTTGATAGCCTGGAGTTCATCAAGCACCCGCGAGCAGCCCGGGATTTAGCTGCTCGCTGGCATTCCGCCGAAGTTGCGGAAGAAAGCTTCGATCAAAAATTGATCAGTCCACCGAAGCTGACGAGGTCGAGGCCTTCGAGGTCGGATAGACTGGACACGCCCAACACATCCGCATCGTAGTGCTGATATTTGACGTAGACTGTCATCGCCGCAGCGTCGATCTCCTGGGCAATGCCACCGCCGTAACGCTGGAACGAGCTCCCCGTGGCGCCAAGCGCCAGCGCAGATGGTCCAAGCTGGTCATCGTATTCGGCATAATCGCCATAGACGATCGTCGCACCCAGCGGCGTCCAGTTCCGGCGAATACCCGACTTGATGTACCAGTGATGGCTGTCCGGTGCGGTCGCGCCGTTCACGAGCTTTGCGTCGTTGTTGTCCTCACGGCCGTACGCGCCGTGGAAAAACAGACCCGTCGGCATATGCTCGATGTAGCCGCCAGCCTGGAAGTATTGACTGTCCTTCGAGGTCAGCACGGCCGTGCCGCTGATGCGCTCATCAGAGTTCTCAGAATAGCCGACGCCAAGGTTGACCTTGAAGTCGTTCCACTTGCCGGCATAGCGCGCCGCAAGTTCCCAGTCGTCGTCTTCGCCCCAACTCGCCGAGACTGAGAAGCCGCCGAACACAGGTGAATCATAGCGTACCGCGTTCATCACGATGCCGTCGCAATCGCCGCCGATCGGCGCATCCTGCGAATAGCAATAAGACAGCTGCCCCCACGTCATGTTGCCTGGTGCATACCCGCCGCCCTTCTGGCGCAGCTTGAACTGCGGAAAGCCGTCGAAGAACGTGTAGTTGTCGATGACCTGCGTGCCGGATTTGTCCGTGAACATGGCCGCGCTTTTTGAAGCGTTCGCCTGACGGCCGACGCTCAAGCTGCCCAACTGGTCGCTCTTCAAATACCAGAACGACATCTGGACATTGAGGCCTTGGTTGAAGTCCGCCGAGGTCTGGTTCATGGCGTCGCCGGTCGAGGCGTTGCGTCCGAACGGGTTGTCGGCAAGGTTCTGGATGCGAATCAGGTAGCCCGCGGTCCATCCGGGCAGGATCTGGGCCTTGCCGTTGAAGATCACATGCGTGGCCTGCGTCGGGCCGAGGCCGTGCAGGTAGACGTTGCTTTCAGCGCCATCGTCCCACCAGGTCATCTCTTGAGCCACGTAGCCGGAGATCGTCAGCGAGACCTTGCGGTTGCCTTTGCGCGCCGTCGTCGATTCAAGCTCGGCAACGCGTTCTTCCAAATCCGCGCAGCAATCACCGCCAAGGTCGGCTGCCTGAGACGGGGTAGCCGCGGCGACACACGCTCCTGCGATAACGGCAATGCAAAGAAGTTCGGTAGCTCGTTTCAATGATCGACTCCGCGTCCAGATTCCATGCTTCGATTTGTGTCTGGCGGCAGTGTCGATTATCCGCTCGTTGTCGAGAGGCAGTAGCGGGCGATCAACCGACTCTCGGCTATCGAGAGCGGTGATCTCTGTGATGGCGTTCATGCTGTACCCCCCGGTTCATCCGTCGCCTGAGAGAGGGAGGTTGCAATCGATGTGCCAATTTTGGCCGAAGTGGCGGCAGCTTGTAATGCCTGAATTCAGGCGCTTATCAGTGAGCTTTTCGCGATGGCCGGCATTGTCTGCAAGACAAAGTGTCGACAATGTCAAAGTTTGTCGACTTAGAATTTCGTGCCTTCGGCCTTGAACTTGCGAAGCCGATACGAGAACTGCCGCTCCGTCAAACCGAGCCGTTGCGCGGCTCGCGATTTGTTACCCCCGGAGAATTCGAGCGCCCGTTTCAGATCGTCTGGTCCGTGCGACGCAGCCGGAAGATAGGGGCGAACAGGCATCACGGATGACATCGGTTGCCGCGTCTGATGGCGCTCGCTCGGAGGACTGATATCGAAGACGCGATCGGTCAACAAGGCGGAAACCTCGACACGTCCGAGAACTGGTGCACTCGCGAGAAGAACGAGACGTTCGATGAAATTCGACAGTTGACGGACATTTCCCGGCCACGGCTGTTCGACGAGATAATGCATCGCGTCGGCGGTCAACGCGACCTCCCGCTTGTTCGCGACGTTCGCGCGGCTCAAAAAATGACGGACGAGTTCGGGAATATCGGACTGACGCTGCGCGAGCGACGGTAGAAGAATGGGAATGACGTTGAGACGGTAATAAAGGTCCTCGCGAAAGTCGCCGCTCTCCACCGCTCCGGCAAGATCGCGATTGGTGGCCGCCACCACGCGCATGTTGACCTTGATCTCCCGCTTACCGCCCAAGCGGACGACTGTTCCCTCTTGCAGCGTACGCAGCAACTTAGTCTGCATGAGCAGCGGCATCTCGCCGATCTCATCGAGAAAGATCGTGCCGCCGTTGGCTTGCTCGAACCAACCCATGCGGGCTTCGCTCGCGCCGGTAAAGGCGCCGCGCTCGTGCCCGAAAAGCTCCGATTCAAACAGTGTTTCGGGAATGGCTGCGCAATTGACTTTGATAAACGGCTTGTCTTTTCGCGGCCCGGCGACGTGTAGCGCGTGGGCGAAAAGCTCTTTTCCGGTTCCTGACTCGCCAAGCAGCAAAACGCTCGCGGTGGCGTCCGCGACCTGCTCGATCTGCGAGATCGCGCGCAGCAGTGCCGGCGAGCGTCCAACAATGCCGTAATGTGTTGCCTTGTCGCCGGCCGGTGCCGACGCTGCATCGCGCGCCTCGATGGCCCGCATCCGCCGATCAATGCGATCGTTGAGCGTTAGAAATTGACCGAGGATCGCAGAGAGAATTTTAAGAATGCGAACATCGTCCTGCAGCGGACGATCCCTATGGCGTATCCTGTGACAGGCGAGCGCACCGACGGTGCGGTCCTCGACGCGGATCGGGCAGGCAAAGAACGAGACGACGCCTTCCGGCAACTTGCTGCGTTCGACCGCGCGGCCAAGAAAGCTTGGGTCTTTATCAATATCCTGGACGATAATGAGTTGGCCGGTCTGAATGACGTAACCCGTGACGCCTTCGCCGAGTGCATATCGGCCGCGCGCAGCTTCTGCGGACGTCAACCCGTAGTAATAAGCGATGCGATAGATTTCTTCGTCAGGCGACTTCAGCACGATGCGGCCGCGATTCAGCCCAAGCATCTCCGAAAGCAGGTGCAGTACCCCGCGCGCAACCTGATCAAAGTAGAGCCCCTTCCCGATCAGGTTCGCGACTTCCTGAATCAGATAAAGCTCCTGAGCCCGCCAGAAATTGCTGCTCTCGCGTTGTGATTTCTTCTCGCTCGCCGTCATAACGCTTTCAATTGCATCTCCGGACCTGTCATAACGCGAAATCGCCCGCGCCGACGATGCGGCGCGGGCGTCCAGTGCCGAAAGATCGCGGATCGAGCGTTTCACCCGGCGCGACTTATTGCAAAGGACTTCAGATATTCGTCCGGCTTGGCGGGATCGAACAGCTTGCCCATGACACTGAACGTCTTTGTCGTTGCTTGTGGCGGCGTCAAACCTGCTTGTTTCATGGCCTTCGCCGCGTCGGTCACAAGGTAGACCTCGCGCGCGACCGACTGATAGTCAACGTCGCCCTTGATCTGGCCCCAGCGCTTCATCTGTGTCAGCGTCCAGACGGCGAAGCTTTCGTAAGGGAACGGATCGAATGCGATGCGAGCCGGGTCCTTTTTAACGCCGCCGAGACCATCAGCGTAAGTCCCAGTCAACACCTGCTCGACCACAGTCAGCGGCTGATTTAAATAGTTCGTTGGTGCGATGGCCGCGGCGATCTCCTTGCGATTTTCCGCCTTCTGCGCATACGCCGTCGCTTCCATGATGGCGCGCAGCAACGCTGCGGACGTGTTCGGCGTCTCAGCGATCATCTTGCGCGACAGCGAGAAGCTGCAACAGGGGTGACCGTCCCAAATCTCTTTGGAGAGAATGTGGATGAAGCCTACGCCGTCGTATACGGCGCGCTGGACGAGGTTATCCGGTGCCAGGAAGCCGTCGATGTTGTTGGCGCGCAGGTTGGCGACCATTTCCGGTGGCGGCACCAAACGAAGCTGCACGTCGGTATCGGGATCGATGCCGTGCTCCGCCAGATAGTAGCGCAGCAGATAGTTATGATTTGAGAAATCGTAGGGTATTGCGAACTTGAAGCCCTTCCAGTTCTTCGGATCGCGATTGTTCTTGTGCTTGTTGGCCAAACAAATGGCCTGACCATTGATGTTCTCGATTGCGGGCGAAACGAACGGTGCTTTCGTCGATCCGAGCCCGAGTGAGATCGCGAGCGGCATCGGCGCCAGCATATGCGCCGCGTCATATTCGCCGTTGATCGTCTTGTCGCGGACGATCGCCCAACCCGGCGTCTTCATGAGCTGCACGTTGAGCTTCTGTTTGGTGTAATAGCCCATCGGCGCCGCCATGATGATTGGCGTTGCGCAGGTGATCGGAAGAAATCCGATCTTGAGGTCTGTCTTTTCCGGCTTGCCGGTTTCTTCCAGCGCTTCGGCCGCGGCCTTGACCGGAAAGAGATGATTGAGTGCGGCCGCAGCCGTCGTCACGCCGACAGCCTTCAGGAAGTTGCGCCGCTCCAGTGGATTGGGAAACACAGCTCTGAAAAGTGCACGCTCAGTCGTTCGCTCAAGGGCGCTGGCTTGGCCCGATGTCGCTATGTCATGCGCGGCTTGATCGTCGTGCCCCCCGCACGAACATCCGCTTCGACCGCCTGGCACTTTGTCTTTATCCATATCGCACCCCAGTTGTTGCATGGATCGGCGCTTCGCAACAGCTGTGCCAAGGCCTGGAGTTGTGAAATAGGCTCGCAGAATCAATTGACTACGAGAGCGCGACGCTGTGACAGGGTAGCCAGCCCCTGCCTCTTGTCGACCTTCGTCGACATTTTGTCAGTACCTTCATGCCTGGGGCACGGGGACTTCTCTCGCATGCCAATCCGCCAAGCAAAAAGACCGTCGACATTGTCGACAAATTGTTGGCGAGAGAGGCGCATTTGAAATGCGCCCGATATGGCGCCACAGTCAAGCTAACAAATTGAATATGTTTATGAATTTTTAGTTGTTTACGATTGCTTGCGGTCTTGGCACGCGGCTTGCGGATATCCCCTCGAAGGCGACGGAAAGACCGTCATTCCATGAGAACCGAGGAAACAGCATGACCGCCTCTGCCCAGACCAAGACCATCGAAACCTATCTTCGGCCGATCGACCGCGACGGCCTGATGGCATTCGCCGAAAAGGGCCGTAACAACCCTGGCTCCCGCGGCACCAACGTCGTCAAGACGGTGTGCGAAGGCCAATACCGCACGCTCAGCTATGTCGGCGACCACACGCCAGTCGTCGTCGACGAGCCTCTGCATCTCTTCGGTCAGAACACCGCTCCAGCTCCGGGCGAGATCGTGCTCTCAGCGCTTGGCGGCTGCCTTGCCGTCGGCATCACGGCCGTCGCGACCTGGAAGAACGTGCGGCTGTCGAAACTTGAGCTGAAACTTGAAGGCGACATCGGGAACCCTGCCGCATGGGGTGCAGGCGGTGCCGAGCGTGAACCGTCGCAGATGGGCTTCCAAGAGATCCGCGTCACGGTCGACGTCGAGGGCGACGCCAGCCGCGAAGAGCTCGCGGAAATCGTGCGTCACGCGAACTATTTCTCGCCGGTCGCCAACACGATGCGCAACCCGATCCCGTTCAAGATCGCAGTCGCCGACTGATTGCCGATGAAGAGACCGGTGGCCCGGTCTCTTCCCCATTTCCTCAGCGGGAGTTCCACCATGCAGACTGTCCTCGCGTTAAAAAAGAACGCGCCGAGCGGCGATGCAGCTCCACCCGTAAGTGCGCGGCCAGACGACGAGATTCTGTCGCGCACGCGCACGATTGCCGAAGGCCCTTTGCGCGACCAGGCCAACGCCATCGACAAAGGACGCTATCCTCTCGACATGATGCGCGCCTTGGGCGAGGCCGGAGCTTTTTCGGCGCACCTCAAAAGCGGCGGTGAGCGCTTCGGCGTCGCCATCGAGGCGATGCGGACCGTCAGCAAGTCGTGCGGCTCGACCGGCTTTCTGACGTGGTGTCACGACGTATTTGGTCTCTATCTCGATCAGTCGCCGAACCGATCGCTAGCCGACCGAATGCTTTCCGCCCACGCGATGGGCGAGACCTTCGGTGGCACCGGCCTGTCGAACCCCATGAAGGCCTTCGCCGGGATCGAGCCAATGGCGCTGAAGGCCGTGCGTGCTCCTGGTGGATATCGCGTTTCGGGCACGCTGCCGTGGGTCAGCCATATCGGGCGCGGCCAATATTTTGGCGCGATCGCGCAAGTCTTCGATGGTTTTGGTGCCCCATTGCACGAGATCATGTTCGTGCTCCGCTGCGACGAGCCCGTCGAGTTGCGGGAGTGCCCGGCATTTTCGGGTATGGAAGGCACGAGCACGTGGAGTGTGCGACTGACGGACGTCTTCATCGACGAGTCGGATTTGATTGCCGATCCCGCGCGCCCGTTTATCGGACAGATTCAAGGGGCGTTCATTCTTCTGCAGTTCGGGATGGGACTCGGCGTCATTGACGGCGCGATCGAGTCGATGCTGGACGTCGAAGGCGTGCTTGGTCACGTCAATCAGTATCTTGCCGATCGTCCGGCAGACATAGTAGCGGAGTTTCAAGAGCTTTCGACCCGCGCATCGAAGCTTATCGAAACCCCATTCGAACGATCGAAAGACTTTCTTCTGGATGTCATCGACGTCCGCGCGCAAGCAGCGGAGCTGGCGTTGCGGGCGACGCAGTCGGCGCTGATGCATCAGGGCGCGCGCGGCTATCTGATGTCGGCCGCGCCTCAGCGCCGCATCCGGGAAGCGCATTTCGTTGCTATCGTCACCCCAGCGATCAAGCATCTGAGGCGCGAGATGGAACGCCTGTCGAAAGACGTGCAGCCAACGGAAGCGCAACCATGACCACCAAAACACGATCGATCGAACCAACCGACGGCCGCGGGCCGTGGAAGCGTTTCATCTGCCGCGTCTGTGGATTGATTTACGACGAAGCCGAGGGCGACATCGACAGCGGACTTCCGCCGGGCACGCGTTTCGAGGACATTCCAGACGATTGGGAATGCCCGATCTGTAACGTCACCAAGGTTGATTTCGATCCCTACGTGCCGCGTGCGATTACGGATATGCCCGCATCGACTGCGGTGCGGTCGCGCGAAACAGGCGTCGTCATCGTCGGCGCGGGTGCTGCCGGATGGGCAGCGGCGGAAGCCATTCGCGCCCACGACGGCACGCTTCCGATTACCGTCGTTACCGGCTGCAGCGGGGATGTCTATTATAAGCCTGAGCTTTCAATTGCATTGACGCGTGGTGCGACGCCCGAAAGCCTGACGCGAGAAACCGGCAGCGAGGCAGCCGCGCGCCTTGGCGTTCAGTTGCTGCCGCAGACCTATGCAGTCGGTCTGTCGCCAAATCTCGGAATGCTGCGGACCACGCGCGGCACGCTGCGTTTTACCGATCTCATTCTCGCGCAAGGAGCGCGCTCGGCAGCGCCCGATTGCTTGCCGCCGGAGCTCGTTTGGCGCATCAACGATCTTACCGCGTGGAGCGGCCTTTATCGCGCGCTCTCCACCGGTCCTCAACGTGTCGTCATCGTTGGCGCTGGAATGGTTGGATGCGAATTGGCCGAAGATCTTGCGCGTGCAGGCCATCACGTCACGCTCTTGGCGCCGGACAATCTGCCAATGCGGCCCTTTTTACCGGTGCCCGCTGCCTCGCGGCTTGCCGCTGGGCTTAAAAGCGTCGGCGTGACGTTCCTGGGCGAACAGACTGTAAAACGCGTCGCACGAAGTACCCACGGTAAACTGCTCGTTGCGACCATGAAGGGCGACACGATCGCAGCCGACCATGTCGTCGCCGCTACCGGCTTGGCAACGGAGCAGCGGCTATCGCGCAGCGGCGGCATTGCATTCGACCGCGGCGTCATCGTCGATCCGAAAACGATGAGAACGAGCGCTGCGCACGTCTACGCGCTCGGAGACTGCGTGACCATCGGCGGCGCGCCATGCCGCTATATCGAGCCGATCCGCGGCCAGGCGGAGGCAATTGCCAAAGCTATCCTTGGACATGAGCACGAGGGCTACGTTCATAAAACGCCGACCGTTCGCCTGAAGACGCGATCGACGCCGATCGTGCTTGAAGGATGGATCTCGGCCCATGGCGAGTGGCGCATCCTGCGCGATGACGCAAGTGCGCTGATCATGGAACAATGGGTCGGAAGCGAACGCGTCGCCAAGCTCGCCGCATGACGTTGCCGCTCACCGTAGACACGCAATCTCCCGCTAATGCTGCGCGGGAACTCCCACGGAGACTTTGAAGATGGCCACGACAGATATAGCCGACTCCGCCGCTTCCTTCCGGCGCAAAGAGCGCGGAGGCCTGCCGAAGTTTCCTCTTGGCATACGCGCAGCGTGCCTATCGCTTGTCATCCTCGCCCTGCTGGTTGGCGTCTGGCAGCTCGCAACGGCGCCGGCCGCCAGCGTCGCGACAACAGTCGATCCTGAATACGCTGCTCTCGTTTCCGGCGCCGCTGCCGAAGGACAAAAGACCGGCTTTCCGACGCCAGCCGATTTTGTCTCGACGCTCTGGGGACAAATCAAAAATCCGTTCTATGTTCATGGCGCCAACGACCAAGGCATTGGCATTCAGCTCGGCTACTCGCTGGGACGCGTGCTGCTTGGCTATTTTCTTGCGGCAATCGTCGCGATTCCACTGGGGTTCGTGATCGGCATGTCGCCGCTCATCCACCGCGCGCTGGATCCCTTCATTCAGATCCTGAAGCCGATTTCGCCTTTGGCCTGGATGCCGCTCGCGCTCTACACGATCAAGGATTCCAGCATTTCAGCGATCTTCGTGATCTTCATCTGTGCGCTCTGGCCCATGCTGCTCAATACCGCTTTCGGTGTCGCAAGCGTGCGGAAGGAATGGCTGAACGTTGCCGCGACCCTTGAGGTCAGCCCGTTGCGCAAGGCGTTTCAGGTCATCTTGCCCGCGGCCGCGCCCACGATCATGACCGGCATGCGGATTTCGATCGGTATCGCGTGGCTCGTTATTATCGCAGCCGAGATGCTCGTTGGCGGTACCGGCATCGGATACTTCGTCTGGAACGAGTGGAACAATCTCTCGATCTCCAACATCCTGACCGCGATCTTGCTGATTGGTCTGACCGGCATGGCGCTGGACGTCATCCTGGCGCGCGCGGCCCGGCTGGTCGCCTATCGGGAATGACGTCCGCCAGCGGAAGATTGCAATCACTCACCCCAGGCCCGAACACGAGGACGCTATGGAAAAGCCACTGATCTCCATCGAAGCCCTGGCTCGGCGCTATCCCAAGCATGGCGGCGGCGAGACTACCGTCTTTGAGAATATCTGGCTGCCGATTGCGAAGGGCGAGTTCGTCTGTCTCATCGGGCATTCGGGTTGCGGCAAGACGACAATCCTCAACGTTCTAGCGGGCCTCGACAAACCGTCCGATGGCGTGGTGATCGTCGACGGCCGCGAGATATCGGGACCGAGCCTCGATCGTGCTGTCATCTTCCAGGGGCACTCGTTGCTGCCGTGGATGACAGTCCAGCAGAACGTCGCATTCGCGGTGAAGTCCCGTCATCCCGATTGGCCCAAGGCGAAAATTCTTGCGCACTGTCAGACGTATATTGATGTTGTCCATCTCAAAGGTTCTGAACAGAAGAAACCTGCCGAGCTGTCGGGCGGCATGAAACAACGCGTCGGCATTGCCCGCGCGCTCGCCATCGAGCCAAAGATGCTGTTGATGGACGAACCGTTTTCGGCGCTCGATGCGCTGACGCGCGGCTCGTTGCAGGACGAAGTCCGCCGCATCTGCACCGAAACGCAACAGACCGTCTTTATGATTACGCACGACGTCGATGAAGCATTATTGCTCGCCGACAAGATCGTGCTGATGACGAACGGTCCGCACGCCAAGATCGCGGAGATCGTCGAGAATACGCTGCCGAAAGACCGACAACCGGCGACGATGCATCGGCATGCCAATTACTATCCGATGCGGAACCATCTTCTCGATTTCCTCGTCAGCCGCTCGAAGGCATTCGACCAGGAAATCGCGGGCAAGGCCCACAATCCCATGCGGCCTCCCATCGTGCGCCCAACGGCAAAACCAATGCGGGTCGATGCCGAGAAAGATGGAGCCGCGTCCGCCGTCGACCGCGCTGCCGTAACAGCCTGAACCGAAATCCTTAGCCATCCAAACCAAAGGAGTGACGCGCATGAACCGCGCCGAAGTGACCGAACTTGTGCTTTCCGCAAAACGGATGAAGGGCCTGACGTGGGCAGAGATTCAGCAAACCGTGTCGGTCTCGACGTCACCGATCGTCGTCACAGCGGCTCTTCTCGGACAGATGCGTCTGGAGCCTGAGGAAGCCGAGCGTGCCGCGAAGCTGCTGGATCTTCCCGAGGAAGCAAAGATCATTCTGACGGAAATTCCCTACCGCGGATCGCTCCCGCAAGTGCCGCCGACCGATCCGCTGATCTACCGCTTCTACGAATTGGTTCAGGTCTATGGTACGACGTGGAAGGAACTCATTCAGGAGGAGTTCGGCGACGGCATCATGTCGGCAATCGATTTCGATATGACGCTGGAACGTCAGCCCGACCAGAAGGGCGACCGGGTGAAAATCGGCATGTCCGGAAAGTTCCTCGGCTACCGCCGCTATTAAAGCGGCGTGACCGCTTCCGCCCTCGCACGACAGGACGGATCAAACAGGGCCATCGCACGGATTTCCGCGCGATGGCCATTTCGTTTCAGTTGTCGACGAGAGATTCGTAGTTCCGGTCCGTCAACGTCTTCAGGAACGCGATCAAAGCATCGACGTCGGCGTCTGACAGCGGTCGCGCCTTCAGATTGGAGATTGCGAGATTGGCGCCGTCTTCCGGTGCGTTCCACGCTGCTCCGGTTTCCGGATTAATCTTCCCGACGCGGCCGTCTGAAAATCTCAAGTGAAACACGACGGCGGTGCGCAGCTCCTGAAAGGCGCCGTTGTGCATGTAAGGGCCGGTGACGGCAATATTGCGTAACGTCGGGACCTTAAACGCACCGTCATAGGTCGGGTCATTCGCTGCAGGATTTTGCATGAGACCATGGTCGACGCGTTGAGCGGCGCTTCCGTTCAGACGGCGAACCGCAACATTCTCCGGAACTCCCAGATTATAGTACCGGAAGTTCGTGAATGCGTCGTTGCGCGAATCTGCGACGCCCGTGCTCGAATGACAGCGGGAGCATCCCGCCCCGTTCGCGGCGAAGAACAAGTCGCGTCCCTTGGCTTCGTTTTGCGAGAGCACCGCTTCGCCTCGGAGCGACTTGTCATACCTGGAATCGAACGGCGCGAAATCGGACGTCTTCAAATAGGCGGCCAATGCGGTCTGAAGTGCCGCGAATGCCTTTGGCGTATCGTCCAAGGCGCCAGGTCCGAAAACTGCAGGAAAGGCCGCTTGATAATCCGCGCTTTCGCGAAGCCGCGCGACGACGCTTGCCTCATCTGGCATGCCCATCTCTATTGGATTGAGGATTGGGTCGCGCACTTGATCCGTTATGGTTCGCGCTCGGCCGTCCCAAAACATTCCACCTGCCGCCGTGTGCTCTGCCGAGATATGAAACGGTGGCGTCATCATGATGTAGCTGAGTGTCGGCGAATTTCTATCGCCGAGCGAGTGACCGTCTCCTCCGCGAGAAACCGCGCCTTGCACATCTCCTAGCGCACGTGGATCGGTGAACGCCAACTCCGGCGAATGACAGCTTACGCAGTTCTGCTTGCGGCTGAACGAAAGGTTTCGATCTGCAAAAAGCGCCCGGCCAAGTTCGATCGGCGTACGCAAGCTTGCGGCCTCGACAGAACGGGATGCTACCGCGGTCGCGATTGATGTGGCCGCCAAGAAGCCGATGAAGGCCCACCGTCGGCTCTTACATGCCACTGCTATGCTGCGGGACGCATTCACTTCATTTTTTTTCCGCGGCATGGATGGTCAACTTCATGGATTTATCCGGCGCCCCGCTGATCTGAATGATCGCAGGCCCAGCGCCAAGATCGTACTGCACGCTCTTGCGCAAACTTTTACAATTCTTGTCGCCGGAAAATGCGACCGTGGAAACCAACGCATCGTTCTGGACGACATCAATCCAGGCGTGGCTGGGAATCGTGATTTGATAGAGCCCGGGCTTGCCCACATCGGCAATCGAGAACCAGCCGGAAAAGCTGTTTTTCGCTATGGCTTGTTTCTTGATGCCAGGTGTCGCCGGTAGCTTGACTGATGGCGAGGGTTCGAGCGTCAGCTCGATCGCCTTATCAGGGATCGACACGATCTTGCCGCCTGTCTCCACCGCTTCCGCGTCCGGCGCGGCGACCCAACTCAATTCGGTCGCAACGGACCATTTAAAACCGGTGCATGTCTCGGCGGAGGCTACTCCGGAAAACGCCGCCACCAAGGCCGCGATCGGTAAAAGAGATTTCAGTAATGGAAAATTGCGCGACATCTCTATTCCTTATCGAAGGCCGGCGCTATCGAAGCGCCGGCGATATGTTGAGATCGTGATCCTAGAATTGCGTGCGCATGCCGACGTAGAAGTTGCGTCCCTGCTCGGGATAGCCGTCCGTCAGCGTGTAGTTCTCGTCCGTCAAGTTGCGAGCGTTGAAGATAAGGCTCGTCTTGTCGTTGATGTCGTATTCGGTCTGAAAGTTCGCCAGCGCGAATGCCCCAGTTTCGTAATACACGGTGCCGGCGGTGTTGACCGTCCAGCGATCAGTGGCGAATTCAACGTTCGGCGTGATGCTCCAGGCGTTGGTGATCTTGTACGTGGCGTAAGCAATGCCCTTCACCGCCGGCAGGCCGGTCAGCTCGAATGATGGGTTCTCGGGATTATGCACGTCACGGCGGATCCAGGTGATGTTGCCACCGACGAGCAGCGAGTCGTTCATCGCATAATCGATTGAATATTCTATGCCGTAGTAATGGCCGTCGCCGACGTTCTGGCTTTGAGTCACTGCCTGCCCATCATAGATGAACGGCACCGATTGAATGAGGTTGGTGACATCGCTGTAGAACACAGCAGCCGACATCTGGCTGTTGCGCGCGAAATTGTTGGCCCAGCCCACTTCGTAATTGATCGAACGCTCAGGCTGAAGACCCGGATTCGACGTGGCGCCGCCGAAGCGTGAGCTGAAACGCTCGAAAATCGTCGGGAATCGAGTGCGGTCGGAAACGCTTGCGTGCACCGTGCCGGTATCGTTGTAGCGATAGACGATGGCCGACTGCCAATTGAGCGCGTCGGTATCTTTCTTTGGATATTCGAACAGACCGTCGGTCGTCGTGAACTCCTGGGCCTCGTAAAGCCTGCGCCAGTCGTAGCTGATGCCAGACACGATATCGATGCGATTGGTAGCGCGGAGCGTGTTCTCGAAGGCGACGGAATAGGTGTCTTCCAGATCAGTTTGATCAGGTTCCCAGAAGCAGGGCGTGGTTTTACCGCAAGATACGCCCTTGACGTTGTAGCCTTGCGATTCCGTGTGGTTATCGCGCCGATAAAGGAAGGTTGACTTCAGCGTGTCCCACGGCGTGATGTCGAGGCCGTACAGGATGCTGCCGCCGCCCGCCCAGTCGTTATAAATACTATCGAAGGCTTTTGGAGTCTTCTGCGTGGTCTGAGCCGCATCGTCGTAGCTCATCAGGTTATCGCTGAAAGTCGTGTAGTAAACTTTGGTTTCGACGAACGACGCCGGAGAGAGTTTCGTATGTGAAAGCCAATAGATGTTTTGCTGCGTGGTGTCCGGCCAATCCCAATAGCGCTGCGTCGAGACGGGATCCGTTACGTGGTAGGGCGCGCCCTTGGAATTGTTCATTCGCACGTAGTTGATCGAATAATCGTCGGTCGCATTCGGGGTCAAACCGATTTTGGCGTTGGCTTCCCAATTGCTCTTGTTGGAATGATCGCGCTCGCCGCCGTTTTCGACCGACGTCGGCTTGAAATTGTCCGACAGGTACCAGCCATCCAAATCAAGCACAGAACCGCTGACCTGCGCATAGTATCCGCGCTGCCGCGTTCCGAACGACGCGTAGGTTCTATAACCCTCGTATTGTCCGTCACCGCCGAACATCATACCGCCTTCGATCTGGCCTTCGAACGGTTTGGTCGGCTTTTTGGTCACCATATTGATCCAGCCACCCATGCCGCCGGGTCCGTTGAGAACCGACGTGTAACCCTTCGCAATCTGCACTTCGGACAGATTGGCGGTCAGGAAGCTTGAGAAGTCGATGCGGTTATCGGCGGGACGATAGATCGGGATACCATCTATCGAGATCGGAACCTGCCAGCGGTCAAAGCCGCGGACGAAGATCAGCTGTTCGTTGCGCGTGCCGCCTGAATTCGATGCGGCGACGCCGGGAGCCAGCGACAGCGACTGATCCAAGGTCGCTTTCGAGAACGTCCACATAGCGTCGTTCGTGATCGCCGTGCCACCGACCATATCGATTTGGCCGAGGGTAAAGACGCCTGCCGATCCTGGCAGGCCCTGACTGGACGCTGCGGTATCGGTGCCGCCGTCGGCTTTTTTAGATTTGCTGGCTGTACCTTTCGACTTGCCGTCGTCGGTGCCCGCGGATGTGCTGCTGGGCTTTTGCGAAATGCGCTGTTTCGGAGCTGCCACCACGACGGGCGGCAAGGCGACGGACGATGCATCCTGAACGTTTTGTGCGGCTTCTTGGGCTTTCAGGTTTCCAGCAGATGACATCGCAAAGGCAGTGAACGCTAACACACGAACTTTTCGCCGGCACATTCGCTACTTCCCCCACTCAAATTACGCAAACGATATAGCCGAACGACTAGGTCGAAAGTTGCGGGGATGCAATACGCATGGCCAAGGCGATGGCGCCTATCGGATGCAGTGTGGCCGTTTGGTGTCAATGAACAGATTCAAATCAGTGAATCGAAATGTTGCTTCCACGTTGCCCACTTGCCGAAGACTGCGTGTGTTCGTTCGCAGTCGAGGCATGCAACTGGGTCACGGCTTCGACGACCCGCGGTGGCGTCCTGTTGCTCTCCGACACGTACTTGATTTCTACGAGCCACATGGTCCTGCCTGTTTCATGGCGCCTGCGGCTGTGATCTTGGGAGGCCAGGTCCTTCGTTGAAAGGGGCGTTCGATTAATGAAAATCTCGCGAGCCCGGCAGAATACGGACGTCGCGGGGATGGCGTGCGCGGGATGGCTGCGGATGCAGGAATTCGTCGGCGCTCGATATTTCGATCGTCGGTTCGTAGGCATCTGAAAGGCGAGAAAGCTCCGCCGTCCGGTCGATGACGCGCGCCGCCATGAGATGGATGACGTTTTCGGGACTGCGCTGCACCTTGCCTTCGATCAGCAGCAGCCGGGCGCCCATCACCTCCTTGCGGAATTTCTCGAACGTACGCACCCAAAGCACGGCGTTCGTAATTCCCGTCTCGTCCTCCAAAGTTATGAAAATGGCATTGCCCTTGCCCGGTCGCTGACGCACGAGAACAACTCCGGCGACGCGTCCTCGGCTGCCGTCACGTTGAGCTGCAAGCTCGGCGCAGGTGGCAATGCCTTCGCTGCGGAAGATATCGCGCAGACATTCCATCGGATGGCCTTTGAGCGACAAACGGGCGGTCTGGTAGTCCACCGCGATGTTTTCGCCGAGCGACATTGATGGCAATTGCGCATTAGGCTCGTCACCCAGATCCGGCTCGCGTGCGGCAGCGAACAACGGCAGTTCGTCCGCTTCCGGCAAGCGCCGCGCCGCCCATAACGCGTCTCGGCGATGAATGCCGACAGAGCGGAAGCAATCGGCATCGGCAAGCACGCGCAGCACCCGCTGCGGCAGACGGGTGCGCTGCGCCAGGTTATCGAGGTCGGCATATCCGTTGCGGCGCAGATCGATCAGCCGTTTGCACCACGCCTCCGACAAGCCGTCGACTTGCCGGAAACCGAGACGCAGCGCCGTTTTCCCGTCGCTCCCGGCGCATAGCGTATTGTCCCAGTCGCTTTCATTGACATCGACCGGATAGACTTCGACGCCGTGATCGCGCGCGTCGCGCACGATCTGTGCCGGGGCATAAAATCCCATGGGCTGTGCATTCAAAAGCGCGCACGCGAAAGCTGCCGGATAGCGGCATTTGATGAAAGCAGAGATATAGACGAGCCTGGCGAACGCAGCGGCGTGACTTTCGGGAAACCCATATTCGCCGAAGCCTTTGATCTGCTCAAAGCAGCGCTGTGCGAAATCGCGATCGTAGCCGCGCTCGACCATACGCTCGACAAGCATCGACTCGAATTTATGGATCGTGCCGACATTGCGGAACGTCGCCATTGCGCGGCGAAGCTGATTGGCCTCGGCGTCGGAGAACCTTGCCGCGACCATCGCAAGTTGCATCGCCTGTTCCTGAAACAGCGGAACGCCAAGCGTTCGCGACAGCACGTTGCGAAGCTCATCAGGATCGTGCGGCGGCGTGGGCGATGGAAAGGTTATCTCTTCCGTATTTTTGCGTCGGCGCAGATAGGGGTGCACCATGTCGCCTTGGATCGGACCGGGCCGCACGATCGCGACCTGGATGACGAGATCGTAGAATTCTTTCGGCTTCAGGCGCGGCAGCATGTTGATCTGCGCCCGGCTCTCGACCTGAAAGACGCCGATGGAATCCCCCTTCTGCAGCATTTCGTACACCTCCCGCTGCTCGGCAGGAAGATTTGCGAGATCGAAGCTCTCGCCTTCGTGCAAGCGGATCAGGTCGAACGCCTTGCGAATGCAGGTCAGCATGCCCAGCGCGAGAACGTCGACTTTCATCAGGCCGAGAACGTCGATGTCGTCCTTGTCCCACTCAATGAAGGTCCGCTTATCCATCGCGGCATTGCCGATTGGAACGAGGTCATCCAGCCGTCCCCGAGCCAGCACGAAGCCGCCGACATGCTGCGAGAGATGGCGCGGAAAACCGAGGATGCGTGTCGCAAACGCGATCGCCTGGCCGATAACCGGATTGCGCGGGTCTATGCCGGCTTGCCGGAGATGCGCTTCGGACAGTTTCGATCCCCCGCTTCCCCACACGGTTCCGGCGATGCGGCTGGTGATGTCTTCGCTCAAGCCCAGAACTTTGCCCACTTCGCGAATGGCGCTGCGCGGGCGATAGCGGATCACGGTCGCCACGAGACCCGCGCGCTCGCGTCCATAGCGCTCATAGATGTACTGGATGACCTCTTCGCGCCGTTCATGCTCAAAGTCGACGTCGATGTCCGGCGGCTCGCGCCGCTCGCTCGAAATGAAACGGGCGAAAAGCAAGTTATTGCGCTCAGGATCGACCGACGTGATCCCGAGCACGTAGCAAACGGCGGAATTCGCCGCCGAGCCTCGTCCCTGACACAGAATTTTCTGTTCATTGGCGTAGCGGACGATGTCGTAAACGGTGAGAAAGTACGGTGCATACTCACGCTCCGCGATGAGTTTCAGTTCGGCCGCCACCTGATTGCGCACTTTATCCGGGATGCCTGCCGGATAGCGCTCGGCCGCCTTTTGCCACGTCAGATGGTCGAGCCATCCTTGCGGGGTCCAACCGGGCGGAACGGGCTCGTCGGGATACTCATATTTGAGCTGCCCGAGTGAAAAGGTGATGTTTTGAAGCAATTCCTGCGTGGCGGAAATGGCGGAAGGACAGTCGCGAAATAATTGCACCATGTCCGCAGGCCGCTTGAGGTGGCGCTCGGCGTTGGCTTCCAGCCTCCTTCCTGCCGTTTCGATGCGCAAGCCTTCGCGGATGCACGTCAGGATGTCTTGAACCTCCCGTTGCTCCGGGATGTCATACAGCACGTCGTTCGTGGCAATCAGCGGCACATGCGTTAAAGCAGCGACGCTCATCAGATGATGCAGCTCTTCCCGATCGTTTCCGCGCAAATGCATTGCGGCGGCAAGCCATGTTTTTCCGGGCGCTGCTGCCGAAACAGTCCGAACATGCGCTTCAAGGCCATCGCGCACCAACGGCGGCATGACGATCAATTGCAGATCGGCGCAATCCGATAGCAAATCTTCACGTTGCAGGCTGCAATCGCCCTTCTTGGCCTTTAGCTTGCCAAAGCTGAGCAGGCGGCAGAGCCGCGCCCAACCGGCGCGGTTTTCCGGATAAGCGATGATATCCGGGGTGCCGTCGATGAAGACGAGGCGTGCACCGACGAGCAGCTTGAAATTTTTTGCGCGAGCTTTGACGGCTTCTGAAATGCCGGCCCAATCGTCGGCGTTTGCATCGTCGATCCAAGCGTATTCGCCGGGACCGGAGCCTTCGCGGACTTTTTGCGGAGCGGGCAATCCTTCGTTCCGCAAGTCTTCGAGAGCGCCGTAAGCTCTGACGACACCGGCGAGCGTATTGCGGTCCGCAATGCCTATCCCCGTATGGCCAAGAAGGACGGCGCGCGCGACGAAATCCTCAGGGTTCGATGCGCCGCGCAGAAACGAGAAATTCGTGGTGGTAGCAAGTTCGGCATAGGGCGTCATGGAAACACTCCATGCAGGAACCACCGAGGCTGCCCATCGGCCGCCGTTACGGCTGCGCGGAAAATCCAGAAGCGCCGCCCTTCAGAGCTTTCGACACGATAGTAGTCGCGCACGCCATAGTCTGACTGTGGGCGCCACCATTCTTCGGCGATGCGCTCCGGACCGATCGCGTTCGCGATGCGATGCGTAACGCGGCGCCAGCGGACGCTTTCCAGCCTATCGTTTTTATCGGCTTCGACGTCGATCGGATGCGGACGCGCATAGATCAGCGGCGGACGCAAACCGACCTTGCCCTGGATCGTCCCCTGCTCCCATTCGTGTGGCGACGCGGGAAGTGCAGCCGGAACCACAGCCTGCGCCCGTTCCGGAATATGGCTATCGACCGGCTGCAATCGCATTACGCGCTCACGTCCGAACATGATGCTTAGCCGGTCGATGAGCTGAGCGACCTTGTCTTGCTGGTCGTCTTGCGCATTGAACGTGCCCTGGCTCTCAGTCCACGGCTCAGCGCGCGTCGCCTCGAAGCAAATGAGGTCGAAGCCGAAGCCAGGATCGAGCGGGTCGGCGAGGCCATCGAGACGGTCGCGGTAGAGGCGCAAGATCACTTCAGGATCGCGTGTCGGGCGGCTGGTCTCGACGCGGATGCGGCGGATAGCGCCGTCAGCCCGAAAAAAAGTTCCCGTAAAGATGCGGCCGCCGACGCTTCGCGCTGCCAATTGATCGCAGACAGACGCAGCCAGATCGGCAAGCATATTGGCGATCACCTCATGGCTCGCCACCGGCTCGGCACAGCGCTGCTCGGCCCTGTAAGGCGCAGGCTGGCGGCGAGGCGCGATGCGCCTGTCTTCCTCTCCGAGCACGCGGGCGAGTTTGGCCGTGAAAGCCGACGAAAAACGGGCGGTGAACAGCAGCGATGGCCGGTCGGCGATCTCGGCGACAGTCCTCAGCCCGGCGCGCCTCAAGGCGGTTGCGTCTTCTTCCGCGCATTCGAGTGCCGCGACAGGAAGTGTCCGCACAAGCCTAGCGTCCTCGACAAAGCATGGATTGACGGCAGAGAAGCGCGCCAGTGCGCGCGCCATATCAGGCGTCGGAGCGACGGCAAGTTTCGCGACTGAGATGCCGGCCGTGTGCAAAACCTTCTGCAGGCGCGCGGCAAGCATCGTCTCGCCTGCGAAGAGATGGCTGCATCCCGTGATATCGAGTGCCAGACCGTCCGGCAGATCCAAGGTGACCGACGGCGTAAAAGCCAGTGCCAGATCGGCAAGATGCGCAACGAAAGCGGTATCGGCTGAGGGATCGGCCTCAATGGCGCGCAATCGCGGCATCCGCGCCCGCGCGTCGGCGAGCGTTATTCCGGCTCGCAGGCCGACGGCTAGAGCCCGGGAATCGACGGCGGCCAATTGCGAGACGCCCTTGACTTTGGCAACGAAGACCAGCGGCAGAGGTGCGCCGCCGCCGTTGTCACGCTGCCAACGATCCGACGACAGGAACGGCATCCAGAGGCATAGATACCGTCTGCGCGAAACATCGCCGCTCATGATCCCACTCCACGATACAGCTTCTCTCATCGAGACCTGACGAGCTTTTCAGCACGAACACGTCGAAGGCTGCCCGCCGCGGGCCGTTCGGCTTCATCTGAGGTGCACCCTGCACGCGCCAGCGGATTTGCGCGGCATTGGGGGCGACGCGGCCACCGTGCCGAATGAGCACGATCTCGACTCCCGACTTCTCCGCAGCAAGCTTCAATCGTCGGCTGGCCGTAAGGTCGATCGGAGTCACCGTCTCCAGGATGACGGCGTGCAGCGCACTGCAACGCGCGCCTTCGAGAGCGGCGCGCAACCCGTCAACTGGAGAACGCGCTTCCATAACGATGCAGCGCTCGGGCGACAGGCCAAGTGCGGCCAAGCCCGGACCATAGGCGTCTCCGGTTTCCGCGATTGCCGCTGCCTCGCGCACCCACAACAACATGGCATCGCGCGGCGCTGCTGCCTTCGTCTGGGTCGCCAGCATCAGGCCGAAGCCGACAGCCGCAGCAGCATGCCCCGGCCCGGCGACGACTTCGCGAAGAATGACAGGAGCTGAGGGGGCGCAAATCGAGAGCGGCAGCATGGCAAAAGAGAAAGAGCCTCAGACATAATTGTTCTCTTTTTGTTCTACAGCAGGATAGCCGCCCTGTCCAGTCCTGCTTTTGCAGTCGACAAGGCGGCGATCTCGCGAGAGATGCCGTTCAGACAGCCTCTTTCTCCAGCTTCGGTGTCCGGTGCGCCATCAGAGACAGAATCTCATCCGCCGGCCGTGGCTCGCTGAAGAGATAGCCCTGCACCTCGGTGCAGCCCTCATGGCGAAGCTGAAGCAGTTCCGCTTCCGTTTCGACACCCTCCGCCGTCGTCGCCATGCCGAGCGCATGGCCGATGCTTGCAACGGCGCGCACGATGGCGATGGAATCCGGATTGGCCTCAAGATCCTGAATGAACGACCGATCGATCTTGATCTTGTCGAACGGAAACTTCCGCAGATAACCAAGGCTCGAATAGCCCGTGCCGAAATCGTCCATAGAGATGCGGACGCCGAGGGCGCGCAGTTCATTCAGCATCGCAACCGTTGCATCCGTATCGCGCAGCAGAACCGTCTCGGTGATTTCAAGTTCGAGGCGATGCCCAGGCAGGCCTGATTTCGCCAGCGCGCCGACAACCTGAAGAACGAGCGCATTGTTCTTGAACTGCAGCGGCGAAAGATTGACAGCGACCTTGACGTCTGATGGCCATTTCATCGCATCTGCGCAGGCTTGGCCCAGCACCCAGTTGCCGATGACGCCGATCAAACCGATCTCTTCGGCGAGCGGAATGAATTCCACCGGAGAAACCATTCCGCGCGTCGGGTGTTGCCAGCGCACGAGCGCTTCGAAGCCGCTGACTTCGTTCGTGTCGAGAGAAATCAGCGGCTGGTAATAGAGTTCGAGCTCGTTACTATCGATTGCCCTGCGCAGATCAATTTCGAGCGCGCGACGTTCCTGCAGCTTGGCGTCCATACCGGGCTCGAAGAAGTGATAGATGCCGCGGCCCTCTTCTTTGGCGCGATAGAGCGCCATATCGGCGTTCTTCATCAGCTGCTCCACAGTGTCCCCGTCTAACGGGGCCATTGCGATGCCGATGCTGACGCCGACGGCGACCTGATGTCCCAACACTTCGAACGGCGCGCTCAATTCGGCAATAATGCGCTGCGCCAAGACGGTGACGCCAACAGGCTGATCGGCATCGATCTGCACAATCGCAAACTCATCGCCACCGAGACGCGCGATGATGTCATGTTTCCTGACGCAAGCGCGCAGCCGATCCGCTACAGCCTGAAGCAAGGCGTCCCCGACGGGATGCCCAAGCGTATCGTTGACCGTCTTGAAGTTGTCGAGGTCGAGACAAAGAATTGAGACGGTGTGATCGTGCTCGGCACCTTTAAGCGCCATTTCCATAGCCTCGTGGAACCGCACTCTGTTGGGAAGGTCGGTCAGAGCATCATGATGTGCCATATGGGCGATTTTCGCGTCCATCTTGCGCCGCTCGGTGATGTCTTCATGAATTGCGATGGAGCCGCCGTCGCGCATCGGCTGATGGGAAATAGCGATGACCTGGCCATCGGTCAGTTCTTCGATCCGATAGATTGGATCGCGACCGGTGGCCGACTCGATATGATCGACCAAAGCCATTTCCTGGAATTTCGAGAAACGGCCGTTCTTGCGGCGCTCCCGCAATATCGATCGAAGGGGCGTGCCCGCGACGGTCAGCTCGGGCTTCAGGCCGTAAAGCTCGGCATAGCGCCGGTTGCAGATGATGAGATTTTGCTCCGCGTCGAACATGCAGAGCCCCTGAGGCAAATTGTTGATCGCAGCATCGACGCGTGCGTATTGAACAGCCAGCGACTCTTGCGCCTCGGCAAGCTTCGTCAGCATCGATTGGAACGAACGCGCCAGCGTTCCGATCTCGTCGGAGCGGCCGAGCACGTTCTCATCGAGATCCAATGACATCGCCCCGCCTTCGCGAACGCGCAGAGCAGCTTCACTGAGATGACGAAGGGGACGCGCCTGCGAATAGTGGACGAGTGCCAACGCCAATATGACGATCAACGACGTGCCGATCGCCAAAATCGCTACGATGACCTCAGACATCGAGTTCTGCTCGGTTTCCGCCTGAGCAAGAACTTCACGCGATTCAGCGCCGAGGAGATTGGTCAGCCGGTTCATCTGCCCTAGCGCGTCGTCGAGCGCCGCATCGAAACGGAGATCGAGCATTTCATCAGCGCGACGTTGCTTGTCGCTTGAGAGGATCGCATCGCGAAGCGAACGTACGGTGCCTTCGAGATACAGCAGCTTGCTCTGGATGACGTCGCAATCTGCGCCACGCGCGGGGAAATAATCGGCGACGGCGGAGATCCAGCGGCGTGCAGCCGCGATTTGATTGATGGCTTCTCGGCTGGCCATCCGCGCATCGTCCAAGTCCGATGCGGACATGCTTTTATAAACAGCCAAGCCGACATCGTTCAGGGCCGCCTTAGCATCGGACAACGCGAGGCGCGCGGGTCCAACACGCTCAATCATTGCGCGATTAACCCGATCGAGACTTTGCGCCCCTTCAAGCACGAAGAAGTTAGCGAGCGCCGATAGCGCACCAAGGGAGACGATAAGCACCGCGGCTTTGGCGGCGATGCCGAAGCGGAAAACGATAGGCACTTTCATGAGAATCTATGCTGCCAGTTGGACCGGCGCCGGCATTAGAGCAAAAGTGTTTTATCTTCACTAACGTGTTGAAAATAATACCTAATTCACTTTCCAATATGTCAGTTTGATGACAATGAAAAACGCGCAGAAAAATGATGTCTAGGCGGAACATGCCGAGCAATCTCTTCGGCGTCGGCGCGTCGCTCGCTACTCCGACGGCGGCCCTCATGCAGGTCTTCCAACCACCACGAGGTCGACGCCACGTAGACAATGATCGATACAAGCGCAGCTTAAGAATGTTGCGTTAGCGCCAACAAAGAGCGTCACGCCGGGCTCAAACAAACGTGAACCGATATGGCCAAGCGGCTTACTTTTTTTCTGCAGCGGACATCATACGTCAAACAGAGCGATCTTAAATTCCCGCTCGCGCAGCTCGGACGGGGCGCGGGGAGGTTTTCAGGTCGCCGAAGCCAACTTGCCAGAATGGAGATCCCCCATGTCTCGTCTGAAAATCAGCAGTGGAATCGCCGCCGCTTCTCTTATGCTGTTCGCCGTACCGATGTCGGCCTACGCCCTCGTAGAGAATCCTTCTAGCACCATGTCGCAAACGCCGCCTTCGGTGATTGTGTTCAACCAGAAACCCAAAGAAGGCCAAATCAACGTCACTTATGCGTTTATGCCATCGGCTGGGCACTTCGTGATTTACGGCTCGAATGGTTCGGGCAAAGCCAATGACTCGATCGTCGGCAGTGTGAAGCTCGATGCAGGCGCGCACAACGACTTCAGCGTCAGGCTCGATAAGGATTTGCCCACTGGCACATCTTTGTGGGCTTCGCTCACAAACTCCGACAAGCAGCCCTTCTGGAAAAAATCGCTCCCGCTGCAGAACGAATTTTTGATCAAGTAACAAGGCTGCAAAGCCTTTGTGCATGACCGCCAGATCGACACAACGTCGGAGCGAAAGCCCCGGCGTTTCTTTTGCATAGCCTGCTGTCACTCGCGGATCGTTTCGGCTGCTACGAGTTCCGTGCGGAATTTCAGCCAGAGAACGACAGACAGCATGGCGAAAGCGCCCAGCGTCGGAAACATCGCGGCGTAGCCGAATTGTTGCGCCATCCACCCGCCGATCGCGGGACTGAGCGCGGCGCCGACGCCTTGTGTCGCCATCACAGCACCTTGCCCGGCGTTGATGCGGCCGGTGCCGTAAAGGACGGATTATCGATCTTTCCGAGGGCGCGGCGCGCCAACTCGGCTCTGCCGATTTGATGCGGGTGGAAATTTCGGCCCAATAGCCCGCGACCGAATGTTCGCGAGCCCGTCAGGTTCTTTACAAGCTTTCATATCAATGAAAAACTTTCGCCATTCTTCACTTAGGAAGGATGGGGACATCGTGACAGCTTTCACGACCGCTTCGGCATGGGCCGACACGTCTTCAGGGACGCTTCCCGACGATCCGCTGCGGCCGGACGAACATTGCGACCTTGCGATCGTCGGTGGCGGGATTCTCGGACTTTGCTCTGGCCTTCATGCGGCGCGACAAGGGCTTGCTATCCGTATTGTCGATGCGGCGCGGATTGCCGACCGCGCTTCGGGTCTCAACGGTGGGCAGGTCATCGCGGGATTTAAGTACGATCCTGATTGGCTCATCGAGCATTTTGGCGACAAGCGAGGATCAGCACTGGTGTCCTTCGGTGCGTCGACGCCCGATGCCGTCTTTGGGCTCATCGAGCGCGAGAGACTTGACGTCCCACGACAAGCCAAAGGCTGGATCCAAGCTGCGCATTCTGAAACGGCCTTGAAGGCCGCGGAAGATCGTGCGGCGCAGTGGATCGCGCGCGGTGTGCCGGCAAAAATTCTTAGCGCCGATGACGTGACACAGATGACCGGAGCGCAGGGCTATCTCGGTGGCTGGCTAGATCCTCGCGGCGGAGCGATCCAGCCTTTTGCGTACACACGCGAGCTTGCGCGGATCGCCGTGGCGGCTGGCGTTCGCATTGCGGAAAACACGCGGATTTCGCGGTTGCGGCGCGAAAATTCGTCATGGGCGCTTACGACGGCAGATGGAAAAACGCTGCATGCGAAATCCGTTATCGTTGCGACGAACGCCTATGCAGACTGTCTTATTCCGGGCCTCGCGCGCACCCTGTTACCGCTGCACTCATTCCAGATCGCAACCGAGCCGCTCCCCTACGAGGTGCTCGCAAATATTCTGCCCGGCGGCCAGGTCGTTTCGGATTCGCGCCGCATCGTCACCTATTACCGCAGAGGACCGGACAATCGCATGCTTCTCGGCGGGCGCGGCTCAATGGCGGAGCCAACGAGCCCAAAAGCCTGGGCGCACCTCGAACATGCGCTGAAGCGGCTCTATCCCGCTCTCAACGATGTAAAAATCGAAAAGCGCTGGTATGGGCGCGTCGCCGTCACGCTCGATTACCTACCGCATGTTCACGAACCGGAGCGCGGCTTGATGATCGCCGCGGGATGCCAAGGGCGCGGCGTCGGCCTGATGACGGCGCTCGCGCCGTGTCTCGTCGACTATCTCGCGTCACGCGATCCCGAATGCATTCCGCTGCCGATCACGCCGATAAAGCCGATCCCGTTTCACGCGTTTCGCAACATCGGCATCGGTGCAGCCATCGCGTGGTACCGGCTGATCGACATGCTGGAGTGCTGAGTAATACAGCGATTGACTTTTTCGCAAATGTGAAAAACTATCCTGCCAGTTCAGGATTGCGAGTTGATGAACGCTTCCGCCGAAACTGACCACGCAATACCGGCGGCCTCGGCGCGCCATAGACGGCTATTCCAGCTTGGAATGTCGGCGCCGGGTGCGCTGGCGACATCCATCCTCGTTCTCTTTGCGCTCGGCGTGGTGCTGTTTCTGAGCTTCAGAACGAATGATGGTTCCCTGCTCGGCGGCGCTTTCACGCTCCGCAATTTTTCAGACACGTTGTCCGATCCACTTTACGCGACGATCATCCTGAGATCGCTGGCGATTGCCGGTTTCGTCACGCTTGCGACCGTCGTGACAGCCTATCCGGTGGCGTACTATCTGGCGTTTCACGCCGGCAAGCATCGCGGCTTGTTGCTCTTCATCGTCACGCTGCCGTTCTGGACCAGCTACCTGTTGCGCGTTTTCGCGTGGAAGGTCGTGCTGGCGTACAACGGCGTTCTAAACTCGGTCCTGCTGACGACCGGGCTCACGTCGGAACCGATCCTCGCGTTTCTCAACACGCCAGCTGCTGTCGTCGTAACGCTGGCCCATGCCTATGCGGCGTTCGCAATCCTGCCGATTTACGTCGCGCTGGAGAACGTGCCGCGTTCCCTGATCGAAGCCGCAGAGGATCTTGGCGCGCGGCCGTTCACAATCTTCCGCAAGATTATCCTGCCGATTTCGATGCCAGGCGTCATGGGGGCGGCGCTCGTCGTCTTCGTGCCAACCGTTGGCGACTACGTCACGCCGGCTCTCGTCGGCGGTCCTAGCAGCACGATGATTGGTTCGATGATCCAGGCGCAGTTCGGCAAGGCGAACGATTGGCCGTTCGGCGCGGCGCTTGCGGTGATTGTGATGCTGGTGATCCTCGCCGTTGTCGTGGCTGTGCGGCTTGCCGACAAGCACTTCGGGAGCCGGACATGATCGCGGGCGCGGCTTCTTCGAGACGTGCGACGTGGCTGAAGAGTTATATCCTTGCCTACGTGCTTTTTCTCTATCTGCCGATCGCGATCATTCCGATCTTTTCGTTCAACAATTCGATCCAGGCGGCATTCCCGCTGTCGGGTTTCACGCTCGAGTGGTACCGTAACCTCGTCAACAACGAAAATCTTCACCGCGCCTTCGAGACGAGCCTGATCGTCGGATTTTCCGCGGCGTTCCTGGCGACGTCTATCGGCATGACGGTCGCGTATATGGAAATTTCGGCAGGCGATCGCGTTTCGCGTACGATATCGGCGCTGGCGCGGCTGCCCATTCTCATTCCAGGCGTCATCGTCGGCATTGCGCTGCTCATTCTGGTCAATCTCGCCGGACTTGGCCCTTCGCGCACGGCCATCGTGCTGGGGCATACTCTCGTGGCGCTCCCTACCGCCGTCGTCATCATGCGGAGCCGGTTTCTGTCGCTGCCGAAAAGCTACAGCGAAGTCGCGATGGATCTCGGCGCGCACGAATGGACGACCTTCCGGCGCATCATTCTGCCACTCGCCGCCCCCGCCATTGCGTCGTCGTTCATGCTGTCGTTTCTGACGTCGTTCGACGAATTCATCGTCGCGTTCTTTCTTTCCGGAACCGAGCCGACGCTGCCGCTCTACGTCTGGGGGCAATTGCGCTTTCCGAAATCTCTTCCGAGCGTCATGGCGCTCGGCTCCGTCATTCTTTTGGCTTCGGTCGTCATTGCGACGGCCGCCGAGATCATCCGGCGGCGCGGCGCATCCGCGACCGAACTTCCCATCTCTTTCAAATGAAGTGTGCCGAGCTCTTGAACGCAAACAGGGAGTATCAAGTTATGCAGGGATTGACGTTACGAAACACGCTGCGCAAGGCCTTGGGCCTGGCGTCTCTCGTTGCGGCCATTGCAACACCGGCGCTTGCCGCCGACAAGCTCACCTATTTCACATGGTCGGGCTATGAACTGCCCGCCTTCAACAAGAGCTTCCTGAAAGAACATCCGGACGGCGTCGAAACGTCGGTCTTCAGCGATGACGATGAAGCTTTCACGAAAGTGAAAGCCGGCTTTCATCCCGATCTCGCGCATCCCTGCTACGACAAGATCGCGCGCTGGAACAAGGAGGGCCTGCTGCAGCCGATCGATACGAAGCGGATCAAGAACTGGGATACGATTTTCCCGGTCTTCAAAGACCTTCCCGATATTCAAGCCGGCGACGGCAAGGTCTGGATGGTACCTTGGGATTGGGGCAATACCTCTATCCTCTACCGTACCGATCTCGTGAAAGATCCCGCTCCGTCGTGGAACCTGCTTTGGGACAAGCAATACGCCGGACGCCTTGCGACGATCGACGCGGTTCACGATACGCCTGTCGTCGCGGCCATCATGGCCGGCGTCAATCCGTTCGACATGTCGCCAGCCGACCTCGAAAAAGTCGCTGCGAAGCTGCGTGAACAGCGCCCGCTTCTGCGCGCCTACACGACGGACATGACCTCGGTCGAGCAATCGCTCGCCAGCGGCGAGCTTGTCGCGGCGATGACATGGAACGCTTCTGCGACCGCCCTTAAAAAGCAGGGCGCAAAGGTCGAATTCATGAAGCCGAAGGAAGGCATGCTGACGTGGGCATGCGGGTTCGTGATGCTGAAGGACGCCAAGAACGTCGATCTCGCCTATGACTTCATCAACAGCCGCCTTGAGGGCGACTCAGGCAAGGAGCTCATCACGCAGTACGGCTACGGCAGCGCTTCGAAGGCGGCATTCGATCTCGTTCCGAAGGAAGAGCTTGACCGTCTGCAGCTTCCAGCCGATCCGAACGTCGTTCTGAAGAGCACGGTTTTCACTGGACCGATGAAGCAGAATGACGAGCTCGCCAAGATGTTCGAGAAGATCAAGGCTGGCGGCTGATCGCGCGCCAATCGAAGACAAAAGATGCAGCTCTTTTCAGATAGAGGGTCACGACTGTGGCGCGGACGAAGGTAAAAGAAGCACGTGATGAGGCTTCCGATCAGACTCCCTCCGAGGCGGACATTCGCCTCGGCCGCCGCATTCGTGCGCTTCGACTCGAACGAAAGCTCGGCATCACTGACGTTGCCCAGCGCGCCGGAATTTCCGTCGGCGCGCTGAGTCAAATCGAACGCGGCTTGACCTCGCTGAGGATTCGCGTGCTCTGGCCGTTAGCCGCTGCACTCGGCGTCGAGCCGCATAGCCTGCTTGGCGACGACGAGAACAAGAGCAGCGATCTTTACGTCGTCCGTGCGACGAAGAGAAAGGAAGTGCCGGTTCGATCGCAGGGCATGCGCAAGGAGTTGCTGTCTCCGCCGGGTTCGGTGCTGACGGGCCTTCTGGTTCATGTCGAACCGGGCGGGGGGACGGGAGAGTCCTACAGTCATGCGGGCTACGAGTTTGGCCTCGTCAAAAAAGGCCAGGTCGAGTTGACGATCGATAGCGTCGTCTATCTTCTTAAGGCTGGCGACAGTTTCGCGTTCAAGAGCACGCTGAAACATTCGTTCCACAACGGCGGCAAAGAGCGATGCGAGATCGTTTGGATCAACACGACAAAGACGACCGAGATTCGTAATGGCGACTGATTCACTGCTGCGCCTCGATGGTGTTTCCAAAGTTTTCGATAGTGGCACGGTCGGTCTCGATAACGTTACGCTCGACATCGCTCATGGCGAGTTCATTAGCCTTCTCGGCCCCTCAGGGTGCGGAAAGACGACAAGCCTGCGCGTGATGGCGGGCTTTGAAGCGCCGACCGGTGGCCGCGTCCTGCTCGATGGCAAAGACATCACAGCGCTTCGCCCCTACGACCGGCCGCTCAATACCGTTTTCCAGGACTATGCGCTCTTTCCGCATATGAACGTCGCGGAGAATGTTGGGTTCGGGTTGTCGCTGCGGAAGCTTCCGGCCGGTGATGCAAAAAAGAAGATCGCCGAGGCGCTGGATTTGGTCGGGCTTGCCGACAAAATCAACGCACGCGTTTCGATGCTGTCGGGCGGTCAACGCCAACGTGTTGCGCTGGCGCGAGCGCTGGTGTGCTCGCCGCGCGTGCTTCTTCTCGATGAACCGCTGTCGGCGCTCGACGCGAACCTGCGCGAGCAGATGCAAATCGAATTGAAGCGGCTGCAATCACGTCTCGGCACGACGTTCGTGATGGTCACGCACGATCAAGCGGAAGCATTGTCTATCTCGGACCGCATCGTCGTGTTGAACCGCGGGCGCATCGAGCAGATTGCGTCGCCGTCGGAGCTTTACGATGCACCTGCGACGCGCTTCGTGGCGGATTTCATCGGAAGCATGAATGTTCTTGACGCCGAGATCGTGGAGGCGACGACCACGGGCGTGCGCGTCGCTGCGGGTTCGATGATCCTCGAAGTTCCAGCAGAATGCGTTCGCGCTACGCCAGGCCGAGGCGAGCCGGTATTGGTGTGTGTGCGCCCGGAGGAACTCACCGCTCATCCGGATGCAACGGACAACACGGTCGCCGCGCAGATCCTATCGACCGTCTTCTATGGTCCGACGCTCCGGCTGTTCGTCGAAACAAATGCCGGCCAGAAGCTGATGATCGACATGGGGCGCCGCCGATCGACCGAAACGTTCGACGCCGGGGCGACCGTACACGTACGGCCCGTTCGCGGCTCCGGGCGGCTTCTCGACAAGGATTAACGTAATGCACGGGGCTGCCGGGTTACGAGGCCACGATGATCTCGGCTCCGGCACCCTTCAGAGCAGCTGCGATATCGTCGGGTGGCTCCGCTTCGGTCACAACCCGCGCGACGGCATCGAGCGGCGCAACCCTGATCAAGCCGCCGCGCCCGAATTTCGTCGCGTCAGCGAGCACCGTCACAGATTTGGCCTGCGCGATCATTGCCCGGGCAACATCCGCTTCCCGGACATCGTAATCGAGAATCCCGACCGTCTCGATGGAGCCGACCGCCAACACCGCGTGAACCGCGTGAAACTGACTGATCTGTTCGACCGCTAGCGGACCAAGGTTCTCGGTTCCGTCGGCGCGGTATTCACCGCCGATCAGAAACGTCGAACTCGATGGGCCTCGCGCCGCGAGTGCAGCGATGGCTGCCGAGTTGGTGATGATCGTCAGGCCCGTCGCCGTCGAAAGCTCTTCGGCAAACCACAGCGTCGTCGTGCCGGTGTCGACGAACAACGTATCTCCAGGTTGAAAAAGCTGGATCGCGCGGCGGGCCACGGTGCGCTTGGCATCGGCATTTTCTAACAGTCTGCCCTGAAACGATCCTTCGATGTCAGCGTCGGGAAGTCGTGGCTCCGAGATCGTCGCGCCGCCGTGAATCTTCCGTACACGCCCCCTTTCGGCCAGATCGGTCAGATCCCGGCGAATGGTTTCCCGTGAGGTTCCAAGGAGTTCGGCTAAAGCATCGACCGTTACCCGCTCACGCTCGCGAACGACCTGTTCGATTCGTTCCCGTCTAATTGTAGGTCGCATTTCGCCTTGCCCGTTCGGTCATTCTATTTGACTGTTCAGCTATTCTGTCGGACCATACAAACAAATAAAGTGCCCGAATGGGCAAATTTTTGTTTTAACGGCCACCGATCCAATCCACAACCAGGGGTTGAGCATGACTCACGACGAAGACACTAAGGTCCTGCACTCAATGGGCTACGCGCAAGAATTATCGCGGCGCATGGGTGCCTTTTCCAATTTCGCGATTTCGTTCTCGATCATCTGCATCCTCGCGGGCGGCATCACGTCGTTTCCGCTCGCGATGGCGACCGGCGGCGCGTTCCAGGCGACGATCGGTTGGATCGTCGGCGGATTGTTCGCAATGCTCGTGGCTGCATGTCTCGGCCAGATCGCTTCGGCCTATCCGACGGCCGGCGCACTTTATCACTGGTCCTCGATTCTCGGCGGACGCGGCTGGGGCTGGGCCACAGCGTGGATTAACCTGCTTGGCCTCATCTTCGTCGTGGCGTCCGTTGACGTCGGCGTATGGCAGCTCTTCCGCGACCTCGTCGTCGCCGGTGTGTTTCATGTCGACGTGACGTCCTGGACTGCCTTGTCGACCGATCCGCTGCCGACCGGCATGACGCTCGATCAAGTCAACGCCAACAATGCGCACGCCTATTATGTGCAGGTGGCGGCAGTCAGCCTGATCGTCATCGCGCAGGCGCTGGTCAATCACTTCGGCATCAAGCTGACGACGCTGCTGACCGACTTTTCGGGCTACCTGATCCTTGTGGTCGCGGTGGTGCTGACGGCTATGTTCTTCATCTGGGGCGCGGGCAACTACTCGCACGCCTTCACCTTCACGAACAACACTGGCGATGCCGGCGGCGGTTATGTGCCTGCGGCACGGACTGCGATTGTCGCATTCCTCGTCGGCCTGCTCTACCCGCTCTATACGATCACCGGCTTCGATGCCTCGGCGCATACTTCCGAAGAGACCAACGATGCGCGGCGAACCGTGCCTCGCGGCATGATCCACTCAGTGTTCTGGTCGCTGGTGTTCGGCTTCGTGATGGCGGTCTCCTTCGTTGTTGCGAGCCCCGATCTCGCTGCGACGGCGAAAGATGGCGCCGCAGCGTGGTTCAACATGTTCAACAATCTTCCGGCTCCGACGCCGCTTAAGGACGTCATCGCGATCTGCATCGTGTTGGCGAACTTCATCTGCGCCCTTGCCGGTCTCACTTCGACGTCGCGCATGATCTATGCGTTCGCGCGTGACGGCGGCCTTCCCGGCTCAAGCGTGTGGAAGCGCGTCAGTCCGCAATGGCGCACGCCCGTTCCGGCGATCTGGCTGGCTGCGATCTTGTCTATTGCAGCCACGCTCTACTCTCCGGCCTTTGCTGCACTCGCGGCCGGTTGCGCCCTCTTCCTTTATGTGTCGTACGCTATGCCGGTCGCCGCCGGTCTCTTCGCTGAAGGAAAGACGTGGACCGAGTTTGGGCCGTTTCGGCTCGGCGTGTTCTCGAAGCCAATGGCGGTTCTGGTGATAATCGGCACATTTATCCTGATGTACGCCGGTATCCAGCCTCCGTTCGACATCCTGATCAACTATGCGATCGGCTTGATCGTCCTCTTGGTCGTGCTGTGGTTCGGCCTCGAGTCGCGTCGCTTCAAGGGCCCGCCGATCGGTGCGGAAATCGCGAAGCGTCAGGCGGAGATTGCAGCCGCCGAGCGTGCTGTAGGCGAGTCGTCCTAATCACGTCACGACAACGGCCGCGGGCAGTGATGCCCGCGGCTTTTCTATTTTCATTTCGGCGCGGACGCCGAAGCTTAGAGGACGAAGATTATGTCGGTCGCAGACGTCGCCATCGTTGGTGCGGGCGCCGTAGGCTGTGCGATGGCGCGACGGTTTACTCTTGAAGGCGCGCGCGTCATCCTTCTGGAGCGCGGCGCCGACCTGCTTTCCGGCGCCAGCAAGGGAAACAGCGCCATTCTGCATACGGGCTTCGATGCGCCTCCGGGCAGCGTCGAGCTGAGTTGTATGCAAGCCGGCTATGCCGAATATCTCCAAATCCGTGATGATTTTAACCTGCCGCTGCTGGACACCGGCGCGATGGTCGTCGCGTGGTCAGAGGCAGAGCGCGCGGCGCTCGATGGCATTGAGGCGCAAGCGAAAACAAACGGCGTCAATGACGTTCGACGCCTGACGGCGGCAGAAATTCGCGCCCGCGAACCTGAGCTTTCTCCGCGCGCCCTCGAAGCGCTGCTGGTGCCGGGCGAGCATGTGATCGACCCCTGGTCGCCGTTTCTGGCGTATCTGAAACAGTCGGAAGCGCACGGTGCCGAAATCGTATTCGGAGCAGAGGTCGTATCCGGAGCCTTCGATGGAACGACTTGGACGCTCCAGACCACGCGTGGCGCGCACCGGGCTCGGACCGTCATCAATTGCGCGGGTCTTTACGGCGATCGGCTCGATGCCAAGCTGCTCGGGATGGCGTCATTTCAGATCAAGCCGCGGAAAGGCCAATTCGTTGTCTTCGACAAGGCGGCGTCAAAGCTTTTGAAGACGATCATTCTCCCGGTTCCGTCGGAGCGGACCAAAGGCGTCGTGCTGACGCGGACCGTGTTCGGCAATGTGCTCGTCGGACCGACTGCGGAAGAACAGGACGACCGTGATCGCGCGACCGTCGAGGAGGAAGCGCTGCGCGGCCTGCTTGCCAAAGCCGAAGAGATGGTCCCCGCGTTGGCAACCGTCGATGTCACGGCGATATATGCGGGCTTGCGTCCAGCGACCGAGGAGAAAGGCTATCGCATCAATGTGCGCGGTGATCGCAACTGGATCACGGTCGGCGGCATCCGCTCGACGGGGCTTACGGCATCGCTCGGCATCGCGCAGCACGTTTATGGCCTCTATCGCGATATGGGACATCAGCACGCCGCCATTATCGACCCCGTGATGCCGCGCGTGCCCAATCTCGCCGAGCATCGGCCGAGGGATTGGCAGACCGCCGGATACGGCGAGATCGTCTGCCATTGCGAAATGGTGACGTTGCGCGAAATCGAAAAAGCCTTGTCGGGGTCGATCCCAGCAGGCGATTTCGGCGGCCTGCGGCGGCGCACGCGTTGCGGCATGGGACGTTGCCAGGGCTTTTACTGCAATGCGCAGCTCGCGCTTCTGACGGCAGGCTGTTTCGCATCGCCTCTCGCGGTCGGAGACGCAGGGTGATGTCGGCACCATTCGAAGTGCGAAGCGCCGATGTTCTTATCATCGGCGCGGGTCCAGCCGGACTGTCCGCAGCGACACAGCTTCGCAAGCTCGGCGTCGCCAACGTCATGGTGGTAGAGCGCGAACCGATGGGCGGTGGCATTCCGCGTCACTGTGGCCACCCGCCGTTCGGCATGCGCGAATTCGGTTGGGTTATGACAGGACCTGCTTACGCGCGACGGCTCGTCGATCGGGCAGTGAAATCCGGCGTCGAGCTTCAGCTTGGCTGCACGGTCGTCTCGATCGACCATGCCGACGATCTTGTCGTCACATGCGCCAGCAATCGCGGCCTGCTCACAGTCGTTGCGAAACGTGTCGTTATCGCTACGGGCGTTCGCGAACGGCCTCGCTCGGCACGGCTTGTTTCGGGCGAACGGCCAATCGGCGTCATAAACACCGGCGCGCTGCAGGAATATGCCTATCTGCAGAAGCTTATTCCATTTCGACGCCCGTTGATCGTCGGGACGGAGCTCGTCTCTCTTTCTAGTCTGCTGACATGCCGGAACATCGGCGCGAAGCCCGTCGCGATGATCGAGAGCCGTAACCAACCGACCGTGCGCCCTATTTCCATGTGGCTACCGCGATTGCTCGGCGTTCCCGTTCGCTATGGAACGCATCTCGTCGACATCAAGGGGCGGTCACGCGTGGAAGCCGTCACGCTGCTGTGCCCGGACGGAACGCATGAAGACATCGCATGCGACGGTGTGCTGTTTACGGGGTCGTTCAAGCCGGAAGCCTCGCTTGCCCGCTCTGTGGGATTGGATATCGACGCGGGAACAGGTGGTCCTGTCATCGACCAATTCGCGCGCACGAGTGAGCCGCGCATCTTTGCTGCGGGAAATATATTGCATCCCGTTGAAACAGCCGGCTGGTCGTGGCGCGAGGGCCGGCGCGTCGGCGGCTTCGTCGCCGATGATCTCAACGGCCGGCTGCCCGCGGCCAACAGCGCGATCCGCCTGAAACCGGGCCCTGGCATTCGGTATGTTGTGCCGCAACGGATCGTTCCGGGCGGCGAAGGCCTGTCGCATCTTCAGTTGCGTGCAGCGGATAGCGTTTCGGGATCGCTGGTCGCAAGCGCCAACGGCCAGATTATCTGCAAGCAACCGCTGACCTCGTCTCCGGAGCGGCGAATCCTGGCGCCTATCTCGGCATTCGAGAATGCCAATTCCGACATCACTATCGGTGTCGAGGGAATGCAAACCACTGACATTCGGAGCCGTTCGACATGCGAGTAGCCGCGATCGACCAAGGAACAACGTCGACACGTGTGCTGGTCGCCGACACGGATGGGAAACTTGAGATTGCGTCCTCGGTGACGCATCAGCAATTCCATCCGCATCCCGGTTGGGTCGAGCACGATCCGGAAGAGCTGCTGACAAACATCCGGCGCTGTCTCGATGCGGCAGGCAAAGTCGATGCGATCGGAATCGACAATCAAGGCGAAAGCTGCCTTGCCTGGGATGCCGAAACCGGCGCGGCGTTGTCACCCGTTATTGTATGGCAGGACAATCGCACCGCCGATGCCGTCGGGCGCTTGAAAGATAAAGGCGCGGCGTCACTGACACTCTCGCGTGCGGGGTTGCCGCTCGACGCCTATTTTTCTGCATCCAAGCTCTCCTGGATCGTCGCCAATATCCCGGCGGCGAAGGATGCCCTGGCGGCGGGACGTTTGCGGCTCGGCACGACGGATGCTTTCTTTCTTGATCGCCTCGCTGGAACTTTCGCGACCGACGTGACGACGGCATCGCGGACGTCGTTGATGGACCTCGAAACCGGCAAGTGGGACGCCGATCTTTGCGAGCTGTTCGGCGTACCGATCTCGGCGTTGCCGGAGATAAGACCGACGGTCGCCGATTTCGGCCGGATCAACGGCGTGCCCATCACCGCTTCGGTCGTTGATCAGCAGGCTGCACTTTTCGGTCATGGTTGCCGTGAGCCGGGAGATGCAAAGATCACATTCGGGACGGGGGCGTTCGCGCTGGCCGTGACGGGCAAAGAGATCGCTCATGCGCCGGAAAAGGGACTATTGCCGACCGTCGCCTGGTCTATCAATGGGACAATGACCTATGCGGTCGACGGCGGCGTTTACGATGCTGGTTCGGCGGTCGAGTGGGCGCGGCGTATCGGACTGATCGCAGACATCGAGAAGGATCTCGAATGGTTCGACGCCGAGCCGGCCATCGACCGTGACGTCGTGTTCGTTCCTGCGCTTTCAGGACTGGCTTGCCCGCACTGGGACCGGACGGCGGCGTCGTTGTTTGTGGGCATGTCGGCGGCAACGACACAGGCAGACATGCAGCAGGCGCTGCTCGAAGGTATCGCCTTGAGCGCTGCAGATGTCATCGCAGCCATGCACGCGCACGTCCCGATCGGTGGATCTATTGCAATCGACGGCGGCCTTGCGCGCAGCCGGTATTTTGCACAATTCCTGGCCGACATGATCGGGCGCGAGGTTATCGTCGCGGATTTCGATGAGCGCACAGCGTTCGGAACGGCTAAGCTCGCGGCGCTCGGCGCCGGCATATCGCTGCCGGATGCCAAGAGCGCCGCTCAAAGCTTCCATCCCCGAATTGCCGATAGCTCGGCGACGCGCCGGCGTTTTCATGACGCAGTTGCGCGCTGCAAGAGTTGGCGCGATCTCGGCGAATAATTTTCTGCCGGCTCCAACAGAAAATCGCGCCGCTCTATCCCGAGCGGCGCGACGCGTTTCTGCCGTTGATGCCGATTAGTGCGTCTTATATTCGGCCGTACCTTTGGAAAGCGCGAACTCTTCCTCAGGTGAGAGGATGAGTTTGTGGCGGCCTATTACAGCGAAATAGATAATACCGACCGCGAACCAGGCGATGACGCCGTAGATGCCTTGCTGATAGGTGCTGTCGCCAAGCTGGTACCACAGCGTAACGGCGGCGATGATAATCGTCAGAACGGCACCGGGAATACCGAGCGGACTGCGATACGGACGCTCGATGTTTGGCATCTTGATGCGCAGCAGGATGAACGAAATCGCCTGCAGCATGTAGGAGCACATGGCGCCGAACACCGCCATATTGAGCAGCGTTGTGCCGATCTGATCCTTGTTGATGAAGTAGATGATCGTCATCAAGATCAGGCCGACGGCCGAACCCGTAAGCATCGCGACATAGGGCGTCTTAAGCTTGTGCCCCGTGATCGAGAGGGCCGTCGGGAAGTAGCCCGCGCGGCTCAACGAATAGACCTGCCGGCCCATGGCGTAGAGAATGGTGTGAAAGCTCGCGATCAGGCCGGTCAATGCGACGATGCCGAGCAGCACGACGGCGCCACTGCCGTAGATTGCACGGAAGCCATCGAGCAAAGGTTCGCCTGACGTCGAAAGCTTAAATGCACCGACGCCGATGACCGACGGGTTCAGCAGCACGATCATGAAAGCCGAGACGATCAGCGTACACATGCCGAGGATGATGCCCTTCGGCATGTCGCGTTTCGGATCGACCGATTCCTCAGCTGCGAGTGGAAGCTGCTCGATAGCTAGGAACAACCAGACCGCAAACGGCAAGGTTTTCAGAACGCCTTCCCAGCCGTACGGGAACATGGGGCCGTTGCCGTTCGGAAGCTCCGTGCCGTCAGGCGCGATGTTGAGCGCCCAGCGGTTGAAGTCCATGTTCGGAATGGCGCTGATCCAGAACACGACCAGGATCGCGAGCGAAAGCAGCGTGACGATCAGGGTCACGCGGAACGACAGCGCGACGCCGAAGATGTTGAGCGCGAGGAAGACGACAAACGTCGCTATCCATAAAAGTGGCTCTGGTTGAGCACCTATTCCCGCGGTTTCAAGGATTCCGTTCAGATAGGAGCCGATGAAGTAGCAGACGACCGTCGGCGTGACGACGTATTCGACGTTTTCGCAAAGGCCGGTGATGAAGCCGCCCCATGGACCCATCGACGAGCGGGCGAAGGAGTAGGCGGCGCCCGTGTGGGGCAGCGCCGGGCTCATTTCGGCGATGGAAAACACGAGGCCGAGGTACATGACGGCGATGATGCCACCTGCGACCAGCATGCCGCCCCAGCCACCTGTGCCGAAGCCGAAGTTCCAACCGGAGAAGTGTCCCGAGATCACCGCGCCGACGCCGAGCGCCCACAGTGACCAGATGCCCGCATATCTCTGAAGGCCGCGAGCCTTAAAGTATTCGTCACCTACGCGTTCGTAGCTGACGCCTGACGCACTCTGATCGTCCATGATTGTCTCCCCACATGAAGCTGCCGACCAGGCGCGGAAGAGAGCCGAATTTTGGATGAAACTCCCCGCGAGGGAGATCGAGCGCCACGAGGATGCGGAGCTTGCCGGCTTGCGCCGTCAATGCTCAAACGCATGCGCGTCCTCTGCATGCCACCCCCTGCGCCAGATCAGCGTTCGAAACTGAACACCGAAACAATTGCAGCTTTGCACCAGAGTCCTGAGCGCGATAGCAGGGAGAGGATACTAGAGTACAATTACTCTATCGGCCCAGCATAACGAGCTGGCCGTTCGCATAAATCAGCGATTTCAATGATCCCGTACATGGGTTCCGTCGAGCCAAGTTGCAAGTCTTACGAGTTCGGCGAGGTTGCGCGTGCGCATTCTTTCCATCACCCATGCTCGGTAGTTTTCGACGGTGCGGGTGCTCAAGCCGAGCTTCAACGCAATCTCCTTGTTGGAGAGCCCGAGAACAAGATGGTCCATGACTTGCTTCTGTCGCGGTGAAAGCTCGGCAACGCGATTTTGAAATTCGGCGCGCATGTCGGCATCAACCTTTTTGCGCACGCCGACATCGACGGCATGACGGATGCTGGCGACGATCCGTTCGTCCGAGAACGGCTTTTCGATGAAATCGAGCGCCCCGTTCTTGACCGCCGTCACGGCCATCGAAATATCGCCGTGACCGGTGATGAGAATGACGGGCAGACTCGGATAGCGCTGCGCGATCTCGTGATGCAGCTCGATCCCCGTCATGTTGGGCAGGCGTACGTCGGACACGACACAGCCGATGTCGCCCTCATCAGCCTCCGACATGAAGGCCTCGGCGGACTGGTAGGAACAGACGTCAAGCCCCGCGCCTTCAAGGAGCTGACCCAACGAATCCAGAACGGCAAAATCATCGTCGATAATAGCGATCTTCATGTCGTCGTGCTCTTTGCCTCCTTGCCGACTTTCGGCAGCGTGAAAGATACGCGTGCGCCTGCTGTGTTCCCGCCGAGCGTCAACCGTCCGCCGTGCGACTGAATTATCGAACGGCTCAGCGACAATCCAAGCCCCATGCCGTCGGGCTTGGTCGTGGTGAAGGGTGAGATGGGGCGTTCCAATAAAACTGGCTCGAAACCTGGGCCATTGTCGATGACGGAAATGACGATGAAGGCCTGTCCGTCGTCGGTGACTTCTATCTGGATTTTACCATCTGCAATGCGCGAGGCCGTGATTGCCTCGGATGCGTTCTTGACGAGATTCGTGACGACCTGTTCGATCTGCAGGCGATCGACACAGACGTTCGGCAAATCGCGCGGGACGATCGTATCAAACGTGATACCGTGCTCTTCCAGGTCTGCTCGGCACACCGATTCCGCTCGTCGGACGAGATCGGGCACCGAGACAACTTCGAAGCGCGAACTGCCCGCGCCAATGAAATCGCGAAGCCAGCGGATGACAGCAGCCGCGCGATCGACCTGCTCGATAATTTGTTCGGTCGTGCGGACGGCGGCAGCCTGATCGACGACATCGCGTTGCAAGTTCTGACGACCCACGCGCGCGTAATTGCCGATGGCGGCCAAGGGTTGATTGATTTCATGCGCGATTGCTGCCGCCAGCGCACCCAGTGCTCCGACGCGAGACGCGCGGCCAAGGGCTTCGCGATGCAGCCACAGCTCACGCTGGGTGTTGCGCTGCTCGGTGACGAGCGCGCCGACGATCAGTCCCGTCAAAGCCAATGCGAGCATCATCGTCTGCAGCGCTGTGATGCTCACACCGCTGTGTCCGGTAAGCTGGATCGCGGTAATCAGCAGCACTTGCGTCACGACCAGTGCGCCCGTCACCGCCTCCAATCCAAAACGCACGGCAATCCAAATGACCGGGAGAAACAAGAGATAGAAAAGCTGCGACGGATTGGTCGTCGCGGTTCCGAAAATCAGGAAGAGCGCACCGACCATGACTGCAAACGGCAGTAAAAGCTCAGCCGAATGCGGGAGGATCGTGCGGCCCGCAAAGAGAAACAGCAGAAATGGCGTCATCACGGTGATGCCGATCATGTCGCCGACCCACCAGCCGAGAATTCCTCGTCCGATCTGATCGACGCTGATGATCGACATCATCGCGAGGAGCGTCACGCAGACGGTAGCGGCCACTGCCGCCGCAATCGCAGCCGTCCCCAGCAGCCAAATCAGATCCTGCCTCAATTGAAGCGCGCCTGAAAATGGGCCGTCCTCGCGCGTCAGAAACCAAGCGGCGGCCGAATAGGTGCCTCCGATGATGAGGACCACTGAGACTTCGGCGCCGAGCGGCAGAGGAAATTGGCGCAAGAGACCATCAGCCACCAGAGGCGCGAGGAACAGCCAGGGGATGAACGAACGGCCGAATGCCAGTACCAATGCGATACTGACGCCTGTCGTCGGATTCCAGGGCGTTATCCCGAACGCGCTCAGGGGATCGACGAAGCTCAACCAGTCCAGTGCGACGTATGCTGCAAGATATGCGGCGCCCAGCGCGACATACCGCGGCGGCGGCATGCCGATGACCGTATCTCGCGTCAACGCCTGAAGCATTCCGCGCACCCTTTGGGAGCGACCCCATGCCGGCTCCCGTAGAGTTACTCTAGTTCGATCGCCAGCGATTCACTACTCACGCACTTGCCCAGAATTGCATCATCCTGCCGACTACGGTGTCGTTATGGCCCATGGAGCCGTGCACCGACGAGCCACGGATGTGCGGCAAGCCATGCCCGGATCACGTATTTTTCGTGGGTCGCCACAAGGGTTCGTGATCCGGTTTATCTTTTCCTCGCGAGGCCGCGATGCGTTCAAGCGTCAAAAGCGATGGACAAAAATCGCCGCTTCGGCGGCGTCCCGTGAGCCTCTCGGATTATCTCGACGCCGATAACGGCGATAGCGCCGCCGAGTTTCAACGGCTTACGGCCTCCGACCACCAGCCGGACACGATTCACGGAGATGGCCAGCGCGCCGGAGAGACGTCGTCTAATTCAGCGACGTCGAACGGCAACGAGGCCGATTCCGCACGACGCCGAGGAGCACACACAAGGGAGACGTGAAACGCACAGCCGGGCGCCGGTGGTTAGCCGGGGTATCGGCATTAAATCATTTATGGGGAGGACGTAATGTCATCGGCGGGATCGAAACGCATCGGCACCTCGAATATTTTTTATTGCATGATGCCAAACCGACAGGGCCGTCCGTCGGCATTTACGCCAACAGCGATATTCCGGCCTCCGTCGCCGACGATTTCGGCCGGCGCTATACTTTTGCGGGCGTGGCGCCGAGACGGACGAACGGCGATTTTGATCTCGATGCCCTCCGAGCCGGAGAATTCATTCTGAAGCCGGGGCTGGTCTATCGGATGGAGCATTTGCCTCAATCGTGGTTCGAGGCGATTTTCAGATAGCCTAAGCGCCTACGCTTAACGACGGGACCGCAGCCGGGGGGTGGGCGCTTAGGCGCTCGTGCAAAAAGCCAGGAAGCGGGATAAACACGGCGCCTCGCTCTCAAATGAGGACGCTCGTGACACGGTCTATCGATGCTCTTTCGTCGGCTTTTCCTTCAGCCGAGGCGCTAGCGAAGGGAAAAGTTCGCTCATCTCATACGCTGATCTTCCGGCCCTATTGGTGGAATGCGCTGCCGGCGGAAGATAACGGCGGCGAAAAGCCTGTTCCGGAAAAATGCGATGTGGCGGTCGTCGGCTCCGGCTTCACGGGATTGTCGGCGGCGCTGACTTTGGCGCGCGCCGGGCGGGACGTCGTGATTTTCGAGCGCGGACGAACCGGATTTGGCGCCAGCACCCGCAACGGCGGTCAAATCGGCAGCGGCAACCAGAAATTCCGCGTCAAGACGCTCATCGCATTGCGGGGACGGCGAAAGGCAGAGGACATGCTGCGCGAGGGCACGCGCATGCTCGACCATATCGCGTCGCTGATCGAGACCGAGAAAATCGACTGTCATTTTCGCCGCTGCGGCCGCTTTCGCGCGGCCATCCGACCTGAGCACTATGATGCGATGGCTGCCGACATGCAGGATCTCAAGGCGATCGCGAGCGTCGAAAGTTTCATGGTGCCACAATCAGAGCAAGCGTCGGAAATCGGCTCCGACATTTTTTATGGCGGTGCGGTCTTGCCGAACGATGCGTCGCTGCATCCCGGCCTCTACCATGCCGGTTTGGTGGCGCGGACGGCCGAGGCTGGCGGCAGGATTTTGGACCAGACGGCGGTCGCCCATATCGAGCCGGTATCGGGCGGTTTTCGCGTACGAACGCCTCGCGGCGAGACGATTGCCCGAAGCGTCCTTATTGCGAGCAACGGCTATACCGACGGTCTCGTGCCAGAACTTGGGCGACGGATCGTTCCCGTCGGCTCGGGCATTATCGCGACCGGGGAAATTACGGAGCAGCTTTATACGCGCCTGCTGCCCAAGAACCGGGTCTACGGCAACAGCAATCGCGTCTTCTATTACTTTCGCGGAGCGCCGGACGAGCGGCGCATTATCTGGGGTGGACGCGTGGGGCGGTTCGCGTCGAATACCTCGCCGTCAGCGTTCGGGCACCTGGCACGCGACATGCTGCGCGTCTTTCCGGACCTCAAAGACGTGCCGATCACGCATGCCTGGGACGGCAAGATCGGCTACACCTACGACGAGATCCCCCACATCGGCCGGACTCCAATGGGCATCCATTATGCTCTGGGCTACTGCGGTACGGGCGTTTCGCGCGCGACCTATTTCGGCAATAGGATTGCGTTGCAGATGCTCGAAAAACCGGAGGGGCGCACGGCCTTCGACGATTTGGCTTTTCCGCCGTTTCCGGTGCATCCGGTTGCCCGGCGAGCGGTGCCGTTCGTTGAGGCATGGTATCGCGTCCGCGACACCATGAATTTCTAGCAATCCCCCCGGATTGGCATTCTTGCAGGCGCGAACCTACATCATGCGTCAGCCTGGAGGATGTCATGACGGCCATTTCCATTCTCGATCTCGTTCGCGTTACGCAAAATACCGATGCGCGTGGCGCGCTCGATAACGCGCGCGATCTCGCAGCTCACGCCGAAAAGTGGGGCTATCGCCGGTTCTGGGTGGCCGAACACCACAATATGCCCGGCATCGCCAGCGCCGCGACGTCGGTGGTGATCGGTCATATCGCGGCCGGTTCGAAGACCATTCGCGTCGGCGCCGGCGGCATCATGCTTCCGAACCATGCGCCGCTCATCATCGCAGAGCAGTTCGGGACGCTGGCGCGGCTGTTTCCGGGCCGGATCGATCTTGGGCTGGGCCGGGCTCCCGGCACTGACCCGCTCACCGTCCGAGCTTTGAGGCGACAGCCTGCGGCCGCCGATACGTTCCCGCAAGATGTTGTAGAACTGCAGTCCTATTTCGCGCCGGCGCAGCCAGGACAGCGGATTCAGGCCGTACCGGCGGCGGGAACGAATGTACCGCTGTGGATCTTGGGTTCCAGCACGTATGGCGCCTATCTTGCGGCCGAGCTTGGCCTGCCCTACGCGTTCGCCTCGCACTTCGCGCCGGAACAATTGCTGTCCGCGCTTGAAATTTATCGCTCACACTTCAAGCCGTCTCAGCAGCTCGACCGCCCGTATGCGATGGTCGGCGTCAATGTCATTGCAGCGGAGACTGACCGCGAAGCCAAGCGTCTCGCGACGACCCAGCAAATGTCATTCGCCAATCTGGCCCGTGGCGCGCGGCAGCTCAGCCAGCCCCCCATCGACGACATCGAGACCTACTGGTCGCCAGGCGAAAAGGCGCAAGCGACGGCTATGCTCGCACGCTCTGTCGTGGGCTCACCCGAGACCGTTCGCGCCGGCCTCAAGGCGCTCATTGACGAAACGGCAGCCGACGAGCTTATGATCGTCTCCGACATCTACGATCACGCGTTGCGGCTACGTTCGTTCGAGATCATCGCCGATACGCAGAATGCCGACGCGCGGCAATTGTGTCCGGAGACCTGAGCCTCGATGAGCGACGACAACAACGACCTGCCGGAACCCAATAAGCTGACGCGGACGAAACAGAAATGGGCGCGCGAAGGACGCTTCCTGACCGGAAAGACCTCGCGGCCCAATTCGGAGAGGTTACCTCCGGGCCAGCATCTGGTCCGCGACTGGCCGGTGCTCGACCTCGGACAGCAGCCGGAGATCGCGCTCGATCAGTGGCGGTTGGTCATCGACGGCGCCGTTGAACATCCGACGACCCTCGACTGGGCAAAGTTCCAGCGCGAGCCCAGCAGCGTCAAGACGTCGGACATCCATTGCGTCACGACCTGGTCGCGCTACGACAACCGCTGGACCGGTGTTTCGACACATGACCTGCTGGATCTCGTGATGCCGACGCCTGAGGCGCAATTCGTCATTCTGCATAGCTATGACAGGTACACGACAAACATTACGCTCGCGGATTTCGCGTCCGAGGATGCCATCGTCGCGCATAGCTGGGAGGGCAAGCGGCTGACGCGCGAGCATGGCGGACCGGTTCGCCTCGTGGTGCCGCACCTCTATTTCTGGAAAAGCGCGAAGTGGCTGAAACGCATTGAATTTGTTGCGAGCGATGCGCGGGGATTTTGGGAAGTGAACGGCTATCACAATCGAGCCGATCCGTGGAAAGAGCAGCGTTACTCGGACGATTGACCCGGTTAATTCGGCAAACTCCGCATTTTTATCATCAGTCGGCGGCAAAGAATTCCGGCTCTGCCATCGTTTGGGCAAGGCTCTCGCGGTAGTGTTCCAAATCTAGGGAGCACAAAACGGGGGTTAGTCGCTTGTTTCCCCAATTCCGATTGCGCCGAATTGCGCCTGCGATAATCCTCGCGGCAGTGGCGATCTCCGCTACCGCCTCGCCGTCTGTCGCCCGCGCCAAGGATGGCTTTTCTGCCTGTGACGCCGAGGCGGGGCTCGCGGTTCTCGCTTCGCCGATCTCCCCCTGGAAGGGCATGCCGCTGCGGATCATCTTCACGGCCGAAAAGCCGCTTGATGGAGTGCTTTCCCTCACCTCTCCCGACGGCAAGGTTGCGGTCACGTCCAAAGAGCGGCACGGCGGGCCGCCCTATTTCTGGTATGCGGATGTGCAATCGCCGTCGGCCGGCACCTGGACCGCTACGCTGACGCGCGAAGGCGCGAGCGCAGAATGTGCAACCGTAAAACGAGAATTCGCCGTGGCGAAGACGGCCGGCGCTCCGCCACGCGCGACATCAAAGAGCGTATGGCCGATCCGCGGCGCGTGGACCCGCGAGACCGAAAACCTCTATTCCGCCTGGATCGAAAAGCTCTTCGACGATCCGATCGACGCCCAGCCATCGTGGCCTGCGTTGCACGAAGTCTTGCGCGATCCGACGCGCAACATGCTCTTCAACTCCATGGGGCTCGGCGAAGACAGCAAGAAACTCATCATGAAGCCGGACTGCGCGGACCTTCCGTATTTTCTGCGCGCGTACTTCGCCTTCAAGACCGGGTTGCCGTTCGGCTATTCCAAATGTACGCGCGGCGGTGGCGGAAAGGCGCCACGCTGCCCGCAGTGGTTCAACATTCAGAAAGAAGACAGCCCGCAAGACGAGGCGAAGCAAAAGCCGATCCAGAGTGCGAGCAATTCACTTTTCGGCGTGTTTGACTCTGCGTCCGTTTCTGAGTCGGCGCAGCGAAGTTCATCCCGGCCTCAGGCGCTTCTGCCGGGCTTTGGATATTACATCCGTACTGTCGTCGCCAACGCCGTCCATTCTGGTTCCGGGCGAACCGCTGCAGCAGACAACAACACCGATTATTATCCCGTACCTTTGACGGCCGAAACGCTGCGACCGGGGACGATTTATGCTGACCCTTATGGCCACGTTCTGGTGCTCGTTAAACGCGTTGCACAGACGAACGATTCGGCGGGCGTCTTCCTTGCCGTCGACGGTCAGCCGGACGGAACGGTGGCCCGGAAGCGCTTCTGGCGCGGCAATTTCCTGTTCGCCCAAGATCCTTCCCTCGGCAGTCCGGGCTTCAAGCGCTTTCGGCCGATCGTCGCCGACAACAATGGTACGCTGAGGCGATTGACGAACGCCGAAATCACGAAAGATCCCGATTACGGCGATTTCTCCCTCGAGCAATCGAAGCTCGGCGTCGAAGATTTCTATGATCGCATGGACGACGTGATGTCGCCCGAGCCGCTCGATCCGGGGCGCGCCATGAAAGAAACGATCACTGCCCTCGAAGAACAGGTGAAGACGCGCGTTACGTCTGTCGAAAACGGACGGAAATATCAGAACGGCGGTGGCGCCGACGTCGCAATCCCATCTGGGCCGTCAATATTCGAAACCACAGGCGCGTGGGAAGACTTTGCGACACCGTCGCGCGATTTGCGATTGCTGATCGCAATCGACGTCGTTCGCGGTTTTCCGGATCGCGTTGCCCGGCGTGCTGATCGATACGCGATGCCGAAGGGCGAAAGCGTCTCCGACGTAAAATCGGCGCTCGACCAAACTCTCACGACGGAAATCGCGTCGCGGAAGTTCTCTTACACGCGAAGCGATGGCTCGCAATGGACACTGACACTCAAAGACGTGCTGGACCGTTCGAAAGGGCTGGAAATGGCCTACAACGTCAATGACTGCGTCGAGGTTCGCTGGGGTGCCGACCCCAAGAGCGAGGAGGCTTCGACGTGCAAGCGGCATGCGTCGTCCGCACAGCGCGCAAAAATGGAAGACTATCGTCCCTGGTTTCACGAACGGAAGCGACCAGTGCGGCAGTGAGTGCGATGGTAGGCGGTAACAGGCGAGCCGTTTAGCGCGCGGGCACACGGGTAAAAAGCGGACCCAGACCCTCCGCCATTGTCGGATGCGCGATGATGGCGTCACGCAAAGACGTGTACGGCAGACCGGCGAGCATCGCCGTCTGCACAACGGCCATCACTTCTCCCGCCTCCGGACCAACCATCGCAAAGCCGACGATGCGATCGTCATCACCAACTAGAGCTTTCATAAAGCCGCGTGTCTCGGAAATTGTGCGAGACCTCATAATGCCAGCCATCGGCAGCTTTGCGATACGCACATTAATCCCTATGGCTTTTGCCTGCTTTTCGCTGATCCCCACGCGCCCAAGCTGAGGGTCCGTAAACATGCAATAGGGGACGAGGCGATCCTTTTTGCTGCGCGAGCCGCCGGCCAAGTTATCGCGAACGATGCGGAAATCGTCGAACGACACATGCGTGAATTGCTGGCTACCGGCGCATTCGCCGATTGCCCACGTGTCCGGCGCGGTCGTTTCGAGCTGATCGTTGACGACAATGTACCCGCGGCTGTCGAGTTCGACGCCGGCGCTATCGAGACCGATGGCATTCGTATTTGGCGTGCGCCCGGCGGCCACCAGCAGATCGGTACCTTCGAAGCGACCACCAGATGTCGTCACGACGACATTTGTGCCGGAGCGGCCCTCAACGTTCGTAATCGCAACGCCCGTCTTGATGGCGATGCCTTCGGAGCGAAGCGCATCGGCGATCTCAGCGGCGACGTCAGCATCTTCCTGTGCCGCAATCTGCGGGCTAGCTTCGAGAATGGTAACTTGAGAGCCAAAGCGGCGAAAACTCTGCGCGAGCTCCAGACCGACATAGCCGCCGCCGAGTACGATCAGATGCCTCGGCAAATATTCAAGCTCGAGCAGTTCGACGTTCGTCATCGGCTTTGCCGCAACGAGACCCGCAATGTTCGGAATCGAAGCGTGCGTACCAATATTGATGACCAACTTATCGCCGCTGAACGTGGCGTTGCCGCCATCATTCAGCTTTACCTCAACTGTTCTTGGCGCGACGAAGCGTGCTTCTCCCATGATGAGTTCCGCGCCGCTGTCCTTGAAAAAATCGAGATGCATCTTGATGAGACCGTCGACCATTTCTCTCTTGCGAGCGACGACTCTTCTCATATCGGTCGCAACTGCGCCGGTGATCGATCCGAATGCGTCGGCGTGATGAGCAAGATCGGCGACTTTGGCGCTCCAGATCTCGTTCTTGCTCGGGAGGCAATTCGTGTTGGGGCAAGAGCCGCCAATAAGTTTGCGCTCGATGACGGCGACTTTCTTGCCAGATCGCCCCAGATGCCAGGCGAGAAATTTTCCGCCTTCGCCGCTTCCGATGATGAGGACATCATATGAATTCGAAGACATCGGTTCTTCCTCCCGCGTGCACGTTGGGGCGCGTGTTTAGCCAGATTTCATGCAAGCGCAATCGCAGATTTGCATCGAACCGCTTTGCGAGTTCAATTCGCCGCAAAAAAATACGACGTATGCCACGCAGCTTTAGATGTCCGGCCTGCAGACACGTACAAAGCACGATTTGTAGGGAAGATAAGCCGCATACTACTTTGTCCTGACGGACGCTATCGCCACAAACCAAAAACGCGCCGTTTCCGGCGCGCTTTTCCGTGGTGCGTGTATCAACCGCCAATTAATCATTGTACGGCGCGCAGTACATATCGTAATTCGTATCCGCACCGTGCCAGCGACAGAATTCAGCCGGTGTTTCCGTCTGCATCTCGGTTCGAGCACGTTCCATCACTCGACTGTGTGAGGGAGTGCTCAAGCTAGCAGCCAGGGCGCCAGTTGTGCCGGTTGCGAGCAGGATCGCCGACAGGGCCATTACAGACTTTCTCATTTTTCTTCTCCTTATCTCGTCTTCATCTCCGCTCCCTTGAGCGGCTTGTCTTGAAGAGCTGATAAGAGAATGGGCGCCGCCATCTTATCATTCCAACGCGATGTTCGATTGGTTTCGATCGCTTCAATCGATCAATGATATGCGGCGGAACGAAAAAAAAGGCTCGGTATCGACGTTCTGCTGAGTGGGCGTGCCCGCGGGGAAGAACAAATAAAAAAGGGCGCCCCTTGCGGACGCCCTTCTTTCAATTTGCCGATTGTGGTCGGCGTTATTTCGTTATCGCGCACGCCACGCTGGATGCGGCGCCGGTAGACTTGAAGTCACCGCTGCAGTGAGGCGCGGCAAATGCCGAAGCGCTGGCCGACACCAAAATCAGCGCGCTGAGAGCTACGAGTTTCATCACTTTTCTCCATAGCCCACTTGGCGAAATGCGCGAAAGCAGGCCCTCCATCGAGGGATAGCAGCGGTTAGATATGAAGAACGCGGAGCGAAACCATTATCTGAAAGTATGATCTGCCGTTTGCCGGCAGGACGTTTTGGCGCTTCCGTTGTTGAAATGCGCCGGAAACCCGGCGCTTTCTGATCAACCGCGCATCGTCCCTTGACCAGCACGCAGAGCAGAACGTCACTATTTCCATAGCTGTTAGACGATCAGCTCCAGCGAAAAAAAGGGCGCCGCGGAGCGCCCATTCTTCGCGTGTTTAACGCTCGACTTATTACTTCGTGACGTCGCAAGCGGCGCCAGCGGTCTTGAAGTTGCCCGTGCAGGCAGGAGCAGCGAACGCGCCCGAAACGCCAGAAACCAGCAGCATCGTAGCAAGGACAGCGATCTTCATTGTCATTCTCCATTCATCTCTTTGCGCCGGCAGCCCGCTTGTGTGGGCGGCGCTTGCTGAAAGCCTCACGAGTTAGATACGCTCTCTCACCCGAAAAACATTTCATCTCTAAGTATGTTTTCGCGGCTTATCCGTTTACGGCTTTGGCGCCTCAAACCATCAAAAACACCCGCATTTTCGGGTGTTTCGCGCGACACGAAAACGTGTCGTGATTTAAACGCAGAGCTGACGCACGTCATTTCGATATCTGGCTAAAATTCTTCAGCTTGCGTTTTCCGAAAAAAGGGCGCCGCGAGGCGCCCCATTCTTCGAACTTTTTTACGATTGATTTAATTTACTTCGTGACGTCGCAAGCAGCGCCAGCGGTCTTGAAGTTACCGGTGCAGGCCGGGGCAGCGAACGCGCCCGAAACGCCAGAAACCAGCAGCATCGTAGCAAGGACAGCGATCTTCATTGTCATTCTCCATTCATCTCGTTTGCGCCGGCAGCAGCCCTGGCTTTCAGGGCGGCGCTTGTTGAAAGCCGCGTGCCCTACATACGCTCTTCGACCCGCAAAACATTTCATCTCAAAGTATGAGGAGATGGCCTATCCGTTTGTGGGCAAGACGTTCGTCCATCGAAAAATGCCCGTGTTTCCTGGCGTTTCTGGCGTTTTGAAAATGTGTCGTGATTGAAATGCAGTTCTGGGTGACGCCATTTCGATGCCTTGCCCACAAATTCCGCTGCTCGTTTTTCGGCACAAAAAAAGGGCGCCGCGAGGCGCCCCATTCTTCGAACTTTTTTTACGATTGATTTAATTTACTTCGTGACGTCGCAAGCAGCGCCAGCGGTCTTGAAGTTGCCCGTGCAGGCTGGGGCAGCGAAAGCGCCCGAAACGCCAGAAACCAGCAACATCGTAGCAAGGACAGCGATCTTCATTGTAGTTCTCCATTCATCTCTTTGCGCCGGCAGCCCCCCTTTTTTGTGGGCGGCGCTTGTTGAAAGCCGCACAACAGAAATAGGCGCCTGCCGTCGCCGGCCCCATTATCTGTGGGTATGATCAAACCGATGAAATCGGGAGCGAGCCGCGATGCGAACTTCGAACAGCGCCCATTTATGGGCTTCCGCGTTCGGTTAACCGGCTAAACCTAAGTTTAGGCGCACGCAAAAATTTCCCGCCAGAGATGACGGGATGCGCGTAAGGAGGTGCGCCGGATGGAGCTATCGGCGCACGTTCTTCGTGTGGTTCTGCTTCCGGCGAAAGGCTATTCGCTGCGACTTGTAAGCTTGCGATTATTGCGATGGTGGCGGCTGGAATAGAAAAGCAGCAGCCCCGTTCCGACGGCTCCCAAAATGAGGAGCCCTTCAAGGGCGAAGATCATGGTGTAAGCAGAATCGGGCATTGCACATCCTCTTATTTGTTATTGTTCAATGAGACCCCGATATTCGCCGGAATGCCAGTGCCGCCTGCGGCAAATACACGTCTGATCTGCATCTGGGTTCGCGCCGCACAAAAAGGAGCAGCGGGCGCGCCACGCAGGTGGATGCCAATTCGACCAGTCCGTACGCGGCGTTAAGGGAGCGTGCTGTCTCAAGGATTGATCGGCAGCAGACCAGTATTTTTTCGGCGCTGCACCTACGGCGGCGCAGCAGAAAACGCGGATTTTCTCAAACCGGCCCGATTTGAAGGAAGAAATCTCTCGATTGTTCGCGACGTTCAATTTCTCTGCTGTGGTCGCTGCGAAAGAAAGCTTTCCACTTCATCATACGTCGGAAGAGCGGCGCGGGCCCCGAGACCCGTACAGCTCAATGCGGCTACGGCCGAAGCGATCCGCGCGCAGTCGGCGTCCGCTTGGTTGCGCGCAACGCACCAGGCAAACGCTCCGTGGAAGGCATCGCCCGCGCCCGTCGTATCGACTACGTCGACCTCATAGGCAGGTTGCCGGCCATGCTCTCCGCTCTGCGATGCCCAGAGATACCCGCGTTCGCCGCTCGTTACGCCAGCGTGGCGAATGCCCGATCGGATCAGCCGCGCCAAGCGGTCCTCGTCGCTGCCGCCATGGGTGAACTGCTTGAATGCGGGGGCCGAGAAGATCGCGTAATCGGCCAAGCCGATGACCTTGTCGAGCAACGGACCGCCGTTCAAGTCGATATCGAGCACGGTCGGCACGCCGCGGTCACGCGCGGCCTGGAACAGCGCCAGCGTGCCTTCAAGCCACGTCAAATCGCTGAGGACCACATGTGCCGTCTCGACATGCGAGACCGGCAACCAATCGGCGGCGAGCGGAAATTCATGATCGTCCTCGCTAATGACGAGGCGCTCGCCGCGCTTGTCGACGATCACCGCTGCCGTCGCTGACGAAACGCTTTCGAAGGCGCGAACGTGGCTTATGCCGACGCCGGCAGTTCTAAGCTGATGCCGGATAATTCCCCCGGCCGCGTCATCGCCGATGCGCGCCCACAGCGACACGTCTCCACCGAGACGCGCGATCGTGGCGGCAGCATTCGCAGCCATGCCGCCGCCGCTCGCGACATGCTCGGTCGCCCGCAGTTTCGTTGCCGTCTTCGGAAATTCGTCTATTCGGTAGACGTAGTCGAGCGCCGCGTGTCCGACGGCAATGATGTGTTTGCCGGCCATGTGCATCACTCACTGTGTATGGAAGCAGGTCTACCGGCTATCGTCGCTCGAATGGTCGATGAGCGAGGAGTGCGCGCTCGTCAAGACATGGAGACGGGCTTTGAGCCGATCAATCTCATTCAAGAGGTCGAAGACTACGGCGATGCCAGCCGGGTTGACGCCGAGATCACGGTCGAAGCGTTTGGCTTTCGCCAACTGCACGACGCTGACGCTCGAAAATCGCCATTCGGAGACGCTGGCGCCGCGTGCCTCGATGATGCCATGCTCAACGAGTTCGACGACCCAAGCAGCTTCGACTTTGCAGATGCCGGTCAGCTCTTCGAGCGAATAGATAGGTTCGGTGCCGATTTCTTCTGCCGATACTGCGCCGGTGCTTTTCTCTGTCATCGCTTAAACTCCAAGACCTGCACGCGGATCGAACGCCAATTCCTTCGCCATTTCTTCATAGATCTTGCGGGCCTTTTCATCCGTCGCCGGAGGCCAGACGATCTTGAGTACCGCGTACAAATCGCCCGGTTCCTTGGCGGGAATGCCGCGTCCGCGGATGCGAAGCTCGCGGCCGTTGGCCGAACCCGCGGGCACCTTCAGCATAATGGCGCCGGACGGCGTCGGCATCTTGACGCTCGCGCCGAGCGCGGCTTCCCAAGGTGCAACGGGAAGCTCAAGATATAAGTCTTTGCCGACAACACGATAAAGCGCGTCAGGCTTGAAGCGGACTTCAAGGTAAAGATCTCCCGCAGGCGCTTCACCGATGCCCGGCGAACCTTGGCCCTTGAGTCGAATGCTTTGGCCTTCCGTGACGCCTTTCGGAATTTGCACGGTGAGATTCTTATCGCGAACGAGGACGTGGCCACTGTCGTCCATCTCCGGCATGCGCAACGTGATCGTCCGTGTGGCGCCGTCGAGCGCATCACGCAGATCGATGACGATCGAGGCGTGATGATCCTCGCCACGCATATTGAAGCTGGTGCGCGTACGGCCGCCTCGCGACGTCCTTTCACCGCGAGCCTGCGCTCCGAAGATGCTGCTGAAGAAATCGCTGAAGTCTGCGCTTTCCGGAGCACCGGAATATTCGAAACCGGCATCCCAATTGGGGGGCGGTCTGAATTCCTGCCCCGCCTTCCAGTCCTTACCAAGCTGATCGTATGCGGCGCGCTTTTCAGGATCGCCGAGCGCTTCATAGGCTTCGCCGATTTCCTTGAACTTCGCCTCAGCTCCCGCTTCCTTGTTGATGTCGGGATGGAACTTGCGCGCGAGTTGACGATAAGCCTTCTTGATGTCGTCCTGCGTTGCGCCGCGCTCGACGCCGAGAATCTTGTAGTAGTCCTTGAATTCCATTGGCTCTCACATCATCGGATAAGGTTCAGCGCGTCAGTGATAATCTTTCGATGGTCGAAGGCGATTTCAATGCCGTCGAAATTCTTTATCCAGGCCACGGCCTCGGCGTCGTCTCCGGCTTTGGCTTCTTGGTTTTCCGCACGAACGAGAAAGGCGATGGAACAGGTGTGGCCGCGGGGGTCGCGGTCAGGCTTGGAATAGACGCCGACCAATGTGAGCGTCTTGGCGTCGATACTCGTTTCTTCCATCAACTCGCGCTTGGCTGCGTCCTCCACAGTCTCTCCGATTTCGACGAAGCCGCCTGGCAACGCGTATTCACCCTTGAAGGGCGGATTTTTCCGGCGAACCATAAGCACACCGCGGGCGGGATCGACAACGACGCAATCGACGGTGAGCAGAGGAGTTTTCGGAGGCGACATGACAATTCCATTTACGTCGAAAGAGCCGACGTGAAAACGCCGGAGAGCGCAGGGCTGCTTTTATATCGCCGCCAGCAAGACCTCGAAGTCCTTCTTGCACATCCAGGCGGTCCCTACTGGCGGAACAAGGATGACGGCGCCTGGACCGTTCCAAAAGGTGAAATTCACGGCGGGGAAGATCCATACGCGACGGCGCTCCGGGAATTCGAAGAAGAGACCGGATTGCGTCCCCACGGCAAGACACTTTCGCTCGGCTCGCTGCGGCAGAGCGGCGGCAAGCTTGTTCACGTCTGGGCCGTGGAAAATGACTGGGATCCGGCATTCCTCGTTAGCAATCAATTCAGCATCGAATGGCCGCCGCGCTCGGGGCGGACCGCAACGTTTCCGGAGATTGATCGCGCGAATTGGTTCGATCTCGCGACCGCGCGCCGAAAAATTCTCAAGAGCCAAATGGATTTTCTTAACCGATTGGAAGCCGCACTCGATGCCGGAGCGGCCTGACGCCGATCAGGCCCGCGCGCGGAATCGGACGTTGAGACAGCGTTAATGCTCCAATACGAGCCGATGCTAACGGCATATTAAGCAGAACAACAGCCAGCGCTTTGAAACTCCGCAATTTTTAGGAATTCAGGCTCATACCCTTGGATACGCGCCGGCAGCCAAAAAGCGAAAACGCAGGGACGGCGAACACATTTCTCAATCGGGGTTGAGTGCGTCATGAGTAACGAGTTTTCGAACATCAAACCTGCCGAGATCTATGCGGATCTTTCGGCGGACGACATTGCCGAGATGATGGCAGAGGCCGCTGCGGTCGATGCCCTGTTCCAGTCAGGGCACGCTTCGACGACGTATCTGAGCAGCCTTTCAGCTGCCGCCTTCGCGGTCGCCAAATGCGAAGAGGAAGTTCCGGAAGCGCCGGCGACGGCGGCTTAATCGGCCAATATCCGAAAGTTCGCGAAAAGAACATGAGCGGGTCAACGAGTGGCCCGCTCATTCAGTATGTGCCGGACATCGGTTTTAAAGCGATGATGTCGTTCGGCAAAGACCAGGTTGGATCGTCGGACGAGCAGTCGGCGATGCCGTATCGTTTTTGCTCTGCGGCGCAGCGTTTTCGTGCTTCGCCATTCTGACAAGCTCGGAAATACGGACGCATGAAAGCTTCTGGTCCGTGAGAACCAATTTAAGATCGAGCTTGTAGATACGTAATTATCGGATTGGACAGGTCGCAAAACAAAGCCGGAGCCTCACGGTGTGAAGCCCCGGCTGGGATCGTCTCAAAGATCGACGAATTCTTATTTTATCGGCTCGTAAGCAGGCGCAGGAGCAGGAGCAGCTGCAGGCGCACCAAAGAGGTAGGTCAGACCGACGCGCGCAACCCAGAAGCTGTCGTCGTAACCGACACGCGCCGTACAGGTCCCTATGCAGCCGCCGCCATTAGCCGTAAACGTGTCATCCGTAGAGCCGAAATCAATGTATGATGCATCGGCGCGGAAGGCCCAGTTGTCGTTGAGGAGGTATTCGATACCGCCGCCCGCGGTCCAGCCAACCGCGGTATCGCTTTGGGTTCCGGAAAACGTCACGCCATTGAAGGCATTGCTGTTGATGGAATGATCAACTCCGCCATAGGCCAAACCACCCATCGCGAAGATGAGAAAGTTCTCGTTACCGACCAAGCCGACGCGTCCGCGCACCGTGCCGTACCAATTGATTTCCGACCCGAACGTCAGTGACCCGCCGCACGTCGGGCACGTAATGCCCGTCGTCATATCGGCGTTGAAATAGTTGATGTCGGTTTCAGCGCCGAGCAGCCAACCGTTGCACTGCCAGTTATAGCCGGCGACGCCGCCGCCGGTGAAACCTCTATCGTTGTCCTTGAGCTCGATGCCCACGTTGGTCTTCGTGCTTGCACCGCCAAAGCCAATCAGGCCGCCGGCATAGAAGCCCGAGAAAGGGCCGCCACAGGAGTTTGCAGCCGGGGGCGGCGTATAGGCATAGTCCGTCAGATCACCGCCGGCATAGGCGGAGGAGGCGCCGAGAAGACAAAAAATTCCCGCTATAAGTATTTGAAATATATTCATAATTCGTCGCCCTTCCCCCGTCCGGAAACGCGCAAAAATCCCTGCTCTGCGCCGAGTCCCGTTCACATGCCACAAAACGTGATTCGCGAGGCTGCGTCGAGCAGGGTCGAAACTCGCTGGCGTCAATCCCCCGCCCGGGCGAAACTTCCTGAATCATTTTCCGCCATAGCGACAGCCGCATTGCCCGCGATGACGTCGAGATCGGAAACGCCGCGCTCGACTTGAATTTGGACCGCCGCCGCCACGCGAGCGTAGGCGCCGTCATCGAGCAGTTCGTCCACATTCAGAGACAGGCCAGCGATCGCACAGGCCCTCTCGAAGGCCAACCGCATGAGCAAACGCTCATTTCTCTGTAACTCATCGAGTGTCACTGCCTGCTCCTAGCAAAAATGCAGGCGCCTCGGCCGGGGGGATGGGCTTCGAGGCGCCCGCTCAGTGTCAGCCGACGCGGACGCGGCGTGCTGCGCGTGAAACTCTCAAGTTTATTTGCCGCTATCTAGCTTCAGAAGCGGCAGGCACTCGACCCTGGTCGGCTTGGTGCACAATCACAATCGCCGTTAGTTGCATGGGGTGACATTGACCTTGCGCAAAGTTGGAGAACGCGAAGTTTGACGATGTAGATCTCAGTCCGGCGCGAATGGACGGTGCTGCGTAAGACCTGCAAGCTCTGCACCATGCCCGCTTGCGATCTGCGATGCGCCACAGTGAGAATTTCGCCAATATGAGCGTTCCAACTCGCCCTCATCCTTTCTGGACAGAGCCGGTCGAAACGGCAATCCAAGCGTTGGCGAGCAGGCCGACAGGTCTTCATACTGGCGAAGCTGCAGAGCGTTTGGCGAAGGACGGTCCAAATCTCATCGGCATCAGCGGCCACCCAAGCCTCCTTGTGAAAGCACTCCGACGCGTTGGCGAACCGATGACGGCCATTCTGTTGCTGTCTGCGGCGGTCTCCGGAACGGCCGGCGATTGGCAAAGCTTTTTCATCATCGTTCTGATTGTCGCGCTGTCGATTGCATTGGACCTTTATCAAGAGCGCGAAGCCGAGAGGGCCATCGACGCGTTGAAGAAGTCTGTTGCCGTCACGGCGACCGTGCTGCGCGATGGGCGGCCGATTGAGATGCCGGTCAAGGATATCGTTCGCGGCGATGTCGTGAAGCTGCGCGCTGGAGACCTTGTGCCGGCCGACGGCATCGTTATTGCCAGCCGCAACGCTCTGACGAACGAAGCCAGTCTGACGGGAGAACCCTATCCGTGTGAAAAGTGTGCAGCCACATGTGCGAGCGTGCTGATCGCGGAAGCGCATAACGCGCTATTTGCCGGAACCAGTGTTGTCTCGGGTGAGGCGACAATGCTCGTGATGGCGACCGGCCGGGCGACAATGTTCGGCGCCATCGCAGCTTCGGTCGAGGCACGCGAACCGATGACGGCGTTCGAACGCGGCGTGCATCGTCTCGGGACTCTCATTCTCCGACTGACGGCATTTCTGGTGCTCTTCGTGCTCCTGACGCAGCTTGTGCTGCACGGGCTGTCACTCGAAAGCTTCATGTTCGCGGTAGCGCTCGCCGTTGGGCTGACGCCGGAACTGCTGCCGATGATCATGACGGTAACGCTCGCGCGCGGTGCCTTGCGCATGGCGAAGCAAAAGGTCGTGGTCAAGCGGCTCTCAGCCATCCACGATCTCGGCGCCATGAACGTGCTTTGCACGGACAAGACCGGGACGCTGACCGAAGCCAAGATCGCGTTGGTCGAGAGCATCGGAATCGATGGCAGCCACAGCGAGGCTGTTGCGAAGCTCATCAGACTCAACAGCCAATTTGCCAGCGGCGTTCGGAGCAATCTCGACGACGCGGTGATCGCCGCCCTGCCGCCTGCCGACGCGAGCTGGACATTTCTGGATGATGCACCATTCGACTTCGAGCGCCGCCGTTCATCGGTGCTTGTCGCGCACGATGGCAAACCTCAAATCATCGCCAAGGGCGCGCCCGAGATGTTATTGGCGCGCTGCTCGCAAGTTGAGCTTGCGGACGGCACGGTGCATCCGCTCGACGCAGCGCGCCGGTCCGAGCTTGATCGATTATTCGAAGCCAAGGCTCACCAAGGGTTGCGATTGCTCGGTGTCGCCCGGCGCGACGTTGGTCCGGAGTGCACGACGACCCGGCCTGAGAATGAAACGGATCTGACCTTTGTCGGCTGCGCGTCCTTCCTGGATCCCCCCAAAAGCTCAGCGACGGCGGCCGTCGCAAAGCTCCGAGGCGCGGGCGTCGCGGTAAAAATCATTTCAGGAGATGCCGCTCCGGTCGTGCTCAATCTCGTCAAGCAGCTCGATCTGCCGGCGCAGGGCATCATGTCCGGTGAAGACCTCGACGGCATCTCCGAAGTCGCACTGATCGAGAAGGTGTCGAGCAACGATCTTTTCGTACGTGTTTCCCCCGAGCAGAAGGGGCGGATCGTCAGAGCGCTGCGCATGCGGGGTTTTACGGTCGGCTTTCTCGGCGACGGCATCAATGATGCGACCGCTATACATGCCGCAGACGTCGGACTATCGGTTGAAGGTGGAACCGACGTCGCGCGCGATGCTGCCGATATCATCCTGCTTCAACCCGATCTCGGCGTTCTGGCCGATGGCGTCGCCGAGGGGCGCCGGACCTATGCCAACATCATGAAATATGTTCGCATGGGGACGAGTTCGAACTTCGGCAACATGCTGTCGATGGCGCTCGCGTCGTTGATCCTGCCGTTTCTGCCGCTGATGCCGCTGCAGGTTCTCATCAACAACCTGCTCTACGACCTCTCCGAGATCGGCATCCCATTCGACAGCGCCGACGACACGACGCTGTCGCGGCCGCAGACCTGGGATGTCGGCTCTGTGCTCGGCTTCACGCTGATCATGGGGCCACTGTCGTCGCTGTTCGACCTGGGAACGTTTCTGATGCTGTCGCAGGTATTCAAAGTCGACGCCGATGTCTTCCGGACGGCGTGGTTCGTCGAATCGATCGCGACGCAGATCCTGGTCATTTTCATCATCCGGACGGCCAAGCCATTCTGGACAAGCCGGCCAAACGGCGTTCTTGCGGCGAGTTCGATCGGGGCGCTCGCCGTGGCGATGGCCGTCGCGCTCTCGCCGCTCGGACATTTTGCAGGGTTCGTTCCACTTCCTGGCACGATCCTTGCGGCCATCGCCGGAATTACCGTTGCCTATTTGGCAGCCGCCGAAACCCTGAAGCCCTATGCGCTCAGGTGGGCGCCTAAAAATTTCTGGGCAATGTCAATAAGCAAAAAGGCGGACGTCGGTCGCTCGTATCTGCATTTCAAATAGTTTCCCCCTGCCATGAGCGGAGACCAATATCGACCGGCGGCCACCGACCGATGCGTGCGCCCCGGGGGGCTCTCCAAGCGGCGAAGCGACGCTTCCTGCCCGAGGAATTTTTGCGTATATCCAACATCTACTCGTCGCAGTCATAGCGATGGGGCGCCTGAACCCTGATCGGGCGCTGCTTGGAAGATCGACAGAAATCCGGGGATCGGGCGTGACGACTGAAATTCTCGTTATCGATGATGACCCGGAGATCAGGCGGCTGTTGCGGACGTGCTTTGAGCGCGAAGGTTATCTGGTCTCTGAGGCCGGAGATGCCACCGATGCTCGAGCGGCCCTGGCAAAGGGCGGCGTCAGCCTCGTTACACTTGATCTAACGCTCGGCCGCGACGACGGCCTTAGTCTTGCACGCGAAATCCGCGCCAACGGCGACATTCCGATCGTCATGGTCTCTGGAAAAGGCGATGCCGTCGATCGCATCGTTGGGCTTGAACTCGGAGCCGACGATTACATATCGAAGCCGTTCAACTTACGAGAGGTCCTTGCCAGGGTACGCGCGGTACTGAGGCGCCATGATGCGAGCCCGTCCGGCGCTCCAGCGCCGCAGGCGAAGCATGAAGTCTATCACTTCGGCTGCTGGGCCTTGGATATAACCAGCCGCGAATTGAAGGATTCAACCGGCGGCGTGCGCGAGCTGACGACAGGCGAGTTCAATCTACTCGAAATATTCATCCGGCGGCCGCATCGGGTCTTGTCGCGGGACGAGATCATGGACTTGCTCAAAGGGCACGACTATTCGCCGCTCGATCGCTCCATCGACGCGCTGGTCAGCCGTCTGCGCAAAAAAATCGACGATGACGGATCGAAGTCCGCGCAGATCAAATCCGTGCGTGGCATCGGGTACATGCTGGCGATAGACGTCCGGCGCGGCTGAGGATCACGCTCAGGTCGACGGCGCAGCGGCTTTCTTGTCGAGGACCGCGCGAAGGATGTTTGCCAAATCCTTCTGGGCATATGGCTTGCGCAAAATCGCCCATGTCTCATCGCCCGACGTCGTGGTCCCTGCGATCTCTTCGGCAAATCCTGTCGTCAGGATAACCGGCAGGCCTGGACGATTTTCTGCGATCCATTTGCCGAGGTCGATCCCTGTCATGCCGCCCGGCATCATGATGTCGGTGAAGACCAGATCGACCGCCAGGCCGCCCTTCAACGCTTCCTTCGCCTCCGCGCCAGTGACGCATTCGACGACGCGATAGCCGAGGCGTTCGAACCGCTTCACCGTCAGGGCGCGGACGTCGCGATTGTCTTCGACGACGAGCACCGTCTCGCCCGTGGCTTGGTGCGTCTCCGAAGCAGGCGACGACTGTTGGGCATTTTTGGCATCGACGCTGCGCGGCAAATAGAGATTGATGGTCGTGCCGGTGCCGGGCTCGCTGTAGATCGTGATGTTGCCTTGTGACTGCTTCACAAAGCCGTAGATGGTGCTGAGACCGAGGCCGGTGCCACGACCCGGCGGCTTGGTGGTGAAGAACGGCTCGAACACACGGTGCAAGGTTTCTTTCGTCATGCCGATGCCGTTGTCAGAGACGGAAATGCGAACGTATTCGCCAGCGGTCAGCGGGCCTTCAAATCCCGTTTCGCCCTCTTCCAGCGTGGCATTGTCGGTGCGGATCGAGAGCTTACCGCCGTCGGGCATCGCATCGCGGGCGTTGATCGCGAGATTGATGACGGCTGCTTCCACCTCGCCGGCATCGACGCGCGCCAGCCAAAGGTCGGGCGCCAGATGTGTTCGCAATTCGATCGTGTCGCCGAGCGTTCGCCGCAGCAATTCGGTCATGCCGCGAACCTGTTCGTTGAGATTGATCACCTCGGCGGCAAGCTGACGGCGGCGCGCAAACGTCAAGAGACGATTGGTCAATCGCGCACCGGAGTCAGCGGCGCGCGCCGCGCGTGTCAGCAGCTCGTGATCCTGCGGATTGGTGATCGTCTCTTCCAGCAGCTCCAAATTGCCGGAGATTATGGTCAGCAGATTGTTGAAGTCGTGAGCGATGCCGCCACTGAGCTGACCGATGGCTTCCAGCCGCTGCGATTTCAGCGCGGCTTCTTTCTGTTTGATGTCCGAAGTCATGTCGCGAAAGAGACCGACGACCGCGACGCGCGAACCATCGGCGCCGACGATATCGGCCACGTGACCTTGGCCTGGAAACCTCGTCCCGTCGCGCCGCCGGAGCGACGTCAGGATGGTCCGGCTGCCGGTGCTGTCGGCCTGATCATCCTCGAGTTTGTGAAGATCATGCGGATCGGCAAAAAGGTTCGACAGATCGGATATCATGGCTTCATCGGACGTGTACCCGAACATGCGTGTCGCCGCCGGATTGACGAGGATGATCTCTCCATCCGGGGACGAAATGACGAGCGCTTCCGGAACGTGATCGAAGACAGCCTGAAACAGCAGAGACTGACGGTCGATCTCGGCCTGCAATCGCGCACGCGCACTCAGGTCGTTGATGATACCGGAGAAGAATTTCTGGCCACCGACCTCGAACATGCCCACCGAAAGATGGATCGGAAAAATGGTGCCGTCCTTGTGCAGACCCTGCACCTCGCGGCCGACGCCGATGATTCTTTTTTCGCCGGTCGTCAAATGGCGCTGAAGATAACTGTCGTGTTGGGACTGATACGGCTCCGGCATCAGCATATTGATCGGCTTGTTGAGCATCTCGCCGGCGGAATAGCCAAACATTTGTTCGGCGGCAGGATTGACGCTTTGGATGCGGCCGGAACTGTCGATTGCCAGGATCGCAGCGACCGCCGACTCCAGGATCGCCTTCAGCATGGCAGACCTTGATATGACTGGTTCTTCCTGATCCACTCTAATGCCTCGATGCCTTGCAATCCAGATGTTGCGATCCGCGGATCGGAGATGACGTATCCCCGTGCGCCCCAGCCATCGACTGATCTCGGTCAAAGCAGTTTCGTGACAATTCCACGAAATTCGAGACATCCGATAGGAGACGTTATGGCTACCAACGACCGCCCCCAAATAGCAGGGACGACAGACAGTGAGCACCCGGCGGCGCGCTTTAAAGCAGATTGCGCTCTGCAGCTCGACATCTGCAAGTCCCTGCTGGCTGTGGCCGATAGCCTACCTGGATCGCTAAATACAACAACAATCGACATCCTGTCGAAATTGTTGCAGTCGACATGGGCAGCGCATCTGAAACTGCAGAGCGAAGTTATTGTGCCGCTCATCGCCAAGCGCCATGAAGCTATTTCCGATGTACACAAATGTTTTACGCCACTGACCCGACAGCACATTGAGATCTCGGGCATTAATGACGAACTGGCGGAATGCTTCGATATGGTCGCTAAGGGCGAGCCGGTCGAGAGCAGCATGCTGGGATTTTTAATCCGCAACGCAGCAGAGCGGCGGCATGAGCATGTCGATTGGGAAAAAACCCTGCTCGGTCCTCTTCTGCCCAAGACCTTAACTCCCGCGGAGCGCCAAGTTTACTGGGACTGGGCGGCCGCCAATCCGTGGCCCTACGAAGGTTTCAAAGTCCTTACTATCAGCAACCTCAATTGATCGAAGTCAATTCGGACTGCCGCCCCGACGCCTGATCATTGGGGGCATGGCGAAGGGCAGCAATAGTGAAACGTACCTGGATCTTAATTGCGGACAGCAGCGGCGCGCGGATTCTCGAAGCGCTCGGGAACAGTCGTGGATTTTTCGAGCACGCCGTCGGGGACGGACGCTATCCATACCGGTCGGACTCCGCGCCTCAGGAAGAGCGACCGAGAGTAACCAAGGCGCTCGATGGGCTGTTTGCTAGCCAGCTCAGCACCATGTTGGCAAACCGACTCAAAAGCCGCTCGTTCGACAGGCTGGTTCTCGTCGCTCCGACGGTGATGCTGGGAAAGCTTCGCAAAATGATCAGCCCCGCCGTTCGCGAGACCGTCATCGCCGAGATCGAAATGGATTTGACCGACGTCCCGACCAGCGAGATCGCACAACACCTAGCCGACGTCACCCTGTTCTAGGACAACGTCTTTTCAGGCGTCATTTGAGCCGCTCCAACGGCTGGCGCTTTGACCGCCGATGCCGCCGGATGCCAAACGACCTCGCGGATCGACGAGTCGCCTTCATAGGGCCGCGTTTCGAAACCGAGGTCCCTCGCCATGTCGAGCATATGGGTATTGGCCACGTTGACGAGGCCGTAGATCTGCTCGACGCCTTCGTACTGGGCGTAGCTCAACAAGGCTGACATCAATTGCCAGCCGAGGCCGTGGCCGTGGAGATCAGACCGGACCAGAATGCCGAATTCGCCACGCGTCTGATCCGGTTCGAGGACAAGGCGTGAACCGCCGATCATTTCATTCGTTTTCGCGTCGATTGCGACGAATGCCATTTCGCGGGCGTAGTCGATTTGCGTCAACGTCGCGAGGAACGGGTGCGGGAATGTCTTGCGGCCGGTAAAAAACCGCAGCCGAACGTCTTCCTCGGAGATCTGCGAAAAGAACTTAGCAAACGCCGGCTCATCTTCGGGGCGCACGGGCCGAATGAGAACTTTGCCCACCGGATTGATTGAAATCTCCCGCTCAAGGTGAGCGGGATAAGGCCTTATGGCGAGCGGCAGACGCGGGTTCGCGTCTTCGTTTGCAAGCTTCATGCGCGCGTCGATCGCGATCACGCCATCTTTGTCGACGAGCAGCGGATTAATATCGAGTTCGCGAATCTCCGGGTGGTCGACGATGAGATCGCTAATGCGAACGAGCGTGTCGGCGATGGCGTCCATGTCGGCAGGAGCGTGATCGCGATAGCCCTTCAACAGCCGGGAAATCCGCGTTTCGCAGATCATCTGGCGCGCGAGATGCATATCGAGCGGCGGCAACGCCATTGCGCTATCGCGCAGCACTTCGACCGCGACACCGCCTGCACCGAAGAGAAGCATCGGACCGAAAGTCTGGTCGACGCTCATACCGACAATCGTCTCAAGCGCATCCGGCCGCTTGACCATCGGCTCAACCGTGAAGCCGTCGATCCGGGCTTTCGGCAATTTGGCCTTGATCTTCGCCAGCATATCGACCGCGGCTTGTTCGGCGGCTGCGTCGCTTTCAAGGTTCAGGTGTACGCCACCGACGTCCGATTTGTGCGAGATGTCGGGCGAGGCGATCTTGATGACGCACGCGTCGTTGTTTTTCAGAATGCCGGCCGCGACAGAGCGAACGGCCGCCGGATCGGGCGCCAGAACTGCCTTGTCCGTCGGAATGCCATATGCTGCCAGGATTGTCTTGGTTTCGAGCGCCGACGCGACGGTTCTGCCGCTTTCGAGAATCTTCCGGATTTCCCGACCAGCGGATCGCGAGTCGTACTTGTGGTCGCCAGCCGCAATTTGCGGCGTACGCATCAGCTCGGCTTGGGAGCGCGCGTGATCGACGAGTTGCATGAACCCGGTGATGGCAGCCGACGTCGAGTCGAAGGTCGGGATGTCATGGGCTTCAAAAAGCGCGCGGGCGGCGCGAACCGCGCCGTCGCCAAGCCAACACGTCATGACCGGCTTATCGGCGACCAGCTTAGGATTGGCCGCGACCGTATCGACCACGGCTTGGCCGGCATCGGTCGCCGAGATCGTCGCTGATGGGCAATGGAGAACCAGGATCGCATCGGAATCCTGTTCGCGCAGAAGTGCTTCAAGCGCATCGGCGTAGCGCTTCGTTCCGGCGTCGCCGATGATATCGACGGGGTTGCCGTGCGACCAGGTCGGCGGCAGAATGCGATTGAGCGCCTCGATCGTATCGGGGCTAAGCGTCGCCAGCGTGCCTTTCCAGTCCTGCAGCTCGTCAGTGGCCAAGACGCCCGCTCCGCCGCCGTTCGTCAGAATGGCCAGCCGCTCGCCACCGAGCCGCGACACGCGCGACAGGGTCTCAGCAGCCGCAAAGAGATCGTCGAGCGTCAGGACGCGCAAGATGCCTGAACGGCGGAAAGCGGCATTGTAAGCAGCGTCGGAGCCGGCCAAGGCGCCCGTGTGCGAGAGCGCAGCGTGGGCGCCGCCGGCGTGACGGCCAGTCTTGACGACAACGACGGGCTTCATGCGCGCGGCGCGGCGCGCGGCTGAAATAAACTTCGGCGCGTGTGTCACGGCTTCGACGTAGAGAAGAATGGCGCGGGTGTTGGCGTCGGTTGCGAGATAGTCCAGCATATCGCCAAGGTCGATGTCGGCCATCTCACCGAGCGAGACGACGTGCGAAAAGCCGATGCCGCGGCCGGCAGCCCAGTCGATAACGGCCGTGACCAAGGCACCCGATTGCGAAACGAACGCCAAGTCTCCGGCGAGTGGCGCACGATGGGCGAAGCTGGCGTTCAGGCCGATGGGCGGGATCATCAATCCGATACAGTTCGGACCGAGGATGCGCAGGCAATTCGGCTGTGCAGCCGCAATCATCGCCTTTTTCTGCTCGCCCATCCCGGCCGCAAGTGCGATTGCAGCTCGCGTTCCCTTGGCGCTGAGCTCCTCGATGAGGCCGGTGATGGTACCGGGCGGTGTCGCCAGGACAGCGAGATCGGGCGCCTCCGGCAGGTCCGCAACAGTTGAGTAGCAACGGCGGCCGTCGATATCGCGATATTTGGGGTTTACGAGGCTGATCGGACCTTTGAAGCCACCCTCAAGCAGGTTCTTCAAAACGGTCGCGCCGACTGACCCTGGACGCTTGCTGGCACCAATTAATGCAACCGAGTGCGGCGCGCACAGGTAGTTCAAATTGCGAACAGTCATCAGCCCCAATCCTTAATCAAGATCATGCCCAGATCCAATAAGCGACCGCGCGACCTGCTGTTCTGATCTGAATCAATAATATCTCGCAATTGCTCACTTGCGCTGCGTCAATGAGATTTAATGCAATGAGCGTAACAAAGCCGCGGGACAAATCGAGCAAAGAGGGCATTTTCGTGCATATGCTAACCAACGTGCAAAATGCTCTTCCGCCGCCGCATTCGAACGTAACCGCACTTCTAACCGACCAGTCGGGAACGCGATCCGAAACGGCAAAATTTACGCCCGCGTCGCTGCCCACCCCCGAGCAGCCGGAACTTGATCGCTATGTCCATTACCTGATCGCACGAATGACCGGCGGGCTTTCTCCCGCCGCTTGCGCCAACGCTTTCTTCGACTGGGGCTCGCACATGGCGGCCTCTCCGGGGCTGCAGCTTGAATTGATGGGTGAAGGTGTCCGCCAATGGATGCGGCTGCTGGCATTCACGCAGCAAGCTATGGGCAGCAACGCGGCCTTGCCGCCGAGTGTCGAACCGCAACCGCACGATCATCGCTTCATCTCCGACGGTTGGAAGCAGTATCCTTTCAATGTTTTCGCGGAAGCCTTTCTGCTTGGTGAAGAATGGTGGCATTCGGCAACCACACGCGTTCGCGGCGCTGAAAAACAGAGCCTCAATCGCGTCGATTTCATTACACGCCAGATGCTCGACGTTTTTGCTCCGGCAAACTTCGTCGCGACGAACCCGGATGTGCTTTCCCGTACGCAGTCAGAAGCCGGGCTCAATCTGCTTCGCGGCTACTCGAACTATCTCGATGATGTGAAGCGCCTGCGCTCGCGCGAGGCTCCGCCGGGAGCGGAGAAATTCAAGGTCGGCGAAACGGTTGCCGTGACTCCCGGAAAAGTCGTCTATCGCAATCACCTCATTGAGCTGATCCAATATGAGCCGACGACTGAGACAGTGCATTCAGAGCCGATTCTGATCGTGCCGGCCTGGATCATGAAATATTACATTCTCGATCTCAGGCCCGAGAACTCGCTGGTCAAATATCTCACCGCGCAAGGCTTCTCGGTCTTCATTATTTCATGGCGCAATCCGGATGCGGGTGATCGCAATCTGGGCTTCGATGATTATCGGCGCCTTGGCGTGATGGCTGCAATCGATGCGATCACACGTATCGTCGGCGATCGCAAAATCCACGCGACGGGTTATTGCCTCGGCGGCACGCTGCTTTCCGTTGCAGCTTCCGCCATGGCCAACGAGAATGACGATCGCCTTGCGACGCTGACGCTGCTAGCCGCGCAAGCCGATTTTCGCGAGGCCGGCGAATTGACGCTCTTTATCGACGAGAGCCAGATCACGCTGCTCGAAGATATGATGGCTGAGCAGGGCTTTCTCGATAGCGCGCAAATGGCTGGCGCTTTTCAGTTGCTGCGATCGAACGATCTGATCTGGTCGCACGTCGTCAACGATTATCTGCTCGGCGAGCGACAGCCCGTTTTCGATCTGCTCGCGTGGAATTCTGACGCGACGCGAATGCCGTACCGGATGCATTCGGAATATCTGCGATCGCTGTTCCTCAACAACGATTTTGCCGAGGGACGTTTCAAGGTCGACGGTCGCTCCGTTGCGCTAACCGATCTCCGCGTGCCGATTTTCGCGATCGGCACCGAGACCGACCACGTCGCACCGTGGCGGTCCGTTTATAAATTCAACATCCTGAGCGATACGAGCGTGACGTTCCTGCTGACAAGCGGGGGGCATAATGCCGGCATCGTCTCGCCGCCCGGCACACCGCACCGCAGCTACCGGATGGCAACCAAGCTCGCAAACGACAAGTTCGTCGATCCCGACACATGGTTTGCAACGACGCCGAAGACAGAGGGATCGTGGTGGACCGCCTGGGCCGAATGGCTCGCCCGCATGTCGACCGGAATAGTCGATCCGCCGTCGATGGGCGCACCGGAGAATGGGTTGAAGCCCCTTTGCCCGGCCCCTGGCACATACGTACTGCAAAGGTGATGTCCAGGCATTTCCTGTCTTGACCTTCGTCAAGGCGCTGGAATGGCCGAGGACGAAAATTTATCATTTCACGGCGCAAGCATAGGAGTGAAGAGCATGCTTGATCGACCTGCCAGAAACGACATGAGCACACAGGTTCCGGCGCCCGGCATTGCGCCGATGCTCAATGCCTTCAATCCGATGACGGCCTATATGGCCTTCTGGGGAGGGCCCGCACTTCAGCTCGGCGGCCAAGTGGCGCAAAGCTGGCTGCATTTTCTTGGTTCTCGCTGGATGAAGGACATGAGATTTCCGCAGCAAATCGCAGGCTGCAAGACAGCAGACGATGTGGTGACCGCCGTTGCCGAGTTCTGGCAGCAGGCGTCGAAAGATTATTCGTCTGAGATCAATCAGCTTGCCAATTTGACGTGGACTGCCACGCGGACGGCGTTCGACGGCGCAGGTACATTTACCTCGAAAGATTGCAGTTGTTCCGGTAAATGTGCGTCTCACCCGGCCGGTACTGCGTAGGAGAAAGCGTCATGAAAGCCAGCGACGTAATGACGACGAAGGTCATCTCCATTCGCCCCGATGCAACGCTCAGCGAGATGATCAAGAAAATGCTCGATCACAGGATCAGCGGCCTGCCCGTCGTTTCCGAGGATGGCAAACTCGTCGGCGTCGTCACCGAAGGCGATTGTCTTCGCCGGGCCGAGACCGGCACGGAAGTGAAGCGCTCGTTCTGGCGCGATATGCTGACGGGCTCGGAGACGCTTGCCAATGAATACATTCGCACGCACGGCCGCAAGGTCTCAGAGGTGATGACGCGCGATCCGATCAGCGTTTCGCCTGATACGGAACTCAGCGAAGTCATCCATGTCATGGAGAAGAACCGGATCAAACGTGTGCCGGTCGTGAAAGACGGCGCGGTTGTCGGCATTCTGAGTCGGGCGAACTTGCTGCAGACGTTGTCGGGCCTCGTCAGAAATACCGACGTCGACGACACTGACGCGGACATCCGCAAAGGCGTTATCGCGGCGCTCGGAACATTGCCGTGGGCCGCAAACGAATTTCTGAACGTCACCGTCAAGGATGGAGTCGTCGATCTCTGGGGCTGCTATACGGCCTATCGGCAGGACGAAGCGGCCGTTGTCGCCACCGAGAACGTGCCCGGCGTCAAGCAGGTGCGCAATCACTTGTCCTGGGTCGATCCGATGTCCGGTACGGTGGTCTACTCGCCGGACGAAAAGGTGCCGCTGGCCGACGCATAAATCGGGTTGACCGCGAGCCGCGCGATTGATGCCCATGCGATAGTCGCGGCAGCGTTGCGACCATCTCCTAATTCGGATCCGAAAGATAATCCGCCGATGAAAGCCATGGTCTTCCGAGCCGTCGGAGAGCCTCTGACCCTCGAAGAAAGACCTGATCCGCAGCCGGGAAAAGGCGAAATCCGCGTTCGCGTCGAAGCGTGCGCGGTCTGCCGGACGGACCTGCACGTCATCGATGGCGATCTTCCCGATCCCAAGCATCCCGTTATTCCAGGGCACGAGATCGTCGGCATCGTCGATGCACTTGGCGCAGACGTTCACGACCACAAAATCGGCGAGCGCGTCGGCGTGCCGTGGCTCGGCCATACGTGCGGGCACTGTCCCTATTGCCTCGCGGAGCGCGAGAACCTGTGCGACTTTCCGCTTTTCACCGGGTACACGCGTGACGGCGGATTCGCCACGCATGTGATCGCCGATGCGGACTTCGCCTTTGCGATGCCGGGTTTCAGCGATCCCGTGGCGGCAGCGCCGCTGATGTGCGCTGGCCTTATCGGCTGGCGGTCTTTGCGCATGGCGGGCGACGGCAAGCGTATCGGACTCTATGGATTTGGCGCGGCGGCGCACATCATCGCGCAGGTCATCATCTGGCAGGGACGCGAGGTTTACGCATTCACGAGAGCGGGCGACAACCAAGCGCAGGACTTCGCGCGCTCGCTCGGTGCGGTATGGGCCGGCAGCTCAGACGATGTGCCGCCCAACGAACTGGACGCCGCAATTATTTTTGCGCCTGTGGGCAGCCTCGTTCCAGCGGCACTCAAGGCGGTCCGCAAAGGCGGCCGCGTCGTCTGCGGCGGCATTCACATGAGCGACATTCCGCAGTTTCCCTACGATATTCTATGGGAAGAGCGGGAGATCCGGTCGGTGGCCAATCTCACGCGCCAGGATGCGCACGAGTTTCTCGACATCGCGCCGAAGGCCGGGGTCCATACGACGACGACCGTCTATCCGCTCGCTCACGCCAATGAAGCGCTTGCCGACTTGCGGGCCGGACGTTTCTCCGGCGCCGCCGTTCTTGTTCCCTGATGCTTATTGCGCCGGGCCGTCGCGAACCTCGACCTGAGGAAGCGCGACGCGTGGGCGCGAGATCTTTTCAGTCGGCGCCATGACGGTCGCGACGCCGGTGATAACCTCCTCGCCCTTCTGATTGACCGCCTTGCAATCAAGATTGACGCGGTGGTTCTTCGGCATTTTCTCGGAGACCGTCAGTGTGACCGTCAGGGTATCGCCGACGCGCACCGGATGACGAAACTGCAACGTCTGATCGAGATAGATCGTTCCCGGACCTGGCAGCTTAGTGCCGAGCACTGTCGAAATCAGCGCAGCGCCCAACATGCCGTGCACGACGACGCCGTGAAAAATATCGGTCTTGGCGAATTCGGGATCGACGTGTGCAGGATTAAAGTCCCCGGATACCGCAGCGAACAACTCGATATCGCGGTGGGTCAACGTCCGCACAAGGCTGGCGCTATCACCGACCTTGAGTTCGTCGAAGGTGCGGTTGGTCAACGTCTCCATGAAGTCTCCTTGGTGCTATCCGAGAATGTGATAGCCGCCATCGATGTATTCGAGATTGCCGGTGAGCGCTTTGGCGTTATCGTCCGCCAGGAACGCGGCGACGTTGCCGACATCGTCGATCGAGACGAGTTGATGGTCGGGCATGCGCTCGCGCGTACGGTCCAGAAGCTCATCGAAGCGATCAATGCCGGATGCGGCGCGGGTCTTCAGCGGTCCCGGCGACAGGGCATGAACTCGAATGTTCTTCTTGCCAAGCTCGGCCGCCATATAACGCACCGAGGATTCGAGCGCGGCCTTCACCGGCCCCATCAGATTGTATTCTTCGACGACCTTTTCTGAGCCGTAGAAGGTGACGGTCAACAGGCAGCCGCCATCCTTCATCAGAGGCTCGGCGAGATGCGCCATGCGAATGAAAGAGTGGCACGAGACGTCCATCGCGAGTGAGAACCCGGCCTGCGAGCAGTCGACGACGCGGCTGTGGAGATCATCCTTCGGCGCAAAGGCGATGGAGTGCAGCAGGAAGTCGAGCTTGCCCCACTCTTTTTCGATGCGCTCGAACACCGCTTCGAGCTGGCCGGGCTCGCGCACGTCACAGGGGACGATAATCGGGCTCTTGAGCTCTTCGGCGAGCGGGCGAACGTAAGGCTCGGCTTTGGCATTGAGATACGTGATTGCGAGATCGGCACCGGCGTTACGAAAAGCTTTCGCGCACCCGTAGGCGATGCTGTGTTCATTGGCGATGCCGACGACAAGGCCCTTTTTTCCAGCAAGCGACATGCGGCGTCTCACCTCACTCGGAAAGAGTTGCGATCAACGCACCTGGATCGACGACACTATTTTCGCCGGCTACGATGGTGATACGACCATCGGAGGGTGCAGTGATCTCGTGCAGCGCATCCTCGATGCGGACGACCGCAATGCCGTGTCCGGCGGCGACGCTAGCGCCGTCGGGAACAAGCCAGCGCACGAGCGTGCCTTCCGGGAAGATGCTTGAGGCCCACAGGGCTTCGTCAATTTTGATGTCAGACATGTCAGCTCCGATTGCCTATCGGCGATGATGTTGTTTTTCGCCGGGCACCTGCATTCTTGCTGCACTTGCGTACAATTATAATGATCTCGGTCAAAAAAATTCGCTGCATCGCGAAAGACGATGCAGCGAAAAAGCACAATATATTTTTCTGAATTTGTCCGCGTTACGCGACCGGCTCGATCTTGCGAGCCTGTAGCGCCATCGCGATCAGGGCGAAACCGCCGAAGATCATGTTGATGCCGACGAGCAGACCGATCGCCCATGCCGCCGACGACGGCAGGCCGAAGAAGATCATGGCGCCGAGCACGAGATCGACGATGCCGCTCAACAACATCATGACCCAGGCACCGGGAAGCTCGTTGCGATGTTCGAGCGCGAACATAACCGACGCGATGCCTTCAAGGATGAAGAAGGCGACGAGCACAATCGTCAGCGAAACGGCCCCTGTGGCGGGCGAAAAGAGCAGGACGAGACCGGCACCGATGCCAATGATGGCCGAGAGCAACGACCACCAGAAGCCTGGCATCGGCCGCATGGAAAATGTCGTAAAGAGGCCGGCGATGCCGCTGAAGAGAAGGAGCCAGCCGATAAAGAATGTGACGGTGAGGGTCGCGATCGGCGGCACGATGATCGCTGCCGTACCGAGAACGACGAGAACAATCCCTTCGATAAGGAACATTTTCCAATTCTCGTGAAGCGACGTTACGAGCGCCTGCCTCATGCGGCGGACGTCTGATGGATCGAATGACATTTTCAAGCTCCTGTCTGGGCGGGTAACGCAGCAAGCACGGCGCTAATCTTACGATAGTTCGCGGCTCGGTGCCGTACCAAGCGTGCAAAGTCGTGAATGTCTTACGACCGAGCACATTAAAATCCGCACTTGGCGTTGATCCGCCGCAACGCACTGCACCGCACAGATGCGCAGAGAACGGCGTTAATGCTCGTTAAACGGTGCGAAAGAAAAGTTGTAGAGGCCGGACGCAGCTTTGCTGCTTCAAAGCACGCCCGCGAGCAGCGCGTCGCGTTTGTTCTCATGCGTTCTCAAGCCCCCTCCAATCCGGACCGAGCGAGCCGTGGTCGGCGTGGCCATCGCCCGCTTTTGTCGAAGCCGTGAGCGAGTTACGCGCCGTGCATTAATCCGCTCTCTGATTTTAGCGACGGCTGAAGCCACCAACCGCTGCCGATTTTTATTCGCCATGATTTGGCCGCAACCTATTCACGTTCGCTTCATACGGCTGCCCTTATCCGCCTGGGCTTCGAGAATAGATTGCCGACGGCACAATTGCCGTGAAAGCGCGACGCCGACGTACTAACGACTAAACGGAAATCGATTCGCAGCGTTCGACCAGGACGCGACAAAATTCGAGGAAATGCCATGAATCCCAGCCGACACGCTGCTCTCGCCGCTGCGTCGCTCCTAACGGCACTGACGGTCACGCCCGCAGTCGTCATGGCGGACGATCAGCGGCCGCCTAACAAAGAAGATAAAATCAAGAGGCACGAAAAGGAAGGCAACGGCGGCCAAAATCAATGGCAGCAGGGCAAGCCGCAGGGGCAACCTGGAAAGCCTCAGGGGCAACCGAAGAATTTCGGCCAGCAAGGCGGGCGTCCGGAGAAGCACGGCAACCCGGCGTTCGGCCAGCAGCAGAAACAGCCAAATGTGCAGCAGAAGAACTTCGGAAATGGCGGCGCTGGAGGAAATCCAAATGCGTTCGTCAAGCCGAAGCCGCCACAGCCATCGGTCGTGAATAAGGCGGTGGTACCGCAGCAGCAGCCACAACAGCGCCCCAAGCATCAGAACGCGGGCCAGCAGAACTTCAACAACCAGTTCGGCGGCCCAAACAAGGCACCGAACAATGCGCCGCCGCTGAAGCCGCAGAACGAGCAAGGCTGGAAGCGCGTCACGCCGGGCACGCAGCCCGCCCCCGTCGTCAATCCAGGCCAGCCGAACAAGCCGCAGAACCAGCAGGGCTGGAAGCGCGTCACTCCGGGCACGCAGCCCGCGCCTGTCGTCAATCCGGGACAGCCAAACAGGGCGGTCACGCCGAATTTCGCCGCCCCGAACAAACCTCCGCAGACGGCTGCGGAAGCCAAGCGGCGCTTCGAGGCCATGCGTGGCCAACGCAAAGAGGTTAAATTCGACGGAGGCAAGGGCGTCGTTATCGAAGAGCCCGGCAAGCGTCGCATCTATCGCGAGAACAATCGCGTCTTCATTCAACACGACGATACCGAGCGGCTGCGGCGTGTCGCGCCGAACGCCCGCTTCGAACGCGGAAAAGGCGGTACGAACGTCGCCGTGATCGACCGCCCAGGCGGTTATAAGATCTATTCGGAGACGGATGCCAACGGCCAGCTCATTCGCCGGTATCGCCGTGGGCCCGACGGGCGCGACTTCATCATCATCGACAATCGCCGCCGCCGTCATGACAACTTCGGCAGAAATCTCGCGGCCGGAATCGGCATCGGTGTCGGCGTCGTTGCTGGTGCCGCCATCCTGAATTCGATGCTCGACGTGCCGCCGCCGCGTGTCACCATTCCGCGCGACGAGTACATCGTCGATTACGAACGTGCGAGCGACGAAGACGTTTACGAGGCACTGAGCGCACCGCCGGTCGAAGATTTCCGCGGGGGATATACCCTCGATGAAATCCGGGCGACGGCTGCGCTTCGCGACCGCATGCGCCGCGTGGACCTCGACGACATCACGTTCGATTTCGGCTCGTGGGAGGTCAATCCGAGCGAGTACGGTAAGCTCGACCGGATCGCGCGCGCCATGCTCCGGATCATCCATCGGCACCCCGATGAGGTGTTCATGATCGAAGGCTATACGGATGCTGTCGGCTCACCGGAGGACAACCTTTCGCTCTCCGACCGGCGCGCGGAATCCGTTGCGGAAGTGCTGACGCAGCAGTTCCAGATCCCCTTTGAGAACCTGACGACGCAAGGCTATGGCGAAGAGTACCTGAAGGTTCCGACCCAGGCGCCGGAACGGCTCAACCGCCGCGTCGCCGTTCGCCGGATCACGCCGCTCCTGGCTCGCGGTAATGCCGGCGCGCCTCCTCCGCCGCCGCAGGGCGCTGGCCAATATGACGACGGCCCTGGCGGTCCTGGTGATGGCGGACCGGACGATGGCGGTCCCGATGACCAGGGTTACGATGGCCCGCCGCCAGGACGTAACTAAAGGTTCTCGACGATAATTGCTCCCGCCGCCTCGATAGTAATCGAAGCGGCGGGATTTTCTTTTGGGCGCGCCGTTGCTAATTCGCCGAGGCTGGCCGCCATCCCGCTTCGATGGCTTCCTGCTCGGAGCAGAACCAACGCTTGCCTTTTCCGGGTTCCATCTTGACCCGGTCGTACCAAGGATCCCACGGCATATGAAAGATCCGGCCGCGGGATGAGACGTTGCCCTTGATCGCGCAGCCTTTGGGCGCGCTCGTTTCGGCGACCTTCCATTCGTTGTGGCGGAAATCCCAAGGTGCTTCCGCGGCACCTTGCCAAACGCCGACCCTGGCGCTCCGCGCCTCCGTTTCGACGGCGACGTATCTTTTCGAGTAGCGGACGAACGCCCAGGCAAGTCCGACGCGGACCATGGCCTCATCGATATCGACGCCGTCCGCAAAGCAGGTCGCGAGCACGCGCCGATAACGATCGGTGCCTTTGCGTTCGCACATCAATTCCCGATGTTCGGCGAGCTTGCGCAGCATCGCGGCGGCGGCAACGCCGCAGTTCCACGTCTCACCCGATGCTGTTTGGCACGTCTGCGCAATTTCAGGCGCGTCGATGCCTTCAAGACGGATGCGGGTCGCGCCAACATCGAGCGTGTCACCATCGACGACGTGGCCGATACCCGAGATGATCGCAGGCTGGCCGTCGTCGCCGGGCAATGCATGCACGACGAGCGGGAAAAGTGCGATAACGAGCGTCGCAACGCCAACGCTCGTACGCGAAGGGGGCCGGATAGGCGGGTTGATGAACATATAGCGAACATCGCGCTCGCCGGTGTCGCAACATGGGCGTCGTGGTGGTGATTTCTTGCTGTTTCATGAGTCGATACAACCGCGCGAGAATGCTCGTGCGACGGGAGCGTTTCCGCCTCGGCCGTTGGACTTTGCAGCTTGTCGATGGAATGAAGGTCGCGACTTCGACATCGCGGTGGGGAATCGCGCACAATGACGGCAGACCCTGCGCCGCAGCCAGCGGCCCGCCAGTGACATAATTCGCCGCGATATTTCGCGTGCTTTGCGCGCGGCGCCCGACGCCGACGACAACGAGGACCTGAATGACTTCCCAATACCCGCAGCCGCCCGCTCCGCCACCGCTGCCGCCGTTTGCGGCTCAGCGGCCGGCTTTCGAGCGCGCGCCCCTTGGTTCGGGGCCGCGCCGCGGACCACCGCCGCCGGGGAGCCCGCGCAAGCCGCCGCCACGCCGGCGCAGCGGCTTGCTCGTGGGCGTCGTCTATTTCCTTCTCGTCGTCCTGTTCGTCGGCGGAGCTGGCGTCGGCTATCTCGTGCTCAATCCGCCGAGCGACTTCATCCGACAGAAAATCACCGAGCAGGTAAAAGCCCGAACAGGACGCGACCTCGTGATCGCCGGACCGGCGACATTTGCGTTCTTCCCCGAGCTCGGCGTGTCGTTGCATGACGTGTCGTTGTCGGCGCCTGCGGGAATGGACGGCACGCTGCTTCATGCCGAAGCGCTTCAGGTGAGCGTTGAGCCAATATCGCTTCTGCAGCAGCGGCCGAAAATCAATGCCGTAACGCTTCGCCAGCCGGTGTTCGACTTCCACGTCGACAAAAATGGACGGAACAACTGGAAATTCGCGACCAATCGCGCGGCAACGCAGGTCGCCGAGTTGCAGAGGGCCGGCACACTGCGCGACGCAAGTGCTTTCGATGTCGCCGCCGCTGAGGTCGATGGCAATTCGGTTGCCATTCCGTCCGTCTCGAATGTGCAGCTCGATAACGTCCGCATCGAGGATGGAACGATCCGCTTCAGCGACGACCGGACCGGCCGCAAATCCCAGGTGTCAGGCATCAACGTGAAGCTCGGCTTGCCGTCGCTGGAAAGTCCGCTTGTTGCAAACGGCAATCTCGTCTGGCGCGACCAGCGTCTCGATTTCGACGGCAAAATCGAAAACGTGCGCGGCTTGCTGATGAACGCGCCCGCACATCTCACATTCTCGACCAAGAACGGGCTGATCAATGCCTCCTATAGCGGCGACCTGACCGTTCAGGATGGCGCGATTCTCGACGGCCAAGTTTCGGCCAAGGCGGATTCCGCTCGCCAGCTTGCCGAATGGTTCGGCTCCCGACTGCCCCCCGTCACCGGCTTCGGGCCGCTGTCAATCGAAGGCAAGCTGCAGACGGCCGACAACGTCACTGAGTTTTCGAACGCGACATTCGCGCTGGATGGCGAAACGGCGAAAGGCACGATCAAGGTAACGACGGGCGGTGTGAGGCCGTTCGTTGAGGCGAACCTTGCGATTTCCGCGCTCGATCTCAACAAGTATCTAACGAACGCCGTCGTCGGCACGCTGGTAACTGAAAGTGCGAATGCTCCGGCCGATCCGGCACCGGCGGCCGCGCCTGCCGCTGGCCCCGACGAGATTCAGAAGCTTTTGCAGAAGCAAGGCACCAAGGTTTACGGCGTCGAACAACGCGCGGGCTGGTCAAGCGAGCGACTGAACCTAACGCTCCTTGGACTCGCCGATGGCAAGGCGCAGCTCGCTATCGGCAGGCTGCATTTCAAGAACGTGTCGATCGGCCAATCGTCCGTCGATGTCACCGTCAACAATCGGGCGATGCAGGCGTCGTTCAACGACGTTGCGCTCTACGAAGGCCATGGTCGCGGCGTGCTGACGCTCGATGGCTCAGCCGACACTGCTAACATTGGCGCCAATTTCAATTTCGACAGCGTCTCGGCTCTGCCGTTCCTGAAGGATGCTGCCAACTTCGGCTGGGTGTCCGGGAACGCCAACGTCAAGCTGCAGCTCGCGGCAAACGGCGCCAGTCAGCTGCAATTGATCGAGAGCCTGAACGGCAACGCCGGGTTCCAGTTCTCGAACGGCGCCATCGTCGGCTTCAATCTGCCCGGCGCCCTGCGCGGGCTGTCGCAGGGCAACTTCGGGGCTCTCAGAACGTCACCGACGGAGAAAACGGATTTCAGTGCGCTGGCCGCGACGTTTACGGTTACGAATGGCGTCGCGCAGAACCAGGATCTGCAGCTTGTCAGTCCGCTTTTGCGGGCGACCGGCAGCGGCGTCATCCACATGCCGCAACGGACCGTCGACTATACCGTGAAGCCGAAGCTCATCGCCTCACTCGAAGGCCAAGGCGGCAATGCACAGGCATCCGGCATTGAGGTTCCGGTAAGGATTACCGGGTCCTGGGATCATCCGAGCTATCATCCCGATCTAAACGGGGTGCTCGCTGACCCGAACAAGACAATGGATGCCATCAAGAACATCGGCAAAAAACTCAAAGGGAAGAATTCAGACGAAATCGTCGATTCTCTTTTCGGCAAGAAGGGTGACGAGGATCCGCAGACCGAAAAGACGAAGAAAAAAGCCAAGAAGCTGCTGAACCAATTATTTGGCAAGGCAGACGATCAAAATTAGCAAAAATTTCACGGCTGAGTTTCGCTTCGATGACGGCAAAAGCGACCGAGCGAGGCGTCACAAAACCGGTTGTTAAGCCGCTGGCGCACCACGGCTAAAAAAAATTGGCGCAGGGCACAAAAAGCTCTTGCGTAGGGGGGGCGTTGGCCTCATATGCACGCTCTCTCGTCTGTCCACCTGCCAACATGGTCGAGGTTTCCCAGAACCAATGAGGTAAGGAGCGGGCGGGTCAAACCTATCTGCTGGTTGGGGAGGGTCACATGGCCTTTAATGACACCCTCTTCCAATTGGGGATGGACTTGACTCGTTCAAGCACCGCCCAAGAGGAAGATCACGCGCGCGCTGAGTTCAACGCGGAAGTCGAGGACTCGATTGTGAGTCCGATTGCTGAGCAAAGCGTACCTAGTGCAGGGACTACGATCTTTATCGATCTCCATGGCGCCATGCGCCTCGGCGACGTCAAGTCCGCCGAGCGTGCGATGAAGCGTGCCGTCGAGAACTTGGGCCTCAAGCTCAAGAGCCTCCACCTTGACCGCGCCGCTGGCGGCGACGTGTCGGGTGTCGCGGTCTTGAGTTCCGGGCACCTGTCCTTGCAGGCTTGCTCGCGGACCGGCTTTGCCGCTGTCGACGCGCGCGGATGCGATGGGCTGACGCCGTCAAAGGCGCTGCTCGCACTCGCGGGCGCTTTCGGAGCGCGCGAGGCTGTCATCCAGCGCAAGCGCACGGCTTCGGTCGTTGAAATGCCGACCGTACGTGCCGTACGGCCCGCGCAGCGCCAGAAGGCCCAGGCGAAGGCGGCTTAAGAAGAGAGTTTTGTCTTGGCACCGAGCGACTGCTTTTTGTTGCGCTTGGCAGCTCCCTACGGGAGCCGGCCGCCAAGCGCGAAGCGGACTGTCGGTGCAGCTGACTTCTCTGAACTGACTCCCTACCAGCAATAGGTTGCCGCGATCGGGTATGTCTCGATCGCGGCTTTTGGCGTACCCGGATGCTCCGCTACAATCCCAATTAAGATTAAGTATGCTCAAAATCCTGTCGTGTGCTTCGATAGCGAGATAGAAAACTCTTCGAAGCTGTCTGCAACTATATGTGAATTTGCCTTTTAGACCCGTTTGCGCAGAGGATTTGTTCAAATGGAAATTTTATATTCGCCAAAGTTTTATGCCAATCAGCAGGCAGGTTCATTATCTTCCGCTGAGGTCGTCATTCCGATCGTGCTTAGTTTGTTCAAGGTGAACTCGGCGGTCGATATCGGATGTGGAGTCGGAGGGTGGCTAAAGACGTTGTCACAGCACGGCGTGAGCGACTACCAGGGGCTCGATGGCGATTATGTGAGCGCCGAGATGCTACAAATTCCGGCCGAGCATTTTACGCCCACCGATTTGTCACGCTCCTTTTCGCTTTCGCGCAAATATGATTTGGCGATTTCTCTGGAAGTTGCTGAGCACCTACCTGAGAGCAGTGCTGACGAATTCGTTGAATCAATCGTAAATGCTGCGCCGGTCGTTTTGTTCTCGGCTGCAATACCGCTGCAAGGCGGACTCAATCATATCAATGAGCAATGGCAGAGCTATTGGGCGTCGAAGTTTGCTACGCACGGATACGTTGCGATTGATTGCATTCGCCCCGCTATCTTCCGAGATCCGCGTGTTGCAAGCTGGTATAGGCAAAATATACTAATTTTCTGCGAGCCGGCTAAAGTCCCATCTTCTCTATCGCCCGTGACATCGCCTTATCAGTTAGATCGCGTCGATCACGGCCTTCTCGCGTATTTTCAAGGCGGTTCGTCTCAACCAGGAAGCGGCAGGGAAGCCTTACAGAGCATAAAGCAAGCTGTACCGGTGCTCATAAATGCGGCCCTTAAGAAAGTGCGATTGGCTTAGCGTACAACGGTTTGTTTCGGTCTAAGTCATATGCCCTTCGCGCTGGCGCGCGACTTCCTTGGCGGGCTCGGCGGCTTTCAGGGCCTCCGTCGGCAATAGAGATGCTCCTGCTCCGCGGGAGAGGCGTGAGAAGAACAGAATCGATGACATCGACACCAAGCCAATCAGCAAAAAGACAGGCGGAAAATGTGCGGCGTCGATGGCGCTTCCACCACGCAAATACTGCATGGCCTGAAGTCCCATCGCGGCGATGGTGACACCCACTGAACCCGACAATTCCTGCAACGCAGCGGCGAAACTCGTGGCGCGGCTCAGGCGCTCGGGCGGCACGTCGGCGTACGCCAGCGTGTTGACGCTCGTAAACTGCAGCGAGCGCGACAGGCCACCGGCGAGAAACAGCCCGACGATCAACAGCGCGGGCGTGCTCGATACGAACAGCGACGGCAGGGCGGCAAACAGGCTTGAGACCACTGCGTTCGCGATCAGCACGCGCTTGAAGCCGTAACGACGGATGATAGCCGCGGCCTGGGTCTTCATGAACATAGCGCCGATGCCGGTCGCGAAGGTCATCAAGCCAGACTGGAACGCGGTCATACCAAAACCGGTCTGAAAGAGCAGCGGCAGCAGGAACGGTCCAGCGCCAAGCCCCGTCCGAAACAGGAAGCCACCGACCACGCCCGCGCGATACGTTGGGATCGCAAGCAAACGAAGGTCGATGATCGGCTGGGGGACGCGGAATGCGTGCCAGACGTAGAGCCCCAGCAGAACGGCACCTGAGAGCGTAATCAAAACCACCAGATCGCGATCGAGAAGGCCAAGCCCCATCAGGGTGACGCCCGTCAGGAACAGCGACAAACCGGGTCCGATCAGGAAGAAGCCGCGCATATCGAAGGTGCTGGGGGTGCTTTCGCGCGTGTCTGGGATCAGACGCGTGACCAACACGATACCGACCAGTGCGACCGGAATGTTGATCCAGAAGATCCAGCGCCAGCTAAAGTAGGTCGTAAGGAAGCCGCCAAGCGGCGGACCGAGCACGGGGCCGACGAGCGCCGGAACCGTGAGCCACGCAATCGCATTGATCATATCGGTCTTTGGAATTGTGCGGAGCACAATAAGCCTGCCGACCGGCGCCATCATCGCGCCGCCGATGCCTTGCACAACGCGCGCGACAACGAGCGAACCGAGATCCGACGACAATCCACAGGCAATCGAGCCGACGGAGAACACCACCATAGCCGCGCGGAAGACGTTTTTCGCACCGAAGCGGTCTGCCATCCAGCCCGACGCCGGAATGAAAACCGCCAACGCCAGCAAATACGTGGTCACCGCGAGTTTAAGGTGAATGGGGTTGGAATGGAGATCCTTGGCGATCGCCGGCAGCGACGTGGCAAGCACGGTCGCGTCCAGGTTCTCCATGAAGAGACCTGTCGCAACGACCAGAGGTATGAAATTGCGGCGAAAAAGTTCGGTCATGATGGGTTGTCTAGCAAGCGTACAAACGATTAACGCTGTCGCAATCCGGCGCGCGACTTATGCAGATCTCGATTGCAAATTGGGTGCGGCATATACCACCGCTGACCCTCGGATAGGCTGCCATTACCCCGTTGAGTGGTGCGGACCTAACAGAGCTAAGCTATGCGCGATCATCGGCCAGGCGCATAATCTGGTGTTCGGCATAAAACAAACAACAGCGCGGGTTTTGCGAGGGCCGGACGAAGCCCTCTTTGATCCAAGGCTGTGACTTGGGGAAACGCATCGCATGGTTACCAACAAGGTCATGTCGGCTGACGAAGCCATCGCCCGGATCGGCGATAACGCCGTCGTCACGACAACGGGGTTTGTCCAGAGCTGCATTCCGGAAGCGTTGCACGCGGCGCTGGAGAAGCGGTTCGTCGAGACCGGCGCGCCGCGCGACCTGACGTTGATCATGTGCGCCGGCGCTGGCGACAGCAAAGGCCTCGGGACCGGCCGCCTCCACCACGATGGTCTCTTGAAACGCGTGATCGCCGCCAACTTCGGACGCATGCCGAAAGTTGCGCAGGCGGCGCAAGACGACAAAATCCAGGGCTATAACCTGCCGCAGGGCGTGATCTCGAAGCTTTATCGCAGTTGCGCCTCGGGGAGCCCCGGCCTCTTTACGCGCGTCGGCCTGCACACCTACGTCGATCCGCGTCTCGGCGGCGGCAAGGTCAACACCAAGACGAAGGAAGATCTCGTCAAGCTCGTCGAAGTCGATGGCAAGGAATGGCTGTTCTACAAAGCCACGCCGATCAACGTGGCGCTGATACGCGCAACGAGCGCCGATCCGCTCGGAAACTTGAGCATGGAGCGTGAGGCGCTGACGCTCGACGTACTGGCGCAGGCGATGGCCGCACATAACAACGGCGGCATCGTCATCGCGCAGGTCGAACGTATCGTCGCGGAAGGTTCGATCAAGCCAAAGGACGTGAAGGTTCCAGGCATTCTCGTCGATTGCGTCGTCATCGCCGACCCGCCGGAGATGCACCGCATGAACTACGGCGTGATCTACGATCCAGGCCTTGCGGGCGAAGTGCGTGTGACCGTCGACAGCCTGCCGACGATGGAGCTGGATGAGCGCAAGATCATCGCGCGACGTGCATCCTTTGAACTGCCGCCGAACGGCGTCATCAATCTCGGTGTCGGCGCGCCGGACGGCGTTGCGAACGTCGCCAACGAAGAAAAGGTGACGCCCTACCTCGTCATGACGACGGAAGCGGGTGCCGTCGGCGGCGTCCTGGCGGGCGGATCTAGCTTCGGCTCATCGGCGAATGCACATTCGATCCTCGACCAGAACCAGATGTTCGACTTCTATCATGGCGGCGGCTTGGACCTCACCTGCCTCGGCATGGCGGAATGCGACAGCATCGGCAACGTCAACACCAGCAAATTCGGCGGCAAGCTCAACGGCTGCGGCGGCTTCATCGACATTTCGCAGAACGCGCGCGCTGTGGTGTTTGCTGGCACGTTCACAGCCGGCGGTCTTAAAGTTGCAATCGAAGACGGCAAAGTTCGCATCCTGCAGGAAGGCCGCGCGAAGAAATTCGTAAAGCAGGTCGAGCAGGTGACGTTCTCGGGCAAATACGCGGCGCAGAAAGGTCAGCCCGTCATCTATGTCACCGAGCGGTGCGTGTTCCAACTCACCGAGCATGGCCTTGAATTGATCGAAGTGGCGCCCGGCATCGATATCGAGCGCGACATTCTCCCCAACATGGCGTTCAAGCCGCACATCCACAAACCGGTGACGATGAACCCGCGGATCTTCCTCGATCAGCCGATGGATCTGCTGGCAGACCTTTTGAACCAGCATCTGAAAGATCGCATCAGCTATGATGCGGGCCGCAACATCCTGAATATCGATCTGCGGGCGTGGAGCGTGCGCAAGAAGGCCGACGTCGCCGATCTCAAGAAGGCGATCGTCGAGGCTTGCCAAGCGACCGGCAAGCGCGTCGATGCGATGATCAATCAGGATGGTTGCCGTATCGCCGAAGACCTGTACGACGACTATGCCGATATGGTGGCCTACGTCACCAAGAACCACTACGCGCGTTCCGCGCGCTATGCGACGAGCGCGGTCACGCGGCAAAAGCTGCAAGACGCGTTGCGGCGACGCGGGCTCAATACGCACGTATTCGAGAATGCCGATGCGGCCTTTGAGTCGCTGGAGCGCCAAGCCGCGGAATAATTTTTGGGAGGCGCAGGCGACTCTCCTCCGTCGAGCCGGCCGTAGCTATGTTGGCGCAGGCGACTCTCCTCCGTCGAGCCGGCCGCCTGCGCGTGCTTGCTTCAACTTCCGTCATGGCCGCGAAGGCGGCCATTCGACGATTCTCCATACCGTTCATGGTGATGGGCCGCATGGCTCCCGGCCTACGCCGGGATGACGGCTGCTCGTGGTGCCGCCGTTCCGCGTGGGTCTTGATGTGATTAATGACAGTCGCCATTTATCCGCGACTTCATCCTCATCAGGTGCATCATGGAACACACCATTTTCCGAGTCTTCGATGACTCTGGCGTCGAGCGCCAACCCGCGCAGGCCGAAAGCGTGGCCCGCGATGACACAGCGCTCATGGATGCCTACAGCAACGCGGTCGTCGACGTCGTCGATGCGGTGTCGCCTGCCGTCGTCCACGTGCAAGTGAAAAGCACGCGCGGCGGACGTAGCGGACAGGGCTCCGGCAGCGGCGTCATCGTTTCGCCCGACGGGCTCATCCTCACGAACAATCACGTCATCGACGGCGCACAATCGATCACGCTCGCGCAGGGCGATGGTCAGCATTTCGGTGCGCGCCTCGTCGGGCGCGATCCCGATACGGATATCGCCGTTCTGCGGGCCGAGACGACGGAACGATTGAAGTTCGCAAAGCTCGCGGATTCCAAGAAGCTGCGTCCGGGTCAGATCGCGATTGCAATCGGCAATCCGCTCGGTTTTCAATCGACGGTGACGGCTGGCATCATCAGTGCAGTCGGACGATCGCTGCGTGCCGAGAATGGCCGCTTGATCGACGACGTCATCCAGACGGATGCGGCGCTGAACCCTGGCAACTCCGGTGGCCCGCTCGTCAATTCGTCGGGCCATGTGATCGGCATCAACACCGCGACGATCATGGGCGCGCAGGGGCTTTGCTTCGCCGTTGCGTCGAACACGGCCGAATATGTGCTGACGCAGATCCTCAGTCACGGTCGCGTGCGGCGGGGCGTGATGGGCATCGTCGCAGAACATGTCGTGCTGCCACAGCGCATTCGTCACGCGCTGCATCTGACGCAAGCGGGCGCCATCGGCATTCGCAGCGTTCAGGCGAATGGACCCGCAGACGCCGCGGGGCTGAAGGCGGGCGATATCATGATTGCGCTCGACGGCGTCGCGATTGCGGGTGTCGATGACGTGTCGCGCGTGCTTGACGCGAAGCACATCAATCAGAAAGTGATCGCGACGGTGCTTCGCTCCGGCGAGAAGCTGGAGTACGCGATCGTTCCGGAGGAGCGGGATTAGTTTTTAGTTGGCGCAGGCGACTCTCCTTCGTCGAGCCGGCCGCCTGCGCATTACTTATTCCCGCGTCAGGCCTTTGGCGGAGAGTTCTTCGAGGTATTGGCCCCAGCGCTGGTCCTTCTCGCGGCCGATCAGGTGGAGATAGCCCCACGTATAAAGGCCCGTGTTGTGGCCATCATCGAAGGCGAGGCGCGTCGCGTAGTTCCCGACGGCGTTCATGCCGGTGAGCTTGACGTTCTTTTTGCGCGGCACGGTGATGCGCTGCGACGGCGAATGGCCCTGCACTTCCGCCGACGGGCTGACGACGCGAAGGAATTCGGCGGGCAATTCGAACGTGCGGCCGTCCGGGAAGGCGGCTTTCAACACCTTACCACCATCGATAATTTCGAGCACGGGCGGCGGCGTCAGCGTACCTTTGGCGCGCTCGACCTCGCTCCATGTGCGTGCGGCGATGTCACGGAAAATCGCTGCGTATTGGCTTTCCGGCGCGGCGACCGTGACGGGCTTGCCGCTGTCGGACGTCTCGCGGATTTCCATATGCAGGGGCACTTCACCGAGGAACGGGACACCGAGCTTCTTTGCCTCGTCGTGTGCGCCGCCGTGGCCGAAGACGTCGGACCGCTCGCCGCACTTCGGGCAGAGGAAGTAGCTCATATTCTCGACGATGCCGAGGATCGGCACTTCGACGCGCTTGAACATGGCGATGCCCTTGCGGGCGTCGATCAACGCCAGGTCCTGCGGCGTGGAAACGACAACGGCGCCAGACAGCGGCACGCTTTGTGAGATCGTCAATTGCACGTCGCCGGTGCCAGGCGGCATGTCGATGATGAGCACATCAAGATCGCCGGTCGTGCCGGCCCAATCGGTTTCGCGCAGCATCTGGCTCAACGCCGACACGACCATAGGTCCGCGCCAGACGACAGGGGTGCCTTCGTCAACGAGGAAGCCCATCGACATGACTTTCAGGCCCCAGCCTTCGAGCGGCGTGATGGTCTTGCCGTTTGCGACCTTGGGCTTGCCAGTGATGCCAAGCAGGCGCGGTTGCGATGGACCGTAGATATCGGCGTCGACGATGCCTACTTTCAAACCAATCGCCTGCAGCCCGAGCGCGAGATTGACGGCGACCGTCGATTTGCCAACGCCACCCTTGCCGGAGGCGACCGCGATGACGTGCTTCACGCCCGGAATGGCTTGTGCCTTGGCAGCGGGCTGAGCCGCGGCTGCGGCTTGGCGTGGGCCGGCGCCATCGCCTGTTGCACCTTTCGCACGCGCCGCCTGCACGCGGGGATGCTCGGGCCGCGGACCGGAAACGGCCTTCACAGGACCGCCAGCGACGCGCGTATCCTTCGATTGGCCAGCGGGGGCATCAGCGGTCAGGACGGCGGTGACGCCCGAGACGCCGCCGATCTCCGAGACGACCTTCTCGGCAGCAAGGCGTAGCTGTTCCAGCTCTTCCGCGCGGCTCGCCGGAATCGTGATCGAAAAATACGGATGATCGTCCTTGATGAAGATCTCGGACACGAGGCCGAGGTCCACGATGTTGCTTTCAAGGTCTGGGCCTTTGACCCGACGCAGGGCATTGAGCACCTGTGTCTTATCGACTGGCATGAGCGTCTCCCGGAGGCGCCAAAGCCGGCGCATTTTATCTGGGCGATATAAGTCGCGCCGCGGCCGGTGGGAAGCGCCTCGCGCGTCTGATTGCAAGCAAAGCCCGGAATTCGGCGGGTTGCGGTGCCTGCGAAGCCAGCCTAATCGTGTCGCATGGTGGCGAGTGATCACATTCTTGGCGTCATCCTGGCTGGCGGACAGTCGCGGCGCTTCGGCGGCGGCGACAAGACGCTTGCCGAGATTGACGGGAAATCCATTCTTGCGCGCGTGATTTCGCGGTTTCGGCCGCAGGTCGGGCGGCTGGTCTTGAGCATCAATGGCGATGCGCAGCGATTCGCCGACTTCGGGGTCGAAACGATCACGGATAGCGAAAGCCCGGAGCTTGGGCCGTTGAGCGGCATCCTTGCGGCCATGGATTGGGCCAAGGCGCATGCGCCAGGCTTTACCCTAATCGCGACCGTGTCATCGGACGTCCCGTTCCTGCCCGACGACCTCGTCACCCGCCTCGACGCGGCCCGTGGTGAGGACCAGAGCGTTGCAATTGCTGAATCGGCGGGGCGGCGTCATCCGACTATCGGGCTATGGCCCCTGAAAAGACGGTCTGACGTAGCCAATGCCCTTGCCCGGCGGGCGTTGAGCGTCAACCGGCTGGCGGCCGATCTCGATGCTGTTGCAGTGACCTTTCCGATGCGCGACAGTGATGGCGATGAGATCGATCCGTTCTTCAACGTCAATACTCGTGATGATCTCGATGCTGCCCGTGTGCTCGCGCAAAAAAAAGGATGACCGTTTTGGGCAAAGCCTTTCTCTCGCACGCCACTCTGCCGCTGTTCGGGATTGCCGGCTGGTCAAATTCCGGCAAGACAACGCTGATCGAAAAGCTCGCCACGCATTTTTCCGGCGAAGGGCTGCGGGTGGCAACGATCAAGCACACACACCACAAATTCGATATCGACGCACCGGGGAGCGACACCGAACGGCATCGTTCAGCAGGTGCTGCTGAAACCGCGATCGTCTCGGGCTCGCGCGTGGCTTTCATCGAGGAAATCGACCGGGCGGGCGAGCCGACGCTCGAAGAAATTGCCGCGCGGCTGCGTCCGGCGGACATTATCCTGGTCGAGGGCTACAAGTCGGCGCACATCCCTAAAATCGAGGTTCGCAGGGCGGCGGTCGCGGCCGAAAAGCTGTTATCGACGACCGATCCATTGGTCGTTGCCATTGCGGCGGATCACGAGGTCGATGCGCACGGCAAGCCGGTGTTCGATCTTAACGATATCGATAATATCGCGGCCCTGATCGTCAGGACCGTGGGGCCGTTCAACCCCGTCCGCCAGCTCGCCTAGTGGCCGCTGAAGTGGGAAAAGACGTTGAGGAGCTGGTCTCCCAGCACCGTCAAGGCAATGAGCCAAAATACCGAGGCCACAACCGCCCCCAATACGAAATAACCCGCCGGACTTTTCATCGATTTTTCCTCCCCTCAGCCGATTTTTTTCTACAATACAGGAAAATGTGACGCGAGAGCTTCGCTTGTCCTTGACGGGCTCAGGCACGATATACGAATTCAAGGCCTATACGGGAGAATGTTCATGCAGGGCGCAACCGCCCAGAACTCCGAAACGCCGCTCGTCGACCCCTTTGGCCGGTCGATCGAGTATTTGCGCGTCTCGGTGACAGACCGCTGCGATTTCCGCTGCGTCTATTGCATGACCGAGCATATGACATTCCTTCCAAAGAAGGATCTGCTGTCGCTCGAAGAGCTCGACCGGGTTTGCGCGGCCTTCGTCCGGCGCGGCGTACGTAAGCTTCGGATTACCGGCGGCGAACCGCTTGTGCGGCGCAACATCTTGTGGCTGTTCCGGTCGCTCGGCCGCCATCTCGAAAGCGGTGCGCTCGATGAGCTGACGCTGACGACGAATGGCAGCCAACTCGAAAAGCATGCCACCGATCTTTATTCCGCTGGCGTCCGCCGGATCAACGTTTCACTCGACACGCTCGACCCTGAGAAGTTCAGGACGGTCACGCGTTGGGGCGATCTTTCGACGGTGCTGCGCGGTGTCGATGCGGCGGAGGCCGCAGGTATTCAGGTGAAGTTCAACGCCGTGGCGCTGAAGGGCATCAATGAGAATGAGATCGAAGACCTCATTCGCTTTGCGCATGGCCGCGGCGCCGACCTGACGCTGATCGAGACGATGCCGCTCGGCGACATCGGCGAAGACCGCACGCATCAGTATCTGCCGCTGTCGATCGTCCGCGCACGGCTCATGGACCGGCTGACGCTCGAAGACAACCCGTATCGCACTGGCGGCCCGGCGCGTTACGTGACGGTGAAGGAAACCGGCGGCCGTCTGGGCTTCATTACGCCGCTGACGCACAATTTCTGCGAAAGCTGCAATCGCGTGCGCCTGACGTGCACAGGCCAACTTTACATGTGCCTCGGTCAGGAAGACGACGCCGATCTCCGAGCACCGCTACGGGCTTCTTCTGACGATACCCTGCTTGACGCGGCGATTGTCGAAGCGATCTCGCGCAAACCGCGCGGTCATGATTTCATCATCGACCGGCGCACGAAGCAGCCCGCCGTCAGCCGGCATATGAGCGTCACGGGCGGCTAGGTCCGGCTGCGTCGCCGCGCCCCGGTCTGCCTTCACTCTTACTCAATCACATTGCTTTAGCGTCCAAAGCGGTAGGTCCGGTTTTACCGATCGTTAAAGTTGTGCGTGTCGACGATGAGCGAAGCTGCTGCACTCGAAATCCGCGGTTTGACCAAGTCATTCACGCATAAGGCGGTCGACGACCTTTCCCTTTCCATCAGGCGCGGCGAATTCTACGCCCTGCTCGGCCCCAATGGCGCCGGCAAGACGACGACGCTGCGCATGGTGGCGGGACTGCTGCGGCCGGATGGCGGGTCGATCGAGATCCTCGGCCTCGACGCACTCAACGATCCGGTCGCGGCGAAAGCCGTCACCGCCTGGGTGCCGGACGAGCCGCTGGTCTACGACAAGCTCGACCCGATCGAATATCTCGAATTCATCGCCGGGCTCTGGGGCATGGACGAAGCCAAGGCAGCCGACCGCGCCGAGCATCTCATCGACCTCTTGGATCTTGAAACGCAGGCACGCACGCGCTGCCAGGGGCTTTCGAAAGGCATGCGCCAGAAGGTGGCGCTTGCAGGCGCACTCATTCACGAGCCGAGCCTGATCATTCTTGACGAACCGTTGACTGGGCTCGATGCGGGCTCGGCGCGCAGGGTCAAGACCGTGCTCAAAGAGCATGTTGCCAACGGCGCGACCGTCGTGATGACGACGCACATCCTCGAAGTCGCCGAGCGCATGGCCGAACGGATCGGCGTGATCGCGCGCGGCCGTCTCGTCGCGGAAGGAACACTCGATGAGTTGCGGGCGCGCGCCGGGCGCCAAGACAGCAACCTAGAAGATATTTTCCTGACGCTCGTCGCCGACGAGAGCGCAGCCGCATGACCGTCGCAAGCGTCTCATGGTTCGCACGCCACGAATTCAGGTTGGCGTGGCGGGACATCGCGCAGATGCTCGCAGGAGGCCGGACCCGGCGCGAACGCACGCTGCTTGCCGGCGTCGCCGTTATCATCGCGGCCTTGCATGGACTTGCTTATATCGTTCTGTCGCGTGTGCTCGCGGATGCCGATCTCGCCAGCAAGGGCACGCTCATTACGCTGACGGCGTCGATCCTATTGACGTTTTCGATGACGCTGTCGCAGGCGGTCGAGCAGGTGACGCGAGCATTTTATGCGCGCTCCGATCTCGATCTTATTTTGTCGTCGCCCGCATCGTCGCGAAACCTGTTTGCTGTGCGCATCTGTTCCATCGCGATCACCGGTGCGATCATGACGGCAGCGATGATTGCGCCTGCGATCAACGTTGCCGCCTGGATCGACGGTCCGCGGTGGCTTTCGGCTTATGCCGTGATCGCCGGATTGAGCGCTTTCGCGACAGGCCTCGCCGTGCTCGTCACGCTCGGCCTTTTTCGAGTTGCAGGAGCGCAAAAGACGCGCTTCATCGCGCAGATCATTGCAGCGGTCGTCGGCGCGACGCTTTTGATCGGCTTGCAGGCGGCGGCTGTTTTCGCCTACGGCCGGTTATCGCGCTTCTCTGTGTTGAACTCCGAGGCCGTGAGCCGCGCCGCTCCCGCGCTCGACAATCTCATCTGGATGCCCGCCAGGGCCGCGCTCGGAGACGTCAACGCTGCGATTGCTACCATCGCGGCGGGGGTCGCATTCCTGGCGCTCGTCATCATTGTTTTCTCGCCGCAATTCAGCGCGAACGCGATTGCAGCTTCAGGCGACAGCACGCAACAGAGCGAACGCCGATCGAACGGCAAATCATTCCCCGCAGCTTCGAGCGTCAGCGCGCTTCGGCGCAAGGAACTCATTCTGCTGGCGCGCGATCCGTGGCTGCTATCACAGACGCTGATGCAGGTCCTCTATCTCATCCCTCCCGCGCTTCTTCTTTGGCGCGACATGGGCACAGACACGCATGGTGCGGTCATTCTGGCGCCGGTCCTGGTCATGGCGTTCGGTCAGCTCTCAGGTGGCCTCGCGTGGCTGACCATCTCGGGCGAAGACGCGCCTGACCTCATCGCGACAGCGCCAGTTATTTCGACCACGGCGATCCGCGCCAAAATCGAAGCGGTCCTCCTCGTCATCGGCTGCGTCGCGGTGCCGTTCGTTGTCGGCATGGCGTATCTGTCGCTATCTGGCGCCGTTGCAACGGCCGCAGCCATCACGGCAGCCAGCGTTTCGGCCATCGTCATCCAGCTCTGGTTCAAGAGCGCGGCGCGGCGCGCCCAGTTCCGCCGCCGTCAGACGGCAACCAAGATCGCGACGTTTTCGGAAGCGTTTTCGTCGGTGTTCTGGGCGGCGGCCGCGGGCCTTGCTGCGGCTTCGTCGTGGTTCGCCCTGGCGTTTGTTATGCTCGCGCTGGCGACACTTTGGCTGACGCGACTGATCAAGCCGCAGGGCGACAGACTTCTCAGCTCAGGACCGTCCGGACAATCTGCTTGATCTGATCGAGCGTGAACGGCTTCGTGATCGACAGCAGCTTGCGTGCGCGCAGGCGTGCGGCGCGTTCCAGCTGATCGGAGAAGCCAGACATCAGGACGATGGCAAGGCTCGGTTTCAGCGCCAATGCCTGTTCGGCCAGCGATATGCCATCGAGCTGAGGCATATCGACGTCGGAGATCAGGATATCGATGCCCGACGCCGAGGTTCCGAGAATATCGAGCGCCTCCAGACCGTCTTGCGTGACTTGCACCTTATGACCTTCGGACGTCAGCGCGCGGCGAACGAGATCCCGCACAGCCGCATCGTCGTCAGCAAGCAGGATCGTTGCCATGCCGCCCCTTCCCTCTCCCGAACCAGGTGCGCGTAGCCCTAGTCGACAATGCGGCCGACGAAAGGCAGCTCACGATAGCGATGCGCGACGTCCATGCCGTACCCGACCACGAACACGTCGGGACATTCAAAAGCGCAATAGTCCGGCTCGATCGATACGGCGCGAGGGGCCTTCTTGTCGAGCAAAACGCAGGTTTGAATGAGATTGGCGCCTCGGGCGGCGATCAAATCCTTCGCGAAAGCGAGTGTGCGGCCGGAATCGAGCACATCATCGATCAGGATGACGTGGCGGTTCTCAACGTCGAGGTCGAGGTCGCGCAGGATGGAGACCTGGCCGGAGGAAACCCGGCTTTTGCGATAACTGGACAGCGTCAAGAAATCGACCTCAGGCGCCAGCCCGGCAGCGTGGAGCGCCCGGATCAGATCGGCGGCGAAAACGAAACTGCCCTTGAGGATAGGAACGACCAACAGATTTTCCGGCTGTTTGGCCGCGATCTCGGCGGCGAGCACGCGCAGGCGGACCTGAATATCCTCGGCTGAAAAGATCGTTTCGATGGTCGGAGAGATGTCTAAATCGCGCATGTCGTTATCCTGCAACTCGCGGCGGCCGGGGTCCACTGACCGGAAAGGTTCCTGTGTACACGACCGCGCCACAATCGTAATCGATTGATAATTGTGTCTTCGAGGTGTCTATAGACGCGGGGACCCGTAAAGAGCCCAAAATATCCACTATCAAGGCGAGTACCTCTTGATTCGCTTGACGAATGTCGGACTGAAATACGAGGGCGGGCCAGAGGTGCTGTCAGATGTGACGTTTCATCTGCGGCCCGGATCCTTCCACTTTCTGCATGGTGAATCGGGAGCGGGAAAGACCTCTCTCCTGCGCCTGATGTTTATGTCGTTGCATCCAACGCGCGGCGAGCTGCGCATGTTCAGCGAGGACGTCACCCGGGTGAAGTCGCAGATGCGCGCCGAGATGCGGCGGCGTATCGGCATCGTTTTCCAGGATTTCCGCCTCTTAGACCATTTGACGGTGTGGGAGAACGTCGCGTTGCCGCTGCAGGTGATCGGTAAGAAACCCTCCGACTACCGGGAAGATGTGACGGACCTTTTGCAGTGGGTGGGCCTCGGCGACAGGATGTATGCAAACCCGTCCGTGCTGTCAGGCGGCGAGAAACAGCGGGCCGCTATCGCGCGGGCCGTCATCGGCAAGCCCGAGGTGCTGCTGGCGGACGAGCCGACGGGCAACGTCGACCCGCAAATGGCGCGACGTCTGCTGCGGCTGTTCGTCGAGCTCAACCGGCTTGGAACCTCCGTCGTCATTGCGACGCACGATCATCAGCTCATGCGGCAGTTCAAGGCGCCGCGTATCGAGGTGCATAAGGGTCATGTCCGGATCATCTAGCCGCTTCACCGGACGGGCCGACCCAGCGATGCCGCTGCCGGGCTACGATCCTTATGACGAACCGGTGACGGGGCTGCCCGCACATACGGGCGGCTATCCGGCTTTCCATGCCGATCGCACAGTCACTCCGGAAGACACGCCGCACGATCTCAAGCCGCCGTCCCGCGATCGCGACCGTGGACGCAAAATGAAGGTCACGGCGCCTGTCGTCCCGCCCGGCTCGGTCACGGGACGCTCGCTGACGCTCGTCATTGCGATCATGTGTTTTCTCGCCTGTCTCACCGCGGGTGCCGTCTGGATGATCAAGGAATCGTCCGACGCTTGGCTCAGCGACATCGCGAGCGAGGTAACCGTGCAAGTTGTGCCGCAAGAGACCGGCAATATCGACCGAACGGTTTCCGACGTCGTTACCTTCCTGCGCAAGCAGCGCGGGATCGCCAATGTCAATCCCTTGAGCCTCGATCAGTCAGCGGCGCTGCTGCAGCCTTGGCTCGGCTCTTCGGATGCGCTCAAGGCGTTGCCGGTGCCGCGGCTGATCGCCGTTGAGATCGACCGCACCGATCCGCCCGATCTACGCCAGGTCAGCGACGACCTTGGTAAGACTTTCAAGGGCGCATCGCTCGACGACCATCGCCGTTGGCAGCAACAGATCCGGGCCGTGACGCGGTCGTTTGCGCTCGGCGGCCTGGCAATTCTGGCGCTTGTCGGCGCAGCGACGACGGCGATCATCGTTTCGGCAACGCGCAGCGCCATGGCGTCCAACCGAGAAATCGTCGAAGTGCTGCACTTCGTCGGCGCCACCGACAAGTTCATTGCCCGCGAATTCGAGAAGCACTTCCTGCGTCTCGGCATCAAGGCCGGCATCGTTGGGGCGGCCTTCGCCATGCTTGTCTTCATGAGCATGCCGGCCATCACGGAGCTGCTCGGCGGGGGAGCCGTCAGCGCCGTCGAGATGCAGAGGCTGATGGGGACCGGCGCGCTCGACGCGCTCGGTTACGTCATTTTGGGGTTTGTCGTCGTCACCATTGCGGGGCTATGCATGGTGACGTCGCGCGTCGGCGTCTATCGCATCCTGAACGGCAAGCACTAGCCGCCGTCCGATAAGACATCTGCAGGGGGAACTACCGTGATTTGCTTGGCACAGCGTCAGGCTCAGCCGGAGGAGACGGCTGCCTATCCGGTCCGAAATCGGCTAGAGTCCGACGCCTTGGCAAGCAGCAGTCCGGCGCGCGAGATCGAACCAACATTCCAACCATGACAAGGATTTCTAAGGCCTTCGTTTTGATGCTGGCGCTCGGCACGGCTGCGCTCGTGTTCGGGTTCGTGCTGTTTGCGGTTTCCGTGACACGCGACGACGCAACGGGCTGGGACAAGGCCGACGGCATCGTGGTGCTGACGGGCGGGGACAATCGCATCGAGGCCGGCGCCAAGCTCATGAGCGAGGGCCGCGCCAAGCGGATGCTGATTTCCGGCGTCAACCGCAAGGTCAGTCGCGAAGAGATGCAGAGGCTGCTCGGCATCGATAAGCAGATCTTCAATTGTTGCGTCGATCTCGGCTATGAAGCGCTCGACACGGTCGGCAACGCTGACGAAACCCGAACCTGGGCCAACTCGAACGGCTATACGAGATTGATCATCGTGACGTCACGCTACCACATGCCCCGTAGTCTCGCCGAGCTGGCGCTCGCCATGCCGGGCGTGACGCTGCTTCCCTATGCGGTAACGCCGCGGCGGTTCCCGGAAACCGCCTGGTGGCTGCATCCGACCACCACGCGCGTGCTCATTTCGGAATATTTGAAATTTCTCCCCGCCGTCGCCCGCCTTACGGCGCAGAGGATCATGAACTGGAGCGACGGGCGGTCTGTTGCGATTATGCCGGATAAGCGCGCCGATGGCTAATTCAGTAGCAGCCGGGCCTGGCGCTTTGGTTATCATCAGATCGCTGATCTATTTCGTCGTGTTCTACATCGTGACGGCGCTCTATCTCGTGCTTGGCTCGTGGCTGCTCATCGGGCCACGGCCATGGGCGATGAAAGGTCTCGAAGTTCACGGCCGCACCTGCGTCTGGCTGCTGCGCCTCATCTGCGGCACCAAACTCGAAGTTCGTGGACACGAAAATCTGCCGAAGACGGGCTGCCTCGTCATTTCAAAGCACCAATCGGCATGGGACACATTCGGGCTCATCTCGCTCTTTCGTGATCCGGCGATCGTGCTGAAAGACGAGTTGAAATGGATTCCATTCTACGGCTGGTTTTGCATCAAGTTCGAGCACATCCTGGTCAAGCGCGAGAAAGCCTCGGCGGCGCTCAAAGCCCTGATCCGGGACGCCCGGCAGAGGATCAGCATCGGCCGCGAGGTCGTGATTTTCCCGGAGGGGACGCGGACCATTCCGGGTGCGGCGCCCGACTATAAGCCCGGCTACGTAGCTCTTTATGAAGCGCTCGGCGTCGTCACCGTGCCCCTGGCGCTCAATTCCGGGCTGTTCTGGCCGCGCCGCAGTCTTTGGCGCTATCCGGGCACCATTGTCGTGGAATTCCTGCCGCCACTGCCGCCGGGATTACCACGCGCAGAGTTTCGCAAAAAGATCGAGACGGCCATCGAAACCGCGAGCATGCGACTTATTGAGGAAGCGGCACGCAGTCCCTCGCCGCCGCCCCTGGCGAAGACGCAGAATCCGGCTCAAGCCGCATAGGTTTTCCACATTTTATCCAACCGCCTGATGTGCCGATGCCGCAACGCGGTGAAAATCGTCGGTGTGGTTGCGATTTGTTATGCACGGCGTTCTCATCGCTGTGGCACGATCTTACGTCTGATCGTTTCAGCAATCATGGAGCCATCCAATGCGTACTTCCGCCCGGTTGATGTGGGCCATTCTTGCCGTCGGAGGCGTCGCTATGGCCGCCGCTCCGGCCGAAGCCAAGCAGTGTTTCAAGAAAGCCGCCCAGGGCGTTGCGCTCACGGAAGGGCTTGCACATTTCCAGGTCGATGCCGCGCTTCTGCAAGCGACCGACTGGAACATTTACTTCACCTGGGTTTCGGGCAACGGCACGCCGGGATATTCGTTCGGTCCCCGCCACTATAAGTGCAACTCGGAGGCGATCGGCTATTCGTGCTACGGCGAAGCGACGCTCTGCAAACTTTGAGGCGATCAGCCTTCCCGAGATAAACGTTCGCCGCAAAGCCCGCCAGATCGGCGGGCTTTTTCAATTGCCGTTGACCGCAAATTCCAGGCCCATCGAAGGCGGTGCTTACCATACGACCAATTGTTTTTCCGCTAACCATTACAATTGGAAGCAAATGCTTTCTAATGGTCTGGCGGGGAGTTTTATTTTGAGGAGTGCGTATGTTGAAAATCAAAGCAGCTCTCGCGACGTTTGCTGTCGCGATGCTCTGGGCTAACAGCGCGTTCGCCTTCTGCATTGGTCCGTGGTGCTTTGGCGGCGGTGGCGAGGGAGGCGGTGGTCCGGCTCCTGCGCCCGAGATCGATGGGCCGGCTAGCCTCACGGCTGTCGCCTTGCTCATCAGCGTCGGCGCCATCGTCTACCGCAAGATGAAGGACTAAGGTCGGCTCGCCTCTTTGGGCGCGCAACGATTCCAAAGATGGGACCGCGGCTGTCGTCGGCCGCGGTTATTTTATTTGAGCGATTGACTTGGCGAACCCGGGAACATATAGTGAACACGCATTGAAGATTGGTTGGCAACGCCTATATCCCGGTGTCCCCGATGTCTGCGATTTTATCAGCTCTGCCCGCGATTTCCGACGCCATTTGGCGGCGCAAGTATCGCTTTGCCGGGTCGCCGACAGCGGCTGGCGATGAGACGATCGAAGACACCTTCCGGCGCGTAGCCAAGGCTGCAGCATCGGCGGAAGCCGACAGCGCCACGCAAGCGAAGTGGGGCGCTGCCTTTTACGATGCGATGGCCGATTTCGGCTTTCAGCCGGCCGGTCGCATCCTGGCCGGGGCCGGTACGGACCGCAACGTTACGCTCTTCAATTGCTTCGTTCTCGGCGCAATCCCTGACGATCTTTCCGGCATTTTCGAAAGCGTTAAAGAAGCCGCGCTGACGATGCAGGCCGGTGGCGGCATCGGGCATGATTTCTCGACGCTTCGCCCCAGCGGCGCGACCGTCAAAAGCATCGGCGCAGATGCGTCGGGACCGGTCAGCTTTATGGACGTCTGGGACGCCATGTGCCGCACGATCATGTCGGCGGGCCAGCGCCGCGGCGCGATGATGGCGACACTGCGCTGCGATCATCCCGATATCGAAGCTTTCGTCGCAGCGAAATCCGATCCGCTGCGGCTCAGGAATTTCAATCTTTCGGTTCTCGTGACCGATGCCTTCATGGAGGCCGTGAAACGCGGCTCGCCTTGGGAACTCGTTTTCGAAGGCAAGGTCTACAAGACGATCGACGCCAAGGGCCTTTGGGACAAGATCATGCGGGCGACGTATGATTACGCAGAGCCCGGCGTCATTTTCATCGACCGGATAAACGCGGCCAACAATCTTGCCTATTGCGAGACAATCTCGGCGACGAACCCGTGCGGTGAGCAGCCGCTGCCACCTTATGGGGCCTGCCTTCTCGGTTCGATCAATCTTGCCCGTTTCGTGGAGAAACCATTCTCGCCGGACGCGCGCGTCGATCGCCAAAAGCTCGAAGCGCGCGTTGCAACCGCCGTTCGCTTTCTCGACAACGTTATCGACATCTCGCGCTATCCGCTCGAAGCCCAGGCGCAAGAGGCGCGCGCGAAACGGCGCATCGGCCTCGGCATCACGGGGCTTGCAGATGCGCTGATCTTCCTCGGCCTTTCGTATGGCAGCTTGGCTGCTCGCGAGAAGGCGGCCGAATGGATGGCGATTATCCAGAATGCCGCCTATCGCGCCAGTGCAGCGCTGGCCGCTGAGAAAGGCGCGTTTCCGCTGTACGACGCCAGCGCTTTTCTCGCGCGGCCCAATGTCGAGCGTCTCGGCAAGGATGTGCGCGCGGCGATTGCGACCAACGGCATCCGCAACGGCTGCCTGACTTCGATCGCGCCGACCGGCACGATCTCGCTGCTCGCGGGCAATGTTTCGAGCGGCATCGAACCGGTGTTCGATTTCGTCTACCAGCGGCGCATCCTCGGCGATGGGGCGACGGCGAGCGAAGAAACCGTCGAGGATTACGCTTACCGGAAGTTCCGCGCCCAGTTCGGCGAGAATGCGCCACTGACGCATGCGTTCGTGACGGCTGAAACATTGTCGCCCGCCGAACACGTGGCGATGCAGGCAGCGATGCAGCCCTACGTCGACAGCGCCATCTCGAAGACGATCAACACGCCTGAAGCCATATCCTTCGAAGACTTCCGGGATATCTATGCGGAAGCGTTTGCGCTTGGCCTCAAGGGTTGCACGACCTATCGGCCGAATGCAGTCACGGGCGCGGTGCTGTCCAAAGCGGAAGGGGCAAACGATGCGAAACCCGCGCCGACCTCCAGCGTCGGTGCTTCGGAAGACCCGGCGAAATTCGGCGACGTCGTCTATATGACGAAGCCACTCGAACGCGACGCAGCGCTCGAAGGCATAACGTACAAGATCAAATGGCCGGCGAGCGCGCATGCGCTCTACGTCACGATCAACGATATCGTTCGCGACGGACGACGACGGCCGTTCGAGATCTTCATCAATACGAAGAACCTCGAACACTACGCCTGGACGGTGGCGCTGACGCGCATGGTCAGCGCCGTATTCCGCCGCGGCGGCGATGTTTCGTTCGTTGCTGAAGAGTTAAAGGCGGTGTTCGATCCCGAAGGCGGGCGCTGGATGGGTGGCCGCTACGTGCCTAGCCTGCTGGCCGCCATCGGTAACGTCATCGAACAGCATATGCTGCACATCGGTTTCCTCACGCGCGAAGATGCCGAAGGCAGCGACGCCAAACCTATGCACCTACCCGTTGCGGCCATCGAACGATTGGGCGGCGGCCCGCAGACAGCGGCGCGTGACGGCACGGCATCACAGGTGGCGGTGGCACGGATTTGCCCGAAGTGCGGCGAGCGCGCCCTCCATCATATCGAGGGCTGCTGGACGTGCACGAATTGCGATTATTCGCGCTGCGGCTAAAGCCGTCAGAATTAACGATGTCGGAACGACTTTTTCGCGCGCACCGGAATGGCGCGCTGCGTATTCGCTAACGCCTATTCAGAATTGCGCGCGAAACGTCTCTCTGCTCAGGCAGAGTGTTTGCAATTCTTCCTGTTCTCAACACCTCATTGACCATCGAGGCGCGATCAGGGCGAGCACGTCAAATTTTCGAACCAAAGTTCACCATTTTTCACGGGGATGCGGGGTATCACGGTCTCAAGAGCAATATTCGGCGACAGTCGCCGATCAGGGGTCATGCGTAATGAGTGCCGAAATTATTCAGCTTGCCGATTTCCGGGCGCGTCGTCAGAGCGGTGACGAAGCGCAGCAGGTGAGCATCAGCGGGACGTATCCGGAGCAGCCGCCGCGGTTCCACTTCTGGACCGGCGCGTCAGGCAAGCGCTACGTCCACACGGTCTACAGCTTGTTCGATTGCCCGACGCTCGAAGACGCCAACTACATCCTCGTGCGCCGCAATGATCGTTCGACGCGCGCCGTTCTCGCCATCGGCCGGTTGTCGAACAACTGCCCATCGGAGAACCTGGCCGAGATCCGTCAGCATGCGGCAGCGCTCGGCGCCGATGAGGTCCACGTGCATCTGCTCGCGTCGTCCAATCAGGAAGCGGCGGCCGTCGAAGCCGATCTCATCACCGCGCAATTCATGAACACGCCGCACTCGGCGTAAGCCACGATTACGCTTGGGTCGGCCTCAAGCCGATCCCTTGCCGGTGCGCGCTGCATTTCTACCGAAATCGGGCTGCGCCGTATCCTGGCCAGCCTGAATGATACCGCGGCGAATGGCACGGGCGTTGGCGAATGTCTTCTCCAGCGTCGGCCCATCGCCGAAACGGATTGCACGCTGAAGCGCAACGAGGTCTTCCGAAAAGCGGCCGAGCATCTCGAGCACAGCCTCTTTGTTGTTCAAAAAGACGTCGCGCCACATCACCGGATCCGATGCGGCAATGCGCGTGAAGTCACGGAAACCGGCCGCCGAGAACTTGATGACCTCGCTGTCCGTCACGCGCTCCAGATGTGCTGCCGTATTGACGATGTTGTAGGCGATGAGGTGCGGCACGTGACTGGTGATCGCCAGCACCATATCGTGGTGCTCGGGCGTCATCAGCTCGACATTAGAGCCAAGCTTGCGCCAGAACGTTTCAAGCTTTGCGAGCGCGGCCGGGTCGGCATCCGGGCCGGGGGTCAGGATACACCAGCGACCGTCGAACAGTTCGGCAAAGCCCGCGTCTGGACCCGACTGCTCGGTTCCTGCAATCGGATGGCCGGCGATGAAATGCACGCCATCGGGCATGCTCGGCGCGATGTCACGCATAGCCGCGCCTTTGACCGAGCCAACGTCTGAGACGATCGCGCCCTTCTCCAGGTGCGGACCGATCGCCTCGGCGACAGTCTTGAAGGCGCCGACCGGCGTACACAGAATGACGAGATCGGCACCTCTGACGGCCTCAACGGGATCGGCGTAAGCCTTCGTAACAAGGCCCAGCACCTCTGCCCGCTCGCGTTCTTCAGGCGTTAGCGCGCTGCAGACGATCTCTCCTACGAGCCCGGCACGGCGCGCAGAGTGGCTGATGGAGGAGCCGATCAACCCGATACCGATGAGCGCCAGGCGCTTGAACATCGGCTTTGTCTCACTGTCTCCGGAGGCCATCAGGCAGCGCCCTTCATGTAGTGCGCGAGCGCATCGACAGCGCGTTTGTTGTCGCTCTCTGAGCCGATCGTCATGCGGAGCGCATTCGGGAAACCGTAGGCGCCCACCTTGCGGACGATGACGCCTTGCGATTTCAAGAATTCGTCGGCGCCTGCCGCGGTCTTGTCGCTGCCTTCGGGGAAATGCATCAGCACGAAGTTGGCGACGCTCGGCGTGACGGTGAGGCCGAGCTTTCTCAACTCGCCTTCGACCCATGGTAGCCAGACGTCGTTGTGGTGCTTGGCGCGCTCCATGTGTGCGACGTCTTCGATCGCGACGGCGCCTGCTGCAATGGCGGGCGACGACAGATTGAAGGGGCCGCGGATGCGATTAAGCACGTCGGCGATTTCCGGCGGACAATAAGCCCAGCCAATGCGTAGCGCCGCGAGACCATAAATTTTCGAGAACGTGCGCGTCATCACCGTGTTCGGGGTGGTCGCGACAAGTTCGATACCAGCCTCGTAGTCGTTGCGGCTGACGTATTCGCTGTAGGCCGCGTCAAGCACGAGTACGATGTCGCCGCGCAGCCCAGCGCGCAGTCGGCGCACCTCTTCGATCGGAATGTAGGTTCCGGTCGGATTGTTCGGATTGGCGAGGAAGACCATGCGCGTCTTGGGCGTGACGGCGGCGAGAATGGCGTCGACGTCGGTTTTCAGGTCGCGCTCGGGCACGACGACGGGCGTCGCGCCGTTGGTCAGAATGGCGATGCGATAGACGAGAAATCCGTGGGCGGTGTAAATCGCCTCGTCGCCGGGGCCCAGGTAGCCGCGCGCCAAAAGACCCAGCAGCTCATCAGACCCTGATCCGCAGACGATGCGTGCCATATCGAGGCCGTAGCGGCGTGCGATGGCTTCGCGCAGGCGGGTTGCCTGACCGTCGGGATAACGCTCCAGTTCGCCGGCAGCGGCCTTGAACGCCTCGATCGCGGCGGGGCTCGGTCCGAGCGGCGTCTCGTTGGACGACAGTTTGGCAGGGGTCAGGCCGCCCGGTACCTTGCTTTCGCCCGGCACGTAGGCTGCGATATCGAGTATGCCCGAACGTGCAATTGGAGCAGTCGCCACCATATAAGATCTCAAATTGTTGACCGAAACTGGGGATTTCGGGCGCATTGATAGGGGCTTCACCACTTGAAATCAAAGTTTAAAGTTGACTTTATCGGCCGCTCAGCCAGACCGCTTTCGACGCCCTTAACACTGGGACTTCTTTCGCAGCCATGACCGCAGCTCCACCAGATCTCATCGCTCCGGCTGCGCGGCGCTATTCGGAGGTGCATTCGCCTTCGAGCCCGGTCGCGCGCTTTGACGCGAGCGCGCCGTTGCGGCTGGCGTGTCAGCAAGATTTAGCCCCGTTTTCAATTGCATATGAGACTTACGGCGAACTCAACGCCGCAAAATCGAATGCCATTCTGCTCTGCCACGCGCTGACGGCCGACCAGTACGTCGCAAGCAAGCATCCGATCACGGGCAAGCCCGGCTGGTGGGAATCGCTTGTCGGGCCTGGCAAGCCGATCGACACAAACCGGTTCTTCGTCATCTGCTCAAACATTCTCGGCGGCTGCATGGGCTCGACCGGCCCGGCCTCGATCAATCCCAAAACCGGCGAGCCCTATGGCTTGAACTTTCCGGTCATCACCATCGGCGACATGGTGGAGGCTCAGGCGCGGCTCATCGACTCTCTGGGCATCGATCAGCTCTTTGCCGTTATCGGCGGCTCGATGGGCGGCATGCAGGTGCTGGAATGGGCGTCGCGGTACAAGGATCGCGTGTTCGCAGCTGCGCCTATCGCAACGGCCGCCTGGCACTCGTCGCAGAACATCGCGTTCCATGAGGTCGGGCGGCAGGCCGTGATGGCGGACCCGGAATGGAAGGGCGGCAACTATTACGCCTCGGGCACGGTGCCGAAGAACGGCCTCGCGGTCGCGCGCATGGCGGCGCATATTACGTATCTTTCGGAAGAGGCCTTGCACCGCAAGTTCGGCCGCTCTCTGCAAGACCGCTCGGAGAAAACGTTTTCGTTCAGCGCCGATTTCCAGGTCGAGAGCTATTTGCGGCATCAGGGCTCGACGTTCGTCGATCGCTTCGACGCCAACAGCTATCTCTACATCACGCGCGCGATGGACTATTTCGATATGCGCGAAAGCGCGGGTGGCACCTTGGCGAATGCGTTTCGCGGCACCAAAACGCGCTTTTGCGTCGTCTCGTTCACATCCGACTGGCTTTACCCGACGAAGGAAAGCCGCGAGATCGTGCAAGCCTTAAACGCCGTTGCCGCCAACGTGTCGTTCGTCGAAATCGAGAGCGATAAGGGACATGACGCGTTCCTGCTCGAAGAGCCGACGTTCTTCGCGACGATCCGCGGTTTTCTCAATGCCGCCGCGGTAAAGCGCGGCCTTAGCGCGCCGAAAGAGGTGTCGCGATGAATGCCCCGGATCTCGGCAAAATCGTCGGCGCCTCGAAAACACCGCGCCTCGACCACGTTCTCATTACCGAGATGGTCGAAGCGGGCTCGCGCGTGCTCGATGTGGGCTGCGGAGACGGCGAACTTTTGCAGCTTCTGACCGAGCGCAAAGGCGTCGACGGTCGTGGCGTGGAATTGCAGCGCGACAAGGTCAATGCCTGCGTTGCGCGCGGACTTTCCGTCATCCAGGGCGACGCCGACCGCGATCTCGACAACTATCCGGATCAGGCGTTCGACTACGCCATTCTTTCGCTGACGATCCAGGCGACGCGGCAACCGAAGACGGTGCTCGAAAATCTGCTGCGCATCGGTCGGCGGGCCATCGTGTCGTTCCCGAATTTCGGGCACTGGCAGGTGCGCACGAAGCTGCTGTTCACCGGCCGCATGCCCGTCAACGACAATCTGCCGGACGCCTGGTATCTGACGCCAAATGCGCATCTGTGTACGATCCGCGATTTTGCCGATCTCTGTGCGTTAGTGAACGCTGATGTCGAGCAGGCCGTTGCCTTCAACGCTTATGGTGCGCGGCTTCCGATCCGTTGGTCGCTGTCAATGCAGAACCTGTTCGGGGAAAAGGCCGTGTTCCTGTTGCGTGGTTCCAAGCCCGAAGCCGCCGCGACGACCCTCACCTGAAAGGGCGAATACCGGCGGTCGTTCGCGTATCGGCCGGCTTCAGGATCGCAGGTTGGGTGACGACGCGTTTGCCGCTGCCGACGGGCGCCATCACTTCTTTCGTCGCTTCAACCAGTATGACGCCGGCAACGCCGATGGACATACTCGGGCCGAAGCGCTCCAGCGCAGGCGCCATGCGTAGCATCAGGCGTTGGTTGACCGGCGGGAAGTAGAGCGATTCCCCCCAATCGACAGGCGTAAAGAGCGCATCCGTCAATTGCGTTTCGAGCTGGCCACGGCTGAACGGCAGTCCGTAACCGAAGGGCGTACGGTCCATCCGCGACCAAAGTCCGCGGCGGTTGGGGACGACGAACAGCGCGCGGCCGTCCGGCTTCAGCACCCGCCAGATTTCCCGCAGCAGCGGGCCGGGCCGTTCTGATTGCTCCAGGCAATGGACCGCCAGCAACCGATCAATCGAATTATCAGGGAGCGGCCACTGGTTGTCGCCGACGAGCACCGAATGACAATGGCCCGAGCGCGGCCATACGATGGCGCCCTGGCGCGCGGGCATCAGGCAGGCAAGGCTCTGGGCTTCGGTGCGAAACGTGCCGAGAAACGGCGATGCAAAGCCGGCGCCCGCGATCGCGAGGCCGTTAACCCGTTTCCATCTTTCCCGGATGGCCAAGGTCAGCTGGCGCCGGGCGACCCGCCCGAGCGGGGTCCGGTAGAAATCTCTCAAGGTTTTGGCGTCGAGAGGCATCTTGGCGCTTAAGTAATTCGATCAAATCTGAGCATCGGACCCTCTCTAGACGATCCGACCATCGAGAGACAGTCCGGACACGCAACAAACGGATTTTCACTGCGTCGTTTCGCTGCGTTTGACAGGGCGTGCCGAGCCAACCAAAGTCCCCCGCCATGGGAGCCCTTGATATCGTTCTTCTGCCGTGTCTCACGGACAATTACTGCGTCATTCTGCATGAGCCGGAAACCGGTGAAACAGCAGCAATCGACGCGCCGAGCGCGGCTGCCGTCAAAGCCGCATTGGCTGAGCGCGGCTGGCGGCTCAATCACCTCTACATCACGCATCATCATACCGACCACACAGGCGGCATCGAAGAGCTGAAAGCTTTCTACGGCATGCCCGTCACGGGGCCGGAGGCCGAGTCCGACCGAATTCCGGGCTTGACGCAAGGCGTCGCTGCGAAAAGCGAATTGTCTTTCGCCGGTCATCCGATCCAAGTGCTCGAAACGCCTGGGCATACGCTCGGCCACATCACCTACTATTTCCCCAACGACGGAATTGTCTTTACCGGCGACACGCTGTTCTCGCTCGGTTGCGGCAAGATCTTCGAGGGCGACCCGAGGATGATGTGGGAATCGCTGTCGAAAATTGCAGCCCTTCCCGGCGATACCAACATCTACTGTGGGCACGAGTACACGCTGAACAATGCCCGCTTTGCGCTGACGATCGAACCGGAAAACGAGGCACTAAAAGTCAGAGCGGCGGAAGTCGAAGCCTTGCGCGCAAGTGGCAAGCCGACGCTGCCCACGACAATCGGGCTCGAAATGGCAACGAACCCATTCCTCAGGCCGCAATCGCGCCCAATTCAGGCGCGGCTCGGAATGCTCGGTGCTCCCGACTGGGAGGTTTTCTCGCGCATCCGGCAGTTGAAAAATAAGGCCTAGGGCCCGCGCATCCGGGAGAAGACCGCTATGAACCCCGACCTTTCCGGCGATGACGTCATTGCCCTGCTCGAGCTTTCTCCGCATCCCGAGGGCGGGCATTTCCGCGAAACCTTTCGCGACAAGGCCGAGCCGGGAAAGCGCGCGGCATCAACGGCGATCTACTTTCTACTCAAAGCCGGAGAACGTTCGCATTGGCATGCGGTGGACGCAGCCGAAGGCTGGCATTTCTATGCCGGTGCGCCATTGTTGCTCGAAATCTCGCCAACGGGCGGCCCGATCGAAAAGATCCATCTTGGCAGCAATCTCGCGGACGGCGAGCGGCCACAGGCGATTGTTCCCGCAGGGCATTGGCAGCAAGCGCGCAGCCTTGGAAAATGGACGCTCGTCGGCTGCACGGTCGCGCCCGCTTTCACGTTCGAGGGCTTCACGTTGACGGCTCCGGATTTCTCACCCGTGTCGCGTCCATCTGTCGATTAAGCGGCGCAACGGCAACAGCCAAACGCGTTTCAACGATCTCCACACGCCATCCCCAGAGCAATCAGCCTAGAGCGTGGCGCGCTCGACCTCCATCCACGGGTTAATTGTCTCTTTGGTGCAGGAGCGGGCTGCCGCTTCTTGTGGGGGGCCTTCGACTCGTCAAATAGTGACTGCGAATCAAGTTCCGATTCACGGGGGTTGCAGTCCATGAAACGCGAGTCCTTAGGGCCCGTCCTTACAACGGTGTTCGTCGATTACGACAACATCTATCTGTCGCTGAAGCGAAAGAACGAAGATGCTGCAAAGCGCTTCGCCAAAGACAGCGGCGTGTGGCTGCAAGGCATTGTATCTGGTGAGCTGATCACCGCGACGAACGGATTTGCGTTGTCGGGCGAACGCCGGATCGTGATGAACCGCTGCTACGGCAATCCAGTGCCGCGCCGAAATACGCACGACAATTCGACGGACATGAATTCGTTTCCGTTTATCCGTCACCATTTCCTGCGCTCGGGCTTCGAGGTGATCGACTGCCCGCCGCTGACCGCGCAGCTCAAGAACTCCGCCGATATCCGCATCGTGATGGACGTGCGCGATATTCTCAATCACGACACGTATTTCGACGAGTTCATCATCCTGTCGGGTGACGCGGATTTCACGCCGTTGCTGCATCGCCTGCGTGCGCATGCACGGCGGACGGTGGTCTTCGCGAACGATCATACGGCGCAGCCCTACACAGCGATCAGCGACGGCGAAATTCGCGAGTCGGATCTCATCGCGCTGCTGACGAGCAACCGGGCCATCTCGGGCGAGACTGCACGGGAAATTCCGGCGCCTGCACCGGCCATCGACGTCGAGGCTGCGCGCAAAGCGATCCTGGCTGAGGTCGTCGATTTCGTTCGCAGTGCGCCGCAGGCCGTACCGCTGGAAACGCTTGCGGATCGCGCCGTGCGCATCATCGGTCGCGACAAGACGGTCGGAACGAACTGGGGCAACTATGGATCGTTCCGCGATCTGCTGCTCGCCGACCTGCCGGACGACATCCATTTGAGCGATACGCCGCCCTATACGGTGTTCGACGCCAACCGGCACATCTCGGCAACCGGGCTTATTGCTCCGCAGTTGGCCGCACCGGCAGTCGAGCCGCAGCCGACGCCGCGCCGCGAGTATGCACCAGAGCCGGTTCGCGCCGAGCCGTCGCAGGTTCAGGCGCAACCACCGCGGCGCGAATACACGCCGGAACCCTCCCGGATCGAGGCACAGCCGCAACAGCCTCAGCGCCGCGAATACGCACCAGAGCCCGCTCGCATAGAGGCCCAGCCGCAACCGACAGCACTCGCGCCGGCAGCGCGAATTGCAGCGCCTCAGCCGGCTCCTACACCGGCTCCGGCCTTGCAGCCCACCCCTTATCAGGCGCCCGCGCCGCAGCAGCGCTACATCGACCGGACCTCGGCGCCTCCGGCGCCGCCGATGGCCGCGCCGCGACCCGCTCCTCAGCAGGCGGCTGCCCCGTTGATGCCGCAGCGGCCGGTGTCGCAAGCTCCGGCACCGACGTACCAGCCCGAGCCGAGGCGGGAGTTGCCGCGTGCTCAGGCTCAGCAGCCTGCACCGCCGCCGACCGTGACGGCTGCGCCGCGCAATGCCGATCAGGCGACGCAAATCCAGCAGTCCATCGCGCGCATTCACGAAGCGTGTCAGGCTCCGGCGCTGGCGCCTGCCGAATATCGAGTGCTCTTCGACGTCATGTCGCAAGAGATTTCGACGAACGGGCTGCAGGGTGCGCAGACGCTCGTCAACATCACGCAGCGGGCCCGCGAGTTCGGCCTCGACATCAAGCGGGACGATCTGCGCTTCATCTACGACGTGGTGAGCGAGAGCGATCCGTGGTTCGAGCAGGGAACGTCAGCGGGCTTGTTTGCAAGCCGCTTTCGGAACTTCGTTGTCGCGCGCTGCCGCAGCCAGGGCCTCAGTCTGTCGGCCGATGAGCTCGATCTGATCGAAGCGTGGTTTTCGGCCCCGCAGCAACAGCAGCACGCCCAACCGCAGCAGACCGCACGTCAGCAGCAACAGGCTTATGGCGGCGGGCGGCCGGCGACTCCGGCTCCGCAACAGCCGATCTCCGGGCAGCTTCCGGGGGCGCCAGGGGCCGGCGGCGAGCGCTGGTGGAACGTCGAAGGAAGCCGCCAGAACATGCCCGAGCAGCGTGGCGTCGATCCGCGCGGGGCGAACGCTTACGCTCAGCAGCAGGGCGAAAGTGAAGATGAATTTCCGCGTATCGTTCGCTCGCGATTCCGCGGCTAACGGCCCGATTTAACTCCGATACGAAAAAAGGCTCTGGCAGGACATCCTGCCAGGGCCTTTTTCTTTTGCGCTCGCTGCAATCAAGTACGCCGGTCGCGCCGACAGGGGTCAGTGCTCGGCAATGATCAGCGCACGCTGGAAACTTGGCTGGCTCCCGGCCTGCGCAGGGATGACGGGAAATGGAGCAGCTTTCCCTCAATCCATTCCCGGATTTGTCCAACTGACGGGGACGACAGCCATTTGCAAACCGTCGCTCTTAAAAAACATGGCCGGGCGCGAAACGGCCCGGCCATGACGAAGTGGTACGCTCTGAGTATCTTTTGGCCGGCTACGAGAATTAGCTCGCGAGGTACTGGCCACCGTTGGCTGTCAGCGTCGAGCCGGTGATGAAGCCGGCATCGTCGGACGCCAGGAACACGACGCAGCGTGCGATCTCGTTCGGCTCGCCCAAACGGCCGACGGGAATTTGCGGAAGAATGCTTTTCTCCAGGACTTCCTGCGGCACAGCCTTGACCATTTCGGTCGCGATATAACCGGGGCAGATAACATTGACCGTAATGCCCGCGCGAGCGCCTTCCTGAGCGAGCGCCTTGGTGAAGCCGATGTCGCCGGCCTTCGACGCCGAATAGTTCACTTGGCCCATCTGGCCTTTCTGGCCGTTGATGGACGAGATGTTGATGACGCGGCCGAACTTGCGCGCGCGCATGCCTTCCCAGACCTGACGCGTGACGTTAAAAAGACCGTTCAGGTTGGTGCCGATGACGTCGTCCCACTGCTGCTTCGTCATTTTGTGGAACATGACGTCACGCGTGATGCCAGCGTTGTTCACGAGCACGTCGATGGGGCCGACATCTTTCGCGATCTGCGCGACGGCCTTCTCCGTTGCTTCGTAGTTGCCGACATCGAACTTGTAGACGGGAATGCCCGTTTCGATCTGAAAGGCTTGTGCAGCCTGATCGTTACCAGCGTAGCTCGCTGCCACCCGATAACCGGCGCTCTTCAGAGCGATCGAAATCGCGTGGCCAATGCCGCGCGTGCCTCCCGTGACGAGGGCAACCCGTGCCATAGCAGTCTCTCCCTAGATTTTCTGATTGTGAGTGTCGATGGAAACGCAGCCGCTTGAATACAAGCGGCTGCGCGATGGATTTGATCCGGCTCAGTCGCGGGCGACGCACATGGCGACGCCCATGCCGCCGCCGATGCACAGCGTGGCGAGACCCTTCTTGGCATCGCGGCGCTGCATCTCATAGACGAGCGTGTTCAGGATGCGCGCGCCCGAGGCGCCGATCGGATGACCGATGGCAATCGCACCGCCGTTGACGTTGACCTTGTCGGTATCCCAGCCAAGGCCCTTGTTCACGGCGATCGCCTGCGCGGCGAACGCTTCGTTGGCTTCGATCAGGTCGAGATCGTTGACCGACCAACCGGCCTTCTCGAGTGCCTTCTTCGACGCCGAGATCGGGCCGGTGCCCATGATCGACGGATCGACACCGGTCGTCGCCCACGAGACGATGCGAGCGAGCGGCTTGATCCCGCGCTTCTTGGCTTCCTCGGCGCTCATCAGCACGACGACGGCCGCACCGTCGTTGATGCCGGACGCGTTGGCGGCGGTGACGGTGCCCTCTTTCGGATCGAAGGCCGGACGCAGCTTGGCGACGCTATCGTAGGTGACGCCGTCCTTGATGTATTCGTCCTGCTCGACGACCGTGTCGCCCTTGCGGCCCTTAATGGTGACGGGGATGATCTCGTCCTTGAACTTGCCAGCCTTGCGCGCGGCTTCAGCTTTGTTCTGCGAGGCAACGGCGAATTTGTCCTGCTCTTCACGCGTGATCTGCCACTGGCGCGCGACGTTCTCGGCCGTCGTGCCCATGTGATAGTTGTTGAAGGCGTCCCAGAGGCCGTCCTTTACCATCGTGTCGATCAATTTCATGTCGCCCATCTTGGTGCCGTCGCGCATGTGCGCGGCGTGGGTCGACTGGCTCATGCTTTCCTGACCGCCCGCGACGACGATCGACGCTGCGCCGGTCTGGATCTGCTGCATGCCGAGAGCGACGGCGCGCAGGCCCGAGCCGCAAATCTGATTGATGCCCCAAGCCGGGGAATCAACCGGGATGCCGGCGCCGACCGACGCCTGACGCGCCGGGCCCTGGCCCTGAGCGGCGGTCAAAACCTGACCGAGGATCACTTCGGAAACGTCGCCTGCCGGCACGTTCGCACGCTGGAGCGCGGCTTTGATCGCAATCTCTCCAAGCTTCGAGGCCGGCAGCGAGGCCAGCGCTCCGTTGAAGGAACCGACGGGTGTACGCGCGGCACCCGCAATAACGATCGTCGAAGCGTCTTGGCTCATTTGCGGCCCCTCCCTGGGCAGAGTAATCTTTTTCGTGAAGATTTATCGAAAGCCTTGCTGCTGCGCCAGTTTTTACGGCGTCAATCTGAAGACGAAAACAGTTTGCAGTGAGCGGCCATATTCAGCAATTGCGACCTCTTGCCTAGACTGCCCAATTGCGCTGGCTCAGGCCCGCCCAAAGGAGTGACAGAAACGTCTGGCGAAGGGCCCCCAGGGTGTGGTACGCTGCCGCAGTGCAGCAACCCGCTGATAAGCCGTCGATAGAGAACGCGAACGCGATGTTGACCAACCCAGATCCTCAAACGCAGGCGCCTAAAAAAGAAGCGGTCGTTATTAAGAAGTACGCCAACAGGCGGCTCTATAACACCGAGACGAGCACCTACGTGACGCTCGAAGATCTCGCGAAGATGGTTCGCGGCGATCGGGACTTCGTCGTTTACGATGCCAAGAACGGCGATGATCTTACTCACGCAGTTCTGACGCAGATCATCGTTGAACAGGAAAGCCGTGAAGGCGGACAGGCCTTGCTGCCGATTCCGTTCCTCCGCCAGCTCATTCGTTTTTACGATGATAGCATCGCGCGGATGGTGCCGAGCTACCTGCAGTTCAGCCTCGAGCATCTGGCGAAAGAGCAATCGCGGTTCCGCGAGCAGTTCGCATCGGCGTTTTCCAATCCGGCCGCGGCCTTCGAGTTCTATCAGCAGCAGGCTCGCCAAAACATGGCGATGTTCGAGCAGGCCATGTCGATGTGGGCGTCGTTCGGGTCGCCCGGCAGCGGCAAGCCTGGCGAAGGTCAGCCGTCTTCCGCGCCAGCCGCGACGACAGAATCTACGGGAGACCGCAACGAGCTCGACGAACTCAAGTCGCAGCTTTCAGCCATGCAGCAGAAGATCGAGAAGCTCTCGCAGTCGCGTCCCTAAGCGACTGCGAAAATGCGCGGCGAGACCGTCAGGCGGCTTCGACGTAGTCGGTGCTGTCGAACGGCATGCCGTAATAATAACCTTGCATGTAGGTTATTCCGGCGCTCTTCAGAAAACGGGCAGAGCGCTCGTCTCCCACCCACTCGGCAACCGTCTCCATACCGAACGTATTGGCGAGTTCGATCATCGTCTTGACGAAGATCTGATCGCTCGTGTCGTCGGCAAGATTTTTGACGAAGGCGCCGTCGATCTTGACCATGTCGACGTTGAGCCGCTTCAAATTCTTAAATGACGTGTAACCGGCGCCGAAATCGTCGATGGCGACACGGCAGCCCAACTCGTTCAACGTATCGACGAAATTCACCGATTGATCGAGTTCTTCGAGCGCAACGGTTTCCGTGATCTCGACGATCATCCGCGGCAACACGTCGGGGCGATCCCGGGTCAGACGGCGCAGCGCCGTCACCCATTCGAGATCGGAACAGGTCAAGCCGGAGACATTCACGGACAGCGTCAGTTCGCGGTGCCGCTTCAGCAGATCGACCGTCAGCTCCAATGTCCGGCGGTCGATCAGACGCGAGAGCCCGAGATGCTCGGCGATCGGCACGAATTCGCCGGCCGAGACGAGGCTGCCATCGGGACGCTCCATGCGGAGCAACGCTTCGTAGATCTCGGCCTTGCCGGTTTTCGTCGAAATCATCGGCTGCAGGACGAGACGCATGCGGTTGTCGTCGAGCGCGGCAATGACGCCCTCGGCGATCGATTTGTTGCGCATGCGGTTGCCTTCGGCCGACGGCGACGGCTCGTGCGCGATAAAGCAATCGAAGCGTTTCGATTTGGCGACATCGAGGGCGCGCAGCGCGAAGTTCACCGTGTCCTGCACCGATTTCGCTTGGTCGGGAATGATGACGCCGCCCAGAGAGATCGTCGCCGACAATTGGACGACTGAGGTTTTGATCGTGGTCTCGCGCACGGCTTTAATGAAGCGGTCGGCGGCAATGCGAAGCGCGCCTTGTCCGCAGCCGAGCATAATGATCCCGAACTTGTTGGACGAATACCGGCCGATGACGTCTCCGCCGCGCAGCTTTTCGCGAATGCGGCGGCCAACCGCAGCGATGACCTGGTCGCCGATTTCGATACCGAACGTCTCGTTGATAACGGCCAAATTGTTGACCGAGATCATCAGGAAGGCGCACGGCTGATAGTGCCGCTCGGCGCGGGCGAGCACGGCACCCAAGGCTTCGGTCAGGCGCGTGCGGTTGAGCAGACCAGTCAATTCGTCGAGATCGTTGCGAACGAGCAGGCGCTGCTGTTCCAGGTATTCCTCGGAGATGATGCGAATGACGCCACGCGCACGCGCCGCATGGCCGTCGGCGCCGGGCCACCAGCGGCCCTGATCTTCGACGCGGATCTCATGTTCGCTGCGCTGGCCGTTTGGACGCAGCCGGTATTGCAGACGATAGGGCACGCCGCGTACGCGGTCGGCGCCGACGCTGCGTGACAAAGCTTCCAGGCGAGAATTCAGATGCTCGGGTGCAATCAGAGCGTGATAGGCGGCACCCGTCGCGATCTTGCTCATGTCTCTGACGCCGAGGATGTCAGCCGCATTGCTTTCCCACTCGACGCGGCCGGTAGTCAGATCCCAGACGTAGGCCGTCTCCTCGATCGACGACAGGATGCCGACGAGATCGAGCCCTTCGGTCTCAGTCAACGGATCGGGACTATCTGGCGAGGCTGACTGCGGCCGAGCCTCTGGAGCCGGGCCGGTACCATTTTCGTCAGCATTCGGCGCGGAAACCACGGCGTGCTCTCGGTTTACTCACAGCAGGCCTTCCAACTTTCGTCGGAGATGGAAGGTGCCGAAACAATCGGGAAATTATTCCGGTTTCGTTAATGAGCCGTGAACACTTGGCCGCCATTGGCGCGCGGCAGACCGAAGGCGGGTGCATGGGCCGCCTTCCGTACCGCCGTCATCGTCGGATTGCTAAAACTTAGTGGTCGGCGCCGATGTTGAGATCGCGGCGGGCGACGCGGATGCCGATCGTGTAACCGCCGATCACGTCGATCAAGCAAGCCACAAGGATCAGGAAGAACACCGACGTTGCGGCCTGCGCGACGAGCAGGAATTCCGCACCGACGGCCATGAAGACGATCATCGACAAAGCATGATCAATTAGCGTCGAGGTGGTCGTGAAGGTGGACTTCACGATCTCGATGAAGAGCAGGATGAGCGTCACGAGCAGGATGAGGTCACCCCAACCGAATTTCCAATCGCCGCCGCTCAGGAGATGGATCCGGAAAATGTAGTGATTGGGATCCGTCAGAACTTCGGGTCCCATCGTCATTACGACCGCGTTGTAAAGGAGGAAGGCGAGAACCAAGAGCGGAAGGGCTCTGATCGACATGAAGCTCTCCTGAGATTTCAATCACCCCGTGGCCAGCTCGCTCAGACCGGACTTTGCAAGCCAGACTCTCGGGCGCGGCCGGGGTTTATAGGCACGCTCCGCCTCGTTTGCCAAGCAACGGTGACCGGCGCAAGGCAACGCACGCCGGAACCTCGGCTCCGGCGCTACACAACCCTTTTCGTCGCTGAAACGACTTACTCTTCGTTGGCCGGCGGCAGAATCTGGCGGCCGCGGTACTTACCCGACTTGAGGTCGATGTGGTGCGGACGGCGGCGTTCGCCGCTGTCCTTGTCTTCCACGTACGCCCGGGCGGTCAGGGCGTCGTGCGAACGGCGCTGCCCCCGCTTCATCGGGGACGTTTTTTTGCGTGGAACTGCCATCAGTGTTGCTCCAAAAGTGACATCCCACCCCACAAATGCGGGCGGGCCGCCGAACATGCGGCGGAAATGCCGAACGTCTTAATTGCTGGATGAACCGGCGGCGCCTTGTTTTGGGCGCGCTCAGTACCTCGGGCGGGGCTTATACGCAAGTTAGAGGAGAAAAGCCAGTCCCCTGCGAAGCCATCTTAATAGGGCCTTCTGGGCAGGACGCAAGCGAACTGACCCGATGGGGCGAGCCGCATCCGGACTTGGATTGCATTGGCAAGGCGCTGAAGCCCCGGCCCCGGCCGGCCGGCGTTTCGCTCCAATGGGTTAGGCAGCGACACGGCCAAGCGCGCCGCGTCCCGGACCGACAGGCTTCGGGCTGGCTTATCGAAATGATGTTCGGCCGCCGCGCCGATGCCGAAAATGCCCGGCCCCCACTGGGCGATATTGAGGTAAATTTCCATGATCCGGCGCTTCGACCAGATCACCTCCGTTAGATAGGTCAGCGGCAGCTCGATGGCCTTGCGGACGTAACTCTTGGACGGCCACAGAAACAGGTTTTTCACGACCTGCATCGAGATCGTGCTGCCGCCCCGCGCGCGGCCATCCGTGTTTTCTATCGCTTCCTCGATCGCTTCGAGATCGACTCCGGGATGCTGGCAGAAGCGAGCATCTTCACTGAGTATGACGGCACGAACGATGTTCGGCGAAATCTGACCGAACGGCACCCATTCCTGGACCACGGGCTGGCCGGTGAGCCAATGCTGCAGCATCAGCATCGAGGCCGGAGGATTGACGAAACGATAAGCCACGATCAGCGCCAGAACGAGCGCCAGCCAGCCGATGGCGATCCAGGCCAGCAGCTTCAATCCGCGCTTCAAGAGTGCCCAAACGCTTCCAGAGGGCTGCGGAGGGCGATCTACAGCGGTGGCGGGTTCTATTCCCGCGTCGTCTGCCCTTAGCGGTTCGGGGCGCATAGCCGTGTCGATGCGAAGGCCGTCCGAAGCTGCCTGAGGGGGCGTCTGGAAATGCGGCTCGAACATCCGCTGCGGGATCATATGGCCGAGATCGGTGCTCGCGGCGGCTGTGGGGGACGGCAGCACGAGTTCGGCAATATCGAGGGGCTTGTGGGGCTTGATTTCGCGGAGCGCCTCCGCGGCCGCCGTTTCGATTGCTGAGAGCGATCGTGACGAGGCTTCAGCGTCAATCTCGGAAAAGATAGCGTCTGCCGAGAGCGTGCCAGCCGCAGCATGCGCATGGCTGCCCGCAGGCATCGCGAGAGCAGGCGCGGGCGATGTGCTCGGCTCAGGCCGAAAGGCGCGCGCAGGCAGCGGCCGCGGCGGCTGCAGCGACATTTCGGCCTCCGCCGGCCGGGAGGGAGCCCTTTGCGGCACATTCATAGGCGGCGCGGCAGATAACCCCGATGTCTCGTCCGGCCGATCCATGCTTTGCTTCAATCGATCACGTTGTGCTAACCGCGTGCCACATATCGCCGAACCATGGCCATGTTTGAGCAGTGGTCGGATTCTCGGGGGAGAGCATAAGGCAGTGTCACAGTTTCTTGTCCAGCTTGGCAACTCTGCAACAGTCGTCGAAGCCTATTTAACCGCTGCTCTCGCCCGACAGGAAAGCGAGGGCACCCCTGCGCGCCTCGCCGAAGCCATCCGCCATGCCGTCCTGGGCGGCGGCAAACGCTTCCGGCCCTTCCTCGTTTTCCACAGCGCTGCGCTATTCGGCGCGACCGAGGAAGCGGCACTTCCGGCGGCAGGGGCCATCGAGTGCATCCATTGCTATTCGCTGGTGCATGACGACCTGCCATCGATGGACAATGACGAGCTTCGGCGCGGCCGCCCGACGGTGTGGAAGGCCTATGACGACTGGACAGCCATTCTCGTCGGCGATGCGCTGCAGGCATTTGCTTTTGAGCTGGTTGGGCGGCCGGAGAGCAACAGCAATCCGAGTATCAGAGCCGATCTCGTGCACATTCTTGCCGTCGCCTCAGGCGCGATCGGCATGGTCGGCGGCCAGCAGCTCGATCTCGAAGCGGGAAAGCTCAGCAATCAGCCCACGCCGACGATCGAAAGCATCATGCGATTGCAGGCGATGAAGACCGGCGCGCTGATTACGGCGGCGTGCGAGATGGGGGCCGTCGTTGGTGGTGCGAAGCCGGAGGAACGCGCGGCGCTGAAGACGTATGGCGAGCACCTGGGTGCTGCGTTCCAGATCAGCGACGATCTGCTCGATGCGGAAGGATCAAGCGCCGATACGGGCAAAGCTACCGGCAAGGATGCCGCCGCCGGAAAAGCAACGCTCATCGGCATGCTCGGAGTCCAAGAGGCGCGTAGCCACCTCGACCGTTCGATCGCGGCAGCTATCGCAGCCCTCAACGTGTTCGGAGAAAAGGCAGAGCCTCTCGCCGACGCTGCGCGGCTTATGGGCCGCCGCGACAGCTAGCGAGAGGCGAGATCGGCGCATTACCAGAACTTGTAGTTCAAGCCGACGCGAACGGTCTGGAAGTCGTTGTTGATGCGATCGCCGCTCGAGAGCGTATCGTCGCCGAAGCCCATGTAGAGATACTCGGCCTTCATGCTCCAGTTCGGAGCAAACGCCCACTCGACACCGCCGCCGGCTGCATAGCCAGCCTTGGTGTCGTTGTCGCGGAAGTTTCCGATGCCTGCGAGATTGACGTTGGTATCGAAGTCCGCAACGGCGAGACCGGCCGTGCCATAAACCAGGAACGGTCCGCTCGCGTATCCGAGACGTCCGCGCACGGTCGAAAACCAGTTCACGCTGCTATGCGCCGTGTCACCGAACTGATCGAACGCGCTGCCGCTGATATCCGCGCCCTGGAAATCGCCTTCAAAGCCGAAGACGAAATTGCCACGCTGCCAGTTATAGCCGATCTGACCACCGCCAAAGCCGCCTTCGGGCTTCGTGAAAGTCGAGTTCGACCAGCCGTAGCCGCCGTTGATACCGATGTAAGCGCCCTGCCAGATCGAAGGCTCACTGTACTGAACAACTGGAGCCGCCGGCGGATTGTAAGGCTGGTAAGGACCGAGATCGGCTGCCCAAGCGCTTCCGCTTGCAGTCAACGCGAGCACAGCTCCGCCCAAGAGGGACTTAGCGATTTGCGATTTCATTTTTAGAACCCCGTCACAGTAGGCCCAGCGGCCCAATCGTACGCACTAACGCCAACAACCCATTTGGGGTTCCAGTTGGACAATTTCGATGCGCAAACCGATACGCTGGTATGCATCAACTAGCGGCCACGAATGGCCTAGGTATTTCTGAAATGCCCTATTAACGGGTGGATACTAATAACGCGTTGATTAAACGCAATCAGACTCGCGCCGCTAATCCACTTTTATCTGCATTGATCTTTTCTTTACGAGCCATCCGCTTATCCCGCAGTTTAAGAAGCGGTAATATCCAGTGTGCGAGCCTAATTTCGCGCCGGGATTTCTCGGGATCGACGAGATGGGACGTCGGCAGTTTCTGCGTGAATGAACTCTCCATGAGTGTACCCAGCGGAAGCTGAAGCTCGTCCTGTAAGGCGATCATACGTGCGTAAAGTTCAGAGAGCGGCGTGATCAATCGACCGAAACCGTTGCGCGCCTGCGCCCAGCCAACAAGATAAAGACCGCGCAATCCTGGCGGAAATGCGCCGCCGTAAACTTGCACGATGTTATTCTTCACATCGACGAGGCCTTCGGGCAGAAACGGGAATGTGGTGTTGAAGCCCGTTGCCGCAACGATCATGTCGTAGGTGCCGGTCGTGCCATCGACGAATGTGACCGTGTCGCCATCGACGTGATCGATAGCCGGACGCGGCTTCACGCGACCCAGGCGAATGGCATTCAACAGATCCGTTCCGAACGCAGGATGACGCTCAAAAATTTTATGTTTGGGACGCGGCAAACCGTAACGACGATAGTCGCCGATACTGATGGCGATGATTGATTTCAAGATCGCGCGCTGCAGGAAGATCGGCAGGCCCCAGATCGGAAGGTCCGTCAGCGGACGACCGAGAAACGTTTTCGGCAAATACCAATAGCCTGACTGCAAGCTGATATCGCACGATTTGCCGAAGCGCCCGGCATCGACAGCCATATCGACACCAGAGTTGCCGCCGCCGATGACAAGCACGCGCTTGTCGTCGAACTGGTGCGGAGCGACATAATCCTTGGAGTGCAGCAGCTCGCCCGTGTAGGTGCCCTGGAACGTCGGGTAGCGCTTATCCCAATGGTGGCCGTTGCAGACGATGACGCCCTTGTACGTCCGCTCCTCGCCGTCGGCGAACTTCACGGTCCAATGACCGGCGTCATCCGGCGCGGCGTGAACGACCTGTTTGTTGAATTCGGCGTTGGCGTAAAGTCCGCGATCCTTCGCAAAATCGGTCAGATAGCTGAGCATCTGGTCGGCCGACGGAAAATCCGGAAAATCATCCGGCATCGGGTAGTCGGTATATTCCGTCGCCTTTTTGGACGAAACGATGTGTGCGTTGCGATAAACGCCGTGCAGCCAGTTGCCACCCACGCCTGGCGCGGCGTCGATCAGATCGAAGGGAATGCCGCGGTGCTTCAAGGCGGCGGCCATCGCTAAACCCACAGGGCCTGCGCCAATGATGATGTGACGCTCGAGCGTGCTTATACCTTCGCTCATTCTCTGAAATATCCTTGATGGCGGATGCTCATGCATCCATCAGCAACGCGTCCGCAAGGCGGAGGGTCCCTGGGAAGCGGTCGTAATCGTCCGCTTCGATACATCATTGACCGACCGCAATGCGAGCGCAGCAACGTCGCAAACGCCGCACTTAGGCGGCGATTTTCCAAGAATTACTTAAGAAATAGCCGCTTTCTTGCTTAATCGGAAGGGCAGCTATTCGGCAGCCTCACCGCCGGCAACGGCGCCCACGCCGAAGCGGCGGGAAATATAGTCCTCGACGATGGCCTTGAAGTCTCCGGCAATATTAGGACCGCGGAGCGTCATGGCCTTTTTGCCGTCGATGAAGACCGGCGCGGCGGGACTTTCTCCCGTGCCCGGCAGCGAGATGCCCACGTCGGCGTGCTTGCTCTCGCCGGGGCCGTTCACGATGCAGCCCATCACGGCGAAGTTGAGCGTTTCGACGCCGGGGTACTGCGTCTTCCAGTCGGGCATACGATCGCGGATCATATCCTGGATGTCGCGCGCCAGTTCTTGGAATACGGTCGACGTCGTGCGACCGCAGCCGGGGCATGCAGCGACAACCGGCACGAACGAGCGCAGACCCATCGTTTGCAGCAGCTCCTGCGCGGCGCGGACTTCCTGCGTGCGGTCGCCGCCGGGCTCAGGCGTCAGCGAGAAGCGGATGGTGTCACCGATGCCCTGCTGCAAGAGAATGCCCAGAGCAGCGGAAGACGCAACGATGCCCTTCGAGCCCATGCCGGCTTCCGTCAGACCCAAGTGCAGCGCGTAGCGGCAGCGGTCGGCGAGCATGGCGTAGACGGCCAAGAGATCCTGGATCGAGGAAACCTTGCCGGAAACGATGATCTTGTTGGCGTTAAGGCCCATTTCCTCGGCACGCTGCGCCGACATCAGCGCCGACTGTACCATCGCTTCGTGCATGACGCTGCGTGCGGGTTTCGGCTCGGCGGACTTGGCGTTCTCGTCCATCAGATGCGTCAGCAGCTCAGCGTCGAGCGAGCCCCAGTTGACGCCGATGCGGACCGGCTTGTTGTACGTCATCGCCATGTCGATGATGGCGCCGAACTGCTTGTCTTTCTTGTCCTTGAAGCCGACGTTGCCGGGATTGATGCGGTATTTGTCGAGGGCTTCGGCGCAGTCCGGATTTTCGCCCAGGAGCTTGTGGCCGATGTAGTGGAAATCGCCCACGAGCGGAACGTTGACGCCGCGCTTGCGCAATTGATCGCGAATATGCGGGACGGCTTTCGCGGCTTCGTCGCGATCGACCGTGATGCGGACAAGCTCCGAACCGGCGCGCGCCAAGTCTGCGACCTGCTTCACCGTGGAGGCGACGTCCGCCGTATCGGTGTTGGTCATCGATTGCACGACGACCGGCGCTCCGCCGCCGACCTGCACGCCGCCGACCGTCACCGCTGTGGTCTTGTGGCGCGGTTTCATCGTGATGCTGTCGCTATGCAACATCGAATTGCCTTTCCCGTCCCTGGTCCCGCTCCTGGGGCCCCGAGTTCTAGCGCCCTCTGGCGCTTCCCGCCAGAAGCGATATGGCCGCGATTGTGCACAGCGCTATGACGATTGAAGGGCCGCCGGGAACGTCGCTCGATAATGACAGCCAAAGCCCCAGGATTACGCCCAAAATCGCGATTGCGGCGGCCAGGACGGCCATCCGCTCCGGGGTTGTGGATAGTGGCCGGGCGGCCACGGCCGGAACGACAAGAAACGCCATGACGAGCAGAACGCCGACGATTTTCATCGCGACGGCAATGACGACCGCCAGCAAGAGGTCGAAGGCAGCGCGGGACACGCGCGGGTTGATGCCCTCGGCGGTCGCGAGGTCCTCGTGCAGCGACAGGCGGACGAGCGGCTTCCAGAGATAGAGCGTTGCGGCCATCACGGCTGCGCCGCCGACGTAAATCCAGACGAGATCGCCGGACGTGACCGCGAAAACGTCGCCGAAGAGGTAGCTCATCAGGTCTATGCCCGGGCCTTTGACGAGCGAGATTGCGGCGATACCGAGCGCGAGCGTTGCGTGGTGCGTCAGGCCGAGCGCGGAATCGAGCGGCACCGTTTTCTGCCGTCCGAGCAGCGTCAGAACGCCCGCAGCAGCAATGGCAGCGATGACAACGGCGAGCGTCAGGTTGATGTCGGCGGCGAGCCCCAGCGCCACGCCGAGCAAGCTCGCCTGCGATAGCGTTTCACCGACATAGGACATGCGCCGCCAGACGACAATGCAGCCGAGCGGCGCCGCGATGACAGCCAAGCCGACTGCCGCGAAGAAGGCGCGCCAAATGAAAGGATCAAGTCCAGCGATCACTCAGGTGCCTCGCCCCGGCATTGGCGTTTGCGTCGCCGGTTCGATGAGCGGCTCGGTTTCGCCGGTCAAGCCATGCTGATGATCGTGGTGGTGGCGATAGACGCCGAGCGCTGTTGCGGCGTGCGGCCCGAAGATGCGGACGTATGACGCGTGTTGGGACACATCCTCGGGTTTGCCGGAACAGCAGACGTGGCCGTTGAGGCAAATCACGCGATCGCTCTTCGCCATGACGACATGGAGATCGTGCGAGACGAGCAGGACACCGAGATTGTGGCGATCGCGCAGGCAGCCGATCATGTCATAGAGGTCAGCTTCACCGGTAAAATCGACGCCGCTCGCCGGTTCATCGAGGATGAGAAGATCGGGACGGCGCAACAGCGCGCGGGCGATCAGAACGCGTTGGGTTTCGCCGCCGGACAGCTTCGAAAGCTGCTGATCAAGCGTGCGAGCAGCGCCCGTTTCTTCCAAGGCGCGCTTGATCTCGTCGGTCGTGACGTTCGCGCCGAGCGCCAGGAACGAGGCGACCGTCATCGGGATTGTGGAATCAACATCGAAGCGTTGCGGGACGTAGCCAATGCGGGTTGAAGCCGGCTTCTCGATGCGTCCGCGGGTCGGCCGTTCGATGCCGAGCAGGAGCCGGACGAGTGTCGTTTTGCCCGCGCCGTTCGGGCCGATGAGCGTGACGATCTCACCGCGGTGAACATCGAGGTCGATATTCCAGAGCACCTCGCGGCTGCCGCGGGTCATCGCCAGCCCGCGTGCCGAGATCAACGCTGTCGTATCGAAGGGCCGAGCCTTTTCTTGTAAAGGCGCGTGCTCGTGATGGTGGCCGCAACTACACGCTGCGGCCTCCTCCGTGAGGGCATTCCCTCGTGCGTCGTCCAAAGCTGACAAAACGGCAGTCTCCGTGTCAGGCCGTGCGGCGGGCGGCGGCGCATTCGCGGCACGTGCCCGAGACTTCGACGAAGCGGACGCGGGTCTCAAATTCGGTGTTGGCCGCAGCCGTGTCGATGGCGCGGAAGATCTCGTCGCCGTCGACCTCTTGCACGGCGCCGCACTTTTCGCAGCTCAGAAAGATCGGCGGGCGGCCGGTGCGCGGCTTGTCCATGCGCCGGCAGGCGAAATAGGCGTTCTTGCTTTCGAGGCGATGGACGACGCCCGCTTCAAGCAGCGCATCGAGGGCGCGGTACACCGAGATCGGGGCGAGGCGCGTGCCCTTCTTGGCCAGCCGGTCGAGGACCTCGTAGGCACCGACGCTGGCCTGGGTCGAGGCGATCTCCTCGAAAACCTTACGGCGAAGGTCGGTGAACCGGATATTCTTTTCAGCGAAAATCGCGGTCGCCTGCTCAAGAGATGTCTTCAAGCGGTCCCTTGCCCTCTGCTCGTCGGCTGCGTTCGCTATCATGGTCATCCTCTAGAGCCCGGCCGAAGGCCAAACCGTGGAACTGATGCCTCTCCGGACGATATAACATGTCGGGATGGCGGACCATCCGGTTCAAGGGCCGCATGCCTTATTTTATCCCCGTGCGGCGCGACCAAGGTAAGATGCGCCGGTGGCTGGCGGAATGGGTGAGATTCTCAAAAGAAGTTCATCCGATGAGCACATTTCGTCTTAATGTCGCCGCCAATCAGCCCGCTGGGGCGCGCAATTTTAACCAACGCGGCCGGCGATTCGACGGGCGCACTGGCTGGGAACGACTTCAGGATGGACGTCAAGTTTTTGATCGACAGACTGGCGGAAAATGCCCGGCCGATCGGTATTGCCGTTGTCATTGCCTGCATCCTCACCCTCCTGCTGCGCAGCCGGATTGCGCGACGGCTGAGGGCCGCCATCGAAGAAACGATTTTTTCCAATTGGCGCCTAGCCTTACTCGGTACGACCGGCCTCGTGCTTTCTGCCGCGGCGGGCTGGCGCACATGGGAAGGCATGTACAATTTCACCGGCGAACCCCTGCTCTCCGGCATGGTGACGTTCGGCATCCAGGGCATCATGCTGATCGTCGCGTGGCTGATCGGCGAGAGTTTCGCTACGGGGATGAACCGGCAATCGCGACCGGGACAATCAGCACTCGCAAGCTCGGGGGCGCAGCCGTGGATCGGCACCTTCATCGGGCTTTTGCTGTTCCTCACCTGTTTCGTGTTGTTTCTGCAGTGGTCGGGAAGCGGCGACGGCCGGCAGGCGACTGGCCTGTCCGATATCGACTGGTCGACGGCGGGAAACAAATTCCTGATGTTCGGGGCCGGGCTTCTGCTCGTGGCGCTGTTCGCGCTCTATGCGGCGAGCGACATCGTCCGCCCTTACATCCAGGTCGTGCGCATCATCCTGCGCAATTCGATGCTGTGGCTGATGTTCCTCGCCTGCATGGCGACGAGCGTGTTCTTCTCGTTCGATAGTTTCTTCACGTCGATCTTCCCGCAGTCGGAGCGCGTGCGCGCAGCCGAACTGCGCGCGCAGAACCAGGTGTCGGGCATCATCACGGATATCGAACAGGCGATCGCGGCCCGGCACGCGGCACTCGCCGACGAACTCTTCAAGACGGACGCTTGGAAAGCTTACGATGCGCAGCTTGAGAAGATCACACAGGCCGCAACGCAATCGCAGGCCGTGATCGAAAAGTTCGTCAACGATCAGATCGAAGAGCGTCGCCGTGCCGTGCAAGAGCAGCAGGAGCGGATGGCGTCGGCGCAGGCAGGGCAAGCGGGCCTCGCCAATCGCAAGGTTTCGCTGACGGACGAAAAAGCGAGCCTTGCGGCGCAGCGCCCCGAACTGGCGGCCGATTATCAGACCAAGAAAGCCGACTACGACCAGAAGCTGAAAGACGTCGATGCCAAGCGCGTCGAGGCGCTGGCCGAAGACAAGGGCGTGGAGGGCAGCGGCAAGGCCGGACGCGGACCGCTTTATCGCCAGCGCATGGCGGAACTCGCCACACTGCAAGGCGCGGCGCAAATCGCGCAGGAGCGCATGGCGAATGCCCAGAAACGTCTGAGCACGGTCGAAACGCGGCTATCGTCTATCGACACCGAGCTTGCAACGCTCGACGGCGATCTCGCCAAGTACAAGGGCGAAGCCCAGACGGCGGAGCAGCGGATCAAGCTCGCCCAGGACAGCGTGCAAACGGACGCCGGACCGAAAATCGATCCGACGCGCATCCTGCCCCTGTTCGAGCGCATCCGGTCAGAGTTCCGCGCCGATCCGACGGTCGCGCATCTCAACAGTGTGCAGCAGATGTGCGGCGATATCTATACGGCGATGCAGGCGACGCCGGAAACGAAGTCGCTTGTCTCCGGCATCGACTGCGATCCGAAGACGACGGCCGATGCGGCGGGCACGCTGTTCGCGCTGCAAGCGGGCACGAAGGTTTTCGAGAACACCTGCGCGGGCGGCGACAAGCTCAATGCCAACACGTCGACCGACGCGCTGTTCGCGTTCGCGCGGCGCTGCCTGTCCGATAGCGCGCTGCCGAGCCACGACACAGATGCGCTGCGGACCGAGATCAACCGCATCGAGCTTTCGCGCGATGACAAGGCGCACCGCTTTGTCGTGACGCTCAATGCGTTCCAGGACGGCAACCACCTCGCCTATCTGGCGCTCGCGATTGCGATCGGACTCGACGGCTTGATCTTCATGTCCGGCCTATTCGGCGCCAATGCCGTGCGCTCGCCGCTGTCGGATATTCCGAGCTATCGCTCGCGGTCGGGTGCTCAGCTCGAAGCGACGATCAACGCCGCGCTCGGTGCGCATCCGCATGAGACGGCGTGGCTGACGCTGACGTCGCTCAGGCCGATCACCAATCAGGACGGATTTTCGGCGCTCGCCGATTTGAGCGCGATGGAGCGGTCGCAGGCCGATCGGGTGCGCATGGTGCTTACGGCGGGCGCCGATATCGGCGCGGTCGAGACGATCAGTCATAACCCTGAGCGTTACCGCGTGCGCAGCGAGTTGCGTGAATATCTCTCGTCGATCTGCGACAAGCAATTCAAGACCGACGCTTCCGCGAAAGACAAAGCGCGGCTCGAACAGCTTGTATCGGCAGCGCTGGCACCGCATCCGCGCGAGCACTCCGAAATCGTGCTGAATACGCTTGAGCCGATCCGTGAGACGGAAGGCTTCACGTCAATGGTGACGCTGTCGGAGATCACCAATGATTACGATTCGCGCGTCGTCCGCCGCGTGATGAATGCGGGGTCGGCGGTGAAGGCCGTTGCGCCCGACGTCAAGATCGACGACCGCTATTACATTCGTCCGGCGCTTTACGAGACGTTGCTGACAATCCGTGCGACGGCGCCGGAAAGCGCTGCGTATGGGCGTGATCGGGCGCGGTTTGAAGGCGTGCAGGAGCGTCCGGCCATTGATGCCGGCGTGCTGCGCGAAGCCAAGCCCGAATTGCCGCCGGAGAAAAAGGGTAGCGTCCCGGAGATCGAACGGCGTCGCGATCCGCCGGCGTTGCCGGGCTTGCTGCCGCTGCCGCGCGAAGAAAAGCAGGAGCTTGCGGCGCATTTCCGCGAAGTGTTGCTCGAAGCCATTCACCTGCGGTCCGATATTGTCGACAACCGGTTCAGTCAACCGCAGTCGCGCGATGCTATCCGGGAAGCCTGGAAAGCGCTCAATGCGCACAGCAAGAAAAACGAAAATCTCGGCTTGCTCCTGCGCGATTTCCAGAACGAGCAAGATCGCTTGTTGAGCGAAGCCTATTCGCGACTTCGCAGTGAAACCGGCGGTGACGAGCGCAAGCTGTCGATCCTTGAAGGGATCGATGGGGCTGTGCGCGACGACCTTTCGCTCTACATGCTGTTTCCCGAGATGAGTCTCGTCACATATCTGATCGACGAACTCGAGACCGCGGCACAGCCGGACGACGGCCTCGCGCACGGCGAGCAGGATCTCAAGGATCAGCTGAAGTTCGTGCGCGAAGCGCTCGGGCGATTGGATCTCGACAATCCGCGGTCGTGGGACGAAATCCGCCAACGGCTCGCGATGCGAACAGGTTCGGATTTCCGCAATTTCTATCGTCCATCCGATAGCGACAGCGAGCCCGGCGACGACGCGTGAGCGCGCACTGAGCGACTTACACGGTTCGCGCCGAAGCTTGACTGGATCCCGGCCTTCGCCGGGATGACGTTGTGAAAGGCGACCGTTCAGAGCTTGAACTCGACGACTTTCTGGCGCTGCGTGCCGAGACCGTCGATTTTCAATTCCATGACGTCGCCGGCCTTCAAGAACTCTTTCGGATTGCGAGCAGTGCCGACGCCGGGCGGCGTGCCGGTCGTCACGATATCGCCGGGCTCAAGCACCATGAACTCGGTGATGTAAGCCAGCAGCGTCGGGATGCGGAAAATCATCGTCGAGGTCGAGCCGGTCTGCTTGCGCTCGCCGTTGACGTCGAGCGTCATCGTCAGGTTGTCGAGATCGGTGATCTCGTCGGGCGTCACCAGCCACGGACCGACAGGCCCGAACGTCTCGGCGGATTTGCCCTTCACCCATTGGCCGCCGCGCTTCGACTGGAAGCGGCGCTCCGACACGTCGTTACAGATGCAGTAGCCGGCAATGTATTTTGCCCAATCCTGCACATCGACGTAACGGGCACGCGTGCCGATGACGAACGCTATCTCGACCTCCCAATCGAGATGGCGCGAATTGCGCGGGATCATCACATCGTCGTCCGGGCCGCAGATCGACGTCGTCGCCTTGTTGAAAAGGATCGGCTCCGTTGGAATCTCTTGCCCCGTCTCTTTGGCGTGGTCGGCAAAGTTGAGGCCGATGGCAATGAAGTTGTGCGTGTCGGCAACCGGCGCGCCGAGGCGTGCGTCTTTTGGTGCGAGCGGGAGGGACGCGAGATTGAGCTTGCGAATTTCATCGAGCGATGCGGGCGAGAGATATTCGCCGGAAAAATCCGGGATGACTTCCGAGAGATTGCGAATTTCGCCATTGGTGTCGAGAATGCCGGGTCTTTCGGCACCTGGGGCGCCAAAGCGAACGAGTTTCATTTGCGAATATCTCCAGAAAGCATCGCCTTGCGGCGCCGGGGCAGCTTCTAAGCAGAAAAAGCCCGGCCTGCCAATCATGTCGCCTGGGGTCCAGCGGCCATGTCTCCGCGGCATTGCGCTTTGTGAAGTTTAGCGACGGCGGAACTTGCGCCATGCTCGGCAGTTTCCTCTTGGCCGCCGGGTGTCGGCAAATCGAGCGCGAGGCTGCAATGCCTCGCGTTTCAGTATGGAATGGGGACCTTCCGATGCGTGTTATGGTTACGGCGCGTGTTTCCTTGATGCTTGCGACAATGTTCGCATTTGCCGCGGGGGGCGTAGCACGCGCCGACACTGCATCTCCTGAAGCGCAGCCGCCGTCTACCGCCGTGCCGGACAAGCACGCGACAGCCCCCGCTGATGCGGACAAGAAGCCCGACGAGCAGACGCCCGGCGACATGCCCGCCGTCGTCGTCGATGACAACAAAGTCGAAAGCCTGCTCGGCAAGGACGTGACGAGTGCGAAGGGCGAAAAGCTCGGGCAAATTACCGATATTCTCGTCAGCCACAGCGGCGATGTTCGGGCGGCGGTGATCGATTTCGGCGGCTTTCTGGGTGTCGGATCGCGGAAGATCGCCGTTGCGTGGAGAACGCTGCAGTTCTCGCCCAAGGCCATCACACTCGGCATGACGCGGGACGAATTGCGCGTGACGCCCGAATACCATCAGGGCGAGCCGGTGGTGATCGTCGGCGCTTCTGCTCCCCCTGCACAGCCGGCGCCCTCGGCGCAGCCCGGGCCGCCACAACCTTCAGGACCGCCAGCCACTTCTGCTCCGGCCAAATGATGAGGTCCGTCAGCGCGGGGGCTCACATTCATCTGCTTTGCGCGCCGGACTGACGCTATGCGCGGCATCGCTCGGTTTTGGCGGCGCGCTGGTATCAGGCCGACAGGCAGGAGCCAACTCGGCGTCGACGGCTTTGCGTTTTTCCTCGCCGATGTCCAGGTCGGGTTCGGGCCGTTTCTCACCGTCTATCTGACGTCGGAAAAATGGACGAGCGCCGACATTGGCCTTGTGTTGACGGTCGGCAGCATCATCGCGCTCATCGGACAGGTGCCCGGCGGCGCACTTGTCGATGCGATGGGACGGGAACGGACACTTGCCGCCACCTCGACATTGATGATCGGCGCGTCGGCGTTTTCGATTGCGATCTGGCCGCAGTTTACCGCGGTCTTCTTCGCGCAAGTCTTTCATTCGCTCGCGAGCGTCGTGACAGGGCCTGCGCTCGCGGCGATCAGCCTGGGGCTCGTCGGGCATAACCTGATCGGCGAGCGCTTGGGCCGTAATGCGCGGTTTGCGTCGCTCGGCAGCATGATCGCGGCAGCGAGCATGGGCGCGTGCGGTTATTATCTTTCGAGCCAGGCTGTGTTCTTCGTCGCGGCGGCGATGACTGTTCCGGCGGTGCTTTCGCTTTATCTGATCTCGCCGGGCGACTTTCATCGCGAGGAAGTGACGCCGAAGCCGAAAGCGCATTACGACATTATCGACGCGGCGCGGACGTTGGCGTCGAACCGGCCGCTGCTGATCCTGGCCGGCACGGTATCGCTGTTTCACCTTTCCAATGCGTCGATCATGCCGCTCGTCGCCAACCTCATCACGCAGCGTGCGAGCGACGCCGCCACGATCCTCGTCGCGCTGTGCATCATCGTTCCGCAATTCGTGGTGGCGATGATCTCCCCGTGGATCGGGCGCTATGGCGACCGGCATGGGCGGCGGCCACTGCTGATGCTGGGCTTCGCGGCGTTGCCCGTACGCGCCGCGCTGCTGGCATCGAGCTCGGACCCGGTCGTCATGGTGGCGATCCAATGCCTCGACGGCATTTCAGCGGCGGCGCTCGGCGTGCTGGTTTCGGGCGCCGTCGCGGACGTTACGCGAACGTCGGGGAACTTCAATCTGGCGCTCGGCTTTGTCGGCATCGCGATGGGCGTCGGCGCATCGATCAGCACGACGCTGGCGGGTATTATCGCCTACGATTTCGGAGCGTCGACGGCCTTCCTGACGCTGGCGTGCATTGGGCTAGCGGCTTTCCTGGCGGTTGTGCTGCTGCTGCCTGAAACGCGGACTGCAGAAAGTAAGGAACACGAAAGCAATATCGCGCGTTGAGCCGCAACCAGGGGATCATCCTCATTGAACGGACGGAATTTCGCGATGGCTCAAGTCGTTAGCCGCCGTTTCCAGCTTCTTGATCTGCGTCATCGCCGCCGTCTCGCGGTCGTCAGAACATCTTTTTTACGAATTTATGGTTCTTTAATTTTCCCAATAGGGCGCGTACACCATATCCCGATGGGCGCTGTTGGAGTGTTTTATGGCCCATAATCGGGGCAAGTCCGTTGCTTTGGATGGCGTAGCGGCATCACGCGTTCAGCGTTGGGTGTCCGTTGCCTGCAGTGGCATCCTGGCGGCGGTGGCCACCTGCGTGGCTCCCCATGCGGCATTCGCCGACGGCCCCTTCGACAACTCCATCACCAATCCGACCATCGCAACGGCATCGTCCGACTGGGTTGTTACGCTCGGCGCCTGGGGAAATATTTCGCCGGAGTTTTCCGGTTCAAGCCATTACGATCTGGGCGGCTCGCCCATCGTCGACTTTCATCGGGTCGGCGATAAGGAATGGCTGAGCCTGCCGAACGACGGCATCGATTACGAGCTGTTCTCGACCGATAATTTCCGCGCCGGTCCCGTCGGCCAGATCCGCTGGGATTTCGGCAACACGCGCGATCGCGGGCTGAAAGAGATCGGCAATACCGGCGTCGACCTTTCGCTTGAGATCGGCGCTTTCGTCGAATATTGGCCGGCGGAATGGCTACGCACGCGTCTTGAAGCGCGCAACGCCGTCTATGGCGCAGAAGGCTGGATTTTCGACCTCAGCTCGGATTTCGTCTGGCATCCGACGACGCAATGGACGGTCGCCGCCGGTCCGCGCCTGTCGGTCGCCGACAGCGACTACATGAATGCCTACTACGGTTTGAATGCGGCGCAGGCGGAAAGCGTCCACCTTTCGAAATACGAAGCGTCTGCGGGCGTGCGCTCGGCTGGGGCCGGCCTTTACGGCGAATACAAATGGACCGAACAGTTCTCGACGATGGCGTCGTTCGAATACGAGCGGCTGGTTGGCAGCGCGGCGGATTCGCCGCTGGTCAGCGAAGCCGGATCGCCGGATCAGTTCACCGTTTCATTCGGCGCAAAGTATAAGTTCGTCTGGAGCCACTAGCGGCTTCGGCTATGGCGCGGGCGCGGCGCTCGCAGGACCCGCCTTGTCACTCGGCGCCTTAGTGTCCTCCGCCGGTTTCGTCAGCCAATTCGACAACCGATCCATGTACAGAAAAATAACAGGCGTCGTGAAGAGCGTCAGGATCTGGCTGATCGCAAGACCACCGACCATCGCATAGCCAAGCGGCTGGCGGATTTCAGCGCCGGTTCCGGCACCGATCATCAGCGGGACGCCGCCGAGCAGCGCCGCAAGTGTCGTCATCATGATCGGCCGGAACCGCAGCAGCGCCGCCTTGCGGATGGCTTCGACCGGCGACAGGTGCTCGTTGCGCTCGGCGTGAATGGCGAAGTCGACGAGCATGATGCCGTTCTTCTTGACGATGCCGATCAACAGAATAACGCCGATCATGGCGACCAGGCTGAAGTCGAAGCCGAATAGCATCAAGGTGATGAGCGCACCCGCACCCGCCGATGGCAATGTGGACAGGATGGTGATCGGGTGAATGTAGCTTTCGTAGAGGATGCCGAGGATCAGGTAGACGACGAAAAGCGCCGCCGCGATCAACAGCGGGATCGTCGTCAGTGATGCCTGGAAGGCTTGAGCGTTGCCCTGGAATGTCGTCTGCATCGAAGCCGGCAGGCGCAGCTCGCGCTCAGCGGCCCTGATCTGGTTGGTCGCCGTGCCGAGCGAAGCGCCGGGCGCGAGATTGAAGCTGATCGTTACGGCCGGAAACTGCCCCTGATGCGAGATCGACAGCGGTTCGGTCTTGCGCGTCGTCCACGAAGCGATCGTTCCGAGCGGGATGAGGCCGCCGGTCGTCGGCGAGTGGATGTAAAGCTTGTCGAGGCTGTGCGGATCGGCCTGCACCTCGGGTGATGCTTCCATGATGACGTGATAGCTGTTCTGCTGCGTGAAGTACTGCGCGACTTGCCGTTGGCCGAATGCATCATAAAGCGTCGCATCGACCTCGTCGGGCGTCAGGCCATAACGCGAGGCCTGATCGCGATTGACTTCGACCTTCAGCGTCGTGCCTGCCATCTGCTGATCGGTCGCGACGTCGCGGAGCGTCGGCAGCGTCTTCAGTTTTTCGAGGATTCGCGGCGCCCAGGTGTTAAGCTCGTTGGTGTCGGCGTCCTCAAGCGTGTACTGGAATTGCGTGCGCGACGCGCGGCCGCCGACATTCACATCCTGCGCCGCCTGCATGAAGAGGCGAACGCCTTCAAGCTTTGCGAGTTTCGGCTGCAAACGGCGGATGACCTGGAATGCCGACGCATCGCGCTCGGACTTGGGTTTCAAGGTGATATAGACGCGACCGCTGTTGAGCGCGGGCGTCGTGCCGCCGGCTCCGATTGCCATTGCCACTGTCGCGACGGCCGGATCGCTGGAAACAACTTTGCCGACTTCCTCCTGATACTTCATCATGGCGTCGAATGAGGTGTCTTCGGCCGCTTCGGAGATGCCGATAATGAGGCCGGTATCCTGCTGCGGGAAGAAGCCTTTCGGGATGGTGACGAAGAGATAAGCGGTCAATCCCAATGTCGCGAAGAATGTCATCAGCGTCAGGAACTGATGGCGAAGAACGAAATCGAGGCCGCGGCCGTAGCCATTGAGCAGCGCGTCGAAGCCGCGTTCGCTCAGTTTGTAAAGGCGGCCGCGCTGCACGTCCTTTTCGCTTTTCAGGAAGCGCGAGGCCATCATCGGCGTCAGCGTCAGCGCGACGAAGCCCGAGACGGCAATCGTCATTGTGACGGTGACCGCAAATTCGCGGAACAGGCGGCCGATGATGCCGCCCATCATCAGCAACGGGATGAAGACGGCGACGAGCGAAATGCTGATCGAGACGACGGTGAAGCCGATTTCGCGCGCCCCCTTCATCGCCGCATCGAACGGCTTTTCGCCGTCTTCGACGTAGCGCACGATGTTTTCAAGAACGACGATGGCGTCATCGACGACGAAGCCGACGGCGATCGTCAGGGCCATGAGCGACAAGTTATCAAGGCTATAGCCCAAGACATACATCAGCGCGCAGGCACCGAACAGCGCCAGCGGTACCGTCACGCTGGGAATGATCGTCGCCCAGAGACTGCGCAGGAAAACAAAAATAACGGCGACAACGAGCGCCACCGAGAGCAGCAGTGTGAATTCGACGTCCTCGATGGACGCGCGAATCGTCTGCGTGCGATCGCTCAGAATATGCACCTTGAGCGCCTTGGGCATCGCCGCCTGAAGCCGCGGCAGCTCGGCCTTGATGCGATCGACTGTCTCGATGACGTTGGCGCCCGGCTCCTTGAAGATAATCAGGAAGACGCCGCGCTTGTTGTTGGCCCACGCCGCTTCCTGATCGTTTTCCGGCCCAACGATTGCCTTGCCGACGTCCTTGATGCGGATCGGGGCGCCGTTGCGGTAGGCGATGATGACGTCGTCCCAGGACTTCGCGTCAGTCAGCTGATCGTTGGTGTAGATCGTATAGCCGCGATTGGCGGATTGGACTGAGCCCTTAGGGCTGTTCACCGTGGTGATCGAGAGCGGCGGTCGCACATCTTCGAGCGTCAGCCCGCGGGCATAGAGCTTCGCGGGGTCGAGCTGAACGCGGATCGAAGGCTTTTGCTCGCCACCGATCACGACCTGACCGACGCCGTTGATCTGGCTGATCTGCTGCGCAAGTTTCGTATCGGCGTTGTCGTCAACCTCGGTCAGCGGCATGGCGTCGGAGGTGGCGGAAAGCAGCAGGATCGGACTGTCGGCGGGATTGACCTTGCGATAAATCGGCGGCTGCGGAAGGTCTTGCGGCAGCTGACCGCCAGCGGCGTTGATCGCAGATTGGATGTCGTTGGCCGCGCCGTCGATATCGCGATCGAGATCGAACTGCACGACGATGGTCGTGACACCGAGGCCGCTGGTCGAAGTCGTTTGCGTCACGCCAGGAATCTGCGCGAATTGCCGCTCAAGGGGCTGCGCCACGTTCGACGCCATCGTCTCGGGGCTCGCACCCGGAAGATTGGCCGAAACCTGAATGGTCGGAAAATCGATTTGCGGCAACGGCGCAACCGGCAGATTCATAAATGCGATCACGCCGACGAACAGAATGCCGACCATGATCAGCGACGTCGCGATCGGGTAGCGAATGAACGGACCTGAAATGCCGCCGCTCTCCATGTTACTCGGCCTCGCCGGACGGGCGCTTCGGGCGCGCGGTCATATCTGACGCGGTGGTGTGGGCAGCCTTTTCCTTGCGGTCGTTCTGCTCCGTCAAATCAACGAGCGTTCCGGGCGCAAGGCGATAGTAGCCGGATGTAACCACGCGCTCTCCGGGTTCGACGCCACTTTTGATCACGGCTTCACCATCCTGGATCTCACCGACGATGAGCTTGCGCATCTCGATCCGATTGTCGGGACGCACGACGTAGGCGAACAAATTTTCAGGGCCGCGCTGGACAGCTGCATCGGGAATGACGACGACGTTCTTTTCCGTTCGGATGAGCAATCGCGTCGACACCGAGAGGCCGGGCCAAAGCACATGATCGGCGTTGGCGAATTTTCCCTTCAGCTTGATCGTGCCCGTCGTCATGTCGACCTGATTGTCTACGAGTGACAACTCGCCCTTGCCCAGTTCGCGCTGACCATCCGGAGTATAGGCTGCGACCTGCAGCGCACCGTGCTTCAATTGATCGAGGATGCTCAAAAGCTTTTGCTCAGGCTCCGTAAAGATCACCGCAATCGGCTCGATCTGCATGATGGTTGCAACGCCGCCGGTATCGGTCGCGTGGATGATATTGCCTTGATCGACGAGGCGAAACCCCATGCGGCCCGAGATCGGCGCGCGGATCGTCGTATACGTGAGCTGCACTTTGGCGTCGTCGATGGCGCCGGCGTCGGCAGCGATCAATGCTTCCTGCTGCTTCACGGCCGAGCGCTGCGTGTCGATCTGCTGTTGCGTTGTCGCCAACGGTCCCGCATTCACGAAACGATCGAGATCGCGTTTTAGATTGACGAGGTCAGCTTCGTCCTGAGCCTTTTTTGCGACGGCTTGATCGAGTGTCGCTTGAAACGGCCGCGGATCGATTTGGATCAGAAGATCTCCGGCCTTGACGAACTGGCCTTCCTGGAACGCAACCTTGTCGATCTCGCCATCGACACGCGAACGCACGGTCACGGTATTCCATGCTTGCACGTTGCCTAAGCTATCATAGTAAACGGGAAAGTCTTTTCGTTCCGCGGTCGCGACGGTGGCGGGAACGGCTTCTTCCGGCTTCTTCTTTTCGGCGCCGGCAGGATGCTCGCGCATCCACGCCGCATAACCCGCGCCCGCAACGAGCGCGATGATTATCGGCAGGACAAAACTTTTGGCACGCATCCGACACGTCCGTTTCCTAATGCGTTTCCATGCAAAGTATCCGAGGCCAGTCGTCGCCCCCGATTAACGACGGTTCAGAAAGGCAGTTCCGTCGCTGCCTGTCCGACAAATCGCGTTACAAAGTGGCAAGGGACAGCCCGAGGCCCACGCTATCGCTTAAACAAGCGGAACTCTTTCCCACAGTGAATGACGCGTATGATTTGCGTGCGTATTTGAAAATTCTTTAGCAACGGCGTCGCGAGGGTAATCGGTCACGCGACATTCGAAAATATCATTCTGCCGCCCCGTGATTTCCGGCGTCGATGGCGCGGCGCATAACGTCCCATACCCGCGGATCGGTCGATTGTGCGACGTTGACGCGCAGAAATTCCGACGCGGTGTCCGATACGCTGAAAACGTTTCCTGGAGCGAGCACAACGTCTTCCTTAAGCGCCGCTCGCGCGACAGCCGCGGAATCCCGTGCATTCGGCAGCTTGCACCAGAGGTGAAAGCCGCCGCGGGGCATCACCCACGGCTCGATGTTCAGATCATGTAGTTTATCTGCCGTCCGGCGGCGCAACCTTGCCAGCTTCGATCGAAGCTCATCCATGTGCTTGCGATAGCCGCCGCCGGTGAGCACGTCGGCCAGAACTTCGGTCGCGACGGGGCTCGGGCCGCCGAAACTGGTCGCGACCTGGAGGTCAACGAGATCTTCGATCCAGTCGGGCCGCGTGGCGATGTAACCGCAGCGTAGGGACGCAGAAAGTGTTTTCGAGAAACTGCCGATACGAATGACGCGTCTCAAACCGTCCAATGCGGCGAGGCGCGGAGACGGGTCGGGTTCGAGATCGGCGAAGATGTCATCCTCGACGATCGTCAGGTCGTGCGCCTCTGCTGCGCTCAACAGGCGATGGGCGGTTTGCAACGACATCGTTGCACCGGTCGGATTATGCAGTGCGGAATTGGTGATGTAGAGGCGCGGCCGTTCGGAAGCGAGGATGGCTTCAAAACGTGCAACGTCTGGACCCGACGGCGTGTAGGGCACGCCGACGATCTTCACCTGATGCACGCGCAAAAGCGCCCGAAAATTGAAGTAGCAGGGATCGTCAATCAAAGCCGTATCGCCCGGACGCAGCAGGAAGCGGCAAATCAGATCAATCGCCTGCGTGCCCGATGCGGTCAGCAGCAGCTGATCCGGCGTCAACTCAAGCGCGTCCTCTGCAAAGCGCGCGAGCAGATGGCGGCGCAAATTTATCGCTCCACGCGTGCTGCCGTATTCGGTCAGCAGATGATCGTCGGCGCGCGCAAACTTGCGAAAGGCCCGACGCAAGTCCTCGCCCGGCATCCAATCTGACGGTAGCCAACCGCAGCCCGGCTTCAAGACGCGTGCATCCGCTTCGAGAGATTGACGCGAAACCCAAAACGGATCGACGGCGCGATCGAGCTTGGGGCCGGTTTCCTTGAAGGCGAGCGGCGGCAGCGCCGTTCCCGACACGTAGAAGCCGGAACCTCTCCGCGCCCGGATCAGGCCCTCGGCCGCCAGCCGGTCGTAGGCTTCGACAACGGTCGACGGGGAGACACCCATTGTCGCCGCGAACCGGCGGACGGACGGCAATCGGTCTCCGACCGCCAAAGTACGTTTTGCGACTTTGGCCCGGATCTCGCGCATGACGATGTCGGTGCGGGTTGCGCCGCGATTCTTCGGTTTCTTCATGTGTATGGCTTTTTGTATCAGTACAGTTTCTTGAAATTGTACTGCATTGTGTCTGGGCGCGCCAGTCAGCCCCATCTAAGTCTATCGACCTTCAGCACTATGGAGGCGATATGAAATCCTCGGCCGACGGATGGATCAGCGGCCTGATCGGCGTGATCATTTTCAGCGGATCCCTGCCGGCGACGCGCGTCGCCGTTTCTGGATTTTCTCCCTTATTCTTGACGTCCGCCCGCGCCGTCATCGCTGCCCTGCTGGCGGCGATGCTGCTGATCGCTCTGCGGCAGAAAAAGCCCGACCGCAGCGAGCTTCTGCCGCTCGGCATCGTGGCAGCGGGCGTCGTTATCGGCTTTCCGTTGCTGACGGCGATCGCGCTCCAACACATCACGTCGGCGCATTCGATCGTGTTTATCGGTCTCTTGCCGCTTGCGACTGCGATCTTCGCCGTCGTGCGTGGGGGCGAGCGACCGAAGCCGTTGTTCTGGCTCTTCTCAATCGTGGGAAGCGCGACGGTTGCTGGCTTCGCCTTCGGTCACGAGGGAAATGCGTCGCCCGTCGGTGATATTCTGATGATCTGTGCGATCATCGTTTGCGGCTTGGGCTACGCCGAAGGCGCCAAACTCGCTCGCCAGTACGGCGGATGGCAAGTCATATCATGGGCGCTGGTCTTTGCCGCGCCGGCAATGTTGCTGATTGCAATTGCGACGCTGCCATCGTCGTGGGCCGACATTGGATCGTCCGCGTGGATGGGCCTGGCCTATGTCTCGGTCTTCAGCATGCTTATCGGTTTTGTCTTCTGGTATCGCGGACTGGCAATCGGAGGCACTGCAAGCGTCGGTCAGCTGCAGTTGCTGCAGCCGTTTCTCGGCCTCGCGTTCGCAGGGCTTGTTCTACACGAGCCCGTCGCCTGGACAATGATCGCGGCAACGGGCGTGGTCGTGGTTTGCGTCATGTTCGCCAGGCGCTTTGCATGACGCGACACAATTCCCTTATCCGGCGGCGGGTTTGTCCTGACGTTCGACCCAGAAGTAGTACATGCCGTCGAACGTGTGGGGTTTCAGCCGCTCGAAAGCCGCCCAGTAGGCAAGCGTGCCGGCGGGGGCGGCAGCGGGAAACAGAGTTGCGAATTCCTGCAGCACGTTCGCGTCCAATACGAAACCGCGAAACACGAGGCCTTCATCATCGAGGAACTGTGCTATCTCCTCGATCGTCACGGTCGCTTCGCTTTCATGCAGGACGAGATCGCGGAATGTGTTGAGCGCAAAGAAATCGCGGCTTTGCTTGACGTAGCTCGCCGGAGTTTCATCATCGCGCAACAGTAGCGACCGGCGGTAGATGCGCGCGGCAGAATCCGTACAGCCCGCGCCGGGATAATCCTTATCGTCGCGCAAGTCGCGAAGACCTTGCCGCGCCGTCGCGCTGTAGAGCCCGATGTTCATTAGGCCCGACGGTTTCAAGCACGACAGCAATGCGCGCCAGCCTGCACGCCAGTCAGCCATGTGGTGCAGAACGCCGACGCAATAGATGAGATCGAAGCGACGTTCCAGGCGCGCAACATCGAGAATGTCGGCCTGAACGAACGAGACGTTGGTGACCTTCTCACGCGCGGCCATGACACTGGCGTAGGCGAGGCTCGCCCGCGAGATGTCGATGGCGAGCAGCCGCGCCTTGGGGCCATGCGCCGTCGCCGACATCAAAGCCTGTTGCCCGGTGCCGCAGCCCGCAATCAGGACGTCACATTCCTTGTCCATGAATGCAAAGCGATCCGCAGGCATCAAGCGGCCGAGATAGCGTTGCAGCGCGCCGGGCGCGGAACGCTGAACCGTTTTCCAGCGCGGATAGGGCGAGGCTTCGTACTGGCGCGCAACCTTCAGCGAGGTTGCATCAGAAAGCGCACCGACTGCCGGGATCGACTTGGCGGCAGCGTCTCTGTCGGCGCGTTCGAGAATTTGTGCGCTGAGTGTTTCGCGGAAACTTTTAGGCTTCAAGACGCGCATATCGTCCACGCCGAGCGGCGGCGACACAATCTCCTCCAGCGGTCGATACAGGGCCGCGCACAGGAATGCGTGCGTCGTCGGCATATCGGCCGCCAGCAGCGCGGCGCGCTCGATCTTCACAGCGGAAAGTGCGTCCGTCTCTTGCGAGGTTTCGGCCCAGGCAAAGTCGTTGTTCCAGCCTTGAACCATCAGTGCCAGTGCAAGATTGAAATGATCGCGGTCGTCGAACAACGTGCGGCCGGCATCGAGCAGGATCGCTGCGCGCACGCCTGTGAGCAGGCGTTCGTTGTCGATGCTCTTGACGATACCCTCGCGCAGGCAGAGGCAAAGCATTTCGTGTTCGGCGCGGCCGAGGTGACGTAGCTTACCGAGGATCGCGCGGCCCGCTTCCAGCTCACTCATTTCGCCGCTTGCGATACGACGAATGCCATCACGCCAATCTGCATTCTGTGTCGACAACCATCGCAGGCCCGCCTCGGTGAGCGGCTGAAGCGCGACGTCGCGGGTTTGCAGCGCGGTGCTTAAGCCGGCAGCCGTCAAAACGGCACCGTCGTCGACGCGATAGCGGGTGAACAGCCGCGACAACTGCGAAGCCGCCGCGAACGGGCTCACCGGCTTGCGTTGCAAAACCTGGATGAGCAGAGACGCGGCCTTGCCGATGTGGCCCAAGTTTTCTTCAACCACGGCGAGGTTGTATCGCAGATCGAGATTGCCAGCGTCGAGCGCGATGGCTTGCTCGAAAAATGCGGCGGCGCCTTCGAATTCGCCGACCTGCGCCAAGCGCAGAGCGTGTTCGGCAAGCTGGGCTATCGATTCACGCTTTCGCAAGGCGCTTACGACTCTGTTTGGAAATGCGGGCTGGGCACCAGCGTACATACCCGCGATCGTTGTCAATTCGACAAATGGTGCGGACGGAGGGACTCGAACCCTGACGACGTTACCTTCCCGGCACTCAGCATTATGGTATGGCCGGTGCGCGGACGGCGGGCGCAAGATACCAAACAACCGCCGAGAGCACGATAGCACCCCCCGCCAGCACGGCATTTTCGGGCTGCTCTGCAAAGAAAATCCAGACCAGCACTGGGCCGAGCACGACGTCGAGCATTTGAATGAATCCGGATTCGCCGGCGGTAATGTAGCGACCACCGTTGAGCGCTAGAACGTAAGCAAGCCCGGACGTCAAGCCACCATACAAAGCGCAGGCCAGAAGGGCCCTCGGCGATGGAAGCCCAGGATTCATGAAGGGAATGGCAATCAGGGCGCACGCTCCAGCCGCCAATGCCATGACAACGTTCAAGTCAAGCTTGGGGTAAACTTTCGCGTGAACGATCTGCGACGCAAAGGTTGCCGTCATGACGAAAGCTGCGATGATACCGAGGATATCTTTCGCCGTTGCCGCTGACCCGGCCATAATGGCGATGCCAATAAAGGCCGTGATCCCCGCGCCGAGCAGACGCACGGTCACCCGTTCGCTGATCCAGACATAGCTGATGAGCGCAGCGATGAATGGCAACGTCGCATACACAATCATGACGTTGGCAACGGTCGTCAGGTTCAATGCGAAGATGTATGCGATCGTTGACAGAACAGAGAGCGTGATCGCAACAACTCCAGAAGACCCCACCCCCGTTACGGCTTTTATCAAATTATTCTGATGCTCGTAGGCTGCAAACCCGGCGAGCGTCACGAATGCAAACAGGGACCGCCACCCAATAAGCGTCCACGAATCAAGGTTTGCCATCCTCACGAAGGCACCGGCAGTGCTCCAAAGAATAGCTGACAAGATAACGAGCAACATTCCATAGGTTCGGCTCGCCATTGTGATCCTCTTTCGCTAAGCGGGCTAACCGGATCCACTTTGCTCCGCCGATGGACCAAAACTATCCCAAAGGCGACGCGAACCAGAGCTTGGGTGCTTACGAGTTGCGAAGCGCACACGTCGTTGACGCGGGAGCGCCCCCAAGTGTCAACGGGGAGTTGATGGGCAGTGTCCTAATGCATCAGTCGCAGGACAACATGGTCATCGCATCATGTCTGCTGTTTGCATCGCAGATGGATTTGGTGCGGACGGAGGGACTCGAACCCTCACGACGTTACCGTCTCAGGATTTTAAGTCCTGTGTGTCTACCGGTTCCACCACGTCCGCGTTGCCGGCCCTTATGGCGGGTCAGACGGGCGAGCGCAACACGCTGAGGAAAAGTTCCGGAGAATTATCAGATCGGATCTTGGCCGGATGGCTCCGGGGTGGCGACGGCGGGTGCAATGTTGTAGACGCTGTGCGCTTTCTTCATCAGCGCAAGCAGTTCAGCCGGACTGTCGACGTTGACGGAATGGGGATACTGCGGATCGGTTCCGACGAGCTTGTCGGAAACGTTGCCATCCGAATCGAGAAAGAGCGTGCGCGGGACGTAAGAGCCGTCCGGCTGGAAGGCGCCATTGACCTCCTTTTCCTGGTCGGCATCGACCAGGATCATCACAAAATCGCGCGAAGCTGCAACCACGGCCGGGTCCTTGAAGACCTGGCGGAACCGTTTGCAGACGGAGCACCATGTGGCGTGAAATACCATGATGACAGGCCGGCCCGTGTGCGCCGATTCATAAATGCCGGACCGCGCGTCGCGCCAGTTGATCTCGGCGCCGTTCCATTCGTCAGCGTATGCAGGGGCACGCGCATCCGCCGATGCTGTCAGAGCGAACAGTGCGAACACAGCGGCGGCGAGCGTACGGATCATGCCGGATCTCCAGGCTGCAGATGATTTCCGTATTAGTCTCGCATCGGCGGATTGGAAACAAGGCAGACGCCGCAGCCGGATTAACAAGTCGTAATCCTACGGGCCTCGATAGCGATCAACCGGGCTTAACGGCCGCACGGCGGTTCTCATAAGCCTGCAAATGGAGATAAGCGAGATCGAGAAGCGGCGTCGCAACGCCGTGCGCCCTGCCGCGGCGGATCATGTCGCCGACGATCTGGTCCGCCTCGATTTGCTCACCGCGCTGGATATCGCGCAGCATCGAAGCCGACAGCGTCGAAGCCGGATCGGTCAGGAAAGTCCGCGAAAATTCCATCGTCTCGGGCTGAGGCGGATAACCGTTTGCACCAGCGATGGCGGTGCATTCGTTCAGCACATTCAGCGTAAACTCTGCTCCGTGCGCGGCCCGCACGATGTCGCCAACGCCGGCGCGCATCAGGCACGTCGATGCTGCGAAGGCGGCGAGGAAGTACCACTTCTCCCACATCGCAAAGATGATGTCGTCAGCATGGCGCACTTCGATGCCACGAGCGAGTGTCTCGTAAAGCGCCGTCGCCGCCGCCTTCTGCCCGGCGAAGCGCGCGCCCATCGTCAGCGTCGACAATTGCCCAAACTGGCGGATTATGCCGTCCTCGGTCAGCGTCACACTGATATGGGTAAGACCGCCGAGCACGCGCGCAGCGCCGAACGCAGCGTCGAGCGTATCAAGATGCTTCATGCCGTTGAGCACCGGCAAAATCAGTGTCTTGTCGCCGACAGCCGGGCGGATCGCATCTATCGCGCTGTCGAGGTCGTAGGCTTTCGCGCTGAGGATGACTGCATCATACGGAGCGACGATCTCGTCGCGGGTTATGGCTTTGACGGGGATATCGAGACGGCCGTCCGCGCTTTCGATCTTGAGGCCATCGCGTGCCAGCTGTTCGCGGCGCTTGGGGCGGACGAGAAACGTCACATCGACACCAGCCTTCGCCAAATAGCCGCCGAAATAGCCGCCAGTCGCACCGGCGCCGAGGAACAGCAGTTTCATTGCGTTTCGCCTCTCATTTCAATCATTCGATGCAACCGAACGGGGCGTCGATCACATCTTGTTCACGACATTCGCGATCGGACGCACGGGGAGTTGTGTGGCGGTGAACGGGTTGGGTGTCTATCTCAGATTCATCACAGGCGGCATGTGCGCCGCGCAGTTTAATGGAGCTTACATGACTCGCATAATGTTAATTGGATTGGCGCTGACCGGCATGGCGCTTCCGGCTTATGCCGACGAAGCAGCAACGAACAACGGCGCGTCAGCGGCTGCCTTGAGTGCCGAACTCGCGAACGCGGCAAACGCCGAGCAGGCGCGCGTGCAGTTGGCACATCAGGGATATACCGGAATTTCTCCGCTTTATCGCGGCGAGCAAGGCCAGTGGGTCGGCAATGCCGTGAAGGATGGCAGAACAGTCATCGTGTCGGTGCTGCTGCCGCAGGCGCGGGGCCTTACAAACTAATCTCGGCGATTACCCCGACCGGATTTCAAGCCCAGTAGTCCGGATAAAACTTAAGCGCCTTTCACTTGAAAGGCGCTTTTTTTGTTGGCGATTGGCGACTCCCCGGTGGGAAGCAGGCAGCCAATCGCACGCATTTATCGTCATGCCGACGAAGGTCGGCATCCAGGCGGCCTTTAGCATGACGGATGGCGCGAGTTGGCTGGATCCCGGCCTGCGCCGGGATGACGTCAGAGAAGGTGAGACGTTGATTGTCATCCTCGGTGCAAAGCCGAGGATGACAAAGAGCTCTAGGCTTTCTTCTCCGGCGTGACGACACGGATGGAGAGTTCGCGCAGTTGCTTGGGCGAGGCTTCGCTCGGCGCGCCCATCAGAAGATCTGCCGCCTGCTGGTTCATCGGGAAGAGCGCAACTTCGCGAACGGTCTTGCCGCCTGTCAGCAGCATGACGATGCGTTCGATGCCAGCCGCCATACCGCCGTGCGGCGGCGCGCCATATTGGAATGCGCGGTAGAGACCACCGAAGCGCGCTTCGACATCGGCCTTCGAAAGCCCGGTGATCTCGAACGCTTTCACCATCGTCTCGGGGACATGGTTACGAACCGAGCCCGAGGCAATCTCGTAGCCGTTGCAGACGATGTCGTACTGGTTCGCCTTGAGCGCGAGAAGCGCATCGCGGCCGGATTTCTCGGCGGCTTCCAGCGCCTCACGGCCGCCCTTTGGCATCGAGAACGGGTTGTGAGAGAAGTCGATCTTCTTGTCTTCCTCGTTCCATTCGTAGAACGGGAAGTCGACGATCCAGGCGAGCGCGAAGCGGTTCTCGTCGATCAGCTTCAATTCATGACCGGCGCGATCGCGGGCCGCGCCTGCGAACTTGTAGAAGTTCGCGGGGTTGCCGCCGACGAAGAAGACGGCGTCGCCGTCCTTCAGGCCGAGCTGGTTCTTGATCGCAATCGTGCGTTCGGGGCCGATGTTCTTCGCAATCGGACCGGCGCCCGCTTCGTCGCCGTCGCGCCAGAAGATATAGCCGAGGCCCGGCTGCCCTTCGCCTTGCGCCCAGGAGTTCATGCGGTCGCAGAATGCGCGGCTGCCGCCGGTCGGCGCGGGGATTGCCCAAATGCGCGTCTTGGCATCCTTCTCGATCATGCCCGCGAAGACCTTGAAGCCCGAGCCGCGGAAGTGCTCGGTGACATCGGCCATCTCGATCGGGTTGCGCAGATCGGGCTTGTCGGAGCCGTACTTGGCGATGGCCGTATCGTAAGGAATGCGCGGCCAGCCTTTCGTGACCGGCTTGCCGTTGCCGAATTCCTCGAACAGGCCGGTGATGACTGGCTCCATCGTCTGGAACACGTCTTCCTGCTCGACGAAGCTCATCTCGACGTCAAGCTGGTAGAACTCGCCGGGCAGACGGTCGGCGCGCGGGTCTTCGTCGCGAAAGCAAGGTGCGATCTGGAAATAGCGGTCGAAGCCAGAGACCATCAAAAGTTGCTTGTACTGCTGTGGGGCCTGCGGCAGGGCGTAGAATTTGCCCGAATGAATGCGGCTCGGCACGAGGAAGTCGCGCGCGCCTTCGGGGCTCGATGCGGTCAGGATCGGCGTCGGGAATTCGTTGAAGCCTACGTCATGCATGCGGCGGCGAATCGAGCGCGTGATGTCGAGCCGCTTCATGATGATGCCGTGCAGCGTCTCGCGGCGCAGATCGAGGAAGCGATATTGCAGGCGCAGGTCTTCCGGGTAATCGGGCTCGCCGAAGACCGGAACGGGAAGCTCTTTCGCGGCGGAAAGCACTTCGATTTCAGTGGCGTAAAGCTCGACCTCACCCGTCGGCAGCTCCGGGTTGACAGTGCCTTCGGGCCGGTCGCGGACCTTCCCGTCGACGCGGACAACCCATTCTGAACGCAGAGTTTCGGCGACCTTGAACGCCGGGCTGTCGGGATCGGCCACCACCTGGGTCAGGCCGTAATGATCGCGCAGGTCAATAAACAGAACGCCGCCGTGGTCACGCACGCGGTGCACCCAGCCCGAAAGACGTACGTCGGAGCCGACGTCGCTCTTCCGGAGCGCGCCGCAGGTGTGCGAGCGATAACGATGCAGCTTAGCCTCGGCCATGGCCGGAAAACCCTTTGGTCATGTGGGTGAAAATCGCCGCGGAAAAGCGCATGTGGGCGGCGGAAAGTCAAGGTTACCGCCCGACAGAGTTTCCGGCTGGCCCTCCGCACGGATATTCGGGCGTGCGGGCCCCGTAATTCCAGGGATTTCATAGTGGGGATTTCCGGGCCACCCTTGGAGGCCGCCGGCGTCCAAAAGCCTGTTCACGCCGCGACCAAGCTGATGGCGACAACAACAAATCCATGCGCTATAGGCGTTGCCCTGATGCGAATGATCACGACCACGTCCGAACTGTCGGCACTCTGCGATGTGCTGGCGAAAAGTGAATATGTTGCCGTTGACACCGAATTTCTGCGCGAGCAGACGTTCTGGCCGTTGCTGTGCCTTATCCAGCTCGCGGGGCCGGAAGCCGAGGCGGTCGTCGACCCGTTGAGTCCCGGCATCGACCTGACACCATTCTATAATTTGATGGCGAACGAGTCGGTCGTGAAAGTGTTTCACGCCGCGCGGCAGGATATCGAAATTGTCTATCTGAAGTCGCAAGTCGTGCCGACGCCGGTGTTCGACAGTCAGGTCGCCGCGATGGTCTGCGGCTATGGCGACAGCATCAGCTATGTGAACCTCGTCAAGAAGACGACGGGCGTCGATCTCGACAAAAGTTCCCGCTTCACGGACTGGAGCCGCCGGCCCCTGTCCGACAAGCAGCTCGACTACGCGCTGGCCGACGTCACGCACCTGCGCGACGTCTATGTGCGTCTCAAGCAGATGCTGGAAAAGACCGGCCGGACGCCGTGGCTGCAGGAAGAGATGGAAGTGCTCATCAGCCCTTCCACCTACGATGCGAAACCGGAAAATGCCTGGCAGCGGCTGAAGCTGCGCGTGAAGGGACGCAAGTCGCTCGCCGTGCTGATCGAGCTTGCCGCGTGGCGTGAACGGATGGCGCAACAGCTCGACGTGCCGCGCGGCCGCGTGCTGCGCGACGATGCGCTTTACGATATCGCCAATCAGTTGCCCGCCAGCGCCGATGCGCTTGGGCAATTGCGTACGCTGTCGGACGGTTTTGCGCGCTCGCAGCGGGCGAAGGAAATCATCGATGTCGTGAAGGCGGGTCTGGCGCGCGATCCGAAGACGCTGCCGAAGATCGAGCGCAACGAAGCGCTCTCGGCCGAAGCGAGCGCGACGCTGGAGCTTTTAAAAGTACTGCTGAAGGCGGCCGCTGCCGAGCATGGCGTGGCGCCGCGCATCATTGCCGATAGCGATGATCTGGAACAGCTCGCGACATCGGATGAAGCCGATATTCTGGCCCTGCAGGGTTGGCGGCGGACGCTGTTTGGCGATGCCGCGCTGAAGCTCAAGCGTGGTGAGCTTGCGCTGACCCTCGTCAACGGCGAAGTGCGCGCGGTGCCTGCTGCGAGGTAGAGTTTGTAGTTGCAATTGGCGACTCGCATTCCGTAAGGCCGCCAATCGCGGACACACGCCACCGTCATGCCGACGAAGGTCGGCACCCAGACAAGCCTCGACAAGACAGATATTGCAATTTCACTGGATCCCGGCCTTCGCCGGGATGACGTTAGGGACTGGCTACTTCCGGCCCGGATCGTACGAGTGAGTCTGGCGCCATTCGGAGAAGAAGTACGACAGGCTATCGTCGATCTCGGACGGCATGACAATCTTGACGGTGACGAGCTGATCGCCGACGTGGCCGTTCTTGCCGCGCGCCCCCTTGCCCTTCAGGCGAAACGTCTTGCCGGAACTCGTGCCCTTGGGAAGCGTCAACTGCACGCGGCCCGTGGCGGTCGGAACTTCGACACGGCCGCCGAGAACCGCTTCGTCGATCGTGATCGGCAGCTCAAGCAGCAGATCATCACCCTCACGGCGGAAATCGGGATGCGGGCGAACCTTGATTTCGACCAGAGCGTCGCCCGCCTCGCCACCGATGGCGCCGGGCGCGCCCTTACCTTTGAGCCGCAGAACCTGACCGTCGACCACGCCTTCGGGAACGTTGAGATCGAGTGTGCCGCCGTCAGGCAGCGTGACGCGCTTCTTGGTGCCTTGAACTGCGTCGAGAAAATCGACCTCTAGCGAATAGCGGACATCGTTGCCGCGGGGACCCGCTCCCTGCGCATCGCGGCGGGCGCGGGTGCCGGCGGCGCCGAAGACGTCTGAAAAAATGTCGGAGAAGCTGAAGTCATCGAAACCGCCACCCGCCCCTGCCCGGCCCTCGAAACCGCGGGCGCCGAACGGGCTGTGACGCCCGGCACCGGCTCCGGCCCGGCTCCATTGCGGGCGGCGCGGATCGCCTTTGGCGTCGATTTCGCCCGCATCGTACTGGCGGCGCTTTTCCGGATCGCTCAGGATGTCGTTGGCGGCGGTGATTTTCTTGAAGCGCTCGGCCGCGCCGGCATTGCCGGGATTGACGTCAGGATGGCTGGCTTTCGCGAGCTTGCGAAATGCACTGCGTATTTCATCCTCTGACGCCCCGCGCGATACGCCGAGAATATCGTAAAGATCTTCCGCCATGGAGGCTGTCTTCATCCTGCGAACTTTAATCCGAGATTATCAGAAATTGTTGCGACGCAAGCGAGGCGTACTGCCTCTCAACCGCTAAATCGGATTTCCGCCCGCTTGCCGACCAATTCGGCGAGTGCTCCGAATCGCCGCCGCAGCCTTTCCCCGTCCAGGGCCGCATAAACCGGGGGAAGGGTCAGGACAAGCGCGCCGTCTTCAAAGCTGAGGGGCGTCTGGTCGATGACGCCCGCCATGCCGATCGAGAGCATATGGGCAGCCCGGATCGCCGCACCAAGAATCCGGGCTCGACGCTGCACACGTTTACTAACAAGGCTGCGCAGGCGGTCCGAAAGCCCGGCGCTGCTATCCTCGGATGTCTCGTGGCGGTGAAAAACCGAGAGGGCCAGAAATATCCGCCCCTGGTGGTCCACGCCGCCCAGCCCGGCATGGGCGATGGTGTTGATGCTCTGCTCGCCACGGTAGTCGGGATGCGCCCGCCAGCCGGCATCCGACAACAGGCAGGCTGCGTGTCTCAGGCGTCGTTCATCCGCCGTTTCTTCGAGGGCTGGATCGGAGAAGAGTTGGTCGGTCCAGGCGCAAAGCTCGTAAGCGTGCTCGACCGAACGGGAGCGGAGCGCGGCGTAATCCTCACAGAAACTGATCAGCGGATCGCGCGCTTTCTCGTAGGGCGGCAGAAGTCCGTAGATCAAGCCTTCGCGGATGCCGAACACGGAGAATACGACTTGGCGCGGTTCCATCTGCCGCAACAGGCGCTCCAGCACGAGGGCGCCGAACGGCAGGACTTCGCGGCGGGCCCGGGCGACGCCGGTGATGCCGGGCAAATCGAGCGGCTTCTTGACCTTGCGGAACTGCTCGCACAGGTCGAGCGCTTCGCGCGTGGTCAACCGATAGCCCTGCATGACGCGCAACGGATAATCGACGCGGTCCATCTGCATTTTCGCGAGCGCGCGCCACGTGCCGCCGACGGCATAGAACGTGCGCCCCGTGCCGTTTCTGAGCCAGGGCAAACTTGCCAGCGCGTTGTCGATGATATCGGTCGCGCGTTCGATCTTGTTGCCGGTGGTGTCGATCAGGCGCAGACCGCCGAGCGGCAAGGTCGCGGCTTCCTTAAGGCGATCCTGCTCCAGATCGATCAATTCGAGGCTGCCGCCGCCCAGATCGCCCGCGACGCCGTCGGCATCGATGAAACCCATCATGATGCCCTGGGCGGCGAGGCGAGCTTCCGTTTCGCCAGAGAGGACTTCGATCTTCGCGCCGATCGCCTTCTCGCCACGGGTGATGAAGTCATGGCCATTCTGAGCGTCGCGAACGGCCGCGGTGGCAATCACCATGATGTTCTTGACGCTGAGGATATGCGCGATCACGCGGAAGCGTGACAGGGCCGCGATGGCGCGTTCGACGGCATCGGCCGCGAGACTGCCGGTCGTTGCGACCGAGCGCCCGAGACCGCAAAGGATCTTTTCGTTGAAGACCGGCGTCGGTGCCCGCACGGCGCCTTCATAGACGACAAGGCGCACGGAGTTGGAGCCGATGTCGACAACGGCGATAGGCTCCATTTCTGCGGTGCGCTCATTCGCGCCCGAGATTTCTTTCCACCGTGTCATTCAAGCTCCGGGCCTAACCAGGCTGGCGGAAACGTTGCGGGAAGCTCTCTTTCAGAGACTGTCCGCGGCCCGAAAGCGAAGGATTGGTCATGAAGTACTTATGGGCATTGAAGGCTTCCTCCCCCGGACCCGGTTCGATCCGGGTCGCGCTGCCGTCGGAATTGATCCGCCAGCTCTGCTGGTTGTCTTTCAGGTTCGCAACCATGATCTGATTCAGAACTTGCTCGTGGACTGTCGGATTCTTAATCGGCGCCAAGGCTTCGACGCGCCGGTCAAGATTTCGAGGCATCATATCGGCGGAGCTGATGTAGACGGCGGCCTTGGGGGAAGGCAAGGCCTCTCCATTGGCAAAACAGTAAATGCGCGAGTGTTCAAGAAAGCGGCCGACGATGCTTTTTACGCGGATGTTGCTCGATAGCCCCGGAATCCCCGGACGCAGGCAGCAAATGCCGCGCACGACGAGATCGATCGGCACACCGGCGTTGCTGGCATCATAAAGCGAAGAAATGATCTGCTGATCGACGAGCGCGTTCATTTTCCACCAGATGCCGGACGGTTTTCCCGCCTTCGCATTCCTGATCTCTTCGGCAATGTGCGTCATGATGCGGTTGCGAATGCCGTGCGGGCTCGCGGCCATGCATTCTAGTTCCACAGGCTCACCGTAGCCCGTGACGAAGTTTAGAATGCGCGTGACGTCGCGTGCGACCATCGGGTCGGTCGTGAAGAGGGAAAGGTCCGTATACACACGCGCCGTTTGCGGATGGTAGTTGCCGGTGCCAATGTGGCAGTAAGTCGTGAGGTCGGTGCCTTCGCGGCGGACAACGAAGCCAAGCTTGGCGTGGGTCTTCAATTCGGTGAAGCCGTAGACGACGTGGACGCCCGCACTTTCGAGATCGCGCGCCCAGCGGATGTTCGCCGCTTCGTCAAAGCGCGCCTTGAGCTCAACAACGGCCGTTACCGACTTACCGGCTTCCACGGCTTCTTTCAGCGCCTGAATGATCGGGCTGTCGCGCGAGGTGCGATAGAGCGTCCATTTGATCGCCATGACGTTCGGATCGGCAACGGCCTGGCGCAGGTACTGCACGACGACGTCGAAGCTTTCGTAGGGATGATGGACGAGGATGTCCTTGTTGCGGATCGCGGCGAAACAGTCGCCGGAAAATTCGCGAATGCGTTCGGGAAAGCGGATCGTGAACGGCTTGAACAACAATTCCGGTCGGTCGGAGACGATGAGCTGGGTAGTATCGGCGAGCGCCAGAATACCTTCCTTCACGAAAACGCTTTCATCGCGCACTTCGAGTTCGTCGATGACGAACTTGCGAAGCTTTTCAGGCATGCGTGAATCGATCTCGAGCCGGATGACGTTGCCGCGGCGGCGGCGCTTCAACTGGCTTTCGTAGGAGCGGACGAGATCTTCGGCTTCTTCCTGGAATTCGATATCGCTGTCGCGCAGCACGCGGAACGTGCCCTGGCTCTTGATTTCGAAGCCTGAGAACAGTTCAGACAAATGCATGCCGATGACGTTTTCGAGCTGAATGAAACGCACGTCGTGCGGCTTGTCGGGATGTGTTTCGAGACGAATGAAACGTTCGAGCTGACCGGGAATGGGGATCAGGCCGTTCATGGTCTTGCCGTCGATCGGGCGCACCATGTCCACCGCGATCGTCATGGCCCTGTTGAGGATGAACGGGAACGGATGCGCAGGATCGGCGGCGATGGGCGTCAGGATCGGAAAGATGTGACTCAGAAAGAGCTTTTCCAACCAGGCGCGTTCGCCGTCGGTCAAATCTTCCGGTTGAAGAACATGCAGCCCGGCGGCGCTAAGCTCGTCCTTGATGGTTCGCCAATTCGACTGCTCGTCGGCGACGAGGCCTGTCACAAACTTATTGATGGCGGCGAGCTGCTGCATCGGCGTCATGCCGTCTTGTGACAGCGTCGTGACACCGGCTCGGATCTGGCCATACACGCCCGCCGCGCGCACCATGTAGAATTCGTCGAGGTTGGCGGCGGCGATCGACAGGAAGCGCAACCGTTCGAGAAGCGGGTGCTGCCGATTGCCCGCTTCTTCAAGAACACGGCGATTGAACTGGAGCCACGATAGCTCGCGATTGTAGAAGCGGTCCGGCCCCTCGGGCACGGCTGGAACGTTTGCCTTGCTGCTTCTGCTTTTCACGGTTGCCATGATGGGGAAATGCTCCGAAATCCGGTTCGAGAAATCCATATAGTAGGTTTACACCCAAATGACGAATGGGTGGGTGACAGCCGATTCTTAAGCTGATTCAATAGCCCAGTGCGTCGAGCGTGGCAGCGGCAATCGCGCGCGTCAGCCGCCGCTGCAGGGCGAGCGCCCGGCGGTCCGCCGCCGACACGAACCGTTCTGCCGCCAGCATCGATCGCTCCATGCGAACGAGCACGTAATCGACGAGTTGCGGCTCGACACTCAACTGCCGGTCGGCGAAGAGCTTGACGAGGACGGCGCGCAACAGCGCATCGTCAGGCGGATCGATGGTCGCGAGCGGCAGGGCTTTCAGACGGGAGCGGAAGTCCGGCAGGGTGATCGGGAGATCGCCCGGCGCCGTATCCGTCGTCAGCAGAATCTGCAGCCGCTGCTCGCGCACAAGGTTCAAGAGGTGAAACAGCGCAGCTTCGTCAGCGGCGTTCTGGATGTCCTCGATCAGAACCGCGCCGGCTGCCGCAACCTTGGGAACGGTTTCGCGCGAGATCTGGGATGCCTCGAACGCCGTCGCGCCAGCGCGCGTCAGCCAGACGTTCGCAAGATGGGTTTTTCCGCTGCCCTTGGCGCCCGCGATAACCGCCGCGCCGATGGGCCAATCGGGCCAACGATCGACAAGGCTCACCGCGGCCGCGTTCGACTCTGAGACGAGAAAATCTTCAAGTCCCATTGCCGCGCGGTGGGGAAGTTCAAAGACAAGCTGCTGTGGCGTCGTGGTCATGGGCTAGGGTTGCTGCGGATCCTTTGGCGCCGCTTCGACCTCTCCCTGATAGACAGAGGAGTTGAGATACTTTCGGAGCGCGAAACGTACGAGCACGCCGATTGCGGCGGAAACCGGCACGGCAACGAGAAGACCTAAAAATCCGAACAGATAGCTGAAGGTCAACAGCGCAAAAATTACCCAGACAGGATGAAGCCCGACTTCGGAGCCGATAATGTAGGGGCTCAGGATCGCAGATTCGAGCGCCTGTCCGACGAGTAGGATGCCGACAATGACCAGGATGGGCGTGAACTCGGGCCAATACTGAACTATCGCAAGCAGCATGGCCGTTATTGCGCCAATCGACCATCCGAATACAGGAATGAAGGACGCGAGCCCTGTCGCCACGCCGACGAGAAGGCCGTAATTCAGTCCAGCCACGCTGTAGGCGCCCGCGTAGTAGATTGCGAGCAGAATGCAAACGACGCCTTGGCCGCGGATGAAAGCCGAGATGCGTGAATCGATTTCAGTGGCGAGTCCACGAATCTCATCGGCTCCGTCGCGGGGCAGCCAGGAATCGATTTTCGCTACGATGCTGGGCCAATCAAGGAGCACGTAGAAAAAGACGACCGGCGTGATGAGCACGACCGTAAAAAAGTTGTAGGCGGCAGTGCCTTGATTCCAGATGCTTCCCGCAAAGCTTGCGAGCAATGATGGAACGGCCTTGCTGAGGCTGTCCAGAGCGTTGCGAACCGTTGCCTCCGCCTCAGGATAGTGGGGTCCGAGATGGTCGCGCGCAGTGGTTTCAATCAGTGACTTCAGGCGGTCGATTGCTCCTGGCGCAGACTCGATGAAACCCGCCGCCTGTTGAAAGAGAATGGGGACGACGAAGACGAGCGCTAAAATGATCAGCAAAGTCGAAAACGTGAGCAGCAGGATCGTCGCGATCCAGCGCGGAATACCGATGCGGCCCATCGCATCGACGACGGGGCTCAGAAAGTAGGCGAGCGTCAGACCGATGGCGAACGGCAGCAATGCCGGAGCGATGAGCTGCACGATATAGGCAAACAGCAACGCCGTCGCCGTCCAGAACAGCGCGTGCCGCTCAAAATGCATAGCTCCCGATCCTCACCCAATTGCCGAAGCACCCCGAACAGCATGGCCTTAAATGCTCAGCTTTTCGAGCCGGGAGTTTCGTATACCGTCATGTGCCGCAGCCAGACGCGCAAATAAGCAACGAGGGAGGCGACCGTGGTGGCTGCGGCGAGCAAGGTTAGCAGTTGTACCGGCCCTTTCAGCCTCAGACCGAACGCTTCATCGGCAAGCACGGTTCCGGCCAGCACGATTTGAGCAACAGTGTTCATCTTGCTAATGGCGAGTGGCTTCATCGGCGTGGGGTGGTCGAGAAGCCAAGACAGGACGACGGCGATGACGATCAGCACGTCGCGCGATACGACCAGGATCACCAGCCACGACGGCAGGCGGCCCGTCACGCCCAGCGCCACGAAGATGCAGACGATCAGCAATTTATCAGCTAGCGGATCGAGATAAGCGCCAAGCTCGGTTTCCCAATTGAAGCGCTTGGCCAAGAAGCCATCGACCGCATCGGAAATACCGGCGACGACGAATGCCAGAAATGCCGCTTGCAGCTCACCGGTCAGCAAAAGCCAGAAGACCACAGGTACGAGGATAACCCGACCGAGCGTAATTAAATTTGGAATGCTCACGCCGTTATTGACCCCGTCTCTCCCTGCAACCCGGCCGTCTCGATATCCGGGCGGCGCGAACCTACCCTCTCGACGTTTGTCTCGTCGAGAACAACCTCCTTTGCAGTGCGATAAAACAAAAGGGAGAAACACGCATCGTTCCCCGTGCGACGACGCGATCTGCGGTAGGTCAGAGTTTTATATTTTCTATGTTTTTCAGTAACTTGGACGAAGAACCCAACCGGAGGATGTGTTTGCGAGGCTTAACCCACGAGCGCCCAGCGCGTTCGCAAGACTTGCCGCGCCGCCGGGATATTTAAGTGACACGTCGGCGCTTCGGTCTGACACGGACCCGATATTCAGGGCGTCGACGCCGGGCGTGTCGAGAAGTTGCCCACGCATCTCGTCCCACTGATCGGAATTGCCGAAGACCACGGTCAACCTCACGTCTTCGCCGCTGCCGGTCGTCGAGGCGGCCCAGACAGGCATGTTCGAAGGCGGCGCAGCTGCCGTGTCGAGGACGCCGGCTTTGACCGCCTTCCAGCGTCCTTCCAAGATGCCGAGCGAGATGACAGCCGCCAACTGCGAGGCGTAATCGAGATCACCGTCGTTAATGCGATACACCCGCTTCAACAAAAGTCCGCCGACGGCGTCACTGCCCGCGATCGTTACGTTGAGCCGCTTGGCCGCCATGTCCGGCTCGGCAATGGCGAGAACGACTAGGCCCTCACCGTACTCGGCTTTGAGCTTCTGCAATGCGCTGTCCTGGCCGGACATCAGCGCGGTTATCGTGTCGGTCTGGATCGAGGGCTTCAAATCCTTCATGACGACAGGCGTAATCGTGTGCGTGAGATCGAGGCTCGACCAAGCGCGGTGCCACAGGCCTCTGTCGTTGCTCGCCGTTGGCGGGGTGCCCTGCAAGAGCACCGTCACGACCGTCACCGGCGGGGCCTGCTGATCGACGAAGGGAATGCCCTGCTGCGTCAGAAGTGAACGCACGCCGTCCGGCTGAAACGAGAAATCGAGGCCGGCATAGTAGGTCGTCGAGGAATTGCGTTCCGAACGCACCGAGATGCCCGAGATGAGATCCCCTGCCTTCACGTCGCGGAGCCGATCCAACTGCTTATACGCGGTGACAGGAACCAGGCGCTTCAACAGCGAGCGAAACGCGGCCTGCTGGCCTTCGCTCATGGCCTGCTCCTTGGCGGCAACCGCATTGGCGGCCGTCGCCTCGACAGGGTAGTTCCCGACCGTGTACGGGGCGTCGGCATCGGCGCGCGCGGGCGCGACATCAAAGCCTGCCAGAACGGACGAAATCAGAATAGCAATGGCGAGGCAGCGGCTCGCAAGCACCGTTAATCCCCCATCTTTGTCGTGTTGCAGGGCCACTCAAGCCGGCAAGACCAGCGCTGCGACATCCCGTGGAACCCAGAGGTCAGTGCTTCGTTTGCTCTCAGGTCCAGTCGCTGCTACGACCCCCATGACGGGTTGGCAATGGGGCAAAAGTGAGTTTAACCCAACCTTCTCCCCGCTGCGATGCTTCGAGACAGCACCGCCCGTTGCATCCTGCATTCAAACGACGACGAGGATTGATGTCCGCGGCTGATCAAAATTCGCAGAAACCCATCACCTACGCCGACGCGGGTGTCGATATTGACGCAGGAAATGCGCTTGTCGCAGCTATCAAACCGCTGGCGAAGGCGACAAGCCGTCCGGGCGCCGACGTCGACCTCGGCGGGTTCGGCGGCCTCTTCGATCTGAAACGCACCGGCTTTCGCGATCCGATCCTGGTCGCTGCAAACGACGGCGTCGGTACGAAGCTCAAGATCGCGATCGACACGGGGCGGCACGCGACCATCGGCATCGACCTCGTCGCGATGTGCGTCAACGATCTTGTCGTGCAGGGCGCGGAGCCGCTTTTCTTTCTCGATTATTTCGCGGTCGGGAAGCTCGACGTGAACGTGGCGCGCGATGTCATCGCGGGAATTGCGGAAGGCTGCCGGCTTGCGGGCTGCGCGCTGATCGGTGGTGAGACGGCGGAGATGCCCGGCGTCTACAAAGGCGGCGATTACGATCTCGCTGGGTTCTCGGTCGGTGCGGTCGAACGCGACGAAATTCTGCCGCGCGCCGATGTCGGCGTCGGCGATATTCTAATCGGCCTTAAATCATCGGGCGTGCATTCGAACGGCTACAGCCTCGTGCGCAAGCTTGTCGAGCACGCCAAGCTCGACTGGAACGCGCCCGCGCCGTTTGCCCATTCGCAAAACGAGTCGTTGTCGGAAGCGCTGCTGACGCCGACGCGGATCTACGTCAAACCGCTCATCAATGCGATCCGCGCGACGGGCGGCTCGGGCTTGAAGGGCGCGATCAAGGCGCTGTCGCACATCACCGGCGGCGGACTTTCGGAGAACGTGCCACGGGTCATGCCGAAGGACGTTGCGGCCCGGATCGACCTGTCGTCATTCACAGCGCCGGGGGTGTTCGAATGGCTGGCGAAGACGGGCAACATTCCGGACGCGGAGCTGCTGCGCACGTTCAACTGCGGCATCGGCATGATCGCAATCGTATCGAAGGCGCGCGCTGACGATGTGATCGCGGCGCTGACATCGGCGGGTGAAGAGCCTGTCGTCATCGGCGACGTTATTCCGCCGACAGGTGAAAAATCGGAAGCCAAAGGTAAGGGCGAAGCCTGGGCCGTGAAGTACGACGGCAAGCTGCGGTTTTCCTGATCGTCGAGCCGATGGATCTCCGCGGCTTGAGCCGCCTTTCACGGCAGCGCGAACACCGTCAGTGTGCCGCCGAGACCTGTATAGCTCGATAGAGAAGCAAAGCCGCCGACGGCGCCGGAACCGTCTTCCGGATCGGTCAATCCGGCGGCGAGGCCGATGCCCGCCCATCCACCGACGCCTGAGAGGACGGCGACATATTGCTTGCCGTCGTGCATGTAGGTCATCGGATTGCCGACGATGCCGGACGGCGTCTTGAACTTGAAAAGTTCCTTGCCGGTCTTCTGGTCTACCGCTTTCAGATAGCCTTCTAGCGTGCCGTAAAAGACGATGCCGCCCGCCGTCGTCAGCGCACCCGACCACACGGCGAAGCGTTCCGGCTTCGACCACACGGTTTTGCCTTTGGCGCCGTCCCACGCGATGAAAGCCCCTGTGTTGCCGTTGGCGCCGGGCGCGGGAAACATCGTCAACGTCGCGCCGACATAGGGCTGCCCGACCTGATAGGAGACCTTGAAGGCTTCCATATCCATGCAGAGGCGCGTGACCGGAACGTAGAACAAGCCGGTGAGCGGTGAATAGGCGGCGGGCTGCTGGTTCTTTGCGCCCATCGACGAGGGACAAATGCCTTTCGTCACATCGTCCGTTCCCGTCTCGAAGGGCGAGAACTTTTTATTGATGAGCGGGCGTCCGTATTGCGGATCGCTCTTGTCCGTCACGACTTTCGTCGCCCAATTGACGTCCGGCTCGAATTTTTCCGCGACGAGCAGTTCGCCAGTCACGCGGTCCAACGTATAGCCGAAGCCGTTACGGTCGAAGTGGGTCAGCGCCTTGCGCTTGACGCCATCGATATCGAGGTCGGTCAAGATAGGTTCATTGACGCCGTCATAGTCCCACTCATCGAACGGGGTCATCTGATAGACCCACTTGGCGATGCCGGTGTCGGCGTCACGGGCGAAAATCGTCTGCGACCATTTCTGGTCGATGCGCTTACCGCCGGGCCCTGCGCGCTGCACCGGGTTCCATGTAGAAGGATTGCCGGAGCCATAGTAAACCAGATTGAGAGCCGGATCGTAGGCCATGTAGCCCCAGACCGGTCCGCCGCCGATCTTCCATTGGTCACCGTTCCAAGTCTTGAGCGAGGAATCCTTGCCGACCGGCTTGCCGAGCGACGTTGTTTTGTCGGGGTCGATCAGCATGTCGGCGTCCGGTCCCATCGAATAGGCGCGCCAGACGCGATGGCCGGAATTCAAATCGTAGGCGGTGATGTAGCAGCGGACGCCAAACTCGCCGCCCGAGACACCGACGATCACCTTGTCTTTCACGACGAGCGGCGCACCGGTTCCTGACGCGCCATTCTTCGGATCGTCTTCCTTGACCTTCCAGATTTCCACGCCGGTCTTGGCATCGAGCGCGATGAGCGAAGTATCCGCCGTATGCACGAGGATTTTGCCCTCGGCATACTGCACTCCGCGGTCTACCGTGTCGCAACACATCACGGCAGCGGCGAACGGATCCTGCTTGGGCTGGTACTTCCAGAGAATCTTCTGCTCATGCGCGAGGTCGAGCGCCATCACGACGTTCGGAAACGGCGTCACGAGGTACATGACATCGCCAATGACCAGCGGGCCGCCTTCGTGGCCTCGTAACACGCCGGTCGAGAACGTCCACGCGACGCGAAGGTCGCCGACGTTCGAGGCGTTGATCTGATCGAGCTTCGAATAGCGGTGGCCGCTGTAGTCTCCCGATTGGATCGCCCAGTTGGCGGGATCGCTGGCGAGAGCTTGGACATCCTGGTTCGCTGACGCCTGGGCCGCGAAGCCTAATGCCGCCAAGACGGCCACGAGGCCCAAACACTTCCTCATTCCAATTCCTCCCGAGATCCGGCTTGATCTCGGGCCCGGCATATCAGGACCCAAGAGCCGGGCGTACCAGACTTTTGTCGGCCGGAGATGAAAACGCGGCAAGCTGAAGCGCCTACGGGGAAAATCCCGCAATTGCGTTGTTACTCGCGTCGCGCATTAACGACTTGCAATCCGGCGGTCAGAGAACTGCCACGGAACTGAAAAATTCCGCGTCTACTCACGCCGCTCCGTAAACTATACAGGAGCACCCACATGGCTGGCCGTACCTCAGACCTCGCTGTGGGCGAAATCATCGAGATCAAATATCGCGTGCCGCGTCCGGCATTCGACGGGCTGGCGGACGAGCAATTTTCCGACCGCTGGATCATGGCCGAGATCATCCATCAGGATGAGGACGCGCCGCCGATCGCCCGTCTCGCCGACGGGCAGTTTACCGATATCCGCGCCTATATGACGTGGCGCCGGATCGCCCAGCTTAGCGCGACTGACGCCGCACGATGCAAGTCTTGAGGCTTCCTAGAGGTTAAATTGCAGATTGTTCGTGCAATTCCCGCCAACTGTCACACAATCGAAAAATGCTGAGGTCAGAAGCGGATTAAAATACGCCGCTAGATAGATTCGGACCTGCTTCTCGTCATGCTCTCTGGCCCGCCCGGCGACCTTGCGGATCGCGCCGCTTCCTGCCTGTCATCGGCGCGGCGCCCCAACATCGAGGTAGCGTGATGCGAATTTTCATCGCCACCGACGCTTGGAAGCCGCAGGTCAACGGTGTGGTGCGCACCTACGAGAACCTGAAGCGCGAGCTTGAAGCCGCGGGCCACATGGTCACGATCCTATCGCCGTTGGATTTCGCGACGCTGCCGTGTCCCGGCTATCGCGAGATCCGGTTGGCGCTGGCGCGGCGGTCGCAGGTTGCCGCGCTGCTGAAAGAGGGCAATTACGATCACGTGCATATCGCGACGGAAGGGCCGATCGGGCTTGCTACGCGCGGCGTCTGCCTGCGCAAGGGCATTCGCTTCACGACGTCGTTCCATACGCGGTTTCCGGAATACATCGAGGCCTACACCGGCCTGCCGGCGTGGATCAGCTACGCGTTTCAGCGTTGGTTTCACCGGCCCGGCATCGGCATGTTCGTGGCAACGCGATCGCTGAAGACGGAATTGTCGGGACGCGGGTTCCGGCGGCTGATGCTGTGGTCGCGCGGCGTCGATACTGCGCAATTCAAGCCGCGCGCGAAAATGCGCGACGCGGGTGACGCCGGCGCCAAAGCCGGACCGACGTTTCTCTACGTCGGCCGCGTCTCGCGCGAAAAGAATGTCGAGGCGTTCCTCAATCTCGATCTGCCGGGCCGAAAGGTCGTTGTCGGCGACGGGCCGATCCTCGGGCTTCTGCGGAGCCGGTATCCCGATGTCGTCTTCAAGGGCGCCAAGACGGGCGAAGATCTGGCACAGGAATATTCCAACGCCGACGTGTTCGTGTTTCCGAGCCGCACCGACACGTTCGGCTTGGTGCTGCTCGAAGCCATGGCTTCAGGCCTCGGCGTTGCGGCCTATCCAGTGACGGGTCCGATCGATGTCGTGACGCCCGGCGTGACCGGCTGCCTCGATGATGACCTGCGGGCGGCGGCACTCGCCGCGTTGAAGCTCGACCGCGATCAGGTGCGGGTGCAGGCTATGCGGCACGACTGGTCGCGCGTCGCCAATCTTTTCCTAGCGAACATCTATCAGGCGCGACGGGCAGCAGGGCTTGGCAAGCGTCTTGTCAAAGCACACGCGGCGAAACACCTGCATATCAAGCCGCGGGCGACGGCGCGCCCGATCAGCTGATCGTTTCTCGCGGGGCGCAAACAAAAAAGCCGGAGCAACGCTCCGGCCTTTCGTTATCCTGATGTGTCGTGCGATCAGCGACGGTCGTCAAAGTCGCCCAGACGATTGAAGCAATCCTGAAGTCCCTGAGACCGGAAGAGCTGATCGCGTGCCAAGTCGGCGCGCCGAGCCCATCTGCACCAGCGAAAATGGTTGCGGGTATCAGTATCCCATTGCGGACCACGGAAACCACAGCGATAGCGGATATTGGCATCAGCCTGAACCTGCGCGATGCGGGCATAGACTTCGCAGCTCGCGCGTTTGCCTTCGACATCGCCACGGCGATCGTCCTTGCCGAAGCGGAAGCTGAAGCCGCGATCATCCAGCCGAATGGCCTGAGATGTGGCGGTCCCGGCAGTTCCTGCGATGATGATAGCAGCCAGGATGATCCTTGAGCTGAGCATGTTTTCTCCTCGTTCTTTGACGCTCGCGCCTATACGAGGAGAATTTGGCCTGACTGTTGCGCTAACATGGCGTCATCGCGGTGCGCATCGAAAACGAAGTTCACTGCCGATTGCGGGCGAGCGCATTCATCCGTTGACGTCTTCGTTGCGCCCTTTAAGCGGCGACGACTTGCGAAGCGCCGGCGTGCGCGGCGTCGCCTGCCGGCCCGCCGAGGAGCTTCTTGATAATCTCGACGGCGTTGGCGGCGCCGTCTTCCTGCTCCATGGCGCGGCCAATCTCGGCGGCCCTCAGCGCATACGATGGATTGGTCGCCACGTCGCGGATGCGGGCCGTCAGCGCCTCAAGCGTCCAGTCCTGGATCGGGAGCTGATCCGGCCCGGCGCCGAGCTGGAAGATCCGATGGCCCCAGTATTTTTGATCCATCATAAAGGGACCGACGAAGCTTGGACGTCCGGCACGCAAGGCCGACGTCGTCGTGCCGAGGCCGCCATGATGGACGACGGCGCCGACTTCGCGGAACAGTTTATCGTGCGGTACGAACTGGTCGATCAGATGGAAGTTGCTGGATAATGGCACGCTATCGAACTCGCCGCGCCCCTTGCCGAGGATCGCACGCTGTCCGGCTGCTTCGCAGGCGCGCAAGATCATCTCGGTGCGTTCAAGGCCAAGCGCGGGCATGCTGCCGAAGCCGACGTAGATCGGACGCGGTCCGGCGGCCAGAAACTCCGCGAGCTTGCCGGATGGACGCCAATTCGGCGCCTCATCGCGGAACCAGTAACCTGTGAAGTAGATCTCGTCGCCTTCCGTGCTCGCGCGCGGCTGCAGAACTGGGCTGACGGGGTAGAGAACGGACGCACGCTTGCCGTGGACGCGATGCGGATGCTTCATCCAGAACGACCGGCCAAGGCCCAGCGACTTGCGGATCTCGCCGATGACACGCCGATAGGCCAGCCGCTGCAGTCCGAGCGTCTTGTAGCCGTACCGGTTCCAGGCCGGGATGCCGGTTCCGGGAATGACCGACAACAGGTTTTCGGCCGACGGCGAAACGGAGCCGAGACCGGCCATGACGGCGGGGATGTTTCGTGCTTCGGCGATTTCACCGGCGACCGAGATGACGGGATGGAAAATCATGGCATCGGCATCCGCCGTGGCCGCGACGGAATCGAGAAGGATGCTCTCAAACAGCGATCGCATGTCGGGGCCCGGGCTCAGCCATTTCTTGACCGTGACCAGCGTGTGGGCGCCGGCGATCTCCGCCATTTCGCCCTCTTTCATGAACTTCGAAAAATCCGTGCCGCAGCGGCGCGCTTCGAGCCCCTTGCTGCGGACGTAGTCCATGAAGTCTTCGGGAGCTGCGACGCTGACTTCGTAGCCAGCCTCTTTGAGCGCCAAGCCGAGGGCAACCATGGGCCCGACGTCGCCCAGCGTTCCAACGGTAAGCAATGAAATCCGGCGTGCCATTTCGACCCGATTTTGCAGATAACTGACCGCCGCGCGGCAGAAGCGCCGCTGACGTATCAGTCGCCCATTTCTGCGATCGTGGCCCCCGATCCCTTTCAGAATGCGTAAGGTGACACCCTGCTGCAACAACGGTCGTCAACCATGGCTAACAAACCCTGCGGCTCGTGGCGTTCATGTCTCACCTCAGATGCACTCGCGCACCGAAGCCTGCTCTGCTATTCCGGGCGGCCATGAGCACCAAGAAACGCACCGCCATTTTGATCTCCGGCCGCGGCTCGAACATGCAGTCGCTGGTGGCTGCTGCACGCGCCCCCGACTATCCGGCCGAGATCGTGCTTGTCGCTTCGAACCGGCCCGATGCCGCGGGTATCGCGTGGGCAGTGGAGCAGGGGCTGCCGACGGTCATTATCGACCACAAGGGCTACGGGTCACGAGCGGCGTTCGAGCGGGCGCTCCAGTCGGCGCTTGATACGCACCATGTCGAGCTTGTCGCGCTCGCGGGCTTCATGCGGCTGATGACGCCCGAATTCGTCGCGCATTGGCAGAATCGGATGATCAACATCCATCCGTCTCTGCTGCCGAGCTTCAAGGGCCTGCACACGCACGAGCAGGCTATTGCGGCTGGCGTGAAGATCGCGGGATGCACGGTTCATTATGTCCGGCCGGAGATGGATGCCGGTCCAATCATCGCGCAGGCGGCCGTTCCAGTCCTATCGAGTGATACCGCGGAGACACTCGCGGACAAGATCCTCAAAGTAGAACACCGAGTTTACCCGGCAGCGTTAAGACTTGTCGCCGCAGGGCAGGTATGCTGCGAAGGTGAGAAAATTGTTATATCTTCGGAAGTTAGCGAAACGAACCCACTGTACTCTCCAGTGATCTGATCCACAGCGTCATTTGCTGGTTACCTTGCACTGGCCGTCGCATGGACAGGCACCCCCCAAACCGTGGTATTTCTATGGCTTCCGGAGAGGGAGATCCGGCGACCGAAGTGCAGCGCGAGCCCGATGGGCGCACGAAGCGCCCGCAAGGCTGATACGCGCACCGCTCCTCCGGTCCCGAATGGAGAATGCCTATGGAAACGACCCCCAGCCACACCCTGGGTCTCGGCGACGAATCTAGCATCTGGTTCAACCTGACGCCGCTATTGCGCGGCGATCCGGATAACCCGATGCGCATTCTGATGCAGATGATGGACCGTTACGGTCCTGTCCTGCCGGTCAATATGGCCAATCAACGTGTCGTGCTTATTTCAGAGCCTGAATATTTCAAGCACGTGCTGGTCACTAAAGCCGACAACTACATCAAATACTTCGACGGCCTGAAGCCGATCTTCGGCAAGTCGATGATCACGAACGACGGTGCGCTCTGGCAGAAGATCCGGATGCCGCAGCAGCCCGCGTTCCACCCCGACATGTTCGCCGAGTACATTCCGTACTTCCTGCGCGCGATCGATACGAAGATGGCGCTCTGGGCCGACCTTGCAAAAAGCGGCGAGACGGTCGAGATGGTCGAGCAGACGTGGACGCTCGCAGCCGACATGATCTGCAAGGCGCTGTTTGACCGCGATATGCCGTTCAATCCGCACGTCGTGTTCAAGTGCGTGAAAACCTATACCGACGTCATGAACCATCGCGACATCCGTCTGCGCAAGCAGGCAGGTGAAGTCTTCGAGATGACGGACGAAGATCCGGCGAAGGCGATGGAAGTGTGGGCGAGCGTGCCCCCGGCCGTCATGGGCGCCGATCCGCGCGAGATGCGCGAGCGCACGCTGCTGAAGATGATCGAGGCGACGGTTGCCGATCCTTCCGTTCCGGAATTCGACCAGCAGCAGGCCATCGACGAGCTGAAACAGTATCTGTGGGCGGGCACCGAGACGACGGCTTTGACGCTGGCGTGGGCGCTGTATGAGACGTCGCGCCGTCCGGAAATGGCGGAGCGCATCCGGCAGGAAGGCGAGCAGGTCTACGGGGATCGCGAACCGACGGCGGCGGACTATTCCGGCCTCGCCTATACGCGCGCCGTCATCCAGGAAACGATGCGAATCTATCCGCCGGTCTGGAGCCTCATCCGCATCGCAGCGGCCGAAGACGAAATCGGCGGCGTGAAGATCAACCCAGGTGACCGCGTGTCGATCTTCAGCTACGGCGCGCACCACAATCCGAAATTCTGGCCCGAACCCGAATCCTTCCAGCCTGAGCGCTGGATGGCGGGCAACGCCAAGAAGCAGGTAAAGTACAGCTATCTGCCGTTCGGCGCTGGTAAGCGTTCGTGCATTGGCGGCGCGATGAGCCAAGTCGAGAACACGCTGGCGCTGTCGCGTCTCCTGCGGCGCTTCCGTCCCGAGTATGTCGGCAAGGATCCGGCTGGGCTCAACGCGACGGTGACGCTGACGCCGAAGGGCGGCTTGAAATTCAAAATCCACGAGCTGAGCTGACGCTTGTTGCCAGCGAATGGACGTTGAGATGCAGAATGGCCGGGAGATCGTCCCGGCCATTTTCTTTTTCAGAACTTTTCAGCCGGATTTGCACTCAAGTCGTGCGCGTAACATCGCGTTACTCAATTTGATTCCTTGTCCGTGAATACCATTCGCAATGTTTTCCACAGGCAATATCGCGCCGCGATACAGGCTTTTACGCCCGCAAAGTGCTCAGGAAAGTGCAAATTCGAGTTGTAGAGCGGCTCGCATACGCGAGAGTGCCGGGTTTCCTGCACTGGTTAATGCTGTCATAGTCTCTGCACGTTAATGAATTAATAGCACATTCTGGATGTCACTGCCCCCCGTGTCGTCCAGACACAGCCGAAACGCCTACGTTCCAAACTCCAGGAGGCCCTCACCATGGAGTCCGTGAGAACCGTCGTACTTGGCAAGCCCGTCTTCTTGTTGACGGGTGCAAAACCGCGCAGATCGAAAGAAAAGAACGTCGCGGTTGCGCTAGACGTGGAAGCGCCCGAGAAATTGATAGAAACTGCACGCCGCAACCCCGATGCCGTTGCCTTCGGGTTCGTCGCGGGAAGTTGGGTCGCGGCCGCCTAAGCGCCGTCCACCGTCCGGCCTGCGGATGCGTCGGTGCGCATCTTTGGCAACCGGACGAAGCGCCACGAGGGTCTGTTCCGCCGCATTCGGCGCGACCCTCGCGGCGAATTCACATTCCACCGTCTTTCGCATTCAACCATCGAACGAGATATTTCTGCGGCCGGAAACTATCGCGCCCGGAATGTCGCCGTTAGTGTGCCGCCTCTCAATCAAGCGAGGCGCGAACGTCTTTCATGCAGCAAGACCACGAAACTATGCTCGCGGAGCCACGTGGGAGGCCTTTCTATACCCATCTCTACTTCCAGGTCCTGACGGCGATCGCTCTGGGCGTTGGTCTTGGGCATCTCTATCCGTCGGCAGGCGAGGCGATGAAGCCGCTGGGCGACGGCTTCGTCAAACTCATCAAGATGCTGATCGGGCCGATCATCTTCGTTACGGTCGTGCACGGCATCGCGTCGATGGGCGACCTGAAAAAGGTCGGACGGGTCGGGATTAAAGCCCTCATCTACTTCGAGGTCCTCACGACGCTGGCGCTCGTCATCGGGCTGGTCGTCGTCAACGTTCTGAAGCCCGGTGCCGGCATGAACGTCGATATCGCGTCGCTCGATGCGAAGGCCGTCGCAAGCTTCGTTGCGAAATCGAAGGAAGAGTCGGCGGTCGGCTTCATTCTCGACATCATTCCGAACACGTTTCTCAGCGGCTTCGTCGACGGCAATATCCTGCAGGTTTTGCTGGTCGCCTTGCTCTTTGCGTTCGGGCTGCAATCGCTGGGGCCGCGCGGCAAACCCATGCTTGATCTGGTCGCACAGATCGGCGACGTGCTGTTCAAGATGGTCGGCTTCATCATGAAGCTGGCGCCCATCGGCGCATTCGGCGCGATGGCCTTCACGATCGGACGATACGGCATCGACAAGCTGTCGAGCCTCGCCTTTCTGATGTTCGCCTTCTATTTGACGTGTCTTATTTTTCTGTTCGGCGTGCTGGGCGTAATCGCGCGGCTGTCCGGCTTTTCGATCCTGCGCTATCTCGCCTACATCAAGGACGAGTTGCTGATCGTTCTTGGGACGTCGTCCTCGGAGAGCGTCCTGCCGCGCCTCATTGCCAAGATGCGCAAGGCCGGCTGCGAGGAAAGCGTGGTCGGGCTCGTCGTCCCGACCGGGTATTCGTTCAATCTCGACGGCACCTGCATTTACCTGACGATGGCCGCGATTTTCCTGGCGCAGGCGACGAACACCGAGCTCACGATCTGGCATGAGGTGTCGATCCTCGGCGTATTGCTTCTCACGTCGAAAGGCGCTGCAGGCGTTACGGGATCGGGCTTCATCACGTTGGCCGCAACGCTCAGCACGACATCGCATATTCCGGTTGCGTCGCTGGCGCTGATCCTCGGGATCGACCGCTTCATGTCGGAAGGCCGGGCGCTCATGAACCTGATCGGCAATGGCATCGCGACCATTGTGATCGCCAAGTCGGAAGGTGCGATCGATGAGGAGACGTTCGAGCGGGAGCTGGGCGGAAACGGCGGTGTTATCGCCGACGCCGCCTAGGCGGGATCGGGAGAAAACGGCAGATCCGTCACGCCGGGATTGATGCCGAAGCCCGTCAGCATCGCATTCACCTGACCGCGATGATGGGTCTGGTGATTGAAGATGTGCATGAGGATCAGAGCTTTCGGACGGGTCATCTCGCGCCCGGCCGAACCTGAATACCAGGTCAAATCGCCTTCACAGCCGGATGCTTCGAAGCGATCGGTCCAATCTTCAATGACGCGGTCGAAGCGCTGTCGTTCGGCTTTCAGGGCGTCCCAGTCCTCGAATAAGGTTGTGCTATCGGAAAGAGCGGGCTTGGCTGGCGGCGAAGCGGCTTCGAACCGCGACAGCCAGATCTGATCAGCCCAGAGAATATGGTTCAGCGTGGCGTGGATCGAGCTGAAGAATGCACCGCGATCATCTTTCCGCTGGGCGTCCGTCAGTTGTTCGCAGGCCCGGTAGACGCTGGCGTTCTGCCAACTGTTGTAGCGGGCCATTGTGCGGAGGTAGGACGGCGAAATCATCGCCATTTTCCTTGGAAATGCAGAGGCCGGAGCGCACGCGGCGCCCCGGCCAAGATTTTTAACCAACGATCTCGTCGAGGCGGAAATTCAAGGCAATTTCGCGCTCGGCTGCTGCCGCGCTATCGGAGCCGTGCGTCGAATTGGAGCCCTTCGATTCCGCAAAAAGCTTACGAATGGTGCCCTCAGCGGCTTCCTTCGGGTCGGTCGCGCCCATCACTTCACGATACTTTGCGATGGCGTTTTCGCCTTCCAGCGCCTGCAGAACGATCGGGCCGGAGGTCATGAAATCCACGAGTTCGCCGTAAAAAGGCCGTGCCTTGTGTTCTTCATAGAACTTCTCGGCCTGGGCGCGGGTCCAGCGGACGCGCTTCTGAGCCACGATGCGCAGACCCGCATCTTCGATCACGGCGTTGATCTTACCGGTAAGATTGCGGCGCGTGGCGTCGGGTTTGATGATAGAAAACGTGCGTTCGATGGCCATAAGTCTGTCTCGCTTTACGGATTTTATGTGGGTTACGCGGGCTTATAGCGACGCGCACCGCCGCCAGCAAGCGCTGGACCGTCGCCCCGCAGAGCATTCGGTTGCACGTCACACGCGAAAGTGGAGTTTTACCGCATAATCGCCCGATTGACGCGCGCAACTACGTATGAACAGTGTGGGCCGGCGAAGAGCGCACGGTCTGGGGGTTAGGCAGCGATGCCTACGTGTGCGAAGAAGCGATGATGACGGCACAGGCCAACGACATTCAGTGGTATATCGCCCGCGACGGTAAGCAGCACGGGCCGTTGACCGATATCGAAATGCGCACATTCGTCGCGCATAACTATCTGCGTATCAGCGATCTGATCTGGCGGCCCGGAATGCCGGAATGGCAATCGGCGCCGAATGTTTTTCCGACGGCGTTCGAGGCGCTCGGACAAGAGCCGAAGCAGATCGCTGCTTCGCCGTCCGCGCCAGCCGCTCAGCCACAAGCGATGTCCTACGGGCAAGCAACAGCGCAACACGATCAGCGCGGCATCGACTATGAGAGCGACGCGGCCCCTCGGCCCGACCGCAGCAATCTCATCAAACGGCTGGCGCTTGCCGGCGTCGCGATCATGGTCATTGGCGGCGGCGCGTTCGCATTCACGAATTACCGGGGCGCCATCATGGGTATGGTCGGCGGCTCGAATAGCACGACCGCGGACAATGCGCCGGTTGTCGCCGCGCCATCCGATCCATCGTCGACTGCGACGGCGGCTTCAGAGCCTGCCACAACTGATGCGGCGCAGACCGCGTCCAATGCAAGCGCTCCGGCCGCTGCGCCGACGAACGACGTGATTTCGTCCGCGCCGCCGGCTGACGCAACGACGACGTCGTCGGTCTCGCCATCCGCAACGGACGCATCTTCGTCGCCGCCGCCGGCGTCGCAGACGCAGGTTGCTGCCGTCGAACCGCAATCTCCGACACCGCCGCCACCACCCGCCGTTGACGGTTCGCCACTCGATCTGCGCCTGCAAACCGTTCCGGTTTGGGCACTCATCAAGCGCGAATATCCGGATTGGTATTCGAACGAAATCTCATCAGCCAACAAGCTCGTTGCTGACAACAAGCCCGATAGCGATGTCGCGACGCTCTTAGCCCAGGGCCTCGTTACGCTTCGCCGCCAGAATGCGGACAAGGCGCTTGAGGCAAGCCCGGAGAAGCTGCAAGCCATCGCGGAAGCGTTCCTCAATCATCTCAAAGCGCTCAGGGCGCAAAGCGTAAGCGCCTGCTTCGGCTTCATCTCAAAGGGCGAGATGAGCCCGGCCGTGATCCAGACAATGGAACACCCCGAGACCGCGACGGCGCTTAACGCCCAAACCGACGCAATTTTCGAAGCCATTTCGGAAGGCTCGAAAAATCCGGTCAAGCACGACTCGGCGGTCAAGAGCGACTACGACATTCTGATCAAGGAACTCGGCAAGCTCGGCTGGAAGGAAGAAGACCTGCAGGTGTTCTCCAATCCGACGCTGCTTGCGAAGCGCGAGCCGGAGCAAGTGTGCAAGATGGTGCAGGAGTGGTTCATCGCGCACCTTGCCGTGCAGGATAAAGCCGTCCGCGACCGCCTGCTCTACGAAACGCTGAAGCCTGTGGTGTCCGGCTGATGCTTTACACCGCGCTCAAAGTTTTTTTGACCGCGGGGTTGGTTGTTGCCATTTCGGAAATCGCCAAACGCTCGACGGTCTTTGGCGGCATCGTTGCTTCGCTGCCGTTGACGTCGCTCCTGGCTTTCATCTGGCTCTACGGCGAGACCGGCGACACGGCCAAGATCGCGAGCCTGTCGACCAGCATCTTCTGGTACGTTCTGCCGTCGCTGGTGCTGTTTCTGGCGCTACCCATCCTGCTGGGGCACGGGCTCAACTTTTGGTTAAGCCTCGCCATCGCCTCGGCGCTGACGTTCGCTGCCTATCTGGTGATGACGGCAGCGCTCGCCCGCTTCGGCGTTACGCTCTGACCCGGTGACAGCGGGCGGCGGACCGGCTATCGCGATGCCATGCTGCATATCAACGATCTCACCTATCGCATCGAAGGCCGGCCGATCCTGGATCAGGCGACAGCCGCCATTCCGTCAGGCCATAAAGTCGGGCTCGTCGGCCGCAACGGCGCAGGCAAATCCACGCTGCTGCGTTTGCTGAAAGGCGAGATCGCGCCCGACGACGGCTCGATTTCCATTCCGAAGAATGCGCGGCTCGGTCATGTAGCGCAGGAAGCGCCGGGCGGCGACGAGAGCCTGATCGACTGGGTGCTGTCAGCCGATACCGAGCGCGCGAGCCTGCTGGCCGAGGCGGAGACCGCAACCGATCCGGAACGCATCGCGGAAATTCAAATGCGTTTGACCGACATCGATGCGCATTCGGCACCGGCGCGGGCGGCGCGCATTCTATCGGGCCTCGGTTTCGATGAAGAGGCGCAGCGGCGCGCGTGTCGGGAATTTTCAGGTGGCTGGCGCATGCGCGTTGCGCTCGGTGCGATCCTGTTCCTGAAGCCCGACATCCTGCTGCTCGACGAACCGACGAACTATCTCGATCTCGAAGGAACGCTCTGGCTCGAAAACCATCTGAAGAGCTATCCGCACACGGTGCTGATCGTCAGTCACGACCGCGATCTGTTGAACAGCGCGGTGACCGAGATCCTGCATTTGGACAAGGGCAAGCTGACGCTTTACGCGGGCGGCTACGACGATTTCGAGGAAACGCGCCGCGAGCGGCAGCGCCTCGAAATGAAGCTCAAGAAGAAGCAGGACGAGCAGCGCAAGCATTTGCAGGCATTCATCGACCGCTTCAAGGCGAAGGCGAGCAAAGCCGCGCAGGCGCAGAGCCGTGTCAAGGCGCTCGCCAAGATGCAGCCGATTGCGGCGCAGGTCGATGATCGCGTCGTGCCGTTTCATTTTCCCGATCCGCAGAAGATCATCGCCAGTCCGCTGCTGCGGATCGAGAAGGCGAGCGCGGGCTATGAAGCCGATCATCCGATTTTGTCAGGCATCGACTTGCGTATCGACAACGACGACCGCATTGCGCTGCTGGGCCAGAACGGCAACGGTAAATCGACGCTCGCGAAACTGATCGCGGGGCGGCTGAAGCCGTTGTCGGGCGAGGTTTTCGGCGCGCAGAAAATCGAAGTCGGATACTTCGCGCAGCATCAGCTCGATGACCTGCTGCCGAACGCGACGCCCTACGACTACATGGTGAAGCTGATGCCGGAGGCGACGGAAGCGCAGCGACGCACCAAGCTTGGTACGTTCGGCTTCAGCGCCGACAAAGCCGATACGGCGTGCGGAAAGCTTTCGGGCGGCGAAAAAGCGCGGCTGCTGTTGGCGCTGACCGCATTCCATGGACCGCACGTTCTCATCCTCGACGAGCCGACGAACCATCTCGACGTCGATAGCCGCGAGGCGCTCATTCACGCACTGATGGAATACAACGGCGCTGTCATCCTCATCAGCCACGACCGGCATTTGATCGAGGCGACGGCCGACCGGCTTTGGCTGGTGCGCAACGGCACGGTGAAGCCTTACGACGGCGACATGGAAAGCTATCGCGCGTTGCTGCTCGAAGAGCGTGGGGCGCGAACGTCGGAACGGCGCGACGAAAACGGAAGCGACGCGCGGACGTCGCGCACGGATCAACGCCGGGCCGCCGCCGAAAAGCGGGCCGAGTTGGCGCCGCTCAAGAAAGCCATGCAGGCCGCCGAAAAGCACGTCGATAAGCTGGCAAAGGAGATTGCGGCGCTTGATGCGCTCCTGGGCGACGCGGAGATTTATTCCTCCAACCCGCAAAAAGCGCAGGCCGCCGCCCAGCAGCGCGGCCAGTTCGCCCGCGACCTGCAGGCCGCCGAGGATGCCTGGCTGGAGGCCACGGAAGCCTATGAAGAAGCTTCGGCCGCCGCGGAGGCATAGGCCAAGCAGCTAGCACCCCGATTTTTTCAGTGCGATTCGAAAAAGATGGGCGATTTTGCGAAATCGCCGCGCCTATCCACACCTGGACGAAACGAATTTCGGAACCCATTTCACGATCCAGAAGTTCAATGGAACGCGCAGGCTAAGTGCTCCCCCCATTTCCCCCGCGTACTGCGCAAGCGAGAACGATCATGGACCAGAAATTCGTCTACCATCCCCTCAATCGCACGAATGCGCCGCGCGCCCGTGTTGCGAGCGCGAAGTTGGTCGTTTCTGAGTATCTTGCGTACGTTACGATGCTTTCCGCGGCGGTCGTTATTGCAATCATTACGTTCGCTTATGCCGCGAACGTCACAGTGCATTGGCTTCACGTCATGAACGGCCCTGGCTTCTTTACGTCGGAGGCGCAGCCGGTTTCACAGACCGATGTGAAGCCGTTCGCGCCCGCAAAGGTCGCAATGATTTCCGCGCATTGAGTTTGTTGTTCCTCCACGCCTCGTGATCCTGATCCTCGGGCTTAAACCCCGAGGACTTTTTTGGAGCGATTGCGGTCGGCGTAGATGGCCATCAGCGCGGCCATGAGGACATTCCCGAACGTGTGCAATTATGCTTCCGCAACGAACGTCATCCCGGCGCAGGCCGGGATCCAGGCAAGCCTTTAGCAAGCGATAAGCTGAAGCTTGTCTGGGTGCCGACCTCCGTCGGCATGACGGCGGTGGGGCTATAGTGAGGCCATCACCTTTCGGCGTCGGCGACCCGCATTCCACGCCCGCCGCCGATGTTTTTCAGCCGCTGATTTTTGAGAAGTCGGCGACGGTGAGCGTCGCGGCACGGATTTCCGACAAGAGGCGCAGACGGTTTTCGCGGACCTGCTTATCTTCGGCGTTGACGAGGATCTTCTCGAAGAACGCATCGACCGGCGCCCGAAGTTCCGACAGCGCGCGCATGGCGCCAGCGAAATTTTCCACCTGAATGGCCGAGGTCGTGTCCTGCTTCACCGCTTCGATGGCGGCAGCGAGCGCGATTTCCTCTTTGTCTTTGAGAAGCGCCAGATCGTAGGGACCGGCGTGGGATTTTTTGTCCTTCTTCTCTTCGATCGAGAGGATGTTAGCCGCGCGCTTGACGCCTGCGAGCAGATTTGTGCCGTCATCAGTTTTCAGGAACGCGTCGAGCGCTTCGACGCGCTTCACGATGAGCGCGAGATCATCCTGACCGCCGAGCGAGAACACGGCGTCGATCAGGTCGTGGCGCTTGCCCTGGTCTTTGAGGAACACTTTCAAGCGGTCGGCGAAGAAGGCAATCAAATCGTCTTGAATGCTGTCCGACTTGGCGCTTTTCTTTGCGTCTTTCAGCAGTCCTTCCGCCTTCGCAATGTACGTTGCGAGCGGCACGCGCAGATCATTTTCCAGCACGATGCGGATGACGCCGAGGGCGGCGCGGCGGAGCTGATAGGGGTCGCCGGAACCGGTCGGCTTTTCGCCGATGGCCCAGAAGCCGACGAGGGTGTCGAGCTTGTCGGCGAGCGCGACGGCAACCGCGACGGCGTCGCCCTGATCCTCACGCGGCACCGTATCGGTCGGGCCTTTCGGTTTGTAGTGCAGCTCCAGCGCGCGGGCGATCTCAGGCTTCGTTCCGACATGCTCAGCATAGTACCGGCCCATCAGGCCTTGAAGCTCGGGGAATTCGCCGACCATTTCCGAGACGAGATCGGCCTTGCACAGACCCGCGGCGCGGCGCGCGTCCTGCGGGTCGGCATCGCATGCGCCAGCAAGTTCAAACGCCAACTGCTCGATGCGTTCGACGCGATCCTTCTGGCTGCCGAGCTTCTCGTGGAACGTGATGTGCGCGAGCTTACCCGCCATCTCACCCAGCGGATGTTTCAGGTCCTGCTCCCAGAAGAACTTCGCATCCGACAAGCGCGCGCGAATGACCTTCTCGTTGCCCGAGACGATCTGCGCGCCACCGTCCTTGGCGACGAGATTCGAGACGAGCAGGAATTTGTTCGCGAGCTTCTTGGATTTCGGATCGCGCACCGAGAAGCACTTCTGATGCATCTTCATCGATGTGGTCAGAACTTCGCCGGGCACTTCAAGAAACGCTTTTTCGAATGAGCCCATCAGCACGACCGGCCATTCGGTGAGACCGGCGTTCTCGGCCATCAATGCTTCGTCTTCGACGAGTTCGAGCTTGGCTTCCTTGGCGAGCGCATGTGACTGCTCGGAGATCGCAGCGGCGCGTTTCGTGGGATCGAGAATGACGTGATGGCTCTCAAGCTTCTCCTGATAGTCGGCGAAGTTTTTGACCTTGAACGGTCCGGGTCCGAGGAAGCGATGGCCGCGCGTCTCGTGGCCGGACGCGATCCCGTTGATTTCGAACGGCACCACTTTGCCGCCGAGCAGGCACAGAACCGACTGCAACGGGCGCACCCACTGGAAGGTCGAGGAGCCCCAGCGCATCGACTTCGGCCAGGGGAATTTGGCGGCGACGTCCGTCACCGTCTCCGCGATGATCTCGGGTGCGTCACGGCCGGGTTTTTCGATCTTGGCGACGTAGTAGTCGCCTTTCTTCTCATCCTTGACGACGGTCGCATCGGCGATCGACGCGAGACCAGCGGACTTCAGAAAACCTTGAACAGCCTGCTCGGGCGCGCCGACGCGCGGGCCTTTCTTTTCATCAGAAATGGCGGGCGAGCCGTGCGGAACGTTTTCGATAACGAGCGTCAGGCGGCGCGGGGTCGAAAAGGCGCGCGCTTCACCGACGTCGAGGCCGCGTGCTTTCAGGCCGTCAATGACGAGGCGCTTCAAATCATCCGCCGCGCGCAATTGCATGCGCGCCGGAATCTCCTCCGACAGAAGCTCAAGTAGAAGTTCAGACATTCAGGATCGATCTCGCGAGACTGGCTCTTTCCCAGTCATACAGGAAAGAGTGGGGTGAGGGGTGGAATTGCAGGGTGCTGCTTTCGCCCCCTCACCCTGTGTCTCTCCCCGTCGCGAAGCCGCAACGGGGAGAGCGGTTGCGTTATGGGTTCGTCGGCGCCGGAGCAGGAGCTGCTGGCGGCGTCGTGGATTCTTCCGGTTTGCTTTCCGGAGCGGGTGCAGTTTCCGGTGCAGCAGGCGCCGGTTCCGTCGTCGACGGCGTTGACGGCGTCGCTTCCGGTGCAGGCGTTGCGGGCTCGGTCGACTGCGGAAGCGCCTTCATGGCACCGCCATCTGGTGGCGTGCTTTCAGGAGCCGAAGACGCAGGCGGCGCGGGTGGCGTTGGAGCAGGCTCGGCCGGTGGCGGGAGCGCCTTCATCGCCCCGCCTTCGGCGGGCTCGGCTTCTTCAGCCTTCTTGTGTTCCGGGATCATGCCCGCCGGGAGCGCAACACGCACCTGGTGGCCGATGTCCTTCACCGCACCGGTCGTATGCAGATAGCCGATGCCAACGGCAACGAGCGCTATGAAAAATGCGAAGACCCAAGGCAGCCGTCGAAGAGCGAAGAAGCCGATGATGATCAGCGGCACGGCTAAAGCGATTATCCCAAGCGTTGTGTCGTTCATGCGCGTCCTCCTTCTGTCTTTAGCCAGGCGCCGCAGCAGGCTTTCGCCAACTCGCGGACGCGTAGGATGTAGCTCTGGCGCTCCGTGACCGAGATCACACCGCGAGCGTCGAGCAGGTTGAAGATGTGGCTCGCCTTGATGCACTGGTCGTAGGCGGGGAGCGCGAGCAAGTGCTCCTCACCATTCTTGGCGCCAGCCTCAAGCAAGGCCATGCATTCCGCTTCGGCGTCCTTGAAATGGCGCAGCAGCGCCTCAGTGTTGGCGTGCTCGAAATTGTAGCGAGAGTACTCGCGCTCGGCCTGCAGGAAGACATCGCCGTAGGTCAGGCGTTTATCGTCGTCGCGGCCGTTGAAATTCAGATCGAAGACGCGATCGACGCCCTGGACGTACATGGCGAGGCGCTCAAGGCCGTAGGTGATTTCGCCCGCTACCGGATTGCAGTCGAAGCCGCCGACCTGCTGGAAGTATGTGAACTGCGAAACTTCCATGCCATTGCACCAGACTTCCCAGCCGAGACCCCAGGCGCCGAGCGTCGGGCTTTCCCAGTCGTCCTCGACGAAGCGAATGTCGTTCAGCGAGGTATCGATGCCGATGGCGTCGAGGCTCGCGAGGTAGAGCTCCTGCATATTCGCAGGCGACGGCTTCATGATGACCTGGAACTGGTAATAGTGCTGGAGCCGGTTAGGGTTTTCGCCGTAGCGGCCGTCTTTCGGGCGGCGCGAGGGCTGGACGTATGCCGCCGACCACGGTTTCGGCCCGAGTGAGCGCAACGTCGTTGCCGGGTGAAAGGTGCCGGCACCCACTTCCATGTCATAGGGCTGAAGGATGACGCAGCCTTCAGCGCTCCAGAAGCTTTGCAGGGTCAGGATAAGATCCTGGAAGGCGGCTTTAGGGCGCAACGCGGGGAGGCGTCCGGCTTTCGTTGCAACCGACGTCTGGGGCATGTCTTTTGGCTCGTTCCGGCTGAATTTTCGGCCGCAATATACGCGTTAAGGGCCCCTTGTCACGCACCGCTGAGGCGATTTTACGGGCTTGCCAGTCGAAAGGCGGACGCAATGGCGCGGCGGCGAGAATGCTGCGGTGCCTCGCCGAGGAACGGAAACGCGATAGGGGAGATAACAGGGCCTTCGATCTTTTAATTGTCGCGCTGGCGGGGACGATAAACGCCAGCCGTTTCATCCCATTCGAGATTGCCCAGGTCGCGGACCGGCGCGGTGGCGCGGCGCATGCGGGCTTCCTGCTCGCGTACGGCTTGGCCTTGGCGGGCCAGAGCCGACAGTAGACGGTATCCGGCCAGACCGGCAGCACCAATAACGGCTAGAAAGATGACTGGGGGCATTGCACGGCCCTCCGGGCCCTAAATCCCAAAGCGCGACCAGAGCGTGCGCGCCTCAATAGCCGACACCAGATCGTCGGCAAAAGCAAGACCGCCATCGCCTAGGCCGGATGCGCCAGGCACACGGCGGAGGCGCGACAAAAGCCCTGCGCGATCCGGCTCGACGACCTTGAGCCGCACCTTGCTTCCGAACACCTCGTGCATCTTCGAACGGATGTCTGTTATGCCGTCGATGAGGCCAAATTCAACCGCTTTGGCCGCCGACCAGAATGCGCCGGAAAAAAGCTCGTCATCTGGGGCTTTGAGTTTGCCGACGCGACGTTCCTTGACGAGGCCAATGAAGACGTCGTGCACGTCCTTCTGGATGGCTTTCAGGCGCGCAATGTCATCTTGATCTTCGGGCAGGAAAGGATCGAGCTGGTTTTTGTTGGCTCCGGCCGTATAGACGCGGCGTTCGACACCCATCCGGTCGATCAGTTCGACGAAGCCGAAGCTGCGCGATACGACGCCGATGGAGCCTACGATCGAGGATGGGTCGGCATAGATTTCATCACCCGCGATAGCGAGAAAGTATCCGCCCGATGCCGCCACGTCTTCGCAGAAAACATAGATTTTCTTGTCTTTTTCGGCAGCCAACTGACGAAGACGCTTGAAGATCAGGTTGGACTGCACCGGCGATCCGCCCGGCGAATTGATGACCACCGCAACGCCGGGAAGCTTCGACAGCGAGAACGCCTTGTCGATGGCGGCGGCATAGCTCGCAAGCGACAGTCCAGGCCGTAGCGGCGTCGCCATGCCGATCGGGCCACTGAAGCGAAGAACTGGAACGATGGGCGTGCGCGAAAACGGCCACATAAATTCAAACTCCTGCGGGCGACTTTGGGAGGATTGGTTTGCGCGACATGAAGAGCGGATTGTCTAGTGCAATCACGGACCTGCTGCCAGTGGCTATCGGCCGCCAATTTGCGACGGCAGCGCTGCGCCGTGGCGAAAAACGGCTTCGATTTCAGGCAGGAACGCCTGATCGGGTCCATGCAATATGAGTCCTGGTTTGATCGAGATCGGAGCGCGGCTGCCTTTGATGCCGGAAACGATCACACGAATGGCCGGTTCGTCCGTGCGCGCATAAATGGGCAAGATGTTCACGCCGCCAAACCGGCCTTCGAAAGCCGAGAGAATGCGCGGGAGTGCCTCCACTTTATGGATCATCGCGGCGCGGCCTCCAGGAGCGGCCATTCGGTTCATGAACCGCGCCCAAATTTCCAGTGCGTCCTGCGGCATCTGATGGGAGGCGGCGCGAAGATGGTTTCCCGCCGCGGTGCTGCGTCCGGCTTCGTGGTAGGGCGGGTTGGCGAGCACAAAGGCGAATGTTTCGGACGCAATTCCGGCGGCATCCAACGCACCTGTTGCGCGCGAAATATCCGTTTCGACAACCGATACGCGTGCGCTCAAGTTGTTGTGGTCAACATTGTGGCGGGCAAGCGCCGCGAGTTTTGGCTCGCGTTCGAGCAGAACGACCCTGGCGCCGGGACAACGTGCCGCCACGCACAGCCCGACGACGCCGACCCCCGAGCCGACGTCCAAAACCGTCTCTTCACCAACCAATTCCGGAGCCAAGGTGGCGGCCAGAAGCACCGCGTCGGTCCCAGCGCGATAACCGCTTCGCGGCTGATGCACAGTCAACGCATCGCCAAGAAACAGGTCCTCACTGACGTTTTCGCTTTGCGGTAGATCTGTCTCAAGCACGCTCATGGTCCACGACCCATTCACCAAGTCCGGCCTCCCTCAGAACCCGGCTTGCCTTGTTCCAATCGTCGTCCGTGACGACAAGACGTCGCGGGAATGCTCCGATTGACCCTTCCATCAAGCTCATATTTCGATCAAATATGACCGCTTCGATGCCCTGACCTGCGAGCAGAGCCTCGACATAACTGATAAGCACAAGGTCGTTCGTCAAAATTAACTCGCGCATGGCAATTCCCAAAATGAACGATAATTTTTGCCACGCCCGATGCCGCGTGACGGTCTAAAGACGACTGCCTATATTAGCATGGTCTAGAACATTGGGGGCCACCTTGGGTCGCGTAATACCGCTCGAAGACGTCCGCGAAACGAGCCAGAAGCTGCAACCGCTTCTCGATCTCGTGGCCGATGACATGGAAGCGATCAATCGCATCATCCTCGACAAGGCCGTGTCCGATGTCGACATGATCCCGGAACTCGCGCACCACCTGATCGACAGCGGCGGCAAGCGGCTGCGGCCGATGCTGGCGCTCGCGGCGGCAAAACTGTGCGGCTACACGGGCAACGGCCACATCCGCACGGCGTCGGCTGTCGAATTCATGCACACCGCAACGCTACTGCATGACGACGTCGTTGACGAAAGTGCGACGCGGCGCGGACGCAAAACCGCGCGGATGATCTGGGGCAACCAGGCGAGCGTGCTCGTCGGCGATTTTCTGCTCGGCCAGGCCTTCAAGATGTTCGTCGACGTCGGATCGCTTTCGGTGTTGCGCATCATGTCGAATGCCGCGGCAACGATTGCCGAAGGCGAAGTGATGCAGCTTGCGGCGGCGAAGAATACATCGACGACGGAAGACGACTACCTCACGATCATCAATTCCAAGACGGCGGCGCTCTTCTCGGCGGCGGCGGAGTCCGGCGCGGCGCTGACGCAGCGACCAACCGAAGAGCAGGCGGCGCTGCGATCATACGGCAAAAATCTCGGGCTGGCGTTCCAGCTCGTCGATGATGCGCTCGACTACGCGGGCGACAGCACGCGGCTCGGCAAGTCGGTCGGCGACGATTTCCGCGAAGGCAAGATCACGCTGCCCGTCATCCTGTCGTTCCGGCGGGGATCGAACGACGAGCGACAATTCTGGAACCGGACGATCGCCGAGGGCAACATCACCGACGGCGACCTGGAGCATGCGATCAGCCTGATGCGCCGTCACAAGGCGATCGAGGCGACGTTCGAGCGGGCGCGTTCGTATGGCGCAATTGCGCGTGACGCCCTGGCGATCTTCCCGGAAAGCCGCGAAAAAGACGCGCTCGAACAAGTCATCGAGTTCTGTATCGGCCGTTCACATTGATCGGTGCTCGAACGCGGCGGCCAGTGGCCTCAGGTCAACCTTGAGGCTGCGACCCACCAGTTTGGCTGGCGCGTCTTGAGCATACGCGCGCCCGTCTGCGCGGCGGATTCGGATTCGAACAGAGCGAAACACGTCGGGCCGGCGCCGGACAATTGCGCGACCCGCGACCGCGGCAGCTTCGCGAGTTCCGACAGCACGTTGATGATTTCGGGAAAAAGCCGGCGCGCAGGCGCTTCGAGTGAGTTGCCGCGCAATGCCGCGTAACGGATCACGTCGCCGATGCTTGAGAACATCGGCGGATTTTCCGGCACCAGATCTGCGGGCAATGGCCCGGCATTGAGAAGGCGGAAAACTTCGGCCGTCTTCTTGGCGGGCACCTCAACGAGAGGATTGGCGAGCACTGCGTAAAGCTCGGCCGGCAGGACGATATCGGCGATGTTTTCGCCGGTTCCCGTCATCACGGCGCTTTGGCTTTTCAGACAGACCGGAACGTCTGCGCCAAGTGCGCGCGCGATGTCAGTAAGATCACGCGATACCAAGTCGGAACGGCTGGCACTAAGAAGGCGCAGCGCCGCGGCCGCGTCTGCCGATCCGCCGCCAATGCCGCTCGCGACAGGGAGATTTTTCTCCAATGTCAGACGACCGGCGACGAAATCCGGCACCAAGCGCGAAATCGCTGCGACGGCCTCATCGACAAGATTGGCATCGCCGAGGCCAGCTGCGAACAGTCCGGTAATTTCGGTTTTGGACGTGGGGCCAGCTTCGCGTGTCAGGCGATCGCCGACGTCGGCCGCAAAGGCGACGAGGCTGCGCAGCTCATGATAGCCATCAGAACGGCGCCCTAAGACTTCAAGCGTTAGATTGATCTTGGCTGGTGCGAATTCCAATTTCGACATGCATTCCACGATACGAAAACGGGCGCTCAAGCGCCCGTCTTCTACAATTAATATTGACGCGCAGTTACTACTCAACTGCTCGGCCGGAAGTTCCTGTCTTGTTTTCGCTGCGTCGGCGTAATGTCTCGGTTTGAACCTGACGCGTCTTGCCGGACGCGTTGGCTTCGCCCTTTGAATCCAGACCACGTTCAAGCTTGGCCTTGATCTTGTCGACGTCCTCCGGTTCCGGGTCGAGCGACAAAGCCTGCGCCCACTGGAAGCGCGCTTCGCGCTCGCGGCCGACCTTCCAGAAGGCATCGCCCAGATGATCGTTCAGGGTCGGATCTTCCGGCTTGATCTCAACGGCGCGCTCCAGATAGCGGACGGCTTCCTTGAAGTTGCCTTGCTTGTAGTGCGCCCAGCCAAGACTATCGACGATGTAGCCATCGTCCGGCTTGAGTTGCACGGCCTTCTCGATCAGGCGCGTGCCCTCTTTCAGGTTTTTACCCTGATCGACCCAGGAATACCCGAGATAGTTCAGAACGAGAGGCTGGTCGGGAGCGAGCGTCAAAGCACGCTTCAGATCCGCTTCGGCGGCGGGCCAGTTCTTCAGCCGCTCATAGGACGTGCCGCGGGCATAGAAGTAGCCCCAGTTGCGCGGGTCGGATTTGTTGATGACCTTGAGCGCCTTGGTGAAATACGTGACGGCGCCGGCATAATCCTTGCGCGCACGCATGATATTGCCGAGCGCTTCCAACGGCCGAACGTCTTTCGGATTGTCTTCAGACAGCTTGACCAAAATCGCCTTGGCCTCGTCCGTCTTGTCGAGCGAGTTCAGATCGAACGCACGGCGAATGTCGATCGCGCTCTGCAGCGGCGTACCTTTGGGGATCTTGTCGTACGTTTGCAGCGCCTCGTCGTAGCGCTTCACAGCTTCCTGCGCGTTGGCGAGCGCAGCGAGTGCAAAGATGTGATCGGGCTTGGCGTCGAGCGCGAGCTGGAGATAGATCGTGCCGAGGCTTACGCCGCCCTCACCGGCCAGGGCTTCGCCCAGGCCATAAAAGACTTCCGATAGGCCGTCGGTCGCATTGGCGATGAGAAACGGCGGTTTCTTTTTTTGCTTGATAATATCCAGCATCTCCTTGGCGAGGGGATGTGGATCGCCCTGGCTCTTAGCGAGCTGCTTGCTGATGACCATGCGCGCGGTTTTGAAGTCGCCGTAATGAGCAGCTGACTGAGCGTAGGCGAGCGACGTTCTGAGCGTGCGGCTGTCCTGACGGAAAACCTTTTCATACGACGCGCGCGCGATCGCCTTGCGGCCGGCGATGTCGGCGATCAGCGCGCGGTGATAGCGCAGATAGAACTGCGCCCAGTCCGGCTGCTTGGGAAGGTCGAGTGCCTTCAACGCGCCGTCCGTATCTCCGGCGGCGAGACGCGTCCAGCCGATGGCGATCGCGCTGGTCAGTTCACCAATCGGATTTTCGGATGCCGCAGCGAAGCGCTCCTCGGCCTTCTTGTAGTCGCCAGACTTGAACGCTGTGACGCCAAGAAGGAACTGCGACATGCGATGCGAGCCCTGCGAGGCAGAGAGTTGCTCCGCAAGCGGAATGGCCTTCGGCCAGTCGCCGGACATCGTTTCCATCTGGAAGGCCTGCTCGAGCAGCACCTCGTTGTCCGGATCACGCTCGAGGGCGCGGCCGTAAAATTCAGCGGCTTCTTCGGTGTCCTGCGCGGCGCGCGCGAAACGTCCCGCGAGGTAGTTGCCGAGAATGGAATTTGAAACTTCGTCCTGACCAGGTTCCTGGTCTTGCGAGCGGGCCGGAGCCTCGCTGAAAAACCCGGCAACCGTCAGAGCGACCGCTACTAGGCATACACTCAGCCCACGCCCGAGGAGTCCCCGCATCGACTTTTTCCCTTTGCTGCCGGAAGCCAATTCGATTCCTGCGGCGGCGAGCCTAGCAAAGATATCGCGAGCTTGGCGACAAGCTTTACGTGAAAAATAAGACATGAGCCGAAATTGCCAACTGTTATCAACCGTCAACGCCTATCGGCATATCGCTCAGCCAGCGCAGCAATTAAGCCCCCGCATGCTGGAACGGCTCCGAATTTCGGACGCCGGATTACCAGCATTTGAAGTACATCGTCACATTCCGGCGTAATTTGGCCCGCCGCCACCTTCGGGGCACGTCCAATTGATATTTTGGCTCGGGTCTTTGATGTCGCAGGTTTTGCAATGGACGCAATTCTGCGCGTTGATCTGGAATCGCGGCTCGCCGCCATCGCCTTGTACGACCTCGTAAACGGCGGCAGGGCAATAGCGCTGCGCCGGTTCGGCGTATTCCGGCAGATTGACCGCAATCGGCACGGTCGGATCGAGAAGCTTCAAGTGAACCGGCTGATCTTCTTCGTGATTGGTCGCCGAGAATGACACATTTGTCAGCCGATCAAACGTCAGCTTACCGTCGGGTTTGGGATAGGCGATCGGCTTGAAGTTCTTGGCCTTGCTCGTTGCCAGCGCGTCGTTCTTGCCGTGCTTCAACGTGAAGCCAAGGCCAACGCCGGAAATGATGGTGTTGAGCCAAAGATCTGTGCCGCCCAGCAGCACGCCGAGTACCGTTCCGAAGCAGGACCAGAACGGCTTCATATTGCGCACGCGCTTCAGATCGCGCGCGATGTCGCCGGTGCGGACTTCCGTCTCGTAGGCATCGAGCCTGTCGTGCGCACGACCTGCCGCGATCGCGTCCGTGACGGCGTCTGCCGCAGCGATGCCGGACAGGATGGCGTTATGGCTGCCTTTGATACGCGGCAAGTTGACCATTCCAGCTGCGCAACCCAGAAGCGCGCCGCCGGGAAAGACGAGATCGGGGAGCGACTGCCAGCCGCCTTCCGTGATCGCGCGCGCGCCGTAGCCGATCCGCTTGCCACCTTCGAACGTGTCGCGAATGGCGGGATGGGTCTTGAAGCGCTGAAACTCTTCGTATGGCGAGAGGTACGGGTTGGCGTAGTTCAAGTGAACGACGAAGCCGACCGCGACGAGATTCTCGCCGTAGTGATAAAGAAAGGAGCCGCCGCCGGTTTTGTTGTCGAGCGGCCAGCCGAAAGAGTGCTGCACGTAGCCCGGCCGATGTTTCTCCGGCGCGACCTGCCAAAGTTCCTTGAGGCCGATGCCGTACTTCTGCGGCTCGTGGTCGTTGGCAAGGTCAAAATGGCGGATGAGGCCTTTGGCCAGCGATCCGCGAGCACCTTCCGCGATCAGCGTGTACTTGCCGCGCAGTTCCATGCCGCGCACGAAACTGTCCTTCGGCTCACCATCGCGGCCGACGCCCATATCGCCCGTCGCGACGCCGACGACGGCGCCCTTCTCATCGTAGAGCACTTCGCTTGCAGCAAAGCCCGGATAGATCTCGACGCCCAGTTCCGCCGCCTGATCGCCAAGCCATTTGCACAGTGCGCCGAGGCTGACGATGTAATTGCCGTGGTTGTGCATCAGCGGCGGCATCGGCCAGTTCGGCAGGCGCAATTTGCCCGCGGGGCCAAGGACCAAGAACACGTCTTCTGTAACGGGCGTTTCGACAGGCGCGCCGCGCTCTTTCCAATCGGGGATGAGACGATTGAGACCAATCGGATCGATGACCGCGCCGGACAGAATATGGGCGCCGACCTCGGAGCCCTTCTCGACCACCACGACGGAGATATCGGACCCTGTTTCGGCTGCTTTCTGCTTCAAGCGGATCGCTGCGGCCAGCCCGGCAGGGCCAGCGCCCACGATCACTACGTCGAAGTCCATTGCCTCGCGGGCCGGCAGGTCGGCGGCGTCAACGGCCATCATCACCTCTTTTGGATGTTCGAAAGTCCATCGGTTTCGATTAGGTTGCGGGAGGGAAAGCGTCAAGTTGACCAATAACGCGCCATAGTCTGTTGCCGATGCGTGCAATTGACGGCGCGCATCTTTATTGTCGGCCCCAATGACGAACTCTTACGATAAAGACGAAATGCTGGCGCTGCTCGATTGGTTTCAAGCCATGGGCGTCGATGCGGCCGTTGGCGAAACGGCGCACGATTGGCTGGCGCGCGGAGATGAGGCGCCAGGGGCCGGTTTTTCCTGGCCGGAACGCGACGCGCCGGAGCGCGAAAAAGCCGCGCCGACCGCCCGTCCGGCAGCACCGTCACAATCGGCGCGACCGGGAACCGCGCGAAGTGCGCCGGGGCTCGATCCGAGCCGACCACGCGCCGCGACGCCGCTCGGCGCCAGCGAAGCCGAAACGGGCGCCCGCCGCATCGCGCGCGCCGTCACATCGCTTGAAGGGCTGGAAGCAGCGCTGCAGGCTTTCGACGGCTGCGGCCTCAAATCGACGGCAACGAAGCTGTGCTTCTATCGCGGCGCGCCGCAGTCCGACATTATGTTCATCGGCGAAGCGCCGGGACGAGACGAGGATTTGGCGGGCAAACCGTTTGTCGGCCGCGCGGGGCAACTGCTCGACAAGATGCTTGCCGCAATCGGGCTGTCTGAAGCTGACGTGCACATCACCAATATCGTCTATTGGCGGCCGCCTGGAAACCGCACGCCGACGCCACAGGAAGCGCTGTCCTGCCGGCCTTTTCTCGAACGGCAAATCGAGCTTGTCGCGCCGAAGATGCTGGTCGCCGTGGGCGGCGCGGCGGCGAAGGAAGTGCTTGGCGCAACGGAAGGCATCATGCGGCTTCGAGGCAGATGGCGCGAGGTGCAAGTCGGGGAGCGTAAAATCCCGGCTATCGCCACGTTGCATCCGGCGTATCTACTGCGAACACCTGCCGCCAAGCAGCTCGCGTGGATGGATCTGCTACAAATCAAGTCGAAGCTTTAGACAACACAACGAGGCTTGCCATGGCCGGCATCGACGCCGAACGCCAATTCGTTCCCATCCGCATCGCAATCCTGACGATGTCGGATTCCCGCACGCTCGCGGAAGATACATCGGGCGCCTATCTCGAGCGCGCCATTGGCGAAGCGGGACACGAACTCGCCGACCGCAAGCTCGCGAAAGATGACAAGGCACAAATCCGCAGCATCGTGGAGGGATGGATCAACGATGCGTCCGTCGATTGCGTCATCACGACTGGCGGGACGGGCTTCACGGGACGGGATGTTACGCCGGAAGCGGTGAAGCCGCTGTTTGAGAAGGAGATCGAAGGGTTCGCGATCCTGTTTCACATGCTGTCGTATCAGAAGGTCGGCACGTCGACGATCCAGTCGCGCGCATGCGGGGGCGTGGCGCGCGGAACCTATATTTTCTGTCTGCCGGGCTCGACGGGCGCATGCAAAGACGCCTGGGAAGGCATCCTCAAGCTCCAGCTCGATATGCGCCACAGGCCGTGCAATTTCATCGAAATCCTGCCACGGCTCGAAGAGCATCGCACATCGGCGTGAGACAAGCGCGCTTAAGCGCCGGTTTCGACCTTGCCCTGAAGACGCGCGATCATGCTGACCGGAATGCCCGCGCCGTACAGCATATGACAGATCTGGTTGCGGAACGATCGCGAGAGATACCCGTCGCGCCGATAACGCTCCGCCGACGTCACGGCATTGGCATCGAGAATTGTGAGGCGCCGGCGTCCGATACGGCGCGCCAAGTCCAGATCTTCCATGATCGGCAGATTGCGGTAGCCGCCGACGTCATCGAACAGGCGGCGCGGAATCAGCAAGCCCTGATCGCCATAAGGCACGCGCAGGAGCTTACAGCGCAACTGCACGACCAGTTCGAGCAGCCGCGGCGCCAGGCCCTTGTCATCGAGACGGAACGTGAAGGCGCCCGCGGCCATCGACCGTTCGCCGAAATCGACGCGGCGCATGAACGACGTTGCACTGCGTTCCCAGCCGTCTTCCAGGACGGTATCCGCATTCAAAAAAAGGAGCCAAGGAAAGCGGGCGATTTCAGCGCCCTGGGCCAACTGGCCGCCACGTCCGGGCGCGCTCTTGACGATATCGGCCCCGGCCTGATCGGCTACCTCAGCAGTCTTGTCCGTCGACCCGCCATCGACGACGATGACCTGCTTAACGAGTCCGTCCACTGCCGCCGGAACCAGGGCAGACAGCGTCGCCGGTAACGTATGTTCAGCATTCCGAGCGGGAATGATTACTGAGATCATTCTCTTTTCCTGACACGTCAATCCGCGCACGGCAAGGCGCGCCGAGTCGCGGGGCTTAACCAATCGCAATGGCGCGGTTTGGCTGCCGCTTGTTCTTTCTTTGTTCTTTGTTATGTGCTATTGGCTGATCATATTCAGCAACGACCTCGAACAATGGCGCCCGACCGAGACCATCAGAACCCCCTCCCCGCCCCTCATGCCGTCGATTCGGAGCGGCGGCGCGGGCGGGGCGCACGGACGAATAAAACCGGCCGGTTCGAAGCCGAGGTCCACGAAGCCTTCGACGACGGCTGGGAAAGCCTCGGCGATCTCGACGCCTTCAAGACCGAGGTGATCGAAGAAGCCGCAAAGTCGATCATCTCCCACAACGACAGCCCGGACGTTTCGTTCGAAAGCTCGATCAATCCGTATCGGGGGTGCGAGCATGGCTGCATTTATTGCTACGCGCGACCAAGCCATTGCTATCTGGGGCATTCGGCGGGCCTCGACTTTGAAACGAAGCTCTATGCTAAGCCGAACGCCGCCACTCTGCTGGAGCGTGAATTCAAGAAGCCGAGCTACCGACCGCACACAATTGCGCTCGGCGGCAACACCGACCCTTATCAGCCCATCGAGCGGGAGCGGCGGATTACGCGCTCGATCCTAGAGGTGATGGCGCAGACAAACCATCCGGTCGGCATCATCACGAAGTCGGCGCTGGTGGCGCGCGACATCGATATCCTGGCGCCGATGGCCGAGAAAAATCTGGCGCGCGTCGCGGTGTCGATCACCACGCTCGACCGCCGCGTAGCGCGGGCGATGGAACCTCGGGCCGCGACGCCGCCGAAGCGTCTCGAAACCGTGAAGAAGCTTGCCGACGCCGGAATACCCGTCACAGTCATGGTCGCTCCGATCATTCCCGGGCTGACCGACCACGAGATCGAACCCATCCTGGAAGCGGCGCGCGATGCCGGTGCTTGCAATGCTGGATATGTGCTTCTGCGCCTGCCGCTCGAAATCAAAGATCTCTTTCGCGAATGGCTGGCGGAAGAATTTCCAAACCGTGCCGACAGAGTGATTTCGCTTTTGCGATCGATGCACGGCGGGCGCGATTACACACCGGACTTCGGAGTGCGCCAGGTCGGGCGCGGACCATATGCGACGCAAATCGCGCTGCGCTTTCGGCTGGCCAAGAAGCGTCTCGGTCTCGGCGAAGAACGAGTTGCCTTGCGAACCGATCTCTTCCTGCGTCCCGGTAACGGTGGACAACAGCTCTCCCTGCTTTGACAGCTTGATCTGCGCGATGACCAAACTGGCGAATGAAAATCGCCGATTCGCGCATCAAGCCGACGTTCGAACTCGAAGCTGCCGAACATCAGCTCGGGTTTCGGCCGATCGCGGGCGTTGACGAAGCCGGGCGCGGCCCGTGGGCGGGACCGGTCGTTGCGGCGGCCGTCATTCTCGATCCCGATAAAATTCCAGCGAATATCGACGACAGCAAAGCGCTTGATGAAGAGTCCCGCGCCTATCTCTTCAATCGCATCATGAAGGTCGCCATCGTCGGCGTCGGCATCGCGGAGGTCGATCGCATCGATCGCGATAACATTCTTGCCGCGACGCTGTGGGCGATGGCGCAGGCCATCGGGCAACTCGCCAACGCGCCGAAGCTTGTTCTGGTTGACGGCAATAAGGCGCCGCGGGTCGCGATGACGACGCGAACCATCATCAAAGGCGACGCGAAGTGTCTGTCCATTGCGGCGGCTTCGATCATCGCGAAAGTCACACGCGACCGCATCATGGTACAGATGTCGCGCGATTATCCGGGATACGGCTTCGAGCGTCACAAGGGTTACGGCACGCCGGAACATCAGGCTGCCATCAACAAGCTCGGCGTTTCGCCGCTGCACCGGCGCTCATTCAAGCCCGTGCAGCTCGCGCTCGGCCTCGGCGCCCTCGTCTAAACGATATGTTTTCCGTAAACGGATCAGGTTGCAGATCGAATCAAAAAATATAAATCGCTTGCGCGTCGTTTGAGCGTATCCAAGCCCGATTCCCATGATGTACAAAGCTCGGCAGCCCGTTGCGTAAGTTGATGGCGGGCGCTCAGTTCATAGTAGCGTACAGGTTCGAGTTCATGGGTTCGCGTCGCGTCAAGGGCCGCTCGGAAAGCGGAAAGATTCTTATTGGTGATTGCATTGCTGAGCTGAAGAAGCTCGAAAGCTCCAGCGTCGATCTCATCTTCGCCGACCCGCCGTATAATTTGCAGCTTGCGGGCGACCTCCTCAGACCGAACAACACAAAAGTCGACGGCGTCGACGATCAGTGGGACAAATTCGACGACTTCGCCGCCTATGATTCCTTTTGCCGCGCCTGGCTTGCCGAATGCCGCCGCGTGCTGAAACCGGATGGCGCGATCTGGGTGATCGGCTCCTATCACAACATCTTTCGCCTCGGCGTCGCGATCCAGGACCTCGGCTTCTGGATTCAGAATGACGTTATCTGGCGCAAAGTGAACCCGATGCCGAACTTCCGCGGCAAACGCTTCACCAACGCGCATGAAACAATGATCTGGGCGGGCCGCGATAAGAAATCGCGCGTGACGTTCAACTACGAAAGTCTGAAAGCATCGAACGATGACGTTCAAATGCGTTCCGATTGGCTGTTTCCGATCTGCTCGGGACCTGAGCGCCTGAAGGACGACGGTGGCCGCAAGGCGCATCCGACGCAAAAGCCAGAAGCGCTACTTCATCGCATTCTGATCGCTTCGACGAAGCCTGGCGATACGGTGCTCGATCCGTTCTTTGGCACAGGCACGACGGGCGCCGTCGCCAAGCGGCTCGGCCGCAAGTTCATCGGCATCGAGCGGGACGTCGATTATGCGAAAGCGGCGGACGAGCGGATCGCGAAGGTTCGGCCGCTCGATCTCGACTCGATCGAAGCGATCCCGTCGAAGCGCAACGAGCCGCGCATTCCGTTCGGGCAGATCCTGGAACTCGGCATTCTCGAACCGGGCCGCAAGCTGTTCGATCCGCGCCGCGAAGTGCGCGCCGAAGTTCGCGCCGACGGCACGCTGTTCTATGCCGGGCAGCAAGCTTCCATTCATCGGCTTGGCGCCATCGTTCAAGGCAAGTCGGCGTGTAACGGCTGGACGTTCTGGCACTACGAGGTCGAAGGAAAACTTAAGCCCATCGACGCACTCCGCTCCGAGGCTAAGCGTCAGCTCGGGTTGAACGGCCGCATCGCGATCTGAAGTCATTTGCGAGGCGATAGCTGCCGATAGCACCGGTTATCGCCTCGCAGGCACACACAAACGCCTGCGATTTAAGACATCCATAACCATACTTGGCGAAATGGACTGCCCATCGGCTCGGCAGAAAAGTCCCGCGAAGCGCCGACAACCGATCATTTTTGGCTATTCGCTGGTCAGCTTGCTGCAAGCCTCAGCAGGCGCGGGCATAGTCTGAACAGATAACGAGCAGCGCCGCGTTTTTCCGAACTGAACGCGGTGAAGCTCCATTAACGAGCCGCGCAAATACTCCGCCGCTGCATTTATAGCGTGGGGGACAGCAATGGCTCACGAACTTCTTCGTAAGTCTCAAATTTCGATGGCGCCGGACGCGACACGTCCGAGCCGCCTCAGGACGCGGCGCCTACTGAGCGCAATGCCGAAGCGACTGAAGCGGGATGACGATGAGGTGATGCAGCGGCTCGAACGCGCCGAAGCCACCAACAGACAGCTCCGTGAAGCCATCGACATGCTGCCGCAAGGCGTTGTGGTTCTCGACAGCGACGGCCGATACGTTCTGTGGAATCAGCAATATGCGGACATCTACAAAAAGAGCGCGGACCTGTTTGAAATCGGCGTTCGTCTCGAAGACACGCTGAGGATCGGCGTCGCGCGGGGCGATTATCCGGAAGCACGGGGCCGCGAAGAGCAGTGGATCGCCGAACGCGTCCGGCGGCTCTATCAGCCGAAAGATCGGCATGAACAATGGATCTCGGACGGACGCTGCATTCTCATCGACGAACGCCTGACGACCGATGGCGGCGTCGTCGGTCTGCGCGTCGATATCAGCGAACTCAAGGAACGGGAAGCATCGTTCCGGATGCTTTTTGAAGCCAATCCCGTGCCGATGTTCGTCGCGCGCCGGGAAGACAAAGTCATTCTCAGCGCCAACAGAGCCGCGCTACGACACTATGGGTTTGCGTTGGAGGATCTCCACACCAAAACTCTGTTCGACCTTCATCATCCCGACGATCATCAGAATCTGGACAGCCTTTACGACGGCAGGGCCGAGCAGTTTGCAGGCCAAACCTGGCGTCATCTCAAAGCCGACAAGACGTCGATCGACGTTGCCATCTATTCAAGCTCGATCACGCAAGGGCAGACGCCTGCGATCCTGTTCGCAGCAATCGACATTACAGAGCGTAAAGCGGCGGAAGCGAAGGTTGCTTATCTTGCGCACCATGATGCGCTGACGGGCCTCGCCAATCGCGTATTCCTGCGCAAGCGCCTCAACGACATGCTGATGTCGAGGAAGCGCTCGGGCACCGGCGTTGCCGTGCTTTGCATCGACTTGGACAATTTCAAAATCATCAACGACTCGATGGGGCATGCCGCCGGTGACTCGCTGCTGCAGCAGTTGAGCGAACGCATTCAAGGCACGCTGCGCAAAGACGACATGGCTGCGCGATTGGGCGGCGATGAGTTTGCCGTCGTTCTCGCCAACGCAAACCATGCCGTCGAGGTCAGCTCAGTTGCACAGCGGATCATCGATGTTCTGCGCGAGCCGTTCAGAGTTGACGATCACACGATCAACGTGACGGCGAGCGTCGGTATCGCGCTCTGCCCGAGCGATGGCGAGGAGGCCGAGGTCCTATTGAAGAATGCCGATCTTGCGCTTTATCAGGCGAAGGAAGACGGCAAAGGTTGCTACCGCTATTTCGAAGCCGAGATGAACGTTCGCGTTCAGGCGCGGCGCAAGATCGAAGCCGATCTGCATCAAGCCTTCCTCAACGGCGGCCTCGAAATTCACTATCAGCCGCTCGTTTCTCTAAGCTCGCGCGAGGTGTCCGGATTCGAGGCGCTGCTGCGCTGGCCACACCCCGAACGCGGCTATATCCCGCCGTCGGAATTCATTCCGATTGCAGAAGAATGCGGGCTTATCGGCTCCATCACCGATTTCGTGCTGCAGCGTGCCTGCCACGATGCGGCCCGGTGGCCGAAGAAGGCACGGCTCGCCGTGAACATGTCGCCCCAGCGCTTCCGTATCGGGAACGTCTTCAATGCTGTGTCGGATGCGCTGCGCTCATCGGGTCTCGAACCGGGGCGGCTGGAACTCGAAATCACCGAGGCGCTGCTGCTTGAGAACTCCGAAAGCGTGCTGACGATCCTGCATGCCATCAGAGGTCTCGGCGTCCGCATCTCAATGGACGACTTCGGCACCGGCTATTCGTCGCTCAGCTATCTGCGGATGTTCCCGTTCGACAAAATCAAGATCGACGGATCGTTCGTTCGCGGCATCGGGTTCGGCAATGAATCGCAGGCGATCATTCGCGCCATCATGGGCCTGGGTTCAAGCCTCGGCATGACGATCACGGCCGAAGGCATCGAAACTGAATCCGAGCAGGAATTCCTCCGCGCCGTCGGATGCGACGAAGGCCAGGGCTTCCTCTACAGCAAGGCGCGGCCGGTGACGGAAGTGCCCGAGATCCTGGACACGCTCAACCAGCAAAGCCAGTTCCGCCTGGTATAGGTGGCTGGCGCTTCAGTTGTCGGCGAGGCCGTGCGCGATGATTTTTTTCATCACGCTCGGCAGCGCTTGGCCGTGAAGATCGCGGCGATGGACCCAGCGGCAGCGCTCCGGCTCAGCCCAGAGCGTGAAGCCGGCGTCGACCGACACGAGCGCGCGATAGACGACGAGTTCCAGACGAAAGTGGGTGAAGACGTGCACGACTGTGCCCGGCACCGGCATCCATGACGCCGATACGGGCGCCGAGCGCATCGCTTGCATCTTGGTCGGCAGCGCGTCTCCCCATGCGGTGGAGGGCACTTCGAGCATGCCTCCGAGCAAGCCCGCCTCGGGACGCTGGCGCAGCAGCACCGCGCCGTCTTCCCGCTGCACAAGAAACGCGATGCCGTAGCGTGAGGGGCGCGCCGTTTTCGCGGCTTTCAGCGGCAGCAGCTCGGCGAGGTTCTGAGCGCTTGCGGCGCAATCCTGCTGCACCGGGCAGACGAGGCACGAAGGTTTTTTCGGCGTGCAGATTTCAGCACCCAAATCCATCATCGCCTGGGCGAAGTCTCCCGCCCGGCGCTGCGGCGTAAGCGTTGCAGCGAGCCTGCGGATCTCGGGCTTGGCGGCGGGCAACGGCTGTCTTACGGCGAACAGGCGCGACACCACCCGCTCGACGTTGCCGTCAACGGGCGTCGCTTTTTCGCCGAACGCGATCGCCGATATGGCCGCGGCGGTATAGGGGCCAATGCCGGGGAGCTTCAGAAGCTCGATCTCAGCGCGGGGAAACGCGCCGTCGTAATCGCGCACCACCACGTCGGCGCAGGCTTTCAAGTTGCGAGCGCGCGAATAGTAGCCGAGGCCCGCCCATTGCTGCAGGACCTCTTCAAGCGGGGCAGCCGCAAGTGCGGTGACGGTCGGCCAGCGGGCGACGAATTTCTGGAAGTACGGGACGACCGCCTTCACCGTCGTCTGCTGCAGCATGATTTCCGACAGCCAGACGCGATAAGGGTCGGCGGCCTTGCGGGGGCCGTAGCGCCACGGAAGATCGCGCCTCTCGGCCGCGTACCAGTCGAGGAGAGCCTTGACCGTCAACGGACCGGCGGGCCGCAGCGGAAGCTGCTGCTGCTTTCGTCGCTCAGCGATATTTTCCTGGACCGCGCCCATGCGCTTGGCGTCTCCGGTTGCGCGGGAAGCTCGAATCGCATCGACAATGGTATCTGTCCTATACGTCACCACAAGACCGCCAGGCGGGGGAAACGCCGTTGTCAGACTATGAACCCACAGCCCAGATGAAGGCGCTGCCTGCGGACATGCGCCCGGCCAAAGGCGTGTTCGCAAAAGCGGTGGGCGCGTTCGTGCCCAAGGTAACATCGGCCGTATTCCAGAAATTCGGCTTCCACAGCGCCGAGATCATGTCGTCGTGGGAGACGATCGTCGGCAAGGACCTTGCCCGGCTGACACGACCGGACTCGATCAAATGGCCGCGGGGCGGCAAAGCGCCGGTGGATGCCGACGACGAGGGCCGCAGCTCAGGCGCGACGCTGATTGTCGCGACCGACCCGGCGTTTGCACTGGATGTTTCCTACCGGCATGGGGAAATCATCGACCGGATCAATCGGTATTTCGGTTATCGCGCCATTGCCCAGATCAAGATCCGGCAGGTCCCGCGGATGGAAGAGCCGATTGCGGCCAAGGACTTAATCGCTCAAAGCGCGCCGAGAGAACCCGTGCTCCCGGCGTCGGGGGATTTCGACACGGCGCTGCAGACGCTCCGCAGAAGTGTCGCGGCGGCAAGCGCACGCTGAGACGGCCAGTTTCCCATAGTGTTGATCGCTCCGTTCGGTTGCTATTCACTCGGGATTGGGCTTATTCGGGCGCCGGAACGGTTTCTGGCGGACGTTCTTTTACCGCCATTCTGTTGCGAGATGCATTCCCAGAGGAGTTGGGACCTTGAACACGTTCAAAAAAATCATTCCGGGCCTGCTCGCTTTGGCGGCCGTCATCGGCGTTGCGTTTACGAGCGCCGAGCCGAGCTTCGCGCAGCGCAAAGACGGCCCGGCAGAAGTCCCGGTCGCCGAACTGATGAAGGCCCCGGACGGGCTCGACGAATTGTCGCTTGGCTCGGCGGATGCCAAGGTCACGGTCGTCGAATACGCGTCGATGACGTGCCCGCACTGCGCGCACTTCACCAACGAAGTCTTCGAGCCTTTCAAGAAGAAATACATCGACACCGGCAAGGTCCGGTACATCTTCCGCGATTTCCCGCTCGATAATCTCGCCGCCGCTGTTTCGATGCTGGCGCGCTGTGCAGGCAAAGACAAAGCCCTGCCGCTGATCCAGACGTTCTATGAAAAACAGTCGGATTGGGCGTTCACCGGCGGCAGCCCGGTGCCTAAGCTGTTCGACATTGCCAAGCAGGCCGGCTTCACGCAGGAGAGCTTCGATAAGTGTCTGACAGATCAGAAACTTCTCGATGCGATCACGGCCGAGCGGTCGCGCGCCAGCGAGACGTTTGGCGTCAATGCCACACCGACCTTCTTTATCAACGGCAAAAAGCTGCAGGAAGCGCCAACGATGGAAGCATTTGATAAGGTGCTCGAACCGCTGCTGGCGGGGAAGTAACCGGGAAATCAAATGTCTCTCGCTCGACCGCTCAAACTTGCTGTCGCCTTGCTGTTGACCGGCTGGCTCGCAGGGTGCGGTTCGACACTGCCGTCGCTGTCACCGGCGACGGCAAGCATCTCGTCCGATAGCAGCGGCCTCGGTGCTTATCCGTCGACAAGCTCGGATACGCCGGATGACGGTATGCCGACGCCGTTCGGCGATCCGACAGCCACGGCTTCGACCACCGGACGGCAGGTCATCCAGAACCCGACGATTGCCGACATCATGGCGCCGAGCCCGCTGCCCGAGATGAGCTGGGGGCGGCAGGATGCGCCGGTCACGATCGTGCAATACGCCTCGCTGACGTGTCCGCACTGCCGGAACTTCCATTTGACGGTCTATCCGGAGCTCAAGCGGCGGTTCATCGATACGGGCCGGGTCCGGTATATCCTGCGGGAATTCCCGATCGGCAAAAGCTCCGGCAACGCCACCATCGCCCTGCGCTGCGCTCCGCCCGACAAGTATCTGGAACTTTACGGGAAATTTCTTGAGCAGCAGCCGTCCTGGGTAAGCCTGGAGGTGCGGCTCGATGCCATCTACGCGGTCGCCAAACAGGTGGGGATGACTCGCCCGCAGTTTGACGCTTGTCTGCAGAATCAAGACATGATCGCCAAGTTGAAGTGGGTTAAGGATCGTGGGCGCAAGCTCGGCATCATCGGAACGCCGAACTTTTTCATCGGCACCAAGCTCATTAAGAAAGAGCTGACGATTGCCGAAATCGCCGATTACGTCGAACAGGCGACCCGGCCGCAGAATACGCCGACGGCCTCGGCAAGTCCCTAACGGGCACGTCGCGACGGTCTTGAGCCACGGCAACACCGGCATCGAGGACTGACGCGACCGACATGAAAATCACCCGGCTCAGGCTTCTCGGCTTCAAGTCCTTCGTGGACGCGACCGAGCTCGTGATCGAGCCGGGGCTGACGGGTGTCGTCGGTCCCAACGGTTGCGGCAAGTCGAACCTTCTCGAAGCGCTTCGTTGGGTGATGGGCGAAAGCTCGCATAAGTCGATGCGTGCCGCCGCTATGGACGACGTCATTTTTTCCGGCAGCGGCGGACGGCCGGAACGGCAAAGCGCCGAAGTTACGATGTTCCTCGACAACAGCGCGCGGAAGGCTCCGTCCGAGTTCAACGGCAGCGACGTCATCGAAATTACGCGGCGCATCGAACGCGATGCGGGCTCGGCCTATCGCATCAACGGACGCGAAGTGCGGGCGCGCGACGTCAAAGTGCTGTTCGAAGATGCGGCGACTGGATCGCGCTCGCCGGCGCTCGTCCGGCAGGGGCAGATCGGCGAACTCGTCAATGCCAAGCCCGAACAGCGGCGGCGCATTCTGGAAGATGCGGCGGGCATCGCGGGTCTACACACGCGTCGCCATGAGGCGGAGCTGAAGCTCAGGGCAGCCGAAGCCAACATCGAGCGGGTCAGCGACGTTGCAGGGCAACTGCAATCGCAGACGGAATCATTGAAGCGGCAGGCGCGGCAGGCGCGTCGCTATAAAGAGCTTTCAACCGAGATCAGGCAGCAGGAAGCTCTCACGCTGCATCTCACGTGGCAGGATGCGCAGCACAGCGTCGAAGCAGAAGAGGCGCAACTCGCCGATGCCATGATGCGGCTCGGCGCTGCGACGGAAGCCGAGGCGAAGGCGCTCAACGATGAGCTTCGTTTCGGCGAAGCATTGCCGCCGCTGCGCGAAGCGGAAGCCGTAAAGGGCGCGGCGCTGGCGCGGTTCAAAATCGAGCAGGAAAATCTCGAACGCGAAGCGGCGAGGGCCGCAGAGCGGGCCCGCGAACTCGAAGCCCGGGCGAAACAGCTCGACACGGATTTAACGCGTGAAACAGGCTTCATTCACGAAGCCAAGGAGACGCTCGTCCATCTCGAAGCCGATCTGAAAGCGATCCAGGACGCCGACGGCAAGGCGATCGATGAAGAGACGGCAGAGAAAGCCCGCTTCGAAGGAGCCGAAGCCCGGCAGACCGCAGCAGATGCACATTTCGCCGACATCACGCATCGTGCGGCGGAAGCGCGTGCCAAACTCAGAAGCCTCGAAGCGGCGCTTGGCGAGCGCAAGGACGTCGTCGCCAAAATCACGCGGCAGATCACGGCATTCGACGCGCAGATCGCCGATCTCACCGCCAAGGCACCGGACGGCGAAAAAGTTGCGGATATGGCGCAGCGCGGGCAGGCCTTGGCGCAAGAGATCAGCAAGATCGAGGCCGATGCGCTCACCGCCGAGGAGACCGTCAAGACTTCACAGGTCGAAGCGAAAGCGCGTCGCGACGAAGCGCAGCGCGTGCGTCTGGCGGCCAATGCTTTTTCAACGGAACGCGAGACGATTGCCAAGCTGCTCGCGCGCGGTGACGAAGACGCTTATCCGCCAGCCGTCGATTTCATTCGCGTATCGCCCGGATACGAAGCCGCGCTCGGTGCGGCGCTCGGTGACGATCTCGAAGCGCCAATCAATCCGGAAGCGGCGGTGCATTGGCGCCGTCTTGATCTGCCGGCGGAAGACCATGCGCTTCCTGCTGACGCAGAACCGCTCGATATGCACGTCGAAGCACCGCTGGAATTGACGCGGCGGCTGCGGCAGATCGGTGTCGTCAAGCGCGAGGACGGTGCGCGGCTGCAGCCGCATCTGAAGCCCGGCCAGCGGCTCGTCTCACCGGAGGGCGATCTGTGGCGGTGGGATGGGTTTGTTGCGGCGTCGGACGGCGTGACGCCTGCCGCCCAGCGCCTCGCGCACAAGAACCGGCTGGCGGAACTCGACCGCAGTGCGCAGGCGGTGCTCAACGAAGCCAAAGACACGATCGAAGCCGAACGCGCGGCGGCGGCAGCCGCGCAGCAGGCTGAAGCGGAAGAGCGGCGGCTGCGTCAGCTTTATCGCGAAAAGCAGAACGAGCTCGCTCAGGTTCGCCAGCAGCTCACGGCGCTGGAAAAACTTCAGCGTGAGAGCGAAACGAAGCTCGCCGCCGTCGTCGCGCAACGAGCGCGCGCAGATGAAGAACTGACCACAGCGCAGGCGCGCCACGTCGAGATCGAAGCCCACATCGTGACGATGAACGAAGGCGAAGATCTCGAACCATTGCTCAAAGCCGCGCAAGCCGAAGCCGAGCAGGCGCGGCGCGACGTTTCAGAGTCCCGCATCCGGCTTGGCAGCCTCGATCGCGACAAGCAAATCCGCGCCGAACGCATCCGGCATTCGAATGCCGAGATCGCGCGCTGGAAGGGGCGGCAGGCGAGCGCCGAAGCCCAGGTCGAAAGCCTCAGCAGCCGCCTGAAAGAGGCTCGCGACGAGATCGCGGCTACGGCGGACCTGCCGGAAAAGATTGCGGCCCAGCGCGAAACGTTGCTTTCGGCCCTGTCGCGCGCAGATCAGGAGCGGCGCGAAGCAGCCGACGCACTGGCGGCGGCAGAGTCTGCCGTCAAGACTGCGACGGACGCTCTCCGGTCGGCGCAATCGGACGTGTCAGGCGCGCGGGAAGCCAAGGCGCGGATCGAGACGCGGCTTGAGAACGCTCGGCACAAACGGCAAGAGGCGGCGCGCCACATTCGCGAGACGTTCGAAGTCGCGCCGGAAGATTGCTTGGCGTTGGCTGCGCTCCCCGAGGCGTCGTCCATTCCGGCGCTCATCGACGTCGAGCGGTCCCTGGCGAAGCTCAAGGCCGACCGCGAGCGGCTCGGCGGCGTCAACCTTCAGGCCGACGAGGATCTGGCCGAAGTTTCGAAACAGCTCGAAACCCTGGTGGCCGAGCGCGAAGACCTCGAACAAGGCATCGCGAAACTCCGCCAGGCGATCCAGCAGCTCAATCGCGAGGCCAAGTCGCGGTTGGATGGCGCCTTCCAGACGGTCAACGGCCATTTCGAACGGCTGTTCACGCATCTTTTCGGTGGCGGCGAAGCGCGCCTCGAAATGATCGAAAGCCCGGAAGATCCGCTGGAGGGCGGGCTTGAGATCATCGCTAAGCCGCCCGGCAAGAAGCCCGCCACACTATCGCTGCTTTCGGGCGGCGAGCAGACGCTGACGGCGCTATCGCTGATCTTTGCAGTCTTCCTGACAAACCCGTCGCCGATCTGCGTGCTCGACGAGGTCGATGCGCCGCTTGATGATGCCAACGTCGATCGCTTCTGCCGCCTGATGGAGCAGATGGCGGCGGAGACCGAGACACGGTTCCTCGCCATCACGCACCATCCGATGACGATGGCGCGCATGAACCGGCTGTTCGGCGTGACGATGGCGGAGAAAGGCGTGTCGCAGCTCGTTTCCGTCGACCTGCAGACCGCGCAGAGCTTCCGCGAAGCCAGCTGACCGCTAAATCCCGAGGGTTCCACGCACTCCGGCACCGGCCGGCCCGGGTCGGTCACGCCCTCGTGCGGGAACCTGTCACAGGGGGAGGCGTTCCGTCTCATCAGGAGAAAGGAGCCTCCCAATGCAACCACAGCTAGATCCCCGGGCGCGACGCTCGTCCATCGAACCGACGGACGCGCGGCAAGCCAGCCCCCGCAAAACGAACTTTCGGGTATTGCTCGCCTCGATGGCCCTGGCGGTCGCTGTGGGCGTGGTGCTTGTCGTCGGCTTCTGGCGTGCGACGCCGCCACGGGTCGATGCATCGTCCGGCGGCAACCCTAGCCAGAACACCCAGCAGGCGGCTCCTCCGTCCGCTACGGCCCAGCCAGGGGCCGGTGGCGCGCCAGAGACCGCCCCGGCAACGACAACCCCACCTGCACAAAATCCGTCCACCCCTTAACCATTGCGCAAAAAGCCCTCAGAATAATGCGCCCTCGTCTGCGCAGGCGACTGTGCCGGACGAGGGCTTTCCCTTGCAGATCAGACTGAAAATAGTTCAGCAAAAGCCTGCGCGGTTTCGCCGTACCCTCATGGTAGAAAGCGTTATGCCCAATTCCTTGACACCCCCAGACCCCCTAACTATGGTCCGCGCCGTCGATCTCCCTGAGCGGCCGGTTTTCCGCAATATCTGGATGGTTTGAGCCATGTCAGCCGATGGCAAGGGTCAAAGTCCGGAACGCGGCGAAATCAGCCCGGAAGACCGTGATGCGTTTCGCAAGCGGTCGGCGGAGCTTGGTCAGAAGCTTGACGCGCTGAAAGCGCAGAAGGCAAAGGCTGAACGATCGGCGGGCGGAGGACCTCAAGATCAATCCGCCTATGGAGCCGCCTTCAAGTTCGCGGCCGAGCTGATCGTCGGCGTCGTTTTCGGCGGCGGCGTTGGCTGGCTTCTGGACAGGCAGTTCGGCACGGCGCCCTGGCTGATGATCGTGATGGTCATAATCGGCTTTGCGGCAGGTCTTTTGAATGTTGTCCGCGCCGCTCAAGAGGCGCAGGCAAAAAACGAACCGCTACAAAAGGCGGCGCCGTCAGTCAAAAATGACGACGACGAATGAGAGAGACTAGGGGGTAGGCCTTGGCCGCTGAAGGCGCCGGACATCATGGTCCGATGGAGCAGTTCGAGATCACGAAGATCGTTGATCTCGATCTTTTCGGTCACGACATCTCGTTCACCAATTCATCGCTGATGATGGTTCTCGCGTTTGCGGTCATCGTCGGCTACCTGCTCTATGCCATGCGCGGCCGTGCGCTCGTTCCGACCCGTCTCCAGTCGACGGCGGAAGTGACGTACGAATACATCGCCGGCATGGTGAAAGAGAACATCGGCGAGGAAGGCATGAAGTTCTTCCCCTGGGTGTTCACGATCTTCATTTTCATCCTGGTTCTCAATATCTTCGGCCTCATCCCAGGCAACTTTGCCGTCACCAGCCACATCATCGTGACGTTCGCGCTGGCTGCCATGGTCTGGCTCGTGGCGACGTTCGTTGGCTTCTGGAAGCATGGCGTTGGCTATCTGAGATTGTTCGCGCCGGCCGGCGTGCCGCTCTGGCTCATGCCGATCATCATTCCGATCGAACTGACGTCTTATCTGATCCGCCCGATCAGCCACTCGGTGCGTCTCTTCGCCAACATCATGGCGGGCCACACCATGCTCGAAGTCTTTGCAGGCTTTGCGGTGCTGCTGCCCTGGTGGGGCAAGATCGCGCCCACCGGCTTCATGGTGGCTTTCACGGGTCTTGAACTGCTCGTTGCATTTCTGCAGGCGTTCATCTTCACGGTTTTGACCTGCATCTACCTGAACGACGCGGTCAACATGCACCATTGAACATTTCAGGGCGAAGGCGGGCCACCCGTCGGCGCCCTGTTTTGCTTGTCAATCTGAAACCTCTAAAACCGAACACAAAGGGAGATACTCCAATGGATCCGCAAGCCGCCAAGTTTATCGGCGCCGGCCTCGCCTGCTTCGCGCTCATCGGCGCCGGCATCGGCATCGGCAACATCTTCGGCAACTACCTCTCGGGCGCGCTGCGCAATCCGTCGGCTGCCGCTTCGCAGTTCACGAACCTGCTGATCGGCTTCGCTCTCGCTGAAGCGACGGGCCTTTTCGGCCTTCTGATCGCGCTCATCATCCTCTACGGTTGAGACTGGGCCGGGACTACTGAACCAAGCCCGATCAACCGGAGGCTATGATGTTTGCCGGCACGACAATGCTGTTCGCGGTCGCCGCTGAGGCGGCCGAGGAAGCCGCCAAGTCCGGTGGCTTGCCGCAGCTCAATCCGCATACCTTCGAGACCCAGCTCTTCTGGCTCGTCGTAACGTTCCTGGCTTTGTTTTTCGTCATGTCGAAGATCGCGCTTCCGCGCGTCGGCGAAGTGATCGAAGAGCGCCGGGACCGGATCAAGCGCGATCTCGATGCTGCTGGACGCCTGAAGGACGAAACCGACAAGGCGCTCGCCGACTACGAAAAGGCGCTCGCCGACGCGCGTGCTAACGCTTCGAGCATCGCCAAGGATACGCGCGAGAAGCTCGCCGCCGAAACGGAGGCCGAGCGTCACCGTGTCGATGAGCAGATCGCAGGAAAGCTGCGCGACGCCGATACACGTATTGCCGCGACAAAGACCAAGGCGTTGTCGGCAATTGGCGATATCGCGACGGACACGACGCGTGCCGTCGTCGAGAAGCTCATCGGCCAGGACGTTCCTGCCGAGGACGTGAAGAAGGTGCTGCGTCCGGTAGCGGGCAGTTGAGGATTTAGGACCATGTTCGATCCAACTAATCCGCTTTTCTGGGTGCTTGTCGCCTTCGTGGCGTTCCTTGCTCTGCTCGTCTACTATGGCGTTCCGGGTGTCGTCGCGAAGGCGCTCGACAATCGTGCCGACAGCATCCGCAAGGAACTCGATGAAGCGCGTAAGCTTCGCGAAGAAGCGCAGTCCCTGCTGATGGACTATCAACGCAAGGCCCGCGAAGCCGAGGTTGAAGCTCAGTCGATCATCGAGCAGGCCAAGCGCGAGGCGGAAGCGCTCGCAAGCGAATCTCGCAAGGCCCTCACTGAGAGCCTGGAGCGGCGCTCGAAAATCGCTGAAGACAAGATTGCACGCGCCGAAGCACAGGCCCTGGGCGAAGTTCGCTCCGTCGCCGTGGAAACGGCGCTCGCAGCGGCGCACGAAATCCTGAAGACGCGCGCAACAGGTGCGACCGGCGACTCGCTGGTTTCGCAGTCGATCGGCGATCTCAGCGGCAAGCTCAACTGAGCGAATCGCAGACGGCCAGAACGTTTAAAGCCGGGCTTCATGCTCGGCTTTTTTGTTGGCTTGAATTTCGGTTTAGCGAAAGCGGGCAGCTGACGGATCAACCGGAGCTTGGCGCTCTGCCGTCGAAGCCGACGACGAGCTGATACTCGCCAGGCCGCGTGCCTTCAGCAATCGGGAACGTGACGGTGCGGACGGTCGAGAAATAGCTGATCGGCTTATCGAGGCCGACGTTGACATCAAGCTTCACGCTGTCGGTCGCAATGCGCGTGCGCTTGCCATCGTTGACGGATACCGTAATCGGCAAAGTGACGTTGCCAGGCTGGCCTTTGGGTCCCAGCAGCACACGACCTGAGAAGCCATATTTCACAGTCACGCGGCCAGGCTCGACTTGGCACTCGCGCGCCGTCTTGGTGATTTCGCCGCGCTGTGCGACTGCCAGCGCATCGCCGACATGGCCGATTTCGTAGAACGTGATGTAGTTGTCATGCGGCGCGATGACGAGACGCGGGCAACCGGCGTCAACATCGCCGACGAACGTGCTTCCTGTCGCACTCGTATCGTTGGATTTGGCCGCGTCGAGCAATTGGGCTTCGTTGACGGATGCGACTTGGGTATTTCCCGAAGAGCCGCCTCCAAACATTCCGCCGCCGAGGCCAGACGTCAGCGAGGACATGCCGCAGCCACCAAGGGCCGTAAGCGGCATAACAAGCGTCACCGCTGCCATTATTCGGGCGGACGGTGCAAAGAAGCGACGCGTCAACGTCACATCCCTGTTAAAAGGATGCCGATAACCCCAGTTGCGCAACACTGTCCCCCGAGGTTCGGACCCCCGGCCCCTTGTATTGTCCGAAAAGCACCGTAGCATCCGACGCCACTGGTCCCCAAATGCATTTTCATGCATGCCGAACGAATATAGAGGACGTCTTTCTTCCATGTCCGGCCTTAACCAAAGCAATGCGACCATGAAAAAGCCGCCCCTCAAGATCCTTCTCGCTGCGCCGCGCGGCTTCTGTGCCGGCGTTGATCGCGCAATTCAAATTGTAGAACAGGCTTTGACCAAATTCGGCGCCCCCGTCTACGTCCGTCATGAGATCGTACACAACCGTTATGTTGTTGATTCCCTGCGGGCGAAAGGCGCCGTTTTTGTGAAAGAGCTGGATGAGATTCCAGATACCGAACAGCCCGTGATCTTTTCAGCACACGGTGTGAGCAAGGCCATACCTGCTGCGGCACGCAGCCGTAACATGTTCGTCGTCGACGCGACGTGTCCGCTGGTTTCGAAAGTTCACATGGAAACGGCCCGTCACCACGAGCAAGGCCGCGAAATCATTCTCGTCGGACACGCTGGCCACCCGGAAGTGGTCGGCACGCTGGGGCAACTGCCGCAAGGCGCGATTACGCTCATCGAATCGGTCGAGGACGCGCAGGCGTTCATGCCGAAAGATGCATCCAATCTGGCCTATGTCACACAAACGACGCTGTCGCTCGACGACACTGCTGAAATCGTCGCCGTGCTGAAGGAGCGTTTTCCCGGCATCGGCGGCCCGGTGAAGGAAGACATCTGCTACGCGACGACCAATCGTCAGAACGCTGTTAAAGCGCTCGCTCCGCAGATCGACGGATTGCTAGTGGTCGGCGGCCCGAAAAGCTCGAACTCGCTGCGTCTTGTCGAAGTCGCGTCGCGCGCCGGTTGCCGCTTCTCGTTCCTCGTCGAGCGGGCGGCCGATATTCCGTGGGACAAACTCGAAGGCGCAGAGACCGTCGGGATCACGGCAGGCGCATCGGCGCCGGAAGTCATCGTCGAAGAAGTGGTCGAAGCGTTCCGCGACCGCTATGATGTAACGATCGATATCATCACGACACTCGAGGAGCGCGTGGTCTTCAATGTGCCGCGTGAGGTCCGGGTCGCTCGCGCTCCGGCCGAACAGCACTAGCTCCCATTCGGCGCACAGGAACATGGCGGTCTATACGGAAGTCAGCGACGACGAGCTTGCGCGCTTTATCGCCGGGTATGATCTCGGGAAGCTGCTTTCGTTCAAGGGCATCGCGGAAGGCGTCGAGAACACCAATTATCTGGTGCACACGACCGGCGGCACGTTCGTTCTGACGCTTTATGAAAAGCGCGTCGACGTCGCCGATCTACCGTTCTTCCTCGGCCTAATGGAACATCTGTGCGCGCGCGGTGTCACGTGTCCGCTGCCGGTTCGAGATCGGAACGGCAACATTCTCAACGAGCTTGCCGGACGCAATGCGGTGCTCATCACGTTTCTTAAGGGAGTGTGGCCGAAACGGCCGAAGGTTGAGCATTGTCTCGAGCTCGGCAAAGCGCTGGCGCGCATGCACTTGGCGGGCGAGGACTTTCCCTTGCACCGCGCCAACGCTCTGGGGCTTGCGGGCTGGCGGCCGCTCTACGACAAATTTGCGGAGCGGACGGAAGAGATCTGTCCGGGCCTTGGAGCGCTGATCGCGACCGAGCTGCGTTTCCTTGAAGAGAAATGGCCGACGGATCTGCCGCATGGCGTCATTCATGCCGATCTCTTTCCGGACAACGTTTTCTTCCTCGACGACAAGCTCTCCGGGATCATCGATTTCTATTTCGCGTGCGATGATGCGCTGGCTTACGACATCGCGGTCTGTCTCAACGCCTGGTGCTTCGACGCGGCATCGGCATTCGAACCGGCAAAAGGCGCAGCCCTGCTGAAAGGCTATGACAGCGTTCGGCCGCTTACCGATCGCGAACGAGACGCAATGCCGATCTTAGCGCGCGGCGCGGCGATGCGCTTTCTGCTGACGCGCAGCTATGATTGGCTTAACACGCCGAAAGATGCGCTCGTTGCGCGCAAGGATCCCGCGGACTATGTCCGGCGGCTCAAATTCCACCAATCGGTCGGAAGCATCGCAGACTACGCACCACAATTGATTTCATGACAGACGAACAACGACCGAAAGTTCAAATCTACAGCGACGGCGCCTGCTCGGGTAATCCCGGACCCGGAGGCTGGGGCGCCATTCTCATTTCCGGCGCGCACCGCAAAGAGATCAACGGCGGCGAAAAGCTGACGACGAACAATCGCATGGAGTTGAAGGGCGCGATCTCGGCGCTCGAAGCCCTCAAGCGAAAAAGCGACGTCGATCTGTGGACCGACAGCAACTACGTACGCCAGGGCATCACGGCGTGGATTCACGGCTGGAAGAAGAACGGCTGGAAGACGGCCGACAAGAAGCCCGTCAAGAATGCCGAGCTGTGGCAGGAGCTGGACGCGCTGCGCGCCAAGCATCACGTCACGTGGCATTGGCTGAAGGGCCACGCGGGACATCCGGAAAACGAGCGCGCCGACCAATTGGCGCGCCTCGCAATGGCGCCGTTCAAACGCCGGGGAGCCGCGAAGCTCCCCGCCGACGACTTAGATTGAGCGGTCGATCATCGAACAGAGCGTTGCGGCGCTCGATTTGTCAGCGATGGGCGGCGAGTCCTCGACGTTCAGAACTTTGACGACGCCGTCATCGACCAGCATGGCATAACGCTTCGAGCGCAGACCCAGCCCGAAATTCGAGAGGTCGATTTCAAGGCCGATGGCTTTAGCGAAATCGCCGGAACCGTCGGCAAGCATTTCGATCTTGCCGGTCGCGCCCATGTCCTTCGCCCAGTTCGTCAGGACGAAGACGTCGTTCACGGCCGTGCAGGCGATCGTGTCGATGCCCTTAGCGTGTAATTCATCGACTCGATCGACAAAGCCCGGCATGTGGCTCTTGCTGCACGTCGGCGTATAAGCGCCCGGCACCGCGAACATCGCGACCTTCTTGCCGGCGAAGATTTCGCCGACTGTTTTGGGCTGTGGACCGTCTGGCCCCATCACCGTGAATTTTCCGTCCGGCAGGCGATCTCCGACCTTGAGCGTCATGGGCATGTCCTCTGCGTTTCAGGCCTCGTCGGCCGGTCCTCTATGTAGACCGGAAGCCTTACTTCTCAAGGACAATCGTTGTCTCGGACTGGCCTTTGGCGTCGATCATCGTGACCGTCAGAGGCTTGCCTTTGAGGTCCTTGATGTTGACGCCGTCGGTCAGATCGACCTCGAATACCGCCTTGCCGGATTGATCGGCTGAGCGTTTCGGCAACGGAACGTAAATTCCGCCTGGCCCTTCGACGAAGGCATCGGCAGTCTTGGGATCGGAGCTGGCGATATCGAGAATAAGCTTCGGCTTGCCCGCACTGTCATTCAGATGCCAGGACGCCAGGGTCGGGTCGATGCCCGATCGCGCCGCTTTGTCGGGCACACGCGCAAGACTTGCTGTCAGCTCTGCGGAGGTCCCGACGTCCGGCGGAATTGTGAGTTGCAGCTCGGCTTCGGCGGGAATGCAAATGTCCTTGCAGATGCCGTACTGAACCTTGCCTTCGAGCGTGACGGGCTTGCTTGGGTCTTTCGGCGTCACCAGAACCGGGAACAACACGGCGTTCTTGTAGCCGACGACGTCGCCTGCCTTGTCGTGAATGCGGTGCGGTGCCGGATAAAGGACTGTCGCCGAGGCGAGATTATCGGAACCTGTCCAATCGAAATCGGGTGGGACGCCGCCCGCGTCGCCCGGTGTGCGCCAATAGGTTTTCCAGCCCCCGGGCATTGAAACGTCGACGCCGGCATAGAGCGCCGTCTTGCCATCGCGGGAGGCGTGTCCGGCAATCAGGCGCGCCTGATTGTCCATGCCGCGAAACCAGTCGGAGGCAACGGGTCCGGCATCGCTCCATGCCGCCGTGCCGCTCAGTAGAAAGAATGCCAAAGCCAGTCTGATCACGCTCGCTTGCCTTCCAATGCTTAATTCATTGTCATGTCGGCCGGGGACCGGGCTCTCGTTCGACCTCACGAGCCCTTATATGCGGCGGGATCGCCTCTCGTTACAGGTCCCGGCGCTGCTTTGCCGGACTTTAAAGATCTTCACGCCGCCGTTGTATGAGGTTAGTCTGGACAATATGAAGGTCAGCCGACAGTTGAGCCCAGACGACGGCTCAGAGATCAAGCTCGAAGGCCAGCTCCTCATCGCTATGCCGTCGATGACGGACAAGCGCTTCCAGCGCTCGGTCATTTACATGTGCGCGCATTCTGCCGAAGGCGCGATGGGACTGATCATCAATCAACGCGCCAACCATATTACAGCGCCCGATCTTCTCGAACGGCTCGGTATTTCGCCGCGTGATCCTGACGACGAAATTACGAGCGAGGTGCTGTCGCTGCCGATTCAGGTCGGCGGACCGGTCGAGACGGGGCGCGGGTTCGTGCTGCACAGCTCCGACTATTTCTCCGAAGATTCAACGCTTGCGATCGAACAGGGGGTCTGCCTGACGGCAACCATCGACATTCTGAAGGCCATCGCACAGGGACGCGGGCCGGAGCGGGCGTTGCTGGCACTCGGCTATGCGGGCTGGTCGCCAGGGCAGCTCGAAACGGAGCTGCAGGCGAACGGCTGGCTGCACTGCCCGGCCGATCCCGACATCATTTTCGATGATGACCTGGAGAGCAAATACTCGCGGGCGTTGGCCAAGATCGGGATTGATCTTTCACATCTCGTCAGTGACGCCGGACACGCCTAAGCGCGCTGCAGCGGCGTCGGCCGCGGTCTCTTTTCTCTCATGAGGCTACTGGGTGCCTAAACGCCGGCGGAGCCGACCTTTGACGGTTTCTTCGGCTCTCTAGACGCGCTGTCACTCGAGGCCGGACCGCCGCTGGTGCTGCCGTTGCCCGGCAGTGGGGCGCCGGCGAGACGGGCGAGGCTCTGAGCAATCGACGGCGGCAGCGTCGAGAAATCAGGCTGCGTCGACGGCTGAGAGGGAAATCCCGAGCCGTTGCCATTGCCCGGAAGCGGTGGTGGCGCGGTGGGCGGGATGATGGTCGGCGTATCGCTGCGCAGCGACGCAGGGATAGGCGTTCCGGTCCGCGGCGGTGGTGATGCCGCTTGAGATGGGGCGGAAGGCGCGCCGGGAGGCGGCGGCGCCGGAGACGCGCTGGCGCGCGCAAGCGCCTCGGCGAGCGGTGAAACGATATTCTTGCTGCGCTCGTCCTGTTGCGCGCGATCCGGCGCCTGCCGAGATGGCGGCGAGACCGTCGTCGGTACGCCATTGGCGTGCGGCGGCGGCGCAGGCATATGGGGGGCTTGCCGGTTCGACGGCTGGGGCGACAACGAAGGCGGCGGCATGGTTTGTGGCGGCGGCGCCAGCGGCCCGCCAGGACCCGACGGACCGGCGTCGGCCAGTCTCGGCGCTGCGGTTCGCGTCTGGGGCGACTGCGTGATCGGACCGGCGCCGTGGTTGCCGTTGCGATTGCTCAAGGGGTTGGGAGGAACCGGAGCCAACGCCGATAGCGTCGGCGGAGCCGTAACCGGGTCGGGATTGCGCGAAGGCGTGTCGGCAGGCTTCGCCGAACCGTTCAGAGCACCGTTGAGAGCAGCGACGGTCGCCGGGGCGATGCCGTTGACGCCATTCGGTTTGGCGGCTGCGGGTGCGGCCGGTTTCTGACGCTGCCGGACGACAGATCCGGACGGCAAAGCCGCCGGTTTCGTCGCAGGCGAACCGGCCGTTGCCGGGACTGCGGCGGGATTGGCTGTCTTGGGATCTTGCGGCGGCGCTTTGGCCGATGCCGTAATGAGCTTTCCAGACTTCTTCGTCACCTCTTTGCCGGGCGTTTTCGCCTTTGGCCGGAAGAACCCGCGCGGCTGCAGCTTGCGCTCCGAACGCCGGACCATTTTCAAGAGCTGCGAGACGGCGCGCTCGGGAATCGGCTCGCCGAAGTGATAACCCTGTGCGTATTCGCAACCGATCGAGCGCAGGAATGCGGCTTCGTCGGCCCGTTCGATGCCCTCCGCAGCAATGGTCATCGACAGCTCGTGCGCGAGCGCCACCATCGACCTCATGATCGCGGCACCGTCGCCGGTACCGCTGCCGCGGACCAACGTGCTGTTGATCTTGACCGTATCGAAGGGGAACCGATGCAGATAGGCGAGCGATGAGAAGCCGTTGCCAAAGTCATCGAGCGTTAGCTCGACGCCCGAGCCGCTGAGCATCTTCAAAACCTCGACCGCCTGCTCTGGGTTGTCCATGAGCAGGCTCTCGGAGATTTCGAGCCGCATGGTACCAGCGGGTGCAATATTACGGCCGAGCACATGGCGGACTTCTTGAACCGACTCCGGACGGAAGAACTGACGGCCGGAGACATTCACCGAAACGAAGATCGGCCGCTCCGAGCGTGGCAGCTCAAGCACCCAGCGTGCAACGTCGCGCGAGGCGCGCAGCAGCAGGTGCGAGCAAAGCTTGATCAGGATCTCGCTGTCGCCAGCATCAGCCAACTGCGCCATCGGGTTGACGAGACCGAGGTTGGGATGCTCCCAGCGCAACTGGGCTTCGAAACCGGCCAGCTCTTTGGTCGGCAGATAAACGATGGGCTGATAGAGAACCTTGAGGTGGTTCTTCTCGATGGCCCGCGCCAGATCGGCTTCGATCTGAGCGTCTGAATCGCGGTCGCGGCGCATCGACGGCTCGAAGACCTCGATGCGGTCCGGGCCGCCGCGCTTGGCGCGATACATCGCCAGTTCGGCATCCTTCAGGAGATCGCCGTCGGCGCCTTGCGTTCCATCCCACAGCGCGACACCCATCGATCCCGTCAAGATCACTTCCTGGTTCGCAAGCGGTATCGGGGCGCGCAAGGAGCGGCGAATGCGTTCGGCGAGCGCCGGCAGATTGCGCGCTTCCCGCTCACCGATGAAGAGCAATGCGAACTGATCGCCGCCAACGCGGGCAACCGTATCCTGCGGCCCAAGATGGCGTTGCAGGCGGCGCGCGACCGTCAGCAGCAGGCTGTCGCCGCGAACGAGGCCGAACGAAGCGTTGACGCTCTTGAACTTGTCGAGGTCGATAAAGATCACCGACGGTTTGACGGTGTTGTCGGTCTTGGCGCGGACGATGACTGACTTCAGCCGGTCGATGAAGAGTTCGCGGTTGGGCAGGCCCGTCAGGCTGCAATGCACCGCGTCGTGCAACAAACGTTCGTGCGCGCGCTTGCTGTCTGAGACGTCGCGGATCAGGCCGACGCAGCGCAGGGTACGGCCGTCGGCATTGGGAACGCTGGCGGCTTCAAGCTCGAACCAGCGCCAGCTGTTGTCGGCGTGGCGGAGACGGAAATCGCTCTTGATGCGAATGCCGGAGCGTTCCTGTGCCGACATCAACGTGACGCGGAAACGCTCTTTATCTGTCGGATGGACGTGTTTGAGGAAATCGTCGACTTTCGACGTCAATTCGCCCGGCATGAGAGACAAGGCGATCTCAACCTCCGGCCCGACCTTGATCTCGTCGCGGCGGATATTCCATTCCCAGATTGTCGATCCGGATGCAGCCAGCGCCAGCGACCGGCCCTGCAGCTCGGTGGGCGCGCCGGTGTAAATGGCATCTGACGAGCGGAACGCAAATTGCGTGACCGTGAAGCCCATCAGAATGACGACCAGCACAAGGCCGGCGACGAGACTGGAGACGACCACGTCGCCCGACATGCGGCCGGTAAGCGTCATGCCAGTCGCGAAAATCCAGACCAGGAACAGAACCCAGGTCGGCACGAGCGACAGGGCGCGATCCTGTCCCTTGAAGGCCAGGAAGAGCGTAAAGAGCGCGCCAATGCCACCGATGGCCAGGAACGATAATCGGGCAAACGTCGCCGCCAGCCGCGGATCAATGACGGCGACGGCAATCAACGTCAGCTGCGCGACGATCCAGACGCCGATCATCATACGCACGATGCCGTGCCAGAGCCCCAAGCGCAGAAACGTCGAGAAGAACATCACGAAGCTCGCCGCCATCGCCGCTTCGCCAGCGGCTCGATAGACGGCGTTGTCTTCAGGTCTCAAATTGAAAAGCTTATGGAAGAAACCGAAATCGACGCACAGATAGTTGAGGACCGTCCACGCGACCAAGGCCGCGGCGGGAAAGATCAGCTTATGGTTGGCGGCGAAGATCGACGTCAGGAAGATCGCGAGCAGGCCCGTCAGGCCCAGCATTGCGCCGTTAAATAGCTGGCGGTCGCGGGTTTTAATTTCGTAGTCGATCGGTTGCCAGAGATACATGCGGGCGTAGCGATCACCCGCAAGCTCGGCGACGTATGTGATCGTCTGTCCCGGTTCGAGCGTGATGCGGAAAACGTCCGCCTTATCACTCTTGATGCGTTCGGGCACGAAACCGACCGACGGCGTAACGCTCTCGATGCGGCGGGCGTCGAGGTCGGGCCAGACGGCACCGGAGCCGACAACGTTGTAGCGGTCGGCTGTCAGCAAGCGTTCAAGGGATTTGTCTGTCTTATTCGTCAACGCGAAGACGACCCAGTTCGGACTGGTGCCCGGAACGGAGGCGCGAACGGTCATGCGGCCGGAAACGCCATCAGCCCCGGCAGCCGTCTCGACCTGCAGGCTGTCGCCGCGGCCTTCGTAGGCTTCGCCGAGCGTCGTGATCTCGAGCCGGTCCTGGTCGCTTTCGACGGGAATGGGGGTCAGCGCTTCGGCTCGTCCGACGAGCGTAACGAGGCACGTGACAACGAGGCCCAGCAACGCCAGCCAGGACCGTGCCCGTTTCCCTCCGTCACCCCTCCAGACTGCCATTACCCCCCCAGTTCCGAAGTGCCTGACGATGGCCCCTCAGCCAGACGCGCGTAAAGCAGATGGTCTTCCCATCGGCCATTAATCTTCAGGTATCCGTGCGCCAACCCTTCGCGCTGAAAACCGACTGATTCAAGGACGCGCATCGAAGCAAAGTTTTTCAACATCGTCGCGGCCTCGATGCGGTGGAGCCGCAAGGCGTTGAAGGCCATAGGCAGCAGCATAGCGACGGCTTCGCGCATGTGGCCGCGACCGGCGTAAGGCGCGCCCATCCAATAGCCGAGCGATGCCGTCTGCGCCGACCCGCGGCGGACGTTGGAGAGCGTGACGCCGCCGAGCAGTGTGCCCGTCGTGTTCTCGAAGATGAAGTAGGGATACGAGACGTCGTTGTGGATGTCCTTGGCGTAGGCGCGAAGGCGGCGGCGATACATGGCGCGGGACAGATCGTCCGGCGACCACGTCGGCTCCCACGGCGTCAGGTGCGCCCGGCTGGCGGACCGGAGTTCGGCCCAGGCCGTATAGTCGGCAGGCGCCGGCTGACGCAACGTCAGGGCGCGGCCGTGGACGACCTCGAAATCTTCATCGGGACGTATCGAACGAAGGAATGCCACGCCCTGTCACCTCGCGACCTTGCCAACCGCAGCCGGAGCATGGCGCGATGTAAACTGCGCCGCAATGCGCGAAGCTTGTCCCGACGATTTCCGGCCAGACCCGATGACGGCGACAGACGGCGCTTCCTCGGTCAACGTTTGGGCAAAAGCCTTGATCCGAGCGTGGTCAACGGCGTCAACGTGCTCGATCAGCTCGGTAACCGGGATGAGGCGCCCTTGGGTCAGAAGCTGACGCGCCATCTGCTCGGCGTTGACCGCCGAACTTTCAAGCGCCATCAGCAGGCCCGCCTTGAGCTGCGCCTTCGAACGCTGCAATTCGGCTTCCGTCGGGCCGGTGTCGGCAATTTCCGCAAGCTGCGCTGCGACGACGTCGGCGAGTTCGCCAACCATCTCCGGGGATGTCGCGGCATGCACAGACAGCATTCCAGTGTCCCTAAGTCCCCAAACCGAGGAGTCGATCGAGTAGCACAAGCCTCGATCCTCCCTGATTTCCTGAAACAAACGCGACGACATTCCGCCGCCGAACAACCCCGAAAACACCTGCGCGGTGTAGAACCCCGGCTCCAGATACGATGGGGACGGCAATCCGATCAAAACGTGGCTTTGCTCGAACGGCTTGCTCGACGCAGCGGAGCCGCCCCGGTAGAGCGCAAGCGATTCAGTTCCCTGTTGCCGGGAAGTGAGCCCTCCGAATAGGGCCTGAACGTGGCGAACGATGGTTTCGTGGTGTACAGCCCCCGCGGCCGAAACGACAATCGCCTCAGGCAGATAGTGCTCATCGAGGTAGGATTTGAAATCGGTGGCCTGGAAGCTGCCGACACTTGCCTTGGTGCCGAGGATGGGACGGCCGATCGACTGGCCCGGAAAGGCGACGCCCTGCATCAGGTCGAAGGCCATATCGTCGGGGTTGTCGTCGGAGGCGGCGATCTCCTGCTGGATGACGACGCGCTCGCGGTCAATGTCCTCGTCGGCAAATTTCGAATTGAGCAGAATGTCGGCGATGACATCGAGCGCGATCTTATCGTCACCCTTCAGGACGCGGGCGAAATAGGCGGTTGTGTCGAGCCCGGTCGAGGCGTTGAGGTCGCCGCCGATGCCTTCGATTTCGTCCGCGATCTGACGGGCAGAGCGCGTCTTCGTGCCCTTGAAGGCCATGTGCTCCAGGAAGTGAGCGAGGCCATGCTGATCTTCACGCTCATGCCGTGCGCCGACGGCGACCCAGACGCCGAGCGACACCGTCTCAAGGCCCGGCATATGTTGCGTGACGACGCGCAGTCCGTTCGGCAGCGTCGAGATTGCAATCGTCATCGCGATACCCCCGGCGCAGCGCGGCTGTGGTTCAGAACGAACTCTTCGACCGCCGCGAGACTATTCGGCAAGACTTCGAAATGTTCTTCGTCGGTCATCAAATGGTCAAAGCCGGGCGGCAGCGGCGGCCGCTTGCCGGTGATCCGTTCGATGGCGTCGGGAAATTTGGCGGGGTGCGCCGTCGAGAGAACGACGGTGTCGCCCGCGCTCGTGCGTTCGGCGGCAACGAAGGCGCAGGCGGTGTGGGGATCGAGCAGATAGCCGTAGCGCGTTTCCGTCTCGCGGATGCAATCGGCGACATCCTGCTCCGTCGCGGAGACGGCGGCGAAATCAGCCTGCAAGATCGGGGCGACGCGCCCCAGCTCGAAGGAGCCTTTTGCGGCCAAAGAGGTCATCAGGCTGCGGACCAAGTCGGCGTCGCGACCTGAGGCTTCGAACAGATAGCGTTCGAAATTCGAGGAAATCTGAATGTCCATCGACGGCGAGGACGTCGCGATGACGTCGCGCATGGCGTAGACGCCGGTCGAGACGGCGCGCGGCAGAATATCGTTTTCGTTGGAGGCAATGATGAGCTTTGCGATCGGCAAGCCCATGCGCTTGGCGACGTAGCCGGCAAAGATATCGCCGAAGTTTCCGGTCGGCACCGCGAACGACAGCGCGCCGTTCGAACCGCCGCCAAGGCGCGAAGCGGCATAAAAGTAATACGTCACCTGTGCGACGATGCGTGCCCAATTTATCGAATTGACGCCCGACAGCTCGACGCGATCGCGGAAGGCGTGATCGTTGAACATCGCTTTGACGAGCGCCTGGCAGTCGTCGAACGTGCCGCGGATGGCGAGCGCGTGGACGTTTTTCTCTGAAGGCGTCGTCATCATCCGGCGCTGGACGTCGGAGACACGGCCTTCGGGAAACAGGATGACGACGTCAACGCGCTTCGAGCTTCTGAAGGCTTCAATCGCGGCGCCGCCGGTATCGCCGGACGTCGCGCCGACGATCGTCGCGCGGCGGCTGCGCTTCGCCAGCACGTGATCCATCAGGCGCGAGAGCAACTGCATCGCGACGTCCTTGAAGGCGAGCGTCGGGCCGTGGAACAGTTCGAGGATCGTCAAGCCGGGCTTCACGGCATGCAGCGGCGTGACTTCATCGCTCGCGAATGTGGCGTAAGCCTCGCTCGCCATGCGAAAGAGATCGTCGCGGGAGATCTCATCGCCGGTGAACGGATGAATGACCTCGACCGCGATTTCGGCGAAGGATTTTCCGGCGAAGAACGTGATCGTTTCGGAAGAAAGGACCGGCCAGACTTCCGGCACGTAAAGGCCGCCGTCGCGAGCAAGTCCCGCGAGGACAACGTCCTCAAATCCCAGTTTTTCGACTTCGCCGCGCGTTGAAATGTAGTTCAAATTATCTCTCATTCTGCGGTGGATCGGACGAATGTCGCCCGGCCGGCAAGCCTAATTCGACAGCCTCGGACGAACAACTTATTCGCCCGCTGTCCGGCTGCACCGCGACTTACTCTTTCTTAGATTGCAGGCCATCATCTTCCACAGCCGCAAGTCGCTGTCGAGCAAAGACCGCAAACACGGCGATGAGCGTCAGCGCCAGCCCGTACCACGTTACGACGTACTGGAGATGATTGTTGGGCAGATTGATCTCGGTCGTGCCGCCGCGCGGCCATCCGCCCGGATTGGGGGGCGCTGCGTCGGCATCCAGGGAAAACGGGGCGTAGGCCTGACGCTTCTCGGTGTTGAACTGGAGCGGGGTCGGGGGGCCTTCCGGACCCCACTGCATGCCCTCCAGGTCCGGCCAATACCAGCGGTTGCCAGCATAGTCGTTGTCGGGCGCGAACCAGGGTTTCGGTTGCGCTAGGCGCACGAGGCCGGTGACGGTCACGGGTCCGGCCACTTGGCCTTCGGCGCGCTTCGAGGGATCCTTCAGCGTCTCGGGCACCCAGCCACGGTTCACGAAGAGCGGCGGCAGTCCGCCGTCAGGAATAAGCAGCGTGTAGACGTCCCAGCCCTGCGACTGATCGGTCGGGTGATAGAGGTGGCGCTCGCGGCTGTAATCGAAGCGGCCGGTGACGCGCATGTGCATGTATTCGACGTCGCCCGTTTTCACATATTCGGCGAGGACGGCCGGATAGGAGATGGGCTCCGCCGTCCGTCGCGTCTCGATGCGCGAGATCAGCGCCTCTTTCCAGGACTTTCGGTGCCACTGCCAGTTGCCCAGCCCGATGAGGACCGGCAGCAGGGCAAGCGTCAAAAGTCCCGGGACGATGAGGCCGGCGGCGCGCCAGCGCGCAAACATGCTCATCCTTCCTTAGAGAGACGGCCTTCTTCGGCCTTGTTCTTGAACTGCAAGGCGATCAACAGCGCCTTGAGAAAACGAAGCAGCAAAACCGCAAGTAGCGGCGTCAGAATTCCCCATAGGAGAACGTGGACCCACCAGGGCACGCCAAACTTGAACTCGGCGATGAGGGCGCCACCGATGCAGAGAAAGCCGAGGATGAAGATCGCGAAAACGGCAGGCCCGTCACCCGTATCGACGAACTTGTAGTCGAGGCCGCAGACATCGCACTTGTCGCGCATGTTCAGGACATTCACGAAAAGCTTGCCTTTGCCACAGCGGGGACAACGGCAGGTGACGGCCGTGACCAATGGCGAAACGGATTGAGTGTGGCTGTGCACGACCATCTCGATTTCTGCATCGTCGCGTTTGTCGCGACTCCTGCCTATCTGGCGCGGACATTCAACTGCGAAGAGCGCCGCGCTTCAAACGACAAAAGGCGGCACATTAGCCGCCTTCTGCCTTGGATCTCATTTCTCGACGCCACCGGCCGCTTATTCGGCGCCCGGAACGATCGGACCGGCGCCCCAAACGTAGATGCAGGCAAACAGGAACAGCCAGACGACGTCAACGAAGTGCCAGTACCAGGCTGCAGCCTCGAAGCCGAAGTGCTGTTGCGGCGTGAAAGCGCCCCGCAGCGCACGGATGAGGCACACGAGCAGGAAGATCGTGCCGATGATCACGTGCGCGCCATGGAAGCCGGTCGCCATGAAGAACGTCGCGCCATAGGAATGGCCCGGGAAGCTGAAGCCGGCATGGCTGTATTCCAGCGCCTGGCAGGCCGTGAACGTCATGCCGAGGATGACGGTCAGCACGAGACCGATCACGAGACCACGACGGTCGTTCTTCAGAAGCGCGTGGTGCGCCCACGTCACCGTGCAGCCCGACGTCAGCAGGATGAGCGTGTTGACGAGCGGCAGACCCCACGGGTTGAAGGTGTGCTTGAAGAAGCCGGGGATCGGGGCATCCGTTGCGGCGACGGGCACCGGCGGCCACTTGCCGCCGAAGACTTGGTCGCGCGTTGTGGTGCCGACGACGGAGGCGGCATTGTTCATCAGGTCGTGTACGCCGGCCGGGAAGAAAGCGAAATCGAAGTAAGCCCAGAACCAAGCGACGAAGAACATCACTTCCGAGGCGATGAACAGGATCATGCCGTAACGGAGGTGAAGCTGGACCACGGGCGTCTGATAGCCCTGGTTGGCTTCGCGGATGACGTCGATCCACCAAGCCCAGGCCGAGGCGACCACCGCGGTCATGCCGATGGCAAAGAGCCAGGGCCCCTTCATGCCGAGGACGCCAAGACCGTCGACGTGCGTGCGCATCCAGACGATGGCGCCGACCGCCATGATAAGCGCCGACACCGACGAGGCGAGCGGCCAGGGGCTCGGATTTACAAGATGGTAGTCATGGTGCTTCGCGTGCGTATCCGCCATTTCCGTCTCCGTCCCCTTCAGGCTTATGCCTGTTCTTGCTTGAACCTATGCGCGGCACCGCAGGGTTGGTCTCTGGTCTGCCGAGCTTTCAGTTCGTTTTCTCAACCTTCTTCTTGCTGACCTCAGCCCCCGTTCTTCTGAGCCGGCGAAGCATCGGCGGTCGCAGCCGGATGATCGACAGGATAGAAGACGTAGGAAAGCGTGACTTCCGACTGCACCGCCGCATCCCGATCCTCGACGATCTTCGGATCGATGAAGAACGTGACCGGCATCTCGACCGTCTGATGCGGCTGGAGCGTTTGCTGGGTGAAGCAGAAGCATTGGATCTTATTGAAGTACAAGCCGAAGATTTCCGGCGTCACGTTGTAGATGGCCTGACCAGTGACCGGCTTGTCCGAATTGTTGGTGGCGCGGAAGAACGCGAGACCGGTTTCGCCGATCTTGACGTCCATCTTGCTAATCTCCGGCTCGAACTTCCACGGCAGGCCGGGGGCGGTGCTGGAGTCGAAGCGCACGGTTATGGTGCGATCGAGCACCTTGTTCGTATTCGCCTTCACGCGCTGCGTCGTGCCGTTATAGCCGGTCGCCTTGCAGAACATCGTGTAAAGCGTCGGCGACATGGCGGTGATCGAACCCATGACGCCGAGGGCGCCAAGGCAAATCATGACGGCCCGTCGGTTGTTGCGAGAGGATTTCGCCGGCTTGTCCTTGTCGATCTCCACAGCGCGATCCTTTTCCATCAGCCGATGCCGTTGATCACGTTGCCGCCGAGGCGAACGAACGTGGCGATGTAAAACGCCAGGACCATAAAGCCGAGCGCAAGCCCGATGGCGATCGACCGGCGGCGACGGATCTTCTCGCTGCGCGGGTCGAGACGCTCAGGGGCTTTCGGTTCAGGAGCTTTAGGTTCTTCCGTCACGCCGCCTCACGCAAAAATGCGGCTGAAGACGGCTTCACCAAGAAGCACGGCAAACAGCACGTAGAGATAAAGGATCGAGAACCAGAAGAGTTGCCGCGCGGCGGTGTCGGCCTCGCGCCCTTCGGTCGTGGAATAGACGCGCACGGCAAGCGCCAGGAAGACCGCGCCGAGCACGGAAGCGCTGACGAGGTACGCGATGCCGCCGAGGCCGACGAAATACGGCACGACGGCCAGCGGCACGAGCAGCACGGAATAGAAGAGGATCTGGCGGCGCGTTTCCTTCAGGCCGGCCACGACCGGCAGCATCGGCACGCCGACGCGCTCATAATCACGGCAGCGATAGAGCGAGAGCGCCCAGAAGTGGGGCGGCGTCCACATGAAGATGATGAGGAACAGCAAGAGGCTGTCGATGCTGATGCCGCCCGTCACGGCCGCCCAGCCGATCATGGGCGGGAAGGCTCCGGCGGCGCCGCCGATGACGATGTTGTAGGGCGTCCGGCGCTTCAGCCACATCGTGTAGACGAAGAGATAGAAGGCGATGGTGATTGCGAGCAGCGCTCCGGCCGTCCAGTTGACGAGAACACCGAGCGTCAGAACGGAGCAGACGGCGAGCACGCCACCGAAGCTCAGGGCTTCGTCGGCGGTGACGCGGCCGCGCGGCAGAGGCCGGGCCGCGGTACGCGCCATTCGGGCGTCGATGTCGGCGTCGTACCACATGTTGAGAGCGCCCGATGCGCCGGCGCCGATAGCGATGGTGATAATCGCGATGACGCCGAGAATCGGGTTGATCGGGCCGGGAGCGGCCAGCATCGCGGCGAGCGCAGTGAAGACGACCAGCGTCATCACGCGCGGCTTCATCAGCTGAATGAAATCGCCGACACTTGGCTCAAGTATCAGTTCGCCGTCGCTGATTTCACTTTGAATGCTCATAAGCCGAAGCGCCGTCCTGGAAGTTATTTGTTTTTATTGTAGGTGGCTGCGGACCGGCTAGGCCAGCCCGCAGCGCGTCGTGTTTCCTTAATGATGGTCTGTCGCAGCGATGCGCGGCAGCGTCTCATACGAATGAAATGCCGGCGGAGACGACAGGGTCCATTCGAGCGTCGTTGCGCCGACGCCCCACGGATTGGCGGCCGCCTTTTCCTTCTTGATGAAGTAGGCATAGAACATGCCGAACAGGAAGACGAGCAGGCCAGCCGTCGTAATGTACGACCCGATCGACGAGACTCGGTTCCAATAGGTGAAGGCTTCCGGATAGTCGGCGTAGTGGCGCGGCATGCCGGCGAGGCCGAGGAAGTGCTGCGGGAAGAACAGGACGTTCGCACCGATGAACGTCAGCCAGAAGTGCAGCTTTCCAAGGAATTCGCTGTACATGTAGCCCGACATCTTCGGGAACCAGTAGTACCAGCCCGCGAAGATCGAGAACACGGCGCCGAGCGACAGCACGTAATGGAAGTGCGCGACGACGTAATAGGTGTTGTGCAGCGAACGGTCGATACCGGCGTTGGAGCACATCACACCCGTCACGCCACCGATCGTGAAGAGGAAGATGAAGCCGAGCGCCCAGATCATCGGCGTGCGGAACTGGATCGAGCCACCCCACATCGTCGCGATCCAGGAGAAGATCTTGATGCCCGTCGGGACGGCGATGACCATCGTCGCGAACATGAAGTAGGCCTGCGTATCGACGCTCAGGCCCGCCGTATACATGTGGTGCGCCCACACGACGAAGCCGACGAGGCCGATGGCGACCATCGCGTAGGCCATGCCGAGATAGCCAAAGATCGGCTTACGCGAGAAGGTCGACACGATGTGGCTGATCATGCCGAAGCCCGGCAGGATGAGAATGTAGACCTCGGGGTGACCGAAGAACCAGAACAAGTGCGCGTAGAGCAGCGGGTCGCCGCCGCCGGCCGGATCATAGAAGGTCGTACCGAAGTTACGGTCCGTCAGCAGCATGGTGATCGCACCAGCAAGAACCGGCAGCGAGAGCAGCAGCAGGAAGGCGGTGACCAGCACCGACCAGGCAAAGAGCGGCATCTTGTGCAGCGTCATGCCCGGAGCGCGCATGTTGAAAATGGTCGTGATGAAGTTGATGGCACCGAGAATAGAGGACGCGCCAGCAAGGTGAAGCGAGAGAATGGCGAAGTCGACCGCCGGTCCCGGATGGCCGATCTTGCTCGACAGCGGCGCGACGACGATCCAGCCCGTGCCGACGCCGTTGGCATCGCCCGTACCCGGAACGAACAGCGAGATCAGCAGCAGCGTGAACGCAATCGGGAGCAGCCAGAACGAGATGTTGTTCATGCGCGGGAACGCCATGTCCGGCGCGCCGATCATCAGCGGCACGAACCAGTTGCCGAAGCCGCCAATCATGGCGGGCATGACCATGAAGAACACCATGATGAGGCCGTGGGCCGTAACGAAGACGTTGTAGACGCCTTCATTCGAGAAATACTGAAGGCCCGGCTCTTGAAGCTCCAGTCGCATCATTACCGAAAGGAACGCACCGATGCAGCCCGCGAAGATTGCGAACAACAGATAGAGAGTGCCGATGTCCTTATGGTTGGTCGATAAGAACCAGCGCCTGAAGAATGGCGGGGCGTGATCGTGATCACTGCCCGCTACGTGTGCCGTGCTTCCCATTTCGTTGAGCCCTTGTCCCGGTAGTTTGTCTGATCTTTTTATTGGGTTGAACGTTTGCTGCGCCGGGCAGCTGCCGCTTTGCCGTTACTGCGCCTGAGCCACGGATTGTTGGATGACAGGCTGGCTTGCGGTATCCGCGTCCAGGATCTGCTGAGCCTTCTTGCTGTCCTTGGCTTTCAGGGCCGCCATCCAGGCGTCATAGACCGGCTGTTCGACGACACGAACTTCGATCGGCATGGCCGAGTGCAGCTTACCACACAGCACCGAGCACTGACCGAAGTATGTGCCAATCTTCGTTGCCTTGAACCAGACAGCTGCCGTACGGCCCGGAACGGCCTGCTGCTTCACGCCGAAGGACGGGATCGTCCAAGAATGAATGACATCATTGGAGGTGACGAGAACGACGACGTTCTTATTGACCGGAACGGCGATTTCTTGGTCGACCGAAAGACGGCGGATCTTCTTTTCCTCGCCCCAGAGCGGCAGCGAATCTTTGTAGAGCGCCTCGTGCAGGGCGGCACCATCGAGCGAGCCGTACTTCTTATCGAAGGCGTCGTCGCCGATCTTATTGCGCAACACTTCCTCGTCGCTGACCATGTTGGACGTCACGGTCACCTTGTCGTCCATATACTCATGTTCCCAGAACCAGGCGTTGCCGGTGGCCTTGATGGTCACGTCGGCCTTGGGGAACGTGTACTGGTTGAAGAGGAGGTGGAACGACGGAATCGAAATGAAGACCAGGATCAGAATCGGGACGATAGTCCAAGCGACTTCCAGAAGCGTGTGGTGTGTCGTGCGGGAGGGATTCGGGTTGCTCTTCTCGTTGAAGCGAAACATCACGTAGACCATCAGCACGAGTACGAAGAGCACGATGACCGTGATGATGATGTTAATGACGCTGAAGAGGCTCGAAATCTCGTCCATGATGGGGGATGCAGAAAGCTGCAGTCCAAGCTCGCCATCCGTCGGCTGACCCAGACCGGCCAACGCCGGCGTCACAGCACCGAGAGCAACCGCCAAACACGCGGCCACCATGACGGCAACCGCGCCAAACATCCTCTTCGACATTCCTTCGCTCCCAGTTTGTCGCGCCGGATCCCTCAGAACGCGACAGCCTCCCATTGACTTGACGCGGCAGGCCAGCGGCCAATCCCCGTTTGATTATTGCCCGGCTTCGCAACCAGGAACGCTCCGAACAAACTCGGACCGTATGCCTCATCGATTTGTTAAAGCGGGTTGATAAAGAGCACAATCCATTCGCGTGTCTCAAGTGAACTTTTCTGCGTCATTTATTCGCGAAAGTATGCGAGGGATCAGCGAATCAGTGACCTTGGGCGATCAGACGTCGCTATCCCGCCGCGACAGAATTCGGCCGAATTCCTGGTCGACGAAGCGCGTCTCCTGCCGTCGCTTTACACGCATTGGGCGTCGCCCGCGAAATCGAGGACAACCGCTTGTTGCCAGAAACCGAGGGTTCTATCGACCGAGGCCCATTTTGCGGGCGCCTGGGCAAAATGTTTGCCGCCAAAAACTGGACTTTCGTAGCGCATCTGTGCGGCGCGGCCATGCTGTTCGCATTCGCACAAGCCGCGACCATGCTGGCGACGTCGAAGGCCGCGTTCGCAGTCGATGCACCGGAGGGAACCGTCAAGGCCCAGTACGGCGACTGGCAAGTTGTATGCAAAGACCCACCGCCGGGCGCCAAGAACCCCGTCTGCGCCCTGGTCCAGAGCGTGACCGCCGAGGACAAGAACAATATCGGGCTCACGGTCTATTTTCAGAAGTTCTCGAACGGCACGCGGGTGCTTCGCGTGTTTGCGCCGCTCGGCGTGCTGCTCCCGCCGGGGCTTGGCCTCAAGATCGACAATAAGGATGTCGGCCATGCGCCGTTCCTGCGCTGTCACAGTTTCGCGTGCTATGCGCAAGTTGTGGTCGAGGATCCACTGATCGAGCAGCTCAAGACCGGCAAGACGGCGATCTTCATCATCTTCCAGACCGAGGAAGCGGGCATCGGCATCCCGATTTCCCTCAAGGGCTTTGGGGACGCGCTGAAGGAACTGAAGTAAAAGCCGATGCCTAGGGCGGCCTCCGGGAGCCGCGCACTGCTCTTAGGCGACTTTACGGACGCTCTCGCCAGCGGGGTCGCGGTCCAACAGGATCAGCGTATCGCGCATTGGTTTATGCGGCAGCTCAAGCACTTTCGGCGCGACCGATTCTGCGGCCGTTTCGACGACAGCCGCCACGCGCGGCGCAGTCTCGAAACACTCCAGCATCACCGCTGCCCAGAGCTGCATGTTGGCGTGAAAAAAGTCAGCGGGTGTCGCTGGGCGTGTCATCTGATGCGCCCAATGCACGACCGCACGGGATTGCCGGGACTGCGAGCTTGCGAATTCCAGATGGGTCCGGCCGATAGCCTTAAGTATCGGCTGCCACGCGAAAGACGTCACGTCCACAAGCTCGAACATATTCTGGAAAAATGGATAGTATAGCGAAGTCGTTTTTACGGATACTTGCGTATCACCTGTCATTGACGCGTCCTCCCAGACACTCAATTGTTCGGCTCCGTTCGGAACTCACAATCTTTTTTGGCGCTCGCAATGACGACTTGCGCCCATTTTTTAGTCAGTACCATGGTAGGACGCCGACTGCATTTCACAGATACGTGCACGTTGTAACAGCTTTCTAACGTCTCCCCTGCCTGCGGGCTTTGCGGCAGGTCAAACAGTGGAATTGAGCGGAGCGGCGCGGACAAACTTCCGCGCGTTCTCCAGTTGCATTGCTAGACATTTCGCAACCCAAATCGTTAAGCAAATTCTTCTTTGTTCTTCTTGACGAAAGCTCCCGCCGGACGGCCTTATGATCAAGTTGCCTAATACAAATTTATTCAAGTTGGCGTTCGAATGCGTGGGGCGTGGCGTCAGGGGGGCATCGGCGTAACCGGCGTGATTGCTGCGGCAATCGCGACGCTCATCATGATTTCTGCGCCCATGACGGCTTCGGCAGAAGAGCTTCAAGCCCAGCCCGACGCCCCTGCTTACGGCTGGCGCGAAATGTATGGCGGCGTCGATGCCGCCCGCGACCAGTGGCTGTTCTATTCGGGCATGACGATCACGCCCTTCAGCCCAAACATCTACAGCGACGGCTGGCGCTTGCGCGTCGGAGGCGGCTACGGGCGCTACAGCTACGATTCCATGGGTCCGCATACGAACTGCGGCGTGGCATGGCTGAACGATATCTGCTCGGAGAAGGACCGAACCCGGCAACACTACGAGGTCTCGCATTCCTACGCCGAGGTGCTGCTGGGGTATTATCTCCAGCTCGGCCGTTTGACGGCGAAGGCCTTTGGCGGCTTCTCGATGTCATCGGAAAATCATCTCAACGCTTTCGAGCCGGCGCAGGACAATGACGGCACCGAGTTCGGCGTCAAAGGTGCGCTGGAGTTCTGGCTCAACCTTACCGACACGTCGTGGACGTCGCTCGACGTCAGCTATTCGACAGCGCGCAACGAGACGGCGTCACGGTGGCGTGCAGGCTGGCGTGTGACACCTGCGCTCTCAATCGGGCCGGAGCTTCGCTACGATAAAAATATCGAAACGGGCGATGGGGCGTGGAACGGCCGCGCGGGTCTTTTCGCGCGTTACGAATGGACGGGCGGCGAGGTGTCCCTGGCGAGCGGCGGGGCGTGGTGGATCGACGGCTGGACGCCGGACAATCCTTCTGCTTACGGCACTCTCCACGTGCTTTTCCACTACTGACGAAGTTGGTGCGAGACTTGCCAAGATGAGGGAAAGCGTCGTTGTATTCTGTTCCAAAGGCAGATGCCGCCACACGCATGAGACAATGAAAAACATTCTCGGGACCGTCTCGGTCATCATTCTTGCGACGATCCTGGTTCCTGAATTCCCGAACGGTGCACATGCCGACACGTGCGCCTCGGCTCCGGTCGTGGCGCGAGGCGAGGAATCGCGCTTCGAATGGTCGGCAAAGGCCAAGACGCGCGCCAACTGGCGCGCAAAGGTCCGGGCCATGACGACACTTGGTCCCGATTACGCAAACTGGGGGCGGGCACAGGATACCGAAGAAAGATGCATGACCGGTCCCAAAGGAACGGTGTGCATCTTCACCGGAACACCCTGCCGGCGCTAAGGCGCGGTCGCTGCGATCCGCTTCGATCCTGGCCTGCGGCTACGGCGCGCGTCGGAATGATGCAGTTCGTCGCCAAGGTGACCTTGGCGATCGCTGGAACAGCGCCCCATATGAAATGCAATAGCCGCCCGCCGCTGCACGCAGGCAGCCGAAAGGCTTTTTGCGGCACCCAACCCGGCATTGAGACAAGCCGGGACCGATTCGTTCGAAGTACCAGAAATCCGCCCGGCCGTACGGCGCGGGCAGGTGAGAGAGGAGCGGTGGGTTGCGGGACCTACTGCTCCTCTTTTTAAATATCTCATTTAATCCGACAACTTGTGCATGTCGCAAAGCCCCGGACCGGCGCTTTTGGATGCATGCCTTTGCAACAAAAATTTACAAAGCGAACAATCATTCGCCTTGCGGCTACCGCAATCTGACGTCAAACAGAATACGCATTCGTTTTTTATTTTTACCGAGGGGACGATCCGTCCGTTATGCCGAAGCTCAAGCCAGATACCCAACGTGCGCGGCGCGAGCACATTCTCGATGCCGCGCTTCGATGCTTCGCGCGCGGCGGCTTCCACGCGACGACGATGCAGACGATCTGCCGGGAAGCGCATGTCTCGCCCGGCGCGCTGTATGTCTATTTCGACAGCAAGGAAGCGCTGATCGCGGGCCTGTGCGAACGCGACCGGGCGGAATTTGCCGAACGCTTTGCGGCGCTGGCGACGGCACCGGATTTCCTCGGGGCGCTGCGCGAGATCGGCGAGCACTATTTTTTCGAAGAAGCGGTGGAGAAGCAGCGTTTCGTCGCCGAGATGGGCGTTGAGGCGACACGCAATCCACGCATCGCCGAAATTTTCATGAGCGTCGACAAATTCTGCAAGGACAATTTCGAAGCTCTGTTTCGCCGTCTGATCGACGAAGGCCGCATCGCACCCAGAACAGACATTCAGACGCTAGTGAAAGTGTTCAACGTCTTGGGCGACGGCATGTTTTGGCGCCGCGCGATCGACCCAACGGCCGACATGCGCACCGTGCTGCCGGTCATCATGGATATCATCGGCGATCTGCTCAATCCGAAAAACACGTCCGACGACGCGCGGCCTTCGACAAAGTTTTCTGCCCGTGAGGCCAGACAATGAACCTCAAGAAATTCCTTTTCAGTCTCGTTGCCGCTGGAGCACTGGCCGGCACGGGCTACATCTACCTCGAAAAGAAGCACACGGCGGAAATCCAGGCCGCCCGGCTTGAGGTCGCCAAAACCGTCGCCGCACCTGCCATCACCGTTTCGAAGGTGACGACGGAGAATTTCGTCGAGACCGCCGCCGTATCCGGGTCGCTCGTGCCGCGCGAAGAAATTTTGGTCTCACCCGAGGTCGAGGGCCTTCGCGTTCTCGAACTTCTCGCCGATGAAGGCGACAAGGTGAAAAAGGGACAGGTGCTTGCCCGCCTCGTGGCTGAGCAGCTCGATGCGCAGCTGGCGCAGAATGATGCGAACTTGGCGCGCGCCACGGCTGCCATCGCACAGGCGCAAAGCCAAATCGTACAAGCCGACGCGCAGTCGAAAGAGGCGCAGGCCCAGCTCGAACGCGCCGTGCCGCTGAAGCAATCAGGATATCTATCGGGCTCAACCTACGATCAACGCGAGAGCGCCGCGCGGACGACTGCGGCGCAGCTCATTGCGGCGCGCGACGGCCTGAAAGCCGCCGAGGCCGAGAAAGAGCAGGTCGAGGCGCAGCGGCGCGAGCTTCTCTGGCGGCGGAGCAATACCGACGTCACTTCGCCGGAAGATGGGATCATCAGCAGGCGAACGGCACGCATCGGCGCGATGGCGTCGGCCAACGGCGAACCCATGTTTCGCATCATCGAGAACGGCCAAATCGAGCTCGACGGCGAAATCGTCGAGACCGAATTGAAGAACGTCAAGGTCGGACAGAAGGCCATCGTCACGGTGCCGCAAATCGGTGACTTCGAAGGTCAGGTGCGTCTCGTTTCGCCGGAGGTCGATAAGACGACGCGGCTCGGACGCGTAAAGATTTTCCTTGGCGTCAATCCTGTGTTGAGGATCGGCACGTACGCGCGCGGACGGATCGAAACAGCGTCAAGCCGAGGGCTTGCCGTTCCGGCGTCGGCCGTGACGTTCGATCACGATCTTGCATCGGTGCAGGTCGTGAAAGACGACAAAGTCAAAAAGCACATGGTCACGATCGGCCTCGTCGCCAACGATCTCATCGAGATCAAGGATGGCGTCACCGAGGGCGATCTCGTCGTGACACGCGCCGGAACTTTCCTGCGCGACGGCGATGTCGTGCGCCCGATCCTTCCCGAAGCGCGACTGAGCGAGGCGAAGTGATGCGGATCAACATCTCGGCATGGTCGATCCGCCGTCCGGTTCCCGCGATCGTTCTGTTCGCGGTGCTGATGCTGCTCGGCACACTCAGTTTCAAATCTCTGCCCGTCACGCGGTTTCCGAACATCGACATTCCGATCGTGTCGATCAAAGTCACGCAATCTGGGGCCGCGCCTGCGGAACTCGAAACGCAGGTGACGAAGATCATCGAAGATTCGGTCGCCAATCTCATCGGCGTGAAGCACATTACGTCGACGCTAACGGATGGTCTGTCGTCGACCGTGCTTGAATTCCGGCTCGGCACCGATACCGACCGCTCGTTGAACGACGTCAGAGACGCGGTTGCGAAAGTGCGCGCGGACCTACCGCGCACCATCGACGAGCCGATCGTGGAACGCATCGACGTCGAGGGTCAGGCAATCTTGTCGTTCGCGGCGACGTCGCCGGGCATGACGCTCGAACAGCTCTCGTGGTTCGTTGACGACGTCATCAAGCGCAAGCTGCAGGCGACGAAGGGCGTCGGGCGGGTCGAGCGCTATGGCGGCGTTGATCGGGAGATCCGCATCAACCTCGATCCCGACAAGTTGCTGTCCTACGGCATTACGGCCGCCCAGGTGAACGCTCAGGTCCGCGCGACGAACGTCGATCTCGGCTCAGGACGCGGCGAAGTCGGCAGCCAGGAACAGGCGATCCGCACGCTTGCGGGCGCGCGACAGGTCGAGACGCTCGCGAATGCCAAGATCATTTTAGCGGGCGGGCGCGAAGTGCGGCTCAAGGATCTCGGCCAAGTCATCGACGACGCGAGCGAGCAGCGGTCATTCGCACGGCTCGACAGCAAGCCAGTCGTGTCGTTCTCCGTATTCCGGACGAAAGGTTCGAGCGAGCTTTCCGTTTCCGATGCAGTCAACGAAAGCCTGAAGGAACTCGAAGCCGAATATCCCGATGTTCACCTGACGAAGATCGACGACGCGGTCGCATATACGCGCGGCAACTATGTTGCGGCTATGGAAACGCTGATGGAGGGTGCCGTGCTCGCGGTGCTCGTCGTCATGGTGTTCCTGCGCAATTGGCGCGCGACATTGATCTCGGCGATCGCACTCCCGCTTGCGGCGATCCCGACGTTCTGGGCGATGAGTGCGCTTGGCTTTTCGCTGAACCTCGTCAGCCTGCTTGGCATCACACTCGCGACCGGCATTCTCGTCGACGACGCCATCGTCGAGATCGAGAACATCGTGCGCCACATGCATATGGGAAAATCGCCCTATCGCGCCGCGCTCGAAGCTGCCGACGAGATCGGTCTCGCGGTGATCGCGATCACGCTGACGATCGTCGCGATTTTTGCGCCGGTATCGTTCATGGGCGGCATAGCCGGACAGTATTTCCGGCAATTCGGTTTGACGGTTGCAGTCGCCGTGCTCGTTTCGCTGCTCGTCGCGCGTCTCATAACACCGATGATGGCCGCTTACTTCTTGCGTCCCGTTCCGGAAGAACATCACGCCGACGGATCGCTCATGCGCTTTTACACGCGCTTCCTGTCGATGACTCTGCGCCACCGCTATCTGACACTCGTGACCGGCGTGGCGCTGTTCTCGGCGTCGATCTACGCAACGACGCTGCTGCCGACCGGCTTCCTGCCTGACGAAGATACGTCACGCGTCGTCGTCGCTGTTGAATTACCACCGGGCACGCAGCTCGATGAAACACTGACCAAGACGGATGAGGTCGTCAAATCGCTGGAAAGTATTCCGGAGGTGGCGCAGGTTTTCGTGCTTGGCGGTACGAGCCCCACCGGCCAGCTCGAAGTCCGGCGTGCCGCGCTCTATGTGAAGCTCGTCCCGAAGGAAGACCGCAAGCTTACGCAGAAGCAGCTTAAATCGATTATTGCGGCAAAGATCTCGGACATTCCCGATACGCGCGCATGGTATGTCAACGAGCGCGGCGAGCGCGAATTGTCCTTCTCGATGCTGTCACGTGATGGCGATGACCTGAACGCCGCGATTGGCAAGGTCGAAGGCGCGTTACGCGGCGTTCCGGGCTTCCGTAACGTTGCAGCATCAGGTTCGACCGACCGGCCGGAGATCCGTGTCGTGCCAAGGCTCGACGTTGCTGCGCGGCTCGGCGTGGCGCCGGATCAGATTGCCGAAGCGATCCGCGTCGCGACGATTGGAGATACCGGTTTCAATCTCGCCAAGTTCACAATCGGCGACCGGCAAATTCCAATCCGCGTGCAGCTCGCAGAAAAGACGCGCACCGATCTCAAACAGATCGAGCAGCTTCGGCTGACGAATTCCGGAGGCAAAGCTATTCCGTTGACGGCGGTAGCTTCCGTTTCGCTTGGTCGCGGACCAGCATCGATTGAACGCTACGACCGTTTACGGCGTGCCGTCGTCGGTGTCGATCTCGATCGCGGCATGGCGATGAGCACCGCGCGCGACAAATTCCTGAAGGTCATCGAAGATCAGAATTTGCCGAAATCCGTCACGCTGCAGCCGTCAGGCGACGCCGAGGTACAGGACGAAGTCGCCGATGGTTTCATCACAGCGATGGGCACCGGCATTCTGATCGTCTTCGGATTGCTGGTGCTGCTGTTCGGGAGCGTATTTCAGCCGGTCACAATTCTTCTGTCGCTGCCGCTATCGTTCGGCGGCGTCGCACTTGCGCTGTTGCTGACAAACAATCCGATCAGCATGCCGGTCTACATCGGGCTTTTGATGCTGATGGGAATCGTGACGAAGAACGCGATTATGCTCGTCGATTTCGCCATCGAAGAAATCGCGGCTGGCGTCAACCGCGATCAAGCTGTGCTCGATGCGGGACGCAAGCGCGCGCGCCCAATCATCATGACGACGCTCGCTATGGCGGCGGGAATGCTGCCCAGCGCTTATGCGCTTGGTGACGGCGGCGAATTCCGCGCGCCAATGGCGATTGCGGTGATCGGCGGCCTCCTCGTCTCGACGCTGCTGTCTCTGGTGTTCGTGCCGTCGTTCTTTACCGTGATGGACGACGTCGGGCATTTGATGCAGCGCATTTTCGGCCGCTTTATCGGACCGCGCGACGAGCCAGGCGACGAAGTCGAAACGGCAGGCCATGTTGCAGCCAAACCGGTGCCACTCGCGGCAGAATAAATTCGCCAAGATTGTGCAGAGGTCCGATTGTGCTGCAGGCTCTGCATACCTACGTTGCAGGCCATGGCTGCAACAGAAGGGCCCCCGCTATGTTCGACGCCAAATCCATTCTGGAAAATATTGTTAGAGGTGCATCGCCTTCCGGAGCCGGCTCATCGCCGCAATCGGGTGGCGGTCTCGGAGACATACTGAACGACATATTGAAAAACGCTGGCGGCGGTGCGGGTGGAGCGCCCGCTGGCGGAAACGGCAGCGGCGGCCTCGGAGATATCCTGAGTCAGATCGGGAAAAGCCTGTCGCAAGGACAGTCCACATCGTCTGGCACGGGCGCTACGGCCGCGCCTTCCGGCTCCAATCCCGAACTCGGCGATATTCTTACTCAGCTCAAGGACAAGCTTGGGCAGGCCGGAGGCGCTGTAACCGACGGCGGCAGTATTGGCGATATTCTTGGCAAGGTTTTCACGCAGGCGACGCAGGGCGTGAAAGAAGGCTCGTCGCGCCTTGGCGAGGCGACAGGCGCAAATGATGCGCTCGGCCGCCTTGCGTCTGATCCGCAGGCAGCTGAAATCATCAGCAAGCTGAAAGGCTTCATCCAGAACAATCCCTACACGGCGGGCGCCGCTGCAGGTGGTTTGGGCGGACTGTTGCTCGGCACGCAGACGGGACGATCGCTTGCGGGCAGCGCGGCGCGGCTTGGCGCTTTGGCGATGATCGGCGGCCTCGCCTACAAAGCTTTGCAGAACTATCAGGCCGGACGGCCGCTCGTAACGGGCGCGACATCGACGGAGCCGCCTCCGGCTGGATCAGGCTTCGAGCCTGCCGCCGTCAGCAACGATGCCGCCGTGCATTACATCCAGGCGATGATCGCCGCGGCACATGCCGACGGACGGATCGATGCAAACGAGCACGACAAAATCATCGGCAGCTTGAAACAGGCGGGCCTCGATGGTGAGGCGGAGGCGTTCTTCGCAAGGGAACTTAATAACCCGGCGTCCGTCCAGGACCTTGCGGATGCGGTCAAAAATCCGCAGGAAGCGCTTCAGCTTTACACCGCAGCGCGCATTGCGGTGGCCGATAACTCACCTGCCGAACAAGCATTCTTGTCGTCGCTTGCGGCCGCGCTGCGGCTCGATCCGAAACTTGCGGCGCATATCGATGCGACTGCAGCGGCCGCCGCCTGAGCGATCTTCGGCACGTTTCAGCTCAAAAGAAAGGGCGCCGGCACGAATGCCGACGCCCTTTTCGTTTGATCCCAAGATAACGCGATCAGTTCGTCTTGGTCGTCGAAGGCATGCTGGTCGCGGCTTCGTTGTCGAGCTTGAAGAATGCATCGACGCGCATGCCCGTGAACAGCGGCGGATGACCATCGAGCGCGATCATCACTTCGACGACCTCAACGTCATTTGGGCGACGCGGGCCTCGGGTTGCAATGCGCGGCGCACCGAGCGACTGCGAGATTGACGTGACTGTGCCTTCGAACGTCTTGTCGGGGAAGGCGTCGGCCTTCACGACGACACGCTGGCCGACGTGAACCTTGGCGGCGTCGCGCTCTTCGACTTCGGCGCGCAGGCGCAGGCTCGACATGTCGCCGAAGACAACGAGAGCGCTGTCCGGCGACGGGACGGCCGTCTCGCCGACGCGGGCGAGGATGTTCAAAACCGTGCCGTCGGCGGGTGCGCGAATGCGGGTCCGCTCAAGTGCCAGCTCTGCCGACGTCAGATCGGAGCGCGCCAGCGCAAGGGAGGATTCCAGTCGCTGCTCAAGCGGCATGTTGGGCTCTTTCTCGACCTGAGCGAGCTTATCCTTGGCAGCTGCCAAGGCTTTCTTCTTCTCGGCCAGATCCTGACGCGCCTTGTCGACGGCGTCTTCCGGACCATCGGCGGATTTCCAAGCGCGGTAAACCTTATCGAACGTCTCGTGCGCGTCGAATACAGCCTGCTGAGCTTTAAAGACGGCGTCGTCGGCATTGCGGCGATCAAGCGCCGGCCCTGTTGCCGGCTCGTCGGCGCGCTCACGCTCGCGGACGCTCGCCTCGGCGGCAGCGGCGTAAATCTTGTTGTAGTAGTCCGCGTCATCGAGACGGATCAGAAGATCGCCTGTCTTAACGATGTCGTTGGTCTTGGCGAGGATTTCGACGATCTTGCCGCCGACTTCGCTGGCGATGCGAACCTCGCCGTCTTTCGGCTCGACGCGCGCGGTGGCGGAAGCGGCCCATTGCGGTGCCGGGGCGGTCGTGTCGGCCTGGGCCGAGCCCGCAATATTCGAAAACAGGGATTCGGTTTGTGTCAGGGCGTTGACGCCAAAGCCACCGACAAGCGCAATGGTGGCGGCAACCACAATGGTCGCGACCGCCGGATCAATCTTCTTAAGCATGCAGCTTTCGCCTCTTCGTCAAATCCGTAATTTCGGGGGAATCGATACCCTCCGGCCGGCGTTCCTCACCGACGATTTTACCGTCTTCGATGCGCACGACGCGATCCGCGTATCCGAGCGTTCGTGGATCGTGTGTCACGGCCAGCACGCTACGATTTTGCTCCTTGGCGATGCGCGACAGGAGCGCCATCACGGCGTGGCCGTTTTCGCTATCGAGAGCGGCCGTCGGCTCGTCCGCTAGCACTACGGACGGGGAACTTGCAATGGCACGAGCGACCGCAACGCGCTGCTGTTCGCCACCAGAAAGATTGCGCGGGTAGTTCGTCAGCCGGTGTCCAAGGCCGACTTCGCGCAGAACCTCTTCGGAGCGGCTGGTGGCTTCGAAGCCTTTGATGCCGCGGACGTCGAGGGCAATACGCACATTTTCCAGTGCGTTAAGCGTCGGAAAGAGGTTGTAGGACTGGAAGATGAAGCCGATGTGATCGCGGCGGACCTTGGCCAGCTCTTCGGCCGAGAGACCGTCGATGACCGTGTCGGCAATGCGCAGGCTGCCCGATGTCGGCTTCAGAATACAGCCGAGGATCGAGAGCAGCGTCGTCTTGCCGGAGCCCGATGGTCCCATCAGCAGCGTCAGCTCGCCGGGAACCAGGTCGAGCGAGACGCCCTTGACGGCGACTACCAAACCGGCGCCCGTGCCCAGCTCCTTGACGATATTTTCTGCGCGCAGGACAGGTGTCATGGTCATCTCGAAAACACCGTGGCTGGATCTATCTTCGTGACCTTGACGATGGCCGAAAGCGCCGAGATCGCGCACATGAAGAGTGTCAGTGCGAAGAGCCAGAATGCCAAACCAGGGGTCATGACCAATGGCAACGACGAGTTCCTACTGAGGTAAAGTATCAATAACGCTATCACCATACCTAGGACATACCCCATGACAGCGCTGAGCGCCGCCTGGGCCAGGATGACCTTGTAAATGTAGCCTCTTGAAGACCCTAACGCGCGCAAGGTCGCGAATTCGTGAATGTGGTCTTTCGTGCTCGAATAAAGGGTCTGCGCCACGATCACCGTACCCACGAGACTGCCAAGAATGGCACCGCCGATCAGGGCCAGACCGGCGCCGGTCCGGAACAGCCACTGCTTGAGGCTACGCGATTCAAACTCGTCTTTCGTCAGCACGTCCGCTGAATCGAGACGGTGTGCGAGGTCCTTCTGAACCTCCTGGATGTTTGCACCCGGAACGAGCTTTACAAGCAGGAACGTCGATTTGTCGTCGTCAGCGCCGAGAAGCTGGCGCGCGCGGTTGAGCGTCGTGTACGCGTAGGGCGACTGGGTAAACGACCGGATGCCTTCCGTCAGCGCGCGGATCTTAACGCGGCCGTTGGCGACCTGGGCCGTATCGCCGATGCCGGTGATGCCAAGCTCGCCAAGATAAGTCTGGTCGACAGCGATTGCGTCAGGCGCCTTGATGTCCTCGATCGTGCCTTTGGTCAGCGACCACGGGACAAGACCCTGATCGTCGGCATCGGCACCGATCAGAACGACGCGCGAGGAGCCGCCCTCGGGCTTACGCCATTCGGCAAAGGCGACAACGATCGGAACGACGCTTTCGACGCCGGGCGTCGCGAGAGCCTGATGCCGCTCACGGTCTCCGAGCAGCAGGCCGCCGTCTTCGAAGCTTTTCGCGCCGTATGTCGTGATGATGAGATCAGCGTTCGAGCGCGCAATGTTTGCCGTGATCATGCGGCTCGAACCGAGATACAGGCCAAGTTGCACAGCCACGAGGACAATCGAAAATAAAATGCCAATCAGCGTCACGGCGAGGCGAACGCGGTCATGCAGAAGATTACGAAGCGCGAGCGTAAAAACCATGTGCCTGCGGGATCTCTCAAACGTTTCCAAAAGGGGCTGCCGGCCCAAACTCGGCGCTGGCCTGAAATCGAACGGCGCGCCCATGCACGCCTGGGTCGTATAGCGCTATTGGCTCGTCGCTACTACAGCGAAACGCTTATTCTGTCCGCGTCACGTTTTGCCGGAATTGGCGGCTAAGCATCTTATACGTAAGGCCCAAGACAAAATTACGGAAGCCTTAGTGAGGGTTTAACAAATAGGTTCCAATGTTTTGCCTCTTTCGCGGCATAGGAGTATGAAAGTTGAACTTTCATCTGCGGTTTATTGTCATGCGTTGCTTCAACATTGCGAATTGTTCAGGCGCTGCAATCGCTGCCGCGGGATTTTTACTCGGCTTTACGATGCAGGCGTCCACCGCTGCGGCTGATCCGAAGGAAGTCGGCGTCTGGTATGACGACACCGGCAAAGGCGCGGTCAAGATCGAGATCTGCACGCCGACGACGCTCTGCGGGAAAATCTATTGGCTCAAAGAGCCGATGGCTGATGACGGTCAGCCGAAGATAGATCGGTATAATCCCGAGCCCTCGAAGCGTACCCGACCGATCTGCGGCTTGCCCGTCTTGGGCGATCTGGAGAAAATTTCGGATGGCGGCTTCGACAACGGCTGGGTCTATGACCCCAAGCAAGGCAAATCCTTCAGTGTAGCGCTCGATTTGCTCGGCCCAGACACGCTGAAGGTGACGGGCTACAAAGGCATGCGCTTCCTGGGCAAGTCCTTCATCTGGACGCGTGCGCCTTCCGACCTGCCGTCATGCGATTCGCAAGCGGCACTTCCGCCGGTACCGGTGCCTGTTCCTGCAGTTCGCAAGAAGCAGGCTTCGAACGCGAAGAAGAGCAAGACGGCGTCTGGCGCCTCCAAGCTCGGAGCCGCCGACATCGCCAAATCATCGCATCATAAAAAGAAGAAAGTTGCGAAGGCGGCCGTTACCGCTGAGCCTCCGCCTGTCGCTTCGAATCCGTGATCAAAGCGGACGCTTGATTACCGGAATGGTCAGTGGCCGGCTTGCCGGGGGCGACTTCAACTGACCTCTCCCGACCACAAGTTGTGGCCGGAACGGCTGATAGCATTGCGATTGTTGTTACAGGAAACGCCTGGAAGAGCGGCTACTCAGCCGCTCCCAGTTGCTTTGAATTCGTCGACGAGACGGCTTTCTGCACGGCGACCTTGTCGGCCTGACGCGCAAGCAGTCGATCAACAAATTCCGTCGACCGATCAACAACATACCCGCGCTGACGATCGAGCGTCACGAGGTGATAGCTGTCGTCGAGGACCGAGACTTCGACCAAGCCGCCGAGCCGCCGCTGAAGCGCCATCGTATTCTTGATGTCGCTCTGATCGTCGTGACGGGGATGGAAAATCAGCGTGTGCAGCTTCACGAGCGGCAGCATCGGCCGAACGTTGCGCACGAGTGAAAGGAATTCGTAGACCGTGCCGCCACCGCGCTCGGTGATATCGGCCGGCATGTTGTCGGAGCCACGCAGCGACTCAAGCGCGAAGTTACGAACGCGCTCGTCCTTGATGCCGTACGGTGCCGGCGTGCGGAACTTGAAGAGTCGCGCCGTCCACTTGTCGGTGACGAGGTGGAACAGCTTGATGGTTTTCGGAATCGCCCAGCCGTTGACGGAGAGCGTCGGGGCGAACAGCATCAGGCCGCAAGCTTGATCCTGCCGGTATGCGGCAAGCCGCAGAGCAAGGATCGAACCAGCCGATGCACCGCCGATTATGATGTTGTCGCAAACAGTCCGCATGTGATCGAAAGCGGCTGCGACCGACTTATACCAGTCCTGCCACGTCGAGAGGCCGGAGACGTCGGTTCCGAAGGTCAGACCTGGAACAACGGGACAGTAAACTGTCATTCCCTTGCGCGACATCGCATGGGCCACTGCTTTCATCTCTAACGGCGAGCCGCCGAGAGAATGAATCAGCAGGATGCCCGAACGGCCGCCGGGGATGTACAGACTTCCACGAGGGGCCTGAAATTTTTCTTTGTTTTTCATTACCTACGTTGAACTCGTTATTTCCCTGTCGGTGGCTCTTACGACGCGGTGGCTTTAGATGCCAACGCAACTTTGTCGCGTCGCCGCAGATTTGAGCTTTCTTGCAGATACCCGTACTTCAGACGTGATTTGTGAAGCTATTACGAAGTAACTGAAAACGCCATAGCTTTTGACATCCGCTTACTTCCGTTTGGTTAAACAGGACTTCATGCCGCGGCCTTACTTCCCCTCACCCGTTGCTGCATTGCGGCATACTACGTGGTGAGCGCCGCTGCTGTTACCAGGGGTACCGCGTTAATCGCTCCCCGATGAACAGAACATTACCAGACTGTGCGGATCCCACCCCAAATCCCGGTACGACAACGAATAAACCTGGATTTAAGTTCAGTCGTCACTGGTCACCCGCATTGGGTCAATTATACTTAAGAGTGCGTTACCGGCCCCGCCCTGCGGATGCCTACCGGTGGATGACAAGGCTGGGACTGAGCTGCAGTGATCTTTTCGTTACGCCCGCCCGTTTCGCTGCTGACCGCTGCAGCCCTGGCGCTCGGCCAGCTCTCGTCCCTGGCCGCCATTGCCGACCCGATCAGCCGCGCCGACTACGAGGCCTGCCAAGCCAAGGACGATGCCTCGCTGAGGGCCGCCGTGGTCAGGATCGTAACGGACGCGATCACGAACGGCACCAAGTCGATCGACTATAAAGTGCTCGTCGCCGACCAGTGGCGGCAGCGGAATCTCGACCAGATCATCGACAACCGCGTCGACATTGCCGTCGCCGAGGTGACGAGCGAGACGAGTTGGTCTGAACGGCTGCAGTCGCTGGCTTATAGCGAGAAGTCGCAGAAGCTCGCGACCATGGTGGCGGAACGCGTTTATCGCTCAGATGCCGTCAAGACCGGCATCGAGGACCTGGCTGCCGGTGTCGCCAAAGAGGTCGGCAAGACCATCGAGTTCGCAAGCTCGGACGCGACCGGCCCCCTGCTCGATTGCCTCAAGGCTTACGTCGGTCCGCGATACGGCGGAGCGGTCGCCAGCGCGCTGGCGGGAGATGCGAGCAAGGGCGTCATCGTCGATCCGAGTAAAGGCTCCGGCGACGTCTCGACGGGAGCGATGCTGAAGGAATCGGGCGCCGGACTGGCCGGCGCGACGATCCTGATCGTTCGCCGTCAGCTTGCAAACCTTGCCGAACGGATCGGCCAGCGTCTGGTTGGCAGCGTCCTGTCGCGGCTCGTGTCGGTGGTCGCGGGGGGCGTCGGGCTTGTCCTGATCGCGAAGGATCTTTGGGATTTCCGCAACGGCGTTCTGCCGATCATTGCCGAGGAGATGAAGGCGCCGGCGACGAAGGATAAGGTGCGCGACGAACTGGCGAACGCGCTTCAGTCGCAAATGAACGATAACGTCAGCGAGATTGCGCAGGCGGCCGCCGATCAGGTCATTCAGGTTTGGCAGTCGTTTCGACGCGCGCACGCCCTTGTACTGCAGCTCGCCGACCAGAATGGTGCGTTCAAGACTTTTCTCGATGGCGTGAAGCCCGAGGCATTGCCGAGGCTCGATGAAGTGGTCTCGATCCTGGTCACGTCGGAAGGCGAACCGTCTATCTTGAAGCGGCTACAGGACGGCACGCTCAATTCGGCCGTTCATCTGATGCCCGACAAAGGCATGGAGATCGCCCGTGATCTCAAATCCATTCAGGCCGGGCTCGATTGGACGGCGCTGGCGGGCGACAAGCTCGGCAACGTCGCCGATTATGAGTTGCATAAGCGGATCAATCCCAAGAACCTTACCCGCGCGTCGCTCGATAGAATCCTGGCGCTCAACGATCGGTCTGCAATCCTTAAGATCGCGAGCGTGCCGCCAGACGCCCGCGATATGCTGTTCACACTCAATTCGTCCGCCCTCGACAGTCTACTGCGCTCATTGTCGGAGGATGAGCTGAAGGCGCTGGCGGGCTATCTTTCCGGGTTGAAACCTGCGCCTCGTGAAAAAGTCTTGCAGGTGGTCGCTGCCGAGCCTGCGAAAATGCAGATCCTGGCTGCGCGCGCCGTCCGCGAGCGGATCATTTCCAGCAGCGACCAACTGGCGGCGGTCAACATGATGCTGGCGCCCGATAAGGGCTTATCGAGCAAAGAGCTTTTCGACGACAGCCAGCTGGTCTGGGAAGGCCGTGTGGCCCCTCTTCTGCTCTGGGACAAACATCCGCGGGCCGTCGCCCTCGCCGGGTTCCTGGCGCTCATCGTCATGTTCTGGCTTGCCCGGCTGTTCCGGCCGAGGCGGTTTTCCCGGCCACAGGCCGACCGCCCTTCGGCTTGAACGGCCGAACCTTTCCACATCAATCGATGCGGTCTCATCTCTGGTGTGATCTGCGCCTGCTATAAGGATTCGCGATTTGGACCCGCGAACAAAAGGGGGCGGACATGCGCGTTCGATTGAGAAGCGAGGAGGGAACTCACGATATGGGATTGAAGGCGCCAAGCATCATAACTTTTATGCTGTCCGTGATTTTGACCGTGGTTGTTCTGATGTCGAAATTTTTCGGTGCAGAGATCCCGATGCTGACCGGAAACGAGTCCTGGGCGATGCTCGTGGCTTACACCATCCTCATGCTTGGCTGCATGGTACGGGGCATGTAGAGGCGCTGAGCTATGCGTCTTGCGTCTAGTCCGAGCTGTATCAATTTATGCCGTTTGTGAGGCCTCCGTTTGCGCGTGCGCAAGGTGTCGCGCGGCATCCGGTGGACTGGAGAGACGACATCTCGGCGCGTATCGATCAGGACATGCCCAAGGAAATTTCTCAGGTCTTTGCACGTCGCGCGCGGCTTTCATCTAAAGCCATCGTTGCTGCGATTGCTTTGACGTTAGCGGCTCTGGCCGCCATGTCGATCGCCGCCCGGCAGGACACCAAGACCTCGGTCATCAACTTTAAGCCCGGCAGTCAAGTATCTGTCGAAACCGGATCAGTCTTAATTCCGGTTGTCGACCGATAACGGCGGCACAAGCGGTCCGGCACGTACCAGACCGCGCACCGAATTTCCTAGATAGATCGTCTTTGCGGCGTTGGCGTCTTCGATCGTAAGACGCGCCTCGACAGCCCGACCTTCATCCAACAGTGCCGCCCGCAGCGTGCCGGGCAACAGACCGGCTGCGAGGCGTGGCGTCAGGAGACGTCCGTCGCGCTCGATAAAGATCGAGGTGCGGCTACCTTCGGCCAACTCACCATTTTCGTTAAGATAGATCACTTCATCGGCACCAAGGGTGTCGTGATAGTGCTTCCATTCGCGGTCGTAGAGTTCGCGCCGCGTGGTCTTGTGATAAAGGAAAAGATCGGCGCTGTTGATCCGCGTATCGGAAATGACGTAGCGCATGACCGCGTCGGCCGCCGTCTCTGGTTGCGGCGTCGCGGTTGCGGAAACGGCACCGTCTTCATCCAACAACAAGCGAACGCGCAGTCGCTGATCAGGCGCCGTTGCAATGGCGGCGTCGATCGCATCCCGCACCTTCTCGGCATCGTAAGAAAACCCGAAATAAGCGGCGGAGGCGGCAAGGCGCGCGAGATGATAGCCCTTCAGCCAGAGGCCGTCTCCCGGCACGTACAGCATCGTTTCGATCAGCTCGAAGCGGCGCACGGGATCGGTCAGGAATTTCATTTTGAGCAGACACTCGGCGTATTCCTTCGGGCCATCGGAATCAGCGACGACGCCCGAACCGATGCCCATTTCGCCGAAGCCCTTACGGTCGATGATGGCCGTGCGGATCGCAACGTTGAACTGCGCCGACCCATCCGGTGAAAACCGGCCGATAGCGCCGCAGTAGACGCCGCGCGGCTCAGTCTCCAGCTCCCGGATCAGTTCCATTGCACGGATCTTTGGCGCGCCCGTGATTGAACCCGGCGGGAAGATCGCTTTCAGAATATCGACGATACCGATGCCGTCTTTCAGACGGGCTTCGACGCCCGACGTCATCTGATGGAGCGTCTTGAAGGTTTCAACGGTGAAGAGATCGGTGACACCGACAGAGCCGAGATCGGCGATGCGGCCGAGGTCGTTGCGCATCAGATCGACGATCATCAGGTTTTCGGCACGGTTCTTCACGTCTTTCGAGAGGGCACTGCGCACTTCGGCTTCGCCTTCGGGCGTACCGGCCCGCGGGGCGGTCCCCTTCATCGGACGCGTCTCGATGATGCGGTCATGCTGCTTGATGAACAGCTCGGGCGAAGACGACAGGATCGTCACATCGCCGGTATCGACGATGCCTGCGTAGGCGACCCGCTGCTTTAAGCGGAGATCGCGATAGAGCGCGAGCGGCGAACCCTGAAGGTTGAACTTCGCCTTGAACGTCAGATTGAGCTGATAGATGTCACCGCTTCTGATGTTCTTTTGAACCTCATTGAAGCGCTTCAGGTAGGAACTGCTATCCCAGCTGTGCGCCAACTCACCGAGCGTCGGATTGCCGATCGCTTCCTCGGTCAGCCACCGCTGGACCTCGCCGCCCGTCAGCTGACGCGGGGCCTCATACAGCCCGAACCACAACAGCGGCACCTTGCGTTGTGTCGGCAAGAGGTGGGTCAGTTTCGGCTCAAGCAGATAGCCAAGCTCGTAGGAGAAGAAGCCGGCAGCATGCAGTCCGCGGCCGATGCCTGCCTGCAATGCCGCGAGCGCAGGGGCGACGTCGTCCGCTGTGTCGGCTCTGATGATTTCGGTGGGGCGCTCGAACAGCTCTGAGATCGCGTCCAGGCTGGTGCTGTTGTCGAGCAGCACAAAGCCCTCGGCCAACGCCGGTGACCGTATCGGCGCGTCTAAGGTCGTCTTGAGCGGCGCTGGACTAACGGTATCAGGGGACGTTCGAGAATTTGACTGCATGCGCCCGCTTCTAGCGCGGCGGCCAGGCGATTGCCACTGCGCGTTCGCACTCAGCAGGTCTGCGCGACTGCTGCACGCCGTCGCGCCGGAATGGCGTGGCCGGCGGTCTCAGCCGCCCCGCCTAGCGGCTCATGCGTGGGATGGGGCGTCTTGGCCGGCCCAGCGCTTTCGATGCTGCATATCCATGGGCCGCTAGACCGATGCCCCAGCCGAGCAACGGCCAGAAGAACCAGATGTGCGCGGGGTTCATGAGATTGACGGCAATCAGGATCGCGTTGACGATGACGTAGGCGATCAAGTGAAACTTGAAGCCTTGGTCCTGAAGAGGGTTATGCATCGTGATCTCCATTCCATCTTGCGATTGCTCAGCATGATGGCATTCGGGGGGGCAGCACATATATAATGGCGAAGCTGGCAAATGCGTATGGTTTATAGTGGCCCCACAGGTGCCATCAGTCCCGGCGCGAAATTGAACTCTCCGGCAGGGACCGGCGTTGATATCGGTCAGCCCGGATTGAAAAGAAAATTGGCCAACGTTCGCGGAGTTCCCATGAATCGCGAGAAGCCCAAGGTGGAAGTCGACAAAGAATTGGACGAGGCGCTCAAGGAGACGTTTCCCGGCAGCGATGCGATTGCCGTCGACAGCCGCGATGACGGGCCGGTGCGGCCAGCCGATCGGAAGCCGCCGATCATCGACAAGGCATTGGTCGATAAGCTTGCCGAAGAGGCCAAAGCAAAAAAGGACTGATTTCGGTCCCGCCAGCATGTTCTAAAGTTTTGCTTTGTAAAAGGCGTTATGGCCTGCTCGGGGCCGCCGGGGCGGGTCCGGAGTTCGCCTCCTGCGAAGACTGCCTGTACGCACCATTTCCGCTTAGTAAAACGTACCAGCCTGCCAGCGCGACGCCGATGAGAAGCACGATTACAGCCAGCCATGAAGAATTTACGGTCGGCCGCCCCATTTCCAAATCGTCCGGGTCGCGGCGAGGATCGAAGTCGGAGATCATCGCGTTCTCTCCCAGATCGTCGTTAGTGCGTTAACAGAGGTATTTAGAAATCGGTTCCGATCCGACGTTTACTATACGACGTTCAGACAATTTGATTGATGTGCGCAATGTCAAACCTGTATCGGGGGGCCTCGGACGGGCACGACACAGGGCGGGAACAACTTTTCATGACGCTTCGGCAGGTTGGCGCACTACCCGTGCGAAAATTGCACGGTGGAGGCTTCGAAGTGCTTCTCGTGTCGTCGCGGGAAACACGGCGATGGGTCATTCCGAAGGGCTGGCCGGCAAAGCGCCTAAGCGATCCCAAAGCTGCAGCGCGGGAAGCGCGGCAGGAAGCCGGCGTAACGGGCAAGATCGGCAGCCGTCCGATCGGGACCTATCGCTACAGGAAGAAGATGCCGGAAGGCACCTTTCGCATCGTCGACGTCGATGTCTATCCGCTTTTGGTCAAGAAGCAGCGCAAGAGCTGGCGCGAGCGCGACGAGCGCGTCCGCGTCTGGTTTTCGCAGAGCGATGCCGCGCAGAAAGTCCGCGAACCGAAGTTGAAAGAACTCATCGCGCAGTACGGCACCTGACGTATCGGCTAGCGCGAGCCGCTGGCTTTGTCGTCTGGTTCTTTCTCCCAGCCAAACACCGAGAGACCACCGTAGTCCGGCGAACGCGCACGCTCATGGGCGATGTGCGCTTCGAGGGATGGGCCGCGTGCGGAGCTTTCGAGCCGCCGGGCTTGATCGTCGAGGCGTTTCAGCGCCGCTAGCATTTCGGTGTTGCCAAGCTTCGCTTTCTGCATCGCCGATTTCAGCACGGTGATCGTTTCGTCGTAGACCTTGACCGGAACAGGGAACGGCTGGCGATCCTTGCCGCCGAGTGCCAGGGAAAAGCGACCCGGATCCTGAAAGCGATAAGGCGCGCCGTGGACAACTTCAGCGACCATCGCGAGTGACTGCACCATTCGCGCGCCGACACCGGGCGTCAACAGTAGCTCCGGAAAATCGACAGGCCCACGCTCGGCCGCTGCCGCCAATGTGGCGTGCAGACGACGGGTGAATACGTCGCTCGAACGGACGTCGTGATGCGCGGGCATGACGAGGTGCGGCAGCGATAGCTGGGCTGACGGCGCTTCGGGCGGCATTTCCGTCTGCAGCTCTTTCACGATCCGGTCGGGACCTAAATGCGCGAGTAGATCGAGCTGCGCGGAACGCGATTTTTCCGCTCGCCGATCCGTGAGATTTATGATCTCGCCTTGCTGAGGCCCTTCGATCGCCGCATGCGGCTGATCGACAAAGCTTGCCAGTGCGCCAGAGTGCCAATGGTAGCGCCGGGCTTGGCGTTTCTCGCCATTCATGCCTTGCTGCACGACCGTCCAGCGGCCTTCTCGCGTAACGAAAAAGCCGTGAAGATAAAGATCGAAACCGTCCTGGACTGCGGCGCTATCGACTTTCGCAACGAGGCGGCTGGCGCGGGTCAGGCCTTGCGCATCGAAGCCGATGCGCTCGCCGAGCAGGTTTAGCTCATCGGGCGTTCGCCGCGAATGCCGGCCACGTCCGCCGCAAACATAGACGCCCAGATCGTCCTTGAGCGGCTCCAGGCCGCGTTTCAAGGCGCCAATGACGCTCGTGGTGATGCCCGAGGAATGCCAATCCATTCCCATGACCGCACCGAACGACTGAAACCAGAAGGGATGTGCCAAACGGCCGAGCAACTCGTCTCGGCCGTAATGCTCAACAATCGCCTGACAGATGACGGCGCCGAGCGTGGCCATGCGCCCCGCAAGCCACGCGGGAACGCGTCCAGTATGAAGTGGAAGATCAGCGCTTCCTGTGCGACGAGCCATGGAATCGTCATCGCATGTTCGTTCGCCGACCGTCAAACGTCAGATGCAGGCGTCAGACGCGTGACCGCGAATCGCCCTGCGCATCGCTTTTGGGGAAAAGCGATAAAACGGGACGGCGCACTTCGCTCCGCAGATAATGCACGGTCGGAGCGGGGCGCTGCGTCGCGGATACGTCCGACAGATCCAAATCGCGAATCGCGCGCTGAAAAGCGGCTTCGTATTTGGCCTTTCTTTGCAGGCGGGACGCGCGCGCCCGACGGGTGAATTCGCCCAGCTTCATACATCGATCCTGTGTTGCAAGGGTCCAATCGGAGCACCGGCGAGCATGTGTCACGCCGGTGCTCCTTAAAAGGGCAGAGCCTATCGCTCCATCCGAGGATGCTAACGCGCTATACGCCGACTCGTTCCACACATTTGCGCACGCAGCACTTCAACGCCGACTACTGCTCATCACACGATGAACCGACATTGATGAACCGCCATGGAAGGCAGGGCGCAGTGCTGTCGGACCAATCGAACTCGGCCGGAGCGACGTCGAAACCAACTTTGGCGAGACGATCGAAGAAGACCGCAGCGAGCGCATGAAGGTCGAGGCGCCAACAGCTGGCGGATCAGATGTCATCGACTCAACCGGACTTGAGTTGATCACGGCGGCGGTGCCGATCAACGGCCCCATGGAATTCGAACTTGAACTCGTCGCGACGCGCCGGCTCGACAACGATCTCTCGAAGCCAGCTCCACTCAGTGAGGAAAGAAATGATTGCGTAGCCGTCGGCTCGGAGATTATCGCGGGATAGACGCTCGTTGACGTGGGCGGCGAGATCGATGACCCAAGCGATGGCATCGTCGTCGACGTCGTGCCCTGCACGGCATTGAGCGATACACCGGCCGCCGTCGGCGCCAGTTGTGTGACGTCGGGGCTGAGCAACACCGACTCCGAGCTCGTTGGATCGATCTCCAACTGTAGCGGACTGGGGGCCGATGGGTCCACGCGGTTCTCCTCGATCGGCGCCTGGACAAACGTGGACGGCACTTCTGAACTCGACTGAACAGCAGCGGCGCTCGACGATTGCTGGTTTTGTCCTGTGATGGGATTTGGCTGCGTCGGGGTCAACGGACTGGTGGTATTGGGATTAGATGGCGTCAGCGGGCTCGACGTATCCGTTTGAGACGGTGGCGGTGGGGTTGTCGTCTGGGTCTGAGTTTGCTGCGCCGCGTCTTGAGCGGACGCAGCTACGGGCATAAGAGCGACGGTCAGCGCGCTCACAAGTGTTGCGAAAGATTTCTGCATGAACGGCGTCCTTGAGTTCCTACCCGAAATAGGAACCAGAGCGAATATTGCCCAGTTCCCAAGGGAACAGCGCAGCCCCGCGGAAATCCGATGGCTGACATCGGCATAGGCCGATCAGCCGATGACAATTCTCATATCCGAGTGAAGGGCGCGACCAATTGGTCTTGTCGCGCACTCGCCATGAACCGCCTCCGCTTCGATGAGTTGTCATCCCGAACGGTCGACCATCGAGGGACGTAATATTTTGACGAACGATTTATCGGCATTTGCCAAGCATCCTTATCGTTTCATTGCCGATATCATTCGCGGATATCGGTGGTCTCACTTGGCGATTCTCCTCTCCGTAATCGCCGCGGTGACGTTTTCGGTTTCGACGCAATATGGCGTCAAAAAACTCGTCGATGCGCTTTCAGATCCTACGAAACATCAAACCGTCTGGGCCGCTTTCTTTCTTCTCATTGCATTCATTGCCGCCGACAATCTGTCTTGGCGGCTTGCGGCTTGGATGGGGCACTCGACGTTTACAGGCGTTACCGGCCGTGTCCGTCGGAAGCTTTTTCGGCACCTGACAGGGCACGCGCCAAGCTTCTTCCACGGTCGCGCACCGGGCGCTCTGACGAGTCGCATAACCGCGACTTCTAATGCGCTCTACACCACGGAAAGCATGGTGACATTCAACGCCCTGCCGCCGCTGATCGCGACGGTTGTCTCAATCATCTATTTGACGACAGTCAGCGTAGCGATCGCCCTCACTCTTACGGCCATCGTCGGCGTTGTGGTGGTGATCATGTTCTACTGGGCCGCGCGCGGGACGCCGCTGCACCACACTTATGCGCGTGAGGCTGCAAATGTTGACGGCGACATGATTGATGTCATCTCCAACATCTCCGTTGTCAAATCGTTTGGACGCATGCGCAGCGAACATCGCCGCCTTGGCGGCGTCATCAGCCGCGAAATCCGCGCGCGCAAAGACAGCCTCTACTTTCTGGAACGGCTGCGGATCTTTCACGCGCTGACGACAGCCGTATTAACGTCGTGCGTGCTGGCGTGGTCGATCGCGCTTTGGCAGGCCGGCCGGGCAACGCCGGGCGACGTCATTCTGGTTTGCACGCTGGGCATTTCCATCCTCAGCGCGACGCGCGATCTCGCCGTGGCGCTCGTTGACGTGACGCAGCATCTCGCCCGCTTTTCCGAAGCACTGCGGACGCTGCTCATCCCGCACGAACTACCGGTCTACGCGTCGGCGAAGCGTGAGGCGACGACGCACGGCACCGTCGAGTTCCGCGATGTCGGCTTCGCCTATCCGGATGGCAAAGAGGTTTTCTCGTCGCTGAACTTCAAGATCGAGCCGGGCGCGCGCGTTGGCATCGTCGGACCGTCGGGCGCCGGCAAATCGACGATCTTTGCTCTGATGCAGCGATTCTACGATGTACAGCATGGCGCCATTCTGATCGATGGGGAGGTCAGTGCGACGCTTCCTGACGACGCCTTGCGCAGGACGATTGCCGTCGTGCCGCAAGACATCAGCCTCTTTCATCGCTCACTTCGGGATAACATCCGCTACGGCCGGCCTGATGCGAGCGATGAAGAGGTCTTAGCCGCGGCTGAAATGGCGCGATGCCTGAGCTTCATCGAACAACTTCCAGATGGGCTCGATACCGTTGTCGGCGATCGCGGCGCGAAACTGTCCGGTGGCCAGCGCCAGCGGATCGCGATTGCCCGCGCCTTCCTGAAGAATGCACCAGTGCTGCTGCTCGATGAAGCAACGTCGGCGCTCGATACCCATTCCGAAGAATTGATCCGAGAGGCGCTGACAACGCTGATGCGCGGCCGCACTGTGATCGCTATCGCGCATCGTCTTTCCACGCTGCGCAATTTCGACCGCATTATCGTGATTCAGAATGGCAAAATCGTTCAGGACGGGACACCGGCGTCGCTGATCAGCAAGGCGGGGGCGTACAAATCGCTTGTCGATCTTGAAGTTCGCCGCTTGCAAACGGCAGCGGCGTAAACCGCGCACTCGAGCGCCGATATTCAGCTCAAGCCATGACGACTTTGACGCCGCCACGGCAATTGGTGACGTCGATCGTCACGACGCCGTGGTGGCGACGTAAGACGAAATCGGCCGAACCTTCGCCCGCACGAATGTTGCGCACCTCAATTTCTCCGGCTCGGAGCGGCAAGCGCGGTGAGCGCAACGTGATGGTGCGCGATGCGCCGTCGATTTCGAGGCCCATCAGCGAGCTGACCATATGGAGCATGGCGCCACTGGCCCAGGCTTGCGGCGAACACGCAACGGGATAAAGAATCGGTGCGCGTCCCGGCCGCCGGCGAAAGCCGCAGAACAACTCCGGCAACCGGCCTTGCGACATCTTCAGCGCGGCGTCGAGCACCCCGTCGAAAACCGGCTCGATGCGCTCCGTCTGTCCGTAGCGCGCAAAACCGGCGCCGATCATGGCGTTGTCATGAGGCCAGATCGAGCCGTTGTGGTAGGACATTGGGTTGTATCGCGCTTCGGTAGTCGCGATCGTGCGAATGCCCCAACCGGAAAAGAAACCTGGCGACAACATCTGCTGGACGACACTGCAGGCGCGATCCGGAGATGCTATGCCCGTGCTCAGCATGTGGCCAGCATTGCTTGAACGAATCGCGACCCGTTTCTTGGCACCGTCGAGCGCGATGGCATAGGTGCCGATTTCCGGCGACCAGAATTCGCGTTCGAATTTCTGCTGCAGCGCCGTGGCTTGGGTGCGAAGATTTTCCGCGTGCTCTCGATGTTCGAGAATTTCTGCCATTCGCGCGGCGGCAATCTTGGCAGCATAGACATAGCCCTGTACTTCGACGAGCGCGAGCGGGCCTTGCGCGAGCGAACCGTCAGAATGGAAGACGGAATCATGGCTGTCTTTCCAGCCCTGGTTCGCCAACCCCGCTTCGGTTTCCCGCGCGTATTCAACGAAACCGTCCCCGTCGGGATCGCCCGGGCCGTCGATCCATTCGAGCGCCTTCAGAATGGCCGGCCAAAGCTCATTCAGGATCTTCGTGTCGCCTGTAACGCCGACGTAAGCTCCGGCAAGGACGACGAATAGCGGCGTGGAATCGACGCTGCCATAGTAGAGACCAAACGGAATTTCGCGCAGCGCTGCCATTTCGCCGTTTCGCATTTCATGCAAAATTTTTCCCGGTTGCGCATCGGCTGCTGCGTCGTGCTCGACTGCCTGATAGCGTGCGAGACGCCGCAGGACGCCACGCGCGATCGAAGGGTCAAGCCACAGCACTTGCAGGGCCGTAATCAGCGCATCGCGTCCGAACGTTGTCGAATACCAGGGTGTTCCGGCATAGGGATATGGGCCATCCTCCGTTTCCGTGACCAGAAGCCGGAGGTCGGCGAGCGCACGCGACAGCACCTGATCCAGTTCCGAATTGGATGCGCGAATGCTTGCGGCCTCCAGCTCGATGCGGCGCTGCGCGCGATGAGCATCGCGCAAGCCTTTGGCGTAGGAGCACGGCGGCTGCTTGCGATCCGTTCCGGCGCTGGCTGTAATGAAGACGCGTTTGGATTGCTTGGCCGGAAGGTGCAGATGAAAGAAGGCCGAGGTCTCTTTCAGAGATGCCGGCTCGGGATCGATATGGATCGTCGTTTGCCGCACGACGTTGTCTAAGCCGGAGTAAACAAAGCGGACTGCGTCCGGCGCATCAACGACGCGCTTGACACTGCCGTGTTTCTCCCGGCGCATCCCACGCACTTCGAAAATATCCGCAAAGTCGGCATCGAAGATAAGCGACACCGGCAGCATCAAGTCGACGTTGGAGTGATTGGTGAAGACCAATCGCTGACGCAGGGCAGCTTCTCGCACGTACGTCGTCCGAAAGACGTGGACGACATCCTTGTGAAGCCAAAGCGTGCCTTCGGCGAAGACGTCGGTGTTCGTCAGATCGCAACACAGCTGCAGGTCCTTGCTGTCCAGCGTTGAACCGAGCAGCAAAGGCGAATGGCGCGCAATCAGTAACTCGAGCCGCGACAAATATCGCGTATCATTGAAAAAGAAGCCATCGACGTGATTGCCGAACGCGCCAACATCGCCGTGCGTATCGACGACGGCGAAAGCATCGTCATGTTTTAGCGTTTCGTGCGTGCGTGGAGAGCTATCCGCTTCCGCATGAATCCGTTCGATCTCGTTTTCGTCATGATCGGGCTGCCGTGATGGCGCGACTGCCATCGAACCACTCCCTTCCGAAGATATCGCGCCACTCTCACAATCGCAGACGCTCCTCAATGAGCATAGTCACGATCACATCAATTGACGAGCGTTTCCTGCCCTATTGCGACGTCTTCGCCCCGCACCGACACCAACGCGTGTTCTGTTTCCGCGAAGGCGCGGGCGTAAATATCGACGTAATTCATCGCCATCGAGGCAGCGGTGAAGCGCTCATCAAATTGTTGACGAACGCGCACACGGTCGAGTGCGAGAACACGGGGCAGCGCGGCTATCGCGCTTTGAACGTCTTCGACGACAAACCCGGTAACGCCTTCGTCGATGACCTCGCGGACCGATCCGCGGTCGAATGCCAAAATCGGCGCTCCACAGGCCATAGCCTCGATCATGACCATGCCAAAAGGTTCTGGCCAATCGATCGGGAAGAGCAAAGCCGAAGCTTCGCCTAGAAATTTCGCCTTATCGCAATCGCCGATTTCGCCGATGAATTGGATGTCGTCGCCCTGCAGCAGCGGCTTGATGACCTGTTCGAAATATTCGACGTCGACCGCATCGACTTTGGCGGCGACCTTCAGCGGAAAGCCGACGGCGCGGGCGATCTCGATGGCGCGATCCAAGCGTTTTTCTGGAGAAATGCGCCCAATGAACGCAAGATAGCCGCCGCGTGGATTGAATGTCGGCTGATAGAGGTCCTGTGGAATGCCATGATAGATCGTGGCGGCGAAGTTCGCATAAGGGATCGGCGCGCGCTGCGAATCCGAAATCGATATGAGCGGCATTTCTGGAAATGCGCGATAGAGCAATTGCAGGTCGGGCAGGTCCTGGCGACCGTGCAGGGTCGTGATCGTTTTGTCGGCGATAGAACGAAAGAGCGGAAACTGAAATTGATCGATATGAAAATGGATGACGTCGAAACGGGACGCCATCCGGCGGACCTTGTCGATCATCATCATGTAATACGGCAGCGGATCCCTAACGTTGGGATCAGAACGGAGCGCAACATCGCAACACGGGATGAGGTTGGCCGCCGTAACGGAATCGCCGCTGGCGAACAGCGTGACGTCATGACCTTGCGCCACGAGCTCTTCCGTTAAATACGAAGCAATGCGCTCGGTTCCGCCATAAAGCTTGGGCGGCACGCTTTCGATAAGGGGAGCGACTTGCGCAATTTTCATTGATTTCGGCCCTTGTCTCGATCCGGAAGTTGAACGCAGCCCCACGGCTATCGTTCCCCTATTCCCGTGCGACTCGATGTTCGGAAAAGTATTCAGGACCGGTTCAGGGCCATCGCCGCACACATCGCGCATTCATTGGCCCGGTTCCGCGTTCGTCAAAGACAGACAGCGGCGCGCCAGCGAAGATTGCGGAAGACGGGCATTGCTCAAATGCTGCGATAGTCTTGACGTTGCCATGGTTCAGATTGAAGAGAGCAGACCATTCCGATTGAGGAGCTGTAATGAGAATAGGAAAACTTGCGGGGGCCTTTGCCGTCTTCCTGACGCTGGGCACCGCAGCTGCTGAGGCCTCGCCGGGCTACTCCACGGCAAACGTCAACATGCGGACTGGGCCAGACACGGAATTTCCGAGCGTCGGCGTTATTCCGGAAGGCGCGCCCGTCGATGTCCGCGGATGTCTGCGCGATGAGTCGTGGTGCGATGTGATCTGGGGTCCCAATCGCGGCTGGGTCTACAGCGAGTACCTCGGCTTCGACTACCGCGGGCAGACGACGCTCTTGCCGGATGTCGGCATCGCAGCGTTCGGCATTCCCGTCGTGGCATTCGTCGCGTCGGACTATTGGAACCGCTATTACGTCGGCCGCCCATGGTACGCTGACAGAGCACGGTGGTTTGGATTCCGGGTCCACGGGCGTCCCGGCTGGCGCGCACCACCTCCGGGTCCCCGTCACGCCGGTTGGTGGCGCTCCGGCTATCGCGCTCCGGGTGGCATGAAGCCGCCGCCGGGTGCAGGCTGGCACCGTCCGCCGGGAAACTGGGGTAATGGACCGCGTCACGACGGCCCGCGCAACGACGGCCCTCGGCACGATGATCGCCGCCATGATGATCGTCGACCCGACGATCGCCGCTAACGCCCATCATCAGAAGAAAATGAAAGCACTCGGAAGATTGTCTCTTCCGAGTGCTTTTTTTCGATACCGCCGAGACAGCTAGTACTTGCGCAGATTCCGATTTCTCGCCGTCGGATCGATGAAGTTCGGATCGTACTCGCGTCGAATCGGCTTCGGATACGTTGATTTCGTCGACGACGTCGCGGAACCGGAGAGACCTGCACCGGGAAGACTCGACGGTGGAACTCTGACCATCGCGGGATTCGTATCCGACTGTCTTTGATTGAAACGCATCTGCGCGCATGCCGGTCCGGCAAGCGCGACGGTTACCGAAAAGAATAAAATCGCTCGTTTCACGTCGTTCCCCTCCTCCCCTTGCTGCGGCTGTTTACTGGGGTACTAGATTTCCCCGTTCTCGGTAAGCCGCGATTCGCTCGGGGAGGACTTCTGGTCGGGAATGTGGCTCAGGCGTGGCGATTGCCAGGCTGCCGGGAATAGTACCCATTCTATCGCTCCAATAAACGTCGGCCTGAGAAGAAATTCGGCCTTTCTGTTGCCGCGCTTGCATTCCCAAATGCTTGGCGGGGAGCATGGGGACGAACGATGACGCCCATTGCATCTAGGTTATTGCTGACAATTGCCCTCGCGGGCTGTCAGGCCTCCCAGGCACTGGCCGACGACGCGCTTCCCCTGACGTCGTTCGACGCCCCGCTTCCTGCTTTCGTGCCGAATTCAGGACGCGGAAATTTTACCACGGCGCTCAACGACAATCGCGCGTCAGCGACGTCGGCGCGGCGCGCTGCCGAAGCCTTAAGCGCGAAATTTACCGACATCACGACGAATTCGATCGCGAAAGACGATTCTCCCTCAACAACCACACCCGCTCCGGCTCCGGCTCCGGCTCCGGCTCCGGCAGCAAAGCCGACGCCCGCTGCGTCGGTCCAGACACACGCGCCTGTGGCGGCAGTCGATCCGCCCCACATCGTCACGACGAATAGCTCGCGATCCTTCGTGCTCGCATCACGACAGACCGACGGCAACGGCAAAGCGCGCGCACCATCACGACGGCGCTTGACGACAAATGAAAAACGACATCGCCTCCCGCGTGCCGTTGCCGCGCAAGTGGGCGAAACAGGTGAGGGAACTGCAGAGGGTCAGAAGGGATCGGGAAAAGATCTCGCGGCGATCGGCACGAAAGTCGGCTTCCTCGATCTCCTGACCAATCCGTCACTGTGGCCATCGCCTTTTGGAGCGAAGCCGTGATCGGCGATCCGCGCGGGACGGCGTGGGACGCGGATGTCTGACGCGCCGAAGACGGCCTGATGCAGCTTCCGGGCATCGCGCTCGCCACGATCCGCAAGCGAGAAAACGCGCTCGACAACGTCGTCCGTTGCGAGATCGGGGCGACGCGTTCGTGCCTGAGCTAGAATATCGTTCAAGATACGAACGAGAGATTTCAACTCATCCGAGCTGTAACAGCCGTGCATGCGAAAACTTCCAGAGCCCGTTTTGCTCACCGAATCATCCGGGCGAGCGTCTTTCGAGCGCGGTTCCACGACCGGCTCCGACACACAAAACGCGAATGGAAAGCCGCGGTTCCGTTGCCAGCGATAACGATGATTTCATTTGGCACGGGGGGACCGCCCCCGAGTCCGCCGCGTAACACTTGTGGCGACAACCGGCGTCCTATGGCCGCAATGGGTGGTGAAATTGTGCATGCGCTAAAGACGAAGGCGCCCAATGCATGCCAGCATGGAGTCGGTCTGAACTTCTGTGGCTGATGCGGAAGGTGAGCAGATGGGAAATCTGGTTCTTCTAAGTGGTGAACGCGCAAAGAAAGAGTTGGAGGAGAAGCAACGGCTGATTGTCGGGCTCAAAGAGTTGCTTGCCCGCGCTGAGTGCGGAGAGCTTAAGGCAATCTGCTATGCGAGCGTCGATGCGGACGGGCAGAACGTCACGCTGGGCATTCTGCAAGACGACAAGACGGGCCTTCACGAGCTGATCGGCCTATCGCAGATGCTGAGCGACGCTATCCTGCAAAGCGCGCGCGACTAGAGCGATCGATCGACGACCCAGTATGGTCCGGCCCCTTTATCGGGCCGACGGCACATGACGAAAGAAAGTTGCCGACGTTTCGGCAACGGTACGATTGTTCGTTCCATTCGAGATTAAAACAGGTGCGAGGCTTAAGCCGCGCACCTGTTTTTGTAGCTTAGCTGACGTGCTTCTTGGCCGGGTTCTTGGAAGCGACGTGCTTCTTCGTGTGCTTCGAGGCAACGTGCTTCTTCGTCGTCTTTTTGGAGGCGACATGCTTCTTCGTGGTGTGCTTCGTCGCGACATGCTTGTGCGCAACGTGTTTCGTGGCGACATGCTTCGTGGCGTGATGATGATGGTGGACCGGCTTCGTGGCTTCTGCCGCATTGGCAACGCCAGCACCGAGCATCGTGGCAACAGCGGCAACTGCCGCGATCAGGGTCTTGTTCATCGTGGGCTCCATAGGATTTGCAACGTCTGCTGACATTGCCTGATGCCCCTCTGGTACCCTGTTCTTGCTGTCATCAAGATGAATAAAACAATGGATTCGCTATACGTTTTCGTAAGGAGCCCGACCGTCGGCGGCCCTCTTGCGCGCTTTTGGTTGTAGCTCGGCGCATAGCGAATTTTGCGGATGTGGACTTGACCGCAGTGACCCAAATCAGATTGCTTAACATACGCCGACAGCAGCACGTGTGCTGAGTAGTTGTTGCCCCTGGATCTACAGGGTCAACCTCTACCCCGGAGGTGTCATCGGCAGCAGACAGAACCGCGCCGTCCCCAAATGGTTCTGTCCATTGAGCGACAAGCTCAAGAAGAGAGCGGCTTACAATGCCGCTCTCTTCTGCATTTTCAGGGGCATTTTCGACTTTTCGGAACCCACCCCCGACATGAGCCGTTACGCTCTCCATAGACGTATGGAGGACGTACTCATGACGATTGATCATGATCACGATTTCATTGACGTCGCCGACGAAGCCGATGCGCGTCGGGCGGCGCGGATCGTATCGCTGATCGGCCTGCTGGGCGTTCTGGTTCTCGGCGTCGGGCTGATTTCGCTGTTGATGTATGGGCGGATATTGACGGATAGCGACGTCACCGAGCTGACCGCGCGGCCGGCCATAACTGTGCCGCAGGCACCCTCAGTTCCTCAGCCTCAGGCGGACTGACAGCAATCGCAAGAGAGATTGGCGCAGGGAGATGGACCATGGCCTTCTGGCATGAAAACAGGACGCTCGATGACTTGGTGCGGACCAGCGATCGTACGCTCAATGTGCTTGTGATCGTGCTGCTGGCCGCTTTTGCGCTCGGTTCCGGCGCCTATTACTACGGCCAGATGAATCCTCGAGTCGAGACATCGGCCACGGGTACCGGCTCAAATGCGCCTCCTCCTGCCAGTCAGCCAAGGTAGCGGAACAGGAAACATCGTCTCGTTTTGATTCGCGTATTCGCGACGCAGAAACCGTCGCGCATAAATAACCGGGGCGCTTGGACACGCTATAGGCCGACAGCAATATCTTTCGCCGACACTCCCGACGGGATCTGCCTTCCAATCGGAGAGATGTCGTGAAGAAAATCGCAATCGTTGCTGCTACAGCGTGCCTTCTCGCTGCAGATGCGGCAGCGGCTGGTCCGTTCGCTCTTGGCGAACTTGCGCATCCGGGATTGACTCAGAAAACCCATTGGATCCGCAAGAGCTGGCGCGGCTATAGCGGACCGCCGTACGGCATCGAATATTCCCGCGCCTATAGCTACGCCTTCAACTCAAGCTACTACGAATCCGGCTACGCAGGCTGCAGAGGCGTTCAGCACATGTGCGCCAGCCGGTGGGGATGGGTCGGACACGCCTATCGCCGCTGCCTTTCCAACCACCGTTGGTGCTAACGGCGGCGACGGTATGGTCCGGCATTTCGCTGCCGAACCCGACCTGACAATCCTGCAAAATCAAACCGCCTTATTATCTCCAAGGGCATATCATGCTCACGGCGCAACGCGCATTTGCGGGATTTTGCGGCCGTCAAGGCTTATGTTTTGAAATAAATTGTGTGTTGCGATAGCGGCACCCCTGTGGTGGGATTGGGGCGGAAAGTTTGAGTGGACCTCGGGGGTTCTCTCTTAAAAATCGCAGTGGCGACAGTTGCGTTTCGTATGCGCTCGGCTGAAGGGCCGGGCGGTAGTGGGATAGCTGTTGCCGATCGAAAAGATGGGACAAGAGCGATGACTGTTACCCGCCAGTCCGAGGACAAAATCAACGCGCGCGAAGAGGGATTGCTCCCTTTGTGCATCCTTGGATTTATCGCCGTCACGGTTGTGATCGGGTGGCGCCTGTTCGATCACGAGAGGCCGAACATGCCCCGTGCTACTGTGATGATGGACGCAGGCACGCCTCGCGGATAGGCGTCCTCAGCGGAGGGCCGATTGGCCTCAAGGATGGTCGCCATCGTAGTGGGCCACATCCGTGTACATAATATAGCGGCCAGCAACGAAGCCGATTGCGATCAAAATACAAGCGACGGTGAGGATCTTTACGTGGCGATGCATGGTGCCTCGTGCTGGGCATTGGCGTTGAACGGCCGACCGTAGCAGATCCCTAGCCTTTTTGTCTTAAGGCTCTCTTCCAGCGGGACATTGGTCGGCGACACAATTGCCGCTGCCGCGGCGCACCATTTCAGGCTTCGGAAAGCACGCGGGACTTGATCGGGCGAATGGTGGTCGACGAGCCGCGAATACCAGGCCTTGGGCGATAATCGGCGAAGCCCTCCAGCCGTGTGCGGCGTTCCGGATAGACGACGTCGGCCGCCTTTATCCCGAACTGGGCAAATTCCGAGGGCTGCAGGCTGTTTGCCGAGAAAACGACAGGCACCTTAAGGACCTTCACAGCATCGTAGAAATCGAGCGTGTCGGTCTCAACGCTGAACTCGATAATAACAGTTACCGCTTTTGCGGATCGCATGAACGCCAAGGCGGCGGAGAAGGCCTCGAACGCATAAGCGCGGCCTTTGGCAGCTTCGCTCAAGCGCCCGGAAATTACGATTGCTTTGAGGTCATCCCCCACCGCTACCCCGCGTTTATCAAACTTCCTTGCTCATCAGATCCCGTGCCAGTCTAACCGGGAGGCCACGACGGCCAATTCACGATCCGCTCAGTTAAGCAAATAACTGTGGGCCGATTGTGGATAGATCGGCCATGAACCCGCTCCGCACCCGAAAACTGCGGGGACTTTGTGGAACGCGCGAGGTGCGTGCTCTCGCAATTCTATTTGGCTCACATTGAACGGCGGCCAGAGACGTCGCTATTGTTCGCATGCGCAGCAAACCCGCTCGCTACCGCGAAAAACAACTCGGCATTTTGCTGGCGCTTTCTACAGTATTCACAAAGCGTGGGAACGAGGCATACTGATTGCACGTTGGCTAGAAAGGCCGCCAACGTGTGAGCTGTGCGTCATGTTTCGAGACAATGTGATTTGGGTCGATTTTCGCCTGTCAAAAGACATTCGTGCCAGACAGGCCCTGTCATTCGCCGAGCGTATGAAGGCAAGCTCGAATCAGACGCAGCAATATCTGCAAATATCACAAAGCGCTCTCGACGTTATTCGGATGATGTTGGAACGCGATCCGCACACGCCGCGGCGGTCGTGATTTAGGATGCCTGCGGATTATTCGACCAGAGCGGCATCTCATGGGTAACGTTGGACTTCCGTAACGACCAGCGGCCCGATCAATGGAGGAGAACATGGCTCTGTGGGCAGATCCGCATTCTTCCAAAGCCGAAACGCGCATTCCCGATCGGCAAATCGACGACGACGCATTTGAAAGTGCGAACAACGTCGGCTCAAGCTTGCCGATGATGCTCTTGGGGGCTGCATTCGGTATGGCGCTGCTCGGCGTAATTATTCGGCTGGGATATCCCGGCACGGTGACGACCGTGGCAGACCAGACATTGGATCGCCCGGCGTCCACCGCTCCGAACGCAGCCGGCTTACCGTCAGCGCATTAGGATCCGGACGAGAAAGCCAAACCTGCCTTCCGCGCGTTTCTCCTCAACGAAACGGCGCGAGTTCGTCGTGAAAAAATTGCGAGAAGGGATTGGTTGCGGGGGCCAGATTTGAACTGACGACCTTCAGGTTATGAGCCTGACGAGCTACCGGGCTGCTCCACCCCGCGTCACCAAAAAACGCAAGGTCTTCGAGACATATGCGCTTTGCCGGATAAACAATGCCGCTCGTTGGAGCGGCAGGAGGGGCCGTATAGCACAAAAAAAACGTCTGGGAACCCCCAACGTCGAAATTCTTCGGCATCCTGTTGAGAAGGCCCGAATTACGGGCCTCGCGCGCACCTGCGCCAATCGCTCAGTGATGGCACAGGCTTGTTGCGCCGCCGTCTGACGAGGCTCAGGGGAAGTGCTGCAGCCGCAGCGTGTTGACCGTCAGACCCGATTGGTCGAGCGCCTGGGCGATGAGGTACGTCGGCGTATCCCGACGCTTCGGCTGGTAGCTGGCGGGCTGCACACTGGCTGTCTGGCGGTGCATCGCGCGGTGTGCCGTCCGACTGGACTTTGCGGACCTGACCGCCTTCGCCTGATGATGGTGACGCTGGCGATGCTCGATCGCGCGGCCGAGATTGCCCCCCAATCCCATATAGCCCGTCGACCAGCCGCCGGTTAGGGCCAATGAAGCGGCGTCGCTGAGGCTCTGCGCGACACCGGCCTGAGCGCCGGAAAGCGAAAGCGCGGCGGACAAGACGAGAGTGGGGAAAAGCCGGGGTATCTTCACGGGTTCAATCCGATGTGAAAGAGATGTCCATTGATTTCGAGTCCGCAGTGTTTCGGTTAACAAAAGATTAATTTCAATTCATTTCAATACAATTGGGACGATAAATTTTCATTTTTATGGATTCGGTCATTTATTCTCAGCTCCATTTCGCTCCAACCCACAATCTGAGATTCCAGGTGCGTTCCCGCTCCCGTTATGGTTTTTGCAATTCTGGGCACAAACGGATTACCGGCTGCGATTGGCCACAAAGAAAATCAGCAGCAATATAATTCCGATTGCGGTGCCCGTTGCGGCCGTCGTCGACCAACCGCCCCAATGCAATGTAATTGTTCCGAGCACTGATCCGATAGCGCCGCCAATGAAATTGATCGTCATATAAATCGCATTTACGCGTCCGCGTACTTCCTGGGGCACCGAGAAAATGATGCGCTGGCTCGTGATCTGATTGGTCTGAATAGCAGCATCAAAAAGAATCGTGATCACGACGAGCGCTGCGAGCCATTGCCAGCTAACTGCCAAATCTGCCGCGTAACTGGTGGCGGCAAGAACCGACATGGCTCCGATCGTCATGATGCGCGTATAGCCGCGGTCGGCAAAGCGCCCCGCAATCGGCGCAGCCAACGCTCCACCAGCACCTGCCAGTGCAAAAAGCGCGATGCTCTGCTGGCTCATACCGAATTGATCGGCGAGCATGATCGGGGCTGCCGTCCAGAACATGTTGAATGCAGTGAACATCAGCGCTTGATACAATGCCCGCTCGCGCAGGATTGGCATGCTGCGAAACAAGCCGACCATCGACCGCAGAATATGGAAATAATGCTTGCCGGTTGCTGGGCGATGGCTCGGCATTATTCGAAATAGCGTCGAACCGATCACGATCATCAATATCACCGAAAACCAAAAGACCGCGCGCCAACCGAAATGCGCCGAAATGAAAAGCGCGGCCGGGCGCGCCAGCATGATGCCGGTCAAAACGCCTGCCATCACATTGCCGACGATGCGGCCTCGCTTGGCCTCGGGAACGAGATGGGCGATGAATGGCAGGAGAACTTGCGCTGCTGTCGAGCACACGCCGACAATGAACGACGCCACAAAGAACGGAAGCGCGGATTGCGACGTGGCCGCGCCGACAAGGCCCACCGTTGTCAAAGTCAGAAGTGTCAGAACCAGACGCTTGTTCTCGACGAGATCAGCCAGCGAGACGAGCAGAAACAAGCCGACGCCGTACCCGATCTGAGTGACGCTCGAGATCGAGCCCGCAAGATCTGGCGTAATGTGGATCTCTTTGCCGATCTCGGCGATCAACGGCTGCGCATAATAGAGATTGGCGACGAGCGCTCCGGCAGCAATCGCAAATATCGTAATGAGCGTAGCCGAAGGCTCGGCGGTGCGCTTGTCTTTCGTCTGGACGTTCAAAGGACAACTCGCTGATATCAGATTTCAATGACGATTCAGCCCGCGCATCGTTCCTTGCAAACGACATCCGGCTTATCCGGAATTTGCGTCCAAAGCTTCTTGAGAGGCGGTGCATGGCGACAATTTCTCGCCGCGCGGGCAGGGCGGCGAACAGATAGTCGAGCGGGCCCGCATAAACAATGTGACGAATTCCGCCTCGGCGGGGAGATAAGCCAAAATATCTTCGCGTCGCTTGAAGCAGCTCAGGATATTATGCCCTATAATTCGAATACGGCATTCGGTTTCCGCCGCATTCTCCTGACGGTGAATATCCTCCACCTAGGAGGAGCCAACCGTTTGCCCCGGAATCTCCGCTTCAGTAGACACGCCACATCACAGGCGGATGCAATCGGCTTATCACAATTACGCGGGTGATTTTAAAACGGCCGGACGCGGCTTCGGCGTTCGATTATCGCATTTCACGACAGCAGCATAAAAGGACGAACATGCAAACAAAAGCCTATGCCGCGGCGGCAGCAAAGGCACCGCTTGGACCTATTACGATCGACCGTAGAGATCCCGGACCAAAAGACGTTGTGATCGACATTCTCTTTTGCGGGGTTTGTCATTCCGATCTTCACACCGCGCGCGGTGAGTGGCCCGGCATTCTTTATCCGTGCGTTCCGGGCCACGAAATCGTCGGCCGCGTCACGGCCGTCGGTAAGGACGTGACCAAGTTCAAAGAGGGCGATGTCGCCGCCGTCGGCTGTATGGTCGATAGCTGCCGGACCTGCGACTCCTGCGAGCACGATCTGGAGCAATATTGCGAGGGGCCGCACAGCTTCACCGGCACCTATAACGGCGCGGCGAAGGGCGGACTGCCCAATACGTTCGGCGGCTATTCAAAGCGGATCGTGGTCGATGAGCACTTCATACTGCAGGTCCGACACAAAGAAGATCAGCTTGCGGCCGCGGCGCCGCTGCTTTGCGCAGGTATCACGACGTGGTCGCCGCTGAAGCATTGGAACGTTGGGCCTGGCAAGAAGGTCGGCATCGTCGGCATCGGCGGGCTCGGCCACATGGGCGTCAAGCTCGCTCACGCACTCGGCGCGCATGTCGTGGCCTTTACGACGTCGGACTCGAAGCGGCAAGCCGCGCTCGATCTCGGCGCGGATGAGGTCGTCGTGTCGAAGAACGCCGACGAAATGGCAGCGCATGCCGGCACGTTCGATTTCATCCTGAATACGGTGGCCGCGTCGCATAACCTCGATGCATTCACCAATCTGCTCAAGCGGGATGGCGCGCTGACGCTCGTGGGCGTGCCCGAGCATCCGCATCCCTCGCCGTCAGTCGTTCCGCTTATCTTTGGGCGGAAGTCGATTGCGGGTTCGTTGATTGGCGGCATCGCAGAAACGCAGGAGATGCTCGATTTCTGCGCCGAGAGAGGCATCACCTCGGATGTCGAGATGATCTCGATGAAGGACATCGACCACGCTTACGATCGTATGCTCAAGAGCGACGTCAAATATCGCTTTGTCATCGACATGGCGACGTTCGACTGACGCACAGGGCGCCGGCGGTCAAGCCGGCGCCAATGCCTTGCTTGCCGCAAGTGTCGGCACGTTGCGAGCCCTGAAGAAATCAATCACCGCGCGCACAGCAGCCGACATGTCCCTTTGGCGCGGATAGGTCAGATACCATCCAGGAAAGTGCGGTGAGAACTCTTCCAGCATTGGCACGAGCTTTCCCGTTGCGATCAGAGGTCGGACGTCCGACTCCGTCCAGAATGCAATGCCGACACCTTGCGTTGCGGCGTGGATCGCCATCTCGGCGCATGAGACCGTCAGCGGACCGTTGACGACCACCGACATCCAGTGACCGTCCTTGAAGAATTCCCAGTTGTAGATTCCGCGCCGGCCCGACCACCGCCAATTGATACAGCGGTGCTTGTTGAGTTCGCTCGGATCTCTCGGAATGCCGTGCTTCGAGATGTATTCGGGCGATGCGACAGCGCACATGCGGAGATCGTCACCCAGCTTAATCGCGACCATATCGTCTTCGAGAAGTTCACCCAATCGAAGTCCGATATCGAAACCTTCGTCGACGATATCGATGACGGCGTCGTCGACGGTGATATCGAGCACGATATCGGGATGCTCGGTCGCAAACCGGCCCAGATGCGGGGCGATCAGCGTGGCGGCCGCTTTGCGCGGTGCGAGAAGCCGCACCGTACCGGCCGGAACGACGCGCAAATTCTGCACGTCGCGCACGGCCTCTTCCATTTCCTCAAGCGCCGGCTTGAAGCGCGCCAGCAGGCGCTGCCCCGCCTCTGTTAGAGAGAGACTGCGGGTCGTGCGATTGAGCAAACGGACGCCAAGCCGCTTTTCCAGCTCGCGGATCGTCTGGCTCAATGTCGATGGTGAAATTCTGAGATGAGCGGCCGCCCGCGCAAAATTGCCTTGCTCGGCAATGGTTACGAAGGCGCGTAGCTCAGCGAATTCGCTTCCGCGCATTATATACTCAAAGCCAAAGGAGGTATTCGGATTGCCTCATATTATATCGGCACATGGCAGCTATTAAATGTGGCCGATGTTCGCGGAAGCCGGATTTTTTGTGCTTTCGACGCGAATTCCCCCCGAACATGGTTGAGAGGTGGCGCTGTGCTGGAGAAACGCAAGCTAGGCACGCAAGGGCTCGAGGTTTCGGCGCTCGGCCTCGGATGCATGGGCATGAGTTATGCTTACGGAGCCGCGGACGACGCGGAATCCGAGGCAACGATTGCGCGCGCGATAGAACTCGGCTGCACATTCCTCGATACGGCAGAGGCTTATGGGCCATTTACCAATGAGACGCTGCTTGGGCAGGCGCTCAAAGGCAAGCGGGATCAGGTCGTGATCGCGACGAAGTTCGGCTTCACATTTGACAGCAACGGCATCTCCGGAACCGACAGCCGACCAGCGCACATTCGCGAGGTCGTCGAAGCATCTCTTAAGCGGCTGCAGACGGACCGCATCGACCTTCTTTATCAGCACCGGGTCGATCCGAAGGTTCCGATCGAGGATGTCGCCGGGGCCGTCAAAGAGCTGATCGCAGAAGGCAAGGTGCTTTATTTCGGCCTCTCGGAGGCGAGCGATGAAACGATCCGCCGGGCGCACGCGGTGCAGCCGGTCTCGGCGCTACAGAGCGAGTACTCGCTGTGGGAGCGCAGCATCGAAGAGCACATTCGGCCAGCATTGTTCGAACTCGGCATCGGTCTCGTGCCGTTCAGTCCGCTCGGGCGCGGATTTCTGACGGGCAAAGCAAAGCGTGCTGAAGACTATCCGACCAACGATTATCGCTCGCGCAATGATCCGCGCATTCAGGGGGCGAATTTCGACGCGAACATGAAGATCGCCGAGATCGCGCGCGAGATTGCGGTCGCCCATCATGCAACGCCCGGACAGGTTGCCCTGGCGTGGCTGCTCGGCTGCAGTCCACATATCGTGCCGATTCCGGGGACGAAGCGGCGCGTCTATCTCGAAGAGAACCTCGGCGCGGCGAAACTTGAATTGACCACCGAGGAGACCGAACGTCTTGATGCTGCAGCAAAGTTGCTCGGTGTTGCGGGCGCGAGATACACGGAACGGATGATGTCGTTCGTCGATATTTAATGAGGAAACGGACTACTCGGGTTTTGGTTCTTTCTTGAGAGTCGAGCCCGCTTCCTTGAACTTCATCAAGTGAGCGTCGTCGGCGGAGCCTTTGGTTTCGGCGACGACGCCAAATTCCAGCGGCTCATCCTGCGCGTAGCGCTTGCCCAGGCGATAGGCGATTTCGGCGCGTGCCGTCTCGACGCCGAGATAAAACGCGTGGCCGGGATCGGCGCGGGTATCGAGATGCGGGTAAAGCTGGAACGGATCGTCTGAGACGTGATGGCCGTCGCGGTTGTAAATATGAATGCCATCTTCCGCGACCTCGATGCGATAATTTTGGTCGCGAATTTCCGACGCGAGCGATCTGATCTCTTCCGGCGTCGAGGCGAAACCTTTGCGATCACGCAAAGCCATGAGACCCGAGCCAAAACCTTGCGGCAGTGCATTGGCCTTGCGAGCGGCGAAGTACTCGCGGCGGGCGCGGTCGAATTCCTTGATCGCTGTCCGGCAATGCGGGCTCACCTGCACGGCAAGCACCGCCGTGATGTGAAGCTCGGAGCACATGCCCATCAGGATGGCGTTGATGCCCGTGGTGTCAGCGTCGGTCAATTCCGTGACGTTACCAATGCCCATCAGGATCGGAATGTCTGGGCGGCGCTTGCGCAGGTCGTAATAGCGCGCGACGGATGCCGTGAAGCCATAGTGGATCGGATCGAGGATCGGGTCGGCATAGAAGGGGCGGCCCTTCGCGATCATGATATCGATGACGCGATCCAACGAATCCATGTCGGCGGCACCAGCCGAAATGAGGATCGGCGCCGCAGGGCCTTCGTCGACAATCGAGATCGTCTTTTCCGATAGCGAGAAAAGATAGTCGGCCCCTGCGCGCGTGGCACGCGACAGCTCTTCCGGGTTAAAGGAATCGACGCTGACCTTCGCACCATCGGCATGCAAGGCTGCAATGGATGCTTCCAGATGCGGAAACGGACTGTCCGGCAGGCAGCCAAGGTCGATAACGTCGGCACCGTCAGCGCGATACTTGCGTGAGCGTTCGACAATCTGCTCCGGCGTCATCAGAGTTGCATCGACGATTTCGCCGAAGATTTTGACGTCCTGCTCGGACAGGTCGATCTTGCGGGCAGCATGGCCGAGATACTCAGGCAGATCGGCGATCTCTTCCGGGCCGCGCTCAAAGCGTGTGCCGAAATGGTCGGAGAGGCGTTCGAGATCGCCACGAAAACGGCCGGGCATGATGACCCGGTCAGCGTGCTCGGGCAGCTTCAGGCGGCGCTCGACGATTTCCGTCGTCATCAGGGCTGCGACCTTGACGCCGATATTGGCGACGACGGGCTCCAGGTCGGGATCATTGAGTTCTTCAGCGACGCGCTTGACGCGCGGCTCGGCCAGCGATCCGGTTACCAACACAATGCGCTTGGCCATCGACGGGCATTTCCCTTTACGAATTCGACCACCGTGAATTGGCACCGAATGCGGCCTCGTGCAATGTCCCGCATGTGCCCCATCGACAAATCGGCAGATTTACGGTTTCCGTCGCCCGTCACATTGGAGAAGCCTTGGCATGAAGAAAGTTCTGCTCATCGGGATTGGCGCGGGAAACCCCGACTACATCACCATGCAGGCGGTGAAGGCGCTGAATGCGGTCGATGTGTTCTTCTTTCTCGACAAAGGAGAAGTTAAGGCTGATCTCGCCAATCTCCGACGGGAAATCTGCGATCGCTTCATCGAGGAGAAGTCCTATCGGATCGTGGAGGTTCCAGGGCCGGTGCGGGACCAGGGCGGCGATTATAAATCCGGTGTCCATGCATGGCATCGCGAGAAGGCGCAGATCTTCAGCTCGCTTATTGCGGATGAACTGAAAGACGGCGAGGTCGGCGGGTTTCTCGTTTGGGGCGATCCCTCCCTTTACGACAGCACGATACGCGTCATCGACCAGATCGTAGCGCAAGGAACGCTCGCTTTCGAATATGAGATCATTCCCGGCATCACGGCCGTCCAGGCATTGGCCGCCGAGCATAAAATCGCGCTCAATCCGATCGGCGAGCCGGTGCACATCACCACGGGCCGCAAACTGCTCGAAGGATTGCCAGAAAAGGTCGATACGGCCGTCGTGATGCTCGATAACGGCTCAGGGCTCCGCGCGCTGATTGACGAGAACGTCGAGATTTTCTGGGGCGCCTATCTCGGCACGCCAGATCAGGTCCTGATCTCCGGCAAACTGAAGGAATGCGTCGACGCAATCGAGGAAGAGCGCGCGGAGGAACGGGCACGGAAGGGCTGGATCATGGACACCTACCTGCTTCGGCGCGCGCCTCCCCGGCCGTAACGAGGTGGAATTTTTGTCAGTGCTGACCTTCGAAGTCGTCCCAGGGTGGTGATTTGCCGAAGCGATCGACGAGAAAATCAATGAAGACTCGGGTTTTCGCGGCCAGATAGCGGTTCGGCGCGTAGAGTGCGTGAATAGTGAGGTCTGATGGCCGATTGTCGGGAAGGACGAGCTTCAGCCGTCCGGCAGCAATGTCCTGGCCCACGATAAATGTCGGCAAGTTTGCGATGCCGATGCCTTGCACGGCTGCGTCGCGCAGCACATCGCCATTGTTCGATGCCAGGCACGCGCCGATGGCGACGGAGACGGGCTGGCCCTTCTCGGTCAAGTGCCAGCGCTGCATCGATGTGGTGTGGCCGTAGCTCAGACATTTGTGATCGACCAGTTCGGCGGGCGTCTGCGGCATTCCGTGTTTTTCGAGGTATCCGGGCGAGGCGACGATCACGATCCGGGCCGGTGCGATCCGGCGGGCGATGAGGCTCGAGTCCGTCGGCGTCCCGATCCGCAGGGTGACGTCCGCGCCTTCTTCCAGCGGGTCGATGAAGCGATCGGTCAGCAGGAGTTCGACCTTGAGGTCATAATAGAGGGTCATGAAGTCGGAGATGGCCTTGCCGAGGTAGAGCATGCCGAACGACATCGGTGCGTTGACCTTCAGGATGCCCTTTGGCTCGTCATGGAGGCGGGAGACCTGGGCCTCGGTTTCCTCGATCTGGGAGAGGATGGAAACACAACGCTCATAGTACGCAAGGCCGGCTTCGGTCGGGGTCACGCGCCTCGTGGTGCGGTCCAGGAGACGGGCGCCCAGCGCCTGCTCGAGCTCCATGACGCCCTTGCTGACGGCCGAGCGGGTCAGCCCCAGGCGACGCGCCGCCTCAGCGTAGCTGCCGCTGGAGACGACTTTCACCAGCGCTCTCATGGCGTCGAGCTTGTCCATTTGTATCCAAATCGGAAACAGATTGCTCATATATTGATATATTGAGCGATTTTCGTCAACGAGCCATATTCAGAACGTCGGAGGGCTGATGCCTCCGCACAAAGCGAATTTCAAAGTGTCTGGAGGCATGCATATGACGAAGGTTTTGGTCCTCTATTATTCCAGCTACGGCCACATCGAGAAGATGGCGGAGGCGGTGGCGGCAGGCGCGCGCGAAGGCGGCGCCGAGGTGACGATCAAGCGAGTGCCCGAGCTAGTGCCGGAAGAGGTCGCGCGGCAGTCGCATTTCAAGCTCGATCAGGCGGCGCCGATTGCGACGGTCGATGAGCTTCCGAACTACGACGCGATCATCATCGGCGTGCCGACCCGCTTCGGCAACATGCCGGCCCAGATGAAAAACTTTCTCGATCAGACGGGTGGTCTCTGGTTCGGCGGCAAGCTGATCGGCAAAGTCGGCAGCGTCTTCTCATCGACGGCTACGCAGCACGGCGGTCAGGAGAGCACGATCCTGTCGACGCATACGGTTCTGCTTCACCACGGCATGGTGATCGTCGGACTGCCGTACTCGTTTCAGGGGCAGATGGGCGTCAGCGAAGTGACCGGCGGCTCGCCTTACGGCGCGACAACGATCGCGAACGGTGACGGCTCGCGTCAGCCCTCGGCCAACGAACTTGCAGGCGCCCAGTTCCAGGGCCGTCACGTCGCGCAGATCGCGGCCATGCTGAAGGCGTAAGCCTCACCAATTCGGACCGTTGCCGAATTGGCGACGGTCCGCTTCCACCGGCTCCGATTGAAGCGCCGGATCGACCCTCCACATAGCAGATCAACCTAGTGACATCTCGTGCGAACGAGAGAAAGGACAAGCCATGTCTGGTATTCACCACATCACTGCGATCGCTGGCGATGCGTCCCACAATCTCGACTTCTACACGCGCGTTCTCGGCCTTCGCCTGGTCAAGAAGACCGTCAACTTCGACGATCCCGGCACCTATCACCTCTACTTCGGTGATGAGACCGGCACGCCCGGCACGATCCTGACGTTCTTCCCGTGGGCACATGCGTCCAAGGGCCGGAATGGAGTCGGGATGGCGCAGCAGACGATGTTTCGCATTCCCGAGACCGCGATTGGCTATTGGACACACCGCTTCGTCGAGAAGGGCGTGCCGCATGAGGCGATCGAGAAGCGCTTCGGACAGTCGGTCCTGCAGTTCACAGATCCGGACGGCATGAGCCTCGCTCTCGTCGGCGTGGCTGGTGCCGAAGCCGAGGCCGCTTGGACCGGCAGTGACGTTGCAGCGGAAAACGCTATTCGCGGTTTCCACGGCATCCGATTGTTGCTTGAAGACGTGAAGAGCACGGGCGATATCCTGACGGATGTGTTGGGCTTCACGGAAGCGGGCAGCGAGGGCAACGTCACGCGGTTCGTGGCGAAAGGCACGAAAACCGGAAGCGTCGTCGAAATCCACGAGGCGAAGGGCTTTCTTGCGGCTCGCATGGGCCGGGGCTCTGTCCATCACGTCGCGTTCCGCGCGGCGTCGGATGAAGAGCAGGCCGAGATGCGCAAGAAGCTCGTCGAGAACCATCGCATCCAGGCGACGGAACAGATGGACCGCAACTACTTCCGGTCGATCTACTTCCGCGAGCCGGGCAGCGTGATTTTCGAGATCGCAACCGACCAACCAGGCTTTGCCGTCGATGAGCCGGTGGCCACCTTGGGACAGGCATTGAAACTGCCGTCGTTCCTTGAAGGTCAGCGGAAGGAAATCGAGGCAGTGCTGCAACCGTTGGAGAAGGCAGCATGACGACAAACGTCATTCGTGCGGGCGCACCTTTGGGTGCCGCCCGTGCGGCGATGATCTTGGTTCACGGACGTGGAGCAAGTGCCGAGGGTATGCTCGGCCTTGCGGACGCATTCGAAGCCAGCGACATCGCCTATGTCGCTCCGCAGGCGCGTTCGGGCAGTTGGTATCCGCAGTCTTTCATGGCGCCGATTGCCCAGAACGAGCCGCATCTCAGCAGCGCTCTGAAAACGCTTTCGGACGTCGTCGCGGATGTCGAGCGGCAGGGCGTGCCGTCCGAGAAGATCGTGCTTTTAGGATTTTCCCAGGGCGCGTGCCTCGCGCTCGAGTTCGCAGCCCGGAACGCTCGCCGTTTCGGCGGCGTCGCAGGCTTGAGCGGCGGCTTGATCGGACCAGAAGGAACGCCGCGTACTTATGCAGGCTCTCTCGCGGGCACGCCGGTATTCCTCGGATGCAGCGATGTCGACTTTCACATTCCGCTCAAGCGGGTGAACGAGTCGGCAGAGGTTCTTAAGGCGCTCGGCGGTAACGTGACGGAGATCATCTACCCCGGCATGGGCCACACGATCGTGCAGGACGAGGTTGAGCACGTTAAGAAGATCCTCAGGGATCTCTAACGGCCGCACAGGACAGGTGTTGGAATGGACTTCGACTTCGAAACACTTGCAGCGGACGATCGCTACAAGCTTCTCACCAGCACGATCGTTCCGCGGCCCATCGCCTGGGTAACGACACGAGCAAAGAACGGCGCCCGCAATGCGGCGCCGTTCAGCTTTTTCAACGCCATGGGCAAGGACCCGGCGCTGCTTGCCGTCGGCATCATGACCGACGGCGACGGCAGCATGAAGGACACCGCCCGCAATATCCTCGACACGGGGGAGTTCGTGGTCAATCTCGTGCCGCGCGTGGCGGCGGAGGCGATGAATTTAACGTCGCTCGATGCGCCGCCGGATGTCGACGAGCTTGCATTGACCGAGCTTGAGACGGTCCCGTCGCTCAAGGTCAATCCAGAGCGGATTGCGATCAGTCCGGTTTCGTTCGAATGCCGGCTGCATACGCCGCTCATATTTTCCAACCAGCTGCTCGCGATTGGCGAAGTCGTGCAGGCACATATTGCCGACGAGGCCATGCTCGACCCGGCGAAGCTCTATGTCGACACGCCGAAACTCGATCTGATCTCGCGGCTCCACGGCCGCGGGCTCTATGGAACGGCGGAGACGGCGTTTCAGATGCAGCGGCCCCGGTCGCATGACGCGCTGAAAAAGGAAAAGGCGCGAGATTGATCTCGCGCCTTTGTCCGAATTTCGTTAGTGGACCGCGAGCGTTTCTTACGCTTCGTGCGGAATATTCCGGGTCGATTCGAAGAGGAACCACACGCGGCGTTCGGCTTCGTCGATCCAGTTTTCGAGAAGGCTCGCCGTAGCGACATCACCATGCTCGTCGCAGAGATCGTGGAGCTGGCGCATTTCGTCCGCCAGCTGCAGATTGTCGTCGCGAAGCTCTGCCAGCATATCGTTCGGCGAAACGAAATCGGCGTCGTTGTCGAGAATGCGCTTTTGGCTGTTGATCTGGCCGATGGAGCGGATCGTCGTACCGCCGAGTTTGCGGGCGCGTTCAGCGATATCGTCCGTCGCCGCAAAAATCTGCTCGCTCTGATCGTCGAGAAGCAAATGGTAGCTCCGGAAATTCGGGCCGGACATATGCCAGTGGAAGTTCTTCGTCTTGATGTAGAGCGCGAAGAAGTCGGCGAGCAGCGCCGAGAGCGACGCGGAGATATCCTTGATGGCGTTGTCAGAGAAGTGCGACGGCGTATCGAGTGGAGCCTTACGCCGGGATTTGGTCGTATCCGCTTTCATGTTCATCTCTTCCTTGGCTATGCGTTGGGGGGGTGTGAAAAGGGCTTTGTAATTGATCAGGCGGTAGATACCGCCACATTGATCGAGGTCATCCGGCAGCCTCCTCGACGACGACTTTAATCAATGAGCACATTTTTTCTACGGTTGGCTGAATGGCGGGCGGAAGGTCATATCTTTTCGCGAGCCAGACTAAATCCTGATACGAAATCCATGTCGCGGAGCGCTCGTCCTGCCAGACCAACGCCTTCAGAGGCAGGTCCAAGCCGATGGTCTGCTCACTTTGCATAAGCACGGTGCCCGCCTTCGGGTTTCCGAAGAATAGCACTTCTGTCGGTCGGAGATCGAGGCCGGCTGCCGTTGCGCCCGCTTCATGGTCTATGCGTGCAAAAACCGTCATGCCGTGGCTGGACGCGGTCGCCGCCAGCCGGTCGGCCGTCTCCTTTGGACCATGGGAGCTTTGGAGAGTGATCAATCCTTCGACCATTTTTGCCGACGCTTCTTCCGGTTCCGGCGCGAGATTTTGGGGCCGCCACTGTTAGCTCCGACCGCCGGTCATTGTCCACCGGGCCCGACGCAAAATCGTGCATTCAGAAAAATTGCGACAAATGCCACCGCTTGGCGGCTCTCGCGGGTGACGACATTCGGGCGGTCGTCTAATCGTGTCTGGACTAATCCGACTCAAAGAGGGGAAGAATGATGCCGCGCCTTATGACGCTGCCGGCCGTGCCGGCCGTATTGAGTATTACGGCTGGCTACGTCGATACGTCGAGCTTTCTCGCTTTGAGTGGGCTCTTCACTTCACATGTAACGGGAAACTTCGTGACGCTCGGGGCATCGCTTGCCCAGGGTTCATCGGATACAATTGCCAAGATATTAGCACTGCCGCTTTTCTGCGCGGTGGTGTTTGCGACGCGACTACTGCGTTTCCAGCTTGAGAAAAGCGGCCTGCCGATTCTCGGCATCTGGCTTACGCTTCAATTCATTTTGATGACGATTGCCGGCGTGCTTGCCGTTCGCTACGGCCCCTTCCCCGATGCGGATACGGTTCCCGCCGTCGCTGTCGGTCTTATTCTGGTCGTGGCGATGGCCATTCAAAATGCGTTCCATCGCATTCACCTTGCGAACTATCCGCCGACGACCATCATGACCGGGACGACAACGCAGGCGATGCTCGATCTTGCCGATCTCGTTCATGGCGTGTCCGTCGATAAGAAGCCAGCCGTGACGGCACGGGTCACCAACTTGCTCAACGGCATCGTGGCCTTCGCGCTCGGTTGCGCAGCCGCTGCCGTGACTTATGCTCACGTCAAAGAGTGGGTTTTCATCGGCGCTCCAATTTTCGCAGCGATGACGATCGGCTTCTATATTCGGGAAAAGTCTATCGGCGCGCGATCTGGGTCGGCATGAAAAACGCCGACATTCGTCTGGCAGCGTTTCCGTATTGCATGTGCCGGTATCAAGCGTGGGCGTGGGCTTCCGTGTAGCGCGGCGCCGGCTTGCTAAGGGAGAGATTGGGACGAAGCGCCAGACGCGCGGCATTGAGATCGTTCCAGTCCTTGATGTTTGGTAGCGCCGGGATCGTGACCAATTCGCCGAGGTCCAAGCCTGCGAGCGCCGCATCGACCATCGGCTCGACGTCCATGATCATTTCCGGCGGATATTTGTTGACGTCGATGCCTGCACGTTCCCAGATTTCCGTTCGCGTCGCGCCGGGAAGGACGGCTTGAACGCGCACGCCGGCATCCGATAGCTCAGTATTGAGCGTGAGGGACAGATTCAGAACGTAGGCTTTCGAAGCGCAGTAGACGGCGCTGGCGATTTCAGGCGCAAGAGCCAGGACCGATGATACGTTGATGAGAGTGCCCGACTTTTTTCCGGAGAAGTTGGCAGCGGCAGCCGACGCCAAATGCGTCACCGCAGTGATGTTCAGATCAATCAGCCGGTCGGTGAGGGCGAGGTCGGCATTAGCCATGGCGCCGTTGTAGCCCATGCCCGCATTGTTCAGCAGAAGCGTTATCGCTTTGTCTTCCCGCAACCGCTTGGTGATAGCGGCGAGATCGGTTTTCGAAGTCAGGTCGGCCCCGGCGACCTCGACCGACCTGCCGGTTTCGGATTTGATGCGTTGGGCAAGTGCCTCGAGCCGCTGTGTATCCCGTGCCACGAGAAGTAAATCATACCCACGCTTGGCAAGCCGATCTGCGTACACAGCGCCGATGCCGGATGAGGCGCCGGTGACAAGGGCCGTTCCCTTAGAGTTCGACATTTGACGTTCCTTTTGTTGTCGTCGTGTGGGTCTCGAAATGGCGGGGTTTCGCCAATATATATATTTTATAAATCATATAAAATGGTGCACAGAATTATCATCCTGGCCAACCGGCCTAGCAGCGGCCATTCAAAATTTCGTCAGGTGTCCAACAGGGCGTCCCGCACCGCCTGCATAATCTCGTCGGAGACGGGCGAGCCCTTCGTCGATCGCGATAGAACCACTGCCCCAACGAGCATGGCGATCTGTGCCAAAGCGTCTTCGCGCGCGGCGGCTTTGTCCTTCCTTTTACGTGACAGAAGCGGTGTCAACCGCTCGACCATCACGTTAAAACCGGCGGCAAATGCCGTTCTGATCTGGCCTTTGGGGTTTTCGCGTGCCATGTCACCGCACATGGCGGCGGCCGGACAACCGAGGCCGATTGCGTCGCGGTGTGCTTTCGTCGTGTAGCGTTTGATAAATTCCACACGCGCTGATTTTTTATCGGCGCCGTTGCGTTGCTCGATCCCATCGTAAATGCTGCGGCGCTCTTTAAACGCGCGTTCACAGGCCTCGGCGACGAGCGCCTCTTTCGAATCGAAATGACCGTAAAATCCGCCGTGTGTCAGGCCGGCTTCGGCCATGACGGCGGGAACGCTCACGCCGTCGATGCCGTACTCAAGAAAGAGCTTCGATGCTGCATTGAGCACGTCTTCGCGGTGTTGATCTGCTTCCTTGCGCGATACTCGCGGCATTCTTTTTTCTCCTTGGGCCTAAGCGTGGGTCGACGCGCCGTTGCGTTGGCCCATGACCAAGCAAGTCTCTGTCCCGTGAGCGACAAGGTTCCCTTCCTTGTCGAAAACCTTCCCTTCCGAACTCGCAATGCGACCGCCGAGCGAAAGCACGACGCCTTCACACCGCAGGACACCCGTCGAGGCAAAAACTGGACGCACGAAATTGGTCTTGAGTTCCAGCGTCGTATACGATTGTCCGGCGGGCAACATGGATTGAATAGCACACGCCATTGCGGTGTCGAGAAGGGTTGCAATCCAGCCACCGTGAACCGTCCCCATCGGGTTATAAAATTGCTCAGTTGGCGTCCCTTCGAAAACGATACGGCCGATCTCAATCTCTTTCGGCAAAATTCCAGTCGCGCGGCTGAATGGCGGCGCGATAAGCGCACCATCCCGCAGCGCAACAAGAAAATCCAATCCCGACATCGCTCCCGCAACATGGGGCGACACAATCCCGGTCTTCATCGGCTCATCCAATTTCGTTTTCTCCCGGCGCGCGTTGAGGTGCGTCAACATTCGGCGTTGCGGGGCGATGCACTCACTTGCATTACGTCTATCATATATTATGTCGGCCATCATGAATAGCCAAGAAGGCGGAGGAGCCCCACCAATGCGTCAGGACCCGATTGTCATCGTATCTGCGGTTAGGACGCCTCTTGGGCGGTTTCTGGGCGATCTTGCCCCGCTCCAGGCTTCGGAACTCGGCGCGCACGCCATCCGAGCCGCACTGGAACGGGCTAAGCTGGCGCCAGAGAAAGTGGACGAGGTTCTTTTCGGTAATGTGCTGACGGCGGGACAGGGGCAGGCGCCGGCACGGCAAGCAGCACGCGCTGCCGGACTGCCCGATGCGACGGGTGCGACGACCGTAAACAAGGTTTGTGGGTCAGGCATGAAAGCCACGTTTCTCGCCCACGATCTGCTCGCCGCGGGCTCGGCCGATATCGTCGTCTCGGGTGGCATGGAATCGATGTCGAACGCGCCCTATCTGCTGCAGAAGGCCCGTGCGGGTTTTCGCGTTGGGCACGGACAGGTGCTCGATCACATGCTGCTTGACGGCCTCGAAGATGCTTACGAAAAAGGCCGCAGCATGGGCGATTTCGGCGAGGCAACGGCTGAGGCCTATCAGTTCACGCGGGCGGATCAGGATACGTTCGCAGTCGAGACACTGACGCGCGCGCGCTCCGCTATTCAGTCCGGGGCATTCAAAGCCGAGATTGCTCCGATCAGCATCGCGACCAAAGAGGGCGAGAAGGTCGTGGCCGATGACGAGAACCCGCTCAAGGTCTCACCGGAGAAAGTGCCGAAGCTGAAACCGGCGTTCCGGCCGAACGGCACGATAACCGCGGCCAGCTCGTCGGCAAACGCCGATGGGGCGGCAGCTCTGGTTCTAACGCGCCGCTCGCTTGCAGAGCGCGAAGGACTACCGATCCTTGCTGAGATCCGCGCACACTCGACGCACAGTCAGGAGCCGGCCTGGTTCACGACCGCGCCAATTCCCGCCATTCGCAAAGCCTTGGCAAAGGCCGGGTGGGAGGCTGGTGACGTCGATCTTTACGAGATCAATGAAGCGTTCGCGGCGGTCGCGATGGCCGCGCAGAAGGATCTTTCGATCGCGCGCGATAAGCTCAACGTCAATGGCGGCGCGTGTGCACTCGGACACCCGATCGGTGCAACGGGCGCGCGGTTGATCGTAACCCTGCTGCACGCGCTTGAGCGGCAGGGAGCGACGAAAGGGATCGCGTCGGCGTGTATCGGCGGTGGCGAAGCGACCGCAATCGCTATCGAGCGCGTTCAGCATTGAACTCTGCGTGAGATGGGCCTCAGGAGAGGCCCATCCGTGACTGGAGCCGATCGGTCGAAGCTCTGATCAGGCGATCTGAGACGATGCCGATAAAGGCGATGGCAAAACCGGCGGTCAAACCGCGACCCGCATCGGCCTTGGCAAGCGCGATGAAGACCTCCTGGCCGAGATCGCGCGTTCCAATCATGGCGCAGATAATGATCATGCTCAGCGCCAGTAGCACGGTCTGATTGATACCGAGCATGATCTCGGGGAGCGCCAGGGGAAGCTGCACGCGCCAGAACATCTGGCGTGGCGTGCATCCAGATACGGTCGCAGCCTCAATCAGGCTTTCGGGAATCTGGCGAATGCCGTGGTTGGTGTAGCGAATTGCCGGAACGATCGCGAACAGGACGGTTGCGATCATGGCGGTCACGTCGCCTACACGGAACAGCATGACCACCGGAATGATGAAGCAGAACGACGGCAGCGTCTGCAAGGTGTCGAGGACCGGCGTCAAGAACGCCGCGAAACGATCGCTGCGCGACGCAAGGATGCCAATCGCAATTCCGAACACGGCACAAATGATCGCCGACACGCCGCAGAGATAGAGCGTCGCCATCGACTTTTCCCAAAGTCCCGTGACGGCGCAGAATGACGTCATCAGAACGACGAGCACGGCAAGGCGCATACCGGACAGACGATACCCTGCCAGTCCGACGAGCAGAACCATTCCGAGCCAAGGAAAATCGACGAGAAAATCTCGGATCGGGTTCAGGATATAGAGCAGCAGGAAGGTGCGGAAAGCTTCGATGGCATCGAAGAAATGGATGTTGATCCAATCGACGGCCGCCTTCCAGTAGGGAGCAGTCGAAACCTTTATAGCGGCCGGGACGGCTGCGAACGCCGGCACATAGACGCTCAAAATCGTGGTGACAGCGAGAATGGCGACGGCCAGCGTCAGCATCGGGTTTCGCTGTATGAAGTTCTGGTCCTGCACGTGCATGGCGGGACGCTGACGGGCCGCCGCCTGACTCAACCGATCGAGAACGATCGCAAGCGCGACAATCGCAAGGCCGGCTTCCATGCCCTGGCCGATCTTCAGCGCTCGAAGAGCGAGAAGCACATCATAGCCGAGACCACCGGCGCCGATCATCGACGAGATGATCACCATATTCAGGGCCAGCATGATCACCTGATTGACGCCGACCATCAATGTCGCGCGCCCTGAGGGAACCAGCACCCACCACAATTTCTGGCGTTGCGTGCAACCGACCATTTCGCCGAAATCATCAATCTCGTGAGGCACGCGCTTCAGCGCAAGCACGGTGGCGCGCACCATCGGTGGCATTGCGAATATGGCAGTTGCGAGCATGCCCGACACCGGACTGTTTCCGAACAGGAGCAGCATCGGAATGAGATATGCGAACGTCGGCATCGTCTGCATCAGATCGAGCATCGGCTGGATGATCGTGCGATCGATCCAAGGTTTCCGAAAGGCGACGACGCCAAGCATCAACCCAACGATAACGCACAACGGCACGCTGATAACGATGAGTGCCAATGTCAGCATGGCGCTCGTCCACTGCCCGAAGAGGGCGATGTAGAGCATGCAGGCTGCGGCCAATGCCGAGAGACGCCAACCACCGAATTTGTAGCCCGCGATCGCAAATGCTGCGCACACACCGATCCACGATAGACGCGGTAGAACGACCGCCGTGGGGCCGTAACCGGACTTCCAGCCCTTGGCGAGTAGGTCAATCGCCCATTGCAGTGGCACGTTGAACACGTCGGTAATGCCGCGCGTCAACCACATGAAATTCGACTTGAGCCACGCCATGATTGCCGAGATCCACTTGGAAATCGGGATAATGGCGGCGTCGGGGTACTTAACGGCCCACGGGGCGACGCTCGGAATGAGATAGAGGATCGCGACAACGGCGATGGCCACAATCCAGATCAACGTCGGGGTAGAGATGGCGGACGGCCGGATGGGCGCCGTCGTGTCTGCGACGGTCATACACGTGCCTCTTTAGCGAAGTCGCGATCGGCAAGGATATCGATAACGTCATCGGGCGTCACTTCACCGAGCGGTCTGCCATCGGCGGCGGTGACAAGAAAGTTCTTGCGGACACCGACGATGCGAGCCGAAAACGATGAGATCTTATCTTTTGCGCCGACTGTTCCGCCGTAGTCGGCAGATGGCGAAACCGGGCGCATCAGACTTGCTGCCGACATCACCTTCGAGCGCTGGACGTCGCGCGTGAATTCGGCGACGTAGTCTGTTGCGGGATGGAGCACCAGTTCTTCCGGCGTGCCGATCTGTATGATTTCCCCATCCTTCATAATGGCGACGCGGTCGGCCAAGCGGATCGCTTCATCGAAATCGTGAGTGATGAAGACAATGGTTTTCTTCAGCACGCTTTGAAGGCGCAGCAGTTCGGCCTGCATCTCGCGCCGGATCAAGGGATCGAGCGCGGAAAACGGCTCGTCGAGGAACCAGATTTCCGGTTCGACCGCGAGGCTCCGCGCAATACCGACGCGCTGCTGCTGGCCGCCTGAAAGCTCACGCGGATAAAACTGCTCGCGCCCGCTGAGGCCGACAAGCTCAATAACTTTGCGCGCGCGTGCCTCGCGCGTCTTGCGTTCGACGCCTTGAACGGAAAGCGGAAAAGCGATGTTTTCGAGCACCGTCAGATGCGGCAGCAGGGCGAAGTGCTGAAATACCATACCCATGCGGTGACGACGGATCTCAATCAATTCATCAGGGGATGCTTTCAGCAGGTCGATGCCGTCGAGTTCGATCTTTCCCCACGTGGGCTCAACCAATCGAGAGAGACAGCGAACGAGCGTCGACTTGCCTGAGCCGGACAAGCCCATGACGATGAAATTTTCGCCGCGACGAACTTCAAGCGACGCATGCCGGACGGCGCCGACGAGCTGGGCTTTGCTCAGGTCTTCGGATGTCGGTGCGCCGTTGTGTTTCGCCAGAAAATTCTTCGCGCCTTCGCCGAAGACTTTCCACACATCCTGGCACAACAGTTTAACCGGACGATCGTCAGTCGCCGACGTCGTATCATCGCGCAGGGGCGCTTGGGTGTTCATTTTAGGATCGCTCCATCGCGCCAAGCGCGCCGTGTGGCCTCAAAAACAGACGGGAACCGACAGCCTGCGATGGCACACCGGTTCCCGTCGCGTCTTCACTCAATGCTGCAAAGGAAGATCAGCCGAACTCTTATTTCGCCCATTCCTTCCACTTGGCCTCGTTGGCATCGACCCAAGCCGCGGCGACGTCATCCATCGACTTGCCGTCGAGATCGATCTCACCTGACATCTTGTTCAGTTCGTCAGTATCGATCGTGTAGTTTTTGGCGACTTTGTAAGCGACGGGCCATTTATCTTTCAGGCCTTTCCAGGAGTACTTCCAGATTTCGCCGTGCGGCTTGCCGCAATCGTACTTCTTATCCGGGTTCACACCCCACTTCGGGTCAGTGTAGCAGGCCGGTTCATATTCCGGAAACTGAACCCACTCGCCTTTGTATTTCGCCGGGGCCCAATGCGGTGAATAAATCCAGAGCATGATCGGCGCTTTGCGCTGATAGGCGGAATCGAGTTCGGCAAACATCGCGCCGTCGGTGCCTGCGTGGACAACAACGAACGGCAGGCCGAGGGCTTCGACGCGCTCGTCATCAAAACCTTCCCAGGTCACGGGACCGCCGAGATAACGGCCCTTCGGCGCCGTATCGGGCGTCGAGAAGGCTTCGGCGCACTTGGGATCCTTCAGAGCTTTCCAATCAGGAAGGCCGGGGCACTTTTCTTTCATGTACTCCGGGAACCACCACTCTTCCTTGGCTTTGGGACCAAGCTTGCCGAGCCGCTCGGTCTGGCCCGTGGCGTCGGACGCCTTCATCGCTTCGCGCGCGGTCGTATCCCAGTACTCGACGCCGATATCGATATCGCCGTTCGTCAGGCCGGTGGTGAGGCTCGAGAGATAATCGGCCGTCGGGTATTCAACGTTGTAGCCGAGTTTGGTGAGAATGCCGCCAAGGATCTTGGCGTTGAGATTGACGCTCGTCCAATCGAACAATGCAATCTTGATTGGATCTTGCGATTCAGGAGCGCCCGCCATGGCTTGGCTAAAACTCGCCAGCGATACGATCGCGGCGCAGGCCCCCCCGGCCAAAACGCGTTTGACGGCAGTGTACATAGATCAGCCTCCAAGCCAAATCAGTTGAGGTCGAATTGCAGAAATCGCGTGCAGTGACTTTCCTGAGAGTGATGATTTTTGAATTATGATACCTATTTCAAAGTGTGTTCAAGGCCAAATTCAGGGCAGTTGGTGCAAATATAAGCAGCACGCGCGCGAATAAATGTTTCATAGAAAGTCGTCGTCTCACGCCGATTGCGCTGCAGCCAACCGCGCTCTTTGACCGATAGAATAACCCAAAAAAGAAAGCGAACGCAGATGACTTGCTCTGCGTTCGCTCCGATGAAATGCGTTGACCGATTATCGACCCTGAAGCGGCCTATTGCCGAATGGTCCGCATAAAATTGCGATAAAGCATTTCGGCATCCGCAGCGAAATTCGCGGTGTGGGGTTTAGCAGCTTCAGCCATGCGCGGCAGTGCACCAGGTCCATGCGTGCGTTCCAGCGCTTGCGCGTAAGCCGGGATATTTCCCCAGTCGTCGATCGTGTTGTCTTCGATTTCGACGTGATACTGCATGCTCCATGCCGTCTTGCCGACACGCATCGCCTGGCAAGGACAAATGTCCGATTTGGCAAGCACAACGGCGCCTTCAGGCGGCTGCGCAACGCGCACGGAGTGCCACTGAACAGCTTTGAATTCCTTAGGCAGATTGCCGAACACCGGATCGCTTTCGGCTTCCGTCGTCAGGGCGACATCGAGAATGCCAATTTCAGGCGGACGTTGCGGTCCGCATGTGCCTCCCAGGGCATCGGCCAGGAGCTGATGTCCGAGGCAAAGCCCCATGAAGGGTTTTTCCAATTCGCGAACCCATCGGCGGATCGCGCGCTTTTCATCGACAAGCCACGGGCATTCATCGACATCCCAGACGTCCATTGGGCCGCCCATCACCCAAAGCGCATCGTAGTTTTCAAGCGCCGGAATCGCAGCTCCTTCGTCGAGTTCGACGGCATCCCAAGCGATGCCGTCGGCGGCGAAGAATTTGCGAAAGATGCCTGGATGCTCACAAGCGATGTGCTGAAAAACAAGAAAGCGCACGTTTCCCCCTATTCCCTGTTCATGTACGTCATGATCGACCGGCCGACGACGCCAGGGCGCAAATATACGATGTGAACTCATCCGTCATCAGCGCTTCGATGCCCCTGGTTATTGGATGCCAGAGCTTCACAGGCCCGAACAAACGCGAAATTCCCCATATATTTCATATATGTCGCATAACCGTCATGGACATGGGGCAATGGTGAGAGGCGCGTTGAAGGGAACTCGATTTCGAAGCTGCTCTGTGGCGCAATTCGATAGCAAGCCGAGGCTCTCATGCTTGATGAAGTCCGTTCCGAAACTGCGTCCGGGTCGGGGATTGCACCACGCGCTTCAGCCGACACCCGCATCGGACAGTTCCGGCAGATCCTGATATGGCCGGTCGAGTTGATGCCGCCCAATCCTGAGCCGTCTCATCATGACTTCGCGGCGATCCTTTCGAAGCTCGGCCCCGACAATCCGTGGAAAGAGGTCGATGACGAGTTCACGTGCGATCCGAAAGATTTTCAGGAGCGTCACTACAATGAGTTCGTGACCTTCCTGCCGCCGGTCCAGCGCTTCCTTTACGGCGGACGAATTGGCAGATCGCCGGGATCGGTGTCATCGGAAAGTCCGGTCAAAACCTTCCGGCGTACCGATGTAGCGGCCGTGAGCGTGCAGCTCACGCCCGGCGCTGCCCCGATCGAACTCAAGGTGGCTCACGTCGATTTGTATTTCTTCTTCGAAATCGATGTCGCGATCCTGGCGTTAGAGCTTTATTCCGAAGACATCGGACTCTCCGACGTTCAAGACGTGATGTTCCGACTGGGACGAACGCATCCAGCCTATTGGGAGAAGGACACGGGCGTTGCCGGACATTGCCCAGTGAAGGTCGAATTTCTTTCAAGCCATGGTGACGTCCTGGCCGCCTCCGATTATGAGGATCGCGACAAGTTTCTGGCGCAGGTTTGCGCGAAGCGCGCGGCCCGCGTTGCTGCGCATTGGCAATATCTGCTGCATCCGCTGGTGCCGCATCATTCCGATCACCCGGGTGCGTTGCGCTACAAGCAGCTCGAATATTATCGCATGCCGCAAATGGCGCTTATTGCCGTGAAAGCCGGCAGCGAGCTGACGCGCGCCGATTACGTCCGCCTCGCTTTTGCATCCGGTCCAGGCGACTGCTCGGAGTTGCCATTCTCCCAGCGCCACCTTGAAGATTTCGAAGAGCGGTATTGCTACGATCGTTACTTCGGACAGCACAACGAGATTGAGTGGCCGCAGAGCCGTTATATGTCGTGCGGTCATGCCCTTGTCGTGACGGGCAGCGCCGACAACCCATTCTTCGTCGACCCCAACCATGGCTGCCTCAACAGCTTCCGGCATGAGCACTTCCTCGTCTTTCTGATCGCGCACTTCCACAAGGCATCGCTGCTGATGTTCTCCGATCATCTGACCGGAGCGATGAGCCGTCTCGATGCTAACAACAAGAGCGCGATTCTTGCGTTCAGAGCAGCGTCCCGGCGGGCGCTGCAAACCTTCCTGCGCTTCACGCATCGCTACTGGTTTCACTCGGTCAGCAATCAGACGCAGGCACACGATATTTTTGCATTGTGCCGCCGCCATCTCGATATTGACCGCCTCTACGACGACATTCGGCAGGAAATTCAGGAGATGAGCGAGTTCCTGGAAAACGAGGCTATGCGCCGTCAGAGCGATACCGTTACGCGACTGACCGTTGTTACGACGCTCGGACTTGTCGGCACCACCGTCACCGGCTTTCTCGGTATGAACCTGCTCGATTGGGCCAATCAATCGACGCCATGGCGATTGGTGGCATTTTCTGCAGTGCTTGTGCCGACCATCCTGCTGACGCTGATTACAATCGCTAAATCGCGCGCCTTGTCGGACATGATGGAATCGCTGTCCGACGGCTCGGCGAACTGGTTTCCCAGGCTTCGCCGTAAGACGCGCATTTGAACGGGGAATGTCAGAGGGACGTCGCTTCCATCATCTAGGCAATGGACAAGCGCATCTTTCGCTTAGAGGGGACGACTTCAATATGGTGCCGAAGCAGATTCTTTTGCGCGCATGCTTGTGCCTTGCGGTGCTTCTCAGCATCGCGCCGGCCCACGCCGATGCACCAAAGCACAACGTCATTCTTTTCGTTCCCGACGGCTTGCGGCGGAAGATCGTCACATCTGAGACGGCGCCGACGTTTGCCGATGTGCGCGACAAGGGCGTAAACTTCGTCAACAGCCACTCGTTGTTTCCGACGTTCACGATGCCAAATTCCAGTGGCATGGCGACAGGACATTACCTCGGCGATACCGGTGTGTTCGGCAACGTCATGTATGCCGGTTTTATCATTCGCTCGGCAAAGTCGGCGCGGTTGTCGTTCATCGAAAGCGATGGCGTTATCGGTGACATCGACGACCACTTCGGCGGCAATTTCATCGACGAAGAGACCATCTTGCACGTTGCCCATCGCTCCGGCTTCAACACGGCCGCAATCGGCAAGATCGGCCCGACGGCCGTATTCGATCACACCTCGCGCGGTGGCGCCGAAAGCGTCATCATCGACGATGCGACGGGTAGATCGGTCGGAATTCCGCTCGCTCCTTGGGTCAGCGAAGGTCTAAAGGCGTACGGGCTGCCGACCGAAGCTCCAAGCCGTCTGACCAACAAAGACCATGGCGATTTCAAAACGCCGGGCACAAAAGACGCCAACATCGTCCAGCAAGGTTATTTCGTGCAGGCCTTGACGAAAGTTGTGCTGCCGAAATTCAAGGAGGACGGCAAACCGTTCGTCATCGTGTTCTGGTCGCGCGATCCCGACGGGACGCAGCACAATCAAGGCGACAGTTTCCTGCGGGTCGAACCGGGCATTAACGGTCCGACGTCGATGGCGGCCATTAGCAATGCCGATTCCAATCTGGCCATGATCCGGCGCACGCTCGATCGGCTCCGGCTCGCTGATACGACAAACATCATCATCTCGTCGGACCACGGCTTCTCGACGATCTCGAAGCAGAGCCAAACGAGCGAAGCTGCGAAGGCCACCTATCCGAATGTGCCGCCTTCGCTGTTGCCGCCTGGGTTCCTCGCAATCGACCTCGCGAAAGCACTCGATATGCCGCTTTATGATCCGGACGAAGGCAATGCCAATGTCGCGCAGGGAACGCATCCGGTCGATGGCAATGGCTACATCGGCAAGGATCCGAATGCTCCGAACGTGATCGTCGCGGCCAACGGCGGTTCGGATCTCATCTATATTCCGAGCGGCGACCGGGAGCTCGTTCAAAAGACGATCGACGCCCTGATGGCGCAAGATTACGTCAGCGGCATCTTCGTCGAGGATGACCTCGGCAGCTTTGCGGGAACACTGCCGCTGAGCGCCGTCAATCTCAAAGGCGCGGCACTGATGCTCAGACCCTCGATCGTCGTCAACTTCAAGAGCTTCTCGACCGGTTGCTCGGAGCCGGCGACGTGCGCGGTGGTGGTCTCCGATACCGAATTGCAGCAGGGCCAGGGCATGCACGGCAGCTTCAACCGGGGCGATACCGAGAACTTCATGGCGGCGATCGGCCCTGATTTCAAAGAGGGCTTTGTCGACGAGGCGCCGGCCAGCAATGCCGACATCGGCAAGACGATCATTGCGATCCTTGGATTGCTGCCCACGAGCCATGGAAAATTGGTCGGCAGGCCGCTCATCGAAGCGTTTCCGAACGGTGCGACGCCGCAGTGGGAGCGCAAGACGCTGGCGTCAGCGCCATCTACTTCAGGCCTTCGCACGATCCTGAATTATCAGGTTGCGGGCGATACGAAGTATTTCGACGCCGCGGGCTTTCCTGGACGAACGGTCGGCTTGCATCCGGATGCGACCATCGCCGACACCCATAAGTGAACGCATCTGAAACGCCCGGCCTTGCAAGCCGCGATAGGGTCCGCTTCAGACTGGGCTCCGAACTGTCTGGCTTAGATCTTGTTGGTAACCGCGAGTTCGCGGTCCTGCTCGGCAACGCTCATATCGTTGCCGCGCCAAACGAAGGTATCTCCCACCCAGCCCTCGACCCAGAGCACAGGCAAAAGCGCATCACGCAGCAGCCACGTGAATGGCGAATGCCACCGCAGATGCCAGCCCGCAACGTGCGCCAGCAAAACTTCGGCACCCAACCAAATCGACAGCATCCCTGTGAGTGCCATTAACGGATCAACGTCGAAGGCCGTTGCGGCGACGGCAGCAGCGGCGGCAGGCAGAGTGCAGCCGGAAAGTATTTCCGGCGCATAGAACAACGGGAACGTTGCACGGCGCAGTCGGGCCCAGCGCACTTGCCGATCCCAGACTTGAGCCCTGGTTCTCAGGCCCAGGGGCTGCTCGAACGGGCGATCGACGAGCCTGACGTCAAGACCATGAGAGCGCACGATCTTGGTGGCGGCAGCGTCTTCGGCGATCTCGGCGCCCAATGCTTCGATGCCACCAGCATCGTCGAGGATATCGCGGCGCCAAAGCATCGATTTGCCCTGAGCAAATCCGAATCCGATCGTATCGGCCGCGCTTTGCCAGCGAGCCTGATAGGTGTTGAGGAATGCGCATTCGAGTTCAGCCCAGAAGCCGATCGGTCGACTTCCTATGGGCGGCGAACAGACGAGGCCCACACCCGGCGTGAAACTCTGGAACAGATCGTCGAGGTAGTGCGCAGGCATCAGGACGTTGTTGTCCGCCAGAACGATCCACCGATGGCGTGCGGCGGCCCATCCTTTGACGATGTTGTTGAGCTTAGGATTGCTGGTAGGCCGATCATCGCCGATCAGCAGGCGGGCTTGGATATGCGGGTGTTCGGCGATCAGCTTGCGAACAAGCGGTACGGCCGCATCATCCTCGCGAGCGGCGCAAAATATAATCTCATAGTCCGAGGCTTTCAGTTCGAACGTCGAACGCAATGTCATTTCATCGAAATGATCGACACCGCAAACCGGACGAACGATACTGACCGGCTCAACATTTGTCGCGCGCGATCGGCTGCGTGGCGCCGAAACGCGGTAGAGTGTCAAGGCGACAGTCAAAAGGTGGGTGGACACCGCCAAGATGCAGAAGACAAGAGCCGCCGTCGTCACGAGATCGGCCATAGCTCCTCCGTCGACAAGAATGAACCCGCTGCATTTCAAGATTCATTGAAACATTGACGACGGTTGCACGACAATTCTGCGACATCCAATAAGAATGCCCTAAAGTTGTAGCTCATCCACACTTTTGTCGCGTGAACTACGAACAGTTTGCGCGCTGCAAGATTTATGATTTCGGCGGGTTGGCCATGCGGCGCACGGCAGTCGTCGACAAGTAGGCGCCAACAAAGGCCGCCGCACAAAGGCCGATCACACCGGGCAAGCCGTCATTCAAGTTGGCAGCCAAAAGCCCTTCGTAGGCGATCGCCGCGCCGATAACGCCGCCGATCGCTGCGATAACAGTGTTTGACACGCCGCGAAGCGACAAACCGTAGAGAATGCCCACAATCAGGCCCGGATACATTGAAGGCCAGAAATGATCGTCCATGATTCCTCTCCCAGGCTTCACCAGCCTGCAGCTAACACCCGCGCCGCCAGGAAGGGGTTGATACCAGTCAATGACGGCTGGGACGAGATCGTCACGCAGACGACGTCTGGTCGCGGTTGATCTCAACTCGGAGAAAAGGAGACCGGCAGCGCCGAGTTGGCACCGCCGGTCTCAAGTCCTGTTCGCGGAAACGGCGATCAGGTCCAGGGAGCGAAAAAACATTACGGTCTGAGCTTCAGAATCCGCCTAGAAATCGGGCGATGGGCCGACGGGCGCGAGTTCAGACAGGGGCTCCGGCAACGGTTCATCGCGTGACGCTGCGACGATCAACGAGGGCCTTTCGTTGCCGCGAACGCGAGTTCCCGGCCGGTGGCGCGAGAAATCTTGCTCATGCTCTGGTGCAACGATGCGATATCGCTTTTCCGTCATAGCCCGACGCCTCTCGCAGCAGCTGCCCGGCCTCGAAACTGGCGCCGGGCCGATGCGTGCGCGATAGCTGCTCTTTCTGCCAGAAACGGATTGGCGAAGCGGCGTCCCTCAAGGGCGTCGTATGCCGCCAAAGCTGAGTGAAAGAGGTATTCGCGTTCTCCGTCCTCGCGAATGACTAGACCGGCTTGATCGTCTCCAACTTCGATGACGTATGATTTTGACATGTCTTTTTGTGCGCCGGCAGTGGCCAGCGTCCTCTGAACGATTGCGATTGGGGAATAAAAACGCAGGTTTCGGAGCGGTTTTGCGCGCTCAACAGCGGCAGAGACAACAGCTCATCCGACAACCGACGTTCATCGTCGTTTCGCGAGGAGAAAGACAGTCAAGGTTCGTCTGTTTCATAGCGGTCTCCAGTGGCGGAGCCCACGAGTGAGTCGTGGAGCTTAGCGTTTGATGACGCGGCGCAAGTCTCATCGAAATCACCGCGGCAAGCACGCCAATCGTGCCCGCAAGAGCCATAAGACGCTGTTCGGCACGCCGGATCAAATAAGAAGACGTGCATTGCTTAGAACCGTGCCGATGAATAAGCGCCATGCACGGAGCTTGCGACTTTTTTTCAGCATCGAGCTTAGCGTCATAACGCAATGATATAGCGCGGTTTTACCAACCCGTCAGAATGCAGCCCGTTCGCCGGAAATATAGGCTGGCGGTGTTCGCCGTTTGGTGGAATATCGTCCCTGTGGGATACGAGGGATTGCGACTATGAAGATCTGTATGATTGGAGCGGGCTACGTCGGTCTTGTTTCGGCGGCGTGCTTTTCCGATTTCGGCTGGATGGTCACCTGCGTCGACAAAGATCCGGACCGGCTGGCAGATCTCAAAGCTGGGCGCTCCCCGATCTATGAACCCGGCCTCGATGATCTTATGGAGCGAAATATCAAGGCCGGACGCCTGCTATTTACGGACAAGCTGGGTCCAGCTGTCGCCGACGCCGATGTCGTCTTTCTGGCTGTCGGCACGCCGATGCGCCGGGGCGACGGATACGCCGATCTCTCCTATGTCTTCACGGCCGTCGAGGAAGCAGCGCAATACCTTCAAGACTTCACTGTCGTGACGACGAAATCGACGGTGCCCGTCGGAACGAGCCGCGAAATCGAACGCCGTCTCAAAGCCAAGCGTCCGGACGCCGATGTGGCCGTCTGCTCCAATCCGGAATTCTTGCGCGAAGGATCGGCGATCCAGGACTTCACGCATCCCGATCGCGTTCTGGTCGGGACCGACGACGAGCGTGCGCGCGAGGTTATGGGACGCCTCTATAAGCCTCTGGCACTGCGCGGTTCGTCCGTCATGTTCGTCGAACGCGAATCGGCTGAGCTCGCGAAATACGCGGCGAACGCCTTCCTGGCGCTCAAGATCAGCTTCATCAACGAAATTGCCGATCTGTGCGAGAGCGTGGGAGCCGACGTGCAGGAGGTTGCATCGGCTATCGGCAAGGACCGTCGCATTGGCGATAAGTTCCTGCATCCGGGGCCGGGTTATGGCGGGTCCTGCTTCCCGAAAGACGTCTCGGCGTTGATCCGAACTGCGCGGGAATTCAAGGCGCCGATCTCCATCATCGAGCAGGTCGAACGTGTCAATCATGAGCGCAAGCTGGCGATGGCCATCCGTATCGAGGAAGCCGCTGGTGGATCAGTGCGCGGCAAGACGATTGCGGTGCTTGGGCTGACGTTCAAACCCAATACCGACGACATGCGCGATGCACCAAGCCTTGTCATCGTGCCGATGTTGCAGGAGCGTGGCGCAACGATCAGAGCGTGCGATCCGCAAGGGCGGCGCCAAGCGGAGCCTCTGCTTCCGGGCATCACCTGGTGTGAGAACGCGAACGAGGCGGCCGAAGGCGCCGACATCCTGGTGGTCGTCACCGAATGGAATGAGTACCGCGCACTCAATCTTGAGGCCATCAAAGCGCGCATGACCGGCAATACCATCGTTGACCTCAGAAACGCGATCGACGCCGAAACGGCGCGTAGCCTCGGCTTCAATTATTCCGGCATCGGCCGAGGGAACGCCGCAGCCGAGATATCCGAACCGCAGCCGCGACCGCTGTCTGCGGACCTGCATTCCGCACAAGCCGCAAAATAGGCGCCCCGGCGTCCGACGCGCCTTGAGTTGCGGATGTCACTCTCCGCGATCGGCTGAGTCATCCCATTGACGCGGCCGGAATTTCCGGAATTTTTGTATTTTTCTCCGCTGTCCGTGATCCGATGACGACCTCGCGCAAGCTTCGGGTAGGAAGCTCGCCCCAAAGCGCGAGGGGTCTCTTTTCATGGCTGCGACGAAAACCGCTGCTCAGGGTGGCATCGATTTAGGCTTGGGTCAGCGCGATGCCGGCTTGGCTGTCGGCATCGTCGGCATCCTGACCATTCTCTTTCTGCCGCTCCCTGCCTTCATGATGGACCTGGGGCTGGCGCTTTCGATTGCGCTGGCCATTGTCATCTTGATGGTTTCGTTGTGGATACGACGTCCGCTGGAGTTCTCGGCGTTTCCGACGATTCTTCTTATCGCGACGCTGCTGCGATTGTCGCTCAACGTTGCGACGACCCGGCTTATTCTTTCGCAGGGCGCCGAGGGGCCAGGTGCGGCCGGACACGTGATCGCCGGTTTTGCTCAGTTCGTCATGGGCGGCAATTTCGTTATCGGCATCATCGTCTTCATCATTCTGGTGACGGTGAATTTCGTCGTCATCACCAAGGGCGCAACGCGTATCGCCGAAGTCGGCGCGCGTTTCACCCTCGACTCGCTGCCCGGCAAGCAGATGGCCGTCGACGCCGACTTGTCGTCCGGCTCGATCGACGAAAAAGAAGCCATCCGCCGACGCAAGGAACTGGAAGAGGAAAGCCAGTTTTTTGGCGCCATGGACGGCGCTTCGAAGTTCGTGCGCGGTGATGCCATCGCTGGCCTCATCATTACGGCCGTCAATATCTTCGGCGGTATCATCATCGGCATAACGCAACACGACATGCCGTTTGAAAATGCCGTCGACACCTTCGTCAAGTTGTCCGTCGGCGACGGCCTCGTCACGCAGATGCCGGCTCTCATCGTTTCGCTCGCGGCCGGCCTTCTGGTCTCAAAAGGCGCGACACAGGGATCGACAGAAGGCGTCATCGTCAGCCAGCTCGGCAACTATCCGCGCGCGCTGATGGTGGCTGGCGGCGTCATGTCCATCCTCGCGTTGGCGCCAGGTCTGCCGCTGCTGCCGTTTGCAGCCATCGGCGGTCTGCTTACCTTTATCAGCGTGGGGCAGCTACGACAGAAAGCCGCCGCGGAGCGCACTGCGGAGCAGGCGAAAGACGCTGCACAGGTCCCGTCGGCCGATGAGCAATCGAGGCAATCCATCCGGGATCAGCTCAAGACCACCGAAATCGAGATCTGCTTTGGCAAGCAAATCTCAACGGTTCTTATGCGTCCGACCGGCGACCTGCCGCAGCGCGTCGCCAAGATGCGTCGGAAGTTCGCGAAGCAATATGGGTTCGTCGTTCCGGAAATCCGTCTCTCGGAAGACCTGTCTGTGCCGACGAAAAGCTATCAGATCAAAGTTCACGGCACGGTCGTCGCAAGCGCCGAGCTTCGTCTCGGCGACGTGCTTGTCGTCGTCGGCGATGGTCCGAAGCCGGAAGCCCCAGGTGACGAGACGCGCGAACCGGCGTTCGGCATGAAGGCCTTCTGGATTCCGGATATATTCACCAACGCGCTTAAACGCGATGGCTTCGTGCCGGTTGAAAATACATCGGTGTTGCTGACGCACGTGGCGGAAGTCATCCGCAACAGCCTCGCGCAGCTGTTCTCATATCGTGATCTCCGGGCGCTGCTCGAGCGCCTCGATCCGGAATATCGCAAGCTGCTCGATGAAATCTGCCCGACGCAAATCTCATATTCCGGACTGCAGAGCGTTCTTAAAATGCTCCTCGCCGAACGCGTTTCGATCCGGAATCTGCATCTCATCCTCGAAGCCGTCGCCGAGATCGCGCCGTTTACGCGCAAGGCCGAGCAGATCTCCGAGCATGTTCGCATGCGGCTTTCGACGCAGATTTGCGGCGATCTCAGCGAAGGCAACTATCTCAAGGTCGTGCGCCTTGGGAACAAATGGGAACTCGCGTTCCATCAGGCATTGAAGCGCGACGCCAAAGGCGAAGTCGTCGAATTCGATATCGAGCCGCGTCTGATCGAGCAATTTGGAACAGATTTGGCTCGCGTCGTACAGCCGCTCATGGATGCCGGACATCAATTCGTGCTCGTGACCGCGGCCGAAACGCGTCCATATGTTCATACCGTTACCGAGCGCCTCTACGGCACGCTGCCTGTTCTTTCGCATTTGGAAATCAGCCGGGGCGTCCAGATCCAGTCGCTCGGCGCGATCTCATGACGGAACTGACGCATCAAACGCTGCTCGTTCCGTTTATCGTATTCTGCCGTGTCGGCGCTTGTTTCATGGTCTTGCCCGGCATTTCGAGCGAGCGCATTCCAGTGCAGCTTCGTCTCTTCGCGGCGATCGCTGTCGCGCTTGCGATAACGCCCTTGGTGTTTGACGTGGTCCAGCCGGCCGCGACGGAAACGTCCGGCAATCTCCTTTCGTTGATCGGCATCGAAACTCTGACCGGCATTCTTCTGGGCTTCCTTGTGCGCGTTCTATTCCTAGCGCTCGAGTTTGCGGCGACGGCGATGGCAAACCTTGCGGGCTATGGCTCGATCTTCTCGCATTCCGTCGACAACAACGATCCCTCGTCACCCTTCAGCTCAATGGTGACGATGCCGGCCGTGGCTCTGTTCTTTATGACGGACCAGCACATCAACGTCATTCGCATGCTGCAGAACTCATATGTCGGGCTCAAAGTCGGCACGGCGATTGCCTCGCCCCCCAACCTGCAATTGATCGTCTCGAATATCGATACGGCCTTCCGCCTCACGATTCAGCTCAGCGCGGCACTCGTCGTCTATTCGATCACGGTCAATTTGGCTTTCGGCTTCCTGAACAAGATGGTGCCGCAGATCCCGATCTACTTCGTGTCTACGCCGTTCGTCCTGCTCGGTGGTCTCGTTATTCTTCTGCAGATCGACAAATCCGTATTGGAAATTTTCGCATCCCTCGTCTCTCAAGCTATCCAGAATATCGGTCAATATGGCTAGATCATCGAGCAAAGTACGCCGTCTCGTTGATCTCTTTCGCGATCTCGAGACGACAGAGCGAGCCAAGGTCGGCGAGTTAGCGCGGCAGGTCAACGATTTGCGCTCGGCGCAGGACGCTTTGCTGGCGCGGGTCGCCAATCCGACGCCCGAAACCGAACCGTTCCTGGCACTCATGTCGCGTAGCATCGGCAATATGGACCGGCGCCTGCAGCGCCTCGCGAGGGAGCACGAGGCTGCCGTCCGCCGCTATGCGCAAGCGGCTGGCCGCACCCACGGCGCATCTGAGTTACTTGCCGATGTTCGCGCCGAAGAAGAACGCAAATCCGAACAAAAAGACCTCGAAGCTTTGCTCGAATTCCAGCAATCGCTCGCCGCGCAAGGCCGGTGTAAGTCTCCGCGTTCAACCTGATACCGTCGCACACATTCCAACGATGATTTTATGTCGAGCATCCCACCCGTTTCAGCAGCAGATCAGGCTATTTGGGCCGCGAAACAGAGCGTTCGGCTGACGTCGGCGAACAATGGCCAGACTGCGACTTCGTCGACCCAAGTCCCGCCGAACGACGCACGGCAGAAAAAGCTCAAGGAAGTGGGCCAGCAATTCGAGGCGCTCTATCTCCGACAGATGCTTGAGGAATGGCTGCCGAAGGATTCCGAAGCGTTGTTTGGGGAAGGCACTGCGGGTTCGATATGGCGTTCCATGCTGGCAGACCATATGGCGACGACGCTGTCCAAATCGGGGACGATCGGAATTGCTCAAATGATAATGAAGCACGAGCCTGATGGCTCGAAAGGAAAGTAGATATGGGCACGCTCATTGCAAATGATAAAGCCGGCTCTTCTCAGTTTCCGGCTGGCGGCGCGGCCCGCACGAATAACCAGGCCCGGGGCGACCGGCGCAATGCGCCACAACATCAGCCGCCGATGCACGATGCCGACGCCGCACGCGCCGTCGTCTTTGCAGTACTTAATCGCATCGAAGGGTATGTCGAAGAAGAGACGGTCGCCCTCGACAAGGCGCCCAATTTCGACCTCAAGACATCAAACGATCGCAAGAGCCAGGGCCTCGTGGATCTCAATCATGCGATGCGGCGCTTGAAAAGCGACGACATCAATGAAGATCTTGAATTGCGATTGCAGGTCTTTCGCGGCAAGCTCGCCGTCAATCTTCGGAAGATCCGCCTGCATCTTGATGCCGTTAAAGAAATCACGGCAATGCTGTCCGATGCGATCCAGAACGCCGAATCGGATGGCACATATACGCGCAATATCGGACCGATGCGGAGTAGCCCGTGATCCGATCGCTGGTCCTTGCACTCATCACCTGTCTGTCGACAATCGGCGGCCTTTATGGCGCGATGTCGTGGAAGGCTGCGGCAAAGGCCGCGAGCACGAACACCGAGCAAGGCCAATATCAAATGATGCGCACGCGCATGGTCAGCGTGCCGTTGCTGTCGAACGGCGAGGTCCTTGGTTACATCGTGACGCGCCTGCAATTCCTCGCCGACACAAGCCTCTTGAAGATCAGCACGGTGCAGCCTGAGGCCTTCGTGGCGGACGAAGCATTCCGACAAATCTACGAGAAAGCGCCGGAAGACATGAAGAGCGGGCGCAAACAAGTGATCAACGACCTCGCCAACAACGTGGCCGCCGGCGCGAACAAGCGCATGGGGCGCGATGTCGTTAAAGACGTAATGATTGATAGTTGGGCCTATCTCTCCAAACAAGACATGATGAGAAAACTATGACAGCCATTGATACTGATTTCGGCTTCGATGCCGTTTTCCGGAAGTCTGCTGCCGAACTCAAAGTCCGTCTCACGCGCGACGTCGAGCTTGGGATCAAACCGCAATCGGTTCGACGGCGCGGCACTCTCGCCGCATTCTCTGTTTTTGCCGGACTTGGCGCGCTTTCGGTTGGCATCTTTATTATCGGCTGCTCGGCTCTTCGGTCCGATTCGCCGGAAATCTGGATTCACCGATTGATGGCGCTTGCGATCGTGCAGAGCATCTTGATCGCTGCCGTTTCGATGAAAATTCTCCCGGTTCTCGAGCGCGGCCGTTCGCTGACGAAGGTTAGCGCAACGCCTCGGAGGGCACCGGCCCTCGAACCGCCTCGCATGTCGCCGATGCCAATGCCGACACCGCCGCCCCTGCCGTCGCCGCCCAAAGCTGTTGTTGGCGGCCAGCTCGCAGGACGCGAATTTCTTGAATACGGCGACGGTTCGATCGAGATCGACACGCTCGTCGGGCGTCGCCGCTTCGCCTCGCTTGACGCTGCCCGGGAATTCGTCGGCGCCTAGCTCAACGCGGCATCGGCCAGCTATCGAAATCGTCAAAATCGCCGGTCGCGTTCTGGCTACCGGCCGTCTGTCCCGTCAACCGCTGGGCGACATCAGCGAGCTTGATCGTCTTGGCGGCGCTTGCGACATCGACTTTCCAGGCGGGCAGCGCGCTTTCCGAAAGGCCATTCAGAAAATCGGCAATGGCGTCGAGGTTCTGGCAAAGCCGGTCCAGATTTTGCAGTTCGTAAATGGACTGCGAACCGCCGAATGCGCCGGCGACGACGAGATTGCCAATCAAATTCTGAAGATCCGCAGCCGAGCCAGCGAGCATCCGCACTTCGTCGGACGTCGTGCGCAGAACATCGGGAACGGGCACGTTCACAGACTGCTGGAGTCCGCCATTGTGGTTGTTCATTTTCATCCCCCAGCTTAGTGCCACTAAAAAAGTTCGAGTTCGCCAGCATTGTCGACGAGCGAGGCAACCGGCAGTTTCACCGGCCGTTCGATCTCCGTCGGCCCAGTCAGCAGGATTTGCCGCGCGCGGCCGGAAACCGGCCAATACTGAATTCTCCGCCCCTGCGCACCTCCAGTGCTGCCGCCGACGTAGGTGATGCCTTCGGCCTTGAGAAAGCGCATCGCGAAGTCGGCGTTGTTCTTGCCGATGTCGGAGCGTGATCGCACTGTTCGTGCCCCACCGAACACCTTGGCTTCGAGGCGATCGCGTCGTGCGCCGGCTTTCAGCAGTCCGTTCACGAGCAGCTCCATAAGATGGACGCCCATGCGTTCGGCCTGCTGCGTGCTCCCAAGCTCGCCCGGCAGCAGAAAGTGATTGATCCCACCGACACCCGCCAGCGGATCGCGAATGCACGCCGCCACACACGATCCAAGGATCGTCGTCACCATCACATTGCGGTCGTCAGTGACGAAGAACTCGCCCTGGATGATGTGGACCCGCTTTTCCGCCGTGGACGCGGTAGTCATGTCAGCTTACCAACCACGGCCTCGATGCAGGTCTTCAATTGCGGGACCGAAAAGGGCTTTGCGAGAAAGTTGTTGAGCCCCCACTTCTTGCCTTCATCAATCAGCGCTTTGTCGCCTTTGCCCGTCACTAGAATGAAGCCAACCTTGCTTGTTGGGGCATGCTGGCGGAGCGCGCGAAGAAGCTGAATGCCATCGATTTTCGGCATGTTGAAGTCTGAGATAACGAGATGGCAGGGTGCCGTCATCATCATCTTCAGGCCTTCTTCGCCATCCTTCGCAACCTTGAACGACTTCAATCCGATCTGATCGAGTCCGTCCGTCAGAAGCGCTCGGCTGACCGACGTATCGTCGACAACCAGAATCGATAATTGCTGCATTGCAGGCATAGTGAAGGCCTCCTAGTGATTCTTGTACTTGGACGTTTCTACAATGATGGCCGAAGCCAATTTATCGAGCGGGAGTTGCCTTTCCACGGCGCCCATTTCAAAAGCGGCTTTGGGCATGCCGTAGACGATGCAGCTGGCCTCGCTTTGTCCGTAGGTCTTTGCGCCTGCCTGGCGCATCGAGAGCAGGCCGGCGGCGCCGTCTTTACCCATGCCGGTCAGGATGACGCCAATTGCGTTGGCTTTGCAGGCCTTCGCAACAGACTGAAAAAGAACGTCAACCGATGGGCAGTGACCGTTGACGCGGTCGGCAGTCTTCAATCGGCAGCGAAGGTCCGCCGTGATTTCAAGGTGCTGCGTACCGCCCGGTGCAAGGAAAACGTGTCCGGGAAGAAGCTTAGCCCGGTCGGTCGCTTCTTGAACTTTCGGCGCACACTGCCTGTCGAGTCGCATTGCAAAGCTGCGCGTGAACGTCGGCGGCATATGCTGCGTGATGACGGTCGGCGGACAATTTTCAGGAAACTGGGAAAGGAGCGCCATGAGCGCTTCGACGCCGCCCGTCGAAGCACCGATGGCGACGATGCGGCCATCGGGTTGATAGGACTCATGCGGCGCACGGGCATTTGAAGCCTCCGGCGCATGGATGTCCGATTTGACGAGCGGACGGACACGCGCTGACGCCGCGATCTTGACCTTGTACGGAAGCTCCTCGAAGCTGTGCTCGTTGCCGGGACGCGGCTTCTCGATACAATCGACGGCGCCGATTTCGAGGGCCTGAATCGTCTCATCGGCGCCTCGGCCCGTCAGCGTCGAGACCATGATCACCGGCATCGGCCGCAGACGCATGATCTTCTCGAGAAAATCGAGACCGTTCATGTTAGGCATCTCGACATCGAGCGTGATGACGTCAGGATTGAGCGCTTTGATGGCCTGACGCGCCTGAATTGGATCTTCAGCCTGCCCGACGACTTCGATATCGGGATCTTTGGTCAACGCCGTTGCGATTAGCCCTCGCATCGTCGATGAATCGTCGACCACAAGGACTTTTACTTTCTTCATGACGTCTTGCCGCCTTTCTTACGATAGGTCGTGATGCCGTCAGCCATCAGCACTGCGGCGGCAGGGCCTGCGACACGTTCGGAATGACCGATGTAAAGTGCGCCATCGTCTCGCAACATGCGCGCCAATCGTCCCCAGATCGCGCTTTGCGTTTCGCGATCGAAATAGATCACGACGTTTCGACAGAAGATCGCGTCGAACGGTCCGTGAAACGGCCACGACCCCATCAGATTGAGTTCGCGGAACGACACGAGCGAGCGTGCTTCCTCTGCGACGCGCATGATGCTGTTATCGCCACCAGGCGCCGCTTCGAACCACTTGCTCCGAAGGTTAGACGGAATGTCCTGCAGTTCTTCTTTCTGATAGCAAGCCGTCTTACCACGAGCGACGACGTGCGGATTAAGATCGGTCGCCAGAATACGGATATCGAGAGACGCGGCCTCCGGGAGCACGGATAGCACCGTCAGAGCCATCGAATAGGGTTCCTGGCCACTGGAGCAGGCCGCCGACCATAGCCGAACGCGTTTGCCGCGGCGCGCGGCATCGGCCAGTGGCGCGATGATTTGAGCGCGGAGATGCTCGAAATGATGGGGTTCGCGGAAGAATCGCGTGACGTTGGTCGTTAGCGCAGCGATCATGCTGTTGCGCTCGTCGTCATTTTCACGAACAGCGGCGCAATAGTCGGAAAATGTCGAGATGCCGAGGGCGCGCAGACGCTTGGCCAGACGCGAATAAACGAGGGTTGCCTTCGACTGCGGCAGGTCGATACCCGCTTCTTCCTTGGCGATGCGCGCGATCTCGCGGAAGTTTGCATCGGAAAATGCAAACTCTCCCGTCACGAGGGCGCCTGACGGCGCCGCAGAAGATCCTCGCGGCTCCGGCGTCATGCAGCAGCCTTTTCGCTGATTGGCAGAACACAATCCAATGCCACGATGCTGATCATGCGCCCGTCAACAGGATACACGCCCTTCACAAACGTCTTTGCAAGGCCCGAAGCGATATCCGGTGTCGGCTGCATTGCAGCTTCGGAGACCGTTAGGATATCCGACACGGCGTCAACGAGAAGACCGATGACCTGCTGGTGGACTTGAACGACAATGATGACACTCCGGGGCGTAGGTTCGGTCAGGCCCAGTCCGAAGCGCATCGCGAGATCGACGATCGGCAATACCGCGCCGCGCAGATTGATGACGCCGCGAACATAGGGCGGCGCATGGGGCAGCGGCGTGGCCTGCGTCCAGCCCCGAATTTCGCGCACGCCCATAATGTCGATACAGAATTCCTGATCGCCGACGCGAAACGCGACGAACTCGCGATTGACGTTGTTGGCGGGGGAGCTTCCGTCTTGCATGGTTGTTATCCTCCTGTCCCGTAGCGCAGATCATCGCTTCGAAGGTTATCGAACGAGCTGGTAAGCAAGGCGTCCACATCGAGAATGAGCGCGACGCGGCCGTCTCCGAGAATGGTTGCGGCTGCGATTCCAGCAACCGTCCCATAGTTCGTCTCAAGGCTTTTGATGACGACCTGGCGTTGATCCTGGATCGAATCGACGAGAAGAGCATTGCGCGTGCCGCCGTCGGTTTCGACCAGGATCGCGACACTGTTTTCGGGATCGGCCGGCGTATCGCGAAATCCGAGCTGGGTGCCTACGTCGATGAGAGGAACGAACGTGTTCCGGATCGACATCACCCGGCCGTCTTTGCCAAGTCCGTGAAGCTCGGCCTTCTTCGGCTTCAACGTCTCGACGATGGCGGTGAGCGGCACGACGAGCGTCTGACCGGCAACAGAGACGGCCATGCCGTCGAGGACCGCCAGCGTCAGCGGCAAACTCATTGAGAAGGTCGAACCTTGTCCCGGCCGCGAAGAAATGGCGATGCGCCCGCCAAGCGCAACGATCGAACGCTTGACCACGTCCATGCCGACACCACGACCGGAAATGCTCGATATGGTTGCGGCGGTCGAGAAGCCCGGCAAGAACAGCAGATTGTCGATGTCGTTATCGGACAGTTGCACGTCAGGCGATATCAAGCCCTTCTTGATTGCCGAGGCACGCACCTTCGGACGGTCGATACCGGCACCATCGTCGGATATTTCGATCACGATCCGGCCCGAGCGATGTGCCGCGCTCAAGCGAATGGTTCCTTCTGGCGGCTTCCCCGCAGCAATGCGGGCTTCCGGCGATTCAATGCCGTGATCCACCGCGTTGCGGATCATGTGCGTCAGAGGCTCGGCGAGTCGCTCGACAACCGTCTTGTCGACCTCAGTGGCTTCGCCCTCCGTCTTGAGGCGAACCTCCTTGCCGGTCGCATCCGCTACTTCGCGAACAATGCGCGACATGCGCTGGAACAACGGCTTCACCGGCTGAGCGCGGATCGCCATTACGCTTTCCTGGATTTCGCGCGTCAGCTGCTCGAGCTCCTCAAGGCCGATGACGATCGACGACGATCCTGCGAGGTTTGCCTCGACCACGCGTTGCGACAGCATCGCCTGATTGATCACGAGCTCACCAACGAGATTGATCAGGCGATCGACGCGGTCGAACTCGACTCGGATCGTGGTCTGGGCCGGAACGGCAGCCGCTTTTGGGGTTTCCGTCGCCTGCGCGGCCTGAGGAGCAGGTTCAGGCGCGGCGACCGGCTCTGCAGGCGTGTTTGCTTGCAGTTCCGATTGCGGCACAGCGGCTTTGAATCCCGCGTCCGGTATTTCCGCGGCGGGCGCTTCAGCTTCCGACGCGGATGAGCCTCCAAGCGCCTTGGCGAGCAGCGCAGCTATGTCGGCGTCGGAAACGCCGGGCTGACCATCCGTCTCGATGTTGATTTCCGCTTCGCCGTCGACAAATTCGAAGACTTCGCGAACGGCCTCGATGGGTTCTTGCGATGAAAGTTTGATATCCCAGGTGAGATAGGCACCTTCGGCCTCGATGGCTTCGAGGTCGGGAACGGCCGTTGCATCGCACGAAACTTCGATGCTGCCGAGACGGGATAATTCCCGAATTATGAGCGCCGCTTCGTTGCCATTGGCATAAAGCTCGGGGCGCGGCACAAACCGAATGAGATATTCGTGCAGCGGCGGAGCTTCCGGCTCCGTCGCTATGGCCGGCATCTCGAAAGCGATAACCGACGGCTGGAAGTCTATGACTTCTTCGACGTCCTCTTCTTCGTTGGCGGCCGTCAGCGCTTTGACCTCGGCAGCGACTGCCGCATACGACGATTCGTCGATGTCTCTGCCGTCGCGCGAGGCTTCCACAAGATCAGCCAGGACATCGGCGGCACGGAGCATCGGCTTCATCACATCCGCCGTCGGCGCCAGCTTACCACTACGAACGTGATCGAGTGCCGTTTCAAACGTGTGTGCGAACTGTACGAGCGCAGTCAGCTTGAATGCGCCGGCACCACCCTTGATCGAATGTACCGCCCGAAAGACGGCATTGACTGTTTCTGAATCCGCATTGCCCTCGTCCATAGCGAGCAGGCCGGTCTCCATTTCGGAGAGTTGCTCCTCGCACTCCTGGAAGAAAGTCTGGCGGATAGCGGCCATCGTATCGACGGTCATTGCACTTCTCTTTTATTTTATGCCGCGACGCGCCGAATGGCTGCGATCAACTTCGTGGGTTCGAAGGGCTTGACGATCCAGCCCGTGGCTCCGGCTTCCTTAGCGCGCAGCTTTTTGGCGGCATCGCTCTCGGTCGTCAGGACGAGAATCGGAACGCGGCGATAGCGGCTGTCCTTGCGAACGGCTTCTATCAATCCAAAACCGTCCATCTTCGGCATGTTGATATCGGTGACGATGACGTCAGGTGTCGCCGTCTGCAGGACTTCGAGACCGTGGACACCGTCTTCAGCCTGCAGGACGTTGTATCCCGCTTCGGCCAGCGCCATTCGCAACATGTCACGCATGGTTCGAGAGTCGTCGACGGTGAGTATTGTCTGTGTCATCCGGCCATTCCTTCGAGAAAGATCTGCTCGCGCGTCAGTCCGACAAGTGTGATCGTGTCGAGAAACTCGCTGCTGGGATTCGTTACTGCATAGCTATGCCCGTCAGCCTGCCAAGTCCTTGCTGCCGCGATCAAGATCTGGACGGCCTGCATACCCGTTCGGCGCACCTGCCCGGCATCGATGACCAACGGCGAACCGCGGCGTTCCAACAGCATGTTTCTCACCGACATCGCACACGCCGAATCGAGTGTTTCCGGCAGCACCAATGGCTCAGGAATCGTTGCTTCGGGAAGAGCTGCGACCGACGTTTCCGTCTCCTCGCTCAGCACCGCCCCTTGCGTCGCTTTCGCTGCCGGTGCTTTGCGCTGGCCGGCTTTAGCGGCCTTCGCGCGTGCCGGTTGTGCCCTCTTTCGTGCCATTAAAATTCCTCCCAGCCCGCATCAGCTGCTGCGGCTACACTGTGACGGCTACCGCCACCGGCGGCGGCTTTCATTTTTGCGGCGGCCTGCGCAAGACGAGCGGCCGGCTTTGGCTGCTGCTGCTCGCGACGCGGCGTCAATTCGACAACCGTGTCTGCACCCGTCCGGAAGCGGCTGACGAGACGCACCAGCTCTTCCGTCTGCTGGGCGAGCGTCTGTGTGGCAGCCGTTGCTTCCTCGACCATGGCCGCGTTCTGTTGGGTGACTTGATCCATCTCGTTGACGGCCGTGTTGACCTGTTCGAGACCGTGCGCCTGCTCGTTAGCGCTTGCCGCGATTCCCGTGACGATCTCGTTAATTTCTCCGACCTGCGAAACGATGCGCGTCAGAGCCTGGCCGGTTTCACCGACCAATTGGACGCCCTGAGCGACCTGGCCGGTCGACGCGGAGATCAATCCCTTGATCTCCTTCGCAGCCTCGGCGGACCGTTGCGCCAGAGCGCGGACTTCCGAAGCAACGACAGCGAATCCCCGACCAGCATCACCTGCACGCGCCGCCTCGACGCCGGCGTTGAGCGCGAGAAGATTGGTCTGGAATGCGATCTCGTCGATGACGCCGATGATCTGGCTGATCTGCTTGGAGGACGTCTCGATGCCGTTCATTGCAGCGATGGCTTTGCGAACAACCTCGCCGCTCTTTTCGGCATCCGACTTTGCGACGGAAACCGTATCGCGAGCATGCGTCGCGCCTTGTGCCGTCTTGCCGACGGTATCGGTGATTTCCTTGACCGCGGCTGCTGTCTCTTCAAGGCTTGCCGCCTGGTTTTCGGTGCGACGCGACAAGTCATCGGACGCTTGCGAAATTTCTTCAGTGCCGATTCTGATGCTGCTGGCGCCCTTTTTCACGAGTTCGATCGTACTCTTGAGCTGCGAGGCTGCCGTATTAAAGTCTCGCTTCAGCTTTTCGAATTCCGGAGCGAATTCGGCATAAACCGTCGTTTCAAGATTGCCGTCGGCAAGCTCGGAAAGCGCCGTTCCGAGAGATGCAACAACGACGTTGATCTGGTTCTCAGCCTCGAGCTTTCCAGATTGAGCCGCTTCGAGTTGACCCATCATCAGGTTCATTTGGTTGATGATGGCTTCGTACTCGCTGATAACATTCTCCGTAATGCGATGCGCGAAATCTCCGCTCGCAATACGTTCCGCCGCCGAGGTAAATGCAGCCATGAAGCGCTCGTGCTCACGGGCGTAGTGCTCGCTCTGTTCCTGCTGTTCCTTGGCCGCCGAAACAATCGAATCCGTCATCGATTTGTTTTCCAGCAACGCTTCCTTGAAGCGCGCCAGGGCGCCGGCGATCTTGCCGTTCTCGTTGGTGTCAGAGAGGTAAGGAATGCTTACGCTCAGGTCCTTGTGGCTCAGCTGCTCCATGGAGCGGACGAGATTAGAAAGCCGGAGCGACGTTCCCTTCGAAATGAGAGCAACCAGAACGATTGCGAGGATCGTTGCCGATACCAGAAGGCCAAGCGTCCAGTAGAGCGCGCCCGATTCAGCGTTCACGCGCCGCTGGGCAATCTGAAGGAAGGTGTCACCGAGCGAACTCGCTACCGCTCCGATCATGTCGTTGGCATCAGACAGAGAAGCTTGGAACGCGCCGCCCAGTGCCGTACGCTGATAGTTCGCAGCTTTGATCTGCGCGGCAATGCCGTCAAGCTTCGCCACGAGCTGTGCAGGCTCATCCCCAATGGTGCGCTTGAGTTCGCCCGTTGCATCCTCGCCAAATAGCTTGCGCAACGAGGCCTTCAACTTGGCGTTGGTGCGTGACAGCACGGCATAATTCATCGCCAGATCGGTTTGATCGCCCGCGGTGGCCGGCGTCGAGAGCGTGTCCTGCAATTCGACGACTGCCTGCTTCACGCCCGAGAGGCGCTGAATAAAGATATCCTGGGCGTAAAAGCCGTCGTCAGACGCGTCTGTCGCGAGGCCGGACGCATTTGCGATCTGATCCAAAAGCTCGAAGCCGTTGTGGGCCTGCTCACTCACCGTCTTGGCATTTTCGAAAGCGCCCAGCGCCGATCCAACCCCAAGCGCTTTTGCCGCGCTTGCAAGCTCGTCGCTCTCTCGGCCCGTCACCACTCCGTCCTTGCTGGTAGGCATCTTCGCCCAAACGGCTGACGCGAGTTTGGCACCCTCAATTTCGCGATCGATCGCGCCGATGTGCCGGAACGTATTATCTGCATAGAGATAAAGTTGTGCCAGCGACGGAATAAGAAAAACCGAAGCGATTAGCACAAGCCGACGGGGCATCGACCACTTGCTATTAATATACTCAACGACCATGGCGTGCTTCTCTCCTCGTATTTTTTCGTATTCGTTTTGAGATGGACCGGCTTTCGCCTTTGACGGTGGGAGGACGAATTTCGTTTGGTGGGGAGCGACCGAACTATGCGCGCGCGACTTCGTTCGCCGCGATCCACGTGCGCGAGCGAGCGATGACGTTTCGGATGTCCAAAAATGCGCAGCGACGACCGGCAAATGCCGGGCGCAATCGACCATTGCCCATGAAAGGGTGTTCCTGCTCGAATAGGCCGGAACATGTCGGATCTAAACCGACACGGCTGCGCGGCGTCATGCCTTTGATTGCTTAATCAAGCTGCCGTGCGATAACCGTATTCGGCAATGCTATCGAATTCGTTTACGACGTAAATTTATTTCTCATTAATTGAATAAATATCGAGATATCACCAAAACTCTAATTCCGCCCCAATAATGGACTTTTGCAGCACCCTCTTAACCTCGCGGCGCGGCACAATTTCTAATTTGCCAAACCTTGAATCATTTCAAGCAATTGCCGACTCGCGGCGCGCTATTTCTTAACCCAGGACAATCGGCGCGGCGGCTTGATATAGCGCAGGCCGACGATACCGGAGTCGACCCGAATAACGCGGCATCGGACAATCAAATCGTCGCTCGGCACTTCAAAAAAAATTCGCCGGTCAATAAATTCGGATTCGGCACTTTAATTTTAGCGCCGCCCTCCGAAAGATCGAGAATGGTGCCGTCAATACGTTGACCATCGTCAAGCACGACGGTACCCGGCTTGAAAACCGCGCGCCGGCCGAATTGCCTCTGATCTTTTGGACGTTCTATCGCCAAGTTGCTGACCTATCTTCTGAGTGATTGACGTATTTGTTACACTTGCATCTACGCTCATTACGATGGCGCCGACGCGCCTCTGCTGCCAATAACCTACTGTAGATCCAGCCTTCTATCTGCCCGGGCGATTTGCGGGCTTTAGCATGCCAAAACACATATCCGTATACAGACGAGTTATGACTAACCTGATTCGACTGAAAATCAGATAATCGGACCTTAAGAGATTTAAGACCAATTATGCGAATAGATGAGGTCTGTCAGTTTCAGAACTGGCAAAATGTAAAATAATGTGGACGTGACGAGCCGACGCATGGTCGGCATCATAAAATGAAAAAGTTGGGCCCGCTCGAAATCCGAACGCAAGGGATTTCGTTCAGTATTCGGCCAGAATGTAAACGGGCGGGACGATGCGGGGCTCAGCAGCTAAGGGCGTTACGGCTTTCAAGCCCAGCGAACGTACGCAAACTGCTGCGGCTAAGAAAGCGGCCCGTAAGGCAAAAACTGCAGCCGCCCCTCCTAGCCTGTCTGGACACGTCAAAGCGCTGGCGTCGGCGCTCGATCCGTTCGGCTGTGTATCGATCACAGACAATGAAGGTCGCATCATTCATGTGAATGACGCGTTCGTGCGGATCAGCCGCTACGCGCGCGATGCGCTCTTGGGGCAAAACCATTCAATCTTGAGTTCAGGCCATCATTCCCGCGCATTCTGGAGCGCGGCTTATGAAGTTCTCAACCGCGGTGAAACTTGGCATTCACGCATTCAAAATCGAGCCAAGGACGGAACTCTCTATTGGGTCGACGCGACCATTCGGCCGCTCAAGGGCCGGAGCGGACGCATCATAGGGTTTGTATCGCTTCAGGCAGAAACGGCCGCCCCCGTTGAAACCCACGTCGCACGGCCGAATAATGATGTGTTGCTGCAGGCTGTCGCTGAAAGCTTTCCGGGCGGACTGACCGTTTTTGATCGCGATCTGCACATGGTGCTGATCAATGAACGACAAAAGCAGCTTTTGGAATATCCGGACGATCTCTTCAAACGCGGTCTTCCTACTCTTGAGGATCTTTATCGCTTCAATGCCGAGCGCGGCGAATACGGGCCGGGAGAAACTGAAAAGCAAATCCGCTCTCGCTTCGATCTCACGACGAAAGGTGAGGCGCAGGCGTTCGAGCGGCGCCGGCCCAACGGCACCTGCCTTGAAGTCCGTAGCACGCCGCTTACTGACGGCGGGTTTATCGTTTCCCACTTTGATATTACCGAACGCAAACGCGATCAGGAAACCATTGGGCGCCTTGAGCATCAGGATGCACTAACCGGACTACCCAACCGCACGCTGTTTCAAGAGCGCGTGCGCTCGGCACTTGCGCAAGCCAAGGGCGGCTGGGCGCTCGCCATTCATTGCCTCGATCTCGATCGCTTCAAGTCGATCAACGACACTCTCGGCCATCATGTCGGTGATGCGCTGCTCTTTGCAGTCGGAGAACGGTTAAAAAGCGAAGTCCGAGATACCGACACGGTCGCACGGATCAGCGGCGATGAGTTCGCGATTATTCAGATGGCGCCGCAATCCATCGAAGAAGTCGAATCGCTGGCAAAGCGCATCCTTTCGGCGTTTTCAGAGCCCTTCGAACTCGGAGATAATACGCTCACCGTCGGCACAAGCATCGGGATCGCGGTCGGCCCGTCCGATGGGAACGATGCCGAGAAGCTACTTACGAATGCCGACATGGCGCTTTACCGGACAAAATCCGTGCGGCGCGGAAGCTTCGGCTTCTTCGAACATTCGATGCATGAGCGCTTGCAGAAGCGTCACCAGATCATCATGGGACTGCATGAGGCGATTGCGAACAGCAAATTCGAACTTCACTACCAGCCGATCGTAAACGTCAAGACGCGGCGCATCGTCGGTTGCGAAGCTCTGATACGCTGGTCGCATCCGGTCCGCGGAATTATTCCTGCGTCCGAGTTCATCCCAATTGCGGAGGAATGCGGGCTTATCGGCCAAATTGGTGACTGGGTTTTGAAGCGCGCGTGTGCGGAGGCGAGCCTCTGGCCCGATGACATCTGGGTTGCCGTCAATATCTCCCCGGCTCAGTTTCGCGAGCCGGACCTTGTTGAGAAAGTCACCAACGCGGCCAAGAATATACCGCTGTCCCGTGTGATCCTGGAGATTACTGAAACGCTCCTGATGAAGGATCGTGACGCGGCTTCTGCGACGCTTGAAACGCTTCGGAAGATGGGGGTCCGCTTTTCGATCGACGACTTCGGTACAGGGTTTTCTTCGCTGAGCTATCTGCAGGACTTTCCGTTCGACAAAATCAAAATCGACCGGTCGTTCGTGTCGGCGGTCGCGAACATCAAGCGGTCAGCGACACTTCGCAGATCAATCATTCAGCTCGGGTATAATCTTGGAATGACGAGCGTCGCAGAGGGCGTCGAGACTGAGCAGCAGCTTGAGCGACTGCGCGCAGAGGGCTGCGTCGAGGCGCAAGGCTTTCTTTTCTCGCGGGCCGTGCCTGCGGCGAAGCTCAGGACGCTGTTCGCCAACCCGCTCTAAGAACGGCGTGTAATCCGTCAGTGTCTAAAGCGAAGCTCTTTCGACCGACTTAGTCGTCGACGACAACACGATTACGTCCTGCAGCTTTCGCTTCGTACAATTTGGAATCTGCGCGATCAAGGAAATCGTCGTATTCTTCGCCTTGCCGCAATTCGGCGATGCCGAACGATGCCGTCACCTTCCCGATTGGCTGCCCCGTGCGATGATGCATCCATTTCTTAGACTCGAGTTCACCGCGCATTTGCTCGCCGAGATTTCTGGCGCCCGCGAGCCGCGTTTGGGGCAGAACGACGATGAATTCTTCACCACCATACCGGGCCGCCGTGTCTCTGCCCTTGATATTCTTGGAGAGGAGTTCCGCGAAGCGCCGCAGGATCTCGTCGCCGACGGCGTGGCCGAACGTGTCATTGATGCGTTTGAAGTGATCGACGTCGGCCATGATGATGCTGAGCGGTTCCTTGGCGTGCGACGCCGCTTCCACTTCTTTAGGAAGATGGACATCCAGCCAGTGCCTGTTCTTCAGTGACGTCACAGCGTCCAACATGCCTAATCGATGGCTGTCACTCAGGCTGACGCGTAGCTTATCAATTTGCAGCTGCGACTGCTGAAGACGGTTGTTCAGCTCGTTGACCTCGGTCTGCACCTTTTTGTTTTCGCTGATGAGGTACTGGATGATCGCCCGGATACCATCTGGCGACGTCGAAGAGACGAGACCATCAGCAGCTTTCGTCAACGATTCCGAATGAGATCCGCTCAAATCCAGATGCTGCTTCAAGAGGCGCATCACGGACGACATTTCGTCGTCGAGTTCTTTGCCGACTTTTTCGAGCCGGTCCGAGAGGCCCTCGTCCGCCTCTCGTTGCGTAGGCCTGCGATCGATGAACTTCCAGGCGCCCCAAGCGAAGCTCATGCAGCAGGCCGTGACGAGGCCGAAAAGAAGTGCCAGTCCGAAAGGATGGGCTCCAAGACGAACGATACGACCTCTTGCATCGACCTCGGCTATTTGCCAGGAAACATCGGACCAGCTCAGAAGCGATGCTAAATCGCCCTCGGAGCGCATCGAGATGTTCCACACGAGAAACGTGCAGGCGATGGCCGCAAGGCTTGCCAACATGAAAGCCGCGGAGGACGGTAGCTGCCGGAGTGCAAATGTGCTCATGGTTCGTGCTCGGCTCGAATTGACGGAACTCGCAACCCAATCGGACGTGTTCCCGGCGGCAAAGACGCGGCGAGGCTCAATGAAGAGTGGAACTTCCCGGCAATGAAGCCGACGGCACTAAAGTCGTAGCTATGATTAGGCTGCGTACTTATTCAAATAAATGCCGCCAGCATCCCGACCACGAGTCGGCTACTGGCGCAATGCTCTTTTTGCGCATTTTCGAAATAGTCTGTTTATATTACCATTTACGCAACGTGATAGATCAGAAAACGCTATTTAAAACCCGCAGCAATTCGCATGAATATCTGTTCGGTAAATACTTTCAGCAAACTTCCGCTATAACTTCCCGTCAGCAGAAGTATGACAAATCCGGCAATTATCTTAGGCACGAACGTCAGCGTCATCTCTTGGATTTGCGTGAGCGCTTGAACAAATGCGACGCCCACGCCGATAACCATTGCGGAACCCACAACTGGGCCAGCGAGCACAATCGTCAACCAGATAGCCTGTTGAACGAGCTGAAGTGCATCACCTTCTGTCATGACGATATGGGATATCCTATCGATACGCCTGCGGTGATCGGGACTTGAGTTCCGTCTGTCAGGATCGCGGTCGAGCCTGAGGAGTCGATACGGACCGACTGAACCACGCCCTGCGTGCCATCCGTTCCCGTTATGACCAGCCCGATCATCGTGCTTGCCTGGGAAATATTGGAATTCACCAGAAGCTGGTCGAGCTTCGAATTCGCGTTGATGCTCTGCTCGACATTCGAGAATTGGGCAATCTGCGACATGAATTCGTTCGTATCGGTCGGATTGAGTGGATCCTGATTCTGCAATTGCACGACCATCAACTTAAGAAAATCATTATAGTCGAGCGTCGTTGTGGACTGACTGCTCGAAGACGTCTGCGTACCCGACGTACCGCCGGTGGCTGGAACCGTGGTCATGCGACCTCCTTGCTGCGTTCTTCCGAGGCGTTTGCCGCGACCTCTAACGGAAGCAGCGTTCTCACTTTCTTCAAAGCATCGAACGGCCGGTCGCCATCGAGCATGTCGCCCGCCTCCCTGAGACCGTCAAGTATCTTGGGATCGCGGATGCTCGCCGAAAGGTTCGATACCGATTCCCTCGCCATCGTCCGTGCTTTCATGTAGAGCGCCGGATCCATGAGCATCATTTGAATCATGAAATACAATTGCCGCAGAGGCGTCGTTGTATCTTCCGGCTTCATCACGTGTTGTTCGAGCAGGAAAACGACGTCGTTCATGAGCTCGAGGCTGACTTTGCGATCAACGCGCAGAACGCCGCCGTTGATGAAGATGCGTTCACCGGCTCTCAGGGTAATTTTCAGGCCGCCAGCCATCAAAGACCTTCCGCGATGACATTTGATACGTCGATAAGGCCCGCGAAATTCCGCGACTTGCCGTTGCTGATCGCCTCGGCTTCTTTGAGCATCCAGATCCCTATTGAGATCAACTTGGCGCGCACATCGTCCGGTAACCCGTTTTCGGGTTTCGCGAGATCTTCAAGAAAGAAGCTCCAAAGCCTGTTCAAGAAGATGATGGCGTCTATGGCTTCGCGCGACTGCGGTCCCGCCTTCTCTGCCGTCTTCAATAGGGCCACGGATTGCTCGAGGGCCAGGCGCTCGTTCTCGCGCTGCCGATTGCCGGACTCGCTTAATGTTTCTTCATATGAGAACTTATACATCTTTCGCCTTCCGCAATCCGCCCTTGGATGCCGTCGTTAGTTATTCAGGTAATCGAGGATACTGAGTTTGTTGAGCTGGCTCGTCAGCGAATACGCCGCCTGAAGCGCCGTCGAAATCTGCGACAACTGCGTCGTGACTGCGGCAGGATCGATCTGTTCCAGATTGTCGATCGACTTCGTTAGAAAATCGACTTGCGAGTCGATCTGACTGTTGGCGTCAGTAACGCGCTGTTGCGTGACGCCGAGAGCCGACTGAACTTGCGTGAGGCCGCCCGTCACGTCTCCGGTGAGGTCGCGAGCCTTCGAGATTATTACCTGCTGCGTACCGCTATTCAGGTTTGCAAAGCCGAGGCCGGAAATCATTGCGAAAGCTTCGCCCAACGACCGGAATGTGCCGTTGTCGGCTGTCACTGACGTATCGATGATTTGGTTCCGAGAGATTCGGCTGCTCACCGGTTTGTCCGATGCGGCCGACCAGGTGCTCGACCAGTTTGCATCCGAGAACAGATTGGCGAACTCATTGTTGAGAAAGTCGCTCATATCATTGGGCGAAATACTGGAGACGTTCGGGTCATCCGGACTCATGCCGAACTTGGCGGTAAAGGCGGCGGTGATCGCCTGCGCGCCAGCCGATGGCGGCGTTCCAAAAAAGTCTTCCATGGGCTGGACGTCGGAATTGATGCCCGCGAACAGATACTGGCCGTCGAGCGAGGCGTTGAGCTGATCCTGAAGCGTCTGCATCCCGGCCTTCGCCGATTGGATCAACGTATCCTGAGACGTGGCGGCCGTTTGCGCCGTGATCAGACTCGAGAGAAAATTGGACGTGCTCTTCGCCAGCGTATCAAGCGCTGATTGCGACGCGCTGAGACGGTTGAGCACAAGATTGTTTGAACCTTGGATGGCCTGGATCTGATCCATGTCCTGGCGCATCGAGATGCTGACGCCCGTCGTCGCACCCAGGGTTACACCCACGTCTGCGTGCCTGCCCGTCGCAAGCTCTTTTTGGGCGTCGACGAGCTGCTGCTGGTACTTGGCTATCGATCTGAGCGTTTCATTGGAGATCGAAGCGGAAGAGATGAATGACGAGGAAATCATGAATGTCAGCTCGCTGCCTGTAAGAGCGTCGAGATCATATTGTCGACGGTGCTGATGAGACGGGAGGAGGCTTGAAACGTTCGCTCTAGCGAGAGCAAATTGGTCATTTCCTCGTCGAGGTTTACACCGGTGGCTTGCGACAGTGAGGTGGCGGCGCGATCAGCAATCGTTTGGCGCGATTCCGCCTCGTTACTTGACGATTGACGCAGCGCTTCGAGCCACGAGACCGACGACTTGGCGAAATCGAGCATCGATCCCGTCGAATGAATCTGGGTCGAGGAATCGAAGGCTTGGGTGGAACCGAGATTCGTTATCAGCTGCTGGATGCGGTCCGTATAAGATGCGCCGCCGTCGCTGTTGTAGGTGTAGCTCGCGCCGGCAATACCGCCATCACGAATGAGCTCGGCGTTTCCGCCCTGGGTCGGATCGGCGCTTGCGTTGATCTTGATCGAGCCTGCTAGACCTGGAACGATGCTTGTCGGCACTGATGAGGAGCCGCCGTCGGTAAACAATCCGGCTGCATCCGGCAAACCACTTCCAGATTGATCGCTCTCGGCAAACGTCGAGATCAGACCGCGGGCCATTTCATCGAGTTGGCTTTGATAGGTCGGGGCGATGCTGTCGCGGACTTCAACGAGACCAGCAAGCTTGCCGGAGCTGATCGACATCATGTGCGGTGTGCCCGCAATCGGCACACCATCAGCATAAACTGGCGATCCGACGGAGTTCGCGGACAGATTCGCAGATTGCTGGAAGGTCACCGACCTTGCCGTTTTGTCGAACAGGGTGACGCCACTGTCCGTGTAGATGGCCATATCGCCGTTGTCGCGCGTGGCCGTCCGAATTCCTATTTCATTCGACAGCTGTTTCAATACTGTATCGCGTGCGTCCAAGACGTCCGTGATGTCCCTACCGCTACCCGAGGCCGACACGACCTGCTGATTGAGCGTTTGGAACTGCGAAAGAAGGCTGTTGATGTTGCCGACCGACGTCGCGATGTCGGAATCGGCCTGATTTCTAACGTCAGTGACTGCCTGTGTAGCTTCGTTGAGAGACGTCACCAGCTCTTGTGCGGCGGTTACGACTGTTGCCCCAACGGCGCTATTCTGAGGGGTAGCGGAATAATTCTGAAGTGCCGTGTTTAGCTTCGACATCAAGGCGGCGGGCGACGTATCCGAGTCCGTGTCGCCCACCGTATTCTGTAACTGATCCAAGGCCGAATTGACGGCCGATTGCGTTTGGCTGCTTGCGTTTGCGTCGAGGTACGTGTCGAGAAGCAGCTTGTTGGCCGTTCTCGTCACGCCCGCGATGCTGACGCCACCGCCCGGCCCGCTGACGACATTCGCGACTTTTCTGCTTGCGTCCGTATTGTTTACGCGCGCGATGTTCTGTGAGACGACAGAAATCTGCTCGGAAACCGTCGAAATGCTTGAAAGCGCATTACTCGTGCTCTGCGTAAGCGACATCAGCTGGGCCTTTATTTCCTATGTTTCCGTCACCGAACGAGGTTGACGAGTACGTCCAGGAGTTCGGTACCGGTCTGAAACACTTTCGAGTTTGCAGTGTAGTTGCGTTGCGCCTGGACCATCGTCGTCAGCTCGGAAGCAAGATCGACGGTGCTGCTTTCCAATGCGCCAGAGATGATTTTGCCACGACCGCTCTCGTTAGCGGTGCCGAGCTGCAAATCTCCGGACTCCTTGTTCGTGGCGTAGACGTTCCCGGAGATCGCCGTGAGATTGTCTGGGCTCGCGACGGTCGCCAATGGAATCTTGAATGCGTCAACGCGTGAACCGTCCTTGTAGACTGCCGTCACGATGCCTTCGTCGCTGATCTCAAGACGGTCAACAGCAGACGGAGGACTGCCATTTGCGCTCGGTGCTTCGGCGCCGGTCTGGGGCGAATAGCTCGCCGCCAGCTGTGTCATCTTGCTGATGTCGAGCGAGAATGTTGAGCCATTGGGGATGTTGAAGCTCAGCGCTTGCGGGCTCGTCGAGGTCAATGCGCCAGTCGTGCCGTCGAACGTCACGTTCGTCGTCGTCAACTGCGATCCCGCAGCGTAGGGGAAGCCACCGTTGGTCGCGCCGGCCGCGTTGTATACGGTTATCTGCCAGGTGTTATCGGCCGTTTTCGCGGAATAGACGTCGAGCGTCACTTGATGGCCGAGGTTATCGTAAGTGACGATCGAGGTCTTGCCGGCATATTCCGCCGTCGCGGCGTTCGCAGCCGGGAGGTTGGCCGCGGCAGTAATGTCCGCGTCAGCAGGGAGGTTTACGCCGAACTTGCCGCTTGTCGAAGGCGTTGCCTTCAGGCCAAGGCTGCTCGTGCTCACGACCTGAAGGCCGGCGGCACTGTTTACGACGGAACTCGAGCTGCCGTCCAAAAGGTTGTAGCCGAGCAGCTTGAACCCTGCAGCGTTCACCAGATCGCCATTGGAGTCCGGAACGAAATTGCCTGCACGCGTCAGGAAGGGCGTTCCAGAATCGCTTTCGACCATAAAGAACCCGTTGCCGCTGACCGCGAGGTCGGTCGGCGACTTCGTGTAGGTGAAGTCTCCCTGCTGGGAGACCGCCCGGCGAGCGATGGTCGAAACGGAACCCGGCACATACTCGGCGACGCTGCCTTCCGCGATGAGCGTTGCAAATTCCGTTGATGCGCCTTTGTAACCAGTGGTGTTGATATTTGCGATGTTGTCCGCAACCGTACCCATACGGTCAGACTGGACAGACATGCCCGAGACGCTGGTAGTCATTACTCCGTAAAGACCCATCGACATTCTCCTCGTCGCGAATGATGCTCGGCGCAATTGAAGCATCTGGGCCTTGCGTGAGACTGGTTTGCGCTGCTTCCGCGGGCTGTGCAGCATCATCGCTGGCAAGGTCTTTCAAGCGGTAGCCGAGGAAACGCTGGGAATCGATCGGATCGTGACCGAGTCTCTGCTTCAGCCGCTTGCGCAGGCGGCTGATGTGGCTTTCGATGACGTTCTCATGAATTTCGTCATTGAAGATGCCGTACACGCGATTGAAGATCTGGGTCTTCGTAATGCGGGTGTTGCGGCTCAGCACGAGACACTCGAGGATCCGCCGCTCACGACGCGGCAGGGGCAGCACTTCTCCGTTCACGATCGGATCGCGACCGTCGAAGAAAATCCGGATGCCACCAACATCGACACATTCGTCGACGATCTGCATCCGGCGACGAATGGCGCCGCTGCGCGCCAAGACTTCGCGGACGTGAAAGGGCTTCGCGAGGACATCATCAAACCCGAGCGAGAAAAGCTCGAGCGTTTCACTCAGCGCCCGCGCTTCGATCAGCCCCATGAGCGGCGCGCGGCTGCGTGCTCTGATCCTTGCGGATATCTGGCGCCGGTTTGTCACCGCACCAATCAAAAAGCCCTCGATAACCGCGATATCGGCATCATTGATGAGTTCGAACCACTCCGAGAACTCGTTTGGATCAACTGAAGTTGCCGCTACTCCTTCGCGTTCAAAGCACGCGACGTATCCCCCCGCGACCGTCAAACGGTCGTCAAGCACAACGAACATGATGCCCCCCAAGCCCCGCAAATCATTGGCACAGAAGGAAATACAGTGATTCACGTGACTTATTAACAATTATTTCATTATTGCGTGGGTCGGAAATGCCACGCCAAATCATAAGTCCGCGCTTGCCCTTTGCATCTGCATCTGTTCTTCGAGCAATCACAGCGATTGAGGCTGCGAAGGCGGAAGATGGGACGCGCTCGCCTTTTTGCCGATCGTTGGAAAATCGATAAATTTGAATTTATTTCCAAACGATTGCGTAAACCAAAGACTTCTTAATTCGGACGTTTCTCCGGAATAGAAAGATCCGCTTGCGAATTAATGGCTATATGCTGCGTGTTTGCGCGTCCTGATGCGCGGATTTGAAGTTTGGGTGCGTAAATGAGTAAGACCACGTTTGAAAAGTTCATGAGCAGCTTTCAGACCGAGGTCCTGATTCCGGAAAGCATCGAGGCCGACGACAAGCGGCGCGACGGCATCCGGCGCATAGCTCGCCAGCACGTCGCTTTAAACTTTCGCGGCATGCGGCTCATCTGCGACCTCGTCGACTTATCGGAATCCGGAGCAAAAATTAGCGTCGGGGACGGAATCGTCCCGAACGTCGGTGACAGAATCGCGCTAACGCTCTTCGATGGCACAATGCTCGATGGCACAGTGACATGGCTACGCGACAAACATCTGGGCGTAGAGTTTCTCTATCCGGTTCCCAACGTCGATGAACGACTCGACTTTGAAGATCTCGGTCGGGAATTTTTCGGCAGAGCCGTAACGCTGCAAAAGTCGACGCGACGGCCGTGATCGGCGGGACGTGACCCGTCAGCGTACTGCAAGCTGCGTTTCGTAACGTTCCGCGATCCGGCATTTCGCTTCGAACCGCGGTCCGAATGACATCACGGGAATCCATTCCGTCCGATTTTGAATCGATCATTGACAGCTTGTTCGGTCATGACGATCGGCCCGCCGGTGTATCACGCCCCAATCGCCTTTCCATCGACGGTTTAGAGGCGGCGTGGGCCTTGGCGGCTGCTTCTCGCGGTGGCGTGGGAAATTCTCAAGTCCCTCCGAAACATCCCTATGCCTTCGATGAGCAAAGCAGCATCAGCGCAGATCCGTTGCTCGATCCGAATAAAATCTTAATTGAACTTGGACTCGACGCAAATTTTTCCGAAGCTGACATCGCGACACTGCGGCGAGAATTTGCACTTAGAAATCATCCGGATCGTGTGCAGTCCGATCTCAGGGAGCTTGCGACACAGCGCATGATGATCGCCAATGATCTCATGGATCGCTACGTTGCGCGGTTGAAAAAGAGTGAACACTGAGCCTCGCGAACTTATCTAAAATGCGAGATTGTTCTTTCGCGATGTTCCCACGAATGTCGGGTAATGTCTCATCGCAGCCGGCCCTCGACCGGCAGAGAATGCGATGGGGTTAAAGATGGACGACGTGAGCGCCGACCTTAAGATGTTGCAGTTGCGTATGGCCGGCATGGGTGCACAACTCGACGGGAATTGGTCAAAAGTTCTCGAAGCGCAACGCCATCTCGATCGCGACACCGACGAATGCGCCTACTGGCATGCCGGCTATCATCAGGCGCTTGCGGACGTCATCAGTCTGCTATCGACGAGTCAGGCTAACGACGACATTTCGGACACGTCCAATCTGTTCCGCGCGGTCGGCTAGGGTGCAGGATGTTTCCGTTCGGCATGAACTTGTGAAATATCTCGCATTCTTTTTCGAAGGCCTGACGTTCATCCGCGAAATGGCGGAACTTGAATTGCGTCGCGGTTCCGATATGGGCTTTCAATTTTGATTTGAGGTCCTCGCCGGCGCTTCCGACGTATGTAATCGCGAAGCGCCCAAGATGATCGACGAAGCCAAGCGCATACGTACCCGGACAACGATCGACCAGCTCTTCCTCGATGGCATCAGACGCGAGTTGAAATGGACCACGTAGCCCAGCTCCTGCCAATTCCTGCTGCTGCATCATTTAACGAGTCCTAGATATAGACTGCGTTGCCGGACCTGACGCCGGCAACTTCAGCCGACGCCGGCTGCTGAGTGGATTCTCTGGGGCGACGTTGGGCCTGATCGGACGGCGATCCATCACGTCTTTGCATCTCGCCATCTTGCCGGCCCATGAAGCCCGAACGCGATGGATCTCCATCACGAGACGGGGAACCGTTCGTCTGCCAACCGTTCGAACTCATGGTGCTACTGGCGGAAGTATCCGTAATCTTCATACTTGAGATGTCATAGCCTGCATCTTTCAAGCCGCGTTCGAGATTCGGCCGATCGTCGTTGAGAAGCTTGGCTGTCGACGCCTTCGATGCTTCGGCTTCGATCGACAATGAATTCGAACTGAGACTCAGACGGAGCCTGACCGAACCAAGATCCGCCGGCGACAACGTTAGATCGAGCGTGCGCAGAACGGGCGCTGTGGTTGCCCGCGTCGGCACGTCGACGGATGATGTTGCTGCGCTGGCGTCGGTCGCAGTCGATGCCAAGCTCGTGATTACGCCGTCGCGAACCTGATTGCTGACGTTAGCCGCGATGGCGTTGGACGTTTTGCTGGTTGCAAAAATCTGGTCGAGGGACGACGCAGCATCCGGCTTTTCCGTCTTCTTGGCCGCCTCTGAAGCTATTTCCGTATGCGACTGAGATTGCGTATCGCTCTTGTTTCCGCTGTCGTTGTTAAGCGATGCATTCGCATTCTGATCGGTATTTGCCGCTGCGATTGTCGGCTGCGCTACGGACTGCGGCGCGTCGCCCGATAATTTGACGTCCGGCTTCTGTTCCTTTGCCGTGGTGACCGAAGCAACTGTCTGAGCCAGAACGGCGGCCGCGGATGGCGCAGCCTTATCCGTATTCATAGCCGAGAGCTGCGACGCGACGCTCGTCATGGCGTCGGAATTGAAGTTCCAATGCGTCTCCCGTCGATTGATCGCAACCGGCACAAGCTCGTTTGTATCTTGCGGAATGGCGTCGTGGTCGACGGTGACATTAACAGTCCCATCGTCGGCTTTTAGGTCGCCGGAATTTGCGAAGATTCTGTTTTTTGCATCCATGAGAGCGAGAATGCTTCTCTGCTGCATCAAGGCTGCTGACCGGACCGGAGCCTGAGACGTATCGGCGTTGGTTGTCAAGGAAACGGTATTCGTCGCTGGCGTTTGATTCGGCGTCAGCTGCGCCGACGTGAGATCCGGAGATGTTCCTGCTCCGTTGGTTGATTTCGAGACCGCCTCTTTCGCTTGATCCTGGCCGACGCTGTCGAAAGCATCCTCGAACGAGCTATCGTCGTCATCCGATTTGCCCTTGCCATGCTTTCGCTGCGACGTCTTTCGCGTCTTATCGACATGCGTCGCAGCAGCATCGACATCATCGCGCGGCGCGCTCTGGGTCGCGCCTTCCGACTTGGGATCGTTCTCATCCGTCTGCTTGAGGTGACCGCGATATCCGTTCGATGCTTTTCCCGATACGGATTGCAGGAGAGCTTCGGCTCCGCCAGATGCGGCGCTTCCAACTGCTGCCGTCATTTCCCACTCCTAGTAATCATTGAATCTGCTTCTTTTAAAATCTCGTCGGCTTTATTCAGCGCCGTCATTGCATTCTTTTCACCCGGAGCCTGCGCCACGGCTTGCGGAGCGGTCTTTCTGACAGCAGTCGGCGCGACGCCTGTTCCGGTTACTGTTTTGGCGATAAATCCCGCCACTTCCCGGATCTCAGCGTCGTCCTCCGACAGCCGATCGACAGTGATCTGATCCAGCGCCTTCATAGCATTTACCGCATCGTTCGAAGGCGCTTCGGCTGCGGCCATGTAGAGGCGCGCACGTTCCTTATTCTCTGGTGATGCATTCGGTGTTGCGAGAACTTTAGCAGCAGCGGCCTTCGCAAGCTTTAGCCGTCCCTGTAGCAAACCCTCTCCGGCAAGATCGATGAACAGCTCGGACGCTGGCTGCATGTCGTCGTCATCGAAGGTGGCGGCGAGGCGATCGATGCTTTCCTGATTATCGAATTCCCCATGCTTGGCGGCTGCTTCCGCAAATTCTCGAAAGAGCTTCCAGGCATAAATCGACTTGCCGAATTCCTGC